>CAWKCB010000005.1:0-2584427 GCA_963848075.1 uncultured Bacteroidota bacterium
GGATTCGAACCCCCGGTACACCTTTCGGCGCACGCCGCTTTAGCAAAGCGGTGGTTTCAGCCACTCACCCACCTCTCCGGTGCCGGCCGTGGCTCGGCCGGGGCGCCCAAGCTAGAACCGGTGTCGGGCCGGGGCAACCGGCCGACGGGGAACGTCCGGTGAACGCGCGCCCGCGCTACCGGCCCGCCGGCGCCCCGTCGCTCTGGCACGCCCACGTCCCCACGGCTTCCTCGGCCGAGTCCGGCGCCCACCCGAACGGCCCCACGTCGGGAGGGAACAGGAACCCGCCGGCGCTCGCGTGGCCGAGGTAGCGGACCACCTGGTGCGGCGCGGTCGCCTGGATCCGGCAGTGCACCACGTCCCGGGCCAGCACCCGGTCGTACGCCGGGCCGAACGCGGGCCGGTGGGCGGAGGCGTACGCGCGCCACGTCCAGACCTCGACGGTGCTCCCCTTCCAGCGGAGGGCTGTGGCGTCGACGAAGAGACGTTGGCCGGCGGGCGCGGCGACCGCCTTCCACCGCGTCGTGTCCGTCGGGACGACGGCGCCCGACGCTGGCCAGCCACCCGGGCCGATCCCTTGGGCGCGGCTCCCGATGCAGAGGACGAGCAAGAGGAAAGGGAGACGCCGCACGGTGAGGGTCGCGAGGCGAGGAACATACGCGGAGGCGTCGGGAGACACGGGGACCCGGGGCCATCACACGCTCGGCGTTCGACCTCTCATACCACGTCCGGCTGATCCGTCGCTGTTCGGGACTGGAGGGGGTGGGGAGTGTGGAGGTGTGGGGGCGGGATGCCCTCTCCTCCCGCACCCCCAGACCCACACACTCCACCCGGGTCTGGTATCAACCGCGCCCCCGAGGGCGGGGGGCGACACCTCCTGGGCGGAGCCGAGGCGTGCCATGAGCGAGGCCAAAGGGACCTCGACGCTGGCGTCCACCCGCAAGAAGCCGTGACGTCGGGCTCGGCGGCTCGTGCTGAGATCCCTCGCTCCGCTCAGGATGACAAGCCCGGGAGGTTGCGGTAGCCACGCGCTCGGGCCCTGCGAGGGGCTCAGGCGGACAGCGTCCGGCCGGCGCCGGACGGTAGGTTGCGGGACTCCGCCGCCCGGCCCATGCGACCCGCCCTCCTCGCCCTCCTGCTGACGCTCGCCGCCAGCGCCCAGACCGCCGCCGACTCGTGGCCGGCCATCCGCGCCGACCGGATCGACCGGCTTCTCCCCCACGCGATGGACCGCGCCGGCGTCGACGCCTGGCTCGTCCTGTGTCGCGAGAACGACAACGACCCGATGGCCCGGCACGTCGGGTGCGAGAACGCGGGCGGCGAGGCTGCCGTCCTGTTCGTCCGGACGGGCTCCGGCGTCTCGTCAGTCGCCGTGTCGCCGGCCGGCGAGGCGACGGCGCTGGCCGAGCTCGGCACGCACGGCGAGGTGGTCGAGATCCCACGGGGCGAGTCCGTCTGGCCGTCCGTGGCCGCCCTCTTGCAGCGGCACGCGCCCGTCGCCGTCGCCATCAACCGGGGCGCGACGCCGATCTCGGACGGGCTCTCGTCGACCCAGTACGAGCGGATGCAGGAGGCGCTCGGGCCGGACTGGATGCCGTTCACGGTCTCGGCCGAGCGGCTGATCGCGGAGTGGCTGGCGGTCAAGACGCCGGCCGAGGTCGAGATCATGCGCCGGGCCGCCGCGCTCACGGCCCAGTGGCAGCAAGAGGCGTACGCCCAAGCCGTAGGAGGCGTCACCACCGATCGCGACCTCGCCGACTTCCTCGAAGCCCGGATGGCCCAAGCCGGCGTCGGCGACGGGTGGGCGCCGGACCAGAACCCGGCCGTCAACTCGGGCCGGGACCGCGGCCACTCGCACCCGACCGACCGCGTGCTCCGGCCGGGCGACTTCGTCCAGACCGACTTCGGCATCCGCGTCGGCGAGCACGTGACGGACATCCAGCGGTTCGCCTACGTGCTCGCGCCGGGCGAGACCGAGCCGCCGGCCGACGCGCTCGCGAAGTGGGAGGCCGCCAAGCGGGGCCGCCGCGCGGCGTTCGACGCCATGCGCCCCGGCGCGCGCGGCGTCGACGTGGACCGCGCGCAGCGGGCCGTCATGCGCGAGAACGGGTCGTTGCCGGTGATGTGGAGCACGGGCCACCCGGTCGGCTACTGGGCCCACGACTCGGGCCCGAGCCTGGGCGGCGGCCAAGAGGGGCGGACGCCGTCGGGCCGCCAGCTCGACGAGCTCCGACCGGGCATGACGTTCGCCTTCGACGGCTTCCACGCGTGGCCCCTCGACGGCGACGGCACCAAGACGATCTCGGTCGAGGAGATGGTCGTCATCACCGAGACCGGCGCCGAGTGGCTGACGCCGCCCCAGGAGGACCTCCTCCTGATCCGCTCGCGCTGACGTCCGGCGCCCGGTTTGCTGTGCCCGGTACCAGGCGCCACGGGGCCGTCTCCCCACGGTCCCCGTCCTCCCGAGCGGGGGTCGTGCGTCGGAGCCTGCTGGACGCGACCCCCGAGTCAGTCGAGGGGCGGGCAGCCGACCCTCCGGCTCTGGCCTGCGGCCTCCGCTGGGACGACAGGAGTGGGGCGACAGGACGGGCGGTTCGACAGGGCCGGCCCGAGAACCAGACGCCGAGAACCGGGCGCCGGCTTGCGGCTTAGCCGCCGTGGTCCATCTTGCGGCCGAACCGGACCTTGGCCCCATGCCCCTTGCCCACCTCGACGCGCCCGGTCCCAAGACGCTCCTCGCCCTCGACGGCGGCGGCATCCGCGGGCTCATCACCATCGAGATCCTGGCCCGCGTCGAGGCCACGTTGCGCGAGCGCTCCGGCCGCGGCCCCGACTTCCGCTTGGCGGACGCGTTCGACTACGTCGGCGGGACGAGCACCGGGGCCATCATCGCAACGTGCGTCAGCGTCGGGATGAGCGTCGACGAGATCCGGGACTTCTACCTCGCCAGCGGCCGAGCGATGTTCAAGAAGGCCCGCTTGTTCAACCGCTTCCGCCACCTCTACCGCGACCACGCGCTCAAGGCGACGCTCCAGGAAGTGCTCGGCGCCGAGACCACGCTGGGCAGCGACCGGCTCCGGACGCTCCTGCTGCTCGTGATGCGGAACGCGACGACCGACTCGCCGTGGCCGCTCTCGAACAACCCCCGCGCTCGGTACAACGCGCGCGACCGGGAGCACTGCAACCTCGACCTCCCGCTCTGGCAGCTCGTCCGCGCCAGCACCGCGGCGCCGGTCTACTTCCCGCCCGAAGTGGTCGACGTGGGCGGCCGCGAGTTCGTGTTCGTCGACGGCGGCGTGACCCCGTACAACAACCCGGCGTTCCTCCTCTTCGCGATGGCGACGGCGACGCCCTACCGCCTCGGATGGCCGGTCGGGGCGGACGAGCTGCTGCTGGTCTCGGTCGGCACCGGCGCCGCGGCCCGCGCCGACGCCGCGCTCTCGCCTCGGAGGATGACCCACCTCTACAACGCGAAGGGCGTTCCGGGCGCGCTGATGTACGGCATCTCGACCCAACAGGACCTGCTCTGCCGCTTGCTCAGCCGGACCCGCGCCGGCGCCCCGCTCGACCGCGAGCTCGACGACCTCCACGGCGTCGGCACCTACCCGCCGCTCTTCACCTACGCCCGCTACGACGCCGACCTGTCGCGCGACGGGCTCGACGCGCTCGGGCTGACGGACGTCGAGCCGGGCCGCGTCCAGACGCTCGACGCCGTGGACGCGATGGCCGAGCTCCAGCGAGTCGGACGGGCCGTCGCCGAGGCCGAGGTCCGGGCCGAGCACTTCGACGGGTTCGTCCCTGCGGCCCCATGACCGTCGCCCTTGCCGGCCGCCGCATCGACGCTCCGGGCGCGGCGCCCGCCCGCTTCCCGCCGTCGGCCGTCCCCGCCGTGCGTGCGGCGCTTCGGACGCTGTTCGAGGCGGAAGGCGCGCGCGCGCTCGTCTGCTCCGCCGCCTGCGGCGCCGATCTGGTCGCCCTCGACGTGGCGGGCGAGTTGGGGCTCCGACGGCGCGTCGTGATGCACACGGCACCGTCCGCGTTCCGCGACGCGTCCGTCGTCGACCGCCCCGACCCGGCGCACGACTGGGGCGCCCTGTTCGACCGGATCGTCGGGGAGGTCGAGGCGCAAGGCGACCTGGTCATTCTCGACGCCGAGCCCGGGACCGCCGGCTACGTCGCTGCGACCGAGGCGCTGTACCGCGAGGCGGAGCGGCTGTCCGACGGCACGCCGCTGGCCATCGTCGTGTGGGAGGGCGCCACGCGCGGGCCGGGCGACCTGACCGCGAGGTTCGCCGACGGCGCGCGCACCCGAGGCTGGCCCATCGCCGAGGTGCCGACGCTCCCTCAGACGGACTGACGCGCGGCCTCGGGCCGGGGCGTCTGCGCCGCAGCGCAGAGCCGGGCGAGCAGACCGCGCACGTCGCGGCGGCCCTGCGTCCCGAGGTCGACCAGCGTCAGGGTGGGCTCGGCCGCCCGGTTCGGGGCGTCGTCGCTCATCGTGGCCCAGGCCTCGCCCAGGGCCGCCTCCAGCGCCGCCGCGTCCGCGGTTGCGTCGGTGACGAACACCAGCCGGGCGAGCGGGACCGTGCTCAGCAGCAGGCGGAGCTCGTACCGGATGCCCCGGTTGCGCAGCGCGAAGCCCCTCAGGTCGACCAGCACGGCGTCGGCGGACCGGATCAGGTGGACGACCGACGCGCGCCACGTGTCGTCGTGGCACATCAGTGCCGTCACGCGGTAGCGGCCGTCGGGGTCGGGACCGGCCTCCAGGGCCGCGGCCTGCCGGTCGAGGTCGGCCCGGGTGCGGACGAACAGGGTGCGGAGCCGGCCTGAGAGGAACGTGAGCAGCTCGTCGGGCTCCATCGTCTCGGAGGCGAGGTCGGGGGCGTTGATGAGCCCGATGCCGCCCAGCGTCCGCCACGACAAGGCGAGGTCGCGGAACAGCCGCTCGCTCCGACCGCGGGCCCCGAACACGCGCAGGACCAGCAGCCGCACCGGCTCGCCCCGGGGCAGGCGGCCCAACCCGTAGCGCAGCACGACCAGAAAGACGACGAAGGGGACGAGCCCGACGAGCCCCACCCACCCGGCCTCGGACATCAAGGAGAGCGTCTGCCAGACGGTGTAGAGCAGCCACCACGCCGAGACGTGGAGCATCTGATCGCTCCACCGCCCTCGGGCGTAGGCCCGCGCGATCCGCCACAGCCCGAGCGCGCCCAGGCCGAACCCGAGCAGCCCCACGCCCCAGCCCACCGCGCTCACCGCGGCGGCGGTCCCGACGACGCCGGCCGAGAGCGCCCCGAGCATCACGCTCGGAGCGGCCACGGCGCCCAGCGCGGCCCCCACCAAGACGACGGCCACGAATGGGCCCGCCGTCCGCAGCCACGGGTTCGCCATCAGCGCCAGCGCGATCGTCGGCACGCCGACGTAGAACCAGAGCAACGCCGCCGCCTCGACTGCGGAGGCTCCGGCGACGGCGGCCAGCACGGCGGCGTAGACCGCGACGGCCAGCCCCTTCCACCGTCGCCCCGGGACCGCGACCGTCATCACGGTCAGCGCGACCGGCCACGCGAGCACGGCCCAGACCACCGCCAGCCGTTGGGGGAGCACCGCCAACCCGTTGACTCCGAACACGAGCGCGGTCGCTACGGTCGCGTGCGCGAGCCCGGCGACGGCGTACGCCACGGCGATCCGGCGGGGCTGCGAGACCGCTCGCGGGTAGCTCGGCGGCAGCGGGCCCTCGGGGGCCCCGCGCACGCGCTCGATCTGGGCCGCCGGGCGCAGCGCGGCGGGTGGGTCGAGCGGAGGCGGCCGGAGGTCGGTGTGAGCGGTCCGCTTCATCGCCCGCCGGACGGCCTTCCGGTACGCCCACAGGACGGCGAGCGACACCGGCACCGTCCCCACGAGTGCGGCGAGCGCGAGAAACAGGACCAGGCCGACAGGGTCGATGTCCCCCATGTCCGTGGGCGCCGTGTGGGGCACGATACGGGCAACGGCCTCGCCGGCATCCGGCAGGGCACGCCGCTTCCCCACCCCGACGCCGAAGACACAGAAACCGCCCGGTCTCGCGCGAGACCGGGCGGTCAGAATCGAGCGAGCCGAGGCGGGGCTACTCGGCCGCGAGCGCGTCGGCGCCCGAGCTGATCTCGATGATCTCGGTCGTGATGGCCGCCTGGCGGACCCGGTTGTAGGTCAGCTTGAGGTCCTTGAGCAGCTCGCCGGCGTTCGTGGTCGCCGCGTCCATGGCCACCATGCGGGCGCCCTGCTCGGCGGCGTTGGACTCCAGGAGCGCGCGCCAGAGCTGGTACTGGAGGTACTCCGGGATGAGCCGCTCCAGCAGCACCTCGGCCGACGGCTCGAACAGGTACTCGACGTCGCCGGCCTCGACGACGGCCGTGTCGACGTCGGCGGCGTCCTCCATGACGGGCGTGAAGAACGTCTCGGCCGGGATCGGCAGGAGCTGCTCGGCGACGCGGTTCTGGGTGATCGTGTTCTTGAACTCGTTGTAGACCACCTCCACCACGTCCCACTCGCCGTCCATGAAGCCCTCGACGGCCAGGTCCACGATCTCGCCCGCGAGGGGGAAGCGCAGGTCGTTGAACACGCCCTGGTAGTCGCCCACCATCTCGAAGCCGCGCTTCGAGAAGTACTCGTGCGCCTTCCGCCCCACGCCGACGATCCTGAGCGTGCCCGCGTCGCGCTGGGCCTGGAACCGTTCGGCGATCGTCGCCTCGGCCACCTTGAGCAGGTTCGCGTTGAACGCGCCGGCCAGCCCGCGGTCGCTCGTGACCACGATGACGAGGGCCCCGCCGATCTCCTCGCGCGCCTCGAACAGCGGGTGCGTCACGACGTCGAGCCGCTGGCGCAAGTGGCCGATCATCTCGCGGATCTTGAACGCGTAGGGCCGCGCGGTAAAGATCCGCTCCTGGGCCTTCCGGAGCTTCGCCGCGGCCACCATCTTCATGGCGCGCGTGATCTGCTGCGTGTTCTGGACCGTGCCGATCCGGCTGCGGATGTCTCTGAGAGAGGCCATGGTTCAGGGCAGGGGGGATGGGGCAAGCGGCAAGGGGCGTCGACAGGAGCCTCTTGCCCCTTGCCACCTGCCCCATGCCTCAGCCTGCGTAGCGAGCGCTGAGATCGGCGGCCTCCTGCTCGAAGGCGGCCGTGGCCTCGTCGGTCAGCTTGCCGGTCGCGGCCACGGAGGCGAGCGCGTCGGCGTGCTTGAGGCGGAGCGCCTCGCGGAAGTCGGCCTCGAAGGCGCGGATCTGGTCGACCGGGACGTCGTCGATGAGCCCCTGGCCGGCCACGTAGATGATGGCCACCTGCTCGGCGACCGGGACCGGCTCGTACTGGCCCTGCTTGAGGACCTCCACGAGGCGGGCGCCGCGGTTGAGCTGGCGCTGGGTGGCCGGGTCGAGGTCGGAGCCGAACTTGGCGAACGCCTCCAGGTTGCGGTACTGCGCCAGGTCGAGCCGCAGCGTGCCCGAGACCTTCTTCATCGCCTTGATCTGGGCGTTGCCGCCCACGCGCGACACCGAGATGCCGACGTTGATGGCCGGCCGGACGCCCGCGTTGAAGAGGTTGGACTCCAAGAAGATCTGGCCGTCCGTGATCGAGATCACGTTCGTCGGGATGTAGGCCGAGACGTCGCCGGCCTGCGTCTCGATCACCGGGAGCGCCGTGAGGGATCCGCCGCCCTGAACCCTGCCCTGGAGCGACTCCGGCAAGTCGTTCATGTCGCGCGCGATCGTGTCGTCGGCCGTGATCTTGGCCGCGCGCTCCAGCAGGCGGGAGTGGAGGTAGAACACGTCGCCGGGGTAGGCCTCGCGGCCCGGCGGGCGGCGGAGCAGCAGCGACACCTCGCGGTAGGCGACGGCCTGCTTCGACAGGTCGTCGTAGATGCACAGCGCGTGGCGGCCCGTGTCCCTAAAGAGCTCGCCGATGCAGGCGCCCGCGAACGGGGCGATAAACTGCAGCGGCGCCGGCGCCGAGGCCGGCGCGTTCACGATGACCGTGTACTCCATCGCCCCGTACCGCTCGAGCGCCGCCTGCAACGTGGCGACGGTCGACGCCTTCTGGCCGATGGCGACGTAGATGCAGTAGACCGGCTTCTCGCCCGCTTGGTGCGTCGTCTTCTGCGACAGGATCGTATCGATCAGGACGGCCGTCTTGCCCGTCTGGCGGTCGCCGATGACCAGCTCGCGCTGGCCGCGCCCGATCGGGACCATCGCGTCGATGGCCTTGATGCCCGTCTGCAGCGGCTCCGTGACGGGCTCCCGGTAGATGACGCCCGGCGCCTTGCGCTCGATGGGCATCTCGAACGTCTCGCCCGCGATCGGGCCCTTGCCGTCGAGCGGGTTGCCCAGCGGGTCGACGACGCGGCCCAGCATCCCCTCGCCCACCTTGATGGACGCGATGCGGCCGGAGCGGCGGGCCTCGTCGCCCTCCTTGACCTCGTTGGCCCCGGCGAACAACACCGCGCCGACGTTGTCCTCCTCGAGGTTGAGGACCATCCCGGTCACGCCGGACGACGGGAACTCGATCAGCTCGCCGGCCTGGACCTTCGACAGCCCGTAGAGCCGGGCGATGCCGTCGCCCACCTGGAGCACGGTGCCGACCTCGTAGGTGTCGGTCTCGGAGCTAAAGTTGCCGAGCTCCTCGCGGAGCACGCCGGTCACTTCGTCGGGGCGGATCGCTGTTGCCATATCAGTGGTCAGTGGTCAGTCGTCAGTGGTCAGTCCTGAAAACCGCGTCTTGGAGGAGCGTGGGAGAGGCTGGCGGAGCAGCGTTTCGCCGTCGGTCCTGATGACTGACGACTGAACACTGATCACTAGTTGAGCGAGACGGCGGCGCGCTCGGCGAGCTGGCCGCGCAAGGTCTCGAGCTGGTGCTTGACGGAGCGGTCGAAGACGATGTCGCCCAGCCGAACCACCAAGCCGCCGATGAGCGACGGGTCGACGCGCAGGTCCATCCGGACCGTCGAGCCGGAGCGGGCCTCGAGCACCGCCTTGAGCCGCTCGGCCTCGTCGGGCGAGAGCGGCGCGGCCGTCCGGATGAGGGCCTCGACCGTCCCGGTCCGCTCGTCGCGGAGCTGGCGGTAGGCGTCGAGGATCGACGGGATCTGGCCGTCGCGCTGCTTGGTCACCAGGAGCCGCAGGAACCGGAGCGTCAGGTCCGACACCTTGCCCTCGAACAGGCGCTCCAGGATCGCCAGCTTCTTGTCGTGCGAGATGATCGGGCTCGTCAGCGCCATCCGGAGATCGCGCGAGCCCTCCAGCGTCTCCGCGATCAGCGCGACGTCGGCGTCGGACGCGTCGAGCGCGCCCGTGGACTGGGCCTCCTCGGTCAAGGCCTGGGCGTAGCGGCGGGCGACGGGGGACATGAGCGGGTTCGGGGTTCGGGGTTTAGGGTTCGCTCAGGTGGAGGTCCTTGCGAACCCCGAACCCTGAACCCCGAACCTCAGTTCTGGGGCAGGTCGGCGATGAACTGGTCGACGAGCCCGCGCTGCTCGGTCGCGTCGATCTCCTTGCGCAGGATCTTCTCGGCGGCGCCGACGGCCAGGGCGGCCACCTCGGCGCGGAGCTCGGAGAGCGCCTGCTGCTTCTGGCGGTCGATCTCGGCGGTGGCACGCTCGCGCTCGCTAGCGAGCTCGGTGCGGAGGTCGGCCTTGGCCGCCTCGCGCTGGCGGTCGGCCTCGGTGCGGGCGTCGGCCAGGATGGTCTGGGCCTGGCGCTCGGCGTCGCGGCGGGCCGCCTCGTTGTCCGAGAGCAGCCGCTCGGCCTTGGCGTTGGCCTCCTCGGCACGCGCGATCGACTTCTCGATCGTGGTCTCGCGCTCTTCCAGGGCCTCCGTGATGGGGCCCCACGCGAACTTGCGGAGCACGATCAGCAGCAGGAGGAACGCGATGCCGAGCCAGATCGCGAGGCCGAAGTTGGCCGACAGCAGGTCAGCGGCGAGGACGAAGGGCATCGGGGGAACGGTCTAGAGGGGAAGCGATGCACGGCCCCGCCGCAGCAGGTCGCCCGGCGGGGCCGTACTCCCGGACAATGCAGCGGGCCGCCGAGCGGCCCGGTCGCACTAGCCGATCGCCATCAGGATGCAGACGATCAAGCCGAAGAACGTGGCGCCCTCGATCAGGGCGGCCGCGATGATCATCGTGGTCCGGATGTCGCCGGCGGCCTCCGGCTGGCGGGCCGAGCCCTCGAGGGCGGCGGCGGCGAGGCGGCCGATGCCGAGGCCGGCGCCGAGGACGCAGAGGCCGGCACCGAGGCCGGCGGCGAGGTAACCGAGAGCGATGGACTCCATGAGTCGAGAGGGGTGGGTGAGATTGTCTGTGAGAGGGCAGAGTCGCCCAGTGCGGCCGAAGCCGCGTGCGGCGGTTGCCGCGGGTGGGGTTAGGCGAGCGCGGCCTCCGTGCCGACCGTCCGCTCGTGCTCCTTGTGGACCGTGTGGTAGCCGTTCGACTGCGAGACGGCCACGTCGTGGGCCGTGAACCCGTGGTCCTCGGCGTGGTCGTGGTCGTGCTCGTGCTCGGCCGTCGCCATCCCGATGAACAGGGCCGAGAGGATCGTGAACACGTAGGCCTGGATAAAGGCCACCAGCACCTCCAGGCCGTAGACGAACAGCGTCAGGCCGAGCGCCGGGATCGAGGTGCCGTAGCCGGCCGCCGCGTTCATCCCGCCGACCAGGAAGATGAGCCCGATGAGGTTGAGGATCACCAGGTGCCCCGCCGTCATGTTGGCGAACAGCCGGACGGCCAGGGCGAACGGCTTGGTGAACAGGCCCAGGATCTCGATCGGCACCAGGATCGGCTTGACGAACCACGGGATGCCGGGGGGCCACAGGATGTGCATCCAGTAGTCCTTCGTCCCAGCGAACTGGGTGATGAAGAACGTGAACAAGGCCAGCACGGTCGTCACCGTCACGTTCGCCGTGGCCGTCGCCCCGAAGGGGACGAGCCCGAGCAGGTTGCAGACGAGGATGAAGAAGAAGGTCGTCAGCAGGTACGGGAGGTACTTGTCGGCCTTGGTGCCCAGGTTCGGCCGAGCGATCTCGTCGCGGACGTAGATCACCATCGTCTCCAGCATGTTCTGCAACAGCCCCCGCGGCGCGCTCGTCCGCCCGACGCCCCGCTTGTACTTGCCTGCCATCGGGAGGAACAGCAGGAACAGGACGCCGATGGCGAGGAAGATGAAGACGAGGTGCCGCGAGACTGACAGGTCGATCAAGATCTCGCCGTCCGTGGCCACGAGGTGGGCGTCGTAGGGAGACTCGGCCTCGACGCTCTCGCCCAGGATCTCCTCGGCGTTGGCCTCCTCGAGCTCCTCGACCGTCAGGGCCGAGTCGTCCTGGCGCGCGGGGCCCTCGGCCGCGTTCTCGGCGTCGGCGGCGTGGGCCTCGCCCTCGGCGTGGCCGCCCTCGCCGTGCGTCTCGATCATGTAGCGCCCCGAGCCCACCGCGGCCGTCGACGACCCGAACGCGTCGAACCCGATCCCGCCGTCGCGGCGGACCAGGAACAGGCGCGGCAGCTCGAGCTTGCCCATCGGCGAGAAGTCGAGGTAGTACCCGTCGGCCGTGTGGTGGACGGCGTCGAACTCGCCCTCGTCACCCGCCGCAGACGCGGGGGCCGAGGCGGCAACGGCGACCGACAGGAGCAGGGCGAGACGAGCGATCCGCATCGGAGCTAGGCGTCGGCGGTGGGACGGGGACGGCCGGGCGCGCGGCCAAAGGCGATGGCGACCTCCGCGAGGAGCCCGCCGACGAACAAGACCCCGAGGCCCGCCACGAACGCGCCCCGGTGGACGTCGACCGTCGCGAGCACGCCGGCCACGACGGCCAGCACCAGGAACATCCGGACCACCATCCCGCCCAGCATGACGTGGAGCGCCCGGTCGGGGTCGCCGGCCGTGGCCCGGCGGGCCGTCCACGCCGCCGCCGCCGCGTTGACCGCGCCCACGAGGGCGCCGAGCATCAGGCTGGCAGAGACGGTCATCGGGGGGGAGACGAGGCCGGGGGCGGTCAGGGCTCGAAAGCTAGTCCGCCCCCCTCAGGGGCTCCCCCAAGGCCGGGTGAAGACGGCCCGGCTCAGGGTGAAGAGAGGACCAAGCAGCGCCGTCTGGCGGGTTTCGCTCGCCCACCGGTCACTCGGCGGACGGCGCTCGCGCGGCCAGCCACGCGGCGAAGGCGTCGAGCGCGCGGCCCCGGTGGCTGATCCGGTTCTTCTCGTCCGTCGTCATCTGGGCGAACGTCCGCCCGTCGCCGTCGCCAGGGCGGAAGAGGGCGTCGTAGCCGAACCCGCCCGTGCCCTCCTCCTCGGTTGTGATGGACCCCTCGCACACCCCGTCGAACGTGCGGACCTCGTCGCCGTCGACGTAGGCCAAAACGGTGCGGAACCGGGCGGTGCGGGCCGAGGCGCCCGCAAGGTCGGCCAAGAGCCGGCGGCGGTTGGCGAAGTCGTCGGCGTCGGGGCCGGCGAACCGGGCCGAGCGGACGCCCGGCGCGCCGTCGAGCGCGTCGACCTCCAGGCCGGTGTCGTCGGCCAAGGCGGGCAGGCCGGCGTGGGCCCAGAGCACGCGGGCCTTCTTCTCGGCGTTACCGCTCAGCGTGTCGGCGTCCTCCTCGACCGCCGGCGCGTCCAGGTCGGCGGCGGACACGAGGTCGACGCCGAGGCCGGCCAGGCGAGCCTGAAGCTCGGCGACCTTGCCAGGGTTGCGGGTGGCGAGGACGAGGCGCATGCGGAAGGCGGAAGGCGGAAGGCGGAAGGCGGAAGGCAAGGTGACCCCGCCGCGCCGTCCGCGCCACCGCCGGGCCCCCACGTTGTCCACGAACCACCCACCCCCGCCCCTCTGCCAGTCCCCAACTCCCCCTGCCCGCGAGCCCCGCCTCCTCTCGGTTTTCACCGATCCTCACCCGCGCGGGCTTGGTAGGACGGGGCCGGGCCCCTAGCTTTGTCGGCTGCACTCGGCACGCCCCCGCCCTCCCCATCCACAGACAGGTATCGCCTTGGCCATCGGCATCAAAGTACGCGACAAGGAGTCCATCGACCGCGCCCTCCGCCGCTTCAAGCGGACCGTCAACCGCGCCCGCGTCTTGCGGACGTACCGCGAGAACATGGCCTACACGAAGCCCTCGGCCGTGAAGCGCGAGGAGCGGAAGGAGGCGGCCAAGAAGGCCCGCCGCGCCAACCGGCGCCGCTACTAGCCGACCCGGCACGGGGGGCTCGTCGCCCGTCGCCGACTGTCTGCGCCCGCTCTGGACGAGGTCCGGGGCGGGCGTCCTGCGTTCGGGAGGCGCGGTCACGCCAGGTCCGCCTACCGGAATTCGGGCGAGGTGTAGGGACACGATTCGTCGCGTCCCTACGGAGGTCCCGCCGACCCGGTGTCAGGCGCCCGCGCGCGGCGGCACCGCGTGGCGCGTCTCGCCGTCGCCCCACACCACGAACTTCTGCGTCGTCAGCGCCTCCAGGCCCATCGGGCCGAAGGCGTGGAGCTTGGTCGTCGAGATGCCGATCTCGGCGCCTAGGCCCAGCTCGCCGCCGTCCGAGAACCGCGACGACGCGTTGACGAGCACGACCGACGCGTCGACCTCGCGGACCCAGCGGCGGGACGACCGGACGCTCTCGGTCGCGATGACCTCGGTGTGCTGCGACCCGTACCGGGCGACGTGGTCGAGCGCGGCGTCGAGCCCGTCCACCACCCGAGCGGCCAGGATCGGCGCGAGGTACTCGGCGTGGTAGTCGTCCTCGGTGGCGAGCGCGACGGCGTCGCCCAGGACCTGGCGGGTCCGGTCGTCGCCTCGGAGCTCGCCGCCATTCGCGGTCAGCTCGGCCCAGGCTCGGGGCAGAAACGACTCGGCGACCGACTCGTGGACGAGCAGCGTCTCGAGCGCGTTGCAGACGCCGGGCCGCGACAGCTTCCCGTCGAGCAGCAGGTCGAGCGCGACGTCGAGGTCGGCCGTCGCGTCGACGAACAGGTGGCAGACGCCCTTGTAATGCTTGATGACGGGGACGCGGCTGTGCTCGTCGACGAACCGGATCAGCCCCTCCCCGCCCCGTGGGATCACCAGGTCGAGGTGGTCGCTCATCCGGACCAGGTCCTTGATCGCGTCGCGGTCCGTCGTCGGGACGAGCGTGACGGCGGCGGGGTCCAAGCCCTCAGAGCCGAGCGCGTCGTGGAGCGCGGCGGCGACGGCCCGGTTCGAGTGGATCGCCTCGGAGCCACCGCGGAGGACGACGGCGTTGCCGGCTTTGAAGCAGAGCCCAGCCGCGTCCGACGTCACGTTGGGCCGGGCCTCGTAGATCATCGCGATCACGCCGAGCGGCACCCGCATCCGGCCGACCTCGATCCCGCTCGGCCGCCGCCGCACGTCCGACACCTGGCCGACGGGGTCGTCGAAGCCGGCCACCTCCCTCAGCGCGTCGGCCATGGTTTGGACCCGCTCGGACGTGAGGACGAGCCGGTCCGTCATCGCGTCCGACAGGCCGCGCTCGCGCGCCGCGGCGAGGTCGCGGGCGTTGGCGTCCAAGATGGCGGGCCCGTGCGCGACGAGCGCGTCGGCCATCCGGCGAAGCGCGCGGTCCTTGGCCTCGGTCGAGAGAGAGGCGACCTGGCGGGAGGCGGCTTTGCAGGCGGCGACGAGGTCGGCGAGCGAGTCGGGGTCAGGCATCGGAGCGGGGGTCGAGGAGCGCAAGGTCGTCACGGTGGACGACGACGGACGGGCCGGGGTACCCGAGCGCGGCCTCAACGTCGGCGCTCCGGCGGCCACGGACGCGGTCCAGCTCGTGCGCCGCGACCCGGACGATCCCGCGGCCCAAAACGGCTCCGGCGGCGTCGACCACCTCGACCGCGTCGGCGCGCGAGAAGTCGCCCGAGGCCGACACGACGCCCGACGCCAGCAGCGACGCGCCCCGCTGGCGGAGCGCCCGGGCGGCGCCGTCGTCCACGACGACCCGGCCGGCGACGGGCGTCGCGTGCAGCAGCCAGTGCTTGCGGGCCGGCAGCGGCGGGTCGAGCGCGCGGAACAGCGTGCCGTGTAGAGCGCCATCCGCGAGAGCGGCGAGCCGGTCGGCGTCGGTCCCGTCCAGCACGACCGTGTCGATGCCTCGGGCCGTCGCCTTCTCCGCGGCCTGGACCTTGGTCCGCATCCCGCCCGTGGCCGACGCCGTGCCGGCGCCGCCCGCCATCGCGCGGACCGCCGCGTCGACGCGGTGGACGACGGGCACCATCCGGGCGTCGGGCGTGGTGCGCGGGTCGGCATCGTAGAGCCCGGCCACGTCCGACAAGATCACCAACAGGTCGGCGCCGGTCAGGACGGCCACGTGGGCGGCGAGGTTGTCGTTGTCGCCCACCCTCAGCTCGTCGACGGCGACCGTGTCGTTCTCGTTGACGATGGGCACGGCGCCGCGCGCCAGCAGCTCGCCGAACGTGTTGCGGGCGTTGAGGAACCGGTCGCGGTGGATGAGGTCGTCGTGCGTCAGCAGGACCTGGGCGACGGCCGCGTCGAGGAGGTCGCCCCACAGCGCCATCAGCCGGGGCTGGCCGATGGCCGCCAGCGCCTGCTTTTCGGGGATGGTCCGAGGCCGTCGCCCGCCGGTCGTCGCGAGCCCCGCCGCGACCGCGCCCGACGACACGACGATGACCTCGCGGCCGGCCGCTCGGCTCGCGCTTACGAACCGGGCGATGGCGGCCAAATGCGTGTCACTCGGCGGCCCGTCCGGCGCCACGAGCGCGCTCCCCACTTTGACGACGGCGCGCGTCCACGGCTCGAGCGGGACCGGAGCGGAGGAGAAAGCCTCACTCATCGGGTGCGTCCGGGAGCTCGTCGAGGTCGGCGAGATCCTTCGGACGGCCGCTCGGACGCTTGTCGACGCGGAGCCGAGCGAGATCAATCACCGGCACCGAGATGCCGTCCCAGTCTGTGATCACGCGGGTCCTCCAGCACTCGTCAAACGAGACGCCGTCGATGGACGTCATCACCTCGATCCGATAGGGCGGGAGACCCATCCTGGTGATCTTGCCGTCGCCGAGGAAGCGCGATGAACTCAACCCCTCATCCTTGAATCCGAACGCCGTAATGGCTGCGACCACCCGGTTCGCATTCTCAGAAGTCTGGCGGACCCAAAGATCCATGTCACCGGTCACGCGGGCATACCCATGAAAACCGACGGCGTACTCCCCCACGAGCAGATAGTCAGCCCTTGCGTCGTTCAGCGAACTCAAGAACTCGCTGAAGTCGTTGGGTAGCTGAGTCTCCATAGTTGAGCTCTCGGAGATACTGAATCGTCTGGAGCCGTTTCTCCGGCGTCTGCGCCCACCAATACGCCCGGTCCGCCGCGTCGGCCTCCTCGAAGGAGTCGACGACGGTCAAGACCGAGCGGTCGACGCGGCCGGGCTCAGGCATCGACCCCGAGGGCTTCGGCGAGGATCCGGGCCTGCTCGGCGGCGTGGACCTTCGCCGACCCCGTCGCCGGGCTCGCGGCGGCGCGGCGGCCGGCGTAGACCACCCGCTGCTCGCAGCCGCCCGTGATGCCCTCCAGCACGTCGTCCAGCAGGGGGCGGACGAACGTCCACGCGCCCATGTTGGCCGGCTCCTCCTGGAGCCAGACGACCGGCTTGCCCTGGAACCGCGCCAGCTCCTGGCGGACGGCGTCCTCGGGGAACGGGTAGAACTGCTCCAGCCGGGCGACCGACACCGACTCCGGGCGGTCGAGCGCCTCGCGCGCCTTGAGCACGTCGTAGACCACCTTGCCCGAGCAGATCACGAGTCGGTCGGCGCCGGGCCGGTCGCCCTCGATAAGCGGCCGGAAGGCACCGTCGGCCAGCTCGTCGACGGAGGTCACGGCCTGCGGGTGGCGCAGGAGCGACTTCGGCGTCATCAGGATGAGCGGCTTTTTGGCGCCGCGCTTGACCTGGCGGCGGAGCGCGTGGAAGTAGTTGGCCGGCGTCGAGAAGTTGCCGACGATGAGGTTGTCCTCGGCGCACGCCTGCAAAAACCGCTCGAGCCGGCCCGACGAGTGCTCCGGCCCCTGGCCCTCGTAGCCGTGCGGCAGCAGCATCACCAGCGACGACGTCTGGCCCCACTTGGCCTCGGCCGCCGTGACGAACTGGTCGATCATGATCTGGGCGCCGTTGACGAAGTCGCCGAACTGGGCCTCCCACAGCACCAGCGCGTCGGGGTCGGCCACGGTGTAGCCGTACTCGAACCCGAGCGCGGCGTACTCGCTCAGCAGCGAGTCGTAGACCTGGAACCGGGCCTGGCCCTCGCCCGGCCCCTCCGGCGCGACGTGGTTGAGCGGGAGGTAGCGGTGGCCGTCCGTCTGGTCGTACAGGATGGCGTGGCGCTGGCTGAACGTGCCGCGGCCCGAGTCCTGGCCACTCAGCCGCACCGGCGTGCCGTCGAGCAGCAGCGTCCCGAACGCCAGCGCCTCGGCGAACGCCCAGTCGATCGTGCCCTCTTCGAACTGCTCGCGGCGCTTGTCGACCACCAGCCGCGCCAGCTTCTTGTGGACCGCGAAGTCGTCCGGCAGTCCGACGACAGCCTCCATCGCCTGGGACAGCGCCTCCCGAGGAGCCGACGTGTCGATGTCGCCGTCGGGCTCGACCGAGACCGGCTCCGAGACCGGCTGCAAGTCCTTCCGCTGCTCGGCGAGCTCCTTGGTCTCGTCGAAGGCCCGGTCCAGGATCGACTTGAAGTCGTCCAGGATGCCCTCGGCGTCGTCCGGCGTCAGCTCGCCACGGCGGAGCAGGAGCTCGAGGTAGAGCTTGCGGACCGACCGGTGCGACCCGATCTCCTCGTACATCAGCGGCTGCGTGTAGGACGGCTCGTCGCCCTCGTTGTGGCCGTACTTCCGGTAGCACACCAGGTCGATCACGACGTCCTTGTTGAACACGTTCCGGTAGTCCAGCGCCAGCCGCGCCACGCGGACGGCCGCTTCGGGGTCGTCGCCGTTGACGTGGAAGATGGGCGCCTGGATCATCCGCGCGATGTCGGTCGCGTAGGCGGACGAGCGGCTGTGCATCGGCAGCGTCGTGAACCCGATCTGGTTGTTGACGACGAGGTGGATCGTCCCGCCCGTCCGGTACCCCTCCAGCTGCGACAGGTTGAGCGTCTCGGCCACGACGCCCTGGCCCGCGAACGCCGCGTCGCCGTGGATCAGCACCGGCAGCACGCGGTCGCGCAAAAGCTTCTCGCTCGCGTCCAGGTTGTCCTCGACAATCCGCTGCTGCTTGGCCCGCACCATCCCCTCGACGACCGGGTTGACGGCCTCCAGGTGCGACGGGTTGGACGCCAGCGTGAGCTCGGTCGTCGACCCGTTCGGCGACGTGTGCGTCCCGTGCTGGCCGAGGTGGTATTTCACGTCGCCCGAGCCGTGGACGGCTTCGGGGTTGACGGTCCCCTCGAACTCGCTGAACACGCGGTCGTAGGGCTTGCCCAGGATGTTCGTGAGCACGTTGAGCCGCCCGCGGTGGGCCATCCCGATCACGACCTCCTCGGCCTCCTGGTCGGCCGCGTCGCTCAGGACGGCGTCGAGCAGCGGGATCATCGTCTCGGCGCCCTCCAGCGAGAACCGCTTGTGGCCGATGTACTTGGTGTGGATAAACTGCTCCAAGGCCTCGGCCTCGTTGAGCTTCTCGAAGATCCGCTTTTTGCGGGCCGTGTCGATGGGCTCCCTAAACTGCTGGGGCTCGATCCGCTCGATGAGCCACCGCTTTTCCTGGGGCGACGACAGGTGCATGAACTCGCTCCCGACGTGGCCGGTGTACGTGTCCCACAGCGTGTCCAGGATGTCGCGCAGCGGCATCGTCTGGTGGCCCGCGAGCCCGCTGCCGATGCCGGCCATCCCGCCGGTCAGGAACTCGCGGTCGAGGTCCCAGACGGTCAGCCCGTAGCTGGCCGGGTCGAGCTCGGTGTGGTTGCGGGGCTCGTAGCCCAGCGGGTTCGTGTCGGCCAACAGGTGACCGCGGACGCGGTAGGCCCGGATCAGCTCGTAGACGCGGGCCTGCTTCTCGATCTTGGGCGCCCGCCGGCCGACGCCCAGCGACGGCGTCGAGTCGGCCCGGACGCGGAAGGGCGGCGTGTGCAGGCCCAGGCTCTCGAACACGTCCTCGTAGAACCCGTCGCCGCCGCCGAGCAGCGTCGCGATCCGGTTGAGGAACTCGCCGGACTCGGCGCCCTGGACCACGCGGTGGTCGTAGGTCGACGTCATCGTCATGACCGGGCTGAGGCCCAGCCGCGACAGCTCGCCGGCGTCCATGCCCGCGTACTCGGGCGGGTACCCAATCCCGCCGACGGCCACGATCACGCTCTGGCCCGGCATCAGCCGCGGCACGCTCATCTGGGTCCCGATGCCGCCGGGGTTGGTCAGCGTCGCCGTCGTCCCGGCAAAGTCGTCGAGCGTGAGGGCCCCGTCGCGGGCCCGCTTGACGATGTCGTTGTAGGCGCCCAGGAACTCGCCGAACCGGAGCGCGCCGGCGTCCTTGACGTTGGGCACCAGCAGCTGGCGCTTGCCCCGCTTCTCGATGTCGATGGCCAGGCCGAAGGCCGTCGTGGCCGGGTCGATCCGCTCGGGCGCCCCCTCGTTCTCGCGGAACGCCGCCTTCATCGCCGGGACCGCCTCCATCGCGCGGATGATGGCGAACGCGATCAAGTGCGTGAACGAGACCTTGTTGCCGCCCGTCTTTTTCTGGTGCCGGTTGACGAGGCGGCGGTTCTCGGACAGCAGCTTGACCGCGATCTCGCGCACCGACGTGGCCGTCGGGATGGTCAGGCTGGCCTCCATGTTCTCGACGACGCGAGCGCCGATGCCCTTGATCGCCGACGCCTGGGCGCCCTCGGGCAGCGAGATCTCGGGCGCCGCGAGACGAGCCGGCAACGCGGCCGGCGTGCCGTTCGACGGCTCCGCTCGCGCGGCGGGCGGGGAGGGGGCCGGCTTGGACGCGGGAGCCCCGTCCCCGCTCGCCGCCTGCGGACGCGGGTCGGCCGTCTCGCGGGCGTCGCGGCGGTCGCCCTCGGCCGGGTCGGCGGCGATCATCCGCACCTTCCCGTCCGAGTCCGAGGCGTCGGCGCCGATCGAGCTGGCGTGGGTCGGGCCCGGGTCGAAGTCGGCGAAGAACTCGCGCCAGCTGGGGCTGACCGAGTCCGGGTTCTGCCGGTACTGGGCGTAGAGGTCCTCGACGTAACCGCTGTTGAATCCGAACATGCTGGGCGGCCGGGAGGGCCGAAAAGGAAGGCGTTGGGGCAACGCCCGAAAGTACGCGTCCGGCCCGAGGACGGATTCCTGAAGACGCGGCGAGCGCTCCAACGCGAGCGGGCCGCCCCGTCTCCGGAGCGGCCCGTCGTGGTGGGAGCCGGTTGGGGCTAGAGCCCGCGCCGTCTGCCGTGGTGGCCTTGGCCGTGCCGGCCGCCGGCGAGCGCCGCGTACAGGAAAGCGACGTCCTGCTGGTCCTCGGTGAGGATCTCGTCGCGCTCGCCCCGGGCCTCACGGCTCGCCTCGCGCTGAGCGCGCTGGGCCTCGCGGAGCGCGTCACGGTCGAGCTGGCCGTCGGCGTCGAGGAACGGCCGGAGGTCGGGCCGGGCGGGGGCCTGGCGGGCGCGCTCGACACGGCGGGCGTCGAACTGCTGCTTCTGGGCGGCGGTCAGGCCGAGGGCCTTTCCGCGAGCGTCCTCGGCAGCTTGGCGTTGAGCCTCGCGCTCGGCGCGACGCGCGACGGCGTCGGCCGGCAGAACGGCCGTGCTCCGGCGCACGCCCTCCTCGCGGAGCGCCCGCGTCTGGTCGAGGAACGCGTCGTCGCTGAGGGTGCCGGCCCGGAGCTGCTCGGCCAGCGCCTCGGCCTGGGCGCGGACGTCGGCGCGGATCTCGCGGAGCGCTCGGCGCTGGGCGTCGTCGAGGTCCATGTGGTCCGCGCGTCCGCCACGATCGCCGCGGCCTCCCCGGTGGCCTCGTTCACCGTCGGCGCCGCGCGCACGGCGCGTCTGGCCCCGCTCACCGCGACGGTCGGCGACGGACCGCTGGAGCTGGTCGACCTGGGCGGCGGTCAGGATGGCGGACGCCTGGGCGGCGGCAGCCCACAGGTCGGCGCGGTCGGCATCGGCGTACTGGGCCGCGAGGGCGTCGAGGGCGGAGGTTTGGTCGGCCGACAGGTCGAGGCCCTGGGCGAGCCGGTCGAGGCGGGCGTCGAGGCCGCGGTCGGCCGGCTGGGCACTGGCGGCGACGGCCACGGCGAGGCCGAGCGCGATGGCCAGGCCGGCGCGGGGGAGGAGGTCGGAGAGTCGAGTCATGGCAGTTGTGGAGTAGGGGGGACATCCGGTAGGGCGGACGGTACGGGGCCCGGCGCCCGGTTCGTCTGCCCCGCGCCGGATGCCGCACGACCGACGGGCGGCCGACACGACTCCTCCACATCTGCCGCCGAACCGCGACCGCCCGGCCGTCGCCGAGCGGACCTGCGGCCGGCCGGCGGAGCGGATCTGCGGTCGGCGAGCGGACACGACACGTCGTGTCCCTACGGCAAGGACGCGACTCGGAGCGAGACCCGATTCACGTCCCCCATCCCCGCGATCGCAGCGAGCCTCAGGCCGTCCGCACCCAGCGCCAGAGGTCGGCCAGCGACGGCTTCTTCCCGTACATCAGGATGCCGACGCGGTAGACCCGGGCCGCCAGCGCGATCATCCCGACGAACGCGGCGGCCAGGAGCGCCAGCGACAGCGCGACCTGCCACACGGGCACGTCGGCGACGGCCATCCGGACGACCATCAGGATCGGCGACGTCAGCGGGAAGAGCGACAGGAACAGGCTCAAGCCGCCGTCGGGGTCGTTGGCGACGAACGTCAGGAACAGGATGGGGATCATGATGGGGAGCACCACGACCGTCTGCAAGCTCTGCGCGTCCGACTCTTGGTCGACCGCGCTGCCGACGGCGGCGAACAGGCTCGAGTACAGCAGGTAGCCGCCCAGGAAGAACAGGACGAAGGCGACCAGCAGGCCGGGCGAGAGCATCCCCGAGATCATGTCGGGGCCGAACGGCGCGTCGGCCGGCGCGCTGCCGGCGTCGGGCGCCAGGGCGAGCAGGAGCGGGCCGGCGGCCACGCTGATCGCGAACGTCAGCACGCCCCACGCCAGCAGCTGCGACAGCCCGACGGCCCCGATCCCCAACACCTTCCCCATCATCAGCTCGAACGGGCGGACGCTGGAGGCGACCACCTCGACGATCCGGTTGGCCTTCTCCTCGATCACGCCCCGCATCACCATCATGCCGAACACCAGGATGGCGAGGTACATGAGCAGGCTGAGCAGGTTGGCCAGCAGGTAGCGCCCGAACGCCGCGTCCGTCGCGTCGCCGTCGGCGCTGACGGTGACGCGGTCGAGCGCGACGTCGGACTCGTAGGCGGCGACGGCGGCGGGGCTCGCGCCGGCCGCTTCGGCCCGGGCCCGGCGGACCGCCTCGCGGACGGCCCCGCCCATGCCGTCGCCCGCGTCGAGCCCGCCCCGGGCGAGGTAGCGCGCCCGCACGCCGTCGCCGTCGACGAGCCCGGCCGGGAGCACCAACACGCCGTCGAGGTCGCCGTCGAGCACGCGCACGCGCAGCGTGTCGAGCGGGACGTCAGCCACTTCGAGCGTGGCCCGGTCGCCGAGCGCGTCGGCCACGGCCCCGGCCAGCCCGGCCTCGTCGACGACGGCCACGCGGTCGGCCTCGCCGTCGTCGCTGAACGCGAGCATGGGCAGCGTGAACACGGCCAGCGCCAGCACCGGGACGGCCAACGTGGCCACGGCGAACCACTTCGAGCGGACGCGCCGCATGTACTCGCTGGTGGCGATGAGGAGGGTCTTGTTCACGGAGTTCGGGGGTCGACGTTTAAGGTTCAGGGTTCGGCTCCGGGCGAGTTCGGTGCAGGCTCCGACGTGGTCAGGCTTCGTGGGGGACGGAGGCCGCCTCCGCCGGTGGGCCTTGCGAACCCTGAACCCCGAACCCTGAACCACCGACCGCCTGGCGGAAGATGTCGGCGAGGGGCGGCTCGTGGACCTCGAAGCGGTCGACCTCGACGCCGCCGGCCAGCGCGGCCTGGAGCACGTCGCGCGCGGCGGCGCCGGCCAGGCGGACCGAGACCAGCCCGTCGGTCCGGGTCAGCACGCGGACGGCGTCGGCGGCGACGAGGCCGTCGATCCAGCGGCCGTCGCCGTCGAAGGCGACCGAGACGGTGTCGCGGCCGAACCGGCGCTTGACCTCGCGCAGCCCACCGCTCAGCACGACGCGCCCGCCGGCCATCAGGCACAGGTCGTCGCACAGGGCCTCGACGGACTCCATGCGGTGGCTCGCGAACAGGACCGTCCGCCCGGCCTCGCGCAATTCGCCGATGACCTCGACCAACAGGTCGGCGTTGATCGGGTCGAGCCCGGAGAACGGCTCGTCGAGGATGACGAGGGTCGGGTCGTGGACGACGGTCGAGATAAACTGGACCTTCTGCTGCATCCCCTTCGACAGCTCCTCGGTCCTCTTGCCGGCCCACTCGAGCCCGTCGAAGCGGTCGAGCCAGCGGCGGACGGCGGCCTTGGCGTCGGGCTCGGCCATCCCCTTGAGCCGGGCGAGGTACACCAACTGCTCGCCGACTTTGAGCTTGCGGTAGAGCCCGCGCTCCTCGGGGAGGTAGCCCATCCGCGCCTGCGTGGCCGGCCCGACGGGCTCGTCGCCCAAGGTGATCGTGCCGGCGTCGGGCGTCGTGATGAACGTGACCATCCGGATGGTCGACGTCTTGCCGGCCCCGTTGGGCCCGAGCAGCCCGAACAGCCGGCCGGGCTCGGCCACCAGGGAGACGTCGTTCACGGCGACCGTGTCGCCGTAGCGCTTGGTCACGTGGTCGAGGCGGAGGGCGGAGGCCATGCGGGAGCGGGGGGAAGACGGAGCGAGCGGGTCGGCAAAGGTTACCGCGGTCCTCCGGGCGCCGCACGCGCCAGCGCGGCCTGGAGCTTCGCGAGCTACTCCGCGACCCGCTCGAACCGCAGGCCCTGCACGGCGAACGCCGACCCGGTCGCGTCCTCGAACACGACCTCCGTCCCGTCGGCGCGGTCGAAGAAGGCCGTCGCGGACTCGGGCGCCAAACGGATCTCGCCCCCGTCCCACTCGCGCGTGGCCACGAGCTCGCCCCCCTCGACGCGAACACGGACGACGAGTTCGGGGCGACCGACGCCCTGGTACGGCCCGGCGAACCGTTCGAGGACGGCGACCGGGACGTCCGCCACGGTCTTGCGGACCGGGTCGTGGTGGTCCCACCCGTACTCCCGGGCGACGGCGCGCACGACCTCGTCCGTGAGCGCACCGCCGGCGTCGGAGTTCGTCATCACCACGACGCCCTGATCGCCGCCGAGCTGGGCGGTGAGGACGCAGCGGAAGCCCTCGTTCGCGCCGCCGTGGCCGAAGAAGGCCGCGTCGAACGGGAGCGCCGGCCCCAGCCCGTACCCGCCGACGGCGTCGGGCGTGACCATCTGGCGGACCGTCTCGGCGTCGAGGACCGGGTGCGGCTGGCCGTCGAGCGCGCGCTGGACGGCGATGGCCCACCGGGCCAGGTCGCTCGGCGTGGTCCACAGGCCGGCCGCGGCTTGCTCGGGGTAGGTGTGGAACCGGCCGTCGACCGGCGCGCCGTCGTCGCGGTAGCCGGTGGCGGCCACGGCGCGCAGCGCTTGGGGGAGCGGCTGGGCGTAGGTGCTGTGAGTCATCCCGAGCGGGCCGAGCACGCGGTCCGCCAGGACGTCGGCGAAGGGCCGGCCGGTGACGTCCTCGACCCACTGCTGGGCGACGGTGTAGCCGCCGCCGGAGTAGCGGAACGCCGTCCGCGGCGCCTGGTCCACGCGGGCCGAGTCCGTGTTGCCCGCGCCGTCGAGGACGCCGGCCGTCGTCGGGACGGTCTCGTCGGGCCCGTAGCCGGGGAAGCCGTGGACGGTCAGGCCGGCCGTGTGGGTGAGGAGGCCGCGCAAGGTCACGGGCGTCGCGGCCGTCCAGTCGCCGGCCGGCACCCGCCACGAGGTGAGGCTCTGGTTGACGTCGGCGTCGAGGTCGAGCCGGCCCTCCTCGACCAGGTCGAGCACCGCCGTCGCGGCAACGGGCTTGCTGATCGACGCCGCCTGGAAGCGCGTCTCGGGCGTGACCGGCGTGCCGGCCCCGACGTCGGCCAGCCCGTACGCGCGGGTCCAGACCACCTCCCCGCCCTCGAAGAACGCGACGCTCACGCCGGGCACCCCGAGCGCCTCCATCCGCTCGACGACGCCGACGGGCTCCTCCTCTTCCCCCTCAATAACGAGGCCTGGCCCGAGCACTCGCTCGACCCGGTCGGCGCGCTCGCCGTGCGACGGGCCGGCCGTCTGGGCGCGAGCGGTGAGCGGGACCGCCAGCAGGATGGCGAGGACGAACGGGCGGACGAGCATGGGCGCGGGGGGAAATCGTCCCTCTCCCTACGCTCCGCCGCGGCGATGTTGCGCGCGCTAGATCAGCCCGACCCGGTCGTCGGGGATCGGCAGGACGTACTGGGGCTCCAGCGTCTCCTGGTGGACGCCGAGCTGGCCGGTCCCCCGGAAGTCGACGAGCACGTGCTTCTCGGTCTGGGCCACCACCTCGCCGATGCCGTAGAACGCCGGGGCCGGGCCGTAGTAGACCAACTCGCCGGGGTGGACCTCCGACGCCCGGGCCCGCCGGTAGAACGGGGGCACGACGGGCAGCAGCTCCAGCCGGTACGGCGGGCGCGGGTTGGGGTAGACGGTGGCGGAGTCGGTGGGCACGGGTCCGGTCGGGGCGCTCCACCGAACTGCCGGCGGCGCACGGTAGTATAGGGGTCGCCCTCGTCAGGGGTCCCCTCTCCCGCTCCCGTCTCATGGTCTACGACCGCCGCATCCTCGACCGCCAGGTCGGCCGGAACGCCCAGCTCTTCGCCGAGGCGACCGGCGCGCTCGCGTCGCCGGCCGAGCGGTTCCCCTACGTCCGCATCCTGGTCTCGCTCATCGAGGGGGCCCACCCGGAGTGGAGCCAGGCGCCCCAGAAGGCCGACCAAGTCGCCGAGCTGGCGGTCGCCCTCAGCAACGAGACGCTCGACCGCGCCGAGGTGGCCGACGTGGTCCGCGTGCGGGACGAGGAGCGGGGGTCGGGGGACCGGTAGGCGGGCTACCGGACGCGCCCCGGGTTGGCCTTGATGAACGCGGCCCAGTCCTTCGGCGCCCCGGTCGCCGGGCCCGACTGCGCGCGGCGGGCGTGGCAGAGCGCGACCGCGAGCGCGTCGGAGGCGTCGAGCGCGCCCGAGTCCTCCAGCTTCAGGATCGCGCGGACCATGAACGCGACCTGCTCCTTCGCCGCGCGGCCCTTGCCGGTCACGGCCTTCTTGACCTCGGCCGGCGCGTACTGGGCGACCGGGATCTCGCGGTGCATCGCCGCCAGCATCACCGTCGCCTCGACGCGGACGAGCTTGCGGAGCGACTGGACGTTCTGGCCCAAAAACGGGACCTCGACGGCCACCTCGTCCGGCAGGTGGCGGTCGGCCAGCTCGAGGATCCGGTCGTAGATCGTGCGCAGGCGCAACGTGTGGTCTTGCCCGTCCGGCAGCTCGATCGTGCCGAAGTCGAGGGCCCGCTCGGTGCGCCCGTCGAGCTCGACCACGCCGAAGCCGGCGGTCCGCGTGCCGGGGTCGATGCCGAGGACGATCATGGAGGGGGAGGGATACGGGACGGAGGGATGTGGGGGGGTGACGGGGAGCGCCTCCGCGCGTCCCTCATGCCGGGCCTCTCGTCCCCCGGCGCTATCCCTCGTACTCGGCGAGCGCGTCGTCGGTGACCTCCAGCGTCGAGTACACCGCCTGGACGTCCTGGTGCTCGTCGAGCTGGTCGAGCAGGCGCAGGACCGAGGCGGCGGCCGACGGGTCGAGGGCCGTCGTGGTGGCGGGGACCCGCTGCAAGCCGGCCTCGTCGGTCTCGATGCCGGCGGCGGCGAGCGCGGCCTGGACGTCGCCGAACGCCTCGACGGGCGCCTCGACCACGAACACGGGCCCGTCGGCGCCGTCGTCGCGGCGCAGGTCCTCGGCGCCCGCCTCGGCGACCAGGAGGAACAGGTCGTCCTCGGTGACGGGGTCGCCGCCCTCGGGCGCGGCCGGCACCTCGAAGACGGCCTTCTGGTCGAACAGGAAGGCGACGGACCCCGACGTACCGAGGTTGCCGCCGGCCTTCGAGAACAGGCTCCGGAGGTCGGCGACGGTCCGGTTCGTGTTGTCGGTGAGCGTCTCGACGAAGACGGCGATGCCGTGGGCGGCGTAGCCCTCGTAGGTCCCCTCCTCGTAGTCGGCCCCCTCGATCTCGCCGGTCCCGCGCTTGATGGCCCGCTCGATGGTGTCCTTGGGCATGTTGGCGGCCTTCGCCTGGTCGACGGCGAGCGCCAGCCGGGCGTTCATGTCGGGCGAGCCGCCGCCCTCGCGGGCCGCGATCATCATGTCGCGGGTGATGCGGGCCCACAGCTTGGACCGCTTGGCGTCGGCGGCCCCCTTCTTCCGCTTGATCTTCGACCACTTGTTGTGTCCAGCCACGTCGCGTTCGGAGGGTGAGTGCTCGTCAGAAGGTACGGAGCGGGGTTCGGGGCTCAAGGTCCGCACGGGCCACCAGTGGAGGCGGTCGTTCGAGGTCGGCCATCGCGTGTCGAGGTCCTCCGACAAGCTCGGGGTGACGCTGCGGGAGGAGCGTGCGACAGACTCGGGACCGTCGACGAACGGGGCCGTCCTCCTCGAGGCCGAATGAACCTCCGAACCCTGAACCCGTCAGCCCTCCGCCAGCGTGCGGACGTGGTCGAGCACGCGGCCGTGGATCCGGTGGAGCACGGCGTCCGACCACAGGCGCCAGTAGGCTGAGGGCCAGATCCGGTGGCGGTACCACGTGGTGCCTTCGAGCCGCGTCCCGCCGTCCGGCAGCGCCGTCAGCCGGAACTGGCCGCGCTCGGAGACGAAGTACCCGTTGAGATGGTTTGCGTGGACGTCGCCGAACAGGCCCCGCTCGCGCATCGGCGACGGCTGCTCCAACACGTCGAACGCCAGGAGACGGCCGGGCTCCCAGACCGTGACCGGCTCGACGAAGGCGCCCGTCGTGAACTCACACCGGCGGACGGCCCCGACGCCGGCCCCGTCGATCGTTGCCCGGACTGGGTACGCGATGCCGGTGGCGAACACCCAGTCGTCCGGCGCGGGCAGCTCGGAGAACTCGACGACGTGGCGCCACACGACGTCGGCCGGGGCCGCGATCTCGACGGCCGTTGTCACCGGCGTCAGCGGGGCGGCGGGCGGGGACGCGGCCTCGACGCCGACCAAGGCCGGCACCACGCCGACGGCCCACAGCGCCGGCCGCACGGCCAGCCCGCCGCTCGCGAACAGGTGGCCGAACACGGCGCCGAGGCCCGCCAGCACGTAGGCGATCGGCGCCGCCATGACCAAGCAGATGACGCCCTCCAGCGCAACGACGGCGATCCCCCCCGCCAGCAGCGTCACCGCGAGGAACGCCACGCCGACGGCCTCGCTCATCGCGCGCGGCCCGTGGACCTGGTACAGCATCGCCGACGCCATCCCCAGCGCGAACGGGACGCCGACGAACAGGCCCCACCCGTACGACGCGAGCGCGCCGGCCGAGACCCAGACCACCGCGAGCGCGCCGACGGCGGTGACGACAATCGCGAGCGCCGCGCTGCCCGCCTTGCTCTCGGGGACGACCCGCTCGATCCACGTCGGCGCGGTGTCCCCGTCCGCGTCGGCCACCGCGTCGTCGGGCACGATGGAGAGGGCCGCGAACAACACGAGGTTGACGACCGGGACGAAGAACAGGACGACGAGCCACGGCGGCAGGCCGACCGTCCGCAGCCGGCGGACCGTGAGCCACGTCCCGACGGCGATGAACGGGAGCGCCATCGCGACGAGCGATAGCGCGTACGTCTCGGTCTCGGGCGTGAGTGACAGGATCCGCCCGGCGCCGGTCACGTCGAGGTAGCTCCACAGGTCCCACGGCCGCCCAAACACGCCCTCGCTCACGACGCGGTCGGCGAGGTACTTGACGGCGAACAGGCCGAGACCCGTCGCGAGGTACGGTCCGCGACCGAGCGGACGGCGGAGCAAGGCGTCGAGCGAGGGCATGCGCAGCGGGCGGCGGGACCGAACGATACGCCGCGCGCTACGGCTGCGCGACCTCGGCCAGCGGCGCGCGCGGCGCCGTCGGCTCGCCCGCGAGATGGCCGAGGAGCCCGGCCACCGCGAACGCGACGACGGCGGCGAGGCAGAGGAGGACGGGCCTGAGCGCGTTCATAGAGGCGGGGTCGGTCGAGGGGGACCGCCAGTGGCAGACCCGTGCCGGCGGCGCGGCCGGCCCGTTCTCTCAACCAACCTGGAACCCGAGCGTCCCCCGGAGCGCCCTCCGTTTCAGATCCGACACCGCCCGCTGGTCACGGCCGTCTCACTCCAGAACGCGCTCAGCGGGCCACGACGCCGAGCGTCTCCACGACCTCGTCGCCGTCGACGAGGTAGAGCTGGCGGCGGGTGGCGACGGCCACGCACGCGTGGTTGGGGACGACGAACACGGGGTCGCCGACGTCCCAGATCGCCCCGCCCGGCGTGTCGACCCAGCCGTGCTCCTCGCTCAGCGCCGAGACGACGGCGTGGGGGTGCGCGATCATCGTGCGCGGGCTGTACAGGACCTCGCCGAACGTCGTGTGGCCCGGCCACGCGTCCGACGTCAGCGTCTTCTTGCCGGCGTCGGTGATGACCCGCTCGGTCCCGTCGTCGAACCGCCGCTTCGAGACCACCGTGCCGATGCACGTCAGCGCGCAGTCCTGCAAGCGGGCGGCGCCCAGGGCCACCTGCATCGCGTCGAAGAAGGCGTAGGTGCCGGGGCGGACTTCGGTGATCGTCAGCCCGTCGCGCTCGGCGTTTGTGAACACCGTCACGCCGGGCGTCGAGCCGACGGACAGCTCGGCCGACGCCGGGTCGAGGGCGCCCTCGGCCACCAGGAACGCGGCGACGTTCAGGACGCGGTCCCGCTCGGCGTCCATCACACGGCGGCGCAGGTCGTCGGCCGGCTCGCCAGCGGCGGCGGGGCCGTAGGCGCGGCCCCCGTGCGACAACAGGCCGACCAAGCGGAGTGCGTCGGCGTGGCCGACGAACGCGGCCAACTCGGCGAGCGCGCCCCGGTCGTCCCACTCGACGCCGCAGCGGCCGTAGCCGGTGTCGACCTCGATCAGCACCTCGGCCGTCTGGCCGGCGTCGGCGAACGCGGCCGACGCCCGGTGCGCGCCCTCGACGGAGTCGACCGAGAACGAGATCCGGGCGCCGCTCGCCAGCGTCGCCAGCCGCTCCAGCTTGCCCGGCCCGACGACGGGCGACGCCAGCCGGACGTCGGCGAACCCGGCCTCGGCGAACGCCTCGGCCTCGTCGACCGTCGCGACGGTGATCCCCCGGGCGCCCCGCTCGGCCTGCATCCGAGCGATGACCGGCGACTTGTGCGTCTTGACGTGGGGGCGGAGCGCGACGCCCTGCGCGTCGGCCCGGGCCTGCATCGCGTCGAGGTTGGCCCAGAGACGCGCGCGGTCGACGAGCAGGGCCGGGGTCGGGAGGTCGGAGACGAGCACGCGGTCGGGGGCGGGGCCCTCCCCTACCCCGCGACCGCGCGCTCAGATCCGGCCGGCTACTTGACGAACCGGATCGTCGCCGGGTAGCGGTACCACTCACCTCGGTTCGCCTTGCTCGCGCCGATGGCCGTCCCGACCAGCCACCAGATGCCGACGACGAGCAGCAGCGCCAGGCCCACCACCACGACGATCAGGACGGCGGAGACCAGGGCCGCCAGCGCCATCGTGAGCTGGAAGTTGAGCGCCTCGCGTGCCTGGTCCTCAATGAACGCCGACTCGTCGCGCTTGACGACGTAGACCAGGAACGGCCCGAGCAGGCTGCCGAAGGGGACCGCCAGCCCGGCGTAGCCGGCGAGGTGGGCGAGCATGGCCATCGAGCGCTCTTGCGCGTCGGGCTCGTAACTCTCGAGGTCGACGTCGAACATCGGGTCGTCGAAGTCGGAGTCGTAGGGGCCGGTGTGGGGGACGGTGCGGGGCATGGCGGGCGACGGGGTGCGGAGGGGCGCCGTACGGGACCGGCGGCGGTGGGGTTACGCCAACGTTCTCCTGCGGGACCTCGTCTGCGCAGGCTACATCGACTCCGGCGCGTCGATGCCGAGCACCGTCAGCCCGTTCTTGAGGACGGTCCGCGTGGCCGTCGCCAGCTTCAAGCGGGCCGTCGCCAAGTCGGTCTCCTCGCCGACGATCCGGCAGTCGCGGTAGAACGCGTTGAACGCCGTGGCCACGTCGCGGAGGTACGTCGCCAGCTTGTGGGGCGCGCGCGCGTCGGCCGCGGCGCGGATCTCGTCGGGGAACTGCAGCAGCGTCTTGACGAGCGCCTCCTCGCTCTCGTGGTCGAGCCGCGAGAGGTCGGCGGAGGCCGAGGCGTCCAAGCCGGTGTCGGCCGCCTTCCGCTCGATCGACGCGATCCGGGCGTGGGCGTACTGGAGGTAGAACACGGGGTTCTTCTCCGACGCCTCCTTGGCCAGGTCGAGGTCGAACTCGAGGTGCGTGCCCGGCGCCCGCATGAGGAAGAAGAACCGCGTCACGTCGGGCGTGACCTCGTCCATCAAGTCGTCGAGCGTCTCGTAGGTCGCCTTTCGCGTGCTCATCTTGACCGGCTGCCCGGCCCGCACCAGCGTCACGAACTGGTAGACGACCACGTCGATCTTACCTGCCGCTTGGTCGCCCGCGAGCGCGCGGACGCCGCGGACGACGTCGGGGTAGGTCGCGATGTGGTCGGCGCCGAACACGTCGAGCACCAGGTCGGCCCGAGCCACCTTGTCGAGGTGGTAGGCGATGTCGGGGAGCCGGTACGTCGGCTCGCCGCTGGCCTTGACGAGCACGATGTCCTTCCCCTCCTCGCCGCCCTCCTTGGTGGCGACGGTCTTGCCGAGCGCCGACGTCTTGAACCACATGGCGCCGTCGCGAGGAAACGCGAGTCCCTGAGCCTTAAGCCGCTCAATCACGTTCGTAATCGGAGCGTCACCCTTCGCGGCTGCGTCGTGGTAAAGAGTGTGCTCGTTGAAATAGTTGTCCATCTCGACACCAAGCCGTTTCAGCGTGGCCTTGATCTCTCCGAAGACAGCAACCTCGGCGGCCGTCTTGAACACGAGCAACTTTTCCGGATCGTCTCCGAGGAGCGCGTCGCCGTGTTCGTCGGCGAGGCCCTGCGCGACGTCGGTGATGTACTCGCCGCGGTAGCCGTCGTCGGGGAAGCTCTCCGGCACCACGAGCCCGTCCTCCAGCGTCTTCGTCGGCGTGTCCGGGCGGACGATGGCCTGGTACCGGGCGCGGACGCTCTGGCCCAGCACCCGCATCTGGCGGCCGGCGTCGTTGAAGTAGTACTCGCGCGTGACCTCGTAGCCGGTCCACGCGAGCAGCTCCGCGATGGTGTCGCCCAGGACCGCGTTCCGCCCGTGGCCGACGGTCAGCGGGCCGGTCGGGTTGGCCGAGACGTACTCGACGATGGCCGTCTCGCCGGCGTGGTCGGTGGTCCGGCCGTAGGCGTCGCCCTGGGCGAGGACGTCCGCGAGGCCGGCCGTCAAGTGAGCGCTGGCGAATCGGATGTTGAGGAAGCCGGGCCCGGCCACCTCGACGGCCGCCACGCGCGCCGGGTCCACGGCGATGGTCTGGGCGAGCGCCTCGGCGATGGCGCGTGGGCTCCGGCGGAGCGGGCGCGCGAGCTGCATGGCCACGTTCGTGGCGAGGTCCCCGTGCGTCGGGTCGTTCGGCGTCTGGAACTCGACGGCGACAGTTTCCGGGTCGAAGTCGTCGGGGAGGTCCGGGAGCCCGGCGAGGGCGGCGCGGACGGCGGCGGCGAGGGCGTCCTCCATGGGGCGGCGTTGAGATGCGGTTGGGCGAACGGGTCGGGTCCCCTCTCCACTCCTGGGGGGAGAGGGGACCTCGCGAGCGACACGAAGGCGTTCCCGAACGGGTCCCGAGCGGACCGCCAAGCTACCCCGCGCGTACGCCGGGCCCCGACGCCTCGCCCGCTGTTCACAGGGCGAGCGCATTCTCCCGAAGCCATCGCCCCGAATCCTCGCTCTATGTCATCCTGAACGGACGTGAAGGATCTCGACGCGGACCCTCCAGGCCGTAGGAATCGGTGCCGACGGACTCGACGGCCCGTGCTGAGATCCTTCGCACGCTCAGGATGACACGTAGGGGAGAGTGCGCTCGCCCTGTCGCTGTTCACAGACGCGCCCGCTCGCCCTCGCCGCGTGTGGTCCCGACCCGCTGGCGCCTAATGTCGGCCCGCAGCGGCGGATTCTGCCGCACCGAGATCTAGGAGCCGGGCGTTCTCGGCCGTGATGCGAACAGCGTCTCCGGTGTGCAACTCGACGACGTACACACCACCGTCGCGCCACTGGCGGTCGATGCTGGCGTAAGCAGCACGCCCCCACTCGTATTTCAGCCCAACGGCAAACCCGGTGACGCCCTCCCACTCGATCCGGGCGGGGCGAGCGTCATCGCTGCGTTCGAAGAACACATCGAGGTCAAGCGAGCACGCCTCGGCTTCGATGTTGAGGGCGAACGTACCGACGATGGCGTCGTGCAACGGCCAGTCCTCGAAGGCTCGATCAGATGCTCGCGTTTCGGGCACGGCGGGAGGTGCAGCAGAATCGGCCGCTACGAGTACACCGCGAACTCGTCGCGTCGGGCGTGCAGGTTCAGGGCGATCGCCAGCATGGCCGTGTTCGCCAGCAGCGCCGAGCCGCCGTACGAGATGAACGGCAGCGGGATGCCGATGACCGGCATCAGCCCGATCGTCATGCCGATGTTGATCAGGATGTGGACCAGGAAGATCCCCGTCACGCCGGCGATGAACAGGCGCGGCAGCGCGAACCCGGCCTGGACGCCCAGCCCCGCCAGCCGGATCAGCAGGAAGGCGAACACGAACAGGACCGTCATCGTGCCCAAGAACCCGAACTCCTCGCCGATCACGCAGAAGATGAAGTCGGTCGAGTTCTCGGGGATGTAGGCGAGCTGAGTCTGGGTCCCCTCGGTGAACCCCTTGCCCAACAGGCCGCCCGAGCCGATGGCCGCCTTGGCCTGGATCACGTGGAAGCCGGCCCCGTAGCGGAACGCCTCGGGGTCGTCGAAGGCGACGAGCCGGTCGATCTGGTGCGGCTCGAGCACCTTGAACAGCCCGAACCACGCCGCCGTCGCGATCAGCCCCACCCCGACGAACAGCAACGCCGACATGGCCTTCGAGCGCGTCCACAGGAGCATCCCCACCGTCGCCACGACGACGAAGATCGCGGCCCAGGCCGGGTTGACGATCACGAGGTAGACGGCCGCGGCCGAGGCCCCCGCGAGCGCCATCCAGGGGAGCGGGACGGCCCCGCTCCAGAACATCATGACCGGGATCAGCGCCAGGAAGACGAGCCCCGTGCCGGTGTCGTTCTGCATCACCACGAGCACGGCCGGGATCACGATCAGCGCGACCGCGCCGACCAGGTGGAGGACGCTCCCGCGCCGGGCCTCCTTCCGCGACAGCAGCGCCGTCACCGCCAGGACGGTCCCGACCTTGGCGATCTCGGCCACCTGCAACCCGACGGGCCCGATGTAGAGCCAGCTCTTGGCCCCGTTCACCTCGCGCCCGAACAGCAGCGCCGCGCCCAGCAGCCCCAGGCAGAACACATAGGCGACGGGCGCCAGCTTGACGATGAACCGGGCCGGCAGCACCAGGATGATCCCCATCACGACCGCCGAGATCCCGAACCACTGGGCCTGGCGGTTGAAGTTCTGCTGGACCGACTCGAGCAAGAACTCGCGCGCCGGCCCGTGCGTGGCGCTGTAGATCGCGACCAGCCCGATGCTGACGAGCGCGGCCCACAGCAGGAGGCTGAGCCAGTCGAGGTTCTTGTACCAGGGACGCATGAGGAAGTGCGAAGTGGGAGGTGCGGAGTCGGAAGTAGGACGTGGGGCGGTCTGGGAAGCCCACTTCCCACTTCCGCGATCCCACTTCCCACTTGGATCAGATGCGGCCGACCGAGCGCTGGGCGCGGACGAACGGGATCAAGGCGTTCCGCTGCGGCGACGCGATCTGGCCACGGAAGTACTGCTCGATCATGAGCGACGCGATGGGCGCCGCCGTCGTCGAGCCGAAGCCGGCGTTCTCGACGATGACGCCGACCGCCACCTGGGGGTCGTCGACCGGGGCGTAGGCGATGAACACGGCGTGGTCCTTCCCGCGCGGGTTCTCGGCCGTGCCCGTCTTGCCGGCCACCAGGATCTCCGCGAAGTCCTGGAACGCGGGGATCTGGGCGCGCCGCGCGGTTCCGGCCGCGACCACGGCCTCCATCCCCTCCTGGACGATCTTGAAGTTGCGCGGCTCGATCGGGATCTGCTGCGGGCGCCGCCGCGACGGCGTGGTGCGGACGCCCGTGTCGGGGTCGGTCTGGGCCATCACGATGTGGGGCGTCACCAGCGTCCCGCCGTTGCCGATGGCCGCCGTGTAGCGGGCGAGCTGCAACGGGCTCGTGCCCATGTTGCCCTGCCCGATGCCGAGGTTGACCGTGTAGCCCGGGCCCCAGCCCGCCGGGAAGACGCGGTCGTAGTACGACGAGTCCGGGATGAGCCCGGTCCCCTGGTTCGGGATGTCGAGCGGGGCCAGCTGGCCGAACCCGAACCGGTGGGCCCAGTCGCCCCACGTCACCAGGTCCATCCGCTTGGCGCCCGGCGAGTTCGGGAACGTGTCGTTCATGAGCCGGAAGAAGAACGTGTTGCACGAGACCCGGATCGCGTCGCGGACGGCGATGTTGCCGTGCGAGCCGCCGTGGCACCGGTAGAGCCGGCCGAGCACGTAGCCGCCGCCGCAGAACAGCGTCGTGGTCTCGTCGATCATCCCCTCCTGGAGCGCGATGGCCGCCATGAACGGCTTCCACGTCGAGCCCGGCGGGAGCGCCGTCTGGGTGGCCCGGTTAAAGTCGGGCTGCTCGGGGTTGCGGTAGAGGAAGTCGACCTCGGCCTGGGTGAACCCGTCGCGGTAGATCGACAGGTCGAAGTCGGGCGCCGACACCATCGAGATGATCCCGCCCGTCTTGGCGTCGAGCATGACGGCCCCGCCGCGCTTGTTGACGAACAGGGACTCCGCCAGAGCCTGCACCTTGGCGTCGACGGCGAGGGTGAGCGCGAAGCCGGACTCGGGCTCGACGTCCTCGGTGCCGCCCTCGTAGCGCTCGACCTCCATCCCGTGGACGTTCTTGAGCACGAACGCGCGCCCGACGCGGCCCCGCAGCACCGGCTCGTACTCGGCCTCGATCCCGGACTTCCCGATCCGGTCGCCCAGCCGGTAGCCCTGCTCGCGCTTCTGGTCCAGCTCGTCGGCGTTGATCTCGTTGACGAAGCCGAGCGCGTGCGTGAGCCGGGCCGGGCCGTGGTAGCGGCGCTGCTGGTCCTCGCGGAAGTTGATCCCGCGGAGCCGGTACTGGTTCTCCTGGAGCCGGGCGAACGTCCAGAACGGGACGTTCTCCAAGAGCACGTCCTCCTGGTACGCCGAGCGCTCGGTGATCTCGGCGTAGCGGGCCTCGAGCCCCTCGAGCGGGCGGCCCGCTAGCTCGGCCACCAGCGGGAGGTCGGCCTCGTCGAAGTAGCGGGGGGCCACGGTCACCGACACCGTCGTCTCGTTGTCGACCAGCAGGATCCCGTTCCGGTCGAAGATGTAGCCCCGCGCCGGCCGGACGATCTTGGTCTCGATGGCGTTGCCGGCCGCCTCGTCCTGGTACTGCTCCTGGTCGATGATCTGCATCTGGACCAGCCGGGCGCCCAGGAACGCGACGATGCCCAGGACGAGCGCGCTGAACACGCGGTAGCGGAGGCGCGCGTCGTCGCGAGCGGTCTGGGCGAGGACGGTGGGCATAGAGTCCAGAGGGGGCGTTTCGGAGGGCCCTGGGGGGCGGAGCGTACGAACGACGCGCCCCCCCGGTTCGTGCCACACACGGGTTCTTCCCACGCCCGCCCGGCCTCGGGGATCTCCGGACGACGGTCCGGCCGGCTCACCCCGAAGAACACGCCCGGCCCGGCCGGGTATGTACGGCCGCCTTTGCGGCGTCCGAATTACGGCCGAAGGCGTGGGGGGCGATCCCCCGTGCCCCCCGTGACGCCGACCGGTCCTGGCCCGGCCACCCTTCCCCGCCCACGCCCCCATGCGCTTTTTCTTCTCGGCCCTTCTCGTCGCCGCGACGCTCGTGGCCCTCGCGCCCTCAGCGCAGGCCCAGTACTTCGGCCGCAACAAGGTCCGCTACGACGACTTCGCCTTCCGCATCCTGGAGACCGAGCACTTCGACCTCTACTACTACGAGGGGATGGAGCAGGCCTCGCGCGACGTGGCCCGGATGGCCGAGCGGTGGTACGACCGGCTCTCGTCCATCCTGGACCACGAGTTCGACGAGCGCAAGTCGATCGTGCTCTACGCCGACGACGCCGACTTCCGCCAGACCAACATCGCCAACATCGGCGAGGGGACGCAGGGCGTGACCGAGGGGGCGAGGCAACGCGTCGTGCTGCCGATGGCCGGGACCTACGCCGAGACGGACCACGTGCTCGGCCACGAGCTCGTCCACCAGTTCCAGTACGACATGTCGCAGCGGGCCGGCCGGTTCGCCCAGTTCGTCCGGCTGCCGCTGTTCGTGATCGAGGGGATGGCCGAGTACTACTCGGTCGGCCGCGAGGACGCGCTGACGGCCATGTGGATGCGCGACGCCGTCCTGCGCGACGACTTCCCGACGATCGGCGAGCTCCAGCGGACGGGGTCGTACAACGAGTACCAGTACGGCCAGCCGTTCTGGGCCTTCATCGCCGGCACCTACGGCGACCAGGCCGGCGTCCAGCTGTTCCGGACGGCGCTCGAGATGCCGCTCGACTCGGCCTTGGTCGCCGTGACGGGCCTGCCGCAGGAGGCGCTGTCGGAGCGGTGGGAGAGCGCGCTCCGGGCCCAGCTTGCCCCGCCGGCCGCCGGCCGGTCCGTGCCCACCCCGCCCCGCTCGGCCGACGAGCTCGAGGCCATCGCCGAGCAGCGCCGCGACCGCGCCCAGGCCATCGCCAACGGCAAGCGGCCCGACCGCCCGCGCTACCTCGCCTACCCGGACTCGCTCCCCGCCCTGACCGCGACGCGGCTGCTGGCGCGCGAGCGCGAGACGGGCGGGATCAACATCGCGCCCCAGCTCTCGCCCGACGGCCGCTACGTGGCCTACCTCAGCGAGCTCGACCTGTTCGGCATCGACCTGTTCCTCGCCAACGCCGAGACGGGCGAGGTCCTCGCCAAGCTCGAGTCGGCCACGACGGACCCGCACCTCGACGCGCTCCGCTTTATCGAGAGCGCCGGGACGTGGAACCCCAACGGCCGCCAGTTCGCCTACGTCGTGTTCGCCGGCGGCAACAACGAGATCGCGATCCTGGACGTCGACCGCCGCGACGTCGTCCGCCGGCTGACGGTCGAGGGCATCGGCGCCATCAAGGACCCGTCGTGGAGCCCCGACGGCGCGCAGATCGCGTTCGCCGGCGTCAAGGGCGGCATCACCGACCTGTACACGGTCGAGCTGGCGACCGGCGAGGTCCGCCAACTGACCAACGACCGCTTCGCCGACCTCCAGCCGGACTGGAGCCCGGACGGCTCCACGATCGCGTTCTCGACCGACCGCGGCCCCGGGACGGACTTCGTCCGCATGACGTTCTCGCCGATGCAGCTCGCGCTGTACGACGTGGCCACGGGCGGCGTCCGCACGCTCGACGTGTTCGACGACGTCAAGCACATCAACCCGGCGTGGGCGCCGGACGGCGAGAGCCTCTACTTCATCTCGGACCGCGGCGGGTTCAACGACGTCTACCGCCTCGACGTGGCGACGGGCGACGCGTTCCAGGTCACGAACCTGGCGACGGGCGTGGCCGGCATCGCCGACCTGTCGCCGGCCCTGTCGATCGCCGAGCAGACGGGGAACCTGGCGTACTCGGTGTTCGAGGGCCAGCGCTACTCGGTCTACCGGACCGACGCCGCCGACGCCGTCGGCACGCCGGTCACCGAGGTCGCCGACGCCCGGGCCGACGTGCTCCCCCCGCTCGACGCCTACGAGCGCTCGATCGTCCAGGCCTACATCGCCGACGCGACCGGCGGCCTGCCCGAGGCCGAGACGTTCCCGACGCGCGGCTACAGCCCCAAGCTGTCGCTCGACTACATCAGCCAGCCCCAGGTGGGCGTCGGCACGGACCCGTACTACAACTCGGGCTTCGGCATCTCGGGCGGCATCTCGTTCCTGTTCTCGGACCAGCTGAGCGACAACGTGCTCGGGCTCGCCGTCTCGGCGCAGGGGACGTTCAAGGACATCGGTGGCCAGGCGCTCTACTACAACCGGGGCGGGCGGCTGACCTACGGCGCGCTCGCCGGCCACATCCCGTACCTCCAGGTCTTCTTCGACCGTCCGCCGCTCGAGGAGCCCGACGAGGTCAACCCCTTCGGGTTCACCCGGTACTACTACCGCACGTACGCGACGCAGGTCTCGGGCCTGTCGTCCTACCCGCTCAACCAGAGCCAGCGGTTCGAGGCCGAGGTCGGGTACCGCCGGCTCGGCTACGACGTGGAGTACGACGCGTACTTCCAGACGGAGGGCGGCATCGCGCTAGAGCGGCGCTCGCTCGACTCGTTCCAGATCGACCCGCTCCATCTCGGGCAGGCCGGCGTCGCCTACGTCGGCGACACGTCGCTGTTCGGGTTCACGTCGCCCATCCGGGGCGGGCGCTACCGGCTCGGGGCGGATCTCACGGCGGGGTCGCTCACGTTCGCGACCGTCACGGCCGACGCGCGGAAGTACCTGTTCACCCGTCCGCCGGGCTTCCCGCGACGCGTCCCGGTCACGGTCGCCGCTCGGGTCCTCCACTTCGGGCGCTACGGGTCGGACGCGGAGTCGGGCCGGCTCACGCCGATCCTGCTCGGGAATCCCCAGCTCGTCCGCGGCTACAACCCGCGCTCGTTCGACACGAACGAGACGTTCGGGGCCATCGTGGACCGGATCTACGGCAGCCGCCTGGCGATGGCCTCGGCCGAGATCCGGCTCCCGCTCCTCGGCGTCCCCCAGCTCGGGCTCGTCTCGTTCCCCTACCTCCCGACCGAGCTCGTCCTCTTTGGCGACGCCGGGTTCGCGTGGGGTGAGGCTCCGTACTTCGGGATCTCCGGCCCGCCGGTCGACGGCGAAGACCTCGTCTGCGACGTCGAGGTCGCCTGTTATGGGTCGGCCTTCGGCGACCAGAAGCCGATCTTATCGGCGGGCGTCTCGGCACGCATCAACCTTCTCGGGGCCATCATCATCGAGCCTTACTACGCCCTCCCGTTCTCGCGGTGGGAGATCGAGGGCGACGTCACGCCAGGCCGGGGCGTGTTCGGGTTCAACATCTCGCCGGGCTGGTGAGCGAGGAATCAGGAAAGAGGAACCGGGAATCAGCGGGCGGGCGTCTGGCTCTCCACGAGCGGTGGCGACCGCCCAGATTCCTGTTTCCCGACTCCTGATTCCTCCCGTGTACCGCCTGCTCCGCCCGCTCCTGTTCCGGCTCGACGCCGAGGACGCCCACGGGTGGGGCGTCCGGGCGGCGCGGCTGGGGCGCCGGGCGCCGGGCGCCGTCCGCGGCCTGTTCCCTCGGCCCGACGCCCGGCTGGCGCAGACGGCGTGGGGGCTCCGGTTCGCGTCGCCGGTGGGGCTCGCGGCCGGGTTCGACAAGAACGCGGCGCTCGTGCCCTTCTGGGCCGATCTCGGGATGGGCTTCGCCGAGGTCGGCTCGGTCAGCGCCCGGCCGTCCCAAGGCAACGCGCGCCCGCGCGCCTTCCGGCTCCCGGCCGACGGCGCGCTCGTCAACCGGATGGGCCTCAACAACGACGGGGCCGAGGCCGTCGCCGCCCGGCTGGCGGCTCGGCCGCGACCGCCCGGCTTCGTGTTGGGCGTCAACGTGGCCAAGACGCACGACCCGGCCATCCTGGGCGACGCCGGCATCGACGACTTCCGCCAGTCCGTCCGCCTGCTGGCCCCCCACGCCGACTACCTCGCGCTCAACGTGTCGTGCCCGAACACGGCCGAGGGCAAGACCTTCGAGACGCCCGAGGCGCTGGACGCGCTGCTGAGCGCGGTCCGAGCGGAGCTCGGAGGGCACGGGGCCGAGGGTACGGGGCACGGGGCGACCGACGACTCTCCGCCTCCGGCCCACGAGCGCAGCGGGCCTCCCCCCTCCTCGTCAAGCTGTCGCCGCCGGCCGCCGGCGGGGTCGACGCGGGCGCGGTGGGCGAGCTGGTCCAGATCAGCCTCGGCTACGGCGTCGCGGGCTTCATCACGTCCAACACGGCGTCCGACCGGGATGGACTGACGACGGACCGGGGCACGGTGGATGGGATCGGCCGGGGCGGGCTGAGCGGGCGTCCCCTCGCAGCTCGGGCGACGGCGCTGACGCGTCACTTGTACCGGACGACCAACGGCGAGGTGCCCCTCGTCGGCGTCGGTGGGATCGACTCGGCGGAGGAGGCTTACGCGCGCGTCCGCGCCGGCGCGACGCTGCTCCAGGTTTACACCGGCCTGGTCTACGAGGGGCCCGGGCTGATCCGCCGGGTCCACCGCGGGCTCGTCCGCCTCCTCGACCGCGACGGCCTAGCCACGCTCGCCGACGCGGTGGGGCTGGACGTGTAGGCTCGCTTCGCTCGCTGGAAATGGGCACTGGGAACGGGGACATGGCAGACACGAAAGAGGCCGCGCGCCCTCTGCCATCCCCTATTCCCCACGTCCCGCGAGCGTCAGCGAGCCAGGCCCGGCACGGTGACCGGCAGACGACCCGTGGCCTGGGCGCGGCCGGCGAGCACGTCGGCGACGGCGGTGGCCGTGCGCGTGGTCTCGTCGTAAGCCACGACGACGCCCGCGGCGCCCGGCACCAGGGCCGCGGCGTAGGGGTTGCCCAAGACCACCAGCACGACCGGTGTCCCGGTCGCCTCGACCGCGTCGACGGCCTGCTGCTGGGCCGGCGTCAGGCGGGGCGGCGAGCCCTGCTTGACGCGCAGGTGCATCGCGACGACGGCCACGTCGGCCCCGCGCGCCGCGGCGACGGCGGACGCCCGGCCGCCGCCTCCGGTCGACACACGAGCGCGAGCGTCCGGCGCCAAGTCGCGTTCGAGCTGCGTCATCGGCCGGTTCGCGTTGAAGTTGGCGAGCTGGACCAGGGCCACCCGCTGCCCCCGGCGGATCGGCAACGGCCCGGGGCGGACGACCGTCACGGCCGCCCGGGTGAGCGCGTCGGCAAAGCGGGCGCCGCGGACCTCGGTGAGCATCCGCGACAGCTGGGCGCGGTCGGGCGCGGGCGCCGTGTGCAGGCCGAGCCGGGCCTTCGCTAAGAGGATCCGCCGGGCCGAGGCGTCGACGCGCTCGCGCGGCAGCTCGCCCCGCTCGACGGCCTCCACCACGTAGCGGATCGCCCGGCTCGGCGACGTCTCGTTCAGCACCACGTCGGCCCCGGCCAGGAGCGGGAGGACGGCCCGGTCGCGCGCGTCGTAGCGGCCGCGGACGGCGCCCATGTTCATCGCGTCCGTCGTGATCAGGCCGTCGTAGCCCAGGCTGTCGCGCAGGACGTCGGTGAGCGCCGCGCGGCTGAAGGTGGCCGGCGTCGCCGTCCGGTCGAGCGCGCGCGCCCACAGGTGCGTCGACATCACGAAGCCGGGCTCGGCGGCGAGCGCGACGCGGTACGGCGCCAGCTCGGTGGCCCACAGCTGGTCCCAGTCGCCGGGGACCGACGCGAACGCGACGTGCGTGTCGGTGTCCGTGTTGCCGTGGCCGGGGAAGTGCTTGAGCGTCGCCAGCACGCCGTGGGCCTGGGCGCCGCGGACGTAGGCCGCCGCCAGCTCGCCGACGCGCCGGGGGTCCTCCCCGAACGACCGCGTGTTGATGATCGGGTTCTGGGCGTTGTTGTTGACGTCGGCGACGGGCGCGAACAGGACGTTGACGCCCTGGGCGCGCGCCTCGATCGCCGTCACGGCGCCGCCGGCCTCGGCGAGCGCGGGCGAGCCGGCCGCGCCGTAGGCCATGGCCGCCGGGAGCTCGGTAAAGTTGGACCGCCGCGTCCCCACGCCCCACTCGTAGTCGGCCGTGAAGAACAGCGGGACCGGCGCGCGCGAGCCCAACCGGGCGACGGCCGCGCGGACCTCCTGCGGCGGCGTCCGCCGGTTGACGTGGAACCCGCCGACCCCCATCCGCGCCAGCCCGTCGGCGTCGCGGACGGCGCCGAGCTCGACGATGAACAGCTGGGCCACGCGCTGCTCCAGCGTCATCCCGGCCAGCGTCGCGTCGGCCCACCGGTCGGCTTGGGCGGAGGAGACGCCCGGCGGGGCCTCGAAGGCCGCGAACGGGACGAGCAGGGAGTCGACGAGGGCCCGGCGCGCCGCGGCGTCCAGCGAGTCGTCGCGGACGTCCGCTGCGGGGGCCGGCGGCGGAGCCACGCCGGCCGGGTCGTGGTTCCAGCCGGCGAGGCCCGCCAGTCCGGCGGCGAGAGCGGCGACGAGGGAGAGGGCGAGGCGCATGCGTGGTGGAGGGCCGGGTATCTTTGCGGCCGGTCGGCGTCCGCCGCCCGTGGTCCCGCTCCCGTCCTGCGTTCGGATGATAGACCGCCTCCGAGGCGAGTGGCAAGGCCTCCGCGCCGCCGTCGTCGGCCTCTCGCCTAACGCCCGACGGGCCGCGGTCGTGCTCCTGACCGCGACCGTGCTCGTCCTGTTCCACCTCCAGGTGGGGAGCCGCCGCGTCTACCTCGACGCGCTCGACAACGTGCTCGGCTTCGCCGACCCGGCGTTCGGGTCCTGGGCGTGGTGGTTCGGGATGCAGGGCGTGCTCGGGTTCGTCGTGCCGGCGCTCGTCCTGATCGTCGGGTTCCGCCAGACGCCGGCCCAAGCCGGGCTCGGCCTGGGCGACTGGAAGCTGGCGAGCGGGCTGGCGCTGGCCTACCTCCCGCTCGTCATCGTCGGCACGTGGGTGCTCTCGGACGGTCTCGCGTTCCAGTCGCAGTACCCGCACTTTTTCGGGGCCAAGACCGACTGGGGCGTGTTCCTGGGCTACCAAGCGCTGTTCCTGTTCTACTGGATCGGGTGGGAGTACCTGTGGCGCGGGTTCGTCCTGTTCGGGACGGCGCCGGCGCTCGGAGCGCCGCTGGCGATCGTGGTGCAGACGGTCCCGTTCGCGATCTTGCACGCCCAGAAACCGGCGGCCGAGGCCTACCTGTCGGTGCTCGGCGGGCTAGCGCTCGGCGTCTTGGTGTGGCGGTGCCGGAGCTTCTGGATCGCCGTCCCCATCCACGCCGCCCAGATGCTGGCGCTCGATCTCTTCGCGACGCTCCGCTACCGGACCGGCGCGAGCGGGACCGGGCTCGACGCGCTGCGCCAAGCGCTCGGCGGGCTGGGCTAGCCCTCGACGTACGCCTCTACAAACGCGGCGGGCGTGAGCACGGGGACGCCCTCGACGGTCGGCGGGAAGTCGCGCGTGTTGCCGGTCACCAAGACGTCGGCCCGGCCGTCGACCGCGAGCTCGGCAAAGCGGTCGTCGTCGGGGTCCGAGCAGACAGCGAGCCTCGTCGTCACGGGGATGGGGACCGACCGGCCGACGTAGTCCGCGACGTAGGTCTCTCGCACATCGCGGTCCACGTATCGATCGAACTTTGGCCGTCCCAAGGATCGACTCTGGGACTCCGCCAATGTCGCCGCCGACCGAAGCGCGACGCCGTACGCGTATGTCCACTCGACGACGCGGCGGGCGATCCCGGCTGGGGTAAGCCCTGCGCTGATGAGGACGTTCGTGTCGAGGACGACGCGAAAGCGACTCACTCGTCGTCGAGGTCTCCGCGGAGCAAGGCCTCGTTCAGCTCGTCCGTCCGGCCGTTCGCCTTTGCCTGACGGCCCGCCTCGTCGGCGACCTGCCGGAACGACTCCAGCCGGCGCTCGCGTTCGACCCAGTCCTGGACCTGGTGGCGGAGGTGGTCGGCCACGGACTGCGCGATCCGCTCGCGTGTCTCAGGCGGAGCTCGGCGGAGGGCGTCTGCGGTGGCCTCATCGACCTCAACGGGGAGCGTCGTCATGGCAAGTGGGGCGAAACGTTCGAGCCTCCAACGTACGGTCCCGCCGCTTCGCTCCTACCGCCCGACGGCGAGCCGGAGGAGCGGCGCCACGCTGACGCTCCGCGTGTCGAGCTCGCTGTAGCGCGACGCCTGCACGTCGAGCCCGAGCCGCACGCGCGAGCCGAGCCGACGGTCGACGCCGACCTCGACGCCGACCCGCCGTCCCTGGACCTGCCAGAGCGGGAGGCCGGCCTGCACGAACGCGCCGACGTGGGCGCCGCCGAGCCCGAGCGGATGTGCGCCCTCGTCCATCCGGTACGTCAGCGCCGTGCCGACGGAAGTCGCCTGCTCACCCTCGACTCGCGACACGCACGGCCCGGCCGGGGACCCGAGGGAAATACACCCGCCCGTCCAAGTCTCCTCATATGCGAACCCCGTCGTCCACGACAGCATCGGCTCCAGGCCGAGGCCGGACTCGGCAAACCGGAGCCGGACCTCGGAGTGGACGGCGCCCGCCGGGAAGCCCGTCGCGTAGCCCGTCGAGAGCGTCGCCCCCGTGGGGACGTCTTGGGCGGCGACGGGCAGAGCCACGAGGAGGGCGAGGAGGGCGACGGCACGCATGGCGGGGGCGGCGGGCGGAGCCCCAAAGCTCGGCCCGGCCCGGCGACCGACCGCAAGCCGCGCGGCCGTGCCCTACAGCCCCAGGCGGACCGTCGCCAGGTGCATCAGCGCCGTCCCGAACGGCTCGACGACGGCCGTGTAGTCGACGCGGAGGTCGAGCTCGCCGACGCGCTGCTCGATCCCGAACCCGCCCGACGGCCGGAGCTCGCCGACCTCGCCGGCGCCGATCCGGTCGAGCCCGAGCCGGGCCGCGAACCCGGAAGTCAGCCAGACCTCGCCGCCGACGCGGCCCTGCACGTCGGCCAGGGTGACGTCGAGCGTGGTCATGGTCTCGGCCGGCGAGGTCTCGGTCACCTCGATGCCGCCGGGCCGGCGGGTCTCGAAGGGCTGGACGAACAGCTCGGCCTCGGCCGCGACCGTCACCCGGGGGCGTCCCTCGCCGCGGTCGCCGACGGCGTAGGCCGCGCCGCCCCGGACGCGCGTCGGGAAGTAGTCCGTGGCCGAGGCGCTCGCGGAGCCGGTCGAGCTCCACTCGTAGCGCGCGAACAGGTCGTCGACGACGAGCCCGACGGCGAGCCGGTCGCTGAGTTGGGCCGTCGCGCCGAGCGAGACGCCGATGGCCGTCGGCGCGCGCGTCCCCTCGAACAGCTCGTTCCGGTACAGCCGCAGGCCGACGCCGGCCGAGACGCGGTCGGAGAACTGGGTGCCGAAGGCGGCGAAGAACGCGTACTCGTCGGCCCGCAACGTGCCGTCCTCGTTCTGGCCGTCGGTGGGGACGCCGCTCGCGTCGCGCCCGTCGATGTTGTCGACGCCGCCGTGGACGAACCCGCCGGCGAACCCGGACCGCGGGCGGAGCGGGGCCGAGACCTGGACCGACTCCCACGAGCGGTCGAACGCCAGCCGGCCGGCCGTCAGCTCGACGCCCTGGGCCGGCGCGAACGGGGCCAGCGCCGGGTTGAGGTAGGGGCTCGCGTAGCCCGACCGGTCGGCGACCTGGGACGGGACGGCCAGCGACCGGGCGCCCATCCCCATCCGAGCGAACGCGCCCGCGCCCTGGGCCCCGGCGCCGCCGGCCGTGGCCAGCACCAGCCCCGCCAGCACGGCGGTCCGCCGCCCCATGCCCCACGCCCCGTGCCTCTTGCCCATCGAGCCGCTCATTGGATCACCAGGATGCGCCCCGAGAACCGATCGGCCCCGGCGTCGACGGTGTAGATGTAGGCCCCGTTGGCGACGCGCAGGCCGCCGTCGGACTGGCCGTCCCAAAACACCTCGTTGGGGCCCGCCAGCCGGCCCGGCGCGTCGAGCGTCCGGACCAGGTTCATGGCCACGTCGAAGATGCGGACCGTGACGTCGGCGGGCGTGCCGAGGTCGAGGCGGACGCGGAGCCGGCCGTTCCGGGGGTTGAACGGGTTCGGGTAGGCGTAGACGTCGACCGTCCGGTCGTCGTCGCCCTCGGCGCGGGGGCGGACGTCGGCGCGGAACAGCTCCCAGGTGCGGGCGCCGTCGGTGCTCTTGAGGAGGCCGTCCGGCGTGCCGACCCAGACCACGCCGGGCGTGGTGGCCACGGCCCGCGTTCGCGGCCCCGCCAGCGGGAGCGGCCGGCCGTCGGCGGCGCGGAACGTGCGGACCACCCGCCACGTCGCCCCGTCGTCGTCGGAGACGTACAGGCCGTCGGTCGCGGCGACGTAGGCGCGCGCCTCGTCGAACGCGACGTCCTCGGCGGTGACGCCTAGCAGGACCGTCTCGAACACGGCGAACCCGTCGGCGTCGTCGCCGCGCCAGACGACGACGCCGTTCTCCTCTTCGTCCGTCGTGAATGGGTTGCCCGAGTTCCGACAGACCACCCACACCTCGTCGCGTCCGTCGGCAACGGGTCGGGTCTCGAGCGCGAACACGAAGTTGCCGGGCAGCGCGCCGCCGACGAGCGCGTCCGTGTAGCGGATCCATCCGAAGTCGTTGGCGCCGGGCACGCGGACCGAGCGGTTCAGCCCGCCCAGCGTCCCCGCCCAGACCGTCCCTGCCTCGTCAACGACGACAGAGTACGCGACGAAGTTGGTCGAGAACTGGGCGAAGACGGGGCGGTCCGGGTCGTCGTCGACGAAGAAGAGCGGTTGGTTGATGTCCGGGTTGTAGAGGAAGTCGTAGGGCTCGCGGGGGTCGAGCACGAACAGCGAGTCCGGCGGCAGCACGACGCGCTGCCACGTGGCGCCGAAGTCGGCGCTGCGGCGCAGGCCGGCAAACTGCGACGCGACATAGATCGTGTCGGCGCCCGCCGTGAGCGCGACGTCGAGCGGGGCCGCGTTCTGCGGGATCGTCGACGGGAAGGCGGGCAGCGTCGAGATCCCGTAGGTCACCGTCGAGTCGCGGCTCTGGTCGCGCGCGGGGCCGCGGTAGGCGTAGCTCGCGCCGCGGTCGGTCGAAACGGCGAAGCCGGCGGCCGTCGGCGGGGGCGTGTCTTCGTCGGCCGTGACGTCGTTGTAGGCGAGGCCCGCCACGACGACCCCTTCCCGAGCATCGATGGCGAACACGCGGGCGTTGACGGTCGTGGTGGGGTCGAACGCCGGCGCCAAGCCGGGGACGGAGGCGGCCCCGTCCGGGTTGATCTGGACCAGGATCGGCCCGGCCCGCAGGACGCCCCCGTCGGCGTCGAGCACGGCGACGCCGTTGCGGGCGCCCTCGGGGAGCAGCGTGGCGGGGCCGTCGCCCGTCTCGACGGTCTGGGCCCGGCCGCTGCCGGCGACGGCCAGCAGGGCGAGGGCGAGGATCGCGCGCGTCATCGGACGGTGAAGGTGGTGGGCGCCGGCTCGCTCTCGGCCCCGGCCCGGTCGATGGCGACGAAATCGAGCGCGTAGGTGCCGGCGGCGAACGACGAGTCCACGCGGATCCTCGTCGTGTAGCGGCCGTCGCCGGCCACGGCGTCGCCATTCGTCCCGCCGTCGAACAGCCGCAGGACGGCGACGCCGCTCTCGGGGTCGACGGCGACGACGGCGCGGACGTTCTCGCGGCCGTCGGGGTCGGTGACGGTCGCCGAGAACGAGAGCGTCGTCGACTGGTCGCCGGTCGGGCGTGCCACCGAGCCCGGCGCGCCGGCGACGACCGACGGCGGGCCCAGGTTGGCGGCGGCGAACCGGAGCACGGCCGAGGCCTGGTCGCCCGCCCGGCCGTCGGCCCCCTCCGTCGTCACGCGGACGCTGTACGGGCCGATCGCGCCGCGCGGCAGCACGACCGGCGCCTCGACGCGGAACGCGCCGGCGGCCACCTCGGCGACCGTCTCGATCACCAGCGAGTCCGTCTCGGCGTAGCGGACGAGCACCCGGACCTCGACCGGCCCTTGGGCGTCGAGCGTGCCCGTGACGGCGAGCGGGACCGTCGCCCGCGGGGCGCCGGTGTCGAGGGCGAACGCGGTCGGCGTGAGGGCGACCTCGGCGAGCGTCGGTCGGGGGACCTCGGCGGCGAACCCGGGCGCGGCGTCACACCCGGCGAGGGTGAGGGCGACCAGGGCCACGGCGGGCCGGAAGGCTACGGGCATCGAGCGGGAGAAAGACGGCGTAGCGGTCCGGCGGGTCGCGTGGGGGCGGGTGGCAGGCGCCGAACCTACCGCCGGTTGGAGCGGTGGGCACAACGGATCGGGCAGGGGGCGTCGGATTCCCCCTTTCCTCGCACCGTCGCAGACGAGAAAGCGTGGGGATGAAGGCAGGATCTCCGCCCCCATCCCCCGCTCAGGAACGGTGGGGTGCCAACTCGTCGGTCGCCCACGACGTCCCCTCTCCCCACGGGAGAGGGACAGAGCCTGCCCCGGACTCGATCCGGGGGTGAGGGGGACACCCGCGGCCTCGACGGGGCCCGGTGCCGGCGACCAACCTGCATCTCATCCCCCGAAAAGCTGCATCGGCTGGATCGAGAAGCAGAGCAGGAAGATGACGATGCAGAGGTAGCCCAGCGCCTTCCGCCCGGGCGTCAGCGGCTCCTCGATCAGGACCGGCGGGTGGTCCACGCGGATCACGACCAGGATCATGACCACCCAGAACAGCCAGCCCGACCACCCGACGGAGCCCGCCAGCGCCGGGAGCAGGACGACCACGAACGACGTCACGGCCGTCAGAAAGGCGACCGCCGAGCCGACCAGCAGCCACTCGTTGCCGAGCAGCCGCGTCAGCGCCGCCGCGTAGACCAGCGCGAGGGCCGGCCACAGCCACGCCGGCTGGAGGTACATCCCGATGGGGTCGCTCAGGTCGAGCACCATCCCGATGCCGCCCGAGAGCAGCAGCAGCAGCGTCGTCACGCGCGCGACGACGCGGTGGACGGCCGGCCCGAACAGCGAGTACACCACGTGGCCGCCGTCGAGCTGGCCGACCGGCAGCAGGTTGAGCGCGGTGAAGAACAGGCCCAGCCACCCCGCCAGCAGCAGCGGGTAGTGGACGAGCTCGCTGCCCGAGACGCGGACCCACCCCAGGCTCCCGATAAGGTGGAACAGCGGCGTGTCGCCGAGCACGATCACCGACGAGCCGGCGGCGACGCGCGCGGCGTCGAAGGCCGGGAAGCGGCCGAGCGACTCGAGGTACGTCACGACGTCCTGGTGCCCGGCCACGCTCAACAGGTAGTCCGCCCCGGGCAGCGTGAGCACGGCCACGAGCAGGACCCCGACGGCGACCACGAACCCGGCCAGCGGCCCCGCCGCGCCGATGTCGAACAGCTGGCGCGTCCGCCGGAGCGGCTCCTTGATCCGGATCACGGCGCCGAACGTGCCCAGGGTGCCGGGCAGCGGGATCGGGATAAAGTAGGGGAGCGACACGCGCGTCTTCCGGACCCGCGCCGCGATGTAGTGGCCGAACTCGTGGACCGTCAGGAAACCGAGGAACGGGACGGCGTAGAGGAACCCGTCGGCCAGGAGCGCCCGGTCGGTGAGCAGCGCCAGCAGCGCGCCGATCTGGGACGTGTCGGGGGCGACCGGCGCCCACAGCGCGCTCCGCCCCACGAGGAGCCCGCCGCACCACACGGCCGAGAGGAACGTGGCCACGAACAGGCCGACGTGGAGGCCGACGCGGTCGCCGTCGGGCGCCGGCGGCTCGTAGTCGGTGAGCACGCTGGGCGCGCCGGGGAGGGGGGGGCGGGGCTCCACAGGTCGGGGTCGGGGGGCGCGGCGTACGCGGCCGTCCCGAGCGGGTTCACGAAGCTCCGACGCGCCTCGGGCCCGCAGTTGCCAACCGCCGCGCGCTACCGGAGCGCCGCGACGCCGGCCTCGATCCGGTCGCAGGCCCGCACGAGGGTGTCGAGGTCGGTCGCGTACGACAGGCGGACGCCCGCGTCTGACCCGAACGCCTCGCCCGGCACCAGGGCCACGTCGTGGGCTTCCAAGAGGTAGGTGCACAAGTCGACGCTGCCGCCGATCTCGTCGCCGTCGGGCGTCCGCCGGCCGTAGAGGGCCGAGACGTCGGGGAACAGGTAGAACGCGCCCTGGGGCGTCGGGCAGGTCACGCCGTCGAGCGCGCGGAGCCGTCCCAGGACCGCGTCGCGCCGCTCGCGGAACGCGGCCACCATCGCGTCGACGGGCCCGGTCCCCATCGTGAACGCCGCCAGCGAGGCGTACTGCGTGATCGACGACGGGCCGGAGGTGAACTGGCTCTGGATCTTGGCCGTCGCGCCGGACCACCACCCGGGCGCGGCGAGGTAGCCCAAGCGCCAGCCCGTCATCGCGAACGCCTTCGAGAACCCGTTGACGGTGCACGTCCGCGGGCCCATCCCGTCGAGGGCGGCGAACGCCGCGAAGGTGGCGTCGAACACGACGTGCTCGTAGATCTCGTCCGAGATCACGGCGACGTGGGGATGCCGGCGCAGGACGGCCGCCAGCGCCTCCAGCTCGTCGGGCGAGTACACGGCGCCGGTCGGGTTCGACGGGCTGTTCAGGATCAGGACGCGCGTCCGCTCGGTGAGGGCGGCGTCGAGCTGGTCCGGCGCCAGCTTGTAGTCGGCGTCGGCCGTGGCCGCGACGGTGACGGGCGTGGCGCCGGCGAGCCGGGCCATCTCGGGGTAGCTCACCCAGTACGGCGCCGGGATCAAGACCTCGTCGCCGGGCTGGCAGATCGCCAGGAGCGCCTGGGCGACCGACTGCTTGGCCCCGTTCGAGCAGACGACGTCGGCCGCGGTCACGTCGAGCCCGTTCTCGTCGCGGAGCTTCTGGGCGATGGCCTCCCTCAGCTCGGGGATGCCGGGGTTCGGCGTGTAGTTGAACCGCTCGTCGCGGAGCGCCTGGTGGGCCGCCTCGACGATGGGCGCGGGCGTCGGGAAGTCGGGCTCGCCGGCCGAGAGCGCGATCACGTCGCGCCCTTGGCGGCGGAGCGCGGCGGCCCGGCCCGAGATGGCCAGCGTCGCCGACGGCTGCATCGCGGCGACGCGCGGGCTCAGAGTGTCGAGGGCGGGGGCGGGGGTCGTCATGGGGGCGCGGAGGGGGCGCCGGAAGGTAGGCCGGCCCTCCACCCGGACGCGACGGCCCGAGCCCCCGGAAGCGCTTCTCTCCCCGACCCGGCGCACGCCCGTCCTCCCCGCTACCGTCCCAGCCCGACCGACGCGCTGAGCCACGGCGCCACCAGGGGCGCCGACGTCGAAGGCCCGTCGGCGTCGCGGCCGACGATGAGCCCGGCGTCGATGGCGGCCCGGCCCGTCGTCACGCGGAAGCCGGCCCCGAGCGTGAGGTCGTAGTGGACCGGGCCCCGCTCGAGCTCGCCCGTGTCGAACCCGTAGCCCACGGACTGGTCGGGGACTGCCGTCGCCTCAACGATCCACGTCCACCGCTCCGACGTCCGGGCCTCCAGGCCGGCGAAGGCGGCTGGAGCCTCGACCACGCTGAGCGACCGGCCCTGCTCCGCAACGGCGCCGCAGCCGATGCGGGGGTCCCGGAGAAACTGGCATGGACTGGCCCGGCGCTCGTAGTTCACCCGCCCGCCAACGCCTGCCGTCCCCGCCCACCGTCCGCGCTCGGCCGTGGCCACGGCGTACGGGATGGCGTGAATGGCCCCGTTCTGGAACGGGTTCGCCCGAACCGTCGCCCCGACGGCGAGCGCCACGCCGGGACGGTCCCACACGGTCAGTTTCGGCTCGACGAACAGGATGCCGGCCAAGTGAGACGCCGGAACGGCCACCACGGCCGTCCCGAGGCTGAAGCCGCCGCCCACGCCGACCGCCGCGGTCGGGACGAACACGTCCGTGACGCCGAGCTGCACCGTCGCGGCCGGGACGGGCCGCGCGGTCGGGGTCAGGAACAGGCGGTGCGCGCCGGGCTCGCTCTGGGCGAGGGCCGGGACGGCCAGGGCGACGAGGAGGAGAGCGAGGGACAGACGCATGGCGACGGGTCGGCAGGTCCGGCAAGTGTAGATCGCGCGCCGGACCGCGTCAGTCCCCATCGGCGTCCCCCGCCTCGCGGAGCGCCGCCAGCGCCTCGACCACGACCGGCGGCACGAACGACGACACGTCGCCGCCCCACCGATGGACGTCGCGGACGATGGACGAGGCCACGAACGCGTGCTCGGCGGCCGGCATTAGGAAGACGGTCTGGAGCTCCGGGTGGAGCCGCCGGTTCGCCATCGCCATCCGCATCTCGTAGTCGAAGTCGCTCACCTGGCGGATCCCGCGGACGAGCGCGGCGGCGCCGGTCGCCCGGGCGTGGTCCACCAGCAGTCCCTCGAAGGCCGTCACCGAGACCCGGTCGTGGGCGTCGAGGTCGGCCACGCACGCCTGCACCAGCCCGACCCGGTCCTCGACCGAGAAGAGCGTCCGCTTGGACGCGTTGACGGCGACGGTCACCTCGACCCGGTCGAACAGCGTCAGCGCCCGCGCGAGCACGTCGAGGTGGCCGTGGGTGACGGGGTCGAAGGTGCCGGGGTAGAGGGCGAGCGTGGCCACGGGCGCGGGGGAAACGTGTGGCCGTGTGGACGTGCCGAGGCGGGGAAGGTGCCCGGGCGCGTCCTCTCCCTTGGCCCTGGGTCCCGCGCTCCGGGCGCGGACACGGCACGCCGTGTCCCTACGGGTGCCCGCGATCGGCGTCCCCGCGCGACGGCCCGAACACGCTCAGGACCGTCCGGCCGTAGGCTCGCGTCCAGACCAGGCCCGGCGCGTCGTCGAAGGCGTGGCGGGCGTCGTGCTCCAACACGAACAGCCCGCCCGGCGCGAGGCGCGAGCGCGCGAGCGCGGGCAACGTCGGGATCTCCGCCAAGTCGTAGGGCGGGTCGGCCATGACCAGGTCGAACGTCGCGTCGGCGCGGTCGAGGTGGACGAGCGCGTCGGCGCGGACCGTCGCCACGCGGTCGGCGACGCCGAGCGTCTGGGCGTTGCGCCGGGCGAGGGCCAGCGTCGGCCCGTGGCGCTCAACGAGGGTTGCGTGGGCGGCCCCCCGGCTGACGGCCTCCAGCCCGAGCGCGCCGCTGCCGGCGAACAGGTCGAGCACGCGGGCGCCGGCCAGGTCCAGCCGCGAGCCGAGCGCGCTGAACAGCGCCTCCCGAACACGGTCCGTCGTCGGCCGCGTCCGGTCGCCCTTGGGCGCGTCGAGGGGCCGCCGCGCCAGCATACCGCCGGTGATCCTCACGGCGACGGAGGGATGCGGGATGCGGGATGGAGGGATGTGGGACGACGGGACCCGACCCTCTGCCCATCCCCGCGCGCGTCTTCGCGCGCACATCCCGCATGCCCCATCCCTCGGAGCATTCCGGAGGGTGCTCTAGAGCGCCGCACCGAGGACCGGGGCGAAGGCGGCCAGCTCACTCGGGTCGGCGTCGGGCCGGCGGCGGAACGGGCCGAACGGGTCGAGCCAATCCGTCTCTGCGCCGACGAACTCGGCCGTCAGGCCGAGGCGGTCGTCGGTGGCGTCGTCGCCGTAGGCCCAGAGGTGGTCGAGGGCGCCGGCCTCGACGCCGGCCTGCTGGAGCGCCGCGAGCGCGAAGTAGGCCGTGTCGGCGGGCGCCGTGCTCGGCCCGTGCGTGCCGAAGAGGAAAGCGCCGTCCTGGGCCACGGCCACCTCGGTGTGGCCCTCGAACGCCCCCACGACCAGGGCGAGGCCGGGCCCGGCGACGGCCGCCGCCGCCCGCGTCGAGTCGGCGAGGTCGTAGCTGCCCAGCCCGAGGACGTCGGCCAGGAGCGAGAGGCGGGCGTGGACCGGCTCGGCGACGTGGACCACGTGGACCCACTCGCGGTCGCCCTCGGCCGTCGCCTCGATGCGGACCGAGCGGGACCGGACGCGGACGGGCTGGGTCGGGGCGAGGTCGGCCAGGAGCGCCGTCTCCTGGTGGATCTGGCCGAGCCGGGCCTCGGGCGCCAGCCCGACCGGCAGGCGCGAGAAGAACGTGGTCGTCGCGGTCGGGGCCACGGCGACGACCAGCGTGTCGGCGGCGGTGTCGCCGAGGCCGGCCGCGAGCGCCTCCGCGACGGCGTCGAGCGCGTCCGCCTCTCCGGTCTCGAACACGGCCCGCTCGACGTCGATGTCGAAGTCGGCCGCGCCGAGCCGCCGGAGGGCCGGGCCGTCCGCGCCCGGGACGACCTCGGCGAACCGGAGCGTCCGCCCGCTGAGACCGGCGACGGCGACGGCTGGCGTCATCGGGCTACTCCCAGGAGGCCGCGTTCCGCAGCGCCGGGTTCGGGTCGCGCGAGCCGATCGAGTCGGCCTCCGAGTCGGGGTCGGCGAGCCAGTAGATCTCGACGCCCGACGTGTCGCGGACGAGCTGGTAGAGGAACGGGTTGCCGGTCCGGGGCGACAAGCCGATCGAGTCGGCGGCGACGGGGCGGAACCGCTCCTCCTCGGCCGAGGCCTGGGCGTTGAACACCGAGTCGGTCCGGGCGAACATCACGAGCGAGTCGAGCGTCGAGGGGTACGCCCCGACCGAGTCGCGGTACGAGATGAGCGCCGTCCGGACGTCCGACATCCGCTCGCGCGTCAGGTCGGTCTCGCGCTGGGCCGCCGCGGCGCGCTGGGCCGGGACCACGGTCACGTAAAACAGGACGACGGCCAAGCCGATGATGAGGAGGCCGAGGAGACCCCGGATCGCGAGGTCAGAGCCGCTGGCGCCAGTGGTGGCCATCAGGTGTCGGGGGTTGTCGAGAGAGGGAGCGAGGCCGGGTCGGGCCGGGCGGACAGGATACCCCCGGGCCCAGCGCATTGGCAAGACGAGGGCCCTCGCGAGACGGCGCGGCCACGCCTGGCGCGGGCTCGGAGGACGTCGAGCGGGATGAGACAGGGGGACCACGCCGGGGCGGCTGGGATGGAGGGGGCGGAGGAGACCCGGCCCTTCGCCCTCTCCACACCACCGTCCCTTCCGCCACGGTCCACGAAAGACCCCGATCTCTGCGCTACGTTGCCCGAGTCTCCGCCCACCCCGCGCCCCGTGACCCGCCTCAGCGTCAACCTCAACAAGGCCGCCCTGATGCGGAACGCCCGGGGCGGCCGGCGGCCCGACCTCGGCCGGCTGGGCCGCGCCGCCGTCGACGCCGGAGCCGTCGGCCTGACGCTCCACCCGCGGCCCGACGGGCGCCACGCGCTCGCGTCGGACGTCGAGGCACTCGCGGGGTGGCTCGGCGCCGATGCCGAGCTCAACGTCGAGGGCAACCCGTTCGAGGGGCCGGCCACGCACGGCGACTACGCCTTCCCCGGGTTCATGGAGATCGTGCGCCGGGCGCGCCCGACCCAGGCCACGCTCGTCCCCGACGCGCCGGGCCAGCTCACGAGCGACCACGGGTGGGACCTCGCCCGCGACCGGGACCGGCTGGCGCCGCTCGTCGCCGAGCTCCGCGGCCTCGGCTGCCGCGTGAGCCTGTTCGTCGACCCCGACCCGGCCACGGTCCGCGCCGCCGCCGCGCTGGGGGCCGACCGCGTCGAGCTGTACACGGGGCCTTACGCCTGGGCCCAGGCCCGGGGCGACGCCGGGGCTGAGCTCGACCGCCACCGCGCCGCCGCCCAGGCGGCCGCCGACGCCGGCCTGACCGTCAACGCCGGGCACGACCTCGACCTCGACAACCTCGGGCCCTACCTCCGCGCGGTCCCCGGCGTGGCCGAGGTGTCGATCGGGCAGGCCCTCCTGTCCGACGCCCTGGTGATGGGCCTGGCGCCCGCCGTCCGGGCCTACCTGGAGGTGATCGGCGAGGCGTAGAGCCGAGACCGGTCCGAAGCCCTCGCCGAGCCCCGTCGTCGGCCCGGTCGATTCCGCCCGCGGGCCGCACGGTCTCGTCCTGGGATCCTGGAGTGGACAGTGAGGAGAGGCGGCGTCTGAGGAGACGTTTTCGTTCCATTTGCTGGGGGAGGCGGCCGGGCGCGGGGCCGTGGAACGGGCCTGGCACGTCGGTCCTCTCCCCGGCCTCCTCCCCCATGCCTCAGACCCTGCTTGCCGTCGCGGCCATCTTCTGCTTCGGCATCCTCGCGTTCGGGAGGCAGCACCACGAGAACGACCTCGCCCGGCACGCCGTCGCGGTGGAGGCCGAGCTGGCCGCGGTCGACGTGGCCCGCGCCCGGATGACGCGGGTCGAGCGGATGGCGTTTGACGAGGAGGACGTCGTCGGCGCGGGCGCCGGGCGGACCGGCATCCGCGTCCACCCCTCCGACCTGCCCCTCGGCGCCGACGGCGAGGCCGGGCCGGACACCTTCGACGACGTCGACGACTGGGACGGGCACTCGGCCATCGAGACGGTCTCGGTGGGGATGGGCAGCCTCCGGTTTCAGACGGCCGTCCGCGTCCGCTACGTGGAGAACCTCAGCCCCGAGACGCCGGCCCCCCCCGGCGAGGCGACGCTGACGAAGGAGATCCGGGTCGCCGTCGTCGAGGTGCCCGGCGGGCCGATCGGCCGGGTCCCGGCTACGGTCACGCTCCGCCGGGTGGTGACGCCGGCCAGCCTCGACGCCTTCACCCCCAACGCCCCGTGACCTTCCTCCTCGACAACCTGACGGCCGTCGTGGTCGGGACGGTCTTGATCGGCGCGCTGTTCGTGGTCCAGCAGCGGAGCCAGCAGAGCGCCATCGAGGCGGTCCAGCAGGACCGGGCCCAGGCCCACGCCGGTGGCCTCGCGACGACGATCGAGCGCGAGCTCGAGAACGCCCGGAGCCGGCCCGAGACCGAGGCCGCGTTCCGGATCGAGGCCGGCGGGTCGCAGGTCGGGACCGACACCTACCGGTTCCACCTCCGCCAAGCGACGGCCGCCGACGGGACCGTGTTCACGAGCCACCTCTCGTTCCCCACGCTCTCCGACCCCGCCGCCCTCGGCGGCTCGCCCCTCACCGTCGTGACGTACGAGGTCGAGGAGACCGGCGAGGTGGCCCGGGTCGACGGCCGGGACCGGCCGCTCTTGCAGATCACCCGGTACACGTTCGGCCGGGGCGGCCCGCTCCGCCGGACGGCCACGGTCGGGCGCCTGGTCGCCGTCGACGTGACGGCGACGGCGGCCGACGGCAGCACGAGCGTGGCGGGCCCGATGGCCTCGACGCCGGTGCGCGTCCACGTCGAGCTGCGCGTCGCGCCCGAGAGCGTGGCGCGCAAGACGAGCGACCAGCGCCGCGACCCGGCGTCTACGACGCGGCACGCGCGGACGGCCCGCGTGCTCGCGGCCACGGCCCTCTCCGGGACGGCGCCGGTCGACGTCACCCGGCCGGGCGGGATCCCCCCGCTCCCCGGCGACCCCGGCTTCGCTCCCGGCCCTACTCCATAGCCCGCGCTTTGCCCGGGCCCCGCCCTCCCTCCGACCCCGCTTTTCCATGGGACGCTACCTCCTCTTTGTCGTGCTGGCCACCGTCGTCGGGGGCGCCGTCCTGGCGCTCAACATGCAGGGGACGCTCTCCCAAACGCTCCGCCGGCACAGCGAGGGCCAGGCGGACGTGCTGGCCCGCGAGATCGCCGAGGCCGGCCAGAGCGTGGCCCTCAGCGAGATGGCCGCCGGCGGCGTGTTCCGCGACCCCACGGTCCGCCTGGGTGCCGAGCAGGACTACGAGGGCGGGCGGTTCCAGATCGAGTACGTGCCCGGAGCCTCGGCTCGGGAGGCCACCCTGCGGGTGACCGGGACCTACGGCGGCGCCGTCCACACGGTCGAGAGCGCCTACGCCTACGAGCCGCTCGACGCCCCGGGCCCGCTGTGGCTCGACGTCCCCTACGCGACGATGTCGGCCGCGGCGGGCGCCCGGATCGCCGACGACTCGGGAGACCGGACGGTCTTGTTCGACGCCCGCAAGCACGACGACCTCGACCTCGAGAGCTTGCTGCCCATCCAGGGTCTCGCGGGCGACCTCGGCGGCGCGGTCCGGAGCGCGCACAGCGCCCTCGCGGTCCCGGGCAAGAGCGAGTGGACCGGGCCGGGCGGCCTCCTCGACGGCCTCAACGTGGACGACGCCGAGGGCCTCTACCAGAAGGCCGTCGGGGCCGTCGACCTCGCGGCCGGCGACCGGACCTTCGCCGGCGACTGGACGGTGGGCGGGCCGGCAGCCCTCCTCGCGCCGCCCGCGGGGCTGCCGGTGGCCCGCGTCCCGCTGCTGGCCCCGCTCGCCGCGGCGATGGCGGGCCCCGCCGCGCCGGGCGGCGTCTTGCCCGACGCCGCCTTCGGATCGACGGCCGACGGGACCCGGATCACGTTCTTCGGCGGAGACCTGACGGTCACCGGCTCGCTCACGGGCCACGGCGTCCTGCTGGTCGACGGGGCGCTCCGGGTCGAGCCCGACGCCCGCCTTCACTGGAACGGCTTGGTCATCGTCCACGGGACCGACGCCGTGCTCCCGGTCGAGCTCGACGGGGCCGTCGCGATCACCGGCATGATGGTCGTCGTCCACGAGGCGTTCCCGCCCGGCGGCCACCTCGACGTCTCGGTCTACCGCGCCCAGGCCGGCATGACCGACGGCGTGCCCGAGGGCGACCGGTCCGAGCAGGCCAGCGGGTGGAACGCGGTTCACCCGTGGCACCAGCACACCCACGCCTTCGACATCACGCCGGCCGCGGCGCCGCGCGGCGACCACGTCTACTTCATGAAGGACGGCGGCGCCGGAGTCCACGAGGCCCAGGTCCAGTTCCGGACCTTCCTCCAGCGGTTCGGTGACGAGCCGGTCTACCTCAGCTTCGCCAACGCCGACCACGACGGGTACGCCCGGATCGCCCTCGACGTGGCCGGGGCCGAGGGGACCGGCGGCCCGCTCCGCGCGACGGTCCAGGGCGGCTTCGGCGACTTCGCCTCGGCCGCGAGCGGCCGGCGGTCGAAGACGTTTCCGGCCAGCGCCCTGCGCGCGTTCGACCTCGACGTCCTGAGCCTGCGCAGGCTCAGGAAGGCGTTCGACGACCCGTCCTGCGGCGACTGGCCGCGGTGCATCGGGCGGGACTGGAACCGCGCGGGCGCGCTCGCCTTCCGCGTCCACCGCGCCAGCGACCACGCCCGGCTCTACGAGGCCACGTTCTATTGGCACATGAAGGAGCGGGAGAAGGCGCTCCACCAAGCCGAGGAGGCCGCGTGGCGCGAGAAGATCCGCGGCGGCGACGCGTTCGGCGCCCACCTCCGGCTGGGGCCCGACGTCCGCCTCACGTTTGACATCGCCGAGGTCGCCGAGCTCTCGCGGCGGCTCGACTTCGACGGCGGCCGGGTGGTTCTGGTCTCGTCGACGTCGTCGCACGTGACGGCCGCCGAGGGCCGGGCCGCCGCCCCAGCGCCGGCCGCCCCAGCGCCGGCCGCCCCAGCGCCGGCCGCCCCGACCCCCAGCGGCACCGTCACGGTCTGCCACAAGCCGGGGACGCCAGCAGAGCAGGTGAAGAGCCTCGCCCCGTCCAGCGTGGCCGCCCACCTCGGCCACGGCGACACGCTCGGGGCCTGCGGAGCGGCCACGGTCCCGTAAGCCGGGGGCCGAGGCCCGCCCGCCCTCGGCACGGCGGACCCCCGGGAGCGGGCGCGGCGTTCAGGCCGGCCCGCCCCCCCTCGCATGGAGTCCGACCCAACTGACGCCCCCGCCCCCTCGTCTCCTCCCACCGAGCACACCCCGGCGACCTACGCCCCACCGGAGACGCCTGCGGAGGCGTCGGCCCCGCGCGGCCACCAGAGCGGCTACGTCGCCATCGTCGGCGCGCCCAACGTGGGCAAGTCGACGCTGCTCAACCGGTGGCTCGGGACCAAGCTGTCCATCGTGTCGCCGCGGCCGTCGACCACGCGGAACCGGGTGCTCGGCATCCTGACGGCCGAGCCGGGCGAGCGCGAGTCGCACCCGGCCGGCTACCAGCTGGTTCTCCTGGACACGCCCGGCGTGGTCCGCCCGAAGTACCGGCTCCACCAGCACATGATGCGCGACGTCGACCGCTCGCTCGGCGACGCCGACGTGACCGTCTTCCTGGCCGACGCGACCGAGACCCGGCTGACGCACGACGCCCAGAACGCGGCCGAACGGGTAGCCGGCGCACGCGGGCCGGTCCTGCTCGCGCTCAACAAGGTCGACAAGCTGGGGCTGGTCGATGAGGCGCTGCCCCTCGTCGAGCTCTACACCGAGGCGTTGGGCCGGGCGCCCGACGCCATCGTCCCGGTGTCGGCGCGCGAGGGCACGGGCACCGACGCGCTCTTGGAGCTCGTGCTCGACCGGGTCCCCGAGGGCCCGCCGTACTACCCGGCCGACCAGCTCTCGGAGCACCCGGAGCGGTTCTTCATCTCGGAGATCGTCCGCGAGGCCGTGTTCCACCAGTTCCGCGACGAGGTCCCGTACGCGACCCAGGTCGTCGTCGTGACCTACGAGGAGCGGGAGGGCGGCAAGGACTTCGTGGCGTGCGACATCGTCGTCGAGCGGGACTCGCAGAAGGCGATCCTCATCGGGAAGGGCGGCGCGGCGCTCAAGCGGCTGGGGCGGTCGGCGCGGGAGGAGATGGAAGCGTTCCTCGGCCGCGGCGTCTTTTTGCAGCTGTTCGTCAAGACGCGGGCGGACTGGCGCGACAAGGAGGGCCACCTGCGCGAGTACGGGTTCGGGCGCTAACCGGCTGGCGCCAGCCCCAACGCGGGCGCGGCCGGACGCCGGCCCCGAAAGGCAGCGTCCGGCCGCGGTGGCCTCCGCCCGAACCGATCAGCGGACGACCGTCAGGCGCTCGGTGGCCGAGAACGGCCCCGCCGTCAGGCGCACCACGTAGACGCCGGGCGTCCACCGCGACGTGTCGAGCGACACCTCGTGCCGGCCCGGCTCGGCAGGCCCACCAAGCGCGACGGCCACCTCGCGGCCCAGCGCGTCGTAGACGGCGAGCCGGATCGGTGCGGCCTCGGCGAGGTCGACCACGACCGTCGCCTGGCCCGAGGCCGGGTTCGGGTACGGCGCCCGGAGCGCCGTCTCGGTCGGCGCCGTCGCCGAGGCCGCCGGAGCGGCCGCCGTCACCGCGGCCTCGTCGGTCTCGACCCCGTCCGCGCCGACGGTCACCGTGGCCTCCCCTGGCTCGGCCCGGTCGCTCGGCGGGGCCGTCGCCAGCGACTCGTTGCCGGCCTTGTCGAAAGCGTAGGCGACCACGGCGAGGGTGTCCGCGCCCCGCGTGCCGACGTAGCGCCGGTAGGTGTAGGTGCCTTCGGCGGCGCCGGCCTGCAGCGTGATCTGCGTCGCGCGGCGGACGGACGCGCCGGGGTCGAGCGTGAGCGCCTTCGTTTGCTGCACGTCGGATGTGGCCCCGCTCGGGAACGTGAGCGTGGTCCAGGTCTGCGTCGTCACCGTCGCGCCGGTCGGGTTCGAGATCTCGACCTTGACGCGCACGCTCCCGCCGTCCGGCCCGATCACGACCGGGCCCGTCGGGCTAAAGCGGGAGGCGGAGACACCGACTGCGGTCACGGCGAGCACGACCTCGGTCGCCGTCACCTCGACGTCGCCGCCGATGCCGAGCGGGAGCTCGACCGCGTCGAAGGCGCCCGTGCACGTCTCGCCACAGGTGACGAGCGTGAACGTCTGGCCCGGCGACGGCGCGAAGCCGCCGACCGTCGTCACGCGCAGCGTCCCGCCGAGCATCGCCGTCCCGGTGACGGCGAGTTGGTCGTGCTCAGTTCCGGCTACGAGACCGCCGAGTTCGACGTCCAGCACGGCGTCGGCGGCGAGCGCGAGCGGGTCCTCGATGGTCAACAAACCGGGCGACAGGCCCGGCGCCACCGCGCCATCGACGACGGTCGAGACCGGAAGGGCCAGCGTGCCCGTGCCGGCGAGCGTGCCCGTCGTGGCGAACGCGCCGTCGAACGGCAGCCGGCCGTCCACCACGCGAACCACTCCGGCGTTGCTGAACGCGACGCCGACTGTGCCTTCGGACTCCAGCTCGGTCCGCTCGAACACGCCACTGTTGTCGAACGCGCCGCTGCCGACGATGTCGTCGCCGGTTGGCGTGTCGAAGACGTACCGGCCGTTGTTGTCGAACGGGCCGTTCATCGCGAGGTCGCCGGCCGTGTGGCGGACGGTGCCCTCGTTGCGGAGCGCGCCGGTGTAGACACTCGGGCCCTCAACGAGGTCGAGCACGACGCCGTCCGCGACGACGATCTCGGAGGCGTTGACGACAGCCCGGCCCCAGCGGGCGCTCTCGACGGTGCGGGCCAGCGTGAACGTGCCCACATTGTCGAGCGTCCGCGGGAACGCGCTCACGCTGAGGTTGAGCGAGTCGAGGTACGCGACGTCGGCCCCGCCGAAGTCGATGTCGCCGCTCTCCACGCGGAGCGAGCGGAAGCGGTGCGGACCGCCGGGCTCGAACTCGATGGAAGCCGGGAGCCCGACGCGCGCGAGGTCGCGGATGGCCGCGTCGCCCGGCAGGCGGAGCAGGCCTCGGAAGTGCGTCAGCGTTCCGACGCGAACGGTCCCGGGCGAGAGGTCCACCTCGTCGCTGCTGGCGTTCACGGTGAGGGCCGCGATCTGGACGTCGGCCGCGCTCGTCAGGACACTGCTCGACGTCGAGCCGCCGCTCAGGTAGAGCGTGCCGCCGCCGCGGACCCGGGTCTCCGCGTCCAGGTCGAGGGCTTCGTGGGCGAGGTCGAGCGTGGCGCCGCCGGCCACGACGAACGTGGCGTCGTCCACCGTGATCGACGCGGCGGGGGAAAACCGGTTCAGCCGGAGCGTGCCCACGTCCACGCGGACGTCGCCGCCGTCGACGGCGATCGAGTCCGGCGTGATCGTTACGACCGAGAGCGAGGGGAACGGGAACGGCCCCTGGCTGGCGTCCGACCGAAGCGTCCCCTGGACGACGAGCGCCCCGGGACCTCGCACCGAGTTGGCGTTGTTGTTGGCCCGGAACAGGCCCGAGGGCAGGATCACGAGGTCGCCCGCGGCCGGCGTCGGGTCGTTGACGTAGGAGCCGAGGTTGAAGCTCAGCGCCGTCCACTCGAGGATGCCGGCGACCTCCATCCGTCCCTTGACGAAGCTGTTGCTTCGGGAGACGGCGAGGGCGCCCGGGGCGATGGTGAACACGCCCGAGGTCTCGACCGTCCCCCCGTTCCAGTCCATCGACCCGGTGACGGTGAGGTCGACGAGGTTGACGAGCCCGTCCTGGTTCCCCGACCCGAGGGCGACGTCGGCCACCGTCACCGAGCCGCCGTTGAAGTCGACGGTGCCGAAAAAGTCGACGGTTTCGATGGACGCCAGGTCGAACGTGGCCGGGGCGCCGGCGAAGAGGAGGTTGCCCGGCACCTGGCCGCCGCCACCGAGCGGCCGGTTGTCGATCAGGATGGCGTCGAGCGCCGCCGCGGCCGAGCCGTCGACGAGCATGTCGCCGCCGCCCGTCACCCAGAGCGCGGACGCGGTGACGACGGCGCCAGTCAGGTCGCACGTCTCACCCAGGCTGTTCTCGCACTCGACCGTCTGGACCGACAGGGCCGCGACCGGCGCGATGCCGTCGGTGAGCCGCAGACGCCCAGGGCCCGTGACCTCGGTCGTAGCGTCGGCGACGATGACGTTGGAGATCACCTCGGCGCCGAGCGTGAACTGTCGGCCCGAGGTGATCTCCAACGTCTCGGTGTCGACCGCGCCCTCGCCGAACAGCGTGGCGTTGCCGATCACCCGGAGCGTGTTGATAAAACGGATGTCGTCGAGCGTGACCACCACACCGGCCGGCAGGATGGCTGTGTGGTCCATGCTGAGCGGGTGGGGGCACGGTACCCCGATCTCCGGGTCGATGCAGTTGTTCCAGTTCTCGCCGTTGGTCCAGTCGCCAGCGCCGGCGGTAAAGGTGAACGTCTGGGCCGATAGGGGCGCCGCGAGGGCGAGGGCAAAAAGCACGAGGAAAACACGCATGGGAGAGCCAGAGAGAGTGAGGGTAGAGCTGAGATCGGCGTTGGATGGGTCCGCTGCCTCTCATCCCTCCGTCACCTGGACTCGCCAAGGGTCACGGCGTTGGCGGCGGACGGTCGTGGGGCCGGCGCGAGTCCGCCCACTCCGGGGCCGATGGCCATCTCGCCGGACGCTCGGGGCCGGGCGGATCTCCCCGCCGGTGCGTCGATACGACCCGCCGGCGAGGCCCTGTCGTCGAGCAGCTGGGGGTCCCCCTTCCCTAGTCCAGCGCTGCAGCCTTTTTTCGGCCGGATCCTCCCCTCCTCCTTCACGGTCCGTTAGTTTTGGGCCGGTGGTTTGCAGGAGGTGGGGAGGTCCCGCCCGATGCCGCCCGCCATGTGTTCCTCCATCCTCCCCCCTGCCATGCCCCGCAGCCTCCTCGCGGCGGCGCTCCTCGTCGCGACGCCGGTCCTCGGCGCCCACGCCCAGACGGCGCGGACAGACACGGCGCCTGCGCGCCCGGCCCAGGCCCTCGAGGCCCCCGCCGACGCGCGCCTCCCCGTGTCCGCCCTCGCCGACTCGCCCTCCGACGCCGAGCTCGCCCGCCGCCTCGCCCTGTTCTACACGCGCCAGGCCGACCTCTTGCGGGCCGACGCCGACGGCGACCAAGCCCGCTACACGGTCTTGCTCGACGACCTGGTGGCCGACGTCCAGGCGGCGGCGCTCCGGCCGGGCGCGCTCACCGAGCCCCGGTTCCGCGAGCTGTTCGGGTCGGTCACGACCGAGTACGAGCGGTACTACGACCGCCCGCTCGCCGACCGCGGTGACGTCTACGCGATCCGCGCCGCCGGCACGCGCGCCGTCGAGCGCGGGTTCGACGAGGGCGTCCCGCTCCTGGAGCACATCACGCTGCCCGACGTCGCCACGTTCGCGACGACGGTCCCGATGGACGTCAACCCCAAGGTCGAGCGGTACCTCCAGTTCCTGCTTAACCGGCCGAGCCACGTCCAGCGGCTCCGCTCGCGCGCCGACACCTACTTCCCGATGGTCGAGCGGATCCTGGCCGAGGAGGGCGTGCCGGACGAGATGAAGTACCTCGCGATGGTCGAGAGCGCGCTCAACCCGGTCGCGCGGAGCCACATGGCGGCGTCCGGCATGTGGCAGTTCATCTCGGCGACGGGCCGGGCCTACGGGTTGCGCGCCGAGCGTGAGATCGACGACCGCCTCGACCCCGAGGCCTCGACGCGTGCCGCGGCCCGCCACTTGCGCGACCTCTACGACCGGTTCGGGAGCTGGCACCTCGCGCTCGCCGGCTACAACTGCAACCCGGCCGTGATCGCCCGGGGCGTCCGCCGGTTCGAAGAGCAGACGGGCCGGACGGCCACGTTCTGGGACATCGACCACGTGATCCCGAGCGAGACCCGGGCCTACGTCCCGATGTACATCGCGACCGCGCTCATCCTGTCCAACCCCGACGCCTACGGCTTCCCGGCCCACGAGCTGGGCCCGGCCTACGTGTTCGACCAAATCCCGGTCGAGGGCGGGACGCGCCTGCGCGACGTCGCCCGGACGGTGGGGACCGACGAGGCCGTGCTCCAAGCGCTCAACCCGTCGCTGCGGCAGGGCCGCGTGCCCAACGTCCGCGTGCCCCACATGCTGCGGATCCCGGCCGGCAGCTACGCCGAGCACGCCCAGGCGCTCGACGGGCTGGCCCCTCCGGAGGCCAACGGCGCGCCGTTCGCAGCGGGGACGGTCTCGTTCGGCCCCCGCGCCGTCCGCCCGCTGGCGCCCCAGGAGCACAACGAGGCCGTAGCTGCGCTCGTCGCGCGCCGCGAGGTCCGCCGGTCGCTCCAGCCCCGGACCCGCGTCGTGCGCGACGCGCCGGTGCCGGTCTACGCCGCGTCCGCCCCGGCGGCCGTCGCCACCGCGGAGGCTCAGTACGCCGACGCCCGCCGGACCGAGAGCGCCCCGCCGCAGGCCGAGGTGGCCCGGGCCGCGTTCGTGGCCCGGACGGAGCCGACGCCCGCCCGGAGCTCCGAGCCCGAGCTGGTGGCCGACCTCGTGATCGACGCGCCGGAGGCCGCTGCGCCCGTCGCGCCCTCCGCCTACGCCCCGCCCGCGCCGACCGCCCCCACCTCGGCGCCGCCGGTCCGTGCCGTCAGCACCGCGCAGGGGCCGACGACGCACACCGTCCAGCGCGGCGAGTACCTCACCCAGATCGCTCGGGAGTACGGGATGTCGCTCCAGGACATCCGCGCGCTCAACCCGGGCGTCGGCGACAACCTCCGGGTCGGGCAGCGGGTCCGCGTGAGCGGGACGCCCGCCGCTCCGGTCGCCGCGCCGACCCGCCCGGCCGCGCCGACGACGCACCGCGTCCGCTCGGGCGAGCACCTCACGGGGGTCGCCCGGCGCTACGGGGTCACGGTCCGCCAACTCCGCGAGTGGAACGACCTCGACTCCGACGTCCTCCGCGTCGGCCAGCGGCTCCGGGTCACCGCCCGCGGCTCGCGCGGGTAGTCTCCTCCCGTCCGGCTCGACAGTCGCGCGCCGCTCCCCCGGGGGCGGCGCGCGTCGTTTGCAAGAGACCCGGAGGCCACCCCGTCACCCGTACGGACACGGTGCGTCGTGTCCCTGCCAGGGGCCCACGTGAGACGGTCGCTCCTCCCTACGCCTCGCCCCAGGTGCCGACGAGCCCGAGCAGCTTGCGCTTGGCCACCGGCACCAGCGTCGCCTCGACCGGCAGGTCGACCTCGGCGTCGAGGCGGAACGCAGCGGGCGTGGTCAGGTCCGGGGCCACCTGGGCAAGCGCGGACTTCCAGGCGGACGGGGTCGCCAGCGGGTCCAGGTGGGCGTCGAGGCGGGAGGTCCGGAGCGCGCGGTACTGACCGTCCGGCCCGGTCAGAGGCGAGATCCGGTACCGGAGCACGGAGATCGCGTGGGCCCCCTGGACGAGGAGGAACCCCTCGTCGCGGTACGGGGGCACGAGGCCGACGGCGTGGAGCGCGGCCTGCTCGGCGGCGAACTCGTAGAGCGTCCGCCCCTCCTCGATCGCGGCCTCGACGCGGGGCAGGGCCCACCGCGCCAGCCCGACCGCCAGCGGCGCCTCCGGCCCCCGGCGGACCAGCCGCCCCGCCTCCCAGTCGACGTCGGCGATCGTCCCAATGCGGCTCTCAACCGAGTCCGCCCCAGCGACGAGCGCGGCCAACCCGCGGTGGACGGCCACCAGGTCGCCGAACCACGGCGAAATCTGGTTTGAGCGGAACGCGGCGCGGGTCTCGGCGAGGCCGGCCAGGATGCGGTAGCGGGCCGCCTCGGTGTCCGAGGCGGCGTCGAACAGCTGGAGCGTGAGAGCAGACATGGGGTTGGGGGACGTCCGTTCACGGATTCTTTGCAACAACCGGGCCACCCAACCAGTCCGTTCCGCGTGCCCTCCCCCTGCCGAGGTCGGCGACGACCGGCGTCGGTGCGGGCCCGTCCTAGCTTCCGCTCTGGCCACGGACGTGCCGAACCCTCGGACGCCCACAGCGCGTTCGTCCCCACCTATCTCCCGGCACCGCCGGCCTCCACAACCCGATCTCCCCCTATGGACAAGCTCGTCATCCAAGGCGGCGGCGCCCTCCGAGGCACCCTGCACGTCGGCGGCTCGAAGAACACCGCGCTCCCGCTCATGGCCGCGGCCGTGCTCGCCGACGGCGTGACCACGATCCACAACATCCCCGTCCTCAAGGACGTCGCCACGTTCTCGAACGTGATCCGGGTGACGGGCTGCACCGTGGACTGGACGCCCGACGACGACCCGGACACGCCGGAGACGATCACGATCGACGCCTCCAACGTCCACCACTATGAGGCGCCGTACGATTTGGTGAAGCAGATGCGGGCGTCGTTCTACATGCTAGGCGCGCTGCTCGGGCGCGGCGGCAAGGCCAGGGTGTCGTTGCCCGGCGGCTGCGCGTGGGGCCCGCGCCCGGTCGACTTGCACATCAAGGGGATGGAGGCGCTCGGCGCCGAGGTCCGCGAGGAGGGCGGCTACGTGATCGCGGAGGCGCCCGGCGGGCGGCTCAGCGGCGGCCGGATGCGGTTCGAGCCCGTCTCGGTCGGCGCCACGATCAACGTGCTGCTGGCGGCCGTGACGGCTCGGGGCGAGTCCGTGCTGGAGAACTGCGCCGCCGAGCCCGACGTGGTCGTCTTCGGCGAGATGCTGCAGGCGATGGGCGCCCAGATCGACGGGCTCGGAACCGACACGATCACGGTCCAGGGCGTCGAGCGGATGACCCCGGTCACGTTCACGAACTGCCCCGACCGGATCGAGCTCGGCACCTACATGATCGCGGCGGCTCTCTCGACGCCGGCGGGCGAGACGTTCCGGATCACCGGCGCCCAGCCCGAGCACCTCGGCCCGGACTTTACCGAGCGGTTCCGCGAGACCGGCGTGCCGTTCCGGTTCGACGGCGACGTGGTCGAGGTCGAGGGCGTCGACACGATCCGGCCCGTCTCCGTCGAGACGGCCCCGTTCCCCGGCTTCGCGACCGATCTCCAGGCCCAGTGGACCGTCCTGATGACCCAGGCCGACGGCCCGTCGACGGTCCGCGACACGGTCTACACCGACCGGTTCAAGCACGTCCCCGAGCTCCGCCGGCTCGGCGCCGACCTCCGGGTGGACGGCCACACGGTCCACGTCGGTGGCAAGAGCGAGCGCCCGATGTCCGGGGCGACGGTCATGAGCACGGACTTGCGCGCCAGCGTGTCGCTGGTCCTGGCCGGCATGGTGGCCACGGGCGAGACCGACGTGCTCCGGGTGTACCACCTCGACCGCGGCTACGAGCGCCTGGAGGGCAAGCTCCAGCGGGCCGGCATCGACGTCGTCCGCGAGACCTACGACGAGGCCCACGCCGAGGGCGTCGCGGCCTAGCACGTCGGGCGCCATCCGAACAAAGAGATCCGATCTGCGGTCGAGGAAGCAGTGGCCGCCGGGTGGTCGCTCTGACCGTCGGCCGCCTCGGCCCATGCGTGGGGCGTCCTCTACTGCCCTGGGGCGACCCGCGGCGCCCGCAAGATCTCCGTCTACAGCACGCCTCGGGTTCCAGAGAACGAGGCCCGCAAGATCCGACGCGCCGTCGGCCGGTGCCCCCACTCCTAGCCCTCCCCCGCGATGTCGACCTTCCACTTCGACCTCATCGTGACCGCCGACCTTACAGGTGACGCAGACACCGACCGCCTGTTCGCCCTGTTTGAAGGCGGCGTGACTCCGGCGGTGTCCAGCGGGACGCCGCTCCTCATGTGCTCCATCGAGGCCGAGTCGTTTCCGGCCGCTGTCACCGAGACCGTTCGGAGACTCCGTGAGAGCGGGGTCGACGTGCAGACCGTCCAGGCCGAACCGGACGCGGTGGTCGCCTGACCGGTCCTAGCCGGCCACCGGCTCCGGGTCTGGCACGATGGTGTCCAGCACCCGCGCCGACGACAGCACGCCCGGCATCCCCGCCCCCGGGTGCGTCCCCGCGCCGACCAAGAACAGCCCGTCGACGTCCTCGCTGGCGTTGTGCGGGCGGAACAGGGCGCTCTGCAGCAGCTGCGGTTCGAGCGAGAACGCGGCACCCTTGACCGAGAGGTAGTCGTCGAGGAAGCCCTGGGGCGTCAGCGTGAGGCTGGCCGCGAGGTGGTCGCCCAGGTCGGGCAGGACGGTCTCCGAGAGGTAGGCCTCGATCTTTTGGCGGTAGCGCTCGGCCTCGGTGCTCCAGTCGGTCCCAGAGTCGAGGTGGGGGACCGGCGACAGGACGTAGAACGAGTCGTGGCCCGTCGGCGCCATCGTCGGGTCGGTCGCCGTGGGGCGGTGGAGGTAGAGCGAGAAGTCGTCGGCGAGCACCTTCTTGTGGAAGATGTCGGTCAGGAGCGCGCGGTAGCGCGGGCCGAGCAAGATCGTGTGGTGGGCGACGTCGTCGTAGGTCCGGTCCGTGCCGAAGTACCACACGAACAGGCTCATCGAGTGCTTCGACCGCGCCAGCTTGTCGTCGGTCCACGTCGTCCGGTGCTCGGGCGCGACGAGGTTCTGGTAGGTCCACGCCGTGTCGGCGTTCGACACCACGACGTCGGCCGCCAGCGTCTCGCCGCTCTCGAGGCGGACGCCGGTCGCGCGCGGCTTGGCACCCGTCGGCTCGATTGTGATCTCGTCGACCGTCTCGCCCAGGCGGAGCGTGCCACCGTGGCGCTCGAACAGCTCGGCCATCCCGCGGACGATGGCGCCGGTCCCCCCCATCGCGTACCACACGCCCCAGTGGCGTTCGAGGAACGCGATGAGCGCGTAGATCGACGTCGTCGAGAACGGGTTGCCGCCGACCAGGAGCGGGTGGAAGCTGAACACCTGGCGCAGCCGTCGGTCCTTGATGTACTTCGACACCAGCCCGTAGACCGTCCGGTGGCTCTCCAGGGCCACCATCGACGGGACGATCCGGGCCATGTGGGCGGCCTTGTCGAACGGGACGTGGCCGAGCTCCAAGAACCCGGTCTCGAAGATGCTCTCGCTCTTCTTCAAGAACCGCCGGTAGCCGTCGACGTCGGCCGGGTTGAACCGGGCGATCTCGCGCTCCATCGCGTCCCCGTCGCCGGTGTAGTCGAACACGTCGCCGTCGTCGAAGCGGATGCGGTAGAACGGGGTCGTCGGGACGAACTCGACGTGGTCTTGGCGGGACTCGCCCGCCAGCGCCCACAGCTCGTCGAACAGGAACGGCGCCGTGATGAGCGTCGGGCCCATGTCGAACGTGTAGTGGCCCGGCGTGCCGTCGGCGCCGGTCCCGGGCACGCGCTCGACGCGGGCCCGCCCGCCCGGCTGGTCGAGCCGGTCCACGATGGTGACGCGGTAACCGCGCGTGAGCAGGCGGATGGCGGCGGCGAGCCCGCCGAACCCGGCGCCGATCACGACGGCCTCGGGCGCGTCGGGGCCCGGCGCGACGGGCGGGCCCTCCGTCCGGAGGCGGGCGTCGGGTCGAACGGCGAGGCGGCGGATCCAGGACACGGGGCGGGGGGAGGCGTCGGCGGTCTACCCGACCCCCTCGGCACCGTTCCTCCGAACGCGGGGTCGCGGCGGTCAGGAGTTTCCTGGGCGTCGGGCGTCAGCTTTTTCCAGATCGGAGACACGAACCGAACGCCGATCCCGTTTCCAGGGAGCTACCTCCTGCGGTGTGTGTGTCGCAGGACGCCGGTCGGGGCGCCTCCTCTCGGGGGGCGCCCCGATCTCTTTTCGGCGAGCCGGCAGCGGGCACCACGCGTGGCCCGTCGGCGTTGAGGGTCGGTGCCGCCGCCGCCCTTCGGACGGTTGCCGCGGCCCCCCGACCTCGCCCACCCCCGACCCGTCCTCCCCTCATGTCCGACGCTAAGAGAAAGGCCTCCGTCGCTCTCCTGGTCGCCGCCGCCGTGCTTGGCGGCATCGTGTTCGTCACCTCGGCCGCCAACCTGGCCGGCTTTGCCGGCCTGTTCGGCCAGGCCGGCGCCCAGACCGCGACCGTCGACGCGGGCGCCGTCGCCACGGCCGAGGACCTGGGCCAGGCGTTCTCGTCCGTGGCCGAGTCCGTCAACCCGGCCGTCGTCCAGGTCCAGTCGACGCGCGTGCTCGCGCAGGGCGGCAACGACCCGTTCTCGCAGTTCGGCGTGCCGTCGCCGTTTGGGGGCGACGGGACCCAGAGCGGGCTCGGCAGCGGCGCGTTCGTCTCGGCCGACGGCTACATCGTGACCAACAACCACGTGATCGAGGACGCCGACGAGCTCCGCGTGGTCCTGTTCGACGGGCGCGAGTTCGAGGCCGAGGTCGTCGGGGCCGACCCGTTCTCGGACCTGGCCGTGCTCCGGGTCGACGGCGACGACTTTACGCCGCTCTCGTTCGGCGACTCGGACGCGCTCCGCGTGGGCCAGTGGGTGCTCGCGTTCGGGAGCCCGCTCTCGGCCGACCTCTCCAACACGGTCACGTCGGGCATCGTGTCGAGCCTGGGCCGGTTCTCGGGCGCGCCGGACCCGCGCGGCCGGACGACCATCTCGAACTACATCCAGACCGACGCGGCCGTCAACCCGGGCAACTCGGGCGGGCCGCTCGTCAACCTGCGCGGCGAGATCGTCGGGATCAACTCGGCCATCGCCACGCGGACGGGCACCTACAACGGGATCTCGTTCGCGGTCCCCTCGAACATCGTCCGCTCGACGGTCGAGCAGATCATCGACTCGGGCGTCGTCGAGCGCGGCTACCTCGGCATCTCGTTTAGCGAGGCGTCGCCGGCGCTCCGCCGCCGGTACGGGGTCGGCCCGGGCGCGGCCTACATCGCCGACATCGCCCCCGACGCGAGCGGCAACACGCCGGCCGCCGACGCCGGCCTCCGCCGCGACGACCTGATCACGGCCATCGACGGCGTCACGCTGACTGACAACCGCCAGATCGTCTCCATCATCTCGACCAAGCGGCCCGGCGACACCGTCGAGATCACCTACAACCGCGGCGGCGACGAGCGGACGGCGACCGTCACGCTGGGCCGCCGCCCCGGTGACGACCAGATCAGCCAGGGCCCGAATCGGCGTCAGGCCCCGTCGACGCCCGAGCCGGTCGAGCCGGCGTCGGTCGAGATGCTCGGGCTCACGCTCGAGACGGTTACGCCCCGGCTCGCCCGCCAGCTCGGCGAGGGGATCTCGGGCGTCGCCATCACCGACCTCGACCGCACGAGCGAGGCGTACCGCGAGGCCAACCTCCGCCCGGGCATGGTCATCACCGAGGTCGAGCGCGAGCCGGTCGCCTCGGTCGCCGAGTTCAAGGGGGCCGTGGCCAAGGTGGACGCGGGCGACTCGTTCCTCATCCGTGTCCAGGCCGGGCCGAGCTCGTTCCTCACGGCGCTGACGAAGTAGCGCGCCGGCGCCAGTCGACTCCCCGCGGGGCGTGCCGACCGGGCGCGCCCCGCGTGTTCGTTTTGGGCCGGCGGTCAGCCGGCGTCGCGCAGGGTGGCCTGGAGGTCGACGCCGCCGCGGAACGCGTCGGGCGACGGGGCTTGGCCGCGCGCCAGCAGCCGGTGGAACGCCGCCGCCTCTTGGTCTCGGCCAACCGCCGCGAGCGCGCGGACGGCCCCGCCCTCGACATAGGCCGCGACAAAGTCCCGGTCGTCGAGCGACCCGTCGACGATCACCTCGTCCCAGTCCTCGGCGTGGCCGACGTAGCGGAGGCTGATGCCGAACTGGCCGGTCCAGAAAAAGGGGACGCGGTCGAAGTCGTCCGGCGTCAGCGTCGGGTCGCCCTCGGCGAGCATGTTGTGGGCCGCGGCGCGGCCATGCTGCTGGGCCAGTCGCCAGTGCTCGATGCGAACCGACCGTCCCAGCCGGACGTCCGGGAAGACGGCGACGTCGCCGGCGGCGAACAGACCGGGGGCGGCCTGGAGGCGACCGTCGACCGTGATCCCGCCGTCGTCGCGGCGGACGTCCTCGCCCTCTAGGAAGTCCGTCGCCGGCGTCACACCGACGCCGAGCAGGACCACGTCGGCCTCGACGGCGTCGCCGTCCAGGACCACGCGCAGGCGGCGCGGCGCGCCCGTGTCGGGATCCGAGTGGACGGTCTCGATGCGCTGCACGTCGGCGCCCAAGCGAAACGCGACGCCCTTCGCCTGGGCGGCGTCTCGGAACACGCGCCCGACGTCGGCGCCCAGGATATCCTCGAAGGGGACGTCCTCCCGCCCGATGACGGTCACGTCGAGCCCCCGCCCGACGAGCGACGACGCGGCCTCCATCCCGATAAACGACGCGCCGACGATGGCCACGGCCTTCGCGTCGCCGACGCGGTCGACGAGCGCCTGGGCGTCGTGCCAGGACCGGAGCAGCATCACGCCGTCGAGGTCCGCGCCCTGGACGGGCAGGCGGCGCGGGACGCCGCCGGTGGCCACGAGCGCCGCGTCGTAGGTGACGGGGTCGCCCTGCTCGAAGGTGACGGTCCGGGCCCCGGGGTCGAGGTCGGTGACGGTCCGGTCGGTCCAGACCTCGATCCCGTGGCTCTCGTAGAAGGCCCCGTCCCGGAGGCGGAGCGCGTCGTCGCCGGTGCCGCCGCCGAGGTAGCCCTTCGAGAGGGCGGTCCGGTCGTAGGGCGGGCGCGTCTCCGTCGTCGCCATCACCAGCCGGCCGCGGTAGCCCTTCTCCCGCAGGGCCTCGGCGCACGCCTCGGCCGCCGCCCCGGCACCGACGAGCACGAACAGCCGGTCGTCGGCGTCGGCGTCGACCGCGGCCATCGATGGCGTCTCGCCGTCGCTCTCGTGGTAGGCGGCGCCCTTGCCGTGCTCGTCGGCGTCGTCGGGGACGCGGACGAGCACGTCGTCGCCGTCGACGCGGACCTCGAACGTGCGGAGGGCGTCGAGCGCGGGCGGCTCGCACAGCGCGCCCGAGGCCACGTCGAACACGGCGTGGTGCCACGGGCAGACGACCGTCGTCCCGTCGAGCACGCCGGTCGCGAGCGGGGCGCCGTAGTGGGTGCAAAAAGCGGTGCAGGCGTGGAACGTGCCGTCGACGCGCGACAAGAGCACGTCGGTGCCGCCGGCCTGGACCTGCTGCATCTCGCCGTCGGCGAGGTCGGCGGTCGAGGCGACGCGGACGAAGTCGGGCATGGGATCGGAGAGGAGAGGGCGTGCGTCACGAGCGGCGCAGTGCGGGGTTCCGGGCCGGCCGACGCCTCAGGCCTACCGCTACCTTCCGTCCCGTCCGCTCCCGCCATGCCGTCCGACGTCCGCGCCCTGATCGACCGGATCGCCTCCGCCCTCGGGCCGGAGGCCACGCCCGAGCGCGTCGAGCGCGTCGCCCGGGCCGTCCTCGACGCGCGCCCGTCGAGCGCGGGCCAGCGCCCGGCGCCGCCCGCGCTGAGCGTTGCCGGCCCCGCCGACGGCGCGGCGCGTGTCGTCGTGACGGCCTACGGCCAGGACCAGCCCGGCGTGCTGGCCGCGATCACGGCCGAGCTCTCGGCCTCGGGCGCCAACATCCTGGACGTGTCGCAGAAGGTGCTCCAGGGCTACTTCACCGTCGTCCTGGTGGCCGACCTCGCGGCCGACGCCGACCTCGGCGCCATCCGCGACGTCCTGACCGCCCGGGGCGAGTCGATGGGCGCCCGCGTCTTGCTCCAGCACGAGGAGCTCTTCCAGGCGATGCACCGGCCATGAGCGGGGAAGGGCACGGGGCACAGGGCAAGGGGCATGGGACGGACCCACGACATGGGGGTGTCTCTGAACCGCAGGGAGGGGGCCGCATCGAGACCTATGAAGACCTCCGAGTGTGGCGAGCCGGAATGGATTTGGTCGAGGCGGTCTACCTCCTCACCCGTTCGTTCCCGTACGACGAGCGATTTGGCCTGACCTCTCAGCTTCGGCGAGCGGCGGTCTCTGTGCCCTCCAACATTGCCGAGGGGTTCGGAAGGGGGTCCAGACAGGACTACGTCCGCTTCCTTCGGATCGCTCGCGGATCGCTCTACGAGGTCCGGACCCAACTGCTTATCGCCCAGCGCGTCGGGTTCGCTGCCGACGTCGCTGTCGAGCCGACGCTCTCCATGTGCGAACCCCTCCGCCGGCAACTCCAGGCCCTCATCTCAGCCGTCGACCGCTCCTAGGGCTGCCCGCCCCTTGCCCCGCCCCCCATGCCTCTCTCCCTCTCCGAGATCCTCGACACCGTCCGGATGACCGAGGCCGACGCCTTCGACATCCGGACGGTCACCCTCGGCGTGAGCCTGCGGGGGTGCGCCAGCCGCGACCCCGAGTCGACGCGGCGGAACGTGTACGACCGGGTGACGCGGGCCGCCGCGGAGCACGTGGCCGCGGCCGAGACCGTCGAGAAGCGGTACGGCGTGCGGATCGCCAACAAGCGCGTCTCGATCACGCCGGCCGCGCTCGCCGCCGAGGGATTCGACGCCGCCGACTTCGTCCGCCTGGCCGAGACGCTGGACCGCGCCGCCGGCGAGGTCGGCGTCGACTACCTCGCGGGCTTCAGCGCGCTCGTCGAGAAGGGGGCCACGCCCGGCGACGCCGCCCTCATCGAGGCGCTTCCCGAGGCGCTCGCGACGACCGCGCGCGTGTGCGGGTCGGTCGCCTGCGGGAGCACGCGCGCCGGCATCAACGCGGACGCCGTGCTCCAGGTCGCCCGCGCCATCAAGGGGATGGCCGCGCGGACGGCCGACCGCGACTCGATCGGGTGCGCCAAGTTCGTCGCCTTCTGCAACGCCGTCGGCGACAACCCGTTCGTGGCCGGCGCCTTCCACGGGCCGAGCGAGCCCGGGTTGGCGCTCAACGTGGGCATCTCGGGGCCGGGCGTCGTGCTCCGGGCCGTCGAGGCGGTGGGGCCCGACGCCGACTTCGGGGCGGTCACGGACGCCGTCAAGACGGCCGCGTTCAAGATCACGCGGGCCGGCGAGCTCATCGGGCGGCGCGTCGCCGAGGCGCTGCGCGAGCGGTCCGGCCATGCCGTTCCGTTCGGCGTCGTCGACATCTCGCTGGCGCCGACGCCGGCCGAGCGCGACTCCGTGGGCGACGTGCTCCGGGCGTTCGGGCTGGCCGAGGTCGGGGCTCCCGGGACGACCGCGGCGCTGGCGATGCTCAACGAGGCCGTCAAGCGGGGCGGGCTGATGGCGGCCCGCCACGTCGGCGGGCTGAGCGGCGCGTTCATGCCGGTCTCGGAGGACCAGGCCATGATCGAGGCCGCGGCGTCGGGCGCGCTCTCGCTCGAGAAGCTCGAAGCCATGAGCGCCATCTGCTCGGTCGGCCTCGACATGGTGGCCATCCCGGGCGACACCTCCGCCGAGACGATCGCCGGCATCCTGTTCGACGAGTTCGCCATCGGCATGATCAACGACAAGACGACGGCCGTGCGGCTGCTGCCCGTCGCCGGCAAGGGCGTCGGCGAGTGGGCCGACTACGGCGGTCTCCTGGGCCACGCGCCGGTCATGCCCGTGTCCCAAGTGTCGAACGTCGTCTTCGCCCGGCGCGGCGGCCGGATCCCGGCGCCCATCCGGAGCCTGACCAACTAGCGCCGTGCCTCTCCCCCTCGTCTCCCCGGACAACCCGTGGCCGGTGACCGTGCTCGCGGTCTGCTTCGCGCTGATCGGCGTGCTCACGCTCGTCGATGGGAACGTGCTCGGCGGGGGCGCCGCGCTCGTCTACGCGGCCACGGCTGCCGTCGCCGTCTGGAAGCGGCCCGCGAGCGGCGACGCGCTGCACCTCCCGTTGCTCGTGCTCCAGCTCGTCTCCGTCGCCGCGTTTGTGGTCTCTGTGTTCCTCGACTGACGCGGCGCCTCGGCGTTGGAGGGTCCGGCGGATCCCGGCCGTGCGACACGTCGTCCCGAGGGCATGACGACCCTGCCCGCCCGCCTCGCCCCGACCACCCCCGACGGCTTCACGCCGCGCACCGTCCGCCGGTCGTGGCGTGTGCCGCACCCGCGCGCCGCCGTCTGGGAATGGCTGAACGACCCGGCCACGTTCGTCGACGGGCAGATCCCGCCGTACCGTGTCGAGTTCGTCGCCCCGAGCGGTCGCGACGGCGGCTTCGGCGAGGGCGTGTGGACGGCGCACCACGGGCCGGGTCTGCTCGCGGCCGGCCGCCTGGGCGAGTCCGTCGGCCCCGCACCGGGGCGGACGGCGTACCGCGACCTGGTCTACGGCTACGGCTCGTACGTCGGCTCGCTCCGGCTGGCCCGCCCGACGCGGCTCCAGTTCTGGGCCGACGCCGACGGCGACGACGCGACGGAGGTCCGCCTGCAGTTCGACGCCGACGTGCGGGACGGGCTCGGGCTGGCGTGGGACGCCGCGATGCGCGCGTTCTGGTCCGGCTTCGGCGCCGCGCTCGCCGCCCAGGTCGCCGCTCGGCGCGACGGCGCCCCGGCGACGGACTGGCGAGGTCCCGCCGTGCGCGCGCTGGCCGGCGCCGCGCTGGCGGGCGGCGTGCTCCTCGGCCGGCGCCGCTGACGTGCCGACGCTGACCGTGACCGACCGCGGCGGCCGGGCCCACCGACTCGGCGTGCCCGCGGGGACGGTCCTCCGCCGGGCGCTCCTCGATGCGGGCATGTCGCCGTACACGGCGCTCACGGCCCGGGCCAACTGCGGAGGCCGCGGCCTGTGCGCCACGTGCGGCGTGTTCGTCACGCCCGCCCCCGAGCCGACCCACTGGCACGACCGGCTGGCGGCCGCGTGGGGCTACCCGCGCTTGTCGTGCCAGATCCGCGTCGACCACGACCTCGCCGTCGAGATCCCAGCCAAGGTCGTTTGGGGCGCCCGCCGACGCTGACCGCCGGCCCTGCCGTGGGGAACCCGCCGCGCTCTAGCTTGGCCGCATGGACGCCGCCGCCTCCGTGTCCGTGTTCGCCACGGTCGTCGATCTCGTCGGCGTCCTGGCGTGGCCGGCCGTGGTCTTGTTCGTCTTGGTCCGGTTCGGGTCGTCGATCGGCGCGTTCCTGAGCGAGGTCGGCGAGTTCACCCTGAAGGCGGGGAGCGTCGAGGCCTCGGCAAAGCGGGCCCGCGCCGCCGCCGCGCTCGGCGCCGCGGGCACCAAGGGCGACGCCGGGGACGCCGCTGACGCCGGGGCCATCGCCGACGTCGTTGCCCACGCCACGCGACCCCGCGCCGCGCGCCGGCTCCACGGCTCGACGGTCCTCTGGGTCGACGACCACCCGGACGGCAACCGGTTCGAGCGGGAAGCCCTCGGCGCCGTCGGCGTCCGGGTCGTCCTGAGCCCGTCGACCGACGACGCCCTCGCCACGCTCGCGGCCCGGCCGGTCGACGCCGTCGTCTCGGACATGGGCCGCCAATCCGACTCCCGCGCCGGCTACGCCTTGCTGGACGCGCTCCGCGCCCAGGGCGCCGACATCCCGGTCTTCTTCTACTCGGCGGACGGCGGGGCCCCGGCCCACCGGGCGGAGGCCCGCCGGCACGGCGCCCAAGGGAGCACCGGCCGGCCCGACGAGCTGTTCGAGATGGTGACCGGCGCGCTCGGCGCGTGACGGCTACAGCCGGAACCGCTCCGAGCCCGTCGGCGGTCGCCAGCGCGCGCCCGGCTCGAACGCGTCCCACGCCAGCCGGCTGACGGCCCGGATCAGCGCGAAGCCCGCGTTGTCGGGGTCGTAGCTCGTGTCGCCCTGCTCCTTCGTCACCACCATCAGGAGGTACGGCCCCGAGGGCGCGTGGACGTAGGCGACCTCGCTCCGCGACTGGCTGACGGCGCCCTGCTTGGTGGCCGCCTGGACGCTCGGCGGAATCGCCGAGAGGGCCTCGTCGTCCCAGTGCGTCCGCGTCAGCAACCGGTGCATCTCGAGGTCGGCCGCGGGCGAGACCGCCTGGCCGTCGACGATCCGGCGGACCAGCTCGGCCATCTCGCGCGGCGTCGTCTGGCCCCAGCCGTAGCGCTCCCAGTCCGGCCGGCGGCCCTCGGTCCGGCTGTTGACGCGCGTGTGCTCGAAGCCCTCGGTCGCCAGCCACGCGTTGACGGCCTCGCCCGTCACGATCCGCTGGAGCCACACGCTCGCCGTGTTGTCGCTGGCCGCCAGCATCTGCTCGACGGCGCTGTGGACGAAGACGGTCGACGAGTCGCGGAGCTGGGCGAACAGCTCGCCCTCGTCCTCGAGGTTGCGGAGCGAGTCGCGGAACGTGAGCCGGGTGTCGAGCCCCAGCGCGCCCGCCTCGATCTGCTCGAACACGCCGACCAGGATCGGCACCTTGACCAGGCTCGCGGTCGGGAACACCTCGTCGGGCCGGACCGACGCCTCGCGGCCCGTGGGCAGGTGGCGGAGGGTCACGCCGACGACGCCGTCGAACCCGGCGACGAGCGCGTCGAGCTCGGCTTGGAGGGCGGCGTCCGGGCGAGGCGCGGGCCACGGGGGGCCGGCCACCAACGGCGCGGTGGCCGAGGGCCCGCTCGCGCACCCAGCGACGAGCACGACCAGCAGGGCGAGGACGGGAGCGAGGCGCGGCATCGGGCGTAGGCGAGAGAGATCCCCCAACCTAGCTCGCCGTGTCCGAGGTCGAAGTCGACTTTTCCTGCCCGTACTGCTTCGCGCCCATCAGCATGCTCCTGGACCCGAGCGTGCCGGCCCAGACCTACGTCGAGGACTGCGAGGTGTGCTGCCACCCCATCGAGGTCGCCTACCGGGCCGACGGCGACGCGATCACGGCCTTCGAGGTCCAGCGGCTGGCGGAATGAGGAACTGGGAATGGAGCGACGGCGGAAGCTCCTCTGCCCGTTCCCGTTTCTCTATTCCCCGTTTCCCTCCCCCCGCGGCAGCGTGATCACGAACGTGGCCCCCTCGCCGGAGCGGCTGAACACCTGGAGCGTGCCGCCGTGGCCCTCGGTCACGATGTCGTAGGCCAGCGACAGGCCCAGGCCGGTGCCCATCCCGGCCGGCTTCGTCGTGAAGAACGGCTCGAACACGCGCGGGCAGTGGGCCGCCGAGATCCCCACCCCGTCGTCGTCGACGCGGATCTCGACGGCGTCCTCCAGGCCGACCGTCGTCAGGCGGATTGTGGGGACGAACCCGGCGCCGGCGTCGCGGGCGCGCTGCTCGACGGCCCACCGCGCGTTCTCCAGCAGGTTGACGACGACGCGCTGCATGGAGGCCTCGGCCACCTCGACCGGGTCGAGGTCGGCGTAGGACCGCTCGACGCGGACGTCGGAGCCGGCGAGCGTCGTCGAGACGGCCCGCTCCAGGAGCTCGGCGAGGTCGGCCGGCCGGCGCTCGCCGCCGACGTCGCGGACGTGGCCCATCAGGCTCCGCACGATCCCGTCCGCCCGCCGGGCGTGGTCGCGGACGCGCCGGGCGTTGTCGACGATCGCCTCCAGGTCGTCGCGGACGTCGTCGACGTTGGGGGGCTCACCCGACGTCTCGGCCTGGCGGAGCGTGGCGAGCAGGTCCGTGCCGAGCTCGGCGTTGAGCTCGGCGAAGTTGGAGACGAAGTTGAGCGGGTTCTGGATCTCGTGGGCGAGCCCGGCCGAGAGCCGCCCGAGCGACGCCAGCTTCTCGGCCTGAACGAGTCGGCCCTGCGCCGTCCGCAGCTCGTGGACCGTCTGGGAAAGCGCGTCGTTGGCCGCGCCCAGCTCCTCCGTCCGGATGCGCGACAGCTCGGCCTCCTGGCGGGCCCGCTCGGCCTCGGCGCGGACCTCGACGGTCTGGATCCGGCTCCGGGCCTGGGCCGAGAGCAGCGACTCGCGGAGCCTCTGGTGGGCCCGGAGGTGGACGAGCGCCGTGGCCGGGTCGCCGTCGGCCTCGCAGGCGTCGGCCAGGGCCGCGTGGGCCTCGGCCTCTCGGGGCTCGGCGCCGGCCGCCTGGGCGATGGCGAGCGCCTCCTCGACCGCCGGCCGGGCGTCGGCGGGCCGGCCCATCGCCGTCAGCGTCCGCCCGATGGCCACCAGCGTCGTCGCCTGGGCCTGGCGGTTGCCGACCTCCGTCCGCAGGCGGAGCGCGTCGCGGTGGAAGGCGAGCGCGCCGTCGCCGTCGCCGTCGAGGTGGGCGAGCACGCCCAGGTCGTGGAGCGCGCGCGCCTCGGTGAGCGTCGCGCCCTGCTCGCGCGCCAGCCGGAGCGACGCCTCGTGGTGGGCCCGGGCCTCGGCGAACCGGCCCAAGTCGCGGAGCGCCCCGCCGAGCGCCGTGTGGGCCCGGGCCTGGCCGCCGCCGTGGTCGAGGTCGGCGAACAGGCGGAGCGCGGCCTCGCCGTGCTCGATCGCGCGCCCGGGCTGGTCGAGCTCGACGTAGGTGTTGCCCATCGTCGCGTGGACCCACGCCTCGCGCTCGGTGTCGCCCAAGGCCCGGGCCACGCGCAAGTTCTCGACGGCGAGGTCGAGCGCCTGGCTGTAGTGGCCCAGGCTGACGTGGACCGACGCGAGCGCGCCCAGCGCCAGCGACCGGCCGGCCAGGTCGCCCAAGGGCTCCATCTCGGCCAGCGCGTGCGTCAGCAGGCCGAGCGCGGTCTCGTGCTCGGACAGGAGGTAGCGGGCGTAGCCCTCGTGCGTCATCGCGAACGCCTGGGCGAGCGGGTCGCCGGCCAGGGCGCGGGCCTCGACCGCCAGCGCGAGCGCGCGCTCGGGCCGGTCCGGGACGTGCGTCATGGCCTCCGACAGCAGCGCCGCCACCGGCCCCGCCACGAGCGCACCGACGGTGAACCCGTCGCGGGACGCCAGGACAGGGGGGGCTCGGCCTCGGACATGGCCAAGTCTACGCGCCGACCCGACCAGAGTGCCGACGCTCAGACTCCGGACTGCTTCGACGTGTGCACGACCGAGAGCACGTCCACGCGCTCCGCCTCAATCCAACAGCAACTGTGTTGGAAGTCAAGCCGTGAGCGCGTTGCTCGGCTCCCACGCAGCTCCGTCTCGAATGACGGCATTGCAGGTCACCAAGAGCTTCCGCATGCACGCCACCAGCGCCACCTTCTTGGGCTTCCCGGCGGCCACCAGCCGCTCGTAGAGCGCACGCACCGGCGGGTTCGACCGCACCGCCGCCAGCGCCCCCATGTAGAGTGCCGTCCGCACCGTCGCGCGACCTCCCCACACCGAACGCTGTCCTCGGTGCATCCCGCTGTCCCGGTTCAACGGAGCCACGCCGACCAGCGCCGCGATCTCACGACGGTTCAGCCGGCCGAGCTCCGGCAGGTCCGCCAGCAGCGTCGTCGCCAGCACGCGGCCGACGCCGGGGACTGCTCGGAGCAGGTCGTCCTTGGCCCGCCACGCCGCGCTCTCCCGGATCGCATCGGTCAGGTCGTCGTCCACGCCCGCGAGCTCGCGCTCCAGCCACCGGACGTGCTGCCCCCGCCCCAGGGGCAGGGGGCGCGATGCTCTTGGCGACCGACGGCGCCGCGACGTGCGCCCGGTTCTTCTCCGCCACCATCATCGTGATGAGTTGGCGACGGCGTGCCAGGACCGCGGCCAGAGCCTGGGATTCGGCGTCCGGGAGCGGCCTCGGCTCCGGCCGCACCCGCTCGGCGAAGAGCGCGAGCATGGCCGCGTCGAGCGTGTCGGTCTTGGCGAGCTGGCCGGTCGACTTCCCGAAGTCCCGGGCCTGCCGCGGGTTCACGACGGCCACAGGTACCCCGGCCGCCGCGAGGGCCGCAGCACACGGGGCCTCGTACTTCCCCGACGCCTCCAGCACGACCAGCGCCGGGCCGAGCGTCGTCACCCGCGCCACGAGTGCGTCGATGCCGTCGGGGTCGTTCGCCGACTGCCACGCCTCGCCGCTGGGGAGGGCGTGGACATCGAGGTGGCCCTTGGCAACGTCGATTCCGATGTAGGTCTGTGGGTCCATGTCGTCCTCTCCGCTCCTCGCTACACACCCGGTCTTGCGTGAATCGAACTCCATCGGCCCGACGGCCACCGATTGGTTCTGGCAACTGTTCGGACTCCGAGCGAGATGGGCGAGCCGGCGGCCCCTGCTGTTGTCCGGTCTTGGCGCCGAGGCGCAGGACCAGGTTGACATCGGGCTTACCGGCTCGGGAGGTCGAAATGACCACCGATCTCAACTTACAAGATGACCCGGTACTCCCTCCACACGACCTCTCGGATCGCGGGGTCGTCGATCTCAGGCACGGCGCGGCCGGAGAGGGGGAACGTCTCCAGCCGACGCACGGAGCGGAGGAGGCCGTCGACTACCACGTCCGCATACTGCGGCGCGACCTCGACGTCGTAGTCCTCAATGGCCGCGAGATCCGCCCGCGCCTGCGGGGACCAGACGACGACGGCCACCGTCAGCGCGGCGACGAGCGAACTCGGCCTCGACCTCGGCCTGTGTCCTCAACCCCTCTCCGATGCGGACTTGCTCCAGCCCGCGCTCGACCTTGTGAACGATGACCAACCGCGCGATCACGTCCTCGTACGTCGCATCGTCCGGGAGGTCGTTCACGACCCGGCGTGCGTGCTTCTTCGGCGTTAGACGGGTGGCAGGCATGGGACGGCGGGGTGGTCCCCGAAGGTACGCGTCCCCTACTTCCTGAACCGCTGGACGAGCGACGTGATCTGGGCGTCCGGCAGCGGCAGCGCCGAGGACGTTGGCGTGGCCGGTGCGGACGGCTGAGGCGCTGTCGTCGGCGGGCGAGGCGCCGCCGGAGGCGCGTCCGACGTCGGGTTGCCGGCGCGGGCGACGAGCCGCGCCTCGATCTCGTCCATCCACGACCCGTCGCCGGACGGCGCAGCGACGGGCTTGGGCGACGGCGGGGCCACCGCGCGAGCTCGGCCCGTCCCCCGTTCCACCCCCGTTCCCTCAACCGCCCGCCCCGCGTCGTCGTTGAGCGGCGCCGTCTCGAAGGCGACGCGCTTGAGGTTGACCAAGTGCATCGGCGTCACGTTGTCGCTCGTGATCGACCCGCCGACGGTCCCCGGGCCCAACGTCATCGCCGGGAACAGCGCCGTCGTCATGCCGACCGAGCCGAGCGCGGCGACCGTGTTGACGACGATCCGCATGGACGGCTTCTTGAGCGCGAACTGCTCGATCACGCGGTCGGCCGTGGCGTGGAGCGCCAACGTGTGGCCGATCCCGCCGAACTCCAGGATCTCGATGCACCGCGCGCACCCGGCCTCCCACCCGTCGGCCACGTAGAACGACAGGATGGGCGAGAGCGTCTCCATCGACAGCGGCTCGCCCGGCCCGACGGCGTCGACCTCGGCGATGAGCGCGCGGGTGGAGTCGGGCACCGAGAACCCGGCCATCTCGGCGATCCGCCGCGGGCTCCGGCCCACGAGGTCCGTGTTGAACCGGCCGCCGGGCTTGATGATCGCCCGGAGCTTGCGGGCCTCGTCGTCGGAGCACACGTGCCCGCCGCGCTCGCGCAAGGCGTCCAGGAGCCGGGCCCGGATGGGGCTGTCGGCGACGACGGACCGCTCGGTCGAGCACAGCGTGCCCCAGTCGAACGAGGTCCCGGTCAGGATGTCGGCCGCGGCCTTGTCAAGGTTGGCGCTCCGGTCGACGTAGGCCGGCACGTTGCCGCTCCCGACGCCGTAGGCCGGCTTCCCCTTCGAGTAGGCCGCGCGCACCATCGCCCCGCCGCCGGTCGCCAGGATGACGTCGGTGAGCGGGTGCTCGAGGAGCGCGTCGGTGCCAGCGAGGGTGATGCCCGCGTCCGCGCCGAGGCACGCCACCAATCCTTCGGGCGCGCCGGCGGCGACGGCCGCCTCGGCCACCACGCGCGTCGCCTCGACGGTGCAGCGGACCGCGCGGGGGTGCGGGCTCATCACGATCCCGCACCGGGCCTTGACCGCGATGATGGCCTTGTAGAAGGCCGTCGCCGTCGGATTCGTCGACGGGACCAGGGCGGCGACGACGCCCATCGGCGTGGCGACGGTCCAGACCATCCCGTCGTCGCTCGTGGCGATGACGCCGGCCGTCTTCATGCCCTCCATCCGCGCCGCGAGCGTCCGCGTCGCGAACAGGTTTTTCTGCTCCTTGCTCTCGGGCTTGCCGAACCCGGTCTCGTCGTGAGCGAGCTGCCCGAGCCTCTTGGCCTCGCCCGCGCCGGCCTCGACCATGGCGGCCACGACGCGGTCGACGGTCGCCTGGTCGGCCGTCTTGAACGCCTTGTACGCGGCGTGCGCGGCGCGGACGGCGTCGCGGGCGTCCTGGATAGAGAGGAGGTCGGCGTCCATGGGCACGGGGTCGGGCAGTCTGGAAAGGTACCTCGGCCGGAGAGCCAGCTCGCCGGCGGATCGGGCCGCGGCACCCGACGCATTACGGGACCCCCCGGTCGGATACGAGACGTCCCGGCCCGCATCGCCCCCGGCCGGCCGGGGCCGTCCTCCTCCGGGCCCAGGGCCGTGGCACACCGTTTGCCGGCTCTCGTGCGTGCCCCTCCCCCGACCATGACCGACGCCCAGCCCTCCCCTTCCGGCCTCGCCGCCGTCGACCGCCAGTGGGGCGGCCTCGCGCCGGGCCGTGCGTACCTCCTGGTCGGCCGCGCGGGCGCCGGCCGCACGGCGCTCGCGCTCCAGACCGTCCGGGCCGCCGTCGAGGACGGCTCGCGGTGCCTCGTCATCTCGCCCCGCCCGCCCGACGAGCTGGTCGAGATCGGGCACGACGTCGGGCTCGACCTCGCCGCCGCGCACACGGCCGGCCACCTCCGGCTCCTCCGCATCCCCCAGGCGGCCGACCTCGCCGCGCGGGGGCCCGAGAGCCTGGCGAAGTCGTACCGCGACCTCGCGGCGCTGGTCACGTCGGACGGCCCGGCCCGCGTCGTGATCGAGGACTTTACGCCGCTCGTCCAGTTCGACACGTTCGAGCGGTTCCGCGACGCCTTCGACGGCCTCATCCGCACGCTCCGGGCGCAGGGGGTGACGCTGGTGATCGGCCTCGGCGACCCCGCCAACGACGCGTCGCGCCGGCTGCTCGACATGGTCGAGGGGCTCGTCGACGGGACGATCCGGCTCGGCGCGGAGGGCGACCTCGTGCTCGGCATGCCGGCCCGCGTGGGCTACCCGTCCGGCGACGGCGCGTCGGTCGAGGTGGAGCCCGCGCCCGCCTCGGCCCCTCTCGTGGCCGTCGCGTCCGAGGCGCTCGTCGCCGACGCGACGGCCGCGCCGCTCCAGGCCTTTTCCCCGCCTCCCCCCGATGGCGCCCTGGCGGCGTTCTCCGCCGCGCCGCTTCTTCCCGAGCCCGTCGCCTCGCAGGAGATGGACGGCCCGCCGCCCACCGAGGTGATCTCACTGCCGGCGCCTGACCCGTCGCTCCTCGCTCCGCCCAACGACGACCTCGACCACGACCCGGCCGACGCGGTCGTGTCCCAGGGCTACCTCGCCGACTCGAAGAGCGACGAGGTCGACGAGCCGGCTCCGGCGACGGACCTGGCCGAGCTACCGCCTCCGTCCTTCGCGCCCCTCTCGGCGCCCGCGCCCGACCCGTCCGCCGCGTTTCGGGTGGCCCTCGACGACGCGTTCGCAGGCCGGGCCTCGGAGACGCCGTTCGTCGTGGTCGCCCTTCGGATGGACCCGTCGTCGCCGGGCGCCGCCTACTTCGCGGCCATCGAGGCGAGCCTCCACTCGAGCCTCCGTCCCGGCGACCACCTGCTCGTCGACGACGCGCGGGCGCGGGCGGCCGTCGTGCTCCCGACGTCGGGGCCGGACGCGGCCCACGCGCTGTTCGCCAGCCTCCAGGCCCACCTCCGGGCGGACCTCGGCGACGAAGCGCACGCCGTGCTCCAGGCGATCGCCGCGGTGACCGTCCCCAACGGCCAGCCGTTCCAGACCTCGGCCGAGCTCCTTCGCTACGCCTTCGACGCCTAGACCGGCCCCGGTGAGGAGGCCGACCTTTCCGGGCCGAGGGCCCCCCTACCGGAAAGGTTTTCCCCGGCCCAGCGTCGCCACCAGGTCGTCGACGCCGACGGGGCCGTGGCGGTACAGGAACGGCTCGCCAAAGTCGGCCCCGATGCGGTAGCCGAAGACGCGGGCGCGGGCCTCGACCCAGGCCAGGAAGCGGGGGTTCGAGATGTAGGTCTCGGGTCCGTCGTCGCCGTCGCCGTCGGGCTGGTGGAACTGGCTCTCGAACGCGAGCAGCGCCTCCATCCGCCGCTCCCACACGCTCGTCACGTCGACGACGAACGTCGGCTCGAAGTCGAGGGCCTGCATGTAGTGCAGGACGTGGTGCGGGCGCCACGGCTCCTGCGGCGTCCCGTCGTCCTCGAACGTCTCGACCTTGGCGAGCCCGCCGTAGAACAGGGCGTCGACGGCGAGGCGCGTCGCGTCGCCGTGGTCCGGGTGGCGGACGTGCTCGGCGGTGACGAGGGCGATGTGGGGCCGGTGCCGGCGGACGGCCCGGATCACGGCGCGTTGGTTGGCCTTGGTGTTCTGGATGTCGCCGTCGGGCAGGCCCAGGTTCTCGCGCGCCGCCAGCCCCAAGATCTCGGCCGACGCCGCGGCCTCCTCCATCCGGCCCTCCGGCGTCCCGCGCGTGCCGAGCTCGCCGCGCGTAAAGTCGACGATGCCGGTCCGGTAGCCCTGGTCGGCCAGCAGACACATCGTGCCGCCGGCGCAGAGCTCGACGTCGTCGGGGTGGGCCGCCAGGGCGAGGACGTCGAGCGGCGGGTGCGGATCGGAAGACTCGGGCATCGGGAGCGGGGCGGGGAGCCGTGCCCACCCGTCGGCCCGCTCGGCGTTCCCAGACGGGAGGCCGGGGGATGCCTGAGCCAAGCGGTTGCCGGAACGGCCGGGGCACCTCGGCGTGGGCACCCTCCACCGCTCTACGCTGCCATGGAGACCCCCGACGCCGTCGTCATCGGATCGGGCCACAACGCGCTCGTCGCCGCCGCGGCCCTCGCCCGCGAGGGCTGGTCGGTCGTGGTCCTCGAGGCCGAGGACACGCCCGGCGGGTGCGTCCGGTCGGGCGAGGTCACGGTCCCGGGCGTCGTCCACGACCTGTACTCGACCAACCAGAACCTTTTCCGCCAGTCGGCCGCGTACCAGGCGTGGCAGGCCGACCTCGAGCGGCACGGCCTCCGCTTCGCGTCGTCCGACACCCCGTTCTGCAACGTGTTCGAGGACGGCACGGCCCTCCGCGCCTACGCCGACTTCGAGCGGACGGCCGACGCGCTCGCCCAGCGGAGCCCCGCCGACGCGGAGGGATTGCGCCGGCTGAAGGCCCGGTTCAACGACTTCCAGAGGGTCGTCCTCCCCCTGTACTCGAAGCCGCTCCCGTCGGCCGGAGCCTTGGGGGCGGCCGGGGCGGGCGCCGCGGCGGTCGGGCCGGAGCGGACGGCCGAGCTCGCCCGGCTCCTGCTCGACTCGACGCGCGAGCTCGGCGACGCCTACTTCGAGACCGACGAGGCCAAGGCGCTCGTCGCGACGTGGGGCCTGCACATGGACTTCGGGCCGGACGTCTCGGGCGGCGCCGTCTTCCCGCTCATGGAGACGTTCTCGAACCTGGCCGAGGGGATGGTCGTGGCCGAGGGCGGCGCCTCGAAGATCCCCCAGGCGCTGGTCGGGCTGATCGAGGAGCACGGCGGCGAGGTCCGCACGGGAGCCCGCGTGACGCGCGTGCTCACCGAGGGCGGCCGGGCGACGGGCGTCGAGGTCGAGGGCGGCGAGCGCGTCCTCGCTAGGCGGGCCGTGATCGCGGGGCTCCGGCCGGGCCTGCTCTTCGACGGGCTGCTGGCCGACGAGCCGCTGCCGGACGCGTTCCGCCACAAGGTCGACGCCTACCAGCACGGGCCGGGCACGTTCATGCTCCACCTCGCCCTCGACGGCACGGCGCCGTGGGCCGCCGGCGACGACATCGCCGGGTTCGCCTACGTCCACATCCCGCCGACCGTCGACGACTTGGCGCGGACGTACCAGCAGAGCCTGGCCGGCCTCCTGCCCGACAGCCCGCTCCTGATCGTCGGCCAGACGACGGCCGTGGACCCGACGCGGGCGCCCGACGGCACCCACGTCCTGTGGATCCAGGTGCGGACGGTGCCCGGCGACATCCGGGGCGACGCGGCCGGCGAGATCGACGCGACCGACTGGGCCCAAGCGACGGAGCCCTTCGCCGACCGGGTGCTGGCCAAGCTGGAGCGGTTCGCGCCGGGCGTCTCGGAGCGCGTCGTCGGCCGGTACGCCATGAGCCCGGCCGACCTTGAGGCCCACAACGCGAACCTGCTCGGCGGCGACTCGCTGGGCGGGAGCGTCCACCTCCGGCAGAACCTGCTGTTCCGGCCGTTCCCGGGCTGGAGCCGCTACGAGATGCCGGTCGAGAACCTCTACCTCTGCGGCGCCTCGACGTGGCCGGGGCCCGGCAACAACGGGACCTCGGGGTGGCTCCTCGCCGAGCGGCTCACGAGCGGCGTGCCGTGGGGGACGGTCGCGCTCGGGACGGCCGCGGCCGGCGCCGCCCTCTGGTCTCTCCTGGGGCGCTCCGACGACTGAACTCAGAGTCGGGAGGAGTGGGGGGTGTGGGAGGGGAGAGTATGGGAGGGGGACACTCCCTCGGGCCCACACCGGACAGCCGGACCCAGCTTACTCCGCTCGGTCGAACGTCAACGTGCCGACGACGGTGCCGGCTAGCGGAGCGTAGGCCACCGCGGCGATGGGCGCCCGCTCGGTGCGAGCAGAGTTGGCGGCCGTGTACGTCGCCCCGTCGTCCGTTCCCGCGTCGTAGACGACCAGGTCGACGGTAACGCGGTCGGCCCAGCCGTCGCCCTCGCGCAGGTCGAGCCCGTCGACGCCGACGAACCAATCGGGGCTCGGCGCCAGCATGGTCACGACGGTCGCCAGCGGGCGCTCGTCCGTGACGGTGATCTCGGCCGTCGCCGCGCCTGGGGAGACACCAACGACGCCGCCCTCGACGTAGGCCGCCGCGTCGCCGAGTGCCTCGACCTCGGCGCGGAGCCCCGCTGTCGCGCCCGTCTCAGCCATCGACCGAGCGCCGTCCGACGCCATCGCGCCGGCCGACCACAGACTCACGTCCGACGCGTGGGAGGCGCCGACGAGCGGCGAGAAGTGGGCGCCCGCCGGAAAGGCCTCCGGGTGCGTGGCCGCGCTCCACGTCGCGTCGAACGTGACGGCGTACGTGGCCGGGGCTCGCATCTCGACCGGGTCGGGCTCGACCGGCGGGTCCACCTCGGAGACCGAGTCGCAGCCGGCAAGGACGAGGGCGAGGAGGAGGAGCAGGCGCATGGCGAAGAGCGGGGGCGTGCCGAGGAGACGCGCGAGCGGCCCGATCTCGTACGCGGAGCGGCTAGGCGTCACTCCCACTCGATGGTGGCCGGCGGCTTCGACGACACGTCGTCGGCCACGCGGTTGATGCCGCGGACCTCGTTGCCGGTCGGCCACCCCTTAGCCGATCAGACCGTCGTACTCCGCATGAGTGCCGATCCAGACCCACACCACGCCCTCCGGTTTGTCCAAGCCCAGCGCACGGTGCCCGATCCCGACGCGGGCCGACCATAGCTGCTTCCGCCGGCCGACCTTTTTGAAGTGGAGCGACGGATGGAACGGGTCGGACTTTAGACGCCCGAACTGCCGGTCCGCCACGCGCTGGACGTCCTGTGGGAGCGCGGCGTAGTGGTTCCAGAAGCTGGCGAGCGCGGTGTGCGTCACAGAGGCCGGGCCTTCCCCTCCTGGTACTCCGCCTCGGCGGCCTCCAGGAAAGAGTCGAGGCGTCCGGCGTCGAGGTCACGAGCGATCTGGTCGTCCCACGTGCGGCTCCGGTAGTCCGCGAGCCACACCGCCAGTTTCTCCACGTCCTGGGGAGGAAGCTCCGCGATCGCAGCTTCGATCTCTTGTACACTCATCGGGGCAGGGAGAGGGCTCGCGGCACTCTACGCACGACCACCCGTCCAGTTCGGCGCGGACGGGCGGCGCAGCGGCTACTCCCACTCGATGGTGGCCGGCGGCTTCGACGACACGTCGTACGCGACGCGGTTGATGCCGCGGACCTCGTTGATGATCCGGTTCGAGGCCCGCCCGAGCACGTCGTACGGCAACCGCGCCCAGTCGGCCGTCATGCCGTCGGTCGAGGTGACCGCGCGCAAGGTCACGGCCTGCTCGTACGTCCGGAAGTCGCCCATCACGCCGACCGACTTGATGGGAAGGAGCACGGCGAACGCCTGCCAGACGTCGTCGTAGGTGCCCGACGTGACGAGCTCGTCGAGCCAGATCGTGTCGGCCTGGCGCAAGAGGTCGCAGGCCTCGCGCGTGACGGGGCCCAGGATGCGGACCGCCAGCCCGGGCCCGGGGAACGGGTGCCGTTTGATGATGGCCTCGGGCACGCCGAGCTCCCTCCCGACGGCGCGGACCTCGTCCTTGAACAGCTCCCGGAACGGCTCGACCAGCTCGAACCCCAGCTTCTCGGGCAGCCCGCCGACGTTGTGGTGCGTCTTGATGGTGGCCGACGGCCCCTTGAACGAGACCGACTCGATCACGTCCGGGTACAGCGTACCCTGCGCCAGGAACCTCGGCTTGCGCCCCAGCCGCTCGGTCACCCTCTCCGTCTCGGCCTGGAAGACCTCGATGAACGTCGCCCCGATGATCTTCCGCTTCTGCTCCGGATCGGCCACGCCCGCCAGTCGGTCCAAAAACAGGTCGCTCGCGTCGACGGCGACCAGGTCCAGGTCGAAGCCGTCGGCGAACGTGGCCTGGACCTGCTCGAACTCGCCGGCCCGCAGCAGCCCGTTGTCGACGAACACGCACGTGAGCTGGTCGCCGATGGCCTTGTGTAGCAGCGCCGCGGCGACCGACGAGTCGACGCCGCCCGAGAGCCCCAGGATCACGTGGTCGTCGCCGACCTGCTGGCGGATGGCGTCCACCTTCTCGTCGATGAACGAGCCCGTTGTCCAGTCGCCGCGCAAGCCGCAGACCTCGGTCACGAAGTTGCCCAGCATGGTCGCCCCGTGCTCGGTGTGGACGACCTCGGGGTGGAACTGGACGCCCCAGATCGGCCCGTGGCCCGAGTCGGGCTCGGCGGCGACGGCGGCGATGGGCGCGTTGTCGGTCGCGGCGACGGCCCGGAAGCCGGCCGGCAGCCGCGTCAGGTGGTCGCCGTGGCTCATCCAGACGACCGACCCCTCGGGCACGCCGCGGAACAGGTCGTTCTCCTCGTGCGACACGATCGGCGACCGCCCGAACTCGCGCCGCGCGCTCGGCTCGACGCCGCCGCCCAGCGCGTGGGCCAGCGCCTGGAGCCCGTAGCAGATGCCGAGCACGGGCACCTTCTCGTCCGTTCCCGACTTCGTCAGCGCGAGCAGCGCCGGGTCGAGCTGGGGCGAGCCCTCGTCGTAGACCGACAGCGGGCCGCCGGACAGGATCAGACCGCTCGGCGCCAGCGCGGCCACCTCGTCGGCGGGCACCGTGCACGGGTGGATCTCGCAGTACACGCCGGCCTCGCGGACGCGCCGGGCGATCAGCTGGGTCGTCTGGCTCCCAAAGTCCAGGATGACGACCGTTTCGTGGTGCATGAGGGGTGGAGGGATGCGGGATGGGAGAGGGATGGGCGCCCAAGGGACGGGCACTCGACCCATCCCTCCATGCCTCCATCCCGTGTCCCTCTTCTACTCGGCGCCGATCATCTCTCGGTACTCGTCGGCCGAGAGCAGGCCGTCGATGGCTGAGGGGTCGCTGGGGCGGACCTTGACCATCCAGCCGTCGCCGTAGGGGTCGGCGTTGACCGACTCGGGCGCCCCGTCGAGCGCGTCGTTGAGTTCTTCGATGGTGCCGGCGATGGGCGCGAACAGCTCGGACACCGTCTTGACCGCCTCGACGGTCCCCAGCGAGCCCTCGGCGTCGACCTCGGTCCCCTCGGCCTCCAGCTCGACGAACACGATGTCGCCGAGCTCGCTCTGGGCGTAGTCCGTGATGCCGATGACGGCCAGGCCGTCGCCGTCGAGGCGGACCCACTCGTGGTCCTTGGTGTAGCGGAGGTCAGACGGAAAATCCATGGGGGTTCAGGGTTCGGGGTTCAGGGTTCGCTCAGGTGTGGGTCCTTGCGAACCCTGAACCCCGAACCGACTACGCCGGAGGCGTGAGCTCGAAACGCTCGAGGAACTTCGTGTCGAAGTCGCCGGCGCGGAAGCGCGGGTCCTGGAGCAGCTGCTGGTGGAAGGGGACGGTCGTCCGGATCCCCTCGATGATGAACTCGTCGAGGGCCCGGAGCATCTTGGCGATGGCCCGCTCGCGGTCGTCTTCGTAGACGATGAGCTTGGCGATCATCGAGTCGTAGGTCGGCGGGACCGTGTAGCCGGCGTAGACGTGGGTGTCGCAGCGGACGCCGCGGCCCTTGGGGCTGTGGAACGCCGTGATGGTCCCGGGGCTGGGGGCGAAGTTGCGGAACGGGTCCTCGGCGTTGATCCGGCACTCGATCGAGTGGCCGACGGGCAGGTGGTCGCCCGACGTGATCGTCTCGCCCGACGCGACCCGGAGCTGCCACTCGATCAAGTCCGTGCCCGTGACCTCCTCCGTCACCGGGTGCTCGACCTGGATCCGGGTGTTCATCTCCATAAAGTAGAAGTCCCGGTTCTTGTCGACCAGGAACTCGACGGTCCCGGCGCCCCGGTAGTTCACCGCGAGCGCGCCGGCCCGGGCCGCCTCGCCCATCCGCTCGCGCAGGACGGCGTCGACGATCGGGCTCGGGGCCTCTTCGAGCAGCTTCTGGTGGCGCCGCTGGATCGAGCACTCGCGCTCGCCAAAGTGGACGACCGTCCCCTGCCCGTCGCCGACGAGCTGGATCTCGATGTGGCGCGGCTCCTCGACGAACTTCTCGATGTAGAGGCGCCCGTCGCCGAACGCGTTGACGGCCTCGGTCCCGGCGGCGACGAAGAGCTTCTCGAACTCGGCCTCGTCCGACGCCATCCGCATCCCCTTGCCGCCGCCGCCCGCGCTCGCCTTGATCATGACGGGGAAGCCGGCCACCCGGGCCGCCGCCAGCCCCTCGGCCACGTCCGACACGGCGCCGTCCGACCCGGGCACGACCGGCACGCCGGCGGCCTGCATGGTCTCCTTGGCGACCGACTTGTCGCCCATCGACGCGATCGTCTCGGGCGTCGGCCCGATGAACGTCAAGTCGTGGTCCTGGCAGATCCGGGCGAACTCGGCGTTCTCGGCCAGGAACCCGTAGCCGGGGTGGATCGCGTCGGCGCCGGTGACCTCGGCGGCGGCGATGATCGACGGGATCTTGAGGTAGCTCTGGGCGCTCGGCGCCGGCCCGATGCAGACGGCCTCGTCGGCGAACTTGACGGCCAGCGTGTCGCGGTCGACGGTCGAGTACACGGCGACCGTCTGGATCCCCATCTCGCGGCAGGTCCGGATGATGCGGAGCGCGATCTCGCCGCGGTTGGCGATGAGGACTTTCTGGATCATGGGGAGGGATGCGGGATGGAGGGATGCGGGATGAGCGCTCGCGGGGAGTCACGCATCACGGATCACGCATCGCGTCTACTTCTCGATGACGAAGAGCGGCTGGTCGTACTCGACGGGCTCGGCGTTCTGGACCAGGATCTGGGTGACGGTCCCGGCCTCCTCGGCCTGGATCTCGTTCATCAGCTTCATCGCCTCGATGATGCACAGCGTCTGGCCGACCTCGACGCGCGCGCCGACGGCCACGAACGGGTCGGCGTCGGGCGCCGGCGCCTCGTAGAACGTCCCGACGATGGGCGCCAGCACCAGGGCCTCGTTGTCGCCGGCGCCGGGCTCGGCCGACGGGCTGGCGGTGGCCGGGGCGAGGTCGGGCAGAGCGGCCGCGGTCAGCGGCGGCGCGGCCGCGGCCGGCGGCGCCATCATCACCGGCGCGGGCGCGGACGCCTCGGCCTTCTTGGGGGTCGCGCGGACGGTCAGCTTGAAGTCGCCTTCCTCCACCTTGACCTCGTCCAGACCGCTCTCGGCGACGATTTCGAGGAGGCGTTGGATCTTGTCGAGGTCCATGTCCATGGGACGGGCGGGGCACAGAGGGGGCCCCCAAGCTACGGAGAACCGGTGTGGACGTGTGGGCCCGCGGACGTGTGGGCACGTCCCCTCCAGCCCCGCGTCGCGGTCACTGACGTGGCGGCCCGCGAGTCCATCCGGCCACCGTCCCGCGGGTCCGCTCGGCGGCGCTAGGCCGCCGTCACGCGCGTCGTGTAGCTCGCCGTCTCGGTGTCGACCCGGACGACGTCGCCCTCGTTGATGAAGAGCGGGACGTAGACCGTCGCCCCCGATTCGAGCGTGGCCGGCTTGGTGGCCCCGGTCGCCGTGTCGCCCTTGAGGCCGGGGTCGGTCTGGGTGACCAGGAGGTCGACCTGGCGGGGGAGCTCGACCGTGAGCGGCTCCTCGGTCCCGGCGTCGACCAGGATGATGACCTTCGAGCCCTCCTTGATAAAGTCCTTCTGCTCCACCATGTCGGCCCGGAGCGAGCGCTGCTCGTAGGTCTCGGTGTTCATGAAGTGCAGGCCGAGGTCGTCCTGGTAGAGGTACTGCATGTCGCGGCGCTCGACGCGCGCCGTCTCGACCTTCTCGCCCGCCCGGAACGTGTTGTCGACGACCTTCCCGTTGCGGACGTTCTTGAGCTTCGACCGGACGAACGCGCCGCCCTTGCCGGGCTTGACATGCTGGAACTCGACGATCTGCCACAGATCGTGCTTCCAGTTGAGGACGAGGCCGTTGCGGAAATCCTGGGTCGAGGCCATGCGAGAGCGGGGGTCGTGGAGCGCCCGCAAGCTAGCCCGGCGCCGCACCCGACCGGGCGAAGTGGCTGTGAGAGTCGAGGGTTCAGGGTTCAGGGTTCAGGGTTCAGGGTTCAGGGTTCAGGGTTCAGGGTTCAGGGTTCAGGGTTCGCCCGTCCCCACGGGGGCGCTCGGCATGCCGTGCGACGCCTCGCCCACAGGTCTCCAGTCCTTGACCCCGTCCTCGCCCTCTGCCCGTTCCCATTTCCCCGTTCCCCTTTCCCGCGAGCGGAGCGAGCTTCCCCCATGCCCCGCCTCGTCTCCGAACGCACCGTCCTCGACGCCGTCGCCGCCGGCCAGCGCACGCTGGCGGTCCCCGAGGGCGCCCTCGTCACGGCGCTCGCGCGCGACACGGCCAAGGACCACGGCATCCAGTTCGTCACTGGCGCCGGCGCGCCCGCCGCGACGCCAACCGACCCGCCACGTCTGGCGGAGGCGCCCGCGCGGACGCTCGCGGTCGCCTGCGACCACGCCGGGTTCGACATCAAGGACGCGCTCGCCGAGCACGCCCGGAGCCTCGGCTGGGCCGTCACCGACCTCGGGACCGACTCGACGGAGAGCGTCGACTACCCCGACTTCGCGTACGCCGTCGCCCGGCTCGTCCACCTCGGGCGCGTGCAGCGGGGGCTGATGATCGACGGCGTCGGCGTGGGCTCAGCGATCGTGGCCAACAAGGTGCCGGGCGTCCGGGCGGCGCTCTGCCCGAGCACGTTCGCGGCGTTCAACGCGCGCGCCCACAACGACGCGAACGTGCTCACGCTGGGCAGCCGGACGATGGGCGTCGAGGTCTGCAAGCGCGTCTTGGCCGAGTTCCTGGCCACCGACTTCGAGGGCGGGCGGCACCAGCGGCGGGTCGACAAGATCCGCGACGTCGAGGCCCGCTTCCTGCCCGGCGCGCCGGGGGCCGCGTGAGGCCCGACGCGATCCCGGTCCGCCCGCTCGGCTCGCGCGCCGTCGTCCCGCCGGCGGCGCTGGCGACGCTGTTCGGGGCCGGGGCGACGCTGCGGCCGTCGGCGACGGTCGAGGTCGTGCGTCTGGGCGAGGCCGTCGGCCGGGTCGCCGTCGAGGCCGGGACCGCGCTCGCGCTCTGGGTCGACGCGACGGTCGCGATCTCCGACGCCGTCTCGCTGCGTGGGCCGTCGGGCGCCGTCGGTCCCGTCGCGGCGCAGCCGGTCGGCTCGCGGATGGTGGTGCCCGACGGGCTCCGGCGGGCGTGGGCCGTCGGCGAGCGGGCGACGGTGGGGCTCGGAGCCGTGGCCGTCGGCGTTCCGGTCGAGGCCGGGCCGGAGACGATCGTCGAGGTCGAGCGCGCGCTGTGGCTGGCGGCCGGCCGGCCCGAGACGGCGCGGTGGCTCCCCGCCGTCGACCTCGCCCCGCCCGCCGACCACCCGGCCGAGGCCGACCCGACGGCTCCGCTGGTCATTGACCGCCGCGTGGTGACCGAGACCGACGTGCGGCAGGCGCGGCTTCGGCGCCGCCGGATCCGGCTGGCGCCCGGCCAGATCGTGACGCCCGCCGCCCGGTCCCTCGGGCGGGAAGCCGGCGTGTTCGTCGACGAGCAGAACCCGTAGGGACACGGCGTGCCGGGTCCGCCCGCCGGGCCGTGCTCGCGGACACCGTCCATGGTGTCCCTACGACGAGCGACGGGCTACCCACCGCCCTCAGCGTTGCCCCGAGGGCTCGTCGCTCTGCCCCGCGCCCGCTGGCGCCCCCGCTATCTTCGGCTCGCCCCGCCTCCCGCCGCATGCCCATTCGCGTCTGCCTCGCCGCCCTGGCGGCTCTGCTCCTCGTCGGCCCGGCCGTCGCCCAGGGCGTCGGCGCCGAAACGCCGCTCCGTCCGGTCACCGGCGCGGCGGCCATCACGAATGCTCGCGTGGTCGTGGCCCCGGGCCGGGTGCTGGAGCGCGCGACGGTCGTCGTCCGCGACGGGCGGATCGTGGCCGTCGGCGACGTGGCCGTCCCGTTCGACGCCGAGGTGGTCGAGGGCGACTCGCTGACGGTCTACGCCGGCTTCGTCGACGCCTTCGGGACGGAGGGCGTGCCGAAGCCCGAGGACCCCGACGACTACGACGGCGACCGGGGCGCGCCGCCGCGGGCCCTCGCCGGCCTGACGCCCGAGCGCGACGTCCGCGACGGGTTCGACCCCGCCGACGCCCGGATCAAGGCGCTCCGCGAGGCCGGGTTCACGGCTGCCCACGTCGCCCCGCGCGGCGGCTACTTCGCCGGCCAGGGCGCCGTGGTGCTGCTCCGCGAGGTCGGCCGGCAGGAGGCGCCCGAGGCCCTGGTGCTGACCGAGCCCATCAGCTTCGTGGCCCAGATCGAACCGGCCAGCGGCGTCTACCCGGCCACGCCGATGGGCGTGCTGTCCGAGATGCGCGAGACGGTCGAGAACGCCCGCCGCCGCCAGGCCGGCCGGACCGCCTACGACCGGGCCGCCGACGGCGCCGCGCGCCCCCGCTTCGACCCCGTCCTGGACGCCGTCGGCACGGTGATCGACGGCGACCGCCAGCTCGTGTTCGTGGCCGACGACTGGCTCGACGGGTTCCGCGCCTTGCGCGTCTCCGAGGAGATGGGCCTGCGCCCCGTCCTGGCCGGCGTGCCCGACGCGGCGCCGCTGCTCGACCGGCTGCGCACGTCCGAGGTGGCCGTGTTCGCCCCGCTCGCGCTGCCCGACACGGTCAAGGCCGACAGCGCCGCGCTCGCCGTCCCGCTGCCGTCGACCACGCCCGGCGCCGTCTCGTTCGTCACCAACCGGCGGACGGTCTCCTACCGCGACGCGCCCACGGAGCTCACCGCGCTGACGGTCCAGAAGCGGGCGGCCGTGGCCCGGGCCGAGGCCAGCCCGGCGGCGCTCGACTCGGCCGGCGTGACCTTCGCGTTCGCCACGTTCGACGTCAAGCCGGCCGACGTCCACCCCAACCTGCGGCGGATGGTCCGCGCGGGGCTCGCGCCCGACGCCGCGCTGGCGGCGCTCACCACGACGCCGGCCGAGCTGCTGGGCCTGGGCCGCGAGGTCGGGACGGTCGAGGTGGGCAAGCTGGCGAACCTGGTCGTCACGATGGGCCCGCTGTTCGGCGACTCGACCGAGGTCCGCCACGTGTTCGTCGAGGGCGTCGGCTACGAGGTCGAGGACGACGGGCCGGAGGGGGCCGACCCTGACGCCGTCGTCCAGGCCGTCGGGACGTGGGCCTTCGAGGTGGCCACGCCGGGCGGTGCGCAGACGGGCACGTTCACGATCACGGGCTCGGGCAGCGACCTGGCGGGCACGTTCTCGTCGGGCGGCGAGACGTCGCAGGCGACCGTGACCCTCGCTGGCAACGCGCTCACGATGACGTTCACGACCGACGACTTCGGCACCGTCACCATCACCGGCATCATCGCCGACGACGAGTTCTCGGGGACGGCCGCGGTCGGCCCGCTCGGCTCGTTCCCGATGACGGCCACCCGCCAGCCGGGCGGGTGAGGCGCGGCGAGCAAAGGGCGAGACGCCCCTGGTCCGTCGTGCGGAGTCGCTGACTACCCAACCTCCCATGCACCGCTTTCTCTCCCTTCTCCTCCTCGTCGCCGGGTCGGTCTCCGCCCAGACGCCGCGCGACCTGCCGCCGGCGTCCGAGCGCGGCAGCGTGCTCCTGCGCGGCGGGACCGTCCACACGGTCACGAACGGGACGTTGGAAGCCACCGACGTGCTGGTCCGCGACGGCCAGATCGAGCGGATCGGCCAGAATCTCGAAGCCCCACGCGGCGTCCAGGTGATCGACGTCGCCGGCCGCCACGTGACGCCCGGCATCATCGACGCCCACAGCCACATCGCGCTGTCGTCGGTCAACGAGGCGACGAACCCGGTCGTGGCCGAGGTCCAGATGCGCGACGCGCTCGACCCGTCCGACGTCGGGATCTACCGGGCGCTGGCCGGCGGCGTGACCACGATCCACACGATGCACGGGTCGGCCAACCCCGTCGGCGGGGAGAACGAGACGCTCAAGCTCCGCTGGGGCACGCTCGACCCCGACGGGCTGCTGTTCGAGGGCGCGCCGCGGACCCTCAAGTTCGCGCTCGGCGAGAACCCGACGCGCGTCCACGGCCGGGGCCGCGGCGTCCGCCCGGCGACGCGGATGGGCGTCGAGCAGGTCTACCGCGAGGCGTTTACCGAGGCCCGCGCCTACCGCGCCGAGCAGGACGCCGCCCGCCAGGCCGGCCGGCCGCTCCCGCCCGTCGACCGCCGGCTCGAGACCCTCGCCGACATCCTGTCCGGCGACGTGCTCGTCCACTGCCACAGCTACCGGGCCGACGAGATCCTGATGCTGATGGAGGTCTTCCGCGACTTCGGCATCGAGCGGCTCACGTTCCAGCACGCCAACGAGGCGTTCAAGGTGGCGCCCGAGTTGGCGGCCTTCGGCGCCGGCGCGAGCGTGTTCTCGGACTGGGCGAGCTACAAGTTCGAGGTCTACTACTCGTCGGCCTACAACGCGACGGTGCTCACGCGGAACGGCGTCCGCACGTCGATCAACTCGGACGACGCAGGGCTCTTGCGCTACCTCTACCACGAGGCGGCCAAGACCCAGCGCTACGGCGGGCTCAGCGACGACGAGGCGCTGGCGATGGTCACCATCCACCCGGCGTGGCAGCTCGGCATCGACGACCGCGTCGGGTCCATCGAGGTCGGCAAGGACGCCGACCTGGCCGTGTTCACCGACGACCCGCTGTCGATCTACACCCGCGTCGACCTCACGTTCGTCGACGGCGTCGCCCGGTTCGACCGCGCCCGCGATGGCGACGACCAGCGGCTGTTCGTCGACCCCGACGAGGAGGTCATGGCGCTCCCGTCCCGGTCCGACGCCCACTCGGCGTCGTGCATGCTCGGGACCGACCTCTACGAGCTCGCCGCCGGTGAGTAGCCGCCCCCCTACCCCCGTCCACGCGCCCATCGCGTTGGCTGGCGCCGCCGCTCAGCGGGCGTGCAGACTGTCCCCCTTGGAGGGGGACAGCGTCTGCGGCTCGGAGCGGAGCGATGGCCGCGGACGCGGGGGGTCCACCGAGCCCCGTCTTCCCTGCCCCTGATGCGCTTCCTCCTGATCCTCGCCCTCGCCGCGCTCGTCGCCCTGCCCGCCGTGGCCCAGGGCCCGCAGTACCGCGCCCGCACGGGCCCGTTCGCGCTCACCGACTGCCGCATCGAGACGGTCACGCGCGGCGTCGTCGAGCGGGGCACCGTCGTGATCGAGGGCGGGCGGATCACGGGCGTCGGCGACGTGGCCGCGCCCGCCGGGGCCACCGTGGTCCCGTGCGACGGGGGGACGGTCTACCCCGGCATGATCGACGCCGGGACCCAGCTCGGGCTGGTCGAGGTCGGGTCGGTGTCCGAGACCCAGGACGTCGACGAGGTCGGCGAGGTGACGCCCCAGATGGAGGCGCTGACGGCGGTCAACCCGTCGACCATCCACGTGCCGATCACGCGCGTCTCGGGCGTCACGACGACGCTGTCGGTGCCCGCGGGCGCGCTGATGCCGGGCACGGCGGCGCTCGTCAACCTGCACGGCTACACGCCCGAGCAGATGGCGGCCGGGTTCGAGGGCGTCGTCCTCAACTTTCCGATGACGGGCCGGCGCGGCCGGTTCGACCGGCGCGAGCAGGAGGCGATCGACAAGGCGGCCAAGGAGGCGATGGGGACGCTGGACGAGGTCTGGGAGCAGGCCGTGCTCTACGCCCGGATCGACTCGGCGCGGGCCGGGCGGGCGGACGCGGCGCTGGCGTACCAGCCCGAGATGGCGGCACTGCTGCCGGTCGTCCGCGGCGAGCGGACGCTCTTGGTGGAGGCCAACGCGGCCGCCGACATCGTCAAGGCCATCGCGTGGCTCGACGGCAAGAACGTCCGCGCCATCCTGACGGGCGCCGCCGAGGGCTGGCGCGTGGCCGACAGAATTGCCGAGGCCGGCCTGCCGGTGATCACGGGCCCCGTCACCGGCCTGCCGACGCGGACGAGCGACCGCTACGACCGGACGTACCAGAACGCGGCGCTGCTCGCCCAGGCCGGCATCACGGTCGCCTTGCGCACCGACGACCGGATGCAGAACTACCGCAACCTGCCGTTCCACGCCGGCTTCGCGGTCGCCTACGGCCGCGACCTCGGGTTCGACCGGCAACAGGCGCTGGAGGCCGTCACCATCAATCCGGCCCGGATCTTCGGCGTCGACGACCGGCTGGGCAGCGTCGAGGTCGGCAAGCACGCGACGCTGTTCGTGGCCGACGGCGACCCGTTCGAGCCGGCGACCCAGGTCACGGCCGTCTTCATCGACGGCTACCAGGTCCCGCTCATCAGCCGCCAGACCGAGCTCTACGACGAGTACCTCCGCCGGAGCCCGGGGCTGATCGAGGTCCGGCCGGCCGGGGGCGAGTGATACCAACAGGAGTTGCGCAGCTGAACGTCAGCCCGCCTTCCACGCTCCCGATCCCGTCATTGGCTGGCGCCGTCGCTTCGCGGTCTCGCACAGGCGGGGATCCGAGTGACGAGCGCCGGTGTGCCCTGGACGCCTGGATTCCCGCGTTCGCGGGAACGACGGCATGAGCGAAAGCCAACTGCGTAGCTCCTACCCCAATCGGAAGGAGTGTGGGGGTTTGCCTTCCCACATCCCCATACGCCCCCCCCCCTTCCAGCCTCAAACGGAGACGGAGCCGCCCGACTTGGTGGTACGCCGTGGGCAGGGCCCAAAACAGCCGCCCGCCCGGGTCAGGCGCCGAAGACCTCGCCGAACTCCGCCCGCTGCGCCGCGTCGCCCAGCATCAGCAGCTCCGAGCCGGGCGCGAGCACGGTCTCGGCCGAGAGGTCGGTCGTGACCTCCCCGTCGCTCTGGAGGGCGATGACCGTCATCCCCGTCCGCGCGCCGATCCCCGTCTCGGCCAGCGTCTTCCCGACGAGGGCCCGGGGCGGGGGGACCGAGAACAGGTCGACCTCCTCGCCCAGCACCAGGAGCTCCTTCCCCTTGAGGATCGAGAGGACGGCCTGCGCGCCCAGCGTCGCGTAGCTCAGGACGAAGTCGGCCCCGGCCCGGTGGATGGCCCCCAGCGTCCGGTCGTGCGTGATCCGGCTGATGATGCGGAGGTCGGGGTTCAGCTTCCGGCAGTACGACGTGAGGTAGACGTTCATCGCGTCGTCGTGGGTCGTGAGCACGACCGACGGGGCGTCGAGGATGCCGGCCTCGCACAGCCGCTCGTAGTCGGCCGCGTTGCCCGTGACGACCCGGCCGCACTCGCTCGCCAAGCGTTGGCACAGGGCGGCCTCCTGCTCGATGAGGTTGACCGGCACGTCGCGCCGCCGGAGCGCCCGGACGGCCGCCGCCCCGACTCGGCCGCCCCCGACCACGACGACGGGGTTCGGGTTGGTGCCGTAGATGACCAGGAGCTCGTCGAGCGTGTCGAACTGGGCCTCGGTCCCGATCACGACGAGCACGCTCGACTCGGAGAGCGGCGTGTCGGGCCGGGCCGGGCCGAGGTGCCCGCGCTCCCACACGCCGACGATACTCACGCCGGTCGTCTCGCGGAGCCGCGTGTCCCGGACCGTCCGCGTCGCCAGCGGCGTCCGGTGGACGGGGAGCTCGGCCAGGAGGAGGTCCTCGTAGTGGCCGATCGGGTGCGACTGCGCGTGGAGCGCGTTGACCCGGTTGGCGAGCTGCTCGCCGAGCCACTGCTTGAGCGGGAGGACGTGGGTGGCCCCGCTGAGCTCGAGCACGTCGACGGCCTCTTGCGAGTTGGCGATGGCCACGACGGGCGCGTCCGGGGCCACCTCCTGGACGGTCAGGATGATGCTCGTGTTGACGGTGTCCTCGCGGTTGGCCAGGACGAGCCGGGCCCGGTCGAGCGCGAGCGCCTGGTACGTCGCCGGGCTGTCCACCTCGCCCGCGACGACGGCCAAGCCGTCGAGGTGCTGGGAGGCCGCCACCCCGGGGTCCTCCTCCACCACGACGTACGGGATGCCCTCCTGCTCGAGCCGCCGGGCGAGCACCGGCGTGATCGCGTCGGTGCCGCAGATGACGACGTGGCCGGTCATGCCCCGGGGGACCTGGCGCGGCGCCCGCATCCGCACTTGGGACTCGAGCCAGGGCGCGTAGAAGAAGCGGATGAACGCGAACGGCAGGACGATCAGCAGGAGCACGATCCCCGAGACCAGCACCAGGAGGCTGAACAGCCGCCCGAGGTCGCTCTCGAACGTGATGTCGCCGAACCCGAGCGTGCTCATCACGGTCAGCGTCCAGTAGAAGCCGGTGACCCACGAGTGCTGCTCGCCCTCGTGGAGCATCACGAAGTGGAACGCGACGGCGTACACCACGATGACGGCGCACACGAACGCCACGTACTTCATCAGCGACCGCACGTTGCGGCGCACCGTGGTGTCGTTGAAAAAGTAGGAGAGCTGGACGCCGACGAACTTCATCGCATCGGCTCCTGAGGCCGCTGGGGAGGGGCGCCGCCTGCGAGCGGACGGGCCGGCGGGGTCGCTCGGCCGAGGCGGTGGGGCGCCGGGCAGCGAGCATACGAACGCCCCCGCCTCCCCGACGCGCCGGCCGGTGGCCCGCGCCGAGGACGGCCAGGCCGCGACGACAGGGGTCAGAGCGTGTCCTTCCGCTCGACGTCCCCTCCCGACCGGCCGCAGCGAACGTACCACGTCCCGCCGCCCGCCATCATCGCCCGCGATGGCGAGCTCGTGATCGAGAGGGTGGGAGGGGTGGAGAGGAAGGAGAGAGCTCCCTCCAACCCCTCCGCCCCCTCCAACCCCTCCACGCCCTTCGTCTCCTCCGGCGCCGCGAGCCCGCACCCCACTCCTCGCCGACGCACTGGCGCCCGCAGGACCCGCGCGGCGACCGGCCTCGTTCACGGCACGTGCCCACCCCCGTCCTCCTGTTCCACGGCCTGGGCCGGACCGGCCTCTCGATGCTCCCGATGGCCCGGGCGCTCCGCCGCGCCGGCTTCGAGCCCCACGTCGTCGACTACCCGTCGCGGAAACACGCCATCGGGCCGCTCGCCGACGACGCCGTGGCGCCGCGCGTCGACGCGGCGCTGGCGGGGGCCGACCGGGTCCACTTCGTGACGCACTCGCTGGGCGGCGTGTTGGTCCGCGCGTTCGCCGCCGGCCGGGCCGACGCCGGGCGCCCGCTCCCCGACGGCTCGCGCGCCGTGATGCTGGCGCCGCCGCACGCCGGCTCCGAAGTCGCCGACGCGCTCGCCGACCGGCTCCCGTTCCGCGTCACCCTCGGTCCGGCGCTGGGCCAGCTCGGCACCGGCGCCGCGAGCGTGCCGGCGGCGCTCGGGCCCGTCCGCGGCGTCGAGACCGGCGTGATCGCGGGGACGCGCGCGCTCGTCCCGTTCGGCCGCCTGTTCAGCGGGCCCCACGACGGGCTGGTGTCGGTCGAGAGCGCGCACGCGCCCGACGGGCTCGCCGACCGCGCCGTGGTCCCCAAGACGCACGCCTTGATGATGATGTCGCCCCTGGTGATCGGGCTGACGATCCGGTTCCTCGAAACGGGCCAGTTCGCGGACTCGGGCGACGCCTGAAACCGCTTTCGGGGCCGGCCCGTTTGCGCGTTCTGTACCCCCGCGACTCGCCATGACCCGGACGCACGCCTCGCTCATCGGCTGGGGCCACTTCGCCCCCGAGACCGTCGTCACCAACGACGACCTCGCCAAGACCGTCGACACGACCGACGAGTGGATCCGGAGCCGGTCCGGGATCGAGCAGCGGCACTTCGTGACGGAGGACCAGGCCACGAGCGACCTCAGCATCGAGGCCGGCCGCCGAGCCCTCGACCGGGCCGGCGTCGCGCCCGAGGACGTCGACCTGGTCATCGTGGCCACGTCGAGCCCGGACTACCTCACGCCGCCGGTGTCGAGCCAGGTCCAGCACGGGCTCGGCTGCACGAACGCCGGCGCGTTCACGATGATGGTCGGCTGCACCGGGTTCGTCTACGGGCTCGTCACGGCCGACCAGTTTATCCAGACCGGCGCCTACAAGACCATCTTGGTCGTCGGCGCCGAGGTGATCTCGAAGAACCTCGACTTTGAGGACCGGACCACGTGCGTCCTGTTCGGCGACGGGGCCGGGGCCGTCGTGCTCCAGGCGACCGACGCGCCGTGCGGCGTCCGCTCGTTCGAGCTGGGCAGCGACGGGTCCCAGGCCGAGGCGCTCATCGCGCCGTGCCCCGGGACGCGCAACCCGGTGAGCCAGTACGCCATCGACCACCGGACGCACTACCTCCGGATGGACGGGAAGGCCGTGTTCCGGTTCGCCACCCGGACCATGACCGAGTCGCTCCAGCGCGTCATGGGCAAGGCCGGCGTCGGCGTGCCCGACGTGGACCTGTTCATCCCGCACCAGGCCAACGCGCGGATCATCGAGTACGCGGCGAACGAGCTCGGGCTGCCGCCCGAGAAGGTCGTGATGAACGTGGCCGACTACGGCAACACGTCGGCGGCGACGATCCCGATCGCGCTCTCGGAGGCGCTCGACGCCGGCCGGGCGTCGGCCGGCGACACCCTCGCGATGGTCGGCTTCGGGGCCGGCCTGACGTGGGCGGCCTGCCTCTTCGACCTGGGCCCGCTCGCCCTCGCCCCGTCCGACGCCGACGCGGAGGCCGACCGCCAGACCGGCGGCGACGGCGCGCCGGAGTCCGTCGTCGACGACCGTGGCGTGGTCGAGGGGCTCATCGCGTAGGGCGTGACCTCGGCGGGCCGACGCGCGGCGTGGGGGCGGGCCCTCCTCCGTCGCCTTCGGGCGTCGCCGGGGTCCACGTCCGGCGGCAGACGACCGGCACGACTCGTCCCCCGGGGCGTCGGCCGGCGGTGCGCCCGGGGTGGACCGGTCTCTGCCTGTCCGCCCTCGCATCCCACCACCCCCATGCGCTCCTTTCTCCTCCTCGTCCTGACCGCCGGCCTGGCCGTCGGCTGCACGTCCTCCCGGTACGACCGCTACGAGCGGGGCCGGGCCTACCCCGCCTCCGCGCGCGTCGACCACCAGGGCGGCCAAGACCGCTACCGGATCTGCCACAAGGGCAAGGACACCAAGGTCCTGCCCGCGAGCGCCGTCCGCGGCCACCTCCGCCACGGCGACGAGTTCGGTCCGTGCCGCCGCGACCGGCGCGACGACCGGGGCCGGCGCGGGAGGGGCCGAGGGCGCGGGCGGAACTGACGCCGCACCGCGCCCGGGCGGACCGGGCGGGCTCTAGATTGCGAGCCCGCCCACCCCACCCCGACATGCGCCTCTTTGCCGCCGCGGCCCTCGCCGCCCTCCTCGTCGCGCCCGCCGGCGCGCAGCAGCTCGACCTCATTGGGACCGTCGAGCTCCCCACCATCCCCCGCCCCGGCGCCGACCAGCCCCGGGAGGAGGGCGCCATCGGCATCCCCGACGTCGTCGGCGGGTCGGACGTGTGGGCGTACACGGCCAACGACGGGTCCGAGTACGCGATCATGGGCAACGTCGAGGGCATCGCCATCGTGGCCGTGCCCTCGCTCGAGGTCGTCGCCCAGATCCCGGGCCCGACCAAGGACGCCCCGTTCTACTGGCGCGACATCAAGACGTACGGGTCGTTCGCCTACGTCTCGACCGAGGCCTACGGCCCGAACGAGGGGTTGCAGGTGATCGACCTCCGCGGGCTCCCGCACCACGCCCAGGAGGCCGCCGTCGTCCGCGGCGAGGACGACCGGCTGGTGTCGTCGCACAACCTGTCGATCGACCTCGTCACCGGCTACGCCTACATGCTCAACTCGAACGGCGACGGGATCGTCGTGATCGACCTGTCAGACCCGATCCGCCCGGTCGACGTGGCCGAGGTGCCCGTCCCCGACTCGCACGACGTGTTCGCCCGGGGCGACACGCTCTACGTCGCCGAGGGCCGGAACCCGACGTTCTCGATGTGGGACATGACCGACAAGACGGCGCCCGCACTCATCGGCCGCGTCGACGTCCCGTCGCCCGGCTACGTCCACAACATCTGGCCGACGGCCGACGGCCGCCACGCGCTGACGACCGAGGAGACGGTCGACAAGTCGGTCAAGGTGTGGGACCTGTCGGACTCGGAGAACCCGACCCTCGTCGGCGACTGGCTGGGCACGAGCCGGCTGGCCCACAACGTCCAGGTCGACGGGCGCTACGCGTTCGTGTCGCACTACGCGTCGGGCGTCTACGTCCTGGACCTCTCCGACATCGCGAACCCGGTCGAGGTGGCCCGCTTCGACACCCACCCCGACAACGACGACGCGGCGTTCTACGGCAACTGGGGCGTCTCGCTGCCGACGCCGGGCGGCTACCTCTACGCGAGCGACCTCGAAGGCACGCTGACGGTCCTGCGCTGGAGCCCGAGCACGCCCAACCTGTAGGGCATGGGAGGCGTCCTCCGCCGCTCCCACCTCCTCACGCCCGAATCCGCCGGAGCTGTGACGGCCGAGCGGCGGAAAGCGCGTAGAGTGGGGAGACCCTCCACCCCCGACCCCATGCCGATCCGACTCGCGCTCACGCTCCTCGCCGCCCTCGCCCTCCCGCTCGCCGCGTGCGGCGGCGACGGCTCCGACTTCGACGGCGACGTCGAGGAAACGGGCGAGCCCGGCATGCTGGGCCGCGTCCAGGAGATGCAGAACGTCGTCGAGAAGATGCAGGAGTCGGCCGAGCGGGCGCCGGCCGAGCCCGTCAACTTCCGAGTCCTGCGCGAGCTGCTGCCGGCGTCGATCGTGGGGATGAGCCAGGGTGAGGTCGAGGGCGCGACCGACGGCGCGATGGGGTTCTCGATCTCGCGCGCCGAGGCCGTCTACCCGAGCGACGACGGCGCCCAGATCGACGTCAGCATCATGGACTACGGCGCGATCCCGTCGATGGCCATGATGGGGCTCGGCTGGACCATGGCCGACATCGACCGCGAGGCCGGCTCGACGTACGAGCGGACGGTGACGTTCGGCGGCGAGCGCGGCTACCGCTCGTACGACTCGGAGGCCCGCTCGGGCGAGTTCAGCTTGGTCGTGGCCGACCGGTTCCACGTCGAGGTGACCGGCACCGGCGTCTCCGACGAGGACCTCGAGGCGGCCGTCCGCGCCGTGGACCTGGCGGGGCTGGCGGCGCTCCGCGACGAGGGCCGGCCGGACGCGTAGCGAGCACGGCGGCCTCACGGAGTCTCCCGGAATCGGGGACTGGCCCGGCGGCGTATCCTCCGCGTCCCCCCGCCGCCCCATGCCCGACACGCTCCCCGACTGCCTGCCCCGCCTGGACGGGGCCGCCCGGCTGTGGCTCGTCCCCCTCGACCGGACGCTCGACGCCCACGCCGCCCACGCCCTCCAGCGGTCCGTCGCCGACTGGCTCCCGTCGTGGCAGAGCCACGGCCGGCCCGTCCGCGCCCAAGCCGCTGTGCTCGCCGACCGTGTGCTCGCCGTCGGCGCCGCGATCTCGGAGGCCGACCTCAACGCCGGCGTTTCGGGCTGCGGCATCGACGCGATGGAGCGGGCCGTCGCCCAGGCGCTCGACACGCACGGCATCGGGCGGGCGCCCGCGCTCGGCGTCACCTGGCGCGACGCCGACGGGGCGTGGCAGAGCGCGCCCCGTCCCGCGTTCCGCCGGCTCGTCCGGGCGGGAGAGGCCGGGCCCGACACCCCGATCCTGGACACGACGGCGGCCACCGTCGGCGCGCTGCGGGCGCACGGCGCCGAGCGGCCGGCGGGCGAGACGTGGGCGGCGCGGGCGTTCGCGCTCCCGGTGTGAGGGGGCCGGCCGACTGGCCCGCCCGGCCCCGGTCAACCGTCTCGCGGGAGGTCGTCTACGGCACCCTCGCCGTCGTCCTGCTCCTGGTCGTCGGGACCGTGGGCTACGTCGGGATCGAGGGGTGGCGGCCCATGGAGGCGTTCTACATGACGTTCATCACGCTGAGCACGATCGGGTTCTCGGAGGTCCGCCCGCTCAGCGACGCCGGGATGGTGTTCACCGTCGGGCTCGCGTTCGTGGGGATCGGTACGTTCGCGACCATCGCCACGCGCGTCGTCCAGCTCATCGTGACGAGCGTCACCCTCCGCCAGCGGGCCATGCAGCGCCGGATCGCCAACCTCTCCGACCACTACGTCATCGCCGGGTTCGGCCGGATCGGCCAGCGGATCGCCCGCGACTTGGTCGCGGCCCACCGCCCGATCGTGGTGATCGACCAGCTCGACGACCGGGCGGACCAGCTCAGCACGCTCGGGCTCCCGTTCGTCCAGGGCGACGCCGAGGAGGAGGCGACGCTCCGGGCGGCCGGGCTCGAGCGGGCCGCCGGGCTCGTCCTGGTCCTCCCCCAGGACGCGGCCAACGTGTTCGTGGCCCTGACCGCTCGCGAGGTCGCCGGCGACGACCTGTTCATCGTCGCCCGGACGAACGAGCAGACGTCGCTGAACAAGCTGTTCCGGGCCGGCGCCAACAAGGTCATCTCGCCGCTCGAGATCGGGGCCGACCGGATCGCCCAGACCATCCTGCGCCCGCGCGTCGACCGGTTCATGGAGCAGGTGCTCGGCGTCGAGTCGCTCGACTTCGACCTCGAGGAGGTGACGGTCGAGGCGGGCAGCCTGCTCGACGGCCGCTCGCTGGCGGCCGTCGACTTCCGGCGCCGGTTCGACGCCGTTGTCGTCGGCGTGCTGCGGGCCGCGTCGGGCGAGTGGCGGTTCAACCCGGACGCCCAGCTGGCGCTCGAAGTGGGCGACGCGCTCATCGTGCTGGCCACGGTCGAGCAGATCCGCAAGATCCGCACGGAGGGCGCCCGGCCGGTCCGGTAAGCCCACGAATGGACGGATTGGCGGGTCAGAGGTGAAACGGAGTCCGGCACGGAGTCCGGCGTCGCGGTCTCTCTCGTCCACGGGCCCACGCCCCGCGAGGCAATCGTCGGGCGAGCCGTGCGTTTCCCGCCTCCCCCCACGTCCGGCCGTCTCCAGCACGCCGACGGCCGGCGTCGCCGACGGACCCCGCCGGCCGCCCCGGGGTATACTCGCCCCACCTCAGCATTCGATCCCATGCCGACGTTCTCGCTCGTACGCCGCACGCTCGTCGCCGCCCTGGCCCTCCTCGTGCTCGCGCCGGCTTCGGCCCAGAGCCGCGCCGACCTCGCCGCCGACGCCGCCATCTCGGCCGACTTCGCGGAGGACGGCGCGGTCACCTACTTCAGCCAGTCGTGGCTCGTCGACACGATGAACCGGCGGACGTCCGAGTCGGTCCGCGAGGTGCCCCGCGTCTACTACGACTACTACGTGGTGCCGGAGGGCCAGAACCGGCTCGAGGCCCGGCTCTCGCTGTACCGCCAGTTCGGCGGCGACCGCGACGTGATCAAGCCGCTGCTGTGGCTCCTCAACCGGAACGACCTCGAGAACCTCAGCCCGAACGACACGCTCGTCGTGCCGACCCACTTCGGCCTCGACTTCCGGGCCTACTCGCCGTTCCCCCGCTACTACCCCGGCGCCCAGGGGCTCGACAAGATCGTGATCCTAGACAAGAACGTCCAGGCGTGGGGCGCCTACGAACGCGGCGAGCTCGCGCGGTGGGGCATCATCAACACGGGCGTCGAGAGCGCGCGGACGCCGAGCGGCCGGTTCAACGTGAACTGGCAGCAGGAGTACCGCGTGAGCACGCTGAGCCCGGGCTTCGGCTCGTCGGCGCCGGACGCCGAGCTGTGGGAGATGTACTGGGTGATGAACCTCCACGAGACGCGCGGCATCCACATGCACCAGTACGCGCTCCCGACGTCGGGCCCGGCCTCGCACGGCTGCATCCGGATGCTCGAGCCGGACGCGAAGTGGCTCTACCACTGGGTCGACACGTGGGACGTCGAGAACCAGCGCGACCCGATCTCGTCGGTCGGCGGCGAGATCACGGACCAGGGCACTGTGGTGCTCGTCATCGGCGAGGACATCTCGGAGCCGCCGCAGCCGTTCCTCCACCGCGACGAGTACCCGGTGATCCGGATGGTCAACCTGCCGCCGGACCCGTACCAGGTCCCCGCCGGGACCGACCAGCAGAAGGCCTTCGACCGGCTGGCCGGCCGCAGCTGATGGCCGGGCGCCCGGTGCCGGGGGCCACGCCGTGACGGTCCTCGCGCTGGCGGGCAGCCTGCGCGCGGCGTCGGCCACCGGAGCCCTCGTCCGAGCCCTCGCCGGCTTGGCGCCCGACGGCGTCGCCGTGGCCGTGTACGACGGCCTGGGCGACCTCCCGCTGTTCTCGCCCGACCTCGACACGGCCGACCCGCCCGCGCCCGTCGCGCGGTTCCGGCAGGCGGTCCGGGACGCGGACGCCACGCTGATCTGCACGCCGGAGTACGCCTACGGAATGCCCGGCGCGCTGAAGAACGCGCTCGACTGGCTGGTGTCGTCGGGCGAGCTGTACCGGAAGCCCGTCGCGGCGCTGAGCGCGTCGCCGTCGGAGCGGGGCGGAGACCGGGCGTTGGCGGGCCTCCGCCAGACGCTGGCCGCGCTCGACGCCGCCGTCCCGGACCAAGCCTCGTTTGCGGTCCCGCTCGTCACGCAGGCGCTCGACGGCGACCGGGCACCCGACCCCGACCTGGCGGCCCGGCTGCGAGCGGCGCTGGAGTCGCTCCGCGCCGCCGCCTGACGCCCCCTCACGACGAGCCCCCACGCCGACGGGGCGCGGGGGCTCAGTGCCGTCGACAACGAGGAAACGACTACTCGGCCGGCACGATGTCGACGACGACGCCGACCTGGGGGCGGAGCCGAACGCGCAAGACCTCCCGGGTCTCGGCGTCGATCGAGAACGTCTGGTCCGGAGCGCCCTCCGTCACCACGTCGACGGGCCACGCCGTCCGGCCGCCGACCTCCTCGGGCTCGCCGACGGCGAACTCGATGGTCATGGCACCCTCTCGGGGGTTGATCGTGTGGTACTCGCCGCGGTAGCCGGCTTCGAGCGTGACCAAGCGGACGGCCTCGGCGGCGAACGACGGGCCGAAGAACGGCTCGTCGAGGGTAAAGTCCACGTCGACCGTCTCGTCGTCGGACGTCCGCGTGCCGGTGACCGTCAGGCCGTCGTAGGTCAGGTCGACGACGGAGTCGCCGGCCTCGATCCGAGTCGAGATCGGCGCGAGCGACGGGTAGGCCACGACCGACCGCTCGACGGTCTGCTGCCCCGCGATGGCGATGACCGTCTCGGCCACCATCGTCAGGGTGCCGGCCTCCCGGTCGATCACGACCGAGCGCGTGAGCGTCCCGATGTCCTGCTGCTGGGGCTCGACGAGCGTGACGGTCCACGCCTTGTCGTAGTCCATGAGCGCGTCCACGGCGAGCCGGTCGAGGCCGGGGCGGAGGGCGACGGCCGGCGTCTGGGCCTGGGCGGCCAAAGCCGCCAGCGAGGCCTCCGTGACGGGCTCGCTCACGATCGACGTTCCGCCGCGCGCCGACGTCGTGGTCGCGATCAGGGCCCGCGTCTCGGCGTCGACGAAGTGGCGGCGGTCGGAGCTGCCGCGGGCCGTGCTCGACTCCTCGACGACCCACGCCTGGGCGACCGTCCCGTCGGCTCGGGTGAACGGCTCCTCGCCGACGACCGTCAGCGAGATGTCCCGCAGGCGCGTGTCGGCCGTGAACGTCGGGACGGTGGCCGTGTAGCCGGCGCGGAACGGGAGCGCGCGGGCGACGAGCGGGACGGCCTCCGGCTGGAAGGCCGGCGCCGCCAGCGTGATGTCGAACGGGAGCGGGTCCCAGTCGCCGCGGCCGTAGCTGCCGGTCACGTGGGCGCCGTCGTAGGTCGTCGTGCCGGTGCTCGACCCGGCCGTCCGCGTCCGCATGATCGGCGCGAGCGTCGGCCAGGAGAGCGTCACCGTCGACTCGTAGGCCATCCCCGCCTGCGGGGCGTCGGCGTCGGTGACGATGGTGACGACGTCGCCCTCGCGGCTGACCGTCGAGACGACGGTGCCGAGGTCTTGGGCGCGCGGCTCGACGATGCGCAGGCCGACGGTCTCGGTGTCGATGGTGAGCCCGGCCGTCATAAGGTCCGGGTGGCCCGGCCGCAAGACGACGGCGTCTTGGGCGAGGACGGGCGCCGCAACGAGAGCGAGGGCGGCTGCGAGGAGAGGGAGTCGCATGTAGGAAACGTCTGAGGCGAAGGGGAAGGGGCTCAGCACGTACGGCCACGGCCGGTGCCGGGTCCCACGCCAGACGCGGGTCGGAAGGCGAGGCGAACCGGCCCCGACCGTCAGTCGGCCGGGAGGATCGCGATGCGGACGCCCGGCTGCGGCGAGAACCGCGTCACGAGCAGCGCCCGCGTCTCGGCGTCGACGACGTACTGGAGGGTCAGGGGACCCATGTCGGCGTCGACGGTCCATCCGGTCCGGTCCCCGACCGTCTCCTGGCCGGCCACGGTCAGGAGCGCGTCGGACGGCGCGTCGGGCGACTGCGACGAGAACGACGGCACGCGGGCCACCAGGCCCTCGGCGAGCGGCAGGCTCTGGGCGATCTCGCCCATCCACGCCGAGTCGAAGACGGGCGTGTCGGTCATCAGCGTCACCGTCGTCGCCTCTCCCGACGGCGGCGTGAGCATCCCCGCGACCCCCTCGGCCATGAACTCGAGCGACGCCTCCTGGGTGCCGCCCGACGAGCGGTGGATGCGCGGCGCGAACGTGGCCGCGTCGGCCACCAACGAGTCGGTCTGGGTGCCCCCCTGCATCGGGACCGAGACGCGCACGACGCGCGTGACCTCGCCGCCGGCGACCGTCACCGTCTCGACGGCCGTCCCGACGTCCTGCTGCATGGGCTGGGTCAGGCGGATGGTGTAGGTCCGGGTTCCAGGCGAGACCCAGTCGGTGACGAGGGTGCCGTCGCCGGGGACGACGACGAGCGTGTCGGCCTGGGCGCTGGCGGGAACGGCCGCCAGGAGGGCAGCGGTGAGGAGGACGAGGCGCATAGAGGGAGAGGGCGTGGGAGGAATGAGGGCTACCGGCGAGCCGTCTCGATGAGCGAGCCGGGCGACGGGGAGTAGGTGACCGAGAGGAGGTCGCGGGTCTCGGGGTGGACGGCGTAGACGCGCGTCGGGCCGTCGCCCTCCTCCTCGACGATCCAGGCCGAGACGGTCCCCGCGGACGTCTCGACGTCGTCGCGGCCGACGACCGTCAAGGTCCGCTCGCCGAGCCGGTCGGACGCGGTGAACACGGGGACGGTCGCCAGGTAGCCCGGGCGGAACGGGAGGGCCCGGACGACGAGCGGGACCGACCGGGGCCCGAAGACCGGGCCGGGCAGGTCGATGTCGAGCGGGAGCGGAGCCGCCCCGGCGGTCCCGTGGGCGCCCGTCGCGTGCAGGCCGTCGAACGCGAGCGACTCGACGCTCTCGCCCTCGGGGCCCGTCGTAACGCGGTGGTGCGAGAGCGGCTCGAGCGACGGCCACCGGTAGCGCGTCGTGTCGCGGACGGTCCGCGTGGAGTCGTTGGGGGACGCGGCGGCCATCGCGACAGTGAGCGTCTCGCCGTCGCGCGTGACCGTCTCCGTGATCTGCCAGAGCGACCGGGGCTCGGGGAGCACGTACCGCATCTCGGTCGCCGCGTCGGCCGTCGTCATCCGGTCCATGGCGAGGTCGGGGTGGCCGGGCACGAGCGCGACGGCCGGCTGGGACGACCGGGCCCGGATCGGGCGGACGGTCGCCGCGGTGCTGGACGGGAGCGGGTCGATCTGGACCGTCATCCCTTGCTGGGGCCTCAGCGTCGTCCGCAGGATCTCGCGGGTGGCCGGGTCCACGACGTGGCGCTGGGCGAACCCGCGGGTGAGCCCGCCGCCGCCGGCCTGGTCGACGGCCACGGCCTCGACCTCGGTCCCGTCGTCGAGCGTGATCGCCTCGGGCCCGACGACCGTGAGCGTGGCTTCCTGGAACCGGTCCTTGACCGAGAACAGCGGCACGAGGGCTCGGTAGCCCGGCCGGTCGAGCGGGAGCGCGCGGATGACGTAGGGCAACGCGGCCGGCGCGAACACGGGCCGGTCGAGGTCGGACGCGAGCGGCGACGGGCTGCCGGCCTCGCCCCACGTCCCCTCGACGCGGGAGGTGCCATACGCGACGACGCCCGCCCGCCCGTCGGTCTCGACCACGTGGGCAACCGGCGCCAGCGACGGCCACGCGAACCGGGTCGAGTCCCGGACCGGCGGGCCGGCCATCCCGACCCTCGTCGATGTCACGACCGTGAGCACGCCGTCGGCCAGCCGGACGTCGTCGCGGACGCTGCCCATCGCCTGGACCTGGGGCTCGACCATGCGGACGAGGACGACCTGAGTCTGGGGCGTGACCGCGGCCACGTCCAGGTCGGGGTGGCCGGGCGCGAGCACGACCGGCGCGTCGGTCTGGGCGCTGGCGGTGGCGGCCAGCAGGGCGGCGGCGAGAAGGAGACGCATGGGGCGGGTGGAGGGTGCCGAGACCGGCGGTTGGCGCCAGCTCGGCGGCGGCGAGAAACGTGGGTGTCGGACGTCGACGACCGGGGCCTTCCCAACGCGCCTCCCGAGCCGAGGGTTACTGACGGACGAAGTGGACGAGATAGCCGGAGGCCGGGGCGAACGCGATCCGCAAAAGGTCGCGCGTGTCGGGGTCGACGGCGTACTGGCGCGTCCGGCCCCGAGCGTCGGTCTCCTCGACGATCCAGGCGGCGACCGTCTCGCCGTCCGACCGCGCGACGTCCTCCTGGCCGACGACGACCACGGTCACCTCTTCGAGCCGGTCGTCGGCGGTGAACGTGGGGACGACGGCCCGGTAACCGGCCTCGAACGGGAGCGCGCGGACGACCTTCCGCGTCGAGCCCGGCCCGAAGACGGCGTGCGCCAGGTCGAGGTCGATGGGCGTCGCCGGCTCCGCGCCGACCTGGAAGCTCCCGTCGACGTGAAGCCCCTCGAACCGGAGCCGGCCGACCTCGTCGCCGTCGCCGTCGACCTCGACGCCGACGTAGTCCAGCGGGGCGAGCGCGGGCCACGCGTAGCGCGTCGTGTCGCGGACCTGCTCGCCGCCACGACCCATCACGATGTCGACGTCGGAGACGACGGTGACCGTCCCGCCGGCGTGGCGCTCGACGGTCTCCGTCACGGTTCCGAGGGGCTGTCGGCTCGGCTCGACCAAGGCGACGTCGAAGACGCCCGACGCCAGCGTCACCCGGTCGAAGGCGAGGTCCGGGTGGCCGGGCGCGAGGCGGACCGGCTCTTGGGCGAGCGCGGCGAGCGCGGCGAGGACGACGAGCGGGAGGAGCAAACGCATGGGCACGGGGGGCAGGCCGCGGGCCCTACGGCCGCCCCCGGACCGGGTTACGCCACGGTCGCGCCAACAAGTACGGACACCGTGCACGGCGCCCGTACCGACAGCGATCGGCCCTACCGCCGCGCCTCCCCCATCCGCCGCCGGAACGAGACGCCGAAGCCGATCCCGATCAGGCCCGTCCCGAGCCACAGCAGCGAGATGAACGGCTTCTCGTAGGCCTGGACCACGACCCACTCGTCGGCCGCCACCGTCGCGCCGTCGAACACGAGCTGGATGGCGCCTTGGTCGACGACCATGCCGGCGAACGCCGCGCCCAGGCCCCAGTCGACGGCCCGGTTCTGGACGTACTGCTGGCGCCGGTCGGTCGTGATGACGTAGACCGGCCGGAGCACGCGCGTCTCGCCCGTCGTCTCGTTGCGGATGTCGAGGCGGGCGGCGACGGCCAGGTCGACCGAGTCGCGCTCCAGCCCGACGGCGTCGAGGTCGACCTCGAGCTCGTAGTCCTGGAACGTCACCGTGAACGCGTGGTCGTGGGCCGGCGTCGCCAGCTTGACCGAGTCGCCCCGGGCGAGCGTGACCTCGGCCCGGCCCTCGGCCGGGTTCTCGCTCATCGCCGACGGGAAGACGGCCACGTAGAGGTCGCGCGTGATCCCCTCGCGGACGTCGGGCTGCTGGATCCACTGGTCGCGGCCGTCCTTGTACACCACGTTGCGCGTCTGGAACTCGCGGCCCTGCCGGTCGACGACGTCCATCACGTAGACCGGGCGTCCGTCCTCGTTGACCTCCTGGCCGGCGTAGGTCCAGCGGTAGCCGTCGGCCGCGACGGTCCGCCCCAGCGGGACGACGACGTTCTCGCGGCTGCCCTGGACGTCCGTGCCCGCGCCGTCCGAGATCGGGTCGTTGAACACCGACGACGCGAAGATGCCCAGCAGCAGCACGCCGAACCCGACGTGCGTCAGGCTCCCGCCGACCATCTTGAGGTTCCCCTTCCCCACCCGCCACATCACGCTGAGGTTGCCCCACAGCATGAAGAAGGCCGAGAACAGCAGGAGCAGCAAGAGCAAGCTCGTCCCGTGCGTGCCGAAAAAGCTGGTCACGGCCGTGGGCAGCAGCCCGGCCTCGGCCGGGGCGACCGTCCCGGGAGGCGCCTCGATGCCCAGGCCGGGGCCCAGCACAACGGTCTCCTGGACGAACGGCGTCAGCAGGACCACGGCGGCGGTCGAGACGACGGTCGCCACGACGGGCCGGAGCAGGACGCGGTTGGCGTCCTCGACGGTCATCTTGCGCCACCAGAACAGCTGGCCCATCCCCGCCAGAAACGCGATGCCGATGGCGAGCGGCAGCGTCCACGTGTTGTAGAACGCGACGGGCACGGCGCTCGGGTTGTCGCGGAAGAGCTGGCCGAAGATGGGGGCCGACGTGCCGAGCACGATCACGCCGCCGGTCACCGCCAGCAGCAGCGCGCCCGTGAACACGAGGGACTCGCGCGAGAGGACGGCCGGCGGCGTCGCCGGGGCCGGGAGGTCGCGCCAGCGCCAGACGAGCAGCCCGAAGCCCAGCGCGCCGACCGTCGTGATCCAGAGGAGCAACTGGTTGTAGAGCCCGAGGTCGACGAAGCTGTGGACCGAGACGTCGCCCAGGATGCCGGACCGCGTCAGGAACGTCGAGTAGATGCAGAGCTGGAACGCGAGCACGCTCAGCCAGAGCGCCGCCTTGTGGCCGGCCGCCGTCTTCTTCTGGACCACCATCGCGTGCAGGCCCGCCACGGCGAACAGCCACGGGACGAGCGACGAGTTCTCGACCGGGTCCCACGCCCACCACCCGCCGAACGACAGCGTCTCGTAGGCCCACCAGCCGCCCATCATGATGGCCACGCCCAGCACCCCGGAGCCCGCGAGCGCCCACGGCAACGCGGGCTTGACCCACTGCGTGTAGCGCCGGCGGACGAGCCCGGCGACGGCGAACGCGAACGGGACCATCAGCAGCGTGAACCCGACGAACACCATCGGCGGGTGGATCGTCATCCACGGGTTCTGAAGGAGGTCGTTGAGGCCCTGCCCGTCGGCCGGGACGAAGCCGGCGACCTGGAGCATCGGGGCATCCGGGAACTTGTCGGCGAGCGGCTGGAACAGGTCGGCGCCGACGGCCACCGGGCCGAGCTGGAGCCCGACGATCATCGACAGCACGAACGCCTGGCACAGCGCGACGACGGCCAGCACCGGCCCGGCAAACTGCCGCCGCGACTCGTCGACGGCCGGGCCTCCGTCGGTCCGGACGGACCACCGGATGAGCAGGGCGCCGACGACGGCCGTCATCATGCCCCACAGCAGGAGCGACCCTTCCTGGCCGGCCCAGAACGCCGAGAACTGGTACCGCAGCGGCATCGCCTCCGACGTCTGCTGGTAGACGTACGCCAGGTCGTAGTGGCCGCCGAACATCCCCGTCCACAACATCGCTGCCGCGACGACGACGCCGGCGCCCATGGCGGCCCAGCTCCACCGCCCGATCCGGGCCCACGCCGCGTGCGCTTCGGCGTCGGTCCCGCGCGACGAGAGGACGAAGGCGACGAGCGCCGCCAGCGAGGCGACAAAGGCGACGACGAGAGAGACGTGGCCGACGGGTCCGATCATCGTAGGGGGTGGTTTCAGCCTGGGGTGAAACCTACGCGTGGGGGCCGGCCGCTCGTGCGCATCACCCGTGGATTCGGCGCGAGAGCGAGGGCGTGACTCGGCAGCCGACCCTTTCTCGTAAGGAAGTCAACCGGCCTCTGCGTGGGAGCCGCCGGCCCGGTCTCGACCTTGACAGGTGGCTTGGCCTCGCCTTGACCGGCCATTGGCCGCAGCGAAAATCAAGTTTTTTCACGTCTTGCCCCGAACGATTCGTCCCTCCACCCTACACTCCTTCATCGGGACGGCGCCGGCGCCGCTGCGCACCGCAGGCTTGAGGACGCGCGCTCCCCCCGACCCACCGCTCTGGCGCAGCGCCCCTCCGCGGAGGCGACGTCGATCCCCTAGCCGACTACCCCCATGCCTACTGCCCCGACGTATCCCGGCGTCTACATCGAGGAGGTGCCCAGCGGGGTGCGGACTCTCACGGGGGTGGCGACCTCCGTCGCCGCCTTCCTGGGCTACTTCTCGCGCGGCCCGCTAGACCGGGCCGTCCGCATCTTCAACTTCGGCGACTTCGAGCGGGCCTTCGGCGGGCTCCGCGCCGACAGCGAGGCGGCCTACGCCATCCAGCAGTTCTTCCTCAACGGCGGCGGCCAGGCCTACGTCGTCCGGACGGCCGCCACGAGCTTGCCCGCCACGCTCGCGCTCCCCGACGACGCGGGCGCCGACACGCTGACGCTCCAGGCCCTCGCCGCTGGGACAGCCGGCAACGCACTCCGCGTTGAGGTGGACTACGACGCGGCCGACCAAACAGTCCAGTTCAACCTGACAGTCACGGATGGGACGACAACGGAGGCGTTCTCGGACCTCACGCCCGCGACGGCCGCCGCCATGATCAACGCGAGCTCGACGCTCGTGGAGGCCAGCGGCACGCCAGCCACGCGGCCGTCGCAAACTGGAACGACAGGGGCGGACATCGGCAGCTTGGTCCTCCCCGGCGGACCTCTGCAGAACAACGACGAGGGCGTCCGCGCGCTGGTGAACGGTAGCAACGTTGGCGTGGTGACCTGGAACCAAGGCGACCTGAGTACGCCGGCCGGCGTCCGCGACCGACTCCGCGACCGCCTCCGGACAATCCCAGACCTCAGCAGTGCCACGGTCGACCTCTTCGACGGCCGCCTCCGAATCCGCACAGGGACTGACGACGCCGACGAGATCACCCTGGAGAACGACGGGGTGGGCACCGTTGTGACCGTCCTTGGGCTCGACGCGGCTGTTGCCAGCCCGCAGCGGCTCGCGCTCGGCGGCGGCGAGGACGGCGAGGCCTCTCCGGCCTCGGCCCCCCTCGCCGACGGGACCGCCGCGATCGTCCTCCAGGTCGAGGCGGCCAACGAGGGGGCGTGGGGCGACGCCATTGCCGTCGCCATCGACCACGACACGGCGGAGCCGTCGCTGGGCACCCAGTTCAACCTGAGCGTGGCTGAGGGCGGCACGACCGAGGTGTTCCGGAACCTGGTGATGGATCCGGCCTCGCCGCGCTACGCGGTCGACGTGGTCAACGCGAGCTCGTCACTCGTCCGGCTGGCGGCCCCGACGCTGGCCCCGGCGGCGACGGCCTTGCCGGCCGTGGCCGGCGTCTCCCTCTCCGGCGGCGCCGACGGGTCACCTCCCGGCGCGGCCGAGCTGATCGGGACCGAGGCAGACAAGACGGGGATGCACGCGCTCCTCGACGTCGACCTGTTCAACCTCTTGTGCGTCCCGGACACGATGCGGCTGACGCTGACCGAGGCGGCGGCCGTCGCCGCGGCGGCCACGGCGCTGGCCGAGCGCGAGCGGGCGTTCTACCTCCTGGACGCGCCCCAGGACGCCGACAACCCGCTCGACCTGCCGCCCGAGATCGAGACGTGGCTCGCGGCCAACGCGTCGCTCCGTCACAAGAACGCCGCGCTCTACTACCCGCGGCCCGCCGTCGCCGACCCGCTCAACGACTTCCGTCTGCGCGAGGTCGCCGCCAGCGGGACCATGGCCGGCGTCTACGCCCGGACCGACGGGACGCGCGGCGTGTGGAAGGCGCCGGCCGGGACCGAGGCGGTCCTGCGGGGCGTCCAGCGGCTCGAGTACACGCTGACCGACGCCGAGAACGGCGTGCTCAACCCGCTCGGGATCAACGCGCTCCGGACGTTCCCCGTCTTCGGGACCGTCGCCTGGGGCGCCCGCACGCTCGACGGGGCCGACCAGCTCGCGAGCGAGTGGAAGTACGTCCCCATCCGGCGGCTCGCGCTCTACATCGAGGAGAGCCTGTTCCGCGGCACCCAGTGGGTCGTGTTCGAGCCCAACGACGAGACGCTGTGGGCCCAGATCCGGCTCAACGTCGGGACCTTCCTGCACACGCTGTTCCGCCAGGGCGCCTTCCAGGGCACGAAGCCATCGTCGGCCTACTTCGTCAAGTGCGACGCCGAGGTCAACCCCCAGGCCGACGTCGACCGCGGCATCGTCAACGTGGTCGTCGGGTTCGCGCCGCTCAAACCGGCCGAGTTCGTCGTCGTCAAGATCCAGCAGATGGCAGGCCAGCTCGAGCTCTAGCTCCGCCGGTCCCCCACGTCGCCGCGTCCCCACTCCCCGCCCGGTCCCATGCCCCAGTTCACCGTCAACACCGAACGGTTCGACCCGTACAAGAACTTCAAATTCCGCGTCGTAATGGACGGCCGTTATGTGGCCGGCGTCAGCAAGGTCGGCGCGCTGAAGCGGTCGACGAAGCTCGTCGAGCACCGTGATGGGGCCGACCCGAGCACGTCGCGGAAGTCGCCGGGGCGGACCGAGTTCGACGCCATCACGCTCGAGCGCGGCAAGACGCACGACCTCGAGTTCGAGCAGTGGGCCAACAAGGTCTGGAACTACGGATCCGGCCTCGGCTCCGAGGTCTCGCTCGCCGACTTCCGCAGGAACCTCATCATCGAGGTGTACAACGAGGCCGGACAGCGGGCGCTCGCCTACCGGGTGTACCGGTGCTGGGTCTCGGAGTACCAGGCGCTCGCGGACCTCGACGCCAACGGCGAGGCGGTCCTGATCGAGTCGATCAAGATCGAGAACGAGGGCTGGGAGCGGGACGACGACGTGACCGAGCCCCAGGAGTACTCGTCGTAACGGGCCGCAGGCCGACGCCGGCCGCGCGACTCCCCTCATAAACCTCCATCGGTGATGCACGTGGCCGCCTCCCAGCTTCTCGACGTCTGCGAGCGCGGGCGCGGCCGGACCCCGCTAGACCGGGCGCTCCTGCTGCTGGGCGCGGCCCTCCCGGAGACGCCCGCCGACGACCTCGCGGCGCTCCCCGTCGGCCGCCGCGACGCCCGCCTGCTCGAGCTCCGGGAGCGGACGCTCGGGCCGACGCTCGAGATCGAGACGCGGTGCCCGGCGTGCGACGAGCGGATCGAGCTCGACCTCGCGGTCGCCGACCTCCGCGCCGCCGCGCCCGACGACCCAGCACCGGCCCCGCTGGAGGTCCGCCACGGCGACGTCACCGTCACCGTCCGCCTCCCCACCAGCGCCGACGTCGAGGCGGTGGCCACGCCCGACGCGCTGCTGGCGCGGTGCGTCGTGAGCGCCCGCGACGCGGCCGGCGAGGTGGAGTCCCTCCCACCGGAGGTGGCCGAGGCCGCCGCCCGGGCGATGGCCGAGGCCGACCCGCTGGCCGACGTCGAGCTCGCGCTGTCGTGCCCGGCGTGCGCCCACGGGTGGCTCGAGCCGCTCGACGTGGCCGCCTTCGTGTGGGCCGAGCTCGACGCCTGGGCGCCCCGCGTGCTGCACGACGTCCACCGCCTCGCGTTGGCCTACGGGTGGGCGGAGCGCGACGTGCTGGCGATGAGCGCGTGGCGCCGCGACCAGTACCTCCGCCTGCTGAGCTCATGAGCGGGTTCCTCCAACGACTCGTCGACCGGAGCCGCGGGGTGGAGGCCGGCGCCCGTCCCCGCCGACGGTCGCTTTTCGAGCCGCCCGCCGACGGGCTGCCGCCGCTCGCCGACGAGGTGTTTCCGCCGCTCCGGCCAGCACGTACGGACGCCGGCCTGGAGCCGCCCGAGAGCCGCCCGTCTCCGCTTGTCGAGGCGCCGGAGCCCGCGCCTCGTTGGCAGACTCCGGCTCCGCCGTCGGACCGCCCGACCGTCGCGCCGGAGCCCGTGGCCGGCCTGCCTCGCCCCGTTTCCCTCGGGCGACCGACGGGCACGCCGCCAGCGAAGGCTGGGCACGAGGTCACTCCCTCTCGGATCGGGGCGCGCCCGGCGACCGAGACGCCCCCCTCTCTTTCCGAGACGAGCCGAGACCGGACCCCTCGTCCCGACCCACGGCCGTCGGGCCCGCTTCCGGGCTCGGACTCGTCCGCCCCACTGGCTCGGCCACCCCACGTCGGTCCGCCGCCGGCCGAGATGCCGTCTCCTGCCCGACCGCTCGCGGGCCTGGCGGACGCGCCGGCGCCTCGCCCGGCTCCGCGCCCGACCAAGGCGGCTCCGCCGGACATGAGGCGACCGCCGGCACCGCTCTCGCCGCGATCCCGCGAGCCGACCGTCGTCCCGGTGGAGGCCGAGCCGGCGCCCTCTCAGGCCGAGACCGCTGGCGACCCCGATCGCGAGGTCCGCCCGCGCGCCGCGCTGGCGCCCGTCGCCCGGGTGGCGCGGCGCGACGACACGCCCGCGACCCAGCCCGAGTTGACGACGGAGGTCGGGCCGGTGGTCCACGTGTCCATCGGGCGGGTCGAGGTGCGGGCGGTCCGGGCCGAGCCGCCGGCCACGCCTCGGCGCCGTGCCGACCGGCCGGCGCCGCTCGTCTCGCTCGGCGACTACCTCAACGGGGCGTCGCCATGAGCAGCGCCCTCGCCCTCGCCTCGGTCACGGCCGTCCTCCGCGGGACCTTGCAGGACGCCTTGGTGGACCACGACGTCAGCACGATCGTGCCGGACGCCACCGTGACGGCCGTCGCGCCGGACCAGATCACGCTGGGCGACCCGAACTCGAACCGGCTCAACCTCTACCTCTACGGGACCTCGCCCAACCTCGGCTGGCGCAACGCGGCGCTCCCGTCGCGCGACGCCCGGGGCGCGCGGCTCTCGAACCCGCCGCTCGCGCTCGACCTCCACTACCTCCTGACCGCCTACGCCTCGGCCGAGCTCCACGCCGAGGTCCTGCTAGGCGTCGCGATGCAGCGGCTCCACGAGGTCCCCGTGCTCGACCGGGCGACGATCCGCGCGACGACGCGGACGGCGCTCGACGGGCACCTGGTCGACTCGGCGCTGGCGGACCAAGTCGAGCAGGTCAAGCTCACGCCGGAGCCGATGGACGCCGAGCGGATCTCGAAGCTGTGGTCCGCCTTCCAGACCAGCTACCGGCCGACGGCCGCCTACCGCGCGTCCGTCGTGCTGGTCGAGGCCGAGGAGCCGGTGCGGACCGCCGTGCCCGTCCTGACGCGCGGCCCGCGAGACCCCGTCACGGGCGACGAGCGGGGCGTCGTGGCCATCGCCGGGTTGACGCCGCCAATCCCCACACTCGCCGAGATCCAGCCGCCCGCGTCCCAGCCCGCTGCCCAGCTCGGCGACGTCGTCCACCTCAGGGGCCACCACCTCGACGGGGCAGGCCACCAGGTCACGGTCGCTCACACCCGGCTCGACGCCTCGGCCACCCTCGCGCCCGACACCGTCGCCGCCGACGAGATCGCGGTCACGATTCCTGACTCCGCGCCGGCCGACTGGCCCGCTGGCCTCTACACGGTCCGCGTCTCGCTCGCGCGCGACGGCCGCGACCTCGCGACCAACACACTCGCGCTCGCCCTCGCGCCGACGATGGATGTCGCCGGCATCACGGTCACGCTCAGCAGCGGGACGGCGCTCATCGAGGTCCCCGTGGTGCCGCACGTCCGGCCCGAGCAGACGGCGTCGCTGGTGGTCGGCCAACGCGAGATCGTCGCCGAGCCGATCACGGCCACCACCTCGACCCTCTCGTTTGTGATGGACGACGCCGAGGTCGGCACGTACCTCGTGCGCCTCCGGGTGGACGGGACCGAGAGCGTGTTCATCGACCGGACGGCCACGCCGCCCGCCTTCGACCCGGCCCAGCAGGTAGTCATCGCATGAGTCGCGCCGACGCCCCTGCGACCGGTCCCGAGACCCCGCCGCGCGCCCTCGCCGACGCGCTGGCGGAGGTCCGCTCTGCGCTCGACACCTACGCTGCCGCGGACGGGCCTGCGACGTCCCCTCTTCCCGGGGGAGAGGGACAGAGCCCACCTCGGACTCGATCCGGGGGCGAGGGGACTTCACCCCAGACCGCGAGCGCCGCCGAGGAGCAAACGGGGCCGCCCGCGCTCGACCACCTCGTCCACGCCTTGGGGCTGTCGCCGTTCGAGCGCGCCGTCGTCCTGCTGTGTGCCGGCGTCGAGCTCGACGCCTCGTTCGCCCGGTCGTGCGCCGCCGCCCAAGGGACCGGCCCGACGCCGCTCCCCACGTTCGGGCTGGCCCTCGCGGCCTTGCCCGGCGCCCACTGGAGCGCGCTCGCGCCGACGGGCCCGCTCCGCCAGTGGCGCCTGGTGGAGGTCCGCCCGGGCGACCGGCTGACCGACAGCCCGCTCCGCTTGGACGAGCTCGTGCTCCACCACCTGATGGGCGCGGCGCCGCTCGACGAGAACCTGGTCGGGTTCGTGCAGGGCGTGGCCCCAACGCCCCTCGTCCCGTCACACCGGGAGATCGCTGAGGCCGTCGCCAGCCTGTGGTCGCGGAATACAGAGGGAGTGCTGCCAGCCGTCCAGCTGTGCGGCGGCGAGGCGTCCGCCGCGCGCGACGTTGCCGCCGGGGCGTGCGCGCTCGTCGGGCTGGGGTTGTTCCGGATGCCCGCCCGCGCGATCCCCGCCGGCGTCCACGAGCTCGACGCGCTGCTCCGGCTGTGGACGCGCGAGGCCGTCCTGAGCGGCGCCGCGCTGCTCCTCGATGCCGACGACGTGGACTCAGGGCAGACGGCGCTCGTCCGCCAGTTCGCCCAGGAGGTCGGAGGGCCGTTGCTGATCGCCACGCGCGAGAGGGTCGCGCTGGCGCACCGCCCCACGGTCGCCTTCGACGTCGGCCGGCCGACGCGGGCGGAGCAGCGAGCGCTCTGGGCCGAGACACTGGGCGACGCGGCCGAGCGCCTCAACGGCCAGGTGGACCGGGTGACGGACCAGTTCGACCTGAGCGGGCCCGCCATCCGCGCCGCCGGCCTGCGCGCTCTCGACGGCGGCGGAGAACCGGGCGACGCGCTCTGGCACGCGTGTCGTCTTCAAGCTCGCCAGGGCCTCGACGGGCTGGCGCGTGTCGTCGAGCCCCGCGCCGCGTGGGATGACCTGGTGCTGCCCGACGGGCCGCTCCGGGTGCTCCGCAGCGTCGAGGCCCACGTCCGCCACCGGCTCCGCGTCCACCAGGCGTGGGGGTTCGCGCGATCCGGGAAGGGGCTCGGCATCACGGCGCTGTTCAGCGGCCCCAGCGGGACCGGCAAGACGCTGGCGGCCGAGGTGCTGGCGACTGCGCTCGGCCTCGACCTCTACCACATCGACCTCAGCGCCGTCACGAGCAAGTACATCGGCGAGACCGAGAAGAACCTCCGCCGCGTGTTCGACGCCGCCGAGGCCGGCGGGGCTGTCCTGCTGTTCGACGAGGCCGACGCGCTGTTCGGCAAGCGGAGCGAGGTCAAGGACAGCCGCGACCGCTACGCCAACCTCGAGGTGAGCTACCTCTTGCAGCGGATGGAGGCCTACCGCGGGCTGGCCATCCTGACGACCAACCTCAAGGACGCCCTCGACACCGCCTTCGAGCGCCGGCTCCGGTTCCGCGTCGCCTTCCCGTTCCCCGACGCCGACCAGCGGGCGGCCCTGTGGCGCGGCGTCTTCCCCGCGGCCACGCCGACCAACGGACTCGACGCCGACGCGCTCGCGCGCCTCAACGCGACCGGCGGCACGATTCGGACCGTCGCGCTCCACGCCGCCTTCCGCGCCGCCGCCGCCGACGGGCCGGTCACGATGGGCCACGTCCGCGACGCCGCGCGCGACGTGTACGCCCAGCTCGAGAAACCCCTCACCGACCGCGAGCTCGCGGGCTGGGCATGACCGTCCACCTCCACATCGACCGCCTCGTCCTCGACGGCCTCGGCCCGCTCGACGGCGACGCCGTGAGCGCCGCGGTTCAGGCCGAGGTCGCCCGGCTCGTCGCCGAGTCCGGCGTGCCGGCTGCGTCCGTCCGCGACCACCGCCAGCCCCGCGCTGACGGCGGCGCGTTCGGCCTCATGCCGGGCGCGGACGCCGAGAGCGTCGGGCGGCACGTCGCACAGCAGATCTACTCCAGCCTCCCGCAGCGATGAAAGCGTCTGCCCTTACTCAGACTCCTGACCGCTCGGCTCCGAAGACCGCGCGCCGGTCCGGCGTCCTCCAACGGTGCGCGTGCGGCGGAAAGAAGGGTCCGTCGGGCGAGTGCGCCGAGTGCCGGCGGAAGCGGCTCCAGCCCAAGCTCCGCATCGGCGCTGCCGACGACCGGTTCGAGCGCGAGGCCGACCGCGTCGCCGACGCCGTCATGGCCGCGCCCGCCGACGCCGCTCCGCTCGTGGCGCCCCTCAGCGTTCAGCGCACCGGGACAGGGGGCGGAGGGATGGAGGCCCCGGCGTCCGTCGACGCCGTGATCGCGTCGCCAGGTCGGCCGCTCGAGGGCGGCACGCGCCAGTTTATGGAGGCCCGCATCGGCCACGACTTCTCCGGCGTTCGCGTTCACACCGACGCACGGGCGGCGGCCTCGGCGCGGGAGGTCGGGGCGCGGGCGTACACCGTCGGGCGAGACTTGGCGTTCGGGACCGGGGAGTACCGACCAGGAACGACGGTGGGCCGGCGACTGCTCGCGCACGAGCTAACTCACGTCGCGCAGCAGCGGGCGGCGGCCCCAGCGCTCCAGCGGTGGTCCTTCGGGTCGGGGGCACCACCCCATGCAGACTACCAGGTGATCCCGGCTGACCAACAGGACAGGGTGCGGAAGGGAATGGCACTCGTCAAACGGGCGGTCGACAATCCGAAGGACTACCCAGCTTGTCACAAGCATTTCGAGACGCACTGTTCGGGAGGAAGCCCGACCTCGCTAGCGAGTAAGTTCAACGCTGCTACTCTCTGGTTCGACACCGACGATACGGTGTGGGGATCGGGTGTAAATCCCGATCACGTTGCCTACTCGTCTGCGACCTACCGGCTAGGCCGTTGGTTCATTGGGAGCGTGATGATCCACGAGATGATGCACCGCTGTGGGCAGGACGACGAGGCGATCGATGACGAGGCGATCAAAAAATGTGGGTTCCGCGACGTCGCACTCTCTGGAGGCAAGGTGGTCGAGAAATGAATCGATCAGTCGTCCATATTCCCCTCAACCGTACGACAGAGACGGTCCCGACCTCTCGCAGGGTCGCGCTACAGCGCAAGTGCACCTGCGGTGGCACTCCCGGCCCTACCGGCGAGTGCGCCGAGTGCCGGCGCGACCGGCGCCTCCAGCCCAAGCTCCGCATCGGCGCCCCGGGCGACCGCTGCGAGCGCGAGGCCGACCGCGTGGCCGAGACCGTGATGCGCGCGTCCACCGCCCCCTCTCCGCTGGCGGCTCCACTCGGTGTGCAGCGCTTCGAGGCAGGGAGCGCTCACGCAGGTTTGGCAGCGCCTGCGTCCGTCGACGCCGTTCTCGCCTCGCCGGGCCGGCCGCTCGACGCGGGTGCCCGCCAGTTCATGGAGTCCCGGATGGGCCACGACTTTTCCGGTGTCCGCGTCCACACCGACGCCCGGGCGGCGGCGTCCGCGAGGGACGTCGAGGCGAGGGCCTACACTGTCGGGCGAAGCGTTGCCTTCGGGGCCGGCGAGTACAGGCCGGCGACAGAGGAAGGGCGACGGCTGATCGCGCACGAACTGGTGCACATCGTCCAGCAGGGCAGCGGTGCCGGACGCGGGGTGCAGCGGGCCACCTTTACCGACTGCTCGGAAGAGCGAGAGAAGCTCGTCAGATCCTCGGTCGCCGCGGCAAAGAAGAAGGCTCAGAACGCCTACGACGCTCTCTCGAAGCCAGTCCTCATGTCGACCACTCGGAGCGCCCTCCGTGAGGCGTTCGGCGGGGACGTGGCCGCCAAGGACGTAGCCGCAGTGCTCAAAAACATCGCCGCCACACTCGACAGCAAGGCTTATACGTGTAAAGCGAGCTGCGACGACAAGAAGGATGAACGGGGCACCTGCGCGACTGGCGTGATCCCAGGGTCGACGATCAACATCTGTCCCAAGTTCGAGAGCCCAGGGTGTGGTCCGACGGCACTCACGATCATCCATGAAGCCGCCCACAACGAGGGCAAGCACCACGGAGAAGGGGGCATGCTCGACAACGCCTACAACTACGAGACATTTATCAAGAAGCTCGAAAGCGGTCCACCGACCGTCGACCTCGGCGAGAAGCCCGAAGCAGCCCTCCCAACTCTGGACTTCGACTTCTGAGACGGCACAACGAGACCATGACCGGCTACTCCCGCTCTCCCCGTATCCAGAAAGGCGCCATCATCGGGTTGGACAAGTTCAACCCGTTGGCCAGCGTCGTCGTCTTCCAGTACAACCCGGAGACGCTGACGCGGACGCTGACGGCCCGGACCAGCGGCGCCGACGGCGCCCAGGGCGACGCGCTCCGCCTGACGGCCCCGCCCAAGGAGGATCTCACGTCGGTCACCATCGAGCTCGACGCGGCCGACCAGCTCGAGCAGGAAGACGGGCTGGCGCAGGCCGCGGGGCTGTACCCGACGCTGGCGGCGCTCGAGATGCTGCTCTACCCGAAGTCCGTCGCCGTGATCCGGAACGAGGTGCTGAAGGCGGCCGGCGCGGTCGAGGTGCTCGCGCCCCAAGCGCCGCTGACGCTGTTCTATTGGGGCCTGAAGCGCGTGCTGCCGGTCCGCATCACGAGCCTGACCGTGGCCGAGAAGCAGTTCGACCCGGATCTCAACCCCATCCTGGCCGACGTCACGCTGACGATGAGCGTGCTGAGCTACCACGACCTCGGGCTGCTCAGCGCGGGCGGCGCGCTCTCGATGGCCCACCAGATCCTCAAGGAGGGCATGGCGACGGTCCACGGCGCGAACCAGATCGCGGGGTCTTTCTCCAGCGCCATCGGCATCTAGCCCCATGATCGACCCCCAAAGCCGCTACGCCGACACGGACGTCGCCACGCTCGTCGCCGCCGACGGGCGCGAGGTCCGCTACCTCCGGCGCCGGTTCGTGCCGCCTCCGGCGACCCCAACTGAGGCGCTCGCCGAGCACACCGTGGTGGCCGGCGACCGGCTCGACGTGGTGACGGCGCGGTACCTCGGCGACCCGCTCCAGTTCTGGCGCGTGTCCGACGCCAACTTGGTGGTCCATCCGGCCGAGCTGACCGACGAGGTCGGCGAGCGGGTCCGGATCGCGCTGCCCCGGACGTGATGCTCGACGGTCTCCTTGGCACCCGCCTCGTCCTCCTGACCGGAGCCACGGTCCCGCTGCCCGCGGGGCCCGAGGTGATGCGGGCCGTCGAGCGGGTCGAGGTGGTCCAGGACGCCGACGGCGAAGACGGCTTCCAGCTCTCGTTCCGGATCGCCAAGGGCGGTCTGCTGGACTACACGCTGCTCCAGACGGGCGCCCTCGGCCTGTTCGACCGCGTGATCGTGGCCGTCGCGTTCGGCGTCGTGCCCGAGGTGCTCATCGACGGGATCGTGACGCACCACCAGGTGACGCCGAGCAACGAGCCCGGGCAGTCGACGCTCCTCGTGACGGGCAAGGGGGTCGGCGTGATGATGGACCTGGAGGAGAAGAGCCAGTCGTACCCCAACCAGCCGGACTGGCTCGTCGTGACGCAGATCCTGGCGTCGTACGCCCAGTACGGCCTGGTGCCGATGGTGACGCCGTCGGTCGACATCCCGATCGAGCTGTTCCGGACGACGCACCAGCACGAGACCGACCTGGCGTTCGTCCGGCGGTTGGCGGCCCGCAACGGCTACGCGTTCGCCATCGAGCCGACGGTGCCGGGCGTCAACGCGGCGACGTGGGGCCCGGAGGTCCGGCTCGGGCTGCCCCAGCGCGCGTTGACCGTCGGCATGGGGACGGCGACGAACGTCGAGTCGCTCCAGTTCGCGGCCGACGCGCTCGTGCCGGTCGCGCCTCAGGCGACGGTCGTCGAGCCGCTCTCGAAGACGGCGATCCCGATCCCGACGCTGCCGTCGCTCCGCGTGCCGCCGCTGTCGGCGTTCCCGATCCCGGCGCGGCGCACGACGCTCGTCCGCGAGACGGCGAACCAGGGGCCTGCCGAGGCCATGACGTCGGTGGTCGCTGCGGCAACGCAGGCGCCGGACCCGGTGACGGGCTCGGGCGAGCTCGACGCGGCCCGCTACGGCGGCGCCTTGCGGGCGCGCCGGCTGGTCGGCGTCCGCGGCGCGGGCTGGAGCTACGACGGGTTCTACGTCGTCCGCCGGGTCGCCCACACGCTCGCCGAGGGCGCCTACCGCCAGTCGTTCACGCTCAGCCGCGAGGGGACCGGCACCTTGACACCGTTCGTCCTGCCATGAGCAAGCAGCCCTTTTTTGGCAAGTACCGAGGCGTGGTCTCGGACACGACCGACCCGCTGATGATCGGGCGCGTCCGGGCGACCGTGCCCGACGTGTTCGGCGACCAGGAGAGCGGGTGGGCGTTGCCGTGCGCTCCGTTCGGCGGCGACGGGGTCGGCTTCTTCGCAGTCCCGACGGTCGGCGCGGGCGTCTGGATCGAGTTCGAGCACGGCGACCCCGAGTACCCGATCTGGTCGGGGTGCTGGTGGGGCTCGGCGGCCGAGCTCCCGCCCCTCGTGTTCGCGCCGCCCTTCCAGAAGGTGATGATCGTGACCGAGGGCGGGCAGGCGGTCACGCTCGACGACACGCCGGGCGTGGGCGGGATCACGCTCGAGACGTCGGGCGGGCAGAAGATCGTGCTCAGCGCGACCGGCGTCGAGATCGACAACGGGATGGGCGCCGTGATCAGCCTGACCGGCCCGCAGGTCTCCGTCAACAACGGCGCGCTCGACGTGATCTAGCCATGCCCGGATTCCTCCTCCACCAGGGCGCGACGGTCCTGTGCCTCCACGGCGGCCAGGCGCAGGCGACGATGCCGAACCCGCGCGTGAAAGTCGCCGGCCAGCCCGTCGTCACGCTGGCGGCGCCGCACACCGTCGCCGGGTGCCCCTTCAACGTGAGCGGGTCGCCCGTGCCGTGCGTCACGGCCCAGTGGGTCACCGGGGCGACGCGCGTGTTGGCGGGCGGGCAGCCGGTGCTGTTGCAGGACAGCCAGGCCGTCTGCGTCCCGAACGGAACGGGCGTCACCGTCGCCGTCACCCAGGTCCGCGTCCGAGGTCAGTAGCCATGCTCCACGTCGACTACCCGTACCACGCCGACGGCCGCGGCCGGACCGCCACGACCGGCGACGCCGACTACGTCCGCGACCTCATCGAGCAGGTGCTGTTCACGTCGCCGGGCGAGCGCGTCAACCGGCCCGAGTTCGGGAGCGGGCTGCTCCAGCTCGTGTTCGCGCCGAACAGCGACGTGCTGGCGGGCGCCGTCGAGACGAGCGTCCAGGCGTCGCTCCAGCGGTGGCTGGGCGACGTCGTCCAGGTCGAGGCCGTCGACGTGACGCGCCGCGACGCCGAGCTGGGCGTCCGCGTCCGCTACGTCGTCCGCCGGACGCAGCAGCGCGTCGTCACCGAGTTCAGCCGCACCGTGTGATGGACCCCCAATACCGCTGCGACAACGAGAACCGCCGACGCCGGGTGCTGGGCCACCTGTCGCTCAACGGCGTGGACTTTTTGGAAGTGCTCGACCGGGGCGCCGACGTGCTCGGCCTGCCGCGCCAGCAGCTCTTGCTCGTTCGGTTTCTCAAACCGCTCGGCACGCTGGCGACGCCGACCGTCCGGATCGAGCACGAGCCCCGAGCGGCGGCCGCGCGGGTGGTCTGGGCTCACCGCGCGGCCGACTTGACGACCGACCTCGTCATTGACCCCGACACGGGCGCGACGCTGACGGCGGCCCAGCGCGACGCGCTGGCAGCCGACGACGCCGACCGCACGCTCGTCGTCCTGACCGACGGGACCGGCGACTTTTCGACCTACACGCTCCGGCTCGTCGCCTCGTCCACCGACGGCGGGCCGCCCGACGGCGTCGACCAGCGGCTGGCAGCCGTCGCGTTCTCGTTCAAGGTCGAGTGCCCGAGCGACTTCGACTGCGCGCCCGTCGACGCGTGCCCGCCCGAGACGTTCGACGCGCCGGCCATCGACTACCTGGCCCGGGACTACGCCGGCGTCCGTCAACTGATGCTCGACCGGATGTCGGTGCTCGTGCCCGAGTGGCGCGACCGGAACCCGGCCGACCTCCAGGTCGCGCTCGTCGAGCTGCTCGCGTACACCGCCGACCATCTGGCCTACGCCCAGGACTCCGTCGCGACGGAGTCGACGTTGGACACGGCTCGGCACCGGACGTCGGTCCGGCGCCACGCCCGGCTGCTGGACTACCGGATGCACGACGGGTCGAACGCGCGGGCATTCGTTCACCTGGTGGCCGAGCCCGGCGCCGCCATCGCGGTCCCGGCTCACACCCCGATTCGGACGGCTGGAGACCGCCCGCTCGTGTTCGAGACGATGCACGACGTCACGGCGCGGGCAGCCTGCAACGAGATCCGGTTCCACACCTGGGGCGACGCCGAGTGCGGCCTGCCGGCCGGCGCCACCCGAGCGACGCTCGTGGACGAGCCCGCCGGGTCGCTCGCGCTCGCGCCCGGCGACGTGCTGGTGGTCGAGGAGGTGCTCAGCCCGACGACCGGCCTCCCCGCAGATGCCGACCGCAGCCGGCGCTGGGCGGTCCGCCTGACCGACGTCGCCCCGGCCGTCGACGCGCTCGACGGGACGGCCGTGGTCGAGGTGTCTTGGCACGACGCCGACGCGCTCCCGGTCGCGCTCTGTCTCAGCGCCATCGTCGGCGGGGCCGACCTGGCCGACGTCAGCCTGGCACGCGGCAACGTGGTCCTGGCCGACCACGGTGAGACCGTCGCCGACCGGCCCCTCACGCCGCCGGTCGTGCCGGCGACGGGTCGCTACCGGCCTCGTCTGCCGGACGACGTGGTGACGTTCGCGGCCCCGTTCGACGCGGCCGACGCTCGCCAACGGCCGGCGGCCCAGGCGCTCAGCCAGAACGTGCGCGCGGCTCTCCCCGCCGCCCTCACGCTCGACGACGGCGACGAGACGTGGAACCCTCAGCGCGACCTGTTGGGCAGCGCCCGGTTCGCGGCCGAGGTCGTGGCCGAGGTCGACGCCCGGGGCCGGGCCACGCTCCGGTTCGGCGACGGCGTGCTCGGCAAGGCGCCGGCTGCGGGCGCGTCGTTCACCGCGACGTACCGCGTGGGGAACGGACCCGCCGGCAACGTCGGCGCGGAGGCACTCGTGGCGACCGACGTGCCGGGCCTGGAGCGCGCGCGGAACCCGATGCCGGCCATCGGAGGAGCGACGCCCGAGAGCTTGGACGAGGTCCGCCAGTTCGCGCCCCAGGCGTTCCGCACCCAGGAGCGCGCCGTCACCGCCGCCGACTACGCCGAGGTCACCGAGCGCCATCCGGGCGTCCAAAAAGCCGCCGCCGTCTTCCGCTGGACCGGCAGCTGGATGACCGTCTTCGTCACCGTCGACCGGACGGGCGGCCTCCCGGTCCGCGACGACGCCCGGTTCCTCGCCGACTTGCGCGCCCACCTCGACCGCTACCGGCTGGCGGGCCACGACGTCGAGCTGAGGGACCCCGTGTTCGTCCCGCTCGACCTGGCGCTGGCTGTCTGCGTCGCGCCCGGCCACGCGAGGGGCGACGTCCACCGGTCGCTGCTCGTTGCCCTCGGACGCCGGGACCGGCCGGACGGGGCGCGCGGCTTTTTCCACCCCGACCGGTTCACGTTCGGGCAGCCCGTGTACCTCAGCCAGATCTACGGCGCCGCGCAAGCCGTCGAGGGCGTGGCCTCGGTCGAAGTCCGCCGCTTCCAGCGCTGGGGCGAGCCGGCCCACGGCGAGATCGGCGGTGGCGTGCTCACGGTCGCCGACCTCGAAATCGTCCGTCTCGACAACGACCCGAGCCGGCCCGGCAACGGCCGGATCGAGGTCGACCTTACCGGGGGACTATGAGCGACCTGGACTTTTGCGGCGTCTGCGACGGCGTCGAGCGGTGGACGCCCGTCCCGATCGAGAACCGACCGGGTTTGTCGGCCATCGTCCACCGCGTCGGGACGTACGGGCGGTTCCGGGCGTCGATGCACGCGGCGCTGGGCGAGCAGCCCGCGCTCGCCGGCCTGTCGACGCGCGACGACGCCGACCCCACGCTGGCGCTCGTCGACGCCTGGGCGGTCGTCCTGGACGTGCTCACGTTTTACCAAGAGCGGGTCGCCAACGAGGCGTACCTGCGGACGGCGACCGAGCGGCGGTCCGTGCTCAATCTCGCGCGGCGGATCGGCTACGAGCTCGGGCCCGGCGTGGCCGCCGACACGACGCTGGCGTTCTCGCTCCAGACCGGGCCCGGCACGCCGGGCTCGGCCCGCATCGACGTCGGGACGCAGGCGCAGAGCCTGCCCGGCCAAGACGAGGTCCCGCAGACGTTCGAGACCGTCGAGGAGATCACGGCTCGGGCCGAGTGGCAGGCAATGCGCCCCCGCCTGAACGAGCCGGTCCGCCCCGCGAGAGGCACCGACGAGTTGTGGCTGGAGGGCGTCGCCCTGAACCTCCGTCCCGGCGACGGCGTGCTGCTGGTCGGCGCCGAGCGGCGGGCGGAGTCGGGGAACGAGAACTGGGACTTCCGCCCCCTCAAGACGGTCTCCGTCGACCGCGCGCGCGGGCTGACGCACGTCACGTTCGACCGCGGGCTCGGCTCGTACGTCCCGCCGGTGCTGCCCGCCGCCGACCCGACGGTCTACGTGTTCCGCCAGCGCGCCGCCCTCTTCGGCGCCCAGGCGCCCGACTGGCTCGCGATGCCGGCCCCCATCCGCGAGGAGTACGCGTCGTCGCCGACCTCGGCCGACCCGTGGGGCGGCCAGCTCACGATCCGCGCCATCTCGGGCATCGACGCCCCAGACTTCGGCGACGGGCCCGTCTACCTCGACGCGCTCTACCCCGAGGTCGTCCCCGACAGCTGGGTCGTGCTCTCGCGGCCGGGCTACGCCGAGGTGTACCGCGTCCGCGACGCGGCCGAGGACGCCCGGACCGGGTTCACGCTGTCGGCCAAGACGACGCGGCTCGACCTGAGCGGCGAGAACCTGCGCGCCAAGTTCGACGCCCACGTCCGCGACACGGTCGTCTACGCCGTCGCCGAGCCGCTGGTGCGGGCCGAGACGCCGATCACGACGCCGGTCGAAGGGGCCGTGCTCACCCTCGACGCGCCGGTGACCGCGATCCCCGAGGGCCGCCTCGTCTCCATCACCGGCACCGACGTCGACACGGGCGAGGTCGTGGCCGAGGTCGCGACCGTCGCCCGCGTCGAGACGGTCGACGGGCTGCTGCGGCTCACGTTCGCGGCCCCGCTCGCGCACCGCTACGCCCGCAACGACGGCGACGGCCTGGTCGGGGCCCGGCTCAACGCGAACGTGGCCCGGGCGACGCACGGGAAGACGGTCGCCCAGGTGCTCGGCAGCGGCGACGGCTCGGTCCCGTTCCAGCGGTTCACGCTCGCCCACGTCCCACTCACTCACGTCTCGGCGGCGACCGCCAGCGGCACCGCGAGCACGCTCGACGTCCGCGTCGATGGCGTCTTGTGGACCGAGGCGTCCTCGCTCTACCGCCAGCCCGCCGACGCCCGCGTCTACACGACCCGCCGCGCCGACGACGGGACGGTGACGGTCCAGTTCGGCGACGGCATCTCAGGCGCGCGGCTCCCGACGGGCGTCGAGAACGTGACGGCGAGTTACCGGACCGGGATCGGAACCGAGGGGCTGGTCGACGCCGGCCAGATCCAGCTCTTGATGACGCGCCCGCTCGGCGTCAAGGACGTCGGCAACCCGACGGCATCGGCGGGCGCCGCCGACCCCGAGCGCCTGGCGGACGCGCGCCGGAACGCGCCGCTCACTGTGCTCACGCTCGACCGCGTCGTCTCGGTGCGCGACGTCCAGGACTTCGCGCGCGCGTTCGCGGGCATCGGAAAAGCGCTGGCGACCGTGCTGTGGAGCGGCGAGCGGCGGATCGTCCACCTCACCGTGGCCGGCGTCGACGGGGCCGAGGTGCCGGAGGGCTCGCCCTTGTTCGGCCGGTTGGCCGGCGCGCTCGACCAGGCTCGCCACGTCGACGCCCGGATCGTCGTCGGCCCGTACCGGCCGCGGACGTTCGGGCTGGCGGGGACCGTGGTCGTCGACCCGGCCTGGGTCGCGGGCGACGTGCTGGCGGCCGTCGAGGGGGCGCTCGTGGAGGCGTTCTCGTTCCAGGCCCGCGCCTTCGGTCAGGGCGTCGCCACGTCCGAGGTGCTGGCCGTGATGCAGGCCGTCGCGGGCGTCGTCGCCGTCGACCTCGACGCGCTCGGCGGGGCCGACCCGTTCGTCGTCCCCCGCGTCCCGGCGCGCGCCGCGCACTGGGACGGGGACCAGATCCGGCCGGCCGAACTGCTCACCGTCGACCCGGGCGGGATCTCCCTCACCGCCGCCGCGCCATGACGTTCGTCACCCCCGAATCTCTGTACGCCCTGCTGCCGGCGATCCACCGCCTGCGAGACGCCGAGCAGGGCGGCCCGCTCCGCGCGCTGTTCGAGGTGCTGGGCGAGCAGGGCCGGCTGGTTGAGGAGGACGTCGCGCGGCTCTACGACAACGCTTTTATCGAGACGTGCGACGAGTGGGCCGTCCCCTATATCGGCGACCTGCTGGGCGTCCGCCCGCTCCACAGCGTCCGGGCCGACGGGTTCAGCCAGCGCGCGCGCGTGGCCAACGCGATCGCGTACCGGCGGCGGAAGGGGACGGCGACGATGCTCGAACAACTGGCCCGGGACACGACCGGGTGGCCCGCCCGGGCCGTCGAGTTTTTCGACTTGGTGGCCACCACGCAGCACGTCAATCACCCGCGACTCCACAGCACACGCACGCCTGACCTCCGCGACGCGGCCCGCTTGGAGCTCATCGACACGGCCTTCGACGTCCACGCCCACACGGCCGACGTGCGGTCCATCACCCGAGCCCGCGGCCGGCACAACCTCCCCAACGTCGGCCTTTTCCTGTGGCGGCTCCAGGCGTACGCCGTCGAGCGGACCCAGGCGCGCGCCGTCGCCGACCCAACCGACGGCCGCTACTGGCTCCACCCGTACGGGATCGACGTGCCCCTCGTGAACCGGCCCCAGACCGAGACCGAGATCACGCGCTTGGCCGACGAGGTGAACGTGCCCGGTCGGCTCCGGCGGCGCCCGCTCTACGACGAGTTGACCCAGCGCCGCGCGGCGTTCGTGGCCGGAGAAGCGCCCGCTCCCGTCTTCTTCGGCGACCAGCCACCCGTCGAGGTCTTTTTGGATGGCGCCGACGACCCGCTCGCGCCCGAGCAGATCCTGATCTGCACGCTCGCTCAGTGGGACGCGTCCGGCTGGAGCCCACCCGCCTCCACCCTCCTCGTGGCCCCCGACGGCACCACGCTCGACACCCGCGTCGCCGTCGACCCCGAGCTCGGACGGCTAGCGGTGCTAGGGGGTCCGCCGGCTCCGGCCCGGGTCGAGGCGCGCTGGGCATGCGGCTTCCCCGGCGACGTCGGCGGCGGGCCCTACGACCGGCAGGACTCGCCCGACGCCGCTCTCACCCGCACGCCGATGTGGACCGCGAGCGTCGGTGCCGACGCCGACTTTGCGACGCTGGCGGACGCTGTGGCCGTGTGGAACGCTCAGCCGCCCGGCACCGTCGGCGGGCTGGCGTTGGTGGACAACGCGACGTACGCGGCCGAGTTGGCCGAGCCCGGCCACATCCGGATCCCCGAGGGCAGCCTGCTGGTGATCGTCGCGGCCACGCTCGACGCCGACCGCCGGCTCGAGCCGCTCGACCGCCGTGCGCACCTGCTGGGCGACGTCGAGGTGCAAGGGACGGCGCCGGCCGCCAGCGACACGCCGGGCACGCTCGTGCTCGACGGCTTGCTGATCGAGGGCGAGGTCCGCGTCTGGGGGACGGGCACGGACCATCTGGGCGGGCTGCGGATCGCCCACTCGACGGTCGGGATGCACGACGCGAGCACGCCTCGGGGCGTCCACGTCGGGGCCGGGGCGGGGGCCAACCCGGAGCTGGCGCTCGACCTCGACCACGTGGTGTGCGGCCGGGTCGAGGCGCCCGAGACGGTCCGCCGCGTCCGGATCCGCGACAGCGTGATCCAGGCGGCGGACGTGGCGCTGGGTGGCGCTGCCGGAGCGCCGGGGCCGCCGGCCATCCTCGAGCGGTCGACCGTGTTCGGACGCGTCCGCGTGCGCGAGCTGACGCGGGCGTCGGAGTGCGTCTTTTCCGACCCCGTCGAGGCCGACCGGCTCCAGACCGGCTGCGTCCGCTACAGCGTCGTCCCGGCCGGCTCGCGGACGCCGCGCCGGTTCCACTGCCAGCCCGACCTGGCGCTCCGCCGACGGGCCGAGGCGCTGGGCCTGGCGTCCGTCGCCGACCTCCCGCCCGACGAGCGCGACCGGATCCGCCGTCGCCTGCGGCCCACGTTCACCGCCGTCCGCTACGGCGACCCGGCCTTCGCCCAGCTCGCCGAGAGCTGCGCGGTCGAGATCCGGACTGGGGCCGAAGACGGCTCCGAGATGGGCGTGTGGAACGCGCTCCAGCAACCCCAGCGGATCGCCAACCTCGAGGCCAGCCTGGCCGACTTCCTCCGGATCGGCCTCGACGCGGGCCTCCTCTTCGTCACCTGAGCTGCCGACGATGACCCCTCGCGCTCTGCCCGCCCCCTAGAGGGGGCTCCCGCGAAGCGGGTGGGGGTGTCCGGCCCGGCGCGAGGCGCCGAGGACACCCTCCGCCGGCTTCGCCGACACCTCCCTCAAGGGAGGAGGTCGACCCCTCAACATCTTCTACGGTGCCTCCGATGAAAGCCGACCTCTCCCGCTCCACGTTCGACCCCGCCCGGCACGTCAAGCGCGTCCCGCTCCAGCAGGGCCGCGTCCAGACCGACGCCGACGCCAACGAGCTCCAGGACGTCGTCTTCCACCGGGCCGAGACGACGGCGGCCGACTTGGTCGGCGGGTGCGGCGGGCCCATCGGAGGGGCCGGTTTCGAGATCACCGCGGACGGCGGCGGCCTCGCCATCGGCGCCGGGCGGTACTACCTGAGCGGGTGGCTGGTCGAGAACGAGGCGGACGTGGCCTACGACGCGCAGCCACACCTCCCGCTCGACGCCGGCGCGTTCGCCGAGCTCGACCCCGGCGGTTACCTCGCGACACTCGACGCCTGGGAGTGGCACCGGACCGCGCTCGACATGCCCGAGATCCGCGAGGTCGCGCTCGGCGGGCCCGACACGGCCACGCGGACCCAGGTCGTCTGGCAGGTCCGCCTCCACCCGCTCGCTCCGGGCGAGCCGACCGACTGCGCCAGCCCCGTCCCGTCGTGGGACGCGGCGACGGCCCCGAGCACGGGCCAGCTCGGCGCCCGCGCCGACCAAGCCGCGGCCTCGGACGACCCGTGCGTCGTCGAGCCGGGCGCCGGCTACCGGCGCTTGGAAAACCAGCTCTACCGCGTCGAGGTCCACACCGGCGGCAACCGCGGGGCGACGGTCTGCAAGTGGGACCGCGACAACGGGACCGTCCTCAGCCGGCTCGAAGCCCAGAACCCGACGCAGACCGAGTGGATCCTCGGCAGCGTCGGCCGCGACGCCGTGCTCCGGTTCGCGACCGGCGACTGGGCCGAGCTCACCGACGACGCGCGCGAGCTCCACGGGCTGCCGGGCACGCTCGTCCGGGTGACCGCCGTCGAGGGCGACACGCTGACCGTCGACCTCGACTCGCGTCTGCCCGTCGGCGGCGCCGCCGACCAAGCCGACTTTGCCGACCCCAAGGTCCGCCGGTGGAACGGCGTGCTGCCGCCGCTCGACAGCGAGGCGTTCCGCAACATCGAGGACGGCGTCCAGGTCCGCCTGCGGGGTGACCGAGTCGACGGCGCCGACCGACGTTACCGGACGGGCGACTACTGGACGATCCCGGCACGCACGAACACGGGCGACGTGGAGTGGCCGGCGACCGACGACGGCTGGGTGTCCGCCGCGGGCATCACCCACCACCATTGCCGCCTGGCCCAGGTCACCATCGACGAGGAAGGCGGCGTCGAGGTCGCCGACTGCCGGACGCTGTTCCCGCCCGTCACCGAGCTGACGGGCCTGTTCTACGTCGGCGGGGACGGGCAGGAGGGCGACCCGGGAGCGCCGCTCGGCGCGCCGCTCCAGGTTGGCGTCGCGAACGGGTCGCACCCCGTCGAGGGCGCCCGCGTCCGCTTCGAGGTCGTCTCCGGCAGTGGGAGCGCGAGCCCGGCCGAGGCCTCGACCGGGGCGGACGGGACGGCCGCCGCCGTCTGGACGCTGGGCCCCGAAGGTGAGCAGGCCGTCGAGGCCGTCCTGCTCGACGCGGCCGGCGACCCGGTCCACCTGCCCATCCGGTTCGGGGCGGCGATTGAGCCGCTCGTGCTCGATTACGTCGGCGGCGACGGGCAGCAGGGCTGGCTCAGCGAGCCGCTGGCGCACCCGCTCCAGGTCGGCGTCTCGCGCGGCGGCGAGCCGGTGGCCGGGGCCCGCGTCCGGTTCCGCGTCACGAGCGGCGACGGCACGGTCGACGGCGCCCCCACCCGGGACGTCCCCACCGGGGCCGACGGGACGGCCCGGGTCGGCTGGACGCTGGGGCCCGACGGCGAGCAGCGCGTCGAGGCCCTGCTGATCGGAAGCGACGGGATCGCGACGCACCTTCCTGTCCGGTTCGCCGCCCAGCCCGGCAGCTCAGGCGAGGAGGACCCCGGCTTCCACGTCGTCGACGTGCGGTGGCAGAGCGACGGGACGCCCCCGCTCCGCAACGACACCGACGCCGACCTGGGCGACCTCGACGCCGGGCTCGCGGTGACCTTCGACGCGGCCGTAGCGCCCGAGTCGATCCTGGGTGGGCCGAGCCAGGAGGGCAACTTCCCGCTCGCCAAACCGGTCTGCGTCCTCACCCTCTGGCTCCCCTACCCGCTCGACGACGCGGAGCGGGACGTGTGGCAGTGGGACGATGGGCCCGGCTTCGGCACGCGCCCGATCCGGCTCGACGGCACGCTCTCGCTGGAGGAGAAGCAGCTGTTCTGGACGCCCACCAACCAAACCCGCCGGTGGATCGAATCCAATCCGCTCGAGACCCTCACCCGGCGCGAGGTCGCCGACCGCGTCCTGGCCACGGTGACGCTGGCCGGAGACAAGATCTGGGCCGAGGCCGAGGGCCAGGGCCGGGTCTACCTCGACGGCGAGGCCTTCGGCGCTCCGCGCGGCACCGACGACGGGACCGACGTGATCCTCCCGAGCGGCGACCGCCGACGCGGCAGCGACTTCGAGATGTGGTTCTGGCTCGTCGAGAAGCCTCAGACCCCCTCCGGCGACCCCGCGATTCGGGTCGACCCAGCCGGGCTCCCGTTCGGGTCCGTCTCCGTGGGCCTCTCCGTCAACAGGACGGTCCAGGTGTCCAACGTGGGGACCGGGACGCTCACCGGACAGGCCTCGGTGGCGATCGGACCGCAGTTCTTCTTGGTCTCGGAGCCGGCGTTCTCCGTCGAGCCCAGCCAGAGCCAGGCCCTCGTCGTCCGCTTCTCCTCCCCGGAGCCCGCCGCCTACGCCGACCAGCTCCTGATCGAGAGCAACGACCCGAACGCCCCGACGGTCTCGGTACCACTGACCATCCAGAACGTCGGGGAGCCGCCGTCGCCGCGGGGCCCGTTCGTCCAGTTTATCCACGACTTCAAGGACGCGGGGCCGGTCGAGGTCCACTTCAACGGGTCGACGGTGGCCCCGGCGGGGTCGGAGTCGGCGCCGTTCCCCCACGGCGCGTCCACTCCGTCTCTCCCGGTCGACGCGGGCCGCCTCAAGGTCGAGGTTCGGACGCTCGATGGCGAGGTCGTCCTCCGCGACGAGGTGACGGTGGAGGTCGGCAAGGCCTACGTCGTCGTCCTGAGCCCGACGCCGGGGACGGGCGCCCCCCGCCTCGTGGTGACGTCGGGGGCCCACCTCGACGCCCGCGCCCGCGACTCGGTCGACGTCACCGTCGTCCACGCGCTGGCGTCGGCGCGGCCGGCACGGGCCCGCGTTGCCGTGATGGAGCGGACGCGCGTTCGCGACACGCTCGCCGATGGCCTCGCGCTGGGCGAGCGGGCCGGGTACCGCGCGCTCGACCCGAAGCGGACGTCGCTCCGCCTGGAAGTCGGGGACGCATCGGAGACGGTCCGTCTGGACCTCCGAGGTCGGGAGGGGCAGGCCGTCGTGCTCGTCCTCTCGGGCGTGGCGGGCGAGTCGCCGGAGGTGCTCGCGTTCACCAGCGAGGGGCAACGGGTCCGGGTCGGGTAACGGGCAGGCGCCGGGGCACCGCGGCGGAGGGCGCGCGTACAGACGGCCCCTCACCCCCGCCCGCTCCATGCCCTCCTCCCATCTCGGCGTCGTCGGCCTCGGCATCATGGGCCGCAACCTGGCCCTCAACGCGCTCGACGCCGGCACCGAGGTCGCCGGCACCGACCTCGGCGACGACGCGGTCCGCGGCTTCGAAGACGAGGCCGCCCGCCCGGTCACGGCCACCACCGACCTCGACGCGTTCCTCGACGCGCTCCCGACGCCGCGCAACATCCTGGTGATGGTCCCGGCGGGCAAGCCGGTCGACGCCGTTCTGGGCTCGCTCGCGCCCAAGCTCTCCCCGGGCGACCTGGTCATCGACGGCGGAAACTCGCACTTCCCCGACACCCGCCGCCGGCACGACGAGATGGCGGCGAAGGGCTTGCACTTTTTCGGGATGGGCGTCTCGGGCGGCGAGGAGGGCGCGCGCCACGGGCCGAGCATGATGCCCGGCGGGCCGATGGAGCCCTACGCCCGCGTCGCCCCCATCTTGGAGGGGATGGCGGCCGAGGTCGACGGCGAGCCGTGCGTGGCTCACCTGGGCGCCGGCGCCTCGGGCCACTACGTCAAGATGGTCCACAACGGGATCGAGTACGGGCTGATGCAGCTCCTGGCCGAGGCCTACGACCTGATGAAGCGCGGCGCCGGGCTCGGCAACGACCGCATGGGCGACCTGTTCGGCGAGTGGAACCGCGGCCCGCTCCGGTCCTACCTCGTCGAGATCACGGCCGACATCCTGCACCAGCCCGAGACCGTCGCGGTCCGACCCGACGAGACGCCCGGCGACCAAGCCCCGCCCGAGGGGATGACCGGCCGCTACCTCCTGGACTTTATCAAGGACACGGCCAAGCAGAAGGGGACCGGCAAGTGGACGAGCCAGGACGCCCTCGACCTGGGCGTCCCCACGCCGACCATCGACGCGGCGGTGACGGGCCGCTACCTCTCGGCGCTGAAGGACGAGCGCGTGGCCGCGTCGTCGCTGCTGGGCACGCCGGCCGGGCGAGCGGAGGACCCCGACCGACTCGTCGAGGCGCTCGAGAAGGCGCTGAGGGCGGCATTCCTCGTGACCTACGCCCAGGGCTTCGCGCTGCTGAAGCGGGCGTCGGACGCCTACGAGTACGGGCTCGACCTGGAGACCGTCGCCCGGGTCTGGCGCGGCGGCTGCATCATCCGGGCCGACATGCTGGAGACGTTCCGCGAGGCCTTCCGCGCCGACGACGACCTCCCCAACCTGTTGGTGGCCCCGGCCTTCACCGAGATCCTCTCCGACTGCCGCCACGCGCTCCGCGACGCGGTCGCCCTGGGCGTCGGCGCGGGCCTCCCGCTCCCGGCGTTCTCGTCGTCGCTGAGCTACCTCGACGCCTACCGCAGCGAGTGGCTCCCGGCCAACCTGGTCGCCGCCCAGCGCGACTACTTCGGCGCCCACACGTTCGCCCGCATCGACCAGGAGGGGATGCACCACGCCCAGTGGCTCCCGGCCGGTCTGTAGTCGAGAGGTTCGGGGTCCTCGGTTGGCTGTGCCGTCGCTGCGCGGTCAGGGTTCGAGTGCTCCACGACATCGCCCGTCGGCCCTCTCGGAATCGGCGGGCAACGTTGGCGTCACGACCCGCTCCGACGGCCCGCCCTCGCGAACCCTGAACCCCGAACCCTGAATCCCGACCCATGCACCTCCCAAACGTCGTCCAGCTCGTGCTCTTCGGGGCCGCCGGCGACCTCGCCCACCGCAAGCTGATCCCGGCCCTCTACGACCTCCACCGCGAGGGCCACCTCCCACCCGAGGTCGACGTCGTCGGGGTCGACCTGGCCGAGAAGAGCGACTCGGCGTTCATCGAGTTCGCGTGCGACGCGGCCGACTCGCTCGGCCGGTTCTTCCCCAAGGACGTCGACGCCGACAACTGGAGCGAGTTCGCCGAGCGGCTCTACTACGTCCAAGGCGACGTCACCGAGGCCGACACGTTCGAGCGGCTCAAGGCGCGGCTCGACGAGGTGGCGCCCGACGGCGAGCGGGCCCACCGCGTGTTCTACCTCTCGGTCGCCCCGTTCCTGGTCGCGCCCATCGTGTCTGGGCTGGCCCAGGCGGGGCTCTTGGCCAACCCCGAGTTCGACCGGTTCGTGGTCGAGAAGCCGTTCGGGCACGACCTCGAGAGCGCGCGCGAGCTCGACAAGCTCCTGGTCGAGCACGCGTCCGAGAGCCAGGTCTACCGGATCGACCACTACCTGGGCAAGGAGACCGTCCAGAACCTGCTGGCGTTCCGGTTCGCGAACGCCATGTTCGAGCCGGTCTGGGACGCCCGCTACGTCGACCACGTCCAGATCACGGTCGCCGAGACGGTCGGCGTCGAGCACCGGGGCGGGTACTACGAGACGGCCGGGGCCATGCGCGACATGGTCCAGAACCACCTGCTCCAGCTGCTCTGCCTGGTGGCGATGGAGCCGCCGGTCGCGTTCAAGCCCGACGAGGTGCGCAACAAGAAGGTCGATGTGCTCCGGGCCATCCGGCCGATCACGCCCGACCGCGTCCACGAGGTGGCCGTGCGGGGCCAGTACGGCGAGGGCTACCAGGCCGGCGGCAAGGTGGTGGGCTACCGGAACGAGCCCAAGGTGGCCCAGCGCTCGCCGACCGAGACCTACGTCGCGCTCAAGCTGGAGGTCGACAACTGGCGCTGGAACGGGGTCCCGTTCTACCTCCGCACGGGCAAGCGGATGCCGCGGCGGGTGTCCGAGATCTCGGTCCAGTTCCGGCCCGTCCCCCACCGGGCGTTCCCGGCCGGCGCCGACGAGGCGTTCCAGCCCAATCGGCTGGTCCTGCGGATCCAACCCGACGAGGGCATCGTGCTCCGGTTCCAGGCCAAGCGGCCCGGCCCGTCGATGCTGCTCCAGCCCGTCGCCATGCGGTTCGACTACGAGGACGCCTTCGAGACGCCGCCCGAGGCCTACGAGACGCTGCTCCTGGACGCGATCCGCGGCGACGCGACGCTGTTCATGCGGTCCGACCAGGTCGAGGAGGCGTGGAAGGTGGTCCAGCCCGTTCTCGACGTGTGGGAGGCGACGCCGCCGGCCGAGTTCCCCAACTACGCCGCCGGCACCTGGGGCCCCGCCGCCGCCGAGCGGATGCTGGCGCGCGACGGCCGGTCGTGGATCGAGCCGCTCCCGCCGGACGCGACGCCGGTCGGCACGGCGCCCGAGGCCATCGCCGAGGCCCACCCCGGCTCGGTGGCGTAGCGCGAGAGCCTGAGGTCCCTGCGCATCGACGCTCGGGTGAAGATTCGGGCCGAGGAAAGGGGGGGGTACGTGCCGGCAGGTCTGCGCGTTGATGCGCGCTTCGTACCCTGCCCTCACCCGGCCCCACGTTCGCCCGTGACTCGACTCCTCTTTGCGGCCTTGGTCGCACTCACGCCTCTCGCCGCTCACGCCCAGGACCCGCCCATCCGGTGGGGCCGCCTGTCCGACGCCGAGCGGGCCGTCGCCGACTGGCCCGACGACCCCGACGCCTCGGCCGTCGTCCTGGGCGACGTCGGGTTCTCGGAGGTCCGCATCGAGGGAGGCGCGGGGATCCAGTTCCAGCTCCGCCGCCACACGCGCGTCAAGGTCTTCGACGCCGACGGCTACGGGCTCGGCGAGGTCAGCTTCCGTTACCCCGACCAGCGCGGCACGCGCGTCCGCCGCGTGCGGGGCCAGACGTTCGTGCCCGACGGCCGGGGCGGCACCCGCACGGTCGAGCTCTCGAGCCGCGACGTGTTCGACGAGCGCGTCGCGGACGGCGTCCGCGAGGTCCGGTTCTCGATGCCGGCGCTGGCGCCCGGGGCCATCTTCGAGTACGAATACACCTACGAGACCGAGAGCATCACCGTGCTCCCGACGTGGACGTTCCAGACCGAGGAGCCGACGCTCGTCAGTGAGCTCCGGTTCGAGACGCCCCAGTACTTCGACTACGTCACGCTCTCCCAGGGGCCCCACGTCCAGGCCGAGCCGCCGCAGAAGGTGAACGGGATGGACTACGACACCGTCAAGTACCGGTGGGTCGCCCGCGACGTCCCCGCCCTCCGCGACGAGCCCTACACGACGACCGAGGCCGACTACGTCGAGCGGATCGGGCTCCAGCTGAGCCGGGTCAACCGGCCCGACGGCTTCGTCGACCAGGTGCTCTCGACCTGGCAGACCGTGGCCGAGGAGCTCCGGGACCACCCGGAGTTCGGGCGGCGGATGGAGCGGAACCCGCGCGTCCGCGAGGTGGCCCGGAGCGTCGAGGGGACCGTGTCCGAGAAGGCCCGGGCGCTCTACGACATCGTCCGGACGGGCTACGTGTGGAACGGGGGCGGCGGCATCTTCGCCGAGCGCGACCTGGACGACGTGGTCCAGACGAAGTCGGGCACCGAGGCCGAGCTGACGTTCCTGCTCCTCGAGCTCTACGAGGAGGCCGGCGTCCCGGCCCGGCCCATCATCCTCTCGGGCCGCTCGAACGGCCGGGCCGTGACGGAGTACCCCATCCTGAGCCAGTTCGACACGATCCTGGCGCTCGTCGAGGTGCCCGGCGAGCCGGCCGAGCTGGTCTCGCCGCTCAGCCGGCACCGGCCCTACGGCCAGGTCCCCGTCGACGCGCTCAACGGGCAGGCCTGGGTCGCCGACGCCCGCGGGCCCCAGTGGATCACGTTCGACGCCCCCGGCGGCACCACGACGTCCACGTTCGTCCGCGCCGCGCTCGCCGCCGACGGTGGCCTCTCGGGTGACCTCCAGCTCCGGCTGACGGGCTACGACGCCTTCGACGCGCGCGTCCGGCTGGCCGAGGCCGAGGCCGGCCCCCCGAACGCCTCGGCCGACGCCGTCGAAGAGGCCGCCGACGCCGACGACGACGTCGAGATCGAGACCGTCGAGGTCACCGGCGTCGACACGCTCGACCAGCCGCTCAACGTCAAGGCCACCTTCGTCGCGCCCAGCGCCGAGGGGGTCGGCGGCGAGATGTACCTGACGCCGTTCGTGGCGATGCAGCTCGACGAGAACCCGTTCGAGCGCGAGACCCGGACGTTCCCCGTCGACTTCGCCTACCCCTTCACGCGGACCTACGTCGCCGACATCGAGCTCCCGGAGGGGTGGGAGCCGGTCGACCTCCCGGAGTCGGTTCAGATGACGGTCCCCAGCCGGAAGGTGACCTACCTCCGGTCGATGGCGCCCCGGCCGGGCGGGCTCCAGGTCCGCGCCGTGCTGACGGTCGCCGGGGCCCGCGTCGAGGCCGAGGAGTACCCGGCGCTCCGCGAGCTCTACGACGAGATCGTGGCGGCCGAGACCGAGGCCGTCGTCATCGCCCGGACGGGCGCCACGGCCACGACGTCTCTCGAAGCCGACGCCACCGCGGACGACCAGTAGCCGTGCGCGTCGCCCTCCTGCTAGCCGCGCTGGCCCTCGGCCCCGTCGTCGCCCAACCGGCGCCGTGGACCGTGACGCCCGCCGTCGTCGCGGCGTCGGACGGTGCCCCCGTCGTCGTCCGCCGGTACGACACGGCCTACGACGTCGACGGCCCCGGCCGGGCGACGACCCGGGTCCGCCTGGTGATGACGGCGATGACGGCGGCCGGGCGCGAGGCCGTCGGCGACCTCCGCGTGGTCCACGGCGGGTTCCGCCAGCTCCGCTCGCTCGAGGGCACGCTGTACGACGCCGCCGGGCGGGAGGTCCGGAAGCTGGGCCGCCGCGACGGCGAGGACCGCGCGCTCGGCTCGATCTACGAGGACCTGCGCGTCCGGGAGGCCGCGCTCTACGGCGACCGGGCCCCGTTCACGGTCGAGTGGACGTACGAGGTCGAGCACCGCGGCGTCCTCGGCTGGCCGACGTGGCACCCGCAGAACCAGGGGTGGCCCGTCGAGGACGCCACGTTCCGGCTGACCGTCCCGGCCGGGACCGCCGTCCGCTCCCACACGCGCGACCTTGCCGAGCCGGTCGTCCGGACGGGCGAGCGGGGGCGCGACGCCTACGCGTGGCACCTCGCGGCGGCGCCGGCCACCGAGGTCGAGCCGTTGGGGCCGCCGTGGTGGGCGCAAGGGCCGGAGCTCCGGCTGGGGACCGACCGGTTCGAGATCGGCGGGGCCCCGGGCCGGCTCGACTCCTGGGCCGCGTTCGGCACGTGGTACGACGAGCTCGGGGCCGGCCGCCAGCAGCTCCCGCCGGAGGCGCTCGCCGAGGTCCGGCGCGTCGTCGAGGGCGCCGGGTCGGACGCCGAGCGGGTCCGCCGCCTCTACGGCCACCTCCAGCGGACGACCCGCTACGTGTCGGTCCAACTAGGGCTCGGCGGGTGGCAGCCGTTCGACGCGGCCTACGTCTTCGAGCGGCGCTACGGCGACTGCAAGGCGCTCACGAACTACATGCGCGCCATGCTCGCCGCCGTCGGCATCGACGCGGACCCGGTCCTGATCGAGGCCGGCGACGAGGGGTCCGACCTCCGGGAGGACTTCCCCGACAACGGGTTCAACCACGTCGTCCTGCGGGTGCCCTTGGCCGAGCCGTCGATGCGGACGCCCGCGCTGAGCGACGGGGCCGTCTGGCTCGAGTGCACGAGCCCCTACGCCGCCTTCGGCCACCTGGGCGCGTTCACCGAGGGCCGCCCCGGCCTGCTCGTCGACGGCGCCGACAGCCGGATCGTCCAGACGCCGACGTCGGGCCCGGAGACGAACTGGACCCGGCGCCAAGCGACGGTCACGCTCGACGCACGAGGCCGGGCCGAGGCCGACGTCCGCTGGACGTTCCACGGGGAGCCGCGGACGGACGCGCTCGTCGCGCTCGACCGGGCGACCGAGGCCGAGCGCGGGGTCGTCCTCCGCCGCGTGACGGGCCTGCCCAGCCTCGACGTGCTCGCGCTCGACCTGGGCGCCCTCGCCGGCCGGCCGGACACGCTCGCGCTCGGGGCCCGGCTCGACGTGGCCCACGCCGCCCGCCGGGCCGGGAGCCGGCTCCTGCTCAACCTCGTCCCCCTCGCCCCGCCCGTCGCCGTCCCGCCCGCACCGGACGGCGTGCGGACGCAGCCGGTCCGCCTGGGGCCGGCCTACGCCGAGCGCGACTCGGTCCGCCTCGTCCTGCCCGACGGCTACGCGGCCGACGGCCTGCCCGCCCCGGTCGAGGTCGAGGGCCCGGTCGGGCGCTACCGGCTCGCGGTGGCGGCCGAGCCCGGCGCCCTCGTCGTCGTCCGCGAGCTCGTCGTCGACGCGTCGAACCAGCCGGCCGAGGCGTACGACGCCGTCCGCGCCTTTTTCGCCGCCGTCTCCGAGGCCGACGCCGCCCGGGTGGTCGTGCGGGTGCCGTAGCGGATCGCTACCCCTCGCCGAGCTGGCGGCTCCGCTCGGTCGCCATGGCGACCGTGTCGATGAACATCGACCGGAGCCCCTGCTTCTCGAGCTCGGCGACGGCCGTGATCGTGGTGCCGCCGGGCGTCGTGACCTGATCGCGCAGGATGGCCGGGTGCTCGCCCGTCTCGATGGCCAGCCGCGCGGCGCCCAAGACCGTCTGCATCGACAACCGACGCGAGACGGCCCGGGGCAGGCCCTGCTTGACGCCGGCGTCGGTCAGCGCCTCGATGACCATGAACACGTAGGCCGGGCCGCTGCCCGACAACCCCGTGACGGCGTCCATCAGGTGCTCCGGCACCTCCTCGACGACGCGGCCGACGGCCAGGAACACCTCGCGCGCCAGGGCGACGTGGGCGTCCGTCGCGTGCGCGCCCGGCGCGATCGCCGTCGCCCCCTCGTCGACGAGCGCCGGCGTGTTGGGCATCGCGCGGACGACGGGGAGGTCCTGGCCGAGCGACCGCGCCAGCGACGCCGTCGTGACGCCAGCCAGCGTCGACAGGACGAGCGTGCCCGGGGCCACGTGCTCGCGGATCTCGTCCAACAGCGCGTCGGCGTTCTGGGGCTTCACCGTGACCAGCACGACGGTCGCGCCCCGGACGGCCGCGGGGTTGTCGGTCGAGACGTCGACGCCGGGGAGCTGCTGGCGGAGCGCGTCGAGGGCGTGCTCGGAGCGGCGCGTCGCGCGGATCCGGTCGGCCGCCAGGTCGTCACCGCGGAGCAGGCCGCCGACGAGGGCCCGGCCGATGTGGCCGGCGCCGAGGACGGCGAGGGTCTGGTCGCGGAGCATGAGTCGGGCGTGGGGAAGCCCCAGACTAACCGGGCCGGGCCACGCGCGCCGCGCCCGACGCGCTCTTCACCGAACGGCGGCCGGGCGCTCGTGCCGAGGGGACCGGTCGGGACGGTCGGCGTGTCGCATCTTGTCCGTCCCTCTGACTCCGACCCCATGTCCCTCTACGCCGTCATCATGGCCGGCGGCGTCGGCAGCCGGTTTTGGCCGCGCAGCCGCCGCTCGCACCCCAAGCAGTTCCTCGACGTCTTCGGCCAGGCGTCGCTGATCCAGAACACGTTCGCGCGGCTCCAGCCGCTCGTCGAGCCCGAGCACGTCCTCGTGGTGACCCACGCCGACTACGTGGGGAAGACGCGCGAGCACCTGCCGGCCGTCCCGGCCGAGAACATCCTGGGCGAGCCCGTCGCCCGGAACACGGCCCCGTGCATCGCGCTCGCGGCGGCCAAGCTGATGGCCGAGGACCCGGACGCGACCATGCTCGTGCTCCCGGCCGACCACTTGATCGCCAACGTCGAGCGGTTCCACCGCGTCTTGCGGGCCGCCGTCCGGGCCGCCCAGGGCGGCGGCGACGGGCCCGCCCCGCTCGTCACCATCGGCATCCGGCCGACCCACCCCGAGACGGGCTACGGCTACATCCAGTTCGACGCCGACGGCGACCTCGACGGCGTCCGCGACACCGGCCCGGCCGACGCGCCCCGGCCGCACCGGGTGCTCACGTTCGCCGAGAAGCCCGACGTCCAGACGGCCGAGCGCTTCCTCGACGCCGGCGACTTCTTGTGGAACTCGGGCATGTTCATCTGGCGCGCCGACGCCATCCTGGCCGCCTTCGAGCGCTACCTCCCCACGGTCCACCGCCTGTTCGCGCCGCTCGTGGACGCCTTCGGGACGGACCGCGAGGCGGCCGCCATCGCCGAGGCCTACGAGCGGAGCCCCAAGATCTCGATCGACTACGGCATCCTGGAGCAGGCCGACTCGGTGCTCGTCGTCCCGGGCTCGTTCGGCTGGAGCGACGTCGGCGACTGGCGGGCCGTCCACGAGCTCTCCGAGCAGGACGACGCCGGCAACCGCGCCGAGGGCAACGTGATCCTGAAGGACACGTCGCGGAGCTTCGCCCGGAGCTCGGACGGCCGGCTCCTCGTCTTGGTCGGGATGCAGGACACGGTCGTAGTCGACACGGGCGACGCGGTCCTGGTGTGCCACCGCGAGCAGGCCCAGAAGGTCAAGGACATCGTCGACTTCCTGGGCGTCCACGGGATGGAGGACTACGTCTAGCGGGGCCGAAACGGGGGAGGCTGTGGCGGACTTGTCACGGCCTTCTGTCGATCCTGTCGCGAGTCGGGCCGGGCGGTAACTGCCCGGCGGGGGCGGCCGTCTGGCGCGTGGCTCGTCACACTCCTCCTCCCCCACCCCCATGCGACGCCTCGCTCTCCTCCTCGCCCTCACCGCCGCCGCCGGCGCCCAGACCGACACCGGGCCGATCCCCTCGAACCCAGCCCTCGCCGACTCGCCCTGGCCCATCTTCCACCGGACGCCCTACGCCACGGCGTCGACGCCGCTCCGGGGGCCCGAGCCCGGCGAGCCCGTCGCCGTCCAGTACCTCCGGACGCCCCAGGCCCGCGTCTCGCCGTGGTCGCTCCTGTCGTCGGCGTACCCCGACGGGAGCCGGGCCGTGTGGGGCGCCACGAGCACCCACGTGTTCAAAGCGCTCCTGGACGGGCCGACGTTCGAGCTGGTCGACGACGTCCGGATCGACCGGACCCCGCTCGAGGTCCACTGGAACGCCGTCCTCCTCCGGGGCGACCGGCTCCTCGTCCCCGACCGCGACCAGCGCCGGCTCCTCGTCTACGTCGACGAGCGGCCGGGCGACCCGCGCTCGCCGATCCGCCTCGAACGGACGTACGACCTCCCCGACGCCGTCCCCGGCAAGTCGTCCGGGCTGACGGTCGCGTTCGACGGCCACGTCGTGTTCCAGACCGACGAGGGCTTCATCGCCGCCGTCGCCCCCGACTTCTCACACGTCACCGTCGCCGACCTCCGCGACTTCGGCTTCTCCGAGCGCGACTTCTCGACGCACAACGCCTACTCGCAGGACGGCGAGGGCGGGTTCTACGTCGTCTCGGGCGAGGCCATGACGAAGCTGGTCTGGGACGGCCAGCAGTTCTCGCTCGGGTGGCGGGCCCCGTACGACTTCCGCGGGCCGGGCTGCGAGGGCCAGAGCCCCGGCGACGTCCGCGAGGTGATCCGGACGTTCCGCGGCGAGCCGTGCACGGGCTCGGGCACGACGCCGACCCTGATCGGCACCGACGGCGACCAGCTCGTCGTCGTCGTGGACGGGCACCAGCCGCAGAACCACCTGGTCGCCTTCTGGCGCGACGGCGTCCCGCCCGACTGGAACGGCCTGCCTGGCCAGGACCGCCGGGTCGCGGCGGTCACCGCGTTGCCGTTCGCGACGCCCGACGGCGAGGGGTTCTCGACCGAGAACTCGCCGACGGCGTGGGGCTACGACGTCGCCGTGGCGCAGTGGGGCGGGCTCTCGCCCGACTGCTCGCCGCCGGCCGGCGTCCAAAAGCTCCGCTGGAGCCCGGCCTCGCGGACGCTCGACCTCGTCTGGGCCAACGGCGACCTCCACGTCAACAGCGTCATGACGTACTCGGACGGCTCGGGCCTGCTCTACGGGAGCGGCCGTGACCCGGCCACGTGCGGCTACACGTTCTACGGCGTCGACTGGCAGACGGGCGAGGTCCGGCTCCGCGTGCCGATGGGCGAGGGCGGCGCGTTCCTCGACCAGGGCAACCAGAACACGATCTCCGACGACCGGAGCGTGGTCGTGGGGACGGAGGACGGGATCGTGCGGATCGCGCCAGGAGTCGAGACCCAGTCTGCGCCCGAACGCTCTGCCCCCGAGCGCCCTCCGCGCCGGTTCCGCCGACGGGGCTGAGGCCGAGGCTCGGGCCTCGGTCCGAGCGCCATCTCCCGCACACATGAAGGGCCGTCGTCACTCGGCGGCCCTTCTTTTTGTCTTAACCGTCCCCAGCGAAACCAGGGAGTTGCGCTCCCGTACTGACCCCATTGTTCTAAAAGTGACTCGCCAGTCACGCCCTGACCTCCCGTTCATCTTGGAACTCAGCACCCCCGCCTCGACTGTCCTCAGCCGCCGTGACCGCGAGCGGCTCGCCCGCCGCGACGCCATGCTCGACGCGGCGCTCGCCGTGTTCTCCGAGAAGGGGTACGCCGGCGCCTCGGTCGACGAGATCGCCGAGCGGGCCGAGTTCGGGAAGGGGACGATCTACAACTACTTCCCGGGCGGCAAGGACGAGCTGTACTTCGCCTTGTTCGAGGAGCGCGTCGTGGCCGGGCTCCACCGCGCCATCGACAGCGCCTTCCCTCCTGACGTGGACCTGTCGACGCCCCTCGCGGCTCGGGTCGCGTTCCAGGGGTTTATCCGAGGGTTGATCGGCCAGTTCCACGAGAGCCGCGGGCCGTTGCTGATGTTTATGAAGGAGGGCCACCGGTCCCACCTCGACCTCGAGCACGCGGCTGACTTCGGGCTCCACTTTTTCGGCGTCATCGAGGCCGTGGCCCGGCCCATCGAGCGGGCCGTGGCGGCCGGCGCGCTCCGCCCCCTGCCGGCTCACCCGGTGGCCCACGTCCTGATGGGCAACGTCCGCGGGTACCTCATGGCCGAGGTCGACGCCGACTGCGACCCGTCGGGCTCGTTCGAGCCGGCCCCGTTCGGCTCGGCCGACGAGGCCGCCGAGTTCCTCACGACCGTCCTCTTCGACGGGTTGCTGGCGCCCAGCGCCGCGGCCCCGTCCTCCGACGCATGACACTCCGACTCCTCGCCCTCTCCGCCCTCGCGCTCGCCGCGACCGCCGCCTCGGCCCAGCCCGTCACGGGCCGCGACTCGGCCGTCGTCGTCGGCGTGTTCGAGCCGCCGGGCGGGCCCGACGGCACGCTCCGTCTGACGCTGGACGACGCGATCCAGATCGCGCTCGAGCGGGCCTACGCCATCCGCCTGGCCGCGCTCGACACCGAGACGGCGCGGTCCCAGGTGCGCGAGGCCTACGGCCAGCTGTTCCCCCGCGTCGACGCGACGAGCCAGTACGCGCGGAACGTGGTCCAGGCCAACCCCTTCGCCGGCTCGTCGGCCGGCAACATCTTCGGCGGGCTCGGGGCCATCGGGTGGCTCCAGTTCAACGAGAACGCCCGGACTGACGGCGACCCGACGACCCAGCCGATCTCGTTTGGGGAGTACAACCGCCGTGTCGGCGAGGGGCAGTCGGCCGTCGGGTACAACCCGGCCAACAACACGAACCCGTTCGGGACCGACAACCAGTTCACGAACACGCTGTCGCTGAGCCAGCCGATCTACTCCGGGACGGCGTTGGCGGCTGTCAAGGGGGCCCGGTCGCTGGTCGAGATCAACCAGGCGGCCGAGGCCCAGCGCGTCGACGAGACGATCGACCAGACGCGGCAGGCGTTCTATGGGGCGCTGCTCTCGCAGCAGCAGGCGGCCGTTCAGCGGGCGTCGCTGGACCGCTCGCGCGAGACGTTCGGCGACGCGTCGCTGCTGGTGGCCCAGGGCGTGCGGCCGGTGCTGGAGCGGCTCAACGCCGAGGTCGACCTGGCGAACGCCGAGACGGCCGTGGTGACGGCCGCGGCGTCGGCGGAGGCGGCCAAGGACCAGCTGCTGCTGACGCTGGGGCTGCCGGTCGAGGAGCCGGTCGTGCTCGTGGGCGAGCTGGCGCCGCCCCAGCCGGCCCTGTTCCAGACGGTCGGGCTGGCGGCGGCCGCGGCGCGGGCGCTCGACTTGCGGCCGGACGTCCAGCAGGCGGCGCTGGCGGTCCGCCTCAACGAGGTCCAGCGTAACATCACCCGGGCCGGGCTGTACCCGAGCCTGAGCGCGTTCGTCAACGCGAGCTACAGCGGCAACATCCCCGACGACCGGGGCTTCATCACGACGCCGGACCCGGCCGACCCGTTCACGTTCGAGACCGGCTCGTCGGGGTTCTTCTCGGACACCTACTGGCAGCCGGCGCTGACGGTCGGGCTCCGGATGAACTGGTTGCTGTTCGACGGCTTCCAGACGAGCCGGCGGATCCAGCAGAACCAGATCGCGGTCGACCAGGCAGAGATCCAGCTCGAGCAGGTCCGCAACGCGGCGGCGCTCGAAGTGGCCGGGGCCGTCCGACAGCTCGAGAGCGCGCGGCAGCGGCTGACGGCCCAGGCGCGGACGGTCGAGACGGCCGAGACCGCGTTCGCGTTCGCGTCGGCGCGGCTGAGCGAGGGCGTCGCGAGCCAGGTCGACGTCCGCGTGTCGAGCCAGAACCTCGACCTAGCCCGGCTCAACTACCTCCAGGCGGTCTACGACGCGCTCGTCGCGCGGAGCGCCTACGAGCGGGCCACGGGCCTGATCGCGCCCGAGCCGCTCGACCTCGTCCCACCGTCGCAGGCGCCCGCCGTGATCTCGCCGGTCACCGCCGTCGGCACCGATGCTCCCTGACCCGTTCTCGACGCTGGCGACCCCGATGCCGGCGACCCCGACGCCGACGGCGTTGCGTGCAACGCCGCTACCGTTCTTCCTGCGCTCCCGTCTCTCCGCCCCCCCCATGCGACTCGCCCTTTCCCTCCCCCTCCTGGCGCTCGCGCTCGCCGCGTGCGGCGCCCCCGACGAGGCCGCCGGGGCCGAGACGCCCGCCGACCGCTCGATCCCGGTCGAGGTCGTCGTGGCGGACCCCGGCTACTTCGAGGACTCCATCGAGCTGACCGGCACCGTCGACGCCGACAACGACGCGACGCTGTCGCCGGATGCGCCTGGCACGCTGACGTATGTGGCCCCGGTCGGCACGTTCGTCCGGGCCGGGCAGACGGTCGCCCAGGTCCGCGCGACGGGCCAGCAGGCGGGCGTGAGCCAGGCCCGCGCGGGCGTCGCCCAGGGCCAGGCCGGCGTCGCCCAGGCCCAGGCGTCGGTGGCCGGCGCCGAGGCCGGGCTTCAGGCCGCGCGCGCCCAGCGCCAGGCGGCCCAGGCCCAGCTCGACCTGGCGCAGGACCAGTACCGCCGCCAGGCCCCGCTCTTCCGCGACTCGATCCTATCGGCGTTGGAGTTCCGCAGCGTCGAGACCCAGCTCGCCCAGGCCCGTGCCCAGGTGGCCCAGGCCGACGCCGGGATCGCCCAGGCGCAGGGCCAGCTCCGGGCCTCGCGCGAGGGCGTCAACGCGGCCCAGGCCCAGCGGAGCGCTGCCGAGGCGGGCGTCGCGAGCGCCCAGAGCCAGCTCGCCAACACCCGCATCGTGGCCCCGTTCTCGGGCGTCGTCGAGGCCCGGCTCCAGGAGCCCGGCGAGCTGGCGTCGCCGGGGCAGCCGGTCGTCCGGCTGGTGGGCGCCGGGTCGGTCAAGGTGACGGCCGGCGTGCCCGAGCGCTACGCCGGCGAGATCGAGCAGGGGACGGCCGTCCGGGTGAGCCCGAACGCCTACGCCGTCGAGGCCCGCGGCGGGCGCGTCTCGTTCGTCGGCGCGGCCATCGACCAGGGCTCGCGGACGTTCCCGATCGAGGTGTCCGTCGAGAACGCCGACCGCTCGCTCAAGCCGTCGATGGTGGTCCGGATGGACGTCACGCGCGACGTGCTCGAGGGCGCCATCGTGGTGCCGACCGAGGCCGTCGTCCGCGACGAGCGGGGGACGAGCGTGTTCGTGGCCGTCACCGACACGGCCGGGACGGTCGCCTCTCGGCGCGTGGTCGAGCTCGGCCCGAACGCGGGGGCCACCGTCGTGCTCGCGTCCGGCGTCCAAGCCGGCGACAAGATCATCGTGTCGGGCGCCGGCGACCTGGCCGAGGGCGACCGCGTCCGGATCACTGAGACCCGCGAAGTCGCTCGGGCGTCGGGCCGGTCGGCGCCCGAGCGGGCCGCCCCGACCGTCCGCCCCACGTCGGCCGCCGTCGAGCCCCGCAGCGAGTAGACCCGCGCGTGCCGCGCACCCTGGCCCCCGGCCGGTCGTCCCCCCACCTGGACCCATGAAAATCACCGACCTCGCGATCAACAACCGCACGGCCATCGTCGTGCTCACGCTCGCGCTGACCATCGGCGGGCTGGTCTCGTACGTGGCGCTGCCCAAGGAGAGCCAGCCCCAGATCGAGTTCGCGACCATCGTCGTGACCACGATCTACCCCGGCGCGAGCCCAGACGACGTCGAGTCGATCATCACGCAGGAGGTCGAGCGCGAGGTCTCGACCATCAACGGGCTCGACAAGCTGACCAGCACGAGCACCGAGGGCGTCTCGACGGTCATCGCCGAGTTCTTCCCCGACAAGGACATCGACCAGGCCAACCAGGACGTCCGCGAGGCCGTCGACGTGGCCAAGACCGAGTTCCCGTCGGACGTCGAGGAGCCCATCGTCTCCGAGATCGACTTCGCCGACTTCCCCGTCGTCACGGTCAACCTGCTCACCGACGGCTCGCTGACGGCGCTCCGGGAGACGGCCGAGGACCTGCAGGACGAGATCGAGGGCGTCCCCGGCGTGTCCGAGGTGGACCTGCTGGGCGGCCTGGAGCGCGAGGTCCAGATCAACGTGGACCTGGCCGCGCTCCAGGGCTACAACCTGAGCATCAACGACCTGGTCGACGCCGTCCGGACGGAGAACACCAACATCCCCGGCGGCTCCATCGACGTGGGGCCCGAGAACTACCTCGTCCGGATCAACGGCGAGTTCGACGACCCCCGCGAGATCCTGGACTTCGTCGTCGCCAGCCCCGGCGGCACGCCCGTCTACGTCCGCGACGTCGCCGACGTCACGTTCGGGTACAAGGACCGGTCGAGCTACGCCCGCCTCGAGATCGTCCAGACGGAGACGGACGACGGGTTCGCGCCCGTCGAGGGCGCCGAGAACTTGCAGGTCATCCGGCTCAACGTCAAGAAGTCGACGGGCGAGAACATCATCGAGGTCGTGGACGGCGTCGAGGAGCAGATCGCCGGGTTCACGTTCCCGGCCGGCACCAGCTACGTGCTCACGGGCGACCAGTCGGAGTCGGTCGACATCCTGGTCCAGGACCTCGAGAACAACATCATCGCGGGGATCATCTTCGTGATCGTGGTCCTGCTGTTCTTCCTGGGCGTCCGGAACGCGGCGCTCGTGGGGCTCGCGATCCCGCTCTCGATGTGCCTGAGCTTCCTGGTGTTCGCGGTGATGGGCCAGACGCTCAACTTCATCATCCTGTTCTCGCTCATCATCGCGCTCGGGATGCTGGTCGACAACGCGATCGTGATCATCGAGAACATCTACCGGTTCCGCGAGGAGGGCTACGGGCGGTGGGAGGCGGCCAAGGCCGGGACGGCCGAGGTCGGGCTGGCGGTCGCGGCCTCGACGGCGACGACGGTCGCCGCGTTCGCGCCGATGCTCCTGTGGCCGGGCATCATCGGCAAGTTCATGAGCTACATGCCGCTCACGTTGATCGTCACGCTGACGTCGAGCCTGTTCGTGGCCCTGATCATCAACCCCGTCGTGGCCGGCTTCTTCGTCAAGACGGACAAGGAGCTCGCGGCGGAGAAGGCCGAGACCCGCCGCCGCGACCCCCGCACGCGGACCGTCATCATCGGGCTGGTGGCCTTCGTGGGGCTCCTGGTGGGGCTCGCGAACTGGAAGACGGCCGTGTTCCTGGTGGTCGCCGTCCCCGCGCTCTACTACCTCTACAAGTACGTGTTGGAGCCGGCCCACCAGCGGTTCGCCTCGAAGACGGTCCCGCGCATGACGGACAGCTACCGGGCCTTCCTGGGCTGGATGCTCCAGCGCGACTACTCGGTCAAGCGGGCGCTGCTGCGCAACACGCTGGCGCTGGGCGCCTTCACCGCCGGGTTCCTCCTGCTCATCGCGGGCGCGGCGCTGAACGCGTTCGCCGCGCCGTCCGGCTTCCTGCTGATGGTGCCCGGTGGGCTGGCGCTGCTCGTCGGCGTGTTGGGGATCGTGTTCCACAGCCTGGAGTCGGCGTACCTCGGCGGGCGCGCGAGCGTCAAGGCCGGGCTGATCTTCGCCGGCATCATCCTGGCGCTGATCGGCCTGCTCTCGCTGAGCGGCCGGATCACCTACGGCGACGGTGGCGAGGGAGGGGTCACGCTCGTCCTGGAGATGCTCCTGCTGCCGATCCTGATCGTCGGGGCCGGCGCGCTCGGCATGGCGTTCGCCGGGCGGAACCGGAAGCAGACGTCGTTCGACACGCCCTACGTCGTGCTGACCGACAACCGGGCGCGGCTGCTCACCGGCACGCTCGGCGTGCTCGTCGGCGTGATCGCGCTGTTCTTCGTCGCCCCGACGGGCGTCGAGTTTTTCCCGACGACGGACCCGAACCAGATCCTGATCACGGCCGAGGCCCCGGTCGGGACGACGATCGAGCGGTCGAACGAGGTGTCGGAGGAGGTCTTCCAGCGCGTCGAGGGCCTGCTCGGCCAAGAGCCCGGCACGGCCGGCAACACCCGCAACGTGTCGACGTCGGTCGGCGTGGGCGGCGACGCCATGTTCGGCGGCGGCGCGGCGTCGTCGGAGCGGTCGAACGTGACGCTCAACATGGTCGACTACGAGGACCGGGCCGAGCCGTCGTCGGAGACGCTGCGGCGGATCCGCGCGAGCCTGGCCGGGCTGCCCGGCGTCGACCTGACGATCGAGCAGGACCAGGGCGGCCCGCCGACGGGCGCCGCGGTCAACATCGAGGTCTCGGGCACCGAGTTCGACCAGATCCAGTCGATCGCGAACGACCTCAAGGCCCAGCTCGACGAGGCCGTCGAGAGCGGCCGGATCGAGGGGTTGGTCGACGTCCGCGACAACCTCAACAGCGGCCGGCCGGAGTACCGCGTCGAGATCGACCGCGAGCGGGCCGCGGCGTTCGGCCTCAGCACGCAGGCCGTGGCCCTGGCGGTCCGCGGGGCCGTCAACGGCGTCGAGGCCTCGAAGTACCGCGACGGCAAGGACGAGTACGACGTGACGGTCCGGCTCCAGGAGCGGGACCGCGAGTCGCTCCGCGAGCTCGAGAGCCTGACCGTGTTCAACGAGGGCGTCCAGATCCCCCTGGTGTCGGTCGCCCGGATCGTGCCGGCGTCGGGCCTGGGGAGCATCACCCGGCTCGACCAGGAGCGCGTGGTGACGGTCTTGGGCGACGCCGCGCCGGGCGCGAACGCGAACGCCGTGCTGACCCAGGTCCAGGAGGTCCTGGAGCCGACGGTCGAGGCCGTCCCGCCGGGCTACACGGTCGAGTACACGGGGGCCCAGGAGGAGCAGGACGAGAGCTTCGGCTTCCTGACGACGGCGCTGCTGATGGGGCTCGCGCTCATCACGATCATCCTGATCGCCCAGTTCAACTCGATCGTCAACCCGCTCATCATCATGATCGCGGTCGGGCTGTCGCTCATCGGCGTCATGCTCGGGCTGGTGCTCACGCGGACGCCGTTCGGGCTGATGACGTTCGTCGGGCTGATCTCGCTGGCCGGCATCGTGGTCAACAACGCCATCGTCTTGGTCGACTACGTCGAGCAGCTCCGCGCCCGAGGCGAGGAGAAGCAGACGGCCGTCATCGACGGCGGCGCGACGCGGCTCCGGCCCGTCCTGCTGACGGCGTTCACGACGGTGATCGGGCTGATCCCGCTCACGTTCGGGATCAACATCGACTTTGTCGGGCTCATCGTCGACCTCGACCCCGGCTTCTCGATCGGCTCGGAGAACACCCAGTTCTGGGGCCCGATGGGCACGGCGATCATCTCGGGCCTGACGTTCGCGACGTTCCTGACGCTCGTCATCGTGCCGGTGATGTACTCGGCCTTCGACAGCGTCGCCCTGCGCGTTGCCGCCGCCCGCGGCACGACCGCCGACCCCGACGTCGCGCGGAGCTCGCCCGCGAGCACGTCCACCGGCGACGGCTCGGCGGACGGCCAGCTCGTCCCCTCGCCCGTCCCCGCCACGTAGAGCCCGTGCGTCAGCGATCAGTGGTCAGTGTCCGAACTCGATCACTGGCGACTGACCCACTGACGACTGACCCACTGACGACCGGCCCATGTTCTGCCTCCTGCCCGACCTCCCGCCCCACGTCGTCGCCTTCGTCTTGGACGGGACCACGACGCGGCCCGACGTGGAGGCGCTCTACCGTGAGGTCGAGCGGGCGGTGCGCGGCGGCCACGTCCACCTCTACGGCGAGGTCACCGGCGTCGGCGGGCTGACGCTGGACGCGCTCGGCGAGAACCTCGGGCGGGGCCTGCGGCTGCTCCCCTCGATCGGCCAGGTCGACCGCTACGCCGTCGTGTCGGACACGTCGTGGATCGCGTCGGCGGCGCGGCTCCAGGGCGCGCTGCTGCCGGGGCTGGAGGTCCGGCCCTTCCCGACCGCCGAGCGCGACGCGGCGCGGGCGTGGGTGGCCGAGCCGCTGGGCTCGTGACAGTCGGGCGAACGCGGCGCGCGCTCCGGCTGGCGCCCGTCCTGATCGGCCCGTGGACCGTGTTCGTGTTCCTGGCCGCCCGCCTCGCCCAGGTTGGGGACCCCACCGAGCCGCTGCTGGCGGTGCTCGGCCGGTCCGCGCTGGTCGGCCTGCTGATCGGGTCCGCCGCGGCGTGGCTCGAGAGCGGCCCGCTGGCGCGGTGGGGCCGGCGGCTGCCGCTGTGGGCCGCGCTCGCCGCGCGGACGGTGAGCTACGCGGCCGTCGTGGCGCTCGCGCTGGTCGCCCTGATCGCGATCCTCTCCCGGTTCGAGAACGGGGTCGGGTTCGCCCAGACCCTCCGCTCCGCCCGGTTCCAAGCGATGGTCACCAGCGGCAACTTCTGGGCGTTCCTCGGGCTGCTCATGGTGGCCAGCTTCGTCATCAACTTCTCGCTCCAGCTCCGCCGCGTGCTCGGGCCTGAGACGCTGCGGGCCCTGTTCCTCGGCACCTACCGCCGGCCCCGCAAGGAGGAGCGCGCGTTCGTCTTCCTCGACCTCACCGACTCGACGGCGTGGGCCGAGCGCCTGGGCCCGTTGGCGTTCACCGACTTCAAGAACGACTTCTTCGCCGACGTCGCCGAGCCCGTCCTGGCTACGGGCGGGCGGATCGTGCAGTACGTCGGCGACGAGGTGATGGTGTCGTGGCCGATGACGCGGGCCGAGCGCGACGCGGCGCCGGTCCGGTTCGTGTTCCTGGTCGAGGACCGGGTCGCGGCCCAGGCCGAGCGGTACCGGAGCCGCTACGGCGACGTCCCCCGGTTCAAGGCGGGCGTCCACGGCGGGACGGTGGTGACGGCCGAGGTCGGCGACCTCAAGCGCGACATTGTCCACTCGGGCGACGTCGTCAACACGGCCGCGCGGATCGAGGGCCAGTGCCGGCCCCGCGGCCACACGCTCCTGGTCTCGGACGAGTTGCTGGCGCGGATGCCGGCGCTGGCCGAGGCGACGCTCACCGACCTCGGCCCGGCGGCGCTCCGCGGCAAGAGCCAGTCGGTCGGGCTCGTCTCCGTCACGCGCGCCTGAGGGACGGCACAGGGCGGAGACCCTCCCTGGTGGGTCCCCGCCCCTGCCTGCCGGGTCGCCCCCGGCGGGGTGCCGTCCCGCCCGAGCCGTGGCAACCTCCGCTCCACCCGGCGCCCGCCGGGTTCACACGCCCGATTCGGACCCGACCGGCGACGCGACACGGCAGTGACCGCCGTCGGCGAAGAAGGCCCGGAGCTCGCCGAGCGTGCCGGGCGTCGAGGGCGTGTCCCGGACCAGCCGGCCGTCGGCCAGCACCAGCACGCGCGTGCACACGCCGACGACGTGGTCCAGGTCGTGGCTCGACACCAGCACCGTGGCCCCGACCTCGCGGAGCAGGCGCTCGAGGGCGATCCGCGCGCCCGGGTCGAGGTTGGCGAACGGCTCGTCGAGGACCACCAGGCCGGCTCCGGGCAGGAGCGCGCTCACGATCCCCACCTTGCCGGCGTTGCCCAGTGACAGGTCGCGGACGAGCCGGCCGCCGTCGAGGGCGCTCCCCAGGAACGGGCGGTAGCGGTCGATCCGGTCGTCGACCTCGGCCCCGCTCAGCCCGTACGCCCCGCCGACCAGCCGGAGGCACTCGCGAGGCCGGAGAAAGTCGACCAGGAACCCGGCGTCGAGGAACGCGCCGACCGACCGCTTCCACCCAAGATCGGGGCCCCCGACGCGGACGCCGTCGAGCTCCACCCGGCCCGTCGTCGGCCGGATCAGGTCGAGCGCCAGGCGGAGCAGCGTCGTCTTCCCCGCCCCGTTGTTGCCGACCAGCCCGACGCGCTCGCCGGGGCCGACGGCGAGCGCGTCGAGGCGGAGCGCGTCGGCGGTGCCGTAGCGCTTGGAGAGGGACGAGGCGGTGAGGGCGACGGGGGGCATGGTCAGAGGGCGGAGCGGAAACGAGCGGCCACGGCGTGCCGCTGGCGGTGGAGACGGGCGGCGACGGCGCGGCTCCACCAGGGCGCCGCGGCGATGCCGAGCCCGCCGAGGGCGGCGGCGACCGCCGCGCCCCCGACCGGCCCCGCGAGGGCGAGCGCGCCGCCGGCCACCGCGGCCGTCGCGGCGACCAGCGCTTGGGCGCCGAACGACTGCGTGTAGGTGAACAGGAGCCGGTCGGCCACGTCGATGGGCTTGGGCCCCAACGTCGAGCCCCACAGCGCGGCCGGCGCCAGCACGCCCAGGCTGAACAGGACCGAGACGCCCACCATCCACGCCAGGGCCGGCGCCAGCGCCCACACGAGCGCGAGCTGGACGACGCCCAGCGCGACCGTCGCGAGCGCCAGCCCCACCAGCTTCGCGCGGACGAACGCGTCGACGCCGCCGGGCAGCGTCAGCAGCCGGTCGAAGTAGCCGCTGGCGAACGGGACCGCGTACTGGCCGAACGACCCGGCCACCGTCCCGGTCGAGAACAGGACGACAATGGCGACCGCCGGCCCCTCGGCGAACAGGAGCGCGCCGGCTGTCAGGGCCACGCTCACCACGGCCGCGTTGGCCACCACGCCGCGCGGGAACGTCATCCGGGTAACCAGCCGGACGTCGAGGTCGACGAACGCGCGCACGCCGCCCCGGCCGAAGCCGACGTGGGCGTCCCGCGTCCGGGCTCGGCGAGAGCCCTCGGCGTCGAGGTAGAGCGCGGCCACGAGCGCCCGGTAGGCGACCCCGAGCGTGCCCGCGGCCAGCGCGAGCAGGCCGACCAGAGCCTCCGCCCCGCCCCGCTGGACGTGGGCCAGCAGTCCGCCTGTCCAGAGGTCGGCGGCGGCCAGCGCCGCGACCACGACGGCCGCCAAGCCCACCGTCCGCGCGGGCTCAGCGCCCAGGCGCGTCTTCCACACCACCAGGAGCGCGCGCGACGTCGCCACCACGGCGAGCACCGCCAGCCCGAACGCCCACGCGCCGCCGGCCCCGGACTCCGCCCGGACCGCGCGCGCGGCGAACGGCACGGCGAACGCGAGGGGCACCACGTTGAACGGCGACGGTGCGGACCGGACCAGCACGCCCACCGCGATCCGCCGCCGCGACACGGGGAGCGTGAGGAAGGCCGTCGCGCCCCGCGTCGGGACGTCCTGGAACACCTGGCGCCCGACGGCGAGCGCGGCCAACGCCGGGAGGACCGCCCGCTCGACGACGGCGACGGGGTCGAGGTGGGGGGCCACCACTCCCAGCAGGTCGGGTAGGACGACGCCCAAGACCGCCGCGCACCCCAGCGCATACGCCACCCCGACGCCCTTCACGACGCCCAGCGCGAGCCGGCCGCCGAGGTACGGCGCGCGCCAGAACGCGAGGGCCTGGAGACGGGCGAGCGAGAGAACCACGGGCACGGGGGGACGCCGTCGGTATCGCCTTTCTGCCTCTCCTCCTTTATCGGCGTGGCCGTGTCCCCCGGCGTGGCCGTGTCCCCCGGCGGGGGCCCCGCCAGCCGGGACGCTGCCCGTCCCACCACAGGCGGGCAGCGTCCCGACGCGGGCTCTCCCGAGGGAGAGCGTAGGGCAGGCGGCTCGAGCCGCGGACCGTACGTGCCGTCCCACTCTCCACTACGCAGAACCGGAGGACGGAGGATCACGGACCCGCCAGAAACTACCGGAGGACGGGCGGGGCCCTCTCCTCCACCGAAAGGGGAGGTTCGTCGCCGAGCCGGCTCCCGTTCGGGCGCGGAGCCGCCGCCAGCGACGGGCCCGGTCCGAATCCTGGACGCCGGGGCGGACCCACTGAGGGCCGGGTGGAGTACCTGTGGAGCGCCTCTCCCGACCCATGCCTCTCTCCGTTGTCCTCGCCGCCCTCGTTCCTGGCGGCACCGCCGCCGCCGGCTCCGGCTCGCTCACGCTCCTGGTCGTGTTCGTCGTGCTGGCGATCGGGGTCTCGTTCCTGTGCTCGGTGATGGAAGCCGTGCTGCTGAGCGTCTCGCCGGCCTACGTCGGTGCGTTGGAGGAGTCGAGCCCGACCGCCGCCGCCCGCCTCAAGGCCCTCAAGGCCGACGTCGACCGCCCGCTCGCGGCCATCCTGACGCTCAACACCATCGCCCACACGGTCGGGGCGACCGGCGCCGGCGCCCAGGCCGCGGCCATCTGGGGCGGCCAGAGCGTGTGGCTGTTCTCGGTCGTCGGCGTGTTCTCGGCCGTGCTCACGCTGGGCATCCTGGTCCTGTCCGAGATCATCCCGAAGACGCTGGGCGCCGTCTACTGGCGCGGGCTGGCGCCGCTGGTGGCCCGGCTCCTGGCCGGGACCGTGTTCGCGCTCCAGTGGACGGGCCTGATCTGGATGTCCCAGATGATCACCAAGGTCATCGCCCGGGGCGAGAAGGAGGGGGCCGTGAGCCGCGAGGAGCTGGCCGCGCTCGCCCAGATCGGCGCCGAGGAGGGCGTCTTCGACGAGTCCGAGAGCCGGATCCTGAAGAGCTTGTTCCGGTTCCGCCAGCTCAAGGCCCGCGACGTCATGACGCCGCGGACGGTCTTGGTGGCCTATCCCGAGAGCACGCCGCTCGGCGAGATCGCCCGCGACGGGACCCCGTTCTCGCGGCTCCCAGTCTACCGCGACGACCGCGACCACATCACGGGCTACGTCCTGCGCGACGACGTCCTCTCGGCCACCGCCCACGGCCAGGCCGACGAGCCCGCCTCGAGCGTCGCCCGCGAGATCCTCACCGTCCCCGACTCGCTCGCGCTGCCGACCCTGTTCGACCGGCTCCTCGACCGCCGCGAGCACCTCGCGCTCGTCGTCGGCGAGTACGGGGGGACGGAGGGGGTCGTCTCGGTCGAGGACGTCGTCGAGACCATCCTCGACCTCGAGATCGTCGACGAGGTGGACCACGAGCACGACATGCAGGTGGCCGCCCGCGACCGCTGGGCCAAACGGGCCACGCGGCTCGGCTTGGTCGAGCCCGGCGACCCCGAGGGCGCGCTCGACGAGGCCGAGCAGGCCGTCCGCCAGCAGAAGGCCGTCGTGCGCTCGGGCCTCACCGGCGGCGCCCCCCCCACAGTCGCGGACGTCCCCCCCGCGGAGAGCTAGCCGCGACGGCCGCCTCCACGCCATCTGCCCGGGCCCCGGCCGCAGATCGGCGGTAGCATGGCCCCATGCGCCGACTCGAAGACTTTGCCGACGCGGGCCTCCGCGTGTTCGACCGCCCCCCGCTCCCGTCGCCGGACGCCGTCCGCGACGTGTACCTCATCGGGATCTGCGGCAAGGGGATGGGCGCCTTGGCCGAGCTCCTGGCCGAGGCCGGCTACCGCGTCCGCGGCAGCGACGAGGCGGCGTACCCGCCCATGTCGACGCGGCTCGCGGCGGCCGGCATCCCGATCCACGAGGGCTACGACCCCGCCCACCTCGACGGCCCCGACGGGCCGCCCGACTGGGTCGTCGTCGGCAACGCGGCCGTCCCGACGCACCCCGAGGCCGCCGCCGCGCGCGAGCGCGGGCTGACCCAGGCGTCGCTGCCGGAGACGCTGGCCCACCTGTTCCTCGCCCGCCGCCAGCCGGCCGTCGTCGCCGGCACGCACGGCAAGACGACCACAACGGGCCTGCTCGTCCACGTCCTGCGCGAGGCCGGGCTCGACCCCGGGTTCCTGGTCGGCGGCGTGCTCGTCGGCGAGGAGCGGACGGCGGGGCTCGGCTCGGGGCCCGTGTTCTGCGTCGAGGGCGACGAGTACGACGCGGCCTACTTCGACAAGCGGCCCAAGATGATCCTGTACCGGCCGCACCGGGCCATCGTGACGAGCCTCGAGTTCGACCACGCCGACATCTACGCCGACTGGGATGAGTACAAGCGGGCGTTCCACGCCTTCGCCGCGCTCCCCCCGCCCGACGGGCTCCTGGTGCTCAACGGCGAGGACGCCGAGGTCCGGCGGTTGGCCAAGCGGACGTGGGCCCGCGTCCGGCTCTACGGCGAGGAGGGAGCGGAGCCCGATGGCCGTCCGTTCGACGTCGCCGCCCGGGACCTGACGCCGGTCGCCGGCGGCCAGACGTTCCAGCTCGTCGTGGCCGGCGAGCCCGTCGCCGACGTCCGGCTGCCGATGGGCGGGCGGTACAACGCGCTCAACGCGCTCGCGGTGGCCGCCGTCGCGCTCGACGCCGGGGCTGGGCCCCAGCAGGTGGCCGCCGGGCTCGCCACGTTCGGCGGGATGAAGCGGCGCCAGGAGGTCGTGCACGACGGCCGCGTGTTGGTCGTCGACGACTTCGCGCACCACCCGACGGCGGTCGAGGCCACCATCCGGGGCGTGCGCGAGCGGTGGCCCGGCCGCCGCGTGGTGGCCGTGTTCGAGCCGCGCTCCAACTCGAGCCGCCGCGCCGCCTTTGAGGCGCCCTACGCCCGAGCCCTCGCCACCGCCGACGCCGTCTACCTCTCGACGCCGCCGCTCCGCCACAACGACGACCCCAAGGACTTCCTGGACGCCCAAGCCGTCGCCGCTGCCGTCCGCCAGTCGGGCCCCCCGGCCACGGCGTACCCCTCGGCCGACGCCCTCCTGCCGGACCTGGTCGAGGCGCTCGGCGACGGCGATCTCGCACTCGTCATGTCGAACGGGTCGTTCGACGGGCTCGTCCGCAAGCTCGCGGCGGCGCTCGGCGACGACGCCGACGGGCCGCCCGCGGCGGGCTGACGTAGACTGTGCGAGCGACATGTCCGAGCGCTCGCCTCTGTCCTGCCATGCCCTTCTTCGACGACCCCGACGCGCTCGGACGACCGATCCGCCTGGAGCACCCGCCCCGGCGGATCGTCTCGCTCGTCCCGTCCCAGACCGAGCTCCTGGCCGACCTCGGGCTCGACGCCGAGGTCGTCGGAGTCACCCGGTTCTGCGTCCACCCGGCCGACTGGAAGGGACGCAAGACGATCGTCGGCGGGACGAAGACGATCAACGTGCCGCGGCTGGCCGGGCTCGCGCCGGACCTGGTGATCGCCAACAAGGAGGAGAACCCACGCGACGAGATCGAGGCCGTCGTCGCCCAAGGCGTGCCGGTCTACGTCACCGACGTCACGGACGTGGCCGGCGCCGTCGCCATGATCCGGGCCGTCGGCCGGTTGGTCGACCGGGCGGAGGTCGCCGGGGCGTTGGCGGACGACGTCGTGGCCGGCTTCGACGTGGTCGAGCCGGGGCCGCCGCGCCGGACGCTCTACCTGATCTGGCGCGACCCCTGGATGAGCGTCGGCGGCGACACGTTCGTGTCGGACGTGATGGCCCGCGCCGGGCTCGCGAACGCGACCGCCGACCGGGACCGCTACCCGGCGCTCCGCGACGACGAGGTCGCTGGGCTGGCGCCCGAGGTGGTGCTGCTGTCGTCGGAGCCGTATCCATTCGTCGAGCGCCACCTCGCCGAGGTGCAGGCGCTCGCGCCCGGCGCCCGCGTCGAGCTCGTCGACGGCGAGGCGTTCTCGTGGTACGGCAGCCGCCTGCGCCGGACGCCGGCCGTGCTCCGCGCGTTGTCGGCCCGCTTGCTGGGGACGGGCTGAGAGCGCCGAGGAAGGACGGGCCTGTTTTCGCGGAACGGCGACGGCGCGGCGCGATCCAACCGGTCCTCTCCCCTCCGACCATGCCCCACGCCGCTAGCTCCGACACCCCCGCCCACGCCGCCGGCGCGTTCGACCTGGGCGACGGCCTGACCGTCCACCGCCTGGGGTTCGGGGCCATGCGGATCACCGGCGACGGCGTCTGGGGCCCGCCCAAGAGCCACGACGAGTCGGTCCGCGTGCTCCGACGGGCCGTCGAGCTCGGCATCGACTTCGTCGACACGGCCGACAGCTACGGGCCGTTCGTGAGCGAGGACCTGATCGCGGAGGCGCTCGTGCCTTACCCCGACGGACTCGTAGTGGCTACCAAGGGCGGCCTGCTGCGGACCGGCCCCGGCGACTGGCGCTTGCTCGGCAAGCCGGACTACCTCCGCCAGGCCGTCCGGATGTCGCTGCGCCGGCTCCAGCTCGACACGATCGACCTGTACCAGCTCCACCGGATCGACCCCGAGGTCGACCGCGACGGCCAGTTCGCCGTGCTCAAGGAGTTCCAGGACGACGGGCTCGTGCGCTTGGTCGGCCTGAGCGAGGTGTCGGTCGACGAGATCAAGGCCGCCCAAGACGCCGGCCTCACCGTGGCGACGGTCCAGAACGAGTACAACCTGGGGACGCGGAAGTCGGAGGACGTGCTCGACTTCTGCCACGCCGAGGGCATCGGCTTTATCCCGTGGTACCCGCTCAACGCCGGCAAGCTGGCCGAGAGCGAGATCCTGGACGAGGCGGCCGACCAGCTCGGCGCGTCGAAGAGCCAGGTCGCGCTCGCGTGGCTCCTCAAGCGGTCGCCGGTGATGCTGCCCATCCCGGGGACGTCGTCGGTCGCGCACCTCGAGGAGAACACGGCGGCGGCCGAGATCGAGATGCCGGACGACGTGTTCGAGGCGCTCGACCGGGCCGGTCGCGAGGCGGCCTAGCCGTCCGGTGCCCCTCTCCGACCTCGTCGTCGTCGAGCTCGCGAGCGTGCTGGCCGGGCCCAGCGTCGGGATGTTCTTCGCCGAGCACGGCGCCCGCGTCGTCAAGGTGGAGGCGCCGGCTGGCGACGTCACGCGGCGCTGGCACCTCGCGGCCGAGGACCCGGCCGACGACCGGCCGGCCTACTTCTGCGCCGTCAACTGGGGCAAGGAGTCCGTCGTCCTCGACCTGACGGCGGCCGGCGGGCGCGACGTCTTGCACCGGCTGGTGGCCCGGGCCGACCTCGTCGTGTCGTCGTTTCGGCCCGGCGCGGCGCACGCCCTCGGGGCCGGCGCGGACACGCTCCGCGCGCTCAACCCGCGGCTGGTCGTCGTGGAGGTCGACGGCTACGGGCCCGGCGACGCCCGCCCGGGCTACGACGCCGTGATCCAGGCCGAGGCCGGGTTCATGGCCCTCAACGGCTCGGCCGACGGGCCCCCGACCAAGATGCCCGTCGCGCTCGTCGACGTGCTCGCGGCCCACCAGCTCAAGGAGGCCGCGCTCGTGGCGCTGCTGGCTCGCGAGCGGACGGGCGAGGGGGCGACGGTCCGCGTCTCGCTGCTGGGCGCGGCCGTGGCGTCGCTCGCCAACCAGGCCGCCAACTGGCTCACGGCCGGCGTCTCGCCTCGGCGGATGGGCTCGGCGCACCCCAACATCGCGCCGTACGGGACGCCGTACCCGACCGCCACCGGCGACGTCGTGCTGGCCGTCGGGACGGGCCGTCAGTTCGCGGCGTTGGTAGAGACGCTCGGCCGGTCCGACCTCGCGGAGGACGCGCGGTTCGCGACGAACGCGGCGCGCGTCCGCCACCGCGACGCGCTCGACGTCGCGCTCGCCGACGCCCTCCGGTCCCACGACCGGGCCGACTTGCTGGCGACGTTGGCCGAGCGAGGCGTGCCCGCCGGTGCCGTCCGCGACCTCCCGGCCGTGTTCGAGCAGCCCGAGGCGCAGCGTCTCGTTCTGGACGATGGCGCCGGCCGCGCGGCCGTCCGCACCGTGGCGACCGGCGAGGCCCGGTCGCTTTCGCCCCCACCCCACCTGGGCGCCGACACGGAAACGACACTCGCCGACCTGCTCGCGCTCAGCGCCGACGAGGTCCGACGGCTCCTCAACCCAGGAGAGGGCGACTCCAACATCGGCTGATGGGTCGGCTTCAGCGAAGCGCGCGGAGAGCCCGCCGGGCGACGACGGCGCCGGCCGCGAGCGCCGCCACTCGGATCGGCACGGGGTCGGCCACGGGCGGCGGCACGGACACGACGCCCGCGTCGTCGTCGAACCGGGCGGGCTCGGGCACGTAGCGGCCGTGCGCGGGCCGGTGCGAGCGCTCGGCAAAGGAGGCCAGCCGCTCGGCCGCTCCCTCGCGGATCTCGCGCCCGTGGCCCGCCGCCAGCGTCGCCGGGCGGAGCGCCGCGAGCTGGCGGACGCTGGCGGCCGCCGCGTTCCAGTCGGGGACGAAGGGGACCGGCGAGCGGGCCACCTCCCGAGCGTGCGTGAGCTGGGCCGCCCACGAGTCCAGGTCCATCGTGGCGACGGCGTCGCCGGCCAGCAGCGTCCGGTCCGCGTTGCGGAACAAGGCGACGTGGCCGGGCGCGTGGCCCGGCGTGTGGAGCCAGCGCCAGCCGTCGAGGCCCGTCACCGACCCGTCGGCGGGGAGGGCCTCCGCGCGGTCGCCCAGGTCGTAGCCGTCCGTCGGGAAGAACCGCGAGAGGAAGGCGATGGCCCCGCCCGGCGTCGGATCCTGGGGCGGGTAGTCCGAGCGGCCGGTGAGGAACGGGAGCTCGGCCGGATGCGCCAAGACCGGGGCGCCCCAGGCGTCGGCCAGGGCCGCCGCGTTGCCGGCGTGGTCGAAGTGGCCGTGCGTGAGCACGATGGCCTCGGGCGGCGTGTCGCCGTGGTGCGCACGGGCCGCGCGACGGATCCAGCCCGCCGCGCCCGGCAGCCCGGTGTCGACCAGGACCCACGGCCCACCGCGCGGGCCCACCAAGTAGGCGTTGACGAAGAAGATGGGCACGCGGACGACGTCGTCCGCGACGCGGTACGTGCCGGGGAAATCGGCCATGACGGGAGAGAGGAGGAGGTCCGTCCAACCTCCTCCTCCCCCATCAAGGTCCGTAGCGTCGTTGCACGCAACGACTCTCTCGATGCACGCAGCCCCCCGATGCCAACGGGTCAGCCGCACCCGCAGGCCCGTCAGCAGTCGACGTCGCGGAGGTCGTCGTCCCAGCAGGCGCGGTCGCCGCCGTTGTAGGTGTCGGCCGTGATCGAGCCGGCGCGCGTCTCGAGGTCCCACACGATGAGCGCGCGGTCGCCCTCGGGCTGGTCGACCCAGTCGAACGCCTGCTCGGTCCCGTCGGTGGCGTAGCGGACCGACGAGCGGCCGTTGTCCCGGCCGTCGGGGATGCGGAACGTGACCTCGCGGTCGTCGAGGTCGCGGACGTCGAACGTGGCCGTCAGGACGGCGCCGTCCTCGTCGGGGGTGAACAGGCGCCACGACCCGGTCTCGCCGTCGAGGCTCGTCGTGGCCGTGTAGTAGGTGAAGGGCTCGTCGGTGTCCTCGGCCGTCACCAGCCGCCAGTCGACGCCGTCGCCGGTGAGCGCGCCTTTCAGCCGGAGCGCGACGGGCGTGCCGAACACGTCGACGGTCGCCCGCCACACGAAGTCGCCGTCGGGGTCGAGCGTCGGGTCGTCCTGGGTGACGGCGTTGGTCGCCGCCACGGGCAGCGCGAGGTTGAGCCCGACGACCGTCGAGACGATGCCGACGCGCGCCGCGGCGTTGAGGTAATTCGCCCCCGCGTTGACACGGGCGCCGTCGTCGGGGAAGGCGTCCGTGTTGAGGGCGAAGGCGGCCGGCGAGATCGGCGTCGGCGGGCCGTCGGCGGTCTCGGTCGAGTCGCAGCCGACGAGGACGGCGAGGGCGAGGAAAAGGGAGAGGCGGAGCATGGCGTGTAAGGGGGGGAAGCGGAGCCGGTTGCTCGCCCAACGGCCGGGTCGGCGCGGACGTTACAGGGCGTCGGCGCGTCCGGGGCGTTCTCAGCAAACCATCAGGCGCCCCGAGACGGCCTTGACAGCGGGGGGCGTCGCGTCGTTGACTCTCGACCGTGCGCATCCCGCTCCTCCTCGCCCTTCTCGTCGTATCGGCCGCCGCGCCTCGCGCGCAGCCGACGAGGACGGCCGTCGTCGCCGGGACCGTCCGAAACGTCGACGGCGACCCGCTCCCCGGCGCCAGCGTCTACCTCTCGGGGACCACGCGCGGGACCTCCGCCAACGCCGACGGGCGGTTCCGGCTGGAGGCCGTCCCTCCTGGCGCGTACCGCGTGGTCGGGTCGATGGTCGGCTTCGCGCCCGACGTCCGCGAGGTCCGCCTCGACCCGGGCGCCGAGGTCGCCGTCGGCCTGTCGCTGGCGCCGGCGACGCAGACGCTGGGCGACGTCGGCGTCGAGGCCGAGCGGGACGGGCGCTGGGCGCGGCGGTTGGCGTGGTTCGAGAAGGCGCTGCTGGGCGAGTCCGACAACGCCGACTCGACCCGGGTCGTGAACCCCGAAGTGCTCGACTTCCGCGTCCGCTGGGGCACGCTCTCGGCCCAAGCCGCCGCGCCGCTGGTGATCGAGAACCGCGCGCTCGGCTACCGGCTGACCTACGACCTCCACGCGTTCAGCGCGAGCGCGGCGAGCATCCGCTACGACGGCGACGAGCGGTTCGAGGAGATCGAGCCGGCCTCGCCGGCCGAGGCCGAGCGGTGGGCGGCGGCCCGCGTCCGCGCCTACCGCGGGTCGCTCGCGCACCTGTTGCAGTCGCTTTTCGCCGGCACGGCCGACGCCGAGGGCTACTCGTTCGAGATCGCCCAGGAGGACGCGCTACGGCGCGTGGCCCGTCGTCCGCGCGCCGACGCGGTGGCTGATGGACGTCGACGACGACGGGTGGGGGACGCTCCGCGTGCGGGGCCGGCTCGACGTGACGTACGCCGGCGAGCCCGAGGAGCCGGCCTACCTCCGGTCCGAATGGGTCCGCGAGCCCCGTCGCCGGCCGGGCTCCGTCCAGCGGTCGTCGCTCACCGTCGCCCGAGGCCGCGCCCGCGTCGACCCGCAGGGGACGCCCGAAGACCCGTTCTCGATCTCGGCCTCCGGCCACCAGGCGTTCGAGCGCCTGGCCGACCGCGTCCCCGAGGACTACCGACCGCCGCCACGCTGACCTCGGCTCCTCGCCACCGCTTGGCCTCCCGTCCACCCACCAGACTCGACATGACCGCGCTGTTCTCACGCCTCGTCCTGCTCGCCGCCTTTCTTCCCGCCGTCGCCGCGCAACCGGCGACCCTCGAAGGGACGGTCCGCGACGAGGACGGCGACCCGGCGGTCGGCCTCAGCGTTTACCTCTCCGGCACGTCGCGCGGCGACGCGACCGACATCGAAGGCGCCTACCGCATCCCGGCCGTCGAGCCCGGGACCTACCGGCTGGTCGCCTCCGGCGCGGGCTACCGCCCGACGGTCCAGGAGATCACCGTCGATCCGGGGGAGACGGTCCGGACCGACCTGTTGCTGTACCGGTCGCGGCGGACGTTGGGGTTCGTGCGCGTCGAGGCCCCGCGCGACACACGGTGGCGAGGCCAACGCGAGCGGTTCGAGAGCGCGCTCGCCGGCGAGTCCACGCTGGCCGACTCGGTCTGGATCGTCAACCCGGAGGTCCTGGAGTTCAACGAGCGCGTGGGCGTGCTCCAGGCGGCGGCGGCCAAGCCGCTCGTGCTCGAGAACCGCGCGCTGGGCTACCGTCTGACGTACGACCTCGACGCGTTCGTCCGCACTGACGCCCAGGTGCGCTACGAGGGGACGGAGCGGTTCGAGCCGCTCGACTCCGCCTCGCCCGCCGAGGCGGCGCGGTGGGCAGCGGCCCGCGCCCGGGCCTACCGGGGCTCGCTGCGGCATCTCCTGCGCGCGCTCCACGCCGGCACGGCCGAGGACGAGGGCTTCCGGCTCCTGATCGCGGAGACGCCCGGGGACGCCTACACCAACGAGACGTTCTCCGGCCCCTCACCCCGCGCCCGCCCCGTCGCCGCGCGTCGTTTGCTTGAGCGCGACCGCGACGGGACCGTCCGGCTCGCCTTCCGAGGCCGCCTCGAGGTCCACTACGACGAGCCCGAGGACCCCGGGTTCGTTCGCTCGGCCTGGTTCACCGGCACCCGCACGCGCCCCGCCGACGAGCAGGTGTCGACGCTGGAGCTCCGCGGCGGCCCCCTCGTCTTCGACGCCCAGGGGTCCCTCGCCGACCCGCTCGGCGTCCTGACACGCGGCTACCTCGCCTTCGAGCGGCTCGCCGACCTCCTGCCCGCCGACTACGTCCTCCCGCCGGCGACGGACTGAGCGACCTTCGGGCAGCCCCCGCCGTCCATGCCCGACCCGCTCCGCACGCTCCTCGCGCCCGTCCTCCTGATCCAGGGCCGGCGGATGTTCGCTCGGATGCCTCGACTGGCCACCCCGACCGCCCTCCCCCGCGGCCCGCGCGGAGACGGCCCCTCGCTTCACCTCCTCGTCGCTGGCGACTCGTCGGCCGCGGGCTACGGCGTCGAGCGGCAGCAGGACGCGCTGCTCGGCCAGCTTGTCGACCGACTCGCAGAGTCGCGGACGGTCACGTGGACGCACTTCGCCCGGTTCGGCTCGACGATCCCCAAGACAGCTGCCTTCGTCGCGAAGCAGGTGCCCCGGCCGGTCGACCTCGCCGTCGTGTCGGTCGGGCTCAACGACCTGATCGCCGGGGCCCCGCTGCCCGGCTGGCTCGACGGCTACCGCGCGCTCGTCGCCGACCTCCGCGACCGGTTCGAGGCGAGCCAGGTCGTCGTCTCCGGGCTCCCGCCCGTCGGCAGTTTCCCCGCGCTTCCCCAGCCCATGCGGTGGGTGATCGGCCGCCAGCGGGACCGCTACGACGGCGCGCTCCGGGCGTGGGCCGACGCCGAGCCCGTCGTCGCCTACGTGCCGACGGGCGCTGGCGACGACGGCCCGCTCCGCGAGGGCACGGTGACCGTCGCCGAGGTCATGGCGGCCGACGGGTTCCACCCCGGCCCACGCGTCTACGCCGAGTGGGCCCGGCGCATCGTCGAGGCGGTCGACCTCGGCGCCGCGTGACCGGTCACGCGGCCGGCGTCCAGGCCTCGATCTTGTCCTCGAGGTAGCGGCGGACGTTCTCAGCCGGGATCGTGTCCTGCTCCATCGAGTCGCGGTCGCGGACCGTCACCGTCCCGTCCGAGATCGTGTCGCCGTCGATCGTGATGCAGAACGGGGTCCCGATCTCGTCCTGGCGGCGGTACCGGCGGCCGACGGCGCCCTTCTCGTCGTAGGTCACGTTGAACTGCCGACGCAAGTCGGCCTCGACGGCGTGGGCGGCCTCGGGCATCCCGTCCTTCTTGACGAGCGGGAACACGGCGGCCGTGAACGGCGCCAGCGCCGGGTGGAACTTGAGGACCGTCCGCGTCTCCGTCTTGTCGCCCGACGTCACCTCCTCGTCGCGGTAGGCGTCCGACAACACCATCAGGATCGTCCGGTCCAGCCCGACCGACGTCTCGACGACGAACGGGACGTAGCGCTCCTGGGTCTGGGGGTCGAAGTACTCGAGCTTTTTGCCGCTGAACTCCTGGTGGCGGCTCAGGTCGAAGTCGGTCCGGCTGTGGATCCCCTCGATCTCGTTCCAGCCGAACGAGAACTCGTACTGGACGTCCTTGGCCGCGTCGGCGTAGTGGGCCAGCTTCTCGTGGTCGTGCCAGCGCAGCTTCTCGGGGCGGATCCCGTTCGCGACGTGCCACGCCATCCGCTTGTCGGCCCACTCGGCGTAGGCGTCGAGCTGGTCGCCGGGCTTGACGAAGTACTGCATCTCCATCTGCTCGAACTCGCGCATCCGGAAGATGAACTGGCGCGCGACGATCTCATTCCGGAACGCCTTGCCGATCTGGGCGATGCCGAAGGGCACCTGCTGGCGGGCCGTCTCGGCGACGTCCTTGAAGTGGACGAAGATGCCCTGGGCCGTTTCGGGGCGGAGGTACAGCTTGGACGCCTCCTCGGCGAGCGCGCCCGTCGCCGTCTCGAACATCAGGTTGAACTGGCGGACGTCGGTCCAGTCGAACGCGCCCGAGTCGGGCGCCTTGATCTCTTCGTCCTGGATGATCTGGCCCAGCGCCGCCGCCGCGTCGTCGGCGTTGAGGGCGGCCACGAACCGCTCGCGGAGCGCGTCGGCGTTGTCGGTCCGCCCCTTCTTCTCCAGCTTCTCGATGGCCCCCTCGACGAGTTGGTCGGCCCGGTAGCGGCGGCCACTCGCGCGGTCGTCGATGAGCGGGTCCGTAAAAGCGTCGACGTGGCCGGACGCCTTCCAGACGGTCGGGTGCATCAGGATGGCCGCGTCGAGCCCGACGACGTTGTCGTGGTCGCGGACCATCGCGTTCCACCACCGCTCGCGGACGTTCCGCTTGAGCTCGACGCCGAGCGGGCCGTAGTCGTAGACGGCGCCGAGCCCGCCGTAGATCTCGGACGACGGGAACAGGAAGCCGCGGCGCTTCGAGAGGGAGACGATCGTGTCGAGGTCGGCCATGCGGGGGCCCGGCGCGGGCGGAGGGGAGCGGGCCAAGATCGGCGCGGCGCGGACGGGCGGGCGCGAACGCCGCTCGAAAACCGGGGGCGTCCTGAGGACCCCGACCGCGCCGGCCCCGTTTCTCCGCCATGCGATCCCTCTTCCTGCTGGCGCTCCTCGGCGCCGGCTGTGCCGACACGACCCCCGCGCCCGACGCTCTGCCTCGTTCGGCCGCCCCCGCCCCCGACTCCACCATGACGCTGTTCGACTTTGACACCAACGCCGGATGGGCCGTCGAGAACGACGGCGTGATGGGCGGGCGCTCCCAGGGCTTCGTCGAGGTCGACGGCGGCACACTCGTGTTCACGGGCGAGGTCGTCACCCAGGGCGGCGGGTTCACCTCGATCCGGGCCGAGCGCGAGGCCGACCTCTCGGACGCCGACGGGATCGAGCTCCGCGTCCGCGGCGGCGGGCGGACGTTCGAGCTCGACGTCGACGACGGGACGACGCACCGCGGGCGCGAGGTGAACCGCCAGTCGGCGTTCCCGACCACGGCGGAGTGGGCGACCGTCCGCGTCCCGTTCTCGGCGCTCGAGACGACGGCCCACGGCGAGCCCGTGGACGTCGACCCGCTCGACCGCTCGGCCGTCCGGACGCTGGGGATCTACATCGCCGACGGGATCGACGGCCCGTTCCGGCTCGAAGTGGACTGGATCCGGACCTACACCGAGTGAGCCGACCGCTCCGCGTCCTGTTCGTGTGCTCGCGCAACCGGCTCCGCAGCCCGACCGCCGAGGCGGTCGTGGCCGGGTGGCCCGGGATCGACGCCGTCTCCGCCGGGACGGCGCCCGACGCGGAGACCCGAGTCTCTGCGGACCTGGTCGAGTGGGCGGACGTGGTCGTCGCCTTCGAGGCTCGGCACCGCCGACGGCTGGCGCGGGACCTCGGCGACCGGCTAGCGGGCACCCGCGTCGTAGTCCTCGGCATCCCGGACGACTACGTGCGGATGGACCCGGCGCTCGTCCGGCTCCTGCGCCAGCGGTTGCCGGCCGTGCTCGGCGTCGGCCCGCCCGCCTAGATTGGCAGCCCGCCCGCCCCACGCCCATGCCCCGCTTGCTCGTCGTCGCCGTCGCCTGTCTCCTCGCCGGGTGCGCCGCGACGGCGCCGCCCGCGCCCGACCTCTCGGTCCAGGGGCCGAACGCGCTGCCGGCCATCGCTGCCAAGACGGCCGGGCTCGACGGCCGTGACGGGTTCGTGCCCGTCTGGTGGGACGCCGACGCCGGCACCGTCTGGCTCGACGCCCCGCTCGACACGGACCTCCTCTACACCGTCGCGCTGGCGGCCGGGCTCGGGTCGAACGACGTCGGGCTCGACCGCGGCCAGCTCGGCGGCGAGCGGGTCGTCCGATTCGAGCGCGTCGGGCGGCGCGTGCTCCTCGTCCAGCCCAACCTCCGCTTCCGGGCCGGCACCGACAACGCGGCCGAGCGGACCGCCGTCGCCGACGCCTTCGCCCCGTCGGTCGTCTGGGGCTTCGACGTGGCCGCGGCGACGGGCGATCGCGTGCTCGTCGACGCGACCGACTTCGTGGTGAGGGACGCCCACGGGGTCGCCGAGCGGCTCCGCCAGACGGGCCAGGGGGCGTTCTCGCTCGACAAGTCGCGCAGCGCGCCGGTCCCGGACGGCCTCCAGGCGTTCCCCCAGAACACCGAGCTCGAGGCACGGCTCACGTTCGCGGGCACGCAGCCCGGCCGGTTCGTCCGCGACGTCGCCGCCGACCCGAGCGCGCCGACGGTCCGCGTCCGCCAGTCGTTTGTCCAGCTCCCCGACGCCGGGTACACGCCGCGCGCGTTCCACCCCGCGAGCGGCTACTTCGCCTACGACTACGCCGACTACGCCGTGCCGATCGGCCAGGACGTGACCCAGAGGGTGATCACGCGGCACCGGCTGGCGTGCGCCGGCCCGCCCGATGCCGACGGCCTGTGCGAGCCGGCCGAGCCCATCGTCTACTACCTCGACCCCGGCACGCCTGAGCCCGTCCGCAGCGCGCTGCTCGACGGCGCCCGGTGGTGGGCGGATGCGTTCGAGGCCGCCGGCTTCCGCAATGCCTACCGCGTCGAGGTGATGCCCGACGACGCCGACCCGCTGGACGTGCGATTCAACGTGATCCAGTGGGTCCACCGGGCCACACGCGGGTGGAGCTACGGCGCCAGCGTCATCGACCCGCGGACGGGCGAGATCCTGAAGGGCCACGTGTCGCTGGGCTCGCTCCGCGTCCGCCAGGACTACCTCATCGCCGAGGGCCTGCTCGCGCCCTACGCCGGGGCGGACGCGGCCGGGTTCGCGCCCGACGCCGACCCGATGCTGGCGCTGGCGCTGGCCCGGTTGCGCCAGCTCTCGGCCCACGAGGTCGGCCACACGATCGGGCTGGCCCACAACTTCGCCGGCTCGACGCAGGGGCGGACGACCGTGATGGACTACCCGGCACCCCTTGCGACGCTGGCCGACGGCGACCGGGTCGACGTGTCGGACGCCTACGCCGTCGGTGTGGGCGAGTGGGACGTCCAGGCGGTCCGCTACGGCTACGCGCCGTCCGAGGCGACGGCGCAGGCGGTCCTGGCGGAGAACCGCGACCGCGGCCTCCGCTACGTCACCGACGCCGACGCCCGACCGACCGGCGCGGCCTCGCCGACGGGCGCGCTCTGGGACAACGGCGCCGACGCCGTCGCGTCGCTGACCGAGGAGATGGCCGTCCGCCGCGCCGCGCTCGACCGGTTCTCGGAGACCGTCATCCGTGAGGGGCGCCCGCTGGCGACGCTCGAGGAGGTGCTCGTCCCGCTCTACCTCCGCCACCGGTATCAGGTGGACGCGACCGCGCACCTGGTCGCCGGCGTGGCCTACGACTACGGGACGCGCGGCGACGGGACGGACGCGCCCGCCCCGGTCGACGGGCCGACGCAGCGGGCGGCCCTCGACGCGCTGCTGGCGACCGTCACGCCCGAGGCGCTGGCGCTCCCCGAGGCCGCCCGGGCGATCCCGCCGCGTCCGCCGGGCTACGACGCGACGCGCGAGCTGTTCGCCGGGCGGACCGGCGTGACGTTCGACCCCATCGCCCCGGCCGAGACGGCCGCTGCCCTCACGTTCGGCTACCTGTTCGACCCGGCGCGGGCCTCGCGGTTGGTCGTCCAGCACGCGCTCGACCCGTCGCTGCCGGGACTGGACGAGCTGCTGGCGCGCGCCTCCGACGCCGTCCTCGGCGCCGGCACGCCGACGCCCTACCACGCCGAGGTAGCACATGCCGCGACGACCGCCTACGTCACGTCGGTGATCGCGCTCGCCCGCGACGCCGACGCCGCGCCGGCCGCCCGGGCTCGCGCCGAGGCCCACCTCGCCAGCTTGGTGCCCCGCCTCGACGGCGCCCACGGCGCGTGGCTGGCCCGCGAGATCGGCCGGTTCCTCGACCGCGACGACGACCCCGACGCGCGCCCCGAGCCACCGCGGACGCCGCCCGGCTCGCCCATCGGCCACTAGCGCCGCGTCACCGTCTGGGAGGTTCCAGATCGAGGGTGCGTGATCTTTCCCGGCGAGAGCACGCATCGCGGATCACGCATCTGGACCGCTACCCGCCAACCCGTCACACTTTCCGTGACCGACCACCAGCGCGGCGACGCGAGAGCGTCGACACCTCGCCGACCGACCCCACGCGCCGATGAGCATTCAAGGCTACGAGAGCTGGGGGCGGGTGCCCGTCGCGCCGCCGGTCCGGGTGGACCGCCTGAGCTGGCGGAGCGAGGCGCCCGCGCGGCTGGCCCAGGCCGCCGCGCGCGGGCCCGTGCTGGCCTACGGCCGGGGCCGCTCGTACGGCGACGTCTGCCTCAACGGCGGCGGCGGCCTGCTCGACACGGCCGGGCTCGACCGGATCGTCGCGTTCGACCGCGAGGCGGGCGTGCTCCGCGCCGAGGCCGGCGTGACGCTGGCCGACGTGCTGGCGCTCACGCTCCCCCACGGGTGGTTCCTGCCCGTCACGCCCGGTACCCGGTTCGTCACACTCGGCGGCGCCGTCGCCAACGACGTGCACGGCAAGAACCACCACGAGGCAGGGACGATCGGGCGGTTCGTGACCCGGCTCGGGCTCGTGCGGTCGTCCGGCGAGGCGCTGGAGCTGGTGCCCGGCAACCCGCTGTTCGCGGCCACCGTCGCCGGGCTCGGGCTGACCGGCCTCATCACCTGGGTCGAGCTCCGCCTGCTGCGCGTCGCCAGCGACCGGATCGACCAGACGACGACGCGCTTCCGGTCGCTCGACGAGTTCCTCGCGCTCTCCGAGACGGCGAACGCCCGGAGCCCCTACGTCGTCGCGTGGCTCGACGCGCTCCGGCCGGAAGGGCGTGGCCTGCTGATGGAGGGCGCCCACGCACCGGAGGCCGACTTGCCCGGCCCCCGCGCGACGCGTCGGCCCCGGCTGTCGCTCCCGTTCGACGCGCCCGAGTGGGCCCTGTCGCCACTCGCCGTCCGCGCGTTCAACGCGGCCTACGTCCGCAAGCAGCGGGGCGACGTGTCGCGGTCACGCGTCGGGCTCGGGCCGTTCTTCTACCCGCTTGACGCCGTCGGCCGGTGGAACCGGGGCTACGGGCGCCGCGGGTTCTACCAGTACCAGTTCGTCGTGCCGACGGCCGACGCGGGCGGCGCGGTCCGCGACGTGCTGGGGCGGCTGGCCGCCGCCCAGGCCGGGTCGTTCCTGGCCGTGCTCAAGACGTTCGGCGACGTGCCCTCGCCCGGGCTCATGTCGTTCCCGCGCCCCGGCGTCACGCTGGCGCTCGACGTGGCCAACCGGGGCGAGCGGACGGTCCGCCTGCTCCGGTCGTGCGACGAGGTCGTCCGCTCGGCGGGCGGCGCCGTGTACCCGGCGAAGGACGCGTGCATGACGCCGGCCAGCTTCCGGGCGTTCTTTCCCCAGTGGGAGGCGTTCGCGGCCCACGCCGACCCCGCCTTCTCGTCCACCTTCTGGCGCCGCGTCACCGGCTGACGCGGCGCGCCCTCCGCCCGCCTCATGTCCGAGCGCATCCTGATCTTGGGCGCCACGAGCGCCATCGCCCACGCGGTCGCCCGGCGCGTCGCCCGGCGGGGCGGACGGCTGGCGCTGGCGGCCCGCGACCCGGCCAAGCTCGCGGCCAACGCCGCCGACCTCCGGGCGCTCGGCGCGGCCGAGGTGGTCGAGGTGGCCTTCGACGCCGACGACTTCGGCCGCCACGACGCGGTCGTGGACGAGGCGTGGGACGCGCTCGGCGGGCTCGACGTGGCCCTCGTCGCCTACGGAACGCTCCCCGACGCCGACGCGGTGGCCACCGACGCCGACGCCGCCGTGCGGGCCTTCCGGCTCAACGCGACCAGCGTGATCTCGGTCCTGACGCTCCTCGCGAGCCGGTTCGAGGCCCAGGGCGACGGCGTGATCGCGGTGCTCTCGTCGGTCGCCGGCGACCGCGGGCGGGCGTCGAACTCCGTCTACGGCGCGGCCAAGGGCGCCGTCGCCCTGTTCGCCGGTGGCCTGCGCGGACGGCTCGCGGACAAGGGCGTGGCCGTGGTCACCGTCAAGCCCGGGTTCGTCGACACGCCGATGACGGCGGGCATCTCTAAGAACGCGCTCTTTGCCGACCCCGACCGCGTCGCCCAGATCATCGACCGGGCCATCCGGCGCCGGGCCGACGTCGTCTACGCGCCGGGCTGGTGGCGGCCGGTGATGGCCGGCGTCCGCGCGGTGCCGGAGCGGCTGTTCAAGCGGCTGCCGCTGTAGCGCGGAGAGTGCGAAGCGGCCCCGTCTCAAACCCGCGCCGGAGCGGAAGGCGACGGCCCGTCGAACTACCGGTGCCGAGCGCGACGTTCTGCCCGTTCCCCGTTCCCGCGAGCGCCAGCGACCTTTCCCCTATGCTGAAGCGCCTCCACCGCCAGATCCTGACGGGCCTGCCGCTGCCGTTCGCGGCGGCGCTGCTGACGCTGCTGTTCCTGCTCCTGATGCAGTTCCTGATCAACTACCTCCCCGACCTGGTCGGGCGGGGGCTCCCGGCCGTCGCCGTCGCCGAGCTGGTCGCGTACAGCCTGGCCTACATGCTGACGCTGGCCGTCCCGATGGCGTGGCTCATCGCGCTGCTGGCGTCGTTCGGTCGGCTGGCCGAGAGCCGCGGCTACCTCGTGGCCAAGAGCGCCGGCGTGTCGCTGACGCGGCTGGCGTGGCCGGCGCTGGTGGTCGGGCTGGCGCTGACGGCGGGGATGACGTACTTCAACAACGAGATGCTGCCCGAGGCCAACTACCGGCTCAACGGGCTCTGGCGCGACATCCGCGTGAGCCGGCCCGGGTTCGCGCTCACGCCCGGCGAGTTCTACACCGACGTCAACGGCTACGCCATCCGCGCCGACGCCATCCCCCCCGACTCGGCGGGCCTGCTCCTCGGCGTGACCGTGTTCGAGGGCGGGACCGGCGGCGACACGGCCACGCTGACGGCGGCGCGCGCCCGGCTCCAGACTCAGTACGGCGGCCAGCGGCTGACGATGCTCCTGGAGGACGGCGCCATCGACCGCCGCTCGCCCGACACCGGCGCCGACCGCTACGAGCGGCTCACGTTCGACCGCCACCGGATGGCGTTCGACCTCTCGGGCCTGAGCGGCTTCGAGCGCCGCGACGCCGACGACGGCGGCAGCCGTACCGACCGCTCCATGCGGACGTCCGAGATGCTGGCCGTCGTCGACTCGCTCGACCGGCTCGGTGCCGGCCACGCCGACTCGGTCCGCGCCGCGCTCGACCGCTGGGGCGAGACGCCCATCGAGACCTACGCCGGCAGGTTCTCCGTCGACACGGTGGCGACGGCGGCTGAGGCCCAAATCGGGACGGCCCGCCCGACGCTCGATGGGCTCGCCGACCCCGCCCGCGAGTCCGTCTACGACGTCGCCCTCCAGCGGGCCCGGTCGGTCCGCGGCGAGGCCGAGGCGGCCGTCTCGGCGCGGGCCTACGACCGCCAGCGGGCCGACCGCTTCCGCGTCGAGATCTACAAAAAGAACTCGATCGCGCTGGCGTGCCTGGTGTTCGTCCTGATCGGCGTGCCGCTGGGGCTGGCCGTCCCGCGCGCGGGCGTCGGCCTGGTGGCCGCGCTGGCCGTGTTCGTGTTCCTGTTCTACTGGATCTCGCTCGTCGGCGGCGAGAAGCTGGCCGACCGCGAGATGCTGCCGCCGGAGGTCGGGATGTGGGCGGCGAACGCGATCATCGGGGCGCTCGGGACGTACCTCGTCGTCCGCGAGACCCGAGACCCGGCGTGGCGCGACCCCGTCCGCGCGCTCGCGGGCCGGTTCAAGCGGCGGGGCTGATACCGAATCGGGGAGGAGCGTGGGGGTGCGGGAGGAGGGGGTGCCCCCTGCCATACGGGCGCCCTACCCTTCCAGCTCCAGGCCGGGACGAAGCTACCGGACTCGGTAGGAGCGGGTATGGTGAGCCTGCATCAGGCGGCGCCCTCCATCTTCCACGAGGATGGAAGACCCTTCCGTCCCTACGATGCTCCGCTCCGCCGCCCTCTTCGTCGTCCTCGTGTCGCCCCTCGCTGCGCAGGACGGAGACCGAGCCCTTTTCGGGGCGCCCTCCATCCTCGAGACCGCCCCCCAGCCTCCGGTGGCCGACTCCACCGAGTCGCTCGACGCTCGGCGCTGGCGAGCCGTCCGCACGTTCCTCGGCACTGCCGGCGGCTACGTCACGCTCGGCCTCGTCGGCGGGGCGGTCGGGTTCCAGCTGGACGCCGCGGGGTGCGGCGACGTCTGCTTCCCCGACGGCATGTGGATCGGCTGGGTTCTAGGGAGCACGGTCGGCGCGGGCCTCGGCGCCCACCTCGGGGGTGGAGGAACGGGGTCGATCGTGTGGACGCTCGTGAGCGCGGGCGTGGCCCAGGCGGCACTCGGGCTCTACGGCGTGGCGACGGACGACCCGGTCCCGATCCTCATCCCGGTCTCCGTCCTCGCGGCCACCGTCGCCGACCGCGTGTCCGCGTCGCGCTGAGCCGACGGGAGCGTCGTCCGGCCGGCCGCGTGGGTTAACCTCTCGGACTGGTCCGGCCGAATCCCCCTCCCCGAAGTGCTCGTCCTCGTCCCCACCCCCGTCGGCAACCTGGAGGACCTCACGTTCCGCGCGCTCCGCGTGCTGAACGAGGCCGACGTCGTGGCCTGCGAGGACACGCGGACGTCGGGGAAGCTGTTCGCCCACTACGGCATCGAGACGCCGCGGCTGAGCTTCCACATCCACAACGAGCACGGCCGGGTGGCCCAGCTCGTCGGGCGGATGGAGGCCGGCGAGACGGTCGCCCTCATCTCGGACGCCGGGACGCCCGGGATCTCGGACCCCGGCTTCCTGCTGGTCCGCGCCGCCGCCCAGGCCGGCGTCCGCGTCGAGGCCCTGCCCGGAGCGACGGCGTTCGTCCCGGCCCTGGTCGCCAGCGGCCTGCCGACGGACCGGTTCGTGTTCGAGGGGTTCTTGCCCCACAAGAAGGGACGCCAGACGCGGCTCAAGGCGCTCGAAGGCGAGGCACGGACCGTCGTCCTCTACGAGAGCCCGCACCGGCTGGTCAAGCTGCTCGGCCAGCTCGGCGAGCACCTGGGCGACGACCGGCCCGCCGCCGTCGGGCGCGAGCTGACGAAGCTCCACGAGGAGGTCCGCCGGGGGACGCTGGCGGAGCTGGCGGCGCACTACGGCGCGCAGGCGAAGGTCCGCGGCGAGATCGTCGTCGTCGTCGGCGGGGGGTGAGGGCACGCCGCCGCTCGTGAGGCCGTTGATGGCTCGGCCTAGCTTTGCCCCTCTTCCCTTTCCTTTCGCCCTCATGCGCCTCGTTGCCCTCGCCCTTCTCGCTGCTGGCGCCCACGCCCAGGTCGAGGTCCCGACCGTGGTCCCGATCCCGCCGGTCACGCTCGTCGAGGCCGTGACCGACACGACGGCCGACGGCCGGACGGCGGCGGAGCTCGCCGTGGCCGGCACGATCTCCCGGCCCGGCGTCCACGTGGTCCACCTCTGGGCGCCGTGGTGCGGCAACTCGAAGGCCGAGCTCGAGGGCGGGCTCCACCGGGTCGTCGAGGCGCACCCCGACGTCTCGTTCTCGTTCGTCACCATCTGGACCGACGGCCGCGACGGGGCCGACCGGCTGGCGCGCCACGGCATCGAGCCGTCGGGTCAGGTGGCCGTCTACGGCCAGCCCGACCGTGGGCCGTCGGCCGACCGCGAGCTCCGCCGCCAGACGTTCCTCGGGCTGCCTCTGACCTGGACCCCGACGACGTGGGTGTTCAACCGCGAGGGCAAGCTGGCGTACGCCTTCAACTACGGCGAGGTCTCGAACGACATGCTGACGGCCGCCATCGCCGACGCCCACAGCGACTGGACCCATGAGTGATCTCGCCTCCGTCGACGCTACGCTGCGCGAGACCGTCTCCGCCGCCGGCGTCCACGTCGTCCACGTGTGGGCGCCGTGGTGCGACAACTCGCTGAACGAGCACGCCCCGGTGTGGGCCGCCGTCGACGCGCTCGGGGCCGACTCGGTCACGTTCGTGACGGTCTGGAACGACGGGGCGAGCGGGGCGAACGTGCTGGAGGCCACCGGCGTCCTAGGCGTCGAGGAAGTCGTGGTCGACGGTCCGAAGCCCGAGCCGGCAGACCGCCGCCTGACGCTCGTGGGCCTGCCCGTCTCGTGGATCCCGACGACCTGGGTGTTCAACCGCGGCGGCCTGCTGGCGACCGCGTTCAACTACGGCGAGGTCACGCGCGGGCAGCTGGCGCAGGCCGTCACTGGGGCGCGGAACAGCTGGTAGCACGCACGAGGTGGAGACGCCCTCCGATCGGTGCTCGTAGGAACACGGCGCGCCGTGTCCGCCCGGACGGCACCGAGCCGCGGTCTCCTCCCCGCTCTCACGCTACGCCGACCGCCGTACGCCGGCTGCCGCCACGAAGGCCGCCAGCGTGCTCTCCCCCAGCGCCCCGTCGACGCGGACGCCGCTGCACACGTCGAGCCCGAACGGGCCCACCGCGGCGACGGCTCGAGCCACGTTGCCCGGCCGGAGGCCGCCGGCCAGGAACACGGGGACGTCGAGGCGCTCGCGGATGGCCCGGCTGACGCGCCAGTCGTGGACGCGGCCCGTGCCGCCCAGCGTCGGCACGGGCGCGTCGGGGTCGCCCGAGTCGAGCAAGACGACGTCGACGTGGCGGGCGACGCGCTCGGCCTCGGCCAGCGCCTCGGGCCCGGTCACGTGGACGACCTGCCACAGCGACCGCCCCGGCAGCTCGACGCGCAGCCGCGCCCACACGGCCGGCCCCACGCGGTCGACGATCTGGACGGCCGACACGCCGGCGGCGTCGGCCTGGCGGGCGATGGTGTCGACGTCGGTCGCGCTCGTGAGCAGGACCGTCGTCACGGGCGGCGGGACGGACCGGGCGATCTCGGCGACGAGGTCGTCTGAGAGTACGCCGGGCCCGCTCGGCATCGCCCCGACCAAGCCGACGGCGTCGGCGCCGAGGCGGACGGCGAGCCGGGCCTCGGCCACGGACCCGACGCAGCAGACCTTGAGGCGGGGAAAGCGAGGGGCGTCCATGGCGACGGGGCGAGAGGGAGCGAGGACGCCCCTCCTAGAGCGGACATGGTGAGTCGTGTCCCTGCGGCGCGTGCGGCTACGGCGTCTTCGCCCGGAGGTCCGGGTCCAGCAGTCGGCCCCAGGCCGCGTTGTACGGGTGGACCTCCGCGACCGGTCGGCCGTCGCGCACCAACGGGCGGCCCTCGTTGGCCCACTGGAAGATCGAGCCCCGGAGGTTCTCGACGTGCGCGAACCCGACCTCGCGCAGCCGACGGGCCACGCCCGCCGACCGGGCGCCGACCGAGCAGTACACGACGATCTCGCGCTGGCGGTCGACGTCCGCGAGCGCGTCGGCGAGGGCGGCGGAGTCGGCGTCGGGGTCGACGCGGCGGGCGCCGCGCAAGCGGCTCACGGCGACCTCCGCCGGCGCGCGGGCGTCCAAGAGGAGCGGCGCGTCCGGGGTGCCGAGCCGGGCGGCGAGGGCGGCCGTCGTCGTGGCGGGGACGTCGGAGAACCGGGCGTCGAGGTCGCGGTCGACGGCGCGCCAGGCGGCCGAGTCGGGGCGGTGGGCCCGGCCGGCCCAGAACCAGACGGCGCCCGCGGCGGACGTCAGCAGGACGAGGGCGAGAGCGACGCGCATGAGTTCCGAACGCCGGGCGCCTCGTGGGAGTGCCCGCGCGCGAACGGGCCACCGACGGCCGTTGCCCCGCCCCGAGGCCCAGCGCGGCCCGGGCTATCTTCGGCGCTCGCTCCCCCGCTCCCGCTCGGCCCCCCTGCATGACCGGCAAACTGATCGACCGCCTCGTCGCCGCCGCGGTCTTCGTCTACGCCCTCGCCGTCTACCTCGCCACGATGGCCGAGACGACGTCGTTCTGGGACTCGGGCGAGTTTATCGCCATCTCGAACGGGCTCGAGGTGAGCCACCCGCCCGGGGCCCCGTTCTACATGCTGGTCGGGCGGCTGTTCGCGATGGGCGCGCCGCTGTTCTCGGGCCTGAGCCCGGAGCCGATCGCGTTCGCCGTCAACCTCGTGTCGGTCCTGTGCAGCGCGCTGACGGTGCTCCTGACGCACCTGGTGATCGTCCGCCTCGTTCGCATCTGGACTGGCCACCCGAGCACGTGGTCGCCGGTCCAGCGGATCGGGGCGAACGTGGGCGGGGTCATCGGCGCGTTGACGTTCGCGGTCACGGACTCGTTCTGGTTCAACGCCGTCGAGGCCGAGGTCTACGCCATGTCGATGCTGTTCACGGCGCTCGTCGTGTGGCTCGCCTTGGTCTGGCGCGACGCGACGCGCCTGGAGGAGGCGGCGCTGAAGGCACGCGGCGAGCACCCGTTCGGGCTCCACGCCGACCGCTACCTCGTCGCCATCGCCTACCTGTTCGGGCTGGCCATCGGCGTCCACCTGCTCAACGTGCTGACGCTGTTCTTCCTGGCGCTCGTCGTGTTCTTCCAGAAGGTCGACCGCGACGAGTGGTCGACGGCCGACCGCGCGAAGGGGCTCGCGATCACGGCCGTGATCTCGCTCGTCGCGTTCGGAATGATCTACCCCGGCATCGTCCAGATCCTGCCGACGCTGGCGGGCGCGAGCGGGGCGCCGACGCTGTTCGTGATCGCCGTGATCGCGCTCCTGGTCGGCGCCGTGTGGTGGACGCAGAAGAACGGCAAGCCCATCCTGAACCTGATCGCGCTCGTCGTGACGACGGTGATGATCGGGTACTCGTCGTACGCGCTCATCTTCATCCGGTCCGCCGCCGACCCGCCGATCGACGAGAACGACCCGGAGACGGCCGAGGCCATCGTGAGCTACCTCAAGCGCGAGCAGTACGGCTCGACGCCGTTGCTCACTGGCGCCTCCTTCAACGACCGGACGGGCCAGGTCAACGACGAGAAGACGTTCCCGCGCCGGCACTCGTCGGCCCCGCAGCACACCCAGATCTACGCCCAGTACGACTCGGACTGGGACTTTTTCTGGCGTTACCAGATGGGCCATATGTACGGGCGCTACTTCATGTGGCAGTTCGTGGGCAAGACGTCCGACGTCCAGGACGCCGGGTGGTACAGCGGGCTCGGGGAGGCGCCGCCGACCGGGGCGACGCCGTCCGAGCGATGGCCCCAGAACAGCTACTTCTGGCTCCCGCTGCTGCTCGGGCTGCTCGGGCTGGCGGTCCACGTCCAGCGCGACTGGCGGCGGGCGCTCGCGGTCGGCGTGCTGTTCCTGATCACGGGCGTCGGCATCATCTTGTACCTCAACCAGACGCCGCTCCAGCCGCGCGAGCGGGATTATTCGTACGTGGCCTCGTTCTTCGCCTTCTCGCTGTGGATCGGGATCGGGGCGACGGGACTCGTCGAGTGGGTGTCGGAGGCGCTCGAGGGGAAAGGTGCGGCCGTCCGGCGCGTGGCCGGGTTGGCGGTCGCCGCTCTGGTGTTCGCGGCCGTGCCGGGGTGGATGGCCGTCGAGAACTACGCCGACCACGACCGCTCGGGCCGCCGCATCGCGACCGACTTCGCCCGGAACCTGCTCGAGTCGACGGCGCCCAACGCCATCCTGTTCACGAACGGCGACAACGACACCTTCCCGCTGTGGTACCTCCAGGAGGTCGAGGGGCTCCGCCGCGACGTCCGCGTGGTGAACCTGTCGCTGCTCAACACGCCGTGGTACATCCGCCAGCTCCGCGACCAGTTCAGTAGGGAGAGCGCGCCGCTGCCGATGTCGATCACCGACGCCGACCTCGACGGCATCAGTGGGCCGCCGGACCAGCGGGCGACCGGGGCGCTGGCGCCGCGCGTGATCGAGGACACCGAGGTCGCGCTGCCCGTCGACGCCCGGGCGTTCGCCGACGACCGCGTGGCCGGCCGCGTCGACCCGGCGACGATCCCGGACCGGATGACGTGGACGCTGCGGGGCCAGCCGTTCGGCAACGGCCAGAGCGTCCTGTACACCGCCGACCTGGCCGTGCTCGACATCCTGCGGGCCGTCGCTGAGGGCGGGTGGCAGCGGCCGGTCTACTTCGCGGGGACCGTGGCGCAGGCGTCGGAGCTCGGGCTCCAGCCGTACTTCCAGAACGAGGGGCTGGCCCGCCGCGTGGTCCCGCTCGACCGGCCCGGCGGCGACGGCGACGGCGTGGTCGTGCCCGAGGTGGCCCTCGACCGGCTCGGCAAGTTCGAGTTCGGCGGCCTGGCCGACCCCGACGTCTACCACGACGAGAACGCCCGCAACATGGCCGACGGCTACCGGATCCGCGTCGGGTCCATCGCCCGACGGCTCGCCGACGCCGGCCGCCGCGACGACGCCCAGTCGCTGCTGGACCGGCTCCGCGAGCAGGTCCCGACGGCGACGATCCCTGCCAGCTTCGGATCGCTCCTGACGTTGGCCGACGCCTACCAGGCCGCCGGCGACACGACGGCCTCGCTCCGCATCTTCGCCGAGGCCGAGACCATCGCGCTCGGCCAGCTCGGCTCCGCGCGGACGCAGGCGACGCAGGACCAGGCGTTCCAGTTCGTCCAGTACATCCAGTCGGCCTACGTGCTCGGCGGTCAGTACGACGCGGCGTCGGCGTTCATGGGCCGCATCGCGGACGCCCTGGGCGACGAGTCGGTCCGCCGGTCGGCCGACGAGATCCGCCGCGAGGCCGAGGCCATGATGAGGCCGCCCGCCGTGCCCGACTCGGCCGTTGGGCAGGGGTAGCGCCGCGACCTGCCCGCGGCCGTCCGCCCGCGGCCATCTGTCCGTGGCCATCTGTCCGTAGGGGCATGACTCATACCACGTCCGGCTGATCCGTCGCTGTTCGGGACTGGAGGGGGTGGGGAGTGTGGGGGTGTGGGGGCGGAATGCCCTCTCCTCCCACACCCCCAGACCCACACACGCCGCCCGGATTGGGTATCACTGGGTCCCTCAGATGTCGCGGGGGCGGACACGATGAGCTGTGCCCCTCCATCGCTCGGCGGGGCGCGGCGCTCGGTAAGAGCCGGGGCCACCGCGTGCTCCTTTTCTCTCCAACGGAGTCCTCCTGAGCGGAGGCCGTCGGCGGCCGCGAAGGACCCCGACGCCGACCAGGACGGCCCGCGGTCGCCCTCAGCGCGTCGAGACCCCTTCGGCTCCGCTCAGGGCATGCCTCCGACAAGCTCAGGACGACTCGTTTCGGTGAGGTTGCGATCGCCCTGGGAGGGGCGGCTTGGCGGTCCCAGAGCGCGTCGCCCGTCGCTACCTTTCTGATCCCTGCCCGCCCATCCCGATGCCCACGCCCCTCCCCGACGCCGACCTCGACCGCGCGGCCGCCGTGCTGGGCGTCGCGCCCGAGCGCGACGGCACGCTCACCCGGCTCGCCCTCGCCGACCCCGCCAGCGGGCGCCGCCTGGCCGTCGAGGTCACGCGCGGCGACGCCGGCGCCATCGTCAAGGTGTACGGCACCGAGGCCCACCTCGAGCTCCACGACTGCGCCGGGCTGGTGACGTCGGACGAGCTGGGCGAGGTCATCTTCTTCGCGCGCGGCGGCGGGCGCGTGGCCGGACTCGTGATCGAGCGCGAGGCGGCGTGCTCGCTCTACGCCAACGTCGCCGAGCGCCTGCTCTCGGCCGACTTCCTGAGCGTCGCGCCCGAGGTGGCCCAGGCCGCCGTCGTGCTGTCGATGAGCGAGCCGCTGTTCGAGGGCGACTGGACACCCGAGTCGGAGGCGTGACGCCGGACGAGGGCGTCGAGGTCCACCACGCCCACGACACGCTCCGGCTGGACGAGGCCGCCGTCCGCGCCGTCGTCGACGCGGTGTGTGAAGCGGAGGGCGTCGTCGCGAGGAGCGTCGGCATCGTGCTGGCCGACCGCGCGACGGTCCACGACCTCAACCGCACGTGGCTCGGCCACGACTACCCCACCGACGTGGTGTCGTTCGCGCTCGACGAGGAGGCTCAGGCGGGCGGCGTGCTCGACGGCGAGGTCTACGTCGACCTGGACACGGCGGCCGAGTGCGCGCCCGAGTTCGGCGTGACGATGACGCACGAGGCGCTCCGCTACGTCGCCCACGGCGTCTTGCACCTCGCCGGCCACGACGACGCGACGGACGCTCAGCGCGACGCGATGCGGGCGCTCGAAGACCGCGCCCTTGCCGCCGCCGGCATCTGATCGGCCCGGGCGGCGTATCTGGTGAGCCCCCCCGACACGCCCTTCCCCGACCGACGATGCCTCCCCAGCCCTCCCCCCCCTCGTCCGACGACCCGGCCGACGATCGGACCAACATGAGCCGGGTCGACTCCGGCAAGATGCACGGCTGGCTGGTCCGCTTCCAGCGCGAGGGCGTCAAGCACGGCAAGTTCTTCAGCGACCGCGCCCACGGCGGGGCGGACGACGCCCTCGACGTGGCACGGGCCTGGCGCGACGAGCGGCTTCGGGAGCTCGGGCCGGCCCAGGCGTCGGACGCGAGCCGGATGCACACGGCCGCCGCCCGCAAGAAGAACCGGCGGGCCGTCACGCGGACGGGCGTGACGGGCATCGGCTTCCAGGTCCGCGAGTTCTCGGCGCAGCGCGTCCCCTACGTCACCGCCTACTGGCTCGACGCCGACGGCAAGCGCCACCAGACGTCGTTCTCGATCCAGCGCCACGGCGTCGACGACGCGGTCCGGCTGGCGGCGCGGGCACGGGCGGCGACGGCCGAGTGGCACGGCGAGCCGCCCCGGACCGAGCAAGAGCTCCACGATGGGGTGGTCGACCGGATCCGCGAGCTGGCCGGGCCCCACCTCTAGCACGGCTGGGGCGGTCCCTCCACCGCGCCCGGCGGTCTAGCCGACCATCTTCCGCAGCGGCTCGGCCACGCGGACGACGTGCCGGGCCGTCGACATGATGTAGAAGTGGATGCCGGGGACGCCGGCCTCGATCAGCTCCTCGGCCTGGCGGCGGGCCCACTCGACGCCGACGTCGGCCACGTGCTCGTCCTTGGCCTCCTCGACCTCGGCCGCGAGCGACTCCGGGATCTCGGTGTAGAACGCGCGCGGCAGCGACTGGAGCTGGCGCTTCGACGTCAGGATCTTGATCCCCGGCACGATCGGCACGTCGATGCCGACGTCGCGGCAGCGCTCGACCCAGTCGAGGAAGTGCCGGTTGTCGAAGAACATCTGGCTCACGACGTAGTCGGCCCCGGCGTCCACCTTCCGCTTGAGGTTGAGGACGTCCCACGTCTTGTTGGGCGCGTCGACGTGCTTCTCGGGGTACCCGCCGACGCCGATGCAGAAGTCGGTCGGCGCCGCGTCCAGGAGGTCGGCGAGGTAGCGGCCCTCGTTCATGGCCCCGATTTGGGCGACGAGGTCACGGGCGTAGGCGTTCTGGTGGCGGCCTGGGCGGATCGGCTTGGCCACGCCGGTGTCGTCGCCGCGGACGGCGAGCACGTTGTGGATGCCGAGGTAGTTGAGCTCGATGAGCGCGTCCTCGGTCTCCTCCTGGGTGAACCCCTGGCACAGGATGTGGGGCACCGCGTCGATCCCGAACCGGTACTGGATGGCCGCGCAGAGCCCCAACGTGCCTGGCCGCTTCCGCTTGACCCGCTTCGTGACCGTCCCGTCCGGCATCTCCTCGTAGACCGCCTCCGCCGAGTGGCTCGTGACGTCGATGAACGGCGGGGCGTAGGGCGCGAGCGCCTCGACCACGCCGAGCACGTCGGCGACCGAGCTCCCCCGCTGGGGCGGGATGATCTCGTACGAGAACAGGGGGCCGTCGGCGGCGGCGTAGTGATCGGTGACGCGCATGAGAGGAGAAGTCGTGCGGGGAGGATACTCGCTCTGGCACCTCACGTCCTCCGCGCGGCGCCCCCACAGCGGTCGCCAGCCTAGTTCCTCCGGAGCCAGAGGTCGTCGAACATCGGGTGCGTCCGGGGCGACGGCGAGCCCGGCCGGAGCACCACCCGCTCGGCCCCGGCCACCGACTGCCGAGCGCGCTCGTCCTCGATGATGTCCCGGAGCCGGACCGGCACCGACTCGCCGCGAGCGGTTCGCCGTCGTCGCCGGGCCGCGGGGTCGAGCGGGAGGGGGTCGTCGGGGAACAGGATCCGAAAGGCCGTGACGCCCGCCCAGACGCTCATCAGCAGGATCGCCGGGATGGCGACGACGAAGAACGCGACGAAGAGGGCCCCGAGCGGTGGCATGTCAGGCTACGGCGTGGTCTCGGAGGGGGTGGTGACGGCTGCGTCGATGGCCTCGACGGGCGTCCCGAACAGGTCGGGGTCCGGTTGGTTGACGAGCGGAGCGGCCTGGAACTCGTCGGCGAACTCGGTCTCGATCTCCTGAGCCTGAATCGCTTCCTCCTCCAAGACGTCGGTGGGCACGGCCGAGAGCTCCTCGAACGTGTCGCGGAACGCGAAGTCGAGGTAGGTGAACCCGAAGAAGACGAGCAGGAAGGCCGTGCTCCCCAGGAACACGAGCGTGTTCGTGCCGCCCTCGTACTTCAGCCCCATGAACCGCGACGCCACCCAGTACACCTTGGTCCCGGCGATCCCGAGCGCGATGGGGACCGAGAGCGGCCCGACGGGGAGCGCCGGGAACGTGAACTCGAGCCCGAACACGTTGGCGAACCCGCGCTCCCAGAGCGCGAGGACGACCGTCAGGATCGTCAGCCCGACCAGGATGGCGAACGTCTTCTTGAGCGTCGCCGCGTCGAACACGTGGTGGCCACCGTGGCCCGTGTGCTCGGTGTGCCCTTCGGCCGTCTGGCCCTCCGGGGGATGCATGTCTGTGGACATAAGATCGCAGGTCGTCGGGCGACGGACTCGGGGGCCACTCGGCTCTCCCCAGTCCTCCGCCCTAGATCAGATACATGAGGGGGAAAACAAAAATCCAGATGATGTCCACGATGTGCCAGTACAGGCCGACGTTCTCGACGGGCGTGTACCACACCGACGAGTAGTCGCCGCGGTTGGCGAAGAACACCAGGAAGCCGATCGCGATGATGCCGATGACGATGTGGATGGCATGGATCCCCGTCATCACGTAGTAGATGGCGAAGAAGATGCCGGCGCGACGGTTCGAGAAGATCTCACCCTCGCGGCCATGGTCAGCGCCGTGGTCGTCGCCGTGCTCGGTCTCGAGGCCCGCCGTCGCCAGCTCGCCCGCCTCGTCGTGGACGGCCGCCGCGCGGCCGGTTCCCGGGGCGACGGCCTCGTCCAGGAGCGCCGTCTCGCCCTCAGGGCCCAGGGTAGCCGGCTCGCCGCCCTCGTCCCCGTCAACGGCGCCCGTCGCAGCGGGGCTGTCGGGGACCGCGTCGTCGTCGCCGGCCGGCGCCGCCTGGTCCGTGCCGACGACCGGGGCGTCGGCGGTCGCCATCGCGCCGGACTCGGCCTCGACGACTTCGACGTCGGACGTCTCGCCCGTGACGGCGGCCTCTTCGGAGCGGGGCGCGAAGAGTGGGGTTCCGGGGACGGCGCCCGTCAGATCGCCGACCCGCTGCGTCCCCTCGTTGAGCTCGAAGTTGACGCCCGGGTAGATGCCGATCTCGAACTTGTGCTCGTACTCGAAATACTTGACCACCAGGAAGAGCGCCGCCAGCGCCATCGTCGAGACGAGCATCCGGATGAGCAACTTCTTGTTGTCCATCTGGGCCGCCCGGATGGCCCACGCCATCGTCAGCGACGAGAGCAGCAGGACGAGCGTGTTGGTCGCGCCGAGCACCGTGTCGAGCTGCAAGCTGGCCTCCTCGTAGAGCTCCGGGTAGAGCACGCGGAAGATGCCGTAGGCCACGAACATCCCGCCGAAGAGCAGGATCTCGGTCGCCAGGAACAGCCACATGCCCAGCTTCGACGCCTCGAACTGCTGCTCGGACGACACGAAAAAGTGCTGGAGCCGCGACGGGTGCAGCTGCCCGTCGTGGCCGACGAGCATCGGCGCCTCGTGGTGCGCGTGGCCGTCGCCGCCGGGGTCGTGCCCGGCGTGGGGGTCGTCGACCGTGACCTGGGGAGTGGGAGTCGTCGCCATATCAGAGTGCTGGGGAGGACGCGGGACGACCGGCCCCGCCGCGTGGCGGGGCCGAGCGGCCTACATGTCGGTCGCGGAGTCGGGCTGTGAGGTCCCGTCGTCGACGGTCTTGTGCATCTCCTGCGGGGCGCCGACCGCGACGTCGGGGACGGGCGCGCCGCGCTGGCTGTCGCCCGACGTCTTGAAGAGGACCTCGTAGTCGTATGGCCCGTGCGTCACGAGCGGCGTGTGGTGGAAGTTGTGGTGGTCCGGCGGGCTCGTGGTGTGCGTCCACTCGAGCGTCGCGCCGCCCCACGGGTTGCCCGGCGCCGGCGGCGTCTGCTTGCGGAGCGAGAGGAGCCCGTTGATGAGCACGACCAGCAGGCCGACGCCCAGCACGTAGCTCCCGATGGTCGACGCCTGGTGGAGCGGCTCGAGCCACGGCATGTCCGGGTAGTCGTAGTACCGGCGCGGCATGCCCTGGCTGCCCATCACGAACTGGATAAAGAACGTCATGTTGAACCCGACGAACACCAGCAGCGCCGACACCTTGCCCAACGTCTCGTTGTAGAGCTTGCCGGTCATCTTCGGCCACCAGTAGTGGAGGCCGCCCAGGAACGCGATCACCGTCCCGCCCATCATCACGTAGTGGAAGTGGGCCACGACGAAGTAGGTGTCGTGGAGGTGGATGTCGACCGCCAGCGCCCCCACCATGATGCCGGTCACGCCGCCGATCGTGAACAGGAACAGGAACGACAGCGCGTAGAGCATCGGCGTCTTGAGCCACACCGAGCCCTTGTACATCGTCCAGATCCAGTTGAAGATCTTAATGCCGGACGGGATGCCGATCAGGAACGTGATGAGCGAGAACACGACCGAGCTCACCGGGCTCTGGCCCGACGTGAACATGTGGTGGCCCCAGACCAGGAAGCCCAGCAGCGCGATGGCCACCGACGACAGCGCGACGGCGCGGTAGCCGTAGACCCGCTGGCGGCTGAACGTCCCCATCAGCTCCGAGATCACGCCGAACGCCGGCAGGATCATGATGTAAACGGCCGGGTGGCTGTAGAACCAGAAAAAGTGCTGGAACAGCACCGGGTCGCCGCCGAGGGCCGGGTCGAAGATGCCGATCCCAAACGCGCGCTCCATGATCAGCAGCACCATCGTGATGCCGATGACGGGCGTGGCCAAGATCTGGACGATCGACGTCGCGTAGATCGACCACAGGAAGAGCGGCATCCGATTCCAGGTCATGCCCGGCGCCCGCATCTTGTGGATCGTCACGATAAAGTTGAGCCCCGTTAAGATGGACGAGAACCCCATCACGAACGCGCCCGCCGCCATCGCGATGACCGCCGTCCCGGTCTCCTTCGAGTACGGCGTGTAGAACGTCCAGCCCGTGTCGACGCCGCCCGTCGTGATCGAGTACAGCGCGATGCAGGCACCGATGGCGTAGATGTACAGGCTCAGGAGGTTGAGACGCGGGAACGCCACGTCCTTCGCGCCCACCATGATGGGCAGCAGGAAGTTGCCCAGCGTCGCCGGGATCGACGGGATGATGAACAGGAACACCATGATCAGCCCGTGCATGGTGAACACCCGGTTGTAGGTGTCGGCCTCCATGATCGAGCCGGCGCCGTCGGGCCCGTTGACGAAGAACAGCTCCGTCCGGATCGCGAGCGCCAGCAGGCCGGCCACGCTGAAGAAGACCGAGACGGCCACGAGATACATGATCCCGATCCGCTTGTGGTCCACCGTCAGCGCCCAGCCCTTGATCCAGGCCCAGGCGCGGGCCAGGCCCGTGACGTCGTCGGCCGGGCGGGGCTCGCGGAGGTAGTTGTGGATCGGCTCGTGGCCGACGGGGTACGCGCGGGCCTCCCGGGGGACCGGGGCCGTTGTCGTCGGGGGGGGCTGGGTGAGCGTCGCCATGGGGGAGCGGGCAGAAGAGGAGGCCGGAGCCTCAGAGCGTGGCGGGGAGTTACTGGGAGCGGACGGCCTCGCGGTCGTCCATATCGACCGGGTCGGCGACGGGGACGCCGGGGTCGCCCATGCCGCCCTCGGGCGGCTGCGCGCCGGTCGACTGGGTCGAGTCGGCGTCGGCGCCGAGCGTCAGGTCGGACGGGCGCGAGGCGCCGCTGACGGCCCGGATGTAGGCCGCGAGCCCGGCCACCTGCTCGTCGTTGAGCTGGCCGTCGTACGACGGCATGTTGGCGTTCTCGTAGCCGGGCGTGATGTAGGCCTGCGGGTACAGGATCGACTGGGCGATGTAGGCGTCGTCGACGACGCCCTCCTCGCTGCCAGGCCGCGGCTGGTCCCAGATGTTCAGCCACGACGGGCCGACGCCGGACGAGCCGTCGACCGAGTGGCACGTGTTGCAGTTGCGCTGGGTGTAGAGCCGCTCGCCGAGCTCGGCCGGCGGCAGCGGCTCGCTGTCGCCGAGCTCGCCGCGGAGCGCCGCGTAGTACTCGCCGCGCGAGACGACGTGGATCTTGGCGCCCATGTTTGAGTGGGCCGCCCCGCAGTACTCGGTGCAGAGCACCTGGTAGGTCCCCTCGCGGGGCGCCTCAAACCAGACGTACGAGTAGCGGTTGGGGATCACGTCGTGCTTGATCCGAAACTCGGGGACGTAGAAGCTGTGGAGCACGTCCTGGCTCGTCATCTCGAGCCGGACCGGCGTCCCGACCGGCACCCAGATCTCGCTGAAGCCCTGGATACCGTTCTGGTACTCGAACGTCCAGGCCCACTTCTGCGCCTTCACGTTGATCGTGATCGCGTCCGACGGCGGGATCGACGTGCTCACGTAGGCCCGGAAGCCCCAGAAGAACACGACCAGCACCAGCAGCGTCGGGATCGTGATCCAGCTCAGCTCGAGCCACTTGCTCTCGTGGACGTCGACGGGCCGGTCGGCGTGGCTCTTGCGGCGGTACTTCCAGACGAAGTAGACCATCGCCGCCGCGACCAGGATGGTCAGGACGATGCTGGCGTACAGGATGAAGTAGAACAGGCCGTCGATCTCGTGCGCCGTCGTCGACGACTGGGGCGGCAGCCAGGTGGTGCCCCCCTCCGTCCAGAAGGACTGGCGGCCGAGGGCGGCAGTAGAATCGGGGGTCTGCATCATCTCAGGAAGGTCGCCGCCAACGGCGACGACGGTGGGTCAGGGGGTGGGCGCCGGCCGAGCGTCGGCCCAGCTGCCAGGGCTCCTGGACTCGCGGCGCCAGAAGAACACGAGCAGGCCGCCGAACACCAGCAGCAGCAGGCCGCCGCCGATCTTGGTCACCGTCAGGACGGCCAGAGAGTACGACTGGGCGTCCTCGTCGTACTCGTAACAGGTGATGAGGAAGCGGTCGAGCGCGGTCCCCACGGTCCCCTCGCTGGCCTCGACGAGCCCGAGCTTGACGTCGAGCGGGGCGTGGTCGATGCCGTAGAGGTAGCGGGTGACTTTGCCGGTCGGGCTGAGCAGGACGTTGGCCGCGTTGTGGGCGTACTCGCCCGTCCGGATGTCGTAGGCGTAGCGGAAGCCGACGGCGTCGGCGAGGGCCTCGACGCTGGCCCGGTGCTCGTCGCCGACGGTCCAGAAGTGAAACGCGGCCGGGTCGCCGCCGGCGGGGACCTTCGAGAGCAGGCGGGCCTTGGCCGAGTCGGCGCGGGCGGGCGTGTCGCGGGGGTCGATGGACACGGCCAGAACGGCGTAGTCCTCGCCCAACGTCAGGTCGGTCTCGGCGATGGCGTCGGCTGTCCCATCGAGGACCAGGCTGCACAGCATCGGGCACGAGTGGTACACGAAGGCGACCATCAGCGGGCGCTCGCCGTCGAGCAACGTCGCCAGCGACACGTCCTCGCCGTTCTCGTCGGAGAAGGTGAGGTCGGTCGGGACCGTCTCGCCCAAAAACTCGGTGATGCCGACGGCGCCGACGAGTCGGTTCGGAAGAGCCCCCTGGCCTTCCTGCCCGTCGAGAGGTGGGATCGAGCCCGCGCGCGTAACCTGTGCCTGTGCCCCGACCGCTAACGCGGCCCCGATCGCCAAGGTCAGGAGGGCACGGGCTCTCATTATTCGCGGGTGTCGGGCAGGGCGACGGCCCCGTCTAGGTCGATCTCGCCGTCGTTCTCGATCCGCTCGACCGTGTCGACGTCCCGGTCGACGCCGACCTCCTCGACGCCGTCGCTGGGGAAGGGGAAGCGCGGGCCTCCGACCTGGCCCTGGTCCGGCGTCTCCTGAACGGCCTCGCCCATGCCGAGCATGACGGGGAGCTCGTTCCACTCCTGCCGCGTGGTGGGCATCCCGACCGCAGCGCCGGCCCCGCCGTACTGAGCGGCCACGAGCCCCATCGCACGCCCGATCGGGAGCCCGTAGGCCGAGTCCGCCCGGGTGTACTGGCCGAGCTTGGCGACGGCCTCCGTCCTCAAGTCCTCCTGCTCGTAGTTGGTGGCCTGCCCGTCGGCGCGCTCGCCGACCTGGGTCCGGTACGGGATGTAGAAGAGGTAGATCAGGATCGTCGCCAGCGCGACGACGGCGACGAGCGTCGACGCCACGAGCCCGAGCAGCTGGCCCGACTCGATGTTCTCCTCCTCGACGCCCATCTGGGCAAGCAGAGCCTCGGCCTCGGGGTCGTCGTCGCCCACGACCTCGGAGGCCTCCTCTTGCACCTGGGCGGCCGAGGCGCCGATCAAGCCTGCGAGCGGACCGCCGGGCTCGTCCTGCTCGGGGCGGATCGCGTCGTCGGTGCCGGGCCGCTCCCCCTCCTGGGACGCGGGGACGGGCTCGGTCCGGTGCGGATCGGGCACGAGATCCTCAGGGCGCTGGGGGCGCTCCACCTTGGAGGCGGGCGGGCCATCGGGAGCCGGGGTCTTGGGGGCCTGGTCGTCCATGGGGAGGTCAACGGGCTCCAGGCCCGCTTGTTTTCAGTTTTGATTGAAAGCTCCGTGGAGCGCCCGGTTTCTTGCGCGCGGCCCTTTTCCGGCGGCCCCGCCGACGTCGCTACACGTTCTCGAACCGGAGGGAGTCCGCGAAGGTGGGGTCGCCGTACGGGGTCAGCGCGTGGCGGCCGAGCCGCATTAGAGCGACGCCGACGTAGAGCCCGAACAGGCCGAGCCAGATGCCCATCTCGAGGAGCGGCAGGTGAGGCTCGACCACGTGGAGCGCCATCCCCGTCGTCGCCTCGCCGATGGCCTCGGCCGGCGGCACGGTCTGCAAGCTCGCCAGCAGCTCGCCGCCTCCGCCGACGACGGCCGCGTGCGCCGCCTCGCTGGCGACGTGCATCGACGGCATCGCGATCCACCACAGGTCGACCCAGTGCATCACGAGGAGCCAGACGGCCATCGTCGCGAGCGCCGGGGCGATCCGCTTGGTCGCGCGCGGGAGCAGGATCAGGAACGGCAGCACAAAGTGGAACAGCAAGAGGGACCACGCCACCGTCTCCCAGCCGCCCTCAAAGCGCTTGTGGAACCAGACGATCTCCTCGGGCAGGTTCGCGTACCAGTACAGCATGTACTGGCTGAACGCGATGTACGTCCAGAAGATGACGAACGCCATCATGAACTTGCCCATGTCCTGGGTGTGCTCGGTCGTGATCTCGGGGGCCATCCCAGCGCTCTTGAGCAGCAGCGCGATAAACGTGACCAGGCACAGCGCGGCGAGCCAGCCGCCGGCGAAGAAGTAGACGCCGAACATGGTCGAGAACCAGTGCGGGTCGGTCGACATGAGGAAGTCGTACGCGGCGAACGCCGTGACGACGGCCGCCAGCGGGATGCCGTAGGCGCTGATCCGGCGGAGCGCCAATGTGTTGTCGATCGACGGCGCCCGGTCGTTGCGGACCGAGATCGCGTACAGCCGCGACCCGAGCCACGTCAGCGCCGCGAAGTAGACGACGTAGCGGACGATGAAGAACGGGACGTTGAGGTACGCCTGCTTGCCCGCGATGATGGAATCGTAGTAGGGCGAGGCGGGGTCGTAGAGCTCGGCGTGCGTCCAGTGGAACAGGTCGTGCATCCCGAGCAGCACCGGGATGCCCGCCAGCGCGATAAGCGGGAACGAGGCCGCCAGCCCCTCGGGGATCCGCCGGATCGTGGTGCTCCAGCGCGCCTTGGTGATGTGCTGGATCATCACGAAGAACAGCGCGCCGATGCTCACCGACAGGCAGAACGTCCACGCGATGAGGTAGGCGAACAGCACGCGCGGCGTGTCGCCGGACGCCAGCCCCACCACGACGCCGAGCGCCAGCAGCGCCAGCCCGACGCCCACCGGCACCAGCCACCACCGCTGGTCGCCCGTGAACCGGTGCCGCTGGGGGACGCGGTCGCCCTCGGCGGCGACGGGGTCGAAGATGTAGGAGAGGGGGTTCGCCATGTTCGGTGATGCGGGATGCGGGATGCGGGACGGGACCGCCGGGGGGCGAGGCGGGCCGTCAACAGCCGAGCATCAGGGGGCGTGGGAGCGACAAGACGGACTCGGACGGGCAGATCGAAGATCACGCATCACGAGTCACGCGCCTCGGTTCAGTTTTGCCGGACGTTGGGGTTGGCGGCGTCGAGCCGGTCGCGCTCCGCCTGGGGCACGTCGGCCGAGGTCGCCGCCTGCGAGCGCTGGAGCGCGCGGACGTAGGCGACGACGGCCCAGCGGTCGGCCGGGGCCATCTCGTGGCCGTAGCTCGGCATCGTGTTGACGCCGTTCTGGATCACGTCGTAGACGTACCCGTCAGCCCGGGCCCGGAGCGCGTCCGTGTGGTAGCTCGGCACCTGGAAGCCGTAGCCCAGGCCCCCGTTGCCCACGGCCACGATCCCGCGGCCGTCGCCGGCGTAGCCGTGGCACACCGTGCAGTAGATGTTGTACCGCTCCTGCCCGCGCTCAAGCAGCGACGGCGTGACCGGGATCGGAATCTCGGCCACGTAGGCGCCGTCGGCCGACCGGCCGTAGACGAGCGGCGCGTTGCCGGCCGTCTTGAGCTGGCCGCGGGCGACGGTCCCCGCCACGGGCGTCCGCATGGCGGCGCCGTCGGCGAAGAGCGGGTTGGGCTCCTGGGCCTCGAACCGCTGGACGTAGTCCATGTTGAGGTTCGGGTGCATCGGCGGCTCCTCGCTCGTCATGCCGCGGCAGCCGCCGAGGGCGACCGCCAGGGTGAGGCCGAGGAGGGAGAGACGGGAGAGCATCGGTCGGGGAGATCGGTCGGGAGGGGAGGGAGCGGAGGGGGCGGAGAGCGGCGTCGGACAAGTCCGACCTCCCGGCCCCGTCCGTCCTCTAGATGTCTCCGGTCGTGTGGTGAGGGACGACCGGGCCGGCCGTCTCGGGGATGAGCCCTGCCTCGGCCGGCTCGGCGGCCTCGGAGACGACCGTGGCCCCGTCGTGGTCGACGTACTCGACGGCCGTCGCGCCCAAGGCGAACAGGTCGTCGGCCGTCGTGTCCCGGCCGAACGTGCCGTCGCGCCCCGAGACGTGGACGAAGAACGCGTCGTCGGTGGCCCGGCCGAAGCGGTCCGAGTTGAAGAGCGGGTTGTACGGCTTCGGCAGCCCGTTCAGCGCCAGCATCCCGCCGACCGCCGTCAGGGCCGAGAACAGGATGGTCAGCTCGAAGATGATCGGGACGGAGCTTTCCCACGCGAACAGCGGCTTGTTCGAGATGTTGATCGGGTAGCCCTGGAGCGAGGTGAACCACCCGTCGAACGGCTGCGGGCCCGCGCTCGTCCACCACTGGAGGAAGACGCCGAGCAGGCCGCCGAGGACGGCCCCGCCGAACACCATGAAGCCGAGCTTCGAGACGGGCAGGCCCATCGCCCGGTCCATCCCGTGGATGGGGAACGGCGTGAACGTGTCGAGCCGGGTGTAGCCCTTCTCGCGGAGCCCCTCGACGGCGTGGACCAAGGCGCCGGGGTCGGAGAACTCGGCCAGGAGGCCGACGTGCTGGTTGGCTCGGTCGTCGAGCCGCGTGCGGAGTGCGTCGAGCATCGGGTTAGGCGACAGGGGGGGGAGAGCCGTCGAGGTCGGGCCGGTCGGGGACGCCGTCCCGGTCGGGGTCGGTGGCGGCCGGGGCCGCGCCCTGGACGTAGGCGTCGTGCTGGTAGGGCGCCAGCTCGTGCGGCGTCCCGTGCCCGTCGCCCGAGTGGGCGTAGAAGTGCGGGTCGGCCTGGGGCATCACGCCCTTGACCTCGGCGATGGCCACCATGGGCACGAACCGGAGGAACAGCAGGAACAGCGTGAAGAAGAGCCCGAACGAGCCGACGAAGAGCAGGACGTCCCACAGCGTCGGCGAGTAGTAGTCCCAGCTCGACGGCAGGAAGTCGCGGTGGAGCGACGTGACGGTGATCACGAACCGCTCGAACCACATCCCGATGTTGGTCGTGATCGAGATCGCGAACGAGAGCCCGATCCACCGCCGGAAGCTCTTTTTCCAGAAAAGCTGGGGGAAGATGAGGTTGCAGCTCATCATGATCCAGTACGCCCACCAATACGGCCCGGTGGCCCGGTTCATGAACGCGTACTGCTCGTAGGCCACGCCCGAGTACCACGCCATAAAGAACTCCGTGATGTAGGCGAAGCCCACCACCGTCCCGGTCACCAGGATGATGATGTTCATCTTCTCGATGTGGTCGAGCGTGATGAGGTTCTCGAGGTCGTACACCTTGCGGGCCACGATGAGCAGCGTCTGCACCATCGCGAAGCCCGAGAAGATGGCGCCGGCCACGAAGTAGGGCGGGAAGATGGTCGTGTGCCAACCCGGGATGAGCGAGACCGCGAAGTCGAACGAGACGACGGAGTGGACCGACAAGACCAGCGGCGTGGCCAGGCCCGCCAGGATGAGGTAGGCCCGCTCGTAGTGGCGCCAGTGGCGGTTCGAGCCGGTCCAGCCCAGGGCGAAGAAGCCCAGGATGCGCGCCCGCAGCGTCCGCCCCATCCGGGCGGCGCGGTCGCGGATCGTGGCCAGGTCCGGGATCAGGCCGACGTACCAGAACAGGAGCGAGACCGTCCCGTAAATCGACACCGCGAACACGTCCCAGAGCAGCGGGCTCTTGAAGTTGGGCCACATGGCCATCTGGTTCGGGATCGGCAGCGTGTAGTAGATCACCCACACCCGGCCGACGTGGAACGTCGGGAACAGGAGCGCGCACGCGACGGCGAACAGCGTCATCGCCTCGGCCGCCCGGTTGATCGACGTCCGCCACTTTTGGCGGAACAGGAAGAGGACGGCCGAGATCAGCGTCCCGGCGTGGCCGATGCCGACCCAGAACACGAAGTTGACGATGGCCCAGCCCCAGAAGACCGGGTTCGTCAGGCCCCAGACGCCGGGCCCGTTCCAGACCAGGTAGGCGATCGCGAGGCCCAAGATGCCGAGCCCGGTCAGCGCCGCGCCGAACGCGAGGTACCAGCCGACCGGCGTCTTCTTCTCGGTGTGGTACGAGACGAGCTCGGTGATGTCGTGGAACGACAGGTTGCCGCGCACGAGCGGGGCGTCCTCGAGCGTCAGCGGCGCGCCGTCCGGGTAGGCCGGTGCGCCGTCGCCGCCCAAGCGGTCGTACGCGGATTTGGAGGTGACGGTGGCCATGGGGCTTAGGCTTCGGCGTCGGCGGAGTGAGCGGCGGCGCCGTGGGCGTCGTCGACGGTGTCGTACGGCGTGGCGAGGCCCGGGTGCGGGTTGCGCAAGCGGGCGAGGTAGGTCAGGCGTGGCTTGACGGCGAGCTCGGCCAGCACGGCGTAGTTGCGCGGGCTCTCCTTGCTCCGGGCGACGGCGCTGTTGCGGTCCCGGAGGTCGCCGAACACGATGGCGTCGGCCGAGCACGCCTGCTGGCACGCCGTCTGGAGCGTGCCGTCGGGGATCGGGCGCTCGCCCTCGCCCCGGTCCGCGCGCTCGAGCGCCGCGTCGAGCTCGGACGTCGACTGCCGGCCCGCCGAGATGTGGGCGTACTGCTGGGTCTGGCGGATCCGCTGGACGCAGAACGTGCACTTCTCCATCACGCCGCGGTAGCGGACGGTGACGTAGGGGTTCGACTGCATCTGGACCTCCAGCGGCAGCGTCTTCGTCCAGTTGTAGAAGTTGTACCGCCGCACCTTGTACGGGCAGTTGTTGGCGCAGTACCGCGTGCCGATGCACCGGTTGTACGTCATCTCGTTGAGCCCGTCCGGCGAGTGGGCCGTCGCGTTGACGGGGCAGACCTGCTCGCACGGCGCGTTCTCGCAGTGGACGCACATCATCGGCATCGAGACCATGCCCGGGTCGGACTCGTCGGCCCCGACGTAGTACCGGTCCATCCGGAGCCAGTGCATCTCGCGGCCGCGCGCCACCTGGTCCTTGCCCACGACGGGCACGTTGTTCTCGGACTGGCACGCGACGACGCACGCGTTGCACCCGGTGCACGCGTTGAGGTCGATCGTCATCCCCCACTGGTTGTCCGAGTAGATCCAGTCGCCGATGAGCGGGTCCTCGGACGCCGCGTTCTCGTCGCCCCACAGGGGGTCGAAGTTTTCCCAGGGCGTGTCCTCGACGTAGTGGTCGGAGATCTTGGCGAAGGCGGGGTCGTCGGCGTACGCCTCGACGGTCGCCGAGCGGACGATGGCCCGGCCCTGCATCGTCCCGTGGTCCTGGGTCGAGGCCAGCAGGTAGTCGTCGGCGACCGGCTCGACGTCGCGCAGGGCGACGGGGCCGCCGGCCAGCGTCCGGCACCGCTCGACGCGGGCCGACACGGCGCCCTCGCTCAGGCCCTCGCCGACGAGCGCCGCCAGCGTCCCCATCCGGTACACGTCGGTCTCGACGCTGCCGGGCCGGAGCCAGCGGTTGACGCGGCCGAACACGTTCATGTCCTCGGTCGGCCGGTCGGTCGCGAGGTCGCGGCCGTAGCCCAGGAACGCCGTGACGGAGTTGTCGGGCTGGCCGGGCTGGACCCACACGGGCAGCTCGACCGGCACGCCGTCGGCCGTCGTGAGGCGGACGACCGTCGCCAGGTTCTTGCCCTTCGTCAGCTCGGTGCCCTCGAAGGCGTCGTCGTGGCCGTCCTCGAACCGGTCGGCGTCGTCGATCCCGAGGGCGACGGCGGTGCGCGGCGAGACGAGCGCGACGGGGTCCCACGTCACCTTCGTGACCGGGTGGGGCGCCTCCTGCATCCAGGACACGTTCGAGAACTGACCGTCGTAGAGCGTCGGGCTGGTGCGGACGACGAGCTCCAGGACGTCGTCTGCGGGGGGCGTCAGGCCCGATAGGTCGGCCGTGCCGCCGCCGGCGCCGATCGACGCGAAGCCGGTCCCGGCCACGAACCCGTCGTGGAGCGCCGTCCGCCAGGCCGTCTCGAAGTCGCCAGGGAGCGTGCCCTGGAGCGACTGGCGGAGCAGGTCGTAGCCGGCGTTGTTGCGGCCGGTCGCGAGCGTGTTGAGGACCTCGAGGTCCGAGTGGGCGTCGGCGTAGAGCGGCGCGATGAGCGGCTGGACGATCGAGAGCGTGCCGTCGTAGGCCCGGGCGTCGCCCCAGCTTTCGAGGTAGTGGGCGCGCGGGAGGTGCCACGTGGCCCGCTGGCCCGTCTCGTCGCGGTAGAGCCCGACGTGGATCGAGGTCGGCACCTGGGCCAGGGCCTCCTCGAAGCCGAGCTCGGCCGGGAGGGTATAGACCGGGTTCGTACCCAGCATCAGCAGCGTGCCGACCTGGCCGGCCGACATGTCGCGGACGAGCTGCGCCAGCTGCGGGCCGACGGGCTCGGCCGGCCGGGCGCCGGTCGCGAGGTACTCGACCACGCCGCCGCCGAACCGGCCGTTGAGGGCCGCCGCGAGCGCGTGGACCTCGGCGGGCTGCGTCTCGCCGGCCACGAACACGGCCCGCCCGCCGGCGGCCTGGACGTCGGCCACGATGGCGTCGATGAACGGCTGCATCTCCCCGCCCACGAGGGAGCGGGCGCCGGTCGAGACGCCCAGCCCCTGGGCGACGGCGGCGGCCACGAAGGGGACCGCGCCGGCCTTGACGGCCCGGCGGTGGTCGGCCATGCCGCCCGTCGTCGTCATCGTCGACTCGACGACGTAGAGCCGGCTCATCGAGCCGCGCTCGTCGACGCGGCGCGAGGCGGCGTACTGGCGGTTGTTCCAGACCGAGTTCGCGTCCTCGGCGCCGATAAAGTCGGCGTCGAACGAGACGACGACGTCGGCGTCGGAAAAGCGGATGAGCGGGCGGGCCGGCTGGCCGAACGCCTGCTGGGTGCCCAGCGCCTGCGCGTCGTCGAGGTGGGGGCCGAGCGTGATCCAGCGGGCGCCGGGCGTGGCTGCCAGGAACCGGTCGCGGAGCGCGTCGGCCGTGGGCGAGGCCGAGGGCTCGGCGAGCACGGCGACGGCGCCGCCCTGGAGGCGGAGCCGGGCGGCCTCGGCCACGAACGAGCCCCAGTCGGCGCGGTCCGGCGTGCCCTCGCCGCGCGTCCAGACGTGGCGGCTCCGGTCGGGGTCGTAGAGCTGGAGGACGGACGCCTGGGCGAAGACGTCGGTCGAGCCGCCCGAGACCGGGTGGTCCGGGTTGCCCTCGACCTTGGTCGGCCGGCCCTCGTGGCTCTGCACGAGCAGCGCGTGGCCGACGCCGCCGAGCGGCATCGCGGTCGCGTAGTAGTTCGGGACGCCCGGGATCACGTCCTCGGGCTTGCGGGCGTACGGCAGGATCGTCTCGACGGGCCGGCGGCAGCCGGTCATGCCGGCGAGCGCGGCGCTGGCGCCCATCACCTTGAGGAACGAGCGGCGGCTGGTCCCGGCGTCGGCCTCGGTGACGGGGTCGAGAAACTCCCGGTCGGCGCCCGCGGGCTGCCCCGGGCGGCGGCGCCAGGTGGGGGCCTGGCCGGCGGCGGCCTGGGCGTCTTCGTCGGCGGCCGTCTGGGCGGCGCTCAGGACGTCGAGCTCAATCATCGAAGAGGGTTCGGGGTTCGGGGTTCAGGGTTCGCAGGGTGTAGGTCCTCGCGAACCCTGAACCCCGAACCCGGAACGTCCTAGTAGTGGCAGGCCGAGCAGTTCTGGGGCGGCATGATCCCCTCGCGCTCGATCCGCTCGCGGTTCTCGGCGAGGTACGCCTCGTACTGGTCCTCGTCGGCGCGGACGGCCTCGGCGTAGCCCATCTGGGTCACGAGCGCCGGGTCGCGGAGGTACTGCTCCGGGTTCCGGTGGCACTCGAGGCACCAGCCCATCGAGAGCGGCTCGGCCTGGTACACGACCTCCATCTGGTCGATTCGCCCGTGGCAGCTCTCGCACCCCACGCCGACGTTGACGTGGGCGGCGTGGCTGAACTGGGCGTAGTCCGGGAGGTGGTGGACCTTGACCCACTCGATCGGCACGCCCGTCGCCCAGCTCTCGCGGACCGGCAGCAGCTTCGCCGACTCGGTCGCCACGACGCCGTGGCAGTTCATGCACGTCTGGGTGCTCGGCACGTTCGCGTGCGGGCTCTGCTCGACGTGGTTGTGACAGTACCGGCAGTCCATCCCGAGCTGGCCCGCGTGGAACGCGTGGTTGTACGGGACCGGCTGCTCGGGCTGGTACCCGACCTCGTAGAACTCGGGCGAGAGGTAGTACCAGGCGAAGAGGACGACCAGCACGCCGCCGCCGAGGGCCCCGAACAGGGACGCTGCGGGCAGGGCGTTGGCTTGGCGCGGGAAAAGCTGTGGCATGACCGCTGGATGGGGAGCCCCCGGCAGACGGGCAGAGGGGCGCTCACGAAAGTAGACCGCCCTCCTCGGGGACCCGGCGAAGATAGCTCGAAAGGCCGGCTCCTCCGGCTCCAGAGGCCACCGGGCGTCGGCCCGGATGCGCGTCCGGATCGCGGGCGGAGCCCGGCCCCTCCGGTTTCAGGACGGAGTGAAAGTACGCCCTCCTAGCCACCACCGCGCCCCCTCCGCGGCCCTCCGCACCTCCCCGACCCCGAAGTCAGGAGATGCCGGAACCGACGGCGGTCCGCCACGCCGAGAGGCCGGCCCGTCCCCCAGGAACGGGCCGGCCTCGGAGGGACCGTACGGGGCGGGGCTAGCGGACGACCGTCACCCGCCGGCTCACCTGGGCCCCGGCGCCCTCGGCCCGGACGACGTACGAGCCCGAGGCCACGTCGAGCCGGCCCCCGACGGCGTGCGTCCCCGCGGTCACCGCCCCCTCGTGGAGCACGGTCACCAGCCGCCCGACCGCGTCGTACACGGCGACCCGGACGTCCTGCGCCCGGTCGACGGTCAGCGACAGGTCGAGCGCGCCGGCCGTCGGGTTCGGGCCGGCGACGGACAGCCCGAGCGCGCCGCCGTCCGGGCCCGACGCGACGTCGGTCCCGCCGACCTCGACCGCGAGGAAGTCCTTCATGATCGGGAACAGGTCCGTGTTGTCGAGCAGCCCGCGGCCCGTGATCCGCCGCGCGAACGCGCCGCCCACGTTGTCCTCGGCCCCGACGAAGATGTCGGACGGCGTGTGGTTGCCGGGCGTCGACCCGACGTCCGTCGTGTTGCCGTTGACGACGGGGTTCGAGCCGTACGAGACCACGATGCGCGGGCCGGTCTCCATCGCCTGGGGGAACAGGAGGCCCTGGAAGTCGGCCATGGCGTACTGGGGGAACCAGGCCTCCCCGCGCGTGATGCCGGTCGGCGTGGCGCGGCTCGGGGTCGTGTCCCCGTCCTGCCGGGGCTGGGCCGCGTAGGTCCGGCTCCCGCCGTCGCTCGACGGGTCGTTGAGCGAGACGGCCGCGAACCCGCCGCACTCGTGGTCGGCCGTCTGGAAGATCAGGGTCTCCCCCTTCGACAGGTTCTGGAGGATCTCCCGTCCGCTCTGGATGGCGTAGTCGAACGCCAGGACCTCCTTGATCATGTAGTCCGAGCCGTAGACCGGGCCCGGGACGTCCGGCGTGACGCCGGCGTAGACGGCGTCGGCGTAGTACGCCTCAAAGTTGGCGTCGACGTCCATCTGGTCCCCGTCGACCCGGATGCCGCCGGCGTTGGCGTGCTCGAGGTGGTCGATCCGGCCCGACTCGACGATGAGGAAGTAGCCCTTGTCGCTCTTCCGCTCCAGCACCTCGATGGCCACCTCGGTCATGTCGGTCAGGCTCGGCTCGTAGGGGGCCACGATCTGGCGCTCCTGCTCGTACGACATGTGGCTGGCCGTGAACAGGCCCAGGAGCGACGCGCCGTCGGACCCGTCGAACTGGCCCAGGTCGAGCCCGAGCAGGCCGTCGCGGCTGTTGACGTAGGTGTAGCCGCGGCCCTTGGCCACCTCGACCAAGTCGACGCAGTCGGGCCGGCGCCCGCCGATCCGGACGGACTCGCCGTCGGGGTTGGCCACGGGCGCCCCGTTCCGGTCGACGATGTCGCCGTTGGGCGTGTTCGCGTTCGGGCACCCGTCGCCGGACCGCGCGCTGGGCAGGAAGTGCCGGGCGCCGCCGCCCAGGATCACGTCGAGCCCGACGCCGACCTTCGGGTCCGGCAGCTGCCAGTCCCGCGTCGCGTCGTACTGCGTGGTCGCCGAGGTGTTGAACACGCCGGCGTACTCGTCCTGGGTCGTCGAGACGTACTGGGCCGCGATGTAGTCCTCGAGGTCCCGGTTCCAGATATGGCTCGCGAACGAGGCCGGCGTCGCGTGCGTGATCCGGGCCGTCGACACGATGCCGACCGCGTAGCCGTCCTTCTTGGCCGCCTCCAGGATCGTCTCGATGGACGTGAGCGAGGCCGGGTCGAGCGCGATGAACTCGTTGTCGACCTTGCCGGCCTGGCCGGCCGAGTAGACCGTCGCGCCCGGGGCCGAGTCGGTGACCCACGAGTTGAGCGAGTGCGTCGTGACGGTCGCGTTGAACGGGAGCCGGTCGGAGGCGAGCAGGCGGAAGTTGGCGTCGGTCGAGAACCGCGAGCCGTCCTGGCCTTGGCCGAGCGCCATCCGGGCGGCCGTCTTGGGCGAGATGCCGTAGCCGTCGCCGATGTAGAGGATGACGTTCTTGCGCGGGGCCTGCGCGTCGGCGACGAGGCTGGCGGCGAGGGCCACCACGAGGGAGAGGAGCAACCGGTGCATGGGGGGGAGAGGGTGGGATGAGGGCCCCACGCTAGGAGCGGCGCCGGAGCGCCACGTTACCGGTTCGTATCCCCTCCGTTACCGCTAGGCTACCGCACGGTTACCGTTCCGCGACGTGGTTGACGGCGGGGCAGAGGGGCCCGTCTTTCCGGGTTCCCCTTCCCCCCTCGCCGTGCTCCGTCTCCTCGCCCTCTCGCTCCTGTTGGCCGGCTGCGCCTCGGTGTCGCCCCGGCCGGCTATCGTCGCCCTCCCCTCCTCGTCGGCCCCGACGGCGCTCGTGGCCACGCCGGACGGCGTCGCGGTCGGCGCCGACGCCGAGGTCCGCTGGGTCCACGGCGGCGCCGTCGTGCGGACGGTCGCGCTGCCGGGCCGCGTGCTGGCGATGGCCGGGGGCGCGGGCGACACGCTGTGGGCGGCGACGGACGCGGGCCTGTTCGCGGTCACCGGGGCGGACGTCCCCGAGCGCGTGGCGCTCCCGGCCGGGGACCGGGTCCTGGCCGTCGCCGCCACGGCCGACGGGCGCGTCTGGGCGTCGGTGCTGCGCGGCGGCGTCTTCGCGAGGGCCGGTGGGCAGTGGACCGAGACGTCCGGCACGGCGGCCGGCACCGGCATCGCGCCCGTCGGCGACGTCCTGTGGCTGGGCACCCACCAGGGCGTCGTCCGCCAGGGCGGCGGCGCGAGTGACCGGTTCACCGAGGAGGGGACGACCGAGCACGGCCTGATCGACAACGTCGTCGACCGGCTGTTCGCGACGGCCGACGGCGTGGTCTGGGCCGCCCACCCCGCGGGCGTCTCGGTCTTCGCCGACGGCGAGCCCCACGGGTACCCGTTCGTCGGCGGCCCCGGCGGCACGCTCCACGACGCGCTCGCGCTCCCCGGCGGCGGCCACCTCCTGGCCACCTCGCGCGGCCCCGTCGTGGTGCCGGCGCTCTCCGACCGACCGTCCGGTTTCTACGAGGTCTACGCCGACTCGGGGACGGAGGCGGTCGCGCTCGCCGGCCTCACCCCGCCCGCCCTCGCCGGCTCCGTGCCGACCCGGCTGGCCCTCGGCGCCGACGGCCGGACGGCCTGGCTGGCGTCGCAGGCCGGCGTCTGGTCGGTTCGCGTCGCCGACCTCGCGCCAGCGCTCGCGGCCCGCTAGAGCGGCGAGGTGGCCACCGCGCGCGGGCGCCGCGTCTGCCGGGCGAACCGGAGCGTCAGGCCGACGGACGCCGTCGCCAGGCCCAGCGTCAGGCCCCACCACAGGCCGGGCGCGCCGCCGCCGGCCGCCAGCCCGAGCCCGCCGCCGACCGTCAGCCCGACGCCCCAGTACGACGCGGCGGCGATCAGCATAGGCACGCGCGTGTCTTTGAGGCCGCGGAGCGCGCCGGCCGCGGCGGCCTGGACGCCGTCGAACAGCTGGAAGACGGCCGCGATGCCGAGCAGCGTCGCCGCGAGTGCGGCCACCTCCGCCTGCGGGTCGGTCCCGGCGTAGATCCAGATGATGACGTCCGGGCGGAGCCAGAACACCAGGGCCGAGACGACCATGAACGAGGCGCCGAGCGCCGTCGCGGTCCACCCGGCCCGGGCGGCGCCGTCGAGGTCGCCGGCGCCGGCGGCCTGCCCGACGCGGATGCCGCCGGCCATCCCGATCCCGAGGGGGACCATGAACGTGACGCTCGCCGCGTTGAGCGCGATCTGGTGGGCCGCCAACGCGACCTCGTGGTCCGGCAGCCGTCCCACGAGCAGCGTCGCCGCGGTGAACAGGCCGCCTTCCAAGCCGAACCCGACGCCGATCGGCCAGCCCAGGCGGAACAGGGCGCCCAGCGCCTCGGGGTCCGGCCGCCTCAAGCCGGAGAACACGCGGAACCGCCCGAGCGGCCCGGTGCGGACGTAGGCGGCCAGGGCCACGAACATCACCGTCATCGTCAGCGCCGAGCTCCAGCCCGTCCCGACGACGCCGAGCGCGGGCAGGCCCCAGGCCCCGAACATCAGCCCGTAGTTGAGCACCACGTTGGTGGCCACGCCGACGAGCGTCACCGCGAGCACGGGCCGGGGGCGGGCGTCGCCCTCGCACAGCCCGCGGAGCGCGGTGAACAGCAGGTTCGGGACGAAGCCCCAGCGGATCGCGCCGAGGTAGTCGGCGGCGAGCGCGGCCGTCTCGGGCGCTTGGCCGGTCGCGAGCAGGACGGGCTCGGCCCAGCCCAGGGCGATGGTGAACGGGACGCCCAGGATCAGGGCGAGCCACAGCCCCTGGCGGGCGCCCCGCCCCGCCGCCGTCTCGTCGCCCGCGCCGACGGCCTGGGCAACGGTCGGCTGGACGGCCACCAGCACGCCGACGCACAACAGCGCCAGCGTGAAGAACGTCGTCGAGCCGAGCACGATGGCCGCCAGCGCCTCGGTCCCCAGCCGGCCCACCATCATGACGTCGACGAAGCTCATCGACATCTGCGAGAGCTGGACCAGGACGAGCGGGACGGCGAGCGCGAGCGTGGCGCGGACCTCGGCCGCCAGCGACGGAGCGGGCATGGGCGGGGGGGACGGGGCGCCAAGCTACCGGCCACCCCCTCCCTCCTCCCGCTCACGCCCGAGGAACCGCCGTTAACGGGATCGTGACGGAACCTGCCGAGCCGGCCGGTTAGTTTCGGACCGATGCACGTCTCCCCCGCCCGTCCCACCACGGAGGCCCCCGCGACTGCGGTCGACGTCTCGGTCGTCATCGTGACGTACAACGTGCGGGAGTTCCTGGAGCAGGCGCTCCGGTCGGTCGAGCAGGCGTCGGCCGGGCTGACGGTCGAGACATTCGTTGTCGACAACGACTCGGCGGACGGGTCGGCCCAGATGGTGCGCGAGCGGTTCCCCGACGTCCGGCTCGTCGCCAACGAGGCCAACGTCGGGTTCGCGACGGCCAACAACCAGGCCATCCGCCAGGCCGCCGGCCGCCACGTCCTGGTGCTCAACCCGGACACGATCCTGCAGGAGGACACGCTCCGCACGCTCGTCGCCTTCATGGACGCCCACCCCGACGCCGGGGCCGCCGGGTGCCGCATCCTCAACCCCGACGGCACGTTCGCGCCCGAGAGCCGCCGCGCGTTCCCCACGCCGGCCGTCGCGTTCTACCGCATCGCCGGGCTCAGCAAGCTGTTCCCCCACAGCTCGACGTTCGGCCGCTACAACCTGACGTACCTCCCGCTCGACGCGGTCTGCGAGGTCGACGCGCTCTCGGGCTCGTGCATGATGGTCCGGCGGGACGCCGTGCTCGAGGGTTCGGGGTTCGGGGTTCAGGGTTCGCAAGGACGCACACCCGACGAACCCCGAACTCCGGACCCCGAACCGCCCCGCGCAGCGGGCCTGTTCGACGAGGCCTTCTTCATGTACGGGGAGGACCTCGACTGGTGCTACCGGATCCAGCAGGCGGGCTGGCGGATCTACTACACGCCGGACACCCAGATCGTCCACTACAAGGGCGAGAGCACCAAGAAGGGCGACCTCCGCTACGTCCTCCTGTTCTACGGGGCGATGCTCCGGTTCGTCGAGAAGCACGTGACGCACCGGGAGGGCGCGGGCGTGGCGGACCGGCTGGCGTCGGGCGCGCTCGCGGTCGGGCTGCGGCTGGGGATCGTGGTCCGGGCCGCGCTCGCGGCGCTGGGGCGGATCGGCCGGGGCGTGGCCGGGCCGGCCACCGACGGCGCCCTCGCGTGGGCCGCGCTCTCGGCGACGGCGCTGGCGTGGAGCCGCGCCGACGGGTTCGCCTTCGAGACGAGCTACTACGCCTTGGTGCTGCCGGCCTACGCGGCCGTGCTGGTGCTGTCGGTCGGGCTGGCCGGCGGGTACCGACGGGCCGGGCGGTCGCTCCGGGCGGTCGTGGCCGGCGCCGCGCTGGCGGGCCTGGCCGTCGCCGCGCTCGCCTTCTTCGTGCCGCCGCTGGCGTTCAGCCGGGCCGTCGTGGGGCTCGGGCTGGGTGTCGCGGCGGCGTTGCTGGTGGCCCGGCGGGTCCGGTGGCGGGCCGCTCGCCGGGCGCCCCGCCGGGCGCTGCTGGTCGGGGCCGGCGCCGAGGCCGAGCGGCTCCAGCGGCTCCTGGACGAGCACGTCCGCGGGAGCGCCGTCGTGGGCTACGTCGCCGACGCCGAGACCGACGGCCCGCTCCCCTGGCTCGGCCGACCGCGGCAGCTCCGCGACCTCGCCCGGCTCCACGGGGCCGACGACGTCGTGTTCGCGTCGGACAGCCTGACCAACACGGCCATCCTGGACGGGATGCGGACGCTCCGCGACCTCCCGGTCCAGCTCAAGATCCTGGCGTCCGGCCACGACCGGGTCATCGGGAAGGCGTCGATCGAGGACTACGCGTCCCCGCTCCAGGCCGCCGAGCGGACCGTCGCCCCGCTCCGTCCGACGTGGTCGCGCCGGCTCGTCGAGGTCCCCACGGCGGCGCTGTTCGTCGCCCTCACGCCCGCGCTCCGGCTGGCGGCCCGGCTCCGGCGGAGCCGGCGTCTCCTCCGCTGGGCCCGGCTGGCAGACCGGATGCCGGCGGTGCTCGCCGGCCACCTGGCGCTCGTCGGCTACGACGCGGACGGGGCGCATCCGCCGCCGGCGTGGGGCCTGCTCCCCGGCGTCGTGTCGGTGCTCGACACGCGCGGCCCGCGCCCCCGCACCATCGCCGACGCGCACCGGGCCTACTGGTTCTACGCCCGTCACCAGTCGGCCTGGCTCGACGTCGAGATCCTGCTCCGCGCGCTGTGGACCGCGGGCGCCGACGACCGGAGGACAGCGGCGGGGAGGTAGACCGGGCAGGTTCGCGGGTCTTGGGGGCGACGCTCTCCGACCGCCGTGAAGCGATACGCCCCGCGCCAGACGCCCGTCCGCGAGCACCTCCGCACCCAGACGCCGGCTGAGGTCCGACTGTGGGCCTCGCTGAAGGGTCGCCAGCTCCGGGGCCGACGGTTTCGCCGCCAGTACGGGATCGGGCCGTACGTCCTCGACTTCTGCTGCCCGGCCGAACACCTAGCGGTCGAACTCGACGGGGCTGTCCACGACTCGCCCCAGGCGCGGGCCTACGACGCGGCGCGGACGGCGGCCGTCGCGGCGGACGGGATCCGGGTGATCCGCTTCGAGAACCGCGCGGTGTTCGAGGATCTCGACGGGGTGTCGGAGGCCATCGCGGCGTGTTTCTCAGATGAGGAGGAGCTGGTGGGGTGACTCCCCCCGCGTTCTCCCTTGAGCGAAGCGATGGGCGGCGGACGGGGGGAGCCCAGCCGAGCGACGGGCAGCGGACGGGGGGAGCCCACCCCTCCCCGCGGCGGTACCTTTGGCGCATGGCTCATCTCCTCGACTTCGAGAAGCCCCTCGCCGACCTCGAGGCCAAGCTCGCCGAGCTCCGCGCCTTCGACGCCGAGGACGGCTCCGTCGACCTCTCGGCCCAGGTCTCCGCGCTCGAGACCCGTGTCGACACGCTCCGGCAGTCGATCTACCGCGGGCTCACGCGGTGGCAGCGCGTCCAGCTCGCCCGCCACCCCGAGCGGCCTTACACGCTCGACTACATCGGCGCGCTGACGTCCGGCTTCACCGAGCTCCGCGGCGACCGCCTCTTCGGCGACGACCGGGCCCTCGTCGGGGGGCCGGCCACGTTCCGGGGCTCGCGCTTCGGCAGCCGCGACCGGGCCGTGATGGTGCTCGGCCACCAGAAAGGCCGCGACACGAAGCAGCGGAAGGAGCGCCGGTTCGGGATGCCCAACCCCGAGGGCTATCGCAAGGCCCAGCGGCTCATGGAGATGGCGGCCAAGTTCGGCAAGCCGATCATCACCTTCCTGGACACGCCGGGCGCGTACCCCGGGCTCGAAGCCGAGGAGCGCGGCCAGGCCGAGGCCATCGCCCGGAACCTGCTGGTGATGGCCCGGCTCCCGGTCCCCATCGTCGTCGTCGTGATCGGCGAGGGGGCGTCGGGCGGCGCGCTCGGCATCGGCGTCGGCGACCGCGTGCTGATGTTGGAGAACGCGTGGTACTCGGTGATCTCGCCCGAGTCGTGCTCGTCGATCCTGTGGCGGAACTGGGACCACAAGGAGGACGCCGCGCGCGCGCTCAAGCTGACCGCGCCGGACCTGATCGACCAGGCCGTCATCGACGAGATCATCCCGGAGCCGGTCGGCGGCGCTCACCGCGACCCTGGGGCCACGTTCGAGGCGACGGGCCACGCCATCGCGACGCACCTCGGCTCCCTGCTCGACCTCCCCACGGACGACTTGCTCGCGGGGCGGCTCGCCAAGTTCGACGCGATGGGCGCGTACGAGGAACGGTGAGCGGGGTCGGGATCCTCGGTCTAGGGTTCGCCGCGCGAGACACGTCGGTCCCGGCGGCTCGCCCGCTCCTCCCGTCCGTCCTCGCGAACCCGGACCCCTGAACCCCGACCCCCTCCGCTACGTCCACCGCCACCGCGTGCGGTACCGCGAGTGCGACCCGATGGGCGTCGTGTACCACGCCCACGTGCTCGACTGGTTCGAGGCCGCGCGGACGGAGGCGCTGCGCCAGGCGGGCCTGGCGTACCGCGAGCTCGAGGCGAGCGGCGTCGTCATGCCCGTCGTCGATCTGAGCGTCCGCTACCACGCGAGCGTCCGCTACGACGACCTGGTCGGGGTCGAGGCCACGTTCCCCAGCGTCGGCGTGCGGCTGCCGGTGGACTACGCCGTCCGCCGGGTGGGCGAGGACGCCGTGCTCGTCTCGGGCCGCGTAACGCTGTGCTTCGTCGACGTCGCGCGCGGCCGGCCGGTGGCGCCGCCGGCTCGGGTGCGGGCGGTGTTCTCGGCGTCGTGAGCCGGGCGCTCTGGCAGAAGCTGGGCTACCGCCGCGGCGTGGTGGCGCACCTCGACGTGTTCACGCCCCACCTCGACGGGGAGCTCTCGGACCGCTACCGTGCGTGGCTCCGCGGCCTGCCCCACGACGTCCGCCTCGACGGGACGCTGGACGACCGGCCGGCGCTCGTCCACCACTTCACGACCGAGGCCGAGGGCCTGCGGGCGCGGCTGGCCGTCTTCCTCGACGCGATCCCCCGCACCGGCGCCATCTGGGTTTCGTGGCCCAAGAAAGCGTCGGGCGTGCCGACGACGATGTCCGGCGACGTCGTCCGCGCCGCCGCGCTCCCGCTCGGGTTGGTCGACGTCAAGGTCTGCGCCGTCGACACGACGTGGACGGCGATGAAGCTGGTGGTCCGAAAAGAGAACCGGTAGAACGCGCCCGCGGGCACCGACGCGACGGGCCGGGGAACCGAACGCGCCCGGCCTGCGAAACCGAGGGCCCCGCCCGCCCGCCCATGCTCTCCCGCCGCCAGTTCGTCGCCCGCTCAGCCGTGGCCACCGCCGCGCTCCCCTTCGTCTCCCCGCTCGCCGCGGCCGCCGCGCGCCGCCGGGCCGAGTTCACCCCCATCCGCCGCGGCGTCGGCGCGTTCACCGACCGGGGCGGGACCATCGGCTACCTCAAGACGGACGGCGCGCTCGTGGCCGTCGACACGCAGTTCCCGGAGTCGGCCCGGACGTTCCTCGACGGGCTCCGAGACGGCGACCGGCGGCTCGACGTGCTCGTCAACACGCACCACCACGGCGACCACACGGCGGGCAACGCCGTGCTCGCGCCCGTCGCCCGAGTCCACGTCGCGCACGAGGCCGTGCCCGGCTTGCAGCGGGCCCGCGCCGTCGGCACCGACGGCTACGCCGACCAGCGCTACGCCGACGAGACGTTCCGCGAGACGTGGCGGACCGACCTCGGCGATGAGACCCTGGCGCTCCACTACTTCGGCCCCGCCCACACCTGCGGCGACGCCGTCGTCCACTTCGAGCGGGCCGACGTGGTCCACATGGGCGACCTGGTCTTCAACCGCCGCCAGCCGTTTATCGACCGGGCGGCCGGCGCGTCGGTCGCGGGCTGGGGGACGCTCCTCGAAACCGTCCACGGCCGCTTTTCCGACGAGACCGTGTTCGTGTTCGGCCACGCCGGCGAGGGCTACCCGGTGATCGGAGACCGGAGCGACCTGCTCGTCATGCGCGACTTCCTCGCTGCGGCCCGCTTGGCCATCGTCCCCCGCGCCGCCGACGGCGCCACGGCGGCCGACGTCGAGGGGCTCCTGATCCCCGGCTTCGAGGCGTGGGGCCCGACGCCGGCCCGCGTCGCCGAGCCCATCATCGAGGAGTTCGCCCGCTCGTAGCGCCCGTGGCCCCCGTTCCTCGGGGTCCTCTCCGCGCAACGGCCCGCGACGGGGCCGGCCGTCGGCACGCGCGGGGACACCCGCCGCGTGAGCGAGGTACAACGGCGCTCCCCCCCGCTTGCCATGCTGCCGCTCCCCGACGCCGTCGCCGCCGACCTCGGCGCCCTGATCGACCGGGCCCTCGCCGAGGACGTCGGCGGCGGCGACGTGACGACGGAGGCCACCATCCCGGAGGGCACCCGGGCCACGGCCCGGTTCCTGCTCAAGGAAGACGGCGTCGTGGCCGGGCTGGCCGTCGCCGAGCGCGTGTTCGCCCGCGTCGACCCCGACCTCGCCGTCTCGTGGACGGCGGCCGACGGCGACCGCCTCGACGCCGGGACCGTGTTCGGGACCGTGGTCGGGCGGGCGCGGTCGATCCTGGTGGCCGAGCGGCTGGCGCTCAACGTCGTGCAGCGGATGGGGGGGATCGCGACGGCGGCGGCCCGGATGGCCCGGGCCGCGGCTCCGGCGGTCGTGCTCGACACCCGCAAGACGGCGCCGGGCCTGCGCGCGCTCGACAAGTGGGCCGTCGTGCTCGGCGGCGCCCGCAACCACCGCGTCGGGCTGCACGACATGGTGCTGGTCAAGGACAACCACGTCGCGGCGGCCGGCGGCATCCGCCCCGCCATCGACGCCGTCGGCCGGTACCTGCGGGAGACGGGCCGCGAGGTGCCGGTCGAGGTCGAGGCCCGGACGCTCGACGAGGTCGACGCCGTGCTGGCGGCCGTCGCCGACGGCGCCCACGTGGACCGGATCCTGCTCGACAACATGGCCCGGCGGACCGACGGCGGCCTCGACGTGTCGGTGCTGGAGGCGGCCGTCCGCCGCGTCGACGGAGCGGTTCAGACGGAGGCGTCGGGCAACGTGACGCTCGACACGGCCGGCCGGATCGGGGCGACCGGCGTCGACTTCATCTCGTCTGGCGCGCTGACGCACTCGGTGACGGCCCTCGACGTGTCGCTCAACGTGGGCCTCGACACCGGCTGATACCAGACCCGGGTGGAGTGTGTGGGTGTGGGAGGAGAGCGCATTCCACCCCCACACTCCCCACCCCCTCCAGTCCCGAACAGCGACGGATCAGCCGGACGTGGTACGACGCGGCGGCCCAGGTTCGCAGCCACGCGGGCCGGCGACCCTCCGCGGCACGCGCAGGCCGCGGTCAGACGTGGCGGACCTTGCGGACGGGCGCCGGCTGGCGGCTCGGCAACGTCGCCGGGTTCACGACCCGGTAGGTCACCCGGTGCGTTCCGCGCTGGCGCATCCGGAGCCGGTCGGCCGCGCCGCCGGACAGGTCGAGCTGGCGGCCCCGGACGAACGGCCCCCGGTCGTTGACGCGGACCAGCACGCGGCGGCCGTTGTGCGTCGACGTCACGCGGAGGAGCGTCCCGAAGGGGAGCGAGCGGTGGGCGACGGTCAGCGCGCGGTGGTTGTAGCGCTCGCCGTTGGCCGTCTTGTTGCCGTGGAGCGAGGCGGCGTAGTAGCTCGCGACGCCCGTCCGGGCCGCCCGGACGGTCTCGGCGCGGCCGCCACCCGGCACGATGGGACCCGAGGTCTGGGCGAGGCCGGGCAGAGCGAGGGCCATCAGGGCCAGGAAGAGCAGGGGTCGCGTCACACGGGAGACGGCGGGTGGAACAGCGCGGTCGGGCCGAGGGCCCGGGGAAGGACGGCGAGGATAGGGGGCGCAATAATGGGCTCCAAGCCGAACGCCCGGTCTCTCCGAGTCTTGGACCGCCCTTGACCGGACCTCAGACGCCGGCCCACGGGGCCTCCACAAACCGGACGCGGTGTCGCACTCGGCGGACGACCCCCTCCGACTCCCCCCGAGCGCCTTCCTATCTTCGGCTCTCCCCTCCTCATCCCGGTGGCCTCGCTCGCGCTGATCCTGCTCCTCAGCTACCTCCTGGGCGCGGTCCCGTGGGGCCTCGTCGTCGCCCGCGCGAAGGGCGTCGACCTCCGCCAGCACGGGAGCGGCAACGCCGGGGCGACGAACGCGCTCCGCGTGCTCGGCAAGGGGCCCGGCCTGCTCGTCTTCCTGCTCGACTTCGCCAAGGGCCTGGCCGCCGTCGTGCTGATCTCGAAGCTCCGGGTGGGCGACGAGACGCTGGTGGGGCTGCTCGGCTCCAGTCCCCAGCTGGCGGCGGCGTGGACGGCGACGCTGGCCGGGACCGCGGCCATGCTGGGCCACGTGTTCACGGTCTGGGGCCGGGTCTTCTTCGGGTCGTGGAAAGGCGGCAAGGGCGTGGCCACCGGCGCGGGGATGCTGGCCGGCCTGGCGCCGATCCCCGTCGCGCTCGCGCTCGGCGTGTTCATCGCCGCGCTGGCCGCGACGCGCTACGTCTCGCTCGGGTCGATCCTGGCGGCGCTCTCGCTGCCGCTGTCGCTCGTCGTCCTGCACGTCGCCTTCGGCGTCGAGAGTTCGCCGCCGGTCTGGATCTTCGCCCTGCTCGTCCCGGCGTTCATCGTGTGGACGCACCGGGCCAACGTCCGCCGGCTGATGGACGGGACCGAGTCGAGGATCGGGACGAAGACGGGGTGAGGGGGCGAGGAAAGTGCCTTCCGGTGGCCGAGGCAGAGCGGTAGCCTCCGAGCGCTCTCCGCCCCGCACCGAATCGGCCGTCGCTACGCTCACCCCCTCCGTGACCCGATGCGACTCCCGTCCGCCCTCGCCGTCCTGGCGGGCGCTGCGGTTCCAGCCCTCGCCCAGCCTGCTGAGGAGCGGGGCGTGTACGCCGTCGTCGGCTCGGCGACCCCCGAGCGCGCGCTCTTCCGCGGCCCGGCCGACCCGCTCCTGACGCTGGGTGTTCGGCTCTCGCCTCAGGTCGACGTCCAGGCCGGTGTCCGTGTGGGCACGACGACGCGGAGCCTCGTTCCCGGCCGGATCTGGAGAGGCGATCTCCCGGTGGAGCCGGGCGACCTCCTCCGGTTCGAGCAGCACACTCGGACGTCGGCGCTCGCCGTCGGCGCGGGCCTGACCGAGCGGCTCGGACCGGTCGAGGTCCGGTCCCGGGCCAGCGTGTCCCTCGACGTCCTCGACCGCGCGTCGACGACCGAGCGGTACGCCCTCGACGAGGCGGACCCCGCCGGGGGGGCCTTCGTCCGGAGCGTCGAGGAGGCCTCGGCGACGTTCGCTCACTCTGGGCTGAGCGCCGTCGTGGCCGTTCCCATCCAGCGCCGGACGGGCCGGATGGCGCCAGGCGTGGGGCTGGCGGTCGCCGCGTCGAGCCGTCTCCGGGGGACGGTCGGGGCCCCGCCGCTCCAGACGATGGCGTTCCTCGGCGTCCCGACGACCGTCGCCGTCGGCCCGACCCGAGTCACGCTGGACGCCACGCTCGGCGTGGCGAGGGGAGCCCAGTCGAGCACGTACGGAGGCGACGGCTGGGGGCCCGTCGTCGAGGCCGGTCTCCGCGTGGACCTGTGACCGGCGTCCGCCCTCACAACCCTTCAGCGATTACCTCCCCCTCTCCGATGCTCCGCTCGCTCTCCGCCCTCGTCCTCCTCGCGGTTGCCCCGTCGGCGCTCGCACAGTCGTCGCTGGCCGACGGCCCCGGCGCGTACCTCTCCCTTAGAGACCTCGACGTCCGTGGCGCCGACGGCCGGACCGCCGCGGCGCTCGCGGCCGGCTGGCGGTTCGGGCCGGGAGTCGACGTCGGCGTGTCGCTCGACGCCCACGACGAGCGGGCGCGGTCGTCCGACGTCCTGGCGCGGGCGCACGTCGGGAAAACGTGGTTCGCGTCCCGCCTCCTGTCGACCGACCTCGCGGTCGCGCCGGTCGTCCGGCTCGGGGTCGGCCTGGAGGACCACGCGTTCTGGGGCGACGGCTCGCTGCGGCTGGTCGCCGACTTCTGATGGACGCTGGCCTTCCCTGCTCGGATCGGTTCTCACTCACCACCATCGCCTCCATGTTGCGCTCACTCCCCGTCCTCCTCCTGTTCGCCGCCGCGGCCGCCGCGCCGGACGCCCAGACTCAGTTCAACGCCGCCCCCGGCCTCTACGTCGTGGCCGACGACGTCGACCCGGTCGTCTTCGGGGACAGCGAGGTCGGCGTTCGCAGCGAGGTGGGGTGGCGGTACGCGTCGGGGCTCGACGCAGGCCTCTCGGTCGGCGTCGGGCGGACCGACGACGCCCGCGAGTATGGGGGGTCGGACTTCGGGGTCACCCGCCGCGTCTCGCTCGGCTCGTCGCTCGGGTACACCCACGCGCTCGGCGAGCGGTCTGGGCTCCGCATGGACGTCGGGGTCGGGCTCGGGCGAGCGCTGGCCGACCGGACCCCCGTCGACGTCTCGGCCGACGGCACGCTCCGGTCGAGGGAGGCGACGAGCCGCACCGTGAACACGGGCCAGGTCGAGGTGTCGGTCGGCGCGTTCCGGCGCGTGTCCGTGGGCCAGGTCGTCCTCCAGCCTACGGTCCGCGCGTTCGGAACGGGATTCGTGACCGCTGTGACGGAGCTCGGCCGGGCGTTCACGCTCCGCGCCGACGCCGAGCGCGGCTCGGGCGCTGAGAGGACGAGCGGCGTCGCCGTCGCGCTGCCGATCTCCACGCGGGTCCTGGGCTCGCTCGTGACCGTCGAGACCGAGGCGGCCGTGGACCTGGCCACGGCGGAGGTCCGCTCCCTCGTGCGCCTCCGCCTCAACTGACGCGGGCACGGGTCGGCCGGCGCGGGCGCGGGCCCAGTCGCAGTCGTCGCCGCCGTGCTGGCGGCGACCCGTTGCGTCGGAGGGCCGCTTGGGCGGCTAATTGTTTTGCTGGCTGCCGAGTCGCGCTCGGCTCGTCGTATCGTCGTCGCGTCCTAACCCTTTGCCGCCATGCGCTGTCTCGCCCTCGCCGCCGCCCTCGCGCTCGTGCTCCCCGCCAGCGCCCAGACCGACCTCGCCGACGGCTCGGGTGGGTACGTCGGCATCCGGAGCCTCTCCGTCGGTACGATCGGGAGCTTGGACCTCGCGGGCGACGTGTCGCTCGGCTGGCGCCAGGCGAACGGGCTCGACTACGGGGTCCGCGTCGGGGTCGACCGGGGACGGGCCACCACCGGCCAGAACGAGGCGTGGGTCGGCCCGACGGTCGGGTACACGCAGGCGCTCGGGCGGGGCGCCCTCGGTCGCGTCGAGGGGTCCGCGCTGTACCAGGCCTACGACTACACGGCCTACGACAGAGTCAACGTGATCGGCAGCGATGGCACGATCGAGGGCGGACGCACCGTCGCCCGGCAGTCGCTAGCCGCGAACGTGACGGCGACCGTCGCCCGTCCCGTCCGGCTCGCCGGGTCCGTCCGGCTCCACCCGACGCTCGGGGGCTTCGTCGCCGCCGACGCCCCATTCCGCTTTGAGGACTCCGCGTACCCGGATCAGTCCGCCTCCACGCGAGCCTCCGCCGGGGTCCACATCGGGCTCCCGGTCTCGTTCCGGCTGTTCGGACAGGGCGTGACCGTTTCCAACGCGATCCAGGTTCCGTTGACCGGCGGCGGCCTGCTCCGCGGGTTCACCGGCCCGTACGCCGGCAGCGGCCTCCGCCTCAACTTCTAGTCCTCAGCCGGCGGCCTGGCGCGCGACCGGAAGGACCGTCTCGGCGACCGTCTCGGCCACGACGCGCTGGCCCGCCGCCGTCGGGTGGACGCCGTCGGCCTGGTTGAGGCGGGCGACGCCGGCCACGCCGTCCAGCAGGAACGGGACGAGCGCCGCGCCGTGCGCTTGGGCCACGGCCGGGAAGACGGCCCGGAACCGCTCGCCGTAGTCGACGCCGTAGTTGGGCAGCGCCTCCATGCCGGCGACGACCAGCCGGGCGTCGGGCGCGGCCTCTTCGACGGCGTCGAGGATCGCGTCGAGGTTTTTGCGCGTGGCCGCCGGGTCGGTCCCCCGGAGCCCGTCGTTGGCCCCGAGCGCGAGCACGAACACGTCGGGCCGGTTCTGGCGGAGCGTCCACGCGATCCGCCCCAGCCCACCCGCCGACGTGTCGCCGCTGATGCCCGCGTTGACGACGCGCACCGGCACGCCGGCCGCCTCCAGCTGGGCGCCGACGAGTGCCGGGTACGCGAGGTCCGGGCCGCTCAGGCCGTAGCCCGCCGTCAGGCTGTCGCCGAAGAACAGGACGGTCAGCGTGTCGGACTCGGCGGCGGCGAGGGGCACGTCGGGCGTGGTGGCGGACTCGGGCGTGGCCGTCGCGCTCGGCAAGGCCGGCTCGGTCGGATCGGGACCCGGCTCGGGGGCGACCTCCTGACAACCCGCCAAGGCAAGGGCGACGACGACGAGGACGAAACGCATGGGCCGATTGGTTTTGGGAAGACACCGGCGACGGCCTCGGGCTGTTCCTGCACCTGGCCCTCTTGGCGAACCCTTCCCCCGCGTCCCCGTACGGCCGACGCCGCCGCCCCGTTGAGCGGCCTCCCCTTTTCCTCTCCGACCTGTGGACGGCCCCGTTCTCTCTGCCCGCGACCTCTCCAAGACGTTCACGAACGCCGGCCGCGCGCTGACCGTGCTCGACGGCGTCTCGTTCGACGTCCCCGCCGGCTCGACGTGCGCCATCGTCGGCCCGTCCGGCAGCGGCAAGACGACGCTGCTCGGGCTGTGCGCCGGGCTCGACCGGCCGACGCGGGGGACGGTCCGCCTGGCGGGCGTCGACCTGGGCCCGCTCGACGAGGACGAGCGGGCGGCCTTGCGCGCGGCCTCGGTCGGGTTCGTGTTCCAGAGCTTCCGCCTGCTCCCGACGCTGACGGCGGCCGAGAACGTGGCCATCCCGCTCGAGCTGCGCGGCGACGGCGGCGCCCGCGCGGCGGCGCTCGACCTGCTCGACCGGGTCGGGCTGGCGGACCGCTCGGGCCACTACCCGGCCCAGCTCTCGGGCGGCGAGCAGCAGCGCGTCGCGCTCGCTCGGGCCTTCGCCGGCCGCCCCCGCCTGCTCTTCGCCGACGAGCCGACCGGCAACCTCGACGCCGAGACGGGCGCCCGCGTCGAGGCTCTGCTGTTCGACCTCAACCGGGAGGCCGGCACGGCGCTCGTCGTCGTGACGCACGACCCGGAGCTGGCGGCCCGCTGCGAGCGAACGATCACGTTCCGCGCCGGCCAAGTCGTCGAGGACACGGGCGCCCGCCCCGAGGCCCCCGGCGACGGCGCTCTCGCCGCCCCGCCCCGCCCGCGCGTGGACGCCGCGTGACGACGCCCGCTCTCGCCCTTGTCATCCTGAGCGCCAGCGAAGGATCTCAGCACGATGCAGGAGCCGACCGCACCGTCGCCTACGACTGAGAGACCGCGTCGAGATCCTTCGCTCCGCTCAGGACGACAAGGGTGAGGGAGCGGCAACCCACACCGCCCGTTCCCCCGACGCCACAGGTCCACGAGTCCACCTCTCCACCTGCCCACACGATGGCCCTCTCCCCGTTCCGATTCGCCTGGCAGGACAGCCGCGGGATGCGGCGGCGGCTCGTGCTCTACGTCTCGGCGATGGCGCTGGGCGTGGCCGCGCTCGTCGCCATCCGGTCGTTCGGGCTGAACCTGGAGCGGGCTGTCGCCGAGCAGTCCAAAGAGGTGTTCGGGTCCGACGTCGAGGTCCGCCGCGGCGCCGCGTTCCCTGACTCGACGGTCGCCTTGCTCGACTCGCTGGAAACCGAGACGGGCGCGGCCGTCGTCCGCGAGGCGTCGTTCCCGTCGATGGCGCGGTTCCCGGCGTCGGGCGGCGGCGAGGGGCGGACTCGGCTCGTGCAGATCCGCGCCATCGAGGGGCCGTACCCGCTCTACGGCGAAGTCGAGGCGACGCCCGCCGACGCGGCGCTCACCCTCGGTCGCGACACGACGGGCGCGCTCGTCGACGCGACGCTCCTGTTGCAGATGGAGGCCGCCGTCGGCGACTCGGTCCAGGTCGGCGGGCGGACGTACCCCATCGTCGGCCAGGTGGACGGGGTGCCGGGGCAGACCGACATCGCGGGGTTGGTCGGGCCGCGCGTCTACCTTCCGCTGACGGCGCTCGACTCGACGCTGCTGGGGTTCGGCAGCCGGGCCCGCTACGCCGTCGCGTTCCGCTTCGAGGACGAGGCGGCCGGGTTCGACGCCGTGCTGCCCCGGCTCGACGCCACCGAGGTCCGCTACGAGACGGCGGGCGAGGAGCAGCAAGAGGTGTCGGAGGCGTCGGGCTACCTCACGCGGTTCCTGTCGCTCGTCGGGTTCGTGGCGCTGCTCTTGGGCGGGATCGGCGTGGCGTCGTCGGTGAGCGTCTACGTGAGCGAGAAGGCCGAGACGGTCGCCACGCTGCGGTGCCTGGGCGTGTCGTCGCGCCGCGTGCTGGCCGCGTACGCGCTGCAGGCGCTGGCGCTGGGCGTGATTGGCGCGACGCTCGGGGCGCTGTTGGGCGTCGGCGTGCAGCGGCTGCTGCCGGCCGTGTTCGCGAGCTTCCTGCCCGTCGACGTTGACAACGCCATCGTGCCGCGGGCGCTGGCCGAGGGCCTCGGCGTGGGCTCGGCGACGGCCGTCCTGTTCGCGCTGCTGCCGCTCGTCGGCGTCCGCCGGGTGCCGCCGCTGCGGGCGTTGCGCGAGGACGCGACGGCGCGCGGCGTCGACCCGCTCCGCGTCGCGCTGGGCGTGCTGCTGGTCGGCGTCGTGGCCGGGTTCGCCTACCTGCAGACGCGGTCCGTCGTCGGCGCCGCGGCGTTCGTCGGGGGGACGGCGGCCGTGTTCGGGCTGCTGGCGCTGGCGGCGGCGGTCGTGCGCGCGGTCGTCCGCCGCATCGTCCGGCCCGGCCTGCCGTGGGCGTGGCGCCAGGGGCTGTCGAACCTGCACGCGCCCGGCAACCAGACGCTGGTCCTCTTGCTGACGATGGGCTTGGGCGTGTTCCTCGTCCTCGCGCTCGGCCTGGTCCAGCGGTCCATCTTGGAACAAGTCGCCCTGCCGTCCGACGAAGCCGGCGCCGCCGACGTGGTCCTGTTCGACGTCCAGCCGGCCCAGCGCGACGACCTGCGCCAGTTGGTTCAGTCTCAGGGGCTCCCGATCCTGGACGAGGTCCCGCTCGTGTCGATGCGGATCGCGGCCATCGACGGCGTCCCCATCGACACGGTCGCCGAGCGGGCCGACCGCTCGTTCTCCGGGAGAGAGGGCGGCCCCGAGCGCTGGACGCTGACGCGCGAGTACCGCTCGACCTACCGCTCAGAGCTGGTCGACTCCGAGACGCTCACCGCCGGCACCTTCACTGGCACGGCGCCGGCCGACACCGCCGTCGTCCCGATCTCGCTCGAGGCCGAGATCGCGCTCGACCTCGACGTGACGCTGGGCAGCCGGATCACCTGGAGCGTCAGCGGGGCCGAGATCGAGAGCGAGGTCACGAGCTTGCGCGAGGTCGACTGGGCCCGCGTCTCGCCCAACTTCTTCGCCGTCTTCCCCACGGGCCCGCTCGCCGACGCGCCCCAGACGGCCATCCTGCTCACGCGCGCCGGCACGCCCCAAGCGTCGGCGCGGTTGCAGTCGGCCGTGGTCGAGGCGTTCCCCAACGTGTCGGCCGTCGACGTCCGCCTGGTGTTGGCGCTGGTCGACCGCGTGCTGAGCCGGGTCGCGTTCGTGCTGCGGTTCATGGCGCTGTTCGCCGTCGTGACCGGTCTGGTCGTGCTGGCCGGCGCCGTCCGCGTGGCGCTGTCCCAGCGGACGCGCGAGGCGGTCGTCCTGCGGACGCTGGGCGCGAGCCGCGCCCAAGTCCGCAAGATCTTGGTCGCCGAGTACGCCCTGCTCGGCGTCTTGGCCGCGCTGACGGGCGGGCTGCTGGCCGTCGCCGGGGCGTGGGGGCTGGCGCACTTCGCGTTCCAGATCCCGTTCCGGCCGGACCTGAGCTGGCTCGGCTGGGCGCTCGTCATCGTCCCGCTGCTGACGGTCGCCGTGGGGCTGGCGGGGAGCCGGGGCGCGTTGCGCCAGCCGCCGCTGGCCGTGCTGCGGGCCGAGGGGTGACGGCGGCCGAACTCGATCCGCTATTCTTCCTCGTCGCCAGCCGCCCTCCCTCGTGCCGACCGTCTCGCGCTCGGCATTGTCATCTTCCTCAACTACCGCGACCACGCGCCGCCCCACTTCCACGCGCGCTACGGCGATGACGAGGTGACGGTGGAAATCACGGGGGGCGCCGTCACCGGCCGGATGTCGAAGCGGGCGCTCCGGCTCGTCCTCGAATGGGCCGAGATGCACGAGGCGGACCTGATGCGGAACTGGGGGCTCGCCCGCGACCATAAACCGCTCGAACCGATCGCTCCCCTAGACTAGCCTCCTCCCATGCCCGACCCGATCCTCCACGTCACCGAGGTTCACCCGATCGGCGGGCACCGGCTGGCGGTCGCATTCTCCGACGGCACCCGACGCGAGGTGGACCTCACCGACGAGTTGGACGGCGAGGTGTTCGAGCCGCTCCGCGACCCCCGCGCGTTCGCCGAAGCCTTCCTCGACCCCGAGACGCGTACGGTCGCGTGGCCCAACGGCGCCGACCTCGCCCCGGAGTTCCTGGCCGAGATCGGACGCGAAGTCACCGTCACTGAGTAGCCTCACAGGCTGAATGCTTGACCGGGACGGACGGAACGCGCCGCTTCGTCACCGACGCCGAGGCGGGCGGACGCGCTCAGTACGCCTCCACGTGGACGCCGGCGACGGCCCGGCCACTCGGGTCGGCCGACGACTCGAACGAGGCGTCCCACGCCAGCGCCTCCGGCGTCGAGCAGGCCACGGACTTGCCGGACGGGACGGTCAACGCGCAGGCGTCGTGGGGGTAGTGCTCCTCGAAGACGGTCCGGTAGAGGTAGCCCTCCTTGGTGTCCGGCGGGTGGATCGGGAAGCGGAACGCGGCCGACGCCAGTTGCTCGTCCGACACCAGGTCCTCGGCGCGGGCCTTGAGCGAGTCGATCCAGGCGTAGCCGACGCCGTCGGAGAACTGCTCCTTCTGGCGCCACGCAACGCTGGCCGGCAGCATGTCCTCGAAGGCTTGGCGCAGGATGTGCTTCTCCATCTTGCCATCGGTCGGCCGCTTGGCCTCCGGGTTGAGGCGCATGGCCACGTCCAGAAACTCCTGGTCGAGGAACGGGACCCGCGCCTCGACGCCCCACGCCGCCATCGACTTGTTGGCGCGCAAGCAGTCGAACAGGTGGAGCCGGTCGAGCTTGCGGACGGTCTCCTGGTGGAACTGCTCGGCGTCGGGCGCCTTGTGGAAGTAGAGGTAGCCGCCGAAGATCTCGTCCGAGCCCTCGCCCGAGAGCACCATCTTGATCCCCATCGCCTTGATCCGGCGGGCCATCAGGAACATGGGCGTCGCCGCGCGGATCGTCGTGACATCGTAGGTCTCGAGGTGGCGGATGACCTCGGGGATCGCGTCGACGCCCTCCTCGACGGTGAACGTCAGCTCGTGGTGCTCCGTCCCGATGTGGGCGGCCACGTCCCTCGCCGCGGCCAAGTCGGGCGACCCGTCGAGCCCGATGGCGAACGAGTGGAGGTGGGGCCACCACGCCTCGGTCTCGTCGTCGGCCTCGACGCGGCGGCCGGCGTACTGCATCGCGATGGCCGCGATCACGGACGAGTCGAGCCCGCCTGAGAGCAGCACGCCGTAGGGCACGTCGGTCATGAGCTGGCGCTTGACGGCCGCGTCGAGCGCCTGGCGGACGTCCTCGGGCCGGGCGTCGTTGTCGGCGACGGGCGCGTACTCCATCCAGTCGCGGGTGTAGTACCGGACCGGCTCGCCGACCTCGCTGTCCCAGACGTGGCCGGGCGGGAACGGCCCGATCTGCTTGCACACCGGCACGAGGGCTTTCATCTCGGACGCGACGTACAACGTCCCGTGCTCGTCGCGGCCGGTGTAGAGCGGCATCACGCCCATCGGGTCGCGCGCGATGAGGTAGCGGTCCCGCTCGGCGTCGACCAGGACGAAGGCGAAGATGCCCGTCAGCTTGTCCAGGAAGTCGGCGCCGTGGTCGCGGTAGAGCGCCAGGATCACCTCGCAGTCGGACGCGGTCTGGAACTCGAACGGCGCCTCCAGCCCGGCGCGGAGCGCGCGGTGGTTGTAGATCTCGCCGTTGACCGCCAGCGCGTGCGTGCCCTCGGGGTTGAGCAGCGGCTGCGCCCCGTGGATCACGTCGACGATGGCCAACCGCTCGTGCGCGAGCACCGCGCGGTCGGTCGCGTAGACGCCGGACCAGTCGGGGCCGCGGTGGCGCTGGAGCCCGCTCAGGCGGACGGCCGTCGCGCGGGCAGTGGCGGGGTCGGTCTGGAGATCGAGGAGACCGAGGATGGAACACATGGGGGGTGGGGCGAGGGCGGAGCCAAAAAAAGAGCGGCCCCTCCAGAGGTGGAGAGGCCGCTCGGGTCGGTGTGTGAGTCTGCCTGGACTCTACACGCGTCGCCGCTCGCGCCCCCTCAGGGAGACGAGATTGCGGTTGGCGAGATTGAGAATGCGAGTCAAGGCAGGACGCCGGTCGAATGCCCTCACGATATCGCCGCACTCGCGGCGGAGTCAAGGGGGGACGCGGGATTGACCGGCCACGAGGCCTCGGGCCGACTGCAGGGCCACGACCTGTCGTGTCCGCACGCCGGGCGCGGCCCTCCCTTGCGGACGTGTGCGAGACCGGGGGACGTGATGAATCATGTCCCTACGCGGAGGTGGCTGTCGGAGTCGTCGGGGACCCGCCCGTACGGCTCCTACCCGCGGGGGCACCATGCATGGTGCCCCTACGTCGGCTCGCCGCCCGTCGACCCGAACACCTCGCCGGTGGTGTAGCCCGACTCCTGGGTCGCCAGGAACACGAACATCGGCGCGATCTCGGCCGGCTGGCCGGGCCGCCCGTAGGGGACGCTCGCCCCGAACTGCTCGACCTTGTCTTGGGGCTGCCCGCCCGACGGCTGGAGCGGCGTCCAGAACGGGCCCGGCGCGACCGCGTTGACGCGGATCCCGTCCTTGATCACCTGCTTCGCCAGCGCCTTCGTGAACCCGATGATGGCCCACTTGGTGGACGCGTAGTCCAAGAGCCCCGGCGACGGGCTGTAGCCCTGGATCGACGTCACGTTGATGATCGAGCCGCCCGCCGGGAGGTGGTTCAGCGCCGCCTTCGAGAGCCAGAACATGGCGTAGACGTTCGTCTTGTAGGTCCGGTCGAACTGCTCGGTCGTGATGTCCTGGATGCTCTCGGTGTAGACCTGCTTGCCGGCGTTGATGACGACCACGTCGAGCCCGCCGAGTTGGTCGGCCGCGTCCTCGACGAGCCGGGTGCAGAACGACTCGTCGGTCAGGTCGCCAGGCAAGCGAACCAGCTTGCCGTCCTCGCTCTCGATCAGGTCCGCGAGCGACTGGGCGTCGGGGCTCTCGGTGTCGAGGTAGTTGATGGCCACGTCGGCGCCCTCGCGGGAGAAGGCGATGGCCGTCGCCCGGCCGATGCCCGAGTCGCCGCCGGTGATCAGCGCCTTGACCCCCTCCATCCGCCCGAAGCCGCGGTAGCTGTCCTCGCCGTGGTCGGGGACCGGGTCCATCTCCGGAGTCAGGCCGGGCGCCGGCTGCGGCTGGCGCGGGAAGGGCGGCCGCGGGTACTGCGTGAGCGGGTTCTGGATGAAGTACTGATTCGGCTTGTCGGGCATGGGAGGGGATGGGGAGAGGGGGCCGATCAAACAGGGGACGCGCCCCCAGGTGTTCCGGCCTCGCCGGAGACAACGCGGACTCGGGGAACCCCGGAGGGCGCCGTCGGCCGGCCGGGGCCACGGATCGAGGGCCCGAGTCGAGATCCCCTCGGCTCCGCGCGGGACCGCGGCACGGGAGAGCGCGCCCGCCCTGGCGTGCTCGCCCGGATGAGGGGCCTGCCGCGCGCCCACGCCCCGACGTCGCCGGTAGCTTCCGGACGACCTCCCCTCCCGCCCGTGCTCCGCCCCGCCCTCGCCACCCTGGCGCTCCTGCTCGCCGCCGCCCCGAGCGCCCAGGTGCCGACGCCCGAAGACTTCCTCGGCTACGCGCTCGGCGACCGGTTCACGCCGCACCACCGCGTGGTGGCCTACGTCGAGGCCGTCGGCGCGGTGTCGCCGCTGGTGACCGTCGAGCGCTACGGCGAGACGCCCGAGGGCCGGCCGCTGCTGGTGGCCGTCGTGGCCGAGAGCCCGGCCGTGGCTCAGGCGGCACGAGAAAGCGCCGTCGCCGCGTCGCGGGGCGAGGGCGTGCTCCGCAAGGCCGTCGTCTGGCTGAGCTACAACGTCCACGGCAACGAGGCCGTGAGCACCGAGGCCGCCATGCAGACGCTCTACGACCTGACCCGGTCGCCCGACCTGCTCGCCGACGTCGTGGTGGTCCTCGACCCGTGCCTCAACCCGGACGGCCGCGACCGCTACGTCTCGGGCTACCGCCAGCGGCGCGGCGCCCGGCCCGACCCGGACCCCGACGCCCGCGAGCACGACGAGCCGTGGCCCGGCGGCCGGTTCAACCACTACCTCTTCGACCTCAACCGCGACTGGGCGTGGGGCACCCAGCCCGAGACGAGGGCCCGGCTCGCGCTCTACAACCGCTGGCTGCCCGCCGTCCACGTCGACTTCCACGAGCAGGGCGTCGACAGCCCGTACTACTTCGCGCCGGCCGCCGAGCCGTACCACCCCCGCGTCACCGACTTCCAACGCGCGTTCCAGACCGAGATCGGCCGGGCGAACGCCGAGGTGTTCGACGCCAACGGGTGGCTCTACTTCACGCGCGAGGTGTTCGACCTGTTCTACCCCGGCTACGGCGACACCTGGCCGACGTTCAACGGGGCCGTCGGGATGACGTACGAGCAGGGCGGGTCGGGCCGAGCTGGGCTCGCCATCGAGACGGCCGAGGGCGACACGCTCCGGCTGGCCGACCGGATCACGCACCACGTCGCCAGCGGGATGGAGACCGTCCGCACGACGGCTCGGAACGCCGACCGGGTGGCCCGGGCCCACGCGGCCTTTTTCGCCGAGCCGCCGGACGGCGCCCGCGCCTACATCGCCCAGGGCGACGAGGGACGGCTGTCGGCACTCGAGAATCTCCTCGACCTTCAGGGGATCACCTACGGGCGGGCACAGGGCGAGCAGACGGTCCGCGGCGTCGGCTACGGCGGAGGGCTCGACGGCGCGAGTGCGCCGGGCCGCCAGACGGTCCGGGCCGGCGCGCTCGTCGTCCCGACCGACCAGCCCAAGGGCCGGCTGGCGGCCGTCCTGTTCGAGCCCGAGCCGGTCCTGGACGACTCGGTGACGTACGACGCGACGGCGTGGGCGCTCCCCTACGTCTACGGCGTCGAGGGGATCGCCGCCGAGACCGTCCCAGACGCGGGCCCGCCGGTCCCCTCCGCGGCGCTGCCGCTGCCGCCGTCGCCCTACGCCTATCTCTTCCCATACGTCGCGCCCCGAGACGCCCGCCTGCTGGCGAGCCTGCTCCGCGAGGGCGTCGGCGTCCGCGTCGTGCGCGAGCCGTTCGAGGCCGACGGGCGGGCGTACGGCCGGGGCACCCTCGTCGTCACGCGCGCAGGCAACGACCGCCTCGGGGCCGACTACGACGCCCGCGTCCGGCGCGCGGCCCGGCGCGTCGGGGCCACCCCGCTCACGCTCGCCGGCGGCCTGGCCGGGACCGGGCCGGACGTCGGCTCCAACCGCGTCGGGTTCGCCCGCGCGCCCCAGGTCGCCGTGCTCGCCGACGCACCGACGTCGCCGACCGCGTTGGGCGAGGTCTGGCACTGGTTCGACGCCGTCGTCGAGTACCCGGCGACGCTGCTCACCGCCGACGACGTCTCGGCCGCCGCGCTCGACGGCGTCGACGTGCTGGTGATGCCGGACGGCGCCTACCGCTCGTGGCTCACCGACGACCGCGCCGAGACGCTCCGTGAGTGGGTCCGCGCCGGCGGCCGGCTGATCGCGCTGGAGCGGGCCGTGACCGCGCTCGGCCGGCTCGACGGGTTCTCGGCCACCACGCGCGAGGCCGCCGACGAGGACTCGACGGCCGACGCCCGGCTCCGCCGCTACGGCGACCGCGACCGCCGCGACGTCTCAGAGAGCGTCCCCGGCGCGGTCTACCGGGTGGCCCTCGACGGCTCGCACCCGCTCGCCTACGGCTACCCCGACTGGACGTACGTGCTCAAGCGGCGCGTCGACCCGGTCGCGTTTTTGGAGGACGGGTGGAACGTCGGGGTCGTCCGCACCGGGGCCCCGGCCGCGGGGTTCGCCGGCGCCGGCGCCCAGGCGCGGCTCGAAGACTCGCTCGTGTTCGGGGTCGAGCAGATGGGCCGCGGCCACGTCGTCTACCTCGTCGACAGCCCGCTCTTCCGCGGGTTCTGGGCCGACGGCCACCTGCTGTTCGCCAACGCCGTGTTCGGGATGGAGGCGATGTAGCGGGGGCCGCCCGCGACAACCGGCCCACTGCGCTGTCCACCCCGACCACTGCCCTCTTTTCGTAGGGTACCGACCGCTCCGCTTCCGACGCTGTCGGCTTCGATCCCCACCCGACCCCTCCCCATGCCCGACGCCCCGACTCCTTTGACCCGCACCAGCGGAACCGTGTCCGCCGCCATCGGCGTCGTCGCGCTCGTGGGGTACGGCGTGCTCGGCGCCAGCCCCTCGTCGCCCGGCCTGCCGACGGGCCAGCTCGCGCTGGCGGCGCTGCTCGTCGTGGCCGGGATCGCGCTCCGCGAGGGCCGGGGGCCGCGCTGGGGCGAGTTCCTGACCGGCGGCCTGGTCGGGCTCATCGTCTACGACCTGATCAGCCGGCTTTTGCTCTGACCCCGTGGCCGCCCGCGAAGACGGGAGGAACACGCCGCCGCCCTCTTGGGGCCCCCGAGGCCTCTCTCTACCTTCCCGGTCCGCCAATAGGCCTATTCCGATGCAGAACGACATCCACCCCGACTACCCCTTCGTCACCGTCACGCTCGCGGACGGGACCGAGTTCACCACGCGCTCGACGATGGGCAGCGACTACCGCTCCGAGGTCGACTCGTCGAACCACCCGTTCTACACGGGCAAGAAGACGATGGTCGACACGGCCGGCCGCGTGGAGAAGTTCATGCGCCGCTACGGCACGTCGCAGGCCAAGCAGGCCGCCGCGGCCCAGGAGGAGGCCGAGCAGGACGAGGCCGCGTCCGTCGAGGAGGTCGCCGAGGCGAAGGCGGCCGTGAGCCTGGAGTCGACGACCGTCGACAACGAGCCCGTGCCGGGTACGGCCAAGCCGCCGGCGTCGTCGCCCGAGAACCCGGCGCGCGACACCGAGGACGACTAAGGCCCTCGGCGCCGACCGTCTGCGAGGCGGGCTGCTCCGGTGGCCCGCCTCTCTTTTTGGGGCTGACGCGGGCGGCCGTCGCCCGGCGGGACGGACAACCTCCGTGCCGATGCTCGCCGCGCTGGCAGCGGCCGTCCGCCAGAACGGGACGGCCGGCAGCGCGTTGGCTCTAAACCCCCACCCCGCGCCTCGTGCCTGACCTCAACGTCGTCCGCCTCATCACGCGCAAGCGCGACGGCGGCGCGCTCGCCCCCGACGAGATCGAGGCGCTCGTGGCCGCCTACACGGCCGGCGACGTCCCCGACTACCAGATGGCGGCGTTCCTGATGGCCGCCTTCCTGCGCGGGCTCAGCGACGACGAGACGGTCGCTCTGACCCGGGCGATGTTGCACAGCGGAGTCGTCCTCGACCTGTCCGACATCGACGGCGTCAAGGTGGACAAGCACTCGACCGGCGGCGTCGGCGACAAGGTGTCGCTGGTGTTGGCCCCGATGGTGGCCGCCTGCGGCGTGCCCGTCCCGATGATCTCGGGGCGCGGGCTCGGCCACACCGGCGGCACGCTCGACAAGCTCGAGGCCATCCCCGGGTTCGACGTCGGCTTGGGGATCGACCGCTACCGCGAGGTGCTGGCCGAGGTCGGCGCGGTGCTGATCGGGCAGACGGGTGAGATCGCGCCGGCCGACAAGGCGCTCTACGCGCTCCGCGACGTGACGGGCACCGTCGAGTCGATCCCGCTCATCGCCGCCTCCATCCTCTCCAAGAAGCTGGCCGAGGGCATCGATGCCCTCGTGCTCGACGTGAAGGTGGGCCGCGGCGCGTTCATGAAGGACGAGGCCCGGGCCCGCGAGCTCGCCGAGACGCTCGTCCGCGTCGGCATCGGGTTCGGGACGCCGACCGTCGCGCTCCTGACCGACATGGACGCGCCGCTCGGGCGGGCCGTCGGCAACGGGCCCGAGACGGCCGAGGCCGTCCGCCTCCTGAAGGGGGAGACGCCGGCGGGCGGGCCGTGCGACGACGTGGCCGAGGTGACGCTGGCGCTGGCGGGCGAGATGCTGTGGCTGGGCGGCGTCGCCGAGACGCCCGGGGCGGGCCGCGAGCGGGCGGCGACCGCCCTGCGCGACGGGACGTCGTTCGGCGTCCTCCAGGGGATCGTCGAGGCCCAGGGTGGCGACGTCGCCGCGCTCGACGACCCGGACGGACTGATGGGCGAGCCCGTCGCCACGGTCGTCGCCGACGTGGCCGGGTTCGTGGCCGACCTCGACCCGCTGGCGCTCGGCTACGCGGCCGTCGACCTGGGCGCCGGCCGCGCCAAAAAGGAGGACGACGTGGACCCGAAGGCGGGCTTCGTGCTCCACAAAACGCTCGGCGAGTCCGTCCGCGTGGGCGACGTGCTGGCCCAGATCTACGCCTCCGACCCCGACCGCGCCGTGCCCGACGCCGTCCGCGCCGCGTTCACGATCGGCGACGCGCCTCCCACTCCGCGCCCCCTCCTCGTCGACCGGTTCGACGGCGAGCGGTGGGAGATGGGCAGTGGGAAGTAGGGACCTGGCAGAAGGGAGCCTCTCTGCCCGTCCCCAGTTCCCCGTCCCCGCGAGCGGCCGACAACCATTCCCGTCGTCGGTCGTAGGAGCTCCCCTCCCCGGTGCGCCTCGTAGGTTGCCGGCGCCTCCCCACCCGACCCGTTTGCCCCATGTGGAAACGCTTTAGCCGCCTCATCAAGTCCATGTTTGGCGGCGCCATCTCCGCGATGGAAGACCCCCGCCTGATCCTCGAGCAGAACATGCGCGAGCTGAACGATCAGGTCCCGAAGATGAACGAGAACATCGCGACGGTGAAGGCCAACGTGATCCTGCTCCAGAAGGAGCACCGCCGGTACACCGCCGAGCAGACCTCGATCACGAGCAAGGTCAAGGCGGCCATCAACGCCGGCCGCGACGACATCGCCCAGCGCTACGCGGTCCAGCTCCAGGGCGTCAAGGAGGCCCAGGCGCGGACCGGCGAGCAGCTCGAGTTCGCCGAGCAGGCCTACGACAAAGCGCTCCAGGTCAAGAAGGCGTTCATGCGCGAGCGCGAGAAGAAGATCGGCGAGGCCAAGGAGGCGCTCCGCGCCCACGAGCGGGCCAAGTGGCAGGCCAAGATCGCCGACACGCTGGAGCAGTTCGAGGTCGCCGGCGTCGACCAGACGCACGACGAGATGGTCCAGCGCGTCAACGAGCAGTCGGCCAAGAACGAGGCGCGGATGGAGATGGCGCTGGACTCGATCGACACGGACGCGATGCAGATCGAGGAGGACGCCCAGGAGATCCAGGGCGCCGAGCTCGTCAAGCAGTTCAAGCTCGAGATGGGCATGGCCGAGCCGCCGGCCCAGGAGTCGGCGCCCCAGCTCCGGATCCCCGAGGAGCCGGCCCCGCTCGACGACGCCCCGGCCGACCGCGACCGGACCCGGACCGAGTAGCCGAGGGATCGGGGGCGGCCGTGGCGGCGTCGTATCCCGCACCCCGCACCCCCTCCCCCATGGACAAGAACGAGTTCGAGCGGATCAAGGCCGAGGAGAAGGCCCACCTCCAGAAGCTCCGCCAGCTAAAGCAGACCCACCGCGATGCCCAGCGGACGGCCTCGACGGCCAAGGCGCTCAACGCCATGCGCAACCCGGGCTTGGAGGCCGAGCTCGACGCCGGCACCGACAAGCTCATGCGCGACGCCGCCCAGGCCGAGGCCCGCCTGGACGTGGCCCTCGACGGCCACGCGCCGGTCACCGGCAACGCCGACGACGTCGACCGCGAGACGCTGGCGAAAGCCGAGGCCGAGGCGCTCGTCCGCCAGATGAAGATCCAGATGGGCGGCGGCGGCGACCCCTCCGCCGTCGACGCGGCCCAGGCGGCGACCGAGCCGACCGCGCCCGCCAGCGCCAAGACCATCGGCCGGACGCCCCCGCCCGCCGACGACCCGCCGCCGGTCGACCGGGGCGACAAGTCCATCGGCCGCCCCCGCAGCCAGTAGCTCCGGCCGCCCTCGCTGGCGACCGGCCTCCCCCCATGCCCGACGAGTCGATCAACTTCACGAAGGAGGCGTTCATGAGCCCGGTCAACCTGGGCTTCTTGATCCTCGCTCTGGTGATCGCCCTGCTCACCGGCGGCGTCACGGCCAACGTGCTCCTGGTGTTCGCCGCCGCGGCCGAGCTCCTCTACCTCGGCACGCTGCCGCGCAACGAGCGCTACAGGAGGGCCATCCGCGCACGCAAGATCGACGAGCGCCGGAAGGCGCCCCGCGACCGCGACGTGTTCCGGACGCTCGCCAAGGACGACCAGAAGCGGTACGTCCGCTTCCGCAACATGGAGAAGGCGATCAAGGACAACTACGCCAAGCTCCCGTACTCGTCGCAGGGCCTGCTCGACGCCCACCTCAAAAAGCTCGACGGCCTGCTCGACGCCCACCTCAACCTGCTCCAGCTCAAGGAGCGCTACGTCCAGTTTGCCCGGCGGACCGGCGAGAACGACATCGTCGACGCCATCACGGGCTTGCAGAACGAGATGCAGGCCGACCCGCCGCGCGTCCGCGCGATCAAGCAGCGGCGGCTGGCGATCCTGGAGAAGCGGCTCGACCGGTTCAAGAAGGCCGGCGAGAACCTGGCCATCATCGAGGCCCAGCTCGAGACCATCGAGGACGTCACCCGCTACGTCTACGAGCAGTCGCTGACGATGCAGAACCCGGAGGAGGTCTCGTTCCAGCTCGACACGCTGATGTCGGAGGTCGAGGAGACCCAGCACTCGATGGAGGCGCTCGACGAGACGCTGGGGATGGGCTCGCTCACCGAGCTCGACCTGGAGGCGTTCGAGGCGTCGCCGGCCGGCGAGATGGGCCGCGCCGAGGACCGGATCGACGCCGGCCTGATGGACGACCTCGACGACGTCCTGGGCGACCTCCCCGACGTCTCTTCCGAGGCCGCCCGTCGCCGCCAGCGCGAGGGCCGTTGATGCCCGACCTCCACGTCGTGTTCGGCATGGGGCCGCTGGGCCGCTCCGTGGTCGAGGCGCTCGTCGCGCGCGGCCACCGCGCCCGCTGGGTCAGCCGGAGCGGCCGGGCCGGCGACGCGCCTCCGGGCGTCGAGCTGAGAGCGGCGGACGCGACCGTCGCCGACCAAGCCCGGGCGGCCACCGAAGGCGCCGCGGTCGCCTACAACTGCACGAACGCGCCGTACACCGCCGAGGGCTTCGAGACCGAGTTGCCCCGGCTGTTCGGGGGCGCCCTCGACGCCGCCGAGGCCGCCGGCGCGCGGCTGGTCGTGGGCGACAGCCTGTACGCGATCGACCAAGGCCCTCAGCCGATCCGCGAGTCCGGCCCCGAGGCACCAACGACGCGAAAGGGGCGCGCCCGCAAGGCCGTCGGCGACGCCATGCTGGAGGCCCACCGCCAGGGCCGCTTGCCGGTCGCCCTCGTCCGCGGCTCCGACTTTTTCGGGCCCTACGCGACGGACCAGTCGCACCTGGGAAGCCGGACCGTCCCGCCGCTGCTCGCGGGCAAGACGGCCACCATGATCGGCGGGCTCGACCAGCCGCACTCGATGACGTACGTCCGCGACTTTGGCCGCGCGCTCGCCACACTCGGCGAGGCCGACGACGCCCACTACGGGCGCGCGTGGCACGTCCCCAACGCGCCGGGAGGTCCTGGAACGCATCGCCCGCGAGATCGGCACGCCGCTCAAGGTCCGGCAACTCGGGCCGGTCGCTCGGCGCGTGTTCGGCCTGTTGATCCCCCCGCTCCGCGAGATGGAGGAGATGACCTACCAACTCGACCGGCCGTACGTCGTCGACTCCTCCGACTTTACCGCCACGTTCGGCGTCGAGGCGACCCCGCTCGACCAGAGCGTCGCCGAGACCGTCGACTGGTTCCGCTCCCACCCCAATGCCTGACTTCCAGACGATCCGCGCCGAAACCGACGCCGACGGCGTCCTCACGATCACGCTCGACCGGCCGGACGCGCTCAACGCGCTGAGCCAGCGGCTGGTCGCCGAGCTGGGCAAGGCCATGCGGCTCGCCCGCCAGGACGACGTCCGCGGCGTCGTGATCACGGGCGGGGGCGAGAAGGCGTTCGCGGCCGGCGCCGACATCTCCGAGTTCGCCGGGATGGAGCCGCTCGACGCCCACCGCTTCGCAGCGCGCGGGCAGGCCGTGTTCTCCAGCATCGAGAGCACGCCGAAGCCGGTCGTGGCCGCCGTCAACGGGTTCGCGCTTGGCGGCGGGTGCGAGCTCGCGATGGCGTGCCACCTGCGGGTCGCCGCCGAGACGGCCCAGTTCGGCCAGCCCGAGGTCCAGCTCGGCCTGATCGCCGGGTTCGGCGGGACCCAGCGGCTGCCCCGGCTCGTCGGGCGCGGGATCGCGACCGAGATGCTGCTGACGGGCGAGCGGATCTCGGCCCAGCGGGCCTACGAGGTCGGGCTCGTCAACCGCGTCGTCCCGAGCGCCGACCTGATGGAGACGGCCCGCCAACTCGTGCTCACGATCGCGTCGAAGGCGCCGGTCGCCGTCGCGATGACGCTGCAGGCCATCCGCACGGCCGACCTCCCCCTGCCGCAGGGGTTGCAGCAGGAGGCCGCCCTGTTCGCCCAGTGCGCCGCGACCGAGGACTTCGCCGAGGGCGTGATGGCGTTCCTCAACCGCGAGACGCCCGCGTTCCAAGGCCGCTAGGTTCCAGGGCCGCTAGGGCGGTGGATTCGGCGGGTAGGAATCGGACGGCCTTTCCCGTGGTGTAGACTCCGCCCGCTCGCTGCTCCTCGTCCTCCCCTTCGTGCTCGAGATCCTCCTGATCCTGCTCATGCTCGTCCTGAGCGCGTTCTTCTCGGGCTCGGAGATCGCGTTCGTGACGGCGAACCGGCTGAAGACCGAGGCGCGCGCGCGCCAGGCCGGCTGGATGGGCACGATCGTCCAGGACTTCATGGCCGACCCGGGCACGTTGCTCACGACCACGCTCGTGGGCAACAACGTGGCCCTCGTGGTCTACTCGACGCTGATGAGCCTGGCGCTGGAGCCCCCGCTGGCGGCGTTCTTCAGCGGTCCGCTCGGGATCGCGGACCCGACGGCCTGGGTGCTCATCGCCCAGACCGTGATCGCGGCGCTCGTGGTGCTCGTGTTCGGGGAGGTGCTGCCGAAGTCGCTGCTGCGCCAGCCGCCCGTCCGCGTCCTGTTCATTCTCGCCGGCCCGCTCAAGCTGACGTACCGGCTGTTCTGGGTGCTCATCAAGGCCGCCGGGTGGGTCAGCGGCCTGTTCGTCCGGATGGCGAAGGGCGAGGGCGACACGGTCCAGCAGTTCTTGCGCCGCGACTTCGAGCTCGTCATCCGCGAGAGCCGCGAGACGGGCACGCTCGACCTGGACGAGGAGGAGTCGGAGATCCTGTCGAACGTGTTCGAGCTCCGGTCGCTCCGCGTCAAGGACTCGATGATCCCCCGGACCGAGATCAAGGCGGTCGAGGAGAGGGCGACCATCGAGGAGGTCCGGAAAACGTTCATCGAGACCGGCTTCAGCCGCCTCCCAGTGTACCGCGAGAACGTCGACAAGATCGTCGGCGTGGTGCTGGCCCACGACCTGTTCCACGCGCCCGAGTCGCTCGGCGCGATCCTGCGCCCGGCCCGCGTCGTGCCGGAGTCGAAGCCGGCGCGCGACCTGCTGTTCGACTTCCTCCAGGGCGGCGCTACGCTCGCCGTTGCCGTCGACGAGTACGGTGGGACGGCGGGCATCGTGACCCTGGAGGACCTGTTGGAGGAGCTGTTCGGCGACATCCGCGACGAGCACGACCCGGCCGCCGCCCCCATCCGCCGCGTCGACGACCGGACGGTGATGGTCCACGGCCGCGTCGAGTTGGAGGCGCTCGCGGCCGAGACCGGGATCGACCTCGACAACGGCGACTACGACACGGTCGCCGGGTTCGTGCTCGCCCACGTCGGCAGCGTCCCCGAGGAGCGTGACGGGTTCGACCACGCGGACCACCGGTTCACCATCGTCAAGGCGAGCCCGAACCGGATCGACGCCGTCCGCATCGAGAAGCTGTAGCTCGCTGGCGCTCGCGGGAAGGGGGAACTGGGGACGGAGAACTGGCAGAGTCCACGGGGTGGCGCTGGCGGCCGGCGACGGGCATCTTCCCGGTCTCCGGTCCCGAGCTCCAGTGCCCTTCCTCGCCCTCGACATCGGCAACTCGTCCGTCAAGGCCGCCGTGTGGGACGGGGGGTGGAGCAGCCTCGTGCGGTTCCCGTCGGACGACGCGCCCGTCGCGGTCTGGGCCGAGCGGCTGGAGGACGTCGCCCGCGGGGCGGAAGCGGGCGGGCTCGCCTCCGTCGTCCCGGCGCTGACGCCCGTGTTGGCGGAGGCCGTCCGGGCCGTCACCGGCTCCGCCCCGCTCGTCGTGTCGGCCGGGCTCGCGCTCCCGTTTCGGATGGCGTACGAGACGCCGGCCACGCTCGGCGCCGACCGGTTGGCGGCGGCCGTCGGCGCGCACGCCTTGGCCGACGGCCGGCCGGTGATCGCGGTCGACGCCGGGACCGCCATTACGACGGAGGTCGTGACGGCCGAGCCGGCGTTCCTGGGCGGCGCCATCTTGCCGGGGCCGGACCTGCTGCGGCGCGCGCTCGCCCGCGACACCCGCCAGCTCCCCGACGTCCCGTGGCCGGACGTGCTCGCACCCGTCGGCGCGTCGACGGTGGGGGCCATCCAGGCCGGGCTGGGCGCGCTCGTGCTCGACGGCGTCGCCGGGCTGCTCCGCCGGACGCAGGACGTCTTGGGCGGGGGCGCGCTCGTCGTGGCCACCGGCGGCTGGGGCGGGTGGCTCGCCGAGCGTCTGCCCGAGATCGATCGGGTCGAGCCGGCTCTCGTCCTCAACGGCATCCGACTTCTCGGGCGACCGCACGCTTGACGTCCGTCCTTTCGGACGTGGGGACCTACAGGCTCATCTGACCGTCGAGGTTCAGCAGCGACTGCACCCGCGCCAGGACCATGTCGATGGCCACCTCGTTGCGGCCGCCGCGCGGGATGATGACGTCGGCGTGGCGCTTGGAGGGCTCCACGAACTCGAGGTGCATCGGGCGGACCGTCCGGCGGTACTGGTCGAGGATCGACTCGACGGACCGGCCGCGCTCGTGGAGGTCCCGCTCCATCCGCCGCATCAGGCGGACGTCGGGCGCGGCGTCGACGAACAGCTTGACGTCCATCCGCGCCCGCAGCGACGGCTCGGCCAAGACCAGGATCCCGTCGACCAGGATCACAGGCCGGGGCTCGACGATCTCGGTCGCCAGGAGCCGGCTGTGCGTCTCGAACGAGTACGTCGGTTTCTCGACGGCCTCGCCTGCCAGGAGCTGGTCGAGGTGGTCGACCATGAGCTCGGTCTCGAGCGCGTCCGGGTGGTCGAAGTTGAACCGCGCCCGCTGCTCGGGCGGGAGGTGGTCGAGCGGCCGGTAGTACGCGTCGTGGTCGAGGAGCGCGATCCGCCGCGTCCCGAACCGGTCCATCACGCGGCGCTGGACGGTCGTCTTGCCCGAGCCGGAGCCCCCGGCGATCCCGATGACGACGGACATGGTTCGGAGGGGGTGGGGAAAGCGGCACGGGGCACGAGAGAGAAGGAGCCTCTCGCCCCGTCCCTCCTCCCGTGCTCTCTAGTCGTCGTCCTCCTCGCGGGCCCGCTTGGCGGCGGCGGCCTCCGCCTCGGCCTCGGCGCGGGCCTTGCGCCGGGCCTTCCGACGGGCCTCCCACCCCGGGCTCGACACCATCACGACGGTCCCGCCCCCGGCCTCGTCGATCTCCGACGCCTCCGAGTCCACCTCGTAGCCGTCAGGCGCCTCCCAATCGTCGAGCGTCTCGATCGCGTCGGCGGTCTCGTTGACGATGTGGGCGACGAGGGACCCGCGCAGCTCTTTGACGCCGTGCGAGACGGCAGTCCGCTCACCGGCCTCGTCCTCGCGGAAAAACTTGATCCGGATCATCCGGCTGTAGGTCTCGGCATCGTCCCAGGCCGCCTCGTGCGACGCGGGCAGGAGGTTCCACACGGCGTGGCCGGCCACGAGCGCGTTGAGCGCGTCCGAGAGCGGCTCGCGCCAGTAGCTCACCGCCTTGCCGATGCCCTCGACCTTGGCGTCCATCTTGAGCCGGTAGTTCGGGATCAGGTCGTCCGGCCGCAGAAGCCCGAACAGGCCGGAGAAGATGACGCCGTTCTCCAAGAGCCGCCGCTGGGAACCCGTCGGGAGTCCCGCGAAATCCATCGCGGCGTACATCACGCCCGGTCCGTAGCGGTCGACGGCCGCCATCAGCGGGCTCCGGTAGATGTCGAGGTTGACGTCGACGGCCTCCTGGAGCGTGTCGCCCTTGACGCCGAACAACGCCGCGAGGTCGCCGTCGCTCCCTTCCCGGACCTGAGCCTGGAGCGCGTCGATGAGCGCTCGGCGCTCGGGGTTGAGCTGAGAGAAGTAGTTGAACGTGTTCGACGAGCGGTAGTCGAACATGTCGGGGGCGAGGGGGTTGCCCCCCGGCTCCTTGCCCTCCGCACTGGGGAGGAGAATCGTAAAGCGCACGGGTGCTAGCGGAGAGAGGCGCGGAGCGCGGGGACGTGAGGAGGGCCGGTCGCTAGGCCCCGTCGCCGGAGCGGCCGAGCCGGGCCTGAGAGATGAGCGCGTCGGCCTCCGACAGGAGGTCCTCCGCCTGCTGACGGGCGTCGGCGACGAGCGCGTCGGCGCGGGCACGGGCGTCGCTTGACGCACCGTCTCGGTCGAGCCGGTCGACGACCGCGGCGAGGTCACCGGCCCACCGATCCAGGAGGTACGCCGCGCGACGGCGGAGCTGCCGGCCCTCGTCGGGCGCCAAGAGCAGCCCGACCGTTACGCCGGCGGCTCCGCCGACGAAGAAGCCAAAAAGGGACGCACGGACAGCTCGGCTACGCTGGCTCATGGGGGGGGAGTCAGGGAGGACCAGGACGGGAGAGGCCTAAGATAACGGACGGAGTGGCACGCTCCGGACGACGCAAACCTGAAACAGGCCGCCCCCAAGTGGAGACGGCCTGGAACCGGAGGAGCCAGTCGCAGCGGCCGGCGGCGGCAGACACGTCCACCGCTGCCCGAGGGCCGCTAGCGGCCCTTCTTCTTGTGGCGGTTCTTGCGAAGCCGCTTTTTCCTCTTGTGGGTCGCGATCTTGTGGCGCTTCCGCTTTTTTCCGCAGGGCATAAGAAATCGGGGTCGAGGGAGAAACTGTCGTCGGGGCCTAGAGGGCAAAGGTAGGGCCGGGACGACGTTCTCCGCGTGCGCAGGCGCGGATCTGGCAATCCCTTCACGCGCTCCGACCGCTCTGCGCCTTCCCTGAGTGGCCTGGCGAGTCGAGTCCGGAGATGGCGTACCGGATCGGATACAGAGCCGTCTACGATTCCGGACGCTCGGATCACCGGTCGTCCGGAGACACGGCCACGGTGCGCCAGAAGCGCTGCTCCTGAGCGGTCCGCCCGAATGGCACGCGCCTTGTCAAGAGGTCCAGCACGTCCGTCTAGCGCATGACGCGGGGGGCGTGAAAGAGCGATACCAGTGCGCACCAGGCCTCGGCCCGCGCACCGTCGGGCGGACACGCACGGGTGAGCGTGTCCGCCCGGCTTTTTTTGGCCCTGCCGTCGGTCGTCTGGATGAGGTACCCTCGGGGCGTCATGGCCCGCGTCTCTGCCCTCGCTCTCGTCCTCGTCGTTGCGGGCTGCGCCCCTCGGCTCAGCCCGCCCTACCGCGACTACGAAGTCCGAACCGACGAGTCCGACGTGGCCGTCGAGCTCCGCCAAGCGGCCGAAGCGGCGGGCTGGACCTTGGTGACGCCGCTCGACCCCTCCATCGTCTCGACGGAAGCACGACGGGTCGCTTCCGGACTTCTGTCCCGGACCGACGCGGCGCTCGACTTGGTCCCGCTCGACGGAGGCTACGTCCGAGTCTACGTCCGCGCCGAAAAGCGGTCGCTCCTGTTCGGGGGCCGGTCGAAGGTGTACGCGCTCGACAGCGACCTCCGACGGGCTGTGCTCGAGTCGTTGTCGGTGGCGCTTGAGGCGCGGGGCTTGGTCCCGCTTGGGACGCCCCGCGACCGGGATGAAGACGCGACGGACTAGGCACCGCGCCGTCCGTGCGTACGTTGTGTCTCCCTCGGTGGCCTCGGCCCCGACTTGTTCTTTGGGGATGACACGGTTTCGACGAGAGACGTGTGCGGCAGGCTGCGCGCCGGGTGGTGTCCGATACGCCCGCAAGACCCATCGGACCGCAATTGTAGCTGCGAACGACTACTCCTACTCGCTGGCCGCGTAACTCACGCCGCTAGCTGTCTCGCACGACGGACGCTCACTATCGCCGTGCGAGGCACCGACTAGAGTGAGCTGGCTTCGGAGGCTCCGGCTGAGCCGAAGAAGCGAGACCCAACCAGCCTGCGTCCACCCGGAAGCCCGTCAGCGGGCCACGCCGGACGGACAAAGACTTTAAATGCGCTGACTACGCGCGTAGACGCTTGGACTGTAGCGCCTCTCGGACCCGGGTTCGACTCCCGGCATCTCCACTGTCAGAAGACCGGCCGTCCCTTCGGGGGCGGTCGGTTTTTCTGTACGGCCCCCCGGCTACGCGTCAAGGAAGACCGTTGAAGCATGGCGCTGGAGCCGCTCGCGGTCTGGCTTTGGGTACGGCGCCGTTGGAGTCCAGATCGTCTGGCCGTCGTGCTGGTAGTAAACCCGGCCGTTGTCGTAGTCCTCACGGAGCCGTCGGCTCACTCGGAACTGGTAGTCCGGAGTGACAGTGACGTAGCCGCGGTCGAACAGACGGTGGACATCGGCCCGGAGCAGGAGACCGTTCTCGAGCACGTGGCCACCGCCGTCGCTGTAGGGGACGATGTGGGCGGCGTCGAGCGCGGGGAGCGAGTGCTCGCCCGTGACGGCGCACCGACCGTAGGCCTGTTCGAGCGCGTAGCGGAACGTGCCCTGGCCGAGTCTCGGACGGACCGTCTGCGCAACGCCGTATCGCTCTGCGGGGTCGGTCGGGAAAAGGGGCGGCTGAGCACCCGACTGGCGGACGGTGCCTGCGGGGTTGCCGGTCGGCGAGCCGAGGTCGAGGGCCTGGCCAAGTGTCGCGGCCCGTTCGAGGCACCCCTGCCAGATCCGGCGGCCCTCCCCCACGGCGGTGTCGTAGGTCTTGCCGGTGACCGTGTGGTCGGACCAATCTGCCGGACCGGGCATCCACGTCTCGCGGGGGAAGAAGACGGGAGCCGCGAGCAAGATGCAGCCGATCCGATGGGTGCGGGGGAGCGGCTCGCCCGGCGAGGTGCGGACGTACTTGCCAACGCGGTCGACGACGGTGTCGAGAGAGGCCGCGCCATTGGCCACGCCGAAGGCGTCCCACGCCTCCCGGACGGAGAGACGACGGAACGCGGCGAACAGGCCAAACCCGACGACGACGTGACCGTAAGCCTTCTTCAGTTTGAAGACGAGGGGCTCGCCGAACGAGAGCGCTTTGAAGCTAGCAGCGCCGGACGGCTTCCAAAAATTGGCTTCACCAAGTCCGTTGGGGCTGACCGCCAACTCAGAGAGGTAACGGACCCAGTCGGCATCCGTATTGGCGATGAACGCTCGCATACCGGCGAGTCTACGGACTCAGAGACCTTGCGCGGCGAACGGTTCGACGCGTGTCCCGAACACGTCTCTTCCCTCAGCCGAACCAACCGAGGAGCCACGCCAGCAGCGGGATCGCGAACAGGATCATCAGCCCGACGAACAGCCACGCGCTCGCCGTCGTGGTCGCCTTGCGGACCGGGAACTCGTAGCCGCAGTACGGGCAGACCTCGGCGGCGGCGTCGACGGCGAAGCCGCACGAGGGGCACTCGCGTTCGTCGGGGCCGGGCTCGATCACAGCGTCGGCAGGGCGACGAACTCGGGCCTGGCCTCCGGCTCAACGGGCGCGGGCCGGTCGATCCAGCCGCCGGCCACCACGTCGTCGCCGTCGTAGAACACGGCGGCCTGGCCGGGGGCGACGGCCGTCCGCGGCGTCTCGAACACAGCGTCCAGCACGTCCGGCGCGGGTTGGCGGACGACGGCCGGCGCGCCGGGGTCGCGGTGGCGGATCCGCCCGTCGAGCGTCGCCTCGCCGTCGATCCGGTCCCACTTGCCCCAGACGACGCCGCGCGCCGTCAGCGACCGCTCGGCCAGGGCCGACCGCGGGCCGACGACGACGGTGTTCGTCTCGGGCTCGATCCGGACCACGTAGGCCGGCTCGCCCAGGGCGATCCCCAGCTTCCGCTGGCCGACGGTGTAGAACGGGTACCCCCGGTGCCGGCCGACCGTCTCGCCGGTGGCGACGTGGACGAACGGGCCGCCGTCGAGCTCGGCCACCGCCGGCGTCCGCCGCGCCAGGAAGCCGCGGTAGTCGTCGTTGGGGACGAAGCAGATCTCGTACGAGTCCTTCTTGCCGGCCACGTGGTCGAACCCCATCTCGGTCGCCAGCCGGCGGATCTCGGTCTTTTCCAGGCCGCCGAGCGGGAAGAGCGTCCGCGCGAGGTGGGCCTGGGCCACGCCCCACAGGACGTACGACTGGTCCTTTGTCGTGTCCAGTCCCCGGCTCACGACCCAGCGTCCGTCGTGCTGGCGGACGCGGGCGTAGTGGCCGGTCGCGATGTGCTCGCAGCCGAGCGCGTCGGCGCGCCTGAGGAGGGCGGCCCACTTGATGTGGGTGTTGCACAGGACGCACGGGTTGGGCGTCCGGCCGTCGAGGTAGTCGGCCTCGAACCGGTCGATGACCCAGTCGCCGAACTCGGCCCGGATGTCGACGACGGTGTGGCTCGCGCCCAGGCGGACGGCGACGGCGCGGGCGTCGTTCATGTCGTCGAGCGAGCAGCAGCCCGAGGCCGCCCGGCTGACGCCGGAGCCGCCCAGCGACGTCTCGTAGTCCCACGTCTTCATCGTCACTCCGACGACGTCGTAGCCGGCCTCGTGCAGGAGACCGGCCGTGACCGACGAGTCGACGCCGCCGCTCATGGCGACGAGCACGCGACCGTGGCGGCTCATGAATCGGTGGGGCGGGCGTTTGGCACGGGGCAAGCTATCCATCGGTCCCGGCCGGCCCCAGTGGCGGCCTGGAGTTTCTCCCTTCTTCGCCTCCCCCGGAGCCCGGTCTCGGGATCTTCCGGCCCGCGCTTTCTCGCCCCCCCACGATGACGACGCAGCCCCCCTCCCGCCGCGAGCGGATCAAGACCCCGGACGCTCCCGCCGCCATCGGCCCGTACTGTCAAGGACTCCTGGTCGGCGACACGCTCTACGTCTCGGGCCAGATCGCGCTCGACCCGACGACTGGCGAGATGGTCGAGGGCGACGTGGAAGAGGAGACGTCGCAGATCTTGGCCAACGTCGGGGCCGTGCTCCGTGCCGCCGACATGGACTTCGCGCACGTCGTCCAGGTGACGCTCTTCCTGCGCGACATGGACGACTACGCGGTCGTCAACGAGGTGTACGCCCGCTACTTCAGCGGGGCCACGCCGGCGCGAGAGGCGCTCGAAGTCGGCAAGCTCCCGCGCGAGGCCTGCGTCGAGATCAGCTGCATCGCGGTGCGGTAGAGCGGTGAGCGGTGGATGACCACGCTCGGCGTCTCGCGCCACCCTACCCTCGCCCCACCCTCGCCCCGTTCCGGCGAGCGCAGCGAGCCTCTCCCCGCGAGCGGAGCGCGTTACACCGTGATCGCCGCCTCGACGGGGGCTCCGTCCGGAAGCGCAGACCGTCCCTCCAGAAACGCGAGCTCGACGGCGAACGACAGGCCGACGACCGTCGCCCCGGCGGTCTCCACCAGCCGGCACGCGGCAGCGGCCGTCCCGCCGGTCGCGACCACGTCGTCGTGGACGAGTACGCGGGCGGAGGCCGGCAGGTCGCCGGCGTGGAGCTCGATGGTGTCCTGGCCGTACTCGAGCGCGTAGGTCTCGCGGAGCGTCGGCCCAGGCAACTTGCCCGGCTTGCGGGCGGGCAGGAAGCCGGCCCCGAGCCGAGCCGCGAGCGACGGGCCGAACCAATACCCTCGCGCCTCGATCCCCACCACGTGCGTCACGCCAGCGTCGGTCCACGGGTCGGCGAGACGGTCGAGGAGCTCGGCGAACAGGGCCGGGTCGGCCAGGATCGGAGTGAGGTCCTTGAACTGGATGCCCGGCGACGGGAAGTCGGGGACCGTGCGGAGAGCAGCGGCGAGGTCGGCCACGGAGTTTGACGGGTTCGGCGGGGTCTGGCAGGCTTGCGAGTCTACCGCGTCGCACTCGCCCGACTCGCGAGACGAGGTCTCCTTACGAAGCTCCGGCTCACCCCTCTGCGCCGGCTTGGCGGAGGCCGCGCTCGTAGGTCTCCTTGTAGGCGCGGACGGCCTCGAAGAGGGCCCGCGCGGTCTCGTCGAGCCCCCTCTCCGACGAGAGGTACCGGGCCTCGTCCGGGTTGGTCACGAACCCGACCTCGACCAGGACGGCGGGCATGGATGCGGCCCAGAGCACCATGAAGTTGTCCTGCTTGACGCCGCGGCTGTGACGCCCGGCGGCCTCGAAGCGACCCTCGATCAGCCGGGCCAGATACTGGCTCTCCTCCTGGTACGCGCTCATCGCGAGCGACTTCAGGATGTCGCCGCCCTCGGCGAAGTCGGCGTAGTAGCTCGGGTCGCTCTCGAGCTCGATCACGGCGTTCTCGCGCTCCATCACCGCGCTCGCGCGCGCCGAGCCCCGCGGGGCCAGGAAGAACGTCTCGGTCCCGTAGGCCGACGACGGGCCGGCGTTGCCGTGGACCGAGATGAACAGCTTGCCGCCCTGCTGGTTGGCGATCCGCCCACGGTCGCGGACCTCGACGAACGTGTCGGTCGACCGGGTGTAAACCACGCGGACGCCCAGCTCGCGCTCGATCATCGGCCCGAGCCGGCGGACGACGGCGAAGGCCACGTCGCGGTCGGTCGTCCCGATCCCGACGCCGCCGGCGTCGTGGCCGCCGTGGCCCGCGTCGAGCACGATCGTGTCGAGCCGCCAGTGCTCGGCGCTGGCGTCCACCGCGACCGACTCGCCGCCGGGGACCGGACCGGTGCCCGTCACCGGCGGCGCCGGGGGCACCGTCCGCATCGCGGGGCCGTCGGCCGGAGGCGCGGGCTGGACCGGGCGGCTTGCCCGGCCGCCCCCCCACGCCTGCCGCCGCGGCCGCGGCGCGGACGAGAACGACAGGAGCAGGTCGTCGCTGTCGCGGTCTGGATACGCCCGCACGTGGACGCCCGGGTCGAGGTCGAACCGGACGATCACTTGGTCGTGATCGACCGCGACGCTGTACGCGCGGACGGGCTGGACGGCCCGGGCCTGCTCGACGGCCGGCGCCAGCCGAGCGCGGTACAGCACCAGCTCGAGCACCCCGCCGTCTTGGTCGACGCTGTACGCCCGGACTCGGCTCGACGTGTGGACGCGGGCCACGAGCGCCACCCCGTCGGGACTCCGGTCGAACGAGACGCGCTCGACGTCGATGTCGGCGCCCGCGCGGGCCGGCACCGACGCGACCAAAGCGAGGGCGAGGAGAGCGAGACGGAGCATGGGACAGAGAGGGACGGGGGGCTCCGCCGGACGGAGAAAACCGTGCCACATGGAGAGCCCGCACGGGAGGCCTCCCTCAGGACCGATGGACGGACGACGACGGCCCGAAGCCGCTCCATCCCCACGTCCGCATTCTGAGAGAGGACCCTCCTCAAGATAGAGACCTGACCCCTTCTACCTCAAGTAGTTTCTGAGACCAAGCCAAGTTATCCACATTCTGTCCGAATCGCGAGTCGCCGTGCGTCTGGACGCCCTCCACGCCGGCCGAGCGGCATCCACGTCCGGAGGGCTCGGGCCGACCCTCCGGTCTACTCACTGCCGACGAGCTCGCGGAGCCGTTCGGCGACGATGTCGTCGTGGTGATCGCGGCGGTCGTCGAGGCCCTCGCGGGCCGCGTCGAGCCGTTGGGCGGCCACGGCGATCTCCTCTGCCCGGACCTCGTGCTTGAGCGAGAGCAGGTCCGAGAGCAGGTCGCGGAGCTGACCGTGCAAACCGGCCCGCTCGGGCCCGTTCGGCAACGCGCGGACACGCGCGGCGAGGGCGAGGACGCTGGACTCCATCGCCAGCTCCTGCTGCATCCGGCCGTACAGCGCCTCGTTCTGAGCGGCGACGTCCCGCATGTAGGCCGCCTCGACAATCGGCGTCACGCGCTCGTCCGGCATCTCGGCAACAGCGTCGACGCCGGCCGTCACGTCGCCCAGGATGTAGACGCTCCGACCCCGACGACGCGACGCGTCCATCGGGACGAGCTTCTCGTCCTCCAACACGTACGTCGTCCCGTCGATCTCGAGGACGGGCACGATGGGACCGCTAAACTCGAGGGGCGTCATCCCGAACCCGCTCAGGTCCAACCCGTCCGGAACCGCGCGGGGCAGGTGGCGGCCGTCGAGGTAGACGTGCCCGTCTCGGACCTCGAACGTGTGGATCGCCTCGCCGTCGGCGCGGACCTCCTGGGTCTGAGCGGAGGGGAGCCCTGCGGCAGCGAGAAGGAGCGCTGTGGCAGCGAGCAGTCGCGTCATCGTTGGACCGAGGACGAATCAGAACGGAAGCGGGCCCGCGCCGGAGCGCCCGCACGGACGGCCTGGATGCCTGGCGCAGAGCCGACGGACCGCGACGTGGGGACGCCGAACGTCTCGGCCGGCGCCTCGTCCCAGGCGAGCGCGTCCTCGCCATCGAGCTCCTGAAGCCGAAGCGAGAGCGCGCGGACGTCGTCGGACGCCTCCCAGCCAGGCGTCGAAGCGGCCGGCGCGGGCGTCGCCGACGCGAGCGCCGCCTGGGTGGGCTCAGCAGGAGCGGTCCGGGCAGGCGGCGACGGGCGGGCAACCCGCTGCACGGCGGCCGCCAGGCCCGACATCGCCGCGGTCGTGGAGGGAGGCGACGGGGCGAACGTGGGCTCGGGGTCGGCCGGCGCGGGGTCCGGCTCGAGAGCCGCGAGGGGGGCAGCCGCAGGCGCAGCCGCCCCTGCGGGCTCGGCCTCTGCGACGTCCGCGAGCGAGGCGGAGACCTCGCTGCTCTCGCCGAGCGGGAGCACGACGATCGCTGCGAGCGCGGCCACCAGGAACGTTGTGGCCCCCGCCCACACACCGACCGGCGTCCGCCGACGGGAGGGGCGGGCTGGGGCGCGGTCGGGCGACGCCGCCGGCCGGTCGTCACGGACGGGAGACACGCCCGCCGTCGCGGCGGCCACGCGGACCGCGTCGAGCGTCGCAGCGGACGGCCGCGACCGCGGCAGCCGGTCGAGCGCCCGGAACGACTGGTCCAACAAAGCGGCCTCGACGGTCGACCCGTCGGCGACCGTCTCGGCGTCGAGGCCCGACGCCTCGGCGGCGCGCGCGAGGACGGCCGCCGTCACGTCGGCGGAGGGCCGGAGTCGCGGCTGAGAAGTCATCGTCTGCTCGACGGCCGCGCGCGACTGACGAAGCACCTCGGCCTCGACGGACACCACGGCGGGGGCGTCCTGGTAAACGGCGCGGACGGCGTCGAGCCCGGCGCTCGCCTGAGCCGCGCGAGCCTCGACGGCCTCGATCACCGCGGCGCCCGGGCGGGCCATCGGGAGCCGGTCGAGAGCCTGGAGCGACTGCGCGAGCACGGCGGCCTCGACCGGCGACTCCGCCGCCAGCGCGTCGGCCGCGGGCTCGGCGGCGCGGGCGAGGACGGCCGCGACCACGTCGGCAGACGGGCGCGGCTGCGGACGGGCCGACAAGGCGCGCTCGACGACGGCCGTCGTCTGGTCGAGAACGGCCGTCACGAGCGCGGCGCGCGCCTCGACGGCGGCGACGGCGCGCGGCGACGGCGCGCTCGCGGGTCGGCGGTCGAGCAAGGCCCGCATCTGGCGGAGCGCCTCGTGCTCCGGATGCCCCGAGGCCCCGGGCGACGGGGCGCCGGCGGGCTCCACGTCATACACGTGGCGGAGCGGGGTGAGAGCGTCGGACATCAGACTGGTGGGGCGTAGCGAACGGAACGGCTGGCGAACTCGTGTGTGAAGAGAGGGGCGACGGGACTTAGGCGGGCGTCTCGTCCTTCGGCTTCGGGGCGCCCGGCACGTCGGCCGTGACGCCCTCGAACCACTCGGGGTCGAGGATCTTGCGGAGGTTGATGAGCGCGTAGCGCATGCGACCGAGGGCCGTGTTGATCGAGACGCCGGTGAGCTCGGCGATCTCGCGGAACGTGAGCTCCGACTGGTGCCTCATCAGGACCACCTCGCGCTGCTCCGGCGGGAGCTGCTCGATGGCCGCCTCGACCTCCTCCCAGAGATCGGCCCGGTTGAGGAGCGAGTCGGCCTCGGGGGCCTCATCCGGCAGGCGGTCCCAGAACGACGGCCCCTCGTCCTCATTGCTGAACTTGTCGACGTCGGTGAACTTCTTCTTGGCGCGGAGCCAGTCGAGCGCCGCGTTCCGCGCGATCCGCATGGTCCAGGCGAGCCACCGGCCCTGGCTCTCGTACGAGCCGCGGCGGCGGTGCATGGCCTGGATCGCCCGGTACAGCGTCTCCTGGAACAGGTCGTTGGCCACGTCCCGGTCCCGGACCATCCCGACGAGGTAGCCGAAGATCCGCTCCTGGTGGCGGGAGAGGAGCTGGGAGAACGCGCGCTGGTCGCCCTCGTCGAGATAGGCCGTGACGAGCTCGGCGTCGGTGGGAGGAGGCATGGGTCAGGCGGCGCCGGCGGAGGTCGGAGGGGGGGCACTCACACGCGCGGCGGCCGTCGCGGCTCCCCCGAGATCGTCGGCGCGCAAGGCGCCCGTGTGGACGAGCAGGCCGTACTTGCCGGCGTAGAACGACGGGCCGCGGTCGCGGAGCGCGAGGTACGCCTGGCGCACGGGCCGCCCCGGCTCGACGTCGTCGAGGACGAGGAGCGCGCCGTCGGCCAGGTGGGGGCGGATCGTGTCGAGGTAGCCCATCGCCGCTTGGGCCTGGTGGTGGCCGTCGACGAACACCAGGTCGAAGGGGCCGTCGGCCGCCGCGTCCGGCAGCGTCTCCACGAACGGCCCGACGACGATCCGCACCCGACCGTCGTCGCCGACGCCGTGGCCTAGCTGGGTCAAATGGCGAGCCGCCCGCGTCGCCAAGGCCGGGGCGCCCTCCAGCGTCACCAGCCGTCCGTCCGGCCCGCCCTCGGCGTGGTTGAGCGCGAGCGCCGCCGCCAGGTGCGCCGCGCCGACGCCCAGGTTCGTCCCCAGCTCGAGCACGCGCTGGGGCCGGAGCCCACGCGTCAGCCCGAACAGAAAGCGGCCCCACGCCGGGCCGGTCGCCGCGCGCCGGTAGACCTCGGCCACCCCGCGGACGGGCGGCTTGTCGCCGCGCGTGCCCGCCCCGTAGTCGACCACCCCGACCGTGTCGGGCGACCGGCGGAGCTGGCGGCGGAGGGCGTCGATGGCGGCCTCGGCCGGTCTCTCGGCGGGCTCCAGGTGAAGCCGAGACGCTCGGTCCAGCGCGTCGCCGGCGCGACCGGGCAGGGCCGGCTGGCCCAGGCGGAGCAGCGCGAGGCCGGTGCGGAGCGGGAGCGTGGAGACGAGCACGGGGTCCGGGGAGACCCGCCGAAACTACGCGGCGGGGGCGGACCGGGGAAAACCCGGTCTCGATTCCCTAACGGAACGGCAGGACACTCGTCCGGTACCCTCCGCTCCCCTCTCCCTGGCCTCCCATCTGTGCGGCCTCGGCAGGCGCGGACGCCCCGGCGTCTCCCCTCTCGCCTCCGAGCTCGCACCGGTCGCCGCACGGCAACCCCTGGCCACCTTCGAGGCCCGACCTCTCCCGAGGCCGGGCTTCTTTTTTGCCGCGGCCCCGCTCAGCACACGAGGTCCAGCGCCTCCGACAGCCGGCGGACCGGGAGCACCTCGAGCCCCTTCGGCGTCTTGAGCCCCTTGGCGTTGGCCTTGGGGATCATCACCCGCTCGAACCCGAGCTGGCGGACCTCGGCCAGCCGCGTCTCGATCCGGCTCACGGCGCGGATCTCGCCGCCCAGCCCCACCTCGCCCACGACGGCCGTCCCCGAGTCAAGCGGCACGTCCTTCAGCGACGACGCGACCGCCAGCGCCACACCCAAGTCGACCGCCGGCTCCTCTAGCCGCACGCCGCCGGCCACGTTGAGGAACACGTCGGTCTGCGAGAACCGGAGCCCCTCGCGCTTTTCCAGCACCGCCAGCAAGAGCTGGAGCCGCTTCGAGTCGAAGCCCGTCGCCGTCCGCTGCGGCGTCCCGTAGCTGGCGGAGGTGACGAGCGCCTGGACCTCGACCATCAGCGGCCGCGTCCCTTCGAGCGCGCACACGACGGCCGAGCCCGACGTGCCGAACTGGCGCTCGCTGAGGAACAGCGCGCTCGGGTTGCCGACCTCTTTGAGCCCGCCCTCGCGCATCTCGAACACGCCGAGCTCATTCGCTGCGCCGAACCGGTTCTTGACCGCCCGTAGGATCCGGTAGGCGTGGTGCCGGTCGCCCTCGAAGTGGAGCACCGTGTCCACCATGTGCTCGAGCACGCGCGGGCCCGCGATCGACCCCTGCTTGGTGACGTGGCCGATCAGGAACGTCGTGGTGGGCAGCGTCTTGGTCACGTCGAGCAGCGCCGCCGTCGACTCGCGCACCTGGGCGACCGAGCCCGGCGCCGAGGTGAGGTCCGGCCGGTAGACGGTCTGGATCGAGTCGACGACCATCAGGTCCGGCTGCAAGTCGTAGGCGGCGGCCAGGATGGCCTCGACGTTCGTTTCGGGGAAGAGGAACAGGCCGTCGGGGTCGATCCCCATGCGCTGGGCGCGGAGCTTGACCTGTTGGGCGCTCTCCTCGCCGGTGACGTAGAGCAGCGAGTGGCCGTCGAGCCCGCGCCCGAGCTCCGTCATCAGCGTCGACTTGCCGATGCCGGGGTCGCCGGCCACCAGCGTCAGGCTGCCCACCATGGCGCCGCCGCCGAGCACGCGGTCGAACTCCTTGAGCCCGGTCGGCAGCCGGTGCCGCTCGGCGACCGTCACGTCGCGCAAGCGCTGGGGGCGGGTGGCCCCGTAGGCCCCGCTCATCCGAGGCGCCGAGCCGCTAGAGCTGCCGCCGTCGCCGCCGATCGACCGGCCGCCCCGCATCACGGGCGCCTTGACCGTCGTCGGCACGGCCTCCTCGACGAGGGTGTTCCACTCCTTGCACCCGCTGCACTGGCCGGCCCACCGGGGCGTCGTGTGGCCGCAGTCCTGGCAGACGTACTGGGTTTTCGCTTTGGCCATGGGGAGATGCGGCTCGGGGCTCGGGGTTCGCGGGGTGTCAGCCCTTGCGAGCCAAAGGCCGGCGCGGGCAACTCTGAACCGATGCAGGATGGGGTCGACGCGGACGTGCCGGTTTTGCCAGGTCGTCTCGTCGTAGCCTGCGCCCTCCGGCCGTCGTGGAGAAACGGGGAGCAGGCGTTGGGCGTCCGGGGGGCCCGTAGCTTGACGGAGGCCGGCCGGGTAAGATCGTCCCGGCCGCTGCCATCCGTCCGTCACATGGAAGTCCCCCCGAGCTTCGCCGACCGCGTCCGCGCCGGGTTCGCCCCGCTGTGGCGGATTCCGGGCGGCCTGCTCCAGGGGTTCGGCGCGTACTGCCTGCTGATCGCCCAGGCCTTCAACCTGCCGCGCGACTTGCGCCCGTCGCTCTACGCCCGCAACCTGGCGACCCAGATGGTCCAGGTCGGGATCGACTCGATCCCCATCGTGGCCCTGGCGACGGCGTTCTCGGGCGGCGTGGTGGTGGTCCAGGCCATCTACCAGCTCGAGAACCCGCTGCTCCCGCTGACCATCGTCGGGACGTTCGCCCAGCAGTCGATCCTGCTCGAGCTGGGCACGCTGGTGACGGCGTTCGTCCTGTGCGGCCGGGTCGGCGCGCGGATCGCGGCCGAGCTCGGCACGATGCGCGTCAAGGAGCAGATCGACGCGCTCGAGGCGATGGGGCTCAACAGTCGGAGCTACCTGGTGGTGCCGCGCGTGCTGGCGGGCGTCCTGATGTTCCCCGTGTTGTACGTCGTCGCGGCGTCGATCGGCATGGCGACGGGGGCGGCCGTGGCCCAGTCCTCGGGGCTCCTGACGGTCCAGACGTTCTGGGAGGGCGCGAGGCTCTTTTTCCGCCCGTACGACGTGTTCTTCGGGCTCGTGAAGTCGCTGGTGTTCGGGTTCGTGATCACGTCGATCGCGTGCTACACCGGCTACAAGGCCGAGGGCGGGGCCGAGGGCGTCGGGGAGGCCACCACGCGCGCCGCCGTCCTGGGCTGCGTCTGGGTCCTCTTCACCGACTACCTCTGCGCCGCCGTCCTCCTGTGAGGGCGGGGTTCGGGGTTCGCAAGGACTCACACCCCGCGAACCCTGAACCCCGAACCCCGAACCCGATTTGATCCAAGTCCGCGACCTGTCCAAGTCCTTCGGCGGCGTCCCCGTGCTGCGGGGCGTCGACCTGGACGTGCCCGAGGGCGAGGTGACGTGCGTCATCGGCCGGTCGGGCTCGGGCAAGAGCGTGCTCATGCGGCACCTGATCGGGCTGCTGAAGCCGGACGCCGGACGCGTCGTCGTGGACGGGGCGCCGCTGGACGCGCTGACCTACGCCGAGATCCGGCAGGTCCGCCGCAAGTTCGGCGTGTTGTTCCAGGGCGGCGCCCTGTTCGACTCGATGTCGGCGCGTGAGAACGTCGAGTTCCCGCTCCGCACGTTCACCGACCTCTCGCCGGCCGAGGTCCGCCAGCGGGCGGCCGAGTGCCTCGACCTGGTCGAGCTCCCCGACGCCGGGCCCAAGAAGCCGGCCGAGCTCTCGGGCGGCCAGCAGAAGCGCGTGGCCCTGGCCCGGGCCATCGCCATCGAGCCCAAGTACATCTTGTACGACGAGCCCACGTCGGGCCTCGACCCCGAGACGTCCAACACGATCGACGAGTTGATCCACCGGCTGGGCTCGACGATGGGCACGACGAGCGTCGTCGTGACCCACGACATGCACTCGGTCCTGTCGATCGCCGACCGGATCGCGTTCGTCCACGACGGCGAGATCCCGTGGACCGGGACCGTCGACGACCTCCACCGGGCAACGGACGAGACGCTGCTCGCGTTCGTCCGCGCCAACGAGTACAAGATCGGCGCGCCGTCTCAAACTGCCTGACGCGTGACCCGTGATGCGTGACTCCTCGCGAGCACCATGACGGGTCACGGACCACGAATCAACCCCATGACCAACGAAATCAAGGTCGCGCTGGCGATCCTCCTGTCGGCCGTCGGCATCTTCCTCGGCGTTCGGTTCCTGTCGGGGCAGCCGCTGTTCGGGGCCGGCTACGAGGTCGTCGTCGTGTTCGACGACGCCCAGGGGCTGACGGCGGGCGCGCTAGTCCGGCTCAACGGCGTCCGCGTGGGCGACGTCCGGGCCGTCGAGCTGGGGCCCGGCGCGCGCCAGGTGTTCGTGACGATGGCCATCGACGCGGACGTCGAGATCCCCCGCGGGTCGACGGTCCAGACGGCCGGGCTGAGCGCGCTCGGCGAGGTCAACGTCGAGATCACGCCGCCCGTCGGCGCCGACGCCGGGCGGCCCCTGGTGGCCGGCGACACGCTGCGGGCCCTCTCGACGCCCGACATCTTCGACCTGATCTCGGGCGAGTCCAACTCGCTCACGGCCCGGGCCGACACGGCCTTGATCGGCGCCGTCAACACGTTCACGACGCTGGACGAGATCTTGCAGAACTCGGGCGGCGACATCGAGGCGGTCCTGTCCCAGCTCCGGTTCCTGACTCAGGGCGCGACCCAGCTCATCATCGACGAGCGGTCCCGCATCGACCGGACGATCGCATCGCTCGAGTCGGCCGCGGCGAACGCCAGCAGCGTCTCCGACCGCGTCGGGCGCAACGTCGAGGACCTGTCGATCACCGTCGGCAACGACGTCGTGGCCACGTCGGGCACCGTCCGCGCGCTCGCCGAGACGAACGCGGACTCGGTCACGGCGGCCGTCAACAACCTGTCGTCGGCGTTGCGCCGGGCCGACGGCCAACTCGAGCAGCTCACGACGCTCACGGCCACGCTCACCTCGCTCACGGCCGACCTCGACTCGACGCTCAACTCGCCGACCGGCACGCTCGGCCTGCTCTTGAACGACCCGTCGCTGTACTACAACGCGAACGCGGCCGCGGCGGCGCTCCAGCAGATCCTGCAGGACCTCCAGGCCGATCCCAAGCGCTACCTCGGTGAGCTCGACGGCGTGGTCCGGGTGTTCTAAAGACGGCACGCGGGAACGTCGCTCTGCGTCCTGAGCGCCAGCGGAGAGCCCGCCCCGGACTCGGTCCGGGAATCTCGACGCCGAAGCCGCGGACGCTCGAACTCGGTCGTGCCGGGCGACCCACTGCGAGTCGAGATCCTTCGCTCCGCTCAGGATGACAGGTCTGGGGATCCTCGGCACAGGGCCCAGAGCGGCGCGCCAGAGGGTCCCGCACGTCTGTGAGGGACAAAGAGACCGGGGTGGCGTGAGGCGCGCGCGCGAAGATCCGTGCCTCCGGGTGGACGTCTCCACTGCCCTCGCGGGCGGGGGCCCCACTCCACCGCGGCGACGACGACGTACGGAGTGCCGGCGCCGGGCGGTGCGGTTCCGAAGGACGGGTGTGATGGCGACGCGGCCGCCGTCGCGGGACGCCGGCCCGGGCGTTGCTCCCACGAGGCTTTCCCCTTGCCTCCCTCTCGGATGCGCCCGACCGCGGCCCTGCTCCTCGCCTTCGTCCTCGCCGTCCCGTCTCGGGCGGCGGACCGCCCCCTCTTGTCCATCAGCCCCGTCGTCGAGTGCGTCGGCCGCCTCAGCGACGGCACGTACTTCGCGTGGTACGGGTACAACAACCGGAACGACGTCGCCGTCTCGTTCGCCGCGGGCAGGGGGTCGACGGCGGATGGGTCGTACCAGAACGAGTTCAAAGGCAGCGCGGACCTCGGCCAGCCGACCACGTTCTTCGCCGGGCGCCACCAGAGGGTGTTCCGGATCCACATCCCGGGCCCGCACGACACGTGGCTCCTCAAGGCACCGGGCACGAGCACGCGGACGGCCACGGCCAGCGCCGGAGCGGCCAGCCCTTCGTGCGCCTACGACACCCCCAGCGCCGACCTCTCGCTCTCGGCGTCCCTCAGCGACCCGGTGCCCACCGTCGGCGACGTCGTCGTGCTCCGCGTCGTCGTCAGCAACGCGGGGACGGCGACGCCGCAGGACGTCGAGGTCTCGGGCGGGCCGTGGCCGTCGGGCGTGACCGTCCTCGGCAGCGAGGCCACGCACGGGACGCTCTCGGGGACGACCTGGACGCTCCCGGGCGGGCTGGCGTCGGGCGCCAGCGACACGGTGACGGTCCGGCTCCGGGTCGACGAAGAGCTCGCGGTCGAGGTCCCGTTCGAGGTCACGCGGTCGGCCCTCCGCGACCCCGACTCAACGCCCGGCAACGGGGCCGAGGACGAGGACGACCGCGCCGTCGTGGCCGTGACCACCCGGCCGACGAGCGGGGGCGACGACGGCGGCCTCGAGTCCGACGGCCGGCTCGCCACGCTCCTGGCTCGGCGCGAGGCCGCTCGCCGCGTCGCCCACGCCGACGCGGTCCGCCTCGGGCGGACCGCACCCGCGCTCGTCGCGCTCGCCCGAGCCCCCCACGCGCGGACGGCCGGCGCCTTCGACCTCCGGAGCCTGCTCCCCACCGGCGGCCCCGGCCGCTCGATCGCCTACGTCACGACGCCCGAGGACTTGGTGGCGGTCACCAACGCGACCGCCGTCCTGGCCGCCGACTACCTCCAGCCGGACGGCGACCGGGTCGGGGCCGTGCTCGCGCTCGTCACGCCCGGCGGCCAGCTCTACAGCCACTCGAAGTCCATCTGCGACCGGCTCAAGGGCGCGCGCCTCGAGAGCGTCCGGACGGTCGAGGTCGACGGCGCCCGCTACGTCCTCCTCCACGTCCGCCGGCCCGACGGCGGGGCCGACTACGCCGTCAGCTTCGTGGCCTACGCCGAGGGCGACGGCCTCACCGTCGACAGCCGGTACCGCGCCGACGAGTACGCGGTCGCCGGCAGCGGCGACGTCCTGACCGTCCAGGCCTGGGCGGCGACGCCCGACGCGGCGGCGGCCCTGGTCCGCGACGTCGTGCGTGCGCTCGGCACCCAGGCGCCAGTCTCGGCGCGGAACGCGGGCCCGACCGCGCCGCGCCTCCCGCCCGTGTTCGTCCGCGCCGCGGAGTACCTCGGCGGCACCCTCCAGCTCGACGTGGTGAACACGACCGGCACGGCCCAGTCGGTCCGCTTGGACGGCCTCCGGTCCGAGGTCGAAGAAGGCGGGCGCGCCTCGTTCGGCCACGCGGCCACGGTCGCGCCCGGCGTCCACCGAGTCGAGGTCGCGACGGCCCCCTTGTTCGACGCCGACCTCGACGTCGTCGTCGGCGGGACGACCGTCGACGCGGTCTACGTCGCCGACGGGGCCTGGACGTTCGCGTCGGCCGACGCCCGCGACGCGCTGGACTTCCGGGTCTCGCCGACCACCGAGACCCCCGCCGAAGGCGCCTGGACGGTCGAGCGCCACCCCCGGCTCGACGGCACGCGGGACCAGTGGGCCGGCCTGTTCCGGACCCTCCGCCCGGGTGGCCGGCCCGTTGACCTCACGGACTACGACCGGCTCACGGTCGAGGCCCGAGGGACGGGCCGCATCCAGATCCTCGTCGAGACGGCCGACGACCCGGCCCGCCCGCTCGTCGCCTGGGCCGACCTCTCGGACGACCTCCGGACCTTCTCCTACCCCTTCGCCTCGCTCCGGCGGTCGGGCGGGACCGCCGGCTTCGCCGGTGCCGAGGTGGTCGCGCTCTCGGCTTACTCGTACCGCGAGGCCGGCGCCCCGGCCACGGTCGAGATCGACCTCCACTCGGTCCGGTTCGAGCGCGGCGCGGCGACGGCCGACGACGCCGATCGGCCGGCCACCGCGGCCCTCACCGTGGGCCCGAACCCGTCTCGCGACCGGGCCCGGATCCGGTTCGCCGTCCCCGAGGCCGGCCCCGTCCGCCTCGACCTGTTCGACGTGATGGGCCGGCACGTGGCCTCCCTCGTCGACGGCCCGCTGTCGGCCGGCGAGCACGAGCGCGCGCTCCCGGCCGCGACGGCGCCCGGCACCTACGTCGTCCGCCTCCGCGCGGGGGCCGAGACAGTGACCCAGACGCTCACCCGCCTCCGGTAGGCGCGGGCGGAAGAGGGCGGGGCCGTCGAGAGCGGCCGTACCCTTCGGCTTCACCGGCCCACCCGCGCATGCGCTCGTTGCTCCTCCTCCCGCTCCTCGTTGCCGGAGCCGTCGCCCAGACCCCGCCCGAGTCCGCCGAGCGCCCGCCGCTCGGGCTCATGGACGTGTTCGAGGTCGAGTACGCCTCGGACCCCCAGGTCTCGCCCGACGGCCGGACCGTCGTCTACCGCCGGAACCGGCTCGACGTCCAGACCGACCGCGTCCGGGGTGACCTGTGGCAGATCGGGACCGACGGGAGTGGCCACCAGCCGCTGGTCGTCGGCGTCGACGCGAGCGGGGCGCGGTGGTCGCCCGACGGCACCCGGATCGCCTACGTCGCCCAGGACCCCGACGAGGAGCGGCGGCACCTCATGGTCCGCTACGCCGACTCGGGCGTGACGGTCCCCGTGGCCCGGCTGGCGTCGGCGCCGGGCGGCGTCGCGTGGTCGCCCGACGGGGCGACGCTCGCGTTCACCCGGTTTGCCGAGACCGAGGCGACGCCGCTCGCGAGCCTGCCCGGACCGCCCGAGGGCGCGACCTGGGCCGACGCCCCGCGCGTGATCGAGACGACGGTCTATCGCCAGGACGGCGCCGGCTACACCAAACCCGGCCACCGCCAGCTGTTCGTGGTCCCGGCCCAAGGCGGCACGCCGCGCGCGCTCACCGACGGCCCGTACGACGTCGACGGGACGCCGGCCTGGACGCCCGACAGCGCGGCGCTCATCGTCTCCAGCGACCGCCGCGACGACGCCGACCTCGACCCCGGCGACTCCGACCTCTACCGTGTCGATGTCGCCACCGAGCGGCTGACCCAGCTCACCGACCGCGTCGGGCCCGACGCCAGCCCGGCCATCGGCACAAGCGGCCAGATCGCAACTTTGGGCGCCGACGACCGGCGGCTCGGCTACCAGGTCACGAACCTGTACGTCTTGGGTGACGGCGCGCCGCGCCAGCTCGTGCCCACGCTCGACCGCGATCTCCAGGACCCGACGTGGACGCCCGACGGCGACCTCGTCGTCCAGTACGACGATCAGGGGACGACGCGGCTGGCGGTCGTCGACGTGCGCTCCGGGCAGATGAGGGCGCTGGCGGAGAACGTCGGCGGGACGTCGATCGGGCGGCCCTACGGCGGCGGCTCGTTCTCGGTCGGCGGCGGCCGCGTCGCGTTCACCCTGACGGCCCCCGACCACCCGGCCGACGTGGCCGTCGTGGACCTCGACGGTGGCGACGTCCGCCGGCTGACCGACCTCAACGGCGACCTGTTCGGACAGCGCACGCTCGGTGCGGTCGAGGAGATCTGGGCCGAGTCGTCGGCCGACGGCCGGCGCGTCCACGGCTGGGTGATGACGCCGCCCGGGTTCGACGCCAACCGTCAGTACCCCCTCGTCCTGGAGATCCACGGCGGCCCGTTCGCCAACTACGGCCCGCGGTTCTCGCTCGAAGCCCAGCTGTTCGCCGCCGCCGGCTACGTCGTCCTCTACACGAACCCGCGCGGGTCGACGAGCTACGGCGCCGAGTTCGGCAACCTCATCGACCGGGCCTACCCCGGCCAGGACTACGACGACCTGATGAGCAGCGTCGACGCCGTCGTCGCGCGCGGCTTCGTCGACCCGGGCCGGCTCTACGTGACCGGCGGCTCAGGCGGCGGCGTGCTGACGGCCTGGATCGTCGGCAAGACGGACCGGTTCGCGGCGGCCGTCGTGGCCAAGCCGGTCATCAACTGGACGAGCTGGATCGGCACGGCCGACGCGTACGTGTTCGGCGCGAAGTACTGGTTCGACGCGCTCCCCTGGGAGGACCCCGACGCCTACTGGGCGCGGTCGCCGCTGTCGCTCGTCGGGAATGTGACCACGCCGACGATGGTGCTGACCGGCGAGGACGACGTCCGCACGCCGATGTCGGAGTCGGAGCAGTACTACCAGGCGCTGCGGCTGGAGGAGGTCCCGAGCGCGCTCGTCCGCGTGCCCGGCGCGGCGCACGGGATCGCCGCCCGGCCGTCCGGCCTGATGCGGAAGGTCGGCTACATCCTGGCGTGGTTCGAGCGCTACGGCGGGGAGCGGCTCGCGTCGCTCGCCGGCGAACGGGGAAGTGGGAACTAGGGAACTGGCAGAACCGACGGCCTCCAGGTCGCGCTCCGCGCCGCGCCGTCTGTTCCGTTCTTCCTCTCCCCGTCCGCCCCGAGGCGAACCGACTGGCCCATGGCCACACGGCCCCTCTGCCATTTCCCGTCTCCTGTTTCCCCTTCCCGCGAGCGACAGCGAGCCATGCCCAGCTATTCCGACGCCCTCGCCCTTTTCCACGAGTGGACCACGACCGACAGCCTGCGGCGCCACGGCGTCGCCGTCGAGGCGGCCATGGCGGAGCTCGCCCGCCAGCGCGGCGCCGACGTCGAGACGTGGCGGATCACGGGCCTGCTCCACGACCTCGACTACGAACGGCACCCGTCGCCCGACGAGCACCCGACCGTCGGCGTGGCCGAGCTCGAACGGTTGGGCTACCCAGAGGAGATCCGGACGGCCATCCTGGGCCACGCGCCGTACCTCGGCGTGCCGCGCGAGACCGAGCTCGCGAAGGCGCTGTTCGCCGTCGACGAGCTGGCCGGGTTCGTGACCGCCGTCGCGTTCGTCCGCCCGGACACGCTGGACGGGATGACGCCACGGTCGGTCACGAAGAAGCTGAAGGACAAGCGGTTCGCGGCGGCTGTGAGCCGCGACGACGTCCGCCAGGGCGCCGAGGAGTTGGGGGTCGAGCTGAGCGAGCTGATCCAAACCGTGATCGACGGGCTGAGCCGTGAAGCCTCGCGCCTCGGTCTGGCGTAGGAGCCCCCGTCACCCCCGCGCTTCCGTGTCCGACCGCCCCGCTGGCCCCCGCCGCTACGTCCCCGTCCCCGGCGTCGTCGACCTCGACGCCGTCGAGGACGCCAACTTCGCCGAGGCCGTTGGACGCGACGACGACGACGCGCCTGACGCGCCGGCCTCGGCGCCCGCGCCGCACCCGTTCGCCGACGACCTCGACGAGGTGGCCGCCGGGCTGGCGCCGGAGCCGGTCGACCCGGCAGCTCTCCCGGACCCGCCGCCGCTGGCCAATGCCGGAGACGATCCGCCAGTCGAGGCCGCCGATGAACCGGTTCTGGAGGCGAGCGGCCCCGCCGCCCCTGAGCCCGGTCGTCCGGTGTCGGAGGCCCGCCCTCCGCAAGAGACGCCGGCCCGCCCCGATCCGCCGGCCGAGCCCGAGCCGTCCGCCCCCGACGGGGAGCCTGGCCCGCCGAGCGACCCCGGCGCCCCGCCGGTGGCCGCCCCGCCCGACACGCCGACGCCGCCCGCCGAGCCCGGCGACCCGGCCGCGAGCCTCCCCCGCCCGCCGTCGGCCGTCGTCGCGACGGCGCGCGAGGCGACGGCGAGCCGGGGCCGCGAGCTGGCCCAGCTCGTCATCCGCTACGGCAAGGCCCACGTGCCCGAGGCGGCGCCGCGGCCGGCCGTGCCCGACGCCGGGCCGCCCCGGATGGTCGGCCGCGTGGGGCAGCTCATCCCGTTCCTGCGCGTGATCCCCTGGGTGCTGGCGGTCCTGTTCGCCGTCAGCTTCTGGTGGGACTTCGACGGGCAAGCCGTCGTCCTGTTCGGGCGGGCGTTCGCCGTCGAGGGGCTGCTGAAGGTGCTCACGGTGTCCGGCCTGATCGGGTTCGGGACGAACTGGCTCGCGATCACGATGCTGTTCCAGCCGCGTCAGAAGCGGGCCATCATCCCCCAGGGCCTGATCCCGGCCCAGCGCGAGCGCGTGATCTACCGGCTGAGCGAGGCCATCAGCAGGGAGCTCATCAACGCCGACATCATCAAGGCCAAGATCCAGGAGTCCGGCGTGATCGGGCGGTACCGCGACCTGGCGCTGGGCGTGGTCCGGGGCGTGGTCGAGGACCCCGGCTTCCGGTCGGACCTGAAGGACCTGGCGCAGGACTACGCCCAGGAGGTGCTGGGGAGCGAGCCCGTCCGCCGCGAGGTGGCCCGGCTGGCGGTCGAGAAGGTCGAGCAGCAGGCCGGCGGAGGCCTGGGCGGCGTGGCCCTGCGGCTCTACCGGACGTTCGCCGAGGACGACTTCCAGCGACGCGTCGACCGCGCGCTCGACGAGCTGCCCGGCGCCGTGGCCCCGCTTTTGGACCGGATCGACGCCGCGCTCGACGCGGTCCCCGAGAAGGTCGAGGCCCGGGCCGACGAGATCGAGGAGGCGGCCACCGCGGCCGTCCTGTCGTTCGTCGAGGGCTTCGACGTCCGGACGATGATCTCGGAGCGGGCGCGCGAGTTCGACGAGGGCCAGCTCGAAGGGCTCCTCAAGTCGACGTCGAACGAGCAACTCAACTACATCAAGTACCTCGGCGCCATCCTGGGCGTGTTCGGCGGGTTCGTGATCTGGCAGCCGCTGGGCGCGCTTGCCCTGTTCGTGACCATCGGGCTCGTGCTGTGGGCCGTCGACGAGGCGCTGGTCCGGGCGCGGAGGGCCCGCGGCGAGTAGGACGCCCGTGGCACAGGAGTACTACCAAATCCGGTAGCTTCGGAGGCAGGGGAATGGGGAACTGGGAACGGGCAGAAAAGGCCACCCCGTGCGATCGCCCGGCCGCGCCCTCGACGCGAATCCGAACCGTCCATTCGGACTTGGTACAAGTAGTCGGCTCTTCCTCTTGTGCCGTCATTCCCGCGAAGGTGGGACCCGATTCTTTGAGGACGGCGCAGCCCATCCAGGCGTTCAGGGGGCACGGCTGCTCACCACTCTGGATCCCCGCCTCCGCGGGGATGACGGTCTGGAGGGCGAGGAGGCCGGTCTGCGTTCAACGGCGCAACTCCCACGGCAGAGACGTCCCCGGACGACTCTGCTACTGGCCATCCCCCACTGCCCGTTGGTCCGTCGGTCAGTACTGCCGGAGGTACGCCAGCGAGGTCCCGTCGAACGGGGGCGACTCCACGCCGAAGTCGGTGAAGAAGGCGGACGGGTCGCACGTGTTGCCCTCGACCAGCATCTCGAACTGGGCCGGCGAGATCGGCAGCAGCCCGGCCTTGCCCAACGTGTTCACGCCGACGCGGGCCACCGGGATCGGGACCGGCACGGTCGGCTTGGGGCGGACGCCGCCGCCCCGGGCGATCCGCCGGAGCACCTCGCGGTAGGAGATCCGCTCGCGGCCGGCGACGCCGTACGACACGCCGTCGGAAGCGTCGCGGTCGACGGCCTGGGCGAACGCCGACGCGCAAGCGGACACGTGGACCGGCTGGAGTTGGTACTGGCCGTCGCCGAAGACGGGCAGCACGGGGAACGGGCGGACCAGCGTCTCCCACAACCGCTTGGCGAACTCGGGGTTGTCGGGCCCCGGGTCGCCGAACAGCGTCGACGGGCGGAAGACGACCGTGTGGCCGAAGCCGGCGCCGCGGACGACCTCCTCGGCCCGCCACTTCGTCGTCTGGTACGCGCTCGGGCCGTCCGGCCGGGCCCCGTTCGCGCTCATGTGGACGAACCGCTCGACGCCCGCCGCGCGCGCCGCCTCGACCACGTTCCGCGTCCCATCCACGTGGACGCTCTCGAACGTGACGCCCTTCGACGGCGACTCGTCGATGATGCCCACCAGGTGGACGACCGCGTCGACGTCGTGGAACGCGTGGCCGAACGAGCCCGGCTCGGTGACGTCGCCCTGGTGGACCTCGACGTCTTCGGCAACCGCCAACCCCTCGCCACCGCTGCGGACCAAGGCGCGGACGGTGTGGCCTCGCTGCAAGAGCGCGTCGAGAACGTAGCCGCCGACGTAGCCGGTGGCGCCGGTGAGCAAGACGTGCATGGGGAGGTCGGGCGAGTTGGGCGGGCCGGTTGAGCGGGTTGGAGAGCGGAACAGTTCCGCCGGGCTGCAACCTCCGGAGAGCGTCGGCGTAACTTTCAACCATCACTGAAAGTCGCGAGCCATGTCCCCGCTCTGCCTCCGCCGCGCCGCCCGGGTCTCGCTCGCGATGGTGTGGCTGGGCGAGGGGCTCGGCCTGAAGCTGTGGCTCCGCGACGCGGGCGAGCTGGCGATCGTGGCCGCGTCCGGGCTCTGGGTTGGGTCGCCCGAGGCGACGCTGGTCGCCATCGGCGTGCTGGAGGCGGCCGCCGGCGTCGTGCTGCTCGTCGGATACCGGGAGCGGCTGGCAGTCGCGGTGACGACGGTGGCGATGGCGCTCATCACGCTGGGCGTCGTCTGGGCCGACCCGTCGACGCTGTTGGCCCCGCTGACGGGCGTGCTCAAGAACAGCGCGGTCGCCGTGTGCGGCGCCGTCGTGTGGTCGCTCGCGCCTGGGGCGTCGGCCGCGCCCGACCCCGCGTGGTCGTGAGCCGCCGCCTCCGCCTGCTCCACGCGCTCGACGCCCACCGCGCGGCGCTCACGGCTCGTCTCGACGCGTTGCCCGAGGCCGTCGTCCACGCCTCGCCCGGGCCAGGCGCGTGGTCGCTGGCCCAGGTCGCCGACCACCTGGCGCGGATCGACGGGCTCGTCCGGCCCGACGGCACGCCGGCGGGGACGCTCGCCCGAGCCACGTCACGCGCGCGCGGACGAGCGATGGCGGCGATCATCTCTCTCCCCGTTCGGTACCCCGCCCCGCCCGGGGCCGGCCGGATCCTGCCCGAGGCCGCGCCGCGCTGGCCCGAGGTCCGCGAGCGGTGGGCCGGCGTCCGCACGCGGTGGCAAACCGCCGAGCCGGTCGAGGACGCCGTCGCCCTGCGGCACCCCATCGCCGGGCCATTCCTCTGGGACGACGCGCTCGCGTTCGTCCTCGCCCACCACCGCCATCACGACGCCCAGGTCCGGCGGACGCTCGCGGCGCTGGGGGAGAGCGCCGGAGCGGAAGAGGCGTAGACACGACGCCCGCGGAGCCGATGCCCCGCCGCGCCGTTCTTCCCTCCCCTCCTCTTCGTTTCCTTGGCCCTCTCCGCCGTCCTCGCCCGCGACCTCAAGGCCCAGGCCCGCCGCGTCGGGTTCGACGGGGTCGGCATCGCACGCGCGGAGAAGTTGGACGACGAGGCGCGGCGCCTAGAAGCGTGGCTGATGGACGGCCGCCACGGCGGATCGGACGGGGCGATGACCTGGATGGAGCGCAACTTCGACAAGCGCGTCGACCCGCGCGAGCTGGTGCCGGGCGCCGAGAGCGTCGTCTCGGTGTTCGCCAGCTACTGGCAACCGGGGCGCCAGCCGGGCGAGCGCGGCGGCGCCAAGATCAGCCGCTACGCCTGGGGCGACGACTACCACGACGTGCTCAAGGAGAAGCTGGCCGAGCTGCTCGACTGGCTCGACACGCGCGCCGGCGGCGCGACCGGGCGGGCGTTCGTCGACTCGGCGCCGGTGATGGACAAGGCGTGGGCCCAGCGCGCCGGGCTCGGCTGGCAAGGCAAGAACACGAACCTGCTCACCACCACGCACGGCTCGTTCGTCTTCCTCGGCGAGCTCATCGTCGACGTGCCGCTGGCGCCGGACCCGCCGTTCCAGGCCGACCACTGCGGGAGCTGCACGCGCTGCCTCGACGCCTGCCCGACGGGCGCTCTCGACGCGCCCTACCAGATCGACGCGACGCGCTGCATCTCGTACTGGACCATCGAGCACCGGGGCCCCGACCTCCCTGAGCTCGCCGCCGAGTTCGGCGCGTGGGCCTTCGGCTGCGACGTCTGCCAGGACGTGTGCCCGTGGACCAAGTTTTCCCAACCGACGCGCGACGCCCGCCTCCTCCCCCGCCCCGGCGTCACGGACACGCCCGCGCGCGAGTGGGCCGAGATCGACCTCGACGCCTTCCGCGAGCGGTTCCGCCGGAGCCCCGTTAAGCGCGTCAAGCACGACGGGTTCGTCCGCAACGCCGAGAACGCGGCCCGCAACGAGACCCCGTAGGGGCGGATCGCATCCGCCCTGCTTCCCGGATTGCGCCGGCCCGACCGCGGATCGCATCCGTCCGGCCGCGGATCGCATCCACCTAGCCGCGGATCGCGTCTGTCCCGGATCGCGGTCATCCCGACTACGGTCCCCGACCTGGGCAGATGCCAGAGTGAGCGCGAGGTCAGATGCAGGTGGGCGGGTGCGAGTGGGCGGATGCGAGTGGGCGGATGCGATCCGCCCCTACGCGAGCGGCAACGTCAGCGTGAACGTGGAGCCCTCGCCCTTGGCGCTCCGGGCCGCGAGCGCCCCGCCCATCTGGCGGGTCAGCCGGCTGGCGATGGCGAGCCCGAGGCCGGTCCCCCCGTACTCGCGGTTGACGCGGACGTCCTCCTGCACGAACGGCTCGAACACGGCCTCCAGCACGTCGTCGGTGATGCCGACGCCCGTGTCGGCGACGGACAGGCGCGCGCGGCCCCGGGCCGTCCACACCCGGACCTCGACGCGGCCGGCGGGCGTGAACCGGGCCGCGTTGGACAGGAGCTGGTCCACGACCTGGTCGAGGCGGGCGGGGTCGGCCTCGACCAGGACGGGGTCGGCCGGCGTGGCCACGTCCAGGGCGACGTCGCGGGCCGCGAGGTCGGGGCCGTAGCGCTCGGCGGCCGCTCGGGCGAGCGCGGCCAGGTCGACGGGCTGGCGGGCCAGGTCGAGCGCGCCGGTCTCGAGCCGGGACAGGTCGAGGAGGTCGGTCACCAACCGGAGCGCGCGGCCCGTCGCGTCGCGGATGGTGCCGGCGAACTCGGCCACCTCGGGCGGGGCGCCGGGCAGGTCGCGGACCTCCTCGACCAGCAGGTCCGAGAAGCCGCGGATGGCGCCGAGCGGCGTCCGCAGCTCGTGACTCATCATGCGCAAAAAGGCCATTCGGGTCTGAGCGGCGCGCTCGGCGATCCGGCGGGCCCGGTCGAGCTGGGCCTCGGCGCGCTTGCGGGCGGTGACGTCGGTGAGGAGCCCGCCGGCCACGAGCCGCCCGGCCGCGTCGACGCTGGGCGTGGCCCGCTCGGAGAGCCAGACGACCTCGCCGCCGTCGAGCCGCAGGCGGACCTCGACCTGGGACGGCTCGCCCTGGCGGAGCCGGTCGTCGTGGGCGTCGAACGCGGCCCGGTCCTCCTCCACCACCAGGTCGGCCCAGTCGTCGTCGCCAGCCAGGAGCGCGTCGGGGTCGAGGCCGGTGAGGGCCTCGGCCTGGGGCGTCACGAACACGTACGCCCGGCTCCCATCGCGCTCGTAGCCGACCGTGAAGAGGGCGTCGTCGAGGTCGGCGACGGTCCGTTGGAAGCGGGCCTCGGCCTCGGTCCAGGCCCACAGCGTGCCGAACAGGGCGCTCAGCCGGTCGGCGGCGGCGAGGTCGTCCGGCGCCCACGGGTCGGTCCGGCCCAGGACGAAGGCGCCCGGGACCGACCCCTCGACGGGGACGGCGAGCGCGTGGGGCTGGCCCAAGCACCCCGCGAGCTCGTCGGCGACGCCCGCGCGCGCGGCGCGGAGCGCGGCCGCGTCCGCCCCCTCGACCTCGACCAGGGCCGCCGTCGCGTCCGGCGGCCACACGGCGCACCGGACGTAGGCGTCCGACTGCCCCTCGCCGACGAGCGCGACGGCGACCTCGGCCCCGAGGGCCTCGCCGAGCCGGGCCACGCCGGCTTCGAGCAGCGCGAGCGCGTTCGGCCGCGACAGGGCCACGTTCCGCAGAGCGGCCTCGGCCGCGTCGACGCGGTCGGCCAGGGTAGGGACGGGCGGAGCGAGCGGGGCCATGCCCCGGGTATCGGCCGGAGCCGGACCGACGTTAGTGAGACCGCGTAGGCCACCCCGTACCGATGCGTGCTCCGTCGCCAGCGGGGTGAGTCGCCAGCGGGATGAGCTACGGCGACGTGGGGACGGGGTCGGACGCCCGCGACTCGGCCGGTACCACGAGCGCGAGCCACGCCAGCCCCGTCGCCACCTGGACGCCGGCCAGGCCCGCGATCAGCATTGTCAGGCCGACGCCGGCCTCCAGCAGGGACCCCGCGGCCAGGATCGAGGCGCTCTGGACCAACGTGATCATCAGCCAGTCCGTCGCGATCACGCGCCCGCGGAAGGCGTCCTGGGACCGCTCTTGGAGCAGCGTCGTCGACAGGACCCAGTTGGCGCCGCTCGCGGCGTGGGCGAACACGACGAGCCCGACGACGGCCCACCGCCAATCGGCCAAGGTGGCCACGCCGAGGTAGCCCAGCCCGGACACGACGACGGCCGCGCCGAGCACGGCCGGCCACTGGCGGGCGTCGCGGAAGATGGCCCGGGCGAGGATGGGCCCGAGCCCGGTCCCCAGCCCGCGCGCGGCGAACAGGACGCCGATCCCGGTCGTCCCGGCCGACGGGAACAGGCCGTCGCCCAAGAGCGCCAGCGCGAACACCAGCCCGCCGCCGCCGACCCCCCACATGGCCTTGGCGAACGTGACCCGCCGCACCGCCGGCCGCGTCCACACGTAGCTCCAGCCCTCGGCCACCTGGCGCACGGCCGAGCGCACCACGCCGCCCCGGTCGTCGTGCGCGTCGCGTGCCGCCCGCTCGGGGACCACGATCCGCGCGATGAAGACGGCGCTGACGAGGTAGGTCGCCGCGTCGAGCACGAACACGACGTCGGTCCCGAACGCGTCGACGGCCGGCCCGCCCGCCGCCGCGCCGACGGCCAGCATCGTCGACCACGTGGCCGAGAGCAGCGCGTTGGCCGTCAGCAGCTCGCCCTTCCGGGTGATGAGCGGCAGCAGCGCGTTCTTGGCCGGCGTGAACGCGGCGCTGACGGCGATCTGGGCCGTCGCGAGTGTGTACAGCAGCCACAGGTCGCCGGCGTCGCGGACGAACAGGAACCCGAGCACGAGGACGGCGCGCAAGAGATCAGCCCCGATCATCAGGTGGCGCCGGTCGAGGCGGTCGGCCAGGACGCCGGCGATGGGCGAGGCCAGCGCGAGGGGGAGCAGCTTGGTCAGGAACACGCCGCCGAGCGCCGTCTCCGAGCCCGTCAGGTCGAGGACCACGCGGTACAGCGCCAGCGTGTTGAACCAGTCGCCGAACAGCGACACGACGGTTCCGCCCCACAGCCGCCGGACGCTGGCGTTCTGACGCAGGACCTCGCCGAAGCCGACCTCGCCGCGGAGGTCGCCGGGATCTCGTCGGCGGGGTGCGATCATGGGGGGCGGGCGGCAGGCGGCGCACACGACCGGCCGCGCACCCGGGTTCACCACTCGCCGCGCCTCGCCACCGATCCACTCGCTCTTCGCGCCCGTGCCTCGCCTCGCCTCGCTCGTCCTGCTGGCGATCGCCCTCGGCGGATGCGCGCCGGCCTCGCCGACCCGTGTGGCCGACGTCCCGCCGGACGCGCGCCAGATCCACCTGAGCGGCCGGTTCGTGACGAGCGCCCAGGGCCGCCCGCCCGAAGGCGTCTACGGGCTGCGCGTGTGGCTTTTGCTCCGGCGGTCCGACGGGTCGGGCTGGGAGGGCGCCCGGCTGCCGGCCGGCCCGGCCCGGCGCCACCGCCAGTTCGACGGGGTCGGGGAGGACGGCGCCTTTCGGTTCGACCTTGCCACCGACCTCGCGGGCTACGACGAGGTCGCCGTCGTGCCCGAGACGCGGACGGCGACGGTCTCGCTCGTCCCGACGCCGCCCGGCGCGCGCACGGTTGCCGACACCGTGACGGTGCTCCCGCTCGCCGACGCGATCCGCGTGCCGATCCCTCCGTCCGGCCCGGTCGTCGCCGACGACTTGCGGGCCGACCTCCGGCCGGACGTCGGTGTGGTCGTCCGCTATGCCGAGCTGGCGCGCGAGTTCGTGCTCGCCCGCTACGGCGGGACGTTGCCGTTCGCGCTGCCGCCGGTCCGCGTCGAGCTGAGCCAGCGCGGCGGCTACGTGTTCCAGGCGCTCGACCCCGACATGCTGGCGCTGGGCGGCCACGAGATCGAGCTCAACGTCGGCCGCGGCGTCTCGCCGACGCTGGTGGCCCACGAGTACGGCCACTACGTGACGTTCCGGATGTGGGGCGCGAGCCCTCTCCGCTACACGCTGCGCAACCGCAACCTGCGCGAGGGCTGGGCCATCTTCTTCTCGTTCGCCGCTCGGGCCTACACGGCGGCCCGCTACGGCGACGTCGACCTGGCGCCGTCGAACCCCGAGCGGGCCCCGTTTACCGACACGTTCGCCGGCGACCGGCGCTACCTCGGCATCGTCTACGGCACGTCGCGCCCGGACTACGCCGCCATCGGGTCGCTGCTGTGGAGCCTGTACGACGGCGCCGAGCCGTCGCCGTTCGAGTACGAAGGCGACGACCTGGGCAGCCTGGCGGGCGACAACGACGACCTCGCCGGCGGGCTCGCCGTGTTCGAGGCCGTCCGCACCACGCGGACGCGGCTGACGAACGAGGCCGGCATCGCCGAGGTCGCCCGGACGTTCCGGGACGCGATGCCGCCGGAGGCCGGCCCGTCCGTCGACGACGCGGTCGACTTTTTCCTGTGCCCCGCGTGGCCGTCCTGCGACGTGACGGCCACGCCGGACGGCCGCCCCTCGACCGGGTCGCCGACGTTGCGCCCCGTCGCCCCGTCGGCCCTCGTCGCGCGGCGGCTGTCGGCCACGGCCGTCGCCCTGTCGTGGGACCGCCGGGTCGGCGTCGCACCGTGGGCCAACCCGCCCGGGGCGTACCGTGTGCTCCGCAACGGGGCGCTCGTGGCCACCCTCCCCGGCGACGCCTCGTCCTGGGTCGACGCCGAAGCGGGGGCGAACGCGGCCACCTACGAGGTCCACGCCGTCGGCGGCGGTGGAAAGTCGTCCGGCGGCGCTCGCGCCGAGGTGGCCGCCTCGCCCGCCCGCTGAGCCCTCGCGCCAGCGACCCGCGCGCCCCTCCCCCACCCTTGTCATCCTGAGCAGAGCGAAGAGCCTGCCCCCGCGAAGGCGGGGGATCTCAACGCCGAGTCCTCAGCCAGACTCGTCGGTGGCCAGGTCTCGCCACTCTGGGTTGTGCTCCTCCACCAGCACCACCTTCCTTGCCCGGGTCCACCCCTTGATCGCCTTCTCCCGACCGATGGCGTCGCGGACGTCGTAGTGCTCCTCCGCGTGGACCAGTCGGTGGACACGGTACCGCTTGGTGAACGCCCCGCCGGCCCCCGCGCGGTGCTCGGCCACACGGCGCGCGAGGTCATTCGTCACGCCGACGTAGAGCACACGGCTCTGGCTGGCGAGGATGTAGGTCCAGTACGAGCGGCGCTCTCCTCGTCCCATTTCGCCCTCCGGTCGTGTCATCCTGAACGTAGTGAAGGATCTCAGCACGATGTGGGAATCGTCGGTACCGTTGCCTACGACCGGGGGACCGCGTTGAGATCCTTCGCTCCGCTCAGGATGACAAGCAGTTACTCTGCATACACGCTGACAGGCGCACGATCCGCCAAAGATGCTTGGGCACCTAAGAAGTCAGCGAATTCCTCCTTCTTGATCTTCTCCGCAGACTCACCGACCGCCCTTCCTGACACGGCACACTTCCACGTGTATTCTCCGCTGGGCAACTCTTCCGATTTCAACGACGAAGGGAGAGAAGCAGAGGGAGAGAACATCAGAGGCGCTCCCTTTGCGATGGCCCGGGAAGTCACCATCCACTTGCGAACCTTACCCATCTCTCTACGAAACAGATCTATGTCGGATCGAGTCTCTGATTCGGATTCGTACGTGCCGGCTCCTCGGCACCAGACTCTCCGATTGGCCAGCCGCAAGACCCATGAGTAGCGCCCCTCGCTGTCTATGCTAATCGCGTACTCGTCCCGTGCCTCCGGCCGCAGGAGGGGGAACAGCAGGACGTCGCGGATGGACGGCTGGTCGGTCATCAGCATCACCAGGCGGTCGACGCCGACGCCCAGGCCGGCGGCGGGCGGCATCCCGTACTCGAGCGCGCGGAGGTAGTCCTCGTCGATCTCGCGCGTGGCCTCGTCGTCGCCGGCGGCGGCGAGCCCGGCCTGGTCGTGGAAGCGGGCCCGCTGGTCGAGCGGGTCGTTGAGCTCCGAGAACGCGTTGCACAGCTCCTTGCCGGCCGCGATCAGCTCGAACCGCTCGACGAGCCCCGGCTTCGAGCGGTGGCGCTTGGCGAGGGGCGACAGCTCGACCGGGTAGTCCGTGATGAACGTCGGCTGGATCAGGGTGGGCTCGACGGCGGCGCCGAAGATCTCGTCGATCAGCTTGCCGGCGCCCATGCTGGCGTCCACCTCCAGGCCGATCTCTCGGGCCACGCCAGCGATCTCGTCGCGGTCGGCGACGGCGCCGTCGCGGTAGAGCTGGCGGCCGGTCGCCTGGGCGATGGCGTCGAAGATGGGGAGCCGGCGGAAGGGCGCCGAGACGTCGAGCGTGTGCGTCGTCCCGTCGACGGTGCGCGGGACGTCGGTCGAGCCGTGGACGGCCTGAGCGACGGCCTCGAACATCCGCTCGACCAGGCCCATCATCCAGTCGTAGTCACGGAAGGCGACGTAGAGCTCGAGCATGGTGAACTCCGGGTTGTGGAACCGCGAGAGCCCCTCGTTCCGGAAGTCCTTCGCGATCTCGTACACGCCCTCGAACCCGCCGACGAGCAGGCGCTTGAGGTAGAGCTCGTCCGCGATGCGCAGGAAGAGCGGCATGTCGAGCGCGTTGTGGTGCGTCGTGAACGGACGCGCGGCGGCGCCGCCGTAGAGCGGCTGGAGCGCCGGCGTCTCGACCTCGACGTAGCCCTGGTCGTCCAAAAACCCCTGGAGCGTGCGGACGATCCGGTGCCGCATCTTGAACACGTCGCGGACTTCGGGGTGGAGCGCCAGGTCGGCGTAGCGCTGGCGGTAGCGGAATTCGGGGTCCGAGACCTCGTTGAACGTCGTGGTCTCGCCGGTGGCCTCGTCCGTCACCGTCTTCTCGACGGGCAGCGGCTTGAGCGACTTCGCCAGCAGGACCAGCCGGTCGGCCTCGACGGAGACCTCGCCCATCCGCGTCCGGAAGACGGTCCCCTCGACGCCGAGCCAGTCGCCGGTGTCGAGCAGCTTCTTAAAGACGCCGTTGTAGAGCCCCTCCGGCAGATTGTCGCGCTTGACGTAGATCTGGATCTGGCCACTCTCGTCCGCGAGGTGGAAAAAGGCGGCCTTGCCCATGACCCGCTTGGTCAGCATCCGCCCGGCGACGGTCGCGCGGAACGGCTCGGTGCCCTCGGCCTCGGGGTCGTGGGCCGCGTCGTCGTAGGTCGCGACGACGTCGGCCGCGCGGTGGGTCGTGGGCCACGCCTCGGCCGGGTACGGCTCGACGCCGGCCTGGCGCAAGGCGTCGAGGTGGTCGCGGCGGATCTCTTCCTGTTCGGTGCGGGACATCGGGCGTGCGGGGTCGGGAGGGCGAGTCTACGCGCCACGGCCGACGCCGCGTCCGCGTCGCCTGTTCTGCGCGGAGCTTTGGTGGAGGGACCCGACGACCGCGAAGGGCAGCCCCACCGCGCGGTCAGTCGACCAGCCGGGCGACGTCGGCCAGGAGCGCGTCGCGGCCCGCGCGGAGGGCGTCGGCGACCCGGTCGCCCAGGAGGCGGGCGGACGAGTCCGGGCGCTGGGCGCTGGCCAGCGTCGCGACGTGCTCGGCGGTCTGGCCGAGCGCCTCGACGGCGGCGGCGGCGGCGGCGAGCCACGTCGGGCACGGGGCGGCCGTGGTGCTGGCCAGCTCGGCGGCCCGCTCGCGCAGGCGCGGGAGCCAGCCCGGCGCCGGCCGCAGCACGGCGCGGACGCGGTCGGCCGGGCGGACGCGGCCGAGGCACCGGGCCTCGTCGGACACGCCCGACGCCAGCGCCTCCAGGACGGCGCCCAGGTCGGCGGCGACGGCAGCGACCGTCTCGCGCTGGCGCAGGCTGAGCGCGGCGGCCTGGGCCTCGGCGACCGGGTCCAACGTCGCGCGGACGGCGTCGGCCGCAGCCGCCAGCAGCGCCTGGAACGACGCCGCCGAGTCCCGGCGGGCGCTCCGGAGCGCCAGCGCGGCGACGGTCTCGGCGCTCAGGCCGGGGGCGAGGTCGGTCACGTCGGAGGGAATCGAACGGTGCATACGGGGGCGAACAGGGCGGGACTGCCGGGGTCGGATCAGCACGAAGGCGCTAAGAACGCGACGAGAGGAGCGGTTTGGCCAGTCGTCTGTCGTCCCCGCGAACGCTTGGCCGTCTCGCCGCGCCGCCTCCACGCGCCCTTCGACGAGCCTCCACAGTCGGGGACGGAGGGGACGGAGGGGACGGAGGGGACGGAGGATCGCAGGGTTTGGCGCCCAACGGAACTTTGCACGCCGCCGCCCACGCTCTCCACGCTCTCCACGCTCTCCACGCTCTCCACGCTCTCCACGCTCTCCACGCTCTCCACGCTCTCCACGCTCTCCACGCTCTCCACGCTCTCCTACGGCGACCCTGCGCGCGACGGGGCCGGCGGGCGGGGGCCCTCGGGCGTCTTCGGGGCCGCGCCCTGCGGCAGCGGCAGCGTCACCATCTGCTCCAGCAGCGCCAGGACGTCCTCGGCGCGGCCCGGCGCCAGCGTTCCGGCGCGGACCGCCAGACGAACGGCCTCGACCGAGAGCGCGGCGTAGGCCGGCACCAGGTGCGGGAGCTCCTTGCGGAGCGCCAGCCCGTGCGCCCGCAGCGTCCCCAGGTCGCCCCGAGCGACGGGCCCTGTGAGCGCGTCCTCTGGCGACGACGCAGTCACGTTGTCGATCGTCCCTTGCAAGAGCGGGCCCAAGATCGACAGGGCCTGGCCGCGGTCGACGCCGATCGACGCGAGCACCTCCTGGACCGTCGCCATCAGGGTCACGAGCAGGTTCGAGGCCATCGACGCGGCCAGGTGGTAGCGCGGCTTGGCGTCGGCCGCGAGCACGAGGTAGCGCATCCCCAGCCCGACGGCCAGCTCGATCCCGGCGGCGACGCCCGGCGCCTCGCCTTCGACGGCAACCGTGACGCCGGACAGCGTCTCGGCGTCGGCCTCCCGGGTCAGCGTCTGGAGCGGGTGGAACGACAGCGTCCGCGCGCCCTCGCGGCGGAGCGGCTCCAGCAGCGCCGCCGTGAGGGCCCCCGACGTGTGGAGCACGACGGCTCCGGGCCACGCCCGCGGCGCGCCCGCGAGCGTCTCGGCCAGGTCCGCGATCTCGTCGTCGGGGACGGCGAGCACGACGAGCGGGACCCCGGGGATGTCGCTCAGGCGGTCCGAGGCGACGTGCGCGCCGAGCAGCCCGGCCAGCGCTTGGGCCGGCCCGCGCCGCCGACTCACAACAGCCTCGACGGGGTACCCGCTCTCCGCCAGTCGCAGTCCCAGCGCGCGCGCCATCGCTCCCGCGCCGACGATGGCGACGGCGGGGCGTGGGCTCGGGAAGGCGGAGGCGAACGTGGTCATCGGGGACGAGTCAGGAATCGGGGGTCAGGAATCAGGGGTCAGGGCCAGAGCAATGAGCTTGGGGACACCCGCTGGTGCCTGGTGCCTCGTCACCCCTTCCAGAAGGCGACGGCGAGGGTGCCAGGGGCGCCGTCCTCGGGCGGGGAGAGGGCCAGGACGCGGGCCTGGGTCGCGCCGCGCGCCCGGGACGCGATGAGCGTCGTGATGAGCGCGCCCATCCCCTCCACGCGGACCGTCTCGCTCCCGAGCAGGTGCATCAGCTCGCTCTCGTCGAACCCCTCGATGGCCTGGCGGAGCCGCTCGAACCCGTCGGCGTCGCCGCCGACCAGGTCGCACGACCCGATGAGGAGGGCCCGCTTCCCGTACATCACCTCGCCGACGGCGGCCCCGAGCTCGCGGCAGAACGCCGGGCTCTCCTCGCCCATCACGATCGGGACCGCGTCGAAGTCGCCCGCGAGCGCGGTCTGCAGGAACGGGAACTGGACGTCGGCGCCCTCGGTGTGGTAGTGGCCGGTGTCGTCGAGGAAGATGTCGTCGTCCTCGTCGCAGAGCTCGTTGCGGAGGTGGTCGTTGATGGGGACGGCGCCGAGCGGGGTGTGGTAGGCGTCGGTCTGGCAGATCGAGAGCCGGCCGAACGCCCCGTTGTGGCTCGGCGAGACCACCAGGACGGTGTCGAGCTCGGCCCCGCGCAGGAGCCGGTAGGCCGCCGCCGCGGCGTCGCCGCCCGAGGCCCGGTTGGAGTCGGGGACGACGAGCCCGACCAGGGCGTCGGCCGGGAGGTCGGGGTCGGCGGGGGCGCCCGCGAGGAGCGCGTCGAGGTGCTGCCGGAGCGGGGCCGGCTGCGAGGGGTAGACCGCGCGTGTGGCGAGACTCATCGGGAGGGGCGGCTGTGGGAGGGGGACGTGCCGGGCGACGGGCTCGGCCGGCGGCCTACGCGCGAGGTGCATCCGGGATGCCGGGGCTGGGAAGGTCGGGTCCAGAAGTGAGACACATCAAGGGGGGCACGCGTCGTGGCCCGGTTGCGCCGGGAGGGCCCTGAACGGGCGGGCCCGGGGGAGAACGTCACGTCGGCCCTCACCCCCAAACACGATGCCAGACGGGGGCTCGCTGCACCCCCCGCACGCGGGGCAGGCACGGGAACGGGACGTGGGACGGGCGGGGTCGTCCTCCGCTCACGCCTCCCCGCTCACCGCTCACGCCGCCTGCAGCGTCTTGAGCTCGCCGACGATCGCCTTCAGCGAGGCCTTCGCGTCGCCGAACAGCATGGCCGTGTTGTCCTTGAAGAAGAGCGGGTTCTGGACGCCGGCGTAGCCCGTGCTCATGCTCCGCTTCATCACGATGACCTGCTGGGCCTCGTCCACGTTCAGGACCGGCATCCCGTAGATCGGGCTGGCGGGGTCGTCGCGGGCGCCCGGGTTGACGACGTCGTTGGCGCCGACGACCAGGACCACGTCGGTCTGGGCGAACTCGGGGTTGATGTCGTCCATCTCGACGAGCCGGTCGTACGGCACGTTCGCCTCGGCGAGCAGCACGTTCATGTGGCCCGGCATCCGCCCGGCGACCGGGTGGATGGCGTAGCTCACCTCGACGCCCTCGCGCTGCAGCAGGTCGGCCAGCTCGCGGGCCTCGTGCTGGGCCTGGGCGACCGCCAGCCCGTAGCCGGGGACGATGACGACTTTCTGGGCGTAGGCCATCATGACCGCCGCGTCGTCGGGCGTCGTGGAGCGGACCGGCCGGTCGTCGGCCTCGCCGTCGCCGCTCGCCGTCGCCGCCGTGGCGCCGAACCCGCCGAGCAGGACGTTGCCGAGCGAGCGGTTCATGGCCTCGCACATGATCCGGGTCAGGATCAGCCCGCTCGCGCCGACGAGCGCGCCGGACACGATGAGCGCCACGTTGCCGAGCACGAACCCGGTCGCGGCCGCCGCCAGGCCCGAGTACGCGTTCAAGAGCGCGACCACGACCGGCATGTCGGCCCCGCCGATGGGGACCACGAGCAGCACGCCGAGCACCAACGCCAGCGCGGCGAGCGCCGCCAGCGCCGCCGTGTCCTCCGCCCCGACGGCGCCGTCCACGGCCCCCGCCGTCAGCAGCGCGAGCGCGGCGAGGGTCGCCAGCCCGACCGCGACGGACACGACGCGGAGGCCGGGGAACGCGTTCAGATTCCGCCCCCGCAGCTTGCCGACGGCCACGAACGACCCGCTCAAGGTGACGGACCCGATCAGCACCGACAGCCCGACCGTCAGCGCGACGACGGGGCTCACGGGCAACTCGGGCTCGCCGAGCGACCGGAGCAGCTCGGCCCCGGCCACCAGCGCCGAGGCCGCCCCGCCGAACCCGTTGAACGCGGCCACCAACTCGGGCATCTCGGTCAGCGGCGTCCGCCGCGCCAGCCACACGCCGATCAGCCCGCCCACGGCCAGGCCCGCGACAAGCTCGGCCGGGTTCAGGATCTGCTCCTCGAACAGCGCCGCCACCACGCCGACCAGCATCCCGACGGCCGCCATCCGGTTGCCGGCCCGGGCCGTGCGCGGCGAGCCGAGCCGCTTGAGGCCCAGGATGAACAGGGACGCGGCCACGAGGTAGGCGAGCGTGACGAGGGCGTCGGTCATCGGTGCGTCAGTGGGTCGGTGCGTCGGTCGTCAGTGCGTCAGTCGGTAAGCCCGAGGTCGGAGAGCGGTGGCTGCGTCTCGGCCTCACCCTCCCTCCTCTCCCCGCTCGCGCGGCTTGAACATCTCGAGCATCCGGTCGGTCACCAGGAAGCCGCCGACCACGTTGATGGTCGCCAACACCAACGCCGCCAGGCCGACCCACTTGGCCCACGGGCTCTCGACGGCCCCGGCCACCACCAGAGCCCCGACGATGGTGATGCCGCTGATCGCGTTCGAACCCGACATCAGCGGGGTGTGGAGCGTCGCGGGCACCTTCGAGATCACCTCGATCCCGACGAACGAGGCGAGGACGAAGACGACGAGGAGCGTGAGGTCCATGGGGTCGGTTCAGAGGTGGAGAGGCGGGCGCCGGATCACGACGCGTGGCGACGAATCATGCATCACGCACCCGCCCGAGCGCGGTCGGCAACAGGAGAGCTCATCCCGGCGGCTCGATGAGCGCGCGGACGCGCGGGTGGACGACGGCCCCACCGTGCGTGACGACGGCGCCGGCCAGGACCTCGTCTTCCAGGTCGACGGCGAACCGGCCGTCGTCGCCGAGGAAGTCGGTGACGAGCGCGGCGACGGTGCGGCCGTACATGTCGCTGGCGTGGAGCGGCATGTCGGCGGCGAGGTCGAGCGGGCCCAGGATGGAGACGCCGCCGACGTCGGCCGTCTCGCCGGGGACGGTCGCGGCGCAGTTGCCGCCGTTGGGCGCCGCCAGGTCGACGACGACCGAGCCGGGCGCCATCGCGGCGACGGCCGCGTCGGTGAGCAGGAGCGGCGCCGGCCGGCCCGGGATGAGCGCCGTCGTGACGACCACGTCGACGTCGGCCACGAGCGCCGCGAGCTGGTCGCGCTGGCGCGTGAGCTGGTCGTCGGAGAGCGCCCGGGCGTAGCCGCCGGCGTCCTCGGCGTCGGCCGCGCCCAGGTCGAGCTCGACGAACGCCGCGCCGACCGACTCGACCTGCTCGCGCGCCGCCGCCCGGACGTCGTACGCCGACGTGACCGCGCCCAGCCGCCGAGCCGTCGCCAGCGCCTGGAGCCCGGCCACGCCGGCGCCCAGCACCAGCACGCGCGCCGGGCGGACCGTCCCGGCCGCCGTCGTCAGGAGGGGGAAGAACTTGGGCAGCCGCTCGGCGGCCAGCAGGACGGCCCGGTAGCCGGCGACGGTGCTCATCGCCGAGAGCGCGTCCATCTTCTGCGCCCGCGAGATCCGCGGGACCAACTCCATCGCGATGGCCGTCGCGCCCCGCTCGGCGAGGGCCGCCAGCGCCTCGGGCTCGTCGAGCGGGCGGAGCAGCCCGACCACGACGGCGCCTTCCCGGACGTGCGCCAGGTCGTCCGCCGCGAGCCCTTTCACCGTCGCCACCCCGTCCGCACCGAGGGCCTCGGCCCGGTCGCCCAGACTCGCGCCGGCCGCCTCGAACGCCGCGTCCGAGACGAACGCCGACGCCCCGGCCCCCCGCTCGACGACGACCTCGACGCCGGCCCGGACCAGCCGCCGGACGGCGTCGGGCGTCAGGGCGACGCGCCGCTCGCCGGGCGCCGTCTCGCGGGGCACTCCGAAGGTCATGGGCAGAATGAGTCAAGGGATGACCGGTCGGAGAATACTCTGTCTCGTCCGAACGCGCTCCGACGGGAGCCACTCACACACCTCCCCTTTTTGTCACCTTGACTGGACGCGCGTCCTCTCGGCCCTACGGCTCTCGCGCTTCGGCACCCCTTCCGCTGGTGCCGGCCCTCAGCGCTGAGGGCCCCGTCTTCGCAGGGGCACCGCTCTCCGACGTAGAGCCTTTCTTCGGTCTCTCCCTATCCTCTTCCGACATGGACGTCCTCCGCTCACTGGCCGACGCTCAGGAGGTCCCCATCCTCGACGGGCCGCCGAGCCCGCTCGACGGCGTGCGCGGCGGCCTCCTCACCGACGAGGCCCCGACCGTGACCGACCGACCGTTCCCGCCGTCGCTCGCCCGTGTCATCGCCGGGCGCGCCGAGCGCGACCCGGACGGCCGCGCCTTCACGTTCGTGGTGACCGGCGGGCCGGACCTCCACGTCACCAACGCCCAGCTCCACGCCGACGCGGCTCGCCAGGCCCGGGCGCTCGCCGGGGCTGGGGTCGAGGAGGGCGAGCTGGTCGTGATCGCGGGCGAGCACGGCTACCCGATCGTCGCGGCGTTCTGCGGGGCGCTTTACCGGGGCGCCGTCCCGACCATCGTCCCCTACGTCTCGGAGCGGGCGGCCGAGGGCGCTTACACGGGGCGCGTTCAGCGGCTGGTCGAGCACGCCGGGGCCCGGGCCGTCCTCACGCTGCCCGGCCTGCGCGAGCCGTTCGCCGAGCGGCTCAGCGGGTCGGACTGCGCGGTCCTGACGTTGCCGAGCGGCGTCGGCGACGGCCCCGCTCCCCCAGTCGCGCTGAGCACGCGTGGCGGCGACGACGACGCCTACGTCCAGTTCAGCAGCGGGACCACGAGCCAGCCCAAGGGCGTCGTGCTCTCGCACCGGGCCGTGCTGGCCTACGTCCAGGGCGGGCGCGAGAGCGGCCAGATGGGGCCGGGCGACGTGTTCGTCGGATGGGTCCCGCTGTTCCACGACCTCGGCCTGCTCACGTGTTTCCTGGGGCCGATGTGCTGGGGGGCGACGGCCGTCCTGATCGCGCCCGACGCCTGGATGCGGCGGCCGGCCACGCTGCTCCAGGCCGTCCACGACTACGGGGGGACGGCCACCGCGATGCCCACGTTCGCCTTCGCCCGGACGCACCGCGCCGTGTCCGACACGGCCCTGGCGGCCCTGGACCTGTCGCGGTGGCGGTTCGTGATCTGCGGGGGCGAGCCCATCGTCGCGAGCGAGCTGGCCGCCTTCGCCGACCGCCTGGAGCCGACCGGCTTCCGCCCCGAGGCCCTCGTCCCGGGCTACGGCATGGCCGAGTGCGTGCTGGGCGCGGTCCACGCCCGGCCGGACGAGCCGGTCCGGGTGGACCGGGTCTCGGGCGCCGGGCTCCGCGAGGCGCACCGCGCCGTGCCCGCCGCGCCCGACGCGCCCGACGCCGTGGCCGTGACGAGCTGCGGCGGGCCCGCCCCCGGGATGGCCGTCCGCATCGTGGGCGACGACGGGGAGCCGGTGGCCGAGCGCGGGGTCGGCGAGATCACGCTCCGCGGCGACTTCCTGCTGTCGCGCTACTGGCGACGGCCGGACCTGACCGCCCACGCCTTGCGCGGCGGCTGGCTCCACACCGGCGACGTCGGCTACGTCGCCGACGGCGAGCTCTACGTCTGCGACCGGAAGGGCGACCTCGTCATCGTGGGCGGCAAGAACGTGTACCCGGACCAGGTCGAGGCGCTCGTCCGCGGTGTGCTCGGGGCGAAGGCCAAGTTCGTCGCCGCGTTCGGCCTGCCCGACGAGCAGCTCGGGACGGAGCGGCTGGTGGTGGTGGCCGAGCCCCGGGGCCGGCCCGGCGACGACGAGCAGCGCGCGCTCGCCGCGGCCGTCCGCCACGCCCTCATCGACGAGATGGACCTGGCCCCGGCCGACGTCCGGTTCGTGGGCCACGGCGGGGTCGTCCGGACGACGAGCGGGAAGATCTCGCGCTCGACCACGCGCGAGCGGTACCTCGCGGCCGGGTTCCTCCCCGAGCCCCCTGCCGTGCCCGAGGCCGCGCCCGGGGCGCCGCTCCCGGCGCCCGACGTGCTCCGGGAGGAGCTCGCCGACCTCGCCCTGGCCCAGCTCGGCTTCGCGCCCGCGCTGGACGCCAACCTGTTCGAGGCCGGCGCCGACTCGATCCGCGTGATGGAGCTGGTGATGACGGCGGCCGAGCGCTACGGCCGCGAGCTCCCGACGGACACGCTCTTGGCCTGCCCCACGCTCGACCGGATCGCCCAGGCCCTCACCGCGCCGGGGTCCGTCGCCCTGCCGGACCTCCCGGACGACATCGCCCTCGCCCTCGACCAGGCGCCGGCCGACGCGCCCCACCGCCGCCGCCTCCACCGCCGCCGGTGGGTCGACCGCGTGCTCGCCGGGCCCGACGGCCGCCGGCGCCTGTGGCAGCTCTGCGGGAGCCGGACCGTCCAGTCCATCGTGTTCCGCCGGGAGGCCCGCCTCGCTCGGCTGGCGCTCGCCCTCGTCCCCACCGACGAGCCCGTCCACGCCGTCGTCCAGCGGAGCCTGTTCACGAACACGGTCCGCCTCGTCGCCGACGGCGACGACCTCGACGACCGGGTCGAGGTCCACGGCGCCGACGAGCTCGACGCCGCCCTCGCGTCCGGCGCGGGCGTCCTGTTCGTCGCGTCGCACTCGGCCGGCCGGCGCGGGCTGATCCGAGCGCTCGACGAGCGGGCCATCTCCGACGGGACGGCGGTCGTGAGCCGGGGGCGCGTGCTCCGCGAAGAGGGCTGGACGTCGGGCCAGATCTGGGCAGCGCGGCAGGCGCCGTCGTGGGACGTCTACGAGCAGCACCTCCTGTCGCGCCAGTACGGCACGGCGCTCGACCGCCTCCGCGCGGGGGGCACGGCGGCCATCGCCGGCGACGGCCAGTACGGGCGGAGCGGGCGCGTCGTCCCGTTCTTCGGCGCGAACCGGTGGTTTGGAGAAGGGTTCGCCGAGCTCGCCGAGCGGTCCGGCGCCGTCGTCCTGGCCACGTTCGACGTGCTGGACCCCGACGGCACGCTCCACGTCCACGTCGCCCCGCTGCCACCGCCGACGGCGGCCACCCACGACGAGCGGATCGCGGCGTGGATCGCGGCCTACGCCGCTCAGCTCGAGCGGTACTGGACGGCCCACCTCGGCAGCGTCCGGTGGGCGCAGGTCCGCCGGCTCGTCCGGGACGGGCAGGCGGCCTGACCCGTGGTCCTGGACCGCCCCCACTTCCTCTGCATCGGGGCCCAGAAGTCGGCCACGACGTGGCTCGCGCACACCCTGCGCCAGCACCCGGGGCTGTGGCTCCCGCCGGTCAAGGAGCTCCACTACTTCGACACGGATCTGCGGAGCCGTCGCGAGGGGCGGGACCACCGGCTCGGCTCGGCCCCGCCCCTCGTCCGGTCCCTCCGCCAGGACACCCACGACGGGGCCCGGGCGCGGCTGGCGCTCCGGCTCCTCCGGCAGGGGAAGGCGTCGCCGCGGTGGGTCGCGCGCTACCTCCTGCGCCGCCGGACCGACCGCTGGTACCGCTCGCTCTTCGCCGACGCGCCCGGCGTGGCGGGCGAGGTGACGCCGGCCTACGCCGTCCTGGACGAGCCGACCGTCGCCAGCGTCGCGGCTCGGCTGCCGGAGGTCCGCGTGCTCTACCTGATGCGCGACCCCGTGGAGCGGGCGTGGTCCGCCGCCCGGATGCTCGCGTCGACGCGCGAGGGGGCCGCGCTCGACGCGTGGCCGGCGGCGGACCAGGTCGCGTACCTCCGCCGGTTCGCCCCCCGCCTCCTCCCCCACTCCGACTACGCCGCGGTCCTGTCTCGGTGGGAGCGGCACGTGGCGCCCGAGCGGGTGTTCACCGGGTTCTTCGAGGACGTCGCCCAGGCCCCCGCTGCGCTGCTCGCGTCGGCCGCCCGCTTCCTGGGCGTCGACCCGGCCTGGGTCCCCGCCGATGCGCACCAGCCTCGCAACGCGCGCGGACGCGGGCAGGACGTCCCGCCCGAGGCGGGGCGCTGGCTGAGCGAGCGCCTGTCCGGGGTGGCCGAGTGGGCCCACGTCCGGTTCGGCAACGGCCACACGGCGGGGTGGGTCGAGACGGCGGCCCACCACCTCGATGTCCCGGCCTGACCCGGCCTCGGACTGAACATAGTTTGCCCACCTCCCGACGGCCCCACCACGCCCTCCCCTGATGCCCGCTTCGAGACGCCCGCCCCTCATCCACGTGGGGTACCACAAGACGGGGACGACCTGGCTCCAGCAGCGGCTGTTCGCGTCGCACGAGGTCGGGTTCTGCACCGGCTCGCACCGCCGCGACTGCCTCTACGTCTTCGTCTACCCCCACGCCTTCGAGTTCGACCCGGCCGAGGCCCGCGCCTTTTTCGAGGCCGACTGGCAGCGGTGCCCCGACGATGCCGTCCCGGTGTTGTCGATGGAGCGGTTCTCGGGGACGCCCCACGCCGGCCGCTACGACAGCGTCGAGATCGCCGGCCGGCTCCACCGGACGTTCCCCGAGGGCCGCGTGCTCGTCGTCGTCCGCGAGCAGGACGACATGATCCTGTCGAGCTACCGCCAGTACGTCAAGAACAGCGGGGGCCTGTCGCTCGACGGCTACCTCCACCCGCCCTACGAGCCGAGCGTTATCCACCAGTTCAGCTACGGCGCGTTCCACTACGACCGGCTGGTGGCGATGTACGACGACCTCTACGGGCGCGAGAACGTGCTGGCGCTGCCCTACGAGGCGTTCCGGGAGGACCCCGTCGGCACGATGGAGGCCATCTCGCGGTTCGCCGGGCTCGACCCCGACCCCGAGGTGCTCGAGCAACTCCGCCCGTCGGAGCGGAAGAACGCGTCGCTCTCGGCGCTGGCGACGTCGCTCAAGCGGCGGGCCAACCAGGTCGCCAGCCGGCGGAGCGCCATCAACCCGACCCCGCTCGTCCAGCTCTCGGAACGCGGGGCCGCCTTGTCGAAGCGGTTCTTCTACAAGATCGACGGGTGGCTGCCTCGTGGGCTGAGCCGCCGGATCGACGGGCGCGAGCGGGCCGTCATCCGGGCCGGCGTCGGGAGCCGGTACGAGGAGAGCAACGCGGCCCTGGCCGAGCGGATGGGCGTCGACCTCGGCCGCTACGGCTACCAGATGCCCGAGGGGTGGACGCTGGCCGACGGCGCGTCCCCGAAGCGGGCCCGCCCCGCCGACGCCACCCCGACGTTCCACGTCCTCTACACGCCGGGGACGGTCGGGCTCCTGTCGCCGTTTGCCGAGTCGCTCGTGCGGCACAGCCCGTTCCGGTTCCGGCTGGTCGCCAACGGGTGCGGGCCCGAGGAGCGGGCCCAGCTCGACGCGCTCGCGGCCACCTCGCCCCGCCTGGAGGCGCTGGCGCTCCCGACCGACGCGCCGCTCTCGCACGGCGACGCGATGGACTGGCTGTTCGCCCGGGACGACGACCCGACCTTCGCCTTCCTCGACTCCGACCTGTTCGCCGTCGCCCCCTTCGGCGACCCGGTGCGCGAGGCGCTGGCCCAGGGCCCGACGTTTTTCGCCTGCACCCAGCCGTGGTCGACCGACCGGGACCGCGCGGTCTTCCCTGGCGGGCCGCTCGCCGGCCGCCACCTCACCACGACGGGCCGCTACGCCGGGACCACGTTCTTCGCCGTCTACGAGCGGGCGGCCGTCGAGCGCGTCCAGCGGGCGCACGGGGTCGGGTTCGGGAAGTACACCTGGGAGGAGCTGCCGGCGTCGGCCCGGGGCCGCCTGGCCGAGACCGCCTTGCGGCACTCCCACTACGACACGGCCAAGGCGCTCAACCTCCTGATCCGGGCCGACGGCGCGCGGCTCCGCTACGACCCGCTGCCGGCGATCGTCCACCTGGGCGGCGTCAGCGACCGCGTCCAGGGCGCGCGCCGCAAGGCGGAGGGGCCCGAGCCGTGGTGGAACCACCCCGAGCGGGTCGCGAGCGCGGCCGCCTGGGGCCGGCTCCTCCGGCGGGCCTGGCGGACGGCGACGCAGTCGGCGCTCCCCCCGACCGACGGCCCGTCGTACAAGACCCGCCGACGGCTCGCGTGGCACTACTTCGGCGACGCGATCCCGGCGCTCCAGGCCGGCCAGCCGCCGCCGCCGACGCCGGACTTCGGCGACCCGCTCACCCAGCGCGAGATGGACCGGGTGGCCCGGGAGCTCGCGCGCTACTACGCGGCCGAGCCGGTCCGCCGGGCCGTGTCCGAGCCGGCGACCGTCAGCGAAGCCCCGGCCTGAGGGCGGGGGCGGATCAGGACGGGCCGGCGGTAGGTCTATCCTCCCGCGCCGTACCGACCAAGCGCCTCGCCGCGTTGGGACACGCCCGGGCGGCCCGCCCAGGCCGGCCCGCCGTTTGCTCGCGCGTCCACCCGCTCCCCCCTCCCGCGTCCCATGCTCGCCCTCGTCGTCGCGATCGCTGCGTTCGTCCAGCCGGTCCCTCAGGTGCTGCCCGACACCGTCGACACGGCCGAGGAGGTCGTGGAGGAGGTGACCGAGGACGTCATCCGCGCGCGGATCCGGCCGGTGTTCTCGCCGTCGGCCCTGTACTCGGCGTCGCGGGGGTTCGGCGTGGGCGGCGGCGTCGCCGTGAGCGACGTGCTCGACCGGGGCGACCACCTCCAGGTCGAGGCCCGGCTCTCGCAGCGCCTCCAGGGCGGCTCGGCCGAGTACCTCACGGGCGAGCCCGGCCAGGACCGGTGGGTCGGCGTGATCGGCGTGGCCGGCTGGACGACGACGCGGACGTCGTTCGTGGGCCACGGGCCGCACTCGGCGCTCGACGGCGAGCTGTTCCTGGACCGGATGGTGGCCGAGGCCGAGGTCCGAGCAGCGTGGGCGCCCAGCGGCCCGTTCGGCCTCCGCCTCCAGCCGACGGCCCGCCTCCGGCTCGACCGCCTCCGCGGGTTCGAGGAGCGCCGGGCGGGCGGGCTCGCCGCCGTCCGGCCGTCCGACCTCGCCCGGCTCCGGTCGCTGACGGGGGCCGACCGGGCTGGCGTCGAGGTCGCGCTCTCGGCCATCCGCGACACGCGCGACGTGCCGGCGATGACGCGGTACGGGTCGTACGCCGAGGGCGAGGTCGCCCGGTTCCAAGCCCTCGACGAGTCGGGCCTGGGGTTCTGGCGGGCCCGGGCGACGGCGCTCGTGTTCCGGCCGGCGCTCGTCCGCGTCCCGTTCCTGCCCGAGCGCGGGGCCCTGTTCGTGCGGGCCAACGGCGTCGTGACGCGGCAGGACGGGGAGGCGCCGCTGCCGTGGATCTACCTCCCCGAGCTCGACCGCGACCTCCTGGTGGGCTACCCGCGGGGCGAGTTCGTCGGGCGCGACGCGCTCTCGCTCGGGATCGGCGTGCGGAGCGTGATCGGCGAGGCCATCGGCGCGTTCCTGGTCGAGGGCGTCGGGACGGCCATGGTGGGCGCGGCCTACGACGACGTGACGGCCGAGTTCACGCCGCGCGTCCGCCTCACCAACGCGCGGCCGGAGGTGGGCGAGCGGGTCCCGCTGAGCCCCTCGCTGGCCGTCGGCCTCAGCCTCCACTACCTCGACCGCGAGCGGCCGATCATCAGCGGGCTCTTCGGGATCGGCCCCGGGGGGACCACGCTGGCGTCGCTCCGGCTGGTGTGGGGCCTGGGCGACTTCCGCCCGAGCCTCCGCTGAGCGGGTCGGGGCTCGCCGCGCCGGGCTCGGGTGAGGAGGCCACGCCTGGGTGCGCCCTCGCCGGCTGCTACAAAGGGATCTCCTCCCCGCGTGTTGGGTCGGGCGCCCTCCGCTGGCCGGACCCTCGGTTGGCGTGGGCGGCCACGGCGTCGTCCGGGTGGGCGGTCTGCGCCGCCTGGCGCTCCGCCTCCATCTCGCGAGTGAGGAAGTAGTTGAGCAGGGTCCGGATGACGGCGATGGCGCCGAGCTGTCCGATCTGGGCCCAGCTCGGCGCGATGGCCGTCGACAGGATGTCGGCGCCGAGCTGGAACTCGAGGGCCAGGGCGAGGTAGCGCGCCAGGAGCAGGCGGATGGCGTTGAACCGCTCGGGCTCCTGAGCCACCAGCGCCTGCACGAACCGTCCGATCGCGAGCACGACCCCGATCCCGATCACGACGGCGCCCGTGGTCTCGACGAGCAGCCGCAGCCACTGGACCAGGTGGAGCACCACCTCCTCGGCACCGACGGCGCTCGGCGAGGGCAGGACGGAGGTCTCTTGGAGGGCTGCGAGCAGAGAGGCGAGCGGCATGATGGCGAGGCGATGGGCGTGGCGAACGAGACGAGCCTCGACGTCCGCACGCCCCATGGTACCCCGGGGGCCCCGCTGCGGCAGTCCCGCTCGGCGCCGCCACGGGCGGCGACACGTCCGAAGAACCGACGGCACGCCGCGCCAGTAGTCGTCGGCCCGCCCGATCGCTGCGAGACCGCCCCGAGACCATGAGCCTGTTCGTCCGCCTCCAGAACGTCCTCCCCCAGCACGAGCTCTCCCGGGCCGTCGGGCGTCTGGCGGCGTCGCCGGCGCGCTGGGTCCGCGGGCCCCTCGTCCGCGCGTTCGCCCGCGCCTACGGCGTCGACATGACGGAGGCCGAGCGGCCGGACCTCGCGAGCTACCGCTCGTTCAACGACTTTTTTACCCGCTCGCTCCGCGCCGACGTCCGGCCCGTCGACGCCTCACCGGACTCGGTCGTGAGCCCCGCCGACGGCGCGGTGAGCCAGGCCGGGCGCGTCGAGCGCGGCGAGCTGATCCAGGCCAAGGGCATCCGCTACTCGTTCGAGACCCTCGCCGACGCGTGCGCGGACCCGGCGTTCGAGGGCGGCCCGTTCGCGACCGTCTACCTCTCGCCGAAGGACTACCACCGCGTCCACCTCCCGCTGGCCGGCCGGCTCGTGCGGACGGTCGCCGTCCCGGGCAAGCTGTTCTCCGTCAACGCGGCGACCGAGGCGGGCGTCCCCGGCCTGTTCGCCGTCAACGAGCGGCTGGTGATGGAGTTCGAGACGGACCGCGGCCGGATGCTGGTCGTGATGGTGGGGGCGATGATCGTGGCGAGCATCGAGACCGTTTGGGAGGGGCCGCGCTCGCCGTACCGGCAGAAGCAGGTGACGACGCACGACCTGGCGTTCGAGAAGGGCGCCGAGATCGGGCGGTTCCTGCTGGGGAGCAGCGTCGTGCTGGCGTTCGAGCGCGACCGCGTCCGGCTCGACCCGGCGCTCGCGGCAGGGGCCGTCGTCCGGATGGGTCAGGCGATTGGCACGAGCCGCTGACGACGCGGGGAGGCCACGAGGGCGGGCGGCGGCGGGGCTCCCGGAGTACCCGTCGGCCGGCGAGCACGCCCACGGGGGGCCATCCCGACGAGCGTGAGGACCGGCTGGTCACGCTCGCCGTCTGGGCCGCCCAGACGGGATCATCCCCACGAGCGTGGGGACTGGGCGGTCCCCATCGTCGGCCCAGCGTAGGCCACGGGATCATCCCCACGAGCGTGGGGAGCGGACGCGCCGAGTCGCTGTCGGACGCGCGGGGGGCCTTCTCCGCATCGGAGGTTTCGATGCGCTGTGACTTCTCCGGCTCCGGTAGCCCCAAGAGATCGTTGATGTCCGCAGCGGCTTTCTCGAGGCGGGCCGTGGACTGGCTCCACTCGTCTGGAAGCTCTCCGCGTGGGACCTTTCCGGCGTCGTCGTAGCGCCGCTTCGCGTCATCGGTGCTCGTGGCGCCCGAAGAGCGCAGGTCACGCTCAGACGTGGGCGAGGTCGTGGACGAGGGCTTCTAGGCGTTCGAGTTCGGCGTCGGCGACCAGGGCGAAGCGCAGGGCCGGGTGATCAACGTGGACCTGGGTTGCCAGCGGTGAGCGCGTCAGGACAGCACGAGCGCGTCAGGCTCCGACGAGGTTTGGGCGGGGTCGATGCTCTGGGTTTCAGAAGGGCTAGCTGCCGGTTGCGCCGACGCCAGGACGGTCTCGATAACAGGAGCGAGGGCGCCAGCTCCGTTGATGACGCCCAAGCCTGCGACCACACGGTCCCGCTCTACCGGTGAGAACAAGCCCGCTCGGTCCAGCGTGGCCCGGAAAGCGGAAAAGGCCTCCGCCGAATCAGCCGCCCAGCCGCCCGTTGTGACGGCTGTCGCAAGCTGCTGGAACATGGTGTCGACGTCGTCGACGGGGAGCGCGTCGGTGAGTGCCGAGCGGAGCGCGGCGACCGTGGGCACGTACGGATTCGGGGTAGGCGAACGCGGCGCCTGCGCCACGTCGTCGGTCTCGCCGTTCGCCGCAGCGAGCGACGGTAGCGTAGGACGCTCGCTGCGGAGGTCGCGCTCGTAGAGCTGGCCCGTCACCGCGTTGCGGAGGTACTCCGTGTAGGCGTTGAGGGGCCGGTCCCCGCCGGCCCCTGCCAGCGCGTCGATGCCGAGGTTGAGCTTGAGCTGGGCCGCGCTCGGCCTGAGCGCCGCTGCGATCCCGTTCATGACCTCAGGCTGGCCGATCTCCTGGAGGTAGCCCTGGATGCGACCGAACTGGTAGACGGCCTGACCATAGCTCTCCGCCGGAGGCTGCCCGTAGGCGGCGAGGATCTCGTTGGTGGTGATGGCGAGGTTGAGCGCAGGGTTGAGCTGGCGGACGCGGTCGAAGGCGTCCTCGCGGAAGAACTCCGCCATCTGGGCGAGCGCCCACGGGGAGACGCCGCGCGCGAGCTCGCGGTCGCCCGCGCCACCCGAACCGACCGGGCTGATGAGGTCGACGATGACCGCGTTGAGGTCGACGCCGGCCTGCCCGTGGAAGAGGGCACCGACGCGCAGGAGGTCGAAGGCGCGCACGAAGTAAGCGACCTCCGTCGGCGAGCCGCCGGGGCGGCGCTCGCCGGGCAGCCTGCCGGCTATGAGGGAGGTCTGCGCGTCGTAGTAGGCTTCGGAGTACGGGTTGTAGCCGGCCAGGCGGCGAAAGAGCATCGCGGCAGCGGCGCCGTCGACGTAGGCATTGCCGAAGACCTGCGCGGTGAAGTCGTCCACCTCGTCCTGCCGCGGCGGGGGCGCCTGAACGGGAGGGTTCTGCGGCGGCGGGGGTTCCTGAGGAGGGGGTGCCGGTGGGGGTGCCGGTGGGGGTGCCGGCGTGGGCTCCTGCGGGGGCGGGGGCTGCGAGGGCGGGGGCTGCGGGGGCGCCGGCGGGGGCTCCGGGTCCGGCTTGCCCGGCTGTCCGGTCTCCGGGTCGATCACACGGAAGGACGTCCCGAGCGAGGGGTCGTAGTTGAACGCCCGGTTCAGTTCACGGTCGCGCACGGAGTCGACGCGCTGCTCGACCCGGCCCTGGAGGCCGGGCAGGCCGAAGTCGATGCCGGCCACGCTCGTCTCGGCGAGCCGGTCGAGCACACGGCCCCACGTGCCGGACGGCACGAGGTCGTTGCCGAACGCCTTGTGCTGCGCCCAGAGGAGGTCGGCCGCCTCCTGCGTCGTCCGCACAGGGGTGTAGGTGGCGCGCACGGAGCCGTCCTCCTGAAACGCCTCCCCGTCGAAGACGCCGAGGCTCTCGAGCTGCTCGTTGACGGTGAGCGCGAAGCGGAGCGCGGGGTGCTGCTTGACCTCCTCGTAGGCGTCGGCGCTGAGGGCGCGGGCCATGGCCGCGAGGTACCAGACGGAGGCGCCGTCGTAGCGCCGCGTCGTGGAGTCCGCGCTCGAGAGGTTGAGGAGCGCGTCGACCGTCTCGACGCCCTCGCCGCGGAGCGCGCCCTGCCGGAGCGTGTCGAAGGTGTAGAGCGTGCGCGCGAGGGCGCCGACGTCGCCGGTGATCCCGCCCTGCTCGGCGAGCTCGCCGAGCGCTTCGCGGTAGGCGGGCGTCCTGGGGTCGTAGCCGGCCTGGTCGCGGAAGCGCTCGGCGAGGCGTTCCGCGCCGCGTTCGGTGTAGAGCGCGAACAGGCCGGTCGTCCACGGGTCCACGCGGTCGCGCAGCAGCTCGATGCGGACCTCGTCGACCACCGTGGGCACACGCGCGGTCGCCACGCCGTCCTCCACGGTGTAGCGGTAGGACGAGTGCTCGAGGGGGCTCAGCGAGGCCTCGCTGCGGAACTCATCGGCGATCTCGGCGCGGTTGGCGCGGGCCTCCTCGGGCAGCGACTGCGCGATGGCTTGCGCGCGCGCGCCGAGCTCGGGGATGCCGAAGTACTCCCCGGTGTAGGCGGCCTGCAGCGCGAGGAGGTCGACGACCTGGCCCCACTCGGCGCGGCGGTCCGGTCCGCCGTTCTCGCCGAGCAGCTCGGCGCGGATCAGCCCGAGCAGGCGGGTCGCGTCGCGCGTCGACACGACGACGTCCTGGTAGACGAGGCCGCGGTCGGGGTCGTCGGGGTCGGCGTAGATCGACGTGCGGTTGCCGGTGATCTCGGGGTAGGCGCTCACGACGCGGTTGACCGTCCCGGCATAGTCGAGCAGGCGGGCGGTGCCCTCGTACCCCTCGACCAGGCCGTAGTTGAGGTAGCGGAGCGTCACGGGGTCGTAGGCGTCGAGCGCGGCCTGCCACACCGACCCGCCGCCGTCGATCAGGCGCTCGGCCTCGCGCAGCCCGGCGACGTCGGGGGCCACCAGCTCGAGACCTTCCTCAAGATCGTTGGCGAGCTCGTCCGAGGTGCCGTAGTCGAGCAGGCCGCGTATCTGCTCCTGGATGCCCTCCTCGACGAGTTCGAAGGTGTTGCCCACGAGCATGGCCGTGAGCTCGGCCGAGGACAGCGTGATGACCTCGCCTTCCCGGAGTTGCTCTAGCGTCACGCCGGTCGGCATAAAGTCGACGGCGGCCCGGATGATGGGCGCGATGGGGGCGAGGAGCGGGTCGCTGAGCGGGACCGCATAGACATCGCCGTCGATCAGGGTGTCTGCGAGGGCGCGGCCCTTGAAGCGGAAATAGACCACGTCCGGGTCGCCCCCCTCCACCTTCACGAGGTCGCCCGGCCAGCCCGCGGCCATCCACGCTTCCACATCGCCCCCGGGGGCACTGGGGCTCGCAGGGATGCCGATCGCCGAGGCCACGAGGTAGGGCTCGTCGTCCTCGGCCTGAGCGAACCCGCCCGCGCGGCGTTGCAGGATGCCCCGGAGCACTTCGAGGAGGCCGATGCCGATCCCCGTGGCCGCGTCTTGAATGCCTTCACCCACCTCCTCCGCCGTCGGGAGGTTCTCCTCGAAGCGCCGCAGGAGGCCCGCCGCCGACTCCATCAGGGCATCGGCTTGCTTCAGCCAGGCGGGGTCTGGAATCTGGTCGAAGTTGTCGAAGTCGCTGATCTTGCGCAGGACAGCCGGGACCACCTCGACGCTCTCGGCGCCGGCGAGGGGCTGCCGGGCGAGCAGGGCGGCGTAGAACGCCGGCTCGGTGCCCGACTTCATCGCCGCGAGCGCGAGCGGGAGGTCGGCGAAGGAGATCCGCGTGCGAATGTCGATCACCGCCTGGTCGTTGGCGCCACCGGTGAGGGCTGCGGACGGGGTGCCGGCACCGGCCACGAACGAGACGGAGCCGTCCTGGCGCAGGATGATCGCGTAGCCGTTCTTCGACTGGAGCCACAGCTCCGTCAGGTACGACTCCTCCGGGTTCTCCAGGTTCACGCCCGGGATGACCGCGAGCGTAATCGCGTCGAGGCCAATGTCGTTGGCGGCTTTCTGGAGGGAGTTCGTCGTGAAGAACGCGACTGGCCAGAACGGCTCGGCCGAGGCCTGGACCGCCCCGGCGTCGGCCACGAGCACGCCTGACCCTGGTGGAACCGCGTCCTCCACCGCGGTAGCCACCGCATTCGGGGACGGGTTGGCGGCCCCCTTCACGCCGAGCGCCGTGACCGCATTCTGATACACTCCGAGCGACTGCCCTTGCCCATCCGGTCCGAGGTCGGTTCCAGCCGGAGCGACGACGGAGACCGTCTCCGACTGCCCGCCCCGGGTCATGATCGAAGGAACGATTGGGATGGGAGTCTGGGCTGGACCGTACCCGTCGTACGCCAGGCGGGACACGTTGGTAGGGCGGGCGTCGGACATAGGAAAACGGGACTAGATGGGCCGGAGAACGGGAAATTAGACATGTGTCTGAGCTAAAATTAGACAGTACCAAATAATTATTACCTCCCGCCGCGGAGTGGCAGGCAGACCGCGCCGGACGAGGAGCTCCGGCGTCACTCGCGGGAGGACGATTCTTGACACGGTGACAGTCTCCTCGGTCCCGGCCGAACCGCGCCCAGGGGAGGAGCGTGTGGGCCGCGTCGTCACGAACTGGCGACGTCGGCGGTCGGCGACCTTGACCTCGCGCGGCGGCACCTCCGAGCCCTCTTGTGTCAGCATGTGAGCGAGGGTGGGCACTCACCGTGCTTGCCGCCGTCATGGGAGCGGTCGAGGGGGGCACCGACGACCTCAGACTAGTGCGGCTTCAAGAGTAATCTGTCGGCTCACTCCCCTGAGCCGACTATGGCCAAGCGCTACCGCATCTCGCTCTCGCCCGAGGAGCGCACCGATCTCCAAGCCCTCGTCGCCCGCCGAAGCGCCAACGCCGAGCCCGTCAAGCGCGCACTCATGCTCCTCGCCGCCGACGAGGCCGACGGCGGCCCAGCGCTGACCGACACCGAGGTCGGCGAGCGCTACCACGTCTCGACCCGGACCGTCGAGCGGCTACGCGAGCGGGCAGTCGAGCACGGGCTCGATGTCGCGCTCAGCGGTCTCCCGCGCGGACCGCGCAACCCGCTCCGCAAGTTCGACGGCGAGGTCGAGGCCCGCCTCGTCGCACTCCGGTGCTCCGACCCGCCGGAGGACCGCGCCGGGTGGACGCGGCACCTGCTCGCCGAGCGGCTGGTCGCTCTCGACGTGGTGGACTCGATCAGCCACGAGAGCGTCCGGCAGATCCTCAACCAAACGAGATCAAGCCGTGGCGCGTCCGCGAGTGGGTGATCCCCGAGGCGGGCCCGGAGTTCGTGTGCGCCATGGAGGCCGTGCTCGACGTGTACGCCCGGCCCTACGACCCGCTGCGACCGGTGGTGTGCCTCGACGAGAAGCGGAAGCAACTCGTCTCCGAGACGCGGGCGGGGTTCACTGACAGCCACGGGCTCCGGCACGAGGACTACGAGTACGAGAGGGGCGGGGTCGGCGTGCTTTACATGATCTGCGAGCCGCTCGGCGGCCGGCGCGAGGTGCGCGTCGAGCAAAGCCAGGACCGTCTGGCGTGGGCGCGGACCGTCACCCACATGGCCGAGACGACGTACCCGGGCGCCGAGCGGATCACGCTGGTCCAGGACAACTCGAGCGCGCACAAGCCGTCGGCTCTCTACGAGGTGCTGTCGCCGCAGCGGGCGCGGGCCATCGTGGAACGGCTGGAGATCGTGCACACGCCAACGCACGGCTCGTGGCTCAACATCGCCGAGATCGAGCTGTCGGCGCTCGGACGGCAGGCGCTCGCGCAGCGGATCGGGGACGTGGGCAGGCTGATCGGGATCGCCGAGTCGTGGTCGACATCGCGGACGGCTGCGCAGAAGGGGGTCGACTGGCAGTTCACCACGCCCGACGCGCGGGTCAAGCTGGCGCGCCTCTACCCGACCGTGATCGCTTGAAGCCGCACTAGGGTGCCAGGCAGAATCGTGCAATGCGGTACGGTAGCCAACCTCGGCTGACTTCGCGGAATCCCAGAGCAGGTCCCAACGCCTCTGCCGAACAGGCTGCGGCACCACTCGCGCGACGCCTCGGAGTCAAAGTCAAGTTCGGGGAGGCGGCAAGGCCGCTTCAGTGCTGTCTTGAGTGTCAGTCTTATCCGGCGGAGCGCCTCGCATCAGTCGGCGCCATGACTCGGGGCGTAGGCGGGTCCGGAATCGGCGCGAAGCCACGAGCGGGAGGACGTTGAGGGAGCCGGACGGGTACCGCGGGACATCCTCCTCCAGCGCCCGCTCGGCCTCTACCTGGGCGCGGAACGCTGCGGGGTCCTCAGGGAGCTCGACCGACATCCGCATGAGCCCGGTGTCGATGGCGGGGCTGCAGTACAACGCCCCGGCCGTGTCCGCGGTCGGGCACCACGTCTGCAGGTCGGTGGCCTCCATCTGCTGGGTCGCGTTCCGGCGGACGGCGCTGTGGAGGTCGTCGTCGCCGAGCAGGGGTGCCCATTCGGCGAGGAGCGGTACGATGGTGGAGGCCTCCGGCGCGCCCCGGGCCACCCCGAGTACTGCCCACACGACCTAGGCCACTCCAGGTCCCACCCCCGGTCCGGACTGAACCACCAGTTCACCAGTCCCCTCGCGCGGCTCGACGCCCCGAGCGGGCGGAGGCTCTGGCACCCCGCTCTGCTGGGAGCGCAGCGTGTCGACCCCCATCGCGGAGTCCAGAAGGGCCCGCGCCTGCGAGACCAGCTCGGCCTGTCGCTCCGGTGTTGCCGACGTTGACATTTGCTCCGTGATCGCTCGGGCTCGCGTCGACTGCGCGACGCCCTCGTCCGTCACGGGGGCCGTCCCCTGGATGTAGGATCCGATGCCCCGGATTTTCCAACTGAGTATGTCGCCGGTGTTGTAGTCGATGCTCAAGACTTCCGTGGCATTCCCGAAGGGCCCGTATTGCGCGAAGATGTCGTCTTTGTAGGACTCGTGGGCGCCGTTGGGGCCGAAGGGGACACGGAGCACCTGGCCATCCTCGGGCGAAATCCTGTTCTGGGGCCGCGCTGTGTACGTGCCGAGGTATGGAACGGGGTCGCCCTGCGCGACGAAATCCGTCCGCTGGCTGTCGGCGATCTGACCGTCCGTCCACAGCGGCGCGCCGAACGTGACCAACTGGACACGGTAGTCGGGTTGGCCGTCGCCGTTCTTGTCCTTCTGAAGCTCGATGCACACTCGCTCCGCAACGGCACCCCCGAGGCTGTACCCGAAGACCACCACGGTCTGACCCAGCTCTGCCTCTTGCCGAATGATCGCCTCGGTCCGCTGAACGTAGGGACCGAGGTTGCCTGCGGCGGTCGCGATGACCTCCAAGAGACCCGTCGCTTGGTCATCGCTTCCAGAGGTCGAGCCGCCGAGGAAAGCTCCGTATGCCCGCGTGCGGGTGCCATCGCTGGCGTTGAGCAGGATCGGCATCGTCAAGAGCGGGCTGTTGAGTCTGCGCGTCAGGTCAATCACGTTGAAGACGTCCTGCGCGCTGTTGAGACGGACTTGGGACACGGGAGGAGGGGCAGTGGTGAGGATCGCGTGGACACGCTGGCAGGAGGATACGTATCGTAGACGAGTCTAGAACGACGCCTTCGCCATGCTGGGCAAGCGGTTCGCCCCTCGCATCCGGGGCCTCCACGAGCAGCGGATTTATAGGATAACCGACGACCCCGAACGCTGCGGGCCGCTCTGGCCCATGCTCTCGGCGCGCGACCGTCGGCTCCGGCTCGACGGGGTGGGCGAGGAGTGGGACCAGACCGGCCGGTTCTTCTGCTGTTCAGGGCATACGACGGCGTCGGTGGCCATGATGCGCGTCGTGGCCTTCGGTGGGGCGAACCACTTCTACCGGGCCGTCCGCGAGCCGGGCCACCTCTTCAAGACCGAGTACGTGCTCGACTACGTGGGCCGACCGGAGCTGAGACGCCGCGTCCGGCGGGGCGTCCTGAAGTCGGAGCAGCTCCACGCGCTCGCTCGCGCCGTGTTCTACGGCAAGCGGGGGCGGGCCGACGCCCGCGACTTCCGGCGGCAGGCCTCGACGGCGAGCTGTATGCCTCTGATCTTAGCGTCGGTGGTGTACTGGCAGATCCGAGAGATCGAGCGCGTCGTGGCTGAGTCTGCCGGGGACCCCGACGCACCGGACTTCGACCTGCTCGCGCACGTGAGCCCGGTGCGGTGGGAGAACGTGACGCTTTACGGGGCCTACGACGTCCGGCCCGACCTCGTCCGCCCTGGGTGAGGGCCGTGCGACGGTCGACGCGCTACCGTACGCGGTTACATGATTCTGCCTGCTACCCCAGACTCGCAGTCGCGGTTGCACTCGTCGGTAGCTGCCTACCGCTCGTCCCCGTGGTGAGCCAAGGCCGGTCGGTGCGAGACACAAAGGTGGCGGAGCCGGACGCTCGGACGACGAGCCACGACGTGGCGTGCAGCCAGTAGAGTGGGCGAGCGTGACGCTCGCTCGCGCCGCACGTTGGCGGCGAGCTCGTCGTCTACGCGCTGACGCCGCTCGACGTGCGCTTCGCGACTGACGGCCAGACGACCGCGCATACGTTCGCTAAGGGCAAAACGCACCGCTACGACGCTGGCGTCCACGGCATCACCAACGCGGGCGCCGGCACGGCCACCTTCGTCCGTCGTCTTCGAGCGCCGCAGTGGAACGCTGACGGCCGCCTCCTCGGCGCCGCCGCCCGACGGCATGGGCGTCGAAGACGACGTAGTGCTGAACGACGCCTTCGCCGAGACGTCGCGGGGGTACGGGGACGAGGGCGCCGCCGCCTCCATCTCCTACGCCGCGATGCAGATCGAACTCGGGAAGGGGGCCCGCGCAGGCCAGCTGGTCGACGCGATGCTCGCGACGCGGGCTCCGGGGCAGTCGGAGGCGGCGTGAATCGAGGCCAACGACGGCCAGAACGCCCGCTCTCTGAACTACCTCTTGAACGCGGTTCAGGAGGGTCTTGAAACCGTCGAGACGAGGCAGACGGCGGCGGCGCAAGCCGATACGTTCAAGACGGTCGTGTCGACTCTAGCCGGGGCCTCGACGTTCAGCGGCTGGGTCGGCCCGGTCATCGAGGGCGGCGTCCACCTCGCGACCGACGCCTACGTGGGCCGGCTCACGGCAGAGGTCGCAGCTGGGACACGCAAGGCCTCCGATCAGATCGTCCAGCTCGGCCTCCCGAGGGACGAGTACGGGCGCCTGTACGAGGGCCCCATGCGAGACGTGCTGATGGAGGGCCTCGGCGATGACCGAGGCAACAACGGCTGACGGTCTCACCCCTGGAGTCGCCCACGTCCATAAGGGGCCGCCAGTGGCAGGGGCCCCTGCCGAGCCGTGCGCCCGCATGGACGCCGACCCGCCGCAGAGGGCGTCGCGGGGGTGGCCCCGACCCCGGGCGGCGCTCCTCGGCGCGCTCCGGTCCAGCGTGCGTCGGAGCGCTCCCTCTGCCGCACCTCGACGGCCACGGCGGCCCACGCTGGCGTGCTTCGTGCGGATGGCCCCGTTCCTGGCGTAGCCTCGGGCATGGCGACCGACGCCCCCCTGCTCCCACACTCGGCCGAGGCGCTCCGTCGGCTCCTCGACCGCGACGCCCGGCCGACCAAGGCCGAGATCGGACACGCCCTCGGCGTGACCCCGCGCCAGGCGGCTCGTGTGGTCGAGACGCTGCGCCAAGCCGGCGTGCCGGTCCGCCAGGAGCCCGACCCGGCCGAGCGCCGCCGCCAGCGGTACTTCCTCGACGCCGAGCACCAGCGCCGCGGGCTCCACCTCGACGCGCTCGACGAGACCGAGATCCTGGCGCTCGTCGTCGCTGCCGAGGCGGCACACACGGCCCTGCGTGGGACGCCGCTCCACGACGCACTCGGCACGGCGTTCGAGGCCTTGCTCGACGCCGCGGGCCAGGCCGGCGACGGCGACGGCGTGTTCTCGTTCGACCCCGAGGCCGAGCCCGGACACTGGCACTTCGGCGGCCACGCCCAGCCCCCGGCCTTGGGCGTGTTCACCACCCTCCGCCGAGCGGCCTCCGAGGGCCGCCGCGTCCGGATCGACTACACCCGCGCCGACGGGACGCCGACGCACGGCCGCGAAGTCAGCCCGCTCGGGTTCGGCCGCGTCCGCGGCGGCTGGGTCTTGGCCGCGTGGTGCCACCTCCGCGGCGCACTCCGCGAGTTCTCGCTCCCGGCCGTCGCCCACGTGGCCGGGCTCTCGGCCGACGTCCACCGGCCCGACGGGTTCTCGCTCCGGCGCTACTTCGCGCGGCGGTTCGGGGCGCTGGAGGGCGGAGAGCTAGTGGAGGTGCGGCTCCGCGTCGCGCCCGACCGCGCCGTCTACTTCCGCCGCCGCCGCTACCACCCGTCCCAGCACCTCGCCGACCAGCCCGACGGGTCACTCGTGGCGACCTACTCGGTGCCCGGCGGCGACGCGCTCGACGAGGTCCGGGCGTTCGTGGCGAGCTGGGGCCCCCACGTGGTCGTGGAGCACCCGCCCGAGCTGGCGGACCGCCTAGCCGCCGACGCCCGCCGGACGGCCGCGGCCTACCTTGACGCATGACCCGCGCGCTCCCCGCGACCACGCCGCCCCACGTCCGCGCCGCGCTCGCCGAGGCGAAGGCCCGCCTGGTGGAGCTCTACGGCGACCGGCTCGACCGCGTCGTCCTCTACGGGTCGTACGCCCGCGGCGACGCCCGGCCCGACTCCGACGTGGACGTGCTGGTCGTGCTCCGGGGGGAGTACCAGGCGTACGCCGAGATCAAGCGGAGCGGCAGGCCGCTGTACGACATTTCACTCCGCTACGATCTCGGTTGTCCGCTCAGCCGTACGGCGTTGAAGAGGTCGCTGACACTCGGCGTCCGTTCATGAGAAACGTCGCCAGCGATGGGGTGACGTTGTGAGCACCGACCCACAAACGCGGATGAGCCAGGCCACCCGTTCGCTTCGGACGGCCCGCCTTGCGCTCGACGACGGCGACCCGCTGGGCGCCACGAACCGCGCGTATTACGCCTGCTTCTATGGGGCACAGGCCGCGCTCGTCGGTGTCGGGGAGAGACCGAAGACACATCGCGGGACCCACCCGATTCGGATTCCACTTCGTCGTGACGGGCCGTGTTATCCGAGATGGCGGACGCTCCTCGCCGAGCCTTCACAGCCCGCCAGCGGACGGACTACGACGCATTCGCCGTGACCGACGAGGCCGCCGCCGCCGATCTCCTGGCGGACGCCGAGCGGTTCGTCGAGGTCGTGCGGAGAGTCGTGGCAGTAGAGACGGTACGTTAGCTGCCTCCCCACCCCCGTGGGGATGATCCGTCACGGCACGTAGCGCAGGCTCGCGCCTGGATCCTATCCCCACACCTGTGGGGACGAAGTCACGACATGTGGCGTCAGCCACATTTACATTCACTGAACCTTCGCGTCTATGGAGACTCCACTCCCCGATACTGACAGAGCCCGCACGGAAGGCTGCGACACCATTCCCGTGCGGGCTCCGATCTGAAGCACGACCCACAAAGTGAGAAGCGCCATGCAGAAGAAAATAGGGTTCACCGCCGACGAGAAGACGGAAGTTCCGTCAAACCCTCCCCGACCCGTCCCCATCGTCATCCGCGCGCAGAAGCGGACGGTGACAACGCTCAAGGTGACGACAGAGTTGGGGGAGGTCGAAGTTCGCAAGGAGGAGGTCGAGTAGACGCCAGCCATCCGCTCCTGCGTCCTGGACGTGACATGTCACGTCCCGTAGGTGGCGGCGTACCGTCTCGTCATGACCGCTCCCGCCTCCCCACCTGGCGCCTCTTCTGGGCTAAGACCGACCGCGACGGGACACACGGCAAGGACGACGACTGGACGCACCCGCTCTGGGCGCACCTCCTCGATGTCGCCCACACGGCGCTGCTGCTGTGGGAGCGCGACATGCCCGACGCCCTCTGTGCCGAGGCCGCCGCCGCCCTCGGCCTGGCGACGAGCGGGACGCCGGCCGGCTGCTCAGCTTGCAGATCGGATTGCACGATTGGGGAAAGGCGACGCCGTCGTTCGCCGACCAGCACCCGCCGTCGTGGGCGGCGCTTGCGGCGCGAGGGCTCACGCACGCGCGCCGCCGACCGCCAGCGGCACGAGCTGTCCACGATCGCCCTCGTCCACCGACAGCGGCAATCAGAGGGGGCCGGGCGCGACGACTTCTGGACCCGCCTCGGCGCCGTCGTCGGGTTCCATCACGGGTGGCTCTACGGCGAGGAGGACTGGGAGGCCGCCGCGCGACCGGCCGGGTCGCTGGGCCGGGCCGCCGACTGGGCCGGGCCGCAGGCCGACCTCCGCCGCGAGGTGTCCGCCGTGTGGCGGCGGCACTACCCGTGGCCGGACCCGCCGCGCGTGCCCGCGTCCACGCCTGACTGGCTGATCGGGCTGGCAGGATGGGCCACGTTCGCTGATTGGCTCGGGTCCATTGCCGAGTGCTTTCCCCGCGACGTGGACCGGGCCGACGACCTCGACGGCTACGTCGCTCGGAGCCGGGTCGGCGCCGAGCGGGCGCTCGCGCGCGTCGGCCTCACCGAGCCCCGGCGCGGGCTGGTGGCGAAGCCGTTCGGCGATGTGTTCCAGGACGCCGACGGCCGACCGTTCGACACGCCGCGTCCGCTCCAGGCGCTCGTGCTCGACGATGCGTTCCTCGCCAGCAGAGACCGCCCGACGTTGACCATCATCGAGGCGCCGACGGGAGAGGGCAAGACCGAGGCGGCGCTCGCGCTCGCGGCCCGCCAGCAGCACGGCCAGCGCGGCGGGCTCTACCTCGGCCTCCCGACCCAGGCGACGGCGAACGGCTTGGTCGAGCGCGCCCTGCGGTTTCTGGAGAACGCCCACGAGTCCGGCGCCGCCGACTTCCGCCTGGCCCACGGCCGCGCCGCCCTCGACGACGTCCAGCAACGCTTGATCGAGGACTCGGCCGACCTGACCGAGATCGACGGCGAGGCCGAGGCCCGCGTCCGTACGCTGCGGTGGTTCGTGTCGTCGAAGCGGGCGCTGCTGGCGCCGTACGGGCTCGGGACCATCGACCAGGCCATGCTGGGAGCCGTGCGGGGCCGGCACTTTTTCCTGCGGCTCTACGGGCTCGCCGGCAAGACGGTCGTGCTGGACGAGGTCCACGCCTACGACGTCTACATGCAGGAGATCATCGGGCGGCTGGTCGGGTGGCTCCGCGCGCTCGGCGCGTCGGTCGTCGTGCTCTCGGCGACGTTGCCGGCCCGGCTCCGGCGGTCGCTCGTGGAGGCGTGGGACCCAGACGCTGGGGGCGACGACGAGGGCGACCCGGCCGAGGTGGCGTACCCGGCCGTCTGGACCGTCGCCGACGGCCGGCTCTGCCTCTGGGACACGCACGACGGCCAGCCCCTCACCGCCGACCGAACTCAGCACGCCACGCTTCGCCGGCACGACCCCGATCCGGAGGCCGTCGCCCGGACGGTCGCGGAGGCGGTCGCGGCCGGCGCCGTCGTCGGCGTGATCGTGAACACGGTCGCTCGGGCACAGACCATGTTCGACGCCGTCACCGAGATCGTCTCGCTGGCAGACGCCGACCGCGTGTTGTTCCACGCCCGGTTCCTCCAGCGCGACCGGGCGCGGATCGAGCGCGAGATCGTCGGCCACCGGGACGCGAGCGGGGGCTGGGTGCCGGGCCGGTTCGGGAAGGGCCGCGCTGTCGGACCTGCCGTGCTCGTCGCGACCCAGGTCGCGGAGCAGTCGCTCGACCTCGACTTCGACCTTCTCGTGACCGACCTCGCGCCCATCGACCTGATGCTCCAGCGGGCCGGTCGGCTCCACCGTCACGACCGCGACGACCGGGCCGACCTGCCCGATCCGTACTGCCAGCCCCACGTTGTCTGGCTCTGCCCCGACGCGCCCGACGACGAACTGCCGGACGTGCTCGGCAAGGACTTCCCAGCCGGCCACGTGTACGACCCCGTCGTGCTCTGGCGGACGTGGCGGCTCCTGCGCTCGCACGAGGACGCCGACGGCGCCGCGTCGTGGTCGCTCCCGGCCGACTACCGACGGCTCATCGAGCCTGTGTACCCCGTCGGCGAGGACACGCTGTCCACGCCTGGGCCGCCCGATGGTCTCTCGGTCGCTGCCGTCGAGCGGTGGAACCAGGCGGTCAGCGGGACCCGGGAGGAGCGGCTGGGGTCCGTGCGCGCCGCCGCAGCCCAGCTCGTCCCGCCGCCGGGCGAGCTGGACGAGCTGTTCCTCGAATCGCACCGCGTGCTGAACGACGAGGACGACGGCTCGGCGCACCGGACGCTTCGGGCGGCGACGCGCGAAGGCGACAGCGTCGAGGTCGTCGTGCTCCACCGCCTGGGCGGCCGGCTGGCGCTCGACCCGGACGGCCCGCCGCTCGACCTGCCGACCGACGGTCGGCCCAGCGCGGAGACCGCCCGACAGTTGCTCGGGGCGAGTGTCCGGGTCAGCACGCGCGGGCTCGTCGCAGCGCTGCGGGCGGACGCATCCGAGACGGCGGAGCGGTGGGACGAGGCCGTCCGCAAATCCCCGACGCTGAGGTACACGCACCTAGTCGTCCTGGAAAATGGGCAAGCAAACGTCGGTGGGTACCACGTATCGTACGACTCGCGACTCGGCCTCACGATCACCCGCGCATCCCGGTAGACCCGTGGCCTCCTTTGACCTCCGCTCCGAACCCTGGCTCCCCGTCCTCGACGCGGGCGCCGACCTCCGCGACGCGCCGGACGGGCCGGCCGAGCGCCGCGCCGTCGGGCTCCGCGAGGCACTGACTCGCGCCCACGAAATCCGCGAGGTCGTCGGCGACACGCCACTCGAAACGGTCTCCCTGAACCGGCTCCTGCTGGCCGTCTTCGCCGACGCGCACGGGTTGGGCGCCGAGCCGGCCGGCTGGTGGGCGCTCTGGGACGCCGGCCGCGCCGACGCCGACGCCCTCGATGGGTACCTCGACACGCACGGCCCAGCGTTCGACCTGCTCCACGCCGAGCGTCCGTTCTACCAGGTCCCCGCCGCCGACCACCCGGCTCGCGACACGACGACGCTCAGCCAGCTCCGCCACGCCGAGGCGGCCGGCAACAACGGGACGCTGTTCGGCCACGAGATGGACGACCCGCCCCGGCCGGAGGGCCAGCCCGCTCGGACGCTCCCGCTCGCGGACGCCGCGCGCTCGGTGGTCGCGTACCAGGCGTACGGGCTGGGAGGGCTCGCGGGCTCGGCCGCCAAAGGGGGACGCCTGCCGGCGTTCAAGCACGCATCGTTGGTGAGCGGCGCCGTGTTCTGGCTCCGAGGTCGCTCTCTGTTCGAGTCGCTGCTGCTCAACGCCCCGCCGCGCCCCGGCGTCTGGCTCGGCCCCGGCGACGACCGGCCGTCGTGGCGCCGTGACCTGCCCCGCACGGCGTTGCGTCGGCCCGAGGGACTGCTCGACGTGCTGACGTGGCAGGCCCGGCACGTCGCGCTGGCGACCGCGCCCAGCCCCGACGGGGCGACCGTCGCGACGGCCGTGTCGATCTCCAACGCCGAGACCGTCGATGCGGAGGGCGTCCTGGACCCCATGATGGCGACGGTCACGAGCGAGAAGAGGGGCGTCTTCCCCTACGGCTTGCGTTCCGAACGGGCCGTGTGGCGCGACCTCGACACGTTGCTCCGCGCGGTGCCGGGGGCCGAGGGGCCGCCGGAGACGGTCCGCGCGCTCGCTCGGCTGTTGCGGAGCCGCGACGCCGCCCGGCTCCCGTTCTCTAACGGCGACCCACTCCGAGCCGACGTGTTCGGCGTCGAGAACGACAAGTCGAAGATGCTCCGCTGGCGCCACGCCCGCGTCCCGATCTACCCGTCGCTGCTGGGCGATCCCGACCGGCTCGACTGGCTCGGGCAGGCACTGGAGGACGCTGAGGAGCAAGCGTCGTCGCTCCGGTTCGCAATCCGCACGACGGCCGAGTACCTGCTGAGCCCGCCGCCACCCGGCTCCGACGCCAAAACCAGGCCCAACGCCGACAAAAAAGCGGTGTCGACGCTCGCCGCCAGCCTGGACGCCGAACGTCGGTTCTGGATGGCCGTCGAGCCCGCGTTCTTCCGCTTCCTCCAGTCCCTCGCGCTCGCCGACGACCCCGACGCCCAGGCCAAAGCCGTGATCGACTGGGACCGCGCGCTCTGGGACCTCGCCGACCACGCCTTCGACGACGCCACCTCGGCGCTCGACCGCTCCGACCGCCACCTGCGTGCCGTGTCCCACGGCCTGCGAATGCTCCGCCGGGCCCAGCGTCTCCGCGACCACCTCGCCGACGAGTCCGCTCGCCCCTCCGCCTCCTGACTCATGACCGACTCCCCCCCCGATCTGCCCCCCGAGGCCGCCCCGCCTGACGAGCGGCTCGAGCCCCACGTCGCGTTCGCCAACGGCCTGTACCGGATGGTCTCCGACGCGAACGAAGGCGTCGGCGACGCGCGGGGGCGCCTGGCTCGCCTCCGTCGGTCGCTCGGCCGACGCGGTGTGGAGCCCTCCGCCATCGCCGAGGTCGGACACCTCCTCCCCCGGTTCCCTGACGACCCGGACGGGGCCGACCGTGTGCTCGACGCCCACCTCTGGGTCGCCGCCCTGTTCGCGGTCCACGCCGCGAAGATGGAGACGCCCTGGTTCGGCAGCTACGTCGGCCGAGAGTCCAGCTTCGGCACGTCGTGCCACCGGCTTCGGCCGTCGAGCGCGAGCGCGGACCAGCGGTTCGCCGCGCTCGTGGACGCCCGCTGGGAGGATCTGCCGTACCAGCTCCGCCAGGTCGTTGGGCTGCTCGCGGCCTCCGATGTCGGCGTCCGCTACGAGCACCTCCTCCGAGACCTCCTCCGGTGGGACGCCCCCCGCCGTCCCGTCCAGCGCGCGTGGTCCCTCGACTACTGGGCACCTTTCTCCTCCTGACTCCAGACCCGATGAAGATCGAAGTCCACCTGCTCCAGAGCTTCCCGCCCGCTAACCTCAACCGCGACGACACCGGCCAGCCCAAGGACTGCGAGTTCGGCGGCGTCCGCCGCGGCCGGATCTCGTCCCAGGCCCTCAAGCGCCGGATGCGGACGTCCGGCGTGTTCGAGCGCGCCTTCGAGGGCCGCCTCGGCAAGCGCACCAAACGGGCCCACCAAGAGGTCGCCGCGCGACTCGCGACGCCCGACTACGGCGGCCACTCTGAAGAGACCGCCCGAGACCTCGCGGTCGCCGTGCTCGACACGATGCTGGGCTGGGACGAGGCCAAGGGGACCACCAAGGTGCTCTGGTTCGTCGGCGCCGACGAGCTGGACCGGCTGGCAGAGATGACCAACGAGCACGCCCAAACGATCTCGGCCGCCGTCCACGAGCGCCGCCAGCTTCCCGAGCCCGAGGGCAAGCCGTCGAAGGCCGAGAAGAAGGCGCAGGACGACGCCGACAAGGCGGTCCGCGACGCGGCCTCGGCGGTCCGGGACGCCTTCAAGAGGGAGCGCGGCGAGTACGTCCGCTCGGTCGACGTGGCCCTGTTCGGGCGGATGCTCGCCGAGGTCCCGGGCATGAACATCGACGCGGCGGCGCAGGTCGCGCATGCGATCTCGACGCACGCGCTCGACCAGGACTTCGACTACTACACGGCCGTCGACGACCTCAACACGAACGAGCAGACAGGCGCCGGAATGGTGGGCACGACCGGGTTCAACGCCTCGTGCTACTACCGCTACGCGCTCGTCGACGCGGAGCAGTTGGCTCGGAACATGGCCGAGGGCGAGGAGCCCACGTCGGCCGACCGGGCGCTCGCGGCCGAGGCCGTCGAGGCGTTCGTCGAGGCGGCCTACACGGCGATCCCGACCGGCAAGCAGAACGCCTTCGCGGCCCAGACGCCGCCGTCGTTGGTGATGGCCGTCGCACGGGGCGCCAATGGGATGCCGTGGTCGCTGGCCAACGCTTTCGTGGACCCGGTGAGGGCGAACGGGCAGGGGATCGTGGCCGGCTCGGTCGCACGGCTGGCCGAGCACTGGGGCGCCTTGGTCGACATGTACGGGCTGGAGGAGGGCGCACGAGCGTTCGTCAAGGTGGCCCGCGACGTCGGCGAGGCCGGGCCGACGGGCGCCGGCGTCGAGGAGGCCAGTAACGCGAGGGCGGTCGTGGCCGGCGTCGGCGAGGCGCTGCGGGCGTGGGCGGCGGGATGACCACGCTCCTCCTCCGTCTCACGGGGCCCATGCAAGCGTGGGGCCTGGAAAGCCGGTTCTCGATCCGCGACACCGACCGCGTGCTGACCAAGAGCGGCGTGCTCGGGCTCGTCTGCGCCGCCCTCGGTAAGCCCCGCGACGAGCGGCCCGGCGACGGCTTCCCGACGCTCGCCGAGCTGGCCGCGCTCCAGATGGGCGTCCGTGTCGACCAACCCGGCCAGCTCCGCCGCGACTACCAGACCGCCAGCGACGTGCTCAAGGCGGGCGCGACGCGGAGCCGGATCGAGAAGGGCAACCCCGAGCTGAAGGCGACCGAGCCGTCCGAGCGGTTCTACCTCGCCGATGCCTGGTTCACGGTCGGGCTGGCCAGCGACGACCGGGCGTTACTCGACCGGATCGACCAGGCGCTCGGGGCCCCGCGGTGGCCGCTCGCTCTGGGCCGCAAGGCGCTCCCGCCGGGGCTGCCCGTCCGCATCTGCAGCGGGGGCCGGCCGGCCGGCCTCGTCGAGGGTCCGCTCGCCGAGGCTCTTTCGTCGTTCGTCTACCCGACGCACCCCGACCCGACGCTCGCCGACTGGGGAAAGCCCCGCCATGAGCAGAGGAGGCCGGCCCCGGCTGACGGTCCGCTCCGGGTCGTCCTCGACGCCTCTGCCGTGCCGGACGGCGCATCCGTGGCCGAGAGGCGGACGACGCCGGACACGCCCGTCTCGTTTGCCCCCCGACGGTTCCTCCCCCGCGAGACGGCCGTCCTCTCCATCGCCGACCTCCATGTACCTCAGTAGGCTCGCCCTCAACGTGCGAAGCCCCGAGGCTCGTCGCGACCTCGCCAGCCCGTACGGCCTCCACCGGACGCTCGCCCGCGTCTTCCCCGGCGCCCGCGCCGACGCCGACGGTGCGAACGATGACCGGTCGCTGAACCACGGCCTCTTGTTCCGCGCCGAGCCCGAGACGCCTGGCGGGCCTGCCGTCCTCGTCCAGTCGCTCACCGAGCCGGACTGGCGAGCGCTGCCCGACGGCTACGCCCGCCGTGTCGACGGGCCGAGGGCGTTCGCGCCCGCGCTCCGCGAGGGGCAGCGGCTCCGGTTCCGGCTCGTCGCCAACCCGACGGTCAAGAAGGCGGTCGAGGGCAAGAAGAACGGGGCCCGCGTCCCGCTCGTCCACAACCGCGCGCCGCAAGGCCACCCCGAGGTCACGATGGGCTACCTCGACTGGCTCGACCGGAAGGCGGAGGCCGCCGGGTTCGCGGTCGGCGACATCGTGGACGCGCCGTTCTCCGTGTCGGGCGGGCGCTCCAAACCAGGGCTCCGACTGTTCGGCGTCCGGTTCGACGGCGTGCTGACGGTCGGCGACCCGGAAGCGGTGGCCGGCGCCGTCCGACGTGGGGTCGGCCCAGCGAAGGGGTTCGGATTCGGGCTGCTGTCCCTGGCTCCGGCGACGTGAGCGCCGGATCTCTCCTCGTAGCCTAGACGAAAAAACGCCGCTCCTGCATGTGGGAACGGCGTCCTTCGTGGGCCCTGATGGATTTGAACCATCGACCTCTCGCGTGTGAGGCGAGCGCTCTAAACCCCTGAGCTAAGGGCCCGACTTCGGCCGGCGCGAGCGCCAGCGGGACGACAAAGCTAGCGGACCGGACCCGCGCGCGGCAACCCGCATCGGTGGAGAGACGGCGAGGACCGGACGGCGCCAAGCCTCCGCAGTGCTGCCACAAGAAAACGGGCGGCCTCCTAGTGGAGACCGCCCGCGAATCGGGAGCCGGAGCGCGCTACGCCTCCTCGGGCGTGTAGACCTCCTTCAGGATGCCCTGGAGCTTGGTCCGGCCACGGTTGATGCGGCTCTTGACCGTGCCCATCGGCAGGCCCGTGATGTCGGCGATCTCCTCGTAGGCGAGCTGCTGGACGTCGCGCAGGACGACGACCTCGCGGAACTCCTCCGGGATCTGTGCGAGCGCGTCCTGGATGTACTTGTCCTGGATGGTGCCCTCGGCGTGCTTGTCCGGGAGGAACGTCTCGTCCGGGATCTCGACCTCGTACTCCTCGTCGTCGCGGTTGACGGACTGGAGCGAGTAGAGACGGCGGCGCTTCCGCTTGCGGTACTCGCTCCGGGCGAGGTTGCCGGCGATCGTGTAGAGCCACGTCGAGAACTTGGCAATTCGGCGGTAGCTGTGCCGGTTGCGGTAGACGCGGAGGAACGTCTCCTGAAGCAGGTCCTCACACTCCTTCAGGTCGCCGAGGAACCGGTAGATGTAGTTCGTCAGCGGGTCGTGGTAGCGGCTGACCAAGATGTCGAAGGCCTCGACCGTCCCCATCTGGAACTGGGACATCAGGTCCTCGTCATTCATCTGCGACAGGACGCCGTGGTTCTTCGAGGCCGGAGTCACGGTCCGGTTGACCTTGGCGAACGTCTGCTTCTTGAGGGTCGGCATAGAGGGGAGAGAGGGGGTGGTGGGCGGAGGGACGCCGGAATGTCAGCGAGTGGGGGAGGCACAAGGAGCGTGCCCGGGTTCCCTGTCGAAACAAAGACCTCCATCCTTTCGTGCTTTCCCCCACGCTCGCCTAGCCCGCCGGCGCCGCGGCACGGCGGAGCGCGAGCGTCAAGATCAGGCGCTCGTCACGGTTCGAGCCGCCTTTCAGCTCCAGGTCCGCGGCCAGGAGGGCCTCGAACGCCCGGCGGATGCCGACGGCCCCATACCGCTTGGCCGGCGGCACGTAGTCGCGGACGAAGAACGGGGGCACGCCGATGTGGCCGGCCCACTCGCGCTCCGGAACGCCGGCCTCCAGACACCCTGTCAGCTTCCACAGCTTCGTCAGGTGCGACGAGAGCAGGGCCACGATCCGGATGGCCTCGCCGGCCCGGTTGCCCGCCTGGGACAGGAGCGCGTCGGCGATGGCGAGCGCGCGGGGGACGTCGCCGCGGCCCAGCGCGGCCTGCAGTTCGAACGGGTTCTGCTCGGCCGAGTGGCCCGCCGCCCGGAGGACGTCGTCGCGTGTGACGCGCGCGCGGTCGCCGACGTAGGTGACGAGCTTGTCGACCTCGGTGTCGAGCGAGCGGAGGTCGGCCCCGGCCATCTCGGCCAGCATGGCCGCCGCGCCGGACTCGGTCTCGACCCGGCGGGCCCGGAACCGCGTCTCGACCCAGCTCGGGAGAGCCGCCGGCTTGGGGGGCTCGAAGTGGGACCACACGGCCTTCTCACGGAGCGCCCGGTACGGATGGGCCGAGACGTTCGGCTTGGCGTTGCACAGCAGGACGACGACGGCCTGCGGGTTCGGCGCTTGGGCGTAGGCCTTGAAGAGCGCGTTGCCGTCGAGCTTCTCGAACCCCCGCACGATCACCAGCCGCCGGGGCGCCATCATGGGGAACTGGGCGCACTGCGCGAGCACCTGCTGGGCGCTCGCCTCGGGCCCGAAGACGACGTCGAGGTTGAAGTCGCGTTCGTGGGGGGCCACGGCGTGCTCGATCGCGAGCCGCTGAAGCTCGTCCATGAACCAGCCCTCTTCCCCATAGAAGAAGTACAGCGGGGCGAACTGGCCGTGCGCGAACCCGGTCGCGAGGTCGTCGAACGAGGCGCCGGTCTTGGAGCGGCCTTTGGCCATCGGGAGGTCGAGCGAGGGGACGCCGCCGGGGCGGGCCAGCGACGGGTCGAGCGGCGCGGAGGAGCGGGCGGAGGGCCTCGACCGTCTCCCCGCCTGACAGGTCCAGAAGGTAGACCCGTAGCGGACCGACCTCGGAGCTGACGAGCCCTCGTGGCGGGGGAGCTCCGTCCCGACGCGGAGTAAGAGACGGCCGAGCGCCCGCGTCTCAACGCCATGCGCGCTCGTCTCTCCCTGCTCGCGGCCGTTTTCGCCGTCGCCGGGTGCGCCGAGGCCCAGCCGCCGGAGCGGGGGCTGCCCGGGTTCGACACGAACACGGAGAAGCGGACGATCGACCTGGCGGAGCTGCGCTCGGGTGGGCCGCCCAAGGACGGGATCCCGTCCATCGACGCGCCCCGGTTCGTCTCGGCCGACGCCGCGGGCGACTGGTTGGCCGACCGCGAGCCGGTCATCCTGCTCCGCCTCGGGACCACTGCGAAGGTGTACCCGCTGCAGATCCTGACGTGGCACGAGATCGTCAACGACACCCTCGGTGGCGTGCCGGTGGCCGTCACGTTCTGTCCGCTGTGCTACAGCGCCGTCGCCGTCGACCGCCGCGTGACCGTCGGCGGCGAGACGCGGACGCTCGAGTTCGGCGTGTCCGGCCTGCTCCGCTTTTCGGACCTGGTGATGTTCGACCGCCAGACGGAGACGCTCTGGCAGCAGTACACGGGCCAGGCGCTCGTGGGCGACCTGGTCGGGACGACGCTCGACGTGTTGCCGGCCCAGATCGTGTCGTTCGCCCAGGCCAAGGCCGCCGCGCCCGCCGCGCCCGTCCTGTCGCGCGAGACGGGCCACGCCCGGGCCTACGGCGACAACCCGTACGTCGGCTACGACGACGTGGCCCGGACGCCCCTCCTCTACGACGGGCCGGCCGACGAGCGCCTCCGGCCGATGGCGCGCGTCGTCGCCGTCGAGGCGGCCGGACGGTTCCGGGCCTACCCCGCCGACCGAACGCGCGCGGCGGGCGTGGTCGAGGACACGCTGGGCGGCGTCCCGCTCGTCGTGCTCCACCGGGGCGAGACGGCGACGGCGCTCGGGGAGGCCGAGATCGCCGAGAGCCGGGCGGTCGGGTCCGTCGGCGCGTTCAACCGGCGGGCCGATGTCGACGGTGTGCCGACGGTGCTGTCGTTCCTCGTCCGAGGCGGCGCCGTGGTCGACGCCGAGACGGGGAGCGTGTGGGACGTGACGGGCGCCGCGACCGCCGGCCCGCTCGCCGGCACGAGACTCCGTCCGCTCCGGACCCACGACACGTTCGCCTTCGCGTGGTTCGCCTTCCGGCCCGAGACGACGGTGTGGGAGGAGTGAGGGGTTCGGAATGCGGGATGAACGAGGGATGCGGGATCAGCAACGACCGTCTCCGAGTGGGCGCCCCTCTGCCCGTTCCATTCCCCCGTCCCCCATCCCCATGCAGACCCGCTCCATCGGCTCGCTCGACGTCTCCACTGTCGGGCTCGGCTGCAACAACTTCGGCTGGCACATCGACGAGGCCGCCTCGCGAGACGTCGTCCACGCGGCGCTCGACGCCGGCATCACCCACTTCGACACGGCCGAGCTCTACGGCGAGGGCCGGAGCGAAGAGATCCTGGGTCGCGCGCTCGGCTCCCGGCGGAACGAGGTCGTCGTGGCCACCAAGTTCGGCCACGGCACCGACGCCAGGCCGGAGACCGTCCGCACGTCGGTCGAGGGGAGCCTGCGGCGGCTCGGCACCGACGTGATCGACCTCTACCTCCTCCACCGGCCCGACGACGCGACGCCGATCGCCGACACGCTGGGCGCGCTCAGCCGGTTGGTGGAGGCCGGGACGGTCCGCGAGATCGGGTGCTCGGGGTTCTCGGAGGCCCAGCTTCGGGAGGCGGAGGCAGCAGTTGACGGCGGCGCCCGGTTCGTCTCGCTCCAGAACGAGTACAGCCTCCTCCACCGCGAGCCCGAAGACGGCGTGCTCGACGCGTGCCGCCAGCTGGGCGTGGCCTTCGTCCCGTACTTCCCGCTCAAGAGCGGCCTGCTCACCGGCAAGTACCGCCGCGGCGACGCGCCCCCCCGAGACTCGCGCCTGGGCGGCAAGGACGGCAGCCGGTTCGAGTCGATGGGCGACACGCTGCTGACGGACGAGAACCTGGAGACGGTCGAGCGGCTGATCGGCTGGGCCCAAGCGCGCGGCCACACGGTCCTCGACCTCGCCTTCTCGTACCTGCTCGCCCACGACGCCGTGGCCTCGGTGATCGCCGGGGCCACCAAGCCGTCGCAGATCCGCAGCAACGTCGACGCGGCCGGCTGGGCGCTGACGGCCGACGACCTCGCCGAGGTCGACGCGTTGCTCACTGAGACGGCCTAGCCGGTCGACGCTAGTCGCGGCTCAGGAGCGCGAGCGCCAGCCCGGTCGCCACGGCGGCGCCGAGCGCGACGAGCGGCCGCTGCTGGGCCTGCGACCAGACGCTCGACTCGAACACGTGGCCGTCGACACCGCCGCGCGTCCGCCCCGGGTTCGACGGCGGCTCGTAGAGGTTGCCGCGCGGGTTGCCCGAGGCCGGCGTCCCCGACTTCTGCTGCTCGAAGAAGGCCGGCACCGAGATCTTGTCCACCAGCCCGGGCGCGACCAGCCCGAGCGCCGACATCACGCCGTCCTTGGCGCCGACCGTCACGTCGCGGACCGGCTTCTCGGCCGCCGACAGGATGGCGCGCGCGACGACCTCGGGCGCGTAGGCCGGCGTCGGGAGCGCCGGCTCCTCGTCCATGTAGTTGGCCGCGTGCTCGACGTAGGGCGTGTCGGTCGCGTTCGGCTTGATGAGCGTCACCGAGACCGGGACGTCCTCCTTCTCGAGCTCCATCCGGAGCGCGTCGGTGAACCCCTTGATCGCGTGCTTCGTCGCCGAGTAGTGGCCCTGGAGCGGGAACGCCCGGTCGCTCAAGACCGAGCCCACGTTGACGATGGCGCCCGACTGCCCGCGCTCCTTGAAGTGCTTCGCGGCGACCAGGCTGCCGTGGACCGTCCCCCAGTAGTTCGTCTCGAACACCTGCCGGGCGTCCTCGATCGGCACGTCGACCAGCAAGCCGTAGACGCTCGCGCCGGCGTTGTTGACCCAGGTGTCGAACCCGCCGAACGCGTCGTGCGCCTGCTCGTGGGCCAGCTCGAGCGTGGCGAAGTCGGCGACGTCGGCGGCCAGCGTCTCGACGGTGGCGCCGCGCGCGCGGCACTGCTCGGCGGCCGCGTCGAGCCGGTCCGGCGACCGGGCGACCAGGACGAGGTTGCCCCCCCGGTCGGCGGCTTCGAGGGCGGTCGCCAGGCCGATGCCAGACGTGGCGCCGGTGATGACGAGGGTCTGGTCGGCGACGGGCTTGAGCGAGATGGACATGGGAGTGGGTCGGTGGGTCAGTACGTCAGGGAGTCCGTTCCGCTGAGACGGCGGCGGAGCAGAGTCAGGGGAGTGTGGGGTGGGGCGTGTGGGAGGGCCGAGACTGGAGAGGAAATCGCCGCTCTCACACTCCCTCCACGCGCACCCCGCCCTAGCGGCCGAGCAGGCGCTTGAGGCCCTTCGCGGCCTCGGGCAGCACGAGCGGGACCGACGCGAGCGAGGCCAGCGTCGCGCTCTGGCAGTACCAGCACAGCGCCTTGTTGGTGGCCCACTCCTCCTTGCCGAGCTTGAGCGCGAAGAACGCGTCGCCGACGACCTTGCCGGCGAGCGCGACCGGGAGCCAGGGCAGCCGCTCGGCCCGGTCCTTCCCGCCGGCGCCTGCGAGCCACGCCGTGATCCCGTAGCTGACCGTCATCATCAGGGCGTCGGGCGTGCGGGCCCGCTTGTAGGCGTAGTCGGAGGCGTCGACTTTGTCGGCGTTCCAGATCTTGCCGGGCAGGTCGGGGAGGTGCGAGATGACGCCCGTCTGGTAGAGCGACACGACGATGCCGGCGAGCGCGCCGACGTTCGACAGGGCGACGACCGACCGGCGGCGCGTCAGGTCGTCGGTGTCGGCCAGGCGGAGCTCGCGGCTGAGTTGGGTGGGAGACATGCGGGTGGAAGAGGGGCCGTCGGTCAACGGCCGGGCCCGGGCCGCGTTCGGGGTCGGCGCCGAACTCAGGGCTCCCCCGGTGCGGGCTCAGCCGCCGGCGGACCTGGGGCGCACGCGGGCACGAGCGGACCGGAACGCCTCCGGGTCGGTCGCCGGGGGCCCACGCATCTCGCGGTCGGCGGCCGCCTCGACGGCGGCGGCCACGCGGTCCTCGCCCAACGGGTGCGTCGAGAACCACCGCTCGACCGGGCCCGGCTGCCGAGCCTGGAGCGCCGCCATCGTCTCGAACATGGCCGCTTGGCCGGCGGGGTCGTAGCCGGCGTCGACCATCACGTCCAGCCCGACCTCGTCCGCCTCGCGCTCGTCGGTGCGTGAGAAGCGGGCGAGCGCGCTCCGCCCGATGGCCTCGGCCACGAGCTGGCGGACGAGCCCGGGGTCGTTGCCCAACACGAGCCCGGCGACGAGCGACAGCCCGTGCGCCTTCACCATCCGCTCGGTGCTGTGCCGGGCCACGACGTGGGCCACCTCGTGGGCGACGACGCTCGCCAGCTCGTCCTGGCTCTCGGCCGCCGCCAGCACGCCCGCGTGGACGTAGACGTGGCCGCCGGGGAGGGCGAACGCGTTGACGGTCGGGTCGGCCAGGACGGTGAACGTCCACGGACGGTCGGCCAGGTCGGTCCGGGCCGCGAGCGCGTCGCCCAAGTCGTCGACGTAGGCCTGGACGGCGGCGTCGGCGAGCGGCTCGGTCTGGGCGTCGACCTCGGCCGCGAGCTGGTCGCCGAGCGCCCACTCGTCGTCGAGCGACATCAGGTTGACGTCGCCGCGGTTGACGCCGGAGCAGGTGCAGCCGGGGACGAGGGCGAAAGCGAGGAGGAGCAGAACGGCGCGGACGGGCATGAGGCGAGTCGAGGGAGGCGGTCCTACGCTCGGTGCGCGGCCCCGTCTCCGTTCGCGTGAGCACGGTAGCCAAGCGGCGCATCCCCCCCATCCCGGGCTAGGCGGCCGGAGGGGCAGAGATCAGCTCCTCGGCGTCGGTGACCAGCCGGGCGAACGTGGCCGTCGACCGGATGTCCGGGCCGCGGTCGGTCGGGAAGGGGCCGCCGTAGAGCGCGTCGACCTCCACGACGTCTCGGACGCGGCCCGGCGACGCCGCCAGCACGTGGACCCGGTCGCCGAGGTAGACCGCCTCGCGGGGGTCGTGCGTCGTCAGGACGACGGTCAGCTCGTTCTCCTCCCAGACCTCCTTGAGCAGCGTCTGGACGCCCAGCTTGCTCGCCGCGTCGAGCCCCGTGAACGGCTCGTCCAGCACCAGGACCCGCGTCGACTGGGGCCGGCGGACGCTGGCGAGCGCCCGGGCGATCTCGAGCCGCCGGAGCTGGCCGCCCGACAGCAGCGGGACCGTCGCCAGCGCGTCGCGCCGCTCCCGGATGCCGACCCGCTCCAGGAGCCCGTCGGCCAGGGCGTCTTGCTGGGCGTCGGGGACCTCGGCCAACCGCAGCGCCAGCGTGACGTTCTGGTGAGCCGTCAGCCACGGCATCACCGTCGGGTGCTGGAACACCATCGCGACCGGGAGCCGGGGGCCGTGCCGCGTCGCCCGCTGCTCCTGGCCTCGGATCGTGACCGTCCCCCGGGTCGGGTTCTGGAGCCCGGCGATGTAGCGGAGGATCGTCGACTTGCCGCACCCCGACGGCCCCATGAGCACGTCGAACTCGGGGCGGACCGGGTGGTCCCTCACCGCGAACCGCGGCAGCTCGATCACGCCCGGCGCGCCGGGGTAGTCCTGGACGACCCCGTCGAGCACGATGGCGTCGGGCACCGTGGCCTCGGGCGCGGGCGGAGCCGGCACGACGTCGGTCATCGGACCGGGACGGAGAGGCCCAGGCGGAGGAACGCGCGGCCCAGGATGGCTGGGGTGTCGGTCGCGTACTCCTGCCCCCGGACGGCCGCGAGCACCAGCGCCTCGCCGACGGGCACGGCCACGCCCACCTCGACCGCGCCGCCGACGGCGACGGCCGTCCCGTCGGGCTCCTGGTAGACGACGGCGCTCGGGCCGGCGCTCGCGTAGACGAGCCCGCGCGTGACGAGCGCCAGCGGCGTCACGAACGCCGCGTAGCCGTCCTCGACCGGCACGCCGCCCAGGAACGAGCCCTCGAACGCGACGCCCACAGCGACGCTAGGCGTGGCCGGGACGGTCACCAGCACCTCGAGGTCGCCGACCAGCGGCGCGCCCTCGACGTCGCCGACGAACACGGACGGCGTGAGCAGGACGTCCTGGGCGCTCGCGGCGGGGACCAAGAGCGCGAGCCAGGCGGCAGCGAGAAGAAACCGGACCATCAGTGGGCGGGGAGGTGCTTGTGGGGGAAGAGCGCGCGGTCGGCGAGCGCGAACAGCCGGTCCTGGACCAGGCCGATGGCCGTGATCACGATGAGCACGGCGTAGACGCCGGCCGTGTTCGTCCGGGCCAGCACGAACGCCAGGCGGCCCAGGCCGGGCGCCACGCCGGGCGAGACCGCCAGGCTCTCGGCGAGCACGATGTACGTCCACCCGATGGCCGTCAGGACGCGCAAGTCGTCGAACACGCGGCTCAGCACGACCGGGAGCTGGACCCGGCGGAACACGTCCCACCGGCTGGCGCCCATCGTCTGGGCCGCCTGGACGTAGCTGGCCGGGACCTCGTCGAAGCGCTGGACCGTCGTCGGGACCAGGTACACGCCAACGCCGAAGGCCAGGAACAGCACCTTCATGTCCTCCCCGATCCCGAAGTTGGCGATGAAGAACCCCGTCAGCGCCGCCAGCGGCACGAACCGGAGCGCGCCGACCCAGGGCAGCATCGCGTGGCGCACCTTGGGCAGCGCGCCCAGCGCCAGCCCCAGCGGGACGGCCACCGCGACCGCGGCGAGGTAGCCGAGCACGTTGCGCTGGATCGACGCGAACGCGTTCGAGAGCAGCCGCCGCTCGGTGAACAGCTCGCCGTACGACCCGACCACCTCGGAGAACGGCGGCACCAGCGACGGCTCGAACACGCCGAGGCGCGGGAGCGCCTCCCACAGCACCAGGATTACGGCGAGGCCGGCGACGGCCAGGACGGCGTTCGACCTCACTGGGCGACCAGCTCGAGGTCCGTCCGGCGGTTGGCCTCCCGGCCGCTGTCCGTGGTGTTGGGCGAGATCGGGTTGGCGGCCCCGTCACCGCGGACGATGAAGCGGTCGCGGTCGAACCGGTAGCGCTGGACGAGGTAGTAGGCGACGGCCTGGGCGCGGCGCTCCGAGAGCGCCTGGTTGGCCGCGTCGTTGCCCACGTTGTCGGTGTTGCCGACGATGCGGACGCGGGCGTTCGACGCCAGCTGGGCGCTCGCCCCGAACTCCTCGTCGATGGTCTGCCGGGCCTGGGGCGTCAGCTGGGCGCTGCCCGAGGGGAACGTGACCGAGACGCCCTTGGTCGAGATCGCCTGGCGACGCTCGTCGGCCTCGGTGGCCGGGGCGAAGTCGGTCCCCCGCTGGGCCGTCTGGCCGAGGCGCGGCGCGACGGCGCGGACGGCGTCGGTCCAGACCAGGTCCTCGAACCGCGGCGGCGTGCCGCGGATCACGTTGGCGGCCTCGTACAGCCCGACGGCGTTGGCGTAGACGTCGGCACCGTTCACCTGGCACCCGTCGGTCCCCTTCTCGGTGATCCCGAAAAAGCACTCGTTGTCGGCCGCGTTCGTGCGGTAGGCGTTGTCGAAGGTCTGCTCGAAAAAGTCGACCGGCATGTCGTAGCCGTCGGCCATGATCTGGATGGCTTCCTGGCGCGCCTGCGGGTCGGTCTCGACGGCGACGGCCCCGCGCATCCAGCCCTCGAACAGCGCTTCGAGCTCGTCGCGGTGCTCGTTGGCCCAGCCCTCGCGGACCAGGAACACGTCGTGGATAAGCTCGCCGGCCTCCTGGGTCGAGAAGATCCGCGTCGAGCCCGGCACCTTCTCGAGCGCCTCCACGTCGTCCGGCGTCCAGACGGCCGCCGCGTCGACGGCGCCGGCCTTGAACATCTGGACGGCCTGGATCGGGTCCTGGGCCTCGACCATCGTCACGTCGAACGGCTTGAGCCCGGCCGTCTCGAGCGCGAACAGCGTCAGCGTGTGCGAGGGGTTGCGGTAGGCCGTCGCGATCTTCTTGCCGCGCAGGTCGTTGAGGCCGTCGATCCCCTCGCGCGCGATCATCACGTCGCCCCCGGCCGACTTGTTGGCCTGGAGGAACGCGCGCGTGTCGTCGGGCAGGTCGCCGACTTCGGGGCCGTAGGCGTCCATCGTCTGCCAGACCACGTCGAGGTCGCCGGACTTGAACGCGGCGATCTGGGCCTGGCGGCTGTCCGACGCCACGTAGTTGACGCAGATGCCGGCCTCGCGGAAGCGCGAGCGCTCGGAGTCGGCGAAGCCGCCGTTCCAGTACTGGCCGCCGGCGTAGCCCACCCAGGGCATCACCCCGATGTCGATGCAGTCGCCGTCGACGGCCGCGAACGTCTCGCCCCCGCCGACGCCGCCGCCCGTCCCTTCGATGGCCGACGTCAGCGTGCCCAGCAGGCCGGTGGCCCAGAGCACGCCGAACACGACGAGCAGGCCGACGATGCCGAAGACGAGCTTGCCCTTGGCGGTGAGGTTCTTGAACATGAGCGGTCGCAGGAGGAGTGTGGCGGGGGAGGGTCTTCGGTCGGGGTCAGGCCCGGGTGCGCCGGCGTCCCGACCCGGAGCCCCCGCCGCCGGCGGGCTCGTCGGGCAAGGCGAGGCGGCCCGTCGGGGCCTTGCCCTTGGGGACCTTGGCGCGGGCCTCGTCCTTGATCTCCTCGAAGGTGAGGGCGTCGAACGACAGGTCGCCCGTCTTTTCCCAGCGGTCGAGCGCGGCGAGCCCGACCTCGGCGTCGGCCGCCTGGCGGTACTCGACGTCCTCGACGATGGAGGCCGAGGTGTCGAGGAAGTGGGCCAGCTGGCCCTCCATGAGCGCGAGCTGCTCGGTCGTGATCTGGAGCGCCTCGTCGAACACGGCGTAGCCGGAGCCGCCCAAGAGCTCCTCGGCGCCGCGCGCCGCCTTCGACGCGCTCTGCATGGCGCGGTACTCCTGCTCGATGCCCCGGATCTCGTGGCGCCGCAGGTCGACGACGGCCTGGGCCTCGTTGCGCCGCGCCATCAGCGCCGCGACGTAGCTCTCGAGCCGGTCGGCCTTCTCGGCGTAGCGGCCGTAGCGGGTCTGCGACGACCGGGCCATGGCCGCGCGCGTGCCGGCGTAGCTCTCGTCGCCCTTTTTCCGGGCCTGCTGGGCCTGGGCCATCAGCTGCTCGACCTCGCCCTTGGCCTCGTCGGCCAGCTTGACCAGGCTGTTGCGGGCGCCGCGGACGGCCGAGATCATCTCGTCGATCTCGGCGATCTTGGCCTGGACGCGCGCCAGCTGGGACTTCATCGTCTCGATGGGGTTGACCAGGATCCCCTGCCGGCGGAGCCACGCGCCCGACTGATCGGCCCAGACCTCGAGCGCGCGGTGGAACTCCTTCGAGGTCAGCAGCGCGAACAGCACGACCGCCGCGACGCCGTAGAGCCCCAGGATGACCAGCCCGGACAGGAACTGGGTCAGGACCGGCAGCAGCGAGATCGCGGCGACGCCGGCGCACCCCGCGGCGACGGCGTAGACCCCGTACTTCAGCCCGGGCGGGAGGTCGGGGTCGGTCATCGGACGGCCTGGAGCGTGTGGATGTCGGCGTCGATCTCGGCGAGCGTCTCGCGGACGGTCCGGGCGATGGAGGCCGTCTTGGCCGCATGCGCGGCGGTCCGCCCACCGGTCTCGTCGTCGAGGTCGACGAGCCGCTTGCGGGCCTCGACGATCCGGGCCCGAGCGGCCTCGATCTCCCGCTCGGCGGTCTCGATGGCGGTCTGGAGGTCGATCACCTCGGCGTCGGCGTCGGTGACAGCCTGAGCGTGGGCGGCCTCGGTCGTCTCCATGGCGTGGGCGCCGGCCTCCTCGACGGCGGTCCGGGCGGCCTCGGCGCTAGTGACCACGTCGTCGACGGTGGCGCCCTGGGCCTCGGCGAACACGCTGACGGTCCGGGCGATCTTCTCGGGGCTCGCGCTGGCGTCGGTCTCCTCCAAGCGCTCGCGGAGCTGGACGTAGTCGGTGTAGTCGAAGTGCTCGGTCTCGACCTGGCCGATGGCCTGCTCGAGCTCGGCGAGCAGCGTCTCGTCCACCTCGCCCGAGAGGTCGGCGTCCGGGGCGAGGCCCGCGGCGGGGCCGACGCGCGGCGCGTCGTCCGGCGGCGCGTCGGGGAGCGGGAGCGGGTCCGCCTCGGGGCGGTCGACGGGCGGGAGCGCGACGTCGGCGTCGAAGTCGTCGGACGACGCGGTCTGTTCGACCAGGCCGTACTTGACGAGGAGGTTGCCAAATCCCATGGCGGGCGGACGTGCGTGAGGAGGGGGAGCGGAGGCCCGGGTCGCGGCGCGGCCGCTGGGCACTCTTGGCTCGACAAATCTACGGGCGTGCGGGCCCTGCATCCACAGGCCGAGGAGATCGTCCGGGCGCCGGCCGACGTAAAATCGTGCCGGACCCCGCGTCTCCCCTCACCATCTCTCCTCAGCGTTATGCCCTCGCCCCGCGCCATCGCCGCCGAGACCGTCGCCGAGCTCGCCGCCCACCTCCCGGCCGTCGACACCCTCGCCCCCGACGCCCGCCGGCTGGCCGAGGCCGTCGTCTACCGGGGCGTGATGCGCCAGCTGCTGCGCGACATCTGGGAGGTCGACAACCACGCCGACGACCCGGCCGAGGCGCTCCTGCGGTCCATCGACCCCGACGTGATCCGGCGGGACCCGGCGGGCCGGCCCGTCACGGCCGACACGGCCACGCCGCACTGGCGCGAGTGGCACCCCGGCCTCGACAACGACGACCAGACGCTGGGCGCGGTGCTGGCGACGCTCCCCGGCTTCGAGGCCGAGGCGGTGCCCGTGCTCGTCCGCCTGTTCGAGAACCCCGCGAGCCCCATCGCGCTGGCCGGCGCGTGCACGCTCGCCCAGCACGACGCCGTCCACGTGCTGATCGGGCGCGGGCTCGTCGACCAGGACGAGGCGTTCGTGATCGGGTTCACGGCCGGCGCCGCCGCCGACCTTTCCCAGGCCGACGTCGAGGCCTACCGCGTGGCGCTCTCGTCCTACGCCGAGCCGTACCGGATCGGCGGGCGCGACCTGCTCGCGTTCGACCTCGGTATCCAGGCCGGCCGCGTCGCCGCCAGCCGCGACCTCCACGCCATCGACGTGGAGGCCTACGCCGGCCTCCCGCTGGGCCAGGCACGCGAGCAGCTGGGCATCGACACCGACGTGCTGCGGGGGTTCTACCGGCTCGAGCAGCGGGTCATCCCCGGGACGCCGGCCTCGCTGCGGCTGCCGACCGGCTGAGCGCGCCGGTGGGCTGCCTTCTCTTGAACTGCGTACTCTATCGTTCCGTGTCGGCTGCGTCGAGGCAGGCCCAGCTTCACGCTGCCTCTCGCCTTAACTAGAGCACAAAGATTCGATGGTACATCTCGGACTTCTACTTAGACTGGAAGCGAAGCCTGGCAAAGAGGCAGACGTTTCCAAATTTCTCAAGGACGCGCTTCCTATGATCCTAGAAGAATCTGGTACGACGACCTGGTTCGGTATTCAAATCGGCCCTTCTACATTTGGCATCTTCGACGCCTTCCCGGACGAGGGGGCCCGAGAAGCCCACATAGCAGGAAAAGTAGGGGATATATTGAGATCGACTTGGTCAGACATGCTTTCCCATCCCCCATCAATAGAGAGGGTTGACGTTCTTGCCGCCAAGTTGCCTGGACAGGAACCGGCACTCTAATCCGCCGCTGTGGGCCGGCGGAGAACATCAGCGTTCTCGGTCACGTGGGACGCCGGCGCTCCCGTCGCTTTGGTCGACCTCTGTCCCCTCGGCCCCGTGCCGTTGGGCGTCTATCTGACGGGCAGACGGGCCCGACCGCGCCGACCGGTCCGGTGGCGTCTCTTCGTGGCGAATCCCCCCGGGCTCGGCAGCGGCGTCATGGAACCAGCCGGACCTTGGGGGACGGCCACTGGCCCTTCCTCCCCGCTACTGGCCGCATCCCATGCAGATCCGCAACGTCGCCATCGTCGCCCACGTCGACCACGGCAAGACCACCCTCGTCGACGCCCTGCTCCAGCAGAGCGGCACGTTCGCCGCCCACGAGGCCACCATCGAGCGCGTGATGGACTCGATGGACCTCGAGCGCGAGAAGGGCATCACGATCATGGCCAAGAACACGGCCGTGCGCTACACCACCACGGCCGGCCAAGACGTCAAGATCAACATCGTCGACACGCCCGGCCACGCCGACTTCGGCGGCGAGGTCGAGCGGACGCTGCGCATGGTCGACGGCATCATGCTCTTGGTCGACGCCGCCGAGGGGCCGCTGCCCCAGACGCGGTTCGTGCTGTCGAAGGCGCTCGCGCTGGGGCTCGTGCCGATCGTGGTCATCAACAAGATCGACCGCGGCGACGCCCGCGCCTCAGAGGTGCTGGACGAGATCTACGACCTGTTCATCGACCTCGACGCCGACGAGCACCAGCTCGAGTTCCCGGTCATCTACGCCGTCGCGCGTGACGGCGAGTGCACGCTCGAGCTGGGGTCGGAGCTGACCGACCTCCAGCCGATCTTCGAGACCGTCGTGAGCACGGTCCCGGCGCCGGCCGGCGACCCCGACGCGACGCTGCAGGTGCTCGTCACCGACGTCAAGCCCGACGCCTACCTCGGGCCCATCGCCATCGGCCGCGTCGTCAACGGGACGCTCAAGGTGAAGCAGCGCGTGCTGATGTGCCACCGCACCGGCGAGCAGAAGGCCACGCAAGTCACGAGCCTGTTCGTGTCCGAGGGCTTGGACCGCGTCGAGACCGAGACGGCCGTCGCCGGCGACATCGTCTACGTGGGCGGCCTGACGGGCATCGGCCTGGGCGAGTCCGTCACCGACGCCGACGACCCCCAGCCGCTCGCGGCGCTCGACATCGACGAGCCGACGCTGTCGATGGAGTTCCGGGTCAACGACTCGCCGTTCGTGGGCAAGGACGGCAAGTACGTCACCTCGCGCAACCTCCGCGACCGGCTGATGAAGGAGGGCGAGGCCAACCTCGCGCTCCGCATCGACGAGACCGAGAGCACCGACCGCTACCTCGTCTTCGGCCGGGGCGAGCTGCAGATGGCGATCCTGATCGAGCAGATGCGCCGCGAGGGCTACGAGTTCGCCGTCGGGATGCCGCAGGTGATCACGAAGGAGGTCAAGGGCAAGCTGTCGGAGCCCTACGAGCGCGCGACGATCGACGTGGCCGAGGAGTTCATGGGCGTCGTGATCGAGACGCTGGGCACGCGCCGTGGCATGATGGTCGAGATGAAGAACAACGGCGGCGGCCGCGTCCGCATGACGTTCGAGATCCCGGCGCGCGGGCTCATCGGCTACCGGACCGAGTTCCTCACCGACACCAAGGGCACGGGCCTGCTGACGCACCTCTTCGACGGCTACCGCCCGTGGGCCGGCCCCATCACGCACCGCGCGACCGGCGCGATCGTGGCGGACCGCAACGGCAAGGTCACGCCCTACACCATCGTCAACCTGCAGGAGCGCGGCCAGCTCTTCGTCGAGCCCGGCGACGAGGTCTACAACGGGATGGTCGTCGGCGAGAACGCGCGCGACGAGGACATGGAGGTCAACGCGACCAAGGAGAAGAAGCTGACCAACATGCGCGCGAGCGGCTCGGACAACTTCCTCAAGATGAACCCGTCCAAGAAGATGAGCCTGGAGGAGGCCATCGAGTTTATCCGCGAGGACGAGCTCATCGAGATCACGCCGACCTCGATGCGGCTCCGCAAGCGCCACCTCGACACGCACGAGCGAAAGCGCGCCGCGCAGTCCCGCAAGCAGGAGGCGTAGCCCCGCTCTCGCCCGGCGTCAGCGGGCGGCGCGGAGCCCGACCGACGTGTCGGGCGGCGCGAGGAGGACGACCGCGACGTCGGCGGCGACGTCGACCGGGGCCGCGACGGTCTCGGTGAGGTAGGCCTCGCACGGGTCCGGCGTGCCGCCGTGGACGAGCCAGACCTCGACGCCGTCGGCCGTCCGGCGCGAGTCCGCCCGGAACGTGTGGGCCTGGCACCCGCCGCTGTAGCTCACCGTCGCCCGGAGCACGCCGCCGTCGAGCGTCGCGGACGCGGGGTCGAGGGCGTATGCGGCCCCGAAGTCGGGGTCGTCGGTGCCGTCGGTGTCGCACGCGGCGAGGGCCAGGAGGGCGAGCAGGACGACGCGCATGGGACTTGGAGGCGGGGTCCCGACAACCTAGGCCGGCGCCGACCGGCCGGCCGTCCCATCCGTCGCCCCCAGGCCCCGCCGCCGAGCGCAACCCCGGCGGCGGCCGGACGTGAACGGGCACCCCCAGCGACCATGTCCCTCCCCCGTCTCCGTGGCGCCGCCCACCTCGCCCGCGACGCCGTCACCGGCACGACCGACGTGGTCGAGGCCGCGCACGCCGCGGTCACCCGACGGCGCAAGGTGGGCGACCGCAAGCGGGGGATCGCCGGGCTCGTGTACCGGGTCATCCGAGCGGTCACGCGGGGCGTCTCGCGAGCGGTCGACGGCACCCTCGCGGCGGCCGAGCGGGTCCACCCCGACGCCTTCGACGGCCCCCCCGGCGACGTGCAGGACGCGGCGGTGGCCGCGCTCAACGGCGTCGTCGGCGACCGGCTGGCGGCCGAGGGCAACCCGCTGGCGACCGTCTCCCAGATCCGGCTCGACGGAGAGACGCTCGACCTCGACGGGCTCGACGGGGTCCCCAACCCGTCCGGCGTGCTGCTCGTCCACGTCCACGGGCTGTGCATGCACGACGGTCAGTGGGGCGACGAGCACCACGACCCGCGCGCCGCGCTCGCTCGAGCGCTCGGGGCGACGGCGCTCGCGGTCCGCTACAACAGCGGGCGTCACGTGTCGGAGTCCGGGCGCGACGTCGCCGCCCTGCTCGACCGCGTGGTGACGGGGTGGCCCGTCCCGGTCTGTCGGTTGGTGCTCGTCGGCCACAGCATGGGCGGGCTCGTGCTGCGGAGCGCGCTCGCCGTCGGCGCCCAGGCCGGCCACGGGTGGCTCGCGCGCGACGTGTCGCTCGTCGCGCTGGGGACGCCCCACCACGGCGCCCCGCTCGAGCGGATCGGGACCGTCGTCGACGCGATGCTGGAGGCGACCCGGTGGTCGGCGCCGGTCGCCCGCGTCGGCCAGATCCGGAGCGCGGGCGTGACCGACCTCCGGTGGGGCAGCGTGGCCGACGGCGACTGGGCCGGCCGCGACCGCTTCGAGCGGGGGCCCGACGCCCGCCGGCCGGTGCCGCTGCCGGACGGCGTGCCGGTGTACCTCGTCGCCGCGACGACGGGCAACGGGCGGGGCGGCGTGCGCGACCAGACGTGGGGCGACGGGCTCGTCCCGCTCGACAGCGCGCTCGGCCGCCACCCGGATCCCGCCCGCGACCTCGGCGTGCCCGCCGACCGGACGCGCGTGTTCTCGCGGATGACCCACTTCGAGCTGCTCCGCCGGCCCGAGGTGACCGATCAGTTGGTCGCGTGGCTGGCGCCAGGCGGCCCCCCGGCGGCCCCATCGCGGACGAGCGCGAGGAACGAACGGTAGACGCCCGAGAAGTCGCGGTGGAACGGGACCCGGTTGTGGCCGGCCGTCGCGAACACGGCCAGCCGTTTGCGGCCCGGCGCCAGCGGCGAGGCGGCGTACAGATCCCGACTCATCTGGGCGGGGATCCGGGCGTCGAGCGCGCCGGCCAGGATCAGCAGCGGCTCCGTGATCTCGCGGACCGGGCCCAGGCTCCCCTCGTCCGCCAGCGCCGGGTCGATCTCCAGCCGGACGAACGGGCGGAGCGCCGGGTAGAAATCGTACCGCGAGCGGACGTAGGCCGCGGTCGTCGTCGCCGAGTTCTCGAGCACGACGCCGCCCGCGTCGCGGTGCGCCCCGACCCAGCTCGCCAGGAAGCTCCCCAGCGAGTGCCCGTGGACCACGACGCGCGCGGCCCCGACCTCGGCCGCGACGGCGTCGAACACCGCGAGCGCGTCGGCCTTGAGCGCGTCGACGGAGGCCGTCCCCTCGCTCCGCCCGTGGCCGCGGTGGTCGACGAGGACCACGTCGGCGCCGGTGCGCAGGAGCGGGACGAGCTTCTTCATCCCCAGGGCCGACATCCGGAAGCCGTTGCCGCCGAAGTAGAGGACGGTCGGGCGCGCGTCGTCGGGCGACGTGTGGCGGGCCCGCAGCCCGTAGAGCACGGCGCCGTCGGGCGTGCGAATGGGGAACGGAGCGAGCGTGGTGCCCGGGACCGCGTCGGCGACGGCGCGCGGGTCGAGCGGCAGCCCGTCCGTCGCCGCGTCGCGGCGGGGGTGCAGGACGTGGTCCGGCCCGACGGTGTACGAGAGGCAGCCGGAGAGGAAGACGGACAAGACGAGCACGCGCATGGCGACATCCTACCGACGCCGTCGCGCGGCGCACCTGGCGCAGATGCACTACGTCGCGCCGGCGACGGCTTCTCCGGGTCCTCGGCGAGCGGACGGAGCGGGCCAGACCGGGGTAGGTTGGCGCGCCCTCCCAAGACCGCTCTGTGGACTTCCTCCCCGTCCCCGAACTGCCCGTCGCCGACCCCGTCCTCATCGTGGCCATCACGATGGGAATTTTGCTGGTGGGGCCCCTGCTGTTCGAGCGGTTCCGCGTGCCGGGGCTGGTCGGGCTGATCGCGCTGGGGGCCGTCGCCGGGCCGAGCGTGACGGGGCTGCTCGAGCGCGACGCGACGTTCGTGCTGCTGGGCACGTTCGGCCTGCTGTACCTCATGTTCATGGCCGGCATCTCGCTCGACCTCGCCGAGTTCGCCCGGCAGCGGACGACGGCGCTGGCGTTCGGGGCCCTGTCGTTCGCCGTCCCGATGGCGCTGGCGCTGACGTTGGCCCCGAGCCTGCTCGGCTACGCGCTGCCGGCGGCGGCGCTGCTGGGGAGCATCGTCGGGAGCCACACGCTGCTGGCGCTCCCCCTCGCCGGCCGGCTGGGCGTGACGGGGAACCGGGCCGTCGTGATCGCGACCGGGGCCACGCTCGTCACCGACCTGCTGTCGCTCGTGGTGCTGGCCGTCGTGCAGGGGATCGCGAGCGGCGACGCCGACGCCGAGTTCTGGCTCCTGTTCGTCGTCAAGGACGCCGTCTGGGCGCTGGCCGTGCTGTGGCTGATGCCGAAGGCCGCGCGCGCGTTCTTCCGCCGCGTCCGCCGCGAGGACGACGCCGCGTTCGCGTTCCTGCTCGCCATGGTCTTTTTCGCCGCGTGGACGGCGTCGCTGGCCGGGCTCGCGCCCATCATCGGCGCGTTCCTGGCCGGGATCGCGCTCAACCGGCTGATCCCGAAGCAGAGCCCGCTGATGACGCGGCTCGAGTTCGTCGGCAACGCGTTCCTGGTCCCGTTCTTCCTGGTGAGCGTGGGGTTGCTGGTCGACGTCGCCGTGCTGGGCTCGGGCGAGGTGTGGGGACTGGCGCTGCTGTTCACGGGCATCGTGGTCGTGGGCAAGGGGACGGCCGCGTTCGCAGGGATCCCGCTGTTCGGGTTCTCGCGCGACGAGGCCGGGACGGTCGCCGGGCTCACGTTCCCCCAGGCCGCGGCCACCCTCGCGGTCACGCTCATCGGGTTCGACATCGGGCTGTTCTCGCAGACGGCCGTCAACGCGGTCGTCCTCGTCATCGTCCTGACGTGCCTGGTGGGGCCGAGCCTGGTCCAGGCGTTCGGCCGGCGGCTGGCGCTCGCCGAGGCCGGCGAGCCGTACCAACCGGCCTCGGCGCCGGAGCGGATCCTGGTCCCGCTCTCGAACCCGGAGACAGCGGCGGACCTGATGGAGTTGGCGCTGCTCCTGCGGAGCCCCCAGAGCGAGGAGCCCGTGTTCCCGCTCGCCGTCGCGCGCGGGGGCCCCGACGAGGCCGCCAACGTGGCCGGGGCCGAGCGGCTGATCGAGCGGGCCGTGCTCCACGCGACCGCCGCCTCGGTCCCCGTCACGCCGACCGTCCGGATCGACGAGAACCCGGTCCGCGGCATCGTCCGGGCGGCGCGCGAGCTGCGGGCGTCGGAGGTCGTGGCCGGGTGGAACGGCCAGCGGACGCCGGGCGCGCTCGTGTTCGGGCAGATCATCGACGGCGTCCTCGCCGAGAGCCGGGCGATGGCGATCGTGGCCCGGCTCGCGGTGCCGCTCGCGGCGGCCCAGCGCCTCGTCGTGATGGTGCCGCCCCAGGTGTACCGCGAGGTCGGGTTCGGCCGGGCCGTCCGCGTGCTCAAGGTGTTCGCGGCCCAGAAGGGCCTCAAGATGCTCGTCCTGACCCCGGAGGACGACGCCGACGAGGTCGAGGGCCGGTTCACGGCCACCCGGCCCGAGGCGACCGTCGCCGTGACGCCGGTGCCCGAGTGGTCCATCCGCGCGCTCGACGACGTCGCGCAGACGGGCGACGTGGTGGTCCTCGTCGGCGTCCGGCGGGGGACGGTCGCGTGGCGGCCGGCGCTCCAGCGGCTGCCCCGCGTGCTCGCCCGGCGGTTCCCCGACCTCGACCTGCTGTCGATCACGCTGTCCGAGGCCGACGTGGTCCCGCTGCTGGCCGAGGCCGTCGACGGCGACGGCGTCGAGGACCTGGCGATCCCGGCCGAGCACGTCGTCCTCGACCTCACCCCGGACGGGCCCGAGACGCTGCTCCGCCAGGTCCTGCTCGGCGGCTTCGACGATGCCCGGACGGCCCACCGGGTCGCCGCCGCACTCGTGGCCGACGACCCCGACGACGCGCCCGAGATCATGCCCGGCGTCGTGTTCTACCACGCGCACCTGGCCGAGGTCGAGACGCCCCAGACGTTCGTGGGCGTGTGCCCGCGGGGGGCCCGGATCCCCCACGCCGGCCAGCCCGCGCGCGTGCTGCTGGTCCTGCTGGCGCCGCTCGCGATGCCGCCCGACGCCTACCTCCGCCAGCTCGCCGTGACCGCCCAACTCGTCCGCTCCGACACGACCGTCGAGGCGCTGGTGGCCGCCCAGACGGCCCAAGACGCGCGCGACGTCCTGCTCGGCACCCTGCGCGACGACCTCGACCACGCGGAGACGACCGACGACGAGGCACCGATCGAGGCCGACGCGCGTTGAGACCGCCGATTGGTCAGGGACATCGGACCCTCCGCCCTCCCCACCCAGCGACGCACGGACGCACGGACATGGCCCGCCCCCGACAGTTCGACCCCGACGCCGTCCTCGACGCGGCCCAGCGCGTGTTCCACGCCCGGGGCTACGAGGCGACGAGCGTGCAGGACCTCGTCGAGGCCACGGGCCTGAGCCGGTCGAGCCTCTACAACGCCTTCGGCGACAAGCACGCGCTGTTCCTGACCGTCCTCGACCGCTACGCCGCCGCCGGCCGCGACGCCGCCGACGCCGCCTGCGGAGGGCTCTCCCCGCGAGACGCCATCCGGGTCGTGCTCGAGCAGTCGGCCTGCACAGGCGACGCGGCGGGGTGCCTCATGGTCAACGCCGCCGTCGAGGTCGCCGGCCGGGACCCGGACACGGCCGCCCGCGCCGTCGCCAGCCGACGCGCGATGACCGAGCGGTTCCGCGCGCTCGTCGACCGCGCCCAGGCGGCGGGCGAGGTCGCCTCCGACCGTCCGTCTCGGGCGCTCGCCCAGTTCCTGACCGGCGCCGTCTACGGGCTCCGCGCGCTCCAGGCCTCCGGCGCGGAGGCCGACACGCTCGACGCGGTCGTGGACGGAGCGATGGCGGCGCTCCGGCCGGCGGGCTGAGCTCCATCCGAGATAGTTGGCGCAACAGGGAACCGGGCTCTGATTCCGTTGTGGAACGAACATTCCACAACACCCCCTCCCCATGTCAGACCTCACTGGAAAAGTGGCCCTCGTCACCGGCGGCAGCCGCGGCATCGGCGCCGCGACCGCCCGACGGCTCGCCCGCGACGGCGCCACCGTCGCCCTCAGCTACCACTCGTCGCCCGACGCCGCCCAGGCGGTCGTCGGCTCCATCACCGCGGCCGGCGGCACGGCCCAGGCCTACTCCGCCGACGCCGCGAGCCCCGACGCCGGCGCCGCGCTCGTCCGCCAGGTCGTGGCCGACCACGGCGGGATCGACATCGTCGTCAACAACGCCGGCGTGTACCGGACGGGCCCGGTCCACGAGCTGAGCCACGACGACTACGACGCCAACTTCGACGTCAACGTCCGCGGCCCGTTCGTCGTCATCCGCGAGGCGGCCCAGCACCTTCGCGACGGCGGCCGGATCGTCAACATCGGATCGGTCGTCGGCAAGGTGGGGATGCCCGGCAACAGCCTGTACGGCGCCTCGAAGGCGGCCGTGACGCTCCTCGCCAAGGGCGTCGCGAAGGAGGTCGGCGGGCGCGGGATCACGGTCAACACGGTCCACCCCGGCGCCATCGACACCGACATGAACCCGGCCGACCCCGAGGCGAACCCGTTCGCGGAGACGCTGGCCGGCATGAACCCGCTCGGCCGCTACGGCACGGCCGACGAGATCGCCGCCGCGGTCGCGTTCCTGGTCTCCGACGAGGCGGGCTACGTCAACGGCGCCGAGCTGACCGTCGACGGTGGGATGACCGCCTGACGGACGGAGGGGCGGAGATGGACTCCCGAGTCTCCTCCGCCTCTCCGAACCGGACGGGCGGGCGCATCGCGACACGCCCCTGCCGAGCACGATCGCGTTCCGCCGCGCGACGCCGCCCACGACGAACGGCCCGCGCAGGCCGTGGAAAGACTCTGTGGAGCCGGTTGAGACGAGGGCGCGAATGCTGATCTCTGCGTAACCCGGCGTCCGTTGGGCGCGTCTTCCTTTCGTCCCCCCGCCGAGCCGATGCCCCCCCCTTCCGAAGCCCCGTACGAGATCGTCCCCGACGGCCCCCGCCTGCGGACCGTCGCGTGGCCGCAGGTCGCGTTCGTGGTGCTGGTGACGCTGGCGGGGTTGCTCCCGCTCGGGCTCGCCCTGGTGCTGGCGCTCTAGCGAAACCGCGCCGGGCGCGTCGGGTCCGAGGCAGGCGCCTCCCCGACCACGATGCCCGCCCGCCTCGGCCACCTCCGCCTCGACGTCGCCGACCTCGACCGCCAGACGGCGTTCTACACCGAGGCCCTGGGACTGACCGTCCGCGAGCGGGCCACCGACGACGCGAGCCACTATGCGTTCTTGACCGACGGGCGGCCCGTCCCCGGCGGCGCGGACGACGGGATGCACCACCGGTTGGTGCTGCGGCAGGCGAGGGACGGCTCGGCCCCCGACCGCTCGGGACCGCTGGACCACTTCGCCTGGGAGGTCGACGACGAGGCCGAGCTGTGGGCGTTCGCCGAGCGGTTGCAGGCGATGGGCGTCGAGACCGATTTGCAGGAGGCCCAGATCGCGTGGCAGTGCTACTTCCGCGACCCCGAGGGCACCCGGCTCGAGCTCTACTGCGACCGCCGCACCCGGCCCGACGGCGCTCCGCTCTGGCGGGGCCGCCAGGAGGACCTCGCAGAGGACCGGCTCCGCGACGCCGCAGGTGGGGGGTGAGAGAGGAGCGCCCCCTCCTCCCGCACCCCTCCCCGCTCTGTCTCAGAAACTGCTTGGTAGGGGACCCCTCCCTTGAGGGAGGGGCCCGCGGAGCGGGCGGAGGGTGTTCGGGCGGATGGGGGGTCGGACGAACACCCCCACCCGCTGCGCGGGAGCCCCCTCCAGGGGGCGGGGCGGGCCTAGCGATTCGTACCGAACAGGTTCTCAGGAGTCGGCGGCTCCGCTCTCGGCCTGGCCCGCTCTTGGTTCCTGCGTCTCGGCCTCCGGCGACCCGCCGTCCTTCCAGTAGCCCCAGCTCGACCGGCGGACGCGGTCGCCGCCGAGCCCGGTGAACAGCATCAGCGGGCGGACCCACCCGTGGAGCGTCTTCTTGAACCGGCCCTGGTCGAGCCGCCGGTGGTCCCGCTCGTACACCTTGAGCCCGCCGGCGTAGACCACCCGCCACCCCGCCTTGCGGACGCTCCACAGCGCGTAGATGTCCTCGTTCGCCGTCAGCGCCGGGTCGAAGCCGCCGGCGTCCAAGAGCGCGCCGCGGCGGTGGATCATGTTGGAGCCCGAGCCGGCCGGGATCGTCAGCCACGCCATCACGCGGATGCCGAACGAGAACAGCTTGTAGTACGTCCGGTAGCGGTCGTCGGCGGAGAGCTTGGCGCCCTGGATGGCGCCCACCGTGGGCCGGCACGTCGAGCGCTTGCCACGTCGGTCCAGTAGTCGTCGCCGAACGACATGTCGGCGTCGGTGAACAGGACCCACTCGGTGGTGGCCCGCTCGAGCCCGATCTGGCGGGCCTCCGGGATGGTGCCCGCGTCCTCGATCACGACGGCGTCCGGCCGCGGCGGCGGATGATCTCGCGCGTGTCGTCGGCGCTCGCGTCGACCACGACGAGCGCGACGCGGTCGTCCAGGCTGTCGAGGAACGGGCCGATGTTGTCGGCCTCGTCCTTGGTCGGGACGACGACGGTGAGGTCTTCGAGGCGCATGCGGTGTCGGCGAGTCAGTGGGTCAGTCGTCGGTGCCGAGAAGAGGCGAAGGTCTGTGCGCTGACCCACTGACTCGGAACTGACGAACCGGCCCAGCGGGCTCGATGCCCAAGCACGTCCTCGCCCTGCTCGTAGACGATGTCGACCGGGATGCCGGCCTCGGCCACGCGGTCGAGCGCCGCCGCGAGCGCCGGCGACGTCCGTCCGTACCGGCGGACGAACGCGTCGACGGCGTCGTAGTCGCCGTCGCCCTGCAACGTCAGGATTCGGCGGGCGAGGGCCTCGACGGCCGGGCCCATCTCTTCGGGGACCACGCGCCAGACCTCGCCCTCCGGCGTCGCTTGGGGCACGATGGCGCCGCGCTCCACGAAGTCGTTCAGGCGGACCAGGTTGGCGCGGCCGTGCGCCGACGACGCGCCGAACCGGATCGACCGGAAGACCGACGCCATGAACGTCACGTAGTGCTCGTCGAGCGTCGCCTCGTCCCACTCGCCGCGCGCGATGAGTTGCTGGACCATGTAGAGGCCGAGCACGTCGGCCTTGCCTTCTTCGAGCGCGCTCGCCCGGTCCTGCAGCGCCTCGCGCACGGTCCCGCCGCCGGTGACCGTGTTCTTGACGCCGAGCCCGTGCGCCACCTCGTGGAACATCGTGTTGCCGAAGAAGGCCTCGAACGTCACCAGGTCGCGCTGGTCGGCCGGCAGGAGCACGTCCGCGATGGGGACCAGGATGCGGTCGAACTTGGCCCGCATGACGTTCTTGAGCTGGAGCCGGCGCGAGCCCTTTTCAAGCTGGACCGCCTCGTCGTTGGGCAGGTTGATCGCGATCGTCTTCGAGCCCACGTTGGCGTCGCCGGCCACGAACACGACGTCGTAGGCCCCGAGGTCGGCGTCGGCGCCGGGCGTCTCGGTCTTGTAGAGACTGTCGACGGGGAGCCCGCGCTGGAGCTCGGGCAGGAGCGCCGCGTAGCCACGGAGCCGGTCGCTCCACGCCAGGTCCTTGACCAAGACGTAGGCCTCGTGCGCCGCCTTGAAGCCGGCCAGCCCGTCCTCGTACGTCTCGATGGGCCCGATGACGACGTCGAGCGGGTTGTCGCGCATGTCCATCCAGGCGAAGTCGCTCGCCTGATAGTCGTCGGTCAGGAGGGCGTCGGCACGCAGGCGGAGGTAGCGTTCGAGGCCCGGGTCCTGCGCCCAGTCGGCCGCGGCGCGCAGGTGGGCGGCGGCCCGGCCGTGCGCGTCGGCGAACGCCTGGTGGTACGGGACGCCGACGAGTTGGCCGCCTTGGCGGCGGACGAGCGTGTACAGCCCGGTCAGGTCGCGCTCGGGGTAGAGGTCGGCCGCCGCCAGCAGCTCGTCCTTGGTCAGGTCGGCCGGGTAGAAGCCCGCCCCGAGCGGCTTCGGCCCGACGCCCGGCAGGAACGGCGTGTTGCCGTCGACCCGGTCCCACGGCCCCTTGTTGATCGCGACGTAGCGGCGGGCCGGCTCGCTCAGCCCCGCCATCAGCGAGTCGAGGTCGCCGTAGGCCTGCTGGCGGAACGCCCCGTCCATCGCGCGGGCGGCGGCGATGAGGTGGGGGAGCATGGCCCGCGCCGAGTCACTCAGGCCCGAGAGGTCGGCGTCCAGGCGGACCGTCGTGTACTGGCCCAGGAGCGCGAGCAGCGTCGAGTCCTGGGCCGAGGCGGCGGCCAAGCCGTCGGTGGTGGCCGTCGGCGAGGCGCCGGTGGCTTCGTCGGCGAGGGGGCACCCGGCCACGAACAGGAGGGCGACGAGCAGCTTCATGGGCGGAGGGGAGCGCGGGCGGCCAAGATAGAGGCCTCGTTGGGCGACCTCCCGTTTCCGCCCCTCTGCCACAAGGATGCGACGACTCGTGTCCGCACGGACGAAATCCTCATAGGAGTTGCGCAGTCGAATCCAGACCGCCTTCCACACCCTCCAGATCGTCGTCCCCGCGGAGGCGGGGATCCAGAGTGGCGAGCCGCGGTGCCCCCTGGACGCCTGGATTGGCCGCGCCGTCCTCGAAGACTCGGGTCCCGCCCTCGCGGGACTGACGGCACAAGAGAGGAAGCCGACTGCGCACCTCCTACCGCAGTCCGCGAAGGGGCACGGTTCGTGGCGTTCCCCTCTCGGATTCCCGCACGCGCTCGACCCAAGGCTCCCCTCGACCCGGCGCGAGGCCACGCCGATTCGTCGGGGGCCGCCGAGCGCGCGGGCGCGCGGCCCTAGATTGGCGGCTCCCGCACCCGAACGCGCCATGCCCACGGGCGACGACGTCATCCGCTGCTCCTTCTGCAGCCGCACGGCCCACGAGGTCACCTCGATGGTGGCCGGGCCCGACGTCTACATCTGCGACCGCTGCATCCACGACGCCTCGGGCATCGTCCGCGGCGACCTCCAGGCCTACGTCCCCCCCGGCGGCGGCGCCCGGCGCGCGTCGTCCAACCGGCCCCGCCGGATGACGCCGCGCGAGATCAAGGGGGCCCTGGACGAGCACGTCATCGGGCAGGACCTGGCCAAGCGCGCGCTCTCGGTCGCCGTCTACAACCACTACAAGCGGATCGAGGCCGAGGAGTACCTCCACGCCTTCGACGACGTCGAGCTCGAGAAGTCGAACATCCTGCTCCTCGGGCCGAGCGGCACCGGCAAGACGCTGCTCGCGCGGACGCTGGCGCGCATCCTAGACGTCCCCTTCTCCATCGCCGACGCGACCGCGTTGACCGAGGCCGGCTACGTCGGCGAGGACGTCGAGTCGATCCTGTCGCACCTGCTGCAGGCGGCCGACTACGACGTCGAGCGGGCCGAGCGCGGGATCATCTACGTCGACGAGGTCGACAAGCTCTCGCGCAAGGGCGACAACGCGTCGATCACGCGCGACGTCTCGGGCGAGGGCGTCCAGCAGGCGCTCCTGAAGATGCTGGAGGGGACCATCGCCGGCGTCCCGCCCAAGGGCGGCCGGAAGCACCCCGAGCAGTCGCTCGTCCAGTTCGACACCAAGAACGTCCTGTTCATCTGCGGCGGCGCCTTCGACGGGCTCGCGCCCCAGATCGCGCGGCGCCTGTCGCGGTCGCCGATCGGGTTCCACGCCGGCGGCGACGCCGCGAGCATCGACCCCAAGACGCCGACGCTCTTCCGCCACGCCGAGCCCGACGACCTCCTGCGCTACGGGCTCATCCCCGAGCTTATCGGCCGGCTCCCGGTTTTGACGGCGCTCGACGCGCTCACGCCCGGCGACCTCCGCCGCATCCTGACCGACCCCAAGAACGCGCTCGTCCGCCAGTACCAGAAGCTGTTCGCGATGGACGGCGTGGACCTGGTCCTGGACGACGACGCGCTGGACGCCGTCGTCGACCGGGCCGTCGGGCTCAACACGGGCGCGCGCGGGCTCCGGTCGGTCCTGGAGGACGCCCTGCTCGACCTGATGTTCGAGACGCCCGACACGCACGCCGGCACGGTCTGCCGCATCACGGCGGCCTCGATCACCGACGGCGCCCCGCCGATCTACGAGGAGATGAAGGCGTCGGCGTGAGGGTGGATAGAGGGTGGCGCGGTGGCGGGGCGTGGTCTGCGGGTGGGCTCTTCGCCGCGCCCGACGGCCGGAGTAGTCCGTGTGGGCCTCGACTCATTTCCCAGTCTGGTGTCAGGCCTGGTTGCGAGTCGGCCGTCGGCCCGCTTTCCTTCGTCCTGCCGTTCCCGCGAGGGCGGGGACCCAGAGCGTCGGGCGTCGCCGCGGCCTGAACGTCCGGATTCTCGGGTCGGCAGGAACGACGCTGTGGGTTCCGAGCATGGGTCCTCCCCACCAGGGGGCCCCTCCTGACGAGCCCCGAGTGGCCGTCGGGCGCGGCCCGGTCGCGGCTCAGCGCGCCCCTCTCGACGCGCTCTCGTTTGGCCTTCGTCCTCTCGCCCACCGTCCTCCAACCTCCGGGCCTTCCCCTGGCCTCCCCGTCCTGCGCTGTCGTACTCTGAGGCATGCTGCGCACCGCTGCTCACCACGCGAAGAAGGCCCTGACGCTGCCCCAGTACTATGGGAAGGGGCTGCTCAAGGTGCTCACCACGGACCCCGTGTTCCTGTGGGCGCAGGCGATCGCGTTCAAGACGCTCGTCACGCTGCTGCCGCTGCTCCTGCTGGCGACCGGCATCTTCGGGCTGGTCCTGCGGCAGGAGGACCCGTTCACGACGGTCTCGGGCTTTCTCCGGGCGTTCCTGCCGGCCGGCCAGAGCGACGGGCTCGTCGAGCTCGTGCTGGCGCTCCAGGAGGCCTCGGGGACGATCACCGTGTTCGGCGCCGTCGCGTTCCTGGTCACGGTCATCACGCTGTTCTCGACGCTGCGCTACGTGGTCGGCGAGGCGATGGGCGAGAAGCGCCACAACATGCGGACGCTCCTGGGGGGCTACGCGTTCGACCTGCGGATGATGGCCCAGGTGGGCAGCCTGTTCCTGCTCTCGTTCGTCATCACGGCCTCGGTGCGCGTGCTGAGCGGCCGGAGCGGGGCGATGGCGGGCCAGGTCGGGCTCGACCCCGGGGCCGTGACGGCCGTGACGGGCGGGCTGCTCCAGGTGGTGACCGTCCTCGTCCCCTACGTCCTGACGGTGGGGATGCTGGCCCAGCTCTACTACTTCGTGCCCCGGCCGCACCCCCCGGTCAAGAGCGCGCTCGTGGGCGCGGCGGCGGGCGCCGTCCTGTTCGAGCTGGCCAAGAACGGGTTCGCCCTCTACGCGACGCACGTCGCCAACTTCGACCAGTACGCGAACCAGGCCGAGGGCGGTCTCGGCGGGCTCGGCGGCGTGTTCGGCCTGATCCTGGCGTTCGTGTTCTGGGTCTACTTCTCGGGCCTGATCCTGGTGATCGCGGCGGCCGTCGCGGCGATGCACGAGCGGCGACACCGGCCGCGGCTGTCCCAGATCCGGAAGCGGTGGTCCCAGCGGGGCGCGCTCCACCGGCACCGCCGGCGGTTCAACGCCGAGGCGACCGACACGCTCCCGGACGACCCGCCGGCCGTCGGCGCCCGGGCGGGGGGCGACGGCGGGGGCGGCGACGGCGTGGGGTGGGCGGAGGGGACTCCGGCAAGTTCACCGTGACCCTCGCACCGCAGCGCTACCTTCGTCGCCGTTCCGCTCCGTCCGTCCGGTGACTTCCGCCCGCCTTGCCCGCTCCCCGCGTCCGCGCTGGTGGAGAGCCGCAGCCCTCGCCATGCTCGTGGCGACGGGCGCCCAGTCCCAGGCCCCGCTCACGCTCGTCAACGACTCGACGACGGTCCGCTCCGTCGCGTTCGACGTCTCGGACGGGCCGACGCTGCTGGTGGCCAACCTCGAGCTCCAGATCGCGACGACGGCCCCGCCGCCGTCGTACCTGTTCGGGTTCATCGGCGGCGACGACGGCGGGGTGTACCCGCTCGTCCCGGTCGAGCTCGCCAAGGACGCCGTCCGGCTCCAGCGGTACTACGCCGAGAGCGGGTTCCCGCTGGCCACCGTCGACTACGCCGTGGCCTTGGACACGACCGACAACACGGGGGCGGTCACGTTCGAGATCACCGAGGGCCCGCCGCTCCTGATCGACCGGCTGACGTTCGCCGGGCCCGGCCAGTCCGACGTCGCGACGGCGCTCGCGCCCGAGATCCGCGGCGACTGGGAGCAGTTCACGCGGCGGACCGACGTCCGACCCGGCGACCGGCTCGACGCCTTCTCGCTCGTCCAGCTCCAGAGCCAGACCATCGGGTGGCTCCGGAACCGGGGCTACGCCTGGGCCGACGCCGGGGCCGAGCAGTTCCCGGACTCGACGGGCCTGCGGGCCGGCGTCCGGGTCAAGGTCAACGTGGGGACGCGGGCCCGGATCGGGCGCGTGGTCGTGGAGGGCGACACGTCGCTCGCGAGCACCGTCATCGCGCGTGAGATCCCGGTCCAGGCGGGCGACCTCTTCGACGCCTCGGCCTTGGCCGAGGGACAGCAGGAGGTGTTCGGGCTGGGCCTGTTCTCGCTCGCGCTCGTCGACCTCGACCCGGACGCCGTGCGGGGCGACTCCGTCGTCGACGTCATCGCCCGGGTCCGGCGCGGGCCGGCGCGCGTGCTCACCGCCTTCGGGGGCTACTTCTCCGACGGCGGCGTGACGGTGCGGGGCTCGGCGACGCACCGGAACGCGTTCGAGGGCGCGCGCCAGCTGGCGCTCAACCTCGAGGCCCGGACCGGGATCGGGGGGATCAACGGCCGGGCGGTCTCGGGCGGGCCCATCACCGACTACCGGGCGTCGGTCTCGTTCCGCCAGCCCTACGTGTTCGACCGGCGCCTGTCGTACAGCGTGCAGCCGTCGTACCGCGTCCGCGACGACGAGATCGAGTCGAGCACCCAGGTCGAGCTTTCCAACACGCTGCTGTTCACGCGGGCGCCGCTCCAGACGGCCGCGCTCTCGCTCGCCGGCCGGGCCCGGGACCTGTCGCGCGGGCTCGGGCTCCGGCTCCTGGACGCGGGCCGGTTCGCGCTCCCGCCCGGGCCGCTCCTGCCGGACACGCTGGAGGCCACGACGGGCGGGCTCGGGCTCGACGTCGTCTGGGGCCAGCTCGACGACCCGCTCCAGCCCACGCGCGGGTTCGTGCTCCGGCCGTCGCTGGCGGTGGCGGCCGGCGACGTCAACTTCGCGCGCGGGCGGTTGGCGGCGACCGTGACCGTCCCGCTCCGGCGCCGGGTCGGGCTCGTGGCCCGGGCGACGGTCGGCGGGATGGCCCCGTTCCGCGGCACCACGCCCGACGCCGTGGCCGACTACGTCCTGTTCCGCGACCAGCTGTTCTACGCCGGCGGCACGTCCGACGTGCGGGGCTGGGGGACGACGCTGCTCGGGCCCAAGACGTTCTCGGTGACGCCGCCCGTCGAGACGCCCGGCGTGGCCCCGGACCCGTCCAAGGTCACGAGCCCCTCCGACGTCAACTACATCGGGATCGGGGGGCGGTACAAGGCCTCGGCGTCGGTCCAGCTCAACCTGCCGCTGGCGCTGGGGCCGCAGTGGGGCGCCAACGTGTTCGTCGACGCCGGCCAGGTGGCCGCGCCGAGCACGGCCCCGACGCTGGCCCTCTTGCGCGCCGGCGGCGCGCCGGCCGACGTCACCCTGGCCGACCAGCTGGAGAGGGAGGGCGGCCTCCGCGTCGGCGCCGGCGCGGGCCTCCAGTACCTCACGCCGGTCGGGTTCGTCTCGATCGCGCTCGGCGTCAAGGTCAACCCGTCGTACCTCGACCGCCGGGCCGCGGCCCAGGTCTACTGCGGGAGCTCCATCGACGACGACGTCTGCTTTAGCGGCGGCACCCCGGCCGGCGGCGTCCCGCTCGGCGAGGGCGGCCGGCCGGTCGACGGCGCCGACGTCCCGGGCTACATCGACGCCAAGCTGAGCGGGACCGACTTCGACCCCGACCTCATCCCCGTCGGCGGACTCCTCGGCCGTCTCTTCCGCCGGACCCAGATCCACATCGCCATCGGGCAGACGTTCTGACCGGGGCCCGAAGCGTTCCCCCCGCTTCCGACCGGACCCGGCGCCCCCCGACGTCTCGCACTCGCAGACAGGAGAGCCCCTCTTTCTCCACCGTCCCTAGACCTTCCGGCCCACTCCCGCGTTCAGGCCCCGTGCCCACCGACCCCACCCGCACAGACTCCGGCTCGCTCGGCAACGGCGCCGCTCCAGAGGCGAGCGGTGCGGACGGCGCGTCCAGCCCGGACGTCCAGCCCTCGAGCAACGGTGGGCCCCCGACGCCGCACCGCACGCGGCGACGCGTCGGGCGCGTGCTGCTGGGCATCGTGGGTGCCGTGGCGCTCTTGGCGGTCGGCGCGTTGGTGTTCCTCCAGACCAACGCCGGCCAGACGTTCGCCCGCGGCCTGGTCGTGGGCCAGATCACGAAGCTCCTGGCCGACGACGCCGAGGTCTCCATCGACGGGCTCGACGGCAACTTCCTGACCGGCGCCCGGCTGACCGGCCTGGAGATCGGCCGCGCGGGCGAGACCGTGATCGCCGTCGACACGCTCTTGGTCGACTACAACCTGCGGACCCTCTTCAACCAGACGTTCTCGGCCAGCCAGCTCTATATCGGCGGGCCCCGCGTCGTCGTCCGCCAGCGGGCCGACAGCACGCTCAACACGGCCGGCCTGCTCAAGCCGGCCGAGCGGAAGAGCACGTTGACCATCGTCCTCGACGAGCTCGCCGTCCACCGCGGCCACGCCGAGGTCCACTGGTACCGGGCCGACGGCCGGGACTCGGTCCACACCGTGACCGACATTGAGGCCGTGGTCACGGACTTCACGAAGGACCCGGAGAGCCTGACCGGCGTCATCGACGCGCTGGGGCTCCGGGCGTTGGCGCCGTTCGACCGCGGCGAGATGCGGGTGGCCGGGGCGGGACGGTTCTCGAACGAGGACCTCGCCTTCCGCGACCTCACCGTCCGCAGCCGGGCCGGCACCGACCTCCAGGGGACCGCCCGGCTGGTGTTCACCGGCGACGGGTCGCTGCCCGTGTTCGACGCCACCATCGAGGCGGCCCCGCTGGCCCTGGAGGACGCCCGGGCCTTCGCCGGCGTCGCCGTCTACGGCGACCCGCGCCTGCGCATCCGCGCCGAGTCCGACGGGTCGCTGCTCTCGACGTCCATCTCGGGCGCGCTCGACGACGCCACGATCAACATCGACGGCGAGTTCTCGCGCGAGACCGACGGGCCCGTGGGCTACCGCGCCGAGGGGACGCTGCGGCGGTTCGACCCGTCCGTGCTCACGCGCAACCCGGCGCTGGCGGCCGAGGTCACGGGCGACCTCCAGGTCAACCTGCGCGGCTCGACGCTGGAGACGCTGAGCGGGCCGTTCAACGTGACCCTGCGCGAGACGCGCGTCGGGGGCCGCCAGATCGAACGGCTGGCGCTCGACGGCGCGTTCGCGGCCGGCCGCGTCTCGTTCGACCTCGACGGGGCGCTCCCCGGCGCCTCGCTCCGGGCCGAGGGCCGGGCCCGGCCCTTCGACGACGTGCCCTCGTTCGAGGTCGCCGGCGACGCGGACGACGTGGACCTGGGCCTGCTCTTGCCCGGCTCGGGGCGGAGCGACACGTTCGCCGGCACGTTCGCCGTCGTCGGGCGCGGGGCCTCGGCCGACACCTTCACGGGGACCGTCGCCGTCGACCTCGACCGGGCGACGGTCGGCCTGCCCAACGGCCCGCTCCGCTTTACCGACCTCCAGCTCGACGCCGACGTCCGCCGCGGCCTCGCCACCTTCGACGCCGACGCCACGCTGGCCGGCAACGACGGCCGCGTCGTCGCGGTGGGCGAGGTGGACCTCGACGACCCGCTCCGCTACGAGGTCCGCCAGGGCCGGCTGGTCGGCGTCAACGTGGCCGCGCTGACGGGCAACCCGGACCAGGCGAGCGACCTGACGGGCACGTTCACGCTGTCGGGCCAGGGCACCGACCCGCAGGCGTCGCCCATCGAGGCGACCGTCTCGCTCCGCAACTCCACCTTCGGCGCGTACGACCTGGTCGCCGCCGACCTCGACCTCCGCCTGCGCCGCGGCGTCGCGACCGTCGACGCGGCCGTGGACCTGGGCGCGAGCGGCGCCGTCACCGCCGAGGGCACGGCCCGGCCCTTTGCCGACCCCCTCGCGTTCGACCTCCGGGGGACGATGCGGAACCTCGACCTGGCCGGCGTCACCGGCAACCCGGACCAGGCCAGCGACTTGACGGGCGCGTTCACGGCGTCGGGCGCCGGCATCGACCCGGCCACGATGCGGCTCGACGCCCGCCTCCAGGTTACCGAGCCGTCGTCGTACGGCGAGCGGTTCGTCGACGCCGCCGACGTCTTGGTCAAGCTCCGCGCCGGCGACCTCGCCGTCAACGGGACGCTCGAGACGCCCGGCGGCGAGGTCGACCTCGCGATCTCGGGCCGGCCGTTCGACGAGAGCCCCGCCTTCGCCTTCGAGAACACGTGCTTCCGCCGGCTCGACGCCTCCGACTTCGCCCCGGCCGCGCCGCGGACCAACCTCAACGGCTGCTTCTCGGGACAGATCGCCGGCCTGGCGGACCTCCCCACCGCTAGGGCCGACGGCGTGCTCACGCTGCGTGCGTCGCGCGTCAACGAGGCCCAGATCGACGACGGCCGCGTCCAGTTCACCCTTGCGCGCGGCTCGCTCGACGGGACCCTCCGCCTGGACGTGGTCGGCGGCGAGCGGCCCGGCCAGCCCGAGAGCGGGACCGTCACGGCCACGTTCGACGCCCGGCCCTTCGACGACGAGATCCGCTACGCCATCCAGGGGACCACCGAGGGGCTCGACGCCGGCGTGCTCCTCGACCTCCCGCCAGATCAGCCCCTGTTCTTGTCGACCGCCTTCGCCGTCGAGGGCCGCGGCACCGACCCGGCCACGGCGACTGTTTCCGGCTCGCTCACCGGGCGGGAGTCGACCGTCGGCCCGGTGGCGCTCGAGGCGCTCGACGTCCGGTTCGCCCTGTCCGGCGGCGTCGTCCGGGTGGACACGCTGTCGCTCGACAGCGACCTGGTGACCGTCCGCGGGGGCGGCACGCTGGCCCTGTTCAACGAGACGGCGCCGTCGGACTTCCGGCTGGCCGGCGACGTCGAGAGCCTGGCGCCGCTGGCGAGCCTGACCGAGCAGACGGTCGGGCTCGAGAGCGGGACGTTCGACCTCACCGTCTCGGCCGAGCCCGGCGACCCGCTCGCCATCGTCGGCACGGCCCGGGCGCGGCAGGTCGTGTTCGGCGAGTACGGCCTGACCGGGCTCGACGCCGACCTCGACGTGACGTGGGACCGGGCGATGGCCGACTCGCTCGGGCTCGACGCGTTCGGCGGCCGCGCCGAGGCCTCGTTCGACCTGCTCACCACGGAGACCCTGCGGATCCAGCGCGGCGCGGGCACGCTGAGCCTGGACGACGGCGACCTGGTCGTCGACGCGGCCGTGACCGTCGACGACCGCCGCGACTTCGCCGTCGCCGGGCGCGTCGACCTCGAAACGAACGGGGTCACGCTGGAGGCCGGCGAGGTCCAGATCGACAGCACCACGTGGCGGCTCCTCCAGCCCGCCCAGATCGCGCTCGAGGAGGGCACCGTCGACGTGCGAGGCCTGATCCTGGCCTCCGACGCCGGCGGGCAGCAGATCGCGGCCGACGGCCAGATCGACTTCTCGGGCGACCAGAACTTTATCGTGACCGTCGAGAACGTGTCGATCGACGCGCTCACCGACCTGGCCGGCCTCGACGCGCTCGGCGGCGAGCTCTCGGCCACCCTCGTGCTGAGCGGCCCGGCCACGGCCCCGCTCATCGACGGGACCGTCGCGCTCGACGGCCTGACCTCGCGCGGCCGGCCTGTCGGCGCGCTCGCGGCGACCGTGGCCTACGCCGGTGACCAGCTCTCGATCGACGCGGCGCTCACCCACGTCGACGGCGAGACGCTGACCATCGACGGCGCGGTCCCCCTCCAGTTCTCGCTCGCCGACGGCCCCGAGAGCCAGGAGGTCCGCGACGACGCCCAAGTGTCGATCGTCGCCCGCGCCGACGCGTTCCCCATCGCCTGGGCCCGGCCGTTCCTCAACGACCGCGCCTACGACGCGCTCGGCGGGACGCTCCGGCTGGACCTGACCGTGAGCGGGACCCAGGCCAGCCCCCGGCTCGACGGCGTGGCCACGCTCAGCGACGGCCGCCTGGGCGTCGTGGCCACGGGCCGCGTCTACGAGCCCATCCAGGCCGACGTCTCGTTCCAGAACGACCGGATCGTGCTCGACGACGTCCGCATCCTGGGCGACGACGGCCGGACGGCGCTCGACGTGACCGGCCAGATCCGGCTCCGCGAGCTGTCCGTCGGCGAGCTCGACCTGACCATCGTCCCCCGCAACTTCGTGGCGATGGACACGCGGACGTTCAACGGGCTGACGCTCGACCGCGGCTCCCAACCGCTCCGGCTCACGGGCACCTTGGACGCCCCCGTGCTGCGCGGCTCCGTGGCCTTGGCCAGTGGCGACATCTACCTCACCGACGAGCTGATCCCGCCGGACCTCGACCCGGTCCAGCTGACGGACGCCCAGATCCGCGAGGTCGAGGCCCGGTTCGGCCGCGTCATCGCCGAGCGCGACACGGCCGTGAGCCGGTTCACCGACGCGCTCGACTACAACCTGACCGTCCAGATCCGCGAGAACGTGTGGCTCCGGGCCACCTCCGGGCTCCCGTTCGACATCGAGTTCTCGGGCGACGTCGAGGCCCGCAAGCGGTCGTACGCCGAGGCCGGCGAGGTCTTCGGCCGGATCGAGCTGACGCGCGGGACGATCCAGACGCTGAGCCGCCGGTTCGACCTCGAGCGCGGGTCGATCACGCTCAACGGCGACGCGCTCGCCGCCATCGTCGACATCGCGGCGACGCTCGACGTCCGGCTGGCCGGCACCATCGCGGGCCAGTCGTCGGCCACGATCACGCTGGCCGTCAACGGCCAGCTCAACGACAACCCCTCGATCCGGCTATCGGCCGACCCCTCGATGGAGGCCGCCGACATCGTGTCGCTCATCGCGACGGGCCGGTTGGCCGGTGACTTCTCGGGCGGCGGCGGGCTCGCGGGCGCCGGGCTCGGCGTCGGGATCGGCGCGCTCTCGGGCGTCGCCGAGGGGCTGGCGAGCGAGAAGCTGGGGCTGGACGTGGCCACGATCGACTACGAGGGCAACGACCTGGTGATCAAGTTCGGGGACTACCTGTCGAGCCGGGCCTTCTGGACGGCCGGCGTGATCGTCCCGCTGGGGACCACGTCGCAGGGCGAGCAGCGGCTCCCGTTCGTCCTGGGCCTCGACTACGAGCTCAAAAAGTGGCTACTGGCCCAAACCGAGTACAGCGGCCAGCGCGGGCTCGGCGGCGGGATCGGCGTCGAGACGGCGTGGTAGCCCCGTGCGAGCGGACGGGTGGACGGGGCGGACCCGAATCCGGTCGGAGCGTGGGGGCACGGGAGGAGGGGGCGCCCCCTCCCACACTCCCATACGCCCCACTCCCTCCAGCCTCGTCGGGACCACCTGTCCACGAGTCCACTTCGGCAATAGCTTCCCCCCATGGAGCCCCTCCCCACCGACTCGCTCACGAACCGCCTCCGGGCGGGCCGCCGCGCCCGCCAGAACGAGAAGATCCTCCAGGAGAAGGACATCGAGCGCAAGACCGAAGAGCGCCAGGAGGTCGCCCGGACGGCGACGGTCCCCGGCGAGGCGTTCCTCGCCGAGGCCGGCGGCCTGTTCAGCTTTATCGGCCGGTTCTTCTCGCGGTTCTGGCGGCGGCCGTTCGAGGTCAAGGAGCTGTTTATCCAGATGGACGAGGTCGGGACGAAGAGCCTGACGCTGACCGGCGTCGTTGGCTTCTCGATCGGGATCGTGCTGGCGATGCAGAGCCGGGGGACGCTGGCGCGGTTCGGGGCCGAGAGCTTCCTGCCGTCGATGCTGGCGCTGTCGGTGATCAAGGAGATCGGGCCCGTGCTGACGAGCCTGGTGCTGGCCGGGCGGCTGGGCGCCGGGATGGGCGCCGAGCTCGGGTCGATGAAGGTGACCGAGCAGATCGACGCGCTCGAGGTGGCCGCGCTCAAGCCGTTCCACTACCTCGTGGTCACGCGCGTGCTCGCCTGCGTGATCATGTTCCCCATCATGACCATGCTCACCGACATCCTGGCGCTGACCGGGGGCTACCTCGAGGCGTGGCTCTCGGACGGCATGGACGTCCGCGTCTTTATCGCGACGGCGTTCGACACGCTGCGGTTCGCCGACGTGGCCGTCGACACGATGAAGACGTCGATCTTCGGGTTCATCGTCGGGATCGTGACGTGCTACCTCGGCTACAACGTCCGGGGCGGGACGCGCGAGGTGGGCCGGGCGGCCATGAACGCCGTCGTGATCTCGAGCCTGCTCATCCTGCTCGCCGACGTCGTCGTGGTCCGCGTATCGATCATGCTCTTCGGCGACATCTCCGACGCCGCCTAGTGGGTTCAAGGTTCGGGGTTCAGGGTTCGCAAGGACCTGCACCTCTGCGAACCCCGGACCTCTGAACCCTGAACCCTCCATGTCCCGCTTCTCCGACCGCGCCGCCCGCCGCCAGCGGGACGACGACGACCCGGCCCAGCCGCACCCGCTCGACAACGACGGGCTCGCGGGCCCGGCCGACGACCCGACGGGCGCCCCCACGGCCGGCGTCCCCGGCGAGACCGAGCCGCACCTCGTCGACCCCGAGGCGGGGCCGGTCACGGGCAACTCGCCGCCGCCGCCGGACACCGTCGCGGTCGAGCTCCGCGACGTCTACAAAGGGTTCGGGCCGAAGAAGGTGCTGAAAGGCATCTCGCTGGCCGTCGAGCGCGGCACGAGCGGCGTGGTGCTCGGCGGGTCCGGGAGCGGCAAGAGCGTGCTCACGAAGCACATCGTCGGGCTCTTGATGCCGGACAAGGGCGAGGTCTGGGTGCTGGGCGAGCGGCTCGACCTGATGACGCCCGAGCAGCTCGACCGCAAGCGGACGCGCCTGGGCTACCTGTTCCAGGGCGGCGCCCTGTTCGACTCGATGACGGTCTACGAGAACATGCGGTTCTTCCTCGACCGGCTCACGACGCTCACCAAGGACGAGAAGAACGACCTGATCGAGGAGAGCCTGGAGGACGTCAACCTCCCGGAGACGGCGCACCAGTACCCGGCGGAGCTCTCGGGCGGCCAGAAAAAGCGGATCGGCCTGGCGCGGACGCTGATCCTGCGCCCCGACATCATCCTGTACGACGAGCCGACGACCGGGCTCGACCCCGTCTCGGTCCGCGTCGTCTCGGACCTCATCGTCCAGCTCCGCGACACGCGGGGGATCTCGTCGATCGCGATCACGCACGACCTGCTTGGCCGCCGAGATCATCACCGACAAGGCGTTCTTCCTGCTCGACGGCCAGATCGCCGCGGAGGGAACGCTCGACGAGGTCCGCCACTCCGACCACCCCGCCCTCCAGGAGTTCTTCAAGGGCACCGACGCCTACGGGCACGCCTGAGCGAGGGGACGGAGACGAGAGAGTAGAGGGCCACGAATGGCCCCCGCGCCCGGTCTCTGCGGCTCTACCCTCCCTCCTCTACCCGCTATCTTCCAGCCATGACCCGTCAAGCCCGCCTCGGCCTCGTCATCCTGCTCGGCCTCCTGACCGCGATCGGGTTCGTCTTCGTGATCGGGAGCCAGAACAGCCTGTTCGCCGACACGTTCGCCGTCCGGGCGAACTTCAACCAGGTGGCCGGGCTCCAGAGTGGGGCGAGCGTCTTTTACAACGGCATCCAGGTCGGCCGCGTCGAGGCGGTCCGGCTGCCGGGCGCGCCCGGCGACCCGATCACGGTCCGCATGGCGATCGACGAGGAGGCCCGGCCGCTCATCCGCGAGGACAGCCGGGCGCTGATCCAGACCGACGGGCTGGTCGGCAACGTGATCGTGTCGCTCACCGACGGCTCGCCGGGCCGGCCCCAGGTGGCCGACAACGGCCAGATCGAGGGCGTCGACCCGTTCGCGCTGTCGGAGGTCTCGGACCGCCTGTTCGCGTCGGTCAGCCGGTTCGACTCGGTCACGGTCCAGCTCGCCGGCATCATGTCGGACGTCCGGACGGGCGAGGGCACGCTCGGTCGGTTCCTCTACGACGAGCGGCTCTACGAGTCGACCGTGGCCACGGCCGAGACGTTCCAGGGGACCGTCGCCGAGGCCCAGCTCACGCTGCGCTCGCTAACCGCCCGGGCGGACCAGCTGGTCGGGGTGGCCGAGAACGCGTCGGCCGGCGTCAACGAGATCCTGACGCGCGTCTACACGGGCCAGGGGACGGTCGCCCGGTTCCTCAACGAGGACGAGATCTACACGACGTTCCTGGCGACGGCGGCCCAGCTCCAGGAGGGCGCGGCCCAACTCCAGACGGTCTCGGCCGACATCCGGGCCATCACGGACCGGGTCAACCAGGCGGCCGGGTGGGGCGCCGTCGGCGCGTTCCGGTTCTCGGAGAACATGGAGGCGCTCAAGCACAACTTCTTGTTCCGGGGCTACTTCGAGGACCGCGGCTACTACGAGATGGCCCCGTTCGAAGTCCGCGAGGCGGCCATCGCCGAGATCCTGGCCGACCTCCAGGCCCGCGAGCGGCGGCTGGCCGAGCAGGAGCGCGAGATCCAGGCGGCGCTGGCCGAGATCGCGCGCCTCCGCGGCGAGCTCGAAGGCGCGGGCGCCATCCGCCCGTCGACCGACACCACACCCGGCGGGCGGTAGGCCCGGTTGGGGGGGGCGCCGACGCCGAAGCCCCCCCGTCGGGGGGAGGTCGGCACTCGCCAGACCACCGCGCCGGCCTGCACGGACCCTCCCCCCGGCCCCCTCCCGGTGGGAGGGGGGGACGGGATCGCCCACTGCTCCACCGCCCTCTTCCCCGTTGGACTACCGCTTCCTCATCGCGCGCCGCTACCTGGCCAGCCGACGACGGCTGACGCTGATCTCGGTGATCTCGGGCATCTCGGTGGCCGGCGTGGCTGTCGGCGTGGCCGCGCTGGTGGTCGTGCTGAGCGTGCTCAACGGGTTCTACGACGTCGTGCGTGACCTCTTGGTGAGCTACGACCCGCACGTCCGCGTCGAGGCCGTGGCGGGCGGGGGGATCGCCGACGTGGACACGCTGGCCGCGCTGGCGCGGCTCGAGGCCGGCGTCGTCTCGGCGACGCCGTTCGTCGAGGGCAAGGCGCTGCTGGCGACCGAGAGCGGCGGGGCGCTGAACCAGGTCGTGACCGTCCGCGGCGTCGACCCGGCCGCGCTCGACGCCCAGGTCGAGCGGTCGATCCTGGACGGCACGTTCGACCTGGGCCGCGACGGGGGGACGGTCGGCATCGTGATGGGCGCGGCGCTGGCGGGGCGGACCGGCGTCCGGGCGGCCGAGCCGGGCGTGGCCATCGAGGGCGGCCCGCCGGCCGGGGCCATCCGCGGGAGCGACGTGTCGCTGCTGTCGGCGGCGGCGCTCGAGCGGGCCATCGGGCTCTACCCGTTCGGCCTGCCGGACCAGCGGGCGTTCGAGGTCCGCGGCACGTTCTCGCTCGAGCCGACCTACGACGAGAGCCACGTGTTCGTCGGGCTCGGCGAGGCCCAGCGGCTGTTCCAGATGCCGGGCCGCGTGACCGGCCTCGACCTCCGCCTGTCCGACCTCGACGACGCGGGCGCAGTTCAGGAGGGCCTGCAGGCCCGGCTCGACGCGGCCTTCCCCGGGCGCTACGCGGTCAGCACGTGGTACGACCTCCAGGGCTCGCTCTACAGCGTGATGAAGCTGGAGAAGTGGGCGGCGTCGGCCATCCTCGCGCTCATCATCGTCGTGGCCGCGTTCAACATCGTCGGGGCGCTGACGATGATCGTGATCGAGAAGCAGCGGGACCTGGGCGCGCTCCAGGCGATGGGCGCGAGTCGGGCCGACGTCCGTCGGATCTTCCTGCTGGAGGGCCTGCTGGTCGGCGGCGTCGGCGCGGGGATCGGGCTGGCGGTGGGGCTGGCGATCTCGCTCGTCCAGAAGACGTTCGGCGTGGTGAAGCTGGCTGAGGCTGGGTCGTTCGTGATCGACGCGTACCCGGTCGCGATCCGGCCGCTCGACGTGGGCGGGGTGGTGCTGGCGGCCGTGGGTCTGTGTGCGCTCGCGGCGGTGTACCCGGCGGCCCGGGCGGCGGCCATCGACCCGGCGCGGGCGGTCCAGTCGGGGGCCTAGAGAGAGAGCGGGGGACGGTCCCGTGGGAGTGCGGGAGCGCCCCCCTCCTCCCCTACCCCCCACACTCCTCACGGGTCTGATACCACGTCCGGCTGATCCGTCGCTGTTCGGGACTGGAGGGGGTGGGGGGCGTGGGGGCGAAATGCGCTCTCCTCCCACACCACCCATACCCACACACTCCTCCCGGGTCTGACACGAGAGGCCGTGCCTCGGGCGCTGGTCGGCCTGCTGGCGTCGCCGGCGCTGCGCGAGTTTGAGAAACCGCGGGGATGCCCGATACTTCAGGACCGGCTCCATCCTCGTTCTCCCTCGACCCATGACCCGACCGCTCCCGCTCCTCCTCGCGGCCCTGTGCCTGCTCCCCCTCGCCGGCTGCGACGAGACGGGGGGGCTCCTCTCCCTCGACCAAGGCGTCGAAGTCGCCGTCGAGGACGCCATCCTGGCTCGGGACCGCGGCGACTACGCCCAGGCCGTCGACCTGCTCGACCGGGCCCACCGGGCCGAGCCCGAGAACGCCGTCGTCCGCGTCGAGCTGGCGACGACGCTGCTCCAGCGCGACGGGATCGACCTTATCGACCTCGACCGGATCGGCCAGTTCCTGACCACGTTCAGCGACGACGCCCCGGCCCCGTCGACGGCCGGCCGAGGCGGCTCCTGCTCGTTCGCCTCCGACCCCACGTCCCAGGCGTTCGACCCGGGCGGCGTCGACGGCTTCGATGACCTGGTGGCCGCGGCCGGCACCCTCACCGAGGCCCGCACGCTGCTGGACGGCCTGCTCCCGACCGCCGTCACGAGCTTCGACCTGTGCACGACCGTCGTCGACGGCGCGCTGGCCTACGACCGCGACGGGGCACTCGCCGACCTCGCCGCGCAGGGGCTGACGCGCGACCAGACGGCCCAGGCGCTCGCCGTCAGCGCGCTCACCACGTTCATCGACGCCTACGTGTTCGTGGCCGAGGAGCTGCCCGAGACGACGACGTGGTACCGGCTGGCCGACGGCTCGGTCGCCATCTGCGCCGAGGACGAGGAAGCCGTCAAGGCCCAGGCCGAGGACTCGATCCGCGGGATCGGCCAAGCCCTGCTGGCGCTCGACGCCCGGGCGGCCCTGCTCGGCAGCGGCTCGCTGGCCGCCGAGATCGTCGACACGGCGCTCGGCGTCTACACCGATCTCCAGGACGCCGTCGCCGACTACTGCTCGGTCTAGCACAGAGCTCCAGATTCGCGCCCCGCGCTCCTCTCTCCCCGTAGGAGCGAGGTCCGACCGTCAGACCTCGGGCGGGGCACGAACCCGCAGAGTTGCAGGAAACGCTCGTCGGCCCTCTCCGGCCGTGGCCCGTGCCGAGCCGCCTCCCTCCGTCCTCCCCGTCCCCATGCATCGTCTCTGGCTCGCCGTCCTCGCCCTGTCGCTCGCGGCGCCGTCCCTCGCCCAGCCCTACGTCACGCCCGGCACGGAGGAGCCCATCGGCGCGACGGACCTCGCCGGCCTCGGCGCCGGCGGCGCCGTCGCGGCTCTCCCGACGCTGGACTCGCCGTTCCTCGCCAACCCGGCCCACCTCACCGACCGCGGCTTCACGCTCAACCTGCTCGGCGTGACCGTCGGCGCTGGCGGCAACGTGTCCGAGGCGTGGTCCTTCTACGCCGACGAGCTCGGCCCGGCGGTCGAGGACGGCCTGGACGACCTCCGCCGCCGGGACCCCGAGCGCCTCGAGGCGCTCTACGACCAAGCGTTCCGCGTCGGGAGCCGGCCCAAGACGGCCGACCTCGCCGTGCTGGCCCCGTCGGTCCGCGTGGCCACCGGGCCGGTCACCGTCGGCGTCGGGCTCTACGCCCACTCGGCCACGCGCGGGCGGATCACCGACGGCGGCGCCGGCATCCCGTTCATCGACCTCTACAGCCGGGCGGACGTGGCCGTGCCCCTCGCGGTCGGCGTGGACCTGGCGCAGACACCTCTCGGGGCGGCCCTGCCGTTCGGCGTGCGCGCGGGCGTCTCGGCGACGGTCCTCCAGCGCCGGGTGACGGCCAAGGCCTCGCCCATCGACGCGCTCGACCCGGACGGCGAGAAGCTCTACGTCCTGCGCGGCAACGCCGTCCGCCTGGCCGCCGGCCTCTACGCGACCGACGTGGGCGTCCGCGGGCTCGACCTCGGCGCCTCGGCCTCGAACGTCGGCGGCGAGATCGACTACGCCTTCGACCGCTCGGTCGACGTGTCGGGGTCCGAGGGGACGGCCGACGACCTCGCCGAGGTGGCCGCGCTCGAAGCCCGCTTCGACGGCCGCGCGTCGGGAGGCGTCGTCCAGGTCGGCGCGGCGTACCGACTGCCCGCCGTGCCGGGCGTCTCGTCGGCGTCGGTCGCCCTCGACTACACGTCGGCGGCGACGTCGGACTTCCAGCAGTCGATGCAGGCGGGACTGCGGGCCGGCGCCCGCGCCCGCTTGGGCGGCCACGTCGAGCTCCGGGCCGGGCTGAGCCAGGGGATGCCGTCGGCCGGGGCGGCGCTGGTGACGCGCGTGGCCCGGCTCGAATACGCGACGTACGGCGTCGAGGACGGGCGGCTGCTCGGCCAGCTCCGTCGCCGCAACCACGTCGTCCAGGTCCGCTTCGGCCTCTTTTGAGAGGTGTGAGGCGAAGGGCATAGGACGGGAGCCGCCGCGCGACACGGCCCCTTGCCCCATGCCTCGTCCCCCCTGCCCTCCCCCCGTCTTCGCCCCAGACTCACACGCTGGAGGCCCCCGGCGGTTGGTGGCCGCCGCGCCGAGTCCGTAGGTTCCTGGGCTCCGCCGTCGTGCGCCTGTGTGCCGCGGCCGGACCTTCTTAGATCCCCGCGCGGAGTCAGCCGCGCCGACCGATGGCCCGCAAAGACCAGCTTACCGGCAAGAAGCCGATGTTCGGCAACCACGTCTCGCACGCCCACAACAAGGTGCGGCGGCGGTTCAACGTGAACCTGCAGAAGAAGCGGTTCTACGTGCCCGAGGAGGACCGGTGGATCACGCTCCGCGTGTCCGCCCAGACGATCAAGACGATCAACAAGAATGGCATCTCGGCCGTCCTGAAGGACGCCCGCGCCAAGGGCACGTCCCTCGTCTAACCCTTTTCTTCTAGACCCCCGAGACGATGGCCAAGGGCAAAGACGTCCGTCACCAAGTGATCCTCGAGTGCACCGAGGCGCCGGGCACGTCGCGCTACGCGACGATGAAGAACCGCCGCAACACGACCGCGCGGCTCGAGCTCAAGAAGTACAACCCGACGCTGCGGAAGCACACGCTCCACCGCGAGATCAAGTAGCGCGGATCGCGGGGCGCCGTCTCCGCGTTCGCGACCTGATCCTCACAGACCCCCAGACTCATGGCGAAGAAAGTTTCTAAGAACCAGCGGACGAACCGCGGTGCCGGCCAGGAGGCGAAGCAGATGGCCAAGATCATCGTCGCCTCGAAAAAGCAGAACGGCCAGTTCGAGTTCCGGTCCAAGATGGTCGAGGCCGGCAACGTCCAGGACGAGCTCAAGTCGGCACAGGCCGCGTAGCCCCGGCTCCGCCCGATCTCACGGGGCGTCCCTCTCGGGGGGCGCCCCGTTTCTTTGGGCCCTCTCAGGGAGCCGGTCGCGCGCGCGCAGCGCGAGCCAGTAGGCGACCCGGCCGTCGCTCGGCCACGTCAGCCACGCGAAGGCGAACAGCGGGACGCCGAACGCGAGCGGCAGCAGGTCGCCGGTCAGGAACGCCGCGACGGCCCCGGCGAGCGCGGGGACCTCGGCCACCGCCAGCGCGGCCCCCCCGAACGTCCGGACGGTCCCGGCGGCCTCGGCGTCGGAGCCGGTCCGGAGCAGCCGCCCCTCCATCGCGCGGGCGAGCGCGAACGCGCCCACCGTGGCCGCGGCCGACAGCAGGGCGGTGGCGTAGAACGCGCCCTCGGCCGCGTCCGGCAACGGGGGCTCGCTGGTCACCGCGAGCGCGCCCAGGGCGAGCATCCCGAGCGCTCCGCTGGCGCAGACCGCCAGCCACAGGATCCGGAGCGGGCGGGCGATGGCGGCGACGTCGGACATGGAGAACGGAAGCGGAGACGCGGAAGGTAGGCCGGCCGCGTATCTTCCGGCCGACCGCTCGCGGTCACCTCGGGGCGTAGCGCAGCTCGGTAGCGCGCCTGCTTTGGGAGCAGGAGGTCGTCGGTTCGAATCCGGCCGCCCCGACTAGACCTCGTACGCCACGCTCTCCTCGGCGACGACGTGCCGCAGACGGTGGCAGTTGGCGCAGAGCATGACGCACTCGCTGAGTTCGAGGCGCCGGCGGTCGGGAGCGAACAACCGGAGTTCCGTCCACTGACACTCCCTGACGACTGGGTCGAGGTGGTGAAGCTCGAAGACGTCCGGGTGAGACTCGCCGCCGCAGTCGGCACAGTGCCCTCCGAGGCGGTCGACCTCTTTGGCTTTGATCCGTCGCCAGCGAGCAACGCACGTCCGGTCGGAGCACGGTTTGCAGCGAGACCGGATCTTCGTCCCGGACCGATAGAACGAGCTGAGCGGTAGAGCCTGCTGGCAGCCTGAGCACGTCCTAGTTTCCATCGTCCCGCCCCGGTAGCTTAATTGGATAAAGCGGCGGCCTTCTAAGCCGTTGAGTCCAGGTTCAAATCCTGGCCGGGGTACAGCTGCGCGTGGATCTCATAGCCGTCCCGCGCGGGCGTCCGTAGATTCCCCGCACGGTGCCGTGGCCGAGGGGTTAGGCACAGGTCTGCAAAACCTGGTACACCGGTTCAAATCCGGTCGGCACCTCGACGCCCCGCTAGCACTCGCCGCTGGCGGGGCGTCGTCAGGAGCGGTGGCCACGCGCGTCGCCGGGGGTCGGAGATCGCGCCGTCTGCCGTAGCGTGCGCAGACGCGCCCCGCCCCGACGGCGGACCCCCGACCCTTGCCGCTCCGTGCCATGGAACCCGTCGCCGAGAACGCCCCCGAGATCATCGAGGCCGCCGCCCAGAGCCCGCTGGGCATCCTGGCGTTGCTGGTGCTCGTCGTAGGCGTCGTCGCCGTGGTCCTGTTTCGGAACTCGCCGGACGCCGTCAAGATGGCGTGCTTCTCGATGATCTTCGCCGGCGCGGCCGGGTTCGGACTGGTGGTCCTGGTCCAGGCGGCCCCAAGCCAAGACGCGCCGCCGTCCATCGGCCCGGCGGACGTGGGCGACGACGGGGACGGCGAGCCGGACGGCGGGGCGGACGGCGGGGCGGTCCCCACGCCCGTCGAGCTCCCCGCGCGCGACGAACGCCCCGCGCTCGCGGCGCCCGTGGAGCCCGAGCGGACCACCGTCACGCTCTCCTACGCGGGCGACGTCTACGGCTGCGTCCTCGACCTCGCGCTCGACGTCGGCGACCAGTCCGTCCGGCCGTCCTCGAACGTCGTCCGCCTCGACGGCGTCGAGGTGGGCCGCCAGCCGTACCGGATCCGCGGGACCATCGGGTGCCCGGGCTTGGGCGCGTGTCAGGTCGGGGGCGCCGGGACGCTGGCGGTCGAGCCGGGGGTCGTGGCCGACTTGGTCTGGAGCAACGACGCGCCGGGCGGGTGCTCGGCGACGCTGACCCGGCGGATGTAGCCGGACCCCGGCCACCGGCGCGGCGTAGAGAGGCCCGCCTCACCGCCCCCTCCATGCGTCTCGCTTTCCTCGCCGCCCTCGTCGCCGTCGCCGGCTGCTCGTCCGTCGACCGGCTCCCTGCGCCTCAAGCGCTGCCCTCGACCGAGCCCGCCTTCGCCCCGCTCTCACCCGACGAGCTCGCCCAAGCCGAGGCCACCGCGTTCTCCGTCCCCGTCGTCTACGACACGCTGGCGAACGGGCTCAAGGTGGTCGTCTCCGAAGACCGCACGGCGCCGACGGCGGTCGTGGCCGTCTACTACAACGTCGGGTTCCGGATCGAGCCGCGCGAGCGGACCGGGTTCGCCCACCTGTTCGAGCACATGATGTTCCAGGGGTCCGAGAACCTGGGCAAGAACGAGTTCATCGGGCTCGTCCAGCGCAACGGCGGCGTGCTCAACGGGTCCACGCGGTTCGACTTTACGAACTATTTCGAGATCATCCCCTCGAACACCGTCGAGACGATGCTGTGGGCCGAGGCCGACCGGATGCGCGGGCTCGCGATCACGGAGGAGAACCTGACCAACCAGAAGGGCGTGGTCTCGAACGAGGTCCGCGTCAACGTGATCAACCAGCCGTACGGCGGGTTCCCCTGGCTCGACCTGCCGCAGGAGGCGAACGAGAACTGGTACAACAGCCACAACTTCTACGGCGAGCTGAGCGACCTCGAGGCGGCCACGCTCGACGACGTCCAGGACTTTTTCGACACCTACTACGCGCCCAACAACGCCGCCGTCGTGGTCGTCGGCGACGTCGACGCGGACCAGGTGATGGCGTGGGTCGAGACCTACTTCGGCGCGATCGAGCGGGCCGACGTGCCGCCGATCCCCGACCTGCGCGAGCCGCCGCAGACCGAGGCGAAGCGGGCCACCAAGGTCGACTCGCTGGCGACCCGGCCAGCGCTGGCGTTCGCCTACCACATGCCGCCGCGCAACACGGACGCCTACTTCGCGATGGGCCTGATCCAGCAGATCCTGCTCGAGGGCGACGACAGCCGCCTCCATCAGGCGCTCGTGACCGAGAACGGCCTGACGTCGGACGTCAGCGGCGGGATCAACTGGCCGCTCGGCAACATGTACAACTACAACGGGCCGATGCTGTGGTCGGCCTGGCTCATCCACGACGACGAGACGGTGCCGGACTCGATCCTGGCGCTCATCGACCGCGAGGTGGCGGCGATCCAGGAGGAGGGCGTCGAGCCGGAGACGCTCGCGCGCGCCAAGGTCAAGCTCCGGAGCGACCTCTACGACACGCTCGGCGGCACGTTCGGCTTTGGCCGGGCGGACCTGCTGGCGTCGTTCGCGCTGTTCGACGACGACCCGGCCCGGATCAACACGTTGGTCGAGCGCTTCGAGCGCGTCACGCCCGGCCTCATCCGGCGGACGGCCCGGGACTGGCTCCGGCCCGAGAACCGGACCGTCATCACGCTCGAGGCCGCCGGCGGCGGCTCGTGACGCCCGCCTCCGGCGACGCCCTCGCCGAGAGACGTCCTCGGCCCCTGCCCCGTACGGACACCGTGCACGGTGTCCCTGCCCCCCTCCTCCTCCGATGATCCGCACCGCCTCCCTCCTGCTGCTGGCGCTCGTCGCCGGCCCCGCTCTCGCCCAGGCCGACTTCCCCTCCACCCCGCCCGAGCCTGGCCCGCCGCGCGCGTTCGAGCTGCCGGAGGGCCAGACGTTCGCCCTCGACAACGGCATCGACGTCACGCTCGTGCCGTACGGCGCGCTCCCCAAGGCCACCGTCTACGCCGTCGTCCGCTCGGGCAACGTCGACGAGGGTCCCGGCCAGACGTCGCTCGCCGACCTGATGGCGGGGCTGCTGACCGAGGGCACAACCTCGCGGACGGCCGAGGCGATCGCGGGCCGGGCCGCCGACCTGGGCGGGTCGATCTCGGCCGGCGCCGGGCTCGACCAGACGTTCGTCACCAGCCGCGTGCTGAGCGAGTTCACGCCCGACGCCGTCCGGCTCGTCGCCGACGTGCTCCGCCACCCGGCCTTCCCCGACGACGCCTTCGAGCGGATCCAGCGGGACCAGGTCCGAGGCGCGGCCGTGGGCCGGTCGCAGCCGGGCACGCTGGCCCGGGCCGCCTTCAGCCGGGCCCTCTACGGCGACCACCCCTACGCCGCCGTCATCCTGCCGGACCCGGCCCAGATCGAGGCCGCCACGGTCGCCGACGCGCGGGCGTTCTACGACGCGACGGTCGGGCCGCAGCGGACGCGGATCTACGTCGTCGGCCAGTTCGAGGCGAGCGCCGTCGAGGCCGCCATCCGCGACGCGTTCGGCGACTGGACCGGCGGCCCGATGATGAGCGACCCCACGACGCCCACGGCCACCGACGGCCGGCGCGTGATCCTGGTCGACCAGCCCGGCGCGGCCCAGTCGAACGTGACCGTCGGCCTGTCGACCATCGACCCGACGGCCGACGACTTCGTGGCGCTCCAGGTCACGAACGCGCTGTTGGGCGGCAGCTTCGGCAGCCGGATCACGCGCAACATCCGCGAGGACAAGGGCTACACCTACAGCCCAGGCTCGGCGGTCTCGACGCGGTTCCGCACCGCCTACTGGGCCGAACAGGCGGCCGTCCAAACGCCGTCGACGGGCCCGGCCATCGCCGAGATCCTGCACGAGATCGACAGCCTGGCGACCACGCCGCCGTCGGCCGAGGAGCTCGAGGGGATCCAGAACTACCTCGCCGGGACGTTCGTGTTGCAGAACTCGTCGGCGGGCGGGATCGCGTCGTACCTCGCGTTCCTCGATCTCCAGGGGTTGGGCCGGGACTACCTCGAGAGCTACGTCGAGCGGGTCTACGCCGTCACGCCGGAGGACGTCCGCCGGGTGACCGAGCAGTACATCCGAAGTGGCGACGTGGCCATCGTCGTCGTCGGCGACCGAGCCGTCGTCGAGGACCAGCTCGCCGAGTTCGGCAACGTAGACGTGCAGACAATCGAGTAGAGACGCCATGCATGGTGTCCCTGCATAGCTCAGCGTCACTCCTCGCGTGCCACGGGCCCCGGCGTCGCCAGCGACCAGAGCGCGACGTAGCCCAGCGTCAGCATCCCGCCGAACACGAGCGTCATCACGACCGTCGTCGCGTGCGGGTCCGCGAGGTGGACGGCGACGTCGCGAACGAGCGCGCCGGGCGAGGTGACGACGTCCCACGAGTTCCACCGGAGGACGCGGCCGAGAAAGATGCCGAACGCGCTCAGGAACAGGACACCCACCGACGCCGCCCATGCCAGCCGGCCGCCCCACCGCCGGGCCACGACGCCCTGGACGTCGGCGAGCGAGACGTAGCCGCTGAGCAACCCGACGCCGGCGCCCGAGAGCAGCATCCCCAGGTCGTACCAGAACGGGACCGGCGCCCGGTACTCGAGATGGACGAGGTCGGTCAGGATGTACGGGGCGTTCGGCAGGAACGCCAGCCACACCGCCCCGAGCGCGAGCAGAGCCCACGCCGGCGCCCGCCGACCGTCGAGCCGGACGAGCGCCGTCGACGCGAGCAGGGGGACGGCGGCCAGCACCAGGTTCCACGCGAGAAACAGGCCGAAGACGGAGCCGGTCGCCCAAATGCGGACGGCGACCAGGGCGGCCACCCAGCCCCCGAGCAGGACGGCAAGGGCGAGGCGGCGAGAAGGGGAGGCGAGCATCGGGCGCGGACTGCTTTGAGTGGCAAAGCGTCTCCAACGCAGCGCTCTCCCGTGTGTTGCACGCGGATCTCGCGCAGGGCTCCGGCGCGGACTTGCGGCGCCAAGAGGGGAGCGAGGGTCGATGACGCGCCGAGCCCCCTCGCCATCCGCTGGCGAGGGGGCTCGGGCGAACAAGCGGAGAGCGCCTTACGCGTCGTCGCGGTTGTCGACGCGGGCGGGCGGCGACGTGGCCTCGACGGCCGTGAGATCCTCCAGGATCTTGTACTTCCGGGTGGCGCCTTCGGGCACGAGGTAGCTGTCGCCAGCCCCGCACGTGACGGTGTCGTCGCCGACGTGGACCTCGACCTTGCCCGAGACGACGTAGCCGACGGTCTCGTACGGGCGGGTGTGGGGCTCGCCCTCGGTGCCGGCCGACTCGGACCAGCGGCGCAGCGCGACGGACGTGCCGGAGACGAGGTAGGTCTGGCCCATGTCGCCCTCGGGCGAGGCGGACGAGTCGATCTTTTTGACGGAGTGGTCGGTCATGACGGGGGTGGAAGAGAGGGACGGATTGAATCCGAACGCGCCCGTCGGGGTTTCTTCCGGATGCCGCCTGCCGTCCTCCGCCCGACGTTCTCTCGCACGACGTCGCCGTGATCGGGCTCGGTCCAGTCGGAGCGGCGCTGGCGGCGCTGCTTGGGGGGTGCGGGTTGCGCGTCGCCGCGCTCGACCGGGACGACGCTCCGCACGCGCTCCCGCGGGCGGCCCACCTCGACGGGCACGCGCTCCGGGTGCTGGCGGAGGCCGGCGCCCCGGCGACGGGCCGGCCGCTCGACGGGTTCGACCTAGTCGACCGGCGGGGCCGGTTGCTGCTCCGCGGGCGCCCCGCCGAGCCGTCGCCGCCCGGCTTCCCATCCGGCCTCCTGATCCACCAGCCGACGGTCGAGCGCGCCCTGCGCCAGCGGCTGGCCGACCTCCCGACCGTCGACGTCCGCCTGGGCCACGCCGTCAAGCGGCTGCGCGACGACGGCGACGAGGTGACGGTCGAGGGGACCGGGCCCGCCGGGGCGTTCTCGGTCCGCGCCGCGCTCGCGGTTGGGTGCGACGGAGCCGGGAGCGTCGTCCGCCAATCGATGGGCACCGACCTCGTCGGGCGCGGGTTCGAGCAGACGTGGCTCGTGGTCGACGCGGTGCTCGACCCGGGCACGGCCGTCCCCGACCGGCTCTTGCAGATCGCCGACCCCTCCGGGCCCGTGACGTCGGTCCCGTTCCCGGCCCCCCGGCACCGCTGGGAGTTCCGGCTGGAGCCCGGCGAGGACGCGGAGGCGGCACGCCAGCCGGCGGCGGTCCGCGCCCGACTGGTAGGGCACGTGGACCCGGACGCGGTCGTGATCGAGCGGGCGGCCGTCTACACGTTCCACGACGTGGTGGCCCGTCCGTGGCGACGCGGCCGGCGAGTGCTGGCGGGCGACGCGGCCCACCAGATGCCGCCGTTCCTCGGCCAGGGCCTGGGGGCCGGCCTGCGCGACGTCCGAGCGCTGGCACCTCGGCTGGCTGCCGTCGCCGGCGGAGCGCCGCTCGCCACGCTCGACGCCTACGAGGCCGAGCGGCGCCCGCACGTCGAGGCGACGGTCCGGCAGGCGGTCCGGCTGGGGCGTCTGGTGACGCTGCCCGAGCCGTGGGCGGGCGTCCGGGACGCGGCGCTCCGGCTCGGCCTCCGGACGCCCGGCCTCGGCCGGTGGCTCCGGGACGTGAGGGGGTGACGGAGCGGGGACAGCGTCCCCCAGACTGACTCTGCTCGACACTCCCTCCCCGCGCCGCCAAGCACTCGTCACGCGCCGCGTCTGCACGCTGGCGTTCGGGGTCGTCGGCGCCGGTGGCTCCTGGCCTAGGCGCCCAGCCTCCTGGGAAGGCGGTCGCCGAGGACCCCGGGCGGGGGACCGACGTCGGCCCGCCGGACCGGGTGACGGCCCACGGCGTCGAGCCTGCCTAGCCGTCGCCGGGCGTATCCTCCGGTCCCCCCACTCGCGCATCCATGGACGTCCTCTCCGCCCCCGGCGCCCCGGCCGCCGTCGGCCCGTACAGCCACGCCGTCCGCACGGGCGGTCTGCTGTTCTGCTCCGGCCAGGTGGCCCTCCGAGACGGCGCGCTCGTCGGCGACGACGTGGCGGCCCAGACCGAGCAGGCGTTCGAGAACGTCCGCGCCGTGCTGGCGGCGGCCGGCGCCGGCCTGGGCGACGTCGTCAAGACGACGGTCTACCTCGACACGATGGACGACTTCCAGGCCATGAACGCCGTCTACGCCGACGCCTTCGGCGACCACCGGCCGGCCCGCTCGACGGTCGCCGTCGAGGGGCTCCCGGTGGGGGCCTTGGTCGAGATCGAGGTGATCGCCGAGGTCGGCTAGATGGAACGAGCCGACGCCTTCTTCGAGCGCTACGCGCGCGCCTTCGAGTCGTTCGACGCCCCCGCCATCGGCGCGTGTTTCGTCACGCCGTGCCTGTTCGTCCGCGACGGGGTGACGGAGGCGGTGGTCACGGCCGAGGGCGTCGACGCGAGCGTCCGGGCGCTGCTCGACCTCCACCGGGCGTGGGACGTCCAGAGGGTCCGCCCCGACACGGTCGACGTGCTGGAGTCCGGGGCCGACCACGCGCTCGTCCGCGTCGGCTGGTCGCTTGGCCGGGACCGCAGCCGGATGACGTGGGCCTACCCCACGACCTACACCCTCGTCCCCGCCTCCGACGGCTGGCGGATCGCCGTCGCCGTCACGCACGACGCGCCGTTTTGACGGCGGACGTGGGACCGGAGTGGACCTCGACTCCGTGTCCCGACTGCCGGGGCGTGGGGCGTGGGGCATGGGGCACGGGGCGGACGGGCGTCGCCCCGCGTCCCTCCCAGCCATGACGACGGTCGGCGTCACCGGGGGGATCGGGAGCGGGAAGTCGGCCTTCGCGGCGCGGCTGGGCGCGCACCCCGGCACCCGCGTCCTCCTGGCCGACGACCTCGCCAAGCGGCTCATGGCCGACGACCCCGACGTCCGCCGCCAGCTCGTCGCGCGGTTCGGACCCGAGACGTTCGACGCCGAGGGCCGGCTCGACCGGGGCCGGCTGGCGGCCCGGGTGTTCGGCGACCCTGAGGAGCTGGCGGCGCTCAACGCGATCGTCCACCCGGCCGTCCGACGCGCGCTCGTGGAGGCGCGTGCGCACGCCGAGCGCGACGGCGTCGAGGTCCTCGTGTACGAGGCGGCGCTGCTGTTCGAGACCGGCGGCGACGCCGTGGTCGACCGGGTCGTGGTGGTCGACGCGCCGGTCGAGGTCCGTGTGGCGCGGGCGGCGGCGCGCGACGGGGTCCCGGAGGCGGCCGTTCGGGACCGGCTCCGCCATCAGATCGACCCGGCCTACGCGCGCGCTCGGGCGGACCGCGTGGTCGACAACGCCGGCGACCTCGCCGCGCTCCAGGCCGCCGCCGACGCGCTCGCGCGCGAACTCGGGCTCGGGGCGCCCGTCGCCTAGGCAGCTCGAGACGAGAGCCGTGAGGAAGGGGCGGCCTCCGCGAGAAAGGAACCCGGTGGGTCGTTCGCACCCGCCCTGCTTTCGGGCCCTTAGGTTGCCGCTGGCTCGCTCGCTCCGCCAGAGCCCCCATGACCCGGACCGTCCTTTTTCCCCTCGTCGTCCTTTTCGGCAACTCGCTCCAGTGTGCGAGCGCGCAACCGTCCGAGTCGCCACGGGCCGTCGCGCCCTCGGAGGCGGCCTTCCCCCACCGCGCCGACGACCCGCCGCCGACGACCCAGGCCGAGGTGCTGGGGTGGCCCTCCGAGGGCCTACTCCGCGTACGGCGGCCGGGCGACCCGACCTCGCCCCGCGCGGTCTCGGCCGTCACCGGCCCGGACTTCGACGTCTACGACCACGACGCCGCCGTCCAGGACCTCGTGAAGGACACCGGGATCGACTTTGTCCGGCCGCCCCGGCTCGAGCCGTCGGAGGCGTGGCGGGGCGTGGACGGCCGGGACCTCCGGTTCACGTTCGCCGAGAGCCGCCTGGGTGGACAGCCGGCCGTCGTCTTCCTGATCATCAGCCAGAAAGCCGGGAGCGACCAGTTCGGCATCTTCGCGGTCGAGACGACCCGGGCGACGTTCGAGGCCTGGGGAGGCGCGCCACGCATGATGCAGGTGCGTGGGCTGATCCCCACCATCGACGTGTTCCCGGCCGAGCGGCGCTCGCAGGTCGCTCGCGCCTCGCTCCCGCAGCAGGTCGCGCTCTACGAGGCCGCGCTCGACAAGCTCTTCCTGGACCTGCAGACGTCGGCGGCGATGGGGGCGCAGGCCCGCCTCCTGCACGGGATGCGGCAGTTGAACTACGACCTCCTGTTCGACGAGGACATCAGCACGTCCGTCCTGGACTGAGAGACTGTTTGGTAGGCGGGTCCGAACGTCGAGCGCGAGCGAGCGGGACGACCGCGAGGAGCCCGAAGCCGCCGACCCCATAGGGTCGGCGATGGAGGGCGACGCGTCGGGCGCGCCCGCAGAGCCGGGCGTAGGCCGGAATCGGTCCTACCAAACAGTCTCTGAGTGCAGCGTCAAGCTCTTGTTGGTGGGTCGGCGCTCGGGTCGGTCGACCCCCCCCGTCCCCTCCTGTCCCCGCGTAGGCGGGGAAGGGGGACTCCCTGACGGACCCCGGTGCTCGTTCCATCGACCAGTAGCCGCTTGACAGAGCACTGAGTCCCGTAGGCGTGCGGGGTGGAGCGCCGACCGCCGGCTTTATCGGGCGGCCGAGCCCAGCGAGTCCCGCGCGAGAGCTGTGGTGTCGGTGGCCAAAGCGGCCCGAGCGCTCTCCGCCAGCTCCTCGGACCGGAGACGCGGGGCCGGCGGCGGGCTCGGCGGTGGAGACCCACGCACCGGCGGCGGCCTCGCCTCGACGGGCCGGGCGGGCGGCGGCACCAACAGCTCGGGGCTCGCCGCTCGGGTGGTCCCGTAGAGGACGATCGACGCGAGGGCCAGCAGCGGTAGGATTAGCGAGCGAGACACGGCACGGCGGACGGGGGCCTCGTCCGTATCGGCCGCGCTCGCGGGAGCTATAGCCCCGTCCCGTCGTCGAGCCAGCGGAGGTGATCGAGGACCAGTCGGATCCGCGGCGCGACCCCGTCGCGCCGCTCGACCGGGTACGACTCGAGGACCGTAAACGGGACGCCGGCGTGCTCGGCCACGCTCGCGCGCCCGACCGCCTCGGGCCCGGAGAAGGCGAACACCTGGATCGCCCACGGCTCCGCGGTGTCGACCGCGCGGACGTCCCCCTGGTTCTCGGCGAGGGCCCGGGCCGTCTCGACCGCGCCGGCCGGGTCCGGGTCGGACGACACGAACACGCTGACGAGCCCCTGGCGCGGCGGGTCGCCCACCGTGAGCCGAACCGCCGTCCCCTCCCCCGACGACACGACGTCGTCCGCCCAGTCCTCGGGGACGAGCGTCGTGAACGGCAACGGCACGTCGTCGAACCGGACGCGGCGGACGGCGATGGCCTCTTCCGTCCCCTCGACGGAGATCGTGACCGAGTCGGGGTCGGTGGCCGGTGCGGACGAGACGGCCTCCGCAGAAGGCGGCGTGGTCGCCGGCGGCCGGTCGCCACAAGCCACCAGGAAGACGGAGAGGACGAGCAGGGGGGGGCGCATGGCAGTCGGTGAGCACGGGGTGTCCCTACGCACCTCGCCCCTCAGCCCGTTCCTCCGCTGAGCGCGCTCAGTCGCCCAGGGCCGTCGCCAGCGCGTCGCGGTCGTGGCCGGACAAGCCCTCCAGCAGGTGCCCCATCCGGTCGCGCTTGGTGCGGAGGTAGCGCTCGTTGTGCTCGCCGGCCTCGACCTCGACCGGGACGCGCTCGACGATCTCCAGGCCGTAGCCCGAGAGGGCGATCCGCTTGCGCGGGTTGTTCGTCATCAGCCGGAGCTGTCTCAGACCGAGGTCGCGCAGGATCTGGCAGCCGATGCCGTAGTCGCGGTGGTCCATGTTGAACCCGAGCGCCTCGTTGGCCTCGACCGTGTCCATCCCCTCCTCCTGCAGCTTGTACGCCCGGAGCTTGTTGAGCAGGCCGATGCCGCGGCCCTCTTGCTTCATGTAGAGGACGACGCCGCGGCCCTCGCGCTCGATCTGGGCCATCGCCGCCACCAACTGCTCGCCGCAGTCGCACCGCGCCGACCCGAAGATGTCGCCCGTGACGCACTGGCTGTGGACGCGCACGAGCACCGGCGCGTCCGCCGAGAACGGCCTGCCCTTCGACAGCGCCAGGTGGACGTCGCCGGTCAGGACCTCCTCGTAGGCCGCCAGCTGGAAGTCGCCGTGCGCCGTCGGCATGTCGACCTCGACGACCTGCTGGACCAACGTTTCGGTCCGCAGGCGGTGGGCGATCAGATCCTTGATGGTGACGAGCAGCAGCCCGTGGCGATCGGCGAAGGCGCGCAGGCGGGGGACGCGCGCCATGGTCCCGTCGTCGTCCAGGATCTCGATGAGCACGCCGGCCGGCCGCAGACCTGCCAGCCGCGCCAGGTCGGAGGCCGCCTCGGTGTGGCCGGCCCGCCGCAGGACGCCGCCGGTCTGGGCGCGGAGCGGGAAGATGTGGCCGGGCCGCGCGAAGTCGGCCGGGCGGGCCGAGGGGTCGGCGAGGGCCCGGATCGTCTTGGCGCGGTCGGCGGCCGAGATGCCGGTCGTGGTCCCCTCGCGGGCGTCGACGGAGACCGTGAACGGGGTCTCGTGGAGCGCCGTGTTCGCGGCCTCCATCATGGGGAGGTCCAAGGCCGCGGCCCGCTCTCGCGTCACGGCGACGCACATCAGCCCGCGCGCCTCGCGCGCCATGAAGTTGACGAGGTCCGGCGTGACCAGCTCGGCCGCGCCGATGAGGTCGCCCTCGTTCTCGCGGTCCTCGTCGTCCACCACGACCACGAGTCGGCCGTTGCGGATGGCGTCGATGGCGTCCGGGATGGCGTCGAAGCGAGCGGCGGCGTCGGCCATGGCGGTCCCGCTAGGCGGGGTCAGTGGAGGACAGCGTGTAGCCGACCTTGCCCTTGTCGAGGCGGAGCTTGGTCCCGCCGTCGACCTCGACCAGGACCGTCTTCTCGTCGACCTGGCGGATGGTCCCGTGGATCCCGCCGACGGTCACGATCCGGTCGCCCTTGGCGAGCCCGCCGACCAACTCGCGGTGGGCCTTGGCCTGCTTGGCCTGGGGGCGGATCATGGTGAACCACATCACCAGGAACAGGAGCCCCAGGAGCAGGAGCGGGTTGCCGAAGAGGCCGCCCGTGGCGGCCTGTGCGAGCGGGAGCGCCAGGAGCGTCGTCATGCGTGGCGGGGCATCGGGGGCGATACAAAAGAGTGAGGGCACGCGATCCGTATCGCGCCGCATCGACCTTCTACCGTTGCTGCCGTCAGGCCCTGGCGGGGTTCGAAGGGAGCTGGCCGTACGGGACGTGCCCTCACTCTGCCGGCGGGCCTTCCTTTCGTCGGGCGACCGGCAGGGGCAAATGTACTGAGCGGCTCTCGCGAGGTTGCGAAGCGGCCGGGAATCTGGCAGACGAGGAGGCCTCTGCCGCGCCGCACGGCTTTTTTCCAGGACGGTGTAAGGCGGCGTCGCGTCGCGCGACCAACCCGACAGACGCCCCCTCCCCGCGTGTCCGACGACGTCCGATTCCAACGCCTCCTCGATGCCCACGGCCCGGTGCTGTGGCGGGTCGCGGGGGCCTACGCCCGGACCCGGCCGGACCGCGAGGACCTCTACCAGGAGATGCTCCTCCAGGCGTGGCGCGCGCTCCCGTCGTTCCGCGGCGAGGCGACGGAGCGGACGTGGCTCACGCGGATCGCGTTCAACGTGGCGCTCGGCGCCGTCCGCAAGCGCGACGTGCGCCAGACCGTCGACGCCCCGGCCACCGTCGACGCCCTCGCCGACGACGCCCCCGATCCGCTCGCGGCCACCGACCGCGCCGACGCGCTCGGCCGGCTCTACGCCGCGCTCCGCCAGCTCCCCGAGGTCGACCGCGCCCTCGTGGTCTTGTCCCTCGACGAGCGCTCGCACGCCGAGATCGCCGACGTGCTGGGGCTGTCCGTCTCCAACGTGGCCGTCCGCCTGCACCGGGCCAAGGCTCGGCTCACCGCCCTCGTCTCCGACCCCGTCCTCCCATGACCTCGTTCGACGCCTTGCAGGCCGTCTGGCAGACGGCCGACGACCCCGCCCCGGCCGTCGGGCCCGAGACGCTCGCCGCGCTCCGCACCGACGCCCGGGCGTTCGACCGGACGATCTGGTGGCGCGACGCTCGCGAGTACGCCGCGGCCGTGTTCGTCGCCGTGATGTTCGGGCGCGGCTTCCCGACCGCCGCCGGTCTCGACCGCGTCGGGATCGTGCTCGTCGTCCTCGGCGCCGCGTTCGTGTGCGTCTGGATGGGGCGGGCCCAGCGGCAGCGCCCGCCCGCCGCTCCGGGCGCCCCGACGGTCGACGCGCTCCGCATCGCGCTGGACCGCGTCGAGATCCAGATCCGCCTGCTCCGCACCGTCGCCTGGTGGTACATCCTGCCGCTCATGGTCGGGCCGTCCCTGATGGCGGTCGGCGGCCTCACCCAGTCCCTCGTGGCCACGGCGTCGGTCTCGCCGGGCCGGGCCGGCGTCGCCCTGCTTCTCAGCGCCCTCGTTCTGGCCCTGATCGGCGGCTTCCTCTGGTTCACCTACTGGCTCAACCAGCGGGCCGTCGCCCGCGACCTCGTCCCCCTCCGCGACCGACTCGCGGACACCCTTCACGCCCTCACCGATTCCGATGACTGATCCCCGCTCCCGCCGCCGCTTGGTCGCCGTCCTCGTCGTCCTCGCCGCCGCGGCCGCGAGTGCGCAGCCGACGCCCACTCCGCACGGCGTCCCACTCGACTCGCTTGCGCGTGCCTTCGCCGAGGCCCACGAGCTCCCGTCTCTCGTGCTCGGCGTCGTCGTCGATGGCGAGCGGACCATCGTCGGGGTGGGCGAGGTGAACGGGACGGTGCCCGACGCCCACACGTTGTACGAGATCGGGTCGGTGACGAAGGTGTTCACGTCGCTCCTGCTGGCCGACGCCGTCGTGCGCGGCGAGACGACGCTCCAGACGCCGCTCGCCGACGTACTCGGGGCCCCGGTCGCCGCCCACGCCGACGGCCCGGTCCGCCTGGTCGACCTCGCGACGCACACGTCGGGCTGGCCCCGCTTGGACGAGGCCATGTTCGAGCTCCCCGACTACGATGAGGGCGACCCGTACGCGACCTACGGCCCGGACGAGCTGGCGGCGTTCGTGGCCACCCCACCCGCGACGGCGCCCGGCACAGCCCACGCTTACTCGAACGCGGCCGGCGGCGCGCTCGGCTACGCCCTGGCCCACCGCGCCGAGACGTCCTACGCCGCGCTCGTCACCGACCGCGTCCTGGCCCCGCTCGGCCTGCGCGAGACGTTCGTCACCGTCCCGGACTCCCTCGCGGATCGGCTCGCCGCCGGCCACGACCCGACCGGCGCGGCAACACCCCACTGGACGTTTCAGGACGCGACCGTCGGCGCGGGCGGCCTGCGCTCGACGGCAACCGACATGCTGACGTTCGCCCAAGCCGTCATCCGCCCCCAAGAGACCCCGCTCGCCGACGCCGTCGCCCTCACGCTCGTCCCTCGCGTCCCCGCCGGCCCGCCTTACGAGCAGGGCCTGGGCTGGCTCTTGCTCACGCTCAACGGCGGCAACTCGGCGGCCCTGCACACGGGTCAGACTGGCGGGTTCGTCTCGTTCGTCGCCGCGCTGCCCCAAGACGGCATCGGCATCGTCGTGCTCACGAACCGGGCGGCCGACGCGACGGCGCTGGCGTTCGACGTGCTCGGGCGGCTCCGCAACGCACGCGCCGGGCTCGGCGGCTGACCCGTCTTGGCACCGGCTTCAGCGTCCGCGAGCGGCGTGGGTCCGATGTTGGAGCCACACCGCCGCTGCCGCCGTGATCGACCGCTACACCCGCCCCGCGATGGGCGCCATCTGGACCGAGCACGCCCAGTTCCAGGCCTGGCTCGACGTCGAGCTCGCCGCCTGCTGGGCCTGGGCGGAGGCCACGGGCCAGATCCCAATGGAGGACGTCGAGGCGCTCTACGAGAACGCCGGCTTCGACGTGGCCCGGATCCACGAGATCGAGGCCGAGACGCGGCACGACGTGGTCGCCTTCACCCGCGCCGTGTCGGAGACGCTGGGCGACGAGCGCAAGTGGGTCCACTACGGCTTGACCTCGTCCGACGTGGTCGACACGGCCCAGTCGCTCCGGCTGCTGCGCGCCAACGAGATCCTGCGCGAGGGGCTGGTCCGGCTGGCGGAGGTGCTGGCGGCCCGCGCACGGGAGCACAAGCACACCGTGACCGTCGGGCGGACGCACGGGGTCCACGCCGAGCCGACGACGTTCGGCCTCAAGCTGGCGCGTTTTTACGACGCCGTCCAGCGCGACCTCGTCCGGTTCGACGCCGCCGCCGAGGCCGCGAGGGTGGGCAAGCTGTCGGGCGCCGTCGGCACGTTCGCCAACATCCCGCCCGAGGTCGAGCGGCTGACGTGCGAGCGGCTGGGGCTCCGGCCGGCGCCGATCTCGACCCAGGTGTTGCCCCGCGACCTGCACGCGCAGTACCTCGCCGCGCTCGCGCTCGTCGGGACGACCATCGAGACGATCGCGGTCGAGATCCGGCACTTGCAGCGGTCCGAGGTGCTGGAGGCCGAGGAGTCGTTCGGGGCCGGCCAGAAGGGGTCGAGCGCGATGCCGCACAAGCGGAACCCCATCGGCTCGGAGAACCTGACCGGGATGGCCCGGCTGCTGAGAGGCTACATGGTGGCCGCCTACGAAGACGTGGCCCTGTGGCACGAGCGCGACATCAGCCACTCGTCCGTCGAGCGCGTCATCCTGCCCGACGCGACCATCGCGCTCGACTACGCCCTGGCGCGGATGTCGCGGATCGTCGAGAATCTGGCCGTCTACCCCGACCGGATGGCCGAGAACCTCGACCGGACGTACGGACTCGTCTACAGCCAGCGGGTGCTGCTCGCGCTGATCGACGCCGGGCTCAGCCGCGAGGCGGCCTACGACACCGTCCAGCCGCTGGCGATGGCGGCGTGGCGCGAGCGCCGGGGCTTCCGCGCCATCGTCGAGGCCGCGCCGGGCGTCACGGCGCACCTCTCGCCCGAGCAGATCGCCCGAGCGTTCGACCCGGCGACCCACCAGTCGAACGTGGACGAGATCTTCGAGCGCGTCGGTCTGGGCTGAAGACCCTCGGGCCGGACCGGGCTTGCGAGCCACCCCTGCGGCGCGACGATTCGGGCTTCGATTTCTCCGTCGAGCAACCCGTCGGCCACGCGCTGGAGCCTGGACGTCCCCTCCGTCTGGTCACTCGGCGGGCTCGAACAAGACGCGCCCGTTCGGGTCGATCTCGACCGTCGCCCCGGCCGGCGCGGCGACGCGGCCCGTCCCGCCCGGCATCGCGACGCGCTGGGCGACGCCGTCGACCGAGACCTCGGCGGGCACGTCGAACACGGCGCCGGCCGCGGCCGGGGGCACGAGCCAGGTCAGCGTCGACCTCGTCGCCCGCGCGGTCGGCGCGCAAGCGGGGCGGCTCGGGCTGGCGGAGGTAGACCTCGAACACGTCGGAGAGGTCGCGGCCGGCGGCGCGCGAGAAGGCCGCGAGCACGTCGTCGGTGGAGACCCAGCGGGCCTGGCGGCCGTCGGTCACCGCCTCGGCCTCGACAGACGGGTAGAGCAGCGACCGCATGGCAGCGAAGAACCGGGCGTCGTCGTCGATGAGCCAGCGGAGCGAGTGGAGCACCCAGGCGCCCTTGGAGTAGATGTCGCCGTTCGAGCGGCCGTCGGGGAGCACGTACATCTGCTGGGTCGTCCGCGTCTCGCGAGGCGCGACCGCGATGGCGTTGCGGTGGCCGCGCTTGCCCTGCATGAACGCGAGGTAGACCGCGTCGGCGTCGCCGCCCGCGCGCCGGGCGACGTCTTCGGCGCGGAGAGCCTCGGCGTAGCTCGCGAACGACTCGTGGACCCAGAAGTCTCGCCAGTCCGGCGCCGTCGCCAGGTTGGCCCACCACTCGTGGGCGAGCTCGTGGAAGTGGAGCCAGTCGAACCCGTAGGCGTTGTCCTCGAACGTCGAGCCGTAGGCCACCAGCGACTGGTGCTCCATCCCGAGGTAGGGCGTCTGCAGGATCTTGTAGCCGTCGGCGCGCCAGGCGTAGGGGCCGAAGGTGCGCTCGAGGAACTCGAGGTCCGCGAGTAGGCTCGGGAGCTGGCGCCGGGCGTCGTCGACGCGCTCGGGAACGACGAAGAACGGGACCGTCGCCGTGTAGCCGACGGGGCTGACGTACTCGGCCTCGACCGTTTCGTAGGGGCCGATGCCGAACGAGACGCCGTAGTTGTTGATGGGCGTCGAGACGAACCAGCGCTCGGTCGCTGTGCCGTCGCCGTGGTCGGTGCGCCCCTCCCACCGGCCGTTCGAGATGGCTCGCAGTTCGGCCGGGACCGTCAGCGCGACGCGGACCGAGTCGGCCTCGTCGGACGGGTGGTCCTTGACGGGCCACCACAGGTCGGCGCCCTGGATCTGGCAGCTCACGGCGACCCAGGGCGTGCCGTCGGCGGTCTCGGCCCAGGTGAACCCGCCGTCCCACGGCGGGCGGGGCGCGACGCGGGGCGCCCCACCGTAGGCGATCCGCAGGCGGAGCCCCTCGCCCGGCTGGGCCGTCCGCCCCAGCCGGATGCGCAAGCGGTTGCCGGTCCGCTCGAACAGCCGCGGCAGCGCCACCTCGTCGCCGGTGCCGACGACGAGGGCCACCTCCTCCACGCTCGACACCGCTAGCGGCGCGTCGAGGTCGAGCAGGATGGCCGCCGTCGGCTGGACGACGCGGGCCTCCATCGTCAGCGTCCCGTCAATGGTGCGCGCGGCCGGGTCGACGGCAACGGCCAGGTCGTAGTAGGTCGCGTCGAAGGCGGCCTGCTCCGGCTCCAGCGGCAGGCCGGAGTCGTTGGGCTGGGCGGCGGCGCCGACGGCGAGGGCGGACGCGAGGAGGAGCAGGCGCATGGATCGGTGGGGTGGCCGTCGCGAAACGTACGCCGAGACGGGGGGCCGGCCGAGACGGGGGGCCTGGCTGTCGCAACCTCCCCATCTCGTCATCCCGAGCGTGCGAAGGACCTCAGCGTGGGCCCCCGGGTCCGTCGGCACCGCTCCCTACGGCTTGGGTCCCCGAGTCGCGATCCGTCGCTGGCGCTCAGGATGACACGGTCGGAAGATCGAGCGCGGAGACTGCGAGGGCCCCGGCTGGGCGAGATGGGACGGAGAGGGTGAGAGTGGAAGCTCCCCTCCGCCCCGGCCGTCCCCTCCGTCTCTTCCTCCAACCACTCCGGGGCATGGGCCCCCTCTATCGGCGTCCGTTCGGGGCCGCACCTCTATCCTCCCGACGCTCACCTCCACCCGCCTCATGTCCCCCTCCCCTCGCAAGCGGGCGCTCCTCATCGGCATCGACGAGTACCCGAACCTGGGCACGTTCCACCAGCTCGAGGGGTGCGTCAACGACGTCACGGCGATGGCGGGGCTCTTGCGCGACCGGTTCGACTTTCCGCAGGAGGACGTCACGGTCCTGACGAACGAGGCGGCCACGCGGGCCCGCATCCTCGACGCACTCGACACGCTGGCGGACGGGGTGGGCGAAGGCGACGTGGTGGTGGTCCACTTCGCCGGCCACGGCTCCCAGATCACCGACCTGGAAGGCGACGAGCCGGACGGGCTCGACGAGACCATCGTGCCGTACGACGGCGTCCGCGAGTCCGGCCCCAACACGGACATCACGGACGACGAGGTCCACGCCTGGATCCGGCGCGTGACGGCCAAGACGCCGTTCCTGACGCTGCTCTTCGACTGCTGCCACTCGGGGACGATCTCGCGCGACGTGTTCGGCGCCAAGGCCCGCGCGCTCCCGCCCGACACGCGGCCCGCCGGCGAGATCGGACGCCCGCCCGCCGGCCACTCGACGCGGAGCGCGGTGACGGCCGAGGGGCCGAGCGGCTGGCTCCCGCTCCACGACCGCTACGTCCTGATCGCCGGCTGCCGCGACGACGAGAGCTCGTACGAGTACCGCGACGCCGAGACCGACACGCGGCACGGCGCGCTCACCTTCTTCCTGGTCCGCGCCCTGCGCGACGCCGGGCCGGGCACGACGTACCGCGACGTCTACGACCGCGTCCGGCCGCTGGTCACGGCGCACTCGTCGAAGCAGCACCCCCAGATGGAGGGGGCCCTCGACCGGGCCGTGTTCGGCGTCCGCGACGTCGCGCCGATGCCGTTCGTCGGGGTCGAGGCGCGCGACGGGGCGACGGCGACGCTGGCGGCCGGCGCCGCGCACGGCCTGACGGCGGGCTCGGAGTGGGCGGTGTACCCGCTCGGCACCAAGACGACGGACGGGGTCGAGGCGCTCGGCCGGGTGCGGATCACGGAGGTCGGCGCGGTCGCGTCGCAGGCGGAGGTGGTCGAGGAGACGGCCGACGGTGCGATCACGGCCGGCGGCCGGGCCGTCGAGGCGAGCCACGGCTGGGGCGGCCGGGCGCTGCGCGTCCGCCTGTCCGGCGACGCCGACGACCTGGCGGACGACCTCGACCGGAGCGCGCTCCTCCAGGTCGTCGGCGAGGACGAGCCGGCCGGCGTCCAGGTCTACCGGCTGTCCGCACGGGAAGAGGTGGCCGGGGGCGACGCGGTGCCCCAGCTCGGCCCGTTGGCGGAGGCGACGTGGGCCGCCGTCGGCATGGACGGGCGGTTGGTGTGCCCAGCGCATCCGGCGTCCCGGCCCGGTGTCGAGACGCTGATGCGCGAGAACCTGGTCAAGGTGGCCCACTACCGGATCGCGCTCGCGCTCGACAACCCGGCGCCCGGCCCGCTGCGCGGGGCCGTCGACCTGCGGGTCCAGCGCCTCGTCGGCGGCGAGTGGGTGGACGCCGAGCCCGAGGCCGGCGGCGAGGTCGTGTTCGAGGAGGGCGAGCGACTGGCGTTCACGGTCACGAATGGTCACACCGCCGACGTCTACGTCAACGCGCTCGACTTCGGCCTGGCCGGCGCCGTGTCGCTGCTGACGGTGCCCGGCTCGAACGAGGCGCTGGCGCCGGGGAAGTCGCTCCGGGTCGGCTACCCGAAGGGCATCCCGCTCGGCTTCCCCGCGTCGTTCCCCTTCGTCCAGGAGCCCGGCGAGGGCGAGCCCGCCGAGGGGACCGAGACGATCAAGGCGTTCGTCACGACGGCCCCCACCGACTTCTCGGCGCTCAAGCAAGAGAGCGTGCGGTCGCTCGGGGGCCCGGGCTCGACGCTCGGGGCCCTCCTGCGCCAGACCTTCCACGGCGTCCCGACGCGGGACCTGGTGATGGACGAGGCCGGCCCCGACGACGACTGGACCACGGCCTCGCGGACGTTCGTGCTCCGCCGCCCGACCGGCGCCGTCCCGCTCGGCGACGACCGGGCCCTCGACCTGGGCGGCCTCACGATCCGCGCGAGCGGCGTGACCGGCACCGCCCGCCTCCTCCCGTCGCCCCAGTTCAGCGCCCGCACCCGGAGCGTCGAGCACACCACCGACGCGCTCGACGCCGTGCTGGCGCAGGAGCACGTCGAGACGTTGCAGACGGTCGAGGTCCAGGACGTCCGGGCCACGGCCACGCGGAGCCTGGGCGCCGAGCCCGAGATCCGGGTCGACGTGCCCGAGGTCCCGGGCCACGGCCAGGCCTTGCTCACCACCGACGAGAGCGGCGTGATGACCTGGCAGTTCGCCGAGGCCGGCGCGACGCGCAGCCTGGGTGGGACCCAGACGTTCGTCGTCCGCCGCGCCGGCCCCGCGCCGACCGGCGAGCCGCTGGCGGCGCGCGGGATCATCGGGGCCGTCGGGACGAAGCTCATCAAGCGGCTCGTCTTCCCGCTCGTCGACCCGCTGATCGGCGCCGTGGGCGAGCGCTTCGCCGAGCGGTGGGAGGGCGCCCGGCGGCCCTACGGCGTCCGCCCGTTCACGCCGGCCGACTACCGCGACCCGCCGCCGGCCCCGCTCGGGGTGGCCGACTGGCGGCGGCTCGGCGAGGGCCGGTCGCTCCTGTTCGTCCACGGCACGTTCGGCCGGGCCCACTCGGCGTTCGGCGGGCTCGACCCGGCCACGATGGCGACGTTGCACGAGCGCTACGACGGGCGCGTGTTCGCCTTCGACCACTTTACGCTGGCGCACGACCCCGACGAGAACGTCCGCCGGCTGGTCGAGCGCCTGCCCGACGACGCCACGCTCGACCTCGACGTCGTGTGCCACTCGCGCGGCGGCCTCGTCAGCCGCGTGCTGGCCGAGCGACAGAGCGCGCTGTCGCTCGGCGCCCGGTCGATCCGGGTGGGGACCGTCGTGTTCGTGGCGTCGCCCAACGCCGGCACGGCGCTCGCCGACCCCGACCACATGGGGGCGCTGGTCGACAGCTACACCAACCTGCTCAACTTCGTCCCCGACAACCCGGTCACCGAGGTGCTGGACGGCGTGGTGACGGTCGCCAAGCTGCTGGCGGTGGGCGTGGCCCGCGGGCTCGACGGGTTGCAGGCGATGCGGCCGGGTGGCCCCTTCTTGGGCGACCTCAACGCGCTCAACGGCCGCGGCGACACGCGCTACCTCGCGCTCGGCGCCGACTACCGGGCGACCGAGCCGGGCCTGGCAGCGTGGGTCAAGGACCGGCTGATGGGCCAGGTCTTCGGCGCCGAGAACGACCTGGTGGTCCCGACGGCGAGCGTCTACGCCGACAGCGACGGCGACGGCGTCGACCTGGTCGCCGACGCCGACCGCCACGTGTTCACCGCCGACGCCGCCGTCTCGCACTCCGCGTTCTTCCAGCACCCCGAGGCGCAGGCTCGGCTGCTGACCTGGCTCCAGGCCTAACCCCGTCTCCCATGACCGAGTACCGCAACTTCTGGATCCGCATCGAGAACCGGGCCGACGGGCTAACCGTCTCGTCCAACTCGCGGGCCGGCGGGACCGTGTCGGCCCCGCTCGTGCTCCCCGAGAACCTCGACGCCTACCGCCTGGAGGCCCTCCTGAGGGCGTCGGGCACGACTCGGGGGACCGACGGCGCCCGCCGCGACCTGATCCTCGACGACGACGAGGCCTCGGCGTCCGTCTCCGAGCGCGAGGTGGGGAGCGCGCTGTTCCGCGCCCTGCTGCCCGGCCCGGTCCGCGACGCGTTCATGCGGAGCGCGGGGAGCGGCAAGGACAACGGCGTCCGGATCCGGCTCCAGATCGACCCCAACGACCCGGCCCTGGCCGAGCTCGCGAGCCTGCCGTGGGAGCTGATCTACAACGACGTGACGCGGAAGGCGCTGGGCCGGTCCAAGTTCACCCCCGTCATCCGCTCGCTCGACGTGGCCCAGTCGGTCGAGATGCTCCCGTTCGCGCCGCCGCTCCGCGTGCTCGTGGTCCTGGCGAACCCGACGGACACCCACCCGCTCGACCTCGACGGCGAGAAGCGCCGCGTCGTCGAGACCCTGGAGGCGCTCGACGACGTCGAGGTGACCGTCCTCGAGCACGCGACGGAGGCCGCGCTCTACGACGCGCTCGACACGGGCCAGTACCACGTCCTCCACTACATGGGCCACGGCGGGTTCAGCGACCGGCGCGGCGGGGTCCTCATGTTCGAGGACGCGCACGGACGGTCGGCGCCGCTCTCGGCCGCCGAGCTGGGCGACGACCTCGCCGAGCGGCGCTCGATGCGGCTCGTGTTCCTCAACGCCTGCGACACCGGCCGCGCCAGCACCCAGGCCGGCGCCGACCCGTTCACGGGCGTGGCCTCGGCCCTCGTCGCGGCCGGCATCCCGGCCGTCGTCGCCATGCAGGTGCCCGTCGCGGACACGGCCGCGCTCGCGTTCGCCGACAAGTTCTACGCGATGATCGCCCAGGGCGAGCCGGTCGACGCGGCCGTGGCCGTCGGGCGGCGGGCCATCTGGCGGACCAACGAGACGTCGATGGAGTGGGCCACACCGGTCCTGTTCATGCGGACCGCGGACGGCCACCTGTTCGGCTCGCCCCAGGCGGACCCGCTGCCGCTCGCCGCCGATCCGCCGCCCGCCCCGGCGCCCCGGGCGCCCGCCGTGGCCGAGCCCCCACCGAGCGTCGCGCGGAAGGCCAAAAGGTGGGGCGTCGCCGCGCTGGCCACCTTCGGCGCCCTGATGGTCTTGCTGTTCCTCTTCGTCCCCGACGACGGCGCGGAGGTCGGCGCGGCCGCCGACGGCGACGAGACGTCCGACGCCGCGATCGCCCTCATCATGGAGGTGGGAGTCGTGGACCACGTGGACGACGGGGCCCAGCAGGACGTGGCGGCGGACCTTATCAGCAAACGGCCGGACGGCATCCCGGGCGAGACCGAGGCGATCCTGTACCTCGTCGAGAACGAGCCCGAGTCCATCTCCCTGCCCGTCACCGTGGGCCGCCTGTACGAGGTCCGCGGGGTCTGCGACGGCGACTGCGGCGACCTCCGCCTCACCCTCCTCCGCGCCGACGGCGTCACCCCCCTCGACCAAGAGGGCGACGTGACCTCGGACGACGGCGTCGAGCCTCGGCTCCGCGTCACCCCGCTCGCCGACGACACATACACCCTCGGCGTCGAGCTCCTCGACTGCACCACGTTGCGGTGCTACGTCGGCGTCGGCGTCTACGAGTACGACCTGGAGTAGCGGGGCGGTGGGACCTTTCGCCCACCGCCGGCGGGTGCCGCACGAACCCAGCGACCCCGCATCATCTCCGAACGAGCTCGGCAGGGGCACCGTGCATGGTGTTCCCTCGACCGGGCGCCAGAGCTTGGGCAGCCGGGGTCAGATGCCGCCGGTGCCACCCATCTGTTTGTCCCGGCTCCCTCGACAAGAGGCCGTCAGGTCGCCGACCACGACGATAAACTCGAACCGGCCCGACGCGTCGGGCTGAACTGTCAGGCCGACCGTCTCGCCGTTGGGGATCTCGTAGCGCGAGCCGCCGAAGAACGCCTCGGGGTCGAGGCAGAGCACGGCGTCCGCGCCGTCGGCGTGGAAGGAGACCGTGTCGCCGGGGCCCGCCTGGATGTCGGACGGCGTCGTCGTGCCGTCGCTGGCGATGGTGACTGTGATGGAGCTCATGGGGAGAGGGGTGGAGGGCGGATGTCGTGGCCGCTCCGACAGGCTTAGCGCCCGGCGTGCGTTTGGAGGAGACGGGCGGCTCGGGGGTCGTCCCTCAGCTCGTCGAGCCAGGGCGACCGGGCGACCTCCGCCGCGTCGAGTCCCTGCTCCAGGCCGTCGTCGAGCGAAGCTAGAGCAGACGCCCGGTCCCCGAGCCGCTCGTAGGTCTGGGCGATGACGAGGAACGTGCCGGCCCGTTTCTGAGGCAGAGCCGCCAAGCGGCGCAGGGCGTCCCGCGCCCGATCCGGCTGGCCCGTCCACGCGTAGCCGTGGGCGAGCCCGATCAGCCCGTCCTCGTCGCTCGGGTTGACCTCGACGACTCGGGTGTCGAGGGCGACCATGCGCCGCCACGCCCGCTCGGCGTCGGCCCGTTGGCCCGCGAAGTACCGGGCGTTGCCCAGGAAATACCAGGAGTCCGACTCCGTGCTGTCGAGGGCCACGGCCTGCTCGTACCACCGCGCGGCCTGCTCGTAGTCCCGCCGCTCGAAGTCGATGGCCCCCAGCCCGACGTACGCGTCCGCCGTCGGCCCGACGGCTCGGGGGTCGGCCTCGGCCCCCCGCCGGTACCAGACCTCCGCCGAGTCGAGCCGACCCAGGTTGAGGTAGGCCGCGCCGATGTTCGCGTATCCGTACGGATTGCCCGGCCTCAGCGCGACGACGCGGCGGTACTGAGCGATGGCCTCGTCGAACCGCGCCTCCCGGCTGAAGACGTTGCCGAGGTTGTTGTAGAACCCCCAGTAGCCCGGCTTGAGCGCGATGGCCCGGCGGTACTCGACCTCGGCCTCGTCGACCCGGCCCAGGAAGTACAGCGTGGCCCCGAGCTGCTGGTGGGCGAGCGCGTCGGCGTCGTCGAGGGCGAGGGCGCGGCGGAGCTCGCGCTCGGCGTCGGCGTAGCGGCCGGTGCCCTTGTAGATCATGCCCAGCGTCACGCGGACCGGCGAGAGGTCGGGGTCCAACTCGACGGCCCGCTCGCCGGCTTGGGCCGCGCGGTCGACCCACCGCGGGTCGTTGCTCGCCTCGTACCGTCGCCAGAACGCCTCGCCGAGGCCGGCCCACGCGAGTGCGTACTCGTCGTCGGCGTCGAGGGCCCGCTCGAACAGCACGACGGCGCGGTCGATGGCGGCCTCCGTCTCGTAGTTCAGCAGCGTCCCCCGGGCCTGCGTGTAGAGGTCGAACGCCTGGGGGCTGTCGGTGCCGCCGGCGGCCAGGGCGAGCCGGTCGGCCTCGGTCAGCTCCACGTCGAGCAGCGTCGCGAGCACAAGGGCGACGCTGTCCTGGAGCGCGAGCAGGTCCGTCGTCGTCTTGTCCAGGACGCGGCTGCCCAGGCGCCGGTCCGTGGCCGCGTCGTAGACCTCCATCGTCAGGCGGACGCGGTCGTCGGCGCGCTGGACGCTCCCGCTCACGACGAGGTCGGCGCCCAAGCTGGCGGCGGCGTCCCGAGGCGACGCGGACGCCGAGGCGCGCGCGTCGTCGGTGGGCAGGACCGACAGGCGGTCCGAGACCTGCTCCATCTCGGTCAGCGACGCGCCGATGGTGTAGACGAGCCCGTCGATGAACGCCTGGTTCTCGGCCTCGCCGCCGACGTTCGTGAACGGGAGCACCGCGACCTGGCGGAGCCCGGAGGCTAGCGCGACGCCCCGCTCGGCTCCCACGCCAGCACCGGGGGCGACGACGGCGACGCCCAAGCCGGCCACTCCCAAGAGCGCCGCCAGGACGCCCGCCTCGACGCCGCTCACGCGCTGCCGGCCCTGCTCGCCGTGGTACCACGCGACGACGAGGGCGCCCACGAACCCGACGGCCAACACGACCGGCACTGCTCGGAGGAGCGGGCCGGGCCACCCGTAGACGCCACCCAACGCGACGGCCACCTGCAAGACGACCCACGCCCCGGCGAGGTAGGCTACCCCCCACTGGACCAGCTTGCGGTCCTTGATCTCGCCGAGCGACGGGAGGCCAAGCGTCGCCCCTTCGCCCCATCGTCCCCACCGAGGCCGAGTGGGCCCGTCGGCGGCCGACTCCGGGACGGTCGGCGCCGCACCCTGGCGGAACGCGTCGAGCGCGTCGGCGACGGCGGCCAGGTCGGGGTAGCGGTCGGCCGGGTCCTTTTCGAGGCACCGCGACACGATGGCCGCGAGCGTGGCCGGCACGCCGTCGAGCGGCGCCGGCTCCTCGTGCAGGATCGAGAACGCGACGGCCTGGTCGTAGGCGCCGCGGAAGGGCCGCTCGCCGCTCAGCATCTCGTAGAGCACCACGCCGAGCGCCCACTGGTCCGCCCGGGCGTCGACGGTCTCGCCGCGCGTCTGCTCGGGGCTCATGTAGGCGACGGTGCCCAGCGTGGTGCCGGCTTGGGTCAGGAGCCCGTCGGCCGCCTTGGCGACGCCGAAGTCGACCAGCCGGGCCTCGCCCTCGGGCGTGACCATCACGTTGGCCGGCTTGACGTCGCGGTGGACGATCCCGGCCGCGTGCGCGTGGGCCAGCCCCCGGGCCACCTGGGTGGCGAGGCCGACGGCGTCGTCGAGCGGCAGCGGGCCGTCGTCCAGCCGCGTCCGCAGCGAGACCCCGGGAACGTAGGCCATGGCGATGAACGGCCGGCCGTCGTCGGTCTCGCCGATCTCGTGGACCGTGCAGATGTGGGGGTGGTCGAGCGCCGAGGCGGCCCGGGCCTCGGCCACAAACCGCTCCTTGGCCCGGGAGTCCGCTGCCCAGGTGGGCGGGAGGAACTTGAGCGCGACCGTCCGCCGGAGCCGCGTGTCCCGGGCGCGGTACACGACGCCCATGCCGCCCCCGCCGATCACGGCCTCGACGGCGTACTGAGCCACCGCCGTGCCCCGGAGCCGGTACGGGTCCCCGTTCGCCGCGTCGCTCGCCTCCCCGCCGGGCGGTGGCCCCGGACCCGACGCGCCGTCGCTCATTGATTTTGTGGATGATGCCGCTCGAAACATACCGCGCGGTCCCGCCACGCGGATGTGGCCACGCGCCGACACCGGCCCCCTCCCACCACCCCCTCCTCAGGCTGACAAGGGAGGCTCTTACAATCCGACCCCTCTCTCATGCGGTCATCCCCGCGAACGCGGGGATCCAGAGTGACGACCGCGGTGCGCCCGGCGGTGCGCCCGAGTCGAGGGCAGCATCGGGGCCGGTCGTAGAGTCCGGACGGGGCGTTGAGCGCGCTACCCTGGAGTTCCCACCTGCGCGGGAACGACGGCGGGGGAGGGTGGCCGCGAGGACGGGCGACCCTCGTAGGTTCCCACCTCTGTCAGCACCTGCGCGGGGATGACGGGGGTCGGGAAACGGCGCCCGTTGTGAAAGCCTCCCCTTACCAGCCTCCTCTTGAGGTGGGAGAGACGGTGTCCGGCGCTCCGAACGCGTAGACTGCGGACGGACCCCCGCCCGAGGACTCCTAATCTCGCCGCGAGCCGCGGCCGTTCCGGGAGCAAGGCGGGAGGTCGCCGGACTCGCCCCCTCCTACCCATGGCCGCCCTTCCCTCCGTCGACGCCCCCGGAGACCCCCTTGCCCCGCCCGACGCCGACGCCGACGCCGACGCCGGGGACGACGACCGCGCCGCGCCCGGCGCCGAGGACACGCCCGTCCGCACGGTCGTCGGGGTGGGGGCGTCGGCGGGGGGGCTGGCGGCGCTGAAGACGTTTTTCGAGCACGTCCCCGAGGGGTCGGGCCTGTCGTTCGTCGTGGTGGTCCACCTGTCGCCGGGACACCCGAGCCGGCTCGCCGAGATCCTGCAGCCCTACGTCCGGATGCCGGTCCGGCAGGTGTCCGAGTCGACGCCGCTCCAGGCGGACTGCGTCTACGTGATCCCGCCGGGCCGGAACCTGTCGGCCGTCGACACGCACTTGCGGCTGTCGCCGCTGGAGGAGGAGCGGCGGGACCGGGCGCCGATCGACCACTTTTTCCGGACGCTCGCCCGGACGCACGACGGCCACTCGGTCGCCGTGGTCCTGACCGGGACGGGGTCCGACGGGACGCTCGGCGTCCGCGCGGTCAAGGAGAACGCGGGGCTGACCGTCGTCCAGGACCCCGCCGAGGCCGAGTACGACGGGATGCCCCAGAGCGCGGTCGCGTCGGGCTGCGTCGACCTGGTGCTCCCGCTCGCCGAGATCCCCGGGGCCATCGTCCGCTACGCCCAGACCGAGCCCCAAGTCCCGCTCGAGGCCGGCGCCGAGGCCAGCGCCCGGCCGTCGGCGCTCGACGAGGCGTTCGCCCTCGTCCAGGCCCAGACCGGCCGCGACTTCTCGCGCTACAAGCGGACGACGGTCCTGCGCCGGATCGCGCGCCGGATGCAGATGGCCCAGACCGAGGAGATCGAGGACTACCTCGGCCGGCTCCGCGACGACGAGACCGAGGTGGCCGCGCTCGCCGACGACCTGCTGGTCAACGTGACCCACTTTTTCCGGGACCCCGAGGTGTTCGAGGTGCTCGCGACCGACACCGTCCCCGGCCTGTTCGAGGGGCGCGGCCCCGACGACCTCGTCCGCGTGTGGTCGGTGGGATGCGCGACGGGCGAGGAGGCGTACTCGCTGGCGATCCTGCTGCTCGAGGCCGCCGAGACGCTCGGCGCGCGTGCGCCCCGCATCCAGGTGTTCGCCAGCGACCTCCACGAGGCGTCGCTGGCGCGGGCCCGGGAGGGGCTCTACCCCGCCGACATTGAGGCCGACGTGTCGCCCGAGCGCCTGGCCCACTTTTTCCGCCGGGAGGACGGGGGCTACCGCGTCCGGGCCCAGATCCGCGAAGGGGTCGTGTTCACGCCCCACAACCTCCTGACCGACCCGCCGTTCTCGCGGCTCGACCTGATCGCGTGCCGGAACCTGCTGATCTACCTCCAGCGCGACGTCCAGGGCGAGGTCATCGAGCTGTTCCACTACGCGCTCCGGCCCGGGGGGACGCTCGTGCTGGGGACGTCGGAGACGGTCGAGGGCCGGGACCTTTTCCAGCTCTCCGACGAGGACCACTGCGTGTACCGCCGCCGCGACGTGCCGGCGCCGGACCTCCGCCTGCCCGTGTTCCCCCTGACCGGGGTCCGGCCGAGCGCGCACGCGGGGGCGGCCCGCTCGCGGAGCCCCCGCCCGGGCGGCGAGCCCTACGGCGATCTCCACCAGGTCGCCGTCGAGCGGCTCGCCCCGCCCAGCCTGCTCGTGAGCCCGGACGACCGCGTCGTCCACTCGTCGGCGAACGCGTGGCGGTACCTCCAGCACCCGGGCGGGGCGGCGACGACGAGCGCGTTCCGGCTCGTCCGCTCCGAGCTGATGGTCGAGCTGCGGACGGCCCTCCGCCGCGCTCGCGAGACCGGCGAGCCCGCCCGGTCCCGGCCCGTCCAGCTCCTGATCGCGGGCGAGCCGCGCCAGGTCGGGGTCGACGCCCGGCCACTCGTGGGCCCCGAGGGCGACGGGTCGTGCCTGGTCATCTTCGACGAGCGCGAGGCGGACGCCCCGCCCCCCGCCCCCCGACCCGCCGAGCCGGCGGAGCAGGACCAGGTCAAGGTGCTCGAGGCCGAGCTGGGCCGCGCCCGCGAGCGGCTCCAGGCCGCCGTCGAGGAGGACGACGTGAGCCGCGAGCAGCTCAAGGCGTCCAACGAGGAGCTCCAGAGCGCCAACGAGGAGCTCCGCTCGACGATGGAGGAGCTCGAGACGTCCAAGGAGGAGCTCCAGTCCATGAACGAGGAGCTCCAGACCGTCAACCAGGAGAACCGCCACAAGGTCGAGGAGCTCGCCCAGCTCTCGGGCGACCTCACCAACCTGATGGCGTCGACGGCCATCGGGACGCTGTTCCTCGACCGGGCGCTCCGGATCATGCGGTTCACGCCCCAGACCGGCGACCTGGTCAACGTCCGCGCGGCCGACCGCGGGCGCCCGCTCTCGGACCTCACCCACCGGCTGGACTACGACGGCCTGCTCGACGACGCGCGCCAGGTCCTCGACCGGCTGGTGCCCATCGAGCGCGAGGTGTCCGACGACCGCGGCCGGTGGTTCCTGACTCGCGTGCTGCCGTACCGGACGGACGAGGACCGGATCGAGGGCGTCGTGGTGACGTTCGTCGAGATCACGGCGCGCGTCCAGGCGGAGGTCGCGCGGAAGGCGAGCGAGGAGCGGTTCCGCCAGGTCGCCGAGACCGTCCCCGACGTCCTGTTCACGGCCCGCGCCGACGGCCGCATCGACTACGTCAGCGCCGCGTTCGAGGCGCTCACCGGCCGGCCCGCCCGCGACGCGCTCGGCACGGCCCTCTGGCCGCTCCTCATCCACCCCGACGACCGGGCCCGGGTGGAGGCGGCCTGGGCCGAGGCCCGCGACCAGGGCCGGCCCTTCGAGAGCCGCCACCGGCTCCGGACCCCCGACGGCCCGTGCTCGGTCCTGACGCGCGCCCGGCCCGTCCACGACGCCGAGGGCCGCGTCGAGCGCTGGTTCGGGACCCTCACCGACGTCGAGGCCGTCGTCCGGGCCGAGGCCGAGGTCCGCGAGCTCAACGCGACGCTCGAGGCCCGCGTCGCCGCGCGGACGTCCGAGGTCCACCGGCTCGCGCGGGCGCTCACGCTCGCCGAGCAGGAGGAGCGCCGCCGGATCGCCCACCTTTTGCACGAGGACCTCCAGCAGATCCTGTACGGGGCCCAGATCAAGGCCTCCATCGGCGAGGCCAAGCAGCTCGACGCGTTGCTCCAGCGGGCCGCCACGCTCACGCGGTCGCTGGCCCACGAGCTGGCCCCACCGCTGCTGCGGGGCCAGGGGCTGGCCGAGCTGTTCGAGTGGGTGGCCGCCCAGAAGCAGGAGCTCCACGGGCTCACGGTCGACGTCGAGGTCCGCGGCACCGTCGAGGTCCCCGAGGAGCACCTCCGGGTGCTGCTCTACCAGCTCCTGCGGGAGCTCCTGTTCAACGTGGCCAAGCACGCCGAGACCGGCCGGGCCCGGATCGTGGCCGACGCGGTCACTCGGGACGACGGCCAGCCCGTCGTCCGGATCGTGGTCGAGGACGAGGGGGTCGGGTTCGACCCCGAGCTCCTGCTGAGCGGCGCCCGGGGGCCTGGCCCGGCGCGGGGCCTGGGTCTGGCGAGCGTCCGCGAGCGGCTCGAGTTGGTCGGCGGCCAGCTCTCGATCTGGTCGGTCGCCGGCGGCGGGACGCGCGTGACGGTCGAGGTCCCCATCGGCGACGACGAGGCCCCTTCGGACCGCGCCCCGGCTGGCGGCGGGAGGTAGGACACCGCGCGACGAACCCGGGCGCGCTCGACCGCGCGGGAGCCAACGCCGGCGTAACACAACGGACGCGGTTTGGAAACGTGGCGGCGGCGGCGGGGCGGCTAGCCTGGCAGCCCCCCTCCCCACCCCGCCATGTCCCGCCTCCTTCTCCTCGCCGCGCTCGTCGTGGTCGTCTCCGCCTGCGACTCCGAGGGCGACGCGCCGCCCGAGGCCGGGGTCGAGTTCGTCGACCGCTCGGCGACGCCGGCCTTCGCCAAGGCCGGCCCGCAGGCCCCGGCCGGCCTCGAGATCTACTCGCTCGTCGGCTCCGACGACGCGCTCGCCGGCTCGCCCGGGTTCGTCTTCGGCGGCTCGGCCGACGGGGCCGGCCTGCTCAAGAACGACGACGGCACCTACACCTACCTCGTCAACCACGAGGACAACTTCTCGGTCTCGCGCGTCACGCTCGACGCCACCTTCGCGCCGACGCGCGGCGAGTACGTCCTGACGTCGGACAACGGGCTCTACCGGCTGTGCTCGGCCACGCTGTGCACGCCGCGCGAGCACGGGTTCGGGCCCGTGTTCCTGACGGCCGGCGAGTCCGGGCCCGAGTCGATGAGCCACCGGCTCGACCCGTACGGGGCGCCCAACACGAACCAGCTCGTCCAGGCCTTCGGGGCGTGGAGCGCCGAGAACACCGTCCCGCTCCCGCAGTCGGCGTACCCCGGCCGGACCGTCGTCGTGATCGGCGACGACGACTCGGGCCCGTTCGGGGGCCAGGTCGCGCTCTACGTCGCCGACGGCGTGGGCAACTTCGAGTCCGGCGCGCTCTACGTGCTCGCCCGGGCCGACGGCAACGTCCGCGAGCGCGACATGGCGATCGGGCAGACGTACCCCGTCGAGTTCCGCCGGATCGAGGACCACCGCTCGCTCGCGCCGGCCGCGTTCAACCCGGCCGCCCAGGCGCTCAGCGCCATGCCGTTCGGGCGCGTCGAGGACCTCGACTACGCCAAGGACGGCGTCGGCCGCGACGTGTTCTTCAACGTGACGGGCCAGAACGACTCGGGCGCCAACGCCGACTACGCGCGGACCAAGTACGGCCGCGTCTACCGGCTCACGCTCGACCCCGCCGACCCGACGCGCGGGACCGTCCGCGTGCTCTTGGACGGCGACGACCGGAGCGGCCCGGCCGGCCAGTTCCAGAACCCCGACAACATCCTCGCGACGCGGAACTACCTCTACGTCCAGGAGGACCCGAACGGCTACGGCGACGAGACCCACCACGCCTACATCTACCAGTACGACCTCCGGACGGGCGACCTCCGCGTCGTGATGGAGATCGACCGCCAGGAGGGCGTCCCGGCCTACAACGTGGACAACGACGGCACGACGCCGCGCGACGCGCGCTTCGGCGACTGGGAGTACGGCGCGCTCCTGGACGTGTCCGACATCGTCGGCGTCGAGGACACGTTCCTGCTCAACGTCCAGCCCCACACCTGGCGGTCGCCGCGGTTCGCGGGCGTCGACGGCGGGGCGCTCCGCGCGAGCGAGAACCAGGGGAGCCAGGTCCTGCTCGTCCGCGGCCTGCCGCGCTAGCCGACGCCCGTCCCCACCCGCCCGGGCGGGCCGGGCGCCCCAGGCCCCGGCCCGCCCGCCTCGTCCTGCCCGCCCCGCCGTGATTCGCTGCGCCGCCTTCGCTCTCCTCGTCGCCCTCGCCGGGTGCCGCCCGGCGCCCGTCGAGGGCGCCCGCGACACGTTCGCCGCCGACGTCGAGGCGCTTGACGACGCAATGGTCGCGCTCGCCGCCGCGCTCGACGAGGAGCCGGCCCCGTCGGACTCGGCGGGGTACGACCGGCGCGTCCAGGCCGCGTTCCACGCCGCGCGGCGGCCGTTCAAGCGCGTCGAGCCGCTCGTGGCCACGCTCATGCCCGGCGCGCACGACCTCCTGAACGGCGCGCCGATCCCGGAGATCGAGCCCGAGGACCCCAACGCGGTCGTGATCGCGCCCGAGGGGTTCCAGACCTTGGAGGAGAAGCTGTTCCCCGCCGTCACGGACGCCGAGGGCGCGCGCCTGGACGTGGCCCGGATGCGGGCCGCCGTCGCCCGGGTCCGCGCGACGGCCCCGACGGCGGGGTGGACCGACGCCGTCGTGTTCGACGCGGCCCGGCTGGGGCTCGTCCGCCTGGTCGCGCTCGGCATCACCGGGTTCGACTCGGCGGCGGCTCGCGCGTCGATGGCCGAGGGCGCCGAGACGGTCCGCGGGATGGCGGCCGTGCTGGCGCCGTACGCGTTGGCGCCCGACGTCCGCGCCCGTCTCGACGGGGCGCTCGCCCAGGCCGAGGCGGCGCTCGAGGTGCCGGTCTCGTTCGACGCGTTCGACCGGCTCGGCTTTGTCGTCGACCACGCCGAGCCGCTCGCGCGCGCGCTCGCCGTCGCGCGGTCGAGCCTTGGCCTCCCGCCGCCGGCCGACGCGGGCGCCTTCCTGGGGTCGGCGGCGTCGCCGTTCGAGGCCGGCGCGTTCTCGGCCACCGCCTACGCCCCGCCCTACGCCGGGGCCGCGACGCCGGCGCGGGCTGGGCTCGGCCGCCAGCTCTTCCACGACGCCCGCCTCTCGGGCGACGGCCGGACCAGCTGCGCGACGTGCCACGACCCGGCCCAGGCCTTCGCCGACGGGCGCGCCGCCAGCCGGCCCGGCCTCCGCAACACGCCGACGCTGCTCAACGCCGCACTCCAGCCGTCGTCGTCGGCCGACCTCACGACGGTCTACCTCGAGGACCGCGTCTCGGCCGTCCTCCTCAGCCCGGACGAGATGCACCACTCGCTCGACGGGGCCGCCCGCGCCGTCTACGCCGACCCCGCGCTCGCCGACGGGCTGCGCCGCGCGTTCGCCGCCACCGTCGCCCCCGAGGACGCCGTCCGGATCGCCCTCGCCGACTACGTCCGCGGGCTCGTCCGGCTGGACAGCCGGTTCGACCGCTACGTCCGCGGCGACCGCCGGGCGATGACGGCGGCGGAGCAGCGCGGGTTCAACCTGTTCGCCGGCAAGGCGCTCTGCGCCACGTGCCACTTCGTGCCGCTCTTCAACGGGACCGTCCCGCCGGACTTCGTGGCGTCCGAGGCCGAGATCCTGGGCGTCCCGGCTCGGGCCGACACGGCCGGCGCGACGGTCTCGCCCGACCTGGGCCGCTACGCCACGTCGCGCTACGACCTCCACCGCCACGCCTTCCGCACGACGACCGTCCGCAACAGCGCCCGGACGGCCCCCTACTTCCACAACGGGGCCTACGCCACGCTCGACGACGTCGTCGACTTCTACGACCGCGGCGGCGGGGCCGGGATCGGGATCGCGCTGGAGCACCAGACGCTCCCGGCGGACCCGCTCCGGCTCACCGAGCGCGAGCGGGCCGACGTGGTCGCGTTCTTGGGCGCGCTCTCGGACGCCGAGCCGTCCGCCCGGCCTCCGACGCGGCGGACCTCTGCCCCCCAGGCCCGGCGCTGACGGCACGGGGCCCAGTGCCATGAGTGCCAGCCGACCGTCGACGGCTGGGGTCCCGGCCGTCGACGAAACGGTCTGGGAGGGGGCCCGGCGCCGCGACCGATCAAGCGGCAGCTTCACCAGAACTGCGTGTGGGGTCCGCCGCTTTCTCTGTTTAGACTGAGTCCAGATAGGACCCTCCCTCCCCTTTATGGTTTCCCCTCGCGTCCTCGGCCTCGCGCTGGCCGTCTCCCTCGCCCCCGCCGCCCTCGCGCAGGCGGGCGCCGTCTCCGGCCGGGTGGTCGATGCCGAGACGGCCGAGCCGCTCCCCGGCGCGTCCGTGGTCCTGGACGGGACCACGACCGGGGCCACCACGGGCCCCGACGGTCGCTTCCGGATTGCCGGGGTCGAGCCGGGGACCTACCCGGTGGTCGCGAGCCTGCTCGGGTACGCGTCGGAGCGCCGGACTGTCCAGGTGGACCGCGGCGGGAACGCGGAGGCGTCGTTCCGGCTGACCGCGGCGGCGCTCGACCTCGACGGCGTCGTCGTGTCGGCCACGCGGTCGGGGGCGGCGGCGTCGACGCTCCCGGTCAAGGTGACGGTGATCGGGCCGCGCGAGGTGGCCCAGCAGCGAGCGCTCGTGTCGAGCCCGGCCGAGCTGGTCGCCAACCTGGTCCCGAGCTTCTCGCCGGCGCGGCAGAAGCTGTCCGGCTTCGGCGAGAGCTTCCGCGGCCGGAGCCCGCTGTTCCTGGTCGACGGCGTGCCCCAGTCGAACCCGCTCCGCGACGGGAGCCGCGACGGGTTCACGATCGATCCCGAGGTCGTCGACCGGGTCGAGGTCGTGTTCGGGGCGAACGCGGTCCAGGGGCTGGGCGCGACGGGCGGCATCGTCAACTACGTGACCGCCGAGCCGTCGCCGAGCGGCGCGCTGGCGCAGCGGGTCTCGGTCGGCACGACGGCCGGCCACGGCCTGGACGGCGACGGGCTCGGCTGGCGCGGCCACTACCTCGCGTCCCGGCGGTTCGCGACCGGCGCCGGGTCCGTCGACGTGCTCGGGTCGGTGAGCGCCGAGCGGCGCGGGCTCCAGTTCGACGGGGCCGGCCAGCCCATCGGCCTCGACAACGTCCAGGGCGACGTCGCCGACTCGTACAGCCGCAACGTGCTCGCCAAGGTGGCCTGGCGCCCGACGGCGGCCCAGCGGCTGGGGCTGATGGTCAACGACTTCCGGCTCGCGCAGGACGGCGACTACGTGATCGAGGCCGGCGACCGGGCGTCGGGCGTCCCGGCCGTCTCGGTCGCGGGCGCGCCCGAGGGCACCCCGCCGGTCAACGACGTCACGACGGCCTCGCTGGACTACGAGCACACGGCGGTCGGCGGCGGGACGCTCTCGGCCAAGGCCTACGCCCAGGACTTCGCGGCGCTCTACGGCGGCGGCCGGTTCGGCGTGTTCCAGGACCCGGCGATCGCGCCCGAGGGCGAGCTGTTCGACCAGTCCGAGAACCACTCCGAGAAGCTGGGCGCGCGCGTCACCTACGCCCGCCCCGACGTCGCCGGCCTGCCCATAGGGGTCGTGGCCGGGCTCGACGTGCTCCGCGACCGGACGTACCAGGCGCTGGCCCGGACCGGCCGCGACTGGGTCCCGGTCACCCGCTTCCACAACGCGGCCCCGTTCGTCCAGCTCGACGTCCGGGCGGCCGACTGGCTCTCGGTCTCGGGCGGGCTCCGGTGGGAGCTCGCCACGCTCGACGTCCCCACGTTCACGGCGATCGCCGGCAACCGGGCCGACCGCCAGCGGGTCGAGGTCGCCGGCGGGAGCCCGTCGTTCGACGCGCCGCTCCTCAACGTCGGGGCCGTCGTGACGCCGGTGGCCGGGCTGCGGCTCTACGGGAGCGCCGCCCAGGCGTTCACGATGCCCGACGTCGGCCGCGTGCTCCGCGGCGTCTCGGACGGGGGCGCGGCCGTCGGCGACCTCTTGGCGCTCGACCCCATCACGACGGACAACCTCGAGGCCGGGGCCGTCTACGCGACGGCGTGGGGACGGCTCGGGGCGACCTACTTCGTCTCGGACTCCGACTTCGGCTCGCGCCTGGTCCCCAACGACGACGGCCTCTTCCAGGTCCGCCGCGAGCCGACGCGGACGAGCGGGTGGGAGCTCACGGGCCGGGTCGACCCGGCGCCTCGGGTCTCGCTCTCGGCCGGGCTCTCGCTCCTGCGCGGCCGGTTCGACGGCGACGACGACGGCGTCCTCGAGTCCGACCTCGGCGCGGTCGACATCGGCCCGGACCGGCTCACGCTCGGCGCGGACTGGGGCCGAGGCCGGCTCAGCGGGCGCCTCCAGGCGTTCGCCACGTTCGACCGGACGTTCCAGGACGGCGACGGCCAGGAGACGGCCGCGTTCGACGGCTACACGACGGTCGACGCGTCGGTCGCCGCGGCGCTCGGCCGGGCGACGGTGACGCTCGCCGCCTCGAACCTGTTCGACGCCGAGTACATCACGTACTTCAGCCAGGCGGCCTCTGCCCGGGACGACCAGTACTTCGCGGGCCGTGGGCGGACGGTCACGCTCCGCCTGGCGACGCGGCTCTAGGGCGGTGGAGCCGACACCCCTGGGGCCGCGCGGTTCGGGGTCCAGGGTTCGCTCCGGTGTCGGCCCTTGCGGACCCTGAACCCGGCCCTCGGTGGCCCACCCTCGTCGCAGAACACCCCAGCCCGCCGTGCCCTCGTTCCGACGCGCCTGCTCGACGGTCCACCTCTGGGTCGGGCTGGCCCTGGGCGGGGTCCTGGTCGTGATCAGCCTGACGGGGAGCGCGCTCGTGTTCCGCCACGAGATCGACCGGGCCCTGAGCCCGGCGCTCCTGCGCGTCGAGCCGGCCGGCGAGCGGGCGCCGCTGGGCGACGCGGTCGAGGCCGTTCGCCGCGCTGTGCCCGAGAGCGCGCCGCGGCTCGTCCGGCTACCGCGGGACGCCGAGGCGCCCCACGAGGTCTGGCTCACGGACGACCGCCACGTCTACGTGGACCCGTACCGGGCGACGGTGCTCGGCGTGCGCGGCGACCGGGACGGCGCGATGAACACGCTGTTCGCGCTCCACGCCGAGCTGTTGGGCGGCGAGACGGGCGCCCGCGTCGTGGGGTGGATCGGGCTCCTCACGCTGCTCCTCGCGGGGACCGGGCTCGTGCTGTGGTGGCCGGCCGTGCCCACCGTCGCCCAAGTCCGCCGGGCGCTCACGGTGGCCTGGCAGCGCGGGCCGTGGCGGCTGGCCTACGACCTCCACCGGGCCGGCGGGTTCTACACCTCGGCGTTCCTCGTGCTGGTGGCCGCGACCGGCGCCGCGCTCGTGTTCTACGCCGAGACCGGGGCGGTCCTGGCCTCGGCGACGGGGGCCGCACCTCCCCCACCCCCGCCGACGGTCGAGGAGGCCGAGCGCGTGCTCGGCCCGGCCGTGCTCGACGACGCGCTGGCCTCGGCCCGGCGGGCGCTCCCCGACGGCGAGCCCACGTTCGTCACGCTCCCCCGGGCGGACGGCGCCCCACTGGCGGTCCGGCTCCGGACGCCGACGGAGTGGCACCCCAACGGCCGGAGCGCCGTCTACCTCGCGCCCGCGACCGGCCGCGTGCTCCGGGCCGACGACGCCCGCGACGCGCCCGCGGCCTGGCGGGCGATGCACGCGGCGTACCCGCTCCACATCGGGGCCTTCGGCGGAGCGGTCCGCGCCGTGTTCGTCGTGCTCGGGTTCGCCCCGGCGGCGTTGTCGGTGACGGGCGCGCTCGTCTGGTTCCGGCGGTGGCGCAAGCGGGACCGCCAGGCACGTGGCGTCGCAGACGGCCCCCCGCGAGCACCGCGGCCCGTCCGCAAGGCGGTCCTCCCCGCCCGGCCGGCGCCGTAGGGCACCGGCCGCGGGCCAGGACCGCGACCGGAGCCGGCGCCCGGTCGACCTTCCCGCGATGTCCACGGCGCCGCGCGACCATTCAGGCGTCGCCCCCGGGGGCCGGTGGTAGCTTCCCGGGCCCCGCCTCACGCCCGCCGATGATCGTCGAGTTCCTGCCCCTCTTCCTGATGATCCTGCTCGCGCTCGGGCTGGCGATGAGCCTGCTCAAGATCGCCGAGTACATCGGGCCGCACCAGCCGAACGCGACCAAGGAGAGCCCGTACGAGTCCGGCCAGGACCCCGTCGGGAGCGCGCGCGACCGGTACTCGGTCAAGTTCTACCTCGTCGCGATGATCTTCATCGTGTTCGACGTCGAGCTCATGTTCCTCTACCCGTGGGCCATCTCGTTCCGGACGTTCCTCGACGCCGGCGGCGGGGCCGCGCTCGCGTCGATCAGCGTCATCGGCGTGTTCATCGCCATCCTGGTGGTCGGGCTCGTCTACGACGTCAAGAAGGGCGGGCTGGACTGGGACTGAGCAGACTTTCAGTTTGATTTGAAAACGGGACCGAGGCCGAACACCGAGGCCTCCGCCCCGTTGACCTGACGCACGACCTCCACCCCCATGTTCAGCGAAGAAGGCGGATTCCTCACCACGACCGTCGACTCGGTCGTCAACTGGGCCCGGTCCAACTCCCTCATGCCCATGCCGATGGGGCTCGCGTGCTGCGCGATCGAGATGATGGGGTTCGCCGGGCCGAAGTACGACGCGGCCCGGTTCGGGTCGGAGGCGATGCGGTTCAGCCCGCGCCAGGCCGACCTGATGATCGTCGCCGGGTGGTGCTCTCACAAGATGGCCCACACGGTCCGCCGGATCTGGGACCAGATGGCCGAGCCCAAGTGGTGCATCGCCCAGGGCGCGTGCGCCTCGACGGGCGGGATGCACCGGGTCTACGGCGTCGTCCAGGGCATCGACAACTTTTTGCCGGTCGACGTCTACATCCCCGGCTGCCCGCCGCGGCCCGAGGCCATCCTGCACGCGCTGATGGACATCCAGGAGAAGATCCGCGTGACCGAGTCGGTCGCCAAGGACGTCCGCTTCACCGACGCCCCGAACCGGCTCGTCGACGGCCGGATGCTGACCCCGGCCGGCGAGCCGATCGCCTACGCCCGATGAGCGAGACCCCCGACACGCCCGAGCCCACCCCGCCCGCCTCGGTGGCCCTGACGCCGATCGCCGACGCGCTCGTCGGCGGGCCCGACGACGCGCCGTTCGTCGACCCCGGCGACCAGGTCCAGACGCTCAAGTTCCACTTTACGCCGCGCACCGCGCTCGCCGGCGAGATGGAGCGGCTGCAGACCGAGAACCCCCACGCCAAAGCGACCTGGATCGTCCCGAAGGTGCTCTCCGCCCTCGACGAGCGCTTCGGCGACGCCATCCTGGACGTGCTCGGCTACGCCGGCGAGACGACCGTCGTCGTCGAGACGGCCCGGCTCGCCGATGTCGTCCAGTTCCTCTTCGACGAGGTCGGGTTCGACTACCTCACCGACATCGGCACCGTCGACCGGTTCACCGAGGACGACCGGTTCGAGGTGTTCTACAACCTGTGCGCGCTCGAGGCCAAAAAGCGGATCCGCCTCAAGGTCCGCGTCGACGAGACCGACCCGACCGTGCCGACGATCACCCACGTCCACCCCGGCGCGAACTGGCACGAGCGCGAGGCGTGGGACATGATGGGCATCCGGTTCGAGGGGCTCACGGACCACCGGCGGATCTACATGCCGGAGGACTTCGAGTACCACCCGATGCGGAAGGAATTCCCGACGTTGGGCATCCCGGGCTCGCTCCCGCTCCCGGCCAACCGCCCCGACGGCGACCTCCAGGCCGACCCGTTCCCTCGGGCCCACGGCCAGATCCCGAAGGACCTCGACTCCGACTAGAACGGATGCGTGAGGCGTGACGCGTGATCTGCCCAGAGAGAGCCACGCACCACGCCCCAGCATCCGGGACCCCCGCCGCTCCGCGAGACGCGCGCCACCGATCCCGATCCCATGGCAGTCACCGACCAGAACACGCCCAACGCCCACGCCGCCGAGCCCGGCACGTCGGAGGACCTGTTCACCTTCTGGCCCCGCCACAACGCGGCGCTCTACCGGGCGCTGGCGGACCGCCACACCCAGGTCGAGATCGAGCAGGCCGCCGAACAGGCCGCCGTCGACGACGCCCGCGCCGCGGCCGCAGTGGGCGCCGACCTGGCCGTCGCCGGCGACGGGGCCGACACGTCGACGGTCCCGATGATCGCCGAGGACCCGCTCGAGAGCCGGATGATCCTGAACCTGGGCCCGCAGCACCCGGCCACCCACGGCGCCCTCCGCGTCGTCTGCCAGCTCGACGGCGAGACCATCGAGAAGTGCCTGCTCGACATCGGCTACCTCCACCGGGGCATCGAGAAGCTGGCCGAGGTCAAGACCTACCAGGAGTTCATGCCCTACACGGACCGCATGGACTACATGTCGCCCTACTCGAACAACGTGGCGTGGTGCCTCGCGGTCGAGAAGCTGGCCGGCATCGAGGCGCCCGAACGGGCCACGTGGCTCCGGACCATCGGCTGCGAGCTGGCCCGGATCTCGTCGCACCTCCTGTGGGCCGGCACGATGGTGATGGACGCCGGCGCGCTCTCGGTCTTCCTGTGGACGTTCAAGTACCGCGAGGAGATCTACTCCATCTTCGACGAGATCGCCGGCGCGCGCTTTACCGTCTCCCACAGCCGCATCGGCGGGTTGGCGTTCGACTTCTCGGACACGTCCCTCGCCATGACCGAGAGCTTCTGCGACGAGTTCGAGCAGCAGATCGCCGACTGGAAAAAGCTCTTGAACCGCAACCGCATCTGGATCGACCGGAACGAGGGCGTCGGCGTGCTGAGCCGCGAGGACGTGCTCCGCGAGGGCTACACCGGCCCGACGCTGCGCGCCTCGGGCGTGGCCCACGACATCCGCGCCTTCGAGCCGTACCTCGTCTACGACCAGGTCGACTTCGACATCCCGATGCGGACCGAGGGCGACTCGCTCGCCCGCTACTTCGTCCGCATCGAGGAGATGGAGCAGTCCATCCGGATCATCCGCCAGTGCCTCGCCCGGCTGCCCAAGGGCCCGATCCGCGTCGACAACGCGAAGGCGGCCTACGCCTCGAAGGACGAGGTCTATTACTCGATGGAGGGCATGATCCACGACTTCATGATGACCGACACCGGCGTCGCCCCGCCCAAGGGCGCCGAGTGCTACCACGCCATCGAGAGCCCCAAGGGCGAGCTCGGCTTCCACCTGGTCTCGGACGGGACCGGCAGCCCGTGGCGCGCCAAGATCGTGACCGGGTCGTTCAAGAACCTCCAGGGCCTGGAGACGATGATGGAAGGCGCCATGGTGGCCGACACCGTCGTCCTCATCGGCTCCATCGACCCCGTCATCGGCGACAGCGACAAGTAAGTGGGAACGCGGAAGTCGGAAGTGCGAAGGGTCCGAACAGACTGACTTCGCCTTTCTACTTCCCCCTTCGCACTTCCCACTTCCCACTTCGACATGACCCCCGACACCCCCGGCCCTTTCGTCTCGCCGTCGCCGCAGTACGTGCCCGGCGAAGCGCCCGAGCGCCACATCGCCGACGCCGACCTGGTGTGGACCGACGACGAGACGGCCCAGATCGACGTCTTCCGCGCCCAGTACCCGACGCCCGACGGCGCGGTGATGAAGGCGCTGTGGCTGGCCCAGGAGAAGTACGGCTGGCTCCCGCCCGAGGTCATGCACCTCGTCGCCGACACGCTGGGCATCCCGTACGCCAAGGTCTACGGCGTGGCCACGTTTTACACGCAGTACTTCAAGGAGGAGAAGGGCCGGTTCGTGTTCGACGTCTGCACGTGCTTCTCGTGCCAGGTCTGCGGCGGCTACGACATGCTCCACTACCTCGAGGACAAGCTGGGCGTGCCCAAGGGCGGCACGACCGAGGACGGCCTGTTCACGGTCCAGGAGGCCGAGTGCCTGGGCGCCTGCGGCTCGGCCCCCATGCTCCAGGTCACGAACGGCCCCTACGTCCACAACCTGACCGAGGCCAAGATCGACGCGCTCGTCGACGCGCTCCGCGACGGAAAGGACCTGCCGTTCGAGTCGGTCACGCTGCCTCAGGACGAGACCGAGCTGGGCGGCAACCGCCGGACCGACGCCGAGGCGGTCGAGACGTACCAGACGCCGCCCGTCTCCGACACGATCCACTAGCGTGCCCGCGTCCCGACTCGCCGACCGCCGGATCCGGGAGGCCGCCAGCCAGGCGGCCTTGCGGCTCGACGTGCGCGGGCCGGTGTCGCAAGCCCTCGGACGGACCGGGATCACCGTCCCCCCGACCAACGCGCCCCCCGAGACGAGTCAGGACCCGGCGGCCGCGCCCGAGCGCGCGCCGAGCCGACGCGCGCAGGTCCCCTCCGCGCCGCGCGTCGTCAAGCCGTTCGAGCCGGCCCCGTGGCCGACGCAGTCCGCGGCCGACCCGCTCTCCGGCCTGACCGCCGACGAGCGCCGCGTCCACCGCATCCTGCTCGACACGCTGGACCTCCAGGCGGAGGACCCGTTTGGTGGCACGACCTCCGGCCTGACCTACGCCGAGACGCAGAAGCTCCGGACCCTCGACCTCGCGTTCATCGACGCCCAGCTCGCGACGACGGATCGCTCGGGGGACGTCGACGTCAGGCGGTGGACGGTCTGGGCCACGGCCGGGTTCGGCGGACTCCTGCTCGCCCTCGCGCTCTCCGGCGCGGTCGCGGCCGGAGGGTTCGTGATCGCGTCGGCCGTCCTGCTCCTGGTGGTCTCCGCCGCCGTCGCCACCGAGCGGATCCCGACGCGCGGCGGCACGGGCTCCGCACAGCGCAGGCAGATCTACCAGGCGCTTCGCGAGCTGGCCTTGCTCGCCCACGCCGACGATCTCGCCTCCGACGCCCTCACCCAGGCCGACCTCCTGATCGACCGCTTGGCCGATGCCGACCAAGCCTCCTCCGACACGCGCGCCGCTCGCGCCCGCGTCCGCAGCTAACACCCCGATGGCCGACACCGACACCCTTCTCACTGGACAGTCCAAGGCCGGCGACTGGCGCAGCTACCAGCGCGTCATCCTGCCGTCCATCAAGGACCTCCACCAGATCGACGTCTACGAGCGCGAGGCCGACGGCTACCGTGCGCTCCGCGACGTGGTCAAGGACGGGAAGTTCGACCCGACCGGGCTGACCAACGAGGTCAAGGCGTCTGGCCTCCGGGGCCGCGGCGGCGCCGGCTTCTCGACCGGGCTGAAGTGGAGCTTCATGCCGCCCGTCGACCCCGAGAAGCCGCGGTACCTGTGCTGCAACGGCGACGAGTCCGAGCCGGGCACGTTCAAGGACCGCCAGATCTTCGAGTACAACCCGCACCTGATGATCGAGGGGATCGTGCTCGCGTGCTACGCGATGACGATCAAGACGTGCTACCTCTACATCCGGGGCGAGTACAAGGACTACATCGACCACGTCCAGCGGGCGGTCAACGAGGCGTACGACCGGGGCTACATCGGCCAGAACATTTTGGGGACCGACTTCTCGACGGACCTGGTGGTCCACACCGGCGCGGGCGCCTACATCTGCGGCGAGGAGACGTCGCTGATGAACTCGCTGGAGGGCCGCCGCGCCTACCCCCGCATCAAGCCGCCCTTCCCCGCCCAGGTCGGCGTCTTCGGCATGCCGACGACGATCAACAACGTCGAGACGCTGGCGGACGTCCCGCTGATCGTCAACCGGGGCGCGGCGTGGTTCGCCGGCATCGGGCCGGAGAAGCACACCGGGCCCGTCCTCTACGGCATCTCGGGCCACGTCGCCAAGCCGGGCGTCTACGAGTACCCGACGGGCATGCTGATCACGGACCTGCTGGAGGTGGCCGGCGGCGCGCGCGGCGGGAAGGCCATCAAGGCCGTCGTCCCGGGCGGCTCGTCGACGCCGCCCCTCACCTGGGAGATGGCCGAGCCGGCCACGATGGACGCCGAGACACTGCGTGAGGCGGGCTCGTCGATGGGCACGGCCGGGTTGTGCTTCCTGGACGAGGACACCGACATGGTGAGCTTCACGCGCCGGATCGCCCACTTCTACCACCACGAGAGCTGTGGCCAGTGCACGCCGTGCCGCGACGGGACGGGCTGGATGGAGAAGCTCCTCCACCGGATCGACGACGGCCACGGCTACTCGCGCGACCTCGACCTGCTGCTCGACCTGTGCGACCAGATGGAGGGCCGGACCGTCTGCGCGCTCGCCGACGCCGCCGCATGGCCGGTCCGCTGGGGCATCAAGCGGTTCCGCGACGAGTTCGAGGCACGGTGCCTGCCGAGCGCGTTCGCCGGGGCCGACGTCTCCGGCGACGGGTCGGCGGTGCTCGCCGAAGGCTCCGCCTCGCTCGTGACGTCCGAGCCCGGCCCGGCCACCGTCGACGGCGACAAGACCATCGCCCCATCCGGCACGCCGTAACCTGGCCCGCAGAGCTGCGGGCGGCCCGCGCCCCAAGACCTCCGCTTCCCATGACCCGACTCCTCTTCCTCCCCCTCCTCCTCGTCGTGGCCTGCACCGACGCGCCAGCCGAGTCGCCCGACACTGCCTCCGAAGCGACCGTGGACGCGGCCACAACCGCGGCGGACGCCTTCGGTGAGGGCGTGCCCGACGGCGTGGCCCTGTCGCCGGACGAGTTGATCGCCGACGCCGACGACTACGCCGGCAAGACGGTCGTCGTCGAGGGCGTCGTCCGCGAGGTGTGCCAGCAGGCCGGCTGCTGGCTCTCGTTCGCCGACGACCGGGGCCAGACGGTCCGCGTCAACGTGCCGCGCGACGAGACCGAGAGCTACGTGTTCACCTTCCCGAAGGACGCCTCCGGCCAGACCATGCGGGTGACCGGCCTGTTCGAGGTCACGTCCGAGTCGGTCGAGGACCAGCGCCACTACGCCCAGGACGGCGGCGCCTCCGCCGACGAGATCGCTGCCATCACCGCGCCCAAGCAGACGCTCGTCCTGACGGCCCTCGGCGCCGAGCGCGCCGCCGCCGCCGCGCCCACGACGGGCGTCGCCCCCGCCTAGCGGCCTCCCCCACGTTTTACGCACGACGCACGCCACCATGCCGCAGGTCATCATCGACGGGACCGCCCACGAGTTCGAGCCCGGAGCCAAGCTGCTCCAGCTCTGCCTCGACGAGGGCACCGAGGTCCCCCACTTCTGCTACCACCCGTCGCTGTCGATCCCGGCCAACTGCCGCCAGTGCCTGGTCAAGGCCGGCACGCCGCTGTTCGACCGCGAGACCAAGGAGCCGGTCCTGGACGAGGACGGCCAGCAGAAGATCAACTACTTCCCCAAGCTGATGCCGAGCTGCGCGCTCGACGTCACCGAGGGGATGGTGGTCCACACCCAGCTCTCGTCGGTCGAGGTGGCCGAGGCCCAGGCCGACAACCTCGAGATCATGCTGGCGAACCACCCGCTGGACTGCCCGATCTGCGACCAGGCCGGCCAGTGCCCGCTGCAGATCCAGGCCTACAAGTACGGGCCGGAGGGCTCGCGTTTCGAGTTCGAGAAGGTCCACAAGCCCAAGCGCGTCCAGCTCGGGCCCCACGTGATCCTGGACGCCGAGCGGTGCATCAACTGCACGCGCTGCACCCGGTTCACGGCCGAGGTCACCGAGACGCACCAGCTCACGATCATCAACCGGGGCGACAAGAACCACCCGATGACGGCGCCCGGCGAGGTGTTCGACGACGCCTACTCGATGTGCACGGCCGACATCTGCCCCGTCGGCGCGCTCACCGAGGACTACTTCCGGTTCCAGGCTAGAGTCTGGGAAATGGCCAAGACGCCGACCGTGAGCGACTTCGGCGGCATCGGCATCAACGTCGACATCTGGACGAAGAACAACCAGGTGATGCGGATCACGCCGCGTGAGAACGCCGACGTGAACGAGTTCTGGATGCCGGACGTGGCCCGGCTCGTCTACAAGAGCTACAACGAGGACCGCGCCTCAGGGCCACGCTTGCACGGCCGGCCGACGACGTGGGAGGTGGCCGCGCGCGAGGCCGGGCAACTCCTCAAGGACGCCGGCTCGAACGTGCTCTTCCTGGGCTCCGCGCACGCCACCGTCGAGGACAACCACCTGCTGATGAAGCTCGCGGCGTCCGTCGGCGCCGACGCGCCCCGGTTCGTCGACCGCCGCGGCCAGGCCCCAGGCGACGACTGGCTGATCTCGTCGGACCCGGCCCCGAACACGGCCGGCTGCCTTCGGTTGGGGATGCGGCCCGTCGACGGGCCGATGCTCGCGGGCGCCGTCGCCGGTGCGTCGCTGGTCTACGTGCTCCAGGACGACCCGGTCGCCGCCGGCCTGCTCTCGGTCGACGACCTCGACGGCACGCCGGTCGTCGTGCACACGACGCACACGACGTCTCAGACGCCGGCCACCGTCCTGCTCCCGATCACGATGTCGGTCGAGACGCTGGGGACCTACGTCAACGAGACGGGCCGGGCCCAGTTGTTGCGACCGGCCAAGATGGTCCGCGCCATGAACCGGTCGCTGCTGATGGCTCTGGGGACCGGCCAGAGCCGGAACGACCGCGTGGGGACGCCCTTCGACCGCTGGCACGACGAGGACCACCAGGTCGACTGCCTGCCGGGCTGGGCCGTGCTGCCCCAGGTGGCCAAGGAGGTCGGGCTCGACCTGTCGTACAAGTCGCCGGCCGCGATCATGAAGGAGGTGGCCCAGCAGCCGGCGTTCGCCGGCGCCACCCACGGCGCGATGGCGACCCTCGGCGTCCCCCTCGAGACCGCCGACGCGCCCCAGCTCTCCGCGTAGCGACCGGCGGGCCGCCCGGTCCCTCGCCCGCCGACCCCTGAACCCCGAACCCTGAACCTTTGGACGCCATCGTCGCCGTCTGGGAAGTGCTCGATCTGCCGATCGTCATCTTCCTCCTGCTCAACTTCTTCCTGATCACGGCGTCGCTGCTGGTCTACGCCGAGCGGAAAGTGTCCGCGTTCATCCAGGAGCGGAACGGCCCGAACCGCGTCGGGCCCGGCGGCATCCTGCAGTCGTTCGCCGACGTGTTCAAGCTGATGTTCAAGGAGAACATCGTGCCGGCCCAGGGCAACGAGTTCATCCACAGCCTGGCCCCGGTCCTGATGGTCGTCATCGCCATGAGCACGGGCGCGCTCATCCCGTGGGCGCGGACGCCCGGCGGCGAGGCGCTCGCGATCGCCGACATCGGCGTGGGCCTGCTGGTGGTGTTGGCGCTGACGTCGGTGACGGTCTACGGCGTGACGCTGGCCGGGTGGTCGTCGAACTCGAAGTACTCGCTGCTCGGCGGCCTGCGGTCGAGCGCCCAGATGATCTCGTACGAGCTGGCGATGGGCGCCGCCGCGCTGTCGGTCGTGCTCTACGCGGGGAGCCTCAGCCTGTTCGAGATCGTCGAGAGCCAGAACCACCCGGTCGCCGGCGTCTTCGCGTGGAACCTGTTCCGCAACCCGGTCGGGTTCGTCGTGTTCAGCGTGTGCGCGCTGGCCGAGACGAACCGGGCGCCGTTCGACCTGCCCGAGGCCGAGCAGGAGCTGGTCGGCGGGTACCACACGGAGTACTCGGGCATGAAGTTCGGGATGTTCTTCCTGGCCGAGTACGTCAACCTGTGGGTGGCGTCGCTGTTGATCTCGACGCTGTTCCTGGGCGGCTACCTGCTCCCGTGGGAGGCCCTCTACGCCGGCGCGCTCCCGCCCGTGCTGCTGACCGTCTTGCAGGTCGGGTTCTTCCTGGTCAAGGTCACGTTCATCGCGTTCTGCTTTATCTGGATCCGCTGGACGCTGCCGCGCTTCAAGTACAACCAGCTGATGAACCTGGGCTGGAGGTACATGCTGCCGATCTCGATCGCCAACATCCTGGTGATCGCGGCGCTCGTGGCCGGCTACCAGCTGCTCGTCGGGTAGGGACGGCCGGGCGTGGTCACCGGGCCACGTCGAACCGGCCGGACACCACCCAGCCATCGGCGACCTCCGGGCGCCCCTCCTCGTCCCGGAGCTCGAACGAGCCCGCCAGCCGGGGCGACGCCTCGTCGAGAACGACGGCGCTCCCCTCCCCGGCACTGTAGACCGTCCACGTGCCGTCGTCCGCTGGTGTGGGCGAGTAGAACGCGGAGAGGGTGGCCGGAAACCCGCCGTACGGGTACGTCCCTGGGGTCTCGCCTCGGACGCTGAGCGTCAGCGTACGAGGCTGGACGCCCTCGAGGACGCTCGTGGAGCCGACCGCGGTGACGCTCACCACCCCTTGGTCCTCGGCGACAAGTAGGCACTCGGCCTCGAACGCGCCGTCGGGCGTCGTAGCGGTGAGCGTGCCCTTGTTCGTCATGCCGATCGTGGCGCAGTCGCCGCCGCCGGCGGACGAGGTACACGCGCCGAGCGCGAGGGACGAGGCGAGGAGGAACGTTCTGATGTGGGGAGGCGGGGGCGCTCGCGTGCAACGCCGTCGCGTCCCATTCGGCTCCTCCCGAGTCTCCGTGTCCCCGCGAGCGGGGGGGCCGCTACCAGCCGATCCGGCCGTCGGCGTTGGGGACGCGCTCCCGGCCCGGCGCGCGAGGCGCGACCGGCGGGTCGGGCATGACCGGCGCCTCCTCCAGGGGCTCTAGCTCGACGTCGTCCTCGGCGGGCTCGTTGGCGAACGGGCCGTCGTCGGCGGGCTCGCGATCGTAGGGGTCGTCGAACGCGTCCTCGTCGAAGCCGTCGCCCAGGATCTCGCGGCGGGCGTCGGCGATGGCCCGGTCCTGGGCGCGGCGGACGCGGTCGGCCCAGCCGTCGCGCCAGCCCTCGCGGGCGAGCTCTCGGGACGCCCGGCGGAGCACCTCGCGGGCGGCCTCGCGCAAGATCGGGTCGTCGATCTGGCCGACCTCGGCCCAGGCGTCGTCGAGCCAGTCGGCGTTGTCGGCCAGGACGTCCTCGCGGCGGTCGGGGGCCCGTCGGTCCTCGCGTCGGTCGTCGCGGTCGTCGTCGGAGCCGCGGCCGGGCGTGCGGGGGCCGTAGTCGTCGGGGAGGTCGCGCTCGCGCTCGAACACGCGGTCGGCCAGCCCGCCGGCCCAGTCCGTGAGGCGGCTCCACAGGCTCGGCCCGCCCGGCGACTCCGGGTCCGGCCGTGGGAACGCCAAGTCCGTGTCGACGAGCCGGTCGCGCTGGAACGACCGGTTGAGGTCGCCGACGACCCGGAGCGCGTTGTGGCCGCCCTGGCCCCAGTACGACGAGCGGAAGGTGACGCGGGGGTCGTCGAACCCGACCCACGCGCCCGTCACCAAGTCGGGGCGCATGAGCAGGAACCAGCCGTCGGCGCCGTCCTGCGTCGTGCCCGTCTTGCCGGCCAGGTCGCCGCGGCCGCCGAACGCCGAGCGGACCTCCGTCCCGGTCCCGCGGTCGACGACGCCGCGCATCATGTCGAGGAGGTCGGTGGCCACGTCCGGGTCGAGGCCGCGGTCGGACGCGGGCTCGAAGCGGGCGACCTCCTTCCCGTCGCGGTCCGTGACGTGGGTCACGACGACGGGCGGGCGTCGGGTGCCGCCGGCCGCGATGGTGGCGTAGGCGCCGGTCAGCTCCAACAGCGACACCTCGCTCGTGCCGAGCGCGAGCGACGGGACGGCCTCGAGGTCGCTCGTGATGCCCATCCGCCGGGCCGTCCGCGCCACGTCGCGCGCGCCGACGTCCTCGACCAAGCGGGCGGCGACGGTGTTCTTCGAGGTCGCCAGGCCGTCGCGGAGCGAGACCATCTCGTCCGACGTGGACCCGCTGGCGTTGGCCGGCTGCCAGACCACGCCGTCCGACATCTCGATGGCCACGTCGGCGTCCAAGACTTGGTCATCGGGCCGGTAGCCCTCTTCCAAGGCGCGGGCGTAGAGGAACGGCTTGAACGTGGACCCCGGCTGGCGCTTGGCCCGGGCCACGTGGTCGTAGGCCGAGCGCCCAAAGTCGCGGCTGCCGACCCACGCCTTGACGTGCCCCGTCGCCGGGTCGACGGCCGTGATGGCGACCTCCAGCCGCATCTTGACGGCCCGCAGCGAGTCGAGGAAGGCGGCGTCGGCGCGGAGCCGCGCCAGCGTCGACGCCTCCGTCTCGCCCAGCGCGACGGTCTTGCGGAACCGGTCGGTGTCGCGGACGAAGGCGTCGGCCGCGTCGCGGCGGAGCGTCCAGAACTGGTCGAAGGCCCGGGTCCGGCGCGAGGCCGTGACGTAGGGCGCCGTCGTCGTGCCCAGGCGGTCGGCGGAGGCCCGGCCCCACTCGACGTCGGCGACCGACTGGAGCGCGTCGCCGAAGCGCGCTGCCGACGCCTGCGCCTCTTGCTGCATCCGCCAGTCCAGCGTCGTGTGGATGGTCAGCCCGTCGCCGTACAAGCTGTGGCCGGAGCGATCGGCCCAGCCCTCGAGCTGCTTGCGGACGTGCTCGGTAAAGTGGGGCGCCCGGCTCGTCTGCATCGGCTGGCGCTCGAACCGGAGCCCGAGAGGCCGGTCGCCCAGCGTCGCCGCCTCGGCCGGGTCGAGGTCGCCGAACCGGACCAGCTGGCCCAGCACCACGTTGCGCCGCGCCTTCGCGCGCTCCGGGTGGCGGTACGGGTTGTACGACGACGTCCCCTTGAGCATGCCCACGAGCGTGGCCGCCTGCAACCGGTCGAGGTCGTCGGCCGACGTCGAGAAGTAGGTCCGCGCCGCCATCTCGATCCCGTGCGCGTTGTAGAGGAACGGGACCGTGTTGAGGTAGAGCTCGAGGATCTCGTCCTTGGTGTAGACCCGCTCGATCTTGAGCGCCGTGATGGCCTCGCGGAGCTTGCGCGTGACCGACGCGTCGTTGCCGATGGCGTCGGGGAACAGGTTCCGCGCGAGCTGCTGGGTGATCGTCGAGGCCCCGCGCATCCCCTCGCCCGTCGCGACGCCCTTGGCCACGGCGCCCCACCCGATCAGGTCGACGCCGCCGTGGGCGTAGAACCGCCGGTCCTCGGTCGCCACCAGCGCCTCGACGACGCGGGGCGAGATGTCGTCGAGCGAGCGCCACTCCCTCCCCTGGCGGGCGAACCGCGTCAGCGTCACGCCGTCGGCCGAGACGACGGTCGAGGGGTCGACCTCGCGGGCGTCGCGCAGGTCGGCCACGCTGGGCGTGAACGGCCACAGGACGAGCGCGTACGCGATCAGCAGGACGGTCCCGGCCACGGCGGCCACGGCCGCGGCGCCGGCCAGCCCGCCGGCCGCCCACAACGCCCGCCTCCCACGAGACTGCTCGCCATCGCGGACGTTCGTCCAGACCCGCGCGCTGCCAGCCCTCAGCCTCGTCCAGACCCACGCGACGACTCGGCGGACGTGCGTCCAAAGCCACGTCAGCACGCGCCGCCAGAGCGAGGCGTGGGTCGTCGGGGCGGGAGCGGGCGAGGCGGGCATGGGGAGCGGGCGGAGACGGGCGCCCTACGCGGGCGAGCCCCGACGGGATGCGCGGCCCTCAACGCGCCGGACCGGCCGATGGTGCGGTGCGAGCCCCACCGGACCGGGAGGGAAGCCCCCAGTAACGACCCGTCTCCCGTCTCAGGTGGAGAAGCCCTAAACTCACGCGGCAGCCTCAACGTCGGAGCTCGTTCTGCGGATACTCCTCCCGACTGGTTCCCATCCCACGGTGGTCTCACACACAGCCCGCGTCCTCTCCGACCCCGCCCGCCTCGCGGCCATCGAGCGCGCGGGCCTCGTGGGCACGGCGCCGGCCGAGGGGCTGGAGCGGGCGTCGGCCCTCGTCCGGGCGGTCTTGGGCGTGCCCGCCGCGTTCGTCTCGATCATCGGGGAGGAGCGCCAGTTCGTCGTGGCCCAACGGGGGTTCTCCGACGCGCTTTGGGTGCCGGCCGAGAGCTCCATCATCCACTCGTACTGCCGCGACGTCGTCGTGTTCGACCGGCCCCTCGTCGTCCCCGACGCCGGCCGGTCGGACCTGAGCTGCGCCGGCCCCCTCGCCGAGGCGTACGGGATCGGCGCCTACCTCGGCGTGCCCATCCGGGTTGCGGAAGGCGCCACGCTGGGGGCGCTGTGCGCCATCGACGGCAACCCGCGGGCGTGGTCGCCGGGCGATGTCGAGACGATGGCCGCGCTGGCGGTGTCCGTCGAGACCGAGCTCGTGCTCCGGGCGGAGGTCGAGCGGCGGACCCGGGCCGAGGCCCAGGCCCGAGCGCTCTTCGACAGCTCGCCCGACGCCGTGCTCGTGCTCGACCCCGCGACCGAGGTCGTCCTCGACGCCAACGACGCCGCGTGCGCCCTCTACGGCCGCGCCCACGCCGACCTGGTGGGGACGAGCATGAAGGCGTTCTCGCGCGAGACGAGCCGGGGCGAGGCCGTCGCCGCCCGGCTCGTCGCCGAGGGGGGCCGCGCCCAGTTCGACACGGTCCAGGTCCGGGCCGACGGGACGTCCGTCGACCTGCGCGTCAGCGCCTCGGTGGTCGACTTTGACGGCCGGCCCGCCCTCCTCTCGGTCAACCGGGACGTCACCGACGTCAACCGGGCCGAGCGTCGGCTCGCCGAGGCCCGGGCCTTCAACGACCGCCTCGCCCTGGTCGCGGCCAAGACCACCAACGGCGTCATCGTGACCGACGCCGACGGGCTCACCGAGTGGGTCAACGAGGGGTTCACGCGGATCAGCGGCTACACCCTCGACGACCTGCGCGGCCGCAAGCCCGGCCACGTGCTCCAGGGACCCAACACCGACCCCGAGACGGTCGCGTTCCTCCGCGGGCAAGCGAGCGCGCACGCGCCGTTCTCGGCCGAGCTCGTCAACGTCCACAAGAACGGGACGCCGTACTGGATCCGGCTCGAGGCCACCCCGCTCGTCGAGGACGACGGGACGCTGACGGGCTACATGGCCATCGAGACCGACATCACCGAGCGGAGGCGGGCCGAGGCGACGCTCCGCGAGAGCGAGGCCCAGTACCGGACGCTCGTCGAGTCCGTCCGCGACGCCGTCCTCGAGACCGACGCCCAAGGCCACCTCACGTTCGTCAACCCGGCGTGGGAGGGGATCACCGGCGTCGCCGCGGCCGACTCGCTGGGCCGCCGCGTCCGGGCGTTCGTCCACCCCGACGCCCACACCGCCCACGACGACGCGGTCGCTCCGCTCATGACCGGCGACGTGGGGTTCGTCCGGTTCGAGAGCCGGTTCGCCCACGCCGATGGCAGCGTTCGCCACGTCGAGATCCAGGCCGAGCGCCGCCTCGACGAGAGCGGCGCGCGCGCGGGCCTGATCGGGACGGTGACCGACCTCACGGACGCGGCCCGGTTCGAGGCCGAGCGGGAGGCCCGCCGGCGGTCCGAGGACATGCTCCGGCTGAAGGGGGCCTTCCTCGACAACATGAGCCACGAGCTGCGGACGCCGCTCACGGCCATCTTGGGCTTCGCCGCGATCCTGACCGAGGAGGCCGGCGAGGAGCAGCAGGAGTGGGCCACGGCCATCTTCCGGGCCGGCCGCCGGCTCCACGACACGCTCAACGCCGTCCTCGACCTGTCCCAGCTCGAGGCCGGCACCGTCGACGTCGACGCGACCCCGGTCGACGTCCGGACCGTGGCCGACGAGGTCGCCGCCAGCCTCGGCCCGCTCGCCGACGCTGGGGGCCTCGGGCTCGCCGTGACCGGCGGGCCGGCCGTCGCCCTCACCGACGCCGGCGCCCTCCACCGGGCGCTCCACCACGTGGTCGAGAACGCGGTCAAGTTCACGCCCGCCGGCCGCGTCACGGTCGACGTCATGGAGGCCGACGGCCGCGTCCGGGTCCGCGTGGCCGACACCGGCGTCGGCATCCCCGCCGCGTTCCTCCCGACGCTGTTCGACGCCTTCACGCAGGCGTCGCAGGGCCACGACCGGAGCCACGAGGGGAGCGGGCTCGGGCTCGCCCTCACGCGCCGGCTCGTCGACCTGGTGGAGGGCGAGATCGCGGTCGAGAGCGCGGAGGGCGTGGGCACGACGGTCACCCTCTCCCTCCCGGTGCCCTCCACGGCCCCCGCGACGCTCGCGCCCGTGCCGATGTGGAAGCCGATCGGAGTCGGGGACGAGTAGGCCACACGCGGCGGGCCGGCGCCCGGCGGCCGTGCGACCGGGAGGGCGAGCCGCGCGTCTTGAGGAAGAGCCCTCCCTCCGCATGGCCGACCCCGACGCGTTCCTCGCCGCCCTCCGCCCGCACTACGACGACGCGCTCCGCACGTGCCGCGCGCTCTGTGCCGGGTGGTCGCCGTCCCAAGCCGAGGACGTGTTCCAGTCGGCGCTGCTGCGGGCGCTCGAGCGGTTCGACGACCTCGACGACCCCGCCCGCTTCCGGGCCTGGTTTTTCCGCGTGCTCACGCGGACGTTCTACTCGGCCGTCCGCCGCCACCGCGTCCGCCGCGTGTGGCCGCTCCCGACCGACGACGAGGCCGGCGCGCTCGGCCTGTTCGCCGACGAGCCCGACGCGGGCGACCGGGCCGACCTGCTGGCGGTGCTCGCGCGGTTGGGCCCGAAGGAGCGGGCGGCGCTGCTGCTCTACGAGGTCGGCGGGTTCTCCGTCGCCGAGGTGGCCGCGATCCAGGGCGACCGGAGCCCGTCGGCCGTCAAGTCGCGCCTGAGCCGGGCCCGCCAGCGCGCCCGCGTCGCCGCCGACCTCCCCGGCCTCCACACCCGACTCTCGCTCTGACCATGCGCACCGACTTCGACCCGCTCCGCGACGCGCCCCTCCCGGACTCGTTCGACCGGACGGCGGCCTGGCTCCGTGCCACCCCGCCGCCTCGCGCGAGCCCGGCCCGTCCGCTCCTGTTCGCCGTGGCTCTGGCGGCGCTCGTCGGCGCGTGCGCCCTGCCGGTCGAGACCGAGGCCGTCGTCGGCTGGGCCGTCGAGGCGACCGCGGCCGACGGCCGGGCCCTCGTCCGGGCCCTCGACGACGCCGTCGACGGGGTGGACCGGCTGAGCGCCGAGATCGCCCCGACCGCCGCCCCGGGCGACGGCGTCGAGGTCGTCCGCTACGTCGTCGCGACGGCCGACGCGGCCGGGCGCGCGGAGGACGCCGCCCGGCGTGCCGATGCCCGGACCGTCCGCACGGCGCCGGTCGACGTAGCCGTCCGCCAGCCGCTGGGTCTCGCGGCGGCCCGGTGGCTGGGCGTCCAGGCCACGCCCCGCGTGTCCGACGCCGACCTCCAGGCGGCGCTCGACCGGGCGTTCGCCGGGCAGCGGTTCTCCCCGCGCGTCGAGCGGGGGCCGGACGGGCAGCGGGCGCTCGTGCTGCCCGGCTCCCGGCTCGACGGCCTCGACCCGGACACCCGGATCGCCCGGTCTGGCTCGGTCGCGACGATCTCCGGAGGCGACCTCGGCGGGCTCTCCGTCGGCGGCGTCCCGCTCGGCCGGCTCCGGGGCGCCGACGAGGCCGCCGTCCGGGCCGCCCTCGACTCGGCGCTGGCCGCGGGCGGGGCCGTCGGCGCGCGCGTCGAGGTGCTCGACGGCGACCTCCGCGCCCGGCTCGACTCGCTCGGCGTCGACCTCTCCGACCTCCCGTCCCTCCCCGGAGCCGACTCCGCCGTCACGCGGGGCTTCTTCGTCCGCTTCCCCGACTCCACCTTCGCCCCTTAGTCCATGCGCGTCCTCCTCTTCGTTCTCCTCGCGGCCACGGCCACGGCCCAGCCGGACGGCCTCCTGGTCGCCGACCGGACGTACGCCACGATCTACGCCTCGACGGCCGACGACCTTCAGTCGGCCATCGAGGAGGTCTCGTTCGCCGCGCTCCAGTTCGAGACCGCGTTCGGCGAAGCGCCGCCGCCGATCACGGTCGTCGTCACCGACGCCCCCGGCGGCGTGTCGGAGATGGACTTGCCCGACGACGGCCGGCCCGTGCTCCCGTTCTGGTCTCGGCGTGGGTTGGCCTCAGCGGCCCCCAACGCCGAGGTGGTCGACGGGGCCATGCTGTACGAAGTCGACGAGGGCGTCCGCGTGGTCGGCGTCGCCGCGGGTCGGACTGGGCCGTTCCGGGCGGGCGATCGGATCACCGCCGTCGGGGAGGAGCCGGTCGCGAGCCTCGACGACTGGCGGCGGGCCCGGGGCACCCAGGGGCCGACGGCCGTGACGGTCGAGCGCGACGGCGAGGCGGTCGTCGTTGAGGTGGAGCCGGGGCCGCTGGTGCCCGCCTCCCGGATGGTCGTGGCGACAGAGTCTCAGCGGCCCCTGTCGCACGAGGCCGGCCACTTTTTCCTCGTCGCCTACGCGCGCGAGCGGGGGACCGCCTTCGAGCGCGACATGAGCCGGACCTACTCCGGCGTCCCCGCCCTGCCCGACTGGATGGACGAGGCGTTCGCGACCTACTGCGAGATCCCGTCCGCCGTCCGCGACCGCGACGCCCTGCTCGCCCGGCAGCTCGCCCAGGCGCCCCCGGTCGACTCGCTGCTCACGAGGGTCCACCCGCTCATCGCGAGCGGGCTGTTGGGCCGCTCGCCTGGAGACCGGGCTGGCCGCGGGCCCGTCATGGTGGCGGTCTCCCGACCGGCCGCCGGACCGCTCCGGGGCTCGGCCCTCTTCTATGCCCAGTCGTCGTCGCTCGTCCGCTACCTCGCCGGGGCGCACGGGCCGCGCGTGTTCGGCCGGCTCGTCGACCGCGTGCTGGACGGCGAGGCGATGGTCGACGCGCTCCGGGCCGAGGGCGTCGACCCGGCCACGCTCGACCGCGACTGGCGGGCCTGGGCCGCGGCGACGGCGACCTAGCGGAACGGGTACGCCGTGAGGCCGACCGACAGACGGCCCTCGCCATACCCGATGTCGCCGTCGCTGATGTCGACTGAGATCGCGCCGAAGTCGACCTCGGTAAACTGGCCGCCGCCGATCCGGAGCGCGGCGTCGAGCGCGACCGTCGGGCTCACGAAGTAGGCGATCCCGCCGCCGAGGGCGATCCCGCCGCCCCGGAACTCGAGGGCCGAGGCGTCGTCGCTGGCGGCCACGCCGCGGAGGGCGACATCGAGGTAGGGCCGGAGCGCGCTCCCGCGGTTGAAGGCGAACCGGGCGCCGAGCTCGCCGGCCCCGAACCGGTACGTGTTGTTGATGACCCCGTTCGTCTGGCCGTCGACCTCGGCGCCGGAGACGCCGACGTAGAACGTCGCCACCGGCGAGACCCCGTAGCCGACGCGGAGCGAGGCGCCGCCGCCGTCGTCGGTGTCGTCGAAGTCGTCCTCGTCGTAGCTCAGCGACTGGCCGTCGAGGGCGAGCTGGAGGAACAGGCCCTCGGTGTTGGACGGCCCGACCGGCTGGGCCGCGAGCGGCGCGGCGGCCAGCGAGAGGGCGAGGAGCGAGAGGAGCGGGCGCATCGGGGCGTGGTGGGGGCCGAGAGACGCCGGACGCCGCGCGTTGGTTACACGCCCGATCCCGAGCGCCGAGACGCCCGAATCCGCCACGCCCCGGGGGATCGAACCCGCTCCCATCCCGTAGCTTGGCCCTCCCCCTCTCCCCCGCTCGTCCATGGCCGACTCGCCCGTCCCCACCTCCGAGATGGAGGACCCCGCCCCCGACCGGACCGCCGACGACACGGCCCGCTTGGAAACGCTGACGGCCAACGCCATCCGCGGCCTCACCATCGACGCCGTCGAGCAGGCCAACTCGGGCCACCCCGGCCTGCCGATGGGCATGGCCGACGCGGCGACCGTCCTGTGGACGCGCTTCCTCACCTTCAACCCGAAGGATCCACGCTGGGCCGACCGCGACCGGTTCGTGCTCTCGGCCGGCCACGGGTCGATGCTGATCTACAGCCTGCTCCACCTCAGCGGCTACGACCTGCCGCTGGACGAGCTCAAGCAGTTCCGCCAGCTCGGGTCCAAAACGCCCGGCCACCCCGAGGTCACCCACACGCCGGGCGTCGAGGTCACGACGGGGCCGCTCGGCCAGGGCATCGCGACGGCCGTCGGGTTGGCGCTCGCCGAGCGGACGCTGGCGGCCCAGTTCAACACCGACGAGCACACGGTCGTCGACCACTACACCTACGTGATCGCGTCGGACGGGGACTTGCAGGAGGGCGTCTCGAACGAGGCCAGCTCGTTCGCCGGCCACCAGGGGCTGGGCAAATTGGTCGTCCTCTACGACGACAACTTCGTCCAGATCGACGGGTCGACCGACCTCGCGTTCACCGAGGACCGGGCCGGCCGCTACGAAGCGCTGGGCTGGCACGTCGTCCGCGAGGTCGACGGGCACGACAACGACGCCGTCGCCGCGGCCATCGAGGCCGCCCGCGACGAGACCGACCGGCCCAGCCTGATCGCCTGCCGGACGACCATCGGCTACGGGTCGCCGGCCCACGCCGGCACCCACGACATCCACTCGGACGCGCTCGGCGCCGACGAGGTCGAGGCGACCAAGAAGAACCTCGGCCTGCCCCTCGAGCCGTTCGCCATCCCCGACGGCGCCACGACGTTGTTGGAGGAGCAGGCCTTCCGCGGGTCCCAGGAGCACTGCGAGTGGGAGGGCCGCATGACGGCCTACGCCGACGCCGAGCCCGACCGAGCCGCCGAGCTCCGCCGCCGCTTGGCAGGCGACCTTCCCAAAAACTGGGCCGACGCCCTCCCCACGTTCGAGCCCGACGCCAAGGGGATGGCGAGCCGCGCCGCCAGCGGCAAGATTTTAGACGCGCTCGCGCCCGTCCTGCCCGAGTTGATCGGTGGCTCGGCCGACCTGACGCCGTCCAACAAGACGAAGGCGGCGGGCATGGAGAACATGCAGGACGACTCGCCGGCCGCGCGCTACGTCCACTACGGCGTCCGCGAGCACGGGATGGCGTCGATCATGAACGGGCTCGCGCTGCACGGCGGCGTCCGCCCCTACGGCGGCACGTTCCTGATCTTCAGCGACTACGGCAAGGCCGCCATCCGGCTGGGCTCGCTGATGCACGCGCCCGTGGTCCACGTGTTCACGCACGACTCGGTCGGTCTGGGCGAGGACGGGCCGACGCACCAGCCCATCGAGCAGCTCGCCGGGCTCCGGGCAATCCCCGGGCTCCACGTCATCCGCCCGGCCGACGCGAACGAGACGGCCGCCGCTTGGCGCGTCGCGCTCGAGACGACCGACGCGCCGACCGCGCTCGCGCTCAGCCGCCAGAACCTCCCGACGATGGCCGAGACCGCGGACCTGGCCACCGAGGGCGTGGCCCGAGGCGCCTACGTCCTGTCGGACTCGGACGGCGAGCCCGAGCTCATCCTGATCGCGACCGGCTCCGAGGTGGGCCTGGCGATGGCGGCCAAGAAGCAACTCGGCGACGGCGTCCGCGTCGTGTCGATGCCGTGCGACCGGCTGTTCTTCAAGCAGGACGACGCCTACCGCGAGTCCGTACTGCCGCCGTCGGTCCGGGCGCGCGTGTCGATCGAGGCCGCGAGCACGTTCGGCTGGGGCCGCGTGGTCGGGCTCGACGGCGAGACGATCGGGCTCGACCGGTTCGGCGAGAGCGCGCCGGGCGAGGCCGCCTACGAGTCGCTCGGGCTCACGGTCGACGCCGTCGTCGAGGCGGCCCGCCGCGTGATGGCGTGAGCGCCGACGTCCGTGCGGCGGTCGAGGCCGTCTCGCCGCTGCCGGACGCCGACTGGCAGGCGATGGCGGAGCGGCTCCGCGTGCGCGAGGTCGCGCGCGGGGCGTTCCTGTTGCGCGAGGGCGACCACTGCGACTACCTCGGCGTCCTGGCCGCCGGCGCCCTCCGCACCTACACCGTCACGCCCGACGGCGACGAGCGGACGGGCTGGCTCACGACGCCGGGCATGGTCACGACCGAGGTGCTCAGCTTCTACGAGCGCGTCCCGACCGTCGAGTTCGTCCAAGCCGTCGCCGACGCCGAGGTGTGGGCGCTCTCCCACGCCGACCTCGAGTCGCTGTGCGCGACGCGGCCGGCCGTCGAGCGGTGGGCGCGGCGCGTGGCCGAGCACATCCTGACGGACCTCAAGGGCCACCTGCTCTCCCAGCTCCACGACCCGGCGCCCGCGCGGTACGGCCGGCTCGTCCGGCTCCGGCCGGCGTTCGTCGAGCAGATCCCGCTCAAGCACGTCGCGTCGTTCTTGGGCATCGACCCGAGCACGCTCAGCCGCATCCGTGCGCGGGGCTCGCTCGATGGATCGGCGCCCGGTTGACGTAGGTCAAGGCGCCCTCGCCCGTCGTCTGCTACCCTCCGGGTTCTACCGCGCGTGCCGCTTGGGCCTCGTCGTCCCTCTCGGCTCGCCTCACGCCACGACGACTCTAGCCATGGACCGCAGAACGTTCCTCCAGACGGTCGCGGTCTCGTCCGCAGGGGTGGGCTTGCCCGGATGCGGGGCCCTCGGCGCCGGACCGACGAGGGGGCACGGGCAGATCGTCACGGTCGACGGGCCCATCGACGCCAGCGCGCTGGGCCTGACGCTCACGCACGAGCACCTGTCCGCCGACCTCCGGCCCCATGAGGAACAGCTAAGCGCGCCCCTCCTCCTCGACGTGGAAGAGGCCGTCGCCGTCGTCCTGCCGCACCTGTCACGGATCCGAGACCTGGGCTGCCGGTCCCTCGTAGACGCCACGGCGACCCACCTCGGCCGAAACCCGGTCCTGCTCAAGCGGCTCTCGGACGCCAGCGGCCTTCACATCGTCACGGTCACGGGCAACTACGCCGCGGCCGACGGCCGGTTCGTGCCGCCCTACGTGCGGAGCGACTCGGCCGACGATCTCGCGCGGCGGTGGATCGGGGAGTGTCGGGACGGGATCGGGGACACGGGGGTCCGCCCCGGCCTGATCAAGATCGGCGTCGACGGCGGGCCGCTCACCGAGACCGAGAGGAAGCTGGTCGACGCCGCCGCCGCGACCCACCGGGAGACCGGGCTCGCCATCGGAGCGCACGTCGGCCCCTGGCGCGAAGCTGAGCCGGGCGCCAACGCGGCCTCGGCGTTCGAGCAGATCGCCCGGCTCGACGCGGCCGGCGTGGCCCCCTCCGCCTGGATCTGGATCCACGCGCAAAACGAGGGGGACGCCACGCAGCCGCTCCGGGCCGCGAGGCTCGGGGCGTGGGTCTCGTTCGACGGGTTCCGGCCGGACCTCGTGGACGACTACGTCGGCCGGGTGGCCCGGTTGAGGGATGCGGGCCTGCTCCACCGGGTGCTCATCTCCCAGGACGCCGGCTGGTACACCGTCGGCGAGCCGGGCGGTGGGGAGTTCGCCCCGTTTCACCCGGTCCTGACCTCGCTGGTCCCGGCGCTCCGGGCGAACGGGTTCACGGAGGACGAGGTCGCCCAGATCTTCGTTCGCAACCCCGCCGAAGCGCTCGCCGTGCGCGTCGTGTGACGGGCCTGGGGGCGCGGTAGAGCGGCCCCCTGCCCTCCTCTCCACACACCCGCAATCCGCAACGACCCCCCATGACGACTGCCCAGCTCGGACCCCGGGGCCCTGTGGCCTCCCGCCTCGCCCTCGGCACCATGACCTTCGGCGCCGAGACGCCCGAGGCCGGCGCCCACGCCCAGCTCGACGCGTTCGTCGAGGCCGGCGGGACGCTCCTCGACACCGCCGACGTCTACAGCAACGGCGAGTCCGAGAGGATCGTCGGGCGGTGGCTCGCCGACCGCCGGCTCGACCACGTGCTGGTCGCCACCAAGGGGCGGTTCGCTCCGCCGCCGGGGTCGCGCGGGGCGTCCCGCCGCTCGCTCGTCCGCTCCATCGACGCGTCCCTCGATCGGCTCGGGGTCGACGCGATCGATCTGTACCTCGTCCACGGCTGGGACCCCGACACCCCGGTCGAAGAGACGCTCGACGTCTTGAGCGCCGCGGCCCGGACGGGCAAGATCCTGAGCGTCGGCTGGTCGAACGTGACCGGGTGGCAGCTCGCCCAGATCCTGACGACGGCCCGGCTCGGCGGGTTCGTCGTCCCGACGGTGCTCCAGCCCCAGTACAACCTGCTGGACCGGACGATCGAGTTGGAGGTCCTGCCGTGCGCACTGGCGGAGGGCGTGGCCGTCACGCCGTGGTCACCGTTGGGCGGCGGCTGGCTGACGGGCAAGTACGCCCGCGACGAACGGCCGACCGGCGCGACCCGGCTGGGCGAGGACCCGAACCGCGGCGTCGAGGCCTACGACACGCGCAACACCGAGGCCACCTGGCGAGTGCTGGACGCGGTCTCGGCCGTCGCCGAGCGGCACGGGCGGCCGATGACGCACGTCGCCATCGCGTGGCTGCTGACCCGGCCGGGCGTCGCGTCGGTCCTGCTCGGCGCCCGGACGACGGCGCAGCTCACCGACGTGCTCGGGTCGATCTCGCTGGCGCTCACCGACGAGGACTTGGCCGAGCTCGGACACGCGAGCGCGCCCGGCCTACCGGACTACCCGTACGGCATGCTGGAGGAGTTCGCCGGGATGCAGGTGTGGGACACGCTTGGCACGGCCGGCCGTCCGGACGCGTGACGCCTGGTCGACGCGGCTCCAGATCCTCAGCCACGCCATCCGTCCGCCGCACCTTCCAGCGGTGGGCGGCACTCACCACGACAACGAGCCTCGACCCATGCGTCCCCACGCCCTCCTCGTCCTGTGCCTCTCCACCGCGGCCACCCTCTCCGCCTGCGCCGACGTGCCAACGGACCGAGCGGCGGGGACGCTCGGCGGAACGGCCGACGCCGACCGCGAAGCGGCTCTGATCCTCGACGTCCTCAACGCCGAGACGCGGGACGCCCTCGGCCGCGACTACGAGGGCTGGCGGGACCACTGGGTCCACGAGCCCTTCGTCACCAAGACCTACGTGAACGTGGCCGACGGCACCGGCTCCGAGACGAGAGGCTGGGACGAGGTCGACGCCTTCGTCAGGACGTACCTCGAGGACCACCCCGAGCCGGAGCCGGTGCCCCCGCCGGTGGCGGACGCCGACGTCCGCCTCTACGGGGACGGCGCGTGGGTGAGCTACGAGCAGGACGACGCCGACCAGGGGCGGAAGCGGGAGTCCCGGTTGATGGAAAAGGCGGGGGGCCGGTGGCGGATCGCCGGCATGCACACCACGGTCTACGGACCGGCTGGGCCGCAGTAGCCCCACCGTCTGGCTCCGCGGCGTCGTTCCCAGCCTCGGCCGCACTCCCAATTCATTCTTCACAAATTGGAAGGGCTTCCGGTCTTCACAAATCTTTGACATGAGGTCGACGGTCGGCTACCATGTGCGCTCTCCTGACGCGCCCCCTCTGCGAGGCGCCCCCGCGTGACCGCTCCCGCTCCCCGTCTCGACGACGTCCTCGCCCCGCTGGCGAGCTGGGTTCGCACGGTTCTCCTCGTCCCGGTCTTCCTTATCGGCCTCCTCGTAGGAGGCTGACTCACCTGACCGGCTCGAAGCTCGCTGATTCGTCGCATGCTCCTGGGTTGGTCACAGCCCGAGCCCCGCCGATGACTCGTTCCTACGCGCTCGCCCTGCTCCCGGGCGACGGCATCGGTCCCGAGGTCACGCGCCAGGCGACGCGCGTGCTGGATGCGGCGGCCGACGCGTTCGGGTTCGGACTCACGACGAGCGAGCACGCCGCCGGCGGGGCCGGCATCGAAGCGGACGGAGACCCGCTCCCGCGCGCCACGCTCGACGCCTGCCTCGACGCGGACGCCGTGTTCCTGGGCGCCGTCGGCGGGCCGGCTTGGGACGACGTGGCCCCCGACCTCCGCCCCGAGCGCGGGCTGCTCCGCCTGCGCGCTCGGCTCGGCGCGTTCGCCAACCTCCGCCCCGTCGTGGTGTCGGACGCGCTCGCCCGACGGTCGCCGCTCCGGCCCGAGCGCGTGGCCGGCACCGACCTCCTGATCGTCCGCGAGCTGACCGGTGGCATCTACTTCGGCCTGCCCCGCGAGCGGACGGCGACCGAGGCGTTCGACACGATGCGCTACTCGGTCGTCGAGGTCGAGCGGATCGCCCGCGTGGCGTTCGACTGGGCCCGGAAGCGCGACGGGCGCGTAACGTCGGTCGACAAGGCCAACGTGTTGGCGTCGTCGGCCCTGTGGCGAGACGTGGTCGCGCGCGTCGGGGCAGACGAGTATCCGGACGTCGCGCTCGAACACTTGTACGTGGACCACGCCGCGATGGAGGTCGTCTGCGACCCGCGCCGGTTCGACGTCGTCGTGACGGGCAACCTGTTCGGCGACGTGCTCTCGGACCTCGCCGCGACGCTGCCGGGCACGCTGGGCCTCCTCCCCTCCGCCAGCCTGGGCGGGCGGACCGGCCTGTTCGAGCCCGTCCACGGCAGCGCGCCCGACCTCGCCGGCCAGGACGCCGCCAACCCGCTCGCCGCCATCTTGAGCGCGGCCATGCTGCTCGACGCGCTCGGCCAAGCCGACGCGGCCGACGCCGTCCGCCAGTCCGTCAACGCCGTCGTCGCCGACGGGCCCCACACGGCCGACCTGGGCGGGACGGCCACCACCACCGACGTCGGCGCCGCCGTGGCCGACGGGATCGCTCTTCTCACCCTCACCTAGTTCGTCATGTCTGCTTCCACCGACCGGGTCGTCCTGTTCGACACCACCTTGCGCGACGGCGAGCAGTCGCCGGGCGCCGCGATGACACTGCCGGCCAAGCTCCGGGTCGCCCGGCTGCTGGCCGAGATGGGCGTCGACGTGATCGAGGCCGGCTTCCCGGTCTCGTCGCCGCAGCAGGCCGAGGCCGTCCGCGCCATCGTCGACGCGTTGGGCGGCGCGGGCCCCGTCGTGTGCGCGCTCGGCCGCGCCCACGAGGCCGACCTCCGCGCCGCCGCCGAGGCCCTCGGCGACGGGCCCCACACGCGGATCCACACGTTCATCGCCACGAGCGACATCCACATCGCGGCCAAGTTCAGCGGCACGCGCTTCGGGGCGACCCTCGCCGAGCGCCGCGCGAGCGTCCTCAGGATGGCGACCGAGGCCGTCGAGCAGGCCCGGGCCCACACCGCCGACGTCGAGTTCAGCGCCGAGGACGCCGGGCGGACCGACCACGGCTTCCTGTGCGACGTCGTGGCCGCCGCCGTCGAGGCCGGGGCCACGACCATCAACATCCCCGACACGACCGGCTACTGCACCCCGGCCGACTACGGCGCCCTGTTCCGCGTCGTCGCCGACTGCTGCGACCTGGACGGCGTCGTGCTCTCGACGCACTGCCACGACGACCTGGGGCTGGCCGTGGCCAACACGCTCGCGGGCGTCGAGGCCGGCGCGCGGCAGGTCGAGGTGACCGTCAACGGGATCGGCGAGCGGGCCGGCAACGCGTCGCTCGAAGAGATTGCGATGGCGCTCCGTGTCCGCCAGGACCACTACGGCGTCACGCACGGGCTCGACGCGACGCGGTTGGGTGAGGTCAGCCGCCTGGTTTCGGTCGTGACCGGGTTCGCGCTGCCGCCCAACAAGGCCGTCGTCGGGGCGAACGCGTTCGCCCACGAGGCCGGCATCCACCAGCACGGCGTGCTCAAGGACCGGGCGACGTACGAGATCATGCGGGCCGAGGACGTCGGCGCCGACGCCCAGGGCATCCGGCTCGGCCGCCACAGCGGGCGCGCGGGCCTGTTCGCCCGGATGGCGCGGCTGGGCCTCGACGTGGCCGAGGCCGACCGCGAGGCCGTCTACGCTCGGTTCGTGGCCCTGGCCGACCAGAAGCGCGAGGTCTACGACGCCGACCTCCGCCGGATCATGGACGCCGCCGCCGACGCGCCGGCCCGCGGGCTCGCCCTCGTCGGCCTGCACGTCTCGACGGGGACCGACGAGCGGCCCCGAGCCGAGGTCACGCTCTTGGAGGCCGAGACCGGGACGCTCCGCGTCGAGACGGCCTCGGGCGACGGGCCCGTCGACGCCATCTACCGGGCCATCGACGGGGCCGCCGGCCGGAGCCACCAGCTCGAGACGTACTCGATCCGCGCGCTCACCCGGGCGGCCGACGCCCAGGGCGAGGCGCTCGTCGTCGTCTCGGACGGGCCGGCGCTGGCCCAGGGCAAGGCCGCCGGCACCGACATCCTGCGCGCCTCGGCCGAGGCCTACGTCGCCGCCCTCAACGGGCTCGACGAGGACGACCACCAGGAAGGCCAGGTCGTCGCCGACGGCATCATGGCGTCGTTCGACCCGGCGTAGCGGGGAGGGGGATGGAGGGATACGGGATGCGGCATGCGCAGAGCGTCCGTCCCGAGCCCCGCATCCCTCTCTCATCCCTCCATCCCGCATCCCTCCCATGAGAAGCGACACCGTCAAAGCCGGATTCGAGCGGGCCCCGCACCGGAGCCTGCTCCGCGCGACCGGCCAGATCGAGTCCGACGCCGACTTCGACAAGCCGTTCATCGGCGTCTGCAACTCGTACATCGACCTCATCCCGGGCCACGTCCACTTGCAGTCGTTCGGGAAGGTGGTCAAGCACGCCGTCCGCGCCGCCGGCGGCGTCCCGTTCGAGTTCAACACGATCGGGGTCGACGACGGGATCGCGATGGGCCACCTCGGCATGCGCTACTCGCTGCCCTCGCGCGAGTTGATCGCCGACTCGGTCGAGACCGTCGCCCAGGCCCACTGCTTGGACGGGCTGGTGTGCATCCCCAACTGCGACAAGATCGTGCCGGGGATGCTGATGGGCGCGCTCCGCATCAACCTGCCCGTCGTGTTCGTGTCGGGCGGGCCGATGGCGGCGGGCCGGCTGCCGAACGGCGACGCCATCGACCTGTCGACCGTGTTCGAGGGCGTCGGCCGCCACCAGACGGGCGAGATCGACGACGCCCAGCTCTTGGAGATCGAGTCGCTCGCGTGCCCCACGTGCGGCTCGTGCTCGGGCATGTTCACGGCCAACTCGATGAACTGCCTGATGGAGGTCGTCGGGCTGGCGCTCCCGTACAACGGGTCGATCCTGGCGACCGACCCGCGCCGCCGCGAGCTGGCCCGGAGCGCCGCCCGGCGCATCGTGGAGCTGGTGGCCGAGGATCTGAAGCCCCGCGACATCGTCACGGCCGACGCCCTCGACGACGCCTTTGCGCTCGACATGGCGATGGGCGGATCGACGAACACGGTCTTGCACCTGTTGGCGATGGCGCGCGAGGCCGAGGTCCCGTACGACCTGAACCGGATCGCCGAGGTCTCGGCGCGGACGCCCTACCTGTGCAAGGTGTCGCCGTCCGTCCCGGACGTCCACATGGAGGATGTCGAGGCCGCGGGCGGCGTCCCGGCGTTGTTGAAGGAGCTCGACGCCGTCGGCCTGCTCCACCCCGACCGGCCGACCGTCGCCGGCCCGCTGCGCGACACCCTCGACGCGGCCACCAACCACAACCCCGACATCATCCGCCCGGCTGCGAAGGCGTTCCGCCCGACCGGTGGCCTGTCGGTGTTGTTCGGCAACCTGGCGCCCCAAGGCGCCATCGTCAAGAGCGGCGCCGTCCGCGACGAGATGCTGACGTTCGAGGGGCCGGCCCGGATCTTCGAGTCCCAAGAGCAAGCCATCGACGGGATCCTGGGCGGGGAGGTGGTTCCGGGCGAGGTCGTCGTAATCCGGACGGAGGGGCCGAAGGGCGGGCCGGGGATGCCCGAGATGTTGGGGCCGACGTCTGCGCTCGTCGGCATGGGCCTGGACGACCGCGTCGCCATGATCACCGACGGCCGGTTCTCGGGCGCCACGCGCGGGCTCGCCATCGGCCACGCCTCGCCCGAGGCCGCGAGCGGCGGGCCGATCGGCGCCGTCGAGCCCGGCGACCGGATCCGCATCGACGTGCCGGCGGGCACCATGGACCTGTTGGTCGACGACGCCGAGATCGCGCGACGGCTGGCGGCCCGGCCGGCGTTCGTGCCCAAGATCCGGAGCGGCTGGCTCGGCCGCTACGTCCACTTCGTGACGTCGGCTTCCGACGGCGCCGTCCTTCGGTTGCCCGACCTCGCCCCCGCGCTCGCGGGCGACGGGGCGACGGCCGCCCTCGAACCGCTCGGCTCGTGACCCGCTCGCCCGGACCCCCCGCCGACTCGCGCATCGCTGCGCTCAGGCACGATCCGGCTGTCCCCCTTCAAGGGGGACAGGTCGTCCGCCCGTTGAGCGAAGCGAGGGGCGGACGACCGGGGGGTCCCCCAGCGGGACGTCCCGCCATGCCTCAAGAACCCTCCCCGCAGGCGCGCGCCGCCCGCACCCCATGACGACTGCCACCCTCCCCGCGCCCGCCCACCGCGCCACGCCGACGCCGGCTAGGGCGCCCGACGCCCACGCGCCCGTCCTGACCGGCGCCGACATTTTCGTCCGGAGCCTCGAAGCCGAGGGCGTTGAGGTCGTGTTCGGCCACCCCGGCGGCGCCATCATCAAGATCTACGACGCGCTGGCGCGGCTCCAGCCGTCGTTCCAGCACGTGCTCGTCCGCCACGAGCAGGCGGGGACGCACGCGGCCGAGGGCTACGCCAAGGCGACCGGCAAGGTGGGGACGGTCCTGGTCACGAGCGGGCCCGGCGCCACCAACACGGTCACCGGCATCGCCGACGCGATCCTCGACTCGGTCCCCTTGGTCGTGTTCACGGGCCAGGTGTCGGTCCCACTCATCGGCGGCGACGCGTTCCAGGAGGTCGACACGATGGGGATCACGCGGTCGATCACGAAGCACAGCTTCCAAGTCCGCTCCGCGGCCGACCTGGCGCCGACCATCAAGGCGGCCTACCACATCGCGCGGACGGGCCGCCCGGGGCCGGTCGTCGTCGACCTCCCCAAGGACGTCCTGGTGGACGAGGCGCCGTTCGAGTACCCGGACTCGGTCGAGTTGCGCGGCTACGACGTCCCGACGGCGGGCCCGGCGGAGAAGATCGAGCGCGCGGCGGGCATGATCCGCGACGCCCAGCGACCGCTGTTCTACGTCGGCGGGGGGACGATCTCGGCGAACGCGACCGAGGCGCTGACGGACCTGGCTCGCCACACCCGGATCCCGGTCACGACGACGCTCCACGGGCTCGGCGCCTTCCCCGAGTCCGACCCCTTGGCGCTCGGCATGTTGGGGATGCACGGGACGTACTGGGCCAACATGGCCGTTCAGAATTGCGACCTGCTCGTCGCCGTCGGCGCCCGGTTCGACGACCGCGTGACGGGCCAGCTCGAGGCGTGGGCCCCGCACGCCGAGGTGATCCACATCGAGATCGACCCGTCGTGCGTCTCGAAGAACGTCTACGCCGACTGCGCCATCCTGGGCGACGTGGCGACGGTCCTGGGCCAGATCGCCCCTCGCCTGGAGCCGAAGGACACCGACGCCTGGCTCGACCGGATCGACGCGTGGCGAGAGATGGCGGAGCCCGAGATGCGGACGCCGCCCGGCGACCCCGACGGGCCGCTCGGGGCCGTCGAGGCCATCCGCAAGCTGGGCGAGCGGGCCGGCGACCGGGGCGTGCTCACGACCGACGTCGGCCAGCACCAGATGTGGGCGGCCCAACACTTCGGCTTCGGGCGGACCCGGAGCCACATCACGTCGGGCGGGCTCGGGACGATGGGCTTCGGCTTCCCGGCCGCGCTCGGCGCCGCGCTCGGCCTGCGCGACACCGACGCGACGGTCGTCTCGATCAGCGGCGACGGCGGCTTCCTGATGAACATGCAGGAGCTGGGCGTGGCGCGGGCGCTGGGGCTGCCGATCAAGGTGGCCGTGATCAACAACAGCCGGCTGGGGATGGTCCGCCAGTGGCAGGAGCTGTTCCACGCCGAGCGCTACAGCCACACCGACCTGGCCGACACGAACCCCGACTTCGTGGCCCTCGCCCAGGCGTTCGGCTGCGCCGCCTTCCGCGCGACGACGCCCGCCGAGGCCGACGCCGCCATCGAGGCGGCCTGGGCCGTCACCGACCGCCCGGCCCTGATCGAGTTCGTCGTCCCCCACGAAGAGCTCGTCTTCCCCATGGTGCCGGCCGGCGCGGCCACCGACGACATGATCCTGCGCCGGTGGCCCGGCGAGGACGCCTAAGCCCATGCCCCCCTTTACGCAACAGCAGCTCTTGCGCAAGCGCGCCAACGGCGAGACCGTCCTCCACGACGCGCCCGAGGCCCCGCAGACGCACGTCCTGTCGATCCTGATCGAGAACCACGCCGGCGCGCTCAACCGCGTCGTCAACCTGTTCTCGGCGCGGAACCTCAACCTCGACAGCGTCTCCGTCGGCCCCACCGACGACGCGACCGTCTCGCGGCTGACCGTCGTCACGACGGGGACGCGGCGGCAGGTCCGGCAGGCGGTCCGGCTGGTGCGCCAGCTCCTCGACGTGCTGGCGCTCGACGAGTTCGTGCCCGGCGAGCCGGTCGTCGAGCGCGAGTTGTGCCTGGCCAAGCTGGCAGCCGGAGCCGCCGAGCGCTCCGGCCTGCTCGAGCTGGTCCGCGGCCTGGGCGCCGCGGTCGTCCACGCCGACCGCGAGGCCGTGACGGTCGAGCTGACCGGCGAGGCCTCCGAGGTCGACGCCTTCATCGAAGTCGTCAGCGAGCACGGCCTCTTGGAGGTCGCCCGCTCGGGCCGCCTCGCCCTTCACCGCCAGCGGCACCTGTCGCTGTGAGGTTCAGGGGTCGAGGTTCAGGGTTCGCAAGGGCCCACACCCTGCGAACCCTGACCGCGCAGCGAAGGCGAAGCCAACCCTGAACCACCGAATCCCATGACCGTCCACTACCAAGCCGATCCCGCCGTCATCCGCTCCAAGACCGTCGCCGTGATCGGCTACGGCAGCCAGGGCCACGCCCACGCGCTCAACTTGCGCGACAGCGGTGTGACCGTCGTCGTCGGGCTCCGGCCCGGCTCGGCGTCGGCCTGGGAGGCGAAGTCCGAGGGGCTGACCGTCGTGTCGCCAGCGGAGGCGGCCGAGCGGGGTGACGTGATCATGCTGCTGGTGCCCGACCAGCACCACAAGGCCGTCTACGAGGAGTCGATTAAGGAGCACCTGACGGCGGGCAAGGCGCTGGCGGTCGGCCACGGGTTCAGCGTCCACTACGACCAGGTCGCGCCGCCCGAGGGCGTCGACGTCTTTTTGGTGGCGCCGAAGTCGCCGGGCCACCTGGTGCGACGCGTGTACACCGAGGGCGGCGGCGTGCCGTGCCTGGTCGCCGTCCACCAGGACGCGACGGGCGGCGCGCTCGATCTGGCGCTGAGCTACGCCGACGCCATCGGCGGGACGCACGCGGGCGTCATCGAGACGACGTTCAAGGACGAGACCGAGACCGACCTGTTCGGCGAGCAGGCCGTGCTGTGCGGCGGCTCCGAGGCGCTCATCAAGGCCGGCTTCGAGACCCTCGTTGAGGCGGGCTACCCCGAGGAGCTGGCCTACTTCGAGTGCCTGCACGAGCTCAAGCTCATCGTCGACCTGTACTACGAGGGCGGGCTGGCGCGGATGAACCACTCGGTGAGCGACACGGCCGAGTACGGCGGCCACGCCATCGGCAACCGGGTGATCACGGACGCGGTCAAGGTCGAGATGAAGAAGGTGCTCGCCGAGGTCCAGTCCGGCGCCTTCGCGCGCGAGTTCATCGCCGACCAAGCGAACGGCGGGACGAAGCTGGCGGCCATGCGGGCGGCGTCGGAGGCGCACCCCATCGAGACGGTCGGCACGAAGCTGCGGGGGATGATGGGCTGGCTCAAGCCGAAGGCCACCGAGGGCGATGGCTCGGCCCCGCTCGCCACGGGCTCCGCCACCGAAGCCGCCGCCGTCCAGCCGGCACTCTGATCTCGTGTGTGTCATCCTGAGCGGAGCGAAGGATCTCAACGCCGGCCCCTCAAGTCGTAGGGCACGGTGGCGATGGACTTGGACTTTGTGCTGAGATCCTTCGCTCCGCTCAGGATGACAGGGCTGTAGGGCTTGCATCGTCGCACCCTAGATTCTCCGTCGGTGAACTCTGAACTCCGAACCCTGAACTCGCCGATGACCATCACCGAAGCCATTCTCGCTGGCCACGCCGGGCGGGAGCGCGTGTCCCCAGGCGAGACCGTCTGGATCGACGTCGACACGTTGATGACGCACGACGTCTGCGGGCCGCCGACCATCGAGATCTTCCAGCGCGAGTTCGGCCGCGACGCCCGGGTGTGGGATCCAGAGGGACTGGCGATCATCCCCGACCACTACATCTTTACGGCCGACCAGCACGCGCACCGCAACATCGAGATCCTGCGCGCCTTCGCCGCCGAGCAGGACCTGCCTCACTACTACGACGTCGGCGGCGACCGCTACAAGGGCGTCTGCCACATGGCGCTGGCCGAGGAGGGCTTCAACCGGCCCGGCACGACGCTCTTCGGGACCGACAGCCACACCTGCACGTCGGGCGCCTTCGGCCTCTTTTCCACGGGCATCGGCAACACCGACGCGGCGCTCATCATGGGGACCGGCAAGATCTGGGTCCGGGTGCCGGAGTCGATGCGGTTCGTGTTCGAGGGCGAGCTGCCGCCCTACCTCATGGCCAAGGACCTGATCCTGGCCGTCATCGGCGACATCGGAACCGACGGGGCGACGTACCGGGCGATGGAGTTCGACGGCCACGCGGTCTACGACCTGTCGGTCGAAGAGCGGATGACGCTGTGCAACATGGCTATCGAGGCCGGCGGCAAAAACGGGATCATCCAGCCGGACGACCAGACGATGGACTACACGCGCGCCCGCACCGACCGCGCCTTCTCGCCGGTCTACTCGTCGCCCGACGCCCGCTACCACTCCGAGCGCGTCTACGACGTGGCCACGATGGAGCCGGTCGTCGCCAAGCCGCACGCGCCGGACAACAAGGCGCCCGTCTCGGAGGTGGCCGGCACCACGCTGGACCGGGCCTACATCGGGAGTTGCACCGGCGGCAAGCTGGAGGACTTCGTCGCCGCGGCCCGCATCCTGAAGGGCCACGAGGTGAGCATCGACACCTACGTCGTCCCGGCGACGACCGACGTCCGCAAGGCGCTGTGGACGGAGACGGTCGACGGCGAGACGCTGGCGTCCATCTTCGAGAACGCGGGCGCCCAGATCGGCCTCTCGTCCTGCGCCGCCTGCCTCGGCGGCCCCGTCGACACGTTCGGGCGGACGCACGGCGACGAGGTCGTCATCTCGACGACGAACCGCAACTACCCCGGACGGATGGGCTCGAAGCAGTCGGCCGTCTACCTCGCCTCGGCGCTGACGACCGCCGCCTCGGCGCTGGCCGGCGTCATCACCGACCCGCGCGACGTCCTCGTCGCCTGAGTCGTTCAGGGTTCGGGGTTCAGGGTTCGCAAGGGCCCACACCGGAGCGAACCTTGAACCCCGAACCCTGAACCATGAAGTCTCTCATCCGCGGCCTCGCCTATGTCCTGGGCGACCACGTCGACACGGACCAGATCATCCCGGCGCAGCACCTGGTCTACAGCCTGACCGACCCGGAGGAGCGGACGCTCTACGGCCGGTACGCGCTGTCGTCGGTACCGCCGGGGCAGGCGGGGTTGCCCGACGGCGACGTCCCGTTCGTGGCCGAGGGCGAGCACCGGAGTGCCTACACGGTCATCGTCGGGGGCGGCAACTTCGGGTGCGGGTCGAGCCGCGAGCACGCGCCGTTCGCGCTGCGCGAGGCCGGCATCGAGGCCGTCGTGGCCGAGAGCTACGCCCGCATCTTCTACCGCAACGCCGTCGACGGCGGGTTCCTGGCGCCGTTCGAGACGCCCGAGCCGCTGGTGCCGCACGTCCGCACCGGCGACGAGGTGGAGATCGACACCCGGGCGGGCACGTTCACCAACGTGACGACGGGCGAGAGCTGGGCGCTCCAGCCGTTGGGCGACGTGGCCGCCATCCTGGAGGCGGGCGGCGTGTTCGCCTACGCCCGCCAGCAAGGGCTCATCCCGTCCTGACCGTGCGCCGGTGACCGGCCGCCGCGAGGCGCGCGGGGGACGGCCGCTCCCGTTCGCCCGTCGGCCCCGGAGCTCCCGGTGCCGCCGCATGGCGGGCCCGTGCGCGTCGGGTGGAGGCTGGGTGGTCGGGGCGTGGAGGGCGCTCGAAGGCCTGGGCGGGCTCTGTAGGACGGAAGCGGTTCGGGAAGCGCTTCGTTGTTAAGCCTGTGTGGCGCAAGCGCTTTCGGAGTGGAGAAATGCCAACGGCCAGTCGATCTAGCCGTTGGTCCTGCTCCATCTCCCCCGACTGCCATGACCTTCCGCTTCCGCCTCCCCACCTTGTTCGACGGTCTGTTCGCCGCCGCCCAGATCCGCCACGCCTCGTACTGGGGCGCCTGCCCCCACTGCGACCGCACCACGCCGTGGCACGTCAACGTGCTCCGCGGGACCTACCGCTGCACCGAGTGCGGCCAGTCGCCGTTGGCCGGCTGACGAGGACGTATGGCGCGCGCCCGCGTCGCCCTGGGGCGGGTAGCTTCCGGCGTGCCCGCGCCCTCCTTTTCTCGACCCGGCGACCTCGCGCGCCTGACCCGGTTTGTCGCGACCGGCGCCGTCGTGGTCACCGTCGCCGTGGTGTTCGCGACCGCCGGCGAGCGGCCGTGGCAGTCGGTGGCCGCCGTCGTGATGATCGCGCTGCTGCCCTACGTCGCGTTCGTGGCGCTGGCGCGGTGGGTGTCGGGCGTGGTCGCCGCCGAGGCCGTCGTGCTGGGCGGGCTGGTGCTGGCCGTGTTCTTCGCCGTCGGGCTGTACGTGATGGCGACCGTGGTGGCGCCGGGCCCGCGGAGCGGGTCGGTCGCGCTGGCGGTGCCGCTGTTCCAGTCGGTGGCCGTGGCGCTGGCGGGCGCGGGCGGCGGCCTGCTCCGGTGGCGCGCCCGGTCGTCTCGGTAGCTTCGGCCGCCCTCCCACGCCGCCGCATGACCCTCGCCCCCTCCGTCCTGGCCGCCGACTTCGGCCGCCTCGCCGGCCACGCCCGCCAGGCCCTCGACGCCGGGGCGGACTGGCTCCACATCGACGTGATGGACGGCCACTTTGTGCCCAACCTCTCGTTCGGCGCGCCGGTGATGCGCGGGCTCCGGTCGCTGGCCGACGAGTTCGGCGTGCCGCTCGACGTCCACCTGATGATCGAGGACCCGGACCGCTACCTCGAGGACTTCGCCGACGCGGGCGCGGCCACGATCACGGTCCACCAGGAGGCGTGCCCGCACCTCCACCGGACCGTCCAGGCCATCGCGGCGCTTGGGTGCCGGGCCGGCGTCGCGCTCAACCCGGCCACGCCGCTCGGGACGCTGGAGGAGATCGCGCCCGACCTCGACCTCGTCCTGATCATGTCCGTCAACCCCGGCTTCGGGGGCCAGACGTTCATCGAGGGCTCGGTCGACAAGGTCCGCCGGTGCCGGGCGCTGCTGGCGCGAGCGGGCAGCCGAGCCGTGATCGAGGTCGACGGCGGCGTCACGCCCGACAACGTCCGCGCGGTCGTCGACGCGGGCGCCGACGTGATCGTGGCCGGCAGCGCCGTCTTCCGCGGCGACGTGGCCGAGAACGTCCGCGCCTTCCGGCAGGCGACGGCGACGCGAGTCTAGGCACCTCGGGCCGCGTCGGGCGTAGATCTGGGCCCCCCACCCGATGCCATGCGCCTGCTCGCCGCCCTCCTCGTCCTCTCCGCCTGCGCCGCGCCGCCCGACCTGGCGGCCCCCTCCGACCCCGCGCCGGACACGAGCGGCCTCGACGCCGACCAGCGCGCGGCCATCAGCGGGCTCGGCATCCCGGCCCTCGTCCCCGGCTACGTCGGGACGTTCGAGCTGGTGCGGTTCGAGGCGGAGGCGAACGGGCCGACCGCCCGCTACGCCCTCGGCTACGAGCGCGCCGACGGGGCGTGCTTCGAGGTGAGCGGGACGAACGAGGGGCTCGGCGGGCCCGAGTGGCCGCTCGTCTCCACCGAGGTCCGCATCGCCGACCTCGGCCGCACCGTCCGCGTGTACGAGGCGTCCGACGACCCCGGCGCGACGAGCGCCCAGGTCTGGGGGATCGGGACGGTCGTCTCGGACATCATCGACGTGGACGGGACGGGCGTCCTGTTCCTGAGCGACACCGTGGGCGGCTGCCGGCCGGTGTCGCTGGGCGAGGCCGCCGGGCTCGTCGCCGACCTCCGCCTGGTGGCCGCTGGCCCCGTGTCGGCCCCGGCGGCGGCTGGCGGCTTGGGCCCGTTCGCCCCGGCCGACGACCTGCTCAGCGACTACAACGCGGCGTCGACGCCGCGCGCGGCGGCCGAGGCGCTGGCCCGTCGCCTGGACGCCGACCGCGTCGAGGTCGAGATCCTGTCCGAGACGTCGTACGAGGCGGTGGCGCTGGTGACGGCGACGGGCCTCCGCGACGACTCGGTCCGCGACGAGCGGATCCGGGCGACGTACTCGCCCTACGGCGCCACCTGGGAGCTGGTCGCCGCCGGCCGCCAGACGCGCTGCCAGCCCGGCCGCGGCCACGCCGACTGGAGCGACGGGCTCTGCCAGTGACGAGTTAGGCCGGGGCCGCACGCCGGTCTAAGGGGGGACCACACCCCGCCTGCCGTGCGCCCCGACGGCCGCCGCTCTGTTCGCCTTCGGACCCACGACTACCGGGAGGGCCTGTACTTCGTGACAGTCTGCACACACGGTCGCCGGCCCTTGTTCGGGACGGTCGTGGATGGGCAGGCGGTCTTGTCGCACGCCGGGCGGATCGCGCGCGACGAGTGGCTGCGGACCGCCGCCGTACGGCCGTCGGTCATCCTCGATGCGTTCGTGATCATGCCGGACCACGTGCACCTCCTGTTCGGGATCGTGTCGACCGGCGACGGCCACCCGGCCGGCGACGACCACCCGACCGGCGACGACCACCCGACCGGCGACGACCACCCGACCGGCGACGGCCACCCGACCGGCGACGGCCACCCGACCGGCGACGGCCACCCGACCGGCGACGGCCACCCGACCGGCGACGGCCACCCGACCGGCGACGACCACCGTAGGGGCATACCGGCGGTATGCCCCTACCTCGGGGATGGAAAGGCGGCAACCAACGAAGATCCGATCCGGCGGTTCAGCCAGATTCAAGCCGGCACCGTGGCCTCCATCATGCGCCAGTACAAGTCGGTCGTTACGAAGCGGATCTGGGCAGTGGCCGGCCGCGAGATGGGGCCCGTCTGGCAACGGAGCTTCCACGACCGCGTCGTCCGCACGGACCGCGAGGCCGACGCCCTCCGCCGCTACGTCGCCGAGAACCCTGCCCACTGGGACCCCCGCGCCGACCGGGCCGACGGCCACTGGGCCTGACCCGCCGCCGGTACCGAGGCCGGCCCGCCGGCCGGGCTAGCTTGCGCCATGCCCGCGCTCGCCCACGTCGTCCCGCTCGCGCCCGTCGACGGGGTGTACACGTACCGGGTGCCGGAGGCGATGGCCGACGAGGCCGTGCCGGGCGCCCGCGTGCTCGTCCCGTTCGGACGGCGCCAGATCACCGGCGTCGTCGCCGAGCGGGTCGAGGGGAGCGCCGACAAGCTCAAGCCGCTCCACGACGTGCTCGACGCGCGGCCCGCGCTCACGCCCGAGCTCCTGGCGCTGACCCGGTGGGTCGCCGACTACTACCTCTGCGCGTGGGGCGAGGCCGTCAAGGCGGCGCTGCCGAGCGGGACCGGCGTCGAGAGCCACCGCGTGGCCCACGCCCTCGTCCCGGCCGACGCCTGGCCCGACCCCAAGGGCCGCAAGCTCCTGCGCGCGCTCGCCGCTCCAAACGGCGACGGGATGCCGGTCGCCCAGCTGGCCGACGCGCTCGGTCGCAAGACGGTCCCCCAGAACCTGCTCCGGCGGATGGAGGCGGCCGGCGTGCTCCGCATCGACCACGAGGTCCAGGACGCGACCGTGACGGCCAAGACGGCCCGCCACCTCCGCCTGGTCGCCGACGGCGACGTCAGCGGGAGCAAGCAGCGCGCGCTGCTCGACTACCTCGCCCGGACGGACGGCGACACTCTCCAGGCCCAGGCGCTCGCGGCGACGGGCGCCAGCAGCAGCACCGTCAAGGGCCTGGTCGACAAGGGGCTCGTCGACGCCTTCGACGCCGAGGTCGAGCGGCGGGCCGACGGGATGGACGCCGAGGCCGTCGCGCCGGCCCCCCCGCTCGACTTGCACCCGGCGCAGACCGCGGCGCTCGCGGCCATCGTCGGCGCGGTCGAGGGCGGGCGGGCCGAGACGTTCCTGCTCCACGGCGTCACCGGCTCGGGCAAGACCGAGGTGTACCTCCGCGCGCTCCGGGCGACGCTCGACCGCGGGCAGGCGGCCATCGTTCTCGTCCCCGAGATCGCCCTCACGCCCCAGACCGTCCGCCGCTTCCGGGCCCACTTCGGCGACCGCGTGGCCGTGCTCCACAGCCGGATGAGCCCGGGCGAGCGGCTCGACGCCTGGACCCGGATCCGCGACGGCGTCTACCCCATCGTGATCGGCCCGCGGTCCGCCGTGTTCGCGCCGCTGGAGGACGTCGGGCTGATCGTGGTGGACGAGGAGCACGAGGCGAGCTACAAGCAGTTCGACCCGTCCCCGCGCTACCACGCCCGCGACGTGGCCGTGATGCGGGCGTGGCGGGCCGGCGCCGTGTGCGTGCTCGGCTCGGCGACGCCGTCGATGGAGTCGGTCGCCAACGCGAACGGCGGCAAGTACACGCGGCTCGAGATGCCCGAGCGCGTGCCTGTCCGCAGCCCCGACGGGACGACACGGGCGCCGGCCCCGTTGCCGCCGGTCCGCGTGCTGGACCTGGCGCGCGAGAAGCAAGTCCGCCGGCTCAAAGGCGCGCTCAGCCACGAGCTCCGGCTCTCGATCGCCGACCGGCTCGAGAAGGGCGAGCAGACGATCCTGCTCCAGAACCGCCGCGGCTACGCGCCCGTGCTCACCTGCCAGGACTGCGGCTGGGTCCCGATGTGCCCGCACTGCGCCGTCACGCTGACCGTCCACCGGACGGCCCCCGGCGAGCGGATGCGGTGCCACTACTGCGGCTGGACCCAGCGCGTGCCCCACCCCTGCCCCGAGTGCGAGGCCGACGACCTGCGCCCGCTCGGGGCCGGCACCCAGCGCGTCCAAGAGGAGATCGCCGACGTCTTCCCCTCCGCCCGCGTCCTGCGGATGGACCTCGACACGACGTCCCGCAAGGGCGCCCACCGCCGGATCCTGGACGCCTTCGGCCGGGGCGACGCCGACGTCCTGCTCGGCACCCAGATGGTGGCCAAGGGCCTGGACTTCCCCCGCGTCACCCTCGTCGGCGTGGTCGAGGCGGACACGGGGATGCTCCTGCCCGACTTCCGCGCCGCCGAGCGGACGTTCCAGCTGCTGGCCCAGGTCGCCGGCCGCGCCGGGCGCCACGAGCTCCAGGGCGAGGTCCTGCTCCAGACGCGCAACCCGGAGCACCCGGCCATCACGTTCGCGCTGAGCCACGACTTCCACGGGTTCGCGCTGGGGGAGCTGGGCGAGCGGCTCGCCCTAGGCTACCCGCCGTACGGCCGGCTGATCGGCGTCGAGGTCAAGGGGCCGCATGAAGAGTCGACGCGCCAGCTCGCCCAGCGGTGGGGCGCCGCGCTCACGACCGAGGCCGGGCGGGTGGCCGGCGTCCAGGTGCTCGGCCCGGTCCCCGCGCTCATCGGCCGCGTCAAAAAGTGGTGGCGCTACCAGATCCTGGTCAAGGCCCCGCGCACGCTGCCCGCGTCCGTGCTCGCCGCCGTCGTCCAGGCCGCCGAGGGGTCGGTGCGGATGCCGTCCGGCCACCGCGTCAACCTCGACGTGGACCCGGTCGGGCTGTACTGACGCGGGTCCGCAAGGAGCTCGAAGGCCGCCGTCGGCCCTACGCCAGCCGGTGCAGCTCGATGTCCTCGGCCCGGCCCCGGAGCGGGACCGGCCCCAGCGCCTCGGCCTCGAACCGCCCCGGGGGGAGCCGCTTCCACACAGCGCCGGTGGCGAGCACCTGGGCCTCCAGCTCCTTGTTGAGCCCCTCGACGCGCGACGCCACGTTGACCACGTCGCCCGTCACCTTGTACTCCTTGTGCTGGGCCGAGCCGACCGTCCCGGCCACGACCTCGCCCGCGTGGAGCCCGATCCCGACGCGCGTCGGGCGGAGCCGGCCCGTGGCCACCTCGGCCTCGACGCGGGCCACGATGTCGAGCGCGGCCTCGACCGCGTTCGTGCAGTCGTCCGGGGTCGAGAGCGGGGCCCCGAAGATGGCCATGAACCCGTCGCCCAACAGTTGATGGACGATCCCGCCGCGCGAGGTGACGGCGTCGATGGTGAGCCCGAAAAAGCGGTTGAGGAACTCGACGACGGCCTCGGGCTCGGACCCCTCGGCAAACGTCGTGAACCCGCGGACGTCCAGGAACATGACGCACACGGCGATCCGGCGGACGGGCGGGTCGGCCTCGTGGCGGAGCAGCTCGTCGACGACGGCGGGGGCGGTGTGGCGGCCGAACACGTTCAGGATCCGGGTCCGCTCGGCCTCGCGCTGGGCGGCGTCGAGCGTCTGGGCCGACTGCATCGCCAGGATCGTCAGGAGCCGGGCGTCGCCCTCGGAGAAGGTGCCGCCGTCGCGCTTGTTGTAGAGCGTGAGCACGCCCAGGAACCGGGCGTGGGCGATGAGCGGCGCGCACAGGACCGTCTCGACGGAGTCGTCCCAGTCGAACGACGCGAACGGCGCCTCGTCGTGGGGCGCGTCCAGCCGGAGCGTCCGGCGGTGGAGCCCCATCCAGCCGAGCAGGGCCTCGTCCGGCCGGAACGCCGAGCCCGAGCCGATGGCCGTCCGCACGAACGTGGCCCCGGACGCGCCCGACTGGCGGTCGACCAAGGTCACCACGCCCTGCGCCGCGCCGATGGCCTGGAGCGAGCGGCGGACGAGCGCGTGGACGGCCGCGTCGAGGTCGCGCGCGCTCCCGATGGCGACGGCCACCTCGTTGAGCAGGGCGAGCTCGTCGACGGACCGGCGGAGTCGGTCGATCTCGGAGGCGGACGTCGAGGGCACCGGACACGGGGGCGGGGGACCGGAGGATACCGGGCCCGCCGTCCCCGTGCTAGCGGCCCGTCGCGGCGGCGGGGATCTCCAGCATCGTCCGCAGGCCGGGCCGCGCGCCGGCCACGCGCCGCGCCGTGTTGACGACGGCGGCGACCGTCGCCGTGTCGCCGAACGTGCCGCCCTCGACGACGACGCTCATCGGCGGGTCGCCCGCGATGTCGACCCGGTCCTCGTCCGACGCGCCGACGGCCATCGTCAGCGTCAGCGTGGCCCGCTCCTGGCCGTCGACCGTGACCGTCGCCGTCTGGTGGATGCCGGCCACGTCGCCGGCGGCGACCGTCGCGTGGTCCGTGGTGTGGTCGGCGTCGGCGATGCGGGGGCCGAACGTCTCCGTCACCTCGGCGCCGTCCCAGCCGAGCCCGGCCGCCAGCGCCTTCGCCGACTCGACCATCCCGATGTGGCCGAACCCGCCGGCCGCCTCGCGCTCTCGGAACGCTTGGACGGTGAGCCCCGCGCCGACCTTCTTTTGCAACGGGCCCCGGCGGCGGCCGGCGTCGACCGACCGCGACACGTCGACCCGGTCGACGCGGGCGACGACGCCAGCCAGCACGACCGGGAACAGGTCCATCACGAAGCCCGGGTTGACGCCCGTCCCGACCACGACCACGCCGGCCTCGCGCGCCGCCACGTCGATCCGGTCCGAGAACTCGGCGTCGCGGTCGAACGGCCAGAACAGCTCTTCGGACGACGACACGACGTGAGCGCCGGCCATGATGCAGGCCGTCAGCTGGTTCTCGATCCGGTCGAGGAACGAGGCCGTCGTGTGCAAGACCACGTCGGGCGCCCACTCGGCGAGCGCCGTCACGTCGTCACTCACCGCAACGCCGAGCGCGTCGCGGCCCAGCACCTCGCCCAGGTCGCGGCCGACCCGGTCGGGGTCGAGGTCGAGCGCGCCGACGATCGTGTGGCCGTGGTCGAGGGCGAGGCGGGCGCAGGCCTGGCCGATGGGGCCGAGGCCGAACTGAACGATGCGAAGCGACATGAGGGCGAGCAGGGGGGTGGGAGGACGCCCGACAAGCTCGCGAGGAGCGAGCGGAGCGGCCCGCCGACCGGACAAAAAAAACCGCCGCCCCGAGAGAATCGGGGCGACGGAATCGGGCGCCGCTTCCCTGGCAAGGCGGGCGTCCGATGTCGGAGCGTCCCCACAGCGGTGGGGGAGGGTCTAACACGGACGGTCGGCGAGGGTTGTCTGCCGCCCGCGCCCGCACGGTCACCGACGGGTTCGTCCCGTTCTCTCCCAACGGGTTACGCCGGCCCGACCGACACACACCGACGGCCTCGTCCGGCCCTGTCCTACACCGCGAGCGCGTCGTCGAGTCGTTCGAGGAACGTGTCGACCATCCGGCTCATCTCGACGTGGACGAGCGGGGCGAGCACGGCGCGCAGGAAGCCGGGTGCCGGGATCGCGAGCCGAGCGTCCATCTCGAGCGTCCCGTCGGTGCCGTCGCCGGCGGGCGTGAGCGCGCACCGGCCTGCGAACTGGGCCGTGCCGACGCCCTCGACGGGTGTCCAGGTGAGCGTCCGGGTGTCGGCGTCGGCGTCGTAGCGGCAGGCGTAGACCGTGCGGACCTTGCGGCCGGGCGGGCCCAGCGGCTCGAGCTCCCAGCGGAACGCCATCGGCCCGGCGGCGGGGTACGGCTCGACCGTCTCGACGTGGGGGAACAGCGGGCCCCACCGGAGCACGTCTTCGAGGAAGGCCCAGGCGTGGTCCGGCGAGGCCGAGAGGTGGCGGGCCCGCTCGATGCGGGCGTGGGCGTCGATCACGCGGCCACCGGGACGTCGGCGCCCAGGTGCGCCAGGGCGGAGCGGAAGAGGCGGGCGCCGTCGGCCGAGCCCAGGACGGACTCGACGCACCGCTCGGGGTGCGGCATCATCCCGACCACGTTGCCCTGCGCGTTGCGGATGCCGGCGATGTCCCGAGCCGAGCCGTTGGGGCTGCCGCCGGGCGCGCCGTCGGCGTCGACGTAGCGGAAGACGACGCGGCCGTCGCCTTCGAGCTCGTCCAGCGTCTCCTCGCTCGCCGTGAAGTTGCCCTCGCCATGCGCGACCGGCACCGTCAGGACGTCGCCCTCGGCCAGCGCCGACGTGAACGGCGTCGCCGTCGACTCGACGCGCAGGCGGACGTCGCGGCAGGCGAACCGCAGGCTGGCGTTCCGCAGGAGCGCGCCCGGCAGCAGGCCCGCCTCGCACAGCACCTGGAACCCGTTGCAGACGCCGAGCACCAGGCCGCCCGTCCCCGCGAAGCGGACCACGTCGCGCATGACGGGCGAGAACCGGGCGATGGCCCCGGCCCGGAGGTAGTCGCCGTAGGAGAACCCGCCGGGCACGACCACCAGGTCGGCGTCGCCGACGGACCCCTCCTTGTGCCACACGAACCGGGTATCCTGCCCCAGCACGTGGCCGAAGGCGTGGTACACGTCGTGGTCGCAGTTGGACCCGGGGAAGACGACGACGGCAACCTTGGCCATGGGGGGTCAGGAATCAGGAGTCAGGAATCGGGGGCCTGTCCGCCGTTGCGCGTTGGGCCCGTCGGTAATCTACCCGCCGCGATGTCCGGCGAGTCCCGGGTACGGATCGCGTCCTGATTCCTGTCTCCCGACTCCTGATTCCTCTCTCTCCGTGATTCCCAGGGAGCTGTTCCGCAAGATCCGCCACGTCGAGGTCCGCACGCGCGGGCTCGTCGACGACGTGTTCGGGGGCGAGTACCACTCGGCGTTCAAGGGCCGGGGGATCGAGTTCGCCGAGGTCCGCCCGTACCAGATCGGCGACGACGTCCGGACGATCGACTGGAACGTGTCGGCGCGGACGGGCGAGCCCTACGTCAAGCTGTTCGAGGAGGAGCGCGAGCAGACGCTGCTGCTGGTCGTCGACGTGTCGGGCTCCGAAGACTTCGGCAGCGTCCGCACCAAGCGGGACCTGGCGGCCGAGGTCTGCGCCGTGCTGGGGTTCTCGGCCCTGCGCAACAGCGACAAGGTGGGGCTGGTGCTGTTCACCGACCGCGTCGAGCGGTTCGTCCGGCCCAAGAAGGGGAAGCGCCACGTCCTGCGGCTGCTCCGCGACCTGTACGCCCACGAGCCGGCGGCGACCGGCACCGACCTGGGCGTGGCCCTCGACCACGTGTTGCGCGTCCAGCGCCGCCGCGCCATCGTGATCTTGGTCAGCGACTTCCTGGTCCCGACGGCCGCCCACGAGGCCCTCGCGCGGACGCTCCGTGTGGTCTCGCAGAAGCACGACCTGGTGGCCGTCCGCCTGGTGGACCCGCGCGAGGAGGCGCTGCCGGCCGTCGGCCTGCTCCGGGTGGTCGACGCCGAGACGGGGCAGGCGGCCGTGGTGGACACGTCGAGCGCCACCGTCCGCGCCGCCTTCGCCGACCGGGCGGGCTACCGCGCCGCCCGGGCCGAGGCCACGCTCAAGCGGGCCCGCGTCGACCACGTCACGCTGCGGACCGACGCCGACTACGTCGAGCCGCTGTCGTCGTTCTTCCGCCGCCGGTCGAAGCGGTGAGGGATCGGGGGTCAGGAATCAGGGGTCAGGATTCGTACCGGCAGGTGTGTGCCCAGGCCACGCTTGCCGTTTCCTGTTTCCTGTTCCCTCTTTCCTCTACAGCCCAGACGGCGCGGCTGACCGTCCTGGCGGACTCGGTCTCGGCGGGCATGCCGTTCGAGGTGGCCGTGACGGTGACGCACGGGCCGGGCCAGCAGGTCACGTTCCCGACCGTCCCGCCCGGCGCGCCGGACGCCGAGACGCTGGCGCTCGGCGACGCCGAGGCCGTGGCGGTCCGCCGGTTGCCGCCGTCGGTTCGCGGTCGGGCCCGGGTCGACAGCGCGGTCTACCGCGTCGTCGTGTTCACGGCCGACTCGGCGCGCGTCGGGCCGGTCGCGGCACAGGTGGCCGAGCCGGGGGTCGTGGGGACGGTGACGACCGGGAGCGCGCTCGTGCCCGTCCGGTCGGTGCTCCGGGGCGAGAGCGAGCCGTATGAGCCGGCGCCCGTCGGTCCGCCCGAGTCGTTCCCGAGCGCGACGCCGCTGTGGCTGGCCCTCGCTGGGCTGGTGGCTCTCGTGGCAGGCGGCGCCGTGTGGGGGCTGCGGCGCAGGTCCCGCACGCCCGAGGAACGGGTCGTCGTCGGGCCGTACGCTGCGGCGGTCGCCCGGCTCGACGTGCTCGACCGGGAGGCGCCCGTGGGCGGAGCGTCGCCCGACGCCATCGAGACGCACGTCGTGGCCGTGCGCGACGTGCTCCGCGGCTACCTCGCCGACCGCCTGTCGGTGCCCGCTCGGGAGGCCACGAGCCAGGAGGTCCTCGGCCAGCTCGACGCCGACGCCCGGGTCCCCGACGACGCCGTCGGGGCTGTCCGCTACGCCTTGCGCCCGGCCGACCTGGTGGCGTTCGCCCGCGTCCGCCCCGCGCCCGACGTCGTCGGCCGCCTGCGCGCGGCGACGCGCGCCGCCGTCGACGCGGTGGAGGGAGGGATGCGGGACGAGGAATCAGGGGTCGGGGGGCGCGAGTCTGGGGCTGGGGAGAGTGTCGAATCCGCTCCCGACGCCCCCAATCCCGAGTCCCGAGTCCCCAGTCCCTGAGTTCCGTGCATCAGCCCGTTGGCCCCCCGTTCTCCGACACGCTCGTCCGCCGCCTGCGCGAGGCCGAGCGGGTGGCCGTGCTGACCGGCGCCGGCATCTCGGCCGAGAGCGGCGTCCCCACGTTCCGCGACCCCGACGGGCTGTGGCAACGGTTCCGGCCCGAAGAGCTGGCCAACGTCGAAGCGTTCCTCGCCAACCCGACGTTGGTGCAGGGCTGGTACGGCCACCGCCGGTCCATCGTCGAGGACGTCGCCCCCAACGCCGGCCACCGCGCCTTGGCCGAACTGGAGCGCTGGGTGACCGCGCGCGGCGGCGACTTCCTGCTGGCGACCCAGAACGTCGACGGGCTCCACGCCCGGGCCGGCAGCGAGCGACTCGTCGAGCTCCACGGGTCGCTGCTCCGCTCGCACTGCATCGACTGCGGCGCCCAAGCGCCCGACACGGCCGACGGCCACGGCCCGCTGACGTGCGCGGTCTGCGGCGGGCTCGTCCGCCCCGACGTGGTGTGGTTCGGCGAGACGCTCCCCGAGGCGGCCCTCGCGGAGGCCGAGCAGGCGGCGGCCCTGGCCGACGTGTACCTCTCGGTCGGCACGAGCGCGGTCGTCTACCCGGCCGCCGGCCTGCCGCTGCTGGCCCGCCAGGCCGGCGCCTACGTCGCCGAGGTCAACCCCGAGCCGAGCGACATCGCGAGCCGGATGAATGAGCAGGTGCGTGGGCTCGCGGGGACGGTGTTGCCGGAGCTGGTCGCGGCGCTCGGCGAGGCATCAGGAATCAGGGGTCAGGAACCAGGAGGAGACGATGGCTGACGAGCGAACGCGACCGATCAAGCGGTACACGGACCTCACGGTCTGGCAGGTTGCCATGGATTTCACCGATGCGATCTACGGGGCGTCCGCCATCTTTCCCAAGCACGAGGCGTTTGGGCTGACGTCCCAGATCCGCCGCGCCGCGGTTTCCATCCCCTCGAACATCGCGGAGGGGTGGGGTCGGGGCCGGACCGGCGAGTACCTCCAGTTCCTCCGCTATGCCCGAGGCTCGCTCTACGAGGTCGAGACTCAACTCCGCATCGCGGCCCGACGCGGCTACATCGACTCCGACGCCATTCCGGGGTTGCTGGGCACGTCAGTCCAGATCAGCAAGATGCTCTCTGGCCTGATGAAGTCCCTCAAAGCCCCCTGATTCCTGATTCCCCTTTCCTGATCCCTCACGCAGTGACCTTCGCCGACCCCCTGTGGCTGATCGCCCTCCTCGCCGTGCCGGCGCTGGCGTGGGCGCTGTGGCGGCCGCGCCGCGAGGCGCCGGGCGTGCGGTACTCGCTGGCCGGCGACGCCGCCGCGCTCGGGGCGACCGGCTGGGCGCGGCTGCGAAAACTTCCCGACGCGCTGCTGCTGGCGGCGCTCGCGCTCGGCATGCTGGGGCTGGCGCGGCCCCAGGTGCGCGACGCGACCGTCGAGCGGTCGACCGAGGGGATCGACATCGTCCTCGCCCTCGACGTGTCGACGTCGATGACGGCCGAGGACTTCGTGCCCAACCGCTTCGAGGCGGCCAAGGCCGTGGCCGCCGAGTTCGTGAGGGGGCGCGAGTCGGACCGGATCGGGCTGGTCGTGTTCGCGGCCCAGGCCTACACCCAGGCCCCGCTCACGCTCGACTACCCGTTCCTGCTGACGATGCTCCAGGAGGTCCGGATGGGGCTCATCGAGGACGGGACGGCCATCGGGACGGCGCTCGCCACGGCGACGGCCCGGCTGCGCGACTCCCAAGCCGCGTCGAAGGTGGTCATCCTGCTCACCGACGGCCAGAACAACCGCGGGCAGGTGGACCCCCAGACGGCGGCCGAGGCGGCGGCGGCGCTCGGCGTCAAGGTCTACGCCGTCGGCGTCGGCGGCGACGGGCCGGCGCGGCGGGGGCCGTTCGGGGCGTTCGGGCCCGCGCCCGAGGTCGACGAGGCCGCGCTCCGCCAGGTGGCCGAGACGACCGGCGGCCGCTACTTCCGGGCGACCGACGCCCAGGCGCTCCGCCAGATCTACGACGCCATCTCGGAGCTCGAACGGACCGAGATCGAGGAGACGGTCCTGCTCGACGTCGAGGAGCGCTACCCGCTCTTCCTGTGGCCGGCGCTGCTGTGCCTGGTCGGCGCCGTCGTCTTGTCGTCCACGCGCCTGCGCGAGGTGCCGTGACGTCTGCCCGCCTCGGTGCCGAGGCGGGCAGAGTCGCCAGGCTAGTTGGCGTCGGCCGGGGCGTAGGCCTGGCGCATCGCCTCTAGATAGACCGCGATGGGCGGCAGGCCGACCTTGGCGCGGCGCGCGTCCAGCGTCTCGTCGTCGATGCTCGGCAGGACCGACATCGTGCCGTCGGGCGCCGTCGTTGCCTGGGTGCCGTAGACCTGGGGCTCGCCGCGCGACACCAGGACACGGTCGAGCAGCATCGCGTAGTGCTGGCCTTGCATGTCGCCCGCGTGCCAAGCCACTAGGGCCAGCGGTAGCATCCGCTTCTGCACCTCAAGAGTAGCGTGCTGTACGATAAAGAACGTGGCGCTCGCGCCGTTGGCGCCGACCATCGCTGGCGTGGGCCAGCCGTGCTCCGCGACCATCGCCTCGACAAAGGCCAGGTTGTCGGCGTCGGTGGCAGCTCCCTCGGCCAGGATCGTGGCCAGCTCGGGGCTGGGGTTGGCTAGGCTGTCGGGCGTAAAGGCGCCGCGCGAGATCAGCGTCATCCGAAAAGCCTGCTCGGCGGCAAATCGATCGGCCAGCTCGGCCTGGAGCTCGGGGTGGGAGACGGCCATCGACTGAGCGGCAGCCGGCAGGGCGGCGAGGAGGAAGGCGAAGGCGAGGATCGTTTTCATGGTCGTGGGGAGGCGGAGGATGGAGGAGAACGGGGAGTCGGTCATGGTGAGGGAGGTTTATAGGCTGAGCCGGTCGCGCAGGGCGGCGGCGCGGCGGCGGGAGAAGTCGACGGCGGTGCCGTCGTCCAAGCGGGCGGTCAGACCACCCGAAGGCGCATCATCGAGCCCGACGATCCAGGCCAGGCCGACGATCTCGGCCCGGCTGGCGCGCGCGAAGTGCGCCGGGTCGAGCCGGGCTTCGAGCGCGCTCAGGCTGCGCAGCACGACGGGCCGCACGGTCCGGCCGTCGGCGCCCGGCGCGTGCAGGCGCGTGTAGTTGCCTTGCGACTCGAAGCGCCGCACGTCGCCCAGGCGCACCAAGTGCATCTGCTCGCCGTCCTTGACGAACACGCGGTCGGCCGGCCCCAGGAGGGCGTCCGGCGACGGCGCGGCGGGCTGGGTCTCCGCGCGCGCCGAGACGCGGGTGACGGCCTCGGCGAGGCGGTCGGGGTCGACGGGCTTGAGCAGGTAGTCGAGCGCGCTGACCTGGAAGGCGCGTAGGGCGTGCTCGTCGTAGGCGGTCACGAACACGACGTCGGGGGCCGTCTCCAGGTCGTCGAGCAGGTCGAAGCCGGTGCGGCCGGGCATTTGGATGTCCAGAAACACCACGTCGGGCGACGCGCCGTCGGCGGCGAGCCGAGCCAGCAGCGCCTGGGCCTGGTCGGCATCTGCCGCCTCGCCGACGATCTCGATCGGGTGATCGGCCAGCAAGAGCCGGAGTTCGCGCCGGGCCAGGCGTTCGTCGTCTACCAGGACGGCGCGCAGCGTGTGGTCAGACATGAGACGGGAGGGCAGGAGCGAGTGTGGCGGGCAGGACGATCTGGGCGACGGTGCGCTCGGGCCCCACGTCCAGCCCGAGGTGGGCGCGGTCACCGAACAAAAGGGACAGCCGCTCGCGTGCGTTGGCGAGCCCCGTCCCGGTCCCGTCCGGTGTCGGCGCGCTGGCCGTCGGCGACGGGTTAGTGACCGTGACGGTCAGGCGGTCGTCGGCGACGGCGGCGGCGACGGTGACGTCTCCGCCGTCGCGGCAGCGGGCGACGCCGTGCTTGACGGCGTTCTCGACCAGGGTCTGGACGATCAGCGTCGGCACGGCCAGCGCCCGGGCGTCGGGGGACGCCTCGATGCAGACCTGGACGCGGTCGCCAAACCGCAGGGTTTCGAGCGCGAGGTAGGTCTCGACCAGGTCGAGCTCGGCATCCAGGGCGTGCGTCGCGTCGTGTGCCGAGGTCAGCGTCTGGCGCAGCATCCCCGACAGCAGCGTCACCGCGCGCCGGGCCTCCGCCGGGTCCTCGGCGATCAGCGCCCGAACGGTGTTCAGGGCGTTGAACAGAAAGTGTGGGTTGAGCTGGCGTTCCAGCGCGTCCATGCGTGCCTCGGCCAGCGACGCCCGAAGTTGAAGTTGCTCGCGCTCGGCGTCGCCCAGCCGGTAGCTGCTCACGACGAGCGCGTAGACGACCGACCACGCGAGGTAGACCGCCGCCAGGCTCACCAAGCCGTTGAGCAGCCAGCCCGGACTGGCCAGCATCGTGTCCAGCGACGCGCCTGCGGCCAGGCGCTGCAGCTTCTCGGCGACCGTCGCCGCCGTCGCAGCCACCACCGACGCCGCCGCCAGCCGAGCGCCCAGGCCCACCACCGAGCGCTCGAGCCAGCCCCGCCGGATCGCCACGATGCGGATGGCGTGCGTGGCGCAGATCGAAAGCACGTAGCTCAGCGCCAGATTCACCGCTATGCTGCCCCGATCCGTCGCCCCGACGACCTGGCCGCTCAGGCTGGCCGTCAGAAACAGCCCGCCGTAGATCACGGCCCAGCCGACGAGCTGGCAGATCCAGTAGAGGCGAGTGCGGGTCATGGCGGGGCGTGTGGGACGAGAGCAGACTACGGGCGGACCTAAGCGGCACCGAGCGGATTGGGACCGACGGCACGCCGACCGGACGACCGGCGACCCGGGCGGACGAATGGCGAACGCACACCACCTCGCCGCACGGCAGAGTTAGCCTTCCGGCCATGTCGTTCCGCTCGCCCCTGGTCCTGCTGCTCGCCGCCGTGCTCGTGCCGGCGGCGCTGGTCGCGTTCGGGTACGCGGCGCGGAAGCGTGTCGAGGCGCTCCGCCTGTTCCTGGGCGCCCGCGCCGGGACGATGGCCTCGGGCCCGGTCGCCCGGCAGCGGGCGGTCCGCGCCGGGCTGCTCGCGGCGGCGCTGGGCCTGGTCGTCGTGGCGCTGGCCGGGCCCCGGATCGGGACGGCGCTGCGCGAGAGCCGCCAGGAGAGCCTCGACCTGCTGATCGCCCTCGACGTGTCGGCGTCGATGCGGGCCCAAGACGTGGCCCCGTCGCGGCTCGAGCGGGCCAAGCTCGAGATCGAGCGCGTCGTCGACGCCCGCCGAGGCGACCGCGTGGGGTTGGTGGTGTTCGCGGGCGAGGCCTTTTTGCAGTGCCCGCTGACGACCGACCGCGGCGCGCTCCGCCTCTTCCTGGACGCTGCCGACCCCGAGCAGGTCGCCGTCCAGGGGACCGACTTCGCCCGCGCCCTGGCCGTCGCCGACCAGGCGTTCAACGCCGGCGACGACGACCAGGCCCGGCCCCGCGCCTTGCTCGTCGTGTCGGACGGGGAGGACCACGAGGGCGGCCTGTCCGGCGAGGCCGACGCGCTCCGCGACGACGGCGTCGAGATCCTGGCGCTCGGCGTGGGCACCGACCAAGGCGCCCCGGTGCCGGACGTCCGACGGGGCCGGGTCGTGGGCGAGCGGCGGGACCGGCGGACGGGCGCGCCCGTCGTCTCGCGGTTCGAGGAGGGCGCGCTGCGCGACCTGGCCGGCCGGGCCGGCCTGTTCCGCGTCGGGCGGACGCCGGCCGCGGGCGCGGTCAACGAGGCGCTCGACCGGCTCGACCGGGCCGTCGTCGCCCAGGACGAGTTCGCGGCGTCGGCCGAGCGGTTCCAGTGGCCGCTGGCGCTGGCGCTGCTGCTGCTCGTCGCCGAGCGGGTGGTCGCCCTGCGGCCGCCGCCGAGCCCCCGCGACGAGCACACGCCGGAGCCCGACGACGCGAGCATGGACGACACGTCCGCGAGCCAGGTCTCGTCCGGCCCGGCCCCGGCGGTCTCCGCCGCGGTGCTCACGGGGCTCCTCCTGCTCAGCGCCTGCACGAACCCGATCGACGCTTTGGCGCCCGGCGCGAAGGAGGGCCGCGCTGGGGTCGCACAGTTGGAAGACGGCGACGCCGTCGGTGCCGAGGCCCAGTTCGCCGCGGGGCTCGCCCAGCCGGAGCTCGCGCGCGACACCCGCGCCCGGCTGTGGCACGCGCTCGGCGTGGCGCGCGCCGCCCAGGGCCGGTTCGCCGGCGCCGACAGCGCCTTCGCCGACGCCCTCCCCTTCGCCGACAGCCCGGCCCAGCGCGCGCGCTACGCCACCGACGCCGGCACGGCCGCCTTGCTGGCCGACAACCCCGCGCGCGCCGACTCGCTCCTGCGCATCGCTCTGCTCATCGACCCGACGCTCGGCGCGGCGCGGCGGAACCAGGAGATCGCCCGCCGACGTCTCCAGGACCCGCCGGGCCCGCCCGAGCCGACGCCGTTCGCCGAGCAGGTCAAGGCCCGCGCCGACTCGCTCGTGGCGGCTCGGCAATACCGGGCCGCACTGGACGTCATGGAGGACGGGCTCGCCCGAGACTCCTCCGTCGCCGCCTACGCCGACTTTACCCAGCGGTTGGGCGGGGTCGTCCGCATCGAAGAGACCGTCCCCGACACGCCATGACCCGTCTCGCCGTCCTGCTCGCGGCCGTCGCGCTCCTGGCGCAGGCCCCGCCGCCGCGCGGCCCGTCGCCGGCGACGCAGTACCACCTCGGCGCGAAGGCCTTCGTCGATGGCGACAACGCGCGCGCCCTCGCGGCCGTCGAAGCCGGCCTGTCGGCGGCCCCGGACGACGCGCGCTTGCAGGCGCTCCGCGACCTCATCCAGCAGCAGCAGGACGAGCAGGATCAGCAGGACGGCGGCGAGCAGGACCCGCAGGCCGACAACCAGGACCCCGGCGACGAGGGCGGCGAGGGCGAGCAGGGAGAGGACGGCGACTCGTCGGAGTCTCCCGGTGAGCCCGACGGTCCCGAAGCCGAGCAGGACCAGACCCGGACCCAGCCGCCGTCGGAGCCGTCCTCCGGCGACGCGCCTCCCGCGCCGGCCGCCGGCGAGCCGGACGAGATGACGGCGGCCCAGGCCGAGCGCATCTTGGACGCCGTCGGTGGCGAGGAGCGGCTCCTGCTCCGCGAGATCCGCCGGGCCCCGGCCCAGCGCCGCCGCTCCGACAAGGACTGGTGATGCGGACCCTGCGGCCACACGCTCCGACACTCTCAGTTCGTCGTCCCCGCGCACCCCGCTGGGGCGGGGCAACGGCCGGGAGCACGCGGGAGAGATCGAGGCGTCCTCTCGCCTGCCTCCTTGCTCTGCTGACGCTCTTCGTCGGACTCGCGCCGGGCGCGGCGGCCCAGACCGCCACGGCGTCGGTGTCGTCGGTGCAGGTGCGGGTGGGCGAGACGCTGACCTACACCGTGACGATGGAGGGCGGCCGCGGCCGCCGCGTCGGGCCGCCGCTGGCGACGGGCGGGCTCCGGCTGGTCTCGCGCCAGCCTGTCCTCGACGTCACGACGACGATCAACGGGCGGACCGAGCGCCGCGTCGGGTGGGCGTACGAGGCGACGCGGCCGGGGACGGGGCGGATCGGCCAGTTTAGGGCCGAGGTCGGCGGGCGGTCCGTCGTCGTGGACGCGGTGACGGTCTCGGTCCGCGGAGGCCCGGCGACGCTGGCCACGCCGTCGCCCGCGCCCAGCGGCGGGCGCGAGATGTTCGTCCGCGCCGAGCCGAGCCGGCAGACGGCCGTCGTCGGCCAGCAGGTCGTCGTGGACTACGTGCTCTACTTCGAGCCCCAGATCCAGCCCCGCCAGACGGCGCCGATCGGGACGTGGGACGCGGCCGGCGCCTGGCGCGAGGAGATGGAGATCGCCTCGGCGTACCCCCGCCCGGCGACGCTGGGCGGCCGGCCCTACGAGGCCGTCACCATCCGCCGCGTGGCCCTCTTCCCGACGCGCTCCGGCGCGCTCGAGCTGGCGCCGATGGCGTTCACGGTCGACCTTATGCGGTCCGACCGGAGCTTCTCGAACGACCCGTTCGCCCCGTTCTTCTCGCCGTTCAGCCAGCGGTTCGAGGACCGCGAGGTGACGGCGCCGGCCGAGACCATCGACGTCCGCCCCCTGCCCGACGGGGCGCCGCCGTCGTTCGCCGGGGCCGTCGGCCAGTTCGAGCTCTCGACGACGGTCGACCAGCGGTCGGTGAGCGCCGGCGACGCGGTCCGCATCCGGGTCGCGCTCCGCGGCGACGGCAACGTGGCCACCCTAGAGGCGCCGACGCTCGACGTGCCCGCCGGCGTCGACGCGTACGACGCCAAGGAGGAGCGCGAGATGCTGCGGACCGGGCCCGCGTTCCGCGGCGTCAAGACGTTCACCTACACGCTGGTGCCCCAGGGCGGCGGCACGTTCGAGGTTCCGGCCGCGCCGTGGACCTACTTCGACCCGACCGACGGCCGCTACAAGACGCTCCGCACCGAGCCGGTCGAGATCACGGCCGCCGGCCCGTCGCTCGCCGACGCCGCCGCGGTCGCCGGGCCCGACGGACCCGCCGCGCTCCTGACCGCCGCCGACTGGCGCCGGCCGGGCGGCCGGCCGGTGTGGCTGTGGGCCGTGCTCGGCGGCGGGCTCGCGCTCCCCGCCGTCGCCGCGTCGCTGATGCTGGCCGCCCGCGTCGGGCGCGAGCGCCGAGCGGCCGACACGCCCGAGAAGCGCAAGCGCCGCGCGAGCGCCGACGTCCGCCAGCGCCTCGACGCCGCCCGGTCGCTCGACGGCGCGCCGGCCTTCGCCGAGGTCGAGCGGGCCGTCCGCACGTTCCTCGCCGACCGCTTCGGCGTCCCGCCGACGGCCCCCGCCGACGACGCCGACCGCGCTCTCGAGTCGGTCCCCGACGGGCTCCGCCAGCGGACCCGGGACGTGCTCGACGCGGCCGTCCAGGGCCAGTTCGCGCCAGGCCTGGGCGGCTCGCCGCGTGCCGTCGCCGACCAAGCCGAGGCCGTGCTCTCCGACCTCGACGGCGCCCAGCGGCCGTCCGCCCCTCGACGTCTCGCTCGTACCGTCGAATGATCGGCTGGGTCCTCGCTCTCCTCTTGCTGCAACCGGCCGCCCCCGCCGGGGCCGACGGCCTGTTCGACCTCGGCCTGCAGCTGGTGGCCGAGGGCGACACGGCTGGGGCCGTCGCGGCGTGGGAGGGCGCGGCGGCCACGGGCTGGACCTCGGCCGCGGTCGAACACAACCTGGGCACGGTCGCGCTCGACCGAGGCGACGTGGCCCGCGCGAGGCTCCACCTCGAACGCGCTGCCCGCCTCGCCCCGCTTGACGCCGCCGTCGCCCGGAATCTGGCGCTGGCTCGCGAGCGGGCCGGCGAGCCCCCGCCGTCGGCCGTCGGCCGGATGTCGGCCCGCGCCGTCGGCGTGCTGACGCCGCTGGGCGTGGTGGCGCTGGCGCTGGCCGTGTCGTTCGGGGCGCTCGGGCTGGCCGTCGCCGGGCGGCGCCGGTGGGCGGCCGGGGTCGGCGTGCTGGCGCTCGGTGCCATTGCGGCGGCGGCCCTCGTGGTGGGCGAGGCCACGCGCCCGCTCGGCATCGTCCTCGCCGACGACACGCCCGTCGTCGAGGCCCCGTCGCCGACGGCGTCGGGCGTGGCGCGGCTCCGGGCCGGCGAGGCCGTCGAGGTCGGCGACGCGGTCGACGGCTGGCAGCCCGTGGCGGTCGGCCGCGCCGGGGGCTGGGTCCGCGCCGGCGCCGTCGCGCCGATCTGACCGGAGAACGGCTCGGGATGAAGGCGTGAGAGTAGCGGGCCGGCGGGCGCCCTGCTCTTACCCCCCGCCCGCCTCGTCGAGCGCCGCGTCAATCTGGGCCTCGACGTCGCCCGACGCCCCGTGCTGACGGGCGAACGCGACGGCGGCAGCCCGGACCCCGGCCCGCCCGTCGTCGCGGAGCGGCCACATCGCGACGGGCGCCCCGGACAGCTTGACGATGAGCCGTGGCGGCCGCGAGCCCACGACGGTGGCGATCCCGCGGGGGATGTCGTCGAGGTCGGACAGGCGGACGGACCCGCGACGACTCCGCTGGACCGCGCGGTCGCGAGGGTCGAGACCGAGCACGCGGCGCAAGACGTCGTCGGGCGTCTCGCCGAAGGTGCCGCGCGTGGCGATGGCGTCGTACACGCCCTGGGTGATGCGGATGGTCATGGAAGTGGGAGGGTTGGGGTGAGGGCAGGACGAGACACTCGTCACAATGTTACAGCATCACTCCCTCGTCGCCTCCTCGCACCACGAGCGACGTCTCCGCGTTGGTGGCCCTCCGCTTCGAGGCGTCCGGGCCTGGACCCCAACGCCGACCCGAGTACCTTCCCGTATGGAACCCCACGTCTACACGCGCACCGAGGACGGCCAGCGGCGCGGCTGGGTCGAGGTCGTCTGCGGGAGCATGTTCTCGGGCAAGACCGAGGAGCTGCTGCGGCGGCTCAAGCGGGCCCGGATCGCCCGCCAGCGCGTCACGCTCTTCAAGCCCGCCCTCGACACGCGCTACCACGAGACCGACGTCGTGAGCCACGACGCGACGGCCATGCCGTCCGAGGTCGTCCACTCGGCCGACCCGATCCTGCTGCTGGCCGGCGACGCCGACGTGGTGGGGATCGACGAGGCCCAGTTCTTCGGGGTCGAGCTGGTCGACATCGTCGAGCACTTGGCGCGCGAGGGGCGGCGCGTGATCGTGGCCGGGTTGGACCAGGACTACCTCGGGCGGCCGTTCGAGCCGGTCCCCCAGCTGATGGCCGTCGCCGAGCACGTGACGAAGCTCCACGCCGTCTGCGTCCGGTGCGGGGCCCCGGCCAACCACTCCCAGCGGCTCGTGGCCGACGGCGCGCGTGTGCTCGTCGGCGAGGCCGAGGCGTACGAGCCCCGGTGCCGGCGGTGCTTCCAGCCTGAGGAGGCCGCGGAGCCGCTGCCCCCGCTCGCGCGTACGCCCGCCCCCGACGCCGAGCCGGCCTCCCGCCCGCTCGCGCTCTGACCCGATGTCCCTCGTTACGCTCGCCACCGCGTTCGCCGTCCTGCTGCTGCTGGCGTCGGTGATGCTCGGGTGGATCGCAGATCTCAAGCGGGCCGGCGGGGCCGTCTCGGCGCGCGAGAGCCGGGCGGCGGCCGAGGACCAGCGCGTCCGGTTCTACACGTCGCGCGAGGCCCGCGCCGAGGCCATGCGCGAGCGGATCCGCCACGAGCGGACGCGCCGCGAGCGGGCCCGCGCCCGGACGGCCCCGGCCGCCGCGCCGGGCCCGGAGCCTCGCGCCGACCGGCCCGCCGCCCGCCCGCCGACGCCCGAGGACGCCTACCGGGCCGTGCTCGAGCTCGGCCCCGGCACCGTCACCGCCGACGACCTCCGCCGCCAGTACCGCCGGCTCGTCGTGGCCTACCACCCCGACCGCGTGGCCGGCCTGGGCGCCAAGCTCCAGCGGCTCGCGGAGGAGGAGACGAAGGCGATCAACGAGGCCTACGCCTTCTTCAAGGCCCGGCTGGGGCGCGATTGAGCAGGGGACACCGCGCACGGTGTCCCTACCGAGGACGGAACCCCAGAGCCAGCGTGGGCGGCGGGCTTCGCAGAGGTTCCCGGGTCGAGGCGCGCTGGGCTCGGTATCGTCGGGGCGGTCCTCCCCCACCCCATGGCCCGCCCCGTCCGCCCGGTCCGTGTCCGTCGGTTCGCCGCTGGGCTCCTCGACGCCACGCTCACGTTGCTCCTCGCCCTCGCACCGGCCGCCCTCGCGCCGGGCGTGCTGAAGGGCCGGATGTTCGGAGTGGGCCTGTTGCTCGGCGCGGCCTACCTGCTGCTCCGCGACGGCATCCCGTACGCCGAGTGGGGCGCGCGGTCGTTCGGCAAGCGCTGGATCGGGATCCGGCCCTACGCCGTGGGCGGCGAGCCGCTGACGTGGGCGCTCTCGGCGCGGCGGAACGCGACCGTGGCCGGCGCCGCCGCCGTCTGGGCCGTCCTCTACGTCGTCGGTGGGTACCGCGGGATCCCGTTCGGCGAGGTCGTGCTGGCGCTCGCGGGGCTGGTCGTGGCCGTGGAGGCCGTGCTGGTCGCCGTCGACCCGGCCGGCCGGCGGCTCGGCGACCGCTGGGCCCAGACGCGCGTGATCGAGGCGCGGCACTAGGCCTCCGGCGGGAAGCCCTGACGGATTGGGCCCGCGGGAGGAAGGGGCAGAAAGCGCGCCGGCCCATCCCGCGTCCCTCCGCCCCGGACCCCTCCACCCGTTGTCCACACGGCCCGCGACGACGGGCCCGCGACGCTATGTTGACGGCGCCGGGCGGGACCCTCCGGCGCCCCCCGGACTCGACACCCCGATGGCCGACACGACCCGCGCCTCAGGCGCCCGCTTTACCGTCACCGCCCGGAAGTACCGGCCGCAGACGTTCGACGACCTCGTCGCCCAGGAGCACGTCGCCGAGACGTTGCGGAACGCGATCACGCGCGACCGACTCGCCCACGCCTACCTGTTCAGCGGGCCGCGCGGCGTCGGCAAGACGACGGCGGCGCGGATCCTGGCCAAGGCCGTCAACTGCCAGACGCCGTTGGCCGAGCGCGACGGGGCCGAGCCGTGCCGGACGTGCGCCTCGTGCGTCGCCTTCGAGGAGGGCCGCTCGCTCAACATCATCGAGATCGACGCGGCCTCGAACAACCGGGTCGAGGACATCCGCGAGCTGCGCGACACGGTCCGCGTGCCTCCGCAGGGGGCGAAAAAGAAGGTCTACATCCTGGACGAGGTCCACATGCTCTCGGCGAGCGCGTTCAACGCGCTGCTCAAGACGTTGGAGGAGCCGCCGGACTACGCCCTGTTCATCTTCGCGACGACCGAGCCCCACAAGGTGCTCCCGACGATCCTCTCGCGCACCCAGCGGTTCGACTTCCGGCGGATCGCGGTCCCCGAGATCGTCGCCCGGCTGCGAGAGATCTGCACCGCCGAGGGCATCGCGGCCGACGACGAGAGCCTGGTCCTGCTCGCGCGCAAGGGCGACGGCGCGCTCCGCGACGCGCTCTCGCTGTTCGACCAGGCCGTCTCGCTGTGCGGCGCCGACTTGCAAATCGGCCCGCTCCGCGAAGCCTTGGGCGTGGTCGACGCCGACGTCTACTTCGAGGCCACGGCCCGGGCCCAGCGCGGCGACCGGGCGGCCCTGCTCTCGCTCGTCGACCACGTCGTGCGGAGCGGCCACGACCTCAACGAGTTCGTCCTGGGCTTGGCCGACCACCTCCGCAACCTGCTCGTCGCCCGCTCGACCGGGACGGGCGACCTGATCGAGGGGACCGAGGCGACGCGCCAACGCTACCTCGACGCGGCCGCGCCGACCGCCGAGACGGACCTGCTCCACCTGCTGATGCTGGCGGAGACGGCAGCGACCGACTTGCGCGAGAGCCGCCAGCCGCGGCTCACGCTCGAGCTGGCGCTGCTCAAGATGGCGAGCTTGGAGCGCGCCGCCGACTTGGGCCGGCTCCTCGACCGCTTGGCGGCGCTGGAGCGAGCCGCCCGGACGGGCTCCCTGCCGGACTCCCCCCTCACGACCGCCGCTCTGGCGCCCGAGGCAGCGGCACCGGCGGCGCCGAGTCCGCCCGAGGCCACGGCCCCGGCGGCTCGCTCGGCTCAGACCGCCGAGCCTCCCGCCTCGTACACGGCCCCCTCATCCGCCTCGCAAGCCGACGCCGCTCCCAGCGAGGACCCGGGCGGGCCGAGGAGCTCGACCCCCGAGCGAGAGGACGCAGAGGCAGCGGGCCGAACCGAGCCTGTCCGCCCGCGTCAGGAGTCGCAGGGCGTCGACGCGCCGACGCCGCCCTCGCGGGAGACGTCGGCGGAGCGGGTGGCGGGTGGAGGGCCGCGGCCTCTCCCGACCTCGTCTCAGGCCACCGACGCGGCGGCCCTGACCGGAGAACGGGAGGAGCCCGGAGCCACGCCCGCCAGCACTCCCTCGGTCCCTCGGCCGGAGCCGAACGGCGACCCGCGGCCCGTGCCGCCCCCGCCGTCCGACATGCCGGCGCCGCCCCGGTTCGGTCCCGACGACGACGGCGGCCAACCCGAGGAGCCCGCGCCTCCGCGACCACCCTCCGCCCCTCCGGACCAGGCCACGCCGAGCCGTCCGTCCCCGCGTCCGCGCGCGGCGCTGTTTGGGAGGCCGGCCCTCAAGCGGCCGACCGGCGGCGACGGGTCCACGGGGCCCACCGACCTCCACGCCGGGGGCGACGGCCAGTCCGGCACGGCGCCGGCCGTGGCCGACTCGCTCGGGCCCGCCCTCGCCCGCGTCACCGACGTCTGGCCGGCGTTCGTGGCCGCCGTCCGCGAGCGCGTGGGCGTCCGCGTGGGCGCCATCGTCAAGGCGGGGGCCCCGTTCCGCGTGGCGCGTGGAGCCGTCGAGGTGGGGATGGACGACGCGTTCGCGATGGCCGTCGCCGTCGACAACCAAGCCGCCTTGGCCGACGTTCTCGCCGGCCTCTTGGGCGCCGACGCCCCGCCGCTCCGCTGGGTCGAGTCGCCCCGCGAGACCGCTGAAACCGCCCGCCCCGACGACCCGTTCGAGACGCTGAAGCAAATGCGCCAGGACCACCCGGTCGTCCGTGCCCTCTTCGAGCAGTTCGGCGCCGAGATCGTCTGGCAGTAAATCCTGTGGAAGGTCGAACGTGCGGGGTGGAACGTTCCGAAGTGGGACCTCGCTCCGCGTCTTTCACCTTCCACGTTCCACGTTCGACCCTTCAACCCATCATGGACGGAACCCCCAACATGGCCGACCTTTTCGGCAAGATGGCCGACATGCAGCAGCGCGTCGCCGACACGCAGGCCAAGCTGGCCGAGGAGCGCGTGACCGCGGAGGCCGGCGGCGGCATGGTCACCGTCACCGCCGACGGGACCGGCCGCGTCGTCTCGCTCAAGATCGACCCCGACGCCGTCGACCCCGACGACCTCGAGCTGCTCGAGGACCTGGTCGTGGCCGGCGTCAACAAGGCCATCGAGGAGGCCGAGGCCGTCAAGGCGCGCAAGATGCAGGAGGCGGCGTCCTCGATGCTCCCGCCCGGCCTCGACCTGGGCAACATGGACCTGCCGAAGTTCTAGGAGCCGCCAGGCTTCGCAGGCGGGACCGAGCCCGCGAGCCCACCGTGACGCACCGTTGTCGCCGGCTCGTCGGATGTTGACCCGCTGAACTCGCGCGGCCCGGCCCAGCCGCTGCCCCCCATGCACCTGACTTCCGAGACCGTCGAGTCGCTCGTCGAGCAGCTGTCGAAGCTGCCGACGGTTGGGCGGAAGACGGCCCAGCGGCTGGCGGCCTTCATCCTGAAGATGCCGCGCGAGGAGGTCGTCGAGATCGCGAAAGCGATGGTGGCGGCGAAGGACCGCGTCAAGACGTGCTCGGTCTGCTTCAACGTGACCGACGTCGACCCGTGCCCCGTGTGCCAGTCGGCGAAGCGGGACCGGAGCGTGATCTGCGTCGTCGAGGAGCCGTCGGACGTGCTGGCGCTCGAGCGGACCGGCGAGTTCCGCGGGCTCTACCACGTGCTGGGCGGCGTGATCTCGCCGCTCGACGGGATCGGCCCGGACGACCTGCACATCTCGGAGTTGGTCGCGCGTGTGGCCCAGCCGGCCCCCGCCCCCACCGTCGCCGAGCCGGCCGAGGGGTACGACGGCGACGCACCCGACGCGACGCCGGCCGAGGCCGAGCGGGTGCCGGTCCAGGAAGTCATCCTGGCGATGAACCCCAACGTCGAGGGCGACACGACGGCGTACTACGTCGGCCAGATGCTGACGCCGTTCGGCGTCACGGTGTCGCGCATCGCGCGGGGCCTGCCCATCGGCGGCGACCTCGAGTTCGCCGACGAGGCCACGCTGAGTCGGGCGCTGGAGGGCCGGGCTGGGATGTAGCTCGCGTTTTGGAACCGGCGTTCCATTTCGTTGTTGCAACGCCCTTCCCCCCCGCCCCCGCCTGATGAAGACCGCTGCCACCGTCGTTCGCTACCTGCTCGGCCTGATGCTGTTCGTCCTCGGGCTGAACGGCTTCCTCAGTTTCATCCCCCAGCCTCCCCCACCATCGGCAGGCGGCGAGTTCTTGGGCGCGCTCATGAGCGGCGGCGTGCTGCCGGTGGTCAAGGTGTTCGAGGTCGTCATCGGCGCGCTGCTCCTGGCGGGCCGGTTCGTCCCGCTGGCGCTGGTGATGCTGGTCCCGATCGCGGTCGGCATCGTGCTGTACCACGTCCAGTTCGACCCAGCCGGCGGCGTCGGCGCCTACGCGGTGGCCGCGATGCTGGCGTTCCTGCTGTGGGCGTACCGCGGCGCGCTGATGCCGCTGCTGGTCCCCAGGGCCGAGCCGCTGGCGGCCCCGGTCGCGCGCTAGCTCGGCTCACGCCATCATGTCGCGGATCGTGTCCGCGTAGGTCCGGCTGACGCGGACGACGGCACCGTCGGCGAGGCGGGCGACGAAGCCGCCCGAAGTGTCGCGCTCCAGGGCCCGGAGCGCGTCGAGGGCCACGACCGTCGAGCGGTGGACGCGCGCGAAGCGGGCCGGGTCGAGCCGGTCGGCGAGCGCGCCGATGCCCTGGCTGGCGAGGTAGGTCCGGCCGCGGGTGTGGAGCTTGGTGTAGCCGCCGGCGGCCTCGGCCCACAGCACGTCGGCCGTGGCGACGGGGACGAACACGCCGCCGTCCTCGACGAGCAGCCGCTCGGCCCAGCGCGGCCCGGCGTGCCGGGCGACCTCGACCCCGCGCTCCGGCGCCAGCGCCCGGCCGACGGCCTCGGCAAAGCGGGCCTGGGTGAACGGCTTCAGCAGGTAGTCCACGGCGGCCACCTCGAACGCGCGGACGGCGTGCCGGTCGAACGCGGTCGAGAACACGACGGCTGGGACCGCCAGCCCGCGCGCGTCGACGGCCTCGAGCACCTCGAACCCGCTCAGCCCGGGCATCTGGACGTCGAGGAACAGCAGGTCGACCGGCCGCCGCTCGCCCTCGGCCCGAGCGATGGCCGCGACGGCGTCGGGCCCGTTGACGCACTCGCCGACGACCTCGACCGCCGCGCCGAGCGCCGCGAGCGCATCGCGCACCATCCGCCGCGCCGGCGCCTCGTCGTCGACGATGAGCGCGCGCGTCACGCCTCGACCGGGATCGAGAAGCGGGCTTCGAAGCCGCGGGCCTGCCCGTCGCCCGAGCCCGGCACGTCGAGCGCGAGCCCGTCGCCGAAGAGCGCCCGCAGCCGGGCGTCCGTGTTCGCCAAGCCGACGCCGTCACCGTCGGCCTCACGGCAAACCAAGTCGGCGAGCGGTCGGTTGGGCCCCGCCCCGTCGTCGCGGACCAGGACGTGGACGGCGTCGCCCAGGCGCCGGGCCTCGACCCGGACCGTTCCCCCCTCCAACGTCGGCGCGAGCCCGTGGCGGACGGCGTTCTCGACCAAGGGCTGAATCAGCATGGGCGGGACGAGCACGTCGAGCGCGTCGGCGTCGGCGTCGATGTCGACGGCCAGCCGGTCGCCCATCCGCTCCTGCTCCAGCGCGAGGTAGTCGCGGACGAAGTCGAGCTCCTCGCGCAGCAGCACGCGGTCGCGCCGGGCCGCCGCCAGCGTGTAGCGGACGAGCGCGGCCAGCCGGGCCACCAGGTCGCGCGTGGCCCCCTGCTCGGCCGGGACCGACGCGGCGACCGTGTTGAGCGTGTTGAACAGGAAGTGCGGGTCCATCTGGGCGCGGAGCGCCGCGAGTTGAGCGTGCTGCGCCGTCCGCTCCAGCTCGGCCTGGCGGGCGCGCAGGGCGACCTCGGAAGCGGCCCGCCGCCGGACCTCGGCGACCGTCCGCGCGGCGTGGAGCGCGCCGAACTGGGCGAGGTACACCAGCGCGGGGATATAGAGGTCCCACACCTGGGCCGTGCCGCGGAGCACCCAGTAGCCGAGGACCGGCGCGAGCCCGCGGTAGATCCCAAACCACGCCCACACCCACAACGGCCCGAGCACCGCGTGGGCCGCCGCCTGCCACCGCCGGACCGCCCGTCGAGCGTCCGCACCACGACCCACCACACGGGCAGCGTCAGCGCGGCCTTGATGCCGTAGTCCAGGAGCGAGCGCGGATAGAGCTCGGCCACCTCGGCGGCGAACACGCCCCAGCCGTCGGCCCACTCGCCCCACTCGATGGCGACGGTGTACAGCAGCGCGAGCGCGGCGTAGGCCGCCGCGAACGCGGCGACACCGCGGGCGGTGATCCGGGGTTTGGGACTGGGCTCCATCGTGAACGAACGTACGGCCCGGCTCACTCCGAGCCCCGCTCGTCGCGGTAGAGGCGGACGTCGCGGAGGACGAACGCGACCGCCTGCTCGCCGCGCCCGCGGACCAGCACCTGCACCGCCGACGCCCCCCGCTCCCACCCGGCGACCGGCACGCGCTGGGCGAACGCGGCCCACGGCAGCTTCAACGTGACCTGCCCGTCCGTCTCCCCGACGACCGCCGCGGGTGGGTCCACGACGCCCGTCCGCGACGACGCGAACTGGACGACGACCGCCCCCTCGGTCACGTCGATCTCGACTGCCAGCCCGTCGAACGCGCCGAGGTCGACGGTCTCGTCCGGCGTTCCGAGGGGCAGTGCCACGCCGGCGCCGGAGTACCCCGAGCCGGACCGCCCCTCGACGCGGAGCGCGCCGCCCCCGACCGTCGCCGTCACGACCGAGCCCGGCCCATAAGCAAGCTCTTGCCAGGTGGTGGCGACGGGCGCGACCAAGCCCTCGGCGAACGCGGCCAGCCGGCCACCGGCGACGGGGACGGACGGGAGGATCGGATACTCGAACGGGGCGGCCGCATCGTAGGCCACCTGGAGCCGGTGGCGGAACGCCCGCCGTCCGCTCGATCCGCCGAGCGGGTCGAGGAGCGCCGCGAGCACGGTGCCCACTGGGTTCAGCGAGACCGTCGGCCCCTCGTCCCCCTCGGCGATCCGGATGCCCGAGCCGCGGACCGACTCCGCCAGCGCGGCCCGGACGACCGGCGGGTCGGCCGACACGAGCCGGTCGAACCGTTGGGCGACCGCGTCGCCGCCCAGCTCGCGGGCCGCCTGGCGCATGGCGCCGAGCGTGACCGGCGTGCCGTCGGCACCCGCGTGCCGCGCCAGCAGGAGACCGAACCAGTCGCGCAGCGTCGCGTCGCCGTCGGTGGCCGTGGCGAGCGCGGCGTCGAGGCCGAGCCCCACCGCCACGCCCTCGCTGTAAGCGCGAGCGCCGGTGACGGCGCTGCCCGGCTCGACGGCCGCGTAGTCGCGGAGGTAGCGCGTCAGCGAGGCCGCCCACTCGTCGTCGGAGAGCAGGCCTGCGAGGTGGGCGACGCGGTAGCCGAGGTAGTTGGTGAGCCCCTCGCGGAACCACGGCCACAGCCGGCCCTCCACCGGCGCGGGCGTCGGGTCGGTGCGCGAGAAGGCGACCGGCGTCCAGCCGTGCAGGTACTCGTGGGCGAGCGTCCCCCAGAAGCCGGGGTCGTCGGGTCGGTTGTCGTGCTGGAGGACGAGGAACGAGGCCGCGTCTGGCGTCGCGGCGAAGTTGCCGGGGACGAACAAGCGCTTCCCTTCGAGAAGGTCGACTCCGGCGAAGAGCGCCGGTGGCGTCTCGCGCCCGCCCACGTACGCGTCGGCGGTCTCGACGAGCGCCCGAAAACCGAGCGCGAACACGGAGTCGGGGACGGGATGGCCCGCCCGGACCGCCAGCCGCGACGCGCCCGCGGTGGTCTCGACCTCGACGAGCCGGACGTCGCCGGCCAGGACCGGCGACCGGAGGGCCGCTGCCAGCGTCGGGGCCACGACCGGCGCCGCGCTCGCGTCGCCGAACGGCGTCGCCGCGATCCACCCCGGGGGGCCGTCGACCGCCAGCGACACCGCGCCCTCGACCGACGCTCCGTCTACGACCGGGTAGCGGAGCACGCTCCAGAGCCATGCCCGCAGACGCCGGCCGCTCAGCGAGGGCTCCAGCGAGTTCTCCACCTCGCGCGGCGGGATCTCGACGGCGTACCGAAACCGGACGCCCGCGGGCGTGGCCTCCGCCTCCACGGCCGACGAGTCGGCGTCGGTCCCCGTCGCCCAGCGCTCGACGGCGTCGCTTCGGCCGCCAGCCCACAGCGCGTCCACGCGCAGGCGCTGGGCGCCGGGCTCGACAGAGACCCGGTAGCGGAGCGCCGGCCGGGCGGCCGCGAGGTCCGACGCCCCGAGTCTCGCGCCCTGCTTCTCGCGGTGCGCGATCTGAGCGGTGCACGCCCAGTCGTCGGTCGGGTCGCAGTCGAGCGCCAGCAGCGACGCCTCGTAGCCGGCCGCGAGCCGGCCGATGGCGCGGCCCGGGAAGACGGTCTCGGGCGTCGCCCGCGTCCACAGGTCGAGGACCGTCGCGGCATCCAAGACGCCCTGGGCGACGAGGTAGCTCGCCTCGCGCGCCGAGGTCATCATCCAGCGGTCGGCGCCGAGGGCGAGCGGGACGCCCGCGGCCACGAGCGCTTGGTACTCGACCCGCTGCTGGGTCACCTCGGCCTGGAGCGTGTCGCGGCGGCCCAGATCAACCGCTCCGTCTCGCCCGTGGAACAGGAGCGACGCGGTCGGGATGGCCGTCGTGCCCGCGTCGGCCAGGAGCCGGATGGTGTCGTCGTCGAGCCAGAAGTGATCGTCGTCGGCCGAGATCCCGTCGTTGCCGCTCGGGAGGTGCGCCAGCGCGTCGGCGCCGACGGCCACCGCGCGGCGGACGTCGTCGGCCGTGTTGACGTGGGCGACCACGGGGAGCCCCGCGGCATGAGCGCGGCGGACGACGTCCGCGGCCGCGTCGGGGCGGAGGCCGCACCCGCGAGGACTCTCAGCGTCGTCGCAGCGGGCGCTGTAGGTGAGGTAGACCTTCACGGCCGACGGACGCGTCGCGAGGTACGCGTCCCACTCGGCCTCGACGTCGGCGACGGTGTCGAAAAACCAGTACGCCACGCGGTGCGCGCTCCAGGCCGTCGTGTCGCCGCGGGCCGCGTCGGAGTCGGCCGCGTCGTTCCGCCACACCCGCTCGTAGAGCGGGGCCGGGTGGCTCCCGGTCGACGTGATCCCGCCGTTGGCGTAGGCCACGTCCAGCCCGTCGGGGAGCGCGTCCCGCCCGCGGACCTCGCCGGTCGGGCCGGCCGCGTTGTTGAGCACGAGCGCGTAGAGGATGCCGCGGTCGACGTAGAGCGAGTCCGCGAGCCCGGCCGAGTACGTGTCGGCGAGCATGTGGGTGTGGGCGTCGCCGAAGGGCGGGACGACGAACCGGCCGCCAAGGTCGACCACGCGCGCCGCGTCCGCGAGGGGCCCGTCGACGAACACGCCGCCGACGGCCCACGTCGTGTCGCGGGCGACGAACTGCTCGCCGTTCCACCACTGGCCACCGGCGTAGGCCGTCGGCCCGGCGGAGGGGTTGAGGCGCGGCGCCGGCTGGGCGCTGGCGGCCACGGCGACGAGCAGGAAGAGAGGGACGAGGCGCATCGGTCGAGAGAGGGGACGCCTCAGACTCGCCCTTCGATGGCCGGAGCCCGCACGAAATCCCACGAGCCGCACGCAGCGCCGACGAGCCGCGGCCGACGGCCCCGTCTCGGTCGTTGGCGAGGTGCCGGCCCCGCGCTCGGCCTAGCTTGCGTCCGTGACTCCTCCCCCCACTGAGATCCGGCGCGTCTGCGTCTACTGCGGCTCGCGCCCCGGCGTCCGCCCCGCCTACGCCGATGCCGCGCGAGACCTGGGGACGCGGCTCGCCGCCGCCGGCGTCGGGATCGTCACCGGCGGCGGCCGTGTCGGGCTGATGGGCGTCGTGGCCGACGCCGCGCTCGACGCCGGCGGCGAGGTCGTCGGCGTGATCCCCCAGACGTTGGTGGACCGCGAGGTCGGGCACGCCGGGCTGACCGAGCTCCACGTCGTGTCCACGATGCACGAGCGGAAGGCCCGGATGGCCGACCTCGCCGACGTCTTCGTGGCGATGCCGGGCGGGCTCGGCACGCTGGAAGAAATCGCCGAGGCGCTGACCTGGCTCCAGCTCGGCCTCCACGCCAAGCCGTGCGCCTTGCTCGACGTCGACGGCTACTACGGCCCGCTCGTCGGCTGGCTCGACCACGCCGTCGCCGAGGGGTTCGTCGCCGCCGACCGGCGCGACGCGGTGGTGGTCGAGGCGACGGCCGGAGCGCTCGTCGGCCGCCTGCTCGGATGCTGAGCCGCCGCGCCGGGTGGGCGCTCGCCGTCCCCGTCGTCGTGGTGCTGGTGGGCTACGTGCTGTGGCCCAACGTCGAGACGTTCCGGCTGGGGCTCGACGGCGGGCTCCTGGCCGACCTGTTCGGGCGCGGCCGGGCGGCCGGGACGCGGGCGCTCGTCAACTCCGTCGGCGTGTCGCTGGGGACGGTCGGGCTCGGCGGCGCCGTCGGGACGGCGCTGGCGTGGGCGCTGTGGCGCTACGACCTGCCGCTGGGCCGGACGCTGGCCGCAGTCGGAGCGCTGCCGCTCGCGCTGCCGCCGCTCGTCGGCGTGCTGGCGTTCCTGTTCCTCTACGGCGAGTCGGGGATGCTGCCGCGCGCGCTCCAGGTGGCGTTCGGGTTGGACGAGGTGCCGTTCTCCTTCGGCGGGGTCGGCGCCGTGCTGGCGGTCCACGTCTACGTGTTCTACGTCTACTTCTACCTGTTCGTCGGCGCGGCCCTGCGCGACCTCGACGCGTCGCTGCTCGACGCCTCAGCGGACCTCGGGGCCGGCGCCTGGACCACGTTCCGGCGCGTCGTGCTGCCGCTCTTGCGGCCGGCGCTCGTCGGCGCGTCGCTGCTGGTGTTCATGCTGTCGATGGCGTCGTTCACGGCGCCGCTGCTGTTCGCCGAGGGCGAGCCGTTCCTGACCACCCAGATCTACCAGTTCAAGACGAACGGCGCGCTCGACCGGGCCGCCGCCGTCTCGGTCGTCCTCACGGGCCTCTGCCTGCTGTTCCTGATCGGCGCCGAGGCGCGGGGCGCGCGAGTCGGGGGCGCGAGTGGGAAGGGCGTCGGGCGCAAGCCGGGCCCGCTGCGCGGATCGGCGCGCGTGGTGGCCGGCGGGCTGGTCGGGCTGGCGCTCGTGGTGGTGCTGCTGCCCGTGGCGACCGTCGTCCTGCTGTCGTTCGTCGAGGAAGGCTCGTGGACGACCCAGGTGCTGCCGGACACGTTCACGGTCGCCAACTACGCCGCACTCGCGACCGAGCCCGACGTGCTCGCGCCGATCACCAGTTCGCTGTGGATGGCCGCACTGGCGACGGCCGCCAACGTGGTGTTCGGGGTGGCCACGGCGCTCGTCATCGTCAAGGGCCAGGTGCCGGGGCGGGGCCTGCTGCGGGCGCTGTCGCTGCTGCCGTTCGCCGTGCCCGGAACCGTGATCGCGCTCGGCCTGCTCGTCCTGTTCGACGAGCCGACGGCGCTGGCGGGCGGCGCGGTTTTGATCGGGACCGTGTGGCTGCTGCCGCTGGCCTACTTCGTCCGCCACGTGCCCCTGGTGGTGCGGGCCACCCAGGCGTCGCTCGAGTCGTTCGACGACCGGCTGGCCGAGGCCTCGGCCGACCTGGGCGCGGGCGGCTGGGCCACATTCCGGCGCGTCGTGCTGCCGGCCATCGGGCCGGGCGTGGTGGCGGGCGGGCTGCTCACGTTCGTGACGGCGCTCGGCGAGTTCGTGGCCTCGATCATGCTCTACGTCTACGCCAACCGGCCGATCGCCGTCGAGGTCTTCTCCCAGCTCCGGATCTTCGACTTCGGCCAGGCCGCGGCCTACAGCGTCCTGCTGATGGGGCTCGTCGCGCTGGCCGTCGTCGCGAGCCGGCGCCTGGGCGGGCGGGGCGTGGGGATGTAGGGTTCGGGGTTCGGGGTTCGGGGTTCGGGGTTCGAGTGCTGCGCGATCTCGCTCGACGGTGGGGTTCGGAATCGGCGGGCGACGCCAATGCCAGCGCCCGCCTTGCCTCGGCGTCCGTCCTCGCGAACCCTGAACCCCTGGACCCTGAACCTCCCTACTTTGGGTCCATGAAGATCACCGTCCTCGGAGCCGGCACCATCGGCACGGCCGTCGCCGTCGACCTCGCCCGGAGCGGCGAGGCGCCCCACGTGCAGGTCTGCGAGGCCCAGCCGTCGACGCTGCGGGCGTTCCGGGCCGCCCACGTCCACCCCGGCCTGCGGACCTACGAGGCCGACGCCCGCGACGCCCAGGCCCTGGAGCCGATCGTGTCGGGGAGCGCGTGCGTCGTGTCGTGCGTCGGGCCGGAGCACTCGGACCGGCTGGCGCGGCTCGCGCTCGACCTGGGCGCCCACTTCGTCGACCTGGGCAACCCGCTCGGCGACGACGGGCTGACGGAGCTCGCCGAGCGGCGCCAGCGGTGGGTCGTGACCGGGTGCGGGCTGGCGCCCGGGCTCGTCGGCGTGCTCGCCATGCGCGGGGTCGACGCGATGGACGACGCCCGCGCCGTCCGGATCCGCGTCGGCGACGTGCCGCTCACGCCCCAGGAGCCGTTCCGCCACCGGCTGGCCCACTCGGCCGACCGCCTCCTCGACGACTACACCCAGCCGGCGCCGGTCCTGGTCGACGGCCGCATCGAGACGCGCGAGCCGATGACGGGCCTCGAGCCGGTCGAGGTCGACGGCTTCGGCACGATGGAGGCGTTCTACACCGGGGCCGGGCTGGGCAGCCTAGCCCAGGCGCTCGAAGGCCGCGTCGGCAGCTTGGACGTCAAGACGATCCGCTACCCGGGCCACGCCGAGCGGATGCGGTTCGTGCTCGACCTCGGCCTGGCCGAGCGGACCTCGCTCGACGTCCGGACCCACCTGACCTACCGCGACGTGCTGATCCGCCGGTTGCGGAAGCGCCTCGGCGGGGCCTACGACGACGCCGTCCTCCTCCGCATCGAGGTCGACGGCACGCGCGACGGCGCGGAGGGGACGCTGGTCTACGAGATGGTCGACCGCTGCGACACCGAGGGCGGGCTCTCGGCGATGCAGCGCTGCACCGGCTTCCCGGCCTCCGTCGCGGCGCTGCTGCTGGCCGACCGGGCCCTCCGCAGCGGCGGCGTCGGCCCGGCGGACCAAGTGCTCCCGGCCGAGCCGTTCCTGGAGCGGCTCGCCGCGCGAGGCATCAAGGCCCAGGAGCGCTGGGTGCCCGCCGCGGCGGCTTAGTGCCCTGTCAAGCGGCTACTGGTGGATGGAACGAGCACCGGGGTCCGTCAGGGAGTCCCCCTTCCCCGCCTGCGCGGGGACAGGCCTGGACAGGAGGGGACAGGGGGGGGCGACCGACCCGAGCGCCGACCCACCAACATGAGCTTGACGCAGCACTTAGGTTCTGTCTGGCACATCCAGATCGGCCTGCACGCGGCTCCAGCGCCGCCTCGCCGTGCTACGCTCCAGCGCCGTAGCTCTCGCTACGCCTGCTTCGCGCTCCTTGCAAGCCGGCTCCGGCTCTCGCGTTCGGCCTCGTTCCGAATCACCAGACAAAACCCAGCACGTCGCCGAGGCGGGCTCGCGTCAGGTCAGTCCCTCAGCGAGCGAAGCTCAAAGGGCGTGATCGTGCGGATCTCGATGACCGGGCCCACCTGGAGCGTGCTCGCCAGATCCTCCAGGACGTCGGCCTCGACGCGGACGCGCTGGCCTTCGACGCGGAAGCGGGTCGGCAGGTTGGTGGGCTCGTAGGCCGTCCCGGCGTCGTCGCGCAGGATCCAGGCGCCGCCCTCCAGGTCGGCGTAGGTCACGCGGCCATCGAACCGGACGTCGACCGGACCCACCGAGACGGTCACGGTGTCAAGCGGAGGCGACTGCGAGTCGCAGCCGACGACCAAGAGGGCGAGCAGGACGAGGACGCGCGACATCGACCGGGTGGAGAGTGGAGGCGCAAGTATAGACCGCGGGACCCCGAGCGCAACCCAGATCTCGCGACCGGTTCCGTCCAGGCCCAGACGGCTCGGCTACCGCATCGACCCGTAGGCCCGCAGCACCGAGCCGTCGTGGACGGCGCCGGCGGGGCCGCAGAGCGTGACGCACAGCCGCGCGATCTCGTCGGCCTCGACGCCGCGCGCGTCGGGCCCCTCGTCGCCGAACAGGATCATCGACGGGGCGACGGCGGCGGCCGAGACCTCGTCGGCCCGGTACTCGGCGGCGACGGCCTCGACGAGCCGGACGACGCCGGCCTTCGACGCCGAGTAGGCCGCCTGCTGGGCCACGCCGCGGTCGGCCCCCTGGCCCGACGCCAGCGCCACCAGCCGCCCGGTCTGGCCCGCCGCCATCATCCGGCGGGCGGCGGCGTGGAACACCACGAACGTGCTCGTCAGGTTGACGTCGAGGACCGTCCGCCACTCCGAGAGCGTCGTCTCGACGAACGGCGTCCCGGCCCACATCCCGACCGTGTGGACCAGGCCGTCGGGCTCGCCCAGGACGTCGGCGACTTGGTCGAGCGCGGCGTCGACGGCCGCGGGGTCGGTGACGTCGGCCCGGACCGAGAGGTCGCCGGTGTCGTGGTCCGCCCGGTCGAGCCCGGCCACTCGGGCGCCGGCCTCGGCGAGGTGGCGCGCGACGACGCGGCCGAGCCGGCCGCCAGCGCCGGTCACGACGATGACGCGGTCGGTCAGGTCAGGAGCGTTCGAGGACATCGGGGACTGGGAGAGTGAAGACTGAGGACTGACAAGATGCCCGTCGCCGGCTGCGAGCGCCACCTCGGCGCCTCTGCTCCCCGACGCCTGTTCCCGGCGAGCGCCGCGAGCCCTACTCCGACGACGTGTGGTCGTGGACGACGCGCCAGCCGTCGGGCGTGGCGGCCAGGACCAGCGTGAACAGGCCGCCCGGCCCGGCGCCTGGAGCGTCGCCCTCGCGCTGCAAGCGCCACCGGCCCCAGGCGAGCGCGCGGTCGGCCGCGAGCGGGTGGACGGTCAGGTCGGTGAACGCGAGCTCCCCCATGGCCGCCGCGTCGGGGTAGCTGCGGACGTAGCCGTAGAGCGCCTCCTCCCACCCAGCGCGGACCGTGCCGCCCGACAGGAACGTCAGCGTGTCGGTCCGGGCGTAGCCGTCCATGAAGCCGCGGACGGAGCCCGCGTTCCAGGCGTCGACTTGCGCGCCGAGCGTGGCCAGGACGCCGGCCTCGATGGCGGCGTCGTCCCCCCGGCCCGCCGGGCTCGCCGACGGGCCCGACGTGGCGCACCCGGCCGTGCCCGCGAGGAGCAGGAGGGCGAAGGCCCAGGGACATCGGGCGGGTGGCGACGGGGGCATCCGGGTCGGAAAAGCGTGACGACAGACTACGACGGGCCTCGGCGGGGTTGGACCATTTCTCAAACAGGGCGGCCGATCGACCGGCAGACGGCTCATCGGGCTGGGCACACAGAAGCTCCCTTGTCGCCCCCCGAGACCGCCGGTAGCTTTGGCCGTCCCTGGAGGGGGCCCGCACCGCTCGCCCGGCCCTCTCCGCCCGCTCGCTCACGCCCGACGTATCGCCGCGTTCGCTACGCCCGCCTGTTCCCCAGACGCCCCAGCGGTCGCCCGGCGACCGCTCTGCGTCCGTCCGTAGCCGAACCCCACGCCGTGCGCGAGCCGTCCCCGCGGACCCGCCCCTCCCGTCCCCGAGCGGTCACGCTCAGCGTGCTCGCGCTGGGCGGCCTGCTCGCCCTGATCGCGCGTCCGGACCGGACGGCGGAGGCCGGCCCCGCCGCGTGGCCCTGGCTCGCCCCGGCGGACACCGACACGGTCGACATCCCGGCGCTCCCGCTGCCGGCGCTCCCGCTGCCGGCGCCGGCCGACACGACCGACGCGGACACGGTGGCCGTCGGCCCGGTGGCCGCCCCGGGCCTCCCGCCAGCGCGCCCGGCCAGATCGGCCCCGGACACGACCGACGCCGAGCCCGCCGCGGCTGACACGTCGCGGGGGGCGCTGGACGAGTTCCTGCTCGCGGTCCCGGACACCGTCGAGGGGGCCGCCGACACGACCGACGCCGACACGACGGTGCGCGCGCGGACCTACTTCCCGGAGCGGACCGACGGCACGGCGGCCGTGTCCGTGGTGCCGCCGTGGCGGCCGGGCATCCGGGGCCGGCTCGGGGCGTACTGGCGCCGCGAGGTCACGCTCGACACCTCGGCCTACGCCTACCGCGTCCGCGAGGTCGTCGGCGACGCCGACGTGCGGGCGCCGGCCACGGTCACGCTCGACGAGTTCCTGGCGGCCCGCCGCACCGAGGCGTTGGGCGACCAGTTCCGGACGCTGGCCGCCCAGCGCTCGGACCGCCAGCAGGCCCGGCGGAGCGGGCTCGGGTTCTCCGTCGACATCCCCGGCGGCAACGAGAGCGCCTTCAGCACCATCTTCGGCAAGAACGAGGTGGCGCTGACGGTCAACGGGACGTCGAACGTGAACCTGGGCGTCCGCTACGACCGGAACGAGCTGCAGGACGCGCTCCGCCCCAACTCGAGCCCGCTCGCCCCGGACTTCGGCCAGGAGCTCAACCTCAACGTGGCCGGCACCATCGGCGACAAGCTGGCGATCAACGTCAACTACGACACCCAGAGCCAGTTCGACTTCGAGAACCAGGTGTCGCTCGTCTACACCGGCTACGAGGACGACATCGTCCAGCGGATCGAGGCCGGCAACGTGTTCTTGCAGACCCCGGCCACGCTGATCCGCGGCGGCCAGCGGCTGTTCGGGTTGCGGACCGACTTGCAGTTCGGCCCGCTCGCCGTGACGGCCGTCGCGAGCCAGCAGGACGCCGAGACCGTCGACCGCGTGTTCGAGGGCGGCGCCGACGCCCAGGTGTTCTCGCTGGCGCCCTACGAGTACGAGGACAACACGCACCTCTTCCTCGGCTACGCGTTCCACAACTGGTGGGACCGGGCCCACGAGCGGCCCCAGAACCCCCAGCTGCCCCCGGGCCTGTCGCGGTTCGTCGGGATCGAGGTGTGGAAGCACGAGCCGGGCCTGATCAACTCGACCGACGAGGACATCGAGACCACGTGGGCCGTCGCCCTGGCCGACCTGGGCGAGCCCGTCGCCGGGAGCCCCGAGTTCACCGGGTTCGACGTGCTCGATGGCGGCGAGGCCTACCTCGGGGGGTTCGACCGCGACGTCGGGCGCTACGCCAACGAGGCGGCCCCGCTGCCCGACCCGGCCTTCGACCAGTACACCGACGGCCTGCTCAACGGGATCCGCCAGGACGGGTCCACGACGACCGTCGAGTCCATCTCGGCCGGGCTCGGCCGCCCGCTCCCGGCGGCCGGCGCGTTCGCCAACAACGTGTTCAAGCGGCTCCGGGCCAACATCGACTACACGTTCGACGCCCAGCTGGGCTGGATCTCGCTCGCGACGTCGCTCACCGACAGCGACCTCATCGCCGTCGCCTACCAGTACGAGACGACCGACGGCCGGCGCGTCACCGTCGGCGACTTCGGGCAGCCGGCCCCGAACGCGTCCCGCAACACGACGCGGACGATCCTGAAGCTCGTCCGCGCCGACCGGCCCAAGCCCGTCGACCCGCTGTGGGACCTGACCCTCCGGAACATCTACCGCGTCGGCGGGCGGAGCCTCAACCCGACCACGTTCCAGCTCGACGTGACCTACGAGCCGGCCGGGAGCAGCCCCTCGACGTTGCCCCCGGCCGACGAGCTCTCGTTCGAGCAGCGGACGTTCCTCGAGGTGCTCGGCCTGGACCGCGTCAACGGCCAGGGGCTGGCCACGCCCGACGACATCTTCGACTTCGACTCCGGCGTGACCGTCAACCCCGACAACGGCCGCGTCATCTTCCCCGTCCGCCAGCCGTTCGGCGACTACCTCCGGAACCTGATCGACACCGGGTGGACCCTGGGCACGGTCGGGGCGCCGGCCGACCGCGGCCTCATCTCGGTGACGTACGGGACGCTCACGCCGGCCCAGGCCATCGCCAAGTACGTCCCCACGCTCGCCGACGAGACCGAGCAGAACGCGACGCTCTACGACCTGACGACCGACAACGCGCGGCGGCGGCTCGCCCAGCTCTCCGACTACCGCGTCGAGGGCGAGTTCAAGAGCGCCACCCAGTCCGTGTTCAACATCGGGTTCCAGTTGGTCGAGGGGACGGTCCGCGTGACGTCGGGCGACCTCGAGCTCACCGAGGGCTCGGACTACCGCGTCAACTACACCGCGGGGACGGTCGAGATCATCAACCCGACGTTCCTGCTGGAGGGCCAGCGCGTGGCGGTCTCGGTCGAGCAGAACAAGTTCTTCTCGATCGGCTCGAAGACGCTGGTCGGGCTCCGCGCCGACTACCGGGTGAGCGAGGACTTCGGGCTGGGGGCGACCGTGATGCGGCTGGCCGAGCGCCCGCTCGGCGACAAGTTCCGGGTGGGCGAGGAGGCCCTGAGCAACACGATCGTCGGGCTCGACGGGGCCTTCCGCGCCGAGCCGCGCTGGCTGACGCGGGCCGTCGACGCGCTCCCGCTGATCCAGACCCGGGCCCCGTCCCGGATCGAGCTGCGCGGCGAGGTGGCCCGGCTCAACCCCGGCCACCCCCAGACCATCGCGTTCGGCCGCGCCCGCGACGCGCTCCGCGAGCAGGGCCTGGACTTCTCGGAGGACGAGCAGTCCGGCGTGAGCTACGTCGACGACTTCGAGGGGAGCGAGAACGCCTACACGGCCTTGCGCTTTACCGACGGCTGGCGGATCGCGGCGGCGCCTGAGGACGCCGGCCCCGAGGGCACACGCAACGGCGCCGCCCAGGAGGCCGACGTCACCGACCCCGTCCTGCGGTCCAACTGGCGCGGCCTGTTCACGTGGTACACCATCCCCGACCGGGTGAACAACATCGAGGGGTTCGGCAACAACAACAGGACGCCGGCCACGCAGCTCGTGCCCGTAGAGGCCCTCTTCCCCGACCGCGCGGCCACCCTCTCGACCGTCGAGCGGACGCGGGGGCTCGACCTGCTCGACCTCTACTTCGACCCGACCCGGCGCGGGCCCTACAACTTCAACGGGGGCCTGACCGGCGGCGCGTTCCAGCAGCAGCCGACCGACGTCTGGGGCGGGTTCGTCCGCTCGATCGAGAGCTCGTACTCGAACTTCGACGGCCAGAACAACATCGAGTTTATCGAGATCCTGGTGTCGCCCCTGGGCGGGCGCGACGGGACCGAGCCGATCGCGCCCGGCGCCCGGATGTACCTCGACCTCGGCCGGATCAACGAGGACGTGCTGCCCAACGGGTTCCTCAACGCCGAGGACGGGATCCAGACCAACGACGCCGGCGGCGACCTCGACGCCTGGGGCCGCCGCCCGACCGGCCGGACCAACGGGTTCGTCGACTTTTTCGACGACACCCAGCGGACGGAGGACCTCGGCCTGGACGGGCTCCCGTCGGACGCGGGCCTCTCGCCGACGACGCCGTACCCGACCGACGAGCGGACCCAGTTCAGCGCGTTCCTCAACTCGCTCGCGCCGAACTCGCCGGAGCAGCTCCGGGCCGCCGCCGACCCCTCCGGCGACGACTTCTACAACTTCGACGACGTCCGCTTCAACGACCCGGCCCGGTACCCGGGCCGGGCGGGGGTGGGCGCCTCGATCCAGGAGCGGTTCGCGAACTACTACCCGGCCTACGAGGTCAACTCGGCGCTGGCGCGGAAGAACCTGAACCTCAACGGCCCCGGCGTCTCGGTCCAGCCCAACTCCGAGGACATCAACGAGAACAACACGCTCGACCAGGCCGAGTCCTTCCACCGCTACGAGGTCCCGCTGGACGCGGCCGGCCTGGCGTCGAGCCCGTTCTTCATCAACACGCTCACGACGCCCGGCCAGGACCAGCCCCAGTCGTGGTACCTGCTCCGGATCCCGATCCGGACCCAGAACGTCGAGGTCACCGAGAAGGTGAACATCGACGACGACGACTTCTCGCGGATCGAGGCCGTCCGCCTGTGGACGACGGGCCACGACAAGCCGGCCACGCTGCGGATCGCGTCGTTCGAGCTGGTCGGGAGCCAGTGGCTCAAGTCGGAGGAGGTCGGGTTCGTGAACGAGGGGGCCGACGACGACACGATGGCGACGACCGGGGTGGCCCCCCAGCTCTTTATCGAGTCGATCAACAACGAGGAGAACGCGTCGATCTACGCCGTCCCCAAGGGGACCATCCAGAACACGGCGCGGACCCAGTCCGGCGGGCTCCGGGCCACGCGCGAGCAGGCGCTCGTCTTCCGCGCCGAGGGGCTCGTCGACGGCCGCCGCGCCGGCCTGGCCCGGTCGTACGCCACGCGCCCGCTCGACCTGACGAAGTACTCGAACCTGCGGGCGGCCATCCACGGCGACGGCTTCGACCGCCGCGACTCGATGCGCGTGTTCTTGCGCTTCGGCGACGACGAGACGCAGAACTACTACGAGATCGAGCAGCCCGTCTACCCGTTCAACCCGGACCGGCTGAGCGAGATCACGGGGAGCTGCGACGGCGGGTTCGCCTGCGCCAAGTCGGACAGCCTGTGGCAGACGAACGTGATGGTGGGCGGCGAGCGCCTCGACCTCAACCCGATCAACGTGGTCCTGTCCGAGCTCAACCGGGCCAAGCTCGAGCGCGACCAGAGCGGGGCCCCGCTCGACGAGCGGTTCACGATCACGGACCCCGAGGGGACGCCGCCGGGCGCGACGATCACCGTCCGCGGCCAGCCGTCGATCCAGGACATCCGGACGGTCGTGCTGGGCGTCCGCAACGGGCCCGGCGGGGCGGCCAAGGTGGACACGGTCTCGCTGTGGTTCAACGAGTTCCGCGTGACCGGCTACGACGAGGCCGGCGGCGCGAGCGGGTTCCTGACCGCCAACGTGGCCCTGGCCGACGTGGCCGCGATCAACGCCCGCGTGAGCTTCACCGACGACGGGTTCGGCGAGCTCGGCGGGGCGCTCGGCGGGCGGGCGTTCGCCCAGCAGTCGGCGTTCACGCTGACGTCGTCGTTCAACGCGCACAAGCTGCTGCCCGAGCGGTTCGGGTGGAGCATGCCGGTCTCGTACTCGCTGACGCGCAACAACTCGACGCCCCGGTTCGACCCCGACAACGGCGACGTCCGCCTGGACGACTTGGTCGAGGCGGCGCGCGAGGTCGAGGTGGTCGAGGGCAGCGGGGCGCTGGCGCCCGAGCTCCGGGCCGAGGCCATCCTGGAGCGGGCGCGGACGGAGACGTCGTCGCAGAACGTCCGCGTCCAGGTGTCGAAGACGGGGAGCCGGTCGCCGTGGCTCCGCTACACGCTCGACGGGCTGTCGGCGTCGTACGCGCTGTCGTCGCAGGACGGGACGAACCCGTCGACCAGCTTCAACGAGTCCGACTCGTGGACGGGCACACTCAACTACCGCGTCGCGGTGCAGAAGCCGTTCGCGGTGACGCCGTTCTGGTTTACGCGCGCGGTCCCGCTCCTCGGCAGCGCCCTCGGCGGGCTCCGGCTGAACCTGCTCCCCCAGAGCCTGACGCTGGCGACGGACGCCCAGCGGAGCCTGACGGCGAGCCAGCAGCGCCTGGGCAGCGAGTTCCTCAACGAGCCCGACTCGGTCAGCGCGTTCCGCGCGCTCACCCGGCGGACTCAGCGGTTCGAGCACGGCCGCCAGGTCAACGTCCAGTACACGCCGTTCCCGTTCTTGCAGCTCTCGTTCGGGTCGGACACCGACCAGGACTTGGGCGGGGCCGGCCAGCGCGAGCAGTTCCGCGTGCTCGTCCGCGAGCGCGACGGCGGCGGGTTCTCGCGCGTCTACGACCTCAGCCCGGCCCAGGCCCGCTCCGACACGAGCGCGGTCTACCAGGACCTGCTCACCGAGCTCGACGGGTTCGAGGGCGGCGCGTTCCCGTCGGACCGCGTCGAGGTGCTGGGCGGCTCGGACCTGGAGGTCCTGCCGTTGGGCGAGGCCCTGGGCAACGTGTTCGGCGGCGACATCCGGACGCGCCGGTACAGCCAGCAGGCGACGGGCTCGCTCCGGATCAGCACGGCGCGGCTCAAGTGGCTCTCGTGGCTCCAGCTCCAGCCGCTCAGCGTCTCGACCACCTACAACTGGCAGGACCAGCCGAGCGCGGCCGCGCCCGAGCTCGAGGTGGCCTCGGCCGGCACCTCGGCGTCGCTCCAGAGCTCCGTCCGGGTCGTGCCGCGGACGTTCTGGCGCCTGTTCCCGTTCTACCGCAACTGGGAACGGCCGGCGGGCCCGGCCGCGGCGGCGACCGACTCGACCGGCGGCGGCGGCGGCTTCAGCCCGTTCGGCCTCGCCCGGCGCCTGTTCCTGGCGGCCACCGGCGTCGACGACGTCACGTTCACCTACCGGGGCTCGACGACGGCGGCCACGTCGGGGCTCGAGGGCCAGGCCTACAGCCTGCTCGCGGGCCTGACCGGCGACGCCCCGTCGCTGGCCTACCGCTTGGGGCTCGACCGCGAGATCGGCCTCGACCAGCGGATCTCGAGCGACGCCGCGTTCAACACGTTCCCAGACATCCTGGGCGCCAACCACGACGTCGACGTGCGGACCCAGCTCTCGCCGTTCCGCGGCCTGTCCATCGGCCTCAGCCTGCGGACGGCCTGGGGGACGTCGGAGCAGATCGACTTCTCGATCCCTCAGGGGGGCGGCGACCCGACCCGATCGCTCGGCCGGCGGACCGGGCAAGGCGAGTCGACGGTGTTCGCGTTCGGCGGCAGCTACGAGGCCCTCGTCGACCGCCACGTCGCCCGCTACGACCCCGCGGCGGTGCCGACCGACCCGGCCAGCGGGGTCGTCGTCGAGTCCGAGTTCTTGTCGCCGACCGGCTACGCCAACGACTTCGCCAGCGAGCTCGCGCGTGGGTTCGGCGCGTTCGGCCCGAACGGGCTGTTCCCGGTCCCGCTCCCTAACTGGAACGTGACGTACTCCGGGCTGGAGCGGCTCCCGATCCTGCGCGCCGTCGCCAACCAGATCAGCCTCCAGCACGGGTACTCGGCGACGTCGCAGACCGCGTTCGCGGCTGTGGTCGACTCGTCGGCCCGCTTCATCTCTGGCCCGGCCGAGCTGGGCGGCGCCACCTACGCCGGCGGCGCAGCCCTGACCGGCGGCGGCTTCGACGAGCCGACCTCGGTGACGGTGAACGAGCGGTTCCAGCCGCTCATCGGGGTCTCGTTCGGGTTCAAGAAGAACATCCAGGCGAGCCTGTCCACCAACCGGACCTCGCTGTTCACGTTGCAGACGCTCTCGGCCCAGGTCTACAAAAAGACGTCGCGCGACCTCCGCGTCGACCTGTCGTACGCCCGGACGGGGATGCGGCTGTTCGGGCTGCGGGGGATCAACAACCAGATCCGGTTCCAGCTCACGGCGCTCGTCGCCGACGACGAGACGTTCCTCGGCCTCCCGCTCCAGCAGGACGTGGTCCTGGCCGCCCAGGGCCTGCCGCTCACGGAGCAGAACGCCCAGGCGTCGTCGCGCTTGCAGCTCTCGCCCCAGATCAGCTACACCGTCTCGAGCCAGGTCACGGCCAACCTGATCGCTCAGTACGAGCAGACCACCTCGGAGCTGACGGGCCGGACGAACCGGTTCACCGGCGGCGTCAGCCTGCGGATCCTGTTCTCGAACTAGGGCCGGGTCGAGCGGGTTGGGCGAGTCTCGCGCGTGCGTGAACCCTCCCAGCCCAATGGACTCGCCGACCCTGCCGACCCCTGCCGACGTGTACCGCCTGGGGCGAGTGCCGTACCGCGAGGCGTGGTCCCTCCAGCAGCGGCTCCAGGACCGGTTGGTCGCCGCCAAGCGGGCCGATCCGCCCCGGCGGACCCCGCACGCGGTGCTCGTCGTGGAGCACCCGCCGGTGTTCACGCTCGGCAAGAGCGGCGACCCGGCGAACCTGCTGGCGACCGAGGCCGAGCTCGAGGCGCTCGGCGCGACGTTCGTGCCGGTCGACCGCGGCGGCGACATCACGTTCCACGGACCGGGCCAGCTCGTCGTCTACCCGATCCTCGACCTCGACCGGCTGGCGACGCCCGACGGCGAGTCGCTCCACGACCTGCACCGCTACCTCCGCGAGCTCGAGGAAGCCGTCGTCCGGACGTGTGCCGAGTGGGACGTAACGGCCGGCCGCGTCGCCGGGCGGACCGGCGTCTGGGTCGGGCCCGACGCCCGGGGCGACGAGCGCAAGGTGTGTGCGCTGGGCGTCCGGTGCAGCCGCTGGGTGACGATGCACGGGCTCGCCCTCAACGTGACGACGGACCTGGGGTGGTTCGACCGGATCGTCCCGTGCGGCATCGACGACCGCGGCGTGACGTCGCTGGCCCGAGAGGCCGGCCGAGACGTGCCGACAGAGACCGTCGCCGACCGGCTGCTGGCGCACCTCGCGGACCGGCTCGGGCTGGTGCCGACGGAGCGGGCGGGAGCGGCGGCGTGGGCGCGCCTCCGCGAGATCGTCGGGGAGAATGCCGGCGCCGGGGTCCCTTAACCAGGCGGCTGCGTACGTTGACGCCTCCCCTCTCCCCTCCCGAGCTCATGCCTCCCTTCAACGTCGACCAGTTCGCCCGCCAGCTCCTCGCCGAGGCCCTCTTCTACGACGAGGAGTACGGCGCCCTCGGCAACGTCAGCCTGATCGACAAGGAGAGCGTCCGCGAGCGCTACCTCGCGTCGTACGACCCCGACCGCGACACGTACCTCATCGAGGAGGCCGTCGAGTGGGAGGAGCTCGACGCCGACGAGGACGGCGAGGTCGACTACGCGCTGGCCGTCGACGGCCAGGAGTACGGGACCTACGAGACGCCGGAGGCCGCCGCCGAGGTGCTGGTGACGCTGGCGCGGGACCACAACCTCGGGCCCAGCTTCATGATCCTGTTCGACGAGGACACGGCGTAACCCAGGTTTCCTCGCCTCGAGTCGCGCGGTGGCCACCGACCCTCTCCACTTCGAGCCGTTTGAGCGCGTCCACGTCACGGGCGACAACTCCGCCCTCGACGAGGTTCGCGGCGAACTGGCCGTCGTGCTCAGCTCCAACGTGGACGGGCGGTGCTACGTCATCGGGATCTACGCATCGGGCCAGTGCTGGCTCGTCGCCGAGGAGGCGCTCACCTGGACAGGAGAGTGGGACCGAGACGAAGGAGCGCGACAGGCCACGTTCTCACCAGGCGGAGCAGTTTTCATCTCGCGGGACGGCCGAGGTAAAAAGCTTCCCCCTCGGCTGAGGGGTCGCGGCCTCGCGTAGGACTCGCCGCTTCGGACGGACCGGAAGCGTTCGCACCACACCCACCGGCGCATCACACCAGATCCGGTAGATGCGTCCCAGGTCAATCGTAGGAACGCGATGCATCGCGTCCGCAAAGGGGGCGGACACGACGAGACACGACGAGTCGTGTCCCTACGGACAGGGGGACGGTCTAGCCGGATGTGGCATCACAGCCTCAGCGCCCCTCCCGCCACAGGCCCACCGCGAGCGCTCCCCACCCCGCGATGAACGCGAGCCCTCCGAGCGGGGCGACGGCCCCGAGCACGCCGAGGTCCAGCAGAACCAGCGCGTACAAGCTCCCCGAGAACAGGACGACGCCGGCCACGAACAGCCGTCCGGCCCATCGCGCCGTCGCCGACCCGCGCATCGCTGCCAAGACGCTGGCCCCGACGGCCGCGAGCGCGTGGACGAGGTGGTACTGCGCCGCCGTCCCCCACGTCGCCAGCCGGTCCGGCGTCACGGCGTCGGCCAGGCCGTGGGTGCCGAACGCGCCGAGCGCGACGGCGAGCCCTCCGAGCGCCGCCGCGACCGCGGCCAACCGCCAACCTGGGTCAGCCCGCATCGTCGCCCTCCGGGGCCGACAGGGCCGGCAGCACCTGGAACGGGACGGCCGAGCCGTTGAGTCGCAGCGTGTAGCTCCCGGCCGGGTACGACCCGTCCAGCATGAGGTAGAACCGGAACGGCCGGACGACGGCCGCGCACACGGTCTCGCGCGGCTGGCGCATCAGGAGCTCGACGGTGATGAACTGGATCTGACGTTCCTGCGTCACGTCGGTCAGCTCGGCGCACGCATCGGGCAGGGCGCCCTGGATCAGAACCTCGACCGCCACCCCGTCGCCGGGCAGGGGCCGCCCCGCCGGCCGGACGGCGACCGAGTCCACGACGGCCGGGTAGATGAGGTAGCGCGTGCTGTCCGACGCCGGCCGGAGCAGCATCGTCTCCCGGTTCGGGTCGCTCCCGACGCGGTAGCCGAACCGGTCGCGGTCCGGCCCGTCGGCCGTGGCGGACGAGCCGCCGCAAGCGGCCAAGGCCACGGCCAACGCCGACAGGAGGACGGCGCGCATCAGGTGGCCTCGTCGGCCGCGCGGTCGGCCGCGTCGTCGGGCCCCGCTTCGACGGGGCTCGAGGCCGCGTCGCCGCTCGGCGGCGGCGTGTCGGCCGCGAGAAGCGACGCCTCGGGCCGGTCGTCGGTCACGGTCTCTGTCGGCGCGTCGCCCCACAACCGTTCGAGGTCGTAGTGGGCGCGGAGCTCGGGGTCGAACACGTGGACGGCCAGGTCGAAGTAATCGAGGACGACCCACCGGGTCGTGCCGGGCTGTCCGTCGCGAGCGACGGGCCGCTCACCAGCCTGGCTCCGGATCGCGTCGACGACGCCGTCGACGATGGCGCGGATCTGCAGGTCCGACTCGCCCGTCGCGATCACGAAGTAGTCGACCTCGCCCGAGATCCCCCGCAGGTCCATCACGGTCACGTCCCGGGCGCGCTTGTCGAGGGCCGCGTCGAGGGCGATCCGGGCGAGCTCGCGGCCGGGCGTCGGGCCGGACCGGCGGGAGCGGTGAGACTGGGGGGAGGCTGCAGGCATCGGAGAGGGAGTCAGTCGGCGTGGGAGGCCAGCGCGCGGTAGTCGGCGCCGACGTAGACGGTCACGTCGAGGGAGTAGTCGGTGGACGGGCCGCCCGTGACGACGCGGACGGCGTCGAGGCCGAGGGCCTGGGCGACGTACCGGGCGTCGAGGGCCGTCCCTGAACGCACCAGCACCGTCGTGGTGTCCCGGGCGGCCGCGTTGCCGATGTCGACCACGTCGAACCCGCGTCGGCGGAGGTGGGCCGTGACCTCGGCCGCGAGCCCGTCGACGCCGGCCGCGTTGCGGACCTCGACCTGGATCCGGGAGTGGTCGGCCTCGGCCCGGTCGGGGACGGTCCTGGGCGTGAACGTGCGCGTGGCGAGCCCGTAGAGCAGGACGAGCACCACCAGCCCGCCCACGACCAGCGCCGCGTTGAGGAGGCCGTCGCTCAGGCGGGAGCCAGACAAGAAGGGCTACTCGGCGTCACGGAAGAAAAGGTCGCCCGATGAGCCGGATCCGACGCTCGCCTGGAACCCGGTCCGCCCGTAGCCACCGTACAGGCCGGCCGACCTTCCGTAGGGCGAGGCCCCGTACGGCGAGGCATAGCTTCCGTACGGGCTCTGCTGAACGCTCAGGTGGAACACCGCGTTCTCGGTCGGGCGGTATGCCAGCTCGGCGTTGCGGAGGAACACCGTCGGCTGGTCCTCCCCGAGACCGGCGTAGGCGCCCGAGCCGGCCAGCGCCTGCGCGACCCCGATGTCGACGCGGCCCGCCAGCCGGGCCGACGGCTGCCAGCGGAGCGAGGCCGTGTACAGCCCGAGCCCGACGGCGCCGCCGGCGCCCCCGCCGTACGCCATCTCGACGGACTGGCTGAACTGGAGCGTCTGAGCGTTGAACAGCTGGCCGACGCCGAGTGCGTTGGGCACCTCCGAGAGCACCGTCGTGGCCGTTCGGGCAGGCACGTCGGCTGCGCGCTGAGCGCGGACGGGCACGGCGAAGGCGAGGAGAGCGGCGAGGGCGAGCGTGCGCATCGGACGGGGAGGGGCGGAATCGGGGAGGATAGGCCGGGCGTCGGCGGGAGTCAACCCGCGTTCGGTGGAGCCCGAAGGGACCTCAACGCCCGGCGTCAACGCGTGGTGCCCGACCCAGCGACAGAGGACGACGGAATCGCCCCGCTCGACCGCGAGAGCGCCGCCAGCCCGTACGGACGGCGCTCGGCAGGCACGACGCAGTCAGGCCGTCACCGCGCTACTCCATCGCGTCGGGCTCGTCGACAGGCGGCGTGGCGTCTTCGACCGGCGCCTCGAACAGGTCGTCGCCGGTCTCGGCCGCGCCGTCCATGTCGTCGTCTATCGTCTGGCCGTCATCGCGCGAGAGCGGGTCGACGTCCAAGGGCGTGTCGGCGTCGGGGTCGGCGAGCTCGGGCGTCGCGTCAGGTGCGGGCTCGACCTGGTCCGGACCGCAGGCCGACAGCGGCAGCGCGAGGGCGAACAAGAGAAGGAGTCGGTTCATCGTCGGAGCAAGGGGAGGAGAGCGACCGAACGGAGCGGACTCGGAGCGGGATCCGGCGTCCTCGCGACGAGCGGTCTCCGCCGATACCGCGCGTCACTCACCCGGCAAAAAAAAGGGGCGGCCCCCCGAGAGGGACCGCCCCGCCGAGCGGAGGTCCGGGCGGACCTACATGTCGTTGTCGATGTCGTCGGCGGCGGCGTCGGTAGCCGCGTCCAGGTCGTCCATGGCACCATCGGCGGCGGCGTCGATGTCGTCCATGGCAGCGTCCGCCTCGGCGCCCATCTCATCCATCGCGGCGTCGGTCTCGTCGCCCACGTTGTCCATGGTGGCGTCGATGTCGGGGGCCTCGATGGTCGTGGTCTCGGTCTCGATCACGTCGGGCTCGGACTCGCACGCGGCGAGGGGGAGGGTGAGCGCGAGCGCGAAAAGGGCAATGCGGTGGGTCATGACGTGGGGGGTTGGGTTGAACAAGGTCCCGGGAGCGATCGCCGGGGCTCAATGGGGTGAGGGATCGAGCGCCCCTACAACGGCATGGCACACGGGCTATTGCCCAGGTCTCTAGACACGGCAGTCCAACATGATGGACACCCCCTAGCCGTCGGTATCGGCAGGCGCCCCCACCCGGGTCGAGTCCGGGACGAGGCGGTCTCCCTGAGTGCGAAGCGATCGGCCGAGGGCGGACAACGGCGTCCCGGGTTCCGCGAGAGCGCCCGTCTGGTCGCCGAGCGACTGGAGCGTCCGGCCGATGGCGGGCCCGTCGAGCGGGCTCGACTGGAGGAGATCGCGGAGCTGCACGAGGTCGTCCCGAAGGGCCGGCACGCCGTCGGCGGACACCGTGTCCAGCCGGGAGACCCACAGGTCGAGCGTCTGGATGGCGACCGACGGCGAGGCCTGGACGAGCCCCCCGGCGACCAGGTCGAGCGTGCTCTCGGGAGAGACGTCACGGACCATCGAGGTGTCGACGAGCGCCTCAGGACCGCCCGTGCGGTCGGTCGGGGCGGACGCGTCGGGGGAGGACGGGTCCGGACCACAGCCGGCGAGGGCGAGGGCGAGCAGGAGCGAAACGCGAACGATCACAGAAGCAAGAGACAGAGTGAGCCGCCAAAACGAAGGCCGCCGACCGAATCCACAGGGGGTCGGTCGGCGGCCAGAGAGAAACCGTCGGGGGCTTACATGCCCGCGAGCGTGTTGCCTGCGTCGGTCAGCGTCGAGCCGAGCGCCTCGAGCGCGGAGTCGCCGCCGGCCGCGCCGAGGGTGGCCTCGCCGAGCCGCTGGAGCGTCGCGCCGACCGCGGAGCCGTCGATCGGGGACGCCTGGAGCTGGCCACGGAGCGTCTCGAGGTCCGAGACGACCGGCGCGAAGTCCGGGTTGCCCTCAAGCTGAGCGATCCAGCCGTTGATGTTGTCGACGGCGGCGGCGGCCGGGAGGTTCGTCAGGCCGCCGGCACCGGTGACGGCGTCGACGGTGCCCTGGGCGGTCACGGCCGGCGCGTCGGTCATCGTACCGTCCATCATCGCGTCGTCGGCCATCGGATCGGTCATCGGGTCGACGGTCTCGACCTCAACGACGTCGGTCTCGACGACTTCGGGCTCGGTCTCGCACGCGGTGAACGGGAGCGCAAACGCCAAGAGGAGAAGGGGAAAACGGAAAGTCATAGTCGGGGGGTGAGGGTGAGCGGCCTCTAACCCGACGGGAGGTCCTAAGATCTAGGATCATCTGCATTTCATTCGCGAATCGGAGATCTCCTGACCGCCCCTGCCTACGACTCCGCCGTCCCTCGGGAACGGAGCGGAACGGCCCAAGCGTCGGGTCGGTCCGCCTCGACCAGGCCCGCGGCGAGGCGGAGCAGACGGGCCTGCTCGGGCCAGGCCAACCGCGCGGCGGCGTCCTCGGCCGGGAGCCACGCCGACGCGTCGTGCTCGTCGTTGAGGAGGGGCTCGCCCTCGACCTCAGCGGCGAAGGCCGGCGCGAGGACGACCCGGTCCGCCGCCCAGTCATAGTGGGCGTTGACCGACGGCACGGCCCAGAGCTCGCGGAGGCCTCGGCCCGCCTCCCACCCCGTCTCCTCGGCGAGCTCGCGGAGGGCCGTCTCCCAGGCAGCCTCGCCGGGCTCGACCTTCCCCCCGATCATCCGCCACGTGCCGGCGTACGCCCGCCCCGACGCGCGCCGGGCGACGAGCCAGACGGTCGCCCCGTCGGGAGCCCGCCGGTACGGGTAGACGTCGACGGCGTGGAGGGAGAGCACGGGCACGGCCGGAGAACGGAACCGGACGACCGGGGTTCACCCGGCATGGACGGCAGCATCTACCTGATCATCGCCGGGGCCTTCTTCGGGTTCATCCTCCTCGCGTTCGTCCTGCTGTACCCGGTCTACCGCTTCATGCGCCGCCAGGAACGCCTGGCCGACGACTGGACGCCCCACGCGGTCGCCCGGCGGGTACGCGAGCTCGAACGGCTCGAGCGGAAGGGCCCGCCAGACGACGACTGAGCCTGGCGCGGCGACGGCCGGGGCCGACGGTCGGACGTCAGAGGCGGACCCACGGGCGGAGCTTCTCGAGCGTCTTGTCCCCGATGCCGCGGACCTCGGCGAGCGCGTCGGCGCTGCGGAACGGGCCGTGGACGCGCCGGTGCTCGACGATCCGCCCGGCCAGCGCGGGCCCGATCCGCGGGAGCCGCTGGAGCTCCTCCGCCGACGCCGTGTTCACGTTCGTCGGCGCGGGCGGAGGCTTCCCCGACCGCCGAGGCGCCGCGGCCCGCTCCACGACCGCCTCGGCAATCTGAGACGCGGACGAGTCGGAGCCGGACGCGGCCGGCGACGAGGGGCCCGGCGCGCCGAAGCCCTCGGTGGCCAGCGGCGTGGCCGACCACGCGGTGGCCACCGCAGCTGTGTCGGCGGTCGCGGTCGCGAAGGCGGCGTCGGCCGCGGCGTAGAGGTCGGCCGGGACGGGCGCGGCGGACGACTGGAGGTGGCGGGCGGCCGTCCCCCCGAGCAACGCCAGGACGATGACGAGGGCCGCGGTGCCTTCGGGGCCCGTCAGGCCCGCGCGGGCCTGCAAGCGGTAGAGCCAGCGCATGGCAGAAAGGTGAGAGACGCGCTCCATAGACCCCGAGACGCGCCCCGCATAACCCGCCGCCGACGGCACCGCGACGCCCGACCGACGTACGCCGACCGTCAACGCCGCACGCACGCGTCGTCTCTGCGGCGCGCCCCGGCTCTGCGCGGAGACCCCGACCCCTCCCCGTGGCCACCAGGGCCGCCGTCCGGTCGTCCGCCCCGACGTCGAGATAGCCCCATGATCGTCCGCACCGACGCCGTCGTCCTCCACACCTTCGAGCCTCGCCTTGACGCGGAGGAAGCCCCATGATCGTCCGCACCGACGCCGTCGTCCTCCACACCTTTGACTACGGCGAGACCAGCCGGATCGTCCGGCTGCTGACCCGTCCGCACGGCGTGATCGGCGTGATTGCCCGGGGTGCGCGGCGGCCGACGAGCACGTTCGGCTCTACCCTCCAACCGTTATCATATGTCCAGGCCGTCTACTACTACCGCCCGCAGCGCGGTCTACAGACGCTGAAGGAGACGGCCCACGTGGTCCGGTTTAAGCAGCTCACGTCCGAGATCGGCCGGGTCACGCTGGGCCTGCGCGTTCTCGAAGTGACGCGGGCGCTGGTCGAGGAGGGCGAGGCCCACCCGCTCGTGCTCGACCTGGTGGTCCGGACACTGGAGCACCTCGACGAGGCACCCGAGAACGCGGCGAACGCCGTCCCGTGGTTCCAGCTCCGGCTGGCGTCGCTGCTCGGGTTCGCGCCCGACATCCAGCGGGAGGACGTCGAGGCGCTCGGCGACGACGGCGGGCGGCTCCTGCTCCAGAGCGGGGCCGTCCTCGCGACCGGGGCCGACACGGGCGCGTACGGACGGTCGTCGTCGGACGGGGGCGTCTCGGCGAGCCGGGCCGCGCTCCGGGCCTTCGCCGTGCTCGCGCGGACCCCGCTGGCGACGGCCGGCCGGATGCGGCTCGCGCCCGACGTCCGCCGCGAGGTCGAGGGATTGGTCGACGCCTTCGTCCGGGTCCACACCGAGTCGACGTACCCGGAGCGCGTCCGGGGCGTGGCCGACCAGCTCGACGCCGGGCTGGGACGAGTCGAGCGACGATGAGGGCTTGCTCGGACGGACCCGCCGCGCTGGGACCGATGGGGGCCGAAGCCGGGCGCTCATCTGTGCGGAGTTGTGTGTCATCAGCCGATGCCCTACCTTCGTCGCGGATTCCCCAGACCGTTATGAGCCGCCGACAGCTGACCCAGAAGCAGCACTCCTTCCTCGAATACCTCCGCGAGCACGTCGACCGCCACAAGGTCTGGCCGACGTACCGCGAGATCGCGGACCACTTCGAGTACCGGTCGCCCAACTCGGTTACTCAGAACCTCCAGGCGCTCTCCCGCAAGGGGTTCCTCCAGCGGGGTCGCAACGGGTACGCCCTCGTCGAGCCCACCTCGCGCGACGGCTCGATCCACGTGAGGGGCGCGCTCCGCGGCGGGCGCATCGAGCCGTCGCCGTCGGACCGGCTCTCGCTGACGACCCTCTTCCCCGACCTGACCGGGCTCCACGCGCTCGAGATCGACACGGAGGCCGCTCGGACGTCGGAGCTGGGCGAGGCCCGCTACGTGTTCGTGTCGGAGGACGAGGCGCCGGAGGGCGAGACGGTCGTCGTGGTGGACGGCGGGCGGCTGTCGCTGGGCCGGGTCGGGGCGGACGGCTGCGTCGAGTGCGACGGGCCGACCACGTCGCCCGAGGTGCTCGGGCGCTACGCGGGCCACGCCGGTCCGTACGGGGTGGTCCGTGCCCAGGTAGCGGCGACGGCCTAGCGCTTCGGCGTCGGTCTCGGGCCGGGGCACCGGCTGGGTGCTCCCTTCGAGAGACTGACTACGAATGCAACGTGAAGGGCTGCGAACGGCTCCAGGCATCCGATCCCGCGTTGCGCTCCATCGCCGATGCCGGGCATCGGCGGCTTCGCGCGCCTCGGCTCGGTCGCCCGGCGCTCGTTCTCGCCTGCGTCCTCCACTCATAGTCAGTCTCTGAGTGGCGCCCTTAAGGACGCGCGCGCAAGGTCGATATCGGAGGCGACTGTCCCGCACGCGCCTCCCTATGCCGCCCCTCCGCCTCCTTCTCGCCTCGGTCCTCCTCCTCGGCCTCTCCGCCTGCGACGCCGGCGGCCCCGACATCGGCGCCACGTCCGGCGTCTGGGTCGGCACGGCCGAGTTCAAGGTCGACACGCTGATGGCGGACCAGAACTTCCGGGTGGTCTCGGACTACGAGACCCGCTACGAGTTCGAGCTCACCGAGGACGAGGACGGGCTGGTGATCGGGTTCGTCAACATCTACAACACGGGGACCCTGCGCGTCCGCGAGCCCCGCGACGTGGGTGGTCAGACGGTCGTCGAGCGGTCCGTGACGTGGGACGACGACCTGGTCGAGTCGTGGCCGGTCTACGGCACCTACGACCGGCCCACGCTCGAGGTGGACCTCCCAGAGGCCGAGGCGTCCGGCGTCTTCCCGAAGAACCTGTGGACGTTCGTGGTCGTCGGCGACCGGGCCCGGCTCGACAAGACCGTGGTGGTCCACGGCTACTCGTTCGAGGTGTTCGAGGACTACGACGCCCCCTACAGGATCCGGCTCAGCCCGACCAACGCCGACGAGTTCTCGCTCAGGCGCCAGTAGGTCGGGGTCGGTCAGTGGCACGGCCCTTCGACCGTCGGCACCGCTCGGAGCAGTACACGACGGCGTCCCAGTCGCGCGCCCACTTTTTGCGCCACGCGAACGGGCGACGGCAGACGGGGCACTTTTTCGTCGGGAGGTGAGGTTTGCGGTGGGCCACGAGAGGAGTCGGCACGGTCGGAAGGGAAGATGCGGCGGCGGTTGAGGAACCGAACCCGCGCGGCTCGCGAAACCTGTGGATCTCGCTCCCGCTCCCGCATGACCGTCCGCCCGATCGCCGCCGTCAAGACCGCCCGCTACGCCGTGCTGGGACCGGAGGACGGCCCGGCCGCCGGGGTATGGGTGGCGTGCCACGGCTACGGCCAGCTGGCGCCGTACTTCGCCCGCCACTTCCGCGCCGCCGAGCGGCCGGGCCGGCTCATCGTGGTGCCCGAGGCGCCGAGCCGGTTCTACGTCGGCGACCTCACGGGCCGGGACCGGCGGGTGGGCGCGAGCTGGATGACGCGCGAGGACCGCGAGACCGACATCGCCGACCTCATCCGCTACCTCGACGACGTGTTCGTGGCCGCCTGCACCCGCGCCGACGCCGACCCGGCCACGGTCCCGCTCACGGGCTTCGGGTTTAGCCAAGGGACGGCGACCGTCGTCCGGTGGCTGGCGCTGAGCCCGCTCGTCGCCCGGCGAGCGCGACGGGCCGACCGGCTGATCCTGTGGGGCGGCGGCCTCCCCCACGACCTCGACCTGGCCGACCACGCCGGGTGGCTGGCCGACGCCGGCCTCACACTCGTTGCCGGTGACCGCGACGGGTTCGCGACGCCGGCCCGGGTGATGGAGCAGGAGGCGCGGCTGACCGCGGCCGGCGTCCCGGTCGAGACGCGGTCGTTCACCGGCGAGCACCGCCTCAACGACCGCGTCTTGCGCGACCTCGCCGGGCCGCAGGCATGAGCACGGTCGGCCGCTTCGCGCCGAGCCCGACCGGCGACCTCCACCTGGGCAGCGCGCTGGCGGCGCTGGCGGCCTGGGCCCACGCCCGACGCCGGGGCGGCCGGTTCGTGTGGCGCGTCGAGGACCTGGACGGGCCCCGCGTCGTCGCCGGCGCGGCCGACCGCCAGATGGAGGACGCGCGCTGGCTCGGGCTGGACTGGGACGAGGGCCCGGACCCCGGATCGGCGTCCGGGGCAGGCGTGGGCGGCCCGCACGGGCCCTACCGCCAGTGGAGGCGGAGCGCGGCGACATCTACCGGGCCGCGCTGCGGACGCTGGTTGACGGCGGGCACCTGTTCCCCTGCCGCGTCTCGCGGCGCGACCTGCGCGAGTTGGCGAGCGCGCCGCACGGGCCCGGCGAGTCGGTGCCCTACCCCCCCTCGCTCCGACCGGACAACCTGGCGACGGGCTGGTTCGACGAGCACGGCCCGCGCTCGGACGCCGCGCTGCGGTTCCGCGTCCCCGCCGGCGAGGTGGCGTTCGAGGACGCGGTGGTCGGGCCCGTGGTCGAGGACGTCCGCCGGTCCGTCGGCGACTTCGTGCTGGAGCGACGCGACGGCGTGTTCGCCTACCAGCTCGCCGTCGTCGTGGACGACCTGGCGATGGGCGTCACCGAGGTGGTCCGGGGGATGGACCTGCTGGACTCGACGGCGCGGCAGGTCCTGCTGATCCGCGCGCTCGGCGGCGAGCCTCCGGCCTACGCTCATCTCCCGCTCCTGGTCGAGGCCGACGGCGAGAAGCTGTCGAAGCGCGCCGAGTCGCTCACGATCCGCTCGCTGCGCGAGGCCGGCGTCGCGCCCCAAGCCGTCGTCGGGTGGCTCGCGGCGACGCTCGGCCAGGACGACGCGGGCCGCCGGACACCAGCCGAGGTCGCGGCGACGTTCGACCTCGCCCGCGTCCGTCCCGCCCCGGTGCGAGTCCCCGACGACGCGGTCGCCCGGCTCCTCGTTCTGTGACGCCTCCACCCGCCATGCCCGCACTCTTCCGGCTCCTCGTCCTGCTCGTGGCCCTGGCCCCCGCCGCCGGCGCCCAGATGTTGCCGTCCGGCACCTGGACCGGCACCCTCGCCGACGCCGACGGCGACCGCCACGCCGTCCAAGCCGTGCTCGAACGGTGCGCGGACGGCTTCACGCTGGCCCTCGCCGTCGACGGCCGGATGGCGACCGTGCCCGAGGACGCCCCGGCGACGTGGGAGCGCGGGCGGCTCCGGTTCACCACGAGCCGCGTCCGCCTGCCGGGCACGGTGCTGCCGCGCGCGCTCGTCTGCGACCTCTCGTCCGACGACTCGGGCGCGCTGCGCGGGTCCTGCACCGCCGGCCGGGGCCAGGTCCGCCTCCAGCTCGAGCCGCCGGCGGACGGCGCGTTCGGGTGCGACTAGGCGACGGTCAGCGCGGGCCTCGGGCGTGCCACGCGCCGTCGCCGGCGAACCGGCGGGACACGGCGTAGACGAAGAACAGGCGCCGGGACCGGACCTCGCGCCGCCCGTCGGCGACGACCCAGCCGGCCTGGGCGGCGTTCGCCGCCAGCGACAGGCCCGACAGCGACGCCGCCACGCTCTGGGCCAGCACGTCGGGCGCGGCCAGGGCGACCGACAGCGCCGGGACGGCCAGGCCGATAAACTGGCTCGGCCGCTCGGCGTAGCGCGTGACGAGTTCTCGGAGGTAGCCGACCGACGAGACGGCGTCCTCGATCTCGGCCACGGCCGGCGCCACGCGTCGACGGTACACGCGGTCGGCCTCGACGGCGAAGTCGGGGTCCCAGGCCGCCGCGGCGACCTCGTCGGCGAACTCGTCGACGGCGGCGCGGAACCGGGCGAGCGCGGCGTCGAGGTCGGACCGGATGTCCAGGACCTCGGCGACCGTGGCCCGGTCGAACAGGGGGAGCGTCTGCAGGACGTGGCCGGCGAGCCCGCCGTTGCGGGCCCGCTGCACGCGCGGCTCCGACACGCCGACGCGGCCCTCGGCGACGGCGTCGCGCAGGCCGTCGGCCGTGGGCCCGTCGAGGATCGGCGTCGTGTGGCCGCGCGCGACGGCCTCGGCCACGACGGCGGCGTAGGTCTCGGCCGCGGCCTCGGCAAAGTCCGACGGCCGGGCGACGGCCCCGACGCCGAGCGTCTCGATGGTCAGCCGGCCGGCCGCGACGGCGGGCGCGAGCGCGTCGAGCCCGCTCTCGACGACGGCCTCGGCGAGCAGCCGGCGGTACCGCCGCCACCACCCGTCGACCGTGGCCCGGACCGCGACGGGGTCGACGTGGCTCGACCCGGAGACGGCTGACAGCCGGGCCGGGCCGTCGCCCAGGCCGAGGTCGTCGGCGAGCCCCGCGAGCACGTCGAGCCGGTCGCCGAGGGCCGTCGGGGCGTGGTCTCGCAGGCGCGCGAGCAGGCTCGCGGCCGGGCTGCACAGCGTCACCCGGTCGCCGTAGAGCAGCGCCGCCTTGACGAGCGGGAGGCCGACGGCGAGGTCGGACGGGAGCGCCGAGCGCGGCGGCCCGACGCCGACGGTGAGGTCCATGACGGGGGCGGTGGGGGCCGAAGGCTCGCGCCGGCCGGTGCCACCCCCGGGTCATGGGACTGGCGCACTACTGCGGGCCGGCTGCGGGCCTGCGAATCCACGATCGCGTAGGGACATGATTCATCTCTGGGTTGGACCGGCCTCGGCGGTCGGGGCGGGGACACGATGAATCGTGTCCCTACGGTCACTGGGGGAGATCCAGCGGTGAGCGCGACGCGCACCTGTCACCCCCTCCTCCCGACCTTTGGGCTCCGCCCAACCGGCCCGCCCCGGGCCCCCGCGCATGCGCCGACAGGTCATCGAAAAGCTCGAAATCCTCGCCGACGCGGCCAAGTACGACGCCTCGTGCGCGTCGTCCGGCGGCAAGCGCGAAAACACCAAGACCGGCATCGGCAACTCGACCGGCGCCGGCATCTGCCACTCGTACACCGAGGACGGCCGGTGCGTGTCGCTGCTGAAGGTCCTGTTCTCGAACGTCTGCATCTACGACTGCGCCTACTGCGTCTCGCGCCGGTCGAACGACGAGGTCACGCGCGTCGCGTTCACCGTCCAGGAGGTCGTCGACCTGACGATGGAGTTCTACAAGCGGAACTACATCGAGGGCCTGTTCCTGTCGTCGGGCATCTTCAAGGACGCCGACACGACGACCGAGAAGCTGGTCGCCGTGGCCCGGTCGCTGCGGGAGGACCACGGGTTCAACGGCTACATCCACCTCAAGGTGATCCCGGGCGCGAGCCCCGAGCTGCTCACGGCGGCCGGCCGGCTGGCGGATCGGCTGAGCGTCAACGTCGAGATCCCGAGCGAGGCCGGGCTCAAGACGGTCGCCCCGGAGAAGGACTACGACAGCGTGTTCGCGCCGATGGGCCACGTCCGCGACGAGATCGACGGGGCCCGGGAGGAGCGGCAGAAGGACCGCCGCGCGCCCCGGTTCGCGGCCGGCGGCCAGTCGACCCAGCTGGTGATCGGGGCGACGCCCGAGAGTGACCGCCAGGTGCTCGAGCTGGTCGACGGCCTGTACTCGGAGCAGAAGCTCCGCCGCGTCTACTACTCCGGCTTCATCGCGCTCGGCGGCGACGACCGCGTGCCGGACCCCGCGACCTACCGGGCGCCGCTCCACCGCGAGCACCGCCTCTACCAGGCCGACTGGCTGTTGCGCAAGTACGGGTTCGAGCTCGACGAGGTCGCCCCGCCCGGCTCGGCCAACCTCGACGCGGAGGTCGACCCGAAGACGTCGTACGCGCTCCGCTTCCCCGAGCTGTTCCCGGTCGACGTGAACAAGGCGCCGATCGAGTGGCTCCAGCGCGTGCCCGGGCTCGGGCTCAAGTCGGCCCGTCGGATCGTGGCCGCCCGGCGGCGCGGCGTGGTCCGCTGGCAAGACTTGCGGTCGATGGGCGTCGTGCTGAAGCGGGCCCAGCACTTCGTAACGACGCCGGACCACCGGCCCCACCTTATCGGGCGGGACCCGGGCGCGGTCCGCCAGCGGATCGTCGGCGGGCACTCGGGCGCGCCCCAGCTGTCGCTGTTCGCGCCGGCGCCGGTCGCCGTGCCGGCCCCGCTGGCGCAGGCAGCGTGACGCGGCACGCCCCCTCTTCTACCCGTGGGGACACCCTGCAGGGTGCCCCTGCCGACCGACGGCGACCGACGGCGCTGCCCGTCGACCCGCACCTGGCGGTCGAGACCGACGGGACGTTTGCGGGCCTGCTCTGCGCCTACGCCGCGAGCTACCGGCGCGGCGCGCTCCCGGCGTCGGTCGGGCTGACCGGCGCGCCGTCGACGGGGACGCTGTTTGGCGACGTCGTCCGCGTCGAGACCGAGGCGGCGGTGGCCGACCGGGTCGAGCGGGGGCTGGAGCGGGTCGTGCCCGGGCTGGTCGGTCGGCTGCGGCGGGCCGTGCTGAGCGAGCGGGACGGCATCGAGGTCGCCGCGCTCCGTCTGGCCGACGCCGTCCGCGCCGAGGGCGCGGCGCCGGTCGAGGACTGGACGTTCGAGCCGGCCCGCGTGGTGGCCCAGTGGTCCCAGCGGGTCGGGCGCGAGGCGCACCGGATGGAGGCGTTCGTCCGCTTCGAGCGGCACGAGTCCGACGGCGCCGAGACGTGGGTGGCCACGACGCGGCCCGAGGTCCACGTGCTGCCGATCTTGCACCCGCACTTCGAGGCGCGCTACCCGACGCTGGCGTGGCGGATCGTCGACGCCCGGCGGGGGCTGGCGCTCGTCCACACGCCGGCGCCCGACCGTGTGACCGACGAGCCCGCCAGCCGGATCGTCCCGGCGGTCACGGTGGGGCTCGGCGACCCGGCGCCCGACGAGGCGGCGTACCAGACGATGTGGCGCGCCTACTTCCAGGCCGTCACCATTCCGGAGCGGCGGAACCTGGCGCTCCACTTGCGGCACGTGCCCAAGCGCTACTGGCCGTACCTCACCGAGAAGCAACCGGCGACGCCGTCGGCGGGGGCGCGGCCTCACCGTCCGTGACCGGCGGCGGGTTCTCCGGGTCGGCCAGCTCGCCCTTGACGAACGGGCCGATGTAGAGCCGCTGGATCAGGATCAGCCCGACGCCGAGCACCGGCACCACCAGCAGGATTCCGAGGAACCCGGTCAGCGAGCCGAGCACGATCTGGCCGGCCACGATGAACGCCGGGCTCACGTGGATCATCGAGCCCTGGACCTTCGGCGTGATCCAGCTCCCCTCAACCTGTTGGGCCGCGACCGCGAGGCCGAGCGTCCACAGGCCCATCGTCGTCCCCTCGGCGAAGCCGACGACGACGGCCGGCGCCCACCCGATGAACGGGCCGAACGTGGGGACGACCGTCAGCGCGGCGGCGAAGGCCGCCAGCGCGAGCGCGCCCGGCACGCCGATCACGCTCAGCCCGACGGCCGCCATCGTCCCCAGCAAGACCACGGCGATGCCGACGCCGCGGAGCCACGCCAGGAGTGTCGACCCCATCTCGGTGAGGACCTCGCGGACGAACGGCTGGTGCTCGTGGTCGAACAACCGGGTCACGGCGGCCGTGTACTGGCCGGGCGCGGCGGCCGTGTAGATGGCGACGACGAGCACGACGAGCAGACCCGAGAGGACGCCGGCCGCCGTCGAGAACCACCCGAGCAGCTGGCCGCCGACGGTCCCGAGCGCCGCGGGGAGCGTGAGCGCCCGCTCGGGCAGGCCGAGCCGGTTCCGCGCCAGCTCCAGCAGCTCCGGCGCCCGGTCGATCAGCGCCGTCCCCTCGCCCACCAACTGCGGCCCGCCGATCGCGGCGGCCGCCCCCACCGTGCCGAGCACGCTGAGCACCACGGCCGTCAGCGTCGCCCCCCGCGGCACGCCGGTGGTCTCCGCCAGCCACTGGCTCGCGTGGAAGAACAGGACGCCGATGGCGATGCCCAGGAACACGAGAAGCAGCGCCTGCCGCGTCGTCCAGAGCACGAACAGCCCGACGATCGCCACCAGCACCAGCGTGACGACGTACCGCGCGCGCTGACGGAAAGCCTCGGGCGTGTCGAGTGGGGTGTGGTGCTCTGGCGTCATGGCCGTGAGACGCCGGACAGGCCCGCCAGGTCCGGCCCGACGCAAACACGCCCGATGCCCGGTCTTCCCCCGGCAACCCGGCGGCCCAGCCCACGCCGCACCCCGACCTTCTCGAGCACGCGTTGAGATACCCGGTTCGCCGGCGACGTGATCGCGAGCACGCGTGTCAACCCGAGGTCACGGCCGGCGTGGCCGGGCGTCGCCCGGGCCACCCCAGCGAGCCGGCGGGCGGTCTGATAGAGCACGAGGCAAGATCTCGCCATCCGGTATCCTGCGCCATGGTCTGGTTTCTCGTCGGGTGGCCTCCGCTCGCGTTCCTGCTCGTGCTCGTCGCCGCGTCCGTCGGGGCTGTCCGTCTCGGGCCCCCCCCCCTCCGCCGAGGCCGTCGGCGCGGACGTCCAGGCCCGCGTCCCGCTCTTGCTCGCGATCACGCTCGCCGTCGTCGGCGCGACGGCGGTCGGGCTGGTGGCGACGGACGCCGAGATGCGAGACGCGCTCGCCCAGGCGCTCGGCGCGGGGTCGTGGACGGGGGCGACCGTCGGCGCGGCGGTGGGCGTCGGTCTCGCGGCGGTCTACTTCGGTGGGCTGGACCGGGGCGTCGAGTGGGCGCAGACCCACGTCGGCGACTACGTCCCGGCGGGCAGCACAGCCGTGTTGGGGACGGGCGGGGCCGCCTTCGTGGTGGCCAACGTGGTCCTGGCCCCGCTCGTGGAGGAGGTGTAGTACCGAGGCCTGCTGTTCGACGCGCTGTCGCCCGAGCTCGGGCCGGTCGTCGCGGGCGTGGCCGGGTGCGCGGCGTTCGGCCTGTTCCACTGGCCCGGCGGCGCGTGGTACGTGCTGGTGACGGGTGCGCTCGTCGGCGGGGCGTGCTGGGCGCTCCGCGTGTGGGACGGCGGACTGGCCGCACCCTACCTCGCCCACCTCGTCCTGAACGGCGTCGAGGTCGTGATCTTGACCCGACAGGCGCGGCTCGCGCAGCCGTCATAAAAGACGCCCCGCTGGCGGCCGGCGCCAGCGGGGCGAGACGTCGTCTGCCGTCTGGCGCGCTACGCCAGCTCCATCTGGGTGTTGAGGAAGTCGCGGAGCACGTAGTTGAGGATCCCGCCGTGGCGGTAGTACTCGACCTCGACCGGCGTGTTGAGCGCGACCGTCACGTCGAACGTCACCGCCGAGCCGTCGGCCGTGGTGGCCGTAACCGTGAGCGTGTCGCCGGGGGCCACGTCGTCCGAGACCGGGATGTCGAACGTCTCCGTCCCGTCGAGCCCGTGCGTCGCCAGCGTCTCGCCGTCGGCGAAGAGCAACGGCAGCACGCCCATGCCGACCAGGTTGGAGCGGTGGATCCGCTCGAACGACTCGGCCACGACGGCCTTGATGCCGAGCAGAAGCGTGCCCTTGGCGGCCCAGTCGCGCGACGAGCCCATCCCGTAGTCCTTGCCCGCGAACACGACGAGCGGCGTGCCCTCGGCGGCGTAGGCCTGGGCGGCGTCGTAGATGTACATCTGCTCGCCGTCCTTCGTCGTCCACCCGCCCTCGGTGCCCGGCGCCATCTGGTTGCGCAGGCGGATGTTGCCGAACGTGCCGCGCGTCATCACGCGGTCGTTGCCGCGGCGGCTGCCGAACGAGTTGAAGTCCTTCGGCTCGACGCCGTGGTCCTGGAGGTACTGCCCGGCGGGCTCGCTCTTGGGGATGGCGCCGGCCGGCGAGATGTGGTCGGTCGTGGTCGAGTCGCCGGCCTTGACCAAGGTCCGGGCGCCCTCGATGGTCGCGATGGCCGGGACCTCCTGCGTCACGTCCAGGAAGAACGGCGGCTCCTGGATGTAGGTCGAGTCGTCCTGCCAGTCGTAGACCGCGCCCTCCGATGTGTCGATCGCGTTCCAGCGCGGGTTCGAGTCCTCGATGCCGTCGTAGAGCTCCTCGAACTGCTCGCGCGTGACGGCCTGCTGGACGGCGTCCAGGATCTCCCGTTGCGACGGCCAGAGGTCCTTCAGATAGACGTCGTTGCCGTCCTGGTCCTGGCCGAGCGCGTCGTTCTGCAGGTCGATGTCGACCGTCCCGGCGAGCGCGTAGGCGACGACGAGCGGCGGGCTCGCGAGGTAGTTGGCCTTGACGAGCGCGTGGATGCGGCCCTCGAAGTTCCGGTTGCCCGAGAGCACGCCCGACACGATGAGGTCGCCGTCGACGACGGCCTTGGCGACCGGCTCCGGCAGCGGCCCCGAGTTGCCGATGCACGTCGTGCACCCGTAGCCGACCAGGTTGTAGCCGAGCTCGTCGAGGTAGGACTGGAGCCCGGCCTTCTCGAGGTAGGCCGTGACCACGCGCGAGCCGGGCGCCAGGCTCGTCTTGACGTAGGGCTTGACCGACATCCCCCGCTCGACGGCCTTCTTGGCCAAGAGCCCGGCCGCCAGCATCACGCTCGGGTTGGACGTGTTGGTGCAGCTCGTGATGGCCGCGATGGCCACGTCGCCGTGGCGGAGGTCGAGCTCGTTGCCCTCCTTGTCCTTGTACCGGCCGGTGTTGCCGAGCGCCTCCTCCGACAGCCCGAACCCCTGGGGGCTGGCGGGCCGCGTCAGCGACTCCTTGAACTCGCGCTGGACGTTGCCGAGCACGATCCGGTCCTGGGGGCGCTTCGGGCCGGACATCGACGGCTCGACCTCGGCGAGGTCCAGCTCCAGGACGGCCTCGAACTGGGGGTCCGGCGTGTCGTCGGTGCGGAAGAGCCCCTGCATCTTGCAGTAGGCCTCGACCAACTCGACGTCGGCCTCCGACCGGTTGGTGCGGCGGAGGTAGTCGAGCGTCTCGGCGTCGACGGGGAAGAAGCCCATCGTGGCCCCGTACTCGGGCGCCATGTTGGCGATGGTGGCCCGGTCCGGGAGCGACATCGTGCTCAGGCCCGTCCCGAAGAACTCGACGAACGTGCCGACGACGCCGTGCGCCCGCAGCATCTGGGTCACCGTCAGCGTCAGGTCGGTCGCCGTGACGCCCTCGCGGAGTTGGCCCGAGAGCCGGAAGCCGACCACCCGGGGCATCAGCATGTAGATGGGCTGGCCCAGCATGGCCGCCTCGGCCTCGATCCCGCCGACGCCCCACCCGAGCACACCGAGCCCGTTGATCATCGTCGTGTGGGAGTCGGTCCCGACGAGCGTGTCGGGGTAGGCGACCGGCAGGCCGTCGTCGCCGGGGCTCGTCCAGACGGTCTTGGCGAGGTACTCGAGGTTGACCTGGTGGCAGATCCCGCGCTCGGGCGGGACCACGCTGAAGTTCTCGAACGCCTTCGAGCCCCACCGCAGGAACTCGTAGCGCTCCTGGTTCCGCTGGAACTCGATGTCGGCGTTGATCTGGAACGCCTGCGGCAGCGCGAACGAGTCCACCTGGACCGAGTGGTCGATCACCAGGTCGACGGGCACGCGCGGGTTGATGGCCTGGGGGTCGCCCCCGTTGCGGGCCATCGCCGAGCGGAGCGCGGCCAGGTCGACGACGGCCGGGACGCCGGTAAAGTCCTGGAGCAGCACGCGCGCCGGCGTGTACGGGATCTCGACCTCGGCCGGCGCGGCCGGGTCGTAGCCCGCCAAGTTCCGGACGTCGTCCTCGCCGACGGGGCCCGGCAGGTCGGCCTGGCGCAGGGCGTTCTCCAGGAGCACCTTGATCGAGAACGGGAGCCGGCCGAGGTCGGCGCCGGTCGCCTGGGCGACGCGGTCCAGGCGGTAGACGGTGTGGGCGCCGGCGGAGGTGTCGAGCGTGTCGCGGGCGTCGAAGAGACTGTCGGCCATGATGAGGGGCGTGTTCGGATCGGCGGGGAGCAGTCTGTACGCGCGGGGGGCGGAAGGGTGCCGGCCGCTCGTGCTCCGGACCGGATCTCCACGGGTGCCGGGCCGACGGCGCGCCCACCCGTCCGGCGACCCCGCTCGTGAATACGGCCGGGCCCGCCGAGCCGGCTGCCGGCCGACGCGCTAGGTGGTCTATCCTCAAGGCCTTCCCACCACACGCCACCCATGCGCCTTGCCCTCCTCGTCACCGTCTGCGCGACCCTCGCCGTCGCCAGCCCGGCCAGCGCGCAATCCGCCCTGTGGACCGACGTGGCCGCGTCGTCGCTCGGCCCGTCCGACCTGCCGACGCTGCCGACGGCGTTCCGGACCGTCCAGCTCGACCGCCCCGCGCTCGCGGCCCGGCTGGCGACCGCGCCCAAGCGCGACCTCGACCGCGGCGTGTCGCTGCCGATCCCGCTGCCCGAGGGCGGGCTCGTCGACGTCCGCGTGGCGGAGGCGTCGATCCTGGCGCCGGTGCTCCAGGCCCGCTACCCCGAGATCCGGACGTACCTGGCGGAGGGGCCGGGCGGCGTCCACGGGCGGCTGAGCCTGACGCCGGCCGGCTTCGCGGGGATGCTGTTCACGCCCCAGGGCACGCTCTACGTCGACCCGTACGCGCGCGACGGGGCCGAGGTCTACGTCGTGTACCGGGCCCGGGACCTGGTCGTCGACCCGGCGCTCCGCGGGCGCGTGGCCGACGAGGTCCGCGACGGCGGGGCCGACCTGGGCACGCCCGGGGCCGCGGCCACCCATGGCGAGACGCTGCGGACGTACCGGCTGGTGGTCGCCGCGACCGGCGAGTACACCCAGTTCCACGGCGGGACGGTGGCCCAGGGGCAAGCCGCCATCGCGACGTCGATCAACCGGGTGACGGGCATCTACGAGCGCGACTTCGCGGTCACGTTCACGCTCGCCGCCGACAACGACCAGGTCGTCTACACGGACGCCGCGACGGACCCCTACACCAACAACAGCGGGGGCGCCATGCTGGGCCAGAACCAGACGACGCTCGACGCGGTCATCGGCTCGGCCAACTACGACATCGGCCACGTGTTCTCGACCGGCGGCGGCGGCGTGGCCTTCCTCGGCGCCGTGTGCGACGGCTCCATCAAGGCCGGTGGCGTGACCGGGCTCGGCGCGCCCGTCGGCGACGCGTTCGACGTCGACTACGTGGCGCACGAGATGGGCCACCAGTTCGGCGGCAACCACACGTTCAACGGGAACGCCAACGCGTGCTCGGGCGGCAACCGCAACGGCTCGACGGCCTACGAGCCCGGCTCGGGCTCGACGATCATGGCCTACGCCGGCATCTGCGGCCCCCAGAACCTCCAGTCCAACAGCGACCCGCTCTTCCACGTCGCCTCGCTCGACGAGGTCACCACGTTCATCACCTCCGGCGGCGGCTCGACGTGCGGCACGGCCACGCCCACCGGCAACCCGGTCCCGGCCGTCTCGGCGGCCGGCGGGTTCACGATCCCGGCCGGCACGCCGTTCGCCCTCACGGGCAGCGCCACCGACGACACGCCCGAGACGCTGACCTACATCTGGGAGGAGTTCGACCTGGGCCCGGCTGGGGCCCCGGGCAGCGCGACGCCCCCCTACTTCCGCTCGTTCGTCCCGACCGACAGCGCGACGCGGGTCTTCCCCCAGCTCGACCGTCTGCTCGCGGGCCTGCCGCCGGTCATCGGCGAGGCCCTCCCGCAGGGCACGCGGACCCTCGCGTTCCGGCTCACGGCGCGCGACAACGAGCCCGGCGGAGGCGCCATCGACGACGCGGCCGTCACCATCGACACGGACGGCAGCGCCGGGCCCTTCGTGGTCACCTTCGCCACGACGCCGGGCCAGACCTACGCCTCCGGCCCGACGACGGTGACGTGGGACGTGGCCGGGACCGACGGCGGCGCCGTCAACACGCCGACCGTCGACGTCCTGCTCTCGACCGACGGCGGGGCGACGTTCGTCCCGATCGCTGAGGGCACCCCGAACGACGGCTCGGAGGTGGTCACGTTCCCCTCCGTCACCACGACCGACGCCCGGATCCTGGTCCGCGGCGTCGACAACGTGTTCTTCAACGTCAACCCCCAGCCGTTCACGATCACCGATCAGGACCCGCCGATGATCGCCGTCGACCCGGCCTCGATCTCGCGGACGCTGCCGGTCGGCGGGACGGCGACCGAGACGGTCACGGTCTCGAACACGGCCTCGGCGGGCGCGCTCGACCTGGTCTGGAGCGTCGACGTGGTCGAGGACGCGGCGCTCGTGCCCGCGCAGGCGCCGGCGCGCGACCTGCCCAAGGGCTCGGCCGAGGCCGACGGGACCGGCACGACCGCACGGCTCGGCAGCGGCGGGCCGGACGGGTTCGGCTACACCTGGGTCGACTCCGACGAGACCGGAGGGCCGGCCGTCGACTTCCAGGACATCTCGGCCACCGGCGACGCCGTCACCTTCACCGCCACCGGGACGTTCCCGGCCGGCGACGAGGGCTACGCCGACGTCGCGCTCCCGTTCGACTTCCCGTTCTACGGGGCCGACCGGTCGTCCGTCCGGATCTACTCGAACGGGTTCCTGACGTTCTCGTCGTTCGTCGGCGACTCGTTCACCAACACGGGCATCCCGGCGGCGGGCGCGCCGAACGCGCTCGTGGCCCCCTTCTGGGACGACCTCGACCAGTCCGTCACCGATGGCGGGACGACGTACACGGGGACGCTGCCGGACGGCCGGTTCGTCGTCCAGTTCGACGAGGTCAAGCGATACCTCCAGGGGACCTCGTCGCTGACGTTCCAGGTGATCCTGTCGGAGGACGGCGCCGTCGAGTTCCAGTACGGGACGATGACGGGGACGCTGACCAGCGCCTCGGTCGGGGTCGAGAACGACGGGGGGACCGACGGCCTGCCGGTCGCGGTCAACGCGGCCTACGTCGCGTCCGACAAGGCCGTCCGCTTCGCGCCGCCGTCGCCGCCGTTCGTCACGGTGTCGCCGAGCACGGGGACCGCGGCCCCAGGCGACGGCGACACGTTCACCGTGACGCTGGACGCGACGGAGCTCGACGAAGGCACCTACGCGGCCGACCTGGTCGTGTCCTCGAACGACCCGACGACCCCGACGGTGACGGTCCCCGTCACGCTGACCGTCGGCGAGTCTGGCGCCGTGTCGATCGTGATCGACGGGCCGAAGGGGTTCCGCTTTCTCGGCACGCCCGCCGCCGGGCTCACCGTCGACGACCTGGCCGAGCAGAACCTGGTCCGCGGCGTCCCCGGGTACTACCCGGCCGCCGACCCGGCCAACCTCGAGACGGCCTACGACGCGACCACCGGCGACTGGATCGTGTCGGACGGGACCGGTGAGGTGCTCGAGCTGGGCCGGGCGTTCCGGTGGCGCTTCTACGACAAGGCCGCCGGCAACCCGGACATCTCGGTCTCGGTCCCGCTCCCGTTCACGCTGTCGACCGACCGCCCCGCCAACACGGCCGACGTCGAGGTCACGCTCGACACGGAGGGGACGCGGATGAACTACCTCGCCAACCCGTTCGGGACCGACCTCGACCTCACCGGGATCGCGTCGTGGCCGGGCGGCGACGAGATCAGCCCGAACGCACCGGTGTGGGTCTACGACCCCGTGTCGCGCTCGTTCGTGGCCGCGCCGGCGTCGATCCCGGCCTGGATGAGCTTCCGCGTTCGCGCCAAGGGGACTCGCGTCAACGGCGTCCCGCGCGTGGTGACGATCCCGGCCTTGGCGGGGGCGTCCCAGGTGGCGGCCCGCACGGCGGCCCGGCCCGGCCTGTCGTTCACGCTCGCTGGGACCGACGCCGACGGCATCGGCATCGGCGACCGGGCCATGACGTTCGCGTTCGCCGACGACGCCCGCGCCGCGTTCGACGCCGACGAGGACGTCGAGAAGTTCCAGACCCCGGCCACGGCCTACGCGCTCATCGGGGCCCGGAACGGACGGGCCTTCGTCGGCCACGACCGCCGCCCGTTCGCCCCGGCCGAGATCCCGCTGGCCGTCGAGGCCCGGGGGACCGCGGCCGCGCTCACGCTGTCGTGGGAGGCCACGGCGCTCCCGGCCGGGCTCCCGGTGGTCCTGGTGGACCTCGCGACCGGCGCCGAGGTCGACGTCCGGACCCGGTCGAGCTACGCGTTCGAGGCCCGGCCGCTCGCGGCCCACGCCGACGCCCCCCGGGCCGAGTACGCCGACGGGGCCTCGGCGACGGACCGGTTCGTCTTGCGGATCGGGTCGGGCCTGGCCTCGGCCGGGGTGGCCGGGGTCGAGCTGGGGGCCGTGGCCCCGAACCCGTCGTCGGGCGGGGCCCGGGTGTCGTACGGGGTCCCGGAGGCCGGGGTGGTCCGGGTGTCGGTCGTCGACGTCCGGGGCCGGGAGGTCGCCGTGCTCGTCGACGGTCCGGTGTCGGCGGGCCGGCACGAGGCGGGCCTGGGCGGGGGCCTCGCGGCCGGGGTGTACGTGGTCCGGCTGGAGGCGGCTGGCGAGGTCCTCACGCGCCAGGCCGTCGTCGTCCGCTAGACCCACTCCGCCTTGTGTCGGAGGGCCCCGTCGGCGACCCGTGCTGGCGGGGCCTTTCCGCGTTCGCTCGGGGAGGATGCGCGGTCTCGTGGCGGGTCTGACTAGTGCATCAATACTGCTGCTGCCAGGACCCATGTCACGGGAGTCGTCGGGTCTGCAACCGACCTCCGGAAACGTATGTGCGCGGCGACCGTGGAGAGGCCCTCCGAAACGGACAGCCGGGAGCCCGCAGGGCACAGGTTCCCAAATCGTGTGGCGGGACCGGCTCGGGCTTTTCAGGTCCTAAATACATGATCTTGCACGGCCCGGGGTCCGGCCTAGCTCCTCGGGGGAGTCCGGACTTTTTCGGCTCCAGTTTAAGTCGGGGCAAAAAAAGGTGCGCCTTGACTTCATAAATAGTTCGGCTCCCGATATATTCGAGGCATCGCGGTCCCTCCGCACTGTGAGCGCGCTCGTCCTGCGCCTTTGCTCGGAGACCTCTCTCTCCGGCCCTCTCGGGTCATCCATCCCCAAGTCATGTCACGACTCCTACTCGTCAGCGCGCTCGCGCTGGGACTGGCTGCGTCTGCGCACGCCCAGTCCTCACCCTCGTCAGCGTCCGCCGAACAGGCGGCGCTCGACTATCTACGCACTCAGGCGCCTGCCATGGGGCTGACGGCCGGCGACGTTGCCGACCTCGCCGTCACCGCGGGGCACCGGAGCGCGCTCAGCGGCATCAACTACGTCTACGTTCAGCAGCGCTACAACGGCATCCCCGTCGTTGACGGGACTGTCACGGTTGCCGTCAGCGCGCAGGGCCAGGTGGTCCACGCCGCGGGCGACATGGTGCCGGGCATCGACTCGCCGCAGACCACGAGCGCCGCGGCGCTCTCGGCCTCGGCAGCGGTTCAGGCCGCAGCCGGTCTGGTCGGCGCGCCCAAGACGCCGACGACGCCGGTCACGACCGGCTCGGGCTCCGAGCGGTTCACGACGTTTGGCCAGGTGGCCGGCGTCGACGTGACCGCCCGCTACGTCTACGTGCTGGACGGCCGCTCGGCCACGCTGGCCTGGGAGGTCCAGGTCCCGACGTCGGACGCTCAGCACGTCTGGCTCGTCCGCTTGAACGCCTCGACGGGCGCCGAGCTGTTCCTCCATGACCTGGTCGTGAGCGACCACTGGGGCCACGACGAGCCCGCCGCGACGACGGCCGCCGCCACGATGGCGCCGTTCGTTGAGGCGGTCCCGAGCCCGAATCTCGCGGCGGTCTCGCCCGAGGACGGCTCGAGCTACCTCGTGTACCCCGTCCCCTACGAGAGCCCGATCCACGCGCCGGTGGTTCCGCCGGCCGACGGCCGCGAGCTCGTCGAGGAGCCCGCCAACGCGGTCGCGTCGCCGTTCGGGTGGCACGACACCGACGGCGCCGACGGTGCCGAGTACACGATCACCTGGGGCAACAACGTCCGGGCCTACCAGGACCGCCCCAACGACAACACCGGCCTGCCCTCCGACTCCCCCGACTGCGGAGCCGACCTCTCGTGCGTGTTCGACCTCGACCTGACCCAGGGGCCGGACACCTACACGGCCGCGGCGACGGCGAACCTGTTCTACTGGAATAACATCACCCACGACATCGTCTACCAGTACGGGTTCGACGAGGCCTCGGGCAACTTCCAGGTCAACAACTACGGCAACGGCGGCGCTGGCAACGACGACGTCCGGGCCGAGGCCCAGGACGGTGGCGGCACCAACAACGCCAACTTCTTCACGCCCGCCGACGGCCAGCAGCCGCGGATGCAGATGTACGAGTGGACGACGGCGACCCCGCGCCTCGACGGCGACTTCGACGCCGGCATCATCATCCACGAGTACACCCACGGCATCTCGAACCGCCTGACCGCCGGCCCGACCCAGGTCGGTTGCCTCAGCAACGCCGAGCAGATGGGCGAGGGCTGGAGTGACTACTACGGCCTGATGCTGACGCAGCAGGAGGGCGACACCGGTCCGCAGCGGCGCGGCATCGGCACCTACGCCCTGGCTCAGCCGACGACCGGCGTCGGCATCCGCCCGGCCCCGTACTCGACGGACTTCGCCGAGAACGGCGTGACCTACCAGGACACCCGGTCGCTGATCGTCCCCCACGGGGTCGGTTACGCCTGGGCGTCCATCTTGTGGGAGGTCACGTGGGACCTTATCGATGAGTACGGGTTCAGCCCCGACTTCTACGACGCCGACGGCGGCGCGGGCAACCAGATCGCTCTCGCGCTGGTCACGGAGGGGATGAAGCTCCAGCCGTGCTCGCCCGGCTTCGTCGATGGCCGCGACGCCATCTTCGCCGCCGACGCGGTGATGTACCCCGACCCGGACGCTCCGGGCCGTGGCCTCAACTACGACCTCCTCTGGAGCGCGTTCGCACGTCGTGGTCTCGGCGTCTCCGCCAGCCAGGGCTCGTCGGGCACCAACTCGGACAACACCGAGGCGTTTGACACCCCGGTCGCGGCCGGCGTCGTCGAGGTCACCCCGGACCAGCTCACGTTCAACGTGACGGACGGCGGGATGTCCCAGGCCGACGTGACGATCTCCAACACCGGCAACCCCGGTGACGGCGACGTCCTGTACACGGCGACGATCGCCCGTCAGGACCAGCCCGAAGACGAAGACGACGAACTCGGCTCGGGGGGCCCCGACGCGTTCGGGTACGCCTGGATCGACTCCGACGAGCCCGACGGCCCCGAGGTCGAGTTCCAGGACATCTCGGCCACCGGCGACGCCGTCGACTTCACTCCCGTAGGGACGGTCTACCCGGGCGGCGACGAGGGCTACGCTGACGTCGAGCTCCCGTTCGCGTTCAACTTCTATGGGACCGAGTACGATAGCGTCCGGGTTTACTCGAACGGGTTCTTGACGTTCTCCGACTTCGTCGGCAACTCGTTCGGCAACCAGGCCATCCCGTCGGGGGCCAGCGTGAACAACATTATCGCTCCGTTCTGGGACGACCTCGACCAGTCCGTCACCGATGGCGGGACGACGTACGTGGGGACGCTGCCGGACGGCCGGTTCGTCGTCCAGTTCGACCAGGTCAAGCGGTACCTCCAGGGGACCTCGTCGCTGACGTTCCAGGCGATCCTGGGGCCCGAAGGCGACATCGAGTTCCAGTACGGGACGATGACGGGGACGCTGACCAGCGCCTCGGTCGGGATCGAGAACGCCAGCGGTGAGGTCGGCCTCCAGGTCGCCTTCAACACGCCGTACGTCGCGTCCGACAAGGCCGTCCTGTTCTTCAGCCCGGTCATCTGGGCTACCGTCGACCCGAACTCGGGGACCATCGACGAGGGCGAGTCGGACGACGTCACGGTCACGGTCGACGCCACGGAGCTCCCCCCGGGGATCTACACGGCGGAGCTCTTGATCGAGACGAACGACCCCGACGCCCAGGAGGTCACCGTCCCGATCACGCTGACCGTCAGTGACGACGGCGTGACGTCGATCGTGATCAACGGGCCGAAGGGGTTCCGCTACCTCGGCACGCCCGCCGCCGGGCTGACCGTCGACGACTTGGCCGAGCAGAACCTGGTCCGCGGCGTCCCCGGGTACTACCCGGCCGCCGACCCGGCCAACCTCTGGACCGAGTACGACGCGACCACCAACGAGTGGATCGTGTCGGACGGGACCGGTGAGGTGCTCGAGCTCGGCAAGGCGTTCCAGTGGCGGTTCTACGACAAGTCGATGGGCAACCCCGACATCTCGGTGTCGGTCGAGCTCCCGTTCACGCTGTCGACGACGCTCGAGCCCAACGAGGACGACGTGACCGTCGAGCTCCAGACCGACGGGACGAGGTTCAACTACCTCGCCAACCCGTTCGGGACGGACCTCGAGCTGTTCGCGATCGACGGCTGGCCCGGAGCGGAGAACCTGTCTCCGACGCCGGTCTGGACCTACGACCCGGTCGGTCGGATGTGGACGGCCGCTCCGAACTCGATCGGGCCGTGGGAGGCGTTCCGCGTCCGTGCGAAGGGTCCCCGGACCATCGACCGGCCGCGTACGCTGACGATCCCGGCGTCGGCCGACGCGCCGGCCCTGGCTCGCCAGGCCGACCGTAAGGCCGCCCCCGGCCTGTCGTTCACGCTCGCCGGCACCGACGCCGACGGCGTCGCCATCGGCGACCGGGCCATGACGTTCGCGTTCTCCGACGACGCCCGCGCCGCGTTCGACGCCGACGAGGACGTCGAGAAGTTCCAGACCCCGGCCACGAGCTACGCCCTCATCGGGGCCCGGAACGGACGCGCGTTCGTCGGCCACGACCGCCGCCCGTTCGCCCCGGCCGAGATCCCGCTGGCCGTCGAGGCCCGGGGGACCCGGTCGTCGTTCACGCTCCGGTGGAACGCCGACGCGCTCCCGGCCGGCCAGCCGGTCACGCTCGTCGACTTGGAGACGGGCGCCGAGGTCGACGTCCGGACCCGGTCGAGCTACGCGTTCGAGGTGGCCGCCCGCGCGGCCTACGACGAGGCCCCCGAGGGCGCCGTCGCCGACGGCGCGTCGGCGACGGACCGGTTCGTCTTGCGGATCGGGGCCGGCTCGGCTTCGGCTGAGGCGGGCGTGACCGAGGTCGAGCTCACGTCGGTGGCGCCGAACCCGTCGTCGGGTAGCGCTCGGGTCGCGTACGCGGTCCCGGAGGCCGGGGCCGTCCGCGTGTCGGTGTACGACGTCCGTGGCCGGGAGGTCGCGGTCTTGGTCGACGGCCCGGTCGCGGCCGGTCGCCACGAGGCGACGCTCGCGAGCGGGTCGCTCGCGGCCGGCGTGTACATCGTCCGGCTGGAGACGGCCGGCCAGGTGCTCACGCGCCAGGCCGTCGTCGTCCGATAGCGGACCCCGCCGGTCGGTGCCCGTGACCGACCGGCGTCTCTGACGGACTCAGCGGCGGCCGCTTCCATCTCGGGAGCGGCCGCCGTTTCGTTTGGGCCCTCCGCGCGTGCCGGCCAGTCGGCTTTGCGGATTGTCCCCGCAACGGCGGTTGCGTGCCGGTGGGTTGGGACGCTATTTTTCTCCCGTCCAGCATTCCGACGCTGGTCCACGGGGCCATAGCTCAGTTGGTAGAGCGCTGCAATCGCACTGCAGAGGTCAGGAGTTCGACTCTCCTTGGCTCCACACTCGAAGAGCGACCCCGCCGAAGTACAGCGATGCGGGCCCGTATCCGGTATTCCGAGACGATCGAGTTGCCATGTGAGAGGACGGGGTGCTTGGGGTTCGGCCGCCCCGAGGGTTCTCAGGGGTCGAGCCCCGTTGCTGGGCCGGACCTACGCGCCTTGCATCTGCGCCACGCTGGAATTCAACGCGGCGGCTTCGGTCGAGAGACAGCGTCGGCCACCCCGTTTCGCGCTCGCGAGCGGATCAAGCCGTCCGGCAGACCGCAGCGATGGTGAGGTCGTCGTCCTCGGCCTGTCCCCCCGCAGACCACGCGTCGACGGCCTCGGCCACGGCGGCGACGAGGGCGTCGGCGGCCCGAGGTGCCGCCGCGAGGATCCGGTCGAGGCCGTCGGTGTCGAGCTCGTCGCCGTGCGCGTTTTGGGCCTCGGTCGCCCCGTCGGTGTAGAACACGAGCGCGTCGGACGACGCGAGCGTGACGCACGAGGCCGAGAACACGGCGCCGGGCACGACGCCCAGCAACGGCCCGCCGGGCGCCAGCGGCTCGACCCGCCCGTCCGCCCGCAGGAGCCGGGGCGCCGGGTGCCCCGCGACGACGGACCACGCCGTGCCCGTGGACGGGTCGACGACGGCCCACGCCAGCGTCACGAACTGGTGCGCCTCCGTGCTGACGTGGACGAGCCGGTCCAGCCGGGCCGTCGCCGCTTCGAGCGCCGCGCCGGGGTCGTCGGCTGCGAGGAGGTCGGGCTCGACCAGGCGGAAGCCGGCCTGGAGCGTCGCCATTAGCAGTGACGCGCCGATCCCCTTGCCCACCACGTCCGCCACGGCGATGAGCAGCCGGCCGTCGAGGTCGGCGACGTGGTAAGTGTCGCCCGAGACGTCGCGGCTGGGGCGCCACCGCGCGGCCACGTCGAGGCCCGGCAGCGCCGGCAGCGCCGTCGGCAGCAGCCGGGCCTGCACCTCGCGCGCCAGTCGGACCTCCTCGCGCATCCGCTCGCGCTCGACGCGCTCCTCGACCCGGTCGGCCGTCTCGAGCGCGCCGACGGCGAGCGCCGCGAGCGCCGCTGTAAAGTCGACGGTGTCATCGTCGGGTACCCAGTCGGGCCCGGCCAGGGCGGGCGCGCCGAGCAGGACGGCCCCCCGCGTGACGTCGCCGGCCCGGAGGGGGACCACCCAGCGCCAGCCGTCGGCGACGAGGTCGGGGTCGGTGAGGGCGGCGGGCTGGGTCAGGTCGCAGAGCGCCCGAGGCACGTCCACGGGGTCGGAGCCTCGGGTCAGGACGAGGGCGAGCGGTCCGTCGTCCGCATCGGAGTCGCACAGCGCGACGGCCACGCGGCGGACCAGGAGCTGCCCCATCAGCGCGTACCCGAGCCGGCCGACGATGGCGTCGCGGTCGAGCGCCCGCCCGAACGCCTGCGACAGCTCGAACAGCGTCCGCAGCGCGTGGGCGCGGGCGGCCAGCGCTCGGTGGGCCACGCCCAGCTCCCGGGCCGACTGCCGGGCGGCGAGCGACGCGGCCGTGGCCCCCACGAGCGACCGGGCGAGCCCGACCTCGGCCGGGGCGTAGGGCTCGCCGCTCAGCTTCGGCCCCAGCGCGACGACGCCGAGCAGGGTGTCGGCGTAGCGGAGGGGGAGCCCGAGCGTTAGCCCGGCCCGGGCCAGCGGCGCCGGCACGTCCTCGCCGATGGCCAGGCGGTCGCCCCGCTCCACCCCGACGGCCCCCTTGACGACCTCCACCCGGAGCCCGTCGCCGTCGGCCACCGCGGCGACGGCGCGGGTCGTCAGCAGCCGGCTCATGAGCGCGAGCACGAGCGCGTCGAGCGGGTCGTCGAGAGCGAGCGCGGCGTCGGACGGGTCGTCGACGGCGCCGCGCGGGGCGGGAGCGGGCATGGCCCGAAGCTAGCTCGCCTGGGGCCCCTCCTTCTCCAGGTGGATCACCTCGGCCTGGCTCATCCGCCCGTCCTCGACGGTCAGGCGGACGCACGTCTTGACCTGGTGGAACCCCTGCCGGCCGGCGGCGCCGGGGTTGAGGTAGAGCATCCGGTCGAGCGACGGCACGCGCTCGACGCGCAGGATGTGGCTGTGGCCGCAGACGAACAGGTCGGGCGGGTCGGCCCGGAGGGCGGCGCCGATGCCGGGCGCCCACCGCCCCGGCCGCCCTCCGATGTGGGTCATCCACAGCCGCACGCCGCCCACCCGAATCCGGACGTGCTCCTCGAACCGGCCCCGCACCGGCGGCCCGTCGACGTTCCCGTACACGCCGACGACCGGCGCCAACTGTTCGAGCCGGTCCACGACCTCGGCCGGCCCCACGTCGCCGGCGTGCAGGATCAGGTCGACGCCGGCGAAGACGTCGTCCAGCTCGGGGTGGTAGAACCCGTGGGTGTCTGAGACGATGCCGAGGCGCACGAGGTCGTTCTGCGGGTGGAGAGAGGCAGGGTACGCGAGTTTCCCGCCCTCCCTCGCCCTTCCTCGTCTCGAGCCGCCGAACTCGCCCGACCTTCCAAACCGCCGGACCTCAGCGCAGCGTCAGCCGGAGCCCGACGCGGAGCTTCTCGAGCCGCGGGCCGTGGCGGACCGGCTCGCCCTGGACGTCGGCCAGGGTGAACATGGGGACGCTCACGAACGGGGCCAGCTGGTAGTACGGACGGCTAAACTCGACCCCTACACGCGCCCACCCGACGGCGCTCCGCACCCGGTCCGACGCGCCCTCCTCAGGTTCCCCCTCCGCGCCGCCCTGGGCCGTCCCGCCGTTGAAGCGGAGGAGCGTGTAGTCGGCCGCCTCGCCGACGAGCCCGAACGACACGCGACTGCCGGCCGGATCGAACAGGACGTTGTAGCCCCACGCCCCCCGCACCGACTGCCCGACGGCGCGAGTTCGGACGAGCCCCGCCGTGCTCCCGTTCAGCCGATCGTCCGCGAAGACCGGGTCGGCGTCCGGGTCGAGGTCCAGCTCCACCGGGGCCGGGTCGCTGAACCCCGTGCGGAGCCGCCGCAGGCCGATCGACAGGTCGCTCGTGACCGTCGGCGAGAGGGCGGTCGTGGACAGGAAGGCCACGTCGGTCTGGCGGAACCCGAGGCCGCCCTCGCTCACGGGGTCGACGGCGACGCGGATGGCGTAGTCCGTCCCCTCGTTGTGCCAGTACGGCTTGACGACGACCCAGCTCAGCCCCATCCGCCCGTTCTGGGCCGCCCCGGTAAGCTCGGCGACGAGCGCGAGGTCGACCTGGGGAAGCAGGGCGTAGTCGAGTCGGGCCGCGAGCGAGAGGTCGCTGGGAGCCGGTGCGCCCGGCTCGACCCGGTCGAGGAGGTCGGCGTCGCGGTACGCGGCCTCGCCGGAGAGGGCGAACCCACCGTAGAACGCACGGCGGGCCGTCTCGCCGCCGTACGACGGGTCGAGCGTCTGGAACGTCCCTTGGGCCACCACGGCCGGCCCCAGGCCGAGCGCGAGCACGGCGAGCGCGCCTCGAATCGCGGTCGGGGTCATAGGGAGCGGGGGCAGGTCCACCTCTAGGTACGCGTTCCGAGAGGTCTCGCGCAAGGGCCGGGCCAGGAATCGGGGGGACGCCTAGCCCAGGGGTGCGGCCCCCTTCAGCGAGCGAGACCGGCGGGCCGGCCGTCCCCGTCGCCCGACGACGCGGGCCGGACGATCCGCTTCTGCCCGCTCCGCGGCGTGGGACGCGACCCGGGCGCCCCTCCGCCTCGCCCTCGGCTCGGCGGCGGAGGCTCGGCGGGCGCGGTGTCGCGGGGGTCCGACGGCCGCGAGGTCGCGCCGTCGGGCAGGAACTCGCGGGGGATCCGAGGGGGCTCCGCGAACCGGCCGCGGTCGTCGAGCCGGACCCAGGTCGCGGGCAGCTCGTAGAGGTACCGACCGACGCCCCACTGGACGGCCGACCGCTTCATCGCGCCCGACAGCCCCCCCTTGACGGCCTCGACCTGGGAGTTGTCGGCGCCGTCCCACTTCGTGACCCACTCGGACGTCCCGTCCGGCCGGTCGACGCGGACGGAGATCCCGCACAACACGCCACCCTCAGGGCCCGACTGGAACTCGTTCCGCCAGTCGCCGGGGCCGCAGACGTCGTCGAACCGCTGCTGGACGGCCCGGCTGGTGAGGTAGGCCATCGCCAGGCCCTTGGTCTTGTCACGGGTGGTCGCGCCGGGTTTCCACTCGACGTCGGAGGGGGCGAACGGCTCGGCGAGGCGGGGCAGGTCGGAGGCCTTCATCGGAGTCTGGAGTGGAGGAGTCCCCAAGGTCGGCAGGCCCGGCGACACCGGACTGTCACGCCCTCTCGGCGACGAAGCGAGGAGGACTCCGTTGTTCAGAAGGAAGAAAAGCGCTTACGGCCCATTAATATATGGATCTGTGCCTCTTTGGCTTGATTTTTTATCTAGTCTGTCACTAGCCTATTGGTCTCTGAGCCACCCACCGGTTTCCACCTTCTCGAATGAGGAATCTCCTTCTCTTGCTGTGGGCCTCCCCCGTCGCCGTGGCCCAGGAGCTGACGGCCGCCGACGTTCAGACCCACCTCGACTTCGTCTGGGTGGTCGTGGCCGGAGCGCTCGTGTTCCTGATGCAGGCCGGGTTCGCGTTGCTCGAGACGGGCCTCACCCGAGCCAAGAACGCCGCCAACATCATCATGAAGAACGTGATGGACGCCTCGGCCGGCGTCGTCGTGTTCTTCCTGGTCGGGTTCGGGCTGATGTTCGGGACGAGCGCCAGCGGCTGGGTCGGGACCGACGGGTTCGCGCTGCTCGGCGTCGAGGGGCAGACGCCGGAGTGGACCTACGCCTTCTTCTTTTTCCAGGCCGTCTTCGCCGCGACCGCCGCGACCATCGTGTCGGGCGCCGTCGCCGAGCGGGTCAACTTCAAGGCGTACCTCGTGTTCTCGGTCGCCGTCGTGGCCGTGATCTACCCGGTGTTCGGGTCGTGGGCGTGGGGCGGCCTGTTCAACGGCGGCGGCTGGCTCGAGGGGCTGGGCTTCCTCGACTTCGCCGGCTCGACGGTCGTCCACTCGGTCGGGGCGTGGGCCGCGCTGGCGGGCGCGCTCGTCGTCGGGCGGCGGGCGGGGTCGCTCGACGAGAACGGGGACCCAGTCGAGATCCCGGGCCACAGCATCCCGCTGGCTGCGCTCGGCGTGTTCATCCTGTGGTTCGGGTGGTTCGGGTTCAACGCGGGCTCGACGACGGCCGGCGGGCCGGGCATCGCGGTGATCGTGGCCAACACGTTCCTGGCGGCCGGCGCGGGCGCGCTCGGGGCGATGGCCGTGACCTGGATGCGCGACGGCGTTCCCAACGTCGGCATGACGCTGAACGGGGTGCTCGGCGGGCTCGTCGGGATCACGGCCGGGTGCGACGCGGTGCTCCCGCTCGGCGCGCTCGCCATCGGGCTGATCGCGGGCGGCATCGTGGTGGCCGCCAGCCTCGCGCTGAGTCGCGTGATCGACGACCCGGTCGGGGCCGTCGCCGTCCACGGCGCGTGCGGGGTCTGGGGGACACTGGCCGTGGCGCTGTTCGCGGCCGACGGCCCCTCGCTCGGCCAGCTGGGAATCCAGGTGGTCGGCGTCGGCGCGGCGTTCGCCTGGACGTTCCCGGTCTCGTTCGGTCTGTTCAAGGCGCTCGACGCGACGATGGGCCTGCGGATCTCGGACGAGGGCGAGACGGCCGGGCTCGACGTCCACGAGCACGGAGCCGTCGCCTACCCCGAGTTCCAGCTCCTCCTGGCGCCGGTCGACGACCGGACGGCGGAGTCGGGCTACCGCTTGCGCGACGAGGCGAGCCGGCTCGAGGCCTCGCACGCGCTCCAGACTCCCTTTTCGCCGCCTCCCGTCGCCCGGGCCTAACGCGCCGGGCTGTCGCCGACAGGGCGGCAGAGACCGCGACAGGCTGTCCGGCTCCGAGGCTTCCGCGTGAGCCTCGGGTGAAGCGTCGTATCCTTGGCAAAGCCCGGAACGGTTCTGGCCCCTCGGTGGGCAGACAGAGCCCGAACGCCATGACGCCGCCCATCGACCCCGCCCTCTCAAGCCGCCGCGCCCGCGCGCTCGGCCACGTCCGACGCCTCGGGTCCCGCGTCGCTTGGGCCCGTCGTCGAGCGGCCGTCGTGACGAGCGTGGCCCTCCTGGCGGCTGGTGGCACGGCCTGCGCCGACGCCCCGACCAGCGCGGACGGGCTGGCCCCGTCAGAGACCGTTGCCGAAGCCGTCTACGCGGCCTCGGCGACGACCCCGGCCGTTCCCGTCCGCCTCGTCAGCGACGCGTCGGCCGAGTCGCCCCAACCGGGCACGGACATCGACGGCGGACGCGCGAGCTACTACGGCCGGGAGCTCGCCGGCAACCCGACCGCCAGCGGCGAGCCCTTCGACCCGTCCGACCTGACGGCGGCCCACCGGACGCTGCCGCTCGGCACCCGGGTCCGCGTGACGCACGCGCGGACGGGCGAGAGCGTCGTCGTCCGCGTCAACGACCGCGGGCCGTTCCACGGCGACCGCGTGATCGACGTCTCGCGCGCCGCCGCCGACGCCATCGGCCTGACGCGAGCCGGGACAGCGGAGGTCGAGTTGGAGCGACTGCCCAAGACGACCGGCGCGCGCGGGTAGACGGGGTCGCCTTGACGACGGGGACGGATGGCCTATCCTGAAGCCGAACATCTCCCGCTTCCGCCATGCGCCTCCTCGTTGCCGCCGCGGCTCTCCTCGTCGCCCTCCCGGTTCAGGCGCAAGACGCCGAGCTCGTCGTCACCTTCGACCGGGCTGTGTCGTCACATGAGGCGGTAGAGTTGGTCCGACAGCTCGACGCCTCCGCAGAGATCGATCTCGATCTGGACTTCGCGCCGGTCACCCTCGGCGCTACGCTCGACGGGCTGCCGCCTGGTGAGGTTTCGGAGGCCCTGTTCGAGAGCGGCGCGATCTCGGTCACAGTCGTGAGCCGGTCCGCCCAGTTCGCATCGGTCGGGCTTGAGCTTCCCGACGGAACCAACGCGGCGAGGATCTTCCGCGGCTATACAATCCGGGCGACGTACACGAGCACGCTCCCAACCGACACCGCGGTGGCGCGGTTCGAGGCTGCCGTCGGCGTCGAGCCGACGAGCGTCGGGGCACGAGCGAGTGAGCTCCGGGTGAGCGCCCCGCGCGCTACGGTCCGCGCGCTGGCGGAGCGCCTCCGTGCCCGCCCTGAGGTCATCGCCGTCCGCCGGGAGGCGCGCTCGTAGCTGCCGCCAGCCGCTCGCGGAGCGCGGCGACGTCCACGTTCCCCGGCGTTCCGTCGGACGAGTAGGCCGCCAGCGCGTCCTCCATGCTCGGCACGGTGAGCGAGCCGAGGTCGGTGCCGACGGCGCGGTAGGCGTCGCGGAACGGCGTTCCCTCGGCCACGCGCTGGAGCGCTTGGGCGGTCGCGAACAAGTCGGGCGAGAGCGCGGCTCGCATCACCTCCGGTTGCCACCGGATGCCCGGCAGCACGGCGGCCACGGCCGTCACCAGGTCTTGCGCCGCGAGGACGGCCCGCATGGTCGCCTCCTTCGTCAGCTGGAGGTCGCGGTGGTAGCCGCCGGGGAGGTTGGCGGGCAACGTGAGGAGGACGTGGAGCTCGGCGGTCAGCCGGTGGACCGTGGCGCGCGCCAGCTCGAGCACGTCCGGGTTCCGCTTCTGGGGCATGATCGACGAGCCCGTCGTGTGCTCGGCCGGCAGCGCGACGAACCCGAACTCGGCCGTTGCGAACAGGGCGAGGTCGCTCGCCAGCCGGTTCAGCGTGAGCCCGAGCTGGACGAGCGCGTGGACGACGGCGCCCTCCAGCTTCCCGCGCGACAGCTGGACCGCGGCGACGGCCTGCGTCCGCTCGAACCCCAACCGGTCGGCGACGGCGTCGCGCGGCAAGTCGAGCACGGGGACGCCGTAGCCGGCCGCGCTCCCCCACGGCGATGTGTTCAGCAACCGGCGCGCGGCGGCCAGGGTGTCGAGGTCGTCGGCCAGCAGGTCGACGTAGCCGGCGGCCCAGACGGCGACGGTCGTCGGCATGGCGCGCTGGCCGTGGGTGTAGCCCGGCATCAGCAACGACTGGCCCGCTTGGGCGTGGCCGATCAGCCCCTCCCCCACTGCGGCGGCGCCCTGGGCGACAGACGCGAGCGCGTCGCGGAGCCACAGGCGCAGCGCCGTCAACACCTGGTCGTTGCGGCTGCGGCCGGCGTGGATCTTCTTCCCCGCGTCGCCCAGCCGCGCCGTCAGCTCGCGCTCGATGACGGTGTGCATGTCCTCGTCCTCGGGCCGGACCACGACGTCTCCCGCCTCCCACTCGACCCGGATCGCGTCGAGCGCCGCGCCCACCTCGTCGACCTCCGCGGGGCTCAGCACGCCGACCTCGCCGAGCGCCCAGGCGTGGGCCCGCGTCCCCTCCAGGTCGTACGGCAGCAGGACCGTGTCCCACCGCCAGTCCTCGCCGACGGTGAACCGCGTCACCCAGTCGGCGGCGGCGGTGCCCTTGTGCCAGATCGCCGGGCTCAGGATTCCGGGTTCGGGGTTCGTGGGCTGGGAATCGGAGGACATAGGGGAGGAGGCAAGTGGAGCCACCGTCGAGGTCGGACGGTGCGAGGCGTTTGGGGGAGGCAACGAGCTCTGACCGCCGAGCCCTGAACCGAGACCCCCGAACCCTCATCGGTCGAAGTACCGCCGGGCGATCTCGGCGTAGACGTCGACGGCCGCTTCGAGCTGGGCGATCTCGACGTGCTCGTCGGGCGTGTGGGAAAGCTCGCTGCGGCCGGGCCCGATCTTGACGGCGGGCACGTCCGACAGGTGGATCCAGTCGGAGGCCGTGGGGCTGCCGAACGGCTGGGCGCCCCGGCCGAGGCGCGAGAGGGCGTCGGTGGTCGCTCGGGCGACGCGGGTGTCCGGGCCGGTGGCGCAGGGGACGAGCCGGTCCGAGTACACCTCGACCTGTCCTTCGAGGGCGTCGCGGACGAGCGCCGTCAGCTCGGCGTGCGTGTACGCCGGCGTCGAGCGGACGTCGAGCGTGATCCGGCACCGGTCCGGGACGACGTTCTTGGCCGTTCCGCCCTCGATCATCGTGGCCGTCGCCGTCGGCCGTCCGAGCAGCGGGTCGGCCCGGTCGAACGCCAGCGCATCGACGGCCAGCAGGTCGCGGGCGGCGACGGTCAGCGCGTTGTTGCCGAGGTGAGCGCGTGCGGCGTGAGCCGTCTCGCCGTGCGCCGTCGCCGTCAGGATGAGCAGCCCCTTCTGAGCGAGGCACGGCCGCAACTCGGTCGGCTCGCCGACGAGGGCGGCGGACACCTCGGGGAGGGCGTGGCCGAAGACGCGGGCGCGGAGCTTCTCCATCCCGTTGTTCTCGGCCCCCGTCTCCTCGCACTCGGTCAGCGCGACGACCAACCGCCCCGTCTCGGGAGGCCGCCAGCCCGACCGGGCCAGCGTCGCGAGCGCCGTCAGCATGGCCGCGCCGCTCGCCTTCGCGTCGACGGCCCCGCGGCCGTAGACCGCGCCGTCGACGGTCGTCGGCGAGAACGGCGGGTGCGGGTGGGATTCGCTCGGCGGCACCACGTCGAGGTGCGAGCACAAGAGCAGCACGTCGTCGCCGCCGCCCAGGCTGGCGACCACGTTCTCGGCGTGGCGGAGCACGTCGAGCCCGTCGACGCCGCGCAGGAACGCCTCCACGTGGTCGGCCGCCGCCGTCTCCTGGAAGCTCAGCGACGGGATGCGGACAAGGTCGGCGTGGAGGGAGACGACGGTCACAGGGAGGGATGGAAGAGGGATGAGGGAGAGGTTGCCCACCCTTGTCATCCTGAGCGAAGCGAGCGCGAGCGCAGCCGAAGGATCTACAGAACGCTGCCTCCGACCGTATCGCGAGCACAGAATGACGAGCAGCTAGACCCTTCGCTCCGCTCAGGATGACAACTGGGGGAGGGTGCGTGGAGGCGTCTCATGGCGTGACCACCGTTCCACCGTCGCCGCCCAAGTCGGCAGGCGCGCAGATGCGGACGGCCGGGACGCCGCGGCTCAGTGCGGCCAGCGCCGTTTCGAGCTTGGGCCGCATCCCGCCCGCGATCCAGCCCCCGGCCACGCCCGCGGCGACCTCGGCCCCGGTGAGGCGGGCGAGCACGCTGGCCGAGTCGTCCGGGTCGCGACGGACGCCGCCGGCCTCGGTCACCACGTCGAGGCGCGACGCGCCGAGCGCCGCCGCCAGCTCGAACGCGACCGTGTCCGCGTTGACGTTGTAGAGCGCTCCCGTGTCGTCGGCGCAGACCGTGGCCACGACGGGCACGAAGCCGGCGCCGAGTAGCGCCCACGCCAGCGAGGTGTCGACAGCCTCGACGTCGCCGACGTGGCCGAAGTCGACCGTCGCCCCGTCGACCTCGACCGGTGGCCGGCGGGTGACCGTGACGAGCGCCCCGTCGGCCCCACTGATGCCGACCGCCCGCGCGCCCGCCGCTCGCGCCGCGCCAACGAGTCGCGCGTTGAGCGCGCCGCGCAGCGTGTAGAGCGCCACGTCGAGGTCGAGGTCCGTCGTCACCCGCCGTCCGGCAACGATCGTCGGCTCGTGGCCGAGACGCCGCGCCAGCGCCGTCGCCTGCGGTCCGCCGCCGTGGACCACGACTGCCGGCCCGCCCATCGCGGCCACGCCCGCCCACACGGACGCCAGCGCCTCGGCGTCGGCCACGACCGCGCCGCCCAGCTTGACCACGAGGGGGCTGGCGACTGGGGACTGGCGACTGAGGGCCGTCGCCCGGATGTCCGAGGTGTTCGATGGAGCGCTCATCCGCCGGCCCCCGAACCCTGAACCGAGAACCCTGAACCGTCTAGCCCCCACGCCCACTCCAGGATCGCCTTCTGGGCGTGGAGCCGGTACTCGGCCTGCAACAGGTGGATCGCGCGGTCGCCGTCGAGCACGTCGCCGTCCACGACCACGCCGCGGCGGACGGGGAGGCAGTGCATGAACGCCGCCCGGTCGGTCCGCGTCAGGTCGGCCTCGGTGAGGCGCCAGTCGGCGCGGGCGGCGCGCTGTCGGGCCTCGAGGTCGGGCGCGTCGTAGACGGCCGATCCGGCCCAGGCCTTTGCGTAGACGACCGAGGCGCCCGACAACGCCCCGGCCCGGTCGGCCGATTCGGTGACGGACCCGCCGGACCGGCCCGCAGCCTGCCGCGCGAGCGCCAACACGTCGGCGTCCAGGCCGAACCCGTCGGGGCGGGCGACGATCACCTCCATCCCGAGGCGGGCCGCCATCAGCAGCGCCGAGTTGGGCACGGCCCGAGGCAGCGGCTTCGGGTGGGGCGCCCACGAGAGCACGAGCTTCTTGCCGCGCGGGTCGCCCAGGTGGTCGGTCACGGTCGCCGCGTCGCCCAGCTCCTGGCACGGGTGCCACCGCGCCGACTCCAGGTTGACGACGGGCACCGTCGAGGCGGCCACGACGGCCCGGAACGCGCGGTCGTGGGCGTCGGCCTCGGCGTCCGTGAGCGTGGCGAAGGTGCGGACGCCGAGCGCGTCGACGTAGCGGCTCAGCACGCCGAACGCCTCTTTGACGTGCTCGGCGGCGTCGCCGTCCATCGTCACGTCGTCGCGCGTCTCCAGGCCCCAGGTCCCGCTGCCGGGCGTGAGCGTGACCGCGTGCGCGCCGAGGTGCGCCGCCGCGAGGTCCATCGAGGCCCGCGTCCGCAGCGACGGGTTGAAGAAGACGAGCCCGAGCGCCTTGCCGGCGGCCGACTGCGTCCACGCCCGGTGCGGGCGGTGCCAGAGGGCGCGGTCGAGGCAGGCGTCCCACGTCGCCGTGGGCAGGTCGGTCCAGGAGGTAAGGTGGTTCACGTCGTACATGGAGCGTGGGGGAGCAATCGTAGCGGCGCTGCATGCAGCGCCGCCTACGCAGCGCCGCCTATGCAGCGCCGTCTCAGGCCGAGCCAAGGGCGTCCGCGAAGCGGCCGAGGAAGTCGTCGACGTCCGCGTTCGTCGTCGTGAGCGGCGGCATCAGGCGGAGCGTGTCGGCCCGGCCCGAGGTGCCGACGATGACGCCCGCTCGGCGCAGCGCGCCGACGACCGGCCGGGCCTCCCGGTCGAGCGCGACGCCGATCAGGCAGCCCCGCCCGCGGACCTCGACGACGCCCTCGACCGGGCTCAGCCCGTCGGCGATCCGGCCGAACAGCTCGACGGCCCGGGCCATCAGTCCGTCGTCGACCAGCTGGCGGAGCGTGGCGTGGACGGCGGCCATCGCCAACATCCCGCCGCCGAACGTCGTCCCCTGGTCGCCCGGCCGGACCGTCCCGGCGATGGCGTCGGTCACCAGCACGGCGCCGACGGGGACGCCCGCGCCCAGGCTCTTCGCCAGCGTCACCAGGTCCGGCGTCACGCCGACGTGCTCGCCGTAGAGGAACGCGCCGGTCCGCCCGACGCCGGTCTGGACCTCATCGAAGACGAGCACCGTCCCAGTCCGGTCGCAGAGCTCGCGGATCGCGCGATAGAACGCGGGCGGTGCCTCGGTGACGCCGGCCATCGACTGCATCGGCTCCAGGATGAGGGCGGCCACGTCTCGGTCGGCCAACGCTTGTTCGACGGCGCCCTCCCAGCCGAACGGGACCCAGGTCGTTTCGGGCAGGACGGCGCGGTACGGGTCGTGGTATTTGTCGCCCCACGTGGCCGCGAGCGCACCCAGGGTCCGCCCGTGGAAGCCGTCCGCGAAGGCGACGACGCGGCTCCGGCCGGTCGTGGCCCGGGCCAGTTTCAGCGCCGTCTCGTTGGCCTCGGTCCCCGAGTTGCACCAGAACACGCGGCTCAGCGAGTCCGGTGCGAGGTCGACCAGCGCCTGGGCCGCCCGGGCGCGGACCGGGCTGTAGACGGCGTTCGAGTAGAACAGCAGCTCGCCCGCCTGCCGGCGGATCGCCTCGACCACGCGCGGCGGGCAGTGGCCGAGCAGCGCGACGCAGTGGCCGCCGTAGAAGTCGAGGTACTCGGCCCCGTCGACGTCCCACACGCGCGTGCCCTCGCCCCGCACGAGGGCGACCGGCGGCTTCGTGTACGTCGGCAGCGTGACGGCGTCTTCGAGCGCCATCGGATCGGTCAGGGTGTGGAGCATCGGAAGAGAGAGGATCGGGCGGGATCAGATTGGGCGGAGGAGCGAGCACTGTGCCCCGCACGTGTCATCCTGAGCAGAGCGAAGGATCTCGACGCGGACGGACAGTCGTAGGGAGCGGTGCCGGCGGGCTCGATGGCTCGTGCTGAGATCCTTCGCTCCGCTCAGGATGACAGGGATGCAGGGTCGAAAACGGATGGCACCGCCACGCCAGGCAGCAGCCCCAGCGCCTCGGGCCAGCCGAGCGCGAGGTTCAGGTTTTGGACGGCCTGCGACGCGGCCCCCTTGAGCAGGTTGTCGAGTGCGAAGCCGACGACCAAGTGGCCGCCGCGCACCACCCAGCCGAGGTCGCAGAACGGCGTCCCGACCGTCGGCAACAGCTCGGGCAGCACGCCGGGCGACAGGCGGACGCACGGGCGCCCGCCGTACGCCGACTCGAACGCCGACGCGACCTCGTCCAGGCCGACGCCGTCGGGTAGCACGACGTGCGCTGTCCCCCAGATCCCGCGCGTCCACGGGCCGGAGACGGGGACGAAGTGGACGGACGCGCCGTCGCCCAGCGTCTCCTGGACCTCGGCGAGGTGGCGGTGCGCCAGCGGCTTGTACGCCCGCACGTTGCCGTCGCGGCGCGGGTAGTGCGTCGTGGCCGACGGCCGGGCGCCGGAGCCGGACGCGCCGGTCAGCGCCGTCACGTGCGCCTCGAACCCGCCGAGCAAGCCGACGAGCGGCCACAGCGTCAGGCTCAGGCCCGTCGCGAAGCAGCCCGGGTTGGCGACGAGCGTCGCCCCCCGCACGGCGTCGCCGTTCACCTCCGCCAGCCCGTACACGGCCGAGCGCATCGCGTCCGGGTCCGGGTGCGCCAGCCCGTAGACCGCTTCGTAGGTGGCCGGCGACCCGAGCCGGTGGTCGGCGCTGAGGTCGACGACCAGCCCGTCGACGCCGGACGCTCGGAGCGACCCGACGGCGGCGGCGCCCTGCCCGTGCTCGGCGCAGACGAAGGCCACGTCGAACGACTCCGGGTCGAGATCGGCGGGATCTGAGTAGACGAGACCGGTCTGGCCGCGCAGGCGCGGGTGCGTCGCCCACACCGGCCGACCGGCCTGGCTGCGGGACGTGACGACGGTCGGCGTCACCAGCGGGTGCGCCAGTAGCAACGCCAGCAGCTCGCCACCGGCGTAGCCCGCGCCGTGCAAGACGGCCACGCGAAGTCGGTCGGTCATGACGACGGGGTGAGGGGCCGCCGGGGGCCGTTGAACGTCGGCAGCGGGCTCGGCGCCTCGGCCCACGCCTTCCGCTCCAGCACGTCCTCGGCGACGAGTTGAACCAAGGCGTCGGGCTCGGAGCGGGCGTTGAGCGCCGGGATGCCGAGCGACGTCTGGAGGTAGCGCTTGCCCACGTCGGTGTCCGTCGCCGGGCCGACGACGACGCCGATCTCGGCGCGGTAGCGCGTCCGGAACAGCTGGTCGCAGGCCCACGCGCCCGCCAGGTCCGTCGCCGCCAACACGTGGACGGCCGTCAGTCGCTGGAGCTCCATGTCCTCCAGGATCTGGTCGACGCCGTAGGGCCCGATCACGCCGTCGCCGAGTTCGAGCACCAGCACGTCGGCCGGCCCACCCTGGGCCTCGGCCGCGCGGTTGAGGTGGGCGATGATGCCCTTGGCGACCGGCACCATGTCGCGGCCCGTCGTGGCGACGGCGCCGGCCTCGATAAAGCTGGCGGAGGCGACGGCCCCCTGCGCCACCATCGCGCGGACGTCGCGCTGCAACGCCGCGCCGGTCAGCTTGGCCGCGGCCACCCTCAGCCCCCGCGCCGTCAGCCCGCCGACGAGGGCGGCGGCGGCGAACGTCTTGCCCGTGTTCATCGCCGTCCCGGACACCATCACCAATGGCGCGCTCGCCGTCAGCGTCTCGACCGGGTCGATGGCCGTGTCCTGGATTCGCGCGTGGCGCGGCGGCTCGCCCACCAGCACCGCGCCCAGCACCTCGACGCGGAGGGCGGGCCCCAGGTCGGGGTGCGGCATGGCCACCTTGCCCAGGATGCCGCCCATGTTCTGGACGTGCAGAACGTCGCCCGGCGCGATGTGGCGCGGGATCCGCCCCGAGTAGCCCTTCAGCGCCTGCCGCTCGCCGAGCGCGCCCACGAGGGTCTGCCCCTTCTTGATCGTCCGAAACACGCCGTCGGCGCCTTCGAGTTGGTTGTAGACGTCCTTGGCGTCGAGCGCCCGGACGGCCAGGCAGTACCCCTCCTCGGCGACGACGTAGGGCGAGACGCGGACCTCGTGGCCCAGCCCGCACGGACCGGTGCTGCTGGCGACGTGGTCGGCGGTGAGCGTCGTGATGGTGCGGGTCGGCATGGGACGTGGGCGATGGGGTAGCGCCGTTGCACGCAACGGCGCCTCGGGGTCAGGTACCGGCTCGGGCGGCCAGCCGGGCTTGCAGCCCGTAGATCTGGGCGAAGCCCTCGGCGTCGCGGCCGGACCACAGGGCGTTGTCCTCGCCGTAGCGGGCGACCCCGGCGTCGAACAGCGAGTGCGGCGACGTCGCGCCCAGAATGCGGATGGAGCCCTTGAACCACTCGACCGTCACGTCGCCCGTCACGCGCTGCTGGCTGCTGTCGAGGAAGGCCTCGATGTCGCGGCAGACCGGGTCGAAAAAGAGGCCCTCGTGGACGAGCCGGCCGTAGAGGTCGCCCAACGCCGCCTTCTGGACGAGCTGGAGTTGCGTGAGGACCAGCTTCTCGAGCTCGCGGTGGGCAGCGATGAGCGTCAACGCGCCCGGCGCCTCGAACGCGATCCGCCCCTTGATGCCCAAGATCGTGTCGCCGACGTGGATCCCCCGGCCCACGCCGTGCGCCGCGCCCTCGCGGTTCAGCGTCTCGACCAAGGCCACCGGGTCCAGCGCTTGACCGTCGACAGTGACGGGGACGCCGGCCTCGAACCGGATCGCCAACTGCCGCGGCGTGTCGGGCGCGTCGGCCGGAGCGACCGTGTCGGGCCACGCGGCTGGGGGCAGGACGCCGTCGGTGTCGTGCGTCTCCTTGCCGCCGATGGTGGTCCCCCACAGCCCGCGGTTGACGGAGTACTCGGTCGTCCTAGCCTCGACCGCGAACCCGCGCTCTTCCAAGAACGCCGTCGACGCCTCGCGCGAGAGCTCGAGCGTGCGGATGGGCGTCAGGATGTCGAGGGCCCCGCCGTCGCCCGTGTCCGCCAGCAGTCGGAGGGCGGTGTCGAACCGGATCTGGTCGTTGCCGGCGCCGGTCGAGCCGTGGGCGACGGCCGTGGCGCCCAGCTCGCGGGCGGCCGTCGCCAGCGCCTCGGCCTGCACCACGCGCTCGGGGCCGACGCACAGCGGGTAGACGCCGCCCCGCAGCACGTTGCCCTTGACGAGGTACTGGAGCACGCGGTCCCACAGGGCCCGCCGGGCGTCGACGAGCCGGTGGCCGGCGGCGCCGAGCGCAGCGGACCGCGCGGCGATCTGGGCGCGCTCGGCGTCGTCGAACCCGCCCGTGTCGACGGTCACGGTCTGGACGTCGCGGCCCGTCTCCTCGCGGAGGTACGGGACGCAGAACGACGTGTCGAGGCCGCCGGAGAAGGCGAGGGCGATAGGGTCGGGCATAGGGCGTACAAACGAAAAACGCCGACTCTGGGAAGAGTCGGCGTCGGAGGGGGCTGATCCGCTGGGGTGAAAGCGGCGCCGTCCGTCTAGGCCTCGTCTCCCGAACCGGCTGCGGCCGGTCGGCGTCGGGGACGTCGGAGGAGAGCGAGGAGGGTCAACGCAGAAAGCGGGTCGGTGGCCGCAGGATAGGGCCGGGCCGGACGATCCGCCAACGGGCCGCGCGTCGGTAGCGCTTCCGATCTCCCAAAACGCACGAGCTCGACGCTGAGGGCCGGCCGAATGGTCTTGCCGAGCGTCGGCGCTGGACGGATCCTCCTGTCTCGCCTCGCTCCCACCATGCGCCTCCTCCTCCTCGTACTGGCGGTCGTCGTCTCCGCCTGCGACACCGCCGACGATGACGGTCCCATCGTCCGCTACACCGGCCCCGCGATCACCGAGGCCGACGCCACGGTCCCCAACGATCCATTCGGACCTGCCGGCTGGACGGGCACCGTGTTCTCGTACGAGGCGGGCCGGTCCGTATCGGTGTCTCGGTCCGTCCTCTGCGGAGACGAGTGCAACTGGACGACGACACTCCGCTTCGAGGGCAGGGGAGCCCTCCCCACCTCCGTCGAGGGGACGGTCCTGGTTCGGACGGCCACCCCCGAGTCGTTCGAGGAGATGGACCTAGAGATCGACCGGGTCGAGATCCAGGACTGGGGGCCGGACGCCTACAGCGGCATCGTCTACCTCGTGAGCCGGCCCGACATCGACACCCGGCCGATCGTGTTCTGGGCCGACGAGCTCGCGTTCGCGACCGACTGAACGACCCAAACACGCACGGGCCGCCCCACTCCGAGTGGAGGGGGCGGCCCGTGCGGCGTCGGTCCTTAGGCCGCCTTCTTGCGCTTGCTCACCCGGACCTCCGGCTCGGCCGTCGCCGCACTGTCGCCAGACGCCGAGTAGCGCTCGCGCATCCGGTCCATCAGGTCGGCCGTCTGGTCCGGCGTCAACTCGTCGAGGGCCTGGACGCCGCAGTAGTGGCGGGCGGCCAGGAGCACCTGGGGCCGGCCGACGCCGAAGCCCTCGGCCTCGGACAGCAGGTCCGCCAGCGTCGGGCCCGTCGGCGCGTCGAGGGCCGGCTCGGGCAGCACGGCGGGCGTCTCGACCGGCTGGGGCGTCGGGCCGACGCCGAGCTGCGCCAGCACGTCGGCAAACGACGGGTCGTCGAACTCCGTCCCGACCGGGAGGTCCGGCGCGTTCGACTTGACGACCGTCGCCACGCGGCGCGTCTCGAACCCGTCCTGCCGCAGCGACAGCTCCAGCATGACGTCGACGAAGTACTCGAGGCCGGACGTCGTCATCGGCAGCACGCGGCCGACCTCGTTCTCCTCGCGGTCCTGCTTGCCGCGCGCCGCGATCTGGTCCGTGATCACGACGCACGCGCCGGAGTCGACGCACAGCCGCCGCAGGACCTCCTGGAAGACGACCTGGTCGGCCTGGATCTCGTCGGCCGACGGCTGGGCGGTCGGGTCGCCGGCCCGCTCGCGCGCGGCCTGGACCGTCGCCCGATGCTTCCGGCCGAAGTACATGGCCCACGAGTCGAGCGCGTAGCAGCCGTAGCCCTCCTCAGCCCGGCCGTCGCCCAAAGCCCAGTCGATAAATGGCAACAGCTCGTCGGGGTGCTCGACCTCGATGGCGTCGTAGTGCGAGCCGTCGGCGCCGGGCAGGAGCCGCGCCTTGCGCTCGGTGTCGAAAAAGCACAGCCGGCCCAAGCCGGCGTCGGCGAGCGACGCGGCGAACCAGCTTTTGCCGGTGCCGGCCGGGCCACGGACGGCGACGACCAGGCGCCGCTGCTGCGGCCGACGGCTGAGGGGATGGACGGGAGTCATGGTTTGGGGGGGATCGCCAGTGGACGCAGCCTAGGGCGGACGGGTGTCAGCGACATGTCACACGGCGACGGCGAACACCCAGCCGTCCTGGCTCAGCTCGCCTTGCGGAGCGGGACGCGCTCGGCCTCGACGGCGCGGAGCGGGCGGTCGGCGTAGGGGGCCCACACCGACTCGAACCGGCGGTCGAGCCGGCGGACGAGCACGTGGGGCGCCCGCCCGTTCGCGACGTGCCACAGGTGGCGCTCGGCCGACGCCGCCTCGGAGTCGCGGTCGAGCGCGTACGGGACGAGCACGCTCGGCTGCTCGGGGCGGACCGAGACCTGGCGGGCCTCGCGGCTGGCGAGTGTCGCCAGGTTCGTCCGGCCACGCTCCGAGAACAGGTCGGCGTCCCACTGGCTGGCCAAGAACAGCACGTCGTCCATGTGGCCTATCAGGTCGGAGCCCCGGAGCCGGTAGACCGTGTCGACGACGCCGTTCGCGAGCAGCGTCGCGTCGCGGCGGAGCCGGCGGTCGTGGTCGCGGAGCGCGCGGTGGCCGGCCGCCCCGGCCGACTCGAACGCGACGCGCCGGACCTCGGGGACGTCGCCGCCGGTGTCGACCGGCACCTCGACCACCAGGTCGAGCGTGAAGAACGCCGGCCCGGAGCCCGAAGCCGGCCAGTCGGCCGAAGCGGGCACCTCGACCTCGACCTCGGACCGGAGGTGGGCGTCCTCGCGCAACACCTTGACGAGGTGCCACGCGAGCTCGTCCTGGACGGCGCCGGGGTACGGCGGCTCGTAGTGCGGGCCGGTGGCGAGGGCGCGGGCCCAGTCGGACGGGCCGCCGACGCGGGAGGGGGTGGGGACGCGGGTCATGACGGTGTGGGGAAGGGGAGCGCGGCGTCTCGCGCACGCGCACGCGTATGATATAGGGTGCGGGTGCCACCGGCTTGTCACACGGCGAGGGCGATGGGCGACGGACCGGTGCCGACGGCCGGAATGGCTCGCAGGGCCCTCGGCCGCTCGCGCCCCGGCCACCGACGCGGAGCTGGCGTCCCTACTGCCCCACCGTGTCATCCTGAGCAGAGCGAAGGATCTCACCTCGAACTCCGAGACCTGCCACGGCGGCTCCGATGGCCTCCGACGTCGGCGCTGAGGTCCTTCGCTCGCGCTCAGGATGACAGGACGGGGGGATCGCGGTAGCCCTCTCGCCGAGACCCGGCTCGGCTGGCGAGCGGCCTACCTTCCGCCCTCCCCCGGACGCCTATGCCTCGCCTTCCCCTCCTCGTCCTGCTGGCGCTCGTCGCCGGCGCGCCGTCGGCCCAGATCGGGTTCGGCCTGTTCAACGGGCGGAACCACCCCGAGCTCGACTGGCAGGTGGCCACGACCGAGCACTTCGAGATCGTCTACCCGTCGCGCCTGGCCGGCATCGAGGCCGAAGCCGCCGCCGTCGCCGAGGCCACGTTCGACGCGCTCACCGTCACCTTCAGTGCGGACTCGACGGCGCTCGCCTTCCGCGACCCGATCCGGATCTACCTGTCGGACGAGGACGAGATCGCCAACGGCGTCGCCTACAACGTCGGGTCGAGCGGGTTCACGACGATCTGGGTCCACGTCAACGAGAGCGCCGAGATCTGGACGGGCGACGTGAAGTGGTTGCGCAAGGTGATCGCCCACGAGGTGGCCCACCTCATCCACTACCGGGCGGTCCGGTCGAACCTGGGCCTGCTCGACGTCTTCTTCAGCGACCCGCTGCCGAGCTTCTGGACGGAGGGGCTGGCGCAGTACGCGACCGAGCGGTGGGACGCCCAGCGCGGCGACCGCTGGCTCCGGACGGCCACCTTCGAGGACCGCCTGAGCTACACCGACGGCACGAGCCCCCAGAACGGGCGGCTCCGCTACGCCGTCGGCAACAGCCAGGTGAGGTACTTGGCTGAGAGCCGCGGCGATTCGACGCTCGCCCAGATCCTGGCGCACCGGACGCCGGTGCTGTTGGGGCTCGGGCGCGTCCACGACTTCCCCACGGCGTTCCGCGCGGTGACGGGTGAGAGCTATTCGACGTTTAATGAGGAGTGGCGGAAGCACGTCAACGTGTACTACAACACGCAGGCGGGGCAGATGGAGCGGCTCGACTCGCTCGGCGTCGACCCGTTCGGGCTGCCCGGGCAGGTCGTGTACGACGTGGCCTTCAGCCCGGACACGGCGCGCGTCGCGGCCGTCGTGCTTCCCAGCCTGGCGCGGCCGGTCCGCCGCCTCATCACGATCAAGAACCCCGGGGCGGACAGCACGGCGGGCGACTTGCGGATTCTGGCGGAGGGCTCGATCTCGGGCCCAATCTCGTGGAGCCCCGACGGCGAGCACATCGCGTTTGCGCGGACGCGGCGCGGGGCCTACGGCTCGTTGGTCAACGACCTCTACCTCGTCCGCTCGGCCGGCGGCGGGCTCCAGCGGCTGACGACGGACCGCCGGGCCGTCTCGCCCACGTTCGCGCCCGACGGCCGACGCCTGGCGTTCGTCGGCGTCGAGGGGACGACGGCCAACCTGTTCGAGCTCGACCTGGAGACCGGCGCCGAGCGTCCGCTGACGGCCTTCACCGGCGACGTCCAAATCCCGACGGCCCGGTGGTCGCCCGACGGCGCCCGCCTCGCGTTCTCCCTCTTCGACGCCGACGGGACGCGCCACCTCGCGACCCTCGACCCGGCGACGGGCACCGTCACGCGGCTGGCCACCGACCCGTCCACGCCGCCCGCCGACCGCGACGACCGCCTCCCGGTCTGGAACGCGGCCGGCGACTCGCTGGCGTTCACGTCGCTACGAGACCGAGCGCCCAACGCCTTCGTCGTCGGGGGCATGGGGCAAGAGACACGGGGCATGGACGGCATTGAGGCCGTCCGGAGGAGTTCGTCAGACCGTGTGAGGGCGGAGCCCTCGTGGCCCTCGTCACCGAGCGGCTCGGCCGCGAGCGAGGCCCCGTGCCCCATGCCCTCTGCCCCATGCCCCTCGGGCGCAGCCCGGGTCACCTTCCTCTACGACGGGGCCACGGTCCACGACTGGCTGCCGCCGGACAGCTTGCACCCGGCCGGGCGGCTAGTCCTGGTGTCGAGCGAGACCAAGCGCCGCGACCGCGTCTTCGTGGTCGACGCCCGGCGACGCCCGACGGTGGCCACGGACTCGGTCGTCGTGCCGCCGGCCTACGCGGCGTGGACGACGCACCGGCCGCCGCTCACCGTCCCCGACGCCCTCGCGCCCGACCCGGCGCTGATCCGGGAGCGCTACGCGTACAACTCGCTGGCGAACGTCACCCACGCGATCACGCTGGCCCTCCCCTACGGCGACCCCGGCGAGGACGGCGCCCTGTTCACCGACGACGACGACTGGGGCGTGTTCGCCAACTCGCTCTTTCTGGAGCCGCTCGGCAAGCACCAGCTGGCGCTGCTCGCGGGCGTGTCGATCACCCGGCCGGTCGACAAGTCGTTCCTGCTGCTGTCGTACGTCAACCAGCAGTTCGCGCCGACGCTGGCGCTGGACCTCTACCGCTTCCCGTCGCCGTCGAGCTTCTACGGGTCGAGCGTGCTCGTCGAGGACCTGACCGGCGGCGACCTCTCGGCGTCGCTGGCGCTCGACCTCATCGACCGGCCGTACACGACAACGCTGGTCGGCGCGCGCGTCCGCTACGCCTACGCCGAGCCGCTCGCGCTCGACCGGTTCGACGACATCGAGACGACGGGGCTCGGCCTGCCCGAGGCCGGCACCCGGTTCGACGTCCAGGTCGGGGCGGCCTACAAGTTCCAGCGGCCGTACCGGTGGAACGGCCTCACGCCGCTCGACGGGACCGGCGCGCGCGCCCGGCTCACGGCCGGCGTCCCCGCCCTCGGCGGCGACACGTTCCTCCGCCCCGACGTGCTCGGCTACCACGTCCAGCCGGTCGGCCTGGGGCGGACGCGGCTGGTGGTCGAGGGCCGCGCGACGGCCGTGTTCGGCGAGACGCTCGCCCAGGACTACGTCGGGCTCGCACGGTTCGACGACGTTGACGTCCAGCTCCCGTTCGTCGGCGCGCTGACGCTGGACGACGCCGAGCGCGTCCGTGGCTACCGGAGCTACGCCGTCGGCACGCGGTCGCTGTTCGGGTCGGCCGAGCTCCGGCTGCCGGTCCTGGTCGACTTGCAGACGACCGTCCTGGGGCTGGCACGGTTCGGGCCCGTCGCCCCGGCCCTGTTCGTCGACGGCGGGCTGGTGTGGACCGGATCGGACTGGGACAACGCCGCGCGCCGCGTTGGCGTGGGGGTGGAGCTCGCCAACCTCGTGTCGATCGGCGGGTTCGAGCTGCGCCACGCCGTCGGGCTCGCGACGCCGGCCTCGACGCTGGACGAGCTGGTGGACGGGGCGCTGGCGTTCGGCGACCTCGACCTGTACTACCGCATCCAGGCGGCGCTCCCGTTCTAGGGCGCCCCGCACCGAGTACCTGGCGCGTCAGCGCGCCCTCACGAACACGTAGTCCTGGCGCCCGCCCGCCGCGTAGAACGGGACCGGCGTCCCGTCGCCGGCCTCGGCCCAGACCGCCGTCAGCGTCAGCGAGTCGCCGTCCAGGCGGACGGCGAACGCCTCGTGGCCGCCGACGAACTCGGGGGACTTGGCCGCTTGGGCGTCGGCGCGGACCGTGTCGGGCGCGACGGCCGCCAGCCGCCCGGCGTGCGCGATCATCGTGGCGAAGCTGGCGAGTTGCTCGGCCTCCGTCGCCGCCCACGGCGTCGTGGCCGCCGGGCGCGGGGCGCGCGTCCACAGGAAGCTGTAGCGGCCCTCGGCGACGACGAGCTGGCCCGCCTGGACGTCGGGGTCGTAGACGAGCGCGCCGCCAGCATCGAACGCCTGGGCGCTGACGAGCCGCCACACCCCGTCGAGCCCCGAAGAGGAACCGGCGGGCGGCGGGCCGGCGCAGGCACCGAGGAGGAGGGCGAGGGCGAGCGCGCGGCGCATCGGGGCGGATGGCGAGTAGGCCCGGAAACTGGCGTGCTCGGCCTGCCGGAGCGTCCCACCTCCGGTGCCGGCCCCTCCCCAAACGAACGCCGCCCCGCGTCTTTGAGGACGCGGGGCGGCAGCGAGCCGAGAACGGGGCATCTAGAGCGCCCTTCGGGCAGGTACGGGGCGGGGCACCGGGTGCGCTTCTGGGTCGGCCCGTACCGGGCACCCCGTCCCACCTGCGGCTTGCCTAGACCGCCTTCTTGTTGAGCGTGTCCTCGGCGAGCCGCGTCAGGCGCTCGTCGGTCTCCTCCTCCTCGCCCAGCGTCTCGCCGAGCAGTTCGGAGGCCTCCTCCATGCCCAGGCGCTCGGCGAACGTCGCCAGGCTCCCGTAGCGGGTGATCTCGTAGTGGTCGATGGCCTGGGCCGAGAAGACGATGGCGGCGTCGCGCGTCTCGGGGTCCGAGACCTCCTCCATCAAGTGCCGGCACTCCTTGAGGATGCCGTCCATGGCCTCGCACCGGACGCCCTCGGCCTCCTCGCCGATCAGGTCGAACACCTTGTCGAGGCGCTTGAGGTGGGTGTCGGACGTGCTCCCGTGCTCCTGGAGGAGCGACTTGAGATCGGCGTGGGTGGCCTTGCCGGCCATATCGGAGAGCGTCTTCTTGGACTGCTTCTCGGCGTAGTAGAGGTCCTTGAGGCCGTGGAGGAGGAGGCCGCGGAGGTCGGTGATCTTGGACATGGGGAGGGGTGGAGAGGAAGGGGCCAGGAGTACCGGCCCGTCCTCTCCGCCGTTCCGCCAGCCCGGCGATTGCGGAGCTACGCCGCGCGCATCGCCCCGGCCATCGCGGCTAGGAACCGCTCGGGCTCGTCGACGCCCACGGCCACCCGCTCGACCCGGCGCCGCACGCCGTACGGTCCCTCGGCGACGACCGGCCGCGACAGGTCGAGGCAGAACGTGGCCGTCCCGAGCACCGACGCGTTCAGCACCGGCCGGTCCGCCGGGAGCGGGCCCCGGACGTGGTACACGGCGCGGACGTCGGCGACGGGCACGGCGACGGACCACCGCAGGCCACACCGGACCTGGAGCACGTCGCCGTGGAGGCGGATCGGCCGGGCGCCGAGCGCCCGCCAGTCGCCCACCAGCCAGACCAGGGCGTACCCGCTCAGCGCGAGGTGGACGAGCGCGGCCCCGTCGCCCCACAGGTGGCGGACCAGGACGTGGCCGCCGACCAGCTCCAGGACGCCCGCGACGCCGATGCCGGCGAGCACCGCGCCGTAGCCGCTGGACCGGCGGTACCCGAACGCGCCCGCCTCCGCCGCCACGTGGGGGCCGAGGGCGTAGCGGAGCACGCACAGCTCGTAGGCCAGCGCTCGCGCCGCGACTCCGTCGCCGAGGACGTGCGTCGTCGCCGCCCGGATTCGGTCGAGCGCGTCGCCCGGAGACGGACGCCGGAGCGACCGGACGAGTGCCACCACGACCGCCGTCACTGCGACGACTTCGACCACGGGCAGGAGGACGGCCAGCGGCGCCAGCACGTCGTGGTGAGCCGCCGGCAGCACGAGCCACGCACCGGCGGCGCTCAGCACTACGACCGGCGCCAGCGTCCACCACCGCCCCTTCCGCCGGACGATCACGCCGGCCCACGCCAGCGGGACCAGCACGGCCACGTCCACTGCCAGCGCCGCGGCGAGACGGTCGGGGCGGGGGGCCCACGCGAGCGCGGGCGCCACGACGCCGACCGAGGCGAGGTAGACGGCCCCAGCAAACGCCGCGAACGCGACGACGGGCCAGAGCGGGCGGCCGGCGGGGAGGGTCATGGCGTCAGTGAGACCGGGGGCGGGGCCGGCCTTAGACGGCCTTCCGGTTGAGCCGGTCCTCGGCGAGCAGCGTCAGCGCGTCGTCGGACTCCTCCTCGTCGGCGAGCGACTCGCCCAAGAGGTTGGCGGCGTCGGGGTGGCCGAGCTCCTCGGCCCACGTCGTCAGCGAGCCGTAGCGGGTGATCTCGTAGTGGTCGATGGCCTGGGCCGAGGCGACGATGGCCGCGTCGCGCGTCGCCACGTCCTCGATGTCGCCGAGCAGGTGCCGGGCCTCCTTCACGATGCCGTCCATGGCCTCGCACGTGACGCCGCCGGCCGTCTCGCCGATCATCTCGAACACCTGCTCGAGCCGGTCGATGTGCGCCTCGGACTGGTCGACGTGCTCCTGGAGCAGCGCCGTGAGGGCGTCGGAGCTAGCCTTCTCGGCGAGCGTCGGCATGAGCTTCTGGACCTGCTGCTCGGCGTAGTAGATGTCCTTGAGCGTGTGGAGGAAGAGGCCGTGGAGGTCGGTAATGGTCGGCATAGACGTGGGATCGGAAAGGAGAGAGGCCGGTACCGAGCCTCTCGGCGAGCGTTCCGCCCGGCCCGTGACGTCTCGGCGACTCCCGAACCCGGGCCGCGTCGAGCGCGTGCCCTCGGCCCCCTCTCTCCCTCCCGTCCATGACCCACTACGACACCCACGGCGTGACCGTCCCGGCCCTCGGGCTCGGCACGTGGCAGCTCCGCGGCGACGACGCCCGCCGCGCCGTCGAGCACGCGCTGTCCATCGGCTACCGCCACGTCGACACGGCCCAGATCTACCGGAACGAGGCCGAGGTCGGCGCGGGGCTGGCGGCCTCGTCCGTCCCGCGCGACGACGTGTTCGTGACGACGAAGGTGTGGCGCGACCACGTGGCCCCGTCCCGGCTGGCGGCGTCGGTCGACGAGAGCCTCGAGAAGCTCGGGACCGACTACGTGGACCTGCTGCTGCTCCACTGGCCCGTCCGCGAGGTCGAGCTCGAGGCCCAGCTCGGCGCGCTGGTGGCCGTCCGCGAGGCGGGCAAGGCGCGGGCGGTCGGCGTCAGCAACTACCCGGCGGGGATGCTGCGCGACGCGCTCGAGCTGGCGCCGGACTTGGCCGCCGACCAGGTCGAGCACCACGTGCTCCTCGGCCAAGACCGGCTGCTCGACGTCGTCCGCCAGCGCAAGATGGTGCTGACGGCCTACAGCCCGCTCGCCCAGGGCGAGGCGCTGTCCAACGAGACCGTCCGCGAGATCGCCGACGCGCACGGGATCGGCCCGGCCCAGGTGGCGCTGGCGTGGCTCTTGGGCCAGGACCGCGTGGCCGCCATCCCCAAGGCGTCGTCCGACGCCCACCGCGCCTCGAACCTCGCCGCCGCCGACGTGGTGCTGACGGCCGACGAGCGAGCCGCGCTCGACGCGCTCCCCAAGGACCACCGGACTGTCGACCCCGACTTCGGGCCCGACTGGGACGCCTGACGGGCGGGGACACCATGCATGGTGTCCCTACGGAGTGCGCTTGCCGTAGAGACACGATTCATCATGTCCCCCACCGCCCGTAAACGAAGCGCGCCCCGCCAGAACAACCGGCGGGGCGCGAGCGGACGGAACCGGCGGGCCTACATCCCCGCCTCCGTGATCGTGATCGGTACGCCGACCGTGCCCCAGTGGAGGAGCATCGTCGCCGAGTCTGGGGTGACGTCGGAAAAGCGGATCTCGAACTGCTCCTGCATCGGGGCGTCCGTCATCGGCGTGGCCATCACGCGGGCGCGGTCCTGGGCGGCGTCGTAGTTGAAGGCGCCCCACTGCTGGGCCGTGTCGTTGAGGATGACCGTCCACTCGTCGCCGGGGATCGTGAACAGGGCGTAGGTCCCGGCGGGGACCATCTCGCCGCCGACCATCACGTCGCTGGAGAAGGAGACGGTGGGGGCCTCGTTGGCGCCGGTCCGCCAGACCGTGCCGGCCGGGGCCAGCTCCGAGCCGTCGCCGAAGGCCGCGCGGCCGTTGAGGCTCGGCCGGCCGTAGTGGACCATCACGTCGGTCGTGCCGACCGTCGTCATGACGCCGGCGTTGGGGCTCACGCGGGCCTCGTCGTGGGCGCGCATGGGGGCGTGCATGGCCATGTCGTCGGCCATCTCCATCTCCATGTCGTCGTCCATGTCCATGTCGTCCTGGGCGCAGGCGGTGTTGGGGAGGGCGAACAGGACGGCGAGGGCGGCAAGAAGGGGTAGTCGCATCGGGGTGGGGGAAGTCGGGGAAGGGCGGAGAAACGCCCGTCCGCGCCACCGGGGTCCCCCGCGTCAGCGGACGGCGCGGGCGACCGACAGCACGTCGGCCAGGACGCCGGCGGCGGTGACGGCGGCCCCGGCGCCCGGGCCCCGGACCACGATGGGCGAGGCGGCGTAGCGGTCGGTCGCGATCTCGACCAGGTTGTCGGCGCCCGCCAGCGTCCCCAGCGGCGAGTCGGCCGGGACGGCGACGGTCCCCACGTGGAGCTGGGGGCGGTCGTCCTCGACCCGGACCTCGCCGACGTAGCGGAGCCGCTGGCCCTGGGCCTGGGCGGCGGCCACGCGCTCGGCCCACCCGGCGTCGGCCGCGGCGAGCGCGTCGGTGGCCAGCGTCGCCGGCACGCCGACGGCCTGGGGCGGCACCAGGCTCTCGACGGCCACGTCGGCCCGCTCGACGCGCAGGCCCGCCGACCGCGCCAGGATGAGGAGCTTGCGGGCGACGTCCTCGCCCGAGAGGTCGTCGCGGACGTCGGGCTCGGAGTAGCCCTGCTGGTGGGCCCACCGCGCGGCCGTCGAGAACGACGCGCCGCGCTCCATCTGGCCGAACAGGAACGTCATCGTCCCCGAGAGCACGCCGCGCACCGTCCGCACGCGGTCGCCGGTCGCCACCAGGTCCTCGATCAGGCGGACGAGCGGCAAGCCGGCGCCGGCCGTCGTCTCGTAGCGATAGTGCACAGCGCCCGTCGTCAGCGCTTGGAGCCGGTCGTAGGCCGCCTGCGACCGCGTGTTGGCCAGCTTGCTCGGCGTCACCACGCTCACGCCCGACGCCAGCAGCGGCTCGACCAGGTCGGCCACCTCCGGCGCCCCCGTCGCGTCGACGAAGACGGTCGGCGTGCCGGCGGCGCGGGCGGCCAGCCGGTTCAAGAGCGACGGCCAGTCCGGGGCGCCGGCGTCGAGCGCGAGCGCCGCCGGGTCGAGCCCGGCAAAGTCGACGGCCGACCGGCGGCGCGTGCAGGCGCCGATCAGCCGGAGCGGGCCCGGCCCGAGCCCCGCGATCTGGCCCAGCAGCGCGTGGCCGACCGTGCCGACGCCCGCGAGGTAGACGTCGAGTGGCGGCGCCGGCGTCGCGGTGGAGTGGAGGGCGGGCGAGGCGGTCATGGGAGGAAGCCGGTGTCGGTGAGGAAGGGGCGGACGAGCGCGTCGAGCGCGTCGACCTCGACCAGGAAGGCGTCGTGGCCGAAGGGCGAGTCCAGCTTGGCGTAGCGGCCGTTCGGAAGGAGCGCCGCCAGGTCGCGGCTCTCGCCCGGCGGGTACAGCAGGTCGGACGCGATGCCGACGCAGAGCGCGTCGGCGCGGAGTTGGGCGAGCGCCGTCGCGGCGTCCTCGCGGCTGGGCCCGCGGCCGACGTCGTGGCCGTCCATCGCCTCTGTCAGGCGGACGTAGGCGCCGGCGTCGAACCGGCCGGCCAGCTTGGCGCCCTGGTAGCGGAGGTAGCTCTCGACGGCGAAGCGGGGGTCGCCGGGCTCGAACCGGGGCTCGTGCGGCTCGCGCCCAAACCGCTCGGTGTAGAGCGTCGGCGAGCGGTACGTCATCATGCCCATCGCGCGAGCGGCGGCGAGCCCGGCCGCGGGCGGGTCGTCGGCGGGGAAGTCGCCGTTCTGCCAGCGGGCGTCGGCGCGGATGGCGAGCCGCTGGGCCTCGCCCATCCCGATCTGCCACGCGCCGTGCGCCGCGCCCATCCCGACGAGCACCAGCCGGCGGACGCGGTCCGGCCCCGCCTCGCGGTCCACGAGCGCCAGCTCGAGCGCCTGCATCCCCCCCATCGACGCGCCGACGGCCAGGGCCACCGACCGGACGCCCAGCCGGTTCAGCAGACGGGCGTGCAACCGGGCCTGGTCGCGGACCGTCACGCGCGGGAACCGGCTCCCCAGCCGCCGGCCGTCGGCGCCGAGCGTGGCCGGGCCGTCGGTCCCGTAGCACGAGCCGAGCGCGTTGGCGCAGACCACGAAGTGGCGGGCGGGATCGGCCACGCGGCCGGGCCCGACGACGCCGGGCCACCACGCCGCCGCGTCGGCGTCGCCCGTCAGCGCGTGGCACACGACGACGGCATTGCCCGCGTCGGCGTCGAGCGCGCCCCAGGTGCGGAAGGCGACCGTGACGTCGGGCAAGCGGGCGCCGCTCTCCGTCGTGAACGGGCCGAGTCGAAGAGTTTGCAGATCAGCCATAGGGTTGGCGGCAGAACCCCCCGTCCGTGCGCCCATCGCTCCGGCTTGCGCCGTCGCTCAACGGGCGTTCGGCCTGTCCCCCTTCGAGGGGGACAGCGTTCCGAGCCGGGAGCGGAGGCGGAGCCTTAGCGACCTGCCGGAACGCGGGGGGTCCGCTCAGGCCGCGACCAACGTCTTCTCGAACGCCTGCTGGAAGTCGGCCAGCAAGTCGTCGACGTGCTCGAGCCCGACCGACACGCGGACCAGCTCGGGGCGGACGCCGGCCGCCCGCTGCTCGGCGTCCGAGAGCTGCTGGTGCGTCGTGCTCGCGGGGTGGATCACCAGCGTCTTCGCGTCGCCGACGTTGGCGAGGTGGCTCGCCAGCTCGACGGCCTCGATGAACGCCTGCCCGGCTTCGGTGCCGCCCCGGATGCCGAAGCTGAGCACGCTCCCGAAGGCGCCGTCGCGGAAGTAGCGCCGGGCCGTCTCGTGCGACGGGTGGCTCGCCAGCGACGGGTGCCACACCCACTCGACCGCGTCGTGGGCGTCGAGCCACGCCGCGACCGCGTTGGCGTTCTGGGCGTGCCGCTCGGCCCGGAGCGACAGCGTCTCGACGCCCGTCAGCAGCTGGAACGCGTTGAACGGCGACAGCGCCGGCCCCAGGTCGCGCAGCGCCTCGACACGCGCGCGGACGATGAACGCGACGTTGCCGAGCGCGCTGTCGGGGTGGAACACGTCCGAAAAGACCAGCCCGTGGTACGCCTCGTTGGGCTCGGTGAAGAGCGGGAACCGGCCGCTCCGCCAGTCGAACGTGCCCGCGTCCACGACCACGCCGCCGATCGACGTGCCGTGGCCGCCGATCCACTTGGTCGCCGAGTGCGTCACGATGTCGGCCCCGTGCTCGATGGGCCGGACGACCCAGCCGCCCTGCCCGAACGTGTTGTCGACCACGAGCGGCACGCCGACCGCGTGTGCGGCGTCGGCGAGGGCGCGGAAGTCGGGGACGGTGAGGTCGGGGTTGCCCAGCGTCTCGGTAAAGAACGCCTTGGTGTTCTCGTCGGCGAGCGCGGTGAACGCCGCCGGCGACTCGTCCTCGACGAAGCGGGCCTCGATGCCGAGCCGGCCCAGCGTCACCTTGAGCAGGCTCACGGTCCCGCCGTAGAGCTTGCGACTGGCGACCACGTTGTCGCCGGCCTGCGCCAGCGTCGTGAACGTGACCAGGTGGGCCGACTGGCCCGACGCGACGGCGAGCGCGGCGGCGCCCCCTTCGAGCGCGGCGATCCGCTGCTCGAGCACGTCCGTCGTCGGGTTCATGATCCGCGTGTAGATGTTGCCGAACTCCTCGAGCCCGAACAGCCGCGCGGCGTGGCTCGCGTCGTCGAACGTGTACGACGTGGTCTGGTAGATGGGGACGGCCCGGGCGTTCGTCGTCGGGTCGGGCCGTTGGCCGGCGTGGAGCTGGAGGGTGTCGAAGTGGAGGGCGCGGTCGCTCATGGCGGGGCGGGCTGAGGCCGGCGACCGGGGGGGAACGAAAAACCCCCTCCGGGCACCAGGCCAGGAGGGGGTCGAAACGGGGGGCCGGCTGCTCTACCGGCGCGTCGTTCGTGACCTCTCCTGACCCGAGCGGGCCATGCACACAATCATCCCCATGCAGCAGCACGCGGCGGCGGAGGAGACGATGGGCAGGGCGCGGGTCACGGAGAAGCGACGGGGAAGACGGTCGGCCGCAAGCATAGGGCCGCGCGGCGGGATCGCGCCACCCCACTCCGGCTCGAAGCGCTTCCAATCTGAGGAAGGAGCCCCATGCGCCGTCCCCACGTGCAGGAAGCGCTGCGAGCGGGCCGGGGAGCGACTCCAGGTTGTGCCTCGTCGGGGCGCCGACAGCCGCCGGCGCGCCGGCCGTCCCGTCCGTTGTCCCCTTTACACGTCTCCCGCTGCGCCGATACTCTGCCTGCCCCCGCCCCTCCATGGCCCGTCGGCTCTGCGTCCTCGTCCTCGTTGCCTGCGCCGCCTTTCCGGCGGCCGCGCAGAGGCGGCACGTCGTGTCGTACAACGTCGCCGAGGGGCTCCCGCAGTCTATCGTCTACGACCTCGCGCAGGACGGGCACGGCCGGATGTGGTTCGCGACCGACGGCGGCGTGGCCCGGTTCGACGGGCAACGGTTCGAGTCCTACACGGTCTCCGACGGTCTCCCCACGAACCACGTCCGCTCGCTCGCCCTCGACGCCCGGGGCCGCCTCTGGCTCGCGCTGGGTGAGGAGGGCGTGGCCCGGTTCGACGGCCGCCGGTTCGAGCACGTGCCCCTGGGCAACGGGACTGCGCCCCACGCCCAGGTCGTCCGCACCCTTGGGGGCGACGTGTGGGTGGGGACCGAGGCGGGCGTCTACCGCCGCACTGGGGGAGGCCCGTTCCGGCCGGTCCGCCTCGCCCCCGACTCGTCGCTCGGGCTCACCACGGCCATCTCCGCGGGCGCCGGCGGCGTCGTCTGGTTCGCGACCGACTCGGGGCCCGTCCGGTACCGCCGGGGGAGGCTCGACCGTCCCACCCCGCTCGCCCGGCCGGTCGCCGATGTGCTGGAGGCCGACGGGTCGCTCTGGGTGGCGACGCGGGCCGACGGCGTCTTCGTCCTGGACCGCTCGTTCCGCGTCAGAGCGCACTACGGCGTCGGTCGCGAGGGCCTCCCGGGCGGGGCGGAGACCCTCGCCCGAGACGCCAGCGGCGACGTGTGGGTGGGGACCGAGAGCGGCCCGTGCCGGCTCCGTCCGCCCGCCGCGCCCGACTGCCTGACGCCCGACGCGGGCGTCGACGACGCCCTCGTCTACCGCATCCGGGCCGACCACGAGGGCGGGCTCTGGATCGCCACGCACGGGAGCGGCGCGTTCCGGTACGCAGGCTTCCGCGAGGGGCGAGACCGCTTCCTGACGTACACGACGGCCCACGGACTCGCGAGCAACTCCGTCTGGGGGACCGGCGTCGTCGGCGGCGACGTCGTCGTGAGCCACAACGGAGGGCTGACCCGGATCGGCCCCGACGGACCGGACGAGCTGGCTCTTCCCGACGGCACTCCGATTCGGTTCGCCTCCCAGATCGTGTCGGACGGCGCGGGCGGGCTGTGGATCGGGTCGGCGAGCGGGCTCCTCCGCTACCGTGACGGCCGCCTCACGCGGGCGCCGGGCCACGACCTCGTCGACGCCGGCTACGTCGTCAGCCTGCTCCGGCGGAGGAACGGGGAGGTGTGGGCCGCCATGGGGCAGGTCAACGAGGACCGGGGCCTCCTCGTCGTCCGGGATGGCGGCGTCGAGCTCCGCCGCTACGACGCGCTCCGTCCCGGCGACGGCCGGGTGCTCTCACTCGCCGAGGGCCCCGACGGGACCGTCTGGCTCGGCACCCCCCGCGCCGTCGTCGCCGTCGCGCCCGGCGGGGCGACCCGATCGTTCCGGGCCGCCGACGGCGTTCCGGACGGGGCCAAATGGCTCAGCGTCGGGGGGGACGGGACGGCGTGGATCGGGACCGTCGCCGGCGACCTCGTCCGCATCCGGCCCGACGGGCGGGTCCGGCGCGACCGGCTCGGTGGACGGCTTGGGGGCGCCGCCATCTACCTCGTCCACGTCGACCGGAGCGGGCGGCTGTGGATCGGCACGAACCGGGGGCTCGCACGGATCGACCGGCCGACCGCCAACGCGCCCTTGGACTACCGCTTCTACGGGGCGGCCGAGGGGTTCACGCCGCTCGAGCTCAACGCGAACACCTTCTCCGAGGACGCCGAGGGCCGCGTGTGGCTCGGGACGATCGCCGGCGCCGTCCGCTACGACCCCGCCGCCGACGTCTCGGCGACCGCCCCGCCCCACGCGTTCGTCTCGGACCTCACCCTGTTCCGCGGCGCCCGCGACTGGACGCCCTACGCGGACGGGGCGGGGCCGGACGGCCTGCCCTCGGGGCTCCGCCTCCCGCACGACCAGAGCCACGTGACGCTCCAGTTCGGCGCCGTCTCGTTCGACGACCCCGAGGGCATCCGGTACCAGTTCCGGCTCGCCGGGTTCGACGAGGACTGGAGCCCGCTGGCGGCCGACCAGACCGCGACCTACGCCAACCTCCCGCCCGGCGAGTACGCGTTCTCCGTCCGCGCCATGACGTCGGACGACCGGTGGAGCGAGCCGACGGCTCCGCTCGCGTTTGCGGTCTTGGCGCCGTGGTGGCAGCACCCGGCGGTCTGGGCGGGCGGCGTCCTGCTCGGGCTCGTGGGGCTCGGGCTGGCGGCCCGCCTCAACACCCGGCACCACCGGCGCCGGCGGGCCGCGCTCGAGGGGGCCGTCGCAGAGCGGACGGCCGAGCTGGAGGCCACCAACGCCGACCTCGACCGCGCTCGCGATGAGGCCCTCGGCGCCGTCCGCGCCAAGTCCGAGTTCCTGGCCACCATGAGCCACGAGATCCGGACGCCCATGAACGGCGTCATCGGCATGACCGGCCTGCTCCTCGACACCCGCCTCGACGCCGAGCAGGCCGAGTTCGTCGAGACCATCCGGATGTCCGGCGACGCCCTCCTCACCATCATCAACGACATCCTCGACTTCTCGAAGATCGAGGCCGGCAAGGTCGACCTGGAGGCGCAGCCGTTCGAGGTCCACTCCGTCGTCGAGGAGGCGCTCGACCTGGTCTCCGGCCGCGCCGCCGAGGCGGGCCTCGGCCTCGCCTACCTCGTCGACGCCGACGTGCCGCGGGCGGTCCGCGGCGACGTGACGCGGGTCCGCCAGGTCCTCATCAACCTGCTCTCGAACGCCGTCAAGTTCACGCCGGCCGGTGAGGTCGTGGTGACCGTCTCGGCCCACCCGACCGCCGAGGGCGCGGCGGGACTGCGCTTCGCCGTCCGCGACACCGGCATCGGGATCACGCCGGAGCAGCAGGCGCGGCTGTTCCAGGCCTTCACCCAGGCCGACGCCTCCACCACGCGGCGCTACGGCGGCACCGGGCTCGGGCTGGCCATCAGCCGCCGGCTCTCGGAGCTGATGGGCGGCGCGCTGACGGTCGAGAGCACGCCGGCGCCGGCCGACGGCCACGGCTCGACGTTCGCCTTCACGGTCGCCGCCGAGCCGGTCGCGGTGCCGGTCCCGCCGCGCGAAGCGGCGCTGGAAGGCCGGCGCGTGCTGGTGGTGGACGACCACCCGACCAACCGGCGCATGGTCCGCCTCCAGCTCCAGCAGGCCGGCGTCGAGGTGACGCTGGCGGCCGACGGGCCGGGCGCGCTCGCCGAGGTGCGGGCGGCGCGGGAGGCGGGCCGGCCGTTCGACGCGGCGCTCCTCGACTACCACATGCCGGGCATGGACGGCGTGGAGCTGGCGCGGCGCCTCCGCACGGGGTCCGACGGCGGGTCGCCGGCGCTGGTCATGCTCTCGTCGCTCGCCGAGCGCCCCGACGACGCGGGCGACCTGTTCGACGCCTGGCTCGCCAAGCCCACCAAGCGGGCCGCCCTCCTCCGCACGCTCGCCCAGAGCCTGGGCGCGTCCGAGGCGCCCGCCCCGCCGGCGCCCCCGCCGGGCGACGAGTCCGGGGCCGACGAACCCAGGGCGGACGGCAACCTGCACATCCTCCTCGCCGAGGACAACGTGGTCAACCAGAAGGTGGCCCTCCGCATCTTGCAGAAGATGGGGCTCGCCGCCGACGTCGCCGCCGACGGGGCCGAGGCGGTCGCCGCCGTCGTCGCGGCTGCCGCGTCGCGGCCGTACGACGTCGTCCTCATGGACGTCCAGATGCCGACCCTCGACGGGCTCGCGGCGACGGCCCAGATCCGGGAGACCGTCGCGCCGGAGGCGCAGCCCTACGTTGTCGCGCTGACGGCCAACGCGATGGACGGCGACCGCGACGCGTGCCTCGCGGCCGGCTGCGACGACTACGTCTCGAAGCCGGTCCGCCCGGACGCCCTCGCCGACGCGCTCGCGCGCCGGTCGGAGCGGACCACCTCGGCCCGCCAACCCGAACACGCGTAGGGGCCCGCATTGGTAAGGGCGTATAGCAATACGCCCCTGCCAATACGCCCCCACGCAGCACGCCCCTACCAGAGCACGATCCGTTCGTCCGGCGGGAGGTAGAGCGCGTCGCCCGGCTGGACGTCGAACGCGTCGTAGAAGCCGGGGATGTGGGCGAGCGGGCCGTTGGCGCGGTACTCGCCCGGCGAGTGCGAGTCCACCTGGAGCAGCTGGCGGAGGTAGGCGTCGCGGTGCAGGATCCGCCAGACCTGGGCCCAGCCCATGAAGAACCGCTGGTCGCCCGTGAACCCGTCGATGACGGGCGCCTCCTCGCCGGCCGAGACCGCCCCGTCGCCGTCCGCGTCGAGCGACAGGCGGTAGGCGCGGTAGGCCATCGTGAGCCCCGACAAGTCGCCGATGTTCTCGCCGAGCGTGAGCCGGCCCTGGACGTTGGCGTCCTCAAACGGGGCGTAGCCGTCGTACTGGGCGACCAAGCGGTCGGCCCTCGCGTCGAACTCGGCCCGGTCCGTCTCGGTCCACCAGTTGCGCAGGTTGCCGGCCGCGTCGTACTGGCTGCCCGAGTCGTCGAAGCCGTGCGAGTACTCGTGGCCGATGACGGCGCCGATGCCGCCGTAGTTGACCGCGTCGTCGGCCTCGACGTTGAAGAACGGCGGCTGCAGGATGGCGGCCGGGAAGACGATCTCGTTGAAGGCCGGGTTGTAGTACGCGTTGACCGTCTGGGGCGTCATGCCCCACTCGGCGCGGTCCGGCGCTTGGCCGAGCTTGGCCAGGTTGTCGGACCGGGACCACGCCCGGAGCGCGCGGCTGTTGCCGACCAGGTCGGTCGGCGAGACCTCGAGCGCCGAGTAGTCCTCCCACTCGCCGGGGTGGCCGATCTTGTAGGTGTAGCTCTCGAGCTTGTCGAGGGCCTCGGCCCGGGTGGCCTCGGACATCCAGGGGTTGCCGTCGATCGACTGGCGGAACGCCTGGCGGAGGTTCTCGATGAGGGCGGCCATCCGGTCGGCGGCGGCCTGCGGGTAGTGGCGGTCGACGTAGATCCGGCCGATGGCCTCGCCGAGCGCGCCCGACGTGGCCGAGACCGCCTTCTTCCAGCGCGGCCGGTCTTCGTCCTGGCCGTTGAGCACGCGGCCGTAGAAGTCGAAGTGGGCCTGGGCGAAGGCGGCCGGCAGCTCGGGCGCGGCCTCGGACAGCGTGCGGGCCTTGGCGTACGTCTTCCAGGTCTCGAGCGGGACGTCGGCCATCAGGCTGTCGAGCCCGGCGAGGTACGACGGCTGCCCGACGACGACCGAGTCGAGCGACGCCGGGAGCCCGATCGCCTCGGCCATCGCGCCAAAGTGGAGGTGGGGGTAGCGCGCGGCGGCGTCGGCGAGGGCCGTCGGGTTGTAGCGGGCCTCGGGGTCCCGGTTCTGGACACGCGTCCACTGGTCCTGGGCGATCCGGGTCTCGAGGTCGAGGACGACCCGGGCCGCGGCCTCGCCCCCGTCCCAGCCGGCCAGGTCGTAGAGCGCCTCGAGGTAGGTGAGGTAGCCGGCGCGGGCGTCGGCGAAGCGGTCCTCGACGTAGTAGCTCCGGTCGGGCAGGCCGGTCCCGGACTGCCACAGCGAGAACACGTGGCGGCCCGAGTTTTTCGCGTCGACCGTGACGAAGCCGGCGACCGGCGACGGGCCGTAGGCCGCCGCGTTCTGGGCGAAGTAGCGGGCCAGGTCCTCGGTCGAGGCGATCGAGTTGATCCGGTCGAGGTCGGGCTGGAGCGGCGCGATCCCGAGGGCCTCGACGCGGGCCGAGTCCATGTAGGCTTGGTAGAAGTCGCCGACCTTGCGGGCGTCGGGGTCGACGACGGCGCCCGACGCCGCGTCCTCGATGATGGCGCGGACGTCCTCCTCGGACCGCTCGCGCAAGACGTCGAACGAGCCGTAGCGCGGCCGGTCCGCCGGGATCTCGGTCGTCTCGAGCCAGTGGCCGTTGACGTAGCGGAACAGGTCGTCCTGGGGGCGGACCTCCGGGTCCATCGCCTCTTTGTCGATGCCGAGGGCGCCCTGGGCGAAGGCGGGTGCGGCCACGAGCCCGAGGGCTAGGAGAATCAGTCGTCGCATGGGGGGTGTGGTGGGAGAGAAGCAGCGCGAAGGATACCAGACCCTCGGCCCGATCGGTAGCCTCCGCGACGCTCCGGGCGACGGTCGGCGCCGGACCGACGCCGCGCCCTTTACTCGGGGCCGGTCCGCGGCCGATACCCCGCGCACGAACGGTCCGCACATGCGCCTCATTCTCGTCGCCCTCCTTCTCCTCCTCGCGGGTCCCGCCTCGGCCCAGCGGTTCGCAGTTCGGACCTACGGGATGGCCGACGGCCTCCCCCAGACCCGAGTCAACGCCGTCGCGCAGGGGCCGGACGGCTACCTCTGGTTCGCCACCCAGGGCGGCGTCTCCCGGTTCGACGGCGTCGAGTTCGTCACCTTCACGTCCCAGGACGGGCTCCCCCGCAACTACGTCAGCGACCTTGCCGTGGACGGCCGCGGGCGGATCTGGGCGGCGACCCCCAACGGCGTCGCGGTCCTGGACGGCGGCCGGTTCCGGCCCGTCGGAGGGCCCGCGCTCCGGCGCCAGATCGGGTCGCTCGCCGTCGAGGGCTCGCGGCTCTGGCTGGGGACCAGCGGCGGCGCGCTCGTGGTCGACGGCGGCCGGGTTCGCCGCGTCGGGCGGGCGCAGGGCCTGCCGAGCGACACCGTCACCGACGTCGCCGCGACGAGCCGCGCGGTGTGGCTGGCGACGCCGCAGGGGCTCGCCCGGATCGCCGGCGGACGGGTCCGGACGTTCGGCCCGGCCGACGGCGTCCCCGCCCGGCCGACGGCGCTCGCCGTGGCGCCCGACGGGGCGCTCTGGGTGGCCGGCCCGCGTGGCCTCGCCCGGATCGTCGGCGACCGGGTGACCGCCCGGCCCCTGACGCCGGCCGACGGCGTGGCCGGCCAGATCCGGTCGCTGGCGCCCGACGCCCGGGGCCGCGTCTGGATCGGGACCGACCGCGGCGAGGTCGGCTGGCTCCGGCGGTCCCGCCCGTCGGCGCCGTTCGGGGCGCTCTACACCGAGGCCAACGGGTTCCCCAGCCGGGAGGTCCGCGCGCTCCACGTCGGACGGGACGGCGAGGTGTGGAGCGGGCTCACGGGGCTCGGCGTCGGCGTGTTCTCGAGCCAAGCGTTCGCCCACTTCGGCGCGGCCGCCGGCCTGGACGTCCCCATCATCTGGGCGTCGGCCGAGGTCGGAGGCGAGGTCTGGGTGGGGACGGGCCGCGGCGCGTTCCGGGGCCCACCCGACGGCCCGTTCCGCCCGCTCCCGCTGGGCCCACTGCCCGCCGACGTCCGCGTCAACACGATCCGGCCGGGGGGCACGGGCGACGTCTGGATCGGGACCTACGGCGGCCTGCTCCGCCGGCGGCCGGACGGGCGCCACCGGCTCTACACCACGGCCGATGGCCTCGTCTCGAACTACGTCTACGACATCGCCGAGGGACCGGGCGGGCGGCTCTGGCTCGGGACCAGCGACGGCCTGTCGGTCCTGGAGCCCGACGGCTCGGTCACGTCCTACGGCGTGGCCGACGGGCTCGCCGACCCGTTCGTCAACGGGATCGCGTTCGACCGCGAGGGCCGCGCCCTGCTGGCGACCGACGAGGGGATCGTCCGGGTGGAGGACGGACGGCTCGCCCCGGTCCCGACCGGCCGGCCAGACGACGCCGTCATCGCCGTGGCGGCGCTCCCCTCGGGCGCCGTCTGGGCCAGCCTCTACGACGCCGAGCTGGTGTACTACGCGCCGGGCGCGCCGGACACGCCGGTCCGGTTCCCGCTCCCCGGACCGCTCCAGGGGTCGACCGTGTACGCGATGGCGCCCGGCCCCGACGGCGGGCTGTGGGTCGGGACGAACCGGGGGCTCGTCCGGTTCGATGTTTCGAGCCCGCGGGCCGGGGTGCCGCTCCCGGCCGTGACCTACGCCGCGGAGCAGGGCTTCACGCCGATCGGCGTCAACTTCAACGCGCTGCGGTGGGACGCGGGCGGGCGGCTCTGGATCGGGACGCCGGACGGGCTCACCCGCTTCGACCCCCACCTGGTCACCCCGACGTCGCCGCCGCCGGTCTACGTCACCGACGCCCGGCTGGCGACCGGCGACCGGCTGACGTCGCAGTCCGGGGGGGCCGGCGGGCGGGGGCTCCCCGCGGGGCTCCGCCTCCCCCACGACCGGAGCTACCTCGCCATCACGTTCACGGCCCTGTCGTTCTCGGCGCCGGCCGGCCTCCAGTTCCAATACGCCCTCGACCGCGACGACGCCGGGCCCGCGCCGTGGAGCCCGCTCCAGACCGACCGGTCGGCCGTCTTCCCCGAGCTCCCGCCGGGCGCCTACACCTTCCGGGTCCGGGCTCAGACGGCCGACGGCGTGTGGTCCGCGAGCGACGCCACGTTCCGGTTCGAGGTCGTCCCGCCGCTGTGGCAGCGGCCGTGGGCCGTGGCGCTCGCGCTCGTCGTGGGACTGGCCCTCATGGTCGGGGCGTACCGCTGGCGGACCCGGTCGCTCCGGCGCCGAGGCCGCCTGCTCGCGCAAGCCGTCGACCGGCGGACGGCCGAGCTCCGCCGCCAGAAGGACCGGTCCGAGGCGGCCAACGTCGAGCTCGCGACCGCCCGCGAGGAGGCGCTCGACGCGGCGCGCGCCAAGTCCGAGTTCCTGGCCACCATGAGCCACGAGATCCGGACGCCCATGAACGGCGTCATCGGCATGACCGGGCTCCTGCTCGACACGCCGCTCGACGCCGACCAACGTGACCTCGTCGAGACCATCCGCGTCTCGGGCGACACGCTGCTCACGCTCATCAACGACATCCTCGACTTCTCGAAAGCCGAGGCCGGCAAGGTGGAGCTCGAGCGGGCCCCGTTCTCCGTCCAGGGCGTCGTCGAGGACGCGCTCGACCTGGTCGGCACGCCGGCGCGGGCGGCCGGCATCGACCTCGCCTACGACATCGGCGACGCGGTCCCGGAGGCGGTCGAGGGCGACGTCACGCGCGTCCGCCAGGTCCTGGTCAACCTGCTGTCGAACGCGGTCAAGTTCACGGCCCGGGGCGAGGTGACGGTCGACGTGTCGGTCGACCCGGACGGCCGGCTCCGAGTCACCGTCCGCGACACGGGCGTCGGGATCACGGAGGGCCAGCGGGCCCGGCTGTTCGAGGCGTTCACCCAGGCCGACGCGTCGACCACGCGGACGCACGGGGGGACCGGCCTCGGGCTGGCCATCTCGAAGCGGTTGGTGGAGCTGATGGGCGGCGAGATCGGGGTCGAGAGCACGCCCGCACCCGCTGCCGGCCACGGCTCCGCGTTCACGTTCACCGTCCGCGCCGAGCCGGCCTCGGCACCGGCCGCGTCGACGACGGACCTCGCGGGGCTCCACGCGCTCGTCGTCGACGACTGCGCCGCGAGCCGTGGGATGGCCGCCCGCCACCTGGCCCGTGCTGGCGCCGACGTCGCCCAGGCCGCCGACGCCGAGGCCGCCCTCGCGCTCGCCGCCCGGGCCGACGCCGAGGGCCGCCCGTTCGGCGCCGTCGTGGTCGACGCCGGCCCGGCGGCCGACCTGGGATGGGCCCGATCGCTCCGTGCGGACCGCTCGGCCCCGACCGTGCTCGTGGAGCTCCGCGCCCACGGGGGCCCCCGCGCCGACGGGGTCGACGCGAGCGTGCTGAAGCCGGCCCGGGCGGCCACCCTGTGCCGAGCCGTCGCCCAGCGGACCGGCGCCGCGAGCGAGACGGCGCCCCCGTCCTCCCCGCCAGCCCCGCCGGTGCGGACGCTCCGCATCCTGCTGGCCGAGGACAACCTGATCAACCGGAAGGTGGCCTTGCGGACGTTGGCCGCGCTCGGCTACGCCGCCGACGTGGCCGTCGACGGGGTCGAGGCGGTCGAGGCCGTGCTCGGCGGCGACTACGACGTGGTCCTGATGGACATCCAGATGCCTCGGCTCGACGGCCTGGAGGCCACGCGCCAGATCCGGGCCGCGCTCGGGGACCGGGGGCCGGTCGTGGTGGCCCTCACCGCCAACGCGCTCGACGGCGACGACCAGACCGCCCGCCAGGCCGGCATGGACGGCTACCTCACCAAGCCGCTCCACCGCGACGCGCTCGCCGACGCGCTCGCCAACGCGGAGGCGGCCACGCCCGGGGCCGGTCCGCTCCTCGTCCGCGGGCCGCTCGCGGACGCGCACGTGACGGAGACCGACGCGGTCACCTGACGCGGGACCGCCGGTCCCCCGCTCGCCTCACGGAGCCGTCCGGTTCTGTGGGCGTGGGTGAGGGGTCAGGGTTCGCCCCGTGCCCCGCCCCTCAGATGGCCACCTCCTGAGCCGGCGGGCGGCGGTTGTAACTCGACGCCATGACGGCCCCGTACGCCCCGGCCGTGTCGACGAGCACGACGTCGCCCTCTTCGGCGTGGGGGAATGGGCGGGCGTGGGCGAACGCGTCGCCCGTCTCGCAGATCGGCCCGACGATCTCGGCCGGCCCCTCGACCGGCGCGTCGAGCCGCGACAGGTTGACCACGTCGTGGTGGGCCCCGTAGAGCGCGGGGCGGACGAGCGAGTTCATCCCGGCGTCGAGCCCCACGTAGCGGACGTCGCCCTTCCGCTTGACCTGGGTCACGCGCGTCAGCAGCACGCCGGCCTCGGCCACGAGATAGCGGCCGGGCTCGACCCAGACCTCGAACTCGGGACGCTCGGCGCGGAACGCGGCCAGGGCCCGGCCCGCCGCCGCCAGGTCGAACGCCGGCGCCCCCCCGGTCGGCACGGGCAGCCCGCCGCCGACGTCGAGCACGCGCGCCTCGGGGAAGTGGGCGTCGGCGTGGGCCGCCAGCGTCCGGGCCGTCTGGGCCCACGCCTCCGGCTCGTCGACGCCCGACCCGACGTGGGCGTGGACCCCGACGACGCGCACGTCGAGCGCGCGCGCCCGCTCGGCGAGCGTCCCGAGGTCGGACGCGTCGACGCCGAACTTCGACGCCGTCCCGGCCGTGCGGACGTGGGCGTGGTGGCCCTTCCCCACGCCGGGGTCGACGCGGACGAACACGTCGTGGCCGCGCCACACGTCGGCCCACACGTCGAGCGTCGCCGCGTTGTCGAGCGTCACGCGGACGCCGGCGGCGAGGGCCTGGGCCACCTCGGCGCGCGGCGCGAAGTTGGGCGTGTAAAGGACCTCGGCCGGGTCGAGGTCCGGCAGGAGCTCGCGCACGTGGGCGATCTCGAAGCCCGACACGCACTCGGGCCGCAGGCCCTCCTCGGCGAGCGCGCGGACGACCTCGGCGTTGCCGTTGGCCTTGACGGCGTAGAGGTGGCGGTCGGCGGGGACGGCCCGGCGCAGGGCGCGGGCCCGCTCGCGGACCGTCGCGAGGTCGTAGACGTAGCGGGGCGTCTCGGCGTCGGCGAGCGAGAGGAGGCGGTCGCGGTGGGCGCGCCACCAGGGCGTGTTGAGCACGAAAGAGGGAGGGGACCGGCGCTAAGCTCCGACGGGACCCGGACTCGTGCTCGTGAATCGCGCGCCAGCGCGCGGCCGCTACCCGCTGATGTGGCTGCGGAGCTCGGCGCGGCGGCCCTTCTGGCGGAGCTTGCGGAGCGCCTTCTCCTTGATCTGGCGGACGCGCTCGCGCGTGAGCTCGTACTCCTGCCCGATCTCCTCCAGCGTCATCGGGTTCTCCCGCCCGATCCCGAAGTAGAGCCGCGTGATCTCGGCCTCGCGCGGGGCCAGCGTTGCCAGCGCCCGCTGGATGTCGCTCGTGACGCTCTCGTCCAAGAGAAGCTCGTCGGGCGGCGTGTGGGCCGCGTCCGCCAGGACGTCCAGGAGGTTGTTGTCGTCCTCGTCGCCGAACGGCTCGTCGACCGAGAGCGAGCGGGCCTGGTGGCGGAGCGCGTCCTCGATCTTCTGCGGCGACAGGTCGAGCTCGGCCGCGAGCTCCTCGACGTTGGGCGGGCGCGTGTACGTCTGGGCCAGCCGCGCCGACGCCTTGCGGATCTTGGAGATGGTCCCGATCCGGTTGAGCGGCAGCCGCACCGTCCGCGCCTGCTCGGCGAGCGCCTGCAGGATGGCCTGGCGGATCCACCAGACGGCGTACGAGATGAACTTGAACCCGCGCGTCTCGTCGAACCGGTTGGCCGCTTTGATGAGCCCGTAGTTCCCCTCGTTGATCAGGTCGCTTAAGGTGAGCCCCTGCCCCTGGTACTTTTTCGCGACCGAGACCACGAACCGGAGGTTCGCCCGGACCATCTGGTGGAGCGCCTCCTCGTCCCCCTTCTTGATTCGCTGGGCGAGCTCGACCTCCTGCTCCGCCGTCAGCAGAGAGATCTGACCGATCTCCTGGAGGTATTGGTCCAGCATCTGCTGGCTTCGGGGGACGTACATGGCGCGGCCAGGGCGGCTGGGGTGGGTGGGACGAGGTCTAGGCGGTGGGGTTGGGTGGAGCCGGAGAGGAGTCGGCAGGACGTCGGAGAACCAGTGTACCACGACCTGCCACAATATGTACGAAAGATGAAGGGTCACGGGTTCCGCATCACGGGCCGCGTCGCCCCTCGTCGTAGCTTCGAGGCGCCCGCTCTCGCCCGATGCCGCCCCTCGCCCCGCCCCCCCCGACCGTCGCCCGCCGCGTGCTGGACTGTCGGGGCCGGGCCCTCCCGCTCGACCGCCCCCACGTGATGGGCGTCCTCAACGTCACGCCCGACTCGTTCTCGGACGGCGGGCGCTACGCGACGGTCGAGGCCGCCGTCGGCCGCGCGCGCGCGATGGCCGAGGCCGGCGCGGCGCTCGTCGACATCGGCGGCGAGTCGACGCGGCCGGGGGCGCCTCCGGTCGGGCTGGACGAGGAGCTGGCGCGCGTCGTGCCGGTCGTCGAGGCCGTGGCGCGCGAGGTGCCCCAGGTGCTGATCTCGGTCGACACGACCAAGGGGGCGGTCGCGCGCGAGGCCCTCCGCGCCGGAGCCCACGTCGTCAACGACGTGACCGGCCTGCGCGAGGGGCTCGGCACGGCGGCGGCGGCGGCCGAGTACCACGCGCCGTTGGTGGTGATGCACGGGCTCCAGAAGACCGGCGGCTCGGCCCCGCCCGGCGCCTACGGCGACGTCGTGGACGACGTGGTGGCGTCGCTCGCCCGGTCGGTGGCTCGGGCCCACGCCGCCGGCGTCCGCGACGTGGTGGTCGACCCCGGCTTCGGGTTCGGCAAGACGGTCGCCCAGAACTTGCGGCTGATCGCCGAGGTGGACCGGCTGGCGACCCGGTGGCCCGTGGTGGTCGGCGTCTCGCGCAAGAGCACCGTCGGCGCCGTGCTCGGCGGGGACGGGCCGCCCGCGCCGGTCGGCGAGCGGCTGTCCGGGTCGCTCGGGCTGGCGGCCCTCGCCGTCGCCCGGGGCGTCTCCATCGTCCGGGCCCACGACGTGCGGGAGACCGCCGACGCGATCCGCGTGGTGGCCGCGGCGCTGGCGGCCTCGGCCCAAGCGACCGGCCGATGACCGGGCTCGCGCTGCTGCTCCAGGAGGGCCCGCGGATCGGGTTCGTGCCGGTCCGCTGGCTGGACCTGGTCGACATCGGGGTCACGGCGTTCCTGGTGTACCAGGTGTACCGGCTGATCCGGGGCACGATCGCAGTCCAGGTGGCCGTGGCGCTGCTGGGCCTGTACGCCGTCAACGAGGTCGTCCGAGCGGTCGGCCTGACGACGCTGACGACGCTGTTCGGGGCCGTCGGCGACGTGTTCGTGCTGGCGGTGCTGATCCTGTTCGCGCCCGAGATTCGCCAGGCCCTGTTCCTGCTGGGCCGGAACCCGATCGTCCGGCGGTTGGTGACGCAGCCGCCGCGCCAGAAGATCACCGACGAGGTGATCGGGGCGATCCAGGAGATGAGCCGCGACCGCGTCGGCTCGCTCATCGCGTTCGCCCGGTCGACCGGCCTGCGCAACTACATCGAGTCCGGGACCCAGCTCTCGGCCGACGTCGAGCGCGACCTGCTCACGGCCATCTTCTTCCCCAACTCGCCGCTCCACGACGGCGCCGTGATCGTCCAGGGCCAGAAGGTCGAGGCGGCCCGTTGCATCCTGCCCGTCTCCGACGCGCGCGGGCTCGACCCGCACCTGGGCCTGCGCCACCGCGCCGCCGTCGGGCTGACGGAGCGGACCGACGCGTTCGTCATCGTGACGAGCGAGGAGACGGGCAAGATCTCGGTCGCCGAGAACGGCCGGCTCGACGTGGGCCTGTCGCTGGAGGAGGTCGAGGTCCGGCTCCTCGACGCCTTCTCGCCCGACCGCCGCGACGCGGCGGAGGACGCCCCCGACCCGCCCGACGACGCGGCGTAGCGCCGCCTCTCCGCTCGACGCCTCCCCCTCCCGACGACGTGCTCCTGACCGACCGCCAGGCCTCCGCCTTCCGCCGACGCCTCGTCCGCGACCTCCGCGACAAGGGGATCGCCGACGAGCGCGTGCTCGCGGCCATCGCCCAGGTCCCGCGCCACCGGTTCATCCCGGACACGGGCCTCCACCGCCAGGCCTACGACGACGTCGCGCTCCCCATCGGCGAGGGCCAGACGATCTCGCAGCCGTTCACGGTCGCCCGGATGACGGAGCTCTTGGACGTCCGGCCCGGCGACCGCGTGCTCGAGGTGGGCACGGGCAGCGGCTACCAGGCCGCCGTCCTGGCCGAGCTCGGGGCCCGGGTGTTCTCGGTCGAGCGCCACGCCGCGCTCCTGCGCAACACGACGCCGGTCCTGAAGGCGCTCGGCCTGGCGGTCCGCACCCGGGCCGGCGACGGGACCTACGGGTGGCCCGGCTACGCCCCGTTCGACGCCATCGTCGTGACGGCCGGCGGGCCCACGGTCCCCACCGAGCTGACCGACCAGCTCCGCGCGCCGGCGGAGGGCCGGCCCGACGCCCGCCTCCTCATCCCTGTCGGGCCGCCCGACCGCCAGACGCTCCACCGCATCACCCGGACCGGGCCCGACGTGCTCGCCGACGAGACGTTCGACGGCGTCCTGTTCGTCCCCCTCGTCCGCGACAGCTGAGGCTCGCGGGGGGCTCGCTCCGCTCGCGGGAAATGGGCAATGGGAACGGGGAACTGGCAGAGGCGGAGGTCGCCGGAACCTTTCTCGAATCGCTCCACCCCCTCCACCCCCTCCACCCCCTCCACCCCCTCCACCCCCTCCACCCCCTCCACCCCCTCCACCCCCTCCATGCCCGCCCTTCTCCGCCGCTTCCTCCAGGGCCTCCTCATGGGCGGCGCCGACATCATCCCCGGCGTCAGCGGCGGCACGATGGCGCTGATCGTCGGCATCTACAAGGACCTGATCGACGCGATCGGCGCGGCGTTCTCGGCCGTGCTGACGCTGCTGCGGGGGCGCGTCGGCGAGGCCGTCCGGATGGTGCGGGCGCTGAACTGGGGGCTGCTGCTGCCCGTCGTCGGGGGGATCGGGGTGGCCATCGGGATCGGGTCGCTGTTCGTGCCGGAGTTGCTGGAGGCGTACCCGGTCCAGTGTCGGGCGCTGTTCTTCGGGTTGGTCGCGGCGTCGCTCGTCATCCCGTGGCGCGAGCGGCGCGAGCACCACGGGTGGCACGTGGCCGTGGCCGTCGTGGCGGCCGTCGTCGCCTTCTTCCTGACCGGCCTGCCCCGCAGCGGCGACGCCGCCGACCCGTCGCTGTGGCGCGTGGCCGGGACCGCGGCCGTCGCCATCAACGCGATGATCCTGCCCGGCGTGAGCGGCGCGTTCCTGCTCGAGGTGTTCGGGCTGTACCGGACGACGCTGGAGGCGCTGCGGGGCCTCGACGTCGCTTACATCGCCGCGTTCATGGGCGGCGCCGGCGTCGGGCTGGGGCTGGCGGCGAAGGGGCTGAGCTGGCTCTTGGACCGGCACCACGACTTGACGATGACCGTGCTCGTCGGGCTGCTGGCGGGCTCGTTGCGGGCGCTGTGGCCGTGGGTCGGGACCGCCGAGCACGTCGGGTCCGACGGCGTCGTCGAGCGCGTGCCGGACCCGTCCATCCTGCTCGGCCCGGGCGCCGACCCCGCGACGCTGCTGGGCGGCGGGGGCGTCGGCTGGGGGCCGGTGCTGGCGCTGGCGCTGCTCGGGTTCGGCGCCGTGACGGCCCTCGCGTGGGCCGGCCGCCGGCGCCTCGACCACGGAGACGAGATCCTGGCCGACGAGCACGACGAGATCCACCCGGCGTAGGGGCTCACACCAAGTCGGGTTGCTCTCTCCTTTGGGACTGGAAGGGTGGGGCGTGTGGGGGTTATGGGAGGGTGGGGTTCGTCCTCCCACACCCACACTCCTCCCGGGCTTGGTTAGGACTTACGCAGTTGGGTCGGACCGGCCCCCTTGAGGGGGGCTCCCGCGAAGCGGGTGGGGGGGTGTCGGGCGGAGTGGGACGCCGAGGACACCCTCCGTCGGCTGCGCCGACACCTCCCTTGAGGGAGGGGGGGCCGATGCTCGGCCAACTGCGTAAGTCCTGTTGGTATCCCGGGGACGGGAACGCGCCCCGTGTCTCATTCCCCGTGCCCTGCCCACTCGGAGTGTGGGCGTCAGCCCAGGCTCACGGCGTCGACCACGCCGACGATGGTGGCGTCGGTGGCCGTCAGGTCGTGGGCGTCCAAGAACGGGATGGCGGCCTCGGCCGAGGTCACGTAGAGGACCGTGTCGCCGGGGCCGGCGTCGCACGTGTCGAGCGCCGTCGTGGGGCGGCCGGCGTCGGTGCCGTCGGCGCGGAGGGGCTGGACGAGCAGCATCCGCCGGGCCTCGAGCGACGGGTCCTTTTGGGTGGCCCAGATCGAGCCGACGACGCGGCCCAGCCTCACAGGACCATCGGGTCGGTGGCCTCGGCGGCCTCGGGCAGCGCGGCCTCTTCCTCGACCACGTCGAGCCGGTCGACGATGGCCATGATCACCGCGTCGACGGCCTTCCCTTGGGTGACGGCCGTCTGGCGGCCGGACGAGCCCTGGGCCACCAGCACCGTCTCGCCCACGCCCGCGCCGACGGCGTCGGCCGCGACCACGACCGTCGGCAGCGGCTCGCCGTCGAGGTCGACCTCGCGGACGATGAGGAACGTCATCCCGACCAGGCCGGGGTCCTTGCGCGTGGCCCAGACGGTGCCGATGACTTCGCCGAGGAGCATGGAATCGGGGAGGAGGTCCGAGAAAGTACGGGCTCGGCGCCGGCGAACCGGCGGTCCGGCGCGACGGCTAGGGTCCGGCGTACCGCGTCACGACGCGGGCGGCCTTGCGCGGGCCCGCGATCGTCCAGGTCACCTCGACGGCGCCGCCGTCCAGGCGGAGCGCGGCCGTGTAGCGGTCGGCCCCGCAGACGTGGGGCTCGCGGCCGGCCCACGCCCCGTCCGGCCCGCGGTCGAGGACCGCGAGCGCCGGCGTCCCCTGGCGGACGTGCTCGACGGCCAGCGCGGCGCCCTCGGCCCGCCACCGCGCGACGGCGCGCCAGCGCATCGGCCGGGCGCCCGCGGGTGCCCACACGCCGGCCTCGGTCAGGACCACCGTGGGGCCGTCGGTGGCCACCGCGACCGAGCCCGTCCCGGAGCCGCCCTCCGCCCCGGCCCAGACCTCGACGGCCACGTCGGTCGACGCCGCCAGGCGGGCCAGCACGGCCGCCGCCGTCACCGCAGCGGGACGACGGCCAGCGTGCACCGGCTGACGCAGACCAACCGGCCCGCGTCGTCGCGGACCTCGACGCTCCACACCTGGCTCGTCGTCCCCACGTGGAACGGGGTGCCGGTCGCGGTCAGCTGGCCCTCGCGCATCGGGCGCAAGTGGTTGGCGTTGATCTCCTGGCCGAACGCCGTGAACCCGTCGGGCGCCGCGAGGTAGGCGCCGACGCTGGCGACCGTCTCGGCCAGGGCGACGGTCGCGCCGCCGTGGAGGTACCCGAGCGGCTGGTGGTGCCGCGGCTCGACCGGCATCGTGGCTACGACACGCTCGGCCGAGCCCTCCACGATCTCCATGCCGAGCGTGTCACCCAGGGTCTCGCGGGCGGGGAAGTCGGACAGGCTCTTGGGCACGGGCGGTCGGGGCGTAAGAGGGAGACGGGGGCCGTAGTCTACGGGCGCCTCCTGCCGGCCCCATGCTCGACGCTCTCAAAGACTGGTTCCTCGGCCTGGGCGCCGCGTACGGCGTCGACCCGCTGATCTTCGGGGGGATCTACGTCGGCGCGATCCCGCTATTTTTCGCGTCACTGGCGTGGCTCGGCCGGAACGTGCGGGCCAAGAAGAGCCCGGTCCTGCCGATCCTGGCGGCCGGCGCCTGCTTCGTCTCGGCCTACGTCTACCTCATCGTCGCCGGCGAGAACGTGCCGGCGTGGGTCTACGGGTTCGTCGCGCTGCTGGTCGCGTTCGGGGCCTGGAGCACGGTCCGCTCCATCCGCAAGACGATCGCCGACGCCAGCGCCGACGCGCCGGCTTAGCGGAGCGAGACGTCGAGGCGGAGCCCGACCGTCGCGTCCGTCTGGTAGAAAAGGTCGTTGGCGTCGAGTGGGACGCGGACGGCGAGCCCCGGCCGGACGGGCCCGACCGGGGCCGAGACCCCGGCCACGGCCGCCGCCCCGACGGAGAACAGGCCGACCCACTCTCCGCTCACCGGCTGGCCGACGACGCCCCCGAAGACGGTCGCCCCGCGGGCGTCGACGTCGGCCAGGACGCCGTACCCGAGCGCGAGCCCGGTCCGGTCCGGGTCCCCGGAGAGCCCGACGTCCGAGACCTCGGCCAGGTACGACGGAGACAGACGAAGGCGGAGACGGGCCGGCCCGACGGGGACCGCGTACCGGACCTCGGCCGACACCGTCAGGACGCCGGGCATGTAAGCCTCGAACCGGCCGGGGTCCGCCGTGAGGCCCCCGTCCCGCCCGAACCGGCCGGGCGCGACGAACTCGCCCTCCGTGTAGTGGAACAGCGGGAGCCGGACCCCGCCGCCCACGGCGAAGCCGGGTCGGACGGCAGCCTCGACGCCGAGGTACGGGTTCCCGACCGTGAGGTCGTCCTCGGAGCTCGCCGGGAACTCGCCGCTCGCGGGCGCCGACAGGCCGGCGTACGAGAGCGGGAGGTCGGCCACCAACGTCCACCGCCCGACGGGCACGCGCGCGCCGACGACGACGGCCACCGACGTGAACCGGGCCGTCTCGGTCCCGACGGGCCGGCCCTGGTCGTCGTAGACCTCCGAGTCGAAGTCGTCGCCGAGGCCGTGGAGGACGTCGAGCGAGACGGACGGCCCGGCGACCGGCGGCGACCATCCAGGCTGAGCGGAGGCGGCCGTGGCGACCAGGGCGAGGGCGAGCAGCGAGAGGCGCATCGGGGTGGGATTGCGCCCCGTCAACGCCGCCGGCTCGGCAGGTTCCGTGGGAACGCCTCGGCCTCCCCACGAGCGCGAGAGCGCCCGGCCACGGGGGACGGGCCAGGGCTGTCGCAACCTCCACCCCTCCCCCAAACGTCATCCTGAGCGGAGACCGTCGGCGGCCGGAGTCGGAGGACCTCGACGCGCTGGAGACGACCTCGCGCTCACCGGCGACGCGTCGAGATCCCTTCGGCTCCGCTCAGGGCATGCCTTCGACGAACTCAGGTGACTTGTTCTGGGGAAGTTGCGATAACCCTGGGGACGGGCCTGCGTCGCCTAGCTCGCGATGAGGCGCATGAACTCGGCCCGCGTGTCGGGCTGATCGAGGAAGACGCCGCTCATGGCGCTCGTCGTCGTGTGCGAGTTCTGCTTCTCGGCGCCCCGCATCATCATGCACAGGTGCTGCGCCTCGATGACCACGGCCACGCCCTCCGGCTGGAGCACCCGGTCGACGGCGTCGCGGATCTGCAACGTCAGCCGCTCCTGGACCTGGAGCCGCCGCGCGAACACGTCGACCACGCGCGGGATCTTGCTCAGCCCGACGATGTGGCCGTTGGGGATGTAGGCGACGTGGGCCTTGCCGAAGAACGGGAGCTGGTGGTGCTCGCACAGGCTGTACACCTCGACGTCCTTGACGAGCACCATCTGCGAGTAGTCCTCGGCGAACAGCGCGCTCCGCAAGATCTCGTCGGGGTCGAGGCCGTAGCCATGCGTTAGGAACTGCCACGCCTTGGCGACGCGCTCGGGCGTCTTCAGCAGGCCCTCGCGGTCCGGGTCCTCGCCGATCAGCTCGAGCTGGCGCCGGGTGAGGGCCGCCAGCTCGTCGGTGGTGTCGGCGTGGTAGACGTCCTGGCGCTCGTACAGGAGCGGGCTGGCGTCTCGCGCGGCCAGGTCGGTGGCGCCGCCGGGGCGCGGGTCGTTACTCGCCACGGTACACGACGGAGTTGTTGGGGGTCTCGCGCAGGCTCACCTCGAAGAGGCCCGGCACGTGGGGCGCGAGGCGCTCCCAGACGGCCACGGCCAGCGTCTCGGTCGACGTCTTCTTGCCGTCCAAGAAGGGGACGTCGAGGTTGAGGTTCTTGTGGTCGAGCGGCTCGATGACCTCGGCCTCGATGGTCTTCTTGAGCGCCGCCAGGTCGACCACGAAGCCCGTGTCGGGGTCGGGCTCGCCAGCCACGGTCACGTCGAGCTCGTAGTTGTGGCCGTGCCAGTTGGGGCTGTTGCACTTGCCGAACGTCGCCCGATTCCACTCGTCGGACTGGTCCGGGTTGTGCAGGCGGTGGGCGGCGTTGAAGTGGGCCTTGCGGGTGACGTAAACGGTGGGCATGGGGCGCGGGAGGCGACGTCGGCCCGTCACAACGGGCGCGCCGCGCCTGAGGTTCTGGCGGGGCCGAGCACGGCCCCGCCCCCGACCCGCGCTACCGGACCACGGACAGACGGCGGGCGAGCACGCGCGGCCCGGCCCGGAGGCGGACGACGTAGACGCCGGCGGCGAGCCCGCCCACGGGCACGTCCACGGTGTGCGTCCCGGCCTCGTGTGGCCCGTCGGCGAGCTGGGCGACGCGGCGGCCGACGGCGTCGTACACCTCGACCGTCGCGGGCCCCGGCTCGGGCAGCGTGTACGTCAGGGCCGAGCGCGTCCGGGCGGGGTTGGGCGCGGGCAGGCCGAGCGCCAGGACATCCGGCGCGACGAGGGCGGAGGGTCTCGCCGCGAGCGCCTCGGTCGCCTCGACACGAACGCCCTCGAAGCGGGCTTCGGAGAGCGTCCCCGCCTGGTGGCTCGTGACGGCCAGGCCGGCGTAGACCGGCGCCGCCATCGGCACCGTCGCGCTTCCCACCTCGGTCCAGGCGTCGCCGTCGGCAGAGCGGTAGGCCGTGAGCGTCGGGCCGGTGCGGACCAGGCGGACCCACACGCCCGGCTCGGCAGCCCCGGCCGATGCGTGGGTGCTCGCGCCGCCCGTCGCCTCGCGGCGCTGGAAGGCGAGCCCGTTGCCCGGCGTGAGCGCGAGGAACGCGTGGGGGCTGTCCGGCGCCAGCGACGCCCGGACCATGACGCCGGCCTTGGCCCACGCGTGCGTCGGCTCCTGGGCCTCGACGCGCGCCGTCACCTCGCCGTCGCCGTCGAGCACGTGGTAAGCGAACCGGAACGCGTCGGCGGTGCCCCACACGTCCGCGCCCGCGCCGGTGACGGTGGCCTCGGCCCCGGCCCACGCCGTGGCGCCCTCCGCCCCGACATCCCCGACGTCGCCCGAGGCCCACGCCCCGCTCGGGTAGAGCTGGCTCTGGGGGATCGTCGACGGGCCCGTGCTCGGCGTCGACCACGCCAGCCGGATCTCGCCGGCGCCGACGCTCTCGTAGTACTCCAGGCGGACCGGCACGCGCTGGCCCCGCGTGAGCGGGACCGTCGCCGAGTACGTCGTCGGCGGCTGCCCCTGCCACGCGTCGACGAGGAGCTCGCCGCCGACCCAGAGCCGGGCGCCGTCGTCGGTGCGGACGTGGAACGTGACGTCGCCGTCGTAGAGCGACTGGACCTCGCCGCTCCACCGCACCGAGAACCCGTCGTCCGGGAGCCCGTCGCCCGGCGACTCCCCGCCCTCCCAGCGGAACTGGACCCGGGGGTCGGTGCGGCGGAGGACGGGCTCGCCCTCGAGCGCGGTCCCCGCGAAGTACTCGCCGAGCAGGCCCGTGCCGTCGCCGCGGTCGGCGGGGTCCACCTTGACGGCGTCCCAGTCGCCGCCGGGCCACAGCGAGGCGCCCCAGTCGGCGAGGTCGTTGACGAGGGCGTCGTCGAGCCCGACCTCGCGGAGACGGGGGACCACGCGGTAGATGACGTTGGCGTGGTGGGCCTCGTCGAACTCGTACCCGGAGCCGTCCCACGCCGTCGGGACGTAGTCGGCCGGGTCGAGCCGCCCGGGCCCGTCGCCGCGCTGCCACCGCTCCGGGGCGTAGGTCGTGGACTTCTCGAGGAACGCCGCGAGCAGCGCGTTCATGACCGTCGCGTGCAGGCCGGGCTCGACGTCGTCGAGCGTGAGCATCATCTGCCGCTTCTGGTCGTAGTTCGACCGGGGGAACGGGCTGTGGAAGCGGATGGGGCTCACGTGCCACAGCCACCACCCGTCGCCGACCGGGCCGCGGTCGGCGGTGAGGGGGTGGTCGGGGTCGGGCGTGGCGCCGTCGGGCGGCCGCATGTCGAGGTTCTGGTACATCTTGACGAACCCCTCGAGCTGACGGAGCGGGTGCGGCTGCCCGGTCTCGTCGGAGGCGTGCCACAGGTGGTTCTGGTGGTACTTCCAGTCCGGCGGGCGGTGGTTGCGGGGGTCGCGGTTGCCGGCCTGGAGGACGACCTGGAGCTGGTACCACGCCGTGTTGGCGTAGGCGCCGGCCCGCTTGTCCTGGTGCTGGAACCAGAACGAGTTGTTGCCGATGCGGTGGGGCGCGAGGTCGAACACGTGGCGCCACTGGCCGGTCCACCCGCGCGTCTCGCCGGAGGGGTAGACGTCGGCGGTGGCGTCCTCGAGGCCGTACTCCTGGAACAGCTCCCACTGCTTGACGGCGTTCCAGTGGTTCATCGAGCGCATGGGCCCCTCGCACCAGCTCGGGTCGCCGTCGTTGAGGTCGGGCGAGGGGCCGCCGACGCCCAGCATCTGCCACGCGGGGGCGCTGTAGATGGCGGCGTCGCGGCAGGGCTGGGCCCCGAACAGCTTGACGAAGTCCTGCGCGCGCTTGCGGACGGCGTCGAGCGTGGCGCGGAGCTCGCCGCCGTAGACCGCCGCCGGGTCCGTCCGCATCCGGGCCGCCCCGCCACCGCCCAAGGCTTGGTGGGCGTCGAGGTAGGCGACGTACGGGCCCTCTCCAAAGACGGCCGCGCCCCAGACGTCCTCCGGCGCCTGCTCGGGGAGCCACGCCTGCCAGTCGGGGAGCTGGAGGGCGACGGGCATCTCGCGCGTGTTGAGCGTCCCGCGCGTGCTGACGACCTCGGCGACGGCTTGGGGGCTGGTCCCGTTCGGGAAGAGGTGGGGGAGCATGTCGGCGTCGCGCTCGAGCACGGCGTCGAGGCCCGCGCCGGCCGCCCACGCCTCGACGGGCTGGGCGTCGAGGCCGGGGCCCGGCTGGTACGGCGGGTTCCAGGGGCGGCCCCGCCGCTCGACGCCCTCGGCGCGCAGGCTCCGGACGTAGCTCGCGATCTGCTCGGCCTCGGTGGCGCTGAGCCCGTGGAACACGGCGCGCTCCTCGATGGACCGGTTCGAGAACGCGAAGTACTCGAGGTCGCGGCCGTCGCGGGCGTGGCAGCTCGCGCACGTCGCCGCGATCGGGGGCGCGTCGGGGAGCGGGCTGTCGAGGAGCGCGGCCTCGCGCCAGAGCCGCCCGCCCTCGGCCACGTCGGCGGGAGCGGGCCGAGGGGCGACCCACGCGTCGGGGTCGTCGTCGGCGAACTGGCCCGGGGCGAGAACGGAGACGCCGCCGGCCGTCTGGACGTCGAGCGCGAGCACGCGGTAGCCGCTCGTGAACCCGTCGGTCCCGTTGAACCGGAACTCGGCCGTGTTCGCGCCCGCCTGCACGCCGCCGAGCGCGGCGAGCGGGACCGTCAGGCGGACGGCGCTGAGCGTCCCGTCGAGGCACCCGTAGGCGGCCTCGTGAGCCGCGCACGTGGCCACGTCGTTCGTCAGCCCGACCCACGGGCCGCCGTTGAGGCGGACGCTCGCCTTGGCCCCGCGGCCGGGGTTCACCGACGCGTCGCGGTAGGCGGCGCGGTGGAGCCGGAGGAAGAGCCGGTCGGCACCCCCCGCGTCCTCGACGTCGAGCGGGACGGCGCGCGTGGTCCCGTCGGGCCCCATCACCTCGACGGGGAGCAGGGTCGGGCTGGCCGGCGTGCTCGCGCTCCCGATCGCGGCGGCCTCGGTGATCGAGACCCAGTCGTTCTCGCTGTTGCCCCGCCCCACCACGCGGACGTAGCGGGCCGGCTGCGCCTCGAACGCGAACGTCTCCGGCTCGGCCGTGGCCCCGGAGCTCGCCCGTCCGCTCGCGACCTCTGCGAACGCGGCGCCGTCTTGCGAGACCAGGACGTCGAAGAACGTCCGCCGGACGTCGCCGCGGAAGAAGGCCAAGCGGACGCCGCTCACCTCCTGGGACGCTCCGAGGTCGAGCGTGAGGGCCTGCCCGACGCCCCGGGCCGACCACCGCGTGGCCAGGTCGCCGTCGAGCACGTTCGCGGCGACGTTTGGCGCCTGCTCACTGGTCGCCGTGGCCGTGGCCGACGGGACCGCGCGGCCCTGCGCCAGCCTGGGCTCGTCGGCGGAGCTCCGCGAGACGGGCGCCTCGGTGTGCACGGCGGCCGGCAGGACAGGAGCGCCACCCGACAGGGCCGCCAGCGCGGAGGGCGCCGCGACGACGGCGAGGAACGACAGAGCGACGAGGAAACGGCGGTAGCGGATCGGCATGAGCGCAGCGGAGGGCCAGGGTGCGCCCTCCGCCCCGGCGACGCGAGCCGTGGGGCGGGGACCTGCTCAACATGGGCGACGATGGGAGGGAGAAGATTTGGAGTGGGTGAGGCTCCGTTGAGGTTCCGCCGCCCGCCGCGCGTGGCCTCCGCCCGAGGGGAGGCCGGCCGTGGCCGCGCGGGACTCGGCGCACGGCGGACGGCCTCGAGGTCGCTGGCGGCGCGTCGAGATCCCCCGACAAGCTCGGGAGGACGCGATCCGGGGAGGACGCGCGAGCCCGGGCTCGTTTCTCACGGAGTTGCCAGGCCCGACGCCCGCCCGGTTAGCTTGGCGCCTCCCCCGCCGATACCCGTCCCGTGGCCGACGACAAAACGCTGTTCCAGAAGATCGCCGACGGCGAGATCCCCGCCGACGTCGTCTACCAGGACGACCAGGCCGTCGCCTTCCGCGACGTCTCGCCCCAGGCGCCGACCCACGTCCTGGTCGTCCCCCGCAAGCCGATCCCCCGCGCCGACGCCGTCGAGCCCGAGGACGAGGCGCTCGTCGGCCACCTGTTCACGGTCGCCCGCCGCGTGGCCGAGGCCGAGGGCCTGAGCGACTACCGGCTCGTCGTCAACAACGGCGCGGGCGCGGGGCAGACCGTGTTTCACCTCCACGTCCACCTGCTGGGCGGGCGCGGCCTGCAGTGGCCACCGGGCTGACCAGAGGGGTACGGGATGCGGGATGGAGGGAGGGCCCTCCGCCTCCCGCATCCCTCCATCCCAGGTCCCTCCATCCCTCCCCATGATCTCAGTCCAGGACGTCCGCGTCGCCATCGACGGCGTCGAGATTCTGCACGGGGTCTCGTTCGAGATCGCGACCGGGTCTGTGGCCGGCTACGTCGGCCCGAACGGGGCGGGCAAGACGACGACGATGCGGCTGCTCACGGGCGCCCTCCCCCCCGACGCCGGGCGCGTCGTGGTCGACGGGGTCGACGTCGTGGCGGACCCCGTCGAGGCCAAGCGCCGGTTCGGGTACGTCCCCGAGCACGGCCACGTCTACGAGAGCTTCACGCCCGACGAGTACCTCACGTTCATCGGCCGGATGCACCGGCTGCCCGAGGCCACGATCGGCGAGCGCGCCCGGGCCCACCTCGCGTTCTGGGACCTGAGGGACGCCGGCGACCGCTCGATGGTCGGGTTCTCGAAGGGGATGAAGCAGAAGGTGTTGCTCTCGGCCGCGCTCCTGCACGACCCGCCGGTCCTCCTCCTGGACGAGCCGCTCGGCGGCCTGGACGCCCACGCCGTCCTGCAAACGCGGGCGCTCCTGCGGACGCTGGCCGCGCGCGGGCGGACCGTGTTCTACTCGTCGCACCTGCTCGACGCCGTCGAGAAGGTGGCCGACCAGGTCGTCGTGATCCGCGACGGGCGGGTCCTGCAGACCGGGTCGCCAGAGGAGATCACGGCGTCCGGCGGCGGCGGCTCGCTCGAAGACGCCTTCGGCAAGCTGACCGCGGCGGCCGACGCCTACGACCAGGCCGAGACACTCGTCGCGGCGGCGTTCGACTAACCCGCCACGCCGACTCCGGCCGCCTCGGTGCAGCCCGCCGGGGCGACCTGCGATGCGCCCCCCCGCGACCGGGCGGAGTGTGTGGGTATGGGGGGTGTGGGAGGAGAGCGCATTCCGCCCCCACGCCCCCACACTCCCCACCCCCTCCAGTCCCGAACAGCGACGGATCAACCGGACGTGGTGTCAGCCGTCCGACTCCGTCTCCTCTTCCAGGAGCGGGCTCTCGTCGCCCGGCCCGAACGTCTCGGTGAGGTCGCGGACGGCCGCGTAGATCAGCAGCATGATCCCGACCACGACCCCTCCGATGAGCGCCGACAGGCCGGTCGCGACGTAGTAAACCACGTCGTACCAGCGGTGCGGGAAGCTCGACGCGTCGTCGAACGGGACCACCAGGCTCACCAGAAGCAGCGTCGCCGCGGCGAACACGACGACGTCGGCCAAGGCGATCTGGCGGACCCGCTCGAAGTGGCCGCCCCGGATCTGCTGGTCCGTGTCGGACGTGAGCCCCAGGATCGTCAGCATGAGCGCGAGCGTCGAGGCGCTCACCACCATCACCGTCGACGTGAACGAGCGGATGGTCGGGATCGCCGCCTGGAGCAGCGCGCGGGCCTCGCTGTCGCCGACGTTGCCGACGAGGACGAGGACGGCCCCCATCAAGGCCGCCGCGACCACGCTGCCGGTGAGCGCGATCCGGAGGTCGGCGCGTAGGCGCTCCTGGTCGCCAGGCTTGAGGGCGTCGAGTCCGAGCATAGGCGGCGAGGGGAGGCGTGCCCTAACGGCGGGGCCGGCCCTCGGGTCCGGCGGAGCGTGGAGTGGGGCATCGGCGTAGGCCCACCCCTCCTCTCCCCTCCCCATGCGTGGACTCTCGCGGCAGGTGGCCGTCGTGGCGGCCGTCCTCTTCAACCTGACGATGAACGGGCTCGCCGGGGCCGGCCTCCTGTTCGGCGTCCAGACTGGCGCCGTCTCCGACGCTGCGCCGACGCCGATCACGCCGGCCGGCTGGGCGTTCTCGATCTGGTCCGTGATCTTCGTCGGCGCGGCCGTGTTCGCGGTGTGGCAGGCGCTGCCGGCCCAGCGCGGCGCCCGCTACGACCGGGTCGGGGTCCCGTTCGTCGCGGCCAACGTCCTCAACGGGCTGTGGCAGATCCCGTGGCTGACGGGCCACTTCGGGATCGCGGCGCTCGTCATCGTGGGCATCCTGGGGTCGCTCGTCGTGACCTACGTCCGCCTCGACCGGATGGCGCTGCGCGACGCCGAGCGGTGGGCGCTCGGCGTGCCGACGGCGCTGTTCCTGGCCTGGCTGGCGGTGGCCACGCCGCTCAACCTCACGATCTGGCTCCGCGACCTCGGGTGGACCGCCGAGTCCGTGCTGTGGCCCGTCTTGGTGATCGGCACGGTCGCCGCCGTCGGCGCGTGGCTGCTGACGCGGACGGCTGACCTGGCGGTGGCCGCCGTCCTGCTGTGGGCGTTCGTCGCCATCGGCGTCGGGGCCGAAGGCGTGCTGTGGGGTACGATGGTCGCCGCCGGTGCCGTCGTGGTGGGCGCCTTGTTCGTCGGCTCTCGCCGCCACTCGCTGTGGCCCACCGCCCATGCCCGCTCCTGATTACACGCCCATCGCCTGCGCCGCCCACGACCGGCTCGAAAGCTGGGCCGTCCGCCGTGAGACCGTCGCCGTCGTCTGGCGCGACGGCGACGGGGAGCACACGGCGGCCACCACCATCGACGACGTGTTCGCGCGTGGCGGCGCCGACTGGGTGCGGCTGGGCACCGGCGCCGAGGTCCGCGCCGACCGGCTGGCACGCGTCGGCGGCGTCCCCATAGCGGCGGGCTGCTGAGGCGGTCTAGCGAGCGGCGATCTCGACCTCGATCTCACGGCGCTCGCCGCCGCGGACGAGGTCGAGCGTGCGGGCCTGGCCCGCGGCCTGGGAGAGCGCCGCGACCAAGTCGTGCGGACCGGCGACGGCCTCGCCCCCCAGCGTCACGAGCACGTCGCCCACGAGCACGCCGGCGTGGTCGGCCGGGCCGCCCTCGGCCACGTCGAGCACCAGCAGTCCCGGGCCGAGGTCCTTGAGGCGGACCGGCTGGGTCGTGACGCCGAGGTAGCCGTGGGGGACGCGCCCGTGCTCGGCGAGCGCCTCGGCGACGCGGCGTAGCGTGGCCACCGGAAGCGCCAGCGCCGCCCGCCGCCCGAAGTGCGACGTGCCGAGCCCGACCACCCGGCCCCGCGCGTCGGCGACGGCGCTGCCCGAGAAGCCCGGGTAGACGCCGATGCCGGTCTGGACGAAGGCGTCGACGCGTCCGCCCGCGCCGGTCCGCCACGTCCCGCCGCGGCGCATCACCTCGCCGAGTGCCGTCTGCGGCTCGGCGTCGTGGCGGCCGACGGACAGCACCAGGTGGCCGACGGCGACGGTCTCGGCCTCGGCCCACTCGGGCGGCGTGAGGGCGGCGTCGGTGCGCAAGAGGGCGAGGTCGGTGGTCGGGTCGCGGCCGACGAGCTCGGCGGCGACCACGTCGCCGGAGGGGAGCCCGACGCGCAAGTCGTCGTCGCGCTGGACCGTGTGGTCGGAGGCGATCACCAGGCCGTCGGCGCTCCAGGCGACGCCGGAGGCGTTCCCCCGCTTCCGCGCCTCGACGCGGACGACGGAGGGGGCGACGGCCGAGACGACGTCGGCGAGGGCGTCGGAGAGGGCGGCGAGGGCGGAGTCTGCGGGCATGGGGTCGGAGGAGGGTCTGCCCCAGGCTACCGGCCCGGCCCCTCCGTCCGCCCCGGCCACCTGGCCGGGCTCGCGCTGGCCGTTCCGCCAGGCTTCACCGGCCGACGCGCCCGGCGGTCAGAGCGAGACCAGCCCGAGACGCGCGCCCGTCACGACGGCCTCGGTCCGGCTCTGCGCGTCCAGCTTGGCCAGGATCTGGGCGACGTGGTAGCGGGCCGTCCGCTCGGTGATGCCCAAGCGGTCGGCGACGAGCTTGTTGGGCAGGCCCTCGGCGACGAGCGCGAGCACGTCCGTCTCGCGCGGCGTGAGCGCGTCGGGGCCGTCCAGCCGGGGCAGCGGGGCGGGCTCCGCGAACGCGAGGTCGTCGACGCGGAGGCCCTCGGCGACAGCCGCGAGGGCCGCGAGGAGCGCGCCCGGCGACGCGTCGCGCGGGAGGACGCCGAGCGCCCCGGCGCGGCGGGCCCGGCGCCCGTCGCTCTCGTCCGCGACCAGCACGACGACCGGCGTCTCGGGGTCGTCGACGTCGGCCCCGACGACGAGCGCCACGTCGGGGGGCTCCGTTCCGGAGTCGTCGCGGGCCTCGGCCCCGGCCTCGGCGAGGAGCGCCGCCAGCCCGTGGCGGACGAGCGGGTCGGCGGCGCGGACCTCGACGCGGAGGACGCGGGCAGGCATGGAGAGGGCGAGGGTCACGACGCCGAAACCTCCGGCCCGAGTGCGCGGGTCCGCCCGTGGCCGATCCGACAGGGCGCTGGCCGGACGGCCACCGCGGCTCGCGGCCTCGTCACTGGCCACGTCCGGCGACGCCCCCTCGGCACCCCGCCGGCCGGCACGCGTTGACGGCCCATGCCCTTCTTGCTCTACGGCGCCACCGGCTACACGGGCGGCCTGATCGCCGACCTCGCCGTCTCCCGCGGCGTGCGCCCCACGCTCGCCGGCCGCAACGCCGACAAGCTGGCGGCCCTCGCCCAGACCACCGGCCTCGACACGGTCGCCGTCTCGCTCGACGACGCGGCGGGGCTCGACCGCGCCCTCGCCAGTCACCCGCTCGTCTTGCACGCCGCCGGCCCGTTCTCCCGGACGTCCGCGCCGATGGTCGAGGCGTGCCTGCGGACCGGCACCCACTACCTCGACGTGACCGGCGAGATCGAGGTGTTCGAGGCGCTCGCCGGCCGCGGCCACGCCGCTACCGAGGCGGGGATCACCGTGCTGCCTGGCGTCGGCTTCGACGTGGTCCCGACGGACTGCCTCGCGGCTCACCTTAGGGAGCGGCTGCCGTCGGCCACCGAGCTGAAGCTGGCGATCCGCGCCCTGTCGTCGGCGTCGCACGGGACGGCGCAGACGGCGGTCGAGAACCTCGGGGCGGGCGGGGCGATGCGCCGCGACGGCCGGATCGTGACGGTGCCGGCGGCCCACGACACGGTCGAGGCCACGTTCGGCGACGGCAAGACGCGGCGGTGCGTGGCGATCCCGTGGGGCGACGTGAGCACGGCCTACCACTCGACCGGCATTCCGACGATCACGACCTACGCCGCCTTCCCCGAGTCGACGGCCCGGGTGATGAAGGCGAGCCGGGCACTGGGCCCCGTCTTGCAGTCGGCCCCGGTGCAGGCGCTGCTGCGCGGGCTCGTGTCGTGGCGCGTGTCCGGCCCGTCGGAGGCCGAGCGCGAGCGGGGCGCGTCGTACGTCTGGGGCCAAGCGACCGACGCCGCCGGCGGCCGAGCCGTCGCGACGTGGGCCGGGCCCGAGGGCTACGCCTTCACCGCCGACGCCGCGCTGCGCTCGGCGCTCGCGGTCCTGGACGGCCGGACGAGCCCCGGCTTCCAAACGCCCTCGACCGCCTTCGGCGCCGACTTCGCGCTCGAGATGGACGGCACGAGCCGCCAAGACGTCGTGTGAGGGATCGGGCAACGCGAGCCCGCGCTGGGTGTCTCGGAGGGACACCGCCCCCTCTCCCATGCGCGCCTCCCGCTCCGTCACGATCCCGTCTGCCTCGATGGCCGACGTCGCGTTCCTCCTGCTGCTGTTCTTCCTCATCACGGCTGCGATTCGGTCGGACGCTGGGCTGCCGCTCACGCTGCCACCGAAACTGGACGACGGCGGAATGGGCTCCGTCGTCACGCTGTCCGTCCTCGTCGACGCACGCGGCGCGGTGCTTCTCGATGGCGAGCCGACGTCCGCCCGAGCCGTCCGCGCTCGCGTCGGCGCGTTCGCGTCGGGTGGCTCGCGCCGCGTCACGTTGCGGACGCATCGGGCCACGCCGTACGACGCGTACGTGGGTGCGCTCGACGCCATTCTCCTCGGCCACCGCGACGCGGGTGCCAAGGTCCGGCTGGCGGTCCTCGACCCGGTCGGCGGGTGAGCCGGGGCCGGTCGCTCCGGCTCTCGCCCGGCTGCGGTCGGTAGCTTGCGGGCCTCACCAGACCCCGCGCGCATGGGCCGCATGTTCGAGAAGCGCAAGCACACGATGTTCGCGCGCTACGACCGGATGGCGAAGCAGTTCACCCGGATCGGGAAGGACATCGTGATCGCCGTCAAGGCCGGGGGGCCGGACCCCGACCTCAACCCGCAGCTCCGGCGGGCCATGCAGAACGCCAAGGGCGTCAACATGCCCAAGGAGAAGGTCGAGGGCGCCATCAAGCGGGCGCTCGGCAAGGACACCGCCAGCTACGACGAGGTGCTCTACGAGGGCTACGGGCCCCACGGCGTCCCCCTCCTCGTCGACGCGGCGACCGACAACGTGAACCGGACCGTCGCCAACCTCCGCGCCGTCCTGTCGCGCGGCGGCGGCAACCTGGGCACGACGGGGTCGGTCGCCTTCCAGTTCACCAAGATGGGCGCCTTCACGCTCGACCCGGCGACGGTCGGCGACCGCGACGAGCTCGAGCTCGATCTGATCGACGCGGGCCTCGAAGACCTCGGCGAGACGACGACCGAGGACGGCCGCGACGCGCTCCTGGCCCGGTGCGTGTTCTCCGACTTCGGCGCGATGCAGAAGGCGCTCGACGAGCGCGGCATCGAGCCCATCGCTGCCGAGGTCGAGTACGTCCCCACCACGACGACCGAGCTGCCCGACGACCAGGCCGACGTGGTGCTGGAACTGGTCGCCAAGATCGAGGCGGACGAGGACGTCCAGCGCGTCTTCCACAACCTGGCGTGATGGGGCTCATCCTCAACAGACCTCGTGAGGACGGATGCGTGATGCGTGATCCTCGACGAGGAGAGGCACGCATCACGGATCACGCATCGGAGCCCGCTACGGTCGATCCAACGGCGACCTCCGTTCCACCTGATGCCTGAGGTCTGGCTCCGCGGTCCCGTCGACGGCGTCCCGGCGCTGCTCCAGCCCGTCGCCCACGCGCTGCTCCAGGCGCGCGAGGACGTGGCGGCGCTGGCGGCCGAGCTTCCGGCGGACCGGCTGTGGGAAACACCCGGCGGTGCGGCCTCGGCTGGCTTTCACCTCCAGCACCTGGTGGGTGTCTTGGACCGGATGCTCACCTACGCCCGCGGCGAGCCACTCTCCGACGACCAGCTCGCGGCGTTGGCAGCTGAGGGCGTGGAGGACGACGCGCTCACGCCGGCCGGGCTGGCAGACGTCTTCGCGCGGGGTGTCGACGCCGCGCTCGACCAGCTCCGACAGACCGACCCGGCTGGGCTCGCCGACGCGCGGCCGGTCGGACGCAAGGGGTTGCCGTCGACGGTCATCGGCACGCTCGTCCACGCGGCCGAGCACACCCAGCGGCACGTGGGGCAACTCCTCGTCACGGTCCGCGTCGTCGCCGGCTGACGCGGCGGCGCTCAGCGGCCGACGGTCCGGCGGTGGCCCGGCGCCAGCACGCGCCAGTAGCGGACGGGCATCAGCCGCTGGAGCCAGGTGCCCGCGCGCGCGCCCTTGGCCACGATCAGCCGGGGCCGGCGCCGCTCGACAGCCCGGGCGATCGCCTCGCCGACCCGGTCGGGCGGCGTCGTGAGGAACGTCTTCTCGAACCGCTCGGCCTGGGACGTGAGCGCGGAGGCGTCGGCCGAGGCGGCGAGGCGGGCGTTGCGCGAGATGGCCGTCGCCACGCCGCCCGGGTGGACGACCGTCACGCCGACGCCGGTCTCTTCGAGCTCGTGCCGGAGCGCCTCGCTGAACCCGCGGACGGCGAACTTGGACGCCGCGTAGGCGGTCTGCTCGGCCGGCGCGATGATCCCGAACAGGCTCGACACGTTCGCGACCTGGCCGCCGCTCGCGCGGAGCGCCGGCAGGAACGCCCGGGTCAGCCCGACGAGCCCGAAGAAGTTGATCTCGAAGAGCCACCGGATCTCGTCCATCGTCAGCTCCTCGAACCGGCCGTTCAGCGCCACGCCGGCCGCGTTGACGAGCACCGTCGCCCGGCCATGCTCGGCGAGCACCTCGCCGGGCAGCGCCGTCACGGCGTCCGCGTCGGCCACGTCGACGACGTGCTCGCTGACGTCGGCGCCGAGCGCCCGAGCTTCCGTCGCCGCCGACGCCAGCCCGTCCGCGTCGCGGTCGACGAGCGCCAGCGCGCAGCCGCGGCGCGCGAACGCGAGCGCCGTCGCCCGGCCAATGCCGGACGCCGCGCCCGTCACGACGGCCACGCCGCCGCTGAGGTCGAGCCGGCTCATGCCTCCTGCACCGTCTGGCGCCAGCGCCGCGCGACGGCGACGGTGGCCCGCTTGGCCGACGCGCTGATCGGCGTCAGGTGGACGAACCCGTGGGGCAGGTCGGCCTGGCGGTAGAGGTCGGCGTGCGTGCCGGCGGCTTGGAGCGCGCGGGCGTAGGCCTCGCCCTCGTCGCGGAGCACGTCGAAGCCGGCCGTGACCACGAGCGCCGGCGCCAACCCATCGAGGCGGCCCCGGATCGGCGAGACCCGCCAGTCGGTGCCGTCGTCGCGGTCGGCCGTGTAGACGTCGAAGAACGCCTGGCGGAGGGCCTCGGGCAGCAGGTAGCCGTCGAACAGGTCGCGCGAGCGGTAGGGCGTCGGGTGGTCCGTCGCCGGGTAGATCAGGAGCTGGGCGACCGGCGGCGCGTCGTCGCGCGTGGCCTGGGCGACGACGGCCGCGAGCGCGCCGCCCGCGCTGTCGCCGCCGACGGCCACGGATGCCGGGTCGGCGCCGAGGCGGTCGGCGTGGGCTTGCGCCCAGCGGAACGCAGCCACGACGTCGTCGGTGGCGGCGGGGAACGGGTGCTCGGGCGCCAGCCGGTAGGCCACGCTCAGCACGGCGTGGCCGGCCTGGCGGCACAGCAGCCGGCACGGCTCGTCGTGCGTGTCGAGGTCGCCCTCGACGTAGCCGCCGCCGTGGAAGAACACCAGCAGCGGCGGTCGGTCGACGCCGGCCGGAGTGTAGAGGCGCGCGTCGAGCGGCCCCTCCGCGCCCTCGACGACGAGGTCGCGGACGTCGCCGACGGGCGTCGGCGTGCCGGCGATCGCGAACACCTCGCGGCGCAAGTCGGCCCGGGCGCGCGCCGGGTCGTGGCGGACGACGGCGGACGCGTCGTCGTGGGGGTTCAGCGAGAGCACCGCGTGGACGGCCGGGTCGAGCCGCTGGCCGTCGATCTCGGGCGGCGGCGACCCCGCGAGCGCGACCTGGGCCGCCTCGGGCAACCGGCCGATCGTGCGCGCGGCGGCCCCCCGCAGGCGGTCGGCGACCGACGGCTCGGTCTCGACGTCGGGCGGCAACGCGAGGTGGGCCAGGCGGGCGGGCTCGCCGGCCACGCCGTCGCCGGCCCCGGGCGCCTCGCGGAGTCGGTACTCGGCCGGGTCGAACGGCTCGACGCGGCGCCGGAACGCCGGGACGGAGCCGGGCCAGAGCGCCGCGTTCCGCCCGCTCCCGTCGAGGTACCACGACTGGCAGCCGCTGGTCCAGACCGTCCCCTCGCCCAGCGCGTCGACCTCGTCGATCCAGCCCTGCTGCGCACGCGTCGTCGGCTCGACGGCCGCCAACCCGCGCCGCCGCATCGCGCGGACGGCGTTGACGACGTGCTCGATCTGGGCCTCGGCCATCAGCACGACCGACGAGTGGCCGAGCCCCGTGTTCGGCCCCTGGATCACGAAAAAGTTGGGGAAGCCGGCGACCGTCGTCCCGACGTGGGCGACGGGGCGCTGGGCCCAGACCTCCGACAGGCGCCGCCCGTCGCGCCCGGCGACGTGCTTCCCGAACGGCATCTCGGTGGCGTAGAACCCGGTCGCGAGCACGACCACGTCGGTCGGGTGCACGGCGCCGTCGGCCCCGACGGTCTCGCGCTCGCGCACCTCGACGAGCGGGCCGTCGACGACGGTCACGTTGGGCTGGGTGAGGGCCGGGTAGTAGTCGTCCGAGAGCAGGATCCGCTTGCAGCCCAGTCGGTAGTTCGGCGTCAAGACGCGGCGCAGGGCGGGGTCGGCGACCTGGGCGCGGAGGTGTCGGCGGGCCAGGACGGCCTCGGCCTGGCGCCCGATCCACGGGTGGCGGAAGGCGAGCCCGTACGTCTCGTGGTAGCCGAACAGCGACTGCCGCAGCGCCCGCTGGAGCGCCGGCCGGCGGCGGAACCGCTCGCGCGTCGCCGGGGCGAACGGGCCGTCGCGGCGGGGGATCACCCAGGGCGGCGTCCGCTGGTAGACAACCAGGCGGTCCGCGACTCGCTGGAGCGCCGGCACCACCTGGATCGCCGACGCGCCCGTCCCCACCACGGCGACGTTCCGGCCCTCCAGGTCGACCGTGTCGTCCCAGCGCGACGTGTGCATCACGTCGCCCCGGAACGTGTCGAGGCCGGGGATGTCGGGCAGACGCGGCTCGGCGAGCGCGCCCGGCGCGGCCACCAGCACGTCGGCCGAGAACGGGCCACGGGACGTCTCGATCTGCCAGCGCGCCACGTCGTCGTCCCACACGGCGTCGCGGACGTCGTGGCCGAACCGGACGTGGGGCGTCACGCCGAACCGCTCGGCGACGTCGTCGAGGTAGGCCTGGATCTCGGCCTGGGGCGAGAACCGGCGGGTCCAGTCCGGGTTGGGCGCGAACGAGAACGCGTACAGGTGGGACTCGACGTCGCACGCCGCGCCCGGGTAGGTGTTGTCGCGCCAGACGCCGCCGACGTGGTCCGCCCGCTCGAACACGACCAGGCTCTCGACGCCGTCCTGCATCAGCCGAACCGCCGCTCCGATCCCCCCGAACCCGGTCCCGACGATGGCGACGTGGAAGTGGGGGACGGTCGGCATGGACGGAGGGTGGCGACGGGGCGTCGATGATACACAGGCGCCGCGCCGTTCCCCGCCCGCTCGGAGCTTCTCGGCGTGTGGCCGTTCGTCGACTCCGGCTGGCCCAAGGTCGCGATGTGCAAGTCGATCTCGCCCGCCGGGTTCCTCGTGTCCGGACGAGAGCATTGAGACGGAGCCCGCTACCCGGCGGGTTCCACGGCCACGGTCACCGGAGGGTGATCCGCCCCGTCACCGTCTCGGCCCGCTCGCCGGAGGTCGCCGTCAGGCGAGTGAGATAGACCCCGGGCGGCCAGCCGTGGGCGTCGAGCACGAACCGCTGCCCAGGCCCCGCCGGAGCGTCTCTCTGCTGCGCCGACACCCGCCTTCCCAGGACGTCGAACACCTCGAGGGACACGTCCGCGGGGACGGAGAGGGAGAACGCGAGCGTCGTCCGGCCCTCGGACGGGTTCGGGGCGAAGCTCGTGGACGTCAGGAGGGCGGGCTGACCGGGCCCGCCGGACGCGGCCGTCCCGCCGGCCGGGGTGATCTCGACCACGAGCAGCTCGTCGGGGACGCTGAGGGCCAGCGTGGCCGTGCCTTCGAATCGGTCGACGGGCTCGGGCGACCGCGACGGCAGGTACGTGACCGCGCGCTCGACGGGGATCGCCAGTTGCACCACCACATCCGTCGGCTGAGGGTCGAAGACGACGCCCGCCTCGCCCGAGCGCCACCCTTGCGGAATTCGGTACGACGTGAGCCCGCGCCAGAGCGCCAGGAGGAACCTCCCGTCGCGCTTCTGGAACAGCACCCAGCGCACGTCGCCGGGCGCGCCCTCGATGGCCAGGTCGAGCGCCCCGGCGTGGAACGGCGGCCCCGGGTCGGCGAAGAGGGCGAGCGTGTTCTGGAGCGCCCGATAGGCGGGCTTCTCGGTGAGGTCGTTGCGGAGCAACCCGAAGTGCTTTTCCTGGTGGTGGTTGTCGGGGTCGGAAAACAAGTCGAGCACCTCGTAGGTGAACGTCCGGGCGACGCCCTGCCGGAGGTGCTCGAGGAACAGGCGCGGCAGGTAGCGGGCCTCGACGGCCTCCGGCACGCCGGGCTGGCTGAGGTAGCCGCCCGCGGCCGTGCCGTCCCCGAGGGCGTTGTGGTAGCCGGTCTCGGTCGCGACGACGGCCACGACGCCGGGCGCCCAGGCGCGGTAGCTCGCCAGGTTGTCGGCGAGCGCCGGCTCGGGTGGCCCTCCGCCTGGGTACGGGTGCATGTTGAGCGCGTCGAACGCGTCGGGGAAGCTGGCGACGTCTCGCGTGCTCTGGCGGTAAGCGAACGACGGCGCGAGGACGGTCCGGTCGCTAAAGTCGGGGTCGTCTTTGACCAGCCCGAACAGCATGTCCTGGTACTGGCGGAGGGTGCCGGCCCAGTCCGGGTCGTTCCCGTGGGAGGCGTCGTACTCGTTGGGGCCCTCGAAGGCCTCGACAGCGCTCGTCCCGTCGGCGAAGGTGAGGCCGCGCGCGGCGTCGATGAGGCGCTGGGTCGGCTCGGGCCGGAGGTCGAGGGGCGCCGGCCACGGCCCCGCCCGCGGCGTCATGGGGACCGTCACCCGCACCCCGCACGCGCGGACCACCGACTGGAGCGTGGCCTGCTTGGACGGGTCCGTCTGCGAGCCGTGCCGCAGGTGACGGACGCCCAGCGCGCACAGCGCCGCCCGCACCTCGGCGAGTTGGAGGACGTAGTTCGTGTCCGGGTAGTCGAAGTGCGCGTTGACGCCGACCGACTCGACCACGTCGTCGGCCGGCCGCGCGGTTACGGGCGCCGTCTGCGACTCCGCGCTCGCGCCCCACAGAAGCAGGCCGGCGAGGACCAGCGCCTTCCGACGGACAATGGGGAGGGTGGGCGAGACCATGGGACGAGCGCGAGGAGGCAGGCTAAGATCGCTCGTCTCTTCGGGTCGTGACGCCAGGCCCGGTCGGTCTGTCCCGTTCGGAGTTGGAGGGGCGGGGGACCCGGGAGGGAACGGCGCCCCCCAGCGCTCCTCTCGGATCGGGCGTCAGGCCGTTCGCAGCCGCTCGGCCAACTCGACGTGGCCGTGGGCCGTGGCGACGTCGGCGGCGGTCATCCCGCGGGCGTCGCGGAGCGACGGGTCGGCGCCACGGGCGAGGAGCACGTCCGCCAGCTCGGCCTGTCGGAACATCGCGGCGAAGCACAAGGCCGTCGCGCCCGCGGGGTTTTGCGCGTCGGGGTCCGCCCCACCGTCCAGCAGTTGGCGGGCGCGGTCGAGGTGGCCCTTGAAGGCCATGCCCATCAGCGGCGTGTTGCCGCTGGCGTCGGGCGCGTCGGGGTCGGCGCCGCGCGCGAGCAGGAGCGCGGTCGTCGGCTCCTGGTCGTTGTAGGCCGCGATCATCAGCAACGTGTGGCCCTTGTCGTCGCGGAGGTCGGGGTCGAGGCCGGCGTCGAGGAAGACCGCCAGCACCTCGGCGTCGCCGCGCCGGGCGATCTCGTGGTGGTCGACGGTGGAGAGGTCGATGGGCTCGGGCATGGCGGTCGGAAACAGGAGCGCCCCGGCAGCCGAAGCCGCCGGGGCGCAGGGTCGCGGACGGGCGGGCTAGTCGCGCTGGGCCTCGCCCTCCGGCACGGCGTCGCGCACGGCCATCGCCGCGTCCACCGACTGCCCGTCGCCGCCGGCGCTGCGGACCTCCGTGACGGCTTGGCGGACGCGCCGGCCGTAGTCCTCATCTACCTCGTCGAACAGCGCGAGCTGGCGGTCGACGATCTCCTGGCGCTTGACGCCGCCCAGGGCGCCGGCCAGGCTCTCGACCAACCGCTTCTTCTCGTCCTCCGACATCAGATTGTAGAGGTCGGCAGCCTGCGAAAAGTCGTCGTGGTCCTCGCGGCTGTTGTAGCGCTCGACGGTGACGTCGCCGAGGTGCCACGCCGGCTCGGCGTAGGACGGGTCCGGCCGGGGCGCGCCCTCGACCGAGTTGGGGTAGTAGTTCGGGTGGCCGGTCCCCTCGTCGAGCATCCCGCCGAACTGGCCGTCGCGCATGTAGTTGCGGACGGGCACCCGGGGCCGGTTCACCTTGAGGTCGCGGTAGTTGACGCCGATCCGGTAGAGGTGGGCGTCCTGGTAGCTCATCAGCCGGCCCTGGAGCATCTTGTCCGGGCTCGGCCCGATGCCGGGCACCAGCGAGCTCGGGTTGTAGGCCGCCTGCTCGACCTCGTGGAAGTAGTTCTCCGGGTTCCGGTTGAGCTCCATCGTCCCGACCTCGACCAGGGGGAAGTCGGCGTGGGGCCACACCTTGGTCAGGTCGAACGGGTTGTAGTCGACCTGCTCGGCCTGCTCCTGGGTCATGAGCTGGACGTAGCAGGTCCACGTCGGGAAGTCGCCGTTGTCGATGGCCTCCCACAGGTCGCGCTGGTGGCTCTCGCGGTCCTGGCCGATCAGCTCCGTCGCCTCCTGGTTGGTGAGGCACTCGATGCCCTGGTCCGTCTTGAAGTGGAACTTGACCCACGTCCGGACGCCGTCCTTGTTGACGAGCGAGTAGGTGTGCGAGCCGTACCCGTTCATGTGGCGGTACGTCTGGGGGATGCCGCGGTCGCCGAACAGCCAGGTCACTTGATGCAGGCTTTCCGGGCACAGGCTCCAGAAGTCCCACTGCATGTCGGCATCGCGCAGGTTCGTGTGCGGATGCCGCTTCTGCGAGTGGATGAACATCTGGAACTTGTACGGATCGCGCACAAAGAAGACGGGCGTGTTGTTGCCCACCAGGTCCCAGTTGCCCTCGTCGGTGTAGAACTTGAGCGAGAAGCCGCGTGGGTCGCGCTCGGCGTCGGCCGCGCCGCGCTCGCCGGCGACGGTCGAGAACCGGGCCGCCATCTCGGTCTGCTTGCCGACCTCCGAGAAGATCGAGGCCCGCGTGTACGCGGTGATGTCGCCGGTGACGGTGAACGTGCCGAAGGCGCCGGAGCCCTTGGCGTGGACGGCGCGCTCGGGCACGCGCTCCCGGTTGAACCGCTGGATCTGCTCCTGCAAGACCACGTCCTGCATCAGGACCGGCCCGCGGGGGCCGGCGGTCAGCGCGTTCTCCTGGTCGGCGATGGGCGCGCCATCGGCGGTCGTCAAGAGGGGGCCGTCTTTCTTGGTGGGCTCGGTTGCCATTGGAGTCGTAGGTCTGGAAGAGAGGTGAGGAGGGTACGAGCGGGGCGGCGGCGGGGTCCACCGAACCGACCCGTTCTCCGATCTTTCGGGCCCGACCCCGGCGGTGGTATCGTGACCCGCCCGCCCTCCGCCCATGTCCGCCCCGCTCGGCTCCGGCTCCGTCGTCCTCGTCACCGGCGCGTCGTCGGGGATCGGGGAGGAGATCGCGCTCCAGCTGGCGAGGCGGGGCGCCCGTCTCGCGCTCGCCGCGCGCGGTCGCGACGACCTGGAACGCGTGGCCCGAGCGTGCCGCGAGCGGGGCGGCGACGCGCTCGTGGTCCCGACCGACGTGGGCGTCGAGGCCGAGTGCCGGGCGTTCGTCACCGCGGCCGCCGAGCGCTGGGGGCACGTCGACGCGCTCGTCAACAACGCGGGCGTCTCGATGTGGGCGCGGTTCGACGAGATCGAGGACACCGACTTGTTCGAGCGGCTCATGCGCGTGAACTACCTCGGCGCCGTGTGGTGCACGCACGCCGCGCTCGGTCCCCTCGAGGCCTCGCGCGGCCGGCTCGTCGCCGTCTCGAGCCTGACCGGCCTCACAGGCGTCCCCACGCGGACGGCCTACGCGGCGTCGAAGCACGCCATGCGGGGCTTTTTCGACTCGCTCCGCATCGAGCTCCGCGGCACGGGGCTCAGCGTCACGGTGGCCTATCCGGGCTTCGTCGACACCTGGGTCCGCCGCCGCGCGGTCGGGCCGGACGGGCAGCCGCTCGGTGAGAGCCCCGTCCAGGAGGACCGGGTCATGAGCGCCGAGACGTGCGCGCGACTCATCCTGGAGGCCGCCGACGCCCGCAAGCGCCAGGTCGTGATGACGGCGCGCGGCAAGGCCGGGCGGTGGCTCTCGCTCGTCGCGCCGGGCGTCGTGGACCAGATGGCGGCACGGGCCATCGAGCAGGGGCGGTAGGCGACCCGCGCTCAGCGACTCCTGAGGTTGCAGGCGACGCCAGGCGGGCGCGGCAAGCAGGGTGTCGGAGAAGACCCTCCTCCAGGCGGCGAGTCGAGCTCGTACGCCTCCGCCTCCGCCCACCCGTCCTCCGGCCCGTCGGCGAGGAGCACAGAGAGGCCGCCGAGGACCGCATACAGCCAATCCGCCCGCAGATCCCACTGCACCGTCCCACCCGACGAGACACGGCGCCCGCCGAGCCAGAGGCTCCCGAGCGTCCCGTGCGGCGTGACCGTGCTCGTCTGCACGGCCTGGATCAGGTGGATCGTCTCGTGTCGCACGGCGAGGCCGTCCGGGCTCTCCTCGGTGAGCACGACGCGGCCGATGGTCGTGCCAGGCGTGTGGGTATCGCCGCTCCGCGTCCGGGCGAGAGTGGGGTGGTCGTACACGAGCAGGGAGACGAGAGCGCCACTCACACGTCGCGGGGTGCAATCCCTCAACGGTCCGGCCTGAGTAGCGGGTCCAACCCAAGCTTCCTGCGGATCAGGTCGATGCTCTCCAAGTCGTTCAGGGTCTGGGCGATCACGACGCCCCGGTATCGGACGTCTTCGAACTGTTCGTCCGTGAGCACGTCGAGCATCGCCTCGACGAACGGGACGTCGCTCCCAGCCGCCATCCGAGCTTCGACTTCGGGAAGGCATCGGCTGAATAGTGCAACGTTCCTCTCCGTACCGATGCTCCAGCAAGACTCGCCCGTCCGGCGGTAGACCTCGCCACACCCCGCGGCGTCGGGGACCTCGGCCGCGTAGATCCGCCGATTGAGGTCGAGGTACCCCGCCCGCGTCGAGGCCGAGAGCACGCCCGAGTCGAGGAGCGCCGCCTCGGCGGACGCCAGCATGTCCAGGTATCCCGGCCCCACACGCTCGTCCACACACCGACTGAGCTCTTTGGCAGGTGTGGAGCACGCGGCGAGCGTGAGGAAGAGGGCGAGGAGGCTAATCGGATGCATTCCGAGGCATGAGGAAGTTCAGGAACGCCTCGGAATCGTCGTCGGTGAGGAACTGGAAGGAGAGCATCCAGGACGAGTAGGACCCCTCCGAGGCCGTGCTGAGCACGACGTTGTACCGGGCGACCAGTTCGCCATCGGCGTCCGGCACGAAGACCTGTTTGGGGTCCCCGTGGAGGCTGATCCGGTCCGAGTTGAGGTAGTTTACGGGAAGCTCAATCCGGGAGACCGGGATCCGTCGGCCGCCGATCCGCATCGTCACGCCTTTTACGGACTCCTCAACCCCTCGGAAGTACCGGGGGATACTGAGGTAGACGTGGTCCGAGCGCTTCGTGTGCTCGATGGCGAGCACGAGGTGGTCGGCGATCTGCTGCGGCGTGAGCGTCTCCACATGTGGACGGAGCATGCGCGTCGTGATCCGGGTCGTGTCGCGGGGGACGGCCGGGTATTCCTGTCGGCCGAGGAAACCCAAGACCCCCGGAGCGTCCCGGGGGAGGTAAGCGACGAGGCCGTGGTCCCGGAACCACTCGGCGGTGTCGTCTTCGCTCACGCCGAACCGGTCCCGGAACGTCTTGAACGTGGCCTCTTCCCCCGCCACCATGTTGAACCGGCCGTCGCGGCGGAGCCGCTGATTCCATCCCCGCCACGGGTCGTCGCTCAAGACGGTAACGAGGTAGCGCCGGCCCGAGACGAGTTCCAGCGTTGGGTCGGACGGGTGGAGCTCCACCGTGTAGACGCCGTCTACTGCGGTGGGCGCGGGCGCGCTAGGCCGATTCGAGGGAGGCATCGGAAGGGTCGGTGTACGACGAGGGAGGCGAGGTCACGACGCGGTAGCGTCCGGCAGGAGCTGCATCCAAGGCGACCGTTCCGTCAGGCCCGAGCGGCGCCTCAGACCGTTCTCCGTCTGGGCGCTCGGCCACGACGCTCAGCCCTTCGGCCACGCCTCCCCCCGCCCCCACGAACTGGATCTCGATCCTGTCGGCGTAGCGGAGGGGGCCACTCTCGGCTTCGAGTCCCGCCAGCCGCACCCGGAAGCGGTGCACCGGTTGCCGGTACTGCCCAGCCGCGCTCCCGGTCCGCTCGGCGGTTTCGTCCAGTTCAGCCTGCGTAGCGATTCGGGCCTTCCCCTCGGCGTCGAACCCCACACGCCATGTGGCCTCGATCTGCCCATCGGTGACCGGGACCCGGAGCATGGTCACAGGTTCAAAGAGCACGCCCTCGATTCCCTCCGCGCCTTCGCCCTCGTCACCACGCAAGATCTCGACGTCGGCTGTCTGCCCCTCCAGGCGCTTCACGCCCGCGCCGGTCCCCGTCACCTGACACGAGAGGACAACGGCGTCCCCCTCCCTCGCCTCATCTTGCCCCCACCGCGCTCTGTCGAGTTCGGCATAGGGCACGACGGTCAACGGAGCGCTCACGGCCTTCAGCCCCAACTCGGTTAGCGTCACGTCAGCCGCGGCAACCCCGACGGCTCGCCGGTCGACCACCACATCCACCACGACCCGGCTCCCATACATCTCGCCCTGTCCCCGCCCGACAGCCTTGTTCTTGGCGTCTCGGAGCGAGACCCGTACCGGGCTCCCCTCGCCGACCGCCTACCCCTGGACCGTGAGCCGGGCTGTCGCCCCGGCCACGACCGTAGGCCGGTCCCACGTCGCCCGCTCGATGGCGGAGTCGGTGACCTCGTGCTGGCGGAACGTGTCGGGCGTGAGCCGGAGCCGCTGCCCGAGTGGCCCACGTAGCGCTCGACGGGGGTCCCGGGTGGGAGTCCGTAGCGGCGGCGGATCTCGTCGTCAGAGGGGACGGCCATGTGAGGCGGGAAACGAGCCCTCCAGAGGGTGCAGCAAGCGGGCCGAAAGAAAGTAGTACCGGGACAACCCGAGGGTCGACCGCTGAGGTCTTCGGCCGGCCGACTCGAGAAGGGCCGGGCGGTGGAGAGACACGAGGGTTGGAGAGCCCCTCATCCCGGCCGCCCCCTCCCACCCTCTCCGCCCGCGCCGCGCCCTACGCGAGCGCGTTCTCCCTACCCGACGCCCCGCAGAACAGGCACGCGCTCCGGGTCGCGCGGACCATCTCGGCCATGAACGCGAGGTCCGGCGACCGGCCGTCGGCGCCGCGGCGCAGGCCCATCACGTCGATGTCCGACTGGGGGGCGCGCGTGACGCACGCCTCGAACGGGCCGACCATCACCTGGGACCGGGCGGCTTGGGGGATCCGGGCGAGGTCGCGGAGCTCGGCGAGGTAGGCCCACGCCGCCGCCTCGTCGCCCGCGGTCGGGACGGAGGTGAGCAGGTTGAGCTCGGCGTCCCACGCGTGCGCCAGCCGGAGCGCGGTCAGGATGCCCAGGTTGAGGTCCGACCGCCCCAGCGTCGCCTCGACGGAGAGCCCGTGCGGCCGGGGGCGGACCCACAGGTTAACCGTCTTCTTCATCCCCAGCCCGGCCTCCTGGTGGAGCGCCAGCAGCATCACGCCCACCTCGAGCCGCCGGGCCTCGCCGACGATGGCGCCCAGCTCGGCGTGGCGCTCGACGTGGCGGGGGAGCGAGAGGAACAGGACGTTGGGCGCGAAGAACGCGCTCCGCAGCGCCTGCACGCCCGTCACGACGCCCGTCGCGAACCCGGCCGAGTCGATGACCGAGCTCGTCGTGAGCACGCCGTTCTTGCGCAGCGTCCGCGCGAGCGTGTCGATGCGGGGGGTGAGGTCGGCCACGGTCTCGGTCGTGGCCACGCCCAGGAGCTTGATCGACCCCTCGGGCCGGCACACGTCGATGAGCAGGCGGAGCTCGCCGCGGACCGTGGCCGGGTCCAGGACCGGGACCAAGAGCGACGGCTTCCACGCCCGGCTCGCCGTCATGTCGAGGGCGATGACCTTGCCGGCGGCCCACTCGGCGAACGCCGCGAAGATGCCGCTCCGGACGGTCCCCATGCGGGGCGTCACGCCGCGCCACGTGATCCAGACGTAGATCCCCACGACGACGCCGACCGACACCAGCCCGACGGTCGGGCTCACGATGAACATGGCGAACACGCACCCCAGCGCGCCCAAGAGCGGGACGATGCGGGGGAGCCGGAACGTCGGCCGGAAGCTCATCAGGCCCAGGCTCGACTCGGCCAGCATCACCACGTTGATCACGGCGTAGGTGATCAAGAAGAACATCGTGATCATGGGCGCGATCACGTTGAGGTCGCGGATCAGCAGCGCCGCCAGCACGATGACGCCGGTCACCCGCATGGCCCGGCGCGGCTCGCCGCCCGACGCCTTCGAGACCCATTCGCCGGCGGGCACCAGCCGGTCCTTGCCCAGGGCCTGCATGATCCGGGGCGCCCCCACCAGCGACGTCAGCGCCGACGAGAACGTGGCGCCCAGCAGCCCGGCCACGACGATCGGCCCCCACAGGGCCTTGTCGATCATGACGGTGTAGTTCGAGACCAGCTCGTCCGGCGTGGCCACCCGCGTCGTCCAGACGGCGAGGACGACGTAGACCACGAGCGAGACGGCGATGGCCGACAGCGTCCCGACGGGGATGCTCCGGCGGGGGTCCTTGAGCTCGCCCGACATGTTGGCCCCGGCCATGACGCCGGTGGCCGCCGGGAAGAAGACGGCGAACACGAGCCAGAAGCTGGTCCCCCGGAACCCGTCCTCGGGCGAGCCCGGGTAGCCCCCCCAGAGCTGGACGTCGGCGACGGCCGTGCCGTGGAGGAAGTCGGGCGCCGCGAAGATGGACACCAGCGAGCCCACGATCACGGCCATCACCACGTACTGGATCTTGAACGCCAGGCTCGCCGAGACGTAGGCGATCCCGAACACGACCCCGAACGTGACCAAGTCGACCAGGATGGCCGGGTGCTCGGGGAAGATCCACGCCCACCCCTCGCGGAACCCGAACACGTACATCGCGACAGCCAGCGCCTGCGACAGGTAGAGCGGCACGCCGACGCTCCCGCCGACCTCGTAGCCCAGCGACTTCGAGATGATCGCGTACGGCCCGCCCGCGCCCAGCCGCGTGTTCGTGGCGATCGACGACAGCGAGAGCCCGGTGCACAGCGTGATCCCGTTCGCCAACGCGATGATCAGGAGCCCCCCGAAGAGGCCGGCGTTCCCCACCACCCACCCCAGCCGGAGGTACATGATGACGCCCAGGATCGTCAGCAGCGTTGGGGTGAACACGCCGGCGAACGTCCCGAACAGCTTGGGGCCGGCGGGCTGCTCGTCGGCGGAGCCGTCGGGCGACGCATCGGGCGGGGCGGGGAGGATCAGCGGGGTCTCGCTCATCGCGTGGGGAAAAGGCGACCTCCGAAGGTGGGTGACCCAGCCCCCCCGAACATGAACGCCCGATGAAGGTGCGCGCTCGGCCTCTACTGACTCAGTGCTGCGTCAAGCTCTTGTTGGCGGGTCGGTCGCCCACCCCTGTCCCCTCCTGTCCAGGCCTGTCCCCGCGCAGGCGGGGAAGGGGGACTCCCTGACCGACCCCGGTGCTCGTTCCATCGACCAGTAGCCGCTTGACAGAGCACTCAGCGCGTTGGGGGCCGCCGCGGACCGGGCCGCCGAACCGGGCGCGGCGCGGAGGCGCGGCGCGGCCTCCCGGTCGAGCGCGGCCTCCCGTGTGGGTTATGGAGGAGGTCGGCTCGCCCACGCGGGACGCCGTGCGCACCTCGCCGTCGTACCATGAGCCCCGCATCCCCTCGTTCGTCTCCATGTCGCCTCTCGAACTCGGCGCCGACGTCGCCCCCTTCCAGTTCACCGTCGGCGGGCTCGACCCGGCCACGTTCGAGGTCGTCGCCTTCACGGGCCGCGAGGCCATCTCCGAGCCGTTCCGCTTCGAGCTCCACCTCGTCTCGCGCGACGCGGACGTCGACCCCGACGCGGTCCTCGGCGCCCGGGCCACGCTCGTCCGCCACCGCGGCCTCGAGCCGGTCCCGGTCCACGGCGTCGTCGCCGAACTCGACCTCGGCGCCCAGAGCGCGGACCGGGCCGAGTACCGGGCGACGCTCGTCCCCCGGCTCTGGCGACTGGGGCTCGCCCGCCAGAGCCGGGTGTTCCAGGACGTCACGGTCCCCGACGTCGTCCGCGCCGTCCTCGACCAGCACGGAGTGCCGGCCCAGTTCGACCTCGCCGACGCCTACCCCCGGACCGAGTACGTCGTCCAGTACCAGGAGTCCGACCTCGCCTTCGTCCAGCGGCTCTTGGAGCGCGAGGGGATCTGGTTCACCGTCGGCCACGCCGACGGGGCCGACGTTGTCGCCGTGGCGGATCGGACCGCCCGCTTCCCCCGCCTCGGGCCGGGCCCCTCCGGGGCGGCCGACGTCGCCGTCCGCTCGGCCTTGGGCCTCGTCCACGACCGCGCGGAGGCCGTCGACCGCCTGGCCGTCCGGGACCGGCTCGTCCCCGGCCGCGTCGTCCTCAAGGACTACAACTACCGGACGCCCGAGACCGACCTCGAGGTCGGTGCCCCCGTCCCGGGCGGCGGGCCCGAGGAGGTCTACGCCTACGGCGACCACTACAAGACGGCGGCCGAGGGCGACCGGCTCGCCAGGGTCCGGTCCGAGGAGATCGCCTGCCGACGCCGCGTCGCGACCGGGTCAGGCGACGTGGCCGGGCTCACCGCCGGCGCCGTCGTCGCTCTCTCGGGCCACGACCGGGCCGATCTCGACGGCGACTACCTCGTCACGGCCGTCGAGCACCGAGGCAGCCCGGCCGACGGCTGGCCGCCTGAGAGCGTCGGCGGCGACGGGGCGCCCCGCCCGGCCGGGGCCCCGGTCTACACGAACACGTTCGAGGCCGTCCCCGCCGCCGCCCCGTTCCGCCCCGAGCGCGCCACGCCGGTCCCGACAGCGCCGGGCCTCATGACGGCTCGCGTCGAGTCGGCCGGCGGGCCCTACGCCTTCGTCGACGAGGACGGCCGGTACCGGGCCCGGCTCGCGCTCGACCGCTCGGGCGCCCCGGAGGCCCAGGCGACCCGGCCCGTCCGGCTCGTCCAGCCGTATTCGGGCCCGGGCTACGGGCTCCACCTCCCGAACCACGCCGGGACCGAGCTCGTCCTCGGGTTCGCCAACGGCGACCTCGACCGGCCCCTCGCCCTCGGGACGGTCCCGAACCCGGGCCAGGCCTCGCCCGCCGTCGCCCAGAACCGGATGGAGAACGTCCTTCGGTCGTGGGCCGGCAACGCGCTCGTCCTGGACGACACTCAGGGCGGCGAGCACGTCCGGCTGACGGCCGTCAAGGACCACACCGAGACCGTCGCCGACACGCAGACGGTCGGGGTCGGCACCTCGCAGACGATCCGGGTCGGGACCGACCGCGACAAGCGCGTCGAGGGCGACCAGTCCGAGTCGGTCGGCGGCGACAAGGCGATCGACGTCTCGGGCTCGCACACGGAGTCCATCGGCGGCGACGCCTCCGTCCGCGTCGCCGGCAGCGAGGCCGTCCAGATCGAGGAGGGCGCGTCGCTCCGCGTCACCGGGGGCCGCTCGGTCTCCGTCGGCGAGGGTCAGGCCACGTCCGTCGGCGACGAGCTCACGCTCCAGGTCGGCGCTGACGCTGCGGTGAGCGTCGGCGGGGAGGCGACCGTCCGCGTCTCCGAGCGGGTCCACGTCCGGGGCGGCGCCGAGATCCAGGTCGAGGCCGCCGACCGCCTCGCGCTCGTCTGCGGCCGGGCTCGGATCGTCCTCGAGTCCGACGGCACCATCACCATCGAGGGCGGCGCGCTCGCGGTGAAGGGGTCGGACCGCATCGTCCTGAAGGCCCCCAAGATCAAAGAGAACTAGCCCTACGCGGCCATGGAGCCCACCGACCACCCCGACGCTGGCCGGCCAGCCGGCCCCCTCCCCCCGGCCCCGGGCGTCGAGCTCGCTCGCCTCGCGCCCTCGGACGCCGACGGCGCGCTCCGGGCCCAGTTCGGCGACGGCCCGCCCGTCCCCGTCCGGGCCGTCGTCGGTCTCGACCCCGGCGCGCTCGTCGAGGGGCGGTCCGTGCTGGCGGTCCGTGTGGCTGGCGAGCCCGCCCCCATCCTCATCGGCGTCCTCGACGCCCCCGTCGTCGAGCACCTGGCCCGCCGCGTCGACTTCGAGCCCCCTCCGACTGCGCCCGGGCGGGAGACCCTCGACGGGACCCTCGACGGCGCCGACGGCCCGCTCCGCGTCGTCGCCGACGGACGCCGGGTGACGGTCGAGGCCACCGACGAGCTCGTCCTCCGCTGCGGCGAGGCCTCCCTCACGCTCCGGGCCGACGGGAAAGTCGTCGTCCGCGGCACGCACATCCTCTCTCACTCGACGGGCCCCCACCGGCTCAAGGGCGGGAGCTTCAGCATCAACTAGGGGCTCGCCGCCCACTCCATGTACGTCCAGAACCCGACGCCGCTCGTCGCCGAGGCGTTCTGCACGACCGACGCGCGTGGGGCCGAGGTCGCCGTCGTCGTGGTGAAGGGGACCTGGCACGACCCCGGAGACGGCCCGCTCCGCCTCGCCGACGAGCAGGCGCCCGTCGCCACCGCGCCCGTCTACCGCGGCGAGCCCGGCGCCTCCAGCCTCGTCCGCGACACCGACCTCGTCCCGCCCAAGCCCGGCACCGACTGCCTCTTGCGCGGCCACGCCTACGGGGACGGTGCCCGCGAAGTCGCCGTCCGCTTCGCCGTGTTCTCTGGGGGGCGCCCCGTCGTCGACCAGCGCGCCGTCGTCTCCGGCCCGCGCCAGTGGCGGACCACGCTCGGGCTCGCGTCCGTCGTCGGCCCGGTCCCGTTCGACCGGGCCGACCTCTCGTGGGAGCTCGCCTTCGGCGGTCGGGACGGCTCCCCCGACGACCCCGCCCTCCACGACGAGCTGGCCGAGAACCCCGTCGGGACGGGCTTCCGCGCACCCGGCTCTCGGCTCGACGTCGACGGCGCGTGGCTCCCCCAGATCGAGCGCCCCGACGACCGTCTCTCGGGTCCCGACGGGCGTCCGCGCCCTGTCGGCTTCGGGCCCGTCGCGTCGGGGTGGGCCCCACGCCTCGCCCTCGCCGGCACCTTCGACCCGGCGTGGCGACGCCGGCGGGCTCCCCTCCTGCCCGACGACTTCGACACGCGGTTCTACCAGTCCGCCCCGCCCGGGCTCGTCGCCGTGCCGCACCTTGGGGGCGGCGAGGACGTTGTGGTGGAGGGCTGCGGCCCCCACCCGTGGCGCGTCGCGTTGCCCGAGGTCCGAGTTCGTGTCGCCCTCCTGACGAGCTTCCGAGCCGAAAACGCCACGGCCACGCTGGACACGCTCGCCGCGGACGCCGACGCCCGCACGGTCGAGCTCACCTGGCGGGCGGCCTTCGGGGTCCACGGCCGCGTCGACCGCCTGGGCGGCGTCCGGGTCTGGGCCGGGGGCCTGTGAGTGGCCCCCTCGCCATCGTCGGCGTCGGCCTCGCGACGTCGGTCGGAAGCTCGGCCACGGCGACCGTCGCGGCCCTCCGGGCTGGCGTCGCCCGGTTCGCCGAGGTGTCCGGTGTCGTGCTCGCCGGCCGCGGCGACGTCCGGGCGGCGCCCGCCGTCGCGGCTCGCTCGCCGCTCCACGTGCCTCGGTCAGGGCGAGCGGGCTCGGCCCTCGTCGACGCCGCCCGCGCCGACGCCGCCCCCTGGGCGACGGCCGAGACGTGGGAGCTCCACGCGAGCCACGGGGCCGGGCTCCCCGCCCAGGCCGGGCTCGCGCCCACGCTCCACGACGCCCACGGCCTCGTCCACACGCCGCTCGTGGCCCGCCTCGCCCAGCTCGCCGAGCGGCCCGCCGCGCTCGCCGCGCCCCACGGCCTCGCCGGCGTCGACCTCTTGACCACGCCCGACGCGCTGGCGCACTTCGCGGGCCTGGGCCGGCTCAAGGGGCCCGCCGCGCCCGGCGGGCTCGTCCCGGGCGACGCCGCCGCCGTGCTCGTCGTCGAGCCAGAGGCGGCGGCGCGTGCGGCGGGCCGCATGGTCCTCGCCACCGTCCACGCGTGGGGCTCCGGCACCGAGGCCGTGCCGCTTGGAGGGGCGGAGCCGTCGAGCGCGGACGGCCTCACCGACGCGCTCGTCCAGGCGTTCCCCGACGGCTCACCGCCCCCGGACCTCGTCGTCGCCGACCTCAACGGCGAACGCGCCCGAGCTCTCGAGTGGGCACTTGCCGCCCCACGCGCGCTGCCTCCCTGGAGCGGGCCCCTCCCCGTCTGGACGCCGGCGGACGGCGTCGGCGACGTCGGCGTGGCGGCGGGCGGGGTCCTGGTCGCCTGCGCCGCGCTCGCGCTCGCCTGGGGCGACGGCGACCGCGCGCTCGTCGTGGCCTCGGACGACGTCGGGGCCCGCTCGGCCCTCGTCCTCCATGCCGCGGACCGACGGGTCCCCGGCCAACGGGCGTCCAGCCACCAGACCTCCTGACCCGATGAGAGTGCCCCTACCTTGCCTCCGCGCTGCGTCCCCAGCGCCCTCACCCACCTCGCTCACCGCCGTCCAGAGCGGTGGGGCGAAGCCGGCCGGTCGCTGCCAGCCATGACCCCCGTCCACATCCGCGACTCCGACGGAACGATCGTGCTGGCCGAGGGGATCGCGCTGGCCGCCGACCTGGATGAGGAGGCCGTCCGGCGCCGCTCCGGCGGAGAGGGGTCCGGGGAGCCGTTCGTCTACCTGAGGAAGGTCGACGGGTTCAGGACGTACGGGTCCGGACCGTTCCCTGCAGGACCCGCCCCCGTGACGTACGAGGTGGAGGGCCACGTCCAGTTCTACCACGAGAGGCCCTTCCTCGTCGTCCTGAGGACGGCGCCCGTGGACCCGCCGCCAGAGACGTCGCGGTTCGCGTCTGAGGTCGTGTCCGCGAGCAAGCGGTTCAACGAGCGCCTCGCCCGTGAGTCGCTGGGCCTCCCCTCAGAGAGCACGCAGCGGGGACCGGTCCACGTCCCTGAGTCCGCGCCCGAAGACCTGAGCGCGCTCGGCGGAGAGGTCCGGTGGGACCGACCGTGGGGCCACGTGCGGTCCGTCTACGAAGCCCGGCACTCCGGACACAGCGGCGACTGGGACACGTTCGCGCACGGGGCCTGGCTCGAAGTCCTCTACGGCGACGAGAGGCCTCAGCGGACGTTGGAGGAGATCCTCGGCCGTCGGCGCTGACCCCTCCCTCGGCCTCCCGGCGGGTCCAGTCCCGACGTCGTGGTCGCCGCCGTATGGCTGCGCCCTCCGTCTCGGACGCCCGGCTCCTCGCTCGTGGGTCGGCCTGACCTAGGCCGCCACGCCCGGGTCCCCGGGCGCGCGACCTACCTTGGGCACACGCCCCCGAACCCATGGCCGCCTCGACCACCGTCAACGGACGCACCGTCGTCCACCGCAAGAGCGCCGGCGCGCTCGCCACGTTTCCCGACGTGTGCCTCACGCCCACGCCCGGCGGGCCGGTCCCCATCCCCTACCCCAACCTCGCCCGCTCCGCCGACCTCACGGGCGGCGCCGAGACGGTCACCGTCGACGGGTGCCCGGTCGCCGTCCAGGACTCGGTCTTCTCGCGCTCGACGGGCGACGAGCCGGGCACGCAGAAGGGCGTGATCTCCCAGGCCCAGGGCGGCGAGGCCCGGTTCCTCAACTGGTCGTTCGACGTCAAGGTCGAGGGGAAGGGCGTCTGCCGCCTGCTCGACCCGATGGCCTCGAACGGGGGCAGCCCGACCAACACGCCCCCGGCCGGCGAGGTCCAGCCGCCGCTCGTCGTCCCCCCGGTCGCGTTCCCGGACCTCCCCGAGGTCCACACCCTGGGCATCGAGTTCAAGTACTCGACCGACCTCAAGCGCGACGTCACGACGCCCGTCCCGGCCGAGCTCGCGACGGACTACACCGTCCAGTCCGTCAGCGGCACGCGCATCGAGCACTCGCCGGTCACCGGGCTCGACGGCGTCTACAGCACCGGGTACATGCTCGTCATGGAGGACGGCCACTACTCGCTCGCGTTCGACGCGTGGACCCTCCGCCAGCTCCCGCTCAAGGACCCCGCCCGGTCGCGGAAGGTGGCCCGCTACGTCGTCTCGTCGGCCCAGGCGGCCTCGGCGCGGTTCGCCGCCACGCGCGACCGCGTCCGCGACGACCGCCGGTCCGACGAGACGTCCCGGTTTATCGGGTGGTCCCCGAGCACCGACCGCGAGGCGCTCGACGACTTGGTCGGGCACCTCGACACGGCGAAGGACGAGCTCGACGCCGTCCGCAACACGCTCGCCGGGTTCGGGGTCGGGGACAAGCGTCTCTGGAAGCTCCTCGCCCCCACCCCCGACGAGGCCCGCGAGGCCCACGGCCACCTCGTCGCCGCCGTCGCCGCTCTCGACGCGGCCGACGCCGTGGCGGCCCGGCTCGCCGCCCAGGCCCGCCACCACGCGCTCCACCCGGACCCGGACTCCCCGTTCGCCGAGGTCTTCCGCGACATCGACGACCTGAGGGAGTCGCTGGGCCACGCCCCGCTCGGGCCGTCGGCCGAGGCCGAGGCCCGCGCCGCCCGGTACGCCGAGCCCTGGGAGCGGACCCGCCGCGAGGCCGCCGACGTCCGCGCGGAGGCCCTGTCGCTCGCGCACTACCTCGACTACGAGATCGCCAGCGCCCCCTGACACGATGCCGACCCACGTCCTCCTCCGTGAGATCGCCGCAGGCTATGGGTTCGGAGTCGGGTTCGCCGCCGTCGGCTCCGTCGGGCTCTACCTCTTCTTCGGTGAGCTCGTGGAGGGAGGGGGGCTGCCGGGGGTGGCCTTCGCGTTCCTCGGCTACGTGCTGGGCTCGGTCATGGGCGTGGTGTGGATGGGCGAGGCGTACGGGGCTCCGGGCAACACCGTGCTGGGGGCCGTCCCCGCGGTCGTGGCCGCCGCCGTGTGGCTGTGGCCCCCGCCTCGACCTCACAGAGGGCTCGACCCCGTGCTCGTGCTGAAGCTGGGCCCCCTTCTCCTCCTGCCGGTCCTCGTCGCGCTATGCTACAACGCATCTGTCATCGTCGGCTAGGCCGACGGGGCTCGGAGCGTGGACGGGGTGGCACCGACGCTGACTCGCCGGTTCCGTCCTTTCCTCGGCGACTCTGCCCAGTGCGCGCGCCGCGCTAGGTCGGCGTCCTACCACAGACCGCCCGCCCCATGCCCGGTGACCTCCTCCGCGTCGGCCGGATCGCCTTCGCCCCGCCCGAGGCGATGACCGGGGGGGCTCGGCGAGGCCCGGGCCTACGGGGCCGCGCTCCACGAGGGCGAGTGGCCCCCGCTCCCCGACGGCCCGCCCGACGCGCGGCGGGCGGCCCGGGAGGCCGACCGGGAGGCGGCGTGGGACCGGTGGTGGGTCGAGGCGCGGGCGTCGTCGGTCCAGGAGGAGCCGGACGGGTTCGACCCGGCGGCCCTCAGCGACCGGGACCGGGCGCGGCTCGCCGTGCTCCGCGAGCGGCGCCAGCTCTCGGTGGCCGACCCCGGGGCCCCGGTCCTCGCCCCCCCGCCGGGGAGCCGGTGGGCCCGGGCGGCGACGTACCTCCGGGACCCGCGCTACGACCCGCCGGCCGTCCGGGGCCGGGCGCTCCTCGACGCCGGCCCGGTCCAGCTCTGGGTCGACGGGAGCCGGCCGACGGGCGAGGACGAGGCGCTGATCGAGGGGCTCGGGGTCGTGGCCGGGGCGTACCGGGCGGGCCCGGCCCCCGACGCCGCGTTCGCGCTCCGGCTCGGGGCCCTCGTCGGGCCGCCGCTCCGGGGCCGGTGGGTCGGGGGGATCGAGATGGTCGGGATCGGGGTCAAGGAGTCGATCCGGGTCCGGTACGCCTCCGAGTACCTGGGCCGGGCGGCGGGGCGGACGTACGCCGGCCCGTTCGCCGAGCTCAAGGTCGAGACCCAGGAGGAGGAGTCGGACCCGCCGACCCGGGACGACCTCACGTTCGAGCAGGGGCTCGCCATCGCCAACGCCCAGCTCGCCGGGACCGGCGCGTACTTCCGGGCCGTCCGCGAGAGCCGGCGCGAGGCCGGCGGCCGGGTGGGGCACGAGATGGTCGCGTTGACCCGGGAGGGCTGGCGCCTCACGGTGGTGTACAAGTGGGAGGCGAGAGGAGCCAAGGCCGACCCGCTCAGACCTCACGTCGTCGTAGAGGCCGAGGCCATGTTCGACGACTCGCTCTCGGACGACGAGGTGCTGGCCGTCGAGAGCGAGCCCCGGTCGGCGTGGGAGGCCGTGCTCGGGTCGCTCGTCGGGCCCGAGCAGCTGGCCGGTCGGGACCGGTGAGCGGGGACCCCGTCAACGAGGTCCGCGTCGGGTGGCGAGCGCTGTTCCGCCGGATCGACGGGCTCCACGCCGACCGCGAGAACCGCCTCGTCGTCGACCGCGAGGTGGTCCCGGTCGTCTTCGTCCCCGGGACCGTGGTCGGCTGGCCGCCCCCGGGCTGACGCCGCTTGCGGAGCGGCCGGGGCCGGGTCGTAAGTTGCCGGGCCCCTCCACGGACCGCCCGCCCCATGCCCGGTGACCTCCTCCGCGTCGGCCGGATCGCCTTCGCCCCGCCCGAGGCGATGACGGGGGGGCTCGGCGAGGCCCGGGCCTACGGGGCCGCGCTCCACGAGGGCGAGTGGCCCCCGCTCCCCGACGGCCCGCCCGACGCGCGGCGGGCGGCCCGGGAGGCCGACCGGGAGGCGGCGTGGGACCGGTGGTGGGTCGAGGCGCGGGCGTCGTCGGTCCAGGAGGAGCCGGACGGGTTCGACCCGGCGGCCCTCAGCGACCGGGACCGGGCGCGGCTCGCCGTGCTCCGCGAGCGGCGCCAGCTCTCGGCGCCCGACCCCGGGGCCCCGGTCCTCGCGCCCGAGCCCGGCGACCGGTGGGCCCGGGCGGCCACGTTCTTCGCCACGCCCTACCACACCACGCGGCGAGTCAGAGGGCGGGTGCTCCTCGACGCCGGCCCGTCGCTGCTGTGGGCCGAGGGGGGTCGCCGGGCGCCCGAGGACGAGGCGCTGATCGAGGGGCTCGGGGTCGTGGCCGGGGCGTACCGGGCGGGTCCGCCGCCCGACACCGCGTTCGCGCTCCGGCTCGGGGCCCTCGTCGGGCCGCCGCTGCGGACGCGGCGGCCGTCGGGGATGGAGACGGTCGGGCGGATGGGGAAGGAGATGGTCCGGGTCCGGTACGCCTCCGAGTACCTGGGCCGGGCGGCGGGGCGGACGTACGCCGGCCCGTTCGCCGAGCTCAAGGTCAAGACGCAAGAGGAGGAGTCGGACCCGCCGACGCAGGCCGACCTCACCTTCGAGCAGGGGCTCGCCATCGCCAACGCCCAACTCGCTGGCGACGGACGGTTCTCGGCGGTTCGGACTGGCCCTCGCGAAGCCGGCGGCCAGACTGGCATCGAGGACGTCTCGCTCTACCGGAAGCAGGGCGAACGCCCCCGCCTGACGCTCTCGTACGACTGGCTGTCGCGGGGCGCCAAGGCCGACCCCCTCCGACCGAGGATCACCCTAGAAGCTCGGGCCGAACTCGACCCCTCGCTCTCGGACGCCGAGGCGCTGACCGCCGAGGCCGAGCTCCGGGCGGTGTGGGAGAGTCTGCTCGGCTCGCTCGTCGGGCCGGGGCAGCTCGCCGGTCGAGGCCCTGGTCGAGGCCCCGGTCGAGACCGATGAGCGGCGACCCCATCAACGAGATCCGCGTCGGGTGGCGGGCGCTGTTCCGGCGCATCGACGGGCTCCACGCCGACCGCGAGAACCACCTCGTGATCGACCGCGAGATCGTGCCGGTCGTCTTCGTCCCCGGATTTATGGGCAGCCGCCTCCGCCTGGCGAACGGAGACAAGGTGTGGGACCCTGACGACGGATACTTCATGGCACGTTCCTATAGCGTTGCGGCGCACCCCAGGGACTTCCGGACAAAGCTCGCGGAACGCAAGGAGCTTCTCCTTGGTGGACCCAAGTACGACGGTGGGAGGCTCGTCATCTACGACGACGACGACGATCACAACCAAGACAACTTCAGCCGCCACCTTCCCGGCGCCGCCGAGCGCGGATGGGGTGGCGTCGCGTGGACGTACTACGGCCCCATCCTCGAGGCGCTCCAGACCCTCGCCGAGCCCGTCGCCGAGCCGGTCCGCCACTGCTTCGAGTTCCCGGTCCACGCCTTCGGCTACGACTGGACCCAGCCCACCGAGGACATCGCCAAGGACCTCGATGCCTACGTCCGCAAGACCATCGAGTCGTACCGTCGCCACCCGGGCGGGTGCGACCACGTCGTCTTGGTCACCCACTCGCGGGGCGGCCTCGTCGCGCGCGAGGCTCTGCGCACGCTCGGGGACTCGGCCGTGCTCGGCGCCATCCACTGCGGCCAGCCGGTCCACGGAGCGGCGTCGGCGTACTGGCGGATGAAGGCCGGCGTCGAGCGCCCACCTGGCGTCCCGGCCGGGCTCTACAACTGGGTGTTCCACCCGCTCCAGGCCGTCGACGACAAACTCGCCCTGAGCGGGCGGGCCGCGGCCTGGGTGCTCGGCCCCTACGGCGAGGCCGCCACGTCGCTCCTGGGCAACATGCCCGGGGCCCTCTCGCTCCTCCCCTCGGACAGCTACCGCGACGCCCGGGGCCGCCGCGCCTGGCTCCGCTACCCCGCCGCCGACGGGACCCAGGTGGCGCTCCCGAGGGGGAGCGTCTACGACGACGTTTACCTCGAAGAGCACAAGTTCTACAAGCTGATCGAGAAGGCGTGGCTCGTCCTCGCGGACCCGGCCGCCGACCTCGACGAGGATGATCGCGAGGTCCTTGAGGACGACATGGCCGATGCTTGGCGGCGTAGTCGACCACCTGAGCGTGGCGCGCAGGCACCACGAGAGCCTCGGGGCGGAGACCCACCACCCCCTCACGGTCCAGATCGCCGCGTGGGGCTTGCGCACCGTCGACCACGTCGGGTACACCCGCTCGCTCGACGGGACCTACTGGCAGTTCGTGCGCCGGCTCGTCGGCGCCGGGCGCGAGACGACGTCCGAGGAGGCGACGGCGGCCGGGAAGGGCGTCCTCACGGAGGAGGGGCTCGAGGCCCCGCGCGACCTGCTCCCCCAGGTCTGGGACGCCGTCCCCAACCTCGACCTCGAAGACGTCGGGGACCTCCTCGCCGACGCCTGGGACCCGTCCATGACCACGGCGATCGTCAAGCGCCTCCGGCGGCTCGGCAAGAAGGTGGTCGCGGAGGCCCTCATGGAGAACGCCGACTGGGCGCGCCTCGGCGGCTACCGCGCCCGCGTCGACCGTGCGGACCTCCCCGTCGACCACGGCCGGAGCCTCCGGACGGTGGAGACCGACGGGGCCCCGGAGCCGGTCTACCTCGTGACGCTCGAGCCGGCCGCGGAGACCGACACGTTCGGCGACGGGACCGTCGCGCTCTCGTCGGCCGCCGCGCTCACCCCGTGGCACGACGTCCCCGTCTCCCCGGCCGACGAGGCGCTCCGGGACGCGTCCCACAGCGAGCTCTACCAGACGCGGACCGTCCAGCGGGCCACGGCCCGGGCCATCCAGAACCTGTGCTTCCGCCGGATCGCCGCGGTCGAGCGCGGCCTTGGCACGCCCGGCGCGCCACCCCAGCCCCCGGCGCCGCCCGAGCCTCCGGAGCCGCCCCGCTCGCGCCGACGCCCCGACGGCACCTGGACCCCGGGCGACCACCCCCGCCGGAGGCGGATCCGCCTCCCCCCGCCGGACCCCGTCGAGGGCCTCCCCGGACCGGACGTCGGGGCCCTCCCGCTCGCCCTCCGACCCGGCGCGCCACCCGACTCCACGGGCCACCGCCCCTTCGAGGGCTACGGCGACGCGTTCGGCGACGACGACTGATGGGCGACCGCCTCTCCGCTCCGGCCCCGGCGCCAGCGTCAGGCACGCCGTGACCCGGCCGTTCCCCTCGGGGTCGCACCCCGACGTCGTCGAGGAGCACCTCGAGGAGGCCGCGTTCCTCTACGACCAGCGTCGGCACCTCGCGGCGACCGGACGAGCGACGTGGGGGCGGCTCGTCCCCATCGAGGCCCGGTTCGAGGCCCACCTCGTCGGCCTCGCCGTCGCCGGCCCCGACGCACGGGTCCTCGTCCAGGCGGCCCTCGACGACGGCGTTCCGGGCTCGGCCCACGTCGCGGTCCGCCTCCTCTGCCGCTCGGACGACGCCGACGCCGCGCTCGGGCTCGCCGTCGGCCTCGACGGTGCCCACGCGAGAGACGGCATCGACGCCCTCGTCCACGGAGCGCCTGCGCACTGGACCGGACGGCTCGTCGCGGAGCTCGAGACCGACGACCCGCGGCGGGTCCGCGTTGCCGCGGCCGTGCTCGGGGCGGGACGGAGGCCGGCCGGCGCGGCCCTCGTGCGCGCCCTCGCCCGGGCCGACGATCTGGACGCGAAGGCCGCCCTCGTTGAAGCGCTCGGGGCGCTCCGCTACCCCCCCGCTCGGTCCACCCTCTCTCGGTGGCCCCTCGACGCCCTCGACGTCGCCGTGGCCCGGGCGGTTGAGAGAGCCTTCCTGCGGTTCGGAGACCCGCGCGCGCGCGACCTCGCCGGGGCGCGCGTCCAGGAGAGCCCGCGCGCGGCTCTGGTCCTCGCGCTCGCGGGCGCCGAGCGCCACGGCCCACTCCTGGCCGACGCCGTGCAGGCCGGGGCCCCCGGGGCCCTCGTCGCCCTTGGCGTCCTCGGCGACCCGGCCCACGTCCCCCTCCTCCTCGAATCCCTCGCCGTCCCCGGGACGGCCGCGGGCGCCGCCGTCGGCCTCCGGATCCTCACGGGAGCCCCCCTCACCGAGGAGGCCCTCGTCCTCGACGACGCCTCCGACCCCGGCCTCGGCGGCGACCTCGTGGTCCGACCCTCCCGAGCGGTCGATCTGTGGAGGGCGTGGTGGGACGAGAACGGCGGCGCTTTCGAGCGGGGGGTCCGCTACCGGGCGGGCCTGCCCTTCTCTCCTGGAACCGCGGTGGCCGCCCCCGTCGGTGGGCTCGCCGACGACCTCCTCCCGGCCCCCCTCCGCAACGCGTTCGCCGACGAGCTCGCCGGCCGCTACGGGCTCGATGCGCCCTACGACGCCGCCGCGTTCGTGACTCACCAGAAGGAGGCCCTCTCGGCCCTCGCCGACGACGCCGAACGCGGCCGTTTCCGCAGTGGGGAGTGGGCCGCCTCGCGCCGGGCTTCCGGCAATGGGTAATACCAAATTCGGGTGGAGCGTGTGGGTATGGGGGTGTGGGAGGAGAAGACATTTCGCCCCCACACTCCCCACTCCCTTCAGTCCCACGCAGCGACGGATCAACCGGATTGGGCATGGCCCTCGCCTCCGAGACCGGCTCCGGCGAGCCGTCCTCCTCGCTACCCCAGCGCGTCGAGGGCCGCCGCGAACCGGGCCGCCGAGCCGGGCGCGAACGGGAAGTACAACGACGGCTCGATCAGCTCGAGCTCCATCACCGCCAGCCCGCCGTCCGGCATCCGGACGGCATCGACGCGGGCGTAGAGCAGCGGCTCCGGCCACGGCACGGCCGCCAACGCCGCGTCGGCGAGCGCCAGCAGGTCCGGCTCGGGCGCGACGCCCTGGATCACGCCGCCGTGCTCCTCCTGAACGCGGAAGTCGCCCGGCGCCGGCGTCTTCAGGATCGCGTGGCTGACGGCGCCGCCGAAGGCGAACACCGACCACTCGCCCCGGGCCACGACGTCGGGCACGAACGGCTGGATGAGGCACGGCCGGCCGGTCAGTGCCGCGAGCGCCTCCGCCCACGTCGCCGGGTCGGGCCCCAAACGGAACGTGCCGTCGGCGTTGGCGCTCACGACGGGCTTGGCGACGACCTCGGCGGTGCTCCACTGGCGGAAGGCGCCGTCGAGGTCGGCCGCGGTGAGCCCGTCGGTCCAGCGCGTCGGGACGATGGGGACGCCGGCGGCGTCGAGGTCGCGGAGGTAGGTCTTGCGCAGGTTCCAGCGCATCACCGCCAGCGGGTTCGCGAGCCGCGCGCGCGACGCGTCGATGGCCGCGAGCACGTCGAGGAAGGCGTCCGGCTCGGCCTGGTAGTCCCACGGCGACCGGACGACGACGACCTCGTAGGCGTCCCAGTCTGTGGCCGCCCGCCAGGGAACCTCGTCGACGGTCCACCCGAGCGCCGCCAGCGGGGCGACGGCCTCGCGGTCGTACGTCACGAAGTCGTCGAGGCTGTCGGTCGTGAGGAAGGCGCAGGACGGCATGACGTGAGGGGTGACCCGAGCCGTACGAGAATGCGGGGCTCTTTCCGCCCTCCCGAGGGGCTCCCGCGGGGACTTCGCTCAAGGCAGGCTCCGTGGGCGGGGGCGTCCACCCGAAGTCGGACCGAGCCTGAACGAACACCCTCCGTCCGCTCGCGCGGCCACCTCCCCAAGGGAGGAGTGGGGACCCTCGGCACTCGGCGAACCCGAAGCCGGCCACGCGAGCCCGACCTACTCGGCGCCCTCCCAGGTCAGGATGTCCTCCTCGTTCGCCGTGTTGTCGTCTCCGCAGCCCGGCAGCGGCTCCTTCTTCTCGGTGATGTTGTAGCCGAGGGTTTGCCACTGGGTCGCGAGGTACGTGTTCCACTCGGCGTAGTGGGCCTGGTCCTCCGGCAGCTCGTCGTCGGCGTAGATGGCCTCGACGGGGCAGGCCGGCACGCACGCGTTGCAGTCGATGCACTCGTCGGGGTGGATGACGAGGAAGTTGGGCCCCTCGTAGAAGCAGTCGACGGGGCAGACTTCGACGCAGTCCGTGTGCTTGCAGTTGATGCAGGGCTGGGCGACGACGTAGGGCATGAGAGACGGCGGGGTTACCGGGACCGGGCGAGGAGCGGCTAAGCTAGCGCGCTCACCCCCTGCCCCCGGCCGTGTTCCACCGCTCGCTCCCGCTCGCCGCCCTCGTCGCCGCCCTCGCCGTGTCGGGGTGCAGCGCGTCGAACCGGCTGGACGAGGTCTCGCTCGACGGCCGCCGCGTGGCCGTGACGGCCGCGATCCCGCCGGCCCCGCGCGTCCAGGCGGGGAGCCCGCTCGAGGCCGGGATCAACCCGTACGACCCCGTCGGGACGGCCGTCCGCGTGGGGACGTCGCTCGAGAAGCGGCGGCAGGCCCGGCGCGCCCAGGCCCGGCTCGACAGCGTCGTGGCGACGGTCGACGTGGCCGACCGGATCGCGCGGCAGGCGTTGGCGCGGACGGCGGCGCTCCTGCGCTTCGCCCCGGCGTCGCGGCCCGAGGCCGCCGACTTCGTCCTCGACCTCCGCATCGCCGACTACGCCCTCGTGGCCGACTCGTACGAGGGCGCCGTCTACTTCGTGCTCGTCGGCGACGTGTTCCTGCTCGACGCCCGGACCGGGGCGACGCTGTGGGACGCCGAGCTGAGGGAGCGCGAGGTCGTGGACCGGGTGCTGTTGGGGCTCCCCGTCTCGGTCGGCAACGTGTTCACGGGCCGGTCGCTGGCGGCGCTGTCGTCGGCCGAGATGGCGACCGGCCTGGGCCGCCTGGCCGACCTCGCCGCCGAGCGCGTCACGGACCGCCTGGCCGACGACTACGTCCGCTCGCGCGAAGGCTACCGAAAGCGCCTGCCGGCCGAGTGAGCCCCGAGGCGGCGGGGCGGCCAGGCGTGAATTCGGCCGGCCGACGGACCTCGCCGGCAGAGGCCTCGTTTCATCGTTCCTTTACACGCCTCCTCTCGACATGAGCGACCTCAGCGACGACGCCAAAAACGAACTCCACAAGGAAGAAGCCAAGGGCCGCAAGACGCAGGCCGGCGGTGCCTTCGACGAGCTCAAGGGCAAGGTCAAGAAGACCGTCGGCGACGCCCTCGACGACCACAGCATGCAGGCCGAGGGCGCGGCCCAAGAGATGGCCGGCAAGGCGCGCAAAGCCGCCGGCGACGCCCACGCGGACGCGGCCGACAAGGCCGGCGACGCCATCGACAAGATGGACTGAGCGCGCGCGAGCACGCATCCGAATCGGGGCCCGCGGCAATCACCGCGGGCCCCTTATTCTATAGGGCTCCCTCCCCCACTCCCTCCCTCGTTATGGACCTCAACAGCCTCAAAGACACCGCGGGTGACCTCGCCAAGGACGCCGCGGACAAGGCCGGCGACGCCGCGGTCGACCTCGCCAGCAAGGCCGCCGACCTCACGCCGGACGCGGTCAAAGAGCAGGCGGCCAAGGCCGCCGGCAAAGCGGCCGAAGTGGCCGGTGACCTCGCCGGCAAGGCGGCCGAGAAGGCCGCCGACTTGGTCGGCAAAGCCGCGGACAAGCTCGGCAGCTGAGGCTCCGGCTCCACGCTGTCGTCAGCGCCCCGGGCGGCTTCGGTTGCCTGGGGCGCCGTACGTTCGGGCGTGACCGCCCGCCTGCGCACCGCCGTCGCGGCGTACCCCCGTCCGTTCTGGATGCTCGTCGTGGGCACGTTCGTCAACCGGACGGGGCTCGTGGTCCTGCCGTTTCTGGCCCTCTACCTTAGCGGGCCCCGCGCGTTCAGCGTCGCCCAGGCGACGGCGGCCGTCTCGCTCTACGGGGCCGGCGCGTTCCTTGGTGGCTTCGTCGGCGGGTGGCTGGCGGACCGGGTGGGGCGGCGGCCGGTGCTGCTGGCGAGCCTGGGCGGCGCGTCGTTCCCGATGGCGGCCATCCCGTTCGCGGAGTCGTTCGCGGCCATCGGCGCGCTGGTGGCCACGTTCGGCCTGCTGAGCGAGATGTACCGGCCCGCGGTCTCGGCCGCCGTCGCGGACCTGGTCCCGCCGGCCCGCCAGCCGCGCGCCTACGCCATCGTCTACTGGGCCATCAACCTCGGGGCCGCGGTGGGGCCGGCGCTGGGCGGGCTCCTGGCCGAGCGGTCGTACCTCGGCCTGTTCGTGCTCGAAGGGGCCTCGCTGCTGGCCTATGCCGTCATCGTGTGGGTGTCGGTCCCCGAGACGCGCCCGGCGACGGCCGACGGCGCCGAGCGGCCCCGGGTCGACCTCCGCCCGGTCGTGCGGGACGGCGCGCTGGCGGCGCTGGCGCTGGCCGTCCTGCTGGTCGGCGTCGGGTTCTACCAGCTGTTCACCACGCTGCCACTGGCGATGGCGGCCGACGGGCTGAGCGAGCGCTACTTCGGGTTCGTGATCACCGTCAACGGGGCGCTGATCGTGCTCGTCGGGCTGCCCGTGGCCGCGTGGGTCGGCGACCGGGCGACGGGGTGGCCGGTCCCGGCGGCGGTCGCGCTCGTCGCGCTGGGGCTGGCGCTCCAGATCCCGGCCCACACGTTCGGCGCCTACGCCGCCTGCGCCGTCGTGTGGACGCTGGGCGAGATGGCGTTCCTCCCCGTCGTCCCCACGTTGGTGTCGCGGCTGTCGCCGGCGGACCTGCGCGGCTCGTACCAGGGCGTGTACCACGCGAGCTGGGGGCTGGCGAAGATGCTCGGGCCCGTGCTCGGTGGGCTCGTGTTCGCCGGGCTCGGGTCGGCGACGTTGTGGAGCGGAGCCGCCGGCCTGGTGGCCGTCGCGGCCGTCGTCGTCGCCTTCCTGCTGCCGACGTTGCGGCGTCGGTTCGAGGCCATCCCCCCGGAGGGGGCACCGACTCGATAGACGACGCCCTCAGTGCTCTGTCAAGCGGCTGCTGGTGGGTAGAACGAGCACCGGGGTCGGTCAGGGAGCCCCCCTCCCCCGCCTGCGCGGGGACAGGCCTGGACAGGGGGGGTCGACCGAGCCGAACGCCGACCCACCGGCAAAGGCTTGACAGAGCACTCAGCGACTGTTTGGTAGCGAGGCGCGACTGGCGAAAGCGAGCGAGAGTTGACCCGGCAAGGAGCCCGAAGCAGGCGATGCGCCAGCATCGTCGATGCAGGGCGACGCCGCCCGGGCGGTTCGCAGCCGTTTGGAGCCCGCGTCCTCTGCTACCAAACGGTCTTTCAGACCCATCGCGAGGCCCGGCGCCTACAGCCCCACCTGGACGCTCGCGCCGACGCGGTAGCCCGTCAGCGGCGACGCGCCGGCGGCCTCGGCCACCCCGAGCGTGTAAACGAACGTGCCGCGGAGCCGCACGGCTGGGGTGACCGCGACGGTCGGCGCGAGGCCGAGGTCGAGGAGCACCTGCTGCTCGGCCAACACCCCGGCCACCTCCTCGGCCACGGTGACGGCGTCCGCGACGTCGGTGACGGAGCCGTAGTACCGGGCGCCGACCGAGAGGGCCACCTCGGCGTCCTCGGGCCCGAGCCCAAGCCCGAGCGCCAGCTGGGCCTGCGACGGGCGGCGGTACGACACCGGCCGCGCCGTGACGCCGGCCGCGCCGTCGAAGACCTGGCGGTAGCGCGCCAGCAGGCGGCCTCGGACGACTCGGCCGCCCAGCACCAGTTGCATCGACGCGGCGACCTTGTCGCCGGGGCTGAACGCCTGGCCCCGGTAGCTGTCGTCGCTGTAGAGCACGTACGAGCCCTCGAGTGTGAACGACGACGCACGGCCCAGCCCCGCGTCGATCCCGGCCGTCAGGATGGTCTCGTTGGCCGGCGCGTAGCTCGACGTGTCGGCGGCGAACAGCGTGTACGACGCCCGCGCCGAGTACGCGACGCCGACGCCGACGGCGGCCCCGGGGCCCATCGGCACCGCCAGCGCCAGGCTCGGCGAGAGCACGGCGCCCTGGCCCAGCGTCGGCAGCGCGAAGGCGTAGTCGTCGACGGCGAGCGCGGCCGAGGTCGAGAACTGCTCGTCGGTCAGCGCCGTCTGGCCCGTCGGCACGCTCGTCGCCAGCGACACGTCGACGACGGCGCCGCCCACCGCCCGCTGCCACCCGACACCGAGTTGGGTGTCGCCGAGCCCGCTCAGCGACTCCAGCCCGTCGCCGTTGACCGACGCGTACACCGTCCGGAGGTGGACGGTCACGCCGTTGCCGACCTCGGCGGCGACCGCGAGGGGGACGGTGACCTCGCTCACGCCTTGGTCGTCGGCGGTGGCGTAGCTCTGGAAGACGGCCCCGGCCTCGACCACGGCGCGCGGGCCCGGCTGGGCGGCAGCGCCCACGGCGAGGGAGAACAGGGCGACGGCGCGGAAGACGTTCATGCTAGCGGAGGCGCGTGACGCGCACGGTGGCGGCGCCGGCCGGCGTCGAGAGGCGGACGAGGTAGAGGCCGGCGGCGACCGGCTCGCCCGCGGCGTCGCGGCCGTCCCAGGTCGCCGTTCCCGAGGCGGCGTCGAGGTCCACAGAGCGGACGGACCGCCCGAGCACGTCGACCACGTCGAGGCGAGCCGGGCCGCCAGCCGACGCGTAGGGCAGCGTCACCGCTCCCCAAGCCGGGTTCGGCCGGGGCGTTCCCAGCCACACGTCCGGCCCAGGCGCGGCAGCCGTCTCCGCGCCGGCGCGGAGGACCAGGCGTCGCGTCGAGACACCGGCCACCGCGTCGACGCGGACCCGCCCGGCGACGACGGGCAGCGTCTCGCCTCGGTCGAGATCGTCCACGACCACACCGCTGGGCCAGGTGCCGAGCGTCTCTAGCCGGAGCTCGGCTCCTACGTCCGCCGGCAGCGTGAGAGCGAGGGTCCAGGCCGCCTCGTCGCGGGGCCGGAACTGACTGAGCCAGTCTTGGCCGTCGGCGCGAGCTGCGAGGCGGAGCGCGGCGTCGACCGGCGGCGGCTTGCGGAGGTCGGCGGGGGCGACCGGGGGGGCGGGCGCCATGCCCTTGATCCCGAGCGTGACCTCGTCCCGGGCGTCGCCCGCCACGGCCGTCACCGTCAGCGCGGCCGCGCCGATGCCAGCCCGCTCGCGGACGCGCTCGGCCAGGGTCCGGAGGTCGGTCGCCCCGCCCGACGCGGTCCGGAACCGCAGGACGCCCTCGGGGCCCGCGTTGAACACGAAGTAGCCGCGCCACGGCTCGAGCGTCGCCTGCCCGCCGACGAACGCGTCGTCGACGGGGTCCTCGGCGCCGGGCGGCCGGTCCACGTCGGCCCACCGGACCGGGAAGAGGAACGGGTTGCCAATCTGGTTCCACCCGGACTGGAGCGGGATCGTGACGTCGGCCGCCCGGGGCTCGCCGTCGACGAACGTGGCGCCGGTCGAGAGCCCGACCTCGACGTCGAACGTGCCGCCTCGGCCGGCGATCAGCCAGTACCCCGCGCCGGGGCGGACTCGCTCGAACGCGGCCCGGTCACGGACGGCGTCGCGGTACGCCTCGGCGACGGGGTCCCAGCGGAGCAGTCGCCACCGCGCCGGGTCGCCGTCCGCCCCGAAGTCGTCGCCGAACACCATGAGCGGGTCGTCGCTGCCGAGCGACTCGGAGACGCCCTCGACGTCGCCGAGCTGGAGAGGGACGGTCACCATCCGGTACTGGCGGGCGGGCAGCGACACGGCCGACGTAGCCGCCGGGATGATCACGGGGACGCGGAACGGGACGGCCTCCGCGTTCGCGAACGGCTCCGTGATCGTCCGGCCGTCGAGGGTGTAGCGGGAGAACACCTCGATGCCCCGGGGCGAGACGTCGTCGAGGGTGGCCGTCCACACGCCGTCGCCCTGGTCGGCGCCGGCCAGCTCGCGGTAGGTCGTCTCGCCGACTGTGCGGATGAGCAGCGAGACGGCCTGGGGCCGCGTGTCGAGAAACTGGATCGACGCCCGGGTCGAGAGGCCCACGACGGGGATCTCCGGGTCGGTCGTGATCTCGACACGGCCGGCCTGAGCGGCGGCCGGTCCCGCCAGGGCGAGCACGGCGAGCGCGAGCAGGCAGCGGCGGACGGTCATGGGCGGTTGCCGCGGGGCGGCGGCGGGGGTGGGTCGGGGAGCGAGCCGAGAATGCCGGCCTCGCTGCCCTCGACGCCCGGCTCGCGCGTCTCGGAGCCCGGCACGACGTGACCACCGAGCGTCGCTCGGAGCCCGGCCGCCCGGCGACGAACGGCGGACGACGCCTGGGGCGAAACGGAGTCGAGCGTGGACACCGCCGTGGCCGTCAGCGTCGGGCCGGCCGGGCCGGACGTGGCCGCCGAGAGCGTGGCGGCGCTGCCGCGTGTGGCGGCGAGCGAGAAGCCCGGGTCGCGCTGGACGGCCTGCGCGTAGAGCCGGGCGGCGCCGGCGAAGTCGCCGTCGTCCTCCAGCAGCAGGCCACGGCTGTAAAGCAGGAAGGCGAGCAGGTCCGTCGTCGGGGCCAGCAGGAGCCGGGCGCGCTCGGCTTGGGGGACGGCCACGCCGAGCGCGGCGAGCACGTTGAGTGTGATCGTCTTCTGGACCCGGAACAGGTCGGCCACGTCGCCCTCGGTCGTCTCGACGTCGCGGAGCGAGCCCTCCCACAGCGCCGACTCGATCCGCAAGGCGTCGCCCTGGACGTCCACCTCGCCGCCGACCAGGCGGTCGGCGCGGAGCAGGCGGCCGGCGCGCGGCGCCGTCGAGGCGTTGAGGACGCCGGTCCGGGCCAGGTCGAACTCGGCCAGCAACGCCTGCAGGCGGGCCCGCTCCACGACCGTCAGCGACTCGACCGACGCGAGGTCGATGGCGAGCACCTCGGCCAGCCCCCGTCCCAGCGAGGCGTACTCCTCGTTGTCGCCGCGGTACGCGAACGGGAGCACGCCGATGGCGCCGGTCCCGAACCCCGTCGTGACGGAGTCCTCGACGGCGAGCGCGGCGGCGAACTCGGTCTGCAAGCGCGTGCGGACGAGCGCGTCGAGCCGCCCTCGCAGCGAGTCGCGGAAGGCGTCGCCCGCGTCGACGACGAGGTAGCGGGCGTAGGCGTCCTCGGCGGCGGCCGGCCGGCCGAGCGCTTCGTGGACCAGGCCGGTGAGGTAGAGCGTCCGCCCGTCGTTCGGGGCGAGGGCGAGGGCCCGGACGAAGGCGCCGAGCGCGGGCCCGTACTCCTCCTCGACGGCCAGCAGCGCGCCCAGGTCGCGGAGCGCCTCGACGTCGCCCGGGCTTTGGGCCACGCGCGCTTCGAGGGCGGCGCGCGTGGGGACGACGGAGGCGGGGCCCGCGCAGGCGGCCAGCCCGAGGGCGAGCCCGGCGACGCCGAGGCCGAGACGGGACCCGGCGAACGGGAAGAGAGCCGAGCGAGGCGTGGGCATCGGGCGGCCTACAGGTTGGCGGCGACCAGAGGGGCGACGCCCTCGTCCATCCGGAGCTGGGCCGGCTCGTAGCCCGGGGCGAGCGACAGGGCGAGCTGGTACTGCTGGAGCGCGGCGCCGTAGTCCTCGGTCTCCTCCAGGGCCAGCCCCCGGGCGTAGGCGATGACGGCGTCGAGCGACTCGGCAGCCTGCGACGTCGGCGCGGCGGGCAGGCGGGCGTCGACGGCTTGGGCGACGAGCTCGCTGAGGCACGACACCAGCGCGTCGAACTGGTCGGCCCGGCCCTGGACGCGCTCGCCCATCAGGATCCGGCCCGTCTCGACGTCGACCACGCGCGCAGTCAGCAGCATGTCGGCGCCGCTCTTGATGTAGGTCCCGAACACGACCTGGTCGGCGCCCAGCAGCCGGCCGGCCTCCCGGCCCGCGGCCTCGCCCGCCCCCAGCGCCTGCTCGTCCAAGAGCCACTGGAGGCGGACCCGCTCGACGAGCTCGAGCTCGGTCGCCCCCCGCATCCGGTCGATCATGAGCGAGGCGAACCCGAGGCGGAGCGGGTCGACCTGCTCGAAGTCGGTGATCGACCCGTTCGTAAAGTCGGCGATGGCCAGCGTCCGCGCGCGGTCCGTGCGGACGGCGTACGACCCGTCGCGGTCGTGGCGGACGTCGTAGAACGCCTCGAGCAACGCCAGCGGCTCGACGTCCGGGTTGAGGCGGACGACCGGCGGCTCGGTCTCGACTAGCCGCCGGAGCGCGTCGCCCGCGCCGGCCCGGTCACCGAGGGCCAGCCGCGTCCGACCCAACATCCGCAGGGCCACCCGGCGGACCGCGTCGGAGGCGCCCGGCGAGCCGGCGACGGCGTCGAGCTGGCTCGCGGCGGCCTCGAAGTCGGCCTGGTCGTAGGCGGCCATCGCGGCGTCGAGGGCGGCGTTCTGGCCGCGGACGTCCGAGAAGCCAGGCTCGGTGGCCGGCGGGTCGGGAGCCGGCGGCGGCGTGGCCGTGGCGGTCGACGTGGCGCGTGGGGCGTCGCAGGCCGCTATTCCCGACGTGGGCGAGGCCGCGCTGCCAGAGCCTCCGCACCCCGCCAGCGTGAGGGCGAGGGTGAGCGAGAGGGCGGCCAGGGATCGGGTCATGTCGGGGTGGGCTAGTAGCCCTGAGAGGTCGCCCGGACCTCGAACGTGAGGGGGACGGGCGGCGGGGGATCGGGGGAGAAGCGCGGCGGGACGTCGACGGTCACCATGTCCTGGCCGACGACCTCGTAGCCGCGGCGCCGGACGATGACGGTGTGGCGACCGACCGGCAGCGTGACCTGCGTCGGCGTCTGGCCCTGCACCTGCCCGTCGACGACGACGCTCATCCAGGGGCGCTCGGCGTCGGACGACGTCACGCTCACGCGAGCGACTCGGGCCGGCGCGTAGCACCGGACGGCCGACCGCTGCCCAGCGGTCACGGTCACGCGCGTCGATTCAGAGAGCGGGCCCGCCTGGCAGCGGGCGGTGTAGGTGCCGGGCGCGAGCTCCCGGCTTCCCCCTGTGATACTGGAACCGTCGAGGGAAAGCGTCACGCCGGCGGCGACGGCCACCTCGACCGTCCCCGTCCGTGGGCCGGACGGCGGCGGGGGCGGCGGGCTCCCCTGCGACGGTGGTGTCACCGGCGGAGGCGGCACGGCCGCCCCGCCCTGGGCGACCGGCTCGGAGGCGACCGGCGGAGGCCCGCTCCCGGCGCGGACGGCGACGGCGACCGGCGCCGGCGGCTCGGGGTCGAACGTCGGCGGGACGTCGACGGTGACCGTGCTGTCGATCCGGCCCGACACGACCCGCACCACGTGGCGGCCCGTCGCCAGCGACAGCCGCGTGGGGACGGCCACGGGCTCGCCCCCGTCGACGGCGACCGTCGCCTCCTCCGTCGCCCCGTCCCACGACGCCGACACGTCGACGGCCTGCTCGTGCAGCACGCACGCGACGCGGCGCGTGGCGCCCCGGCCGACCTCGACCTCGGCCGTGGCCGAGATCCCGTTCGCGAGGCAGCGGACCTCGTGCGTCCCGGCGCTCACCTCGGCCTGGCCCTCGGCCGGCTCCCCATTGAGGAAGTAGCGGACGCCGTCGGCCGGTTCGAGCGCGAACGCGGCCGGCCGCGTCAGTCCCCACCCGAGCGCGACGAGCGCGAGCAGCGCGAGGGCGCCACCACCCAGCAGCGCCGGCGACACGCGGCGACCCGGCCGAGAAACCGGCGCTGCGGCGTCGTCGCCGGCCGGCGTGGCCGCCGCCAGCGGGGCGCGGGGCACACGCGTCAGCGTCGGCGTGGGGTCGTCGCCGGCCGCCGCGAGCGCCTCGCGCATCTCGGCCGCCGAGCCGTAGCGCCGGTCGGGGTCCTTCTCGAGCGACCGCATCAGGGCCGCGGCCACGGCCGGTGTGACGCGGTCGCTAAAGTCGGTCGGCGGCGGGAACGACTCCTCGACGATGGCCCGCATCATGGTGAAGTCGCCGCCGTCGCGGTCGAACGGGAGCCGCCCGACGAGCGCCTCGTAGGCCGTCAGCCCGAGCGAGAACAGGTCGCTCCGGTGGTCCAGCGTCGGGAGCGACCGGACCTGTTCGGGCGACATGTAGGCCAGCGTCCCGGCGACGGCCTGCGTCCGCGTCGCGTCGCCGTCGGACTGCAACCGTGCCAGGCCGAAGTCGGTCAGCTTGACCGTGTCGTCGGTCGTCAGCAGCACGTTGCGCGGCTTGATGTCGCGGTGGACCACGCCGACCGTGTGGGCCGCCTCCAGCCCGAGCAGCATCTGGCGGAGCAGCGGCCACAGCGTCTCCCACGGCATCGGCCCGCCCGCCATCCGGTCGTGCAGGCTCCCGCCGTCGACGTACTCCATCACGATGAACAGCCCGTGCTCGGTCTCGCGCAACGCCATCACGCGGACGATGTGGGGGCTCGCGACACGCGCCATCGCCCGGGCCTCGGTTCGGAAGCGGCGGACGAACGAGACGTCGGTCGTCATCCCGGCCGTGATCGACTTGAGGGCGACGGGGATGCCGAGCGCCGTGTCCTCGGCCCGGTACACCACGCCCATCCCGCCGCGCCCGAGCACGCCCTCGATCTGGTACTCGCCGACGCGGGCGCCGATCAGGGGGTCCGTGCGGGGCGGGGCGTCGCTCATGGGGAGGGAGTGGAGAGGATGGGAGGGTGGAGAGGACGGAGGGGTAGAGGGGGACCGGATGCGTGATTGGCTGCGCCGTCGCTCCGCGGTCGTGATGCGTGATTTTCCCTGGGGAGGGTCACGCGTCACGGACCACGCATCCGGCCGGCCCTGGTCGGCAGGACGTGGGCCTCACGGCGCGATCTGGACGACGACCGCCGTCGCGTTGTCGCGGCTGCCGAGCGTGCTGGCGAGCGCCACCAGCCAGTCGGCGGCCTCCTGGGGCCCGTAGCGGTGGACGCTCCGGACGATCTCGTCGGGGGCCACCGGCGCCAGCCCGTCGGAGCACAGGACGAAGCGGTCGCCGGCCCGGAGCGGGCCCGCCGGGACCACGTCCACGTCGACGCCCTCGCGGATCCCGATGGCGCGCGTGAGGTGGTGGGCCCGGGTCCGGGCGATCTCGGCCAGCGCCGGGTCGTGGCGGGCGGCCTCGCCGAGCGTGTGGTCCGTCGTCATCTGGACGAGGGCGTCGCCGCGGACGCGGTACGCCCGGCTGTCGCCGACGTGGCCGAGGTAGGCCCGGCCGTCGGCGACGAGCAGCAGCGTGCAGGTCGTCCCCATCTGGCGGCGGTACGGGCCGGCGTTGGCCCGGGCCCACACGGCGTCGTTGGCAGCCGCGACGGCGGCCCGCATCAGCGCCAGCCGGTCGGGCTGGGTGCGGAAGCCGGGCCCGAACGCGGCCATCATGGCGTCGACGGCCACGTTGCTCGCCTCGGCGCCGGCCTCGTGGCCGCCCATCCCGTCGGCGACGGCGAACACGGCCGGCTGGGGCACGACCCGGCCGGCCACGTCGCCCGACGCGATGGCGATGGCCGGGAGCACGCCGAACGCGTCCTGGTTCTCGCTGCGGACGGCGCCCACGTCGGTCCGCGCCCCCGCGGCAAGGCGGAACGTCGTGAGGATGGGTGGAGAAGCGGGGCGCGGGAGGGGGTCCACGGGTCCGAGGGGTGGAAGCGAGAGGGGGGCTAGTCGTCGGCGTCGGCCCGGCGGCGCTCGATGGCGTCGGTGCCGAGCCGCGTCGTGCGGCCCGTCGTCGGGCCGGTGTCGGGGGCGATCCCGCCGCGCCCGCCGGCCAAGGCGACCTGGACCGGCGGGTCCATGTCGATCCCGAACATCCGCGGGTCCTGGCCGATCACGGCCGCCGCGAAGATGTTCATGACGTAGTCCTTCGTCTCGTTCGGCATGACCCCGCGGTACTCGGTCAGGAAGCGCCAGTAGGTCCGGGACTGGGGGTCGTTCCGGATCCCCGCCTGCGCCAACTGACGCTGGATGACGTCCATGTTGCGCCGGACACGACCCTCGCCCCAGTTGTAGGACGCGCACACCAGCAGCCCGCTAGCCTGCGCGAGGTGGGCGTAGATGTCGTGGAGGTAGCGGGCCGCGGCGTCGGCGGCCTGGCCGAAGTCGTGGCGCTCGTCGAGCGGGTCGTACTGGTTGCTCGCCACCAACGGGCCCGGCTCCAAGCCGTACCGCTTTCCCGTCTCGGGGATAAACTGCCACGCCCCCTTGGCATGCCCGTAGCGCGTCGCCGGGCCGACGGCGCGCGTGTCGAAGTTGCTCTCCTGGAGCGCGAGGTAGAAGAACTCGGTCGGCATCCCGTGCCGGCGGAGCGCCGTGACGGCCTGGACGTCGAACCCGTTGACCTGGGCGTGGCGGACGGCCTGCTGGAACCGCCCGCTCCGCTTCCACTTGGTCACGTACACCTGGACCTCGTCGACGAAGGCGTCGGGGATCGTGATCTCGCTCTCGCCGAACGCCCGGGCCACCCGGTAGATGGCCTCCTCCTCGGACGAGAGCCCGTCGTAGACGCCCAGCCGGCGGACAAACTGGTCGTAGCGGGCGGCCGTCCGCTGGCGGGCCTGGCGCGCCCGCTCGAGGTCCACGGTCAGGCTGTCGGCGCGGGCGGGGTCGGCGTCGATCTGGGCCTGGACCGCCTGGACTTGGTCGGCCACGGCGATCTCGTAGGTGCGGAGCTCCTCGAACAGGGCCTGCCCCTCGGCCCGCAGCAGCGTGATCTTGTACTGGAGGTAGCCGGCGTAGCCGATGGCGACCACGCTCACCATCAGGACGCCCACGACGACGCTCCGATACCGCGAGCGCTCTTTCTGCTGGACCTCGGCCTGGGCCTGCTGGAGGTCGTCGTAGGCCCGGCGGATAAACCGCGTCCGTTCGCCGACGTGCTCGTCGTCGGCGTCGCCGCCGAAGTAACGGTCGACGACGGCGTCGTACGAGACCGCGTCGGCGGGCGCGCCGGGGCCGGTCGGTGGAGCGGCACCGTCGCCGGTTGCCAACCCCGAGTCGGTAGGGACCGAATCGACCGGGGCGCCATGCACAGTGTCCGTACTTGGCCCTGGCCCCGCCGGGTCGCCGACCGCGACGCCAAGCGGACGGAATGGATCGTCGCCCACGGCCGGAGGCGGAGACTCGGGGGCCGGTGGGAGCGGAGCGGGGCTCTCCGCCTGGGCGGGCGTGGCCACCGCGAACCGAACCAACGGGCCCCCCTCCCCCACCTCGACCTCCTGCGCGCCCTCGACGCGGACCCGGTCGATGCGCTCACCGTCGACGAGCGTGCCGTTGGCGCTGCCGAGGTCTGCAATCCACCACCCGCCCTCGGCCGGCACGATCTCGAGGTGGCGACGGCTGACGCGCGCCTCCTCCACCAGGGCCACGTCGCAGCCGGCGTCGCGGCCGACGGTGAACGGGCGGTCGAACGTCCACACCTGGCCGGCCGCCTCGACCCGGAGGGGAGGCGGCGCGACCGAGGGGCGGGGCTCAACCGGCATCGGCCGGCTCCGCGGACGCGTTCGGGACCTCGACGCCGAACACGACGCCGACCGGGTGGGGCAGCACTGCGCGCGGGGGCCGCAGGCGGACGCCGTACGTCCGCGAGGCCGCCGTGTCGTGCTCGTCGAGGTGCTGAACCGTCACGGCGTCGTCCTCGACCGGCCCGCCGTCGCCGCGGACGAAGGCGCGGAAGCGGCGGTCGATCTCGGCGATGGCGGCCTCCGGCGCCAGCCCGGCGCAGGCCGGCCCGATCGTGAGGGCGCGGTGCGACGCGAGCGCGGTGAACACGGCGGCCGGCAGGCTGGCGCGCGCCCGGGCCTCGTCCGAGGCGTCGACCACGGCGGCCGTCGCGGGAGGTCCGAGCACGGCGCGGTCGGTGCGGAGCGGGCCCGAGAACGCGAGCACCCCGGCCCGCGCGAGGTCGTTGAGGACGCTCTCGCCGAAGGCCGCCGCCAGCGGCATCGCCCCCATCCGCGTCGCGCGGACGGGCAGGTCGGCCACGGTCTGGCCGCCCGCCGCCGTCGGCCAGCCGCGCTCGCGGTGGGCGGCGGCCATCGCCAGCCCGACCAGCAGCGCGCCGCCGCCCCACAGCCGGTCGCCGCCCTCGACGCCGTGAGCCTTGTCGGGGTGCTCGGGCCCGTAGGCGTGGCGGAGCAGGAACGGCGGGACGGCGAGCGTCAGGAACGCGGCGTCGGGCCGCGTGCGGAGCGAGCGGAAGGCGGCGTACTCAGGCTGCTGGAGGAGCGCCACGGCAGGCGGCAGGCGCGAAAAGTCGGTCGGCGCGTCGAGCCCGAAAAAGGCCGGCGCCGCGCTCACGACGACGGGCACCTGCAAGCTGGCGCCGGACGCCGCCACGTCGCCCAAGGCGGCGAGGTCGGCCGAGGTCGTCTCGACGGCGTGGTCGAGCACGACGGCGGCGAGCGGCGTTTTGTCGAGACCGTGGGCGTACTCGGCTAGCAGCACCTGATGGTGGACGGCCTGGGCGAGCGACGCCTTGGGCGCGGCCAGTACCGACAGCCGCGCACCCTTGCGGAACGCCAACCGGTCCACCAACAGCTTGAGCCCGCGCCACGCCGCCTCGGCCCGCCGCACGTCCGGGTGCTCGACGATGGCCGCCAGCGTCCGCCGCAGCTGGCCCGCGACGTCCGCCGCGACGCGTGTGGCCGCCGCCCGGTCGACGTCGCTCGGCTCGGACGACGCGCCGACGAGGGCATCGAGAAGCGGGTTCGTCGGCGGCGACGGGTCGTCGGGGTCGAGGGCGACCATCCCGAGCAGGGCGTCGAGCGCGCTGTCGCCGGCGGGCTGCGACAGAGACCCGGACGGCCGAGCGGCGACGGCTGCCGCCAAGTCGTCGGCGCCGGCGACGCCGGCCTGGCGCAAGCGCTCGCGCAGCGCGTCGAGGCTCAGCCCGCCGTGGCTCGCTTCGTCGAGTGCCGCCTGCGCCTGGGCCGCCGCCGCGAGCGCGGGGATGCGGGACACGAGGCCAGCCGGTGTGAAGGCGTCGAGCGCGTCGGCCGTCCACGCCAGCGAGAGGCGCTCGCCGTCCAAGCCCGGCACGGCCACCTCGAGCCGGGGCCCGTGCTCGCGCATCCGCTCGGCGAACGTGTTGGCGTCGACGTCCCAGACGCGGTCGCCCTCGGCCCAGTCGGGCGGGGCGGCTTGGGGGTCGAGGTCGGAGACGAGGGTGAGGCGGAACGCGCCGCCGCGCTCGCGCTCGGTCGCGCCGCCGGTCGGCGCCGTGGCCGTCGTGCGGTCGGGGTCGGACGTGATCTGGAAACCGACGGTCGGGGACTTGGGCATGGGAGTGGAGAGGGGACCCCCGCAAGATGACGCGGCCGGCTGTCCCTATACACCGAAAACAGAGCCCGCACCGATCACCCTGAGTTGCCAACCCGCATGGGCCACCGCGGCTACGCCGCCGTCGGCGTCGCCAACCCGATCCGGACGGCGGCGACGCGGCGGAGGGCCGCGTCCAGATCGCGGGGCACCGGACGGCTCGCGCGCCAGACGAGCGTGAACACGCCGTCGTCGGGGAAGAACACGAGGGTGTCGAGGACGGGAGCGAGAGGGACCGGCTGCGTCGGGTGCGTGGCCGGGTCGTCGTCGTCTCCGAGCGGGGACGTGTAGACGTCGAGCGCCATCGTCGGGCGGAGGCCGGGGAGCGCGAACCGCCGGCGCCCGTCGGGCGTGACGTTCAGGAGGTCGACGGCCTCGTCGCCCCGGAGGTAGCCCACCTGGAGGGCAGGGTGCGCCCCGTTAAAGAAGCCGTGGTCGAAGTCGGCGGCCAGCCCGAAGTCCGGGTCGAGATGGTCGACGTCGTATCCCGTGAGCTCGGCACGCGGCTTCCAGCTTTTGCCGTAGAACCCGAACCCGACCGGTTCCGGACGGTCGTCCCAGGACCGGATCAGCGTGCGGGGGTCTTCGAGGTTGGGGAGCAGGCGGCCGTCGACCGACTCGCGCGTCCTCTGCCCGATCACGCCGCGGCCGATGTAGTTCTGGTCGCACCACGCCTTGCCCTTGGGGTCGAAGCCCCCGTAGGCGCGCTCGTACACGAGCGGCATCGCCACGAACCGCTCGGCCTCGGAGATCACCGGGACGACGGCGAGGCGCGTCGGGAAGACCCAGCGCCGGTCGCCGAACACGCGGACGACCTGCTCCGTCGTGCCCACGCGGAGCCCCGCGTCGAGCTGGCGGACGGGCGCCCCCCGCGGCGCGTACGCCGTGCCGACGAGGACAATGTCGGCGCGAGGCTTGAAGACGACGTTGTCGGCCTCGGTGCGGACGCTGCCGGTCACATCGCCCCGGTAGAACTCGTCGCCGCCCTCGACCGGAATCTGGGCGTCGGCGATCTCGGGCGTGCCGTCGAGGCGGTCGGGAATCCGGTAGGTCGCCTTCAGCACCACGCCAAGGTGCGGCTCGCGGTCCGGCCCCAGCCCGATGGCGAGGCTGTGCGCAAACGGAGTCTCGTTGCGGATGTCCATGTCAGCGAGCGGCGAGGCGCGGCGGGGCGTCCGCGAGGCGTGCCCGGAGGTCGCTCGGCGTGACCGGTTCGCGGTAGAGTGGCTTCGGGGGCACGATCGGCGCGCGCGCGTTGGCCCCGTAGCGGACCGAGGTCGGAGCCGGCATCCGGGCGTCGTCGAGGTCACAGCCGTCGGGCCGGAAGCCGGTGAGGAGCGCCCAGTGGAAGTCGGCCGCGTAGAAGCTGGTCGTGCGCGCCTCGGCGCCGCGGAGGTCCGCCCCGACGAGGTTGGCGAAGTGCATCTGCGACTCGGCCCACCGCACGTCGCGGAGGTCGGCGAACTCGAACACCCCGTAGTCGGCGATCGTCGCGGCGAAGAGGGCGCCCCGCAGCGTCGCCCGCTCGAACGTGCCGACCGAGAGCTTGGCGCCGGTAAAGTCCGCGCCCGAAAGGTCGGCCTGACGCGCGAACGTGGTCACGAGCGTCGCCGACGTGAACGTGGCGTTCGTCGCAACGGCCCGTTCGAGGATGGCGCCCGAGAGCACGGCGCGCGAGCAGTCGGCCTCGACCAAGCTCGCCCCTCGCAGCACGGCCGTCCGCAGGTCGGCGTCGCACAGGCGCGCGCGCGTAAAGTCCGCCCCCAGCCCGACGGCTTCTTGCAGGTCGGCACCCGTCAGGTCGCATCCGGCGAGGTCGGCGTTTTCGAGGAGCGTCGCGTTGATGCGCGCGCGGCGGAGGTCGGCGCCTCGGAACTGCGCCCGGCTGGCGTCGCACTCGAGGATCGCCGTCCCCCTCATCGTGGCGTCGCCGAACGCGACGTCGTCGAGCAGACACCCCTCGAAGGTCGTGGCGGTCAGGTCGGCGCCGGTGAGGCGGGCCCGGCTGAGGAGCGCGCCGTCGAGCGTGAGACCGCTCAGGTCGGCGCCGTCGAGCCAGGCGTCGATGAGGACCGCTCCGGTGAGGTCGGTCGTCCGGAGGTCGAGGCCGCGCAGGTCCGCGCCGGCGAGCGAGGCATCTTCGAGAGACAAGCCCCTCAGGTCGGACCGGGTAAGGTCCGCGCCGTCGAGGTCGGCTTCCGGACCGAGTGGGAGAGACGTCTTAGACATGACGGCGCAGGAAGTCGATCACGTCACGCGCGCTCGGCGATCCGTCGGGGGCGAGAAGGTCGGGAGGAGGAAAGAGGGCTCGGGCCGAGCGCTCGCGCCACGGGGCCGGGCGGAACCACCCTCGCCGGTGCGGACCGGTCAGCGCGTCGTTGGGGTCGCGCGCAGCGTCGGGCTGGTGGCTCGGTACGGCGCCCGCCGCCGAGGGAACGACGTCGAGGTGGGAGGCGTCGAGAAAGAAGGCGTCCAACAGGTCTCCCACGAGCCCGAGGTCGCGGGCGCGAGGGACGGCGGTGTGGTCGAGCCGGAGGTCCCGGTGCAGATCTGGAGCCCAGAGTTCGAGAAGCGCCTCGCCCTCGGCGATGGGCGGAAGCACAGCCTCGGGGCCACGGACGGCGCAGGCAAGGCGCTGGGCCGTCGCCGACACGCGCGGGCAGCGGCACTCGGCCCCGACCCAGATCGGGATCGCGAGCGGCCCGAGGTGGGCGAGGAGGAGCACGCCCCGGCGCTCGGCGCGGACCGACAGCGAGCTGGCGGCGGGTTCGGGGTCGGGACGTACCCACGGGCCCGGGCCTGACGCGTCCTCCGCTTTGGCCGACGGCACGGACGTCCGCTGGGCGACGCGCTCCGTGACGACGGCCCGCTCGTCGGTGCGGAAGTCGGTCGTCGTCTCGCCGTGCCGGACGGCGGCGACGCGGTCGAGCGCGTCGTACGCCAGCTCGACCGTGCGGTCCTCGACTCGGACCGAGCGGAGGCGGCCCGCGGCGTCGTAGGCCAGGCCGACGGAGGCGTCGTACCCCGCCAGCTCGGCCGGGCGTCCGAGCGCGTCGAGCTCAATCTGAACGGCCACCCCTGCGGCGTCGTGGATCTCGGTGAGGGCGCCGTCGCGGTCGTAGACGAGCCGCGCCTCGACGTCGACGGCCGACGCCCCTTCCCCCCTCTCGCCGAACAACGCGCTGAGCCGACCGGAGGCGTCGAACTCCGGGTAGACCGACCCGAGCATCTCCCGGCCGCGTGTGTGCTCCCACGAGAACAGGTGACCCGACGGCCCAAACTGGAAAGCCTCGGTCTCGCCGTCGGCCCGCGCCCACTCCACGAGGTCTCCGGCGTAGGTGTAGCGCCGCTCGCCGCCGGCGTCGCGCACCGTCGTGTCGCCCCCGTCGTAGAGGTAAGTCGCCTGGACCCGGCCTCTGAGGGACGTGAGGCGTCCGTCCGCGTCGTAGCCAAGTCGGAGCGGCTCGCCCTGCCCGCCGTGCGCGGCGACGATCCGGCCGAGGGCGTCGCGCTCGATCTGGACCGTCGTGCCGTCCGCGTTCGTCTCCCGCGTGATCCGCCCGGCGGCGTCGCGGTCGATGCGGAGACGCCGGCGCTCGGAGTCGGCGGTGCCGACGAGGCGTCCGTCGGTGTCGAACAAGGTCTCGACGGCGTAGTCGCCGATGCGGACCTCAGCGAGGTGGCCGTCCGGTCCGTAGCGACGGGTCTCGCGGCGCCCCGACCGGTCCACGCGCTCGACGCGTCGCCCCCGCGCATCCGTCGTCTCTCGCCAGCGCGTTCCCTCCGCGTCCTCCACGGTCAGGCGGTTCCGTTCCCACGCCAGCCGGGCCGCGCGGCCCTCCGGGCTGGCGACCTCGGTCACCCGCCCTAGGTCGTCGCGGGCGATCCTCCACGCCTCGCCGTCCGGGCCCGCGACGCCGGCGAGCCCGTGCGTCTCGTCCCAGCGGAAGCTGCACACGTTTCCGAACGCGTCCTCGGCCGACTCCGCCAGCCCGTTCTCGCCGTACTGCACGAACGCGACGCGCTCCTCGCGGTGGAGATGGGCGAGGCGGTTCTTTTTCGGGTCGAGGCGCTGGAACGTGGGCACGCCGGCGGCGTCGCCGTGGCCGATCAGGCGGCTCGCTTCGTCGTAGTAGAAGGTGTGGGCCGCGCCGCCCGGGTCGACCCGCTCCAGCACCTGCTTCCCGGCGACGTGCCGGTAGATCGTCTGTCGCCCCGAGGCGTCGAGCACGCGCGTCGCCTGGCGGAGGTCGTCGTAGGCGAGGTGGACCGCTTCGCCGCCGTCGCGCCACAGCGCGAGGCACCGGCCGTCGTCGGCATACTGCGCGTACGTCCGGACGCCGGCCCGGTCGGACGCCGTGGTCAGGTAGCCGCCGTCAGTCTCGAACCGCTCCGCGCGGCCGTCCGGTCCTGCCGCGGAGCGGAGGCGCCCCCCGGCATAGTCGTACCGGGCCACGGAGACCGGCGGCTCTCCGGGTGCGACCAAGTCGATGGCTTCGACGGCGTCGCCACGAGACGTGAAGCGGAGCACGCGTCCGAGCGGCTCTCGCACCGCGATGATGCGCCCGTCGCGCCGGTCGAGGGTCAAGGCCCGCCCCACGCCGTCGCGAATGGCCGCGAGCGGCACCCGGTCGCCTTGGGCGTGGCGCTTCAGAAACACGAGCTGGCGCTTGGGGCTGGCGGAGAGGAGGTAGGCGTCGCTCAGGTGCTCGAGGGTGAGGCCCGTCGCGTCTTGGACCGCCGCACGCCCCACCGCGAGCGGGACGAACGCGGCGCCGTCGAACGGCCCGCCGTGGCACGCAATCCGGTCGTCGCCGATCGCAAGCTCGATGTCGAGGCCGAGGCGCCAGCCCAGACCCAGCGACGAGGTGACGAGCCCAGGGGTGGCCGAGCTGGCGTAGTGCCGCGAGAGGACGAGGGGGATCGGCCCGGGAAGGACGAGGTCGACGGCGTCGAGGTGCGTCGCGCCCGTCGCGACGTCGACCCGGAGGCGGGGAGAGGGAAGCGCCACGGCTTACATCAGCACCGTCGGGGCCCCCATCAAGATCGGGTTGGCCGGCGGGAGCGGGACGACGGCCCCGGGCTCCATCACCTTGTCCCCGAGGCACGCGGCGGGCTTGCCGCCGATGAGGACGGTGATCGCGCCGGGCGGGATCGTCATGCCGGGGCCGTGCGGCGTGCCCGGTCCGGCTGGCGGCGGGGCGTTGACCATCGGGCACGTGTGCTGGTCGCCGACGCGCCACGCGGGGCGGTTCGCGATGAGGACCGTCGGGCAGCCCGGCCCCATCGTGGGGGGGCCGTGCATGGCATTGTCAGCGAGCTGAGCGGTGGGCTTAGGCATCAGGACCCCGCGGTGATAAGATTCGCGACAATCTTCGCAAGAGCCGAAGACTCCAACGCAACACTACCATTTGCTTTGAGCTTCGCAGAAGTCATCGCCTCGAATTCCGTGTTCAGCCCTTTTCCAAATATGCCGTTGGAGGATATTTTTAGTTCAGAATTTGTTCCTTTGTTTATAGCTATCTCAGAACCAGATATTTTAATTGTGCTAGATCCTGACTTAAGGGTAATTTTACCGTCGCTCGTTAGAACGATTTCGGATTTTCCGCATACGATAGAGATCTGATCTTTAGCTGTAGTTCGCGCGTTTCTCCCTGCAAAAACGGTGTGGTCTTGGCCGGTTTTTGATATTATATCCTTCCCAGACTCGCTTACGATGTGCTGTCCCGCATTTACAAAAACGTCTTTGAGTCCGGCCTCAGCTTTAATCTTCACATCCCCGGCAGTGGACAGAAGTGAGACGTCTTCGAGGGCTTCCGCACTGATTCCGGCGAGAATGGACTGTATTGTGACATTTCCTCGCTGTGCAACTGCTCTCAAGGCGTCATTTGCAGCAAAGAGATTGATTCCGGTTCCGGATGCGATGCTGACACCTAGCCCTGCGACAACTTCAGTCGTGGCAGCTGTCAGAAACGAGACGCCGGCGAGAGCGACACCCTGAATCGAGTTGTTCGTCGCCATCCGCACGTGGCCGGGAGCGGCCATCGTGATGCCTGGCAGCGCTTCGCCTAGTAGAATCGGGGCCACGAACGAGGCTCCCTTGGCTACGGCCATCGCAGCCTGCACTCCCGCGAACGCTTTGAAGTTGCCGGCCCGACGAGCCACAGCTTGCCCGATGATGAAGGCGGCTCCGCCGACCACTCCACCAGCGAGCGTCCCAGACCAGTTCGTATCGGTGAGGGAGCCGAAGGCGTTCAGGTAAACCCCCGACGCGCCGTGGATCCCAACGATCCCGTTCGTCGTCGTGGCAATGCCATCCAGGGGGCAGTTCGGGGACCCGATCTGGATCACGCTGTTCTGATGCGGAGACGAGAGCTTGATGCGTTCGCTCCCCTTCTCGTCCTCGATCTCGATCCGGTTGTCCGAGGCCGTGATGATCGAGTTCTTCGTCTTGTTCGCACTCGTCACCGGCGACCCCTGGGACGGGTTCGGGACGGTCGAGAGCCCGAGGGGGCGGTCCACGTTTCCGTCCACGCACGCGAACACCATCTCGGCGTCGGCGTGGACGGGGAAGTGCATCCCGTACCCCGCCCCGGAGTAGGGCTGGGCGAGGCGGATCGGCTTCGACGCGCCGCCCTTCTGTGCGTCCGCGAGATCGAACGGCATCTTGACTCGGTAGCGGCCCTCGTCGTCGATGTAGGCGTAGTCGCCGCCGCCGCTCTCCACCTTCGCCGTCATCACGCCCGGCAGCTTGGGCTCCGGCGTCACACGCGGCGGCCGGTACGGCGCCGAGGCCGGGACGCACGAGAAAGCGTTCGAGTAGTCCGACAGCGCCTCCTCGGCGAGCGCGGCTTCGGCCGCGTCGGGCTGGGCGCCGGCGTGCTGGACAGCGGTCAAGAGGTACGACTGGTTGAGGCCGTCGCGGTAGTGGTCACGGATCGAGAACGTCTGGCCGGCCCGGAAGCGGAGGCAGTCGCCGGTGCCCGTCGCCGTGACGCGCGTGCTCTCGATCTCCTCGGCACGGATCTTCGAGAGGCGGTCGGCCGCGTCCGTGTCCTTGGCGTGGACGCCGTAGTCCGAGTGGACGCCGGTGGACCCTTTGGCCTCCAGCTCGTTCTCCGAGAACACGTCCGCCCCAGGCGTGCGGTAGTTGTAGTCCTTGACGCGCGTCTTGCCCGTCACCAAGCGCTGCTCGAGGACGAAGTCGCGGATCGTCTCCAGGCTGTCGGTGGGGCGGAGGCCGTCGGCGTGGCTGTACGGGATCTCGGCGTCGCCCTCGATGGGCGCGGCGGCCTTGGCGTCGTCGCTGACGACGAGCGTCTCGGCGCCGCCCTCGTGGCGGAACGAGTAGCGGATGCCCTCGAACTCCAGGAGCCGCTGCACGAACGCGAGGTCGGTCTCCTTGTACTGCGTCGTGTATTCGCGGAGCGCGGAGCTGTCCGTCAGGTCGAACTCGACATCGACGCCCGCCTCGTCCAGGATCTGGGCGACGATCTCCTCGACCGTGCGGTTCTGGAACACGCGGCTCTGCATCGAGAACGTGAGCCGCGACAGGCGGGGCTCCAAGACCGCCCGGTAGCCGTAGCGGAACTCGGACTGCTTGCCCGTCTGGTGGAGTTGCTGGAGTGAGGTCACGATGCCGTCGACCTCCGACGGGGCGTCGCCCCGGTACATCGTCAGTGTGGCGGGCTGATCGATGACGTCCGAGAAGTCGATCTCGGGGTCGTCCGAGACCAGTTCGATCTCGAAGCGGTAGGGCTGCGAGATGGCCTCGGTGCCCACGAACCTCACGACCCGGAGCGCGCTGGAGACGGCGCTGCACGCGAACTCGTGACGGGCGATGCGGTGGTTCATGGGGGTTTAGGGGGTGGGCTCGGCATCATCCGCCAGGTCGACGTCCTCGATCGCATCCTCGGCGGTTGCGGGAGCATCGGACGGACGGGCGTCCGCCGTCGGCCTCTCGCTGGCCTGGGTGTCGCCGGGCTCGGTCGGGAGGGCGCCGAGTTGGGGACTGGACCCGGCTGCGCCGTCGCCGAGCGGGTTCGCGGTGGGCGCGGCGGAGGCGGTCTCGCCCGAGTCGAGGAAGGTGTACGTGAAGTTGCCTTGGTCGTCGATGCCGAGCACGAGCGCGGCCGGCAGGTTCTCGTCGGCCAGGCGCGACAGGAGCGCGCGGCTGGCGGCCGGCAGCACGGTCCGGTCGATGATCGCGTCGATGTTGCGGGCGCCCGCGTCGATCGTCGTGCAGCGGTCGGCGATCCGCTCGACGACCTCGTCGGAGAACGTGAACCGGATGCCGTGGGCGTCCTCCAGCCGCCGGTTGACCTTGTCCAGTTTGAGCCGGGCGATGGCGCCCATCGCGTCGCGGTCCAGGCTGAGGAACGGGACCACGTTCATCCGCCCCAGCAGCGCCGGCTGGAAGTGGGTCGCCAGCGGCTCGTGGATCAAGGCGCGGAGCTCGTCGAGCGCGGGCGCCTCCTCGGCCATCGACGCCTGTTGGACCAGCGCGCTGCCGACGTTCGAGGTGCACAGGATGACGGTGTTCGAGAAGTCGACCTCGCGGCCCTCGCCGTCGCGCAGGATGCCCCGGTCGAGGACCTGGTAGAACATCTCCATCACGTCGATGTGGGCCTTCTCGACCTCGTCGAGCAAGACCACCGAGTACGGCCGCTGGCGGACCGCCTCGGTCAGCACGCCGCCCTCGCCGTAGCCGACGTAGCCCGGGGGCGCGCCCTTGAGCTGGCTCGTGGTGTGGCTCTCCTGGTACTCGCTCATGTTGATCGAGACCAGGAACCGCTCGCCGCCGAACAGCAGCTCCGCCAACGCCCGCGCCGTCTCCGTCTTGCCGACGCCGCTCGGGCCGACCAAGAGGAACACGCCGATGGGGGCGTCCTGCTTGCGCATCCCCGCCTTGGCCGTGCGGATGGCGTCCGCGATCTCTTCAAGGGCGCCGTCCTGGCCGCGGATCCGCTCGGTCAAGCGGGCCTCGAGCTCCAGGAGCATCTGGGCCTCGTCCTTGACCATGTCGCCGATGGGGATGCCGGTCCAGTCGGCGATGACCTCGGCCACGACGCGCGGGCCGACCTCGGCGTGGACGAGCGGGCCGGCGTCGTGCTGCATCGCGTCGAGCCGGGCGTGTAGGTCGCGGACGCCGTCGGGCGCGTCGCCGCCGGCCCCAGCCGCTGCTTTCCGAGCGGCCTCGAGCTCGCGCGCCAGCACCTGCTCGTCCTGCCACCGCGCGTCGAGCGCTTGACGCTCTTTGATGAGCCGGTCCCGCTCGGCGTCGAGGTCGGCCACGCCCTCGCTCGTCCCGAGCCCGGCCGAGGCGTCACGTTGGACGGCGGCGATCTCGGTCTCGACCTCGTGGAGCCGGCGGCCAAGGTCGTCCAGGGCCGCCGGCGTCGCGTCCTGGGACATCTTGACGCGGGCGCTGGCGGTGTCGAGCAGGTCGACCGACTTGTCGGGGAGCTGGCGGCCCGAGAGGTATCGGTCCGACAGCTCGACCGCCGCGCGGACGGCGGCGTCGGTGATCTGGACGCGGTGGTGCGTCTCATAACGGTCGCGGACGCCGCGCATCATCACGACGGCCGTCTCGACGTCGGGCTCGTCGACCTTGACCATTTGAAAGCGCCTTGCGAGGGCCGGGTCCTTCTCGATGTGGCGCTTGTACTCGCTCCACGTCGTGGCCGCGACCGACCGGAGCTCGCCGCGCGCGAGCGCCGGCTTGAGCAGGTTGGCCGCGTCGCCGGTCCCCGCCGCGCCGCCCGCGCCGACGAGCGTGTGGGCCTCGTCGATAAACAAGATGGTCGGCTTGGGCGCGTCCTTGACGGCGTCGATGACGGCCTTCATGCGGGCCTCGAACTCGCCCTTGACGCCGGCGCCGGCCTGGAGCGCGCCCAGGTCGAGCGCGGCGATCTCGGCCTCCCGCAGGCTCTCGGGCACGTCGCCGGCCGCGATCCGCAGCGCCAGCCCCTCGACCACGGCCGTCTTGCCGACGCCGGCCTCGCCGACCAGGATCGGGTTGTTCTTGCGCCGCCGCGACAGCACGTCGATGACCTGGCGGATCTCGCGGTCGCGCCCGAACACGGGGTCGATGGCGCCGTCGCGGGCCTGGTGCGTCATCGAGTGGGTGTAGAGGTCGAGCGCCGTCTCGCCCTCGCCACCGCCCGCGTCGGGCGACCGTCCGCCCCGCCGCGCCGCCCGGTTCTCGTCCGAGCCCTCGACCAGGTCAAAAAACCGGTCGCGTAGGTCGTCGGCCCGCGCTGGGCTCATGGCCTCGCGCACGGGCGACGTGGCGAAGGCGTCGGCCTCCAGGAACGCCTCCAGGAACGCGCCCGAGCGGACCTCCGCCAGCCCGTGGTGGACCGACCCGGCCACCCAGGCCCGCTCGATCAGCTCGAGCAGCAGCGGCGAGAACGCGGGCCGCCCGGCGTTGCCGGTCCGGTACGCCTCGACGGTCGCCGTCAGCGCCTTGCCGACGCGGCCGGGCTCGGCGCCCAGGCGCGACAGCGCGAGCGCCGCGTCGCCGGTGCCGTCCTCCAAGAGCTTCAGCAGCAGGTGCTCGACGGTCACCTCGTAGTGGCCGCGGCCGACGGCCAGCCCGGCGGCACCCTCGAGGGCCCGCGTCATGGCGTCGTTGAGCTTGAGGAGCAGGCGCTTGACGTCTTTCGAGATCATGAGAGCGTGGGCCCTCCGCCCCTTCTGGGGGTGGAGAGGGTGGAGAGGGCGGAGGGGAAGGAGAGGGAACGAGGAGCGCTCACAGTCACGGCGTCAGGCAGCGAGGGCGTAGCGGACGCGGCGGCGGACGAGCGGCGTCCGGGGCGTGCCGACCTGGGCGTTGCGGCCGAGCTGAGCGCTCTCGTCGTCACCGAGCTGGAGCGGTAGCGCCTCGGCCGAGCGGAGCAGCAGGTCGACGTCGTAGTCGAGCGCGTCGGACGTGTAAAGGCGGACGAGCGCGGCCACGCGTGACGCGCCGCCCCGGCCGGGCAGCAGGTCGCGGAATGCCTCGCGCCCCAGCGGACCGAGCTCGACCCGGAACATGCCGGACTCGTCGTAGAGGTGCTCGCCGACGACGGCGTCGATCCCCAGACGGGCGGCGCCCAGCCCAGGCCGGTCGCCCAGGCGGACCCGCCGCGGCACGTTCTCCAAGACGCCGACCGCCAGCCCGGTCGCGTGCTCCAGCAGCGCCCGCAGCCCCTCCGCGTTGCGCGTCCACGCCGAGAGCCGGGCCGCCAGCGGCAGCAGCTCACGCGCCGCGATCGGCGCGTCGTCCGTCGTCCCGACCCCGGTCAGCGCCGCCGCCCGCGCCGCGTGCACGTCCGCCCGGCCGACGGCGGGCCGCACCTCGGGCCGGTACCGCGCCCACGCCCGCCAGAGCTGGGCGTACGTCCGGTGGCCGAGCAGGTCGAGAAAGTCGCGGAGCGGATGCGTCCACTCCTCGCGCGAGGCGACGTGCTCGTGGAAGGCGCTCGGCAACGCCGCGTCGACGCCGAACAGGCCCCCGAAGCCGACCTCGACCGACACCGGCTCGCCGGCCGCGCCCGCTCGCACGTGGCGGACGTCGGACGCCGGGAACACGTTGGCCGCGTCCGGGCGGATGCGCACGGCCTCCGCCGACGGCGACGGCCCGCCGACCGTGTGCGGCCCGCCGCGCGCCGCCGCCAGCAGACGGACGGCCTGGAAAAACTCGAACCGATGGCCCTCGGCCTCCAACCGGCGCAGGGTCTCGTCCGGCCGCGTGGTGCGGTCGTCCGGGCCCTGTTCTTCGGGAGCGAGCCGCGTCATACGAGGGGGCGCTGGCCGCGGTCGGGCGTCCACGTCATCGTCCGCCCCGAGGGGACCGTCTCGATGGTCAGGTGGACGAACGCGTTGAGCGTCGCGTAGAGCGACAGGAACTCGCTGAGCACCAGCCCGAACAGGGCGAGGTCGCCGTCGTCGGCGAAGTGGCCGTCGGCGATGTCGATCGTGACGTGGGCGCCCCGGCGGACGGCCCCTCGCCGCATCACCTCGGCCGGCTCCCAGCGGACGGCCTGGATCCCGCGCCGCCGGCGACGGCTGGCCTCGGTGTCCGCCCAGTCGTACAGGCCGAGCACGCCGGTGAGCGCGTCACGTGTGGCCACGGAGCCGTGGCTGAACGACCAGTGCGCCAGGAGCGCCCACAGCAGGTCCGGGTGCCGGTCGAGCGGCGGGCGCCGCGTGAGCGACGGCCGGTCGAGGTTCTGAACGGTCGCGACCTGAGGCGCGCTCGGCGAGACGCGGCTCACCATGCCCGGCTGGAGCGCCTGGTACGGGAGCGACCCGTTCGTGCAGCGGAGCCCCACCGACAGCGTCTCGGGCAAGGCCGCGCCCGCGTCGAGGTCGGGGCTCGCGAGCAGGAGGGTCAGGTCGTGGGCCGGGCCCGAGCCGGGCCGGCGGAGCACGTCGTACGACCGCTCGGCCACCTGTCCCGAGCCCGCCCCGGGGCCGGCGGAAAGCCCGAACGAGCGCGCGTAGGTCCGCTGCCGGGCCGTCCCCTGCTCGGTGCCGACGACGCTCGTCACGTCGTACGCTTCGATGCTCTCGCGGTGGCGCAGGCTCGGGACGACGCGCTGCTCGGCCCAGGTGTGCTCCGCGCGCGTCGGCTCGGCGTCGTGGTCGAACAGGTTGACGGCCGGCGTGCAGTGGAGCCGGACGTGCTCGGCCTTGAGCGGCCGGTCCTCGGGATACGCCCGGTCGAACACCACGTCGACGGCGAACCGGGTCGCCGACGGCGCGGCCTCGACGAGCGCGTCGAGCCCGACGAGGTCGACCTGCCAGAACTTGCGGCGGTACAGCAGCATCTCCTGCAGCAGCCGCAGGCCGGACGGCAGGGCGTCGCCGTGGGGCAGCAGCGCGTCCTCGGGGCCCAAGCCGGCGGGCTGGACGGCGGTCTGCCCGCGGAGCACGACGTCGGGCGGGGCGCCCTCGCCGGGTCGCGTCGCGAGGTCGTCGCCGGTGCGGGCCTCGACGCGCGTCACGTGGCGCGTCAGCATAAGGTGGGCCGTCGAGGCGACCGGCCCCTCGGCGTGGAGGTGGAGCCGCAAGCGCCCCAGGTCGAGGGACTCCAGCGTCGCCCCCTTGCTCAGGCCGAACACGACGCGGAGCCGGCTCGTCTCGTCGGCGTCGTAGCGGAGCTCGGCGGACTCGACCGCGAGCGGGTGGAGCCGGACCTCCTGCGCCGTCCGGAACCGGCACGGCACACGCTCCGGCCCGACCGGCGCCGTCATCACCTCGACGCCGCGCGGCAGCGTCATCGTCTCCTGCACCAGCCCCGGCTTCGGGTCGAACGCCAGGAGGCAGCACGACGGGAAGGGCGTCAGGAAGTGCGGGTACAGGAGCCCCACCAACCGCTGCGTGTACTCGGGAAGGTCGTCGTCGAGGCGCTCCTGGACGCGGGCCGACAGGAAGGCGACGCCCTCGATCAGCCGCTCGACGTAGGGGTCGCGGTCCTCGAGCGCGTCGAGCCGGAGCATCCGCGCCTGCTCGGGGTGCGCCTCCGCGAAGGCGGCCCCTCCCTCGCGGAAGTAGCGGAGCTCGCTCTCGTAGTGGCGGTGCAGCATGGGGGGCCGGCGCTAGCCGGTCGGGTGGACGGCCGTCAGTTCTTGGGAGCCGAACGTGGTTTCGAGCCGGATCCGACGGCCCTGCTCGACGTCGCCGGAGATCACGAACGTGACCCGCATCGTGTACGGATCGGCCTCGGTCGGCTCGACGCGGACGTGGGCGAGCCGGGGCTCGTAGTCGATCACGGCCTGGCGGATGGCCTGGCGGAGCCCGTCGTAGTCGCCGTCGCGGCGGATCGTCGAGAGGTCCGGCAAGCCGTACCCCGGGAGGTGCGGGACCGACCCCTGCCGCGTGTTGAGCAGCCGCCGGAGGTTGCCGACGATGCTGAACGTGCGGTGCTCGTCCTGGGAGACCGTCGCGACGGGCGTCGTCCCGCCGAACCGGCCTTCCAACACGTCGAACAGCGCCAGGCGGATTGCCATGGGGAGGGGTGGAGGTGTGGAGAGGGATGGAGGGAGCGGGACGCAGCAGTCCGCATCCCTTCATCCCGCATCCCTCCCGGTGCTAGCGGGCGGCCACCCAGTCGTCGGTGTGCTCGATGGCGCCGTCGGTCCAGGTCCAGGTGATGCTGCCGTAGACGAAGCTGTACTCGGCCATGTGCGGGTAGTGCTCCTTCTCGACGTTCTTGACGTTGGGCACGTCGAGCTTGACCTCGGCCACCTTCACGCGCTCCAGCAAGACGGTGTAGTACTCGACCTCGGTGCCGGTGTCGTCGATCTGGAAAAAGCTGAACTTGACCGTGTCGTAGGTCTCGCCCTCCGTGACCGCCTTGTAGAGCAACGGCGTGGCCGCGTCGATGGCCGAGCGGACCGTCATCCGGCCGTGCTGGCGGACGCCCGACGACCGGCCCGAGTGGATGTCGGTCGGGATGTGGACGACGTGGTCCATCTCGATAACCTCGAAGGACCCTTCGCGGCCGGCGATCTCGACGGAGCCTTTGACGTCGCCGTCGTTGATGAATCCGTAGACGGGTGTGGGCATAGCGGTGCTCCTGAGGAGCGGGTGCGGTACAGGAAGCCCTGGCCCCTCGCCGGCGGGTGCCGGTCGGGGTGGGCGGAACGAACGTGACGGGAGGGCGGCGGGGGCTCAGGCGAGCCGTCGGCCAGCGGGAGGGCGCCCGCTATTTCTTGGGCATCTTGCCCACGAGCGAGAGGCTGATGTCCATCCCCTCGATCTGGAAGTGGGGCTTGATCGCGGTCTGGACGCGGAAGAAGCCCGGGTTGTCGTCGAGCTCGACCACCTTGACCTCGGCCGCCTTGAGCGGGTACTTCGCGACCTGGGTCTGGCTCGGGTTCTCCATCTCGGTCACCAGCCCCTTGAGCCAGGTGTTGAGCTTGAGCTCGATCTTGCCCGCGTCCTTCGTCGCCCCGATGTTCTCGCGCTGCAACACCTTGAGGTAGTGCGCGATTCGAGACGCCAGGAAGATGTAGGGCAAGCGCGCGTTGATCCGGCTGTTGGCCGTCGCCGCGTCGTCGTCGTAGAGCTTGGGGCGCTGGGTCGAGTTGGCCGAGAAGAACGCGGCGAAGTCGCGGCCCTGGTAGTGCGACAGCGGCATGAACCCCAGGTTAGCCGCCTCGAACTCGAGCGTTTCCGAGATCGGGACCTCGGTCGGGATCTTCGCCTGCTTCCCCTTCCCGACGTCGTAGAGGTGGACCGGCAGGTCGTCGACCTTGCCGCCGGACTGCGGACCGCGGATCTGGACGCTCCACCCGTCGCGCTGGAAGGCGCGGACCATGTTGCTGGCGAACGCGAACGACGAGTTGCCCCAGAGGTAGCGGTCGTGGTCGTCCCCGGTGACCTCCTCGCTGTAGTTGAACGACTTGACGGGGACCGTGTCCTGGCCGTAGGGCAGCCTCAGCAGGAAGCGCGGGAACGTGAGCCCGAGATAGCGCGAGTCCTCGGTGTCGCGGAGCGCGTTCCACTTGGTGAAGTCCGTCAGCTCCATGTAGGCCGAGAGGTCGGGGATCTTCTTCCACTCCTCCATGTCCTCCTTGCCGAAAAACTGGGGCCCGACGGCGCCCAGGAACGGGGCGTGGGCCGAGGACGCCACCTTCGAGACGTCGCCCAGCAAGGCGACGTCTTGGGGCGACGCGTCGAACTCGTAGTTCGAGACGATGGCCGAGTACGGGTCGGCGCCGGGCTGGTCGTAGGCGTTGGTGTAGACGTGGCGGTAGAGCGCGCTCTGGATCAGCTCCGGCGAGTCCTCGAACGACTCCCGCAGCGTGTCCTTGGACACGTTGAGCATCTCGACCTTGACGTTCTTGCGGAAGTCAGTCCGGTCCACCAGGAACTTGAGCCCGCGCCACGCCGACTCGAGCTTCTGGACCTCGGGGCTGTGCAGGATCGCGTCGAGCTGGCGGCTCAGCGTCGCGTCGATGTCGGCGACCAGGCTGTCCACCAGGTGCTTGTCGATCTTGGCGACCGGCTCGCCGCTCTGGGTGACGGCGTCGACGAACACGCGGAGCGCGGCCGACACCATGGCGCCCCGGTCCTGGCCCGCTAGGGCGTCGGCGTCGGAGAACGCGTCGATCCGGACGTCGCCCGTGGGGGCCTTGACGTCGACCTTCGCGAGGATGGAGTCGAGGAGGGAGCCCTCGGCCTCGACGGTGTCGGCCGGGGCGGCGTCGGTCTGCATCTGGCCCTCGGCCATAGGAGCGGGAGTCAAGTGGGAAGAAACGGGCGCCGAGACAGCGCCGCAGTCGTGGGTTAGGGGAGAGCCGCCGGTCTAGGCGTCGTCGGCCGGGGCGTCCTCCTGGATCACCTTGTCGAGCTCGGCGAGTAGCTTCTCGCGCGCGGCCGGGTCGTTGACGACGGCCTCGATCTGCTTGCGGAAGTCGGCGGCCGAGATCAGGCGGTTGCGCAGGTCCTGGAGCAGGTTCCGGGTCGCCATCAGGCGCGACAGCTCGGGGACCTGCTTGGCGATCTGCTCCGGGCCGAACGACTTCATCGAGTCGAACGTGAGGTCGACCGCGAGGTCGCCGTCGCCGGTCAGCGTGTTGTCGACGGCCGTCTTGACGCGGAGCTCCTGGGACCGGAGGACGTCCTCGAAGTTGTCCTTGTTGAGGTTGATCACCTCGCGGTCCTCGAGCGGCGGGCCGTCCTCGCGGTTGGTAAAGTCGCCCATGACGAGCATCCGCATGGGGAGCTCGACGCGCTCCTTGGCGTCGCCCTTGGCGACCTCGAGGAACAGGTTGACGCGGGCAGGCGGCTTTTCGTGCTGGAAGCTCTGGGACATCGGCGGGGGGCGGGGAGGGCGTCTAGTCTGTGTTACAGGAAAGGCCCCCGCCGAGCGTCAGCGGCCCCGGCCTTTTTGCGGGCCCAGGCCGTGCCTCCTCCCTTTCCTCCCTCCACAGAGAAGACTCCTGGCCCGGCCCTACCGGTACGTGGGTCGCCGGGCCGTCCCCGTCACGTCGATGGTGACCGACATTCGGGGCCACCGGTCCGGGACGCCGCGTAGGTCGTAGAGGCGGTAGCGGGTCCCGCCGCCGTCCACGGGCTCTTCAGACAGCACGTTCTGCACTCTGCGTAGGCAGTCGCTGAGCTCGCGCTTGCCTGTCCGGTAGGGCCAGTCCAGCGACGAGGTCTCCCAGCCCGAGAAGTGGACGCTCCACACACGCCCGGTGTAGAAGGACCGCTCGGGGTGGTACGCCCCGAACCCGCCCCCTCGGGAGGCCCAGGCCTCGGCCTCGATCCGCTGGGACGGGACGCCCTCGCAAGACACGGCGACGGCCGAGTCGGGCCCCGCGTCGGCCCACGCCTCGAGCTTCCACGCCGAGAGGCCGAGCGTGTCGGGGTCGAAGCCAAACCGCATCCCGCCGTCGCCGATGTCGGCGGCGGGCGGGGGGGCGAGCACGGGAGCGGGAGCCGCCAGCTCAGCGACGTGGGGGGGGAGGCCCGCTGCGCGTGCCTGAGAGGCCGCGCGGAGGAGGCCGAGCGTGAGCGAGCGGTCGAGCGCGGTCGTGTCGGGCGCCTCGAACAGGACGCGCTTGGTGGAGCGACTCGCAGGCCGCTCGCCGACGTAGTCGGCCGCCGTCCGGCCCGCCTGGTCGGCGGCGTCTGGGTCGGCTCCCGCGGCGAGGAGGGCGACGACGACCCCCGCAGACGTCTGGTCGGAGATCGGGCTGACGGCCCGGTCGGCGGCGATCATGAGCGGCGTCACGCCGGCGAGGTCGGCCGCGTCCGGGTCGGCGCCCGCGTCGAGGAGCTGGCGGACCGTGATCTCGTTGCCGACCGACGCTGCGTAGGCGAGGGCCGTCCGGTTCCACTCGTCACGCGCGTTGGGCGACGCTCCGTAGCGCAGGAGGAGGTCGACGACGGCCGCATTTCTCCTCAACTCGAAGACGGCTTTCTGCCCTGGCATGGCCCCCATGCTCTCGTAATCCTCGTTGTGCCGGTAGGGAGGCACGCGGCCGAGACGAGAGATGGCCGCGTCGAGGCCGGCCGACGCCACGGTGTCGGGGCGCGGGCCTCGACGGCTCCGGGCCGTTTGGAGGTAGACGTCGGCGTCTCGGGAGAGGGCGCGGCCCGCTCGGAGGACGAGGTCGGCGACGCCGCTCGGAAGGGCGACGGGCGTCCCGGCGTTCGCGGCGGCCAGCATCAGGGGCGTCCGCCCGTCCTGGTAGCCGTCCGCAAGCGCGCCGCCGCGCAGCAGGACGGCCATCTCCATCGCACGTCGCCGCCGCGCCGCGAGGTGGAGGTACGCCATGTCTCTGTGTTTCCGCAGGCCCGGTTGGAGGTGATCGAGCGGGTAGTAGCGGTTCCAGTCCCAGCCCGGGTAGCCCAGCGCGTCGTTGAGCGGCGCGTAGTAGGAGCGGAAGTCGTCTGGCCGGGTCGAGGGCGGGCCGGCGTCGAGGCCCTGGTCGAGGTCGTCGGCCAAGCGGACGGCGCGCTCGGTGTCCTTCAAGTTGCCATACTCGACGGCCGACCCAAGGCCCATCGGGAAGTCCCGCGGCGAGGCGGCGCCCACGATGAGCCAGACCACCAGGCACACGACGAGGACGCCAGCGAGAAGGAGAAGCACACACCCCCCGAAGCTCCGAGTGCCGACTGGACGAACGTACGAGTTCGGCGCATACGTGGCGGCCGGCGGTTTCCACGTCGGCGTCGAGGTCGTCGGTTGGGACGCCTTCCCGGTGCGCGCGCGCGAGGCCGGGAAGGGCTCGCGAACAGGAGCTGGACCGGAAGGCGGCTCGGGCCGGCAGACGACGCACGGGCCGTCACCGTAGCGGGCGTGGTCGGGGTCCCGGTCGCAGGGGCGGAGCGTGCCGGCGAGCAGCACCGACAGGTGGTCGCGCCAGGCCTCGGCCGTCGGCCGCTGGTCCGGCGGCCCGTCGAAGGCCCGGTCGAAGAACGCCCGCGTGGTCGGGTCGAAGGCGTCGTAGCGGCTCGACGGCGGCGGCGTCAGCCGGCCGTCGTCGCCGTAGGGGTAGAGCCCGGCGGCGACCCGCTCGCCGTTTGTCGCCGGCACGTCGGCGCCGGTGCGGGGGACGCCCTGGAACGGGTGGAGGCCGCCGTTCAAAAGCTGGAACACGACGACGGCCAGGGCAAACCGGTCGTGGGCCTCGCCCAGGTCTTCGGGGCGCGCGCTGGCGCGGAGCGCCTCGGGCGCGATATAGCCGTCGGTGTACTGGTGCGCCGGGAACCGCTCGTCGTCCGGCCCGGCGACCGAGAACCCGTCGCAGTCCAGGACGGCCACGAAGCCCGTCTCGCGGTAGACGTGGACGTTGGCCGGCTTGAGGTCGACGACGTGGTGGCCAGCGGCGTGGAGCGAGGCCACGGCCGCGGCCAGGTTGCGGGCGGCGGCGACCCGGAACCGGTAGCCCTCGGGGAGACCGGCGGACCGCCGAGCGCGCGGCGACAGCAGGAGCTCCAAGAGCGCCGCGTCGGCCAGGTCGACGCGCGGCAGGACGAGCCCAGCAGGCGGTCCGACGGGCGGGCCGTCCTCCGCTACCGGCTCGTCGGCCCGTTCCAGGAGGGCCTCGGGCCAGGCGAGCTGGACCACGCGGCGGCCGTCGTGCTCGGCGACGCGACCCTCGGGCGGGGCCGCCAGCATGGCGTCGAGCTTGGCGCGGCGCCGGGGCTCGGCCGCCGGGTCGTGGTAGAGCTTCGCCACGCGCGTCGCGTCGCCACGGACCGGGTGGATCGCCGCGTCGCCGCCGACCGCGAGCGGCTCGGGCTCAATCTCGAGCGGGACCCGGCGGCCGTCCTCGGCCACCACCACGAGCGCGGTTGGGACCGCCGTCGTCACGGGATCGTGGGCCGCATCCAGACGATCGTCTTGTCATCGCTCGTGACGGCGTGCGTCCGCTCGTGGCCCAGCGTCTCGGCCAGGGCCGCGCGGCCGGTCTCGGCGTCGGCGTCGTCGAGGAACCGCGAGACGGGGTCGAAGAAGCCCCGGTGCGGGGCGCCGTCGGTGTTGGTCGCGAGCGCGGCGCCGCCGTCGCTCATCAGCACCACCAGGTCGACCGGCCCGTCGAACGCGGTCAGGCGGAGGTGGCCGTCCCAGTCCGACTCGGTAAAGAAGAACGTCTCGTTGGCGTAGTCCCCATTCGCTGCCGCCGAGCGGGCGCGGACCTCGCCGTCGCGCAGGGCCGCCGCTGTGCCGTCGCCGATGTGGGCGAACAGCCCGCCACCCGGGTGGACGGCCGCCGCGACGAGCGTGGCGTGGGCGAGCTCGAAGAGCGGGACGCCGCGGTCGTCCATCCCGTCCGGCGCGTCGGCGAGCGCGCGTTCGACGGCCCGCCGCGCCCGCTTGACCGCCTCCACGACCGCGTCGGTCCAGGCGTCTCGCGCCGCGGCGACCGGGCCCGGCGGCGGCGACGCGCAGACGTCGGCCAGGGCCGCGGCCACCTCGGCCGCGCCGACGCGAGCACCCAGCCCGCCGAGCGCCGCCGAGCCGGCCCCGTCGCAGACGACCGCGATCGCCCACGGCCCGACGACGGCCCAAGCGTGGGCGTCCTGTCCTTCGGTGCCGTCGGCCTCGTGCCCCGCGCCGCGCACCGACGCGCCGACGATCTTCCACGTCACGGCCGGGCCCGAGCGGGCGTCGCCGTCCGTGCCGGTCTCCTCGCGCTCGGTCGGCGTCACGCCTCGACCTCGGCCCACGTCGTGGCCGGGAGCTGGACGCGGTCGCCGGGCGACGTCTGGGAGACGGCCGTCATGCTGCGGCTGAGCCAGACGAACAGGTCCGAGAACTGGAGCCCTTCGAGGCGCTTGGGCGGGTTGATCGAAAAGCGGCCGAGGTCGTCCAGGTTGGCGTCGCGCGTGCCGATCGGGAAGACGACGCACCGCTTGGCCAGCTCGGCCTTGCGGCACCGCTCGGCGACGCGCTCCCAGCCGGGGTCGTTGGGCGCCCCGTCGCTGATGAGCAGGATCCAGGGCCGCGTCGACGAGACGCCGTGGGCGTCGTAGACGTCCTTCTGGGACTCGACCTTGTCGAGCGCGAGCGCCATCGCGGCCCCGAGCGGCGTCGAGCCGTCGGCCTTGACCGTCGGGGGGTCGAAGTCGATCGCGTCGCACCAGTCGGCGACGACCTCGGCGCGGGCGTTCCCGTTCGCCACGATCACGAGGACCTGGACGCGGAGCGCCGTCAGCGGGTTGCCCTTGAGCTGGGCCTCGAACGTGTGGAGCCCGGCGTTGAGCTGGGAGATGGGGTCGCCGGCCATCGACGCGGAGCCGTCCAGGACGAGGACGCACGGCGTCCGCTGGCTGGCGTTGTCGGCAAAGTGGACGTCGGGAATCATGGCAGGTGGGGGTGGGAGTGGGGGGCGCCCCTTCGGTCGAGGCACCTGCACGAGTCTACTCCAGCGGGGCGCGGGGCGCCGCCGGCCGGGGCCCTTCCGTCGGGACAGCGAGCACGTCGAGGTCGACGGTCCCCGAGACCCAGCGCTCGGGCTCGTCGCGGAGGTCGAAGAGCCCGCCGAACCGGTCGGCGACCCTGGTGGCGCAACGCATGGCCGCCTGCCAGGCGATGTACTTCTCCGGGTCGCTGGGCGGTCGCTGGGGGATGCCGGGCCACCCAGAGACGACGACGTCGGTGACGTTGCCCGCGACAAACGCCTCCGTCCGGCCGATCGTGACGCTGGCGGTGACCTCACCGAGAGGCACGCCGCTGCAACTGACGACGACGGGTTGGAGCTGATCCCACGGCAGCTCCGCCTGGAGCGGCTCCGACGGACTGGGGAGCGGCCGGGCGAACGCCGTCCCCCCGTCCCCGATGTCGGCGACCGTGCGGTCGGGCAGAGTCCGCGAGGTGCCGGCGGCGGCGAGCAGGCTGTCGAGCTGGGTCTGCCCGGACGGACGGGTGGAGGGGTAGCGCTCGACCCGGCTCTCTTCGGTCGCGGCCCTCTTCCCACGCCGCGTCCGCCACCGCTCGCCGATGTAGTCGCGGGCGGTCCGCCCGGCGGCGTCCCGGGCGTCGGGGTCGGCGCCCGCCCGCAGGAGGGCCGTCGCCAGCCCGACGGCGACCGAATCGTCTTCGACGAAGACGGTCTGGTCGGCGAGCGTCATCAGCGGCGTGACGCCGGCGACGTCGGCCGCGTCGGGGTCGGCCCCGGCGGCGAGGAGCGCCCGGAGGGCGACCGGGTGGCCGTAGGCCGCCGCGTAGGCGAGGGCGGGTCGGCCCCAGCGGTCCCGAGCGTCGAGGTCGGCGCCCGCGTTCAGCAGGAGGTGAACGACAGCCGCGTTCGCGACGAGCTGGCGGACGTTGGGGTCCCACTCGTCCCGGACTTCGTCGTCGGGGTCCTGGAGCCGGGCGTCGATCGCCGCGAGGGCCGGCCCGACGGACGGGGCCGCCCGGAAGGCGGGGCCGACGTCGGCCTCGGCGGCCGTCAGCCGAGCGGAAAGCTCCCGCCCGCCGCCGGCCCGAAGGACGGCGCGGACCTCGTCGTCGCTCAGCGGGATCGTCGGCGCCATGTGCATGGCCGCGATCATGAGCGGCGTCCGGTCCCACGAGTCCGCCGCGTCGGCGTCGGCGCGGTAGCTCAGGAGCAAGGCCGTCACCTCGGGGCTGTTCGCCTCGACGGCGTCGAACAGGTACGGCGCGGCGTCCGGGTCGAGGGGCACGGCGAGCGAACGCCAGGCCGAGGTCCGGACCTCCTGCCCCCGAGGAAAGCCGACGTGGCCGTCGATCGGCCCGTAGGCCGGCGTCGGCCCGGCATCCACCACCACCTCACCGCTCCGCTCCAGCTGCGCGCCGTGGTCGAGCGCTCGCCGCGCCCGGTCGAGATCGGGGACGTAGGCGTCGATGGCCTGCTCCAGATCGCCGTCCCAGCTGTCGGTAATCGGTCCCCGGGTCGCGAAAAACACGATCGCGGCCATGAAGCCGACGATGCCGGCGAGGATGCCGACGAGGTAGAGGAGCCCCTTTAGAATCTCGCGCGCCTTTGACGGCGCGGCTGGCGTGGCCGTCGACGGCGAGACGGCCACTGGGGGCGGCGCGTGGGCCCGGCCCATCGACCACGACCGGAGGGCCTGCCGGGCGCCGCGAGTGAGCCGGGCGGCTCCAGACGCGAGCGGTCCCGGCGGCGATGGCGACCGGCCACTCTGCCTCCGGTTCGCGGCGGACGGCGGGACGGTGGGCGCTCCCGGAGTGGCCGCCGCGTGGAGGGTCGTTCCTGAACCAACGGCCGGTGGTGGACCCGCCGCCGACACCGAGCGACTCGGCGGGGAGGCCGGGGGCGGCGTGTGGACGGACGGCGCCTGGCGCGCGCAGAACCCGCACGGCGTGTCGCCGAACCGGGCGTGGTCCGCGTCGCGGTCGCAGGGCCGGAGCCCGTCGTCGAGGAGCTCGCTCAGGTGCCCCCGCCAGGTCGATGCCGAGGGCCGGTCCGCCGGGGGCCCCGTAAACGCGGCCTCGAAGAGGTCTCGGGTGGCGGCGTCGAACGACTCGTGGAGGCTCAGCGGCGACGGGCCGAGCCGGCCGTTTGTCGTCCGCCCGTAGGGGTAGAGCCCGGCCGCGACCCGCTCGCCGTTCGTCGTCGGCACGTCGGCGCCGGGGCGGGGGACGCCCTGGAACGGGTGGAGCCCCTCGTTGAGAAGCTGGAACACGACGACGGCGAGCGCGAACCGGTCCTGGTCCTCCCCCAGCGCCTCCGGGCGGGCGCCGCTGCGGAGCGCCTCGGGCGCGATGGTCCCGTCGGTGTACTGGTGGGCCGGGAACCGCTCACCCCCGGGCCCCCGGATGCTGAACCCGTCGCAGTCGAGGATGGCCACGAACCCCTCGCGCGTCACGTGGACGTTGGCCGGCTTGAGGTCGACGACGTGGTGGCCGGCGGCGTGGAGCGAGGCCACGGCCGAGGCCAGGTTGCGGGCGGCGGCGACGCGGAACCGGTAGCTCTCGGGGAGCCCCGCAGCCCGGCGCGAGCGCGCCGAGAGCAACACCTCGAGGACGGGCGCTTGCGCCGAGTCCAGGCGCGGCATCAGGTAGCCGAGCGGCGCCGTCGGCTCGTACTCCAGGATCGCCTCGGGCCACGCGAGCTGGACCACGCGGCGACCGCCGTGCTCGGCGGCGCGGCCCTCGGGCGGGGCCGCCAGCATGGCGTCGAGCTTGGCCCGCCGCCGCGGCTCGGCCAACGGGTCGCGGTAGATCTTGGCCACGCGCGCCGCGTCGTCGCGGACCGGGTGGATGGCCGCGTCGCCGCCGGACGCGATCGGGCCCGGTTCGATGACGACGGCCGCGCGCGAGCCGTCGGCCGCGATCGCGTGGAGGTGGAGGGGCCCCGTGCGCGTCATGCGGAGCCCAGGGCGGTGGCGGACCGAACGGACACGGTGCGGGAAGGGCGGCGCGCGGGAGGACAAGGGGCTCCCATGGTACCGCTCCGCCGCCAGCGTTCGCCCCGCGCGGCCGGGCTCTCGCGTCCTCCGCCCCCCATCCGGCGGTCGACTGCTGAGACCGCGACGCGACGCTTCAGCTCGCCGCTCACGGGGAGGACGTCGCCTACAAAAAAGGGGCGGACGGGAGACCCCGTCCGCCCCCGGCGGTCGTTCCTCGTGAGGAGGTCAGCGGAGGACGGTCACCGTCCGCGTGCGGGCGCCCGACGCGGTCTCCAGACGGAGGACGTAGATGCCCGACGCCAAGCCGCTCGTGTCGAGGCCGACGTCGAACCGCTCGGCCCCGAACGCGCCGTCGGCCAGCGTGGCGACGCGGCGGCCCAGGGCGTCGTACATCGCCAGCGTCGCCGGGCCGGCCACGTCGAGCGAGAACGAGACCGAGGCCTGCCCGAGGACGGGGTTCGGCGCGGGCGTCGCGAGCCCGAGCGTGCCCGCCTCAGGAGCGACCTCGGTCGACGTCGTCCCGGCCGGCAAGAGCGCGGTGGTCCCGTCGGGGAACACGGCGAGCAAGCCGAACGCCGGCCCGTCCTGGTCGTCGTCGGGCGAGAGGAACCCTGAGGCCAGCACCGTCACCGCGCCCCCGGCCGCCGCCGAGAGGTCGGCCTCGAACGAGGCCACCGGCGACCCGTCGGCCGTCGTCACGTCGAGCGTGTACACGGCCGGGGCGACCGAGAGGTAGCCGGTGACGTCGGTGTAGGTCGCGTCGTCGACCAGGACCGTCCCCGCCGTCCGGACGTCGACGGTCGGCGCGTCGGTCGCCCCGTGGACGACGCGGAGCGCCACCTGGGCCGCGTCGTCGGACGCCTCCTGGGCGTCGGCACCGACGAGGAGCTGGAGCCCGGTGTCGACGCCGTCGGGGTTGTCGGCGAAGTCGTCCGGCGACAGGACGCCGTTCGCGATAAGCTGCGTCGCCGAGCCCGACTCGAGCGTGTAGGTCTCCGAGAACACGGCGTCATCGGCGCTGGACGACGTGCCCGGCGCGATGGCGACCTCGAGCTCGGTGTCGCTCGGCACGTCGATGAACGGCGACGCCGTGCGGAACGCGAAGTCGTCGAGGAGCAGGTCACCGTTGACGTACACGTCGACCTCGGCCGCAGCGGGGTCGGCCGCGTTGTGGATCACCTGGAGGCGAGCCATGTCGCTGGCGGAGGCGGCGGGCAGGAGCGCGGCGGTCCCGTCGGGGAACACGGCGAGGAGCCCGAACGCCGGCCCGTCCTCGTTGTCGTCAGGCGAGAGGAAGCCCGACGCGAGGACCGTCACAGCTCCGCCGGCCGCGCCTGAGAGGTCGGCCTCGAACGAGGCCACCGGCGACCCGTCGGCCGTCGTCACGTCGGGCGTGTACACGGCCGGGGCGACCGAGAGGTAGCCGGTAACGTCGGTGTACGACGCGTCGTCGACCAGGACCGTCCCCGCCGTCCGGACGTCGACGGTCGGCGCGTCGGTCGCCCCGTGGACGACGCGGAGCGCCACCTGGGCCGCGTCGGTCGAGGCCTCCTGGGCGTCGGCCCCGGCCAGGAGCTCGAACGCGATGTCGACGCCGTCGGGGTTGTCGGCGAAGTCGTCCGGCGACAGGACGCCGTTCGCGATGAGCTGGTAGGCGCCAGCCGGGAGATTGAACGTCTCCGAGAACACGGCGTCGGCGTCGCTCGTGGATGTGCCCGGCGCGATGGCGATCGTGAGGTCGGCGTCGGAGGGGAGGTCGAGGAACTCGGTCGCCGTGCGGAACGCGAGGTCGTCGAGCGTAAGGGCGCCGTTGACGTAGACGTCGACCTCGGACGCGCCCGGATCGGCCGCGTTGTGGATCACCTGGAGGCGGATCTGGGCGGCGGCGGGCACCGCGAGGGCGACGGCCAGCACGCCGAGCAGAAGGGAGCGGGTAACGGTGGACATGGGAGGAGGGGATGAGAGAGGGGCCGGGGCGGTCCGCGTGGACCCGCCCCCGGCCAGACGCGAGGACTACCCGCGACCCACCGGGCGATGACCAGCCGGACGGAGGGCCCCAGGGTTTTCCCCATGTGTGCCCCGCCCGACTGGTCACCTCCGCGCCTTGGTGGGTACATCGGGAGAGCCGCCGTCTCCCCCCGCCCCGCCCGTGACGCCCCCGCCCGCCTCCGCCCCCCCGCTCGACGAGTGGGCCCGACGGATCCGGACGGGCGACCTCGACGCGTTCGAGGCCCTCTTCCGCCACCTCCAGCCCATGCTCACGCGGATCGCCTACTCGCTCGCCGACACGCCGGCCGAGGCCGACGACGCGGTGCAGGAGACGTTCGTCCGTCTGTGGGAGGGCCGCGCCCGGCTCGACCCCGCGCAGTCGGTCCGGGCCTACCTCGCCCGGTCCGTCCGGAACCGGCTCCTCAACGTGGCCCGCGACGCCCGCACGCGGCGCGACCTCCTCGACGCCCACGCGCCCGCCCTCGCGCCGTCGCCGTCCGACCGGCCGGACGACCTGGCGCACGGGGTCTCGCTCGCCGACCACCTCCGGGCCTCGCTCGCCGACCTGCCCGAGCGCCAGCGCATGGCCCTCACGCTCACGCGGTTCGAGGGGCTCTCCCACGCCGAGGCCGCCGACGCCATGGCGTGCTCGGCCCGCACCGTCAACAACCACATCGTCCGTGGTCTCCGTACCCTCCGTCGTCGACTCCAGGCTTACGCTCCCGATGCGCTCTGACCCGCCCCTGTCCCCCGAGCTCCGCGAGGCGCTCGGCGCGGAGCCCGACGGCGCCGCGCTCGAGCGCGTGTGGCACCTCCTCGGTGCGGCGGCCCCTCCGTCCGGGGCCGCGGCGGACGCCGACTGGCGAGCGCTCCGCGACCGGATCGAAGCCGGCCGGCCACGGACCGACCGTCCGGCGGCGCCCCCCCCGAGGCGTGCGCGGCGCTGGGCCGTGCTCGCCGGGATCGCCGCGGTCGCCGTGGTCGCGGCGGTGTGGAGCGCCCAGCCCGTGGTGGAGCGGGCGCCCGTCGGCGAGACGCTGGCCGTCGCGCTCCCGGACGGCTCGCGCGTCACGCTCAACAGCGGCACGGCGCTCCGCCGCGCCCGCCTGCTCTGGGGGACCGCGGACCGCGCCGTCGCCCTCGACGGGGAGGCGTTCTTCGAGGTCGCGCCGGGCGATGTCCCGTTCGTGGTCACGACGCACAACGCGCGGGTGGCCGTGCTCGGGACGGCGTTCAACGTGCGCGCCTGGGCCGCCGACGCCGAGACGTCCGTCGCCCTCGTCGAGGGCCGCGTCGAGGTCTCGGAGCGCGACGTGGCACCCGAGGTCCGGACGCTCGCACCGGGCGACCGGGCCGTCGTGCAAGCGGAGGGCGTCACCGTGGAAGCCGGCCCGGCCGATGTCGAGCGCGTCGCCGGGTGGCGCGGCGGCGCGCTGGCGTTCGAGGACCTCCCGCTCGGCGTCGTCCTCCGCGAGGTCGAGCGGCGCTACGGCGTCGCCTTCCGCTCCGATGCCGGCGTCCCGCTGGGCGCGCGCGTCTCGGCCTTCTACGCCGAGCGGCCCCGGCTCGACGCGCTCCTCGGCGATCTCGGCGCGGCGGCCGGCGTCCGCTTCGTGCCGGGCCCCGAGGGCTACCGCGTCCGCGCGGGCCGTTCGGCGCCCCGTCCCGCGCCCCCGACCGTCCAGCCGTAGCGTGCCCGCCTCCCGTCTCCCCCGCTGGCTGCCGACGCTCGGGGCGCTCGCGTGCCTGCTCCCCTCGGTGGTCGTCGCCCAGGCGCCCGCCCGCTCGCCGAGCCCGACCGTCGAGCGGGTGTTCCGCGGCGTGCCCGCCTCCGACGCCCTCGCCGCCGTCGCCGACGCGGCCGGCGTCGACGTCGTGTTCTCGACCGACCGGGTCGGCGAGCGGCCGATCTGGTGCGGAGGCGCCGGGTGGCTCGCCGAGGACCTCCTCCGCTGCATCACCGACGCCGTCGGGCTGGACTACGTCCGACGCTCGACGGGCACCTACGTGGTGGTCGAGCGCGTGGTCGAGCCGGTCCGGCCGGGCGCCGTGGCGGGGCTCGTCGTCGACGCCGAGACGGGCGAGCCGCTCCCGCGCGCCCACGTCCGGCTGGCCGGGGCGACGGCCGTCACGGATCCGTCGGGCCACTTCTCGATCGTCGCGGTGCGGCCCGGCCCCCACGTCATCTTCGCGAGCTACGTGGGCTACGGGGTCCGGGCGGCGCGGCTGACGGTGGGGGCCGGCGGCGTCGCCCGGACGACGCTCCGGCTCCGGCCGGCGGTCGAGAGCGTGGGGGCCGTCGTCGTGGACGGGCTGGAGCGGCTCGCCGCGTCCGACATGCTCGGGGCCGACGCCGGGTTCGAGGTGCTGCCCGAGCGGGTGGCCGGCGGGCGGGCGGCCCGCGAGGCCACGCCGCCCCTGGCCGAGGGCGCCCCCGCCCCCACGTCGAGCGCCGACGGCCCGGCGCTCCAGCCCCTCCTCGGCGTCGCCGGGCGGACGTTCCGCGACGGCCTCTCGCTCCAGGGCGGCGAGGCGGGCGAGCACGCGCTCACGCTCGACGGGGCCCAGGTGTACGAGCCGCTCGCCATCGGCCCCGCGCTGGGCGCGATGAGCCCGCTCGCCGTCGGCCGCGTCACGGTCCACAAGGCCGGCTTCGGCGCGCGCCACGGCTCGCGCCTGGCCGGCGTCGTCGAGGCGCGCCACGCGCTGGCCGCGCCGGCTCGCGGCCCGCTGGCCGTCGCGGTGGAGGGCGACGTCTACGCCGCCGGCGCCCGGCTCCAGCACCACGCGCCGCTGGGGCGGGTCGGCCGCGAGCAGGCCGAGGCCACGTCGCTCGTGGCCGTCCGGCGGAGCCTGTGGGACGTCGTCCGGCCGGGGGCGCTCGACCGCGCGCTCCGCGCGTGGAACGACGTCGACCCCGTCCTGGCCGCGGCCCTCGGAGGCGGCCCGGCCCGCCCGGGCTTCGACGTCCACAGCCACGGGTCGGACGTCGCGTTCTCCGACGTCCACGCCGCCACGCGCGTCCGCGTCGGGCCCCTCCGCTCGCTCCAGGCCTCGGTGTACCGCGGGACGGCCGACGTCGCGACGGAGCTGTTCGCCGTGGGCGCCTCCCACGCCGGGGTGGCCGGGCCGGACCCCGCGGCCGCGCTCCTCGCCCGCGACGGCACGCGGTGGACCAACCTCGCGGCCACGCTCCGCGCCGACGCCCTCGTCTCGGCCCGCTGGCGCGTCGGCGGCGGCGCGCGCCTGAGCCGCCACACGCTCCACCAGCGCTACGACACGATCGACGGGGTCGGGGCCGGGCTCGACGGGACCGAGCCGGCCGAGACCTCCGAGGCCCGCCTCCGGACGGCGCTCGACGCGCTCGACCTCCCGAGCAACGGGAACGCGCTCCAGGAGCTGACGGTCGAGGCCGACGCCGCCGTCGCGCTCGGCCGCGGCCAGGAGGTGACGGTGGGCGCCGAGGCGACCGCGGCCCACAACCGGTTCCACCTCCTGTCCAGCGGGTTCGGCGCGACGGCCTTCCGCGACCTCGACGCCGAGACCACCCAGGGCCGGCTGGCGGTGTTCGCCGAGGGCCGCCACCGGCTCGGGCCGCGGTGGACGGTCGAGCCCGGGCTCCGCCTGACGTCGCGGGCCGCGACCGGCGACGTGCTCGCCGAGCCCCGCCTCGCCGTCCGCTACGACGCCCGCCCGTCGGACCGGCTCGGGCCGGTCCCGCTGGCCGGCGTCGCGGCCCGGCTGGCGGCCGGCGTCTACCGCCAGTTCACGACGCGCGTCGAGCTCGCCACGTTCGGCCCGAGCGCGCTCGTCTCCGACGTCGCCGTCTGGCTCCCGGTCGACGCGTCGGTCGAGCTGCCGGCCGCGCTCCACCTCGCGGGCGAGGTCCTGTGGCAACCGTCGGACCGCTGGGCCGCGCGCGTCGAGGGCTACGCGAAGGCGGTCCCGCGCGCCTACGCCCTCGACTACGTCGCCCTCCTCGCGGCCGGGCCGCTCGCCGAGCCGCTCGCCGAGCAGGCCGACTTCCTGCTCCCCGAGGAGGGCCGGTCGGTCGGCGTCGGCGCGCGTTTGGAACGCCAGTCGCCGCGGTGGGCCGCCAGCGCCGGCCTGGCCGTCGCGCGGACCGAGCGGCGGAGCGACGGCCGCTTCGACGGCCGCTGGGTGCCGGCGCCGTGGGCCGAGCCGGTCCGCGCGACGCTGGGGCTCGACGTGCTCGCCGCGGGCCGTCGCGACGCCGGGCTCCTGGTCCGCGCCCGCGCGCTCGGCGTCTGGGGCCGGACGTGGGCCTTGCGCCGGGCCTACTACGACGTCCTCCCCGCGCTCGGCGTCGAGGCCGAGGGCCCGTTCCCGCTCGACCGGCCCGAGGGCGACCGGCTCGCCCCGCTCCTGACGCTCGACCTCGGCGTCGCCTACGCGCTCCCCCTGGGCGACGGCCGTCGCGCCGAACTGGCGTTCGACGTGGCGAACGTCCTCGACCGGCGCAACGTGCTCGACTGGTCCCTCCGCCCAACGCCGGACGGCAGCCTAGAGGCGGAGGCCCGGACCCTCTCGGGCGTCCAGCCGTCGGCCCGCCTCCGCGTCTCGCTGTAGGGCGTGGTCCGAGGAAAGTCGGCCGTTGGGGGGTCGCTGGGGTGCCCGTCCTTGCGAACCTTGACACCACGTCCGGGTGGAGTGTGGGGGTATGGGGGCGTGGGAGGCGTGGGCATCTCGCCCCCACACTCCCCACCCCTTCCAGTCCCGAACAGCGACGGATCGACCGGACGTGGCATGACTCCCGAACCTTGGACCTCGCCGAACCGGACGTCTCGGACGACCGCGCTCGGCTCCTCCGATCCGCGTTCGCAGGAGAGCCTCACCCTTTTGGCGGAGGCGTGGTCCGCATGGCGAGGGCGGGGTCGAGGCGCGCGAGGCGGGCGAAGGCGTCGTCGGCGCGCTCGGCCAGGGCCGCCTTGCGCGGGGCCGGCGCCGACGCCTGGAGCGCCGTCGCGCAGGTGTAAAGCAGGCGGAGCGCGGCGCTCGCCGCCGTCGGGTCCCACACGTCCAGGCGGTGGGCGCGGAGCGCGTCGTCGGCCTCGTCGAGCAGCGCCAGGCCGACGTCGGGACGGCCGGCCCCAAGGCACATCTCGGCCGCGGCGACGCGACGCTCGAAGGCGTCGCGTGGGGCCCCGGCGCCCGCCATCAGCCCGGCGACCGCGCCCGGCACGTCGCCCCCGGCGGCTTGGGTGCGGGCCTCCTGAATCGCGTCGGCGCTGGCGCTTTCCTCTCGTGGGACGATGGCGCCAGCGGGGGCGGCGACCTCGTCGAGCCACGCCCTCGTGAGCGGGTCCGCGAAGGCCGTCCCGTCCTGGAAGGTGGCCGACGGGAGCGCCGGCACGCGGCGGACGAGCGCGGCGGTGGCGTCCACCACGGCCGTGTGGGCGGCGGCGGCCGGCGGCCCGAGCGCCTGCAGCGCCGTCGCGACCAGCCGCTGGAGGTCGAGCCAGAAGTGGAACGGGCTCTGCTGGAACGACGCCTCTCCCTCGCGGACCAGCACCGCGTGGTTCCCCGCCGTCGCCATCCCCGCGAGCGCGTCCCGGCGAGCCGCGAGCGGAGGCGGGATCCTGCCCGACGGCGGCGTCCCGGCGACGGCGCCCCACCGAACGGCGCGGACGAGCGAGAACGGGACGGCGTCGAGCGGGTCGGCCTCGCGGTAGAACTGGGCCACCTTCATCACCACGAGCCCCGCTTCTTTGGCCGTCGTGAACGCGACGTCGGCGCCGGTCGGCGACGCGGAGGCGGGCGTCGGGGCGGGCGCCGCGTCGACGGGCCGAGGCGCTGCGGACGGGTCACTGGACGGCTCGGCGTCGGCGACTGGCTCGGGCTCGGGTTTGGGCAGGCGGCGGATCTGCTCGCGGACCTCGCGCACCAGCCCGCTGAACGCCGGCGCGTCGTCGCCCATGGCCTCGGTCGCGAACGCCTGGAGCGCCGACGCCTCGGCCTCGGCGTGCGCCAGCGATTGGCGGTCGTCGGGCGTCGCGCGCTCGGTCTGGATCCAGGTGCTCGCCCGCTCGGCGACGAACTGCAACGCCGCCTGCCGGCCCCGCATCCGCCGGGGCGGCGGGAACGCCTGGTCCCAGAACCCCTCGACGAGCGCTCGGGTGGCCGCCAGCCCCTCGGCGATCCCGGCGTAGCCGGCCGTCCGCGTCAGCCCGAGCGTGAGGTAGCTGGCGACGGTGAGGTCCTTCGACCGCTCGGTCAGGATCGTCGTCGCCAGGTCGACGATGGCGCCGAAGTCGACATCGCCCGTGGCCGCGCCGAGCGCGTCGACCTGGGCCTTGAGCGCCTGGAAGTCGTCCTCGTAGGTCATGTCGACGCCGGCCGGCGCGTCGCCCGGGATGGGTGCGCGGATGGCCTCGATACGGGGCGTCGTGAGCGGGTCGAGGGCGTCGGCCATGGCGGAGGTTGGTGCGTCAGTGGTCAGTGCGTCAGGAGTCAGCGGGGGAGGACGCTCTGAGGAGTCGTCAGGTCAGGTGCTTCGACGTATCCATCTGTCGACGCACCCAGGGCTGTCGCTGCTCTCTTGTGATCTTGAGCTCACGAAGGGTTTCAGCACGATCCTCGAGGCCTCCGCCACCGTTCCCTACGGCTCCGCCACCGCGTTGAGATTCTTCGCTGGCGCTCAGGATGACAAGAGGGGGCCACCGGAGGACGCGACATCCCTGCCGACGCACTGACCCACTGATCACTGACGCACTGGTTCATCGGATCGTGTGGAGGCGGGACAGGACGTCGGCAACGGAGGCGCGGGGGTCGCGCAGGAGCTTGCGGAACGCCGGCGTCATCTGGTCAGCGGCGCCTCGTGCGGCCTGGGCGGCGCCGCGGTCGACGTGGGCCACGCGGTCGGGGTCGGAGCCGCCGCCGAGCAGCGACCGGAGCGTGGTCGGGCCCAAGCCGGAGAAGAACACGAAGAGCGCGTAGGGCGGCCCATCGGTCCAGAACAGCGTCAGCGGCGTGTGGGGCGTCGGAATGAGGTGCCAGCAGACGGCGAGCCAGACGGCGACCGCGTCGCGCGTCCGGAAGTCGGGGGACGGCGGGGGGAGCGGGAAGCGCAGGCCGTAGGCCGGCGGGCCGGGCGGGGCGACGGCCAGCCGGTGCAGCACGACGGCGGCGCCCGAGGTGCCCGTCCCGCCCCACGTCCGGTGCCACAGGTCGTGGGCCCGCATCGTCGAGATCGCGCGGACGTGGGCGTCGACCTCGGCCGACCGGCCCGACGTCTCGGCCAGCGCCGGGAGCCCGACGAGCCGACCGTCGAGGTCCGGCAACGGGGCGCCGCGGACGGCCCCGTCGACCAGCCCGCCGGCCGCGTCGAGGAGCGGGCTCCACCGGAGCGACCACGCCGCCGAGGTGGCCGCGTCGAGGTGCTCGCGCGGCATCGTCCGCCCGGCCACCAGCGGGTACGCCCGGCCGACGCCGTCGCGGCTCAGGCGGACCGCCCCGACGACGGCGTGGGGACCCGGCGGCGCGAACACCATCCGGTACAGAGGGCCGCTCTCGGGCTTCGGCCCCGTCCGGAAAGCCCGCTGGACGAGCGCGTCGAACGCGTCGAGCGCCGGGCTCGCCGGCCCGCGCCGCACGAAGTCGGCCCGGGCGGGCAGCTTGCCGAACAGGACCGGGCCGAGCGAGTCCATGCGTCAGGAGGCGAAGGGTCGGGGACGGAGGGGGTGGAGAGGACGGAGGGGAAGCCCGTTCGCGCCATCCTCTCCGCCCCGTCCATCCCCTCCACCCCTTGCATCGACCGAGTCGAGCGGGCCCGTTGAGGAGATCGGCGGCACGGCTAGTTCGCCGACCGCGGCAGCGAGAACCGGAGGGCCGAGGCCGGGTTGGCGAGGGGCGAGTTTTCCGAGGTCGTCCGCATCTCGTAGCGCGCCGTGACCGAGTGGGGCCCGTCGCGGAAGGTCCAGGCGACGTCGTAGAGCGTGCCGCCGCGCGGGCGGACGGTCGCGGCCTGGAACAGCCGGAACACGGCCCAGTCGCCCTCGAACTCCTGCGTCAGCGGGCCGAGCTGGCGCTGGACGGTGACGAACGCGCCCGGCGAGGCCGGCCACCGGAAGTCGGTCCACCGCGTGCTGCCCAACCGGTAGACGCTGTTGGCCCCGTGGAGGCCGACGGCGACGGCGTCGACGGCGAGCGCGCGCTGGGCGGCGTCGGTCGAGTACGTCGGCAAGTCCGGCCGCAGGCGGAAGGTGAGGTCGCCGCCGAACAGGGCCCGGCCGATCGCCTTGCCGCGGTCGACGGCGCGGCGCAGGGCCGGCGAGCCCCCACCCGCGAGCGCCTGGTCGAGCGTGGCCAGCTCGCCGCCGGCCGGGTCGAAAAAGGCGCGGGCGTCGTCGAGCGCCGCGTCGCGCGAGCTGCTCGGGTCGAACGGGTAGCGGCCGGCGATCCGGCCGTAGGCTTCGAGGGCGACCCCGAGCGCCTCCTCGGTGGCGGCCCCCGCGGCGGCGGCTCCCGCTTCCTCGGCCGCGGCCCCGGCGTCGCGGACGGCGAGCTGCTGCGACAAGTCGAGCGGGTCGAAAAACAGGTTCGCGCGCGTCTGGCGGTCCATCCCCCTCGTGCCCTGCTCGACCTCGTCCTTGGTCACCGCCAGCAGGTCGGCCGCCATCGCGCGGTCGCCGGCCGCCCCCGCGATCCGCCGGCCAAATTGGGAGAGCGCTTCGAGCGCGGCGTACAGCCCCTCGTCGGCCTCGCCGGCGGCCAGGCCGGGCGCGTTGAGGCGGTGGATGCCCGCGAACGCCCGCGAGATCGGGTTCGCCGTCACCTCGTCGCCCTCGACCTCGTCGTCCCCCAGGCCGACGGCGCTCGCGGCGCGGTCTAGGATCCCCTGCTGGCGCGGCGCGGTGTCCTCGGGCGGCAGCGTCGTCTGCTCGGTCACGACGGCCAGCAGCCACCCGATGGGCGAGTCGGTCGCCGAGCCCAGGATGGCGAGCCGCGCCTCGGCTTGAGCGCCGGTGGCCGCCTTGTAGCGGACCGAGTGCAAAAAGCGCGTCCACGCCTCGACGTAGTCGGCCTGGTAGCGCGTCATGAGCGCGTCGTAGACGGCGTCGGGGTCGCGGAGCTCGGTCGGGATGTCGTCGGCGGTCTGGCCGAGCACCCAGTACTCGGCGGCCGGGTTGGCGGAGGCCTGCTGGAAGCGGCTCTTGACCACGCGGTCCCAGCCGTCGCGCGTAAAAAACCCCGGCACGACGCGGGCCGGGGCGAACAGCCCGAGGTGCTCGGGCTTGACGGCGTCGCGCAGGCCCAGGGGCGGAAGGCGTGCCAGCGCCTCGCGGCGGATCCGCCCGTAGAGCCCGTCGAGTGTCGGCGGCACGTCGACCACGGCGACGGCGGCGTCGACCAGCCCGCGGTCGGCGGCGAACGGCTCGGCGAGTCCGGCGGCCAGCCCGTCGACGAAGGCGTCGGTCTGGCGGACGATCAGGCCGGTCATCTCCTCACGGTCGTCGGCCGCGTCGCCGAGCGCGCTGCGCGGGGCGAGCTCGGCGAGCCGCGTCTTGAGCGCGTCGCGGTAGGTCGCGCTGGACCGGAGCGAGTCGGCGTGGGACGTCAACAGGAGGTACGCTTCGAGGTCGTTCTCGATGTCGACGCGGCGCGCGGCGCGCTGGGCCGCCAGCGTCTCGCCCGGCGTGTCGAGCGTGTCGGGCTCGTTGAACCGGCGCGACCGCTCGAGCGACGCCCGCAGGCGCGTCATGGCGTAGACGTCGACGAGGTCGCGGGCGGCGGCGTAGTACAGCCGCTGCGCCGGCTCGCGGACGGTCGCGCTCCGGTCGAGCCCCAGCAAGAGCGCCCGTCCGACGGGGCTCGGCGACGTCAGCCGGTCGACCTCTTGGCGCATCCGCTCCAGCCGGTTGACGTCGGAGTACCGGGCGCCGTCGGCGCGGAAGGTGGCCTGGGCCGCCTCCTCGGCCCGGTCGAGGACGCGCGTCAAGTTGACGCTGCTGCGGGCGCCCGCGAACCCGAGCCCGATCGCCGCGAGCGCGGCCACGCCGAGCGCCGCCAGCCCGGTCCGCGTCATGGCCCGCCACGTGGCCCCGGCCGCCCGCTGGGTCCGCCGGGCGACGTGCTGGTCGGGGAAGACGACGTCGGTGAAGACGTCCTTGAGGAAGTAGCTCTTGGGCTGCTCCGGCGGGCGCGGCGGCGGCGGCGTGCTGAGCCCGAACTGCTGGGCCAGCGCTCCGATCACGCGGTCGATGGGGGCCCCCTCCTGGGTCCCGCTCGTAAAGTAGAACCCGCGGAAGAGCGGCCCGTCGGCGAGCGGGCTCGGGGCGAACACCAGCGCCGAGAACCGGGCGAGCCGGTCGCGCAAGGCGGCGAATTCGAGCGGGAAGTCGAAGACCCGCTGGCGCTCCTCGCGGCGCAAGTTGCGCGCGAGGCGGGCCGTGCGGAGCGGGCGCAACCGGTCGAGCAGCCCGTCGAACTCGCGCTCGACGACCTCGCCCGGGTCGGCCGTCGAGTACGGCTCGACGGTCGCGCCCCAGACCTGCTCGCGGGCCTCGCGGTCGAGCTCGCCGAAGAACTCGACGAAGCCCGGCACCAGGTCCGTCTTGGTGACGACGAGGTAGACCGGCAGCCGCAGCCCGAGTTGGCCGACCAGCTCGTCGACGCGGCGGCGGATGGTGTCGGCGTGGTCCTCCAGCGCGCGCTCGTCGCCCAGCAGGTCCTGGGCGCTGATGCCGACCAGGACGCCGTTGATGGGCCGGTCGGGACGGCTGTCTTTGAGCGCGTCGAGGAAGGCCGTCCACTCGTCGCGGTCCTCGTCCTCGGTCGTGTAGCGGCCGGCGGTGTCGAGCAGGATGGCCTGGTCGGTAAAGAACCAGTCGCAGTTGCGCGTCCCCCCGACGCCGCGGACGCGCTCGGCGCCGCCGGGGAACCGGAGCCCGCTCTCCAGCAGCGCCGTCGTCTTGCCCGCGCCGGGCGGCCCGACGAAGAGGTACCACGGCAGCGCGTACAGCGCCTTCTTCCCTTTCCCGAACCGGCCGGTCCCGCCCAGGCTCGACGCCTTGAGCCGGGCCACGGCCTGGTCGAACGACGTCTGCATCCGCTCGATCTCGGCTTTTCGGTCGGGCGCGTACTGGGCCGCCTCCCGCTCGGACTGCGCCTTGAGCGCGTCCTCGATGCCGCCGCCCGACCGCCGCGCCCGCATCGCCGACACCGCCAGCGCGCCGACCGCGGCCACCAGCAGGCCGATCACGACCAGCAGCAGCGTCGTCATCGGCATCCCGTAGCGCAGCAGCATCAGGAACACGCCGCCGACGCCGGCGGCGCCGAGCGCGGAGAACAGAATGGTGCGGGGCGTCATGCCGGGGCGGGGCTACTCGGGGGCGGCCGAGAGGGAGCGGAGGTCGTCGGCGGTCTCGCTGGCGACGCCCGAGAGCGACACGCTGAGGCCGATGTAGAGCAAGGCCACCAGCACGGCGGCGCCGACCCACAGGGCCCACGTCGGCACGCCGCTCTTCTCGGCCTGGGCGGGCACCTCGCGCGAGCGGCCTCGGGGCGAGAGCGCGCCCGGCGCGCCGTTCGCCCGTTCGAGCCGCCCGTGGAGATCGTCGACCAGGCGGCGGAGCACCTCGCGGCCTTGGATCGCGTAGCGGCCCTTGAAGCCGAGCGCGAGGCAGAGGTAGTACACCTCGAGCACGGCCGTCCGCGTGCCGCCCTCGTCGAGCAGCCGCTTGAGCCGGTCGAAGACCTGCTCGCCGGCGTCGTAGCGGTCGTAGTGCGCGAGCTGGAGCGGCTGGGCCGACCACGCGTCGCGGCCCGGCCACTCGGTCCCCAGGATGGCCTCGTCCAGAAAGGCAACGACCGCGAACGTGGCCTCGTCGACGTCGGCGTCGGACGCGCCGACGGACCGGGCGGCGCGGGCGGCCTCCCCCAAGAGAGCCTCGATCCGCCGGCGCAAGGCGGTCGCGTCGCCCAGCCGCTCGGCCGCGCGGATCTGCAAGATGAGCGAGAACACGGCCGTGAACGCGCCCGCCAGCGTCCGCTCGGCCCCGAAGGCGTCGGGCAGATCGACGCCACTGCCGGCCGTCTCGTAGCCGTCGTGACGGACGCCCGAGTCGAACGCGCCAGCGGCCGCCGGCACCGGGCCCTTCAGCGACGCGAACGGGTCGCCCGAGTCGGTGACGGGCGGGGCCGCGAACGGGTCCGGCGCGCGGGGCGGAGGAGCCGGAGCCGGGACCGGAGGCGCGGGTGCGAACGGGTCGGCCGGCGCCATCGAGAACGGGTCGGCTGGCACCGATGGGGCCGGCGGCGCGGGCGTCGGGGGCGACGTGAACGGGTCCGGCGAGGCGGACGCACTCGGCGGCGGAGCCGGAAACGGGTTTGGAGCGGGCGGCGCGAACGGATCCTCGGCGCCGTCCGGTGTGCGGAAGGGGTCCGGCGCCGACGGGGCGAGCGGGTCCGATGCCGCCGGGACCGGGGCAAAGGGGTCGGCTCCCAGCGAGACGTCCGGCGCGAACGGGTCCGACGCCGCGCGCGACTCCCCGACCGGCGCGAAGGGGTCGCCGGCTGGCGGGGCGGCCGACGACGAGAACGGGTCGGCAGCCGACGAGGACGGTGCGAATGGGCTCGGCGCCTCTTCACTCGGCGCGAACGGGTCGCGGGCGGGCGAGGCCGCCGTCGGCGAGAAGGGATCGGGTGCCGGCGGGTCGGGCGCGAACGGGTTGGGCGTGGTCGGCAACGGGCTCGGCGCGAACGGGTCGGCCGGAGCGAGCGGACCCACCGGCGGCGGGTCCGGGGCGAACGGGTCCGGGGCGGCCACGGGCGGGTCGAGCGTCCCTTCGGACGCCTCGTCTGAGGGAGGCGGGCCGTCGGGCGGGGGGCTCCCGTACGGGCGGTAGATCCGCGTCGCGTCGTCGTCGGGGTGGGCGTCGTCGGCCATGGCGTCGGGGTCAGCCCGGGGTCGGCGCGAGCAGCTCGAACTCGGCGTCGGCGAACTCGCTCGGGGTGAAGAGGGCCACGGCGCCGGCGTCGCGGATGGCGTCCCAGAAAGGGCCGCTCCGGCGCGGCACGAAGTAGGCCGCCCGGGGGTCGACCGGCAGGCCCGACGGCGGCGTCGGCGCGGCCTGGACGGCGAGCGCCAGCGTGGCCGACCGGATGACGGCCTCGATGGTGTCCGGCGACGCGATCCGCAGCATCTGCGGCAGCACCTGGCGGAGGTGCTCCGGGCTCACGCCCTCGCGGCGGACGGCCAGCACCAGGCCCGGCGCCTCCAGCACCTCGGGCGCCAAGTCGGCGTGGAACAGGTTGGCGCGGCGGCGGACCAGCGGGACGCGCGTGTAGTTCTGCTTCGGCGCCCGCCCGCCCAGCAGCTGGTCGATGGCGGCGGCCAGGTCGCGGAAGGGGGCCGTCGGCTCGGCGTGGTCGTACGACGGGAGCTCGCTCGGCGCGGGCCCCGTCCCCGGCACGGCCGCCCAGAGCCGGCCCGCCAGCCCGGCCAGCTCGCCGAACACGACGCTCGGGTGGGCCTCCGTCTTGCGCAAGTGGTCCAGGCGCGGCGTGTACTCGGCGGCGGCCGAGAGCAGCGCCTGCGCCGTCACGTCGCCGGGCGAGATCTCGCGCTGGTTGCGGACGGCCTGCCACCGCCGCGCGAACTCGCCGGCCCGCGCCGCCAGCCGCTCCGTCGTCCGGCGGACGAGGGCGTCGAGGGCGCCGGTCGCCCCGGTCTGCGTCGACGGCGCGACAAACCCGGGGTCGGCGGCGAACGTGCCGTCGGCGGCGCGCGTCACCTCGGCGAGGGCGAGCGTGACCAGGTCCTCGCGCGGCTCGCCGTCGAACAGGAGCCGCGCGTTGAGCCGGCCGACCTGGACGTCGCGCTCGTCGGTCCCCGTCGTGTCGTCGGCCACGGCTATCGTCTCGGCGACGAACCGGGTCTCGCGCCGCGCCGCGGCCCCGTCCATCAGCACGTTGACGCCGCCGGCGCGGACCGAGGGCACGGCGAGGAAGACGCGGACGCGGTCGGCCGTCGGTCCCAGCCCGTCGCGGACGTCGCGGGCGGCCGGCACGGGCCCGTCCTGGGGGAGCCGGATCGGCAGCCCGTCCGGCATCACGCCGCGGACGGCGCTCACGGCGACCTCGCCGTTGGCCAGCCGGTCGGCGTCGATCTCGAGGTGGGCCAGGCCCCAGCCGTAGCGCGAGACGGCGTCGACGCGGGCGTCGAGGTCGGCGCGGACGGCACGGTCCCACTGCTGGAGATGGTGGGGGTCGAGGGTCATGCCCTCGTACCAGACGACGCGGCGGCGGTCCGACACGGGCGGAGGTCAGAGTGGGGAGGAAAGACGCTGCGCTCGGACACGCCGTCTCCCCCTCCAATACCGAGAACGGACCGCCACCCGGTCATCCGCCCCTGCCGTGACCCGGACTCCGGCCCCTCTACTCCGACGTCACCACGACGCCGCCCTCGGTCACCGTCACGCGGACGGCCCGGCCCCGCACCTGCGACGCCGGCAGCACGGCCCGCCAGGCGTCGCCGTCGGGCGCCCGGAGGTCGGCGGCGACGCCCAGGAACGGGGCGCCCGCCAACGTCACCTCCTCCAACCGGTCGGTGCTCCCCGGGCGGACGGTCGCGTCGCGGACGGGCCCGCCGAGGTCGGCGCCGAGCGCGCCCTCGGGGTCGTCCCAGAACACCTGGACGGGCGTCGCCCGGAACGTGGCGTCGCTCACCAACGGGTAGAGGTAGACCCGGGCCGCGTTGCCGCCCGCGTTCATGGCGGCGTCGCCGACGAGCGTGAACGAGGTCGGCCCCGGCGGCGCGTCCGCGGTCGGGGCGCTCCCGCCGCCGAGCAGGCCGCAGCCCGAGACCGCGAGGACGACGAACAGGACGAGCAGAGGGCGAGTCATGGGGTCGGGGGGGTGGAGGCGCGGGCGTGCGCCAGCGTCTCGAGGTAGGCACGCGAGAAGATGGGGCGGTAGACGCGGCGCTCGGCGGCGGCGAAGTCCTCGGCCCGCATCATCGCGCACCGCTCGCGGACCAGGTCGAGCACGGCTCGCTCCTTCCCCTGGAGCAGCCCTCCCCCCTTGGCCTGGTCCCCGATCCGGTCCGGGTCGAGGCCGTCGACCAGGACGGCGGCGCCCTCGCGCGCGGCAGCACGGTAGCCCTCGAGCAAGCTCTGGTGGTGCTGCAAGACCGCCTCGGCGGCGTCGGCGAGGAGCGTGAGCCGCTCGGTTTGGAGCCCGGGCTCGTCGGTGGTGAGGTGGCGCAAGAGCGCGCCCGCGTCGGCGTCGAACAGGAAGGCGGTCTCGGGGGCGTGGACCACCGTGTGGCCCAGGAACTCGTGCCGGAACCTGCCGGGCATGCTGATCAGCCGGACGACGACGCCGGCGAGCGCGCGGTGGAGGTCGTCCGGCACCTCGCGCGGCGGCCCGGAGGGGACCGCCGGGGCGCCAAGCGGGGAGGCGTCCGGCCGAGGCGCGGCGTCGACCGGGTCGCCGTCGGCGGCTGGCGTGCCGAGGGCGTCGACGGGCGGGCCGAACAGGGCGTCGAGGTCGGGCTCGGCGGCGCCGGGCGACGGAGCCCACGCCGGCTCGTCCGGCGTCACGAGCGCGGCCACGGCGTCGACGTCGGCGCCGGGGCCGAGGGCGCCGGCGAGGGCGGCCCGGAGCGCGGCGCCATCGGCGCTCGCGCCGAAGGCCTGGCGCAAGTCGCCGAGCGCGGCGGCGACCGCCTCGGCGTGGTCGCCGTACGGGTTGAAGGCGGCCCCGAACACGGTCCGGTCGAGGTCGTCGGCCGCCAGGTCGCGCTCGACGTGGACGGTCACCTGGAACGGCCCGAGCTGGACCACGTCGCCGTCGCGGACGGCGTGGCCGGCGGTCCCGACGCGGTTGCCGTTGACGAACGTGTGGTTCTTGCTCCCGAGGTCGGTCACGCGCAGCCCGTCGCCCTCGGCGCGGAGCTCGGCGTGCGCCTTGCTGACGACGCGGTCGGGGTCGTCGAGCGGGAGGTCGCACGTCCCGGCCCGGCCCATCACGATCGTGTCCTGGTCCAGGAGGTACGGCCGGGGCTCGCCGCCGCGCTCGGTGTGGACGACGATCAGCTTGACTCTCATGGGAGGGGGCGCGTCGGGGGGAGGCGGGACGCCGCGGGGTGCCCGATCCGGCGCGCGTCCGAGACCGCGTCCAGCACGTCGTCCAGCGCCCGCGCGAGCGCGCGAGCCGTCGGGAACCGCCGTGCCGGGTCGGTCTGGAGAGCCGTCCGGAGGACGTCCACAACGTAACGTGCCAGGATCGCTTCCGATGGACTCGGCTCGGAGCCCAGGTCGAGCGCCGTCACGCCGTCGCCGCCGCAGGCCCAGGGGACGTGGCGGCGACGGCCCTCCAGCACCTCGCGGATCACCAGGCCCAGCGCGTACACGTCGGCCGGGCGCCCGACGGGCTCGCCCAGGATCTGCTCGGGCGCGGCGAACTCGGGCGTGATCCCGAGCCGCGGCCCCCCGCCCGGCGCCGGCGCGCGGAGGTCCCGGGCCAGCCCCAGGTCCAGGAGCACGACGGACCCGTCGGCCCGGACGACGAGGTGGTCCGGCTTGAGGTCGCCGTGGACGACGCCCGCGTCGTGGAGCGCGTCGACGGACCGGCACACGCGCCACAGCAGCAGCAGGCGGTCCCACGCGCTGAGGCCACGCGCGACCGCTCCCACCGTGCGCCCGTCGACGCGGTCCAGCGCGAGGTACGGCCGGCCGTCCTCGGCGACGCCCTCGTCGATCACGCGGACCACGGCGGGCACCCGGAGCCGACGGAGCAGGCGGGCCTCGTGGGCGAACAGGGCCCGCGTCTCGTCGCCGGGCCGCGTGGCCAGCTTGAGCGCCGCGCGTTCCGGCCCGGCCGGCGTGGGCCGAGCGGCGGCGTAGACCGTGCTCAGACCGCCCCGTCCGATGGGCTCGCCGAGGGCCCACGGGCCGACGTGGGTGGGGGCGACGAGTCCGTCGGCCCCCGCCAGGTGGAGGGGGCCGCCCATCAGACGGTCGAACAGGGCCTCGGCGGACGCCTCGGAGGCCTCCGGGGAACGGACAGGTCGGCGGCCGGGCCGGGGCGTCGGAGCCATGGGTCAGGCCTCGGCCGTGAGCTCGCGGTAGAGCCACACCCGGACCGTCCGCCAGCACCGGGTGACGGTCGCCGGCGACAAGCCCAGCGTGGCCGCCGTCTCGTCCACCGTGAGGCCGGCGAAGAACCGGCACTCGACGACGCGCGCGCCCCGCTCGTCCACGCGCGCCAGGCGCCGGAGCGCCTCGCCGATGCCCGCGATCTCGGTCGCCTCGCCGTCCGTCACGACGACGGCCGACGTCTCGTCGAGCGGGAGCGGCCGCCTCCCGCCGCCCCGCTTCTGGGCGCACCGGGCCTCGGCGTAGGTCAGGAGCACCTGGCGCATGGCCCGCGACAGCGTCATCATAAAGTGGGCCCGGCTCCGGAACGCCATCGACGACCGCGCCAGCTTGAGGTACGCCTCGTGGACGAGCGCCGTCGTGCACACGGACGGCGTGCCGATGTAGCGGAGCCGGTGGACGCTCGCCATCCGGCGGAGCTGGGCGTAGACGTGAGCGCCGTTCTCGGGCGCGTCGTCGCGGTGGCCGAGGACGCCGAGGAGGCAGGCCACGTCCAGGTCGAGCGTGTCCGGGTCGATGTCGGCGGCCGGCAGCGACGGCGGCAACGACGGCGTCGGTATCGGGAGGGCGAGGGTGTCGGTCATGAGGGTGGAGGGCCAGGGAGGGCGTCGGCGGCGCTCGCGGTGGGCGCCAGGCGACGAGAGGTGGACGGAAGGCCGCCCCCCCCGCCGCCTCACGCACGGCCTGAGGGGCCGACCGGTCATTCGAGCCGGCAGGCGTGGAGCACGCGCCCGCCTAACACTCAGGACAGAGCCCTCCCTGAGTACCCGTCGGTACGGGATCTGAGGATAGGCCGTGTCATCGGGTCGCCCCTCCCACGAGCCGGCGAAGGCGGTGAGCCTGGCGTTTCCAGCCTCCGTCCGCCCCCGGACCGCCCAACGTGGACGGCCCACGCGGAACCTCCCGGACCCTGGTTCATCCACGGCCCATGCGTACGTCCCTCCGCCTCCTCCTCGTCCCGCTCGCGCTCGCCGTCGCGGGGTGCAACCTCTCGGGCCGCGTCGAGGCCGAGATCGTGGAGGCCCTGCCGAGCGTCCTCGGCCCGGCCGACCGCTACGACGCCGCCGTCGACGGCCTGAGCGTCCGCGCGGGGACGGCCGAGACGGTCCGCGTCGTCGGCGAGCGCGTGGCCCGAGCCGACGCGCCCGTCATCGACCGGCTCGACGTGACGCTGCGCGGCGTCGCCTTCGACCGGTCCTCGCGCCGGCTGACACGGGTCGACGACGCCCGGGCCACGGCCCGCCTCCTCCCCGCCGACCTCGCGGCGGCCCTGGCCACCCAGCGCGGCATCGCCGAGGCCGACCTCTCGCTCGCGTCGCCCGACCGGGTCACGGTCCGCGTCCGGGGAGAGATCGGGGGCGCCCGTCTCCCCGTCGGGGCGGAGGTCCGCGGGCGCGTCGTGGCCCGCGACGGCCGCGTCCACCTCGACGTCGACGACGTGCGGGCGGCGGGGATCGGGCTCGGCAGCGCGCTCGCCCGTCGCGTCTCCGACGAGATCAACCCGGTCGTGGACCTGACGGACGAGGACCTGGCCCTGCGCGTGACGGGCGTCCGCGTGGCCGAGGGCGCGCTCGTGCTCGAGGCCACGGGCGACCTGACGGGCGTCCGGCTTCGGAAGCCGTAGGGGAGGCCGTCCGCCGGGTCGCCCTTCGCGGCGGTGGCCCGCCTAGCGCGCCGCCTCGGACGGGACGTCGTCGCGAGCCGCGAGCCCCCGAAAGACGTGCCAGACGGTGAGCGCCGCCAGCGTGGCCGTCCGCCCGCCGACGTCGTGGGCCGGGTTGAGCTCCACCACGTCGACCGAGCGGACGTGCGGGCTCCGGCCGCAGGCGTGGGCCGCCCGGAGCCACACGGCCACCGGCATCCCGCCTACGCCCGGCGCGCTGACGCCCGGCGCCGGGTCGACGGCGTCGAGGTCGAACGACGCCAGCGTCGGCCCGTCGAGGGCGCCGACGAGGCGCTCGGCGCGGTCGGCCGTCAGGTCCTCGGCCCAGACGACGGCGTCGGGAACGCGGGCGTGGTCGGCAGCGACGCGCCACGGGTGGAGCCCGGCGACCGTGTACCCGGCGCAGAGCCCGGACGGGTGGTCGAGCATCTGGCGGAACGGCGACCCGGAGTGGCCCTGTCCGTCGACGAGCGGGCGGACGTCGGCGTGGGCGTCCCAGTTGAGCACGTGGGTCGGTTGCCCAGCCTCGACGCAGCCGAGAAAGTGGCCGTACGCCGTCTCGTGCCCGCCGCCGAGCACGACCGGCACGACGCCGCGCGCGAGCAGCCCGCCGACGGCGACGCCCAACCGAGCCTGGTCGGCTTCCAGGTCGCCCGTGACCTCGACGTCGCCGAGGTCGGCGGTTTGATCGAGGAGGGCGACGAACGGCTCGGGGTCGCGCCCGTCGGGCGTCATCCGCCAGAGCGCGTCCCGGACCGCGGCTGGGCCTTCCGCCGCCCCCGGCCGGCCCCCGTTCCGCCGCACGCCCTCGTCCGACGGGAAGCCGACGAGCGCGACGACCGTGCGGTCGGCGAGGGGAGCGTCGCGGAGCCAGTCGCCGAGGCGAGGGTCGGGCATGTCGAGGGATGCGGGATGCGGGATGCGGGAAGATGCCTCCATCCCAGGTCCCTCCCTCATCCCTCTCTCCGTTCCCACGCCGTTTCCCCCGCGATCACGGTCCGGGCGACGGGCTCCGCGCGCCAGGTCGAGAGCCAGACGTCGAGCGACGGTGCGTCGACGACGGCGAGGTCGGCGGGGGCGCCGGGCGTGAGCGAGCCGGTGCCGTCGGTGAGGCGGAGGGCGCGAGCGGCCTCGGCGGTCGCGCCGCGCAAGGCCTCTTGAGGCGTCATCCGCTGGCGCGTGCACGCGAGCCACAGCGCGAGGCCCAGGCTCGACGACGGCGCCGAGCCCGGGTTGAGGTCGGTCGCCACGGCCACCCGGACGCCCGCGTCCAAGAGCCGCCGCGCCGGCAACGGCTCCTGCCCCAGCACCAGCGTCGCGATGGGCAGGCTGACGGCGACGACGCCGCTCTCGGCGAGCGCCCGGATGCCGTCGTCCGAAACGCACTCGAGGTGGTCGGCCGACGCCGCGCCGACCTCGGCCGCCAGCGCGGCGCCGTGGGTGTCGCTGAGCTGGTCGGCGTGGAGCTTGGCGCCGAGCCCGTGCGCCCGGGCGGACTGGAAGATCACGCGCGCCTCGCTCGGGGTGAACGCGCTCTCCTCGACGAACACGTCGACGAACCGAGCCAACCCTTCGGCGGCCACGGCGGGGACGATCTCGTCGGTGATCAGGCGGACGTAGGCCGCGCGGTCGGCGGCGTACTCGGGCGGGACGACGTGGGCCGCGAGCAGCGTCGGGACGATCCGCTGCGGGCCTTGTCCAGCCAACTTGCGGTAGAGGCGCAAGACGCGGACCTCGTCGGCGAGTGTGAGGCCGTAGCCGGTCTTGGCCTCGACCGTCGTCACGCCCTGGCGGAGCATCGCGCTCAACCGATCCCGAGCGTCGGCTTCGAGCGCGTCGTCGGTCGCCGCCCGGGTCGCGCGGACGGTCTTCAGGATGCCGCCGCCCCGCCGGGCGATGTCCAGGTACGGCGTCCCCCGGATCCGCTCGACGAACTCGTCGGCCCGATCGCCGGCGAACGCGAGGTGCGTGTGGCAGTCGACCAGCCCCGGGACCACCAGGCGCCCGCCGGCCGACTGGCGCTCGGCGTCGGCAAACCGAGCGGGCAGGTCGGCTTGGGGCCCGGCCCAGACGACACGGCACGCGGATCGGGGGCTGGCGTCGTCCCACACGAGTGCGGCGCGGTCGACGAGCCCCGCGTCGCGGCCGTCGGGCGGGCACGTCGCGAGCTGGCCGATGTCGGCGAGGACGGTCATCGGCACGAGGGCGGCGCGTCGAGGTCGCGGCCGAGGTAGACCATGTCGCGCGTCTCGGTCACCGCGATCTGGCGCGCGTAGTCGCCGAGGTGACCAAACGGGCCCGCGTCGCTCAGCTCCCCGACGACGGTCGCCTCGACGAACAGGCGGAGGCCGCGCCCCCCGTCGGGCGCGTGGCGCTGGCGGATGGCGTCGAACTGATCGAAGAACCCCTGGTCGCTGAGGAGCCACCACACCTCGCCGGGCCGGTCGCACGGGCGGAAGGCCGACCGCTCGAACCCGGACTCGAATACGCCGCGGAACGTGCCGGCCTGCGGGTCCGCCCGCTCGACGACGCGGAAGACGTGGCCTTCGCCCTCACATGGCGTCACCGTTCCGTCGCCGGGCGCGCCCCGGACCTCGACGCGGTCGCCGGGCATCACGGCGTCGAGCGGGTCGATGGCGGCTCGGCACAGATTCTGACGCGCAGGGATCTGGACGGCGACCACAGCCTCCCCCCCGTCGGGCTGGACCTCGACGACGCCGTTGCCGTCGTACGCCATCGGCGAGAGGTCGACCGAGACGACCCGCCCGACGACCGTGCGGTCGGCCGTGTCACCGGCGCTGTCGGCCGGCGGCGACTCGGCGGTGCCGGTGCAGGCGGCGAGGAGGGCGGACAAGAGGAGGAGGCGCATGGGGGGTTGGGGTCCGGAGTTCAGGGTCGGCTTCGCCGGCCTGTCGTCTCGCGGGATGTGACGCTAGGTCGCCGAGTCCGTCCCTCACCCCCGGATCGAGTCCGGGACAGGCTCTGTCCCTCCCCCAGAGAGAGGGGACGCCGCCAGCAGCCTCGCGGTGACGAGCGGTGTGAGGCGCAAATCGCCAGAGCCGGTGTGAGTCCTTGCGAACCCTTGAACCCTGAACCCTTATGGTAACGGCCCCACCTCGGTCTCGGCCGCCGCGACGAGCGCGCCCGAGCGGACGAGGTCGGTGGCCGCCGCGAGGTCGGGCTCGAAGACGGTGTCGTCGGTGCGGGAGGCGACGCGCTGGCGGATCGCAGCGTGGGCCGCGTCGACGCCGCGGCCGGCTCGGAGCGGACGCCGGAAGTCGAGGGCCTGCGCCGCGCACAGCGCCTCGATGGCGACGACGCGCTCGGCGTTCTCGACCACGCGCAGCGCCTTCCGCGCACCCCACGCGCCCATCGACACGTGGTCCTCCTGGCCGCGGCTCGACGGGATCGAGTCGACCGAGGCCGGGTGGGCCAGCGTCTTGTTCTCGCTCACCAGCGCCGCGGCCACGTACTGCGGGATCATGAATCCGGACTGGAGCCCCGAGCGCTCGACCAGGAACGGCGGGAGCCCGTCGCTGCCGTCGACCAGGAGGTACGTCCGGCGCTCCGAGATCGACGCCCACTCGGCGACGGCGATGGCGGCCGTGTCGAGGGCGAGCGCCAGCGGCTGCCCGTGGAAGTTGCCCGCCGAGACGACGTCCGGCTCCCCGTCCGCGTCGAACACCAAGGGGTTGTCGGTGACGCTGTTCAGCTCGCGCTCGACCACGGCGGCGGCGAAGGCGAGCGCGTCGCGGCTGGCGCCGTGGACCTGGGGCACGCAGCGGATCGAGTACGGGTCCTGGACGCGGTCGCACCCGGCGTGGCTCGGCCCGATCTCGGACCCGGCGAGCAGACGGCGGACCGCTTGGGCCGTCGCGGCGTGGCCGGGGTGCGGGCGGAGCACGGCCACGCGGGCGTCGAACGGTCGGGCCGAGCCGAGCCGGGCTTCCAGCGTCATCGCGGCGACCACGTCGGCGGTCGTCGCCAGCCGAGCCGCGCGCTGGGCGACCTCGACGGCGAGCGCCAGCATAAACTGGGTCCCGTTGATAAGAGCGAGCCCGTCCTTGGCGCCGAGCGCGACCGGCGCGAGCCCGGCGTCGGCGAGCGCGTCGACGGCCGGGACGGGCCCGGCGTCGCTCCAGACGGCGCCCTCGCCGACCAGCACGAGCGCCAGGTGCGCCAGCGGCGCCAGGTCGCCCGAGGCGCCCAGGCTCCCCTGCTCCGGGACGACCGGCACCACGCCGGCGTCGAGCAGGTCGAGCAGGCCACGGACGACGGCCGGCGACGCGCCCGAGAACCCGAGCCCCAGCGCGTGCGCCTTGAGCGCCACCATCCGCCGGGTGATCGACCGTGGCAGCGGCGGCCCGACGCCGCAGGCGTGCGACCGGAGCAGGTTGAGCTGGAGCGGCTCGACGTCGCCGGCCCCGATCCGCTCCGACTTGAGCGCGCCGAAGCCCGTGTTGAGCCCGTAGTGGGCGTGGCCGTCCGCCAGCGCGACCTCTACCAAGCGACGGCTCTGGGCGACGCGCCCGTCGAGCCTGCCGAGGTCGTCGGCCAGTTCGGTGAGCGACGCGACGAGGTCGGCGTCGAGTGTCGCGAGGCGGAGGGCCATGTTCGGGGTCGTCATCGGAGTCCCGTCCAGCCTCCCCTCTCCTGGGAGAGCAGGGTCGGCGGCCTCCAGCGCCGGTTCCGAATTGAGCACACAGAATCAATCGTCATCCCCGCGCAGGCGGGGCCCCATGCGATGTCCAACCAACGGGAAAGACCGTATGGATCCCCGCCTGCGCGGGGATGACTCTTCTGGTTGTGGGGTCGGCGACGAGCGTACCGGCCCTGCTCTGGGGAGGGGGCAGGGCCTGCCCCGGACTCGATCCGGGGGTGAGGGGAGCTCGGAGTCCGAGAATGACGCAGCCCGCTCACAGACTCGGGAGGTCGAGGCCGTGCTCCCGAGCCGCGTCGGCGGCCGTGGGGTAGCCGGCGTCGGCGTGGCGCATGACGCCGGTGCCGGGGTCGGCGGTGAGCACGCGCTGGAGGCGCTCGCCGCCGGCCTCGGTCCCGTCGGCGACGCAGACCATCCCGCTGTGCATCGAGTACCCGATGCCGACGCCGCCGCCGTGGTGGAGGCTCACCCACGACGCCCCGCACGCCGTGTTGAGCAGCGCGTTCAAGAGCGGCCAGTCGCCGATGGCGTCGGAGCCGTCCCGCATCCCCTCCGTCTCGCGGTTGGGGCTGGCGACCGAGCCCGTGTCGAGGTGGTCGCGGCCGATGACGAGCGGCGCGCTGAGCGCGCCCGAGGCCACGAGCTCGTTGAACCGGGCGCCGGCCCGGGCCCGCTCGCCGACGTCGAGCCAGCAGATCCGCGCGGGCAGCCCCTGGAACTGGACCTTGTCCTGGGCCAGCCGAATCCAGCGCGCCAGGTGCTCGTTGTCGGGGAAAAGGTCGAGGAGCGCGGCGTCGGTCGCCGCGATGTCGGCGGGGTCGCCCGAGAGCGCGGCCCAGCGGAACGGGCCCGAGCCGCGGCAAAAGAGCGGGCGGATGTACTCGGGGACGAAGCCGGGAATCTGGAAGGCGTCCGTCCGACCCCGACGGTCGGCCACCTGGCCGCGCAGGTTGTTGCCGTAGTCGAAGGCGACGGCGCCGGCCCGCTGCAACGCCAGCAGCGCCGTGACGTGCGTCTCCATGCTGTCGAGCACGGCCTCTTCGTAGGCCGCCGGGTCGGCTTGGCGGAAGGCGTCGGCCTCGTCCATCGAGAGCCCGGCCGGGAGGTAGCCGACGCGCAGGTCGTGGGCGCTCGTCTGGTCCGTCACCACGTCGACGGCGACGCCGCGCCGCGCCAGCTCGGGCAGCACCTCGGCCGCGTTGCCGACGAGCCCGACCGACAGCGGCTCGCGACGCGCCTTCGCGTCCTCCACCCACCCCAGCGCCTGGTCGAGGTCGTGCGTCATCCGGTCGCAGTAGCCGGTCTCGACGCGCCGGCGGATCCGGCCCTCGTCCACGTCGATCCCCAGGAACGCCGCGCCGTTCATGGTCGCCGCGAGCGGCTGGGCGCCGCCCATCCCCCCGAGCCCGGCCGTGACGACGAGCCGGCCCTTTAGGTCGCCGCCGAAGTGGGTTCGGGCGCAGGCCGCGAACGTCTCGTACGTCCCCTGCAGGATGCCCTGGGTGCCGATGTAGATCCAGCTCCCGGCCGTCATCTGGCCGTACATGGTCAGGCCGTCGGCCTCCAGCTCGCGGAATGTTTCCCACGTCGCCCACCGCGGGACGAGCCAGCTGTTGGCGAGGAGCACGCGCGGCGCCTGGTCGTGGGTGCGGAACACGCCGACGGGCTTGCCGCTCTGGATCAGCAGCGTCTCGTCGTTCTCGAGCCGGCGCAGCGTCTCGACGATCCGCCAGAACGAGGGCCAGTCGCGCGCGGCCTTCCCCGAGCCGCCGTACACCACCAAGTCCTCGGGCCGCTCGGCGACCTCGGGGTCGAGGTTGTTCATCAGCATCCGCAGCGCGGCCTCCTGGTGCCAGCCCTTGCACGAGAGGTCGGTGCCGCGCGGCGCGCGGATCGTGGGCGTGTCGACGGGCATGGCGAGAGAGCGGGTGCGTCTACAGAGTAGAGGGCCGGATGGGCAGAGCCCCAGATCTGATCCACAGGATTGCGCGGCGACGACCGTCGATCGGGTGGACATTGGGCCGACCCACCTTCGATCCCATGGACGCTCTCGACCACCGCCTCCTCCACGAGGTCCAGCAGGACGCACGTCTGACCTACGCCGAGCTCGGGCGCCGCGTCGGCTTGTCGCCGCCCGCCGTCTCGGAGCGGTTGGCTCGGCTCGAAGGCGACGGCGTGATCACCGGCTACCACGCCGCCGTCGACACGGCGCGCCTGGGCCGGCCGGTCCAGGCCGTGCTCCACCTCCAGGTCGACCGCGCCCGCTACGGGCGGAGCCTGGCCCGCATCCTCGAGCTCGACGACGTCCTGGTCTGCCACCGGACGACGGGCAGCTCGTCGCTGCTGATGATCGTGGCCGTCGCCTCGATGGAGGCACTCGAAGCGCTCATCGACACGCTCCTGCCGCTCGGCGAGCCGGTGACGCAGATGATCCTCTCGACGCCCGTCGCCCGGCGGGCGGTGGGGCCCGCTTGACGCGGATGGAGCCCAGCGCGAGGCGCCTCCACGTCGGTGGAACCGGCCGTCTCCGGGGGTGTCTTCGGAGATCCCCCCACCCTGGCTCCCTTGTCGTACCGCGTCACCGTCCTCCCCCACGTTCGCACGGGGCTGGTCGCCACCTCCGGCCGCGTCACCGGCCGCGAGCTGGCCGACGCGTGCGGCCACCTCGCCCACGACGCTCTGTGGCGGACCGGCTTCAACGAGGTCTGGGACCTCTCGGAGTCCGACGAGGTCGACGTGTCGCCCGGCGGGTTCGACGACCTCGTCGAGTGCACGCGCGAGTACGCGAGCCGGGTCGGGCACAACCGGGTCGCGTTCGTGACGAGCCGGGACGAGGTCACGATCCTGCTCCGCCTGTTCGAGCAACTCACGAGCGACCTCGGCCGGACCTACTTCGTCGCCCGCTCGCGTGCCGAGGCCGCCGAGTGGCTCGGCCTCGCACCGGACGCGCTGGCGGGGGCGTCGGCCGAGGCGTAAGGCCGCCTACCCCGTCGACTGCATGGCGGCGGCGATCGCGTTGACGGACAGCAGCAGCGACTGGCGGAGCGCATCGTCAGGCGTGTCGGTGGACCGCCAGCGGCGCATCAGGTCGAGCTGGACCAGGTTGAGCACGTCGGTCGCCGGGTTCCGGTAGCGGATGGTCGCGGCGATGGCGCGGGTCGGGTCGAGCAGCGTGTCTCGGCGGACGACGCGCAAGAGCGCCGTCTCGGCCTTGGCGAACTCCGCCTCGACGGCCTGGTACGGCGCCGGGCTCGCGCCCGCCCCTTCGGCAAGCGCGCTGTAGCGCCGGCCGACGACCAACCGCGCCCGCGCCATCTCGCGGAGCGCGTTGCCCGTGATCGCCTGGAAAAAGGGCCACTCGTCCTGGAGCTCGCGGAGCAGCGCCAGGCCGTCGCCCGTGATCGCCTCCGCCAGCGCCGCGCCGACGCCGTACCAGCCGGGCGCGGTGTAGCGCGGCTGGGTCCACGAGAACACCCACGGGATCGCGCGCAGGCCGGCAAAGTCCAGCTCGCCGACGGCACGCCGCGAGATCGGGCGCGAGGCGATCGACAGGCCGGCGATGTGGACGATGGGCGTGGCCGCGGCGTACCACGGCCAGAAGTCGTCGGCGTCGATGAGGTCTCGGTAGGCGTCCATCGAACGGTCCGCCAGGCGCTCCATCAGCGCGTGGGCCGCGTCGGACGGGGCGGCGGCAGCGTCGGGGCGCCGCTCGGCGTCGGCCAGGGCACCGAGCTGGGCGTGGACGATCTGCTCGAGGTGGCGCCGCGCGATGCCGGGCAGCGCGTAGCGGAACGAGATGACCTCGCCCTGCTCGGTAAACCGGATCCGCCCGGTCTGGGCGACGGGCGGCATGGCGCGGATGGCCTGGCCCGCGCGCCCTCCGCCCCGGCCGACCGTCCCCCCGCGCCCGTGGAAAAACCGCAGGTCGACGTCGTGCCGGCGACACGTCTCGGCGATGGCGCCCTGGGCCTTGTGGAGCGACCAGTTGGCCTGCCAGTAGCCGCCGTCCTTGTTCGAGTCGGAGTAGCCGAGCATGACCTCCTGCATCCCGCCGCGCGCGCGCAGGTGCACGGCGTACACGGGGTTCTGGAACAGGGCCGACAGCAGGTCCGGCCCCGCCTCCAGGTCCGCGATCGTCTCCAGCAGCGGGACCACGTCGACGGGGCTCTCGACCGTCCCGTCGGCCCGCCGCCGCCACAGGCCGACCTCCTTGGCGAGCAGCAGCACCTCGAGCACGTCGCTCACCGCGTCCGTCATCGACACGATGGTCGAGCCGATGGAGGCCGGCTCGGCCTCGACGGCGGCCTTGGCGACGCGCAGCGCCGAGAGCACCCGGTCCGCCGTTTCCCCGACCTCGCCGCCCAGGCGGATGAACGGCCGCGGGTTGGCCAGCTCGCGCGTGAGCAGGGCGACGCGGGCGTCCTCGTCCAGTCCCGCGTAGTCCGGCTCGACCTCGGCGCGCGCGAGCAGGTCGGCGACGGCCGTCTCGTGGAGCGCGCTGTGCTGGCGCAAGTCGAGCGCGGCGAGGTGGAACCCGAACGTGGCCGCCCGGACGCGGGCGTCGGCGAGCGCGCCCGACTCGGCGAGCGGCGCCAGGCCGGCGGCGACCAGGCTGTCGGCGATCAGGTCGAGGTCGGCCCGGAAGGCGGCGGCGTCGTAGGCGGGAGCGTCGCCCGGCGCGCGGGGCTGGCCGACGCTGCCCCTCGGTTGGCCGGAGTCGCCGTCGGGGAGCGCGGCGATCAGGCGGTCCAGCTTGTGGGCCATCTGCATCACCTTGAGGCGGATCGGCTCGTGGGCGTTCTGCCGCCACCGGCGCTCGGGCAGCGGCGCCACGTCGCGGTCGGCCTCGACGGACGCCCAGAGCGCGTCGGGGAACGTCACCTGCTGGTCGCTCACCGACAGATCCAGTCGGAGCTGGTCGAGCCCGCGGCGGTGCAGGCGGAGGGCGTCCTCGCGGTGGGCGCGCAGCGTCCACGCCGTCACCTCGGCGGTCACGTTGGGGTTGCCGTCGCGGTCGCCGCCGATCCACGAGCGGTAGCGCAAGAACGGCGGGAGGGCCTGTCCCGGACCGGACTCGGGGTCGGCGGGTGCGTCCTCGCCGTAGCTCTGGCCCAGCGCCCGCCGGAGGTCGGCGTGGATGCGCGGGACCACGTCCCAGATGGTCGTGGCCACGAAGTACAGCCCGTGGCGGACCTCGTCGCGGACGGTCACGGCGGCCGGGCGGACCTCGTCGGTGGCCAGCAGCAGCCGGAGCCGGTCGAGCGCCTCCGCCTCGGCGGCGTCGAGCTCGGCCGGCGTGAACGTGCCGTCGGGCGCCGTCAGCCGGTCGAGCGCGGCGGCGGCCTGCTGCTGGTGGAGCAGGACCGTCCGGCGCCGGGCCTCGGTCGGGTGCGCCGTCAGCGTCGGCTGGATGTCGAGCCGCCCGATCAGCGCCAGCGCCTCGGCCCGCGTCCGCCCGGACGCCCGGAGGTCGGCGACGGCCTCCTGGACCGACTCGCCGCGCGGGGCGTCGGCCGAGGCCGCCAGCTCGCGCTCGCGGTTGACGCGGACGATCTCGATCTGCTCGGCCTTGTTGACCAGGTGGAAGGTCGCCGTCAGCGTCCGCAGCACGGCCGTCAGCGTGTCGACGGACGCGCCCTCGACCTCGGCTGCGAGCGCGTCGAACGCCGCCGGCCCCTCGGCCCGGACGCGGGCGAGCCAGCCGGCCGCGAGGTCGGTGGGCCCATCGCCGTAGCGCTCCTTCGCCACCTGGAGCACCAGCCGCTCGACGAGCGCGACGCGGCGGGCGTGGACGTCGGTGAGCCCGGCGGAGCGGGCGGCGTCGAGGGCGGAGTCGGGCACGGGCGCTGCGGTGGGGGCCGGGTGTACCCCGAACCCCGCCCGCGGCTCCCTACCGCACGACCACGACTCGGCGCGTGGCCACCGCGCCCTCCGCCATCGCCCGGACGAGGTAGACGCCGGCCGGCAGCGCCGCCGTGTCGAGCGACAGCACGGCGCCGTCGGCGAGCGGCCCGTCCCAGAGCCGGACCACGCGCCGGCCCCGGACGTCGAACACGTCGACGGTCGCGTCGGACGGGGCGTCGAGCCCTAGCGCCAGCCGGACCGTCCCGCGGGCCGGGTTCGGCCACGGCGCCGAGAGCCCGAACCGGCCGTCGGCACCGGGCTCGACGGCGATCGCCCGCATGACGTCGGCGTCGAGCCACGCCATCCGGGCGCTCAGCCAGTCCTTGAGGTAGTCGACCTCGGCCGCGTAGGTGTCGCGGGTCTCCCACCCCGCCGCGTTGGGCCACACGTACTCGCCCAGGACCGGCCACCGCTCGAAGTTGCGGGCCTGCGCCTCGCCCAAGAGCGCCGCCGTCGCGTCGACCTGGGCCATCAGCGAGTCGGTGTGGAGCGGGCCCTGCCGGAGCTCGGCCCACCGCGCCTGGAGCGCCGTCCGGAACGACTCGCTCTCGGCCAGCTTGGGCCACCAGAACGGGATGGGGAAGGTGGCCGCGGGGTCGGTCCACTCGACCTGGAGCTGCGACGTCGCGCCGCCCCCGTTGTAGTTGACGTTGCCGAAGGCCAGGTTGAAGTCCCACACCGGGCCCGCCTTCAGCAGCGGGTCGTTCGAGTCCTTGTCCTTGTGGAAGAACGAGCTCAGACGATATCCGTCGACGTTCTTCCCGATCTCGTTGACCAGGAAAAAATCGACGAACGCACCGAGGTCGATGTAGGCCGGGTAGCCGGTCCCCGGGTCCTCGAAGTCGTCCGAGGCCATCGCCGTCTCGAAGCCCGTCACGACCCCCTCGATGTAGGCCGCCTGCTCGGGCACGATGTCGTCGGCGTCGGGGTCCTCGAACAGGTAGCGGACGAGGGTCGTGTCGTTCGCCGGCGACGGGAACGGCGACGTCCACCCGCCGACGGGATCGCTCCCGGTCGTCTTGTCGATCTTGAAGATGTAGCCGCCCGTCAGGTCGTCTCCCTCGACCTCGTCGTCCTTGAGGTTGTTGACGTCGACGCGTTCGTCGTCGCGCTTGATCTTCTCCATCAGGACGTAGACGCCCTGGTACTCGCCGTTGAGGACGACCTCGCAGAACCGGGTCCGGCTGGCGTAGCGGCCCATCTGGCGGGCGAGGTCGTAGGCCAGCACGTTCCGCATGAGCGCCTTGTCGCTGTAGGGCGCGTAGAGGATCCAGTCCTCCTCCTCGGGGAAGCCCAGGAGCGACACGTCGATGTCGTCGCCGTCGGCGTCCCACGTCTCGACGCCGTACTGCTTCTTGGGGAAGAGCTGCGAGGTCGAGCCGCGCACCTCGATCCCGATGAACCCGTCGTAGCCCGTCGGCGCGTCGGTCACGGCGTTCCGCTGGCCCGGCCCGTTGTCGACGATCTGCATCCGAGCGGGGATCTTGGGCTCGTCCGGGATGTCCAGGCCCTCGGTGTCGATGAGGACGATGGGGAGGTTCGACGACGTGAACTCGACGTCCTGCGCGAACGCGGGAGCGGCGACGAAGAGAAACAGAAAAAGAGCGTGGCGCACAGGGATAAACGGGGTGGGAAGGGTCGGCCAGGGGGCGCTCGGCAAAGCGCGGAGTTTCCGGCCGGCACGCCGGGGAGGGTTCCGAGCGGAGTCCCACGCCGGCGAGGTTGTGGAACGGCGAACCGAGCCTAGCCCCGGCGGCTCCGCACGAGCCAGGTTCGCTGACTGCAGAGGGGCGTGGACGAGCCCAACGACCCTTCGTCCATCCCTGGTCTTCCGCGCGCCGGTCCCAGCGTTTCCCCCAGACGGCCCTTCGTCGGCGACCCCGGCAGACGGGTTCCGGACGCGCGCCCCGCCGCCTCGGCACGACCGCGCGGCGTGGACGGCCCCCGGGCCCGGCGATCGGGCCCAGCTCAGCCGTACCCGCGCAGGGTCTCCCAGCGGAACAAGCCCGAGCCGTGGCCGTCGCCCCAGACGATCTGGAGCGCGTAGTGGCCGGCCGGCCGGAGCTCCTCGATCTCGTACGTCATCAGCGACGGGAGCTCGAACACGACGGGGTCGACCGGCTCGACCATGGCCCCGTGGCCCCCGCGGCACTCGGCGCACGGGCAGGCGCGGCGGAGCCCCTCGTACGAGTAGACCGAGACGTGGCCGTCGGCCCACCCGACGGTGAGCTGCTGGTCGTCGGCCGAGGCTTCGAGGCGGACGGGTCGGCTCGCGCCGTCCTTCAAGTCGGGAGTCACGGTTCGGGGTTCACGGAGTCAGAGCCCGCTCGGGTGCGGGTCCTTCAAAGGAACAGGTCGGGCATGAACTCGGTGGCGCCCGGCGTGACGGCGTACCCCGAGAGGTCCGTGACGCCGGCCTCCGCGAGCACCTCGTCGTCGATGAAGAAGTGGCCGGTGCGCGTCGACGGCATCGTGAGGACGGCGTGGGCGGCGTCGGCCATGATGTCGGGCGTCCGGCTCATGTTCATCATGGCGTCGCCGCCGAGCGCGTACTTGACGGCGGCCGTGGCGATGGTCGTCCGCGGCCACAGGGCGTTGGCCGCGATGCCGTCCTCCTTCAGCTCCTCGCCCCAACCCAGGACGCACATCGACATGCCGTACTTCGAGATCGTGTAGGCGAGGTGCGGGCCGAACCACGTCGGGTCGAGGTTGAGCGGCGGGCTGAGCACCAGCACGTGGGGGTCGCGGCCGGCCTTGGCGCTGGCCTGGAGGTGCGGGAGCGCCGCCTGGGTGACGCAGAACGTGGCCCGCGTGTTGACGTCCTGCATCAGGTCGTAGCGCTTCATCGGCGTCGCCTCCGTCCCGGCCAGGAAGATGGCGCTCGCGTTGTTGACGACGATGTCGATGCCGCCGAAGCGGTCGGCCGTCTCGGCGACGGCTTGGGCGACGCGGTCCTCGTCGCGGGCGTCGACCTGGAGCGCGAGCGCCTGGCCGCCGGCCTCCTCGATCTCGGCGGCGACCGTGTGGATGGTGCCGGGCAGCTTGGGGTGCGGCTCGGCCGTCTTGGACGCGATGGCCACGTTCGCGCCGTCGCGGGCGGCCCGGAGCGCGATGGCCCGGCCGATGCCGCGGCTGCCGCCGGTGAGGAAGATCGTCTTGCCGGAGAGGGAGGCCATGCGCGTAAAGAGAGGAGGCCGGAAGGTAGGCCCCGCCCCCGCTCCACACGGACGAGATCTCAGGCAACCATCAGGGTCGGGAAACGCTCGCCCCCCGTATCGTCGGGCCGACTTCCTACGCCACCGTTCGACCATGACGGCTCTGTCCGACGGCTCCGACCCGTCGCACCTGATGCGCGCTGACCCCCAGCGCCTCCGCGCGTTCGCCGACGCCTTGGCCCGCGACGGCGAGGCCGAGCTGTCGCTCATCGTCCGCCGCGTCGCCGACGACGCGGAGGCCACCCGCGAGGCGCCCGACGCGGGCGAGGGCCTGGAGTCGCAGGGCCGCGAGCTCTACGCCGCCGCCAGGGCAGCCAGCAACGCCTCGACGTCGGCCTCGTCGTTGTAGACGTGCGGCGACACGCGGATCGCGGCGCCGCGGAACGAGACGGACACGCGGTGGGCCGCGACCGCCTCGCGGATCGCGTCGAGGGCGACGCCCGGAGGCGGCGCTAGCCCGAACAGGTGGCCCGCCCGGCCGCCCGCCGCTTCGGCCCCGTAGCCGCGCTCGGCCGCCCCTCCGACGATCGCGTCGGCGAGCGACGCGCACCGCTCCTGGATCGCCTCGACGGTCCAGTCGAGGATCTGCTCCAGCCCGGCGGCCAGCATCGGGAGCAGGACCGGGTTCGACCGCTCGCCGACGTCGAAGCGGACGGCGCCCGGCGCGTACGCGTCCTGGTAGCTCGTCAGGCCCGCGAACTCGTCGCTGCCCGCGCGGCCGATCCAGTTTTCTTCGAGGGGCCGGCCGTCGAGGAACCGGTCGCCCAGGACCATCACGCCCATGCCGTAGCCGCCGAGCAGCCACTTGTAGCCGGCGCACACCAGCGCGTCGGGCCGGACCGCGTCGACGTCGAGCGGGTAGGCCCCGACCGACTGCGTGCCGTCGACGACGAGCGCGGCGCCGACCTCGCGGCACCGCGCGCCGACCGCTTCTAGGTCGAACACGGTCCCGTCGGCCCAGTGGACGTGGGGGACGGCCACGAGCGCCGTGTCGGCGTCGACCGCGTCGAGGAGCCGGGCGTTCCACGCCGCCGCGCGGCCCGGCGTGCCGAGCGGCCCCGGCGCCTCGACGGTGCGGACCGCCGCGCCGGTCTCGGCCGCGAGCCGTCGCCACGGGTAGACGTGGCTCGGGAACTGCTCCGCCAGCACGACGACCGTCTGCCCGGCCCGCACCTCGGCGTTGCGCGCGACCGTGGCCATGCCGTACGAGACGGCCGGGACGAGGGCCGTCCACGCGGCCACTGCGTCGGCGTCGCGGGCCTGGACGACGCGCGCGAACAGGTGGCGAACGCGGTCGGCCGCCTCGAAAAAGCTGGCCGGGCCCAGGTCGGTCGGGTCCCGCTTGATCCGGACGCCCGCGACGCCTGCGGCCTCGACGGACCGCAGCAGCGGGCTCATGTAGGCCGCGTTGAGGAAGTGGAGGCCGTCGGGCAGCGAGAAGAGGTGGGCCTGAGAAGGGAGCACGGGGGCGCCGGAGGGGAGCGGCGAAGGTAGACGAGCGCCGACGCCGCGGCCCTCGCGGGCCCTTCGGCGACTCTAGCTTCAGAGACCACCCCACGCCCCGATGCCCCGCCACGCCGACGCCCTCGCTCGCGCCGACCGCCAGCCCCCGGCCGCGCTCCGCCGGAGCGACCGCGGCGCCGACGACGCCTGGATCCGCGAGCGTTTGCGGACGGCCGCCGTCGGGACGCTGGCCACGGTCCGCGACGGGCGCCCGTTCCTCAACACCAACCTGTTCGTCCACGAAGGGGGCGACGAGGAGGGCGGCGGGCTCGGGACGATCTGGCTCCACACGGCCCACGTCGGGCGGACGGCCGCCAACGTCGCGCTCCGCGAGCCGGCGCCGGTCTGCTTTTCCGTGTTCGGGATCGGCCGGCTGCTCCCGGCCGACCGCGCGCTCGAGTTCTCGGTCGAGTACGCCGGCGTCGTCGCGTTCGGGTCGGGCCGCGTCGTCGAGGGCGCCGACGAGCAGCGCCACGGGCTCGCCCTCGTGATGGCCAAGTACGCCGCCCACCTCGCGCCCGGCGCCGACTACGAGCCGCCCACCGACGCCGACCTCGCGCGGACGACCGTCTTCCGGATCGACGTCGAGGCGTGGTCGGGCAAGACGAAGGCGGCTCTCGACGACTTTCCCGGCGCCTACACCTGGCCCGAGGTCGGGGCGCCGCCGGGCGCCGGGCGCCGATGACCCTCCCCTCCTTCCTGCGGACGCCGCGCCTCCGGTCGGCGGCCGTTCCGTTCGCGGCGAACGGCGTGCTCTACGGGACGTGGGCGTCGCGCATCCCCGAGATCCAGACGCGGACCGGGCTGGGTGAGGGCGCGCTGGGGCTGGCGCTGCTGGGGCTGGCGGCCGGGCTCGTCGTGTCGGCGTCGGTGGCCGGCCCGCTCGTCTCGCGGTGGGGCGCGCACCGCGTGACGTTGGCCGCGCTGGCCCTGTTCGCCGTCGTCGTGTTCGGGCCCGGGCTGGCCACCGGGTTCGGGTCGCTCGCGGCCGTGCTGGTCGGCGTCGGGCTGGCGAGCGGGCTCTTGGACGTGGCGATGAACGCCTGGGCCGCCGAGGTCGAGGAGGTCGACGGCGCGACGATCCTGGGCGCGTGCCACGGGCTGTTCAGCTTGGGCGGGATGGTGGGGGCCGGGCTGGGCGCGGGCGCGGCGGCGCTCGACGTCCCGCTGGTGGCCCACTTCGGCGCGTGCGGGGTCGCGTTCTCCGGGGCGGCGCTGGCCCAGGGGTGGGGCGTCCGCGAACCGGCCGTGGTGCGGGAGAGGGCCGGCGGGGAGCCGGTCGTCGCCCTGCCGACCGGGCCCGTCGCGGGGCTGGCCGTGCTCGCCGCCTGCGGGCTCATCGTGGAGGGCGCGATGGCCGACTGGGGCGCCGTGTTCCTGCGCGAGGTGCTGGCGGCGTCGCCGGCCGTGGCCGCGCTCGGGTTCGCCGCCTTCTCGGCGACGATGGCCGGCGCCCGCTTCGGCGCCGACGCCCTGACCGAGCGGGTCGGCGACGCGGCGTTGGTGCGGGCCGGCGCGGCGCTGGGGGCCGTCGGCCTGGTCGTGTGCGTCGTCGCGCCCGCCGTGGCCGTGGCCGTCGTCGGGTTCGGGCTGGTCGGGTTGGGGTTCGCGGCCGTCGTGCCGGCGCTGTTCCGGGCGGCGTCGCGGGCGCCGCTGCCGCCGGGCGTCGGGATCGCGGCGGTCGCGAGCGCGGGCTACCTCGGGTTCCTGGCGGGGCCGCCCCTGCTCGGGTTCGTCGCCGAGGCGGCCGGCCTGCGGACGTCGTTCGGCGTGCTGGTGGGGCTGGCGGTCGTCGTCGCGGCCGGGGCCGGGGCCGCCTTCCGGCGGGTGCGGACGCCCGCGGCCACGTCCCGGCCGGAGTAGACCCCCGGCGCCGCGGGCGCCCCGGCCTCCGGCGCCGAACCGGCGCCCCGTGCGGCCCCGCCGGTTCTATGTTCGCCGCGTCCTCCCCCGCCCGTTCCCCCCGCCCGTGCCGCTGGACCCCTCGACGACCGACCTCCGCATCCAGCGGCGCATCAACGAGCTAGAGCACCACGTCACGCCCGAGCGGTGGCCCGTCGGCGGGTGGTCGGTCTCGCGCTCGTGGCCCGACGACGTCGCCCGGCCGACGTTCGCCGACGACCTCGACCGGCTCAACGACGGCGACGCCCCGGAGGCCGGCCCGGTCGACGCCTTCTCGGCCGCCCCGAAGGACGCCCAGACGACCTGGCTCCGCACGACGGTCGCCGTCCCCGAGGCGCTGGCGGGCGAGCGGGTGACGCTGCGGCTCCACACCGACGCCGAGTCGATGGTCTACGTCGACGGCCACCCGTGGCAGGGGCTCGACGAGAACCGGGACCACATCGTCCTGGCCGAGTCTGGGGAGGCCGGGCGCGCCTATCGGATCGACGTGATGCTGTTCTCGTCGCGCGACCGGCTCCGGAAGGCGCTCACGGCCGAGTTCGCCCGCGTCGACCTCGCGGTCGAGCGCTACCGCTTCGACCTCCGCGCGATCCTGGGCGTCGTCCGCGCCCTGAGCGGGCCGGCCGCGGGCGACCCGACGCAGGGGCGCGTCTCCCAGGGCGACGGCGGGCTGGCGGCGGCGCGGCTCCGCCAGGCGTTGGTGGCCTCGACCAACGCCCTCGACTTCCACTCGGCCTACGGGTCGGTCGACGTGGCCGAGGCCGCGCGCGTCTTGCACGACCAGGTCGCGGCCGTGCGCGAGCGGATTCCGCCCACCGACATCGACGTCCATCTGGTCGGCAACTCGCACATCGACGTGGCGTGGCTGTGGACGCTGGCCGAGACGCGCGCCAAGATGGGCCGCACGACGGCGACGGCGCTCCGGTACCTCGACGAGCTCCCGTCGTACCGCTTCGTCCAGAGCCAGCCCCAGCTCTACGAGTTCCTGCGCCAGGACTTCCCCGACCTGTTCGCGCGCGTCCAGGAGCGCGTCGCCGAGGGGCGGTGGGAGATCATCGGCGCGAGCTGGCTCGAGCCCGACTGCAACATCACGGGCGGCGAGTCGCTGGTCCGCCAGATCCTGCACGGCCAGCGGTTCTGGCAGGAGCACTTTGGGCGGACGTCGACCGTGATGTGGCTGCCCGACACGTTCGGCTATGCGTGGGCGCTGCCCCAGATCCTGGCCAAGAGCGGGATCGACACGTTCGTGACGCAGAAGCTGACCTGGAACAACGAGAACACGTTCCCCTACGGCCACTTCGAGTGGGAGGGCGTCGACGGCACGCGCGTCCGGTGCACGTTCCCCCAGGTCTACGTCGCCCTCGTCACCCCGGAGACGATCGACCGGTTTTACCGGCGGGTCCCCGAGACCGAGACCGTCGAGGGGCTCCTGTTCTTGTACGGCTACGGCGACGGCGGCGGCGGGCCGATCCGCGAGGACGTCGAGATCGGCGAGCGGCTCAAAAACGTGCCGGGCTTTCCGCGGTGCGAGTTCTCGACCGCGCGCGGGGCCCTCAGCGCCCTCCGCGACGAGGCCGACGAGATCGCCCGGCGGACCGGCCGCGACGTCCCGGTCTGGAAGGGCGAGCTCTACCTCGAGTCCCACCGCGGCACGCTGACGACGCACGGCCGCGTCAAGAAGGGGAACCGCGACTGCGAGCTGCGGCTGCGCGAGGCCGAGATCTGGGCGTCGCTGGCGGCGGCCCAGACGGACTACGCCTACCCCGCCGACGCGCTCGACGCGGCGTGGAAGCACGTCTTGCTCAACCAGTTCCACGACATCGTCCCGGGGACGAGCATCGAGCCGGTCTACGACGGCGTCGCCGCCCGCTACGCCGAGACGCTGGCGACGGCTGACCAGACCATCGCCGACGCCCTGGCGGCGCTGCTCGGCGACGGCGACCAAGTCACCGTCGTCAACAGCCTGGGCCACACGGTCACCGACTGGGTCGAGGCCGACGCGCCCGACGGCGACGTCCACGTGCTCGACGCGGGCGGCGCCGTCGTCCCGAGCCAGCGCACGCACGGCGGCCGGGTCGGCTTCGAGGCGACGGTGCCGGCGCTCGGCTCCTCGACCTACACGGTCCATCCCGGTGCGGCGCCCCCTACGACGTCCCCTCTCCCTGGGGGAGAGGGACAGGGTGAGGGGATTGCCGACCTCGTGGCCACCGACCGTTCCCTCGGCTCGGGCCGCTTCCGCGTCACGTTCGGCGACGACGGCACGATCGCGTCGCTCTGGGACGCCGCGCTCGACCGCGAGTGGCTGAGCGGCCCGGGCAACGTGTTCCAGACCTTCGACGACCGCCCCAACCAGTGGGAGGCCTGGGACGTCAACGACTGGTACGCCGAGAAGCCGCTCGACCTGTTCTCGCTCCGGTCGTCGGACCCCGTCGAGGCCGGGCCGGTGCGCGCCGTCGTCCGCCAGGTGTGGGCGACGCCGGCCGGCAGCACGATCCGCCAGGACGTCGTCGTCTACCGGACGGTCCCGCGCGTCGACTTCGACACGTCGGTCGACTGGCGCGAGCGGCGGGTGCTGCTGAAGGTGGCGTTCCCGGTCGCCGTCCACAGCGCGCACGCGGCCTACGAGATCCAGTTCGGGACCATCGAGCGCCCGACGAGCCGCAACACGAGCTGGGAGCGGTCGCGCTTCGAGGTCGCCGCCCACAAGTGGACCGACCTCTCGGAGGGCGGCGGCGGCGTGAGCCTGCTCAACGACTCGAAGTACGGCCACGACGTCCGCGACGACGTGATGCGGATCACGCTCCTGCGCAACCCCGTCTTCCCCGACCCGCGCCTGCCGTGGGAGGAGTACCAGCTCGAGGGCCGCGAGGACGAGGTCGTGTTCACCGACACCGGCGCGCACCGCATCCGCTACGCCGTGGCGCCCCACGCCGGCGACTGGCGGCAGGGGACGGTCCACCAGGCCCGCGCCTTCAACACGCCGCTCCGCGTCACCCGGGGCGCGTCGGCGGCGGCCAGCGGGGCGATCAGCATCGACGGTGTCAAGCTGGAAGCGCTCAAGCAGGCCGACGACGGCGACGGCTTCGTCCTGCGCGTGTACGAATCGCACGGCGCGCGCGGGTCAGCGCACGTCCGCCTGCCGTTCGCCGTCGGCGAGGTCGAGGCCGTGGACCTGATGGAGCGGCCGTGCGACGAGCCGGTGACGCTCGACGACGGCGCCGTGTCGTTCCTCGTCCTCCCGTTCGAGATCCGGACCTTCCGCGTCCGCCCCGCGTGACGCGACGCCTCCCTTGTCCCTGAACCCATGATCGTCGGCGGCATCGAAGCGGGAGGCACCAAGGTGGTCTGCGCCGTCGGCACGGGGCCAGGCGACCTGGGCGCCGTCGAGCGGTTCCCGACGACGACGCCCGCGGAGACGCTGGCTCGGGCGGTGGCCTTCTTCGAGCGCCAGCCCGAGCCCGTCGCGGCCGTTGGCATCGGCACGTTCGGGCCCGCCGACGTCGACCCGGGCTCGCCGGGCTACGGCCGCATCGCCGCGACGCCGAAGCCGGGCTGGAGCGGCGCCGACGTGGCCGGCGTGGTCCGCCGGGCTCTGGGCGTCCCGGTCGGGTTCGACACCGACGTCAACGCGGCGGCGCTCGCCGAGCACCGGTGGGGGGCGGCGCGCGGCCTCGACACGTTCGTCTACCTGACGGTCGGGACCGGGATCGGCGGCGGCGGTCTCGTCGGCGGCCGCCGGCTGCACGGGCGGTCGCACCCCGAGATGGGACACGTGCGCCTCCCCCGCCACCCGGACGACGCGTTCGAGGGCGTCTGCCCGTACCACGGCGACTGCTGGGAGGGGCTGGCCAGCGGGCCCGCCATCGAGGCCCGCTGGGGACGACCCGCCGACCGACTCGCCCCGGACCACCCGGCGTGGGCGCTCGAGGCGCACTACCTCGCGCTCGGCGTCGCGAACCTCCTGCTGACGGTCTCGCCCCAGCGCGTGATCCTGGGCGGGGGCGTGATGACCCAGGGCCACCTGTTCCCCCTCGTCCGCCAGGAGGTCCGGCGGTTGGTGAACGGGTACCTGGACCTGCCCGGCTCGCTCGACGAGTGGGTCGTGCCCCCGGCGCTCGGCGACCGGGCGGGCGTGCTGGGAGCTCTCGCCCTCGGCCACGACGCGAGCGACGCCCCGGGGCGACCGTGACTACCGGACGCCCAGGAGAAGGTCCGTCGTGAGCTGGTCGAGCCGCTCGTACGGGCGGCCCCGCGCCCCGAGCGCGGCCCGGTCGAACGCGTGCGCCCGGAGCGCCGCCGCGCCCTCGGCCGAGTACGGGCCCACGAGCCCCGCGCCTTGGGCGTCGTCGGTGCCCGTGACCTCGGCCAGGAGGGCCTGGATCTCGGCGTCGGCCGCGAACTGGCGGGCCTTCTCCCTGAGCGCGAGGTACGTCCGCATGCACCCGGCCGCGAACGCCCGAACGTCCTCGGCGTCGCTCGTCCGGACCGCGTGGGCGTCGAAGTGGAGCGGGCCGTCGTAGCCGACGCCTTCGAGGAACCGGACCAGGTGGAACGCGGCCTTCGGGTTGTGGGCCCCGAACCGGAAGTCCTGGTCGTAGCGGCCCGGGGCCTGGTCGTTGAGGTCGATGTGGAACAGCTTGCCGGCGTCCCACGCCTGGGCCACGGCGTGGGTCACGTTGAGCCCGGCCATCGTCTCGTGGGCCACCTCCGGGTTCACGCCGACGCGGCCGGGGTCGTCGAGCGTCTCGATAAAGGCGAGCATCGCGCCGACCGTCGGGAGGAAGAGGTCGCCGCGGGGCTCGTTGGGCTTGGGCTCGAGGGCGAACCGCAAGCCGTAGCCCTGGTCCGCGCAGTAGGCGAGGAGGTAGTTCAGCGCGTCGCGGAACCACCGGAGCGCGTCGACCACGCTGCGCCCGGCGTCGAGGTCGGTCCCCTCGCGACCGCCCCAGAACACGTAGGTCTCGGCCCCGAGCTCGACGCCCAGGTCGATGGCGGCCATCGTCTTCTGCAACGCGTAGGCGCGGACGGCCGGGTCGGGGTTCGTGAACGCGCCGTCGCGGAAGGCCGGGTCCGAGAACAGGTTCGTCGTGGCCATCGGGACCCGGAGCCCGGTCTCGTCGAGCGCCGCCCGGAAGTCGCGGACGGTCCGGTCGCGCTCGGCCGCCGTCGCGCCGATCGGGACGAGGTCGTTGTCGTGGAGGTTGACGCCCATCGCGCCGAGGCCCGCGAGCATCCGCACGGTGTCCGCCGGGTCGACGGCAGCCCGCGTCGGCTCGCCGAACGGGTCGCGCCCGACGTGGCCGACGGTCCAGAGTCCAAACGTGAACCGGTCCGAGGGCTGGGGCTGGTAGCGAGGCATGGGCGGAGCGGGGGTGGGGACGCCTCTCGAGGGAGCCGTCGACGAGTGACGATACCAAACCGCTCCACGTAGGCGTCGGCCGTCGCCCCGGGTCGCCAGCGCTCGGCGCGGCCGGCGGTCGGGTGGCCGAGCGTCCTCTGGTCCGAGCCCCGCGCGAGCGCTACCCTCCAGCCCACCCGTTCGCGTCCCTCCAGAGCCATCGCCGCCCCCGCCCCGCCCACACGCTCCGCCGCCGTTTCGTCCCGGTCCCAACTCGCAGGGCTGGTGGCCGGGCTCGTTGCGTTCGGCGTCCTCCTGGCACTGCCAGCGCCGGACGGGCTCGAGACCGCCGGCTGGCGGGCCGCGGCCGTCGCCGTCCTGATGGCCATCTGGTGGATGACCGAGGCGCTGCCCATCGCGGCCACGTCGCTCGTCCCCCTGGCCCTGTTTCCGCTCGTCGGCGTGGCGCCGATCGGCGAGGCGGCGGGGCCCTACGCCAACCCCATCCTGTTCCTGTTCTTGGGCGGGTTCCTGCTGGCGAAGGGGATGGAGCGGTGGGGGCTCCACCGGCGGCTCGCGCTCGGCGTGATCGCGCGCGTGGGTACCGAGCCGCGGCGGATCGTGCTCGGGTTCATGCTCGCCGCCGCCCTCTTGTCGATGGGCCTCTCGAACACGGCGACGGCCGTGATGATGCTCCCGATCGCGCTGTCGGTCGTCGACCTGGCGCGGCGGGACGAGGCCGGGACGGAGGCCGAGGACCGGACGTTCGCGCTCGTGCTGATGCTGGGCGTGGCCTACGCCTGCTCCGTCGGCGGCCTGGCGACGCTGGTGGGGACGCCGACGAACGCGCTGCTGGCCGGGTTCGTGGCCGAGACCTACGGCGCCGACCTCTCGTTCGCGGGCTGGCTCGCGGTCGGGCTCCCGCTCGCCGCCGTCGGCCTGGCCGTCGTCTACGGGATGCTGACCCGGGTCGCCTTCCCGGTCCGCCTGGCGGCGATCCCGGGCGGGCGGGCGTTCGTGCGCGAGCGGCTCCGGGCGCTCGGCCCGCTCGCGACGCCCGAGCGGCGCGTCGCGCTCGTGTTCGGGACGGTGGCCGTGCTGTGGGTGGCCCGGCCGTTTCTGGAGGACGTTGTCGGCGGGCTGAGCGACGCGGGTATCGCCATCGCTGGGGCCCTGGCGCTGTTCGCGCTCCCGGCCGGCGGCGCCCAGGCCGGCGCCCGGCTGCTCGACTGGGAGACCGCGCGGACGCTGCCGTGGGGCGTCCTGCTCCTGTTCGGCGGGGGCCTGTCGCTGGCCGCCGCCATCGCCGACACCGGGCTGGCGGCCTGGCTCGGCGGCCGCTTGGCCGGCGCCGCCGCGCTGCCGACGTGGGCGCTGGTCGGGCTCGTGGTGACGCTCGTCGTGGTCCTGACCGAGCTCACGAGCAACACGGCCACGGCCGCCGCCTTCCTCCCCGTCCTGGCCGCCCTGGCGAGCTCGACGGGGACCGACCCGCTCCTGCTCCTGGTCCCGGCGACGGCGGCGGCCTCGTGCGCGTTCATGCTGCCCGTGGCCACGCCGCCCAACGCCATCGTGTTCGGGAGCGGCCACGTCACGATCGGCCAGATGGCCCGCGCCGGGGTCTGGCTCAACCTGGCGTTCGTGGTCGTGGTGACGGTGGCGTCGCTCGTGCTGATCCCGCTCCTGGCGGGCACGGCGCTCCCCGCCCTCGTCGCGAGCCCGTAAGGCCGCAGACCGGCTCCTCGGGCACCCGGCCGCCGGCCGGTCGTTGCGGGGGGATGACGCGTCTCCTGTTTCTCGCGGCCACGCTCGCCCTCGGCGGCTGCGGCCTGGCCCAATCCCTCGTCGTCGACGTCCTCTACGACGAGGCCGAGCTCCCGGCCGACCTTGTCCGCCGCGACCTCGCGTACCTGCCGGAGCCTGCCCCCTCGGACGCGGGGGGCGACCCGAAGCACCGGCTCGACCTGTTCCTCCCCCTCGCCGACTCCCTGCGGGCGGGGCCGTGGCCGGTCGTCGTGTTCGTCCACGGCGGCGGGTGGACCGAGGGCGACCGCGACTTCACGTTCGGCGGCGAGGACCTGTACGGCAACGTCGGGCGATACTTCGCGGGGCGCGGGGTCGGGACGGCCGTGGTCAGCTACCGCCTGCTCCCGGACGTCGAGTGGCGGGCGCAGGTCGCCGACGTGGCGGCGGCGCTCGCGTTCGTGCAGGACACCGTGGCGGCGTTCGGCGGCGACCCGGCGTCGGTCGTGCTGATGGGCCACTCGGCGGGCGCCCAGCTCGCAGCGCACGTGGCCTACGACCCCGACGCACGCCGGGCCGCCGGCGCCGCGCCCGTGTGCGGCTTGGTCAGCGTGAGCGGCGCCGCGCTCGACCTGGTGGACCCGGCGACGTGGGAGACGGGGACCGCGTTCGACTACTACTCCACCCTCTTCTCGCCGACGCGCGCGGCCGTCGCCGAGCCGCCGGCCGAGCCGTTCGGCTGGCAGCTCGAGGCCTCGCCCGTGACGGCCGTCTCGCCCGACGACCCGCCGACCCTGATCGTCTACGCCGACGGCGAGGACGCGCTGTTCGAGACGCAGGCGGCGGCGCTGGCGCGGGCGCTCCGGGCGGCGGCGGTCCCCCACTCGACGGTCGTGATGCCGGCGCTCACCCACGAGGCCGGCGTCTTCAACCTGAGCCACCCCGGCCGCGTGGTCGGGCCGGAGACGCTCCGGTTCGTCCGAGAGCGGAACTGCTAGACGACTTGCGTGCCGTCGGCGACGGGCCGGTCCGGGCGGAGCACGACGGCGCCGTCGCTCGGGCTGACGGCCGCCAGCACCACGGCCTCCGCCCCGCTGGCGACGACGACGACCTGGGTCCCGAGCAGGTCGGCCGGCCCGTAGTTCTCGGTGATGTGGGAGACCGCGTCGCGCCGGACGCCGCCCACGTCGATCCCCAGGTGGAGCGCGCCGCCCTCGACGACGGCCTCGATGACGGTCCCGACCCGGAGGTCGACGGCGGTAAAGTCCATGGCGTTGGCGGCGGAGACGCCCCAAGCTAGACCCGCCGCCCGCCGGCGGGCGCGCTCGGGAGGTCCCTGAACCGCGCTCTCGGCCCATTCTTCGAGGGGTCCGCCCGAACCCGCCGGCCCCGGACGCGTAGTCCCCTTCCCTGGCGCCCCCTCGCGCCCCCGACTCCACAACCGAAGAGGTCTACCATAGCCCGACGCAGATCCCGCCGGCCCGAGCCCAAGCGCCGCGAGCCCGACGCCAACATCAACGAGAACATCCGCGCCGCCCAGGTCCGCGTCGTCGTCGACGGCGAGGGGCAGAAAGGCGTCATGCCGACGGAGAAGGCCATCGAGCTCGCCCGCAGCATGGGCATGGACCTGGTCGAGATCTCGGCCACGTCCGACCCGCCCGTGACCAAGATCATGGACTTCGGGAAGTTCCGGTACGAGCAGCAGAAGAAGGCCAAGGAGCAGCGCAAGAAGCAGGCCCACCAGGGCGAGCTCAAGGAGGTCCGCTTCCGCCCCCGCACCGACGACCACGACTACGACTTCAAGCTGAAGCACGCCCGCGAGTTCCTCGAGAAGGGGAACAAGGTCAAGGCGTGGGTCCAGTTCCGCGGTCGCGACATCATCTACAAGGACCAGGGCCTCGACATGCTCGAGCGGTTCACCGAAGACCTGGCCGACATCGCCAAGGTGGACCAGGCCCCCACCATGGAGGGCCGCCGCATGACGACGATGCTGACGCCGGACAAGAACAAGTAGCGTCGGTGCGGACGCCGGCCACCGTCGGGCGGTTCGTGCGCGTCGCATGCTCCGCCGTGGGCCTCGTCCAGCTGGGCGTGCTCGGCCTCGTGTTCGTGGTCACGCTCGTGGGGCCGATGGTCTATGGGAAGAGCGTTCGGTTCGATCTCTTCCCGACCTGGCTCCTCGCCGCGGACGTTTTGTTGTCGGTCTCCCTCGTCTCGTGGGCGTTCGTGGAGTACCGGCGGGGAGGCTTCGACACGTACGAGACTCGCTGGAGGCTACGCCGGTAGAGCGCCCCCCGCGCGCCCGAACACTCTGCGAAGAGCACGGGCGGCGGTTGGCTCGGCCGCCGGCCGCCCCTAGCTTCCACGCCTCCCGCCCGCCGCGCCTCTGCGGTGGGCGGTGCTGTCTGGCCCCCTCTCGTAAGCTTAGAGACCGATGCCGAAGATGAAGTCGAACAGCGGCGCCAAGAAGCGCTTCTCGCTGACCGGGACGGGTCGCGTCAAGCGCAAGAAGGCGTTCGCCAGCCACATCCTGACCAAGAAGTCGCCCAAGCGGAAGCGCAACCTCCGCGAGACGACCCTGGTCCACAAGTCGGACGAGAAGCGCATGAAGGTGCTCATCGTCAAGTAACGACCGGCGGGCCTCACGCCTGCCGCTCCTCTCCCTCACACTCACCACGGAACCAAGATGCCCCGAGCTAAAAACCTCGTGGCCTCCCGTCGCCGTCGCCGCAAGCTCCTGAAGCTGGCGAAAGGTTACTGGGGACGCCGTGGCAACGTTCACACCGTTGCCAAGATGAGCGTTGAGAAGGGCCTCCAGTACGCCTACCGGGACCGCCGCGCACGCAAGCGGCAGTTCCGCCGCCTCTGGATCGCCCGCATCAACGCCGCCGCCCGTCAGAACGGGACCACCTACTCGCGCCTGATCGCCGGCCTCAACAAGGCCGACGTCCCGCTGAACCGGAAGGTCCTGGCAGACCTCGCGGTCCGCGACAAGGCCGCGTTTACGGCCGTGGTCGAGAGGGCCGCGGCCTAGCCGCCCCGCCTGCTCGACCCCGCGACTCCCGCTCGGCCCCGGCCCGGCGGGAGTCTCTCGTTAGAAGAGGGATGAGGGATTCGGGATGGAGGGAAGAACCGCCCCCGCATCCCTCTTCCGTCCCTCCATCCCGCCCCCCTCTATGTCCACGCTCGACGCCCAGATCGCCGCCGTCCAGGCCGAGATCGACACGCTGCCGCTCGCCGACGCCGACCAGGCCGAGGCCTTCCGCGTCCGCTTCCTCGGGCGCAAGGCGGGGGCCATCACTGACCTGTTCGCCCAGATCGGGACCGTCGCGCCGGAGGACCGCCGGGAGGCCGGCCAGCGCCTCAACGCGCTCAAGCAGGCCGCCCAAGCGCGCCTCGACGACGCGCTCGCGGCGCTCACCAGCGACCCCGAAGCGGGCGCGACGGACCTCGACCTGACGTTGCCGGGCCGCGTGCCGGCGCCCGTCGGCCGGGGCAGCCTGCACGTGCTGACCCAGACGCTGGCCGACATCCAGGCCATCTTCCAGTCGTTCGGGTTCGCCGTCGCCCGGGGGCCCGAGGTCGAGGACGACTGGCACAACTTCAGCGCGCTCAACTTCCCGCCCGACCACCCGGCGCGGGACATGCAGGACACGTTCTTCCTGGAGCCGCCCCCGCCCGACGGCCGCGGCGTGCTGCTCCGCACGCACACGTCGCCGGTCCAGGTCCGCGTGATGGAGCGCCAGGCGCCGCCGGTCCGGGTGATCGCGCCGGGCCGCGTCTTCCGCAACGAGGCCATCTCGTACAAGAGCTACTGCCTGTTCCACCAGGTCGAGGGGCTGGTCGTGGACGAGGGCGTCTCGTTCGCCGACCTCAAGGCGATGCTGACGGCGTTCGCCAGGGCCTTCTTCGGCGCCAGCGACGGGCCGGCGCGCGACGCCCAGATGCGGTTCCGCCCGTCCTTCTTCCCGTTCACCGAGCCCTCGGCCGAGGTCGACGTCTGGTGGGCCGACGACGCGCTCCCCGGCGGCGGCCGCTGGATGGAGATCCTGGGCTCGGGCATGGTCGACCCCAACGTGCTCGCCCACGTCGGCGTGGACCCGGAGCGCTACACGGGCTACGCCTTCGGGATGGGCGTCGAGCGGCTCGCCATGCTGCGCCACGGCATCGACGACATCCGCCTGCTGTACGAGAACGACGTCCGCTTCCTCCGCCAGTTTTAGAGGTTCGGGGTTCGAGGTTCAGGGTTCGCAAGGACCGACACCTCCGCGAACCCCGAGCCCTAAACCCTGAACCATGAACATCTCCCTCAACTGGCTCTCCGACTACGTCGCCCACGGGCTCGACGCCGACGCGCTCGCGGAGGTCCTCACCATGTCCGGCCTCGAAGTCGAGGGGGTCACCACGAGCGGCCCGGCGCTCGACGGCGTCGTCGTGGGCGCGGTCCTCGACGTCCGCCCGCACCCCAACGCCGACCGGTTGCGCGTGTGCGACGTGGACCTGGGCGACGGCGAGCCGGTCCAGATCGTGTGCGGCGCGCCCAACGTGGCTAGCGGGCAGCGCGTCCCCGTGGCCACCGTCGGCACCGAGCTGATGCTGCCGGCGAAGGACGGCTCCGGCCTGTCGACGGTCACGATCAAGAAGGGGAAGATCCGCGGCGAGGTGTCGATGGGGATGATCTGCGCCGAGGACGAGCTCGGGCTCGGCGACGGCCACGACGGCATCCTGGTGCTCGCCGACGACGCCGAGGTCGGCCAGCCGTTCGAGCGCTACCTCGCGGCCCACGGCGGCGTGCCGGGCGACGCCGTCCTCGACCTCGCCATCACGCCGAATCGGCCCGACGCCACCAGCCACCTCGGCGTCGCGCGCGACGTGGCCGCGCTCACCGGGACGGACCTGATCCGCCCCGAGGTCGACGTGCCCGCCGTCGGCGGCGACGTGGAGGACGTGGTGTCGGTCACCATCGAGGTGCCCGACGACTGCCCCCGCTTCGTGGGGATGGTGGTCCGCGACGTGACCGTCGGGCCGTCGCCGGAGTGGATGCAGGCGCGGCTCCGGGCGGTCGGCCTCCGGCCGATCTCGAACGTGGTCGACGTCACCAACTGGGTGATGCTGGAGCTGGGCCAGCCGCTCCACGCCTACGACCTCGACCGGCTGGGCCCCGAGGTCGTCGTCCGCGCAGCGACCGACGGCGAGACGCTCACGACGCTGGACGGCGTCGAGCGAACGCTGCCCGCCGGCACCGTCGTCGTGGCCACGCCGACCCAAGCCGTCGGCACCGCGGGCGTGATGGGTGGCGCCAGCACCGAGGTCACGGCCGAGACGACGACCGTCCTGCTCGAAGCGGCCTACTGGAACCCGGCCGCCATCCGCCGCGCGGCCAAGGCGCTGGGGATGCAGACCGACGCGAGCTACCGCTTCGAGCGCGGCGCCGACCCGACCATCCAGCCCCAGGCCGTCGCCCGGGCCGCGGCGCTCGTCGCCGAGACCGGCGGCGGGACGGTCGTCGAGGGCCGCATCGACGAGAACCCGGTGCCGTACCGACCGCGCACCGTCACCGTCCGCCCGAGCCGGATCGAGCGCGTGCTCGGCATGGAGGTGCCCGAGGCCGACGTCCGCCGGCTGCTCACCGCCATCGGGTTCGAGGTGGCCGAGACCGGCGGCCTCGCCGCCTTCGCCGCCGCCGTGATGCGGGAGGAGGGCGTCGACGCGGCCCTTGCCGAGGCGTCCGGCGCCGGGCTCGACGTCACCGTCCCCCCGTTCCGGCCCGACGTCGAGCGCGAGATCGACGTGATCGAGGAGGTCGCCCGGCTGTGGGGCTACGACCGTCTCCCGACGCCGGCCAGCACGCCGGTCCCGCTCGTCCCGGCCGGCGACACCCCGGACGCGCGCCTGCTCGACCGGACGCGCCAACGGGTGGCCGCCCTGGGCTTCCGCGAGATCGCCACCAACTCGCTCCTGCCGACGGCCACCGCGCAAGCGTTCGCCGACGCGGCCTGGACCGGCTTGGACGGCCCGCCCGTCGAGACGCTCAACCCGATCTCCCAGGAGATGGCCGCGCTCCGGCCGTCGCTGCTCCCGGGCCTGCTGGCCGTCGCGAGCTACAACCAGGCCCGCGGCGCGGGCGCGCTCCGCCTGTTCGAGGCCGGCCACGTCGTCCGCCGCTCGGCCGACGCCGGCGACACCGTCGAGGGCTACCACGAGCACGCGTCCCTCGTCGTGGGAATGAGCGGCGAGACGCCGGCCGCGTGGAACGCGCCCGCCCGGCCCGTCGACGTCTACGACCTCAAGGGCATCGTGATGGACCTCTTGGCCGACCTCGGCCTCGACGACGTGGAGGAGACCCCCCGTCCGGCGCCCGACGCGCTGACGGCCTACGCGCTCGACCTGTCCGCCGGCGGCGTCCGCCTGGGCACCCTGGGCCGCGTCGCCGACGCGGTGGCCGAGGCCGCCGACCTCACGGCCGAGCTGTTCGTGGCCGAGCTCGACTGGGACGCGCTCGCCCGGCTCGCGACGCGCGACCAGCCGCCGGCCTACCAGCCGATCTCGCGGTTCCCGACCGTCGAGCGCGACCTGGCCCTCGTCGTACCGGAGGCCCAACCAGCGGCGCCGCTGCTCCGGACCATCCGCGACGCCGGCCGGCCGCTGCTCCAGGACGCCCGCGTGTTCGACGTGTACCGCGGCGAGGGCGTCGCGGAGGGCTCGAAGAGCCTGGCCGTCGCCCTCCGCTTCGGCGCCGACAAGACGCTGCGCGATGAGGAGGTCGACGGCCGCGTCCGCCGGATCGTGAAGGCACTCGAGGCCCAGCACGGGGTGACGTTGCGGTCCTGAGGTCACGTCCGGCGAATCGGCCTCCGTTCGACCAGGGCCGGCGCGCCCTCGGGGGACTCCAACAATGCGTCTCGAAACGCTCCGGATGTAGGGCTATCGCAACTTTCCCAGAAGCATACTCCCTAGAACGAGTCCTCCTGAGCTCGTCGAAGGCATGCCCTGAGCGGAGCCGAAGGGATCTCGACGCGTCGCCGGTGAGCTCGAGGTCCCCTCCAGCGCGTCGAGGTCCTCCGACTCCGGCCGCCGGTGGTTTCCGCTCAGGATGACGTCTGAGAGGGTCGGAACATGCGATGGCCCTGGCTCCGGATATAGCTAAGAAAGCCCCCCGTCCGTTCGTGTTTATCTTGAGGCGTCACCGCCCCTGCGCATGGAGCCCACCGCCCCGTCCGAGGCCGACCCGGTCCGCCCGGAGTCCCGGCCCGAATGGCGGTCGCTGAGTCACCTCCGCGACCGTGTGGAGGCCGCTGTCCGCGAGATCGAGCGGCTCCGGTCGGAGAACGCGGCGCTGGCCAAACGGCTGCTGGAGCTCCAGGACCACGAGGCGGCGGCCCCGTCGTTCGCGTTCGGCGAAGGCGAGGACCCCGACGTGCTCCGGACGCGCGTCCAGGGCTTCATCGCCCTGGTCGACGACCTACTCCAGGCCGGCGACCAGGGTGACGGCAGCGCCACACCGCCCCCGTCGCCATGAGCACGGCCGTCCCCGTCTCGGTCCGCGTGCGGATCTTGGACCGCGACTACCCGCTCCGGGTGGCGCCGGGCGACGAGGACTACACGGTCCACCTCGCGGCCCGCGTCGACGAGCGGCTCCGGCGGCTCCGCCAGCAGCTGCCGTCGCAGCCCGACCTGACGCACGCGGTTCTGGTCGCGCTCGAGCTGGCCGAGGAGCTCTACGCCGCCCGCGCCGAGACCGACCGGCTCCAGGCCCGCCTCGAGATCGAGGCCTCCGCGCTCGCCGACCGGATCGAGTCCGTGCTCGGGTCGGGCGACGGCGCTCCCGGCGACGCCGACCTGGACTGAGCCCCCGGGTCTGGCGGAGTCTCCAGGTCGCGTTCCGGAGCGGGCGGATCGGGGAATTCGCGGTCTCTCTCGGAACGTGACGCCGCGACGCGCGATATTGGGGAGGCGCGGCTCGGGTCCGCCCGGACCGCGCTCACCGGCTTGCAGCCACCGCATGGGAACCTGAACAGCGTTTACCGCGGGGGCCCTGTTTAGGACCTGACCATCAGGCCGCACCCCGTCCGGCTCGCCGCGACGGGATTCCGGGGCACCGCCCCGGGCCGCGGAAGGCGAGAGGGTCCAAGGGGCTCCCACATTGTCAGACGAGCAAGGTTCTCGTCCAAGCGCTGCAGGCTGGTGCCTTTGTTCGACCCGGGCCACCGACGGGACTCCGCCGGTCGGGACCGGGTCCGCGCGCGAGCGCCTCGGACCGGCTCCGGGGCGCTCGCGGCGCACCGTCTCGCCCCGCCCCCCCCTCGATGGACCCGCTCGCCCTCGCCCTCGCCGTCCTCGGTGTCGCCCTGGCGCTGGCCGTCGGGTTCGTCGGGGGGCGCGTGGGGCGGGGCGGGACCGCGGCGGTCCGGTTCGACGACGCCGCTCGGCAGGCCGAGGACGTGGCCGCGCGCACGGAGGCGGAGGCGGTCCGCTTCCAGGAGCGCGCCGACGCGGCCCAGGCCGAGCTGGCCGCCGCGCGCGCCGAGGCCCGTCGGCGCCGGGCCCGCCTGGAGCAGCGCGTGGCCGAGGTCAAGGAGCGCCACCAGAAGGCGCGCGAGAAGATCGACGCGGCCCGCCTCCGGATCGACAAGAAGGCGAAGCGGCTGGCGGCCCGGGAGTCCGCGCTCGCCGGGGCCGCCGACGCCGTCGACGCGCTCACGACGGCGGCCGAGCGCCGCCGCACCGAGGCCGACGCGCTCCGCGAGCAGGTCCAGGGGTTGGCCGCGACCGTCGGCCGGCGCCAGCAGGAGCTCGCCGAGCGCGAGCGCGAGGTGGACACGCTCCAGGCCCGGCTCGAGGAGGGGACCGCCCGGCTCGACCGGCTGGTCGAGGAGCACCTCGGCAAGCTCGAGCGGGCCGCGGACCTCGGGCGCGACGAGGCCCGTGACCTCCTGGTGGCCGAGCTCACGCGCGAGGCCAAGCTCGAAGCGGCCGGCGCCGTCAAGGACGCCCGCGACCGGGCGCGCGAGACGGCCCAGCGCGAGGCCACCAAGGTGGTGCTCAAGGCCATCCAGCGGCTGGCGGCCACGGCCACCATCGAGCACACCGTCTCGGCGGTCCCGCTCAAGAGCGAGGACATGAAGGGCCGCGTGATCGGCCGCGAGGGCCGCAACATCCGCGCGTTCGAGGCGGCCACGGGCGTCGAGGTCATCGTCGACGACACGCCGGACGCCGTGCTGGTGTCCGGCTTCGACCCGGTCCGCCGCGAGGTGGCCCGGCTGTCGCTCGTCCGCCTGCTGGACGACGGGCGGATCCACCCGGCGCGGATCGAGGAGGTCGTCGAGGCCGTCCGCCAGGAGATCGACGCCGAGATCGTGGAGGCCGGCGAGCAGACGGCGCTCGAGCTCCAGATCCACGGGCTCCACCCCGAGCTGGTCCGCCTGGTGGGGCGGATGAAGTACCGCGCGAGCTACGGCCAGAACCTGCTCCAGCACTCGATCGAGACGGCCAAGCTGTCCGGGCTGATGGCGGCCGAGCTGGGCCTGGACGCCCGCAAGGCGCGGCGCGCGGGCCTGCTCCACGACATCGGCAAGGTGATCGAGGGCGACCTCGAGCAGCCCCACGCCATCGCGGGCATGGAGCTCGCGCGGCGCTACAAGGAGCACCCCGACGTGGCCAACGCCGTCGGCGCTCACCACGACGAGGTCCCGATGGCGACGCCCATCGCGCCGATCGTCCAGGCGGCCGACGCGGCGTCCGGGGCCCGGCCCGGCGCCCGCCGCGAGGCGCTCGAGCGCTACGTCCAGCGGCTCAAGGGGCTCGAGCAGATCGCGGCCGACTTCGAGGGCGTTCTCCAGGCCTACGCCATCCAGGCCGGCCGCGAGATCCGCGTCGTCGTCGACACGGCCCTCGTCTCGGACGCCATCGCGGAGTCGCTCGCGCTCGACATCTCGCGGCGGATCGAGCGCGAGATGGAGTACCCCGGCCAGATCAAGGTGACCGTCATCCGCGAGGTCCGCGCCGTCGCCGTCGCGCGCTAGCTCAGTACAAGCCGCCGCCCTCGTTGAGCGCGAGCCGGACGACCACGCGCGCCGGGCGTCCTTCGATCCGCGGGATCTGCCCGTCGTCGATCAGGGTGTGGAACGAGTTCTGGATCGCCGACCGGATCGCTTCGGAGTCGAGGCCGAGCGAGACCGTCAGGCCGCCCCGCATCACGTCGAGGGCCACGATGCCGTGCGGGAACGCGCCGCCGAGTTGCCCGGACAGGTCGTACGCCTCGTCCCGGCCCAACCGCCCCAGTCCCTCCGTCGTCCCCGTCCAGATCACGGCCCGGACGCCGACGCCCACGGGCACGTCGCCGATGGTCCGCACGACGCGGGCGCGGATCGCGGCGGTGCGGAACCGGTCGAGCAGCTGGTGGGCGAGCGCGTCGTTCTCGTAGGCGACCTCGACCACGCGGCCCGGCGTCGCGAGACGGTAGCGGACGCCGCCGGACCACTGGGAGGTGCCGTCGGGGTCGAGGTAGCGGAGCACGGCGTACGCCACCTCGTGCCGCCGGACGCTCGGCTGCAACGCGTCGCCGGTGGCCGACCGGACCGGCGCGCCGAAGGCGACGGCGAGCTCGACGCCGGGCTGGGCGCCGACGCTGGCGCCGGGGATCCCGAGGTCCTCGACGAGCCCCTCGACGCCTAGGCCGGCGCGGCCGAGCACGGCGACTCGGCGGCCGGAGACGACGGGCACCGCGGCGTGAACGCGGGCCCCGAGTGCCGTCTCGTGCGTCCCGACCTTGGCCGTCGCCGCGGCGCCCACCGAGAGCCGGGGCGTGTCGAGCAGCGTGCCGCTCCCTTGCGCCGCCCCAGGCGCGGCGCTCATCAGCACGGCCAGTCCGGCGAGGGCCGCGCGCATCAGCCCCCGCTGACGGGCGTGATGAGGGCCACCTCGTCGCCGTCGGCGAGCGCGGCGTCCGCCGGGACGTAGCGGCGGTTGACGGCCAGCCGGACGACGGGCCGGTGCCGAGCGACCGACGGGTACGTCTCCGCCAGGCAGTCGAGGAGATCGGCGCCGGTCGCGCCGTCGGGGACCTCGGCCACGACCTCGGCCGCGCCGACCTCGCGGCGGAGCACGTCGAACAGCAGGACGCGGAAGGCGGGCACGGGAGGCGGGGCCAGAGAGATGCGGACCCGCTACCGCCGCACCAGGACGACCGACTGGCGGACGCTCTCGGCGACGCCATCCGCAAGCTGCGCGGTGAGGCGGACCAGGAACACGCCGCTCGCGGCGTCGGCGGCCCACGTCGTCCGGTGCGAGCCGGCCCCGGCCGGGCCGTCGACGAGCGTAGCGATCAGGCGGCCCCGGGCGTCGAACACCTCGAGCCGGACGGTGGCCGCCGACGCCAGGTCGTACGCCATCGTGATCGGGCCAGTGGACGGGTTGGGGTACGTCTGGAGCGCGAGCCCACCGCGCGGCGCTTGGGCGCTCGACGTGTTGAGCCGGCCCTCGAACTCGAACACGTCGCCGCTGCTCAGCGAACGGGCGGGGACCAGGCGGAACACGTCGCCGGGCTCGGGCGGGACGGTGGCGTCGGTCGCGTCGAACGCGAGCTTCCACGCGAGCGCTGGCTCGCCGTCGGCGTTGAGCTCGACGACGTACAGGACGTCGCCGTCGCCGGGCAAGCCGTCGCCGTTGCCGTCGGCGAACACGACGTCGCGGGGCTGGCCGTCGTCGCCGGAGACGGTGAACCGGAGGTCGACGACCGGGATGTTGTAGAGCCGGATCGACTGGCCGACGACGTCGTCCGTGATCGTGATCTCGTAGTCGGTCTCGGTCGCCAGCAGGTCGATGCTCAGGATGGCGATGCGGACGCTGCCGCCGGAGACGGTCACGCCGAGGTCGGTGTCGCCCTCGACCCAGCCGGTCGCGTCGAGGTCGGCGCGGCCCTCGTCCAAGTCTTGGACCACGAGGGCGAGCCCGTCGAACACGGGGCTCTCCCGGACGCCGTCGGAGAGCGGGACGCCGGAGAGGACGACGGCGCCGGCGTTGAGGTCGGTGACGCTGTAGGTTTTGGCCTCGCCCGCGTCGTCGACCGTGATCCGGTAGCGGTGGCCCGTCAGCGCGGCCTCGTCCACGACGCGGAGCTCGACGGAGCCTTCGCCCTCGCCTTGGACCTGCTCGACGGTCGCCGTCGCCTCGCGCGGCGTCTGCTTGAGGAACACCGGCGTCTCCGCCGAGACCGTGCTCGTACCGTCGGTGATGTCGATTCGGAGCCGAGCCGTCCGCGAGTTCGGGAGCGGTTGCAGGTCGACGGTGAGGCTTTGCTCAGAGCCGTGTGAATCGAGTATCTCCGGGACGATGGTGAGCACCGTCGCATACGTCTCTCCGCCGTCGATGCTGTAGGAGATGCTCCCGGAGAGCGCGTCGCCCTCGGCGTCGGCAACCACAAAGCCGAGACCGTACATCGCGTCGAAAACCCTCGGGTCGAACCGGAGGCGTTCGTCGCGGAGCCTCAGTTCGGGCGCCGCGTTGCCGGGGTTGTCGATGGCGAACCGGGCGCTCGTCGTCCGGCCCGCGATCCGCCCGTCAACGTTGCGGACGAACAGGCGGATGCGGGCGAGCGCGGCGTCCGCCAGCGCCTCGGTGTCGACGGCGAACGCGCCCGCCGAGAGCGGCGCCTCGCCGACCTTCTGCCAGCCGGTCGCGCCGTCGGTCCGGTTGACCCAGACCTCGACCACGTCGTCGGTCGTGCGTGTCGTCGTCCAGGTCACGGTGCGCGTCCCGCTCCACCGGGCGCCGGGCGCGGGCGCGGTGACGGCGAGGGCGTCGGGGTCCTGGCGGACCTTGGAAAAGAGCCACGGCGCCAAGAGCGGGTGGTCGAACCACGGGGCCCACGGCCCGTGGCCGACCGTCGGCTCGCTCCAGTAGATCAGGCTCGCGTGGGCGTCGATCGCCGCCTCCAGCGAGTCTCGGCCGATGAAGCCGGGGCAGTCGAACGCGCGGGCGTCAACGGGCGACCGCCGGCAGTGCGTGTAGATCACGTCGCGGCCCAGGTCCTCCAGCTCCTGGACCACGCGCCGCGTCTGCGACGGCGGGACGACGGTGTCGGTCTCGCCGGTGAACGCCCAGATCGGGAGGTCGCCCAGGTCGTCGGCCTGGGACGGGAAGCCGCGCCCGCTCATCGGGACGGCCGCCGCGAACCGGTCGGGCAGGCGCGAGACGAAGTCCCACGTCGCGTGGCCCCCGAGCGACAGCCCGACGGCGTAGACGCGGTCGGGGTCGATGGAGAACTCGCCCTCGACGAGGTCGAGGATGTCGAGCACGGCGAGCTGGACGGCCACGAACTCGGACTGGTCGGGGTCCTGGTCGGTCGTCCAGCGACGGCCCTGGAGCGTCTGGGGCGCGAGCACGAAGGCCGGGTGCTCGGCTTGCCTCGCCGGGTCGGCCCACGACGTCGCGAGCCGGTGCTTTTCGAGGTTGACGAGGTTGGTCCCGGACTCGCCCAGCCCGTGGAACGCGACGACGAGCGGGTACTCGACGGCCGGGTCGTAGTCCTCGGGCACGAACAGGCCGTAGCTCATCGTGACGCCGTTGGACGCGAGCGTCCGACGCTCGAACTGGTCGACGATCTCCTGCGGCTGGGCCGAGGCCCCGGCGGCGAGGGCGACGAAAACGAGGGCGGCGGCGGTCCTCATCAGGGCGGAGGCGGTGGACGCTACAGGGTCGCCCCGATCCGGACCGGGCGCAAGGGGAGAACGACGAGGGCCACGCTGCATGGCGCTCCGACCGGTCTCACTCGGCCCACTCGACCTCGGGCGACCGGAAAAAGGCCACGCCCAACGCCGTCCACCGGGCGCCGAGCGCGCCCAGCCGCTGGCGGTAGTCGTCCCACGACCGCGCGGCCTGGGGCGACCACCCGGTCTCGGCGACGCCGGCCAGCCGGGGGAACGCCATGAACTCGACGTCGCGGATCGTGGCCAGCGTCTCCGACCACAACGGGGCCTCGACGCCCAACACGGCCGACTCCGGCACGGCGGGCACGAAGGCGCCCGGGTCCCACTCGTAGGCGTCGCGGACGCCGTTGAGGCCGGCCCACGTCAGGCCGAGCGCCATCGTCGAGTCCGTCTTCATGTCGAGGTAGACCCGGTCGGCCGGCGACAGGACCAGGCGGGCGCCCTCGGCCACGGCGGCCGCCACGTGCGCCGCCCGCTCGGGCGACTGCGGGCGCCACACCTGGACGATGGCGCCCGGCGTCAGCGCGAGCTCGACCTCGGCCACCTCGTCCCACGCCATGAACGTCTTGCCGTGCGAGGCCACGATCTCTTGCGCCCGCGTCATGAACCGGGCGTAGGCCTCCGGCGCCAGCGTCCGCGCCTCGTCGCCGCCCAGGTGGACGACCTCGCCCGGGAACGCCGTCGCCAGCGCGCCCACCACGTCGCCGACGAACGCATACGTCTCCTCCCGGTCGACGCAGACGGCGCTGAAGCCGACCCGGATGCCGGTGTACGGCGGGGGCGCGACGCCGTCGCAGTTCAGCTCGGGCGTGGCCACGAGCGCCGCGTTCGTGTGGCCCGGCAGGTCGATCTCGGGGACGACCGTGACGAACCGCTCGGCCGCGTACTGGACGATCCGCTCGACGTCGGCCGTGGTGTAGAACCCGCCGGGCCCGCCGCCGACCTCGGCCCGCCCGCCGACCTCGGTGAGCGCCGGCCGGCCCGGGACCTCGACGCGCCAGCCCTGGTCGTCGGACAGGTGGAGGTGGAGCCGGTTCAGCTTGTGGAGCGCCATCAGGTCCAGGACCCGCTCGACGTCCCCGACCTCAAAAAAGTGACGGGCCACGTCCAGCATCATCCCGCGCCACGCGAACCGCGGCCGGTCGACGACGCGGACGGACGGGATCTCGAACGGGCGCGGGATCGCGGCGCCGTACTCGACGCGGGTCGGCATCAGCTGGCGGAGCGTCTGGACGCCGTAGAACAGGCCCGCTGCCGTGGCCGCGTCGAGGGTGACGCGGTCGGCCGTCACCTCCAGGTCGTAGCCCTCCGCCCCGAGGTCGGGCCGGTCGACGACCCGAAGGCGGACCGTCCCCGAGCCGGGGTCTTCCGGGTCGCGCGTCCCGGGCCGGCTCATGACCTCCGACAGCGACGGGCCCACGAGCGTGTCAAGAACGTCGCCGACACGCGCCGCGTCGCCGTCGCCAGGCTCGGTCGCGATGGGCGTCGCGCCCGTCATCACGAACGGGTCGCCGCCGAGGACGGTCACCGACGCCGGCAGCGGGACGAGGGCGAGCGGCGGGCCGTCGGCTTGGGCGACGGCCGGGACGGCGACGAGGAGCGCGAGCGCGAGGCGGAGCATGGGCGTGACGGGCGCGACGCCGAAGGATAGCCGCCAACCGCACGGCCACGGCGCGCCGTCCCCTCAGACTTGGACCGGCTCGGATCGAGTTCCGCCCCGGCCCTCCAGTCACCCCGCGATCTCGCGGAGCCAGGCCGGGTAGCCGCGCGCCTCCGAGGTCGGGAGCGCGGGCGCCGCCTCGCCCCCGAGCCACCGGCGGGCGCCGACGAGCAGCGCCGACCGCCGGACCTGCGCCGTCGGACCGTCGGCCTCGAGGCAGACCGACCACCAGGTCGCGGCGCCGACGGCGACCTCGGACAGCTCGAGCCGGCACGCGCCGCCGCCGCCCGCGAACCCGCGCTGGCGGCGCGTCTTGACCACCTCGACCCAGCCCTCGCCCGGCATGGCCACGCCGCCGGCGAGCGGGAACGACCATTTGGCCCACGCCTCGATGGCGGCCTCGGCCCGGCCGACGGCCAGCCGGCCCGCCGCGCCCTCGCGGCGCTTGGCCTCGGCGCGGCCCTCGCGGAGCTTGACGCCCAGCCCGTCGTCCGTCGGCGCGAGGTAGCGGTCGGTCCGGGACTCGGGCTCGACCGGGTCGCCGAGCGCGTCGAACCACGCCCGGGCGGCGTCCGGGGCCGGGCCTCGGAAAAACCAGCGGGCCTCGGCGGTGCGGAACGGGTCCATCAGCCCGCGGCGATCATGCCCAGGACGCCGGCCCGGATCATCGCCACCGAGATGGCGGCCAGGAACAGGCTGGCCACCTTCGCGACGGCCTTCGACGTGCCCCGCCCGGCCAGCCGCAGGAGCGCCGGGCCGAACGTGAACGAGACGAACACCAGCGCCATGTTGACCAGGATCGCGCCCAACGTGATGGCCCACCCGAACTGGCCGTCCGTGACCAGGATGGTCGTGATGGCGCCGGGCCCGATGATGAGCGGGATCCCGAGCGGGACGACCGGCAGGTCGACGGGCTCGTCGGCCGGGTGGTCGTGGAGCTTGGCCCGGTCCTTCTTGGTGCCGCCGCGCCGGTCCTTCGTGTCGCCGAAGGCGAGGTCGGCCACGGCGATGACGAGCAGGATCAGGCCGCCGCCGACGCGCAGGTCGTTGAGCGTGATGCCCAACGTGTCGAAGATGACCTGGCCGGCGAACAGCATCAGCACCGCCAGCACGGCCGCCGCCAGCAACGCCCGGATAAGGAGCTGGCGCCGGTCGTGGGCCGAGAACGTCTCCGTCATCCCGATGTAGAGCGGCAAGATGCCGGGGATGTTGATGGCGACGAAGAGGGGGAGGAACGCCGCAATCAGGGCGGTCGCGAAGTCGGGCACGAGCGTGGGCAGGGGGGAACGGCCGATGTTCTGCCAGGAACGTGCCGCGACCCGTGACGACTCCGTGACGCCGGCCGAACTCACCGGCCGTTCATCGGCCCGGCCGGCGCCCGCCGCCCGAGCCGCGCCCGGTCACACGGGCGGCCTCCCTCGCCCACCGACGCGGGCTACTTCTTCTTGGCTGGGGGGGCGACGTGCTTGGCGTCTTCTGCCGCCTTCTTCTTCCGGGCGTCGGCGCTCGCCTTGACCTGCTTCTGCCCGGCCTTCTTGTTCGTCGACTTGGGGGACTTGTCACCCATGATGGAACCCTTGATGGACTGGTGATCGGTACGTGGCCCTGGCCAACATAGGCGCCGCCTGGTGCAAAACCGAAGGTCTTCCGCGGACCGAGTCCGGAGAGGGCTTGGGACCGGAGGGGGTGGGAGGGGTGGAGGGGAGGAAGGCGACTCGTGAGCCCCCGTCCGGCGCCGCGAGGCCCGCACAGCGCCGCGGACTCCTCGCCGGGGCGCTAGGCTGCCGCGGCCACCTCGAGCTCGGCCTCGTCGACGTCGCCCAGGACCGGGCGGTCGACGGCGACGTCGGTCTCGACCACGCCGTCGCGCAGGCGGACGACGCGGCGGGCGTGGGCCGCGATCTCGTCCTCGTGGGTCACCACCAGCAGCGTGTTGCCCTGGCGATAGAGCAGCTCGAAGAGCCGCATGATCTCGTCCGACGTCACCGAGTCGAGGTTGCCCGTCGGCTCGTCGGCGAGCAGGATGGCGGGGCGGTTGACGAGCGCCCGGGCCACGGCGACGCGCTGGCGCTGCCCGCCCGAGAGCTCGTTCGGCTTGTGGTCGAGGCGGTCGCCCAGGCCCACCCGCTGGAGCGCGTCGGTCGCTCGGGCCTTCCGCTCGGCCCGCCCGACGCCGGCGTAGACCAACGGGAGCTCGACGTTCTGGAGGCAGTCCTGGCGCGGCAGCAGGTTGAAGGTCTGGAAGACGAACCCGATCTGGCGGTTGCGGACCTCCGCCAGCTCGTCGTCGCTCAGCGTGCCCACGTCGCGGCCGTCGAGCTGGTACGTCCCCTTCGTCGGCACGTCGAGGCAGCCGACGACGTTCATCAGCGTGCTCTTGCCGGACCCCGACGGGCCCATGATGGCGACGTACTCGCCGCGCTCGACGCCCATCGTGCACCCCCGGAGCGCGTGGACCTCCTGGGTCCCCATCCGGTAGGTCTTCCAGACGTCGGCGATGTCGATGACCATGCGAGTAGAAGGCGAGGGGCGACGTGCGGAGGGGGGCGACGGGGGGCGGGCGCTCGGCCCGTCGCCGCTACTCGTCGCTTTCCTTCACCGCGTCGCCCTCGGCGAGCTCGGTGCGCAGCAGGCGGAAGGGGCCCGTGACGACGGTCTCGCCGCCGGTCAGCCCCTCGCGGATCTCGATGTGCGTGTCGTCGGTGATCCCGGTCCGGACCTCGCGCATCTCGGCCTTCCCGTCGACGACGACGAACACGACGCGGCGGACGTCCTCGCCGTCGGGAACCGGGGTGTCGGGGACGTCCTCGCCGGCGGCCTCGGCCTGGCGGCGCCGCTCGCGCTCGACCTCGTTGAAGTCGCGCGCCGTGACGGCCTGGATGGGGACGACGACGGCGTCGGGGACCGACCGCGTAAAGATGTCGACGGTCCCGCTCATGCCGGGCCGCAAGACCGGGCCGGGCCCGGAGGGGACGCCCTCCTCGGGCGCCCGCGCCGCGTCGCCCGGGCTCGCGCCGGCCGCCGCCAGCCGGACGACGACCGGGAAGTTGGTCACGGCCTGCGACGTCCCGGCGTTCTGGATCCGCGCCGAGTTGGCGATCTCGACGACCGACCCGCCCAGCGCCTCGTTCGGATACGCGTCGACCTCGACGCGGGCCGAGTCGCCGACCTCGACGTTGACCACGTCGTTCTCGTTGACGTCGATCTCCATCGTCATGGCGTCGAGCCGGGCGATCCGCATGAGCTCGGTCCCCGACATGGTGGCCGTGCCCACGACGCGCTCGCCGAGTTCGACGTTGAGCTGGCTCACGGTCCCCGACATGGGCGCGTAGATGGCGGTCTGGGCGAGCTGCTGGCCGGCCTGGCGGGCGCCGGCCTGGGCGCCCTGCACCTGGGTCCGCGCGCTGCGGACGCGGCCCTGGGCGCTGGCGACACGCGCGGTCGCCCCGGCGACGGCCTGGCGGGCGGCCTGCTCCGACGCCCGGGCCACCTCGAACGCACCGCGGGCGGCCTCCAGGTCCATGGCCGGCGCCACGTCGCGGTCGAACAGGTCCTGCTGGCGAGCGAGCGCCCGCTCGGCCCGCTCGCGCTCGGCCGTCGCCCGGGCCAGGTCGGCCCGGGACTGGTCGACGGCCTGCTGGGACTCGGCCACCGCGCTCTGGGCCTCGCCGACGCCGCTCTGGGCCGTGGCCACCTGGGCCCGGGCGCGCTCGGCCTCGGTCGCGTAGAAGTCGGGCCGGACGCGCAGGAGCAGGTCGCCCTGCTGGACGCGGTCGCCCTCCTCGACGGCCAGGAAGATGATCTCGCCCGAGACGTCGGACGAGATGGCCACCTCGACCTCGCTCGCGACCGTCCCCGACGCGCTCACGGTCTGGGTGATCGTCCGCACCCGAGCCTCGGCCGTCTCGACCTCGACGCCGTCCTCGCCGCCGCCCAGCGCCACGGCCACCACCACCAGGACGACGAGCAGCACGCCCAGGCCGATCAGGATCTTCTTCGTGGGGGTCATAGGACGTTCAGCGGGTCGTGCGGGTGGAGCGGGTCGCGCAGGTTCGGAGGCTGACGGAATCGGCGCCCGAAGGTTACGAGGGAGACGACGGCGGGATCTAGCGTTCGAGGCGGACTCCGAGCGCTCGCCCGCCGCCGGGCCACGTGCCCTGGCCCCTCTGGCGCGTGGAGCGATCTTCGACACCCCATGGCCGCGACCGCCCCCGTCTCGCCCCGACTCTCCCGGCGCTTCTTGGTCGGCGTGCCCGTCGCCGTCGTCGTGGTGTCCGGGCTCGCTGTGCCCGCCGTCTTCGTCGTCGCGGGCTCGGGGGCGTGGTCGGCCCACGACGTCGCGTTCTCCGTCCTCAACGCGGCCCTCTATGTTGCCGTGATGTGGCCGCCGTCGGTCGCCGTGTTCCGGTGGACCGTCTCGCGCTGGCCGCTCCGCGGTGCCGCCGACGTGGGGCGCCACGTGGCCGCCCAGGTCGCGACGACCGTCGTCGCGTTCGCCGTCGCCAGCGGGGCCGTCCGGCTGCTCCTGGGCGTCGTGTACCATCCCGCCCTGTTCGCCGTCGTCGCGGGCGTGGCGGCCGTGTCGACGGCGGTCCTGTCGGCCGTCCTCTACGGGGCGTTGGCGGCGCAGCGGCTCCGGGCGAGCCAGGCCGCCGCCGTCGCCGCCGAGCTGAGGGCGCTCCGGGCGCAGATCGACCCGCACTTCCTGTTCAACACGCTCAACACGGTCGCCGCGCTCGTCCGCACACGGCCGGACGATGCCGAGCGCGTCGTCGAAGACCTGGCCGACCTGTTCCGCTACAGCCTGGCCGCGTCCGCGCGGCCCGACGTGACGCTGGCCGAGGAGGTCGCCTCGGCCGAGCTGTTCCTCGGCATCGAGCGGGCCCGCTACGGCGACGACCTGGCGGTCACGGTCGACGTGCCGGCGGAGCTCGGCCGCGCGCGGATGCCGAGCCTGGTGCTCCAGCCGCTCGTCGAGAACGCCGTCAAGCACGGGGTCCGCCGGGCCGGTGGGCGCGGGACCGTCTCGGTCGTGGCCCGCCGCGAGGGCGCCGACGTCGTGATCCGGGTGACCGACACCGGGCCGGGCTTCGGGACCGACGACGTGGCCGACGTGCTCGGGCGCGGGACGGGCCTGACGAACGTGGCCGACCGGCTGAGCGCCGCGTTGGGCCCGCGCGCGTCGCTCGCCCTCGCGCCCGACGTGGGCACCGGCGGGACGGTCGTCGTGCGGCTCCCTTACCACACGCTCGGCGGGGGGGCCACGCCGTGACCGCTCCACTCCGCTGCCTGGTGGTCGACGACGAGCCGCTGGCGCGCCAGCGGCTGGCGCTGCTCCTGGCCGAGGCGGGCGGGGCCGAGGTCGTCGGCGAGGCGGCCGACGGGCGGGGCGCGCTCGAGCAGATCGCCGCGCTCGCGCCCGACGTCGTGTTCCTCGACGTCGAGATGCCCGGATTGGGCGGGTTCGACGTGGTCGACCTCTTGGACCCGGACGCCCGGCCGGCCGTCGTGTTCGTGACGGCCTACGACGCCTACGCCGTCCGCGCCTTCGACGTCCACGCCGTCGACTACCTCACCAAGCCGGTCCGCGCGGCGCGGCTGCGGCAGGCGCTCGACCGGCTCCGCCAAGCGTCGGCCCGGGAGGAGGCCGCCGCCCGGCTGGGCGCGCTCGTCGACGCGCCGGCCACGCCCCCGGGCGGAGAGCGGCTCGACCGGCTCACGCTGTCGGTCGGGCGCCGGCTCGTTGTCGTCCCGGCCGGCGAGGTGGCCCGGTTCGAGGCCGAGGACAAGGTGACGGTGGCCCACCCCTTCCCCGGGGCCGGCCTGGCCGGCAAGCCCGGCACGGTCGACTTCACGCTCGACGCGCTCGGCGCCCGCCTGGACGGCCGCCAGTTCGTCCGGGTCCACCGGTCGGTGCTGGTCAACGTCCGGGCGGTCCGCGAGCTGGTCCCGTGGTTTTCCGGGACGTACCGGGTCCGGCTGGTCGATGGGGCCGAGGTCCCGCTCGCGCGGCGGCGCGTGGCTGAGGTCCGCGCGCTCCTGGGCGGCTGAGTGCTCTGTCGAGCGGCTACTCGTGGGTAGAGCGAGCACCGGGGTCCGTCAGAGAGTCCTCCTTCCCCGCCTGCGCGGGGACAGGCCTGGACAGGAGGGGACAGGGGGGGTCGACCCGGCCCAGCCCCGAGCAACCTCAGATTCGGACGAGGCCGGCCCGACGTCGGCGGCGGGCCCACCGCTCGTCGGGCCATGCGACCGTTCGTCGGGCCCGCCCACCGTCGGGCGGCGCCGGGGTCGCCGCGTGGGCGGTGGCCCCGACACTGGGAGCACACCGCCGCTCGCCCCCATGTCCACGCTCGCCCTCTCCCCTCCCGCCCTCGACGGCTCGCGCTCCGCGCTCTTTGGATCTCTGTGGCGGGCGAACCGGCCGCTCGTCGGGTCCGCCGCCGTCCTTGGCGTGCTCGCCGTGGTGTGCGCCGTCGGGCTCGCCGTCGACCCGCGGACGCTGGCCGGCGAGCCGGTCTGGGTCAAGCCGCTCAAGTTCTGCATCTCGGGCGCCCTCTACGTCGTCGGGCTGGCGGTGCTGATCCGCCCGCTCCGGGGCCGGTGGAGTGGCCGCGTCGTCTCGTGGGGCGTGGCGGCGATCGTCGTGGTCGAGACGGTCCTGATCGCGGCCCAGGCCTTCCGGGGCGTCCGGAGCCACTTCAACGTATCGACGCCCGCCGACGGCGTGCTCTACGTGGCGATGGGCATGATGATCTCGACGCTGTGGGCGCTCACGTTCGTCGGCGCCGTGGCCGTCTTGCGCACGCCGAGCGCCGACCGGCTGTGGAAGCGGGCGAGCCTGTGGGGCCTCGCGCTCACGCTCGTCGGCGGCTCCGTCGGGGTGCTCATGACGTCGCCGACGCCGGAGCAGTTCGAGGGGTTCGCCACGGCGCCGCCCGAGGTCGTCGGCGCCCACACGGTCGGGGCGCCCGACGGTGGGCCGGGCCTGCCGCTCGTCGGGTGGAGCACGGTGGGCGGCGACTTGCGGGTGCCGCACTTCTGGGGCTTGCACGGGCTCCAGGCGATCCCGCTCCTGGCCTTGTGGCTCCGCCGCCGCCGCCTCAGCGAGCGCCAGCGTGGCCGCCTGCTCACCGTGGGCGGGTTCGTCTACGCGGGGCTGTTCGGCGTCCTGCTCTGGCAGGCCTTGCGCGCCCAGTCGCTCGTCTCGCCCGACGCGTGGACCTTGGGGGCCGTCGCGCTCCTCCTCGCGGTCGCCGCCCTGGCCGGCCGCCTCACCCTCGCCCGCTCGTAACCGTGGACACGCTTTTCTCGCTCGCCAGTGTCCTCGTCTTGCCCGCCTGGCTGGCGCTCGCCGTGGCCCCGACGCACCGGTGGACGCAGCGGGCCGCGGCGGTCGTCGTGCCGGCTCTGCTGGCCGCCCTCTACGTCGGCGTGTTCGCGTGGTCGCTCGCCGAGCCCAGCGGGACCGGCGGCGGGTTCGGGTCGCTGGACGAGGTCGCCGCGCTGTTCTCGGACCGCCGGGCGCTGCTGGCCGGGTGGATCCACTACCTCGCGTTCGACCTGTTCGTGGGCGCGTGGGAAGCGCGCGACGCCGAGCGCGTCGGCCTGCCGCGGTGGGCGCTCGTGCCGTGCCTCGCGCTGACGTTCGTGGCCGGGCCGGCCGGATGGCTCCTCTACCTCGGCGCCCGGGCGGCGAGGGCTCGGCGCGTTGCTGGTGACTCGTGAGCGCACAGCCGAACGCGGGATGGCACGTGGTCGCCTACTCCAACATCCCCGCCAGTCCCGAGGCGTCGACGTCGCCGACGGCCAGGCGGACCAGGACGCGGCGGAAGGCGAGCCCGTAGGCGGCTTGGGCCTGGCCGGCCTGCGCCTCGGCCAACCGCGTCTGGGCGGCGGCCACGTCGTAGAGCGTGCCGGCGCCGAGCTGGTAGCGGTCGCGCTCGACGCGCAACGCCTCGGTGGCCGCCGCCACCTGGGTCTCGGCGGCGTCGAGGCGGGCCCGCGCCGTCCGCGCCTCGACGACGGCCTGCTGGACCTCGGAGGCGAGCTGGCGGTCGAGCGCGTCGAGCTGGATGCGGGCGTCGTCGGCCCGGATCTGGGCCTCGACCACCCCGCGGCGGGCCTGGTAGCGGTCGAAGATCGGGACGTTGACCGTCACCCCGATGGCCCCGCTCCGGTTGTCGCTGAACTGGCCGAACACGGGCGTCGTCTCGAACGTGGGGTCGCCGGGGAACGTGAGCGGCTGGCCACCGACGATCACCGGCGTCCCGTCGTCGAGCGTGACGGGCAGGCTGGGCGCCGCGCCGACCGACCGCTGCTGCAAGCTCGAGTAGCCCGTGCCGACGTTGGCGCTCAGGGCCACGCTGGGCCTGCCAGCGGCGCGGGCGGTCCCGATGGCGGCCTCGGCCGCCTGGATCGCCAGGAGCTGAGACCGGCGGTCGGCGCGCGCCTCCCGAGCGGCTCCGAGCAACTCGGCGAGGGGTGCGAGCGGCGCGTCGAGCACGCCCGACGCCTCCAGCCGGTCGAGGTCGGGCCCGACGAACCGGACCGGCGCCAGCGGGTCGAGCCCGATCAGCTGGATCAGGATCACCTCGTCGCGCTCGACGGCGCCCCGCGCCACCACGAGTGCCGTCTGCCGCTCGGCCACGACGGCCTCCTGGGCGATCAGGTCGCCGCGCGGGCGGGCCCCGGCGTCGACCAGCTCGGCGACGCGGGCGCGCTGGGCCTGGGCGGCGGCCAGCCCCTCGGCCTCAATGCCGGCGATCTCACGGTCGAGCAGCAGCGTCAGGAACTGCTGGGCCACGTCGAGCGCGACCCGCTGGCGCGTCCGCACGAGCCCGGCCTGGGCGGACTCTCGGGCGAACCTGGCCTCTCGGATGGACGCCCGAGCGCGCCCGCCGTCGTAGAGCGGGACGGAGGCGAAGGCGCTGGCCGAGACCGTCTCGACGGTCTGGGACACGACCTCGCCCGTCGTCTGGTCGAACCCGAGCCCATACCGCTGCTGCGGCGCCACCTGGAGGTCGAGCGTGGGCAGCCGCGCGGCCCGGGCGGCGCGGACCGCCAGCGTCCGCCCGCGGTCGGCGACCTCGGCCTGGCGGACCTCGGGGCTCTGGTCGACGGCCAGCGCGACCGCCTCGGCGAGCGTCACCGTGGTCGTGTCCTGGGCGTGGAGCGGGGCGGCGAGGGCGAGGGCGGCAAAGACGAGCAGGCGCATCGGCGGGGTCGGTCGGGGCGGCGTCCCTTGACGGGGCGCCCGGCGGCGGGTTGCGCCGAAGATCGCGCCGGTCCGTGGCAACGCACGGCTGGATCGTCCTCCCCCGCTCCCGAGGACGGCCTGCTCGATGTGCGGAGAGGGTGGGATTCGAACCCACGGTACCCGTGAGGGCACTTCGGTTTTCAAGACCGACGCATTCGACCAGCTCTGCCACCTCTCCCGGTCCCGCACGACGGGCCGCTCCAAATCTACGCCCCCTCGGAGCGGGCTGGCCCAGCTCGGTGGCAGCCGGGGCGAGCGCAGCTTCTCCCCCTGTCATCCTGACCGCGCAGCGACAGGGCTATCGCATACTCCCACGCCCCACAGAGTCATCCTGAGCGGAGGCCGTCGGCGGCCGCGAAGGACCCCGACGCCGACCAGGACGGCTCGCGGTCGCCCTCAGCGCGCCGAGACCCCTTCGGCTCCGCTTAGGACATGCCTTCGCAAGCTCAGGACGACGCTGCAGGCGAGGTTGCGACGGCCCTGGCCTGATCGCTGGAGACGGGTTCTCGGCTCTGGCCCCTCGGTAGCTTGGCCCCTCCCCCACCGTCTCTACCCATGCGCCGCCTCCCGCTGCTCCTCCTGCTCGCCGTCACCGTCGCCGCCTGCGACTCTGGCGGCCCCGGGTTCGTCGAGGACGGGAGCACCGTCACGATGGCCTACGAAGGCCGCTTGGCGGATGGGACCGTGTTCGACTCCAGGTCGTCCGCCGACTTCGTGGTTCGCCAGTCGATCCCGGGCGTGCAGCGGGGCCTTATCCCAGGATTCTACAACGCCATCCTCGGACTGGCCGTCGGGGAGCAGAAGACGTTCGAGGTGACGCCGGAGCAGGGCTACGGCGAGGCGGGGGTCGTGACGGATGCGGGCGAGGTCATCATCCCGCCGAACGCGACGCTGACGTTCGACGTGACGGTGCTCGGCATCCAATAGGCACGCCGACCTCCCGTTTTCCACCACCCCTCGACCTCCCCGATGCGTCCGACGCTCCTCGCCGCTTGCGCCCTCCTGGCCGGCTGCGCCACCTCCGCTCCCACCGAGGCCCCCGACTCGATGACCGCCGACTCCGCCGTCGCCACCGACGGCTTCGACAACCCGCTGCTCCGCGAGTGGACCGGCCCCTACGGCGGCGTCCCGCCCTTCGACCGGATGGACTTGGCCGACCTCGAGCCGGCGCTTGAGACCGGCATGGCCGCGCACCTCGCCGAGATTGAGGCCATCGCCCAGGACCCGGCGGCGCCGACGTTCGAGAACACGATCGTGGCGATGGAGCGGTCGGGCAAGCCCATCGAGCGCGCGTTCGCGGTCTACGGCATCTGGTCGTCCAACCTCTCGACGCCCGAGTTCCGCGAGATCCAGGCCCGGATGGCGCCGCGGCTGTCCGAGTACGGCACGGCGATCACCCAGAACGGGGCCCTGTTCGACCGCGTCCGCCAGGTGTACGACGCCCGCGAGACGTCGGGCCTGCGGCCCGATCAGGTTCGGTTGGTCGAGCTCGTCTACGACCGGTTCGCCCGCAACGGGGCCACGCTCGACGCGGCGGCCAAGGCGCGCTACGCCGCCATCGACCAGCGCCTCGCCGAGCTGTACACGGCGTTCGGCGACCACGTCCTGGCCGACGAGGAGGGCTACGTGACGTACCTCGACGACACCCAACTGAGCGGCCTGCCGGACTCGTACGTGGCCGCCGCGGCCGCCGCCGCGGAGGAGCGCGGCCGCGCCGGCGAGTACGCCGTCACCAACACGCGGTCCTCGATGGACCCCTTCCTGACGACCTCCGACGAGCGCGACGTCCGCGAGCAGGTCTGGCGGACGTACACCAGCCGCGGCGACAACGGCGACGACCGCGACAACAACGCGCTCATCACCGAGATCCTCGAGCTCCGCGACGAGCGCGTCGGGCTCCTCGGCTACGAGAACTACGCGACGTGGCGGTTGGAGGACCGGATGGCCCAGACGCCCGAGCGGGCCATGGACCTGCTGCTCGCCGTCTGGCCCGCCGCCGTCGCCCGCGTCGAGCAGGAGGTCGCCGACATGCAGGCGGTCGCGGATGCCGAGGGGGCCGGCATCACCATCGAGCCGTGGGACTACCGGTACTACGCCGAGACCGTGCGCCAGGAGCGCTACGCCCTCGACTCGGACGAGGTCAAGCAGTACCTCCAGCTCGACAAGCTCAACGACGCCATGTTCTACGTGGCCGGCGAGCTGTTCGGGTTCGACTTCACGCCGGTGGCCGAGGGCCGCGTCCCCGTGTTCCACCCGGACGTGACGGTGTTCGAGGTGACCGACCGCGAGACCGGCGACTTGGTGGGGCTGTGGTACCTCGACCCGTTCGCGCGGCCCGGCAAGCGGTCCGGCGCCTGGGCCACGACCTACCGGAGCCACACCACGTTCGACGGGCCCAAGACGGTCCTGGCGTCGAACAACTCGAACTTCGTGGCGGGCGCCCCGGGCGAGCCCGTCCTGATCTCGCTCGACGACGCCGAGACGCTGTTCCACGAGTTCGGCCACGCCCTCCACTTCCTGGCGTCCGACGTGGCCTACCCGACGCTCGACGACGGCGTCCGCGACTACACCGAGTTCCAGAGCCAGCTCCTGGAGCGGTGGCTCCTGACCGACCCCGTCGTCGAGCGCTACCTCACCCACGTCGAGACGGGCGAGCCGATGCCGGCCGAGCTCATCGCCAAGATCCGCCGGGCGGCCACCTTCAACCAGGGGTTCGCGACCGTCGAGTACCTCGCGTCGGCCCTCATCGACATGAAGCTCCACACCCTCGACGACCCCTCAGGCCTAGACCCGGACGCGTTCGAGCGCGAGACGCTGGCCGAGCTCGGCATGCCGAGCGAGGTCGTGATGCGGCACCGGACGCCCCACTTCGGCCACGTCTTCTCGGGCGAGGGCTACGCGACCGGCTACTACGGCTACCTCTGGGCCGACGTCCTGACGTCGGACGCGGCCGAGGCGTTCGCCCAGGCGCCCGGCGGGTTCTACGACGCCGACGTCGCCGAGCGGCTGGTGCGCTACCTGTTCGCGCCCCGCAACGCCATCGACCCGGCCGAGGCCTACCGCCTGTTCCGGGGCCGCGATGCCGGCATCGCCCCGCTCATGCGCGACCGCGGCTTCCCCATCCCCGAGGGCGTCGAGGGATAGCGGCCCCCCGGGTGTCGGTGGGGACACCATGCATGGTGTCCCCACGGATCCCCATCCCGCGGTAGGGCCGTGGTTCATCGCGTCCCCGCGTGGCCTCGCGGTCGGCAGGCGGACACGATGAGTCGTGTCCGCCTGCCGATGGACGCCGGAGGGAGGCGGCGGGCTACAGACCGTGGGCGTCGAGGAAGGCGACGAAGTCCCGCGCCGTCGCCTCCGGATCCTCCAGCATCGGGAGGTGGCCGACGCCGGGCATCAGGCGGACGGCCGCGTCGGGCATCGCGGCGGCGATCGTCGCGGCGCCGGACGGGTGGAGCACCCGGTCCTCGGTCCCCCACGAGATCAGCGTCGGCACGTCCAGGCCGGCGAGCAAGGCCTCGGTCGTGGGGCCGGTCGCCAGCTCGGCGCTCATCTGCAAGAAGACGTTGAGCGTCCGGTCGTAGGCCTCGGCGCTCTCGGCCGCGAGCACGCGCAGGGCCGGGCGCGGGATGGCGGGCGGCGTGCTCATCGAGAAGGCGACCGACGCTCGGTACTCGTCGGGCGTCCGCGCGAACAGGGGGACGCCGTCCCCGTTGAGGATCCCCTCGATCATCTCGCTCGGCCGGTCGCCTTGGGCGCCGGCGGGGTCGAGGAGCCACAGCGACCGCAGGCGGTCCGGGTGCCGGTGGGCCACCTCGGCCACGACGCGGCCGCCCATCGACGAGCCCGCCAGGTGGACGCGGTCCAGCCCGAGCGCGTCCAGGAAGGCGACGACGGCGTCGGCCTGGCCGACCATCGACAGGTCGCCCGTGAGACTGCTCTCGCCAAAGCCCGGCAGGTCCAGCGCGACGACGCGGACGCGGTCGGCCACCAGCGCCGCGAGCCGAGGCCAGTGGTCCTTGCTCGCGCCGATCCCGTGGACGGCCACCAACGGCGGCCGGTCTGGGTCGCCGGGCCGGGGTGGGGACGTGTCGAGGTACACGATCTCGCGGCCGTCGCCGAGGCGGAGCGCCCGGCGCTCTAGGCCCGCGGCGGCGCGCAGGTCGCGGCGCGCGCGGTCGACGGCGCGCGCCACGGGGTCGAGCGACTTGAGGAAGCCGAACATCTCAGCCGGCGAGCGCGGCCCGGAGGGCGTCCGGGATCGGCGTCGGGCGGCCCGTCTCGCGGTCGACCCAGACGAGCGTCGCCTTGACCTCGGCGACCACGGCCTCGTCGTCGCCCTCGACGGTGAGCACGCTGTCGAGCGGGAACGACGTCCGCCCGGGCTCGCCGCCGTGGACGGCCACGAGGACGGTCGACGGGTAGTGGATCGGGCGCCGAAACTGGACCTCGACCGCCGCCAGGATGGGCCCGCCGTCGGGGTGGCCGGGCCAGCGCCCGCCGCCGACGTGCTCGAGGAACTCGATCCGCGCCTGCTCGACGTAGGTCAGGTACGCGGCGTTGTTGACGTGGCCCAAGGCGTCCTGGTCGCCCCAGCGGACGGGGATGCGGGCGGTGTAGAGCGGGTCGGGCATGACGACGGTGGGGGCCCGCCTCCACGACGAGCCCGCGGCTCCCGTTCCGACCCGGCGACTCGTGTCGTGACCCGATTGGCGGAACGGCCGATTTGTCGGATACTTAGGGGTTCCGAGAGGCCCTCCGTCTCCTGAGGTTTGCCCGCCCTTGAGAGGCGACGCCGCAGGCCGTCCTCTCCGTCGACGACCTGCCTTCCCCTCGCCCCATGCCGTCCGATCCCGACACGGTCGCCGAGCACGACCCCACGCTGGAGCGCCTGCGCCGCTCGCTCGAGATCGCAGGGGAGGCCTACGACGTGCCGACCGCCGACCGCGCCGCGTTCGTGGCCGACGCGTGCGGCGACGACGGCGACCTCCGCCGGGCCGTCGGGGACCTGCTCGACTTCGACGCCCGGTCCCACACCCTCCTTGACGGCGGCGTCGGCGAGCTGTTCGCGGCCCCGGCGCCGGAGGACGTCGGCGGCTACCGCGTGGTCGGCGAGCTGGGACGGGGCGGGATGGGCGTCGTCTACGCGGCCGAGCGGGTCGACGGGACGTTCGAGAAGACGGTCGCGCTGAAGCTGGTCCAGACGAGCAAGGCGTCCGAGGAGACGGCGCGGCGGTTCGCGCGCGAGCGGCGCGTGCTGGCCCGGCTCGACCACCCCGGCATCGCCCGGCTGCTCGACGGCGGCGTCACGCCGGACGGGCGGCCGTACTTCATCATGGAGCGGGTCGACGGCCAGCCGCTCACGGCCTACGCCGAGGCCCACGGGCTGGACCTGGAGGCCCGGCTTGGGCTGCTCCTCGACGTGTGCGACGCCGTCGCCCACGCCCACCGGCTGCTCATCGTCCACCGCGACCTCAAGCCGTCGAACGTGTTTGTGGCCCACGACGAGACGGGCGCGGGCCAGGTCAAGCTGCTCGACTTCGGCATCGCCAAGGCGCTGGACGAGGACGACGACGAGGTGCTCACCCAGACCGGCGGCGGCGCGCTCACGCCGGCCTACGCCGCCCCCGAGCAGGTGTCGGGCGAGCCCATCACGGCGGCGACGGACGTCTACGCGCTCGGTGTGATGGCGTACGAGCTGCTGGTCGGCAAGCGGCCGTACGCGTTCGCCAGCCGGGCGCCGGGCGAGGTCGCCCGCGTCGTCCGCGAGGCCCAGCCGACGCGGCCCAGCGATGCCGTCCGCGCGACGGCCGAGGCGGGCGAGGCCCGGTGGTCGGCCCGGCCGAAGCGGCTCCGCGGCGACCTCGACGCCATCGTGCTCCAGGCGCTCCGCAAGGAGCCCGAGCGGCGCTACGCCACGGCCGGCGAGCTCGCGGCCGACGTGCGCCGCCACCTCGACGGCCGCCCGGTCACGGCCCGGGGCGACGGGCTGGGCTACCGCGCCGGCCGGTTCGTCCGCCGCCACACGGCGGCCGTGGCGTTCGTCGGCGCGCTCGCGCTGGCCCTCGTCGGCGGGACGGCGGCCGTGCTGTGGCAGGCGCGCGAGACGGCCCGAGAGGCGACCCGGGCGAACGCGACACTCGACTACGTGCTGGGCATGTTCGAGGCCGTCGACCCGGTCGAGCTCGAAGGGGGCCAGCTCCGCCCGGCCGACCTGCTGGCGCCGGGGCTCCGCCAGGCCGCGGCGCTCGACGACCAGCCGCTCGTCCAGGCGTCGCTGCTGGAGGGCCTCGGCCGGCTCGGTGTCAGCCTGGGCCTGTTCGCGACGGCCGACTCGGTGTTGCAGCGGGCCGTCGACGTCCGCCGCCGCGTCCAGGGGCCGGACCACCCCGACCTCGCGGTGCCGCTGACTCTCCTGACCGAGTCGCTCGCGATGGGCCTCCAGCTTGACCGAGCGGTCGAGACCGGTCGAGAGGCCGTCCGCGTCGTCGGGTCGGCGGGCTCGTCGGACGCGCGGGCCCGGGCCCAGATCGCGCTCGCACAGGCTCACTACGGGAGATACGAGACGGAGGAGGCCAAGGCCCTCTTCCGGGCGGCCCTCCGCTCGGCGACCACGCCGAGCACGCGGGCGACGGCGCTCTCGGGCCTCGCCACCCAGCTGGAGGAGAGCGACAGCCTGGACGCCGCGCTCCCCCTGTTCCGCCAGGCGACGGACCTCGCGCGCCGCACGTTTGGCCCGACGGACCCCCGCACGGCCGACGCCCTCTACGACTACGCCGAGGCGGTCGGAGCGTCCGGCGCCCCCGCTCGGGCCCTCGCGCTCCACGAGGAAGCGCTCGCCGTCTACGAGCGGGCCTTTGGCGAGGGAGACCACCGGACGGGCCGCAGCCTCTACTCCCTCGCTGTTCTCTACCACGGCGACGCCCCGGACGCCGCTGAGCGATACTACCGCCGCGCGCTTGCGGCCTACGACGCGTCCTCGCTCGACGCCGACCACTCGTGGCGCGACTACGCCGACGTTGGCCTGGGAGGGCTCCTCCTCGAAACAGGACGGCCCGCCGACGCGCTTCCCTTTCTGAGATCTGGCGCGGATGCCTTCGCTGAGGAGTGGGGACCGGCCGAGCTCCAGGTCCTGTCGGCCCGGGCCCAATATGGAGCCGCCCTGTTCGACACGGGAAGAACGGCCGAGGGCCTCACCGTCCTCCGGTCCGTCGAGGCCGCCGTCTCGCAGACGCAATCGGCGAGCCCTTTCCACTTTGCCATGCTCCGCAAGCTCACGAAGGTGCTCACGAAAGCAGGCCGGACCGAGGAGGCCGCAGCCGTCGCTCGGAGGTCGGAGGCTCTCCAGGCGGTCACCCCGTAGCTGGCGGCGACAAGCCGCGGGGCCACGCTGATGAGCGCGGCCCCGCGGTTCATACAGCCTCAGGCGTCAGTGCCCAGCCCATCCGCCGGAGCCCTTCTCGAAGTCGATTCCTTCGGGGACCTCGATCACCTTGGCCGACCCACCAACGAGCTGACCGAGGAAGCCAGGGTCCCAATCGGGCATCGGCGGTAGCGGCGGTCGCTTCCCGGGTCCGAAGAAGATGCCCTCGTGGAGGATGGCACCATTGCCGACGGTTGGGTAGCCTTTCCCGTCGTCGGGCTTGTAGCCAGGGAACTGCTTTTTGAGGGTCTCGTCGAGCGCGTCGAAGCTCGCGCGGCCCAGGGCCTGGCTGATGACGTAGCCGACGCCCGCGCTGACCTCGATGTGTTGGCCGTCGACTTCGAGGATGACGGTCTCGCCCTCGGTCCACACCCGGGCGGTGTTGGTGATCTGGAACGGGACGGAGTCTCCGGAACGGGCCATGGCGGTGGGCGAGGGCGACGAGCTGGTGGGGGGCGCCGACGGCGCCGAATCGCACGCACCGAGGCCGAGGGCCAGCGCGAGCAGGAAAGTCAAACGGGTCATGGGGTTGGGGCTGGGAGTCCGCCCAGTGTACAGGAAGCGGACCGATCTCCTGTCATGGGCTCGCGTTTCGTCGACGGCCCTGAGGTCAGCGCTCTCCAGAGGGCGCAAGCCGGTCAGGCGCAATACCTTGCACGGCCCCACCACCCCACCATGCCCTCGGACGACCGCTCCCCGGCCCACGACGCCCGCGTCGGTGCGGTGACGGCCGTGCTCGCCGAGGCCGCCGGCGGCGCGCTCTCCGAGCAAGACTTGGTGGCCCGGCTGATGCCCGTCGTCTACGACGAGCTGCGCGAGGTGGCCCGGGCCCAGCGGCGGCACTACGGCGCCGACGGGTTCCAGACGACGGCCCTCGTCCACGAGGCCTACCTCCGGCTGGCCGGCCACGCGCTCGTGCCCGAGCGGGCCTACGTGTTCGCGGCCGCGGCCCGGGCCATGCGCAACGTGCTGGTGGACCACGCCCGACGCCACCACGCGGCCAAGCGCGGCGGCGGCGACCGGCCGCTCGGCCTGACGGCCGCCGGCGCGATGCTCGAGGACGCCGACGCCAACCTCGACGCGCTCGCCGAGCGTGTGCTCGACGTCGACGACGCGCTCGGCAAGCTGGCGGCGCTCGACGAGCGGGCGGCCCGGGTCGTCGAGTGCCGCTACTTCGGCGGGCTCTCGTTCGACGAGACCGCCGAGGCGCTGGCCATCAGCTCGGCCACGGCCAAGCGCGACTGGCGCCGGGCGCGGGCCTGGCTCCACCGCGCCCTCGCGGACCCCGGTGACCCGGCCTCGGTCGATCCTGCGGAGGGAGAGGCGCCGCCCCTCCGCTCCGATGTCGCCTGACGCCTCCGACCCCGACGCCGCCCGGTGGGCCCGCGTCAGCGCCGCGTTCGACGCGGCGGCCGACCTCGCACCCAGCGAGCGGACGGCCGCCCTCGACCACCTGTGCCGCGACGCCGACGGCCGGCCCGACGCCGCCCTCCGCGCCGAAGTCGAGAGCCTGCTCTCGGCCGACGCCGACGCCACGACCGGCGACGACGCGCTCGACGGCGGGCTCGACGCCTCGGCGCTCTTGGACACCGCGCCCGTGGTCGGCGAGCGGATCGGGCCGTGGCGCGTCCTCCGGTCCATCGGGCGCGGGGGGATGGGCCGCGTGGACCTGGTCGAGCGGGCCGACGGGGCCTACGACCAGAAGGCGGCGCTCAAGCGGCTGGGGCTGGTGGCGCCCGCCCGCGTCCGCCGGTTCCTGCGCGAGCGCCAGATCCTGGCGACGCTCGACCACCCCGGCATCGCTCGGCTCTTGGACGGCGGCGTGGCCGACGACGGCGCGCCGTACCTCGTGATGGAGTACGTCGAGGGCGAGCCGATCACGGCCTACGCCGACCGCCACGGGCTCGGGCTGAGAGCGAGGCTCCGCCTGTTCCTCCAGGTCTGCGACGCCGTCGCGTTCGCCCACCGCCACCTGGTCGTCCACCGCGACCTCAAGCCGTCCAACGTGCTCGTCGGCGAGGGCGGGACGGGGGAGGCCGGCGGCACCGGGACGGCCGAGGCCGAGGGCGTCCCGGCGGGCGCTCGGGCCACGCTCCTCGACTTCGGCATCGCTCGCTTGCTCGACGCCGAGACCGACGAGCCGCTGACCGACGACGGGCCGGGCGCCCCGCTCACGCCGGGCTACGCGGCGCCCGAGCAGGTCGCCGGCGAGCCCGTCACGACGGCGACCGACGTGTGGGCCCTGGGCGTCTTGCTGTACGAGCTCATCGCGGGCCGCCGCCCCATCGAGGCCGACACGCGGCGGGCCTGGGCCGACGCCGTGCTCCGGACCTCGCCGACCGCCCCGAGCCAGGCCGCCGACGGCACGACTGCGGCGCGGCACTTGCGCGGCGACCTCGACGCGATCGCGCTGACGGCGCTCCGTCGCGAGCCTGAGGCCCGCTACGCCAGCGCCAGCGACCTCGCCCACGACCTGCGGCGGTACCTCGCCGGCGAGCCCGTCCAGGCCCGGGCCCCGTCGGTCGGGTACCGCGCGCGGCGGTTCGTCGGCCGGCACCGGGCGGCCGTGGCCGCCGCCGCCCTCGTGGCCGTCGCCGTCGTCGCGGGCGGGGCGGCGACGGCGTGGCAAGCTCGGGAGGCGCACGCCTCCGCCGCCGAGAGCGCGGCCACGGCCGACTTCCTGGCCGGCCTGTTCCAGGGCGCCGACCCGACCGCGTCGGGCGACTCGCTCTTGGCGCTCGACCTGCTCCGCAGGGGCGCCGGCCGGATCGACGCCGAGCTGTCCGCGCAGCCCGGCGCCCGGGCCCGGCTCGGGCTGGTCGTCGGCCACGCCTACCTCGGGCTGGGCCGGCCCGACTCGGCGGCGGCGTTCGCCCGGCGCACGCTCGCGCTCCGCCAGCCCGGCGGGGCCGTGACCGACGCGGCCGAGGCCGTCCGGGCCCGGATCCTGCTCGGCCGGGCCCTCTTCCCCACCGACCCCACGGCCGCCGCGGCCACGCTCTCCGACGCCGTCGGCGACGCCCGCGCGGTGGGCGACGACGCCGTGCTGCTCGACGCGCTCGAAGCCCAGGGCAGCCTGGTCGGCGGGGAGGTGCTCGGCCCGGTCGAGACGGCGGCCGTGCTGGAAGAGGCCGTCGCCCTGTGCCGCCGCGTCGAGGGCGACGCGAGCCCTCGCCTGGGGCGGCTCCTGGCGACACTCGCCACCCGGGCGTCGTCGGCCCACATGCACGGCCGGGTCGAGGGGCTGTGGCGCGACGCGCTCGCCCTCCTGCCGGCCGAGACCGCGCCCTACGACCGCTCCACGGCCCTGATCGAGCTGGGCCGGCTGCTCGAAGCGACCGGCCAGGCCGACGAGGCGGGCCGCCGCGTCGAGGAGGCGCTCGCCCTCCGGCGCCGCCTGCTCGGCCCGGACGACGCCCGGACCGCCGAGGCGCTGGCGGTCCGGGCAGGCATGGGCCACCTCGGGCCGACCCGGTCCGAGGCCGACGCTCGCGAGGCGCTCCGGATTGCCGAGCGGGCCGGTGACGGCTCCATCGTGCTCGACGCGCTCGACGCGCTCGGCGCGGCGCTCACCACCCAGGGACGCCTGGACGAAGCGGTCGACGTCTACCGCCAACGGTTCGAGCGCGCGGGCGAGGTCTACGGGACCGGCGGGACCCGGTACCCGGCGGCGTCGGGGACGGTGGCGCGGGCGCTCCACCGGGCCGGCCGCTACCTCGAGGCGGGCCGCGCGTGGGACGAGTCGCTCCGCCTGACGACGGCCGCCTACGGCCCCGAGTCGGCCGTGGCGGCGGCGGGGCTGCTCGACGCGGCGGTGACGGCCGAGGCCGCCGGCGATGCCCGACGAGCCGAGCGCCTGCTCGAGCAGGCGTTCGTCGCCAGCCGCGGCCTGCAGCCGTCGAGCCGCACGCGCGCCCTCGCGGCGCTCCGGCTCGGCCTCGCCCACCTCGACGCCGGCCGGGCGCAGGAGGCCATTGCCCCGCTCCGGGCTGCCGTCGCCGCCCGGGAGACGCTGGACCGGGTCGGCGGTCACGGCGGTCGCGAGCCTGCCGACGGCGCTCGGGCCCAGGCCCTGCTGGGCGAGGCCCTGGTGGCGACGGGCTCCACCGAGGAGGGCCAGCGGTTCCTGGCCGCTGCGGTCCCCGCTCTCACCCAGGCGCTCGGCGCCGACCACCCGGACGTCCGGCGAGCGCGAGCGGTGATGGCGCGGTGAGGGGTTCGGGGTTCGGGGTTCGGGGTTCGGGGTTCGGGGTTCGGGGTTCGGGGTTCGAGTACTGCACGGTCTCGCTCGGTGGTGCGACTCGGAGTCGGCGGCCACGTTGACGGCGACGCCCGTTGCGGTGTGGCGCCCTCAGCGAACCCTGACCGCGCAGCGACGGCGCGGCCAATGTCGAACCCTGGACCTCGTCAGCACTCGGTAAAGCGGACCGACACGTTGGTGGCCAGCCCGCCTTGGCTCGTCTCCTTGTACTTGTCCGACATGTCCTCGGCCGTCTGGCGGAGCGTCTGGATGACGGCGTCGAGCGAGACCCGAGCGCGCTCGGGCGCCCCGGCCAGCGCGAGCTGGGCCGCGTTGATCGCCTTGACGGCGCCCATCGTGTTGCGCTCGATGCACGGGATCTGGACGAGCCCGCCGATGGGGTCGCACGTCATCCCGAGGTGGTGCTCCATCGCGATCTCGGCGGCCTGGAACGCCTGGGCTGGCGTCCCGCCCTCGGCCTCGCACAGCGCCGCGGCGGCCATCGCGCTCGACACGCCGACCTCGGCCTGGCACCCGCCCATCGCCGCCGAGATCGTCGCCCCCTTCTTGAAGAACGTCCCGACCTCGCCGGCGACGAGCAGGAAGTCGACGATGGCGTCCTTGGTCACCTCCGCCTCCGAGAAGCAGACGAGGTAGAACAGGACGGCCGGGATGACGCCGGCGGCCCCGTTCGTGGGTGCGGTGACCACGCGGCCCAGGTTGGCGTTCTCCTCGTTGACGGCCAAGGCGAAGGCGCTCACCCACTGCAGGATCTGGGGGAAGCGGTACGTCCGCTCGCGGATGGCGGCGATCCACTCGCGCGACGTGGCCGCGTCGTCGTCGGGGAGCAGGCGGCGGGTGAGGGCGGCGGCGCGGCGCTCGACGCCCAGGCCGCCGGGCAGGACGCCGTCGGTGTGGCACCCGCGCCAGACGCCCTCGCGCATCACGTCCCACAGGGCGAGCACGCCGGCCCGGATCTCGGCGTCGGTCCGCCACGCGCGCTCGTTCTTCCACACGACGTCGGCGACGCGGCAGCCGGCGCAGTGGGCCAGCATCTCGGCCGGGACCTGGGCCGGGTGCGGCAGGCGGACCGCCCCGGCCTGGGCCCGCGCCTCGCCCTCGGCCACCACGAACCCGCCGCCGACCGAGTAGTACGTCGCCGCGAGGTCGGCGCCGTCGACGACGGCCACGCACGTCATGCCGTTGGCGTGGCCCGGCAGCCGCTCGGCCGGGTGGAAGACGATGTCGGCGGCCGGGTCGAACGGGACGCTCCGCCCCCCCAGGTCGAGGGTCTGGCGGAGGCGGAGGTCGGCGACGGTGCCGGCGATCCGGTCGACGTCGACGGTCACGGGGTCGTGGCCCAAGAGCGCCAGCATCACGGCCTGGTCGGTGCAGTGGCCGCGGCCGGTCAGCGCGAGCGACCCGTAGAGGTGGACCTGGACGCGCTCCACTCGTGCCAGCACGCCGCCCTCCGCCAGCGCGCCGAGCCACCGCTGGACGGCCCGCCACGGCCCCAGCGTGTGCGACGACGACGGGCCGACGCCGATCTTGAGCATGTCGAAGACGCTCAGCGCCTCCGCCTGGGGAGTCTCGGTCATGCCGGAAGCTCGCTTCGCTCGCGGGGAACGGGGAGATGGGAAACGGGAAATGGCAGAGGGAAGGTGCAAGGCCACTGCGGTCAGGAGATCTCACGCCTCGCGTCTCGCGCCCCACGTCACGCCCGCACCGACGTCGCCCGTGGGGGCGTGTGGCCACGCGCCCCTACCGATCTCGGAGAACGGCCTCGGCGTCGACGCGGACTGGCAACGGGCCGGCGCGGGCCAGCTTGAGGGCGGCCATCCGAGCGCCGGCCCGAGCGCAGGCTGGAGGGGACTGACCGCCGAGCCACGCCGCCAGGAAGCCCGACCAGAACGCGTCGCCGGCGCCCGTCGCGTCGACGGCGTCGACCGGCTCGGCCGGCACCTCGACGGCCCCGTCGTCCCCGACCACGAGCGCGCCGTCGGCGCCCCGGGTGAGGCAGACGAGGGACGCGCCGAGCTGACGGAGACGGTCGACGGCGACGTGGTCGCTGTCGGCGTCGGCGCCCCACAGGCGGGCGAGGTCGTCGTGGCTGCACTTGACGAGGGGCCCGAGCGCGAGGATCTGGCGGGCCGCGTCCTGCTGCTCGGCCCGCTGTCCCTCCGTGACGGGCGCGAAGTTGACGTCGATCGAGACGACGAGGCCGAGACCGACGGCCCGGCGGGCGGCGTCGAGCAGCGTCGCCCGCGCCGGCTCGCGGCTGAGGGCAAAGCCGGAGGTGTGGAACAGCCTCGCGCCCGCGAGCAGCGCGTCCGGGAGCTGGTCCGGCCGGAGGTCGCGGTCGGCCATCCGGTAGACCGCGAAGTCGGGCGTCCCGGCCGACCGGGCGACCGCCACCACGCTCGTCGGGCGGTCGGACCGAGTCGCCAGCCGGGCCCGCACGCCGGCGCCCTCGGCCTCTCGCCGGAGAAACCGCCCCAGGCTGTCGTCGCCGACGGACGCGACGAGCGCGACGGGCACGCCGAGCCGGGCGAGGTTAGTGGCCAGGTTGGCCGGGCTCCCGCCCGCGTGCCGCTCGAAGGTGGCCGCCGCGGCCAGATCGTCGACCGGCTCCGTCGTGATCAGGTCGACCAGCGCCTCGCCGGCCACGACGACGGCCGGCGGCTTTTCAGCGACGGAGGCCGGATCGGTCGCGGCGTCGAGGGGCACGGACCACGGGTCGAGGGTGCCGTCGAGGGCGGCACGTCCGATCACGGCGCCGGCGGCGCTCCACGCCAGCGGCGTCGTCCCGAGCCGCTCCCCGTGCTCGGCGTCGAGGTACTCGGGGAAGACGTTGGCGTTGGCTGCGTCGACGCGAGCGAGCAGGGACTCGGCGTCGGGCCGGCGTCCGGCGTGGGCGAGCGCGGCCACCCACCACCCGTTGACCATCGGCCAGCAGCCGCCGTTGTGGTAGTGGCCGGGCCGGTTCGAGAACGTGTCGCGCGTGTTGCCGACGAGCGTCGCCCACCCGTCGTCGCCGGGGCGGATCGTCGGGGCGAACGCGGGGACCAGGCCCGGTGCGGTCGCCTCGGCCAGCCCGAGGCCGTGGTCGAGGAGCGCGTCGCGCCGGTCCGGCCACAGGTCGGCCAGGACGGCGAGCGCGCTGCCCAACGCGTCGAACCGTCGGGCGTAGCCGCCCGGCGTGAGCGCGGCGAACGGGAACGGCGCCGGCGCCGTCTGCCCGTAGGCCGACGGGTGGTAGGCGGCGGACGGGTCGCCGTCGGCACTCGGCCAGAAGGTGCGCTCGATGAGGGCGTGGAGTCGGTCGGCTTGTGTGGTGAGGGCGGCGGGCGACGGCGCGACCGGCGCCCAGGCGCGGAGCGCGAGGAGCCGCAGCACCTGGTCGAACAGGAGGTAGCCGTGCAGGTCGTACTCGTCGGCCCAGTCGCCGGACTGGGGGACGTAGACGAGCCCGCGTCCGTTGAACTCCCACGCCTCCAAGAGCCGCAGCACGCCGGCGACCGGCGCCGCAAGTGGGTCCGCCCACACCGCGTCGCCGGCGTGTCGGGCCCACGCCGCCGCCCCGAGCACGGCCCACGGCCCCGCGTCGACGCGCCCCGCCAGCCCGCCGTAGCTCACCGCCTCGGCCCGCCCGTCCGGCCCGACGGCCACGTTCGACGGCACCTGCCCCTGCGGGCCGACGTGGGCGAGCAGCGTCTCGACGGTTCGCCGGAGCCCGTCGGCCAGATCCTCGTCGCCCGAGGCGAGCCCGGCCAACCCGCAGACGACGCCGTCGCGGGCCCAGACGCGGCGGTAGTTGGTGCGGTCGGTCGGGGACGCCAGGAAACCGGCGTCGGTGAGCGAGGCGCGGAGAAGGTCGAGGGCGGTCACGCGGCGTTGGTTCGGGGTTCGGGGTTCGGGGTTCGCTTAGGGCGCACACCCTGCGAACCCTGACCCTTCGAACCCCGGACCTTCTCGAACATCACCAGCCCCTGGGCCACGAGCAGGTTGGTGACCAGGAAGAACAGGGCCTCCTCGACCGGGAGCCCGGCGATCTCCCAGCCCGTCCGCGTGGCGTCGGTGATGTTCCAGATGCCGGCCTGCGTGATCGCGTACCAATCGGCGACCCAGAGGTAGAGCGTGATCGGGACGACGGCGAGCGCGACCAGCCGGCGCCGCGCCCAGACAAGGTGGCCGCCCAGCCACCACATCCCGGACAGGACCGGGAACGCCCAGGCCACGATGAGCCCGAGGTAGAGCCAGGGCCCGCCGGCCACCACGCCCGCCGCGCCCGCCAGCGCCAGCAGCCCAAACAGGCTCGCCCCGCTGGCGCGGACCGCCAGCGCCGGCTCGGGCTGGGACCGGACCGGCCACCGCGCTTGCAGCAGCCGCACGATGAACCCCGTGATGATCGTTTGGAGCACGAAGAACGCGTACTCTTCAATCGGCACCCAGCCGACCGTGAACAGCACAGCGTCGGGCGGATACGTCCACACCTCGCGCGCGACGAGGTAGTTGTCCCAGGGCGTCGTGTACACGAACGCGATGCCGACGAGCGCCGCGAGCGGCCACCACGGCTCGCGCGTCCGCCGCTGGAGCAGCGCCAGCCCCACGAGCGGCGGGAGCGTAAAGACGAGGTGGAACTGGAGGTAGGTCAGGGGACCGGTTCGGGGTTCGGGGTTCAGGGTTCTGCCTCGGGTGGACCCAGGTTCCCACTCGGCACGAGGCGGCGGGGCCGTCCCCGTCGGCGCCGTCGCTGCGCGGGGCGGACCCTGATCCTCACAATCCTGACCGCGCAGCAAAGGCGCAGCCAACCCCATCCTCTACCAGAAGAACCCGACCAGGATCGCCGTCAGCGTGACGAGCACGGCCGACTGGACGCGGTAGTTCTTCCACGCCGGGACGTTGGCCAGCTCGGCGCTCTCGGCCCGGAAGAAGGCCGGCGTCCACGTCGTGTCCTCCGTCTTCTCGACGGGCGGCGCCTCCCCCTGCAAGCTCACGACGACCATCACGACCATCGCGACCACGAGCAGGATCGGGGCGAGGTAGAGGAAGTTGACGTTGAAGATCTCGGCGAGCGGCGCCCCCGTCCGGGCCGTCCAGATCGGGCCGCCGATCAGGAAGACGACGGCCGTGACGTGGCCGGCGACCATCCCGCTGATGGCCCCCGCCCCATTCGCCCGCGGCCAGAACACGCCCAGGATGAACAGCGCCAGCGCCGGCGGGGCCACATAGGCCAGCGTCGTCTGGAGGTAGCTCCACAGCGTGTCGAACCCGATGATGACCGGGCTCCACGCGATGGCGAACACCATGCACGCCGCCGTCACGATCCGCCCGATGCGGACGAGGGCCTTGGGCGAGATCCCCGGGTTCTTGCGCTTGACGAAGTCCATCGTGACGAGGGTCGAGGCCGCGTTGAGCGTCGAGTCCACCGACGACATGATGGCGGCCAGCATGGCCGTCAGCACGAGCGCGCGGAAGCCGTCCGGCAGCAGGTCGAACAGGAGCGTCGGGAACACCTGGTCGGCCCGCTCGAGGTTCGGGTAGAGGACGCGGGCGAACGTGCCCGGCATCACCATCAGGAACAGGATGGGCAGCTTGAGCAGGCCGCCGAACAGCGCCCCCCACCGGCCGTGGTCGAGGTTCTTGGCGCCGAGCACGCGCTGGACCATGAACTGGTTGGTCGTCCAGAAATAGAACCCGAGCAGGAAGACGCCGGTCAGGAGACTGAGCCACGTCATCCCGTTCTCCTGGTACCACGGCTTGGCCGGGTCCAGGTCGAACGACTGGACGAGCGAGAGGCTCTCGGGCGGCGTCACGGCCGTCACGGCGTCCCACCCGCCGACGGCGTTCCACGCCATGATGGACACGGCGCCCGCGCCGATGAGGAGCAGCGTCCCCTGAATCGCGTCGGTGTAGACGACGGCCTTGAGCCCACCCGCGATCGTGTAGGCGCCCGCGACGAGCGCCAGGATCGCCATCGTGATCCACATCGGGAAGTCGGGGTAGACCAGCTGGACCACTAGCGCCCCCGCGAACAGCGCCGCCGCCGTGTCGACGACGACCGACAGGAAGATGCTCATCGCCGAGAAGTAGACCCGGCTCCGACCGTCGAACCGCCGCTCCAGGAACTCGGGCATCGTGTAGATGCCGGTCTTGATGTAGAACGGCAGGAAGAACAGCACGAACACGACCAGCACCATGGCCGCCATCCACTCGTAGTTGAACACGGCCAGCCCGATCCCCCCGTACGCCTCGCCCGCCATCCCGATCATCGAGCTCGACGACAGGTTGGACGCCAGCAGGCTGATCCCGATCAGCCCCCAGCTCAGCGAGCGCCCCGCCAAGAAGTAGTCCTCGCCGTCTTCGGTGTTGCGCGAGAAGTAGATCCCGATCCCGAAGATCACGAGGGCGTAGATGACGACGGCCGAGATGTCGAGCGTCGTGAGGGCGAAGTCGGGCATGGGCGAGGTGATGGAGGCGGCGTGAAGGTAACCGTCCCGTGTAAGCGGTTCCACACATGCCTCGTGGTCGTCCTTCTGAGTTGCCCTTGCCCGTTGTCGTGGCCGACGGCGAGAGTCCGAATGGGAGTGCGGCCCGCCAGCGTTTCGCTGAACGGCTGACGAGGAGCCCTCTCGATCCAACCGACGGTGTCGGCGCTCCAACGACGTGCGCAGTCCCCCCACCGAGGGGTACAGGACAAGACTGGCACTACCGCACCGAGAACGCCTCCCTTGACAAAGACCTGATTGTGGGGGTTCTGCGGTGGCCTACCCGAAGAGGAAGAACGCGCCCGGAGCCTCCTCGCGATAGATGGCGACGGGCTTCGGCGGGCAGATGAGGACCGCGCCCCAAACCGTCCGCAACAGCTCCCCCACCGCTAGTTCGACGCGGAGCCACTGGCCGTCGAGTTCGCTCCCGTCTGCCATGAGGTAGCCCGTTGCTTCGACGCGGAGCGACCTGAGGAGACCGAGTAGCGCCTCACCGTCGGAGGATTCGAGCTGACAGGCCTTCGAGACGTCGAAGCCAGGGTTGTGGTTGAGCCGGTCAAGCAACTTCCGCCGGTGCTTCTGCCCTTTGAGCATGGCGAGGTAGCGGTCCTGGACCGACTTCTCGACGTACGACTCGACGAACCGTTTCTCCCAGGGGTCGATCTCGGCCACGTTTCAGTTTAGCGGTAGCCGCAAACCACAGTTTCTGCCAATGGAGAACTGAACCGCGCGGCTATGACACCACGGCCACCCACGACTTGCACCAGCCGTCGGGCGCCACAGGACCGGGGAACAGCTGGCACCCGCCGCACGGCGAGCCGCCCTCGGGCGCGTTGTAGAACCGGCAGTTGCTGCACAGCTCGGCCGGCCTCGGCGAGTTGTCGACGTAGTTGAGGCTCGCGCGCTGCTGGAGCTCGGCCCCGCCCAGCTCGGCGTAGCCCTGGCACGAGGCGGCCGTGACGTTGCCTCCGCCGCCGCCGCACGCGGCGAGGATGGGACCCACGCCCAAGACGGCGCCGGCGGAGGCGAGGAAGCGGCGGCGGGAGACGGAGTCGGACATGACGGTGCCAATCGGGTGAGCCGGAGTCTACGGAGGCCGCGGGGGTCGGAGGCAACAGGGCCGCCCTTAGCCCTCGCTCGCCTTCGAGAACTGCTGGTCGAACACGATGTCGGACGCCGGGAAGTCGACGCGCTTGACGAAGGCGGCGGCCTCGGCGGCCCCGTGCTCGCGGTCCATCTTCATGTCCTCCCACTCGACCGACAGCGGCCCGTCGTAGCCGACGTCGTTGAGGGCGCGGATGATCTCCTCGAAGTCGATCTTGCCGCGGCCCAGGCTGCGGAAGTCCCACGAGCGGCGGGCGTCGCCGAACTCGGTGTGGCCGCCGAGGGTGCCGGCCGGGGTCCGCACGTCGCTCCACCAGACGTCCTTCATGTGGACGTGGTAGATCCGGTCGCCGTGGTCGCGGATGAACCGGACGTAGTCGGCGTTCTGGTAGCCGAAGTGGCTCGGGTCGAAGTTGATCCCGAACGCCGGGTGGCCACCGAAGGCGTCGAGCGCGCGGGCCCAGCTCGGCCCGTCGAACGCGATCTCGGACGGGTGGACCTCCAGCGCGAACCGGACGCCGAGCTCCTGGAAGCGGTCCAGGATGGGCGTCCACCGCTCGGCCGTCTCCTGGAAGCCCGCCTCGATGTCTTCGGGCAGGTTGGGCGGCCACGAGTAGAACAGGTGCCAGATGGGCGAGCCCGTGAACCCGGTCACGACCTGGAGCCCCAGCTCGGCCGCCGCCTCGGCCGTCTTGACCACCTCGGCCGCCGCGCGCTGTCTCACGCCCTCGGCGTCTCCGTCGCCCCAAACGTGGCCGGGCACGATCGCCTGGTGCCGCCCGTCGATGATCCGGTCGGCCACGGCCTGCCCGACCAGGTGGCACGAGATGGCGTACAGGTCGAGGCCGTTGTCCGCGAGCAGTCGCTTGTGGCCCTCGGCGTAGCCGTCCTCGTCGAGGACGCGGTGGACGTCGAGGTGGTCGCCCCACGTGGCCAGCTCCAAGCCGTCGTAGCCCCACGACGCCGCCTTCGGCGCCAGCTCGGCGATGGGCATGTCGGCCCACTGGCCGGTAAACAAGGTGACGGGACGAGACATAGGAGCCAGGGTGGAAGTGGGGGGCCGGGGGTTTACTCGGGCAACAGGCCGAGGGCGGCAAGATCGCGGCGGAGATCGTCGGCGCCGGTAAAGCGGAGGCCGTGCAGGCCCACGGCGCGGGCGGCCTCCACGTTCCGCACGAGGTCGTCGACGAACACGGCGTCGGCCGGGTCGATGCCGAAGTCGGAGGTGAGGCGTCGGTAGATGGCTGGGTCCGGCTTCGCCAGGCCCACTTCACCGGAGACCACGATGCCCTCGAACGCCGACAGGAAGTCGAACCGCTCGCGGGCGATGGGGAAGGTCTCGGCCGACCAGTTGGTGAGCGCGTACACCGGGACGCCGCGGCTCGTCAGCTCGTCCAGCACGTCGACCGTTCCGGCGATGGCGTCGCCCAGCATGTCGGGCCACCGCGTCCACCAGGCGTCGAGCCACTCGGCGTGCTCGGGGAACCGCTCCTTCCGCTCGGCGATCCCCTCGGCGAACGGCCGGCCGGCGTCGAACTGGTGGTTCCACTCCGACGTGGCGACCTCGGCGAGGAAGCGCTCGATCTCGGCCTCGGTCGCGCCCATGTCGCGGTAGGCGTAGCGCGGGTCCCAGTCGATGAGGACGCCGCCGAGGTCGAAGACGACGGTGGAAACAGGCAAGAGGGATGGGGGATAGAGGGATGGAGGAGGGGTTCGGGGGGCCACCCGGGCCGTCTGGAAGGACGGGGCCGCCCCGCACCCCTCAATCCCTCCCCGGAGGGCTGTAGCTCGCGTCGACCCACCCCTCCTGGCGGCCACTCTCGAGCGCGGTCAGGATAAAGTGAACGCCGCGGGCGCCGTCCTCGACGGTCGGGAAGTCGAGGTCGAGTGCGTCGGGCTCGTCGCCGGCGGCGCGAGCGGCGATGGTGCGGAGCGCGTTCGAGTAGACGTTGGCGAACGCCTCGTTGAACGCCTCCGGGTGGCCGGGCGGCAGGCGGCTCGCGTGCTGGGCCGCCGGCGCCAGCGTGTCGTGGCCGCGGCGGTAGACGCGCTCGGCACCCGAGAGCGCATGGTGGACAAGCTCGTTGGGAGTCTCCTGACGCCAGGTCAGCGTGCCCTCGCTGCCGCTCACGCGCACGCGCAAGTCGTTCTCGAGGCCGGCCGCGACCTGGGAGCAGTGGAGGACGCCACCCGCGCCGCCCCGGTACCGGAGCAGCACGTTGGCGTCGTCGTCGATGGCCCGCCCCGCCACGAACGTGCGGACGTCGGCGCACAGCCGGTCCAGCTCGAGCCCGGTGACGTAGGCCGCCAGGTTCTCGGCGTGGCTCCCGATGTCGCCGAGCGCGCCGGCGCCGGCCTTCTCGGGGTCGGTCCGCCAGGCGGCCTGCTTGCTCCCCTCGCGCTCGACGGGCGTCGAGAGCCAGCCCTGGCTGTACTCGGCGACCACCTTCCGCACCTCGCCGATGGCGCCGTCGGCGACGAGCGCGCGGGCGTGCTTGACCATCGGGTAGCCCGTGTAGTTGTGCGTCAGCGCGAACGTGACGCCGGCCTTGCGGACGGCGCGGACGAGGGCCTCGGCGTCCTCCAGCGTCGTCGTCATCGGCTTGTCGCAGACGACCGAGATGCCGCGCTCGACGAACGCGAGCGCGGCCGGCGCGTGGAGCCAGTTCGGCGTCACGATCGAGACCACCTCGATGCCGTCGTCGCGCGCCGCCTCGGCCTCGGCCATCTCCTCAAATGAGCCGTACGCCCGCTCGACACCCAGCGTCGCGGCGTGCGCGCGGCTTCGGTCGGGGTCGGACGAGAACACGCCGGCGACGAGCGTCGCCAGGCCGTCCATCCGCATCGCGCGGCGGTGGACCTCGCCGATGAAGGCGCCGGGGCCGCCGCCGACCTGGCCGGCGCGGAGGGGTCTGTGGAGGGACATCGGACGGATGGGGAGTCGGGGCCGGCGGGCTACGCGACGTCGAGGAAGATGGAGGCGACGGCTCCGGCGACGCCCACCGCGAACAGCGCGGTGCCGACGGGCTTTGCCCACGCCGGCCCGCCGCGGTACAACCAGACGAACAGGCCGTTCGCGACGGCAAACGTCAGCTCCCACGCCGCGTTGAAGAGGTTGGAGTCCGCACCGAGACCGAGGTCCCGGAGGCCCAGGCCGAGGAAAAGGACGGCGGCGACGACGTAGATCCAGACGGCAGGCGGAGTCGTACTCACGGTGTCGGAGGGCCCGCCGACCGAGCCGGCGCGAGAGGAAAGGGGTCGGGCTGAAGGGTACGGACGTCCCTCCGTTGGGGTCCAGCCCCAGGGCTGTTGCAGCCTCACCAAGCACTGTCGCCCTGAGTGCTGCGTCAAGCTCTTGTTGGTGGGTCGGCGCTCGGCATCGGTCGACCCCCCCTGTCCAGGCCTGTCCCCGCGCAGGCGGGGAAGGGGGACTCCCTGACGGACCCCGGTGCTCGCTCTACCCACCAGTGGCCGCTCGACAGAGCACTGAGCTTGTCGAAGGGATTTCGACGCGCGTCAGGTGGCCTCGCGGTCGGCCACCGCGCGTCGAGGCCCTTCGGCTCCGGCCGCCGACGGCCTCCGCTCAGGGTGACTCTGTGGGAAGGGCGTGCGGGACGAGTCGCCTCTGTGGGACCGGCGTGGTCGTGGCACCTGGTGAGAGGAGATGTGGAGAACCCCGGAAGCGCTCCCGGGGTTAGAAGGTGAAGCCAAAGGTCCTTGCCCGAGTCCTCGGCGGGCCCGCCCGTTCCCTCCCTTCCCCCTCCCGCCATGGTCTACGACCGCCCGCAGTTTAAAGAGCGCTACCTCAACTTTATCGGCGGCGAGTTCGTCGAGCCGGTCGAGGGGCGCTTTTTCGACAACCCCTCCCCCATCGACGGCCAGACCTTCTGCCAGGTCGCCCGCTCCTCCGAGGCCGACGTCGACAACGCCGTCGAGGCCGCGCAGAAGGCCTTCGACGAGACGTGGAAGCACACGTCGGTGACCGAGCGCGCCAACATGCTGCTCAAGATCGCGCAGATCACCGAGGACCACCTGGAGCACCTGGCGCTGGTCGACACCGTCGACAACGGCAAGCCGATCCGCGAGACGCTGGCGGCCGACCTCCCGCTGGTGGTCGATCACTACCGCTACTTCGCGTCGGTCATCCGGGCCCAGGAGGGCGGCATCTCCGAGCTCGACGAGACGACGGTGAGCATCCAGCTCCACGAGCCGCTGGGCGTCGTCGGCCAGATCATCCCGTGGAACTTCCCGCTCCTGATGGCGGCCTGGAAGCTGGCGCCGGCGCTGGCCGCGGGCAACTGCGTCGTGATCAAGCCGGCCGAGCAGACGCCGGTGAGCATCATGGAGTGGCTCGATCTGATCAAGGACGTCGTCCCGGCCGGCGTGATCAACGTGGTGCAGGGGTTCGGGCCGGAGGCCGGCAAGCCGCTCGCCCAGCACCCCGGCATCAAGAAGATCGCCTTCACCGGCGAGACCACGACCGGGCGCCTCATCATGCAGTACGCCTCGGAGAACATCATCCCGCTGACGCTGGAGCTGGGCGGCAAGAGCCCGAACGTGTTCTTCGAATCGGTGATGGACGAGGACGATGCCTTTTTCGACAAGTGCCTGGAGGGCGCGGCCATGTTCGCGCTCAACCAGGGCGAGGTCTGCACGTGCCCGAGCCGGATCTTGGTCCAGGAGTCGATCGCCGACGCGTTCATCGAGCGCCTCGTCGAGCGCGTCAACGCGATCAAGGTGGGCAACCCGCTCGACTCCGAGACGATGGTCGGCGCCCAGGCGTCGAACGACCAGTACGAGAAGATCCAGAAGTACCTCAAGATCGGGAAGGAGGAGGGCGCCCAGGTCCTGGCCGGCGGCGACGTCGTCCGGGCCGGCGAGCCCCAGCTGGCGGTCGCCGGCAACGACTCGACGAACGCGCCTAACAGCCAGGCCACGCCCACCCCGGCGACGCCCTCCAACGCGGGCGGCGGCGACGGCCACAGCGGCGACGGCATGGCGAGCGTCCCCGACGGCGGCTTCTACATCCAGCCGACCATCTTCAAGGGCGACAACTCGATGCGCGTCTTCCAGGAGGAGATCTTCGGGCCGGTCGTCTCGGTGACGACGTTCAAGGACGAGGCGGAGGCCATCGAGATCGCCAACGAGACGCTCTACGGCCTGGGCGCCGGCGTCTGGACGCGCGACGCGCACCAGCTTTTCCAGGTGCCTCGGGCCATCGAGTCCGGCCGCGTGTGGGTCAACTGCTACCACCTCTACCCGGCGCACGCCGCGTTCGGGGGCTACAAGAAGTCGGGCATCGGGCGCGAGAACCACAAGATGATGCTGGGGCACTACCAGCAGACCAAGAACATGCTGGTCTCGTACTCGAAGGACGCCCTCGGCTTTTTCTAGGCCTCCGGCCGGTCCAGGGTTCGGGGTTCAGGGTTCGCCGTCTGGCGGGCTCTGAACCCCGTTCTCGTTCCCCGCCTGTCGCCTGACCGATTCCGACCCAGACCCTCCCACCACGCGAACCCCAAACCCATGAACCCCGACCCTCCGACGCCCCGCGTCCTGATCACCGACGAGGCCGCCGCCGTCATCGACCGGCTCCGCGAGAGCCACGGGCCGCTCATGTTCCACCAGTCCGGCGGCTGCTGCGACGGCTCGAGCCCGATGTGCTACGCCGAGGGCGACTTCCGGCTGGGCCGGTCCGACGTCAAGATCGGCGAGGTCCACGGCGTCCCGTTCTACATCGAGCGCCAGCAGTTCGAGTACTGGAAGCACACCCAGCTCACGGTCGACGTGAAGCCGGGCCGCGGCTCCAGCTTCTCGATCGAGATCCCGCTCGGCCTGCGCTTTATCGTCGACTCCCGGCTGTACACCGACGAGGAGGCCGGCGACCTGGCGCCCGTCGAGCGCGTCGACGCCTGAGCTAGACGGAGCACCGGGCGATGGCGTCGGCCAGGGCGGCGCGGGGGTCGCCGGTGGGGATGAACTCCTGGGCCACGAACCCAGAGAAGCCGGCGGCGTCGAGCGCCCGCAGGATGGCGGGGTAGAACAGCTCCTGGCTCTCGTCGATCTCGTGGCGACCCGGGACGCCCGCCGTGTGGAAATGGGCGAACGCGTCGAGGTGGTCGGTCACGGTGCGGATCACGTCGCCCTCCATGATCTGCATGTGGTAGATGTCGTAGAGGATCCGGAAGCGCGGGGACCCGAGCCGCTCGACCAGCGCCAGCCCCCACGCGGTCGAGTCGGCTTGGTAGTCCGGGTGGTCGACCTTGGAGTTGAACAGCTCGATGCAGACGGTCACGCCCAACCGCTCCGCGTCGGGCAAGATGCGCTCGATGCCTCGCGCCATCGTCTCGAGTCCGACCGCGTCGTCCAGGCCGTCGCGGTTGCCGGAGAACACGATGAGGTGGGGCCAGCCGACGTCGGCGGTCGCCGCGAGCTGCTCGCGGTAGGCGGGCACGAGCCACTCGTGGTGCTCGGCCCGGTTCCACCCCTGGCGGAGCGCGTCGGGGACGGCGTCCGGGTGGGCCGTCATGGCGCACGTCAGGCCGTGGGCCCCCAGCGTCGGGGCGTCCGACGGCTGGACCAGCTCGACCGAGTCGATGCCGAGGTCGGCGGCGACGCCGCACAGCGTGTCCAGCGACCACGAGGCGAACGGCCACCGGCACACGGAGTGGCGGAACGAGGCCGGCCGGCTGGCGGTGGGAGTCGCCAGCGGACCGGCCGACGCGAGGGCCGAGGGCGCGCAGCCGGCGAGCGGCAGCGCCGTTCCGGCGGCACGGACGAAGTCGCGGCGGCGCATCGGTGTGGGCGGGAGGTGGAACGTGCGGCGTGGAAGGTTGTCGAGCCCAGAGGACGAGGGCAGAACCTGCGAACGCTCGACTCCGCACGTTCCACGTCGTCACCGGAGCGACTCGACGTAGGCTGTGCTGTCGCGAGCGAAGCCTAGGCTGTCGCCGTCGGGCGGGGTGTCGGCTTCCAAGAAAGCGTGGCGGAGCCCGGCCGTCTCGCTGGCGGCGAAGATGCGCGGCCAGTCCAACGTGCCCCGGCCGACGACGGTCTGCGCCATGTCGTCGCCCGCGCCGTCCTTGACGTGCCACAGCGGGAAGCGGCCGGGGAAGCGCTCGAACACGTCGACCGGGTCGTGGCCGGCGACGGCGACCCAGTACAGGTCGAGCTCGAGCACCACCAGGTCCGGGTCGAGCCGGTCGACGAAGTCGAAGTAGGCCGGGCGGTCCGTCCCGAACGTGTCGAACTCGAAGTCGTGGTTGTGGTAGCCGAGCTGGATGCCGGCCGCCCGCGCCCGCTCGCCGAGCCCGTTGAGCTGGTCGGCGAGCCGGAGGTAGCCGTCGCGGTCCGGCCGCGCGTCCGGCGGGAGCCACGGGATCACGAAGTACTCGTGGCCGACCGCCGCGATGGTGTCGAGGGCCGCGTCGAAGCCGGGGAGCCCGGCGTCGGCCATACTGGCGGAGGTGGCCACGACTTCCGCCACCAGCTGGTGCGCCGACGGCGTCGCCAGTCCGAGCGCGTCGAGGACGGCGCGGAAAGCCATCGGGTCGCGGTCGGCGTAGCCCGCCGTCTCCACCTCTCCGATCCCGACGCGCTTGAGCATCTCCAGAACGCCGTTGACGTCGCCGGGCAGGACGTCGCGCAACGTGTAGAGCTGGATCCCGATCTCGGCCGGGACGTCGGCGGCGCGAGCAGCGGCGAGCGCCCGAGCGGCACCGGGACCGAGGAGAGCGCCTACGGCGGTGGCGGCGCCGGACTGACGGAGAAAGTGGCGGCGGTTCATGGCGTCAGGTCGTGCGTAGGGACGCCGTGCATGGTGTCCGTACAGGGTGCAGGCTCTCCTACGCGGGAAGCTCCCAGCCGTCGCGGTAGGTCCGTGTCAGGACGGAGGCGTCGTGGTTCGTAAGCGTCCCGTCGGCCGCGATCGTCAGCGGCTGGCCGGCGCTCATCGCGGCCACGCCGAGGAGCATGATCTCGTTGAGGTGGGCGCCGTAGCCGAACGGACACGAGACGGCCTCCGTCCCCTGGATCGCGCGGATCCAGTTGGCCTCGTGCGCGCCCATCCCACCCTCGATGCGCGGCAGCGACATCGGCACGTCGGCGGCCTCGGCGGCCAGGTCGAGCGACGGGTCGGCCGGCAAGAAGCGGGGGTTCGAGCCGTAGGTCTCGTGGATCAGCAGCCCCCGCTCGCCGACGAAGATGACGCCGCCGTTGGGGTCGAGCGTGAAGCCGTCGGGCGCCTGCATCGGCGTCGGGGGGAGCAGGCCCCCGTCGTACCACGTCATACCGATGGGGCCGCCCGAATCAGCGGCGCCGGCTGCCGGTCCGGCGCCGTCGAAGCGGTAGGTGGTGACGGTCGCGAGCGGATACGTCGCCCGGTCGTCGCCGCCCCAGGGCGTGTGGCGCGTCTCGACGCGACTCGGCCGCCCCAGGTCGAGCGCCCACACGGGAAAGTCGACCAGGTGCGCGCCCATGTCGCCGAGCGACCCGACGCCGAAGCCGACGAACCCGCGCCACCCGAACGGGTGGATGCCGGGCCGGTAGGCCATCGGCTCGTTCGGGCCGAGGTAGACGTCCCACGCCAGGTCGGCCGGCGCGGGCGCCGGGTCGGGCATCGGGACGCCCTGGGGCCACCAGCCGTTCGGCCGGTTCGTCCACGCCTGGACCTCGCGGATCGGCCCGAGCACACCGGCGCGGACGACCTCGACCACGCGGCGGCCGTCGTCGCCCGAGTGGCCCTGGTTGCCCATCTGGGTCACCAGCCCCGTCGACGCCGCCTTCGCGGCGAGGCGTCGGCTCTCGTCGACGGTGTACGTCAGCGGCTTCTGGGCGTAGACGTGGAGCCCACGGTCCATCGCCAGCAGCGCCGCCAGGGCGTGGTGGTGGTCGGGCGTGGCCACCACGACGGCGTCCAAGCCGGCCTCGGTCGCCAGCATCTCGCGGTAGTCGGCGTACTTGGCGGCGCCGTCGTAGGCGTCGCGGAGGGCGGCGCCGGCCGCCCGGGCGTCGGCCCGGTCCGACCCCAGCCGCCGCTCGACGGCCTGGGCCACGGCCCCCATGTCCACGTCGGCGATGGCCACGATCCGCACGTCGGCCATCTGGGCCAGCGCGGCGGCGTTCGACCCGCCCATCCCCCCGGCCCCGATCACGCCGACGGCGACGGTGTCGCTCGGCGCCACGACCCCGGCTCCGCCCAGCACGTGCCGGGGCACGACGAACGGGGCCACGGACGCGGCGGCAGCGGTGCGGGCGAAGTCTCTTCGATGCATGGGTTCAGGGTTCGAGGTTCAGGGTTCGCTCAGGTGTGGGTCCTTGCGAACCCTGAACCTCGAACCCTGAACCACTCAGACGCGCAGGTCGCCGCGGTTGACGGCCGTCACGGCGTGGTCGACGGCGCGGGCGGTCATCGCCATGTAGGTGAGCGACGGGTTCTGGCACCCGGCCGACGTCATGAAGGCGCCGTCGGTGACGTAGAGGTTGGGGACCTCGTGGACCCGGTTGTCGGCGTCGACGCAGCCGGTCTCGGGCGTCGCGCTCATCCGGGCCGTGCCCATCTCGTGGATCCCCTCGCCCAGCCGGTACGGCGCCTCCCACTCGTTCACGTTGACGGCGCCGGCGGCCTCGAGCATCTCGGCGCCGTCGCTCTTCATGGCCACCCGCATCCGGCGCTCGTTGTCGCGGATGGAGCCGACGATGCGCGGGATCGGGACGCCCCACTCGTCGAGCTGGTCGGTCAGCTCGACGCGGTTGTCGTCGTAGGCCAGCGTCTCGCCGAAGGGGAACATCGTGAAGCTCCACTGGCCCGGCTCGCGCAGGCTCTCCTTGAGCGCCACGCCGACGCCCGGCATCGCGGCGCCGCGGCCCCAGCCGCCGCGGCCCGAGCCGCCCTGGTAGCCGTAGCCCCGGACGAAGTCGCGGTTCGAGGACGAGTCCCACGGCAGGTTCTGGAAGCGCGGGATGTAGATCCCGTTGGGGCGGTTGCCGAACGTGTAGCGGTCCTCGAAGCCGGGCATCTCGCCGCTGGCGCCCACCATGAAGTGGTGGTCCATGATGCCCTTGCCCAGCAGCCCCGACTGGTTGCCCAGCCCGTTCGGGAAGCGCGGCGACGTGGTGTTCATCAGGATCATCGCCGACCCGATCGCGCTCGCGTTCAAGAACACGACCTTGGCGTTGAACACCATCTCCTCCTTCGTCTCGCGGTCCACCACGCGAACGCCGGTGACCCGGTCGCTGTCCTCGTCGTAGACGAGCGAGTGGACGATCGAGTCGGGGCGGACGGTGAGGTTGCCCGTCGCCTGGGCGGCCGGCAGCGTGCTCGAGAGCGAGCAGAAGTAGGCGCCGGCCGTGCAGCCCCGGTCGCACGGCCCGCAGTAGTGGCACCCGGCGCGGCCCTGGTGCGGCTGGGTCAGGATCGCCGTCCGGCCGACGGTCATGGCCCGGCCGCCGAAGTCGCGTGCGATCGACTCGCGGACGCGTCGCTCGACGGCCGTCAGCGGCATGGCCGGGAGGAACTCGCTGTCGGGGAGCTGCTGGAGCCCCAACGGCTCGCCCGAGATGCCGGCGAACCGCTCGACGTACGAGTACCACGGCTCGACGTCGGCGTAGGTGATGGGCCAGCGCGTGCCGCGCCCCTCGCGCTCGTTGGCCGTGAAGTCCATCTCCGAGAGGCGGTAGCACTGGCGCCCCCACATGATCGAGCGCCCCCCGAGGTGGTAGCCCCTCACCCACAGGAACTCGTCCTCCGCGTCGTCCTCGGCGGTCTCGTAGGGGTGGTCGACGTCGTCGACGTACCAGTGGGCCGTGTTCTCATTGTAGGGGCCGGCCTTCATCTGGCGGAACTGGCGCTCCTCGGCGTGGCGCCGGTCGCCGCGCCCGCGGAACGGCGTGTCCCACGGGGCCCGGTGCTCGGTGACGTAGTCGGCCCCGTGCTCGACGGCCCGGCCGCGCTCCAGGACGAGCGTCTTGAGCCCCTTCTCGGTGAGCTCCTTGGCGGCCCACCCGCCCGAGATGCCGGACCCGACGACGATGGCGTCGTAGACCTCGCCGCCGGCCTGGACGTTGACCGTCCGAATCGTTTCGATGGCGCTGGCGCCGTGGGAGTGCTGCATGTCGTTCGGACGTTGAAGGTGCGACGTTGAAAGTTGTCGTGCCGGCGAACGTTCGACGTCGAACGTTCCACCTCGCACGGACTACGCCCAGGCGCGGCCGACTTCGGAGAGCGGGACGTCGGCGTCGTAGCGGCCCGGGGCGGCGAGCCACTGGAGCTCCTGCGTCGCGCCGACCTCGGACGTGTAGTAGCCCGCTAGGGTGAGCTCCTTGAGCTGGCGGAAGAAGGGGGGCGGCGCGTCCCCGCCGACCGTCGTCGTTCCCTCGCCCGTCTCGATCTTCTGGGCCTCCGACGAGTCGCTCATGGCCTGGCCGAGGTCGCCCTGCATCCCGGCCACCTCGTTCTCGGCCTCTTGCTGGGCCTGGAACGTCCCCTCCTGTCCCGCGCCGGCGATGTCGCCCTCGTCGTCCATCGCCTCCTCGTCCGGCTGAGCGGGGCTGCCGACGGCGCCGGGCTGGTCGGCGAACGTCTCGGCGTCGAACGTGGCCACGAGCTGGGCCCGAGCCGCGTCGTCGAGGTCGACGAACGAGCCGGACGCCCGGCGGTCGACGCCGTCGAGCCCGGCCAGGAACGCGTCGCGGTCTTGGGGCGCGTACCAGTCGGTCAGCATCAGGTCGACGAACTGGGGGACGCCGGCCTCGGCCGCACCCGGCGTGTCGGTGGCCGGGATGATCTGGTCGACGAGCGCCGCGAGCAGGTCGGGCTGGCCGCCGGTCAGCGTCTGGTACTCGTAGCTCGCGAGGGCCGAACCGCCGGGCGTCGTGCAGCCGGCGAGGAGGCCCGACGCGAGCGGGGCCGTCGCGACGCCGCCGAGCACGGCCGACAACCGGCGGAGCGCCGAGCGGCGGTCGATGGTGGGGTTGAACATGAGGTCGTACGAAGCGGGAAGAGTCTGGGGTCTAGTACGTCCGGCGCCGCGTCATCCGTGTGGCGCACGTCACGTCACCGCCGGGACGCCCGCCTCGGTGGCCGGCGTCAGGCTCGCCCCGGGCGCGTCGGCGTGGGGCTGGACGGTCTCGCCCGAGCGGTCGACGCGGTCGTTGAACAGGGCGATGAAGAGGACGAGCACGAGGGCGGCGAAGCCAGCCGGGATCCACCAGAACTGGGTCCACTCGGCCAGCGGCAGGATGTCGCGGCCCGCGAGGAACCCGTTGTAGACGGCGCCCGCGACCTGGGCCCCGATCAGCATCCCGACGCCGTAGGTCACCAGGACCAGCAGCCCCTGGGCCTGCCCGCGGACGGCCGGCGTCGACTTTTTCTCGACGTAGATCTGGCCCGTCACGAAGAAGAAGTCGTAGCAGATGCCGTGCAACGCGATCCCGCCGACGATCATCCAGGTCACCGACGCCGGCGCGGCCAAGGCGAACAACGCGTAGCGGACGACCCAGGCGAACATGCCGGCCGCCAGCATCCACTTGACGCCCCACCGCACGAACAGCAGCGGCATCAGCAGCATGAACAACACCTCCGAGACCTGCCCCAGCGACTGCGTCGCGGCGATGTTCTCGAAGCCCGTCGCCCCGAGGAAGAGCTGGGTGAAGTTGTAGTACGCGGCCAGCGGGATGCAGATGAGGAAGCTGGCGGCCAGGAAGATGTAGAACGGCCGGCTCCCGAGCTGCTTGAAGGCGTCGACGCCGGCGATGCTGGCGACCGAGACTGGCTGGCCCTTCGCGACCGGCGGCGTGTTGGGCAGCGTGAACGAGAACACGCCCAGGATGAGCGAGCCGACGCCGGTCAGGTAGAGCGGCCACGCCGTCGCCTCGGCCGACTCGACGCCGAGCACCGGCGAGAGCACGAACGAGATCGCGAGCCCGGCCACGATCCAGCCCAGCGTCCCGAACACCCGGATCACGGGGAACTCCTTCTCCTGGTCGTCGAGTTGCTCGAACGCGATTGTGTTCGACAGGCCCAGCGTGGGCATGTAGCACAGGTTGTAAGCCAGCAGCGCCAGGATGAACAGCGTCGGCGCGCCGATGAGCGACGGGGCCAGCAGCATGAACACGCCGCCCAGCAGGTGGAGCACGCCGAACACCTTCTGAGCCGCGAAGTAGCGGTCGGCCACCAGCCCGAGGAAGAACGGGGCGATGATGGCCGCCAGCGGGTTCACCGTGTACGGCCAGTGCGTCAAGTCGCCCAGGCCCTCGGCCGCCATGTAGACGGCGACGGTCGTGTACCACGCGCCCCAGACGAAGAACTCCAGGAACATCATCGTGCTCAGCCTGGCCTTGATTCCGCTCATGAGGGTCGGGGTTAGAGGGTGCGGATGCGGACCGAGCGGACCCACAGCCGGTCGCCGTGGTCCTGGAGCCCGACGATCCCGGACCGGCGGGTGCCGTAGCCGGGGAAGGCCTCACCGTCGCGGAACTTGCTCACGGCGACGCGGGCGTCCCAGTCGGCCGAGCCCTGCTCGGCGGCGACGACCTGGGTCCCGTTCAGCCAGTGCTCGATCCGGTCGCCGTCGGCGACGACGCGCGACGTGTTCCAGTCGCCGGGCCGGAGCACGGAGGCCGTCGGCGTGTAGAGGTCGTAGAGCCCGCCGGCCTGGTGGCTCGGGTATTTGCCGTCGGGGTGGCAGGTGTCGTCGAGCATCTGCATCTCGAGCGACGTCCGCCAGATGGGCGCGAGGGCGGCGTCCTCTTCGCCGCGGTAGAACAGGCCGGCGTTGCCGCACTCGGCGAGCCTCCACTCGACCTCAAGCTCGAAGTCGCCCCAGGTGCCGGGGGCCACCAGGTCGCCGCCGTCGGTGCCGGGCGTGAGCTCGATCATGCCGTCGGCGACGGACCAGACGGTGGGCGCCTCGGGGCTCGCGTAGCCGTGCCAGCCGTCGAGCGTGGCGCCGTCGAACAAGTCGACCCAGTCGGTCGCCGTGGTCTCGGGGCTCGCGGCGCCCTCCGCCCCTCCGCAGGCCGCGAGCGGCGCGAGGGCGGCGGCGAGCAGGATCGCGGAGAGTCTCATTAACAGACCGTGAAGGGGTGCCAATGTAGACCAAGTGGCCCGCCGTGCGAAAGCCCTTCCACGCCGCTTACGCGCTCCGCGACCGGAGCTCCATGACGAAGTTGCCGCGCGCGGCGCCGGCGCCGTCGATCGTCCCCCGGATCTCCGCCGGGTCCTCCTGGAAGAGGACGCCCGCGATCGTGCCCATGAACGAGGGCCGGTCGTAGCGGATGCTCAGGGTCAGGTTGCCGTTGACGAACGACCCGTCGACGATGGCGAACTCGAACCGGCCGTCGGGCGGCGCGTCGGGGAGCCCCTCGACCACGCCGCTCCCGGTGATCCGCGCGCCCGTGTCGGTCATCCGGATCTCGATGGGGTAGCGCGGGCCGTCGGGGTCGTCGGCGCGGAAGATGGCTCCCTCCCACGTCCCGGTCACGCCGATGGGGTCGGGGCCACCGCCGTCGCAGGCGGAGAGGGCCAGGAGCGCGACGAGCGCGAGGGGGGCGAGCAGACGGCGGGTCATGGGGGCGGGAGGGATCGCCCCTAAGCTAGCCCGGCCCGGACCCTCGGTCGGCGATCTCGGCGTGCCCTTCGAGGCACTCGCACGCTCGCCCTGCTCCCTTTCCCAGTGGCCCACGTGGAGTCGGGGCAGGCTGCTGGGTTCTCGCGCGACCTGATCCTACCCAGCGAGTCTTTCCCGCGCAGGCGAGACCGCGAAGCGAAGGCGCTAGCCAATCCAGGGCGGTCGGAGCACCAAGGTCGCCACTCTGGATCCCCGCCTACGCGGGGATGACGGGTTGGGGTGAGGGAGATCGCCTCGCCCCGTCAACGGCGGGCCACGGCGGGCGCGCGCGTCGTGACGCGGTCCACGTGGAGCCCGCCGACGCCGCGGCCCTGCTCGAGCCCGTGGTCGGTCGCCATCCGGTAGTGGATGCCGCCGTAGAGCCGGCTGATCGCGGCCTCCTCAGCCGCCCGGCGGAACGACGTGAACTCGCGGGCTGGCAGCCCATACGGGATCTCGACCGTGTCGACAAAGCCGACCCCGTCGCCGTAGAGCGCGGTCAGGGCCTCGGCGGCGGCGCCCGAGATCACGCTGTGGCCCGACGAGTACTCGGGGAATGGCGGCGTTTGCAAGAGCGGCACCCAGTCCTCGTCGAGGTGCTCGTTGATGACCGTCTCGGGGCGGATCAGCCGGCTCCGGTACTTCTCGTCCCAGACCGAGAGGAACCCGTCGGCGAGCGCGAGCGCCGTGCGGACGTAGGCCTCGGCGGCGCCGGCCACGTCGTCGCCGGCGTCGCGGCTGGCGATGGCCGCGATGCCCATCCAATGGCCGCCGGGCGTGATCTTCTTGGTCGCGAACATGGCGTGGCCGCGCGTGTGCATCACGTACGGGTTGCAGTCCCAGAACGCCGCGATGTCGCGCTGCTCGTCGGTCATCTCGGCCGTGACGGCGTACACCTCGTCGACCTGCTGGCGGAACGGGGTGCCGGGCGCGACCGAGAACGGCGGCGGCGGCGGCGGCTTGAACTGGGCGGCCGAGTCGAGCACGAACGGGCGCAGCGTGCCCCAGTTGGGCTCGATGGCGTCCATGTACGCCGGGGGCGTCGGGCGCCAGGCGCCGGGCTCGTTGGTGACGGTGTAGGCCGGGCCACTCCGCGTCTGGGCGTAGCCGTCGGCGGCGGCCCACGCCAGCACGTGCTCGGCGACGGCCGTGCCGTAGGCCTGCGACCGAGCCGCCAGCCGACGACTCAGCCCAGCCTCTCGAAGCCGAGCCTCGGCGTCGTCGCGGTAGGCGGCCACCTCGTCGGCCGAGAACGTCAGCGCCTCGCCGACGGCGAGCGCGGCCCAGACGGCGGCGGTCGGGCCGTGGACGTCGCCCTCGGGGCGGGGCGGCGCGTCGAAGTCGCGGAGCTGGCCCGCGAGCGACGCCATCTCGGGGCGGGTCGAGGCGAGCGCTTCGTAGGCGGCGACCGAGACGTAGGCGTAGACGCGGCTCGCCTGGGGCGGGCTGAAGATGTCGTGCGTCATCACGTCCGTGACCCGCTGGACGGCCCCGTGCAGCAGCTCGGGGTCGGCGGCCTGGGTCGGCGGGGCCGCGTCGGAGCCGCCACAGCCGGCGACCGACAGGGTCAGGGCGAGCAGGAGCATCAAGCGCGTCATCGGCACCGTCGTTTTACATGTCAGAAGATCACGGCGCCGGCAGGGTTCGGCAAGGCACATTCCGGGTTTTCACCGGGTTGCCACCGCCCCGCGCCCGACGCGGAACGCCTGGAGCGGCCCGTCGCTCGCGGCTGAGAGCAACAGCCGGCCGCCGTCGAGGAACCGGAGCGCGCGGACCTCGCCGTCGAGCGCCAACCCACCGTCGAGCCCGACCGGCACGAACCCGCCGCGGCCGTCGCCCAGGAGCGCCAGGCCCAGGCCGGCGTCGTAGCGCCCGCGGTCGGGGCGGACGCCGAGCTGGCCGCCGCCCACCACCAGGTCGAGCACGCCGTCGCCGTCGAGGTCGGCCGAGGCGAGGGCGTAGACGGGCTCGATCTGGGCGAGGTCGGGCAGCGGACGGAGGTCGAACCGGCCCGACCCGTCGTTCCAGGCGACGGCGCTCGCGAACGTGGTCGCCGTCCGCTGCTCGGCGTCGCGAGCGCGGCGGCCGAACAGGTCGGGGACGGTCCGGGCGCCGAACTCGGCGGCGGTCGGGAACCGCTTGCGGAGCTCGGGGAACGTCTGCTGGAACAGGGCGATGGTCGCCAGCGGGTAGTCGTCGCCGTCGCGGTACGACGTCACGATGCCGTCGAGCGCGTCGTTGCCGTCGAAGTCGGCGAGCCACAGGCGGGCCGGGTGCTCGGGCGTCGCGCGGATGCGCGAGTTGAGGCCGAGGTTGCCGAGCGCCAGGTCGAGGTCGCCGTCGCCGTCGAGGTCGGCCACGTCGAGCGCGGTCCACCAGCCGGTGGCGTCGCCCAGGCCCGTGTCGAACGGCTCGAAGCCGCCGGCCGTCGCCCGGTAGACGGTCGGCGCCATCCACTCGCCCACCAAGACGAGGTCGGCGCGGCCGTCGCCGTCGACGTCGCCCCAGGCGGCGCGGCTGACCATCCCGACCTCAGCCAGGCTCGGCGCCAGCGTGGCCGTCACGTCGCGGAACCGGCCGCGGCCGTCGTTCTCCAGCAGCGCGCTCGGCGCCGGCATCCCGTACGCTCGGGGCACCACGCGCCCGCCGACGAACAGGTCGACGTCGCCGTCGCCGTCCCAGTCGTGCGGGGCGACGGCGCCGACGTGGACCCAGCGGTCGGGGAGCGACCCGGCGGGCGCCTCGCGGAATCCGCCCGCGCCGTCGCCGAGGTAGAGCCGGTCGCGGAGCGCGTCGTTCTCGCCCCGGAACTCGTTGCCGGCCGTGGCCACGTACAGGTCGAGCGCGCCGTCGCCGTCGGCGTCGAAGAAGGCAGCGTCGACGGCCTCGCCCTCGGCGTGCGCGGCCCAGGCTGGGACCGACCGCTCGACGAACGCCCCGCCCGCCGTCTGCACGAACAGCGCGTTCGGCTGGGCCCGCGCCCCGCCCACGAACACGTCGTCGCGCCCGTCGCCGTCGACGTCGGCCACGGCGACGGCCGGGCCCAGGCGCGAGACCATGTGGGGCATGAACCGCTCGCGGTTGAAGTCGATGAACACGTTCTCGACGTGGCGCCACGGCGGGACGGTGGCCCCGGTCACGTCCTGGAACAGCCGTTGGGCCGGCGGGGCCGGCGTCTCGTCGACCGGGCCGGCGTCGGCCTGGCGCAACGTGAGGGGCCCGGCCGGCACGTCGCTCACCGTCTGCGTCCGCCCGTCCGGCCACGTCACGCGGACGCGCGCGGCGCGCGCGGCTCCGTTCAGCCCGATCACCACGCGGGGGTCCTGAGACGACAGGAAGCCGCGCGTCGGGAACGCCTCCGCCGTCTGCCGGCCGAGCGAGTCGGCCCAGACCTCGACGCGCGCGCCGACGCCGCCGGTGTTGGGCGCGTCGCCGTCGAGCGTGACCACGAGCGAGGTCGCCCCGCGCTCGGCGGCGTGGTTGAGGTAGACCGCGGCCGGCCCGTTGACGTCGTTGACGACCAGGTCGAGGTCGCCGTCGTTGTCGAGGTCGACCGTGGCGGCGCCGTTCGAGAAGCCCTCGTGCCCGAGCCCCCAGTCGGCCTCTTGGAACCGGAACCCGCCGACGCCGCGGAACGCCTCGTTGGGGATGGCGAGCTGGGGCATCCGCTCCCAGACCTGGCGGCTCTCCTCGCCGATGCCCTCGGCCAGCGTCTGCTGGACGGCCGCGTCCGAGACGTAGTTGATGTAGTCGAGGTCGTTGGGCCGGCGCCAGATCCCGTTCGTGACGAAGAGGTCGCGGTGGCCGTCGAGGTCGAGGTCGGCCAAGAGCGCCGACCAGCTCCAGTCGGTCGCCTCGATGCCCGAGACCGTGGCCACGTCGGAGAACCGGGGCGTGCCGTCCGGCCCCAGGCCGCGGTTGAGCTGGAGCGAGTTGCGGGCCACCTGCGGCCCGTAGCCGATGGACCGCTTGAGAAAGTCGACGTCGTAGGTGTCGTCGCCGACCGCCGTCTGGCGGACGTCCTCGCGCCGCGGCATCATGTCCAGGACGACCAAGTCGGCCCGGCCGTCGCCGTCGACGTCGCCGGCGTCGGCGCCCATCGAGAACCGCGACGAGTGGGCGAGCGCCGTCTGGGACACCTCGCGGAACGTGCCGTCGGCGTTGTTGAGGTAGACGAAGTCGTTCTCGTGGAAGTCGTTGCCGACGTAGAGGTCGGGCCACCCGTCGCCGTCGAGGTCGGTTGTGACCACGGAGAGGCCGTACCCGCTCAGCCCGCTGACGATGCCGGCGGCCTCGGTGACCTCGGCGAACCGGGGGAGCCCGCCACTCTCGGCGCCCTCGTTGCGGTAGAGCCGGTCGCCCGTCCGCTCGTCGCGCTGGCGCGTCAGCTCGGGCCGCTCGTAGCTCCGGTCGGTGTGGACGGCGTGGTTGAGGAGGTAGACGTCGAGGTCCCCGTCGCGGTCGTAGTCGAAGAAGGCGGCCTGGGTCCCGAACCCCTCGAAGTCGAGGCCGACCTCGGCGGCGGCCTCGCGGAACTGGGGGACGCCGTCGGGCCCGGGGCCTTGGTTGAGGAACAGCTCGTTCCGCCCGCGCTGGCCCTGGTAGTCGCCCAGGGCCGAGACGTAGAGGTCGAGCCGGCCGTCGCCGTCGACGTCGGCCATGGCGACGCCCGTCGTCCAGTCGCTCGTGCCGGCCACGCCCGCGGCCTCGGTGACGTCTTGGAAGCGGACCGCCCCGCCGGGCTCGGTCCGGTTGAGGTAGAGCGCGTTGGGCCCCTCGTTGGCCGTGAAGTACAAGTCCGCCCGTCCGTCGCCGTCGACGTCGCCGGCGGCCACGCCGCCGCCGTTGTAGTAGTAGAGGTAGCGCAAGATGTTGAAGTCGGCGTCCTCCGCCAGCGTGTTCTCGAACGCGACGCCGCTCTCGGCCGGGTCGAGGCGCGTGAACAGCGGCTCGCTCGGCGACCCGCAGCCGGCGACGGCCAGCAACACCATGAGGAGGAGTCGGGTCGAAGTCATGCGGACAAGATCCATCGTTGAGTCGGTCGTCGTGTGGCCATCCCTCTCTTCGGTAGTCACCCCCGCGCAGGTGGGGTCGAGGACGGGCTGGCTGGGTGCCCTCCACGCTCTGGATCCCCGCCTTCGCGGGATGACTCAAAACGAAACGGATCAGCCGGATTGGACGTCATTCCCACGCGGACGCAGCCACGAGATCAAGTGAGCCGAGAGGCACGACCTCCGCCCCCCTCACCTCCATCCTAGTCATTCCCGCGCAGGCGGGAATCCAGGACGGTCGAGCGACCCTCTGCCCTGAACGGCTGGATCCCCGCCTGCGCGGGGATGACTCGTGACGGGGCCGATCAATCAGATTTCGCATCGTCCACAGTTGCGCGGGAATGACTGTTTGTGTGGGCGGATGGGGCGGCCGGGCGTGAGCGAGTCAGGGCTTCGCACCAGTCCGCGTAGAGGTCGCGCCACGCCGGGTTGCCGTCCTCGATCATCCGCAGCTTCCAGGCCCGATTCCACTTCTTGATCTGCTTCTCCCGCTGGATCGCGTCCCGCACGTCGTCGTGGGCCTCGACGTAGACGAGCCGGTCGACGCCGTGCTCGGCCGTGAACCCATCGACTGCGCCCGATTTGTGCTCCGCGATCCGCCGCACCAGATTGCTCGTCACGCCGACGTAGAGCGTGCCGTTGCGCCGGCTGGCGAGGACGTAGACGGAGCCGGGTCTCGGCATGGGACGGAAGCGTGGGCCGGGGGAGCGTACCGCTCGATCTCTGGATCCCCGCCTGCGCGGGGATGACTCGGTGGAGGGTGACTCGGTGTGTAGTAGAACGTGGAGGCGTCAGCGGGCGGCCACTCGCGCTCCCTCCAGGGCGAACACGACGGGCGCGGCGTCATTGCGCACGGCCACGACCCAGTCGCCGGTCTCCCCCCGAAGGCGGACCAGGTGGCGGACCTGGCCGTCAACGCGGAAGCCGGACGGCGCCGACCGGAACCCGCCTCGCCCGTCGCCGAGCAAGAGCGCCCCGCGCGAGGCCATCTGGCGGCCCAAGTCGGGCTTGAGGCCGTCCCGGTTGCCGGCCATCAGCAGGTCCGTCGTGCCGTCGCCGTCGGCGTCGAGCGCCAGGGCCGCCGCCATCGGGGCGAGCTGGGCCTCGAACGGAAGCTCGCGGACCGACCAGCCCTCGGGCTCGTTGAGCACGACGACGCTCGCCAGCACCGACGCCTGGTAGACCTCGGCGCGCTCGAGCTGGGCCGGCGTCAGCAGGTCCTCGACGGCCTGGCCGACGTAGGTGCTCGGCGTGAGGTACTCGCGCTTGAGACTCGGCAGCTGGGCCGTCAGCTCGTTGCGCAGGGCGAACGGCAGGCTCCGCCCCCGGTTGACGACCGACAGCAGCGGGTCGCTCCGCCCGTTCCCGTCGAAGTCGCCGACGTGAAGGCGGAGCGGACCGCCCTCGGTGCGGAGCCGGCTGTTCAAACCCCAGTTCGGCCCGACCAAGTCGGGGTCGCCGTCGCCGTCGAGGTCGGCCGCGACGAGCCCCTGCCACAGGCCGTCGGTCCCGTCGATGGGCGCCGGGGTGAACCGGCCGCCGCCGGCCGTCCAGATCGTGATCGGGCCCCACTCGACGGCCGTCGCCAGGTCGAGGTCGCCGTCGCCGTCCCAGTCGGCGAACGCGGCGCCGGCCACCATCCCGACCTCGTCGAGGCCGGGCGCGGTCCCGCGCGTGACATCGACCAAGCGCGGGGCCCCGGGCCGGCCGTCGTTGCGGAGCAGCGCGCTCCGGGGCACGACGCCGTAGGCGCCCGGCACCACGCGCGCGCCGACGAACAGGTCGAGGTCGCCGTCGCCGTCCCAGTCGGCCGCGACGACGGTGCCGGTGGCCTCGGTCGTCGTCGGGACGGCGCCGTCTGGCGCGGCCTGGAAGCCGCCGGCGCCGTCGCCGAGGTAGAGGCGGTCGCGCAGGGTCGGGCTCGACGCCTCGGCCTGGGACCCACCCGAGCCCACGTACAGGTCGAGGTCGCCGTCGCCGTCGGCATCGAGGAAAGCCGCGGCCACGTCCTCCGACGCCGCGTCGGCGGCGAAGGCGGGCGGGGTGGCCAGGGCGAACCGTCCGCCCCGGCGGAGCCATAGGACGCCCGGCTGGCCGGCGGCCCCGCCCAGGAACAGGTCGTCCTGGCCGTCGCCGTCGAGGTCGCCCACGGCGACGGCCGGGCCGTCGGTCGAGCGGGGCCACGGCATCAGCAGCTCGCGGTCGTAGTCGACGAACGGGTCCTCCTGGTGGCGCCACCCCGGCGCGACCTCGGCCGTCACGTCGCGGAGCAAGCCGCGGTCGCCGATCGGCCGGGCCAGGGCACGGGGCCCGCCCGTGGCCTCGCCCTGGCGCAGCGTGAGCGCCCCGGCCGGGACGTCCGCGAGGGTCTGCGTCCGCCCGTCGGGCCACCGGACGACGACCGAGTCGACCGCTGTGGCCTCCCCTAGGCCGACGTGGAGCCGGGGGTCGACGCTCGACTGGAAGCCGCGCGTGGGGACGGCCTCCCGAACCTGGACCACGCCGCCGCTCCACACGGCCACCTTCGCCCCGATCCCGCCCGTGTTGCCGCCCTCCCCGTCGAGCGTGATCACGAGCGACCGCCCACCGCGCTCGGCGGCGTGGTTGAGGTAGACGCTGGCCGGCGCGTTGACGTTGTTGACGACCACATCGAGGTCGCCGTCGCCGTCGAGGTCGACCGTGGCGGCGCCGTTCGAGAAGCCGGCCTCGTTGAGCCCCCACTCGGGCGCGCGCTCGAACGCGAGGCGGTCGCCGGCGCTCACGTTGCGGAAGGCCACGTTCTCGAGCGGCGTCGACGGCATCTCGCGCGTGAGTGCGAGGTAGTCGATGCCGTCACCGGTCGCGACCGCCTCACGCGTTCGGGCGTCGGCGAGGAACGCGATGTAGTCCTGGTCGGTGACGTCGCGCAGGATCCCGTTGGTGACGAACAGGTCGGGACGGGCGTCGAGGTCGAGGTCGGCGAGGAGCGGGGCCCAGCTCCAGTCGGTCGCGTCGACGCCGGCGATGGAGGACACCTCGGAGAACGTGCCGTCGCCGTTGTTCCGGTGGAGCGCGTTGCGCATGAGCTGGTGGTGGTAGCCCTGGGCCACCTTGGCGCGGTACAGGTTGTGGCCCTCGTAGCTCGACGACGCCTTGAGCCGGTCGTCGTCGTCCGGCAGCATGTCGACGGCGAACACCTCGGGCCGTCCGTCGCCGGTCAGGTCGGCCATGTCGGCGCCCATCGACGAGAGCGAGAGGGTCGGCATGGCCTCCTCCAGGATCTCCTCGAACGTGCCGTCGCCGCGGTTGCGGTAGAGGTAGTCGCGCTCGAAGAAGTCGTTCGAGACGAAGATGTCGAGGGCCCCGTCGTCGTCGATGTCGCCGAGGGTGATGCCCAGGCCGAAGGCGATCTCGGAGCCGTAGATCCCGGCCGCCTGGGAGACGTCGACGAAGCGGGGCGTCTCGCCGGGCGCCGCCTCGTTGCGGTACAGCTTGTCGCCGCCCGTCGGGTGCCGCTCGTCGCGGATGTTGCGCAGGCCGAACGACGAGACGGCTCGGAACGAGTTGTTGAGGACGTAGAGGTCGAGGTCGCCGTCGCCGTCGGCGTCGAAGAAGGCGCCGTGCGTCGAGGTCCCGTCGTCGGCCACGCCCCACGCGGCGGCCACGTCCTCAAACCGGGGGACGCCGTCGGGCCCGGGCCCGAGGTTGCGGAACAGCTCGTTGGCGCGGTCTTCGCCCGACGCGGTCCCCCCGTTCGAGACGTAGAGGTCGAGCCGGCCGTCGCCGTCGACGTCGGCGACCGAGACGCCGGTGCTCCAGGCGTTCGCGCCGGCCACGCCCGCGGCCTCGGTCACGTCCTGGAACCGGACGGTCCCACCGGGCTCGGTCCGGTTGAGGAAGAGCCGGTTCGGGCCCATGTTCGCCGTCAGGTACACGTCGGGCCGCCCATCGCCGTCGACGTCGCCGATGCCGACCCCGGCGCCGTTGAAAAAGTGGCGGTAGGTGAACACGTTGAGCGCCTGGCTCTCCTCGATCCGGTTTTCAAAGTCGAGCCCGGTCTCGCTGGCCGTGAGCGACGTGAACAGGGTGTCGGCGTCGGCGGCGCACCCACTGAGGGCGGTCACCGCGAGCAGGCAGAGCAGGGACAGGCGCATCCGGAATCGAAAGGCGTGGAGTGGGTCGGCGTGGTCTCGGCGTGGGGCGTCCTCGGTGGGCGTCGTGTCAGCAGGGGAGAGCACCGAAGTCAAGCTCACCTTGGGGACCCGCCGGGCGACTCCCCCTCGCAACTCGTCATCCCCGCGCAAGCGCGCTGACAGGGGCAGGTAGTGGCCTCACGTCCCCCAACCGAGTCATCCCCGCGCAGGCGGGGATCCAGGGCGGGAGGCCTCCGGTGTCCGGCCGGCCGCGACCGCCCCGACGGCACCGGGGCCGCTCCCCGAGCCCGTCTCGGGCATCGAGGGCGGGACTCTGGATCCTCGCCTGCGCGGGGATGACGGGAATCGGGGTTAGGAAACGGGGTCCTCTGTGAACGCCTCCCTCTACCAGCGCCGGCGCGGGGATGACGGTCCGATGGGGTTGGCACTTGGGTGTGGGATCGGTCCCGAGGCGACCGAGCGAATGCCAGAGAACGATGTCGCCGCGTGCGTCGTGCGGCGGCACCGAGACGGCATCTTGCCCCCGACGCCGACCCAACCTCGACGCCCCAAACGCCGAGCGCCCCGCCCGGGGAGGGCAGGGCGCTCGGTGCGGTCGACCGGACGTGGCCGGCAGTGTGGGTCCTAGTTGTAGCCCGGGTTCTGCTGGAGCAGGCCGTCGGAGGCGTCGATCTGGGTCTGCGGGATCGGGAACAGCACGCGGTACGGCTGGCTCCCACTCTTGAACGACCAGTCACGCGAGGTGAACACTCCGAATCGGATGAGGTCCTGCCGACGCTTCGCCTCCTGGGTCAGCTCGAAGAGCCGCTCGCTCAGGATGTCGTCGAGCGAGACGCTCGTGAGCTGGGCCGGTGCGTCGTCGTCGCCGTCGTCGTCCGTGTCGCCGGTCAGGCGGGCGCGGAGCGCGTTGACGTCGGCGAGCGCGGCTCCCTGGTTGCCCAGGCGGAGGTTGGCCTCGGCCCGGATCAGGTACATCTCGGCCAGGCGGAAGTAGGGGTAGTCGTTCCCGTGGTTGCCGTTGACCTGGTCGTCGTCGACCGTGAACTTGTTGAACCGGACGCCGTCGCCTTCACCGGCTCCACCGCCGGCCGGCGTGACGCCGTTCGGGAAGTCGAGCGTGAAGACGAGCGGCGGTCCCCCTTCGCACTCCCCCGTGTCGGGGTTGTAGTTCCCCGGGCGCTGGCAAATCGGTTGGCCCGTGTTGTAGTTGATGGCCCGGCCGATGGCGAAGATGCCCCGACGCGGGTCGTCGTCACTGAAGGTGCCGTAGGTCTCCGCGATCGTCGCGAACCCGTTCCAGCCACCGCCCGCGAACGAGTTGTAGTGGAACGTCCGCATCGGGAAGCTCATGCCGTACCCGTCCTCGGCCAGGTGCTGGACGACGAAGATGTGCTCCGGGTTGGCCTGGTTGTTCGGGGTGAACTGGTTGAACCACGCGTCGATGCCCTGGTTGAGCGAGTACGGCCCGTTGATCACGCGCGTCGCCGCGTCGATGGCCTTCTGGTACTCGGGCGTTCCACGTTGGACGCCGGCCGTCGTAACGGACCCGTTGAACACCTCGGCGTTGAGGTAGGTGTTCGCCAGCATGGCATCGACGGCGCCCTGCGACATCCGGCCCCCATTGCCAGCGCCGACCACCGGGAGGTCGCTCCGGACCGCTTCGAGCTCGCTCGTGACGAAGGCGTACACCGTCTGGCGCGTCTCCGTCGGCGGCAGGTTGTCGGGGTCGACCCGGAACTCGCCCTCTTCGTCGCCGATGATCGGGACGTTCCCGAAGAAGTCGAGTAGGGTGTAGTAGTAGAACGCGCGGAGCGCGCGGATCTCGGCGATCAGGCCCTCCTTATTCGGGACGTCGATGGTCTGGAGGTCGCTGAGCAGGCTGTTCGCCCGCGCGATGCCCGCGTACGACACGTTCCAGGCCCCGTTGACGTTCGGGTGCTGGGGCGACCACGTGTGCTGGTGCAACGCGAGCCAGTCGCCCCCGTCGAACCAGTCGCCGCCCCGGGTCGGAACGATGGTCTCGTCGGACGAGACCTGGCTCATGTTGTGGTACTCCCACAGCGTGGCCCGGAGCTGGGAGTACACCGGCGACAGGGCCGCGATGACCTCCGTGTCGGTCTGGTAGAAGTTCTCGGGCGTGACCGAGCTGAACGGGTCGACCGAGAGGTCGGTGCACGCGGCGAGCCCGAGGGCCGGCGCGAGCAGGGCCGCGAGGAGGGCCACCCGGGTTCTAGTAAAGAGTCGATTCATGGTTTTGGGGGGCGGGGCCGGACTCACAGAGCCGGCCCCGATGGGGGGTAGAACCAGGGGTTAGAGGCCGAGGTTGACGCCGACGGTGAACGTCCGCGCCTTCGGGTACGGGAGGTAGTCCACGCCGACGGACGTGATCCCGGCATTCGACGCGTCCGTGTTGACTTCGGGGTCGAGGCCCGTGTAAGGCGTCAGGACGAACAGGTTGCTGCCGGTCACGAACACGCGCGTGTTCTGGACCTGCGGCAGGATCCCGCCCAGGCGGTACTCCAGCGTGAGTTGGTCGAGCCGGAAGAACGAGGCGTCCTCGACGAAGCGCGACGAGTAGACGGCGGCGGCGCCGACGGGCTCGTTGGCCCCGTAGAAGTCGCTGCCGAGGTCGAGGATGTTCCGGCTGCCGGCGACGGCGCGCGTGCCGTAGACCAGGGCCGTGTTGTTGAGGAGCTCGCGGCCCTGCTCGCCCCGGAAGAACGCCCGGATGCCGAAGTCACCGATGGTCCCGTTCAGGCGAATGCCGTACGAGAAGTCGGGGCGTGGGCTCCCGATCTTGACGCGGTCGTCGTCGCCAGGCTGGGTCGTCGGATCGCCGGCGAGCTCGCGGTCGAGCGGGCCGGCCGGCGTGTTTGGGTCCCCATCGACGTCGGTCACCTGGTAGTCGTTGTACAGCGCCTGCCCGGCCTCGTTGAAGCCGACGAACTCGAACCCGTAGAACACGGGGAACTCCTCGCCCGGCGTGAGCAGGAGCGAGTTCACGTTCGACTGGCCCTCGCCCGAGACGCGCCCGGTGAAGAGCTGCTGGGCGCCGCCCAGGTCCAGGACCTCGTTCTGGTTCGTGTTGAACGTCAGGCCCAGCGTGAACGACGAGTTGTCGTTCTCGAACAGGAGCGCGTCGAGCGCAACGTCGACGCCCGTGTTGCGGAGCGAGCCGACGTTCTGGACCTGGCTCGACACCACCGAGGCCAGGACGGGCACGTTGAGGAGCAGGTCGTTCGTCGTGTTCCGGTAGAACTCGACCGAGCCGTAGAGCCGGTCGCTCAGCAGCCGGTAGTCCAAGCCGACCGTGACCTCCTCCTTCTCCTCCCACTGGAGGTCGGGGTTGGCAAGCTGGGTCGGGGCGTAGCCCGGGACGATGACCCCGTTGAGGATCGCGGAGTTCGCCGGGTTGGCGGCCAGGAGCGGGAGGTAGAGGTAGTCGCCGATACCCTGGTTGCCCACGACGCCGTAGCCGGCGCGCAAGCGGAGATCGGTGACCGCCGTGCCGCCGTCGAAGAACGGCTCCTCCGTGATCCGCCACGCGGCCGAGACGGCCGGGAACACCGCGTAGCGGTTGTCTTCGGAGAACCGCGACGACCCGTCGTAGCGGAGCGAGCCGGTGAGGTAGTACCGCTCGGAGAAGTTGTAGTTGACGCGGCTGAAGAACGACGCCAGCAGGTTCTCGCCGCGGTACGAGAAGGTCCCCGGCCCGGCGTTGTTGCCGTTGATCACGTTCGTCCCCGACTGGAGCAGGTTGTCCTGGGTAAAGTCGGTGACGAAGCTGGTCGCCTGGACCGACGTCTCGCTCACGTTGAACTGCTGGTACTCGTAGCCGCCGAGCACGTTGACGTTGCTCTCGCCGAAGTCAGTCCCGTAGGTGAGGTAGGTCGAGAGCGTGGCCGACGTCCGCTCCAACGTCCGGCGGTACGCCGAGCCGCCGTTCGTCGTCGCCGTCACGAACTCCTCGCCGATCGGGCTCTGGCCCGAGATGTACGACCGGCGCGTGCCGACCGAGCGGTCGCCGCCGACGTTGACCGAGCCCGTGAGGCCGGAGATGATCTCGAGCTCGGCCGAGATGTTGCCGAGGGTGCGGACGGTCCGGGCCGTCTCGTCGACCTGCTCCAGGAGCGCGACCGGGTTCCGGAACGAGCGCTGGCCCGGGACCTCGTAGAACCCGTCGAGAGCCGAGTCGAGGGTGATCGGGTTGACGGGCCGGTACTGGATGGCGTTCTGGAACAGGCCGCCCTCGAAGCCGCCCGTGTCGTTGATCGGGGCGAAGTCGTCGTCGGTCAGCGCGCTCGTCAGGTTGAGCCCCAACCGGAAGCGGTTGTCGAAGAACTGGTTGTTCGCGTTGAGCCGGGCCGTCACGCGCTCGAGCCCGGTCGAGGTCACGATCCCGTCCTGGTTGAGGTAGCTCAGGCTGGCCCGGTACTGCGAGTTCGCGGCGCCGCCGCCGAACGACAGGTTGTGCGACTGGGTCGGGGCCGTCCGGAAGATCTCCCCGATAAAGTCGGTGTTGATCGCGTTCGGGTCGAGGCCCGGGCCCGGGCTCCCAACCCCGTCAGCGCCGAAGTTGTCGCGGACGAACTGGCGGTACTCGTCGGCCGAGAACACGTCGTAGGTGTCGGAGGCCTGGGAGACCGAGAACGTCCCCTCGTAGTCGACCGAGACGCGGCCCTCGGCCCCGTCCTTCGTCGTGATCAGGACGACGCCGTTGGCCCCGCGCGAGCCGTAGATGGCCGTCGCGCTCGCGTCCTTGAGCACCGAGATCGACGCGATGTCGTTCGGGTTGAGGAGCGTGAGCGGGTTCCGGGCCGGGCCGTTCGAGGTCTGGCCCGCGCCGCCCGGCGTCACGTTGTCGTTCGAGATCGGGATCCCGTCGATGACGTAGAGCGGCTCGTTGGAGGCCGTGATCGAGGTGCCGCCGCGGATCCGGACGGACACGTTGGCGCCGGGCTCGCCCGACGCCTCGATCACGTTGACGCCGGCCACGCGGCCTTCGAGGAAGTCCGTCGGGGCCGTGACCAGGCCCTGGTTCGCGTCGTCGATGTCGACGGTCGCCACCGACGCCGTGACGTCGCCGCGGCGCTGGGTCCCGTAGCCAACCACCACGACGTCGTCCAAGATGTTGGAGTCCTCTTCGAGCTGGACGTCGATCACCGACCGGTTGCCGACGGTGAGCTCCTGGGTGATGTAGCCGAGGAAGCGGTACACCAAGACGGACTCGGGTCCGTCGACGTCGATCGAGTACTCGCCGTCGATGTTGGTCGCCGCGCCGCGCGTGGTGCCGTCGATGACCACGTTGACGAAGGGCAAGGGGTCGCCGGAGGTGGCGTCGACGACCGTGCCGGTCACTGTCTGCGCGAGCGCGGCCGGGGCCGCGCCGAAGGCGCACAGGAGGACGGCCAGCCCGAGGAGGGTAGCGTTCCGACTCATCTGCGTGGGGGTGTGTGTGGGGGTCCGTCCGACGCGCGCCTCTCGGAAGCGCTATCGGTCACGCGGATGTTAAGGGTCATACCCCGTCTGTGCAAACGCTTACACAGCCTTCACTGCCCCGCCAGCGCCGATTTCAGGACCCTCCCTGGGGCACTCTCCCATGCCCTTCGCCGCCGAAAGCGCTTCAGGACCCGCCGTCCGCCTCCTGGAGCTCCGGGCGAATCGTCGTGATCAAGACGACGCCGTTGGCCCCGCGCGACCCGTACATCGCGGTGTCGCTCGCGTTCTTGAGCACGCGGATGGACTGGACGTCGCGGGGGTTGAGCCCCTGGAGCGCGCCGCCGGTCCCGAGCGCGATCGGGAGCCCGTCGATCACGAAGAGGGGGTCGGCGTTGCTGACCCCGAACGACTCGGCCCCGCGGATCCGGATGACCAGGTCGCCGCCCCTCTGCTCGACGCGGACGCCGGCCATCTGCCCCCGCAGCATCTCCTCGACCCGCTGGAGGTCCCGCCGCTGGAGGTCGTCGCCCTCGATGACGTTGGGGTCGCTGGCCTCGCGGACGCCGTTGCCCGACCCGCATCCGGTGACCGTGAGGGCGGCGAGCAACAGGGCGGTGCGCAGCATGGCAGTTTCGGGTGAGCGTGCCGCAAGGTGGGGCTCCGGGCCCTCCGATGCAAGGGGATCGCGCTGGGACGAGGTCGACTCCGTCCCGAACCGCCTTGTGCCCATCCAGAGACGGCAAGGGAAGAGGCGATGCGTCGGCCCCGTCTTGGCGTCCGCTCTGGCGGGCCACGGCCGGGCCCGTTTCCTCGATGATCCGGGCCCGGCCCCTCGGCGCCGCTCGGCGCACCCGGTTCGCCCGCCGAGGACGCCGAGGACGCCGACCAGGAACGGGAGGACGCGTGCGGTCATGGGGAGTCCGACGTCGACACTGGCGGGCGCCTTCGTCGTCCCCCGACCTAGCGCAGCGGGAGGACGAGCTCGCGGCGGACGTAGCCGGACCGGTCCGGCGCGCCCACGAACGACACCGAAAGCAGGTACCGCGCCTGGCCGACGGCGAGCGTCGCCCCGTCCATCGGGCGGCCCTCGGACACGGCGACGAGCGTCTCGCGGACGGTCAAGAGCTCGCGGTCCGTGTGGAGGGCGAGTTCGGCCGTGGTGCCCGGGCGGCCCTCGATCACCAGCCGGAGCGCGTCGTCGGAGGCCGTCGAGCGCACGACGCGGGGCTGCTGGCTCGTGGCGCCGGGCTCGGCCGGCTCCTGGCGGAGGGCGACGTCGGTCCCCGCCCGGTCCAGCTCGAACGCGACCTGGACCACCTCGGGCACTCCCGAAAGGCGGACGGTCGGCCGCTGGACGTCGCCCTGGCGGACGATCTCGAACGGGGCGTCCTCGCCGTTGACCGTCGCGCGGCGGACGACGGCGTCGAGCGGCAATGCCGGGGCCACCTCGGCGACCTCGGCGGTGAGCCCGACCAGCCGGAGGTGGTACGTCTCGGCGTCGCGCGTGATCGTGAGGTCGTAGGTCTCGCCCCCCGCCGGCGCGTTGCGGACGCTCACGCGGTTCCAGTCGGCCGGCAGCTGGGGCGCGACGCGGACCGTCCGCCCGCCGCCCGTCACCTCGATCCCGAGCAGGCCGCGGACGAGCGGCGTGGCCACCATCGCCTCGGACCAGATCTGGTGGTGGCTGCTCCGCCCGAACGCCGTGTTGTAGTCGCCCGAGAGCAGCTCGGTCACGTAGCCCAGCGCGTCCTGCCCCGTCAGCAGCGCGTTGGCGTAGAGCGCCTGGGCGCCGACGTGGGGCCGGCCGTAGCGGTAGGCGCCCATCGACGTCCAGCCGGTGAAGAGGGCCCAGACCGAGCCGTTGTGGTAGCTCAGCGGGTCGTAGAGATCGCTCTCCTTGTCCAAGAGCCGGGCGCCCCAGTCGGTCGCGATGCCGGCGCCGCCGAACGCCGTGACCGCTTGCTGCGCGCGGCCGTCGTCGAGGAGCCCCCACCAGAGCGGGACGCCCTGCAACGCCGTGTTCTCGCGGACGACCGTCAGGTCGCCCAGGTCGCGGTTGGCGACCGAGAGGAAGCCCGTGTTCTCGCGCATGTCGGCGTCGGTCAGCGGGCCGGCGCGCTCGGACAGCGTCGGGGCGCCGGGGAAGGCCGTGCCGAAGGCGTAGAACCCGTCGGCGTCGTGCCAGAAGGTGGCCTCCGTCGCCGCGAGGGTCGCCTGGGCGCGAGCGCGGGCCGTGGCCGCCAAGGCGCCGTCGCCGAGTGCGTCCGCCAGCTCGGCGAGGTCCCGGGCGGCCTGGACGAACAGGGCCTGCTGGTAGAGCTCCTCGTGGGGCGGGTACAGCTCGCCGCCCTCGACCCAGCCGTGGCCGACGCCCGTGTTCTCAACCAACCCGTTGCCGTCGGTGTCGGTCGCCGCCGAGAACGCGAACGCCCGACGGGCCGCGTCCCAGTGCTCGCGCACGACCGCCAAGTCGCCGGTCTGGCGCCAGTAGTCGGCGAGGGCGATCACGAAGAGCGGCGTCGCGTCGGCGCTCGCCCACGGGTAGGGGTAGTCGTCGAACCAGTCGAGGAAGGCGGCGGACTGGCTGATCTCGTGGGGGACCTTGCCGTCGGCGCGCTGGAACTGGGCGAGGAAGGCGAGCGCGTCGCGCGTCGTCTGGAGGTCGCCGACGGCCGTCGTCGCGAGCGCGGTCCACAACGCGTCCCGTCCAAAAAACCACGCGAACCCGGGCCGCTCCGAGTTGCCCGACGTCCGGTAGCCGGCGACCAAGCCGGTGCCCAGGTCCGGGTTGGTGGCGACGCCCTTGTCCATGCCCACCTTGGCCCAGGCGAACGCCTCATCGAGCCGGTCGTCCGGCGTGTCGACCTGCATGGTCTCGTCGAGGCGCCGGTAGTGGGCGGCCGTCGTCTCGAACTGCTGGGCGACGGTCGCCAGCAGCCGGTCGTAGGTCGCCTCGGCGTCGGCGCGGCCGGTCGTGCTGCCGGTGATGACGATGGGGACGAGATAGTCCCGGGCCACCTCGGGCGTGACGGTCATCTCGAACCGGGTCGGCACGTCCTGGGGCTCCTCCTGGTACGGCTGGACCGACACGTCGACGGCGATCGGCGAGCCGACCGTCCCGACGAACCGCTGGGTCTCCTCGCCCGTGAAGTAGCGGCCCTTCTCCGCGTCGAACCCGACGAAGCCCGTCATCAGCCCGGCCGGCCACATCAGGCCGAGGTCGGGGCGGAACGCCATCGAGACGGTCAGCGGCCGGAGCGCGTCGACGTCGAGCAGCATCACGATCCCGGGCTCGTCGATGGGCGCCAGGATCGTCTGGCGGACGGTGAACGCGGGGTGCGTGTACACCAGCGTCGTGGCCTCGGGGCGGACCTCGATCCGCCGCATGATCTGGAGCCCGTCCGACGGCACGGGGTAGTTCTCCAGGGCGAACGTCAGGCGCGCGTCCTCCAGGATCTTGAGCGGGTACACCCAGGCCTCGAGCGGCCGGTTCTCGTACCCGAACACGGCCGCGCGTCGGCCGACGACGTCGAAAAAGGAGCCGGTCGTGGTCGTCCGCTCCAGAAGCGGGCCGCTCTCGGGGAACGCGAACCGAGGCACGAGCCCGTCGGTGGTCTGGGCGCTGGCGGCGGTCGCCGACCCGATCACGAGCAGGGCGAGGAGGAACGGGCGCATGGGCGTGGGCGGAGGGGAACGTCAAACTAGGGCGTCGCTCGCCGGCCTCACAGTGCGACGAGGGCGCCGGCGAGCGCCGCGAGCGCGGGTGTCGGCGGTGGCCCTCCCCACCTCACCTCGGCGTCACCGACCCGGAGCACCGACTGGATGCCGCTCTCGGCCGGGTGTGAGGCGCCGAGGTCGACGGCGTCGGTCCGCCGCGTCAGCGTCCGCTGCTGGCGGCGCGTCAGTGTGCCCGTCCGGCGGCCGGCGGTGACGTAGCCGCCCAGCTCGACCGAGAACCGGCCGGCGGCGTCGACCGTGATCTCGGCGTCGCTGTCGTACTCGCCGGTCTGGCGGAGGGAGATCGGGGTCATGGGGCCGTCACGTGGTCACGCGCGAGGGTCGGGACGACGGTCGCGAGCGGCGCCGCCGTCGCGCCGGCCGGTCTTCTTTTGCCGTCCGCCTCGCCAAGGGACCCGTCGACTCTGTCGAAAGCTCCCCCTCGACCCCGACGGTGCGGAAGGCGCGGCGGGGAGGCGTGGCCGTCGGGAACGGGAGGGACCCCGGACGTCGAGTGGTCGGCCGCCTGGTGGGAGCCGTCCCTCCGGCGGACCGGCAGACGGCAGTTTCCGCTTGCCCGATCCGCGCGGACGGAGCCGATCGGGCGACGCCCGGTATCATTCCGAGTCCCTCTCCTCGCCGATTCCGCTCCGCCCGTTTCGCCATGACCCTCACCTTCTGGGGCGCCGCCCAAACCGTCACCGGCTCCCTCCACGTCCTGGAGCTGGACGACGGCACTCGGCTCTTCCTCGACTGCGGCCTCTTCCAGGGCCGGCGCTCCGAGTCTCGTGAGAAGAACCGCGACTGGCCCTGCGACCCGTCCTCGGTCGACGCCGTCCTGCTGTCGCACGCCCACATCGACCACGCCGGGCTGCTGCCGAAGCTCTGGCGCGACGGGTTCCGCGGGACCGTCTACGCGACGCACGCCACGCGCGACCTGTGCGCGATCATGCTGCGCGACAGCGCCTACATCCAAGAGAAGGACGCCGACTTTTTCAACCGGAAGATCCGCAAAAAGGGCGAGGCCGAGGTCGAGCCGCTCTACGACCAGCAAGACGCCGACGGCGTGCTGTCGTGCTTCCACGGCGTCCCGTACGGCACCCCGTTCAAGGTGCCCGGCGGCGTCGAGGTGACCTACCGCGACGCGGGCCACATCCTGGGCTCGGCCACGATGACGATCGAGCTGCCGGGCGGCACGCGGCTCGGGTTCACCGGCGACCTCGGCAACCCCGGCCGGCCCATCCTGCGCGACCCCCAGCCGCTGCCGCCCGTCGACTGGCTGATCTGCGAGAGCACGTATGGCGGCCGGACGCACGAGCCGACCGACCAGGCCAAGGAGCGGCTGGCGGCCCTCGTCACGGAGACGGCGGCACGGGGCGGCCGCGTCGTCATCCCCGCGTTCGCCGTCGGGCGGACCCAGGAGCTCGTCCACGCGCTGGACCAGCTGTGGAACGAGGACCGGATCCCCCACATCCCGGTGTTCGTCGACAGCCCGCTGGCGGTCAACGCGACGGCCGTGTTCCAGACGCACCCCGAGTGCTACGACGCGGAGCTGCTGGAGTACATGCTCGAAGACCCCAACCCGTTCGGGTTCGAGCGGTTGGAGTACGTCCGCGAGGCGCGGCGGTCGAAGGAGCTCAACGGGCTGGCGGTCCCGTTCGTGGTGATCTCGGCGTCGGGGATGTGCGAGGCGGGGCGGATCCTGCACCACTTGCGCAACACCGTCGAGGACGAGAAGAACACGGTCCTGATCGTGGGCTACCAAGCCGAGCACACGCTCGGGCGGCGGATCGTCGAGCGGCGGCCCGAGGTCAAGATCTTCGGCCGGCCGCACCCGCTCCGCGCCCGCGTCGAGGTCATGAACACGTTCTCGGCCCACGCCGACGAGCCCGGCCTCGTCGACTTTGTCGGGGCCCTCGACCGTGACCGCTTGCGGACCGTCTTCCTCGTCCACGGCGAGCACGGCGCCCAGGCCGCCCTCGCGGAGGCGCTCGGCGAGGCGGGCCTGCCGGCCGACGTCGAGGCGCCCGCGCGGGGCCACCGCGTCACGCTGTAGGTTGCCGCCATGCCCGGCCTCGTCCTCTCGCCCGACCAGCGCGCCGCGCTCGACGCCGTCGCCCGGCGGTGGGACGTGGCGTCCATCGACCTGTTCGGCTCGGCCACCGGCGACGGGTTCGGCCCGGACAGCGACGTCGACCTCATCGTCGAGTTCGTGCCTGGCACGCACCGAGGTCTGTTCGAGTTCGTCCGCCTCGCGGACGACCTGGAGGCCGTCGTCGAGCGGCCCGTGGACCTGGTGACGCGGCGGTCGGTCGAGCGGAGCCACAACCCGATCCGCCGGGCGTCGATCTTGGGATCGGCTCGGCCGCTCTACCGGCGCGCGGCATGACCCGGGACGACGCGACGCTCCTCGACATCGCACGGGCCGCGCGGCTGGCGGTCCAGTTCGGTCGCCGGGTCGAGAGCGCGGAGGCGTTGGAGGACGACGCGCTGGTCCAGTCCGCCGTGCTGCACCAGTTGATGGTGCTCGGGGAGGCCGTGAAGCGGCTCTCCCCCGCGTTTCGAGAGGCCCACCCCGAGGTCGCGTGGAACGCATCGGCCCGGATGCGAGACCGGCTCATCCACGGGTACGACGACGTGAGCCTGGACATCGTCTGGGACACCGTCGCCAGCGATCTCCCGACGATGCTGGCGCAGATCGAACCGCTGCTGCCCGACGTGTGACCCGGCCGGGGCGCCCCGGCAACGCCTCAGGGCGAGCGCATTCTCCCGCTCGTGTCATCCTGAGCCGAGCGAAGAGCCTGCCCCCGCGAAGGCGGGGGATCTCCGCACGATCCCCCGACCCCGTCGGCACCGCTCCCCACGGCTCGGGACCTCGCGTCGAAATCCTTCACGTCCGTTGGCTGCGCCGTCGCTGCGCGGCCAGGATGACAGGGGGGAAGGGCGGAGCGATGGCTCAAGGAGAATGCGCTCGCCCCGGCGGCGCCTCAACTCAGGGCCCGGCGGGCCGTCGGGCGGAGTAGGTTGCTGGCGCACTGACTCCGCCGCCATGTCGCCCCTCCTCATCCCGATCCTCGCGCTCCTCATCCCCATCGTCGCCATCCTGGCGGGGACGTACCAGAAGGTCGAGAAGATGAAGGCCGAGACGACGGCCAAGCTGGGCCGCGCGACCGACCACCTCGAAGACGAGCTGGCCGACGCCCAGGCCGAGCGGGACCGGCTCCGGCGGCGGATCGAGGCGATCGAGGCCATCGTCACGACCGAGGGCTTCGACCTCGAACGCGAGGCCCGACGCGCCGGCCTGACCGCCGACGGGCGCGTCGACCCGGCTCTCCTCGACCTCGACGCGCCCGAGCCGGAGCGCCCACGCGCCGAGCGCCAACGGACCCGCTAGCCGAGCGCGGCCGACATGGAATGGGGACGGAGCTTGCGGCGAACCGCGACAGGTCCGACACACGGTTCGGGGCGCGGATCTCCACCTTGGGGCTCCCCACCTCCCGATCCCATGACCCGACTCCTCGCCCTCGCCGGGCTCGTTCTGGCGCTCGCCGCTTGCGACGCGGCCGAGACCGACACCGCCCTCGCCCTCGCCCCGGGCGACCTCGACGACGCGGCGGTCGTCGTCGCCAGCGCCCTAGCGCTCGACGCCGGCGGCCTCCTGGAAGACGCCGCCGCGTCCGCCTCGCTCGCGGCCCCCGCCAACGCCGTCGCCCGGTACCCTGGCGAGCGCCCCGGCTGCGACGCCGACCGGACCTACGACGAGGCCTCCGCCACCTGGACCGCCGTCGCCGACTGCGAGCGCGGCGACCCCGACGGCCGCTTCTACGCCGCCTTCGAGCGGACCAAGACCTACCGCTTCTTCGACGCCGACGGCCAGCCACTGCCCGACCGTGAGGGCGCCGCGAGCGCCGAGGTCGACGTCTTGTCCGGCTCCAGCGTGTTCCGGTCGCCGCGCGGCGTCCACGCGCTCGACGCGCTCACCGCGGCCCTCGCCGTCACCGACCTCGATCAGGACCTGGTGACCGTCGACGGGACCGTCCAGCGGGCGGCCAGCGACACGCTGCGCGGACGCCGCGGCGTCCGCACGGTGGACTCCCAGCTCGACGCAACGCTGGACGGCGTCCAGGGCCCGCGCGTGGTCGTCCGCCGCTGGCGCCAGGCCGTCGCTGGGACCATCTCGGGCACGCTGCGCGCGACGCTCACCCGGACGCCTCGGGGCGGCGAGACCACGACGGTCGAGATCGACCAGGCGTTCACCATCACGTTCCCGACCGACGGCCAGGGCGACCGCGTCGCCGAGATCGCGATCGGCGGCCAGCGCTACCGCGCCGACGTCGACACGGGCGAGATCGCCGGGCTCTCCGACTGACCTCCGCCCACGCTAGACCCCGAGCGGCCGTCTCCCATCGCGGGGACGGCCGCTCGGGGTTTGGAGCGGCACTCACGCTTCAATAAGCCGACGGACGGTGGCCACCCGCTCGTCGAGCGCTCCGCCGACGACGGCGTACGGGATGCCGCGGATCGTCAAGTCGTTGCGGATGGCGCCGTCCTGGTACTGCTGCACCTGGGGATGGACGCGCGTCCCGTCCTGGTCGAACGGGATGTCGGGCGCGCAGACGACCACGTGGGCGTAGCGCTCGCGGCACCGGTCGGCGTAGGCCTGGACCTCGGGCGGGCACTCGCCGAAAAAGAAGAAGGCGTACTGCTGCGTCGTGATCGCGTTGGTGTCGACGGCCACGAACCGCCGGGCCCGCTCGGCTGCCGCGTCCTCCAGGGCGACGTGCTCGCGGCAGATCCGGACGTAGTCGGCCAGGGGGAGGTCGCCGCCGGCCTCGACCCACAGCGTCCGCCCGACCTCCTCCACCGACGGCTCGCCGAGCGCGGCGGCGACGGCCTGCACCAGCGTGCTCTTGCCGGACGACTCGGCGCCCAGGAAGACCACCTTCTCAACGAAGTGGGCGTGGACGCGCGGGTCGAGCCACTCGCGGTGGGCCCAGACGTCGGCGCGGATCTGGGTGCCGGAGATCGGGACGCGCGAGCGCTCGGGGTCGACGGCCACGTGGACGGCGCCCAGCCGCTCGGCGAGGGCGTCGCCGTAGGGCTCGCTCGTGAACACGGCGTCGACGGGGCGGGGCAGGTGGGCGGCCGTGAACGCCTGCTGGACCGCGTCCGGCGCGTCGTCCGGCGGGCAGGCGCCGGCGTCGAACGCGACGACGTCGACGTCCGGGTAGAGCGTCCGCACCCAGCCGGCGCGGACCGCCGTCGGCATCGTGGGGAGGTCGGGGTTCGCCCACGTCATCACCGTCACGTGGTCGCACGCCGCGAGCGCCGTCTCGATCACGAGCTGGTGGCCGCGGTGGAGCGGCGCGAACGTGCCGACGACCAGGCCGCTAGCGTACCGCATCGGCCGGGGCCACCCCCTGGGCCGCGTAGATCCGCCGCCACCCGACCACGCCCTGCACGCACAGCGCCAGCAGGACGGCGTAGACCGCCGAGGTGAGGTAGAGCTCCTTCGCCGCGTACACCCCGACGGCGACGACATCGACCGTGATCCAGATCCACCAGTGGTCCCGCTTGCGCCGCATCATCAGCAGCTGGGCGACGACGCTGCCGCCCAGGATGTACGAGTCGGCGTAGGGCAGCGCGGCGTCGGTGAACTGGCCGAAGGCGGTCCCGAAAAAGAGCGCCGCGCCGACGACCGCCGCGCCGGCCGCCATCCGCTGCCGGTCCGTGAGCGTCGAGATCGGGAGCTCGCCGCCCCCTGCCCCGCCGCGCGTCCACTGCCACCAGCCGACCAGGCACGTCCCGAAAAAGAACACCTGGAGCACCACGTCGGCGTAGAGCCGGACGCCGAAGAACAGCACGCCGTAGAGCGAGACGGCCACCAGCCCCGTCCACCACGTGTGGACGCTGTTCCGGCGGGCGAGGTACACCGACGCCAGCGTGAACCCGTTGCCGGCGACTTCGAGAGGCGTCACGTGGAGGGTAGAGGGTGGAGGGTGGAGGGTAGAGGGTGGAGAGTAGAAGATGGAGAGCCCGCGCCGACTCGTGCCAAGCTCGGAAGCTCCGTGCCGGTCTGGCGAGGGTCCAGGGTGTGCGCGTCCCAAGGGTGGCCGACGTCCCCCCTCCTCTCTCTCTAGTCGCCCTCGTCGTGGAGGTCGTCGGTCAGGCTGTCGAGCGGCGGGTCGGGGTCCTCCTGGAACAGCACGAACCCAACGCCGTCGGCCACCAGGTCGAGCGGGCGGTGCTCGGCGACGACCTCGGCGTAGGTCTCGTAGGCGTCGAGCGCGGCCCGGCCCCGCTCGCGGTCGGCGTCGGAGAACGTGACGAGGGCGCCGAGGTCCTCGCGCGGCGTGCCGCGCAGGTGGCCGGGCGCGTCGTCCAGGGCGCCGTCGACGAGCGTGAAGAACGCCAGCCGCCGCGGGCTCCGGCCGGCCATCTCGTCGCACGCCGCGCAGTACGCCCGCTTCACGACGGCGTGCGTCACCAGGTGGTCGGCGTGGCCGCTGTTGCCGTGGTGCACGTACGTGACCACCACGTCCGGCCCGACGGCTTGGATCTTGCGCTCGATGACGTGCTCGAGGTCGCGGGGGTCGAGGTCGACGAGCCCGCCGTCGGGGAAGTCGAGGACGGTGACGTCGGCGCCGAGCGCTTGGGCCGCGGCCTGCGTCTCCTCCTCCCGGATCGCGCCCATCTCGTCGACCGACAAGTCGAGGTCGTGGCGGACCGTCGTCGCCCCGCCCTTGGTCAGCGTCAGGATCGAGACGTCGTGCCCCTCGCGGACCTGCCGGGCGATGGCGGGGCCGGGGCCGAACGACTCGTCGTCGGGGTGGGGGAAGATGTAGAGGAGCGTCACGAGGGAGGTGGAGAGTGGGAGGTGGAGAATAGAGGAGGGCGGAGCCGAGGACAGAGCCCGGCCGGCACCCTCTACTCTCCGTCCTCGACCCGCTCCGGCTCGTCGGCCTCGGTCACGATCTGGTGGAAGACGGTCCGCCCGGTCCGCAGCATCCGGCGGACGTAGGGGTGGCACAGCTGGCACTTCTGGCCGAACAGGGCGTGGGCCTGGAGCTCGGGCACCGTCTCGGCGCCCGTCTCTTGAGCGACGTCCGCCAGCCCGGCGAACGTCGTGTCGAAGCAGAAGCAGCGGTCGATCCTCATCGGGCGACGACGAGCGCCAGCGTGGCCGAGCGTCCGTCGGCGGTCGCTCTCACGAGGTAGGTCCCGGCCGGCCACCCGCCCGCGTCGACGGCGACGCGGTGCGTGCCGGCGCCGAGCGGGCCCTCCGCGAGACGGGCCACGGGCCGGCCGAGCACGTCAAACACCTCGACGCGGACGTCGGCCGCGCGGTCGAGCGTGAGGGCGAGCGCCGTCTGGGAACGGGCGGGGTGCGGGCCGGCGAGGGTGAGGGCGAAGCTGGACGCGGTCGCGACCTCTGTAGAAGAGCCGAAGCGGAACGGATTCGTGGCGACGTACGACGGGAAGACGCCCGCCTCGAAGGTCTCGATGAGTGTGCCATCCCGGTCGTGGACCGTAACGGTCCCGTTCGCCCCGAACGGGTTGTCCGGATCAGGACGGCCGAGGACGAATCCGAGAAAATCGTTGAGGGCCCCGACCGCTGTGATCGGGCGGGTGTCCGTGCCCTCGATGGAGATGATCTCGTACTCGCCTGTCGGGCCTTCCAGAACGATGAGGCCTTGGGCGGAAGGGATGACCACGTACTGGCCTTCCCGAGTCCCTCTAGCCCGTCTGGCGGCGAACTCGCTGAACGAACTGGCGTCTTGCCCAACGCCATTCGGGTCACCGATCTCGAAGCCGAACGCGACTCGTTGGACTACTTCAAGCGACCTGGCATCAACGGCCACAGCTTCATCGGTGTCCGTGCAGACTGCCCAGACTCGGTCCTCTGACCCGACCACGAACCGGGCGGCGCATCCGATGTCTACATAGCCCACGAGCGTATCTGTTGACGGGTCAAGGAGAGCAAGTGAGTCGCGGCCTCCGAATGCGCCGAGCGCGACGAAGGCCCGGTCTCCAGCGAAGGTCACGTCTTCCGGCGTTCCCTCAACTGCGATAGGCGCCCCCGTCCCGTTCGTCGCTAGATCAACGGGTGTCACGAAGGAAGTTCCCCCGGGGGAGTAGTCCTGGTTCGTGACGTACGCCTTCTCACGGAAGGGCTGCCTGGCGATGTAGCGAGGGTTCAGGATGTCCTCCGTGATCTGGCCGACCAGCGCGCCTGTCTCTATGTCGAGAACGTCAACCCGACTCGTGCCCGAGAACGAATCGCCAGCCGTGAGATAGAGCCGGCCCTCGATGATCTCGGCTCCTTGCGTGTAGATCCGGCCGGTCGCAAGTGGTGAGATCCTGCGGTCGGTCGTGTCGTCGGTGAAAGCGTACACTTTGACGACCGAACTGTTCTGCGCGCCGAATGCGCCCTGGCTCACGACAAAGGCGTCGAACGGCTGTGCCTCTGCGGGCGCGGCGAGCAGCACACAGAGAAGGAGAAGCAAGCGGGACATGGCTACAGGGAGGTGAGAGTAAGTCGCACGCGGACGTGCCTCGGCGGCATGGGGTACTGGCGGACGAGCGCGTACCGCGCGTCCCCTAGATTCTCGACGCGGACCGCCAGCACGGCGGCGGCGGGCCCGACCCGGAGCCGGCCCGAGAGCCCGGCGTCGACGACGGTCGTGGGCGCCAGCGACGCCGAGCCGTCGGTGGACGTCGCGCGCCGACCGGTGTGATCGAGCCCGGCGTCGAGGCGGAGCGGGCCCACGCCGAGCGCGAGGTCGGCGCGGACCAGGCGGTCGGGGACGTAGAGCAGGCGCTGGTCGAAGGACGACGCCTCGGGGTCGGTCCGGTCCCGGGCGTCGGTCCAGGTGGCCAGCGCGCCCGTCTCCAGCCACGCTTGGCCGCCGGCCACGCGGAGGCGGCCCGAGAGCTCAGCCCCGCGCGTCCGCGTGGCCCCGACGTTGCGGGGCGCCCAGTAGAAGCCGTCGTCGAACCGGCCGGGGCGCCAGACGATCTGGTCGCCCAGCGCGCTGGCGAACGCCGTGGCCTCGGCCGCGAGCGTCGCCACGCCGAGCCGCGCCTCGGCGGCGGCGCCCGCGTCGGCCGTCCACCCGCGCTCGGGGCGCAGGCCGGGGTCGCCGCCGGGCTGCCAGAAGCGGTCGTTGAAGGTGGGCGCGCGGAAGGCCCGGCCGGCGCTCGCCTTCAGCCACAGCCCCGGCAGCGCGTGCACGTTGAGGCCGAGCTGCGGGCTGAGCGCCGCCAGCGTCTCGCCGGTCGGCGCCGCGACCCGGTCCAGGCGGACCGCCGGGTACGCTCGAAAAACGCCGTGCTGGACGACGGCGCTCGCGAACGCCGCCAGCGCCGTCTCGTCGGCGTCGTCGGTCAGGCTGGGATGCTCGGCGCGTCCGCCGCGGGCCTCGACGCCCGCTGCGAGGTGCCACGTCCCGCCGCCGACGCGGAGTGCCCGGTCGGCCTCGACGCGGAGCGACGCCGCCTGCGTCCGCCCCGTGTCATCGAGTCCCGACGCCGGGCTGAGGTAGCGGAGCGACGCGAGCTGGGCCAGCCCGCCGACGCGGAGCCGCGTGCTTCCGAGCCAGACGGCGTGGTCGGTCCACAAGCGGACGGCGCGGTCGGTCTGCCTCGCCTGGGAGACGCCCGAGAACGCGAAGAGGCCCCGCTCGGCGTCGGTCGCCAGCAGCCCGGCCGTGCCGCGCCACCGGCCCGCCTCGCTGGCGATCCGCCCGAACAGCGCGTCGCGGCGGACGTCGGCGTTCGCGCGCGGCGCCGTCACGCCGACCGACTGGGTGGCCGGGTCGAACCGCGTCGAGTCGACGTAGAGGTAGTCGCCAGTGGCCCGGTCGTGGTCGACGGCGACGACGGCCGAGAAGCCGGGACCTCCGCCCGCCAGGAGAAGCGCGCCGCCGCGCTCGCCCCAGGCGCCCGTCCGCAGGTCGAGCCGAGCGCGCGGCTCACCGGCGTGGGGCGTTCGGATCTGGACCACGCCCCCGATGCCGTCGGTCCCGTAGAGCGCCGACGCCGCCCCGTGCGCCACCTCGACCGACTCGACGACGCCGGCCGGCAGCAGGCCGAGGTCGAGCTGGCCGAGCTGGGGGTCGGCGATCCGGTGGCCGTCGAGCAGGACGAGCGTCTGGGCCGCGCCCGTCCCCCGGAGCGACAGGCTCGCGAGCCCGCCCGGCCCGTAGCGCTTGACGAACACGGCCGACCGCGCCTCTAGGGCGTCGACGACGGTCGTGGCGCCGGCTGCATCGAGGGCGTCGCGGCCGATGACGGTCACGCGCGACGCCGCCTCGACCGTGGCCACGGGCTCGCGAGCCGCGGTTACCGTGACGGGCCCCAACGTCGAGTCGGGGGCGGTCGGCTGCGCGGCGGCGGTCGCCGGCAGCAGGAGCAGGAGGAGGGCGCGGAGGCGCATGAGAAACCCCACGCCTCAAGCAGGCACGGGGTCTACGCGCACGGCCGCACGGCCGCGTCGAGGGACACCGCGCCTCTGGTCCCGGAGGCGGTGGAGAGCGTCGCGCTCAGGCAGGTCTCCTGGCTCGCGGCCCGGCCAGCGGTCGCTGGCGTGCGTCGGCTCGGCCCCGGCCTTCCCCTCGCTCCGGATGGGCAGAGAGTGGTCGCGGGCGTCGGCACCGACGGCGGGCCGCCTACAGTTGCGGGTACAGCTCCGGAGTGGCCGAGACGGCGTCACCGGATTCCCTGTTCGTCCGCGCGAACGCGGAACCTGAGGCGGGGTGAAAGAGCGGGCCGCAAGGTAGGGCCGCGCCGCTCGCGCGCGGCGCGGCGGCGGAAGAATCCCCGACGAGCGCGTGCGACTGGCGAGGACAAGCCACCACGTCGATGTCTCCGCTCCTGGCTCACCCTCTCATTTTGAGTCATCCCCGCGCAGGCGGGGATCCAGGGATCGAGCGGCGCGGCGGACCGATGCCCGGGTCCAGGCGAGTCCCCCTCCGTCCCCCCGTTCGGTCGAGAGCCCACGGTCGTCACTCTGGGGCCCCGCCTGCGCGGGAACGACGGGGATGGGGGTTGGGCGGCGGAGGCGGAGACAGAGTCCCGTGCGAACCCTATCCCTTGCCAGCGCCTTCGCGGGGACGACCCCTCGTGAGGTGCTTTGCATGATCAGACCTCGACCTCCGCACGCCGAGTCCAGACCGCAGGGCCGCCCCCTCCCAGACCGCCACGAGTAGACTCGGAAGTGGCGTAGCGGCTCGGCCCGGACGAGTCCTCCACACATCGACCCGGCCGCGCTACGCCAGGTCGCCGGCGCCCTTCGCCGGGAGCGGCGAGGCGCCGCGCAGGAACACGTCGACGGCGCGCGCGGCCTCGCGGCCTTCGGACAGCGCCCACACCACCAACGAGGCGCCGCGCCGGGCGTCGCCGGCCACGAACACGCCCGGGTCCGCCGTGACGTAGTCGGTCGCCTCGACCCGCCCGCGGCCGTCGAGACGGACGGCCGTCTGCTCGACCAGCGCCGCGGTCTCGGGCCCGGCGTAGCCGATGGCGATCACGACCAAGTCGGCATCCCAGACGCGGTCGGTCCCGTCGAGCGTCTCGACCCGGAACCCGTCCGAGAGGTCGACGCGGGCGTCGAGCGTGCGGACGCTGGCGACCGTGCCCTCGCCGCCGAGCGCTTGCGTGGCGACGGACCACACGCGGTCGCCGCCCTCCTCGTGCGACGACGACGTGCTCAGCGCCGGGCTCCGGAACGGCCACGCCGACCCGCGCTCGACCCGCTCCGGCGGTTTGTCGGTGATCTGGAAGCTGACGACCGACGCCGCGCCCTGCCGGTGGGCCACGCCGATGCAGTCGGATGCCGTGTCGCCCCCGCCGATCACAACGACGCGCTTGCCCTCTGCTGAGATCGTCGGGGCCTCGCCGCCGGCTGTCCACCTGGCGTGGCCGGCCAGGAAGTCCCACGCCGTGTGGACGCCGTCCAGCTCGCGGCCGGGCACGGGCAGGTCGTGGGCGCGAGTGGCCCCGGTCGCCAGCACGACCGCGTCGTGGCGCTGGCGGAGGTCGCCGTAGCTCAGGTTGCGCCCGATCTCGACGCCGCACGCGAACGCCACGCCCGACGCCCGGAGCACGTCGAGCCGGCGGTCGACGACGGCCTTGCTCAGCTTGAAGTCGGGGACGCCGTAGCGGAGCAACCCGCCGGGCGTGTCGTCGCGCTCGTAGACGGTCACCGCGTGGCCGACGCTCGCGAGCTGGGCCGCCGCCGCCAGCCCGGCCGGGCCGCTTCCGACCACGGCCACGCTCCGGCCCGTCGCCGGCGCACTCGTGGGCGTGACCCAGCCCTCATCGAACGCCGTCTCCGCGATCGTCCGCTCGATCTGCTCGATCGTCACCGGCTCGGCCACCAGCCCCAGCACGCAGGCCGACTCGCACGGCGCGGGGCAGATCCGCCCGGTGAACTCGGGGAAGTTGTTGGTCGCGCTCAGGAGGTCGAACGCCTCGCGCCAGCGCTCGTCGCGGACGGCCTCGTTGAAGGCGGGGATCGGATTGCCGAGCGGGCAGCCGGACTCGCAGAAGGGGACGCCGCAGTCCATGCACCGCCGCGCCTGCGTCGTCACGTCGGACGCGAGCAGCGGCAACTCGACGGGGAGGTCGTCGGCCAGCCGCTCGGCGACGGGCCGACGCGGTGCCGTGCGGCGCGAGAGGGCGAGAAAGTCGAACGACACGGAGGAGGGAGTGTGGGGGTGTGGAATGGGGACCTCTCAGGCGAGGTCGCGTTCGTCGCGTCACGCAGGGGCCGGGTCGGCAGTCGGCCGCGATCCTCTCACTCCCACACCCCCTTCCCCCGCACTCTTCCCCTCACGGTCGGGGGCGTGCTCGACTGGGGCGCCGGCCTGGGCCGCGAGCGCGCGGCGGTACTCGGTCGGGAAGACGAGGACAAACCGGCGGAGCGCGGCCGGCCAGTCGGCCAGGAGGTCGCGGGCGAGCGCGCTGCCAGTCTCGGCCGCGTGTGCCTCGACGAGGTGGCGGAGCGTGTCGGCCTCGGCCGAGCCCCGAGCGACCGGCAGCAGGTCGACGGTCTCCGGGTTGACGCGGCGCGCGACGAACTCGCCGTCGACGTCGAGCACGTAGGCCGTCCCGCCGCTCATGCCGGCAGCCACGTTGCGGCCCGTCGGCCCGAGGATGACCGCCGTTCCGCCCGTCATGTACTCGCAGGCGTGGTCGCCCACGCCCTCGACCACGGCCGTCGCCCCGCTGTTGCGGACGGCGAACCGCTCGCCGGCCCGGCCCGCCGCGAACAGCGCGCCCGACGTCGCCCCGTACAGCGCCACATTCCCGATCAGCACCTGCTCGCTCGCCACGAACGGCGACGTGGCCGGCGGGACGATCACGATCCGCGCGCCCGACAGCCCCTTCCCGACGTAGTCGTTCGCGTCGCCTTCGAGCCGGATCGTCAACCCCTGCGCGCCGAAGGCGCCCAGGCTCTGGCCGGCCGAGCCGCACGCCCGGACCACGACGGTGTCGTCGGCCAGGGGAGCGGCTCCGGCGACGGTGCGGCGCGCGATCTCGCCGCTGATCCGGGTCCCAAACGCACGGTCCGAGTTGCGGATGTCGAGTTCGACCTCGGTCCGCTCGCCCGCGTCGAGCGCGTCCAGGATCGAGCGGCGCGCCTGCTGGCGGACGGCCGGCGACACGGGCCCGGCCTGCGACCGACCGGCGTACGGAAGGAGGACGTCGGGTGTGGGGACGTGGGCGAGCACGGCGCCGAGATCGAGTCCGGCTCGGGCAGCGGCGGGCGCTGCGCGCAACAGGTCGACGCGGCCCCGAGCCTGGGGCAGCGACGCCAGCCCGAGCCGGGCCAGGATCTGGCGGACGTCCTCGGCCACGGCGTGGAGGTACTCGACGACGTGCTCGGGCGTCCCCGCGAAGTGGGACCGCAGCGTCGGGTCCTGGGTCGCGATGCCGACGGGGCAGGCGTTGAGGTGGCACTTCCGCATCATGATGCAGCCCATCGCCACCAACGGCGCCGTCGCGAACCCGAACTCGTCGGCGCCGAGCAACGCCCCGATCACGACGTCGCGGCCCGTCTTGAGGTGGCCGTCGACTTCGAGCCGGACCCGCTCGCGCAGGCCCGTCGCGCACAGGGCCTGCTGGACCTCGGCCAGCCCGAGCTCCCACGGCAGGCCCGCGTGGGCGATCGACGTCTGGGCCGCCGCGCCCGTCCCGCCGTCCGAGCCCGAGACCAGGATCGTGTCGGCCCCGGCCTTGGCCACGCCCGCCGCGATCGTCCCGATGCCGGCCTCCGACACCAGCTTGACGCTCACGCGCGCGGCCGGGTTGACCGTCTTGAGGTCGAAGATGAGCTGGGCGAGGTCCTCGATGGAGTAGATGTCGTGGTGCGGCGGCGGCGAGATCAGCCCGACGCCCGGCGTCGCGTGCCGCGTGACCGCGATGTCGCCGACGACCTTGAAGCCGGGGAGCTGGCCGCCCTCGCCGGGCTTGGCGCCCTGGGCCATCTTGATCTGGAGCTCGTCGGCCGCCGCGAGGTACTCGGCCGTGACGCCGAACCGGCCGGACGCGATCTGCTTGATCCGGCTCCGCGCCGGGTGGGCGCGGGCGTGCCGCGCCGGCGCCTCACCGCCCTCGCCCGTGTTGCTCTTGCCGCCCAGCCGGTTCATCGCCACCGCCAGCGCCTCGTGGGCCTCGCGCGAGATCGACCCGTACGACATGGCGCCCGTCTTGAACCGGGTCGCGATGGCCGTCCACGGCTCGACGGCCGTGGGGTCGAGCGGCGCCTCGGCCTCGACCCAATCGAGCAGGCTGCGCAACGTCGACCGGCGCGTCGAGAGGTCGTCGACGGCGGCGGAGAAGGCGGCGAACGAGGCGTGGCGCTGGGCGTCGGAGGCGTCGGGGCGGACGGCCTCTTGCAGGCGGACGATGGCCGTCGGGCCCCAGGCGTGACGCTCGCCACCGCGGCGCCACTGGTAGCGCCCGCCCACGTCGATCGGCCCGTCGACGGCGGCGGCGCGAGCCCGCACCTCGGCTTCGAGTTCGGCGAAGCCGGCCCCGCCGATGCGCGACGGCGTACCCTCGAACGCGACCTCGACCACCTCGTCGGCCAGGCCCAAGATCTCGAACGTCTGGGCGCCCTGGTAGCTGCGGACCGTCGAGATGCCCATCTTCGACAGCACCTTCAGCAGCCCCTTCCCCAGCGCCTTGACCGTCCGGGCGACGGCCGCGTCCGGGTCGCCGTCGACGCGACCGGTCTCGGCGAGGTGACGGACGACGTCGACCAGCAGCGTCGGGCAGACGGCCGCGGCGCCGTAGCCGACGAGCGCGGCGACGTGGTGGACCTCGCGGGCCTCGCCGGTCTCGACGACGATCTCGGCGAACGTCCGCACCCCGCGCCGGATGAGGCCGTGGTGGACGGCGCCGGTCGCCAGCAGCGACGGGACCGGCGGGCGCTCGGGCGTCGCGGCGACGTCGGACACGACCAGAATGGTGGCCCGTCGGTCGATGGCGGCGACCGCCTCCGCCACCAGCCGGTCGGTGGCCTGCGCCAGCGTCTCGTCCGCGCCCAACGTCGCATCGAGGGTGGTCGTCCGGAAGGCCGGGTCGGTCTCGCCGAACGCGCGGACGCGAGCCAGATCGGCGGGCGTCAGGACGGGCTGGTCGAGGCGGAGCCGGCGGCACATCTCGGGCCCCGGCTCGAGCACGTTCTGGGCCTCCCCGAGGTGGGTAATCAGCGATGTGACCGCGTGCTCGCGGATGGCGTCGAGCGGCGGGTTGGTGACCTGGGCGAACCGCTGGCGGACGCGGTCGAACAGCAGGCGCGGGCGGTCGCTCAGCACCGCGAGCGGCGTGTCGTCGCCCATCGAGCCGAGGGCCTCGGCGCCGCCCGCCAGCGGTGGGATCAACAGGCCGAGGTCCTCCTGGGTGACGCCGAACAGCCGGAGGCGGGCGTCGAGGCCGCGGGCGTCCCCCTCACCCCCGGATCGGGTCCGGGGCAGGCTCTGTCCCTCTCCCGTGGGGAGAGGGGACGTCTTGGGTGAGGCCGCGCTCGTCTCGCCGGTCTCGGCAACGGGCGGGAGGTCGGCCAGGCGGACGAGGTGGCGGGCGAGCCAGGCGTCGTACGGCTGGTCGGTCGCCAGGCCGGCCTTGAGCTCGTCGTCGCCGATGATCCGCCCCTCGCCCAGGTCGATCAGCAGCATCTTGCCAGGCTCCAGCCGCCCCTTCTCGATGACGGTCGCCGGGTCGAGGTCGAGCACGCCCGTCTCGGACGCCAGCACGACGAGTCGGTCCGAGGTCACGACGTAGCGCGAGGGCCTCAGTCCGTTCCGGTCCAGGACCGCGCCCAGCACCTCGCCGTCGGTAAACTGGATCGTGGCCGGCCCGTCCCACGGCTCGAGCGCGCACGCGAACGCGTCGTAGAACGCCCGCCGCGCCGGGTCCAGGTCGGGCGCGTGCTCCCAGGCCTCGGGGACAAGCGCCATCACGGCCTGCGGCAGCGGCCACCCGGCGTGGACCAACAGCTCGAGCGCGCCGTCGAGCGACTTCGAGTCGCTGTCGCCCTCGGCGAGCGTCGGCAGGACGTCCTTGAGGCGGCGGCCGAAGGCGGACGAGAAGAAGGCGGCCTCGCGCGAGCGCCAGGCGGTCCGGTTGCCGCGGATCGTGTTGATCTCGCCGTTGTGGCACAGCGTCCGGAACGGCTGGGCGAGCGGCCACTGCGGCAGCGTGTTCGTCGAGAACCGCGAGTGGACCATCGCGAGCGCGCTCTTGAACCGCGGGTCGCCCAGGTCGGGGTAGAACGCGGCGAGCTGGGCCGGCGTCAGCATCCCCTTGTAGACGGTCGTCCGCGACGACAAGGCGACCATCTGGAACGGGTCGCCGAGCCCGACCTCCCGCTCGATCCGGCGGCGCGCGAGGTAGAGCGCCCGCTCGAAGTCGGCCCCCCGCTCGATGCCGTCCGGCCGGGCGACGACGACCTGGGCGACGGCCGGCTGCGACTGCCGCGCGATGGGGCCGGGCACGTCGGCCACCGTCGGCACCGCTCGCCACCAGAGGACGGGGATCCGCTCCTCGCGCAAGACGCGCTCGACGATGGCCCGGCCGGTCTCGACGGCGTCGGCGGGCAAGAAGACCGTGCCGAGCGCGTAGTCGCCCTGGGGCGGAAGCTCGACGCCGGCCTCGCCCGCGACGGCGTGCAAGAAGGCGTCCGGCAGTTGGACCGTGATCCCGCACCCGTCGCCCGTCTCGCCGTCGGCCCCGATGGCCCCGCGGTGGTCGAGGCGGGCCAGGATCTCCAGCCCCTTCGCCACGATGTCGTGCGACGGCAGGTTGGTCAACGTGGCCACGAAGCCGACGCCGCAGGCGTCGTGGTGGTCGGCGGGCGAGGTGAGGGAGCGCGGCATGGGAGCGAGGGAGCGGGAGCGCGCTCGCACCGCTCGTCGTGGCCGGGCCACCCAGCCGCCGTGAAGGGCGCGCGAACGCGTCCCCCAAGTAGGCGCCAAACGGAAGCCGCCATGATGGCCTATAAGGCCAAAAGCGCTTCCTGCCCATCGGAAGCGCTTTTATTCTTTGTATGACTTGATTTTATAAGGCAGAATAGACCATTGACCCGACAAGGCCGAGGCCTGGCGTGCTCACGTGCGAAGACACCACGAGCGACGGCGGGCCCATTCGGCCCCCGCGCCGCGGTCACTCGACCCAGATCGTCTTGGCATTGACGAACGCGCGGATGCCGGGGCGGCCGAGCTCGCGGCCGTAGCCCGAGGCGCCGATCCCGCCGAACGGGAGGTTCGGGTGGCTCTTCGTCATCTCGTTGACGAACACGGCGCCGGAGCGGATCTGGCGCGCGACGTGCTCGCCTCGCTCGGGGTCCCGCGTCCACACGCTGCCGCCGAGCCCGAACCGCGTTGCGTTTGCCAGGCGGACCGCGTCCTCGGCGTCGTCGGCCACGGTGAGCGAGGCGACGGGTCCGAAGATCTCCTCCTCGAAGGCGACCGTCCCTCGGGCCACGCCGCCGAGCACGGTCGGCGGGTAGTAGAAGCCGGTGCCGTCGGGGATGGCGCCGCCGCACAGGACCTCGGCGCCGTCGGCGACGGCCCGGTCGACCTGGTCCTGCACCGTCTCGCGCAAGTCGGCGCGGGCGAGCGGTCCGAGGTCGACGTCGGTCGTCGGGTCGCCGACGGTGAGCGCCTCCATCCGCTCGACGAACCGGCGCGTGTACTCGGCCGCGATCGGCCGTTCCAAGATGAACCGCTTGGCCGCGATGCACGACTGGCCGTTGTTCTGAGTCCGCGCCCGGACGCCCGTCTCGACGGCTCGGTCGAGGTCGGCGTCCGCCAGGACCACGAAGGCGTCGGTGCCGCCGAGCTCCAGCACGCTCGGCTTGAGCGCCGCGCCCGCCTGCTGGGCGACGATGCGGCCGGCTTGCTCGCTGCCGGTCAGCGTGACGGCGCGGACGCGGTCGTCGGCGATGGCCGTGGCCGTCTGGTCGTGGTCGAGGATGACGTGTTGGAAGACGCCGTCGGCGAAGCCGGCCTCGCGGAACAGCGCCGCCATCCGGTCGCCACACCCGAGCACGGCCTCGGCGTGCTTGAGGAGGCCGACGCCGCCGGCCATGACGGTCGGCGCGGCAAAGCGGAAGGCCTGCCAGAACGGGAAGTTCCACGGCATGATGGCCAGGACCGGCCCCAACGGCAGGTAGGCCACGAACGACCGCGTCGCCTCGGTCTCGCGCAGCTCGTCGGCCAGGAAGCGCTCGGCGTGCTCGGCGTAGTAGCGGCACACCCAGGCGCACTTCTCGGCCTCGGCGACGGCCTGGCCGAGCGGCTTGCCCATCTCGGTCGTCATCAGCCGGCCGAGGTCGTCCTTCTGGTCGTCCAGCAGGCCGGCCAGCCGGCGCATGGCGACGGCCCGGTCGGCGAACGTCGTCTGGCGGTGGGCCTCGAACGCGTCGGCGGCCCGGCCGAGCGCGGCGTCGAGGCCGGCGGCGGACAGGCGGTCGTAGGTCGCGATCTCGGCCTCGGTGGCCGGGTTGACGGTGGTGGGCATGGGCGGGAGCGGCAAGTCCGGGAGGTTGAGCAGGGCTATCGCGTTCTCCCAACATCCCCCACAGAGTCATCCTGAGCGGAGGCCGTCGGCGGCCGGAGTCGAAGGATCTCGACGCCCATCAGGACACCTCGTGGTCGTCCCCAGCGCGTCGAGATCCCTTCAGTTCCGCTCAGGACATGCCTTTGACAGCTCAGGATGTGTCGATTCCTGCTTTCGGGGACTCCTTCTGGTGAGTGTGCGATATCCCTGGGAGGTTGAGCGAGTCGGGCGGAGCGGGGTTCCGTGCGTCTTCAACGCGTCGGATGGACGCCACTCGCGCAACGTGCCCGGCCCCCGTTGGAAAACCGGGACGTTCCGGTTGCGCGCTCGGCCGGGGTTGGGGAGATTCCGGGTTCACCCTCGTCCCTTATGTCGACCTCCGGAACTCTGCGCCGCAGTGCCCGCCTGGTGCGGTCCTGGCTAGGCGCGTTCCGAGTCCCCGACGCAGGCCCGGCGCCGGCCGTCGACGAGGTCACCGACCGGGGCGTGGCCCGGCGCGACGTCGAAGCCTTGGTGGGGATGCCCATCGGCGACCTCGACCTCTACGAGCACGCGCTCCGCCACCGCTCGCTGTTCCGCGGGCTGACGACCGACGGCACCGAGTCGAACGAGCGCTTGGAGTTCCTGGGCGACGCCGTGCTGGGCGCCATCGTGGCCGAGGTCCTGTACACCCGGTTCCCCGACCGCGCCGAGGGCCTGCTCACGCGGACCCGGGCGACGATTGTCAACGGGAAGGCGCTCGCCGGCTTCGCCGACGCCATCGGGCTCGGCCCGCTCATCCTGATGAGCGAGAACATGGACGGCTCGGAGGGCCGGTCCAACCAGACCATCCTGGCCGACGCGTTCGAGGCCATCGTCGGCGCCCTCTACCTCGACCTCGGGTTCGGCGCCGCGCGCCGGTTCGTGTGCACCGTGCTCGACCGGTGCGTGAGCCTGGAGGAGGCCGCGGCCGACAAGAGCAACCACAAGAGCCGGCTCCTGGAATACGTCCAGGGGCTCGGGCTGGAGCAGCCGACCTACGAGGTGGTCTCGGAGGAGGGCCCGAGCCACGACCGCACGTTCACGGTGGCCGCCGTCGTCGAGGGCAAGCGGGCGGGCGAGGGCGTCGACCGTTCCAAAAAGGGGGCCGAGCAGAAGGCGGCCCAGGAGGCGTTCCTGGCGCTCCGCCGCCGCGAGCAGGCCGAGGCGTAAGGGGAGATGGCTGAGGTTCAGGGTTCGGGGTTCGCAAAGGACCCGCACCTGAGCGAACCCCGAACCCTGAACCCTCGACCTCGTCGCAACCGGAGGGCTCGGACGGCCACGTCGAAGTCCCCGTGAGGCGGACCGCCGGCCGCAGATCCGACGTACCGTCGGTCCTCCCCCCTTCCCCGGACCCGATGGAGACGCTCGCCCGCACCGCCGCCCACCCCGACCGCTTCGCCGACCGCCACCTCGGACCCACCGACGCCGAGCGCGCCGAGATGCTGGCGACGCTCGGGTTCGACTCGCTCGACGCCCTGAGCGCCGCCGCCGTCCCGGCCGACATCCAGCTCGACCGGCCGCTCGACCTGCCCGACGCCCGGTCCGAGCGCGAGCTGCTCGACGAGCTGGCCGACCTCGCCGCGCTCAACGAGACCGCCCGGAGCTACATCGGGATGGGCTACCACGGGACGCTGCTGCCGCCGGTCATCCAGCGCAACGTGCTCGAGAATCCGGGCTGGTACACGCAGTACACGCCGTACCAGGCCGAGATCGCCCAAGGCCGGCTGGAGGCGCTCCTCAACTTCCAGACGGTCGTGGGCGACCTGACCGGCCTGCCGGTCGCCAACGCCAGCCTGCTCGACGAGGGCACGGCCGCAGCCGAGGCCATGTCGATGTTCGCCGGTGCCCACCGCGGCAAGCGGTCCACGTTCGTCGTCGACGCGCGGTGCCACCCGCAGACCATCGCCGTGGTCCGGATGCGGGCCCAACCGGTCGGCATCGACGTCGTCGTGACCGACGTCGCGGGCTACACGCCGACCGACGACCTGATCGGCGCGCTCGTCCAGTACCCGACGACCGACGGCGAGATCGTCGACTACAGCGTGGTCGCGGACGCCGTCCACGGCGTCGATGGCTACCTCGCCGTGGCGACGGACCTGCTCGCGCTCACGCTCATCGAGGCGCCCGGGACCTGGGGCGCAGACGTGGCCCTCGGCAGCAGTCAGCGGTTCGGCGTCCCGATGGGGTTCGGCGGCCCCCACGCCGCGTTCTTCGCCACGACGGACGGGTTCGCGCGCAAGATCCCCGGCCGCATCATCGGCGTGAGCCAGGACCGGCTGGGCGACACGGCGCTCCGGATGGCGTTGCAGACGCGCGAGCAGCACATCCGCCGCGAGAAGGCGACGTCCAACATCTGCACGGCCCAGGTGCTGCTCGCCAACATCGCCGGCTTCTACGCGGTCTACCACGGGCCCGACGGGCTGACGGCGATCGCGAAGTACGTCCACGGGCAGGCGCGGCGGCTGGCGGAGGCGCTCCGGGCGGCCGGCCACCAAGTGATCCACGACGCCTTCTTCGACACCCTGCGCGTCCGCCCGGCCGATGGGCTGGACGCGGTCGCCGTGGCGCGTGACGAGCACGACATCAACCTGCGCCGCTACGCCGATGGGACGGTCGGCGTCGCCTTGGACGAGACCGTGACCGACGCCGACCTCGCCGACGTGGTCGACGCCTTCGGCGGCTCGCTCATGCCCGAGGCCGACGGCGACGGCTACGACGGCCCGCTGGCGCGGACGACGCCGTTCCTCGAGCACCCGACGTTCGAGCGCTACCACAGCGAGCACGAGATGCTCCGGTACCTCAAGAAGTTGGAGAACCGCGACCTGTCACTCGTCCACGGCATGATCCCGCTCGGCTCGTGCACGATGAAGCTCAACGCGACCGCCGAGATGATGCCGGTCACGTTCCCCGGCTTCGCCCACGTCCACCCGTTCGCACCGGACGACCAGACGGAGGGCTACGAGGAGATCGTCGACACGTTGGAGGAGTGGCTCGCCGAGATCACCGGGTTCGACGCCGTCTCGCTCCAGCCCAACTCGGGCGCCCAGGGCGAGTACGCGGGCTTGCTCACGATCCGCGCCTACCACCGCTCGCGCGGCGACGACGCCCGGACGGTCTGCCTGATCCCGACCTCGGCGCACGGCACCAACCCCGCGTCCGCCGTCATGGCCGGGATGGACGTGGTGGCCGTCAAGGTCACGGACAAGGGTGAGGTCGACATGGACGACTTGCGGGCCAAGGCCGAGCAGCACGCCCCCAGACTGGCGGCGTTGATGATCACCTACCCGTCCACGCACGGCGTCTTCGAGCGGACGATCCGGGAGATCGCCGACGTCGTCCACGAGAACGGCGGGATGGTCTACATGGACGGGGCGAACCTGAACGCGATGGTCGGGCTGTGCCGGCCGGGCGACTTCGGGATGGACGTGTGCCACCTCAACCTGCACAAGACGTTCGCCATCCCCCACGGCGGCGGCGGCCCCGGCATGGGGCCCATCGGCGTGGTCGAGGCGCTGGCGCCGTTCCTGCCCGGCCACCCGGTCGTCCCGACGGGCGGCGACGACGCCATCGGGCCGGTCGCGGCGGCGCCCTACGGCTCAGCGCTCGTGCTGCTCATCTCGTGGGCCTACATCGCGATGATGGGCGCCGACGGGCTCCGGCGCGCCAGCCAGACGGCCATCCTCAACGCCAACTACATGGCGCGGCGGCTCGACGGTCACTACGACGTCCTCTACCGCGGGCCCAACGGCTACGTCGCCCACGAGTTCATCCTCGACGTCCGCCCGTTCCAGGCCGTCGGCGTGGGGGCCGAGGACATCGCCAAGCGGCTGATCGACTACGGCTTCCACGCGCCGACGATGTCGTGGCCCGTCACGGGCACGCTGATGGTGGAGCCGACCGAGTCCGAGTCGAAGGCCGAGCTCGACCGGTTCTGCGACGCCATGATCGCGATCCGGACCGAGATCCAGGAGCTCGAGCTGGGCACCGCCGACGCCGACGACAACGTCCTGAAGATGGCGCCCCACACGGTCGCCGAGGTGACGGCCGACGACTGGACGCACCCGTACTCGCGGAGCCAAGCCGCCTTCCCCACCGACGGCTTGCGCGCCGCCAAGTTCTGGCCGAGCACGGCTCGTGTCGACAACGCGTTCGGCGACCGGAACCTGGTCTGCTCGTGCCCCCCGATGGAGGCCTACGCGTAGCGGGGGGTCGGTAAGCCGGGAGTCAGTCGGCCGTCTCGGCGCGCATGCGGACGACCACGTCTCTCAGAACGGGGAGGTCGTGTTCGACGATGGCCCAGACCTGTTCCGGATCCAGACCGAGATAGTTGTGGACGACCACGTTGCGGAAGCCCGAGATCGCTCGCCAATCGATCTCGGGATTCCTCGCCTTGATCTCGTCGGAGAGTCGCTGCGTCGACTCCGCCAGTGTCTGGACATTGCGCACGACGGCGTCCTGCGTCTTCTCGTCCCGGAGGAATCCGTCTCGACCGGCCTCGGTGTAGCGGACGATCCGGTCGATCCGGCTCAGGATGTGATCGAGGTAGAGGCGGTCGGTCACAGCAGGCGGGCCTCGGCCTGAATCGCCCCACGCGCCCTAGGCTCCAGCGCGTCGAGCGTGACCACGTCAACGCGCCGTCCGAGCAGCGCTTCGAGGTCGGCGACGAGCCCGCCCGGGAAGAAGAACGGGCGGGGTCTACCCGGCTCGATGAGCAGGTCCACGTCGCTGTCGTCGCGCGCCGCCCCGCGCGCGCGCGAGCCAAACACGCGGACGCTCTGGACGCCGTGGCGCGCGGCGATGTCCAGGATGGCCGCGCGGTAACGGTGGAGGATCGGGTCCATGCCCCGACCAACGCGGCGGCCACCGAAAAGATCGGCCGGTCACCCACTCGACGTAGCCCTCCAAGCTGTGGCTGGACCTTTAGGTGGACTCTTTGGGCTGCAAGGCTGGGGCTTCCTTCGCAGATGCAGAAGCGGTCCATCCGAACGTCTCGGATCGGTATCGTCGGGCTGCCGTTTGCGTTGCGAGACGGATGCGCGGCGGAGTGTGCGGTTTCCTGAACAAGCCGGCTCTATCCTGCGGCTTCGCGTTCCACCGACGAGCATGCCGACGACGCTCCCTCTCCTCATCGACGGCGCCGAGCGCCAGCGTGTGGCGGAGGATCTGTGGGCGTCGTGGTGGGAGCGCGGGGAGCGAGCGGCGATCCTAACCGGCTTCTCGGGGTTGGGCAAGACGGACAAGGTGGCAATCCCGCTGCTCCGCCGGGCCGAACACGAAGGCCGGCCGGCCGTGCGGATTGAGGTGCCGCTGGCGCCGACGGATCTGGACGCAGAGATGCGGGCCGCGCTGGCGGAGGCGCTGGAGGGGACCGACCTCGCGGCTCGCGTAGAGGCGGAGCCAAGCCTGAAGGCGGCCCTGAACCTGCTGCTGCGGGAGGGCGCACTCGTAGTGATCGACGAGGCGCAGCGGCTGCTGGACGAGAGCGGGCGCCCGGTAACGCCGCTGGGGGACAAGCTCCGGGCGCTCGCGCAGACCGCGCCGGGGGAGGGTGCGCTCTGGCTGGTCACGAACCGACAGTTCGACCCGACCTGGACGGAGCCGTTTCACCAGGAGCTTCTCCAGCGCCCCTCCGAGGTGGACGATCTCGTGCGCATCGTGCTCGACGCCTGCGGAGGCGGCGATGCGGCGGGACGGTTCCCGGACGACCGGCGGCTGGAGATCGTGCGCCGGCTCGGCGGCAACCCGCGTGTGCTGCGGCTGCTGGGGACGCTGCTCCGCTCGTCGCCGCTGGAGGCCCTCTTGGGTCCTCCGGGCGACGTGCCGGAGGCGCCGGCGGACCCGCGCCTGACGGACCAGGTGGAGCGCGCCCTGCTGGCGAAGGCGACGGAGGGGCTGACCGACGCGGCGAAGCGATTGCTCCGCGACCTGTCGGTGGTGCGCGAGCCCGCCTCGTTCGGGCTGATCGAAGCCGTGGGCGAGCCGCTCGACGACGTGCGGGAGGCCGTGTGGGCGCTCCAGGATCGGTTTCTGCTGGAGCATCGGTCGAACCGCTACGACGTGCATCCGGCCGCGCGCGAGGTGGAGGCGCTGCGCCTCCAAGCTGAGCCTAAGGCGTGGCGCGACGCCCACCGTCTCGCCGGGGCATGGTACGCGAGGCCGCTCCACAACGCCGACTGCAACCACCTCAGCGACGCCGAGCTAACGCGCCGCCTCTCGGGCGCACGGTACCACCTCGGGGAGGCCGAGGCTCCCGACCTGCTGGCGACGGCGCTGCGCAGAGTGCGAGGCTATATGGAACGAGCCTACGGTTGGAGCTTTCGCAACTCCGCCAGCGACGAAGAACTGAACGCGCAGATTACTCTTCTCGGCGCGTATCTCGCAGAACCTGGCACGGCCGGAGTTGAATTTTCGTACGCAAAGCGATTGAAGCAGCGCGGGGCGCGGGACGACTTGGAGACTGCACTGCCTCACGCCGAGCGTGCGACAGAGGGACAGGACCACTCACACCCTTGGGTGCTGTGGGTCCAACTCGTCCGCGAAACAATGGGGCCGAAGGCGGCAGTCGATGTCGCGCGCACAGCGGTAGATCGTGTGGACCCATCGAAAAACCTGTATACGGTCTACCAGCTTCTTGGAATGTGCCTAATGCAGCTAGGTCGCCCTGAGGAGGCCGTTGAGGTGCTGCTCCGCGGCGCGGAGCGTTCCGAGGAGAGCATAGGTGGGGGGAGGTTAATCGACGAAGCTCTGATTTTTGCGGCGGCACAGCCTAGTCGCGATCTGCTCAAACAGATCTGCCATTGGGCGAGCGGACAGGTAGATGTCGGCCGTCAGGCCGCGCTGGCAGATGTGTTACTGCTCGAACATGACGGTGAATGGCGCGGCGCGGCGGCAACGGCTCGGGAAGCGCGCAAGATCTACCCGGTATACTTGCATCTCGCCCTCCATGAGGCATTGGGCTGGATCGGGGCTGAGGAGCCAGAGCAAGCCCAGGAGGCATTGAACCGCTTCCCCTTTCCGTGGCGTCGTGGTCCGGGAGAAGTCTCCATGTGGATCGAGGCCTTGGTTGCGATAAAGCGGAGCCAGATAACCGAAGCTCACCAGCTTCTGTCGCTCTATCTCGATGCTGAAGTGCCCCTGACCGAGGTCGAGATCCGGGCTGTTCTCCTCCAGGAGTGGGACCAAGGCGTCGGCACGCTTGGGGAAGCCAACCCGGCGTTGATGGCTCCGATTCTGCCCGCCTCGGTGACAGGGCTGGAGCAGGACGTGCGCCGGCCGCAGTACGGCCCACCCGTCCTGCCGCAGCACCAGCCGGACGTTGCCACGCCAACTGCGGTGCCCAACGGCGCGCTACGGGTGCTGGCGGTCGGGACCGAGTGGGCGTCGGGGCACGGGGGGCTGAGCACGCTGAACCGCGAACTGTGCCGTGTGCTGTCGGCGGCCGGAGCGCGGGTCGCGTGCCTCGTCGCGGAGGCGTCCGAGACGGACCGACAAGCAGCCGAGGCAGAGGGGGTCACGCTGGTTCGGCCGGCGGCGTCGCCGGGACGCTCGACGTACGAGGCGCTGTCGGACCGCCCCGACCTGCCCGACGGCTTCGAGCCGGACGTGGTGATCGGGCACGGGCGCGTGACGGGGCCAGCGGCGCAGGCGCTCGTGCGGAACTTCTTCCCGACGGCGAAGCGGCTCCACGTGGTCCACATGGCGCCGGACGAGATCGAATGGCTCAAGCCGGGCCGCGAGGACGACGCGGGCGTTCGGGCCGAAACCCGGACACAGATTGAACTGGAGCTTGGCCGGTCGGCGGATCGGATGGTCGCCGTGGGTCCCCGCTTGCACGACCGCTACCTCCGCGACCTCTCCGCGTACGACGTACCCCACCCACTCCGCCTGGACCCCGGCTTCGACTCATTGAGCAGTACCGACCGCGAGCCGCCGCCGGGCGCTCCGTGGTCAGTCGTCGTGCTGGGGCGGCTGGAGGACATCCAGATCAAGGGCCTTGACCTCGCCGCCCGTGCCGTCGGGGAGGCCGCCCGCCAGCGGGGCGGGACTGCGCCCGAGCTGGAGTTGCTGGTGCGCGGCGCCCCGGACGGAACCTCGGACAACCTCCGCGCGGCGCTTCGGGAGTGGTCGCGGATGTCGCAGATCGTCGTCCGCCCCTACACGTCTGACGCGGCGACGCTCGGCGACGACCTCCGGCGCGCGAGCCTGCTGCTGATGCCCTCACGCGCGGAGGGCTTCGGGCTCGTAGGCCTGGAGGCCATCGCCGCCGGGACGCCCGCGCTGATCAGCGCGCGGAGTGGCCTCGGGCAGCTTCTCGGCGAAGTGCTGGACGCGGAGCAAGCCGCTCGGTTCGTGGTTCCGGTGGTGCCGGACGACGCGAAAGACGTCGAGGTGTGGGCACGCGAGGTGGCGCGGGTGCTGAGCGACCGCGAGGCCGCATTCGAGAGGGCCGCCGAGGTGCGCGCTCTGCTGGCGGAGCGGAGGACGTGGGCAACAGCAGCCGAGGCCGTGCTCGCAGCGGTCGAGACGATGCGAGCCTAGGGTCGTAGTGACATTCAGAGCAGAAGCGTCATTGCTGCCGCTAAATGGACGAACGAGAGGTAGTTGCGGCCCAGCTTGTCGTAGCGCGTCGCCACGCGACGGTAGTGTTTGAGCCGGTTGAACAGCCGCTCGATCTTGTTCAGGTCCGCGTACAGGTTTCGGTCGTAGTCCCGAGGCTCGGTCCGGTTCTTCTTGGGCGGAACCACGACCTCGGCCCCGGCCGCCGCGATCTGGTCCGCCAGCCAGTCGGCGTCGTATCCCTTGTCGGCCACGACGGCCTCGGCGTCGTACCCGTCGAGCAGGGCCTCGGCTTGCGTGATGTCGTTCCGCTGGCCCGGCGTGAGCAGGAACCGGAGCGGGTTGCCGAGCGCGTCGCAGGCCGCGTGGACCTTCGTCGTCAGCCCGCCACGGCTGCGCCCGAGCCCTCCGCGGATCGCGGCCTCCTCTGGGGTCGCCCCCTTTTTCGGGCGCCAGCAGCGTGCTGGTGGGCGCGGACGGTCGTCGAGTCGAGCATGAGCCACTCCAGGTCGGGGTCTTGGAGCTCTGCGTGGAGCCGCTCCCAGACGCCCTTCTTGGCCCAGCGGTTGAAGCGCTGGAAGGCCGTGTTGTACTTGCCGAACCGCTCGGGCAGGTCGGGCCAGGGGGCGCCGGTCCGGCCGATCCACAGCACGGCGTCGATGAACAGTCGGTTGTTGCGGGCCGTCCGGCCAGGATCGGAGGGTTTGCCAGGCAGCAGGTGCTCGATGCGCGCCCAGTGCTCGTCGGAGATGGCGTAGCGGTGCATGGTCGTCGGGAAGGACGAGCGCGCTATCGGCCGGAGGGGGGGCGATCTTGATTGTCACTACGACCTAGCGAGAAGCGTCTCGAACATCGAGCCGGTTGAGAACGCGGGCGACACGGACGTCGACCTCGACACCCTCAAGCGGGTCGGCGGGGGGCCAGACGCCGAGCGCCCGGGCCTCGGCGATCAGCCCCTCGACGATCCGGAGGTTCTGGGCGTGGTCGACGGGCCGCTCGCGGGCGAGTCGGCGGTCGAGGGCGGCAACGCGGGCGAAGTCGGGGTGGCGCATGGGGGAGTGTACGCGAGCCGCAGCCCATCCGCTCCTGTTCACCGGCAGACGCGTGGTCGGTGCGTGTGCGGCAAGGTCGTCGTCCAACGCCGGGATGGGTTCGGCCGAGGCGCCCGGCGCTCGGCGACGGCCGGCCGGCCGGCCGGACGAGGCGCGGCTCGCTGGGTGGAGCTTGTCCATCCGGCGCGGAACTTCACGTGTCCTGAACGTCGTCCACCTGCCCCTCGCCCGTGCCTGCCATGCCCCCGTTCGATTTCGTCCTCGTCGGCGCCGGGTCGGCCGGGTGCGTGCTCGCCAACCGCCTGAGCGCCTCCGGCGCGCACCGCGTGCTCCTGCTGGAGGCCGGCGGGGAGGACGCCGACAAGAACATCCACATCCCCGCGGCCTTCGGGAAGCTGTTCGAGGGGGCGTCGGACTGGAACTACCGGACCGAGCCCCAGGAGCACCTGGGCGGGCGCCGCCTCTACCAGCCGCGCGGCAAGACGCTGGGCGGGTCGTCGTCGATCAACGCGATGATCTACATCCGCGGCCACGCCGCCGACTACGACGGCTGGGCGGCCGGCGGCGCCGAGGGCTGGGACGCCGCGTCGGTCGAGCCCTACTTCGTCCGCAGCGAGGACCAGCAGCGGTTTGCCGACGACCCCGCGCACGGCACCGGCGGGCCGCTCGTGGTCAGCGACCAGCGGAGCCCGAACGCCCTGACCGAGCGGTTCGTCGAGGCCGGCCAGGAGCTGGGCTACCCGCGCAATGAGGACTTCAACAGCGGCGACCAAGAAGGCTTCGGCCTGTACCAGGTGACCCAGAAGGGCGGGCAGCGGTGGAGCGCGGCACGCGCCTACCTCGCGCCGGCGCGCGAGCGTCCCAACCTGACCGTCTGGACGGACGCCCACGCCCGGCGCGTCGTCGTCGAGGACGGCCGGGCCGTCGGCGTCGAGGTGTCGCGGGGCGGCGAGGTCCAGACCGTCCGCGCCGAGCGGGAGGTGATCCTGACGGCCGGCGCGTTCGGGAGCCCGCACCTGCTGATGCTCTCGGGCATCGGCCCGGCCGAGCACCTCCGGGCCCACGGGGTCGACGTGGTGCACGACCTGCCGGGCGTGGGGGAGAACCTCCAGGACCACCTGGTCCACGGCGTCTCCCGGCGCTCGACGTCGCGCGACACGCTCGACCTCGCGGAGTCGCTGACCCGGGTCGGCAAGAACCTGTTCGACTACTTTGTCCACAAGGTGGGGCCGTACACGAGCAACGTGGGCGAGGGCGCCGCCTTCGTCCGCTCCGACCCGTCGCTGGCGGCGCCCGACGTCCAGTACCACTTTGCGCCGACGTTCTTCCTGGGCCACGGCACCCGCAACCCGCCCGGCGAGGCCGGCTACACGGTCGCCGGGCTGGTGATGACGCCGGCCAGCCGCGGCACGGTCCGGCTCGCCGGCCCCGACCCGCACGCCAAGCCGGCCGTCGACCCCCGCTACTACTCGGACCCCGACGGCGAGGACATGCGGCGGAGCGTCTGGGCTTTCCGCCTGGGCCAACGGATCGCCGACGCCCGGGCCCTCGCCCCTGTCAACGGCGGGCCGTACGAGCCCGAGCGCGTGCTCACGACCGACGCCGAGATCGTTCCGTTCTTGCGCGCCCACTCCGAGACGCTCTACCACCCCGTCGGCACGTGCAAGATGGGGACCGACCCGGCGGCCGTCGTCGACCCCGAGCTGCGCGTCCACGGCGTGCCCGGCCTGCGCGTGGTCGACGCGAGCGTGATGCCGACCGTCACGCGCGGCAACACGAATGCGCCGACGATCATGATCGCTGAGAAGGCCGCCGACCTCGTCCTGGCCGCCGAGCCAGTCGCCGCCTAGTGCTCTGTCACGGCGTCTTTGACGGGTGGCCCCCAGCCGCCGCGGATGCGTGGCGTGCCCGGCCGGGATCACGCATCACGTACCATCCCCGCTCGGACCCGCCGGACAAGCTGTGACGCTCCACTAGCTCCCCCCTGACTTTCCCCAAGCCCCATGCAGATCCTCGACGCCCCGCCCCGCCCCGCCGACACCGACACGGCCACCATCGACGCCGGGCTGGCGGACCTCGCGGCCCACAAGACCGAGTGGGCGCGGCGGCCGCTCGCGCGCAAGATCGAGATGCTGGAGGCCCTCAAGCCCCGCATCGACGCCGCCGCCGGCCGCTGGGTGACGGCCGCCTCGCGCGCGAAGGGCCTGCCCGAGGGGTCGCCGCTCCGGGGCGAGGAGTGGGCGTCGGGCCCGTGGGCCCTCGTCAACTACGTCACTCCGCTCGCCGACACGTTGCGCCACGTCCAAGCCGGGACGCTCGCCGACGCCGTCGCCGGGAAGATGCGCCAGCGGCCCGACGGCCAGACGGTCGTGCGCGTGCTGCCGGACGGCGTCTACGACCAGCTGCTGTTTAGCGGCGTCGAGGTCGACGTCTGGATGCGGCCCGGCGTCACGCCCGAGTCGCTGCCCAACACGATGGCCACGTTCTACGACGAGGCCGACCCCGAGGGCGCGGTCGCGCTCGTGCTCGGCGCCGGCAACATCGCGTCGATCCCGCCGCTCGACGTGCTCTACAAGCTGTACGCCGAGGGCCAGGTGGTGATGCTCAAGATGAACCCGGTCAACAGCTACCTCGGGCCCGTCTTCGAGGAGGTGTTCGCCGAGTTCGTGGCCGCGGGCGTCCTCCGCTTCGCCTACGGCGGGGCCGACGTCGGCCAGTACCTCACGGGCCACGACGCGGTCGAGGAGATCCACGTGACCGGCTCGGCGCGCACGCACGACGCCATCGTCTACGGGACGGGGCCGGAGGGCGAGGCTCGCAAGGCGGCCGACGACCCGGCCCTCGACAAGCGCGTCACGAGCGAGCTGGGCGGCGTCAGCCCGGTCCTGGTGGTCCCGGGCGACTGGTCCGAGCCCGACCTCGACTTCCAGGCCGAGAACGTCGCGACCCAGAAGATGTCGAACGGCGGGTTCAACTGCATCGCGAGCCAGGTGGTCGTGCTCCCGCGCGCGTGGCCGCAGCGCGAGGCGTTCGTCCACGCCGTCCGCCGCACGCTCCGCGAGCTGCCCGACCGCCCGGCCTACTACCCCGGCGCCGACGACCGCGTCGAGGCCTTCCGCGCGGCCTACCCCGAGACGGCCGAGACGCTCGGCCCGACCGGCGCCCGGACGCTCGTCGCCGACGTGCCGACCGGCGACGCGTACGCCTTGACCGAGGAGGTCTTCGGCAGCGCCCTCGCCATGACGGCGCTCCCGGGCGGGGCCGGCGACGACGACGCGGGCGCGTGGCTCGACCAGGCCGTCGACTTCTGCAACGAGCACGTCGCCGGCACGCTCGGCGCGACGGTCCTCGTGCACCCGCGGACGCTCCGGCGCCTGGGCGACCGGTTCTGGGACGCCATCGCGCGGCTCCGCTACGGGACGGTCGGCGTCAACGTGTGGAGCGGGGTCGGCTACTTTATCGCGCACGGCACGTGGGGGGCCTTCCCGGGCCACACCCGCGACGACATCCAGAGCGGCTCGGGCGTGGTCCACAACGCGTACCTGTTCGACGAGCCGCAGAAGACGGTCGTGAGCGGGCCGTTCGCGCCGTTCCCGCGGTCGCTCCTGCTCGGCGAGACGCACGCGGCGCCCAAGCCCCTGTGGTTCGTCACGAACGAGACGGCCGAGGCGACGGCCCGCCGCCTGACGCACTTCGCGGCCGACCCGAGCCCGCTCAAGCTGCCCGGCATCTTCGCCTCCGCGCTCCGCGGCTGACGCCTCGCCGTCTCCGAGCCCTCCGCTCTCCGCGGCCCGAGGCCGCTCCACCGTCCCCGATCCCCATGAAGTCCGGCGCCCCCCTCTCCGTCCCCGACGTCACGCTCCCGGAGTTCGTCCTCCAGGAGGCCGCCGCGCGCGGCGACGCGCCCGCCCTCATCGACGGCCCGAGCGGGCGGACGCTCACCTACGACCAGCTGGCGGCGGGCGTCGACCGCGTGGCGGCCGGGCTGGCGGCGCGCGGGTTCGGACGGGGCGAGGTGTTCGGAATCTTGAGCCCGAACCTGCCCGAGTTCCCCGTCGCCTTCCACGGCGCGCTCCGCGCAGGCGGCACGGCGACGACCATGAACCCGCTCTCGACCGCCGACGAACTCGCGCACCAGCTGTCCGATTCGGAGGCGCGGTTCCTCCTCACCATCCCGCCGCTCCTGGAGACCGCGCGTCAAGCGGCCGACCGCGCGGGCGTCGAGGAGGTGTTCGTGTTTGGCGAGGCCGAGGGCGCGACGCCGTTCGCGTCGCTGCTCGCGTCTGGGGGCAGCCCGCCGGATCTCGACGGCCTCGACCCGGCGACGGCGCTCGCGGCGCTGCCGTACTCGTCGGGCACGACGGGCCTGCCGAAGGGCGTCATGCTCACGCACCGGAACCTGGTCGCCAACGTGCTCCAGTTCCAGGCCGTCGACGACGAGAGCCCGGACGACGTGCTGATCGCGGTGCTCCCGTTTTTCCACATCTACGGCATGACGCTCTTGGTCAACGCGGCGCTGCGGAATGGGCAGACCGTCGTCTCGATGCCGCGGTTCGACCTGGTGGAGTTCCTCCAGTTGATGCAGGACCACAAGGTGAACAAGGCGTTCCTCGTCCCGCCGATCCTGGTCGCGCTCGCCAAGCACCCGTTGGTGGACCAGTACGACCTCTCGGCGCTTAAGCGGATCGTCTCCGGCGCGGCGCCGTTGGGCGACGACCTGGCCGGCGCCGTCCACGCGCGGCTGGGCTGCGAGGTGAAGCAGGGCTACGGGATGACCGAGGCCAGCCCCGTCACCCACTTCGTCCCGGCCCAGCGCGAGAACTGGACCAAGTACGGCTCGGTCGGGCCCGTCGTCCCCGGCGTCGACGCGATGCTGGCGGACGTCGAGACGGGCGAGGAGGTCGCCGACGGCGAGCGCGGCGAGCTCTGGGTCCGCGGCCCCAACGTGATGGCCGGCTACCTCGGCAACGACGAGGCCACGGCCCGCACCTTGGACGCCGACGGCTGGCTTCACACGGGCGACGTGGCCGTGGTCGACGCCGACGGCGACTTCACGGTCGTGGACCGCGTCAAGGAGCTCATCAAGTACAAGGGCTACCAGGTGCCGCCGGCCGAGCTGGAGGCGCTCTTGCTCTCGCACGACGCCATCGCCGACGCGGCCGTGATCCCGGTCCTGGACGAGGAGGCGGGCGAGATCCCCAAGGCCTACGTCGTCCGCAAGCCGGACCACGACCTGAGCGCCGACGACGTGATGACGTTCACCGCCGAGCACGTCGCGCCCTACAAAAAGGTGCGCCAGGTGGCCTTCGTGGACGAGATCCCGAAGTCGTCGTCGGGCAAGATCTTGCGCCGCGTGCTCGTCGAGCGGGACCGGGCCTAGGGCTTTGCATGGTGGGTCAGTCGTCAGTGATGGGTAGATCCGGCCCGGAGGCCTCGCGGACCGCTGACCCACCGAACCCCTGACGCACCGAGCGGGTGACGGCACTGGGGCGGATGGTGAAGACGGCGGCGAGCGCGGACCGCTGGCCCGGGCGCCCGCGTTCTCCGGGGTCCCCGCCGCCGTGCCCGTGTCCCTCGCGCTCTCCGTCCTCGACCTCGTCCCGATCACGGCCGGCAGCACGGCCTCCGATGCCCTCCGCCGGACCGTCGACCTTGCCCGGCGGGTGGAGGCGCTAGGCTACACGCGCGTGTGGTACGCCGAGCACCACGGGATGCCGAGCGTCGCCAGCTCGGCGACCGAGGTCGTGATCGGCCACGTGGCGGCCCACACCGAGCGGATCCGGGTCGGGTCGGGCGGGGTGATGCTGCCGAACCACGCGCCGCTCCTCGTGGCCGAGCGGTTCCACACGCTGGCGGCGCTGTTCCCCGGCCGCATCGACCTCGGGCTGGGCCGGGCGCCGGGCACGGACCCGGCCCACGTGCGCGCGCTGCGCTCGTTCGACGCCGAGCAGTTCCCGCACCAGCTGGCCGAGCTGGTCACGCTCTCGCGCACGGGCTTCCCCGCCGGCCACCCGCTCGCGAGCGTCCGCGTGACGCCGGCCGGCGTCGACCTCCCGCCGATCTGGCTCCTGGGGTCGAGCGGGGCGAGCGCCGCGTTTGCCGGAGCGAACGGAGTCGGCTACGCCTTCGCCAGCCACTTTTCGCCGACGCCCGCCGCGCCCGCGCTCCAGGCGTACCGCGCCGCGTTCGAGCCGTCCGACGCGTTCCCCGAGCCGCACGCGATCCTGGCGGCCACCGTCGTCTGCGCCGACACCGACGCGGAGGCCCGCCGCCTGGCGAGCACGATGGAACTAGCGTGGGCGCGGATCCGCACGGGCCGCTTCGAGCCGCTGCCGTCGCCCGAGGAGGCCATCGCCCACGACTACTCGCCCGCCGAGGCGCAGGCCGTCGCGGTCTACCGCCAGCTCGCCATCGTCGGCGACCCGGCGACGGTGGCCGCTGAGCTCACCCGCCGCGCCCACGCCGCCGGCGCCGACGAGGTGATGCTGACGACGAACGTGTTCGACCCGGCCGCACGGCTCCGCTCGTTCGAGTGGGTTGCGGAGGCGGTGGCCACCGAGGCGCTCGCCGCCGCGTGACGCGCGGGGTCGGTTGCTCGCGCCGTCAGCCGCCCAGCTCCAGCACGAGCGGCGTCCGCGCTGGGACCGTCAGCGCGTTGTCCAAGCGGAGCACGTCGCCGGTGACCACGTCCGTGCCCGTCGTGCGGTCGAGGATCCGCTCCTGGAACCGGGCGAGGTCCAGCGTGCGCGGCTCGTCGGCCACGTTGAGGACGACCATCACGGTAGAGCCGGCCCCGGGCTCCGATCCGGGGTCGTCGTCCCAGCGGAAAAAGACGTAGACGTCGTCGCGGGGGATGAACTGGGTGAGGCGGCCGTGGTGGACGACGGCCGCCGTTCGGCGCCAGGTCGCGAGGGCACGCGTGAACGCGAACGCCTGCTGCTCGGCCTCCGTCCGGTCGGCCTCGACGAACACCGACCGCGGGTCGCCGGGCCAGCCACCAGGCATGTCGAGCCGCTTGTAGCCGTCGCCGCCCGTCTGCGGGCCGTTGGGCAGCGCGACCTCGGCCCCGTAGTAGAGCTGGGGGATGCCGCGGGTCGTGAGCTGGAGCGCGAGCCCGAGCCGGAGCGCGTCGACGTCTGCTCCGAAGGCGCGGCTGAGGTCGTGGTTGTCGAAGAACGTCACCATCGCGTTCGGGTCCGGGTAGACGTGGTCCTGCGCCAGCGTCTCGTAGAACCGGAACAGGTCGCCGCCGGGCACCTCGCGCATCGCGAACGCGAGCGGGAAGTCGGTGACCGACGGCAGGTTCGAGTCGTAGCCGTCGGGGTGGGCGCGGAAGCCGTCCTGCCAGTACGCCTCGTGGGGCACGCTGTCGACCCAGCTCTCGCCGACGATGTTGAACGTGGGGTACTCGGTCATCACGTGGTCGGCCCAGCGCGCCATGTAAGCCTTGTCCGGGTAGAGGTAGGTGTCCATCCGGATGCCGTCGACGCCGGTGTGCTCGATCCACCAGACCGTGTTCTGCACGAGGTACTGGGCCAGCAGTGGGTTCTCTTGGTTGAGGTCCGGCATCTCGGCCACGAACCAGCCGTCGACGAGCTGGCGGTGGTCGGCCTCGGAGGCGTAGGGGTCGATGGCGGCCTGGCCGGTGTAGTTCGTCTGGCCGACCTCGGCCCACTCGTGGACCCAGTCCGGCGCCGGCAGGTCGTCCATCCACCCGTGCTGGTCGCCGATGTGGTTGTGGATCATGTCCATGATCACCTTCATCCCGCGCCCGTGCGCCGCGTCGACGAGCCCGGCGAACTCGTCCATGGTCCCGAAGCGGGGGTCGGTCGCGTACATGTCGGTCGCCGCGTAGCCGTGGTAGGCCCCGTACTCGGGCGTCATGTCGTTCTCGAAGATGGGCGTGAGCCAGACGGCCGTCATGCCCAAGTCGTCGAGGTAGCCGAGGCGGTCGCGCACGCCGGCGAAGTCGCCGCCGTGGCGGCCGTTGGGGTTCGAGCGGTCGGCGGCTTCGAGCAGGCCCGGGAGGGTGTCGTTGGTCGGGTCGCCGTTCGCGAAGCGGTCCGGCATCAGGAGGTAGATCACGTCTTGGGAGGAGAAGCCCTGGGCGTAGCTGCCCGGCGCCCGCGTGCGCGCCCGGAGCTCGTAGTCCATCGTCGCCGCCCCGTCCGGCCCGTCGAGGGTGAACCGGAGCGTGCCCGGCCGGGCGTCGTCGCCGACGGTCAGGTTGAGGAACAGGTAGTTCGGCGAGTCGACGGCCGTGACGCGGTCGAGCCGGACGCCGGGGTACCCACCGAGCGTCACGCGCGAGGCGCCGATGCCATCGCCGTGGAGCATCACCTGGAGCTCGTCGTGGACCATCCCGGCCCACCAGAACGCGGGCTCGATCCGGTCGACGGTCTGGGCGAGCGCGGAGGGCGCGGAGAGGGCGAGCAGGAGGGCGAGGCGGAGCATCGGCGGGGAGAGAGCGTCGGCCCGAAAGAAACGACGGGCGGTCGAGGTGAGGGGGCGGGCCTCGTCTTTGACCCGTGTCTGGTACAGGCTCGCAGGATTCGCTGTGCATGGTCCTCTCGCCAGCCCTCTTCGCGATCCCACACGAGGCCCACGTCCCTCCGGATCGAGTCCGGCTCCCCACCTCGTCCCTCTCCCGCGGGTAGAGGGGACCCCTCACAGGCATGGCTGCAGCGGTCCCGGGTCGAGAGGAGCGAGCGATGCGGTCCGTCACGGTGCTACGTTCGGCGGCCCTCCCCCTGTCACGATGCGCGCCGCTCTTCTCCTCGCCCTCGTCTTTTCCCTCGCCGCCTGCGAGCCGGACGCCAGCCCGGCCGAGCCCGCCGCCGACGGCGTCGTGGCCGACCCGACCATCGTGGCCGAGCCCACCAGCACGGTCACGGTTTCCTACAAGGGCCGGCTGGAGGATGGGACCGTATTCGACCAGAGCGACCGGGCCACGTTCAACCTGGAGCGGGTGATCCCCGGCTTCCAGACGGGCATCGCGGGGATGCACGTCGGCGAGTCGAAGACGCTGCTGGTGCCGCCGGAGGACGGCTACGGCGCCACGCCGCCGCCCGGCAGCGACATCCCGCCGAACGCGACGCTGATCTTCGAGGTCACGCTGCTCGACGTCGTCCGCTAGCGCGGCCCGCGGGGTCACTGGCCGGCGTGCGTGGCCGCCTCGTGCTGGGCCGAGACCTCGACGATCTCGACGAAGTCCGGCGCGTCCTCGGTGAGCGCGTCGGCGCCGAAGCCCCAGCGGACCCAGACGGGGACGAGGGCCAGCCCGGCGCCGAGGTAGACGAGCGACATCGCCGTCGAGGCGTCGGGCCCGGGGATCAGGAGCCGGCCGGCGCCGACGAGGACCAGGAACAGCGAGGCCGCCGTCGTGGCCGTCAGCGCCAGGCGGTTGCCGAGCTGGCGCGGCCCGCGGTTCGGGTCGTCGCCGGCCGCGAGCGCCGTCTTCTTCCACCACCCGAAGGGGCGGACGCGCTGGTAGAACGCGACGCGCGACGCTTGGTCGGTGGGCGGCGTGACGAACGTGACGCCGACGGCGGCGACGGTCGACGCCAGCGCCATCAGCGCGAGCCGGAGCGCGTCCTCGTCGGGCGCGTCCGACAGGTCGAGGCCGAACAGCAGGACCGGCGCCACCACGAGGGACGTGGCGATGGCGGCCAGCTCGCTCCACAGGTTGATCCGCTCCCACAGCCACCGCAGCACCAGGACCGAGCCCATGCCGGCCCCGAGCAGGAGCGACGTCGTCCACCCCTCCTGGATCGAGCCCAGGTTGGCCATGATGGCGAGCGCCAGCACCAGCAGCAGCACGTTCGAGATGCGGGCGACCGTGACCAGCTCGCGGCTGGTGGCCTCGCGCCCGCGGACGTGCTCGGCCCAGAACCGGCCGTAGAGGTCGTTCGACCAGTAGCTCGCGCCCCAGTTGAGGTGCGTGTCGATGGTGCTCGCGAGCGCCGCCAGCAGGCCGACGAGCATCAGCCCGCGCGCGCCGGCCGGCAGCGTCTCGGCGATGCCGGTCACGAACAGGATCTCGCGGCCGGCGACGAACCCCTCGGCGCTCGCGTCGCCGGCCGAGAACGGGTAGACGACCAACAGCGCGACGGCGATCACCAGCCAGATCAGGCTCCGGGCCACGACCTGGGCCCACGCGAACACCACGCCGGCCAGGCGCGCGTCGCGGTCCGACTTGCACGCCATCGACCGCTGGGCGAGGTAGCCCGTCCCGTCCGAGTTCATCTGGAAAAACCACTGCAACCCGACGATCGTCAGGAACGGGCCGAGCACGCCCCAGCCCGTGTCGGGCGCCGAGAAGCTCAACAGTTGGCCCGCGCGCAGGTCGCCGTAGATCGCCGTCACGCGCTCGGTCAGCCCGCCCAGCCCGCCGGCCTCGCCGACGATGACCCAGGCGTAGATCAGCGTCCCGATCATGGCCAGCCAGAACTGGACCACGTCGGTCGCGACGACGGCGCGCAAGCCGCCGGTCGTCGAGTAGAGGGCCGTGAACCCGACGATGAGCAGGATCGACAGGAGGTTGTTGGCCGCGGCCACGGCCGGCGCCAGGCCGGTCGCCGTCGTGCCCAGGACGGACGCGAGGCCGGTCGCCTCGACCAGCCCCACGAACAGGCCGTGGAGCGCGGGCGCCCACAGGTGCCACGGCAGGAACACCTCGGCGATCCGCATCGCAGCCACCAGGACGAACGCCATCACGACGCAGTTGATGAGCGTCCCGTAGTACAGCGACTTCAGCACGCGGAGCGCCAGCACGCCGCGGCCTGAGTAACGGACCTCGGTGAGCTGGGCGTCGGTCAGCACGCCCGAGCGCCGCCAGCCGACGGCGAACACGAACGCCATCAGCAAAAACGCGATGCCGTAGATCCACAGCCTCCACAGCAGGAACACGCCGCCGGTCGCGACGAGCCCCATCACCAGGAGCGGCGTGTCGGCGGCGAACTGGGTGGCCGCCATCGAGAAGCCGGCCCGCCAGCCACCGAGCGTCTTGCCGGCCAAGAAGTACTCGCCCAATCCCTCCGACGCCTTCTTGCGGGCGCTCAGGCCGGACCACACGGCGTAGACGACGAATCCGAGGACGATGGCGAGGTCGAGCATGGGCGGCGCGGGAGGGACGCCCGAACCTACGGACGGTGAAAGCGCTTTCCTCGGTTCGTCGCGCGCGCCACCGATCGATCTCGCTACTCGGCCCGGCCGGTGAACTCGGCCCACGGGTCGCGGTCCAGGACCCAGACGTAGAACAGCGTCCCGAGCGCGCCGTGGGCCACGCCCAGCGGCCACACGTTGGCGTCGCGGAGGTAGAGCCCCGCGAACGCGCCGCCGAGGACGGTGGTGGCCGCCGTGAGCGGGAGGTTGGGGAGGTGGACCGAGCCGAACGTCGCCGCCGAGACCGGGACGATGGCCGCCGCCGCCAGCCCGGCCGCGTCGAGGTGACGCGTCACGAAGCCCTGCACCAGCAGCTGCTGCGTGAGCCCCCACGCGGGGTAGAGGACGAGGAGCGGCACGAGCGACGGCTCGGCGCGGAGCGACCCGTTCGCCGCGCCGTAGACGCCCATCGCCAACACGGTGCCGGCCGAGAGCAGCGCCACGTCGCGCGCGGACCGGCCGAGGTGCTCGCCCGTCAGCCCCAGGTCGGCCAGGACCCCCGGCTCCGTCGCCGCCCGCACGCCGACGTAGCCGCCCCACCCGGCGACCACAACGGGCACGTACAGGTTCGAGACGCCCGCTCGGGACGCCGCGAGGTGACCGACGCCCGTCAGCGCGACGGCCCCCATCTCGGCCACAGCGCGGGCGTCGAGCGCGGCCCGGGCGGGCCCGCCGCCGAGCGGGATCGCCAGGCGGATGGCCTGGGCGTGGACGGCGGGGGCGAGGAGGACCAGGGCGACCAGAACGCGCATCCCCCACGCTAGCCGCCCGCGCTCGTCGGCCGCCTGATGCAGATGGACCAGACGCCGGCCCGCGAACCCGGCGCGCGGGGTGGCGTGCCACCGGCCATGGCGATGAACTCAACCGGGGCCCGGGGCGACCGAAAGGCAGCCCGACGGGCCCAGCGCGGCGGACGGTCCGGCGCGGCCGACCTCACCTTCCGCGAGCGGCTCGGGGCCCTCCGCAACATCCCGCCCCTGTTCCGGCTCGTGTGGCACACGAGCCCGCCGCTGTTCGCGGCCAACCTGGCGCTCCGGCTCGTCCAGGCGCTGATCCCGGTCACGATGCTCTGGGTGGGCAAGCTGATCGTGGACGAGGTGGTCCGCCTGGCCAGCGCCGGCGTGGCCCTCGACGGGTGGGCGGCGTGGGGCGGCCCGCTCGAAACGCTCGCCGGGCTGATCGCGGCCGAGTTCGGGCTGGCGCTGCTGTCGGACGTGCTCAGCCGGGCGACGGCCTTGTGCGACTCGCTCTTGGGCGACCTGTTCACGAACGAGACCTCGGTCCGCCTGATGCGCCACGCGGCGGCCCTCGACCTCGCCCACTTCGAGGACGCCGACTTCTACGACCAGCTCGAGCGGGCCCGCCGCCAGACGACGAGCCGGCTGGTGCTGCTGAGCCAGATCTTCGGCCAGGGCCAGGACCTGGTCACCGTCCTCTCGCTCGGCGTGGCGCTGGCGGCGTACCAGCCGTGGCTGCTGGTCCTGCTCGCGCTGGCGCTGGTGCCGGCGTTCCTGGGCGAGGCCCACTTTAACGCCCAGAGCTACTCGCTGGCCTACTCGTGGACGCCCGAGCGCCGCGAGCTCGACTACCTCCGGTTCGTCGGCGCGAGCGACGAGACGGCCAAGGAGGTCAAGGTGTTCGGGCTCAACGACTACCTCGCCGAGCGCTACCGGACCTTGGCCGACGCCTACTACCGGGCCAACCGGACGCTCGCCGTCCGCCGCGCGTCGTGGGGCGGCGCGCTGGCCGCCGTCGGCAGCCTGGGCTACTACGTGGCCTACGCCGTGATCGTGTACCGGACGGCTGGGGGCGCGTTCACCATCGGCGACCTGACGTTCCTGGCTGGCTCGTTCGGGCGGATGCGGTCGCTGCTCCAGGGGATGCTCGCGTCGTTCTCGACCGTCAGCGGGCAGGCGCTGTATCTGGCGGACCTGTTCTCGTTCTTCGAGATCGAGCCCCGCGTCAAGTCGGCGCCGGACGCCATCCCGGTGCCCGAGCCGATCCGCGAGGGGTTCACCTTCGAGGACGTCGGGTTCCGGTACCCGGGCTCCGACCACTGGGCCGTCCGCCACTTGTCGTTTACGCTGCGAGCTGGCGAGGCACTGGCGCTCGTCGGCGAGAACGGGGCGGGCAAGACGACACTCGTCAAGCTGCTCGCGCGGCTCTACGACCCCGACGAGGGCCGCATCTTGTTGGATGGGCGCGACCTCCGGGACTACGACCTCGACGACCTGCGCGCGGCCGTCGGCGTCATCTTCCAGGACTTCGTCCGCTACCACCTCACGGCGTCCGAGAACATCGCCGTCGGGCGGATCGCCGAGCGCGCCGACCGGCCGCGCATCGAGACGGCGGCCCAGCGCTCGCTCGCCGACGCCGTCATCGCGTCGCTGCCGGAGGGCTACGACCAGACGCTGGGCCGCCGGTTCAAGACCGGGACCGAGCTCTCGGGCGGCCAGTGGCAGAAGGTGGCCCTGGGCCGGGCCTACATGCGCGACGCCCAGCTCCTGATCCTGGACGAGCCGACGGCGGCCCTCGACGCCCGCGCCGAGTTCGAGGTGTTCGAGCGGTTCAAGGACTTGACCGAAGGCAAGACGGCCGTCCTGATCTCGCACCGCTTCTCGACAGTCCGCATGGCCGACCGGATCCTGGTGCTGGAGCAGGGCCAGGTCGAGGAGGTCGGCACGCACCAAGAGCTGCTGGCCAACGGCCGGCGCTACGCCGAGCTGTTCGAGCTCCAGGCGCAGGGGTACCGGTAGGACGGCGACGGGTGACTCGGCTCTTCTTGACGCTGGGCGACGGAGGGGACGGAGGGGACGGAGGGGACGGAGGGGACGGAGGGGACGGAGGGGACGGAGGGGACGGAGGGGACGGAGGGGACCGTTTCCGGGCCCCGCGGCGGCGGCGCTCTCCGCGCTCTCCGCGCTCTCCGCGCTCTCCACGCTCTCCACGCTCAACCAGCGTCCTGCGCAGACGGCACGGGCCTCGAGGCGCGTCTCGCCGGCGGGTTGAATCTGGGCGAGAATACCCGATACCTGGGGTCGCCCGCGACTCCCGATGCCCCCCTCCCCGCCCTCCGTCCGCCGCCGTCTCACGCGCCGCGCCGCGCTCGCGCTCGGGGTGATCGCGCTGCTGGTCACGTCGGCGGCGGCGCTGGCGCTGGTCACGCTCGAGCACCGCGTCGCCGACGGCCAGAAGGTGAACATCGCCGGGCGGCAGCGGATGCTGAGCCAGCGGACGGCGAAGACGGCGCTCCTGATTCGCCACGGCGCCTCCGCCGATGTCGCGGCGCTCGACGCCGACGTGGCGGCCTGGGCCCGTGGCCACCGGGCCCTCCTCGACGGAGACCACGGGCTGGGCGTCTCGCGCATCACCGACCCGGACGTGCGGCGGCAGCTGCGGGAGCTCACGCCCCACGTCCGCGAGGCGACCGCGGCGGTGTCCGCCCTCCGGCGCGCGACGGCCGCCGGCGACACGGCCCGGGCCGAGGCCGCCGTCGTGCGCCTCCTCGCCACCGAGCGGACCTTCCTGCCCCGGATGGACCGCGTCGTGTTCGCGCTCAGCGCCGAGACGGCCTACGACGTCCACAAGCTCCAGCGCGGCGTTGTCGGCGTGCTCATCGGGCTGTGGGGGGTGCTCGCGCTCGTCGGCGGGGGCGTGCTGCGGCCCGTCATCTGGAGCGTCGCCCGGTCCGTCGAGGAGGTCTCGGCGCAGGGGCGGCTGCTGCGGACCGTGATCGACACGATTCCCGACCACATCTACGTCAAGGACACCCAGGGGCGCGCCACGCTCCGCAACCTCGCCAGCGCCCGGGCCCTCGGCCTCCGCGACCCCGCCGCGTCCACCGGCCGGACCGACGCCGAGGTCGCCGCCGGCACCGCCGCTGCCCCGCTCGCCGCCGCCGCGCTCGCCGACGACCTCGCGGTCGCCCACACCGGCGTCGCCGTCGAGAACCGCGAGGAGCGCGCCGCCGACGGCGGCTGGCTCTTGACGACGAAGGTCCCCCTGCTCGGGTCGGCCGGCGAGGTGATCGGCGTGGTGGGCGTCTCGCGCGACGTGACGGCCACGCGCCTGGCCGAGGCGCGCTTCCGAGCCCTGGTCGAGCACTCCGTCGTCGGCACCGCCATTATGCAGGACGGCCACTTCGTCTACGTCAACCCCCGGATGGCCGAGATCTTCGGCTACGCCGAGGACGAGATGGCCGGGATGGAGGTGCCCGCCATCCTGCACGAGGACGACCGGGCGATGGTCCGCGAGAACCTCCGGCGCCGGCTCGACGGCGAGGTCGACGCGATGACGTACCACGCCCGCGGGCGCCGCCGCGACGGCCGCGTGATCCGGATGGAGCTGTCCGGCGTCCGCGCCGAGCACGACGGCCGGCCCGCCGTGATCGGCACCGTCAACGACGTCACCGAGCGGTACGAGGCCGAGCGCGTGCTGTACCACCAGGCCCACCACGACGACCTGACGGGCCTGCCCAACCGGGCCCTCTTCGCCGCGCGCCTGGAGGTGGCCGTGGCCGAGGCGACCCGCGACGGCGCCTTCGCGGTCCTGTTCATCGACCTCGACCGGTTCAAGGTCGTCAACGACAGCCTGGGCCACTCGGCGGGCGACCGCCTGCTCCAGGAGGTGGCCGCCCGGCTCCAGGAGACGCTCCGGCCCGAGGACACGGTCGCGCGGCTGGGCGGCGACGAGTTCGCCGTCCTCCTCTCGTCGATGCCGTGCCCAGGCCACGCCGAGGCCGTCGCCGCCCGCATCCAGGCGGCGCTCACCGCCCCGGCCCGCGTCGACGGCCGGGACCTCACGGTGGGCGCGTCGATCGGCGTCGTCACGGGCCGGGCCGACCACGTCTCGCCCGACGCCGTGTTGCGCGAGGCCGACCTCGCCATGTACGGCGTGAAGACGGCCGGGCGCGGCGGGCAGGCCACCTTCAGCGCCTCCAGCCACGCCGAGACCTCCCAGCGGATGCGGCTCGAGATGGACCTCCAGCACGTCGCCGAGCGCGACGAGCTCCGCGTGGTCTACCAGCCCATCGTGCGCCTGTCGGACGGGCACCTCGCCGGGTTCGAGGCGCTCGTCCGCTGGGAGCACCCCGAGCTGGGGCTCCTGGCGCCCGACGCCTTCGTCGACGCGGCCGAGCAGAGCGGGCAGGTGGTGGCCATCGACCGCTGGGTGCTGGGCGAGGTGACCCGCCAGACGGCGGGGTGGCGGGCCGACCCCGAGCTCCGGCTGACCGTCAACTGCACCGGGCCGGGCCTGCTCGAACCGGCCTACCTCGACGCCGTCGACCAGGCCATCGAGGCGTACCGTCTGGCCCCGCGCCAGCTCGGCCTCGAGATCACCGAGCGCCTGCTCGTGAGCGACCCCGACGCGGTCGCCACCCAGCTCCGCCGCCTGCGGGCCCGCGGCGTCCGGTTCTCCATCGACGACTTCGGGACGGGCTACTCGTCGCTCGCGACGCTGCACGCGCTCCCCATCGACACCGTCAAGGTGGACCGCGCCTTCGTGGCCGAGATGAACGCCGACGCGCGGAGCGCCCAGCTCGTGCTCGCCATCGTCCGGATGGGCCAGGTGCTCGACGCGTCGGTCGTGGCCGAGGGGATCGAGACGGCCGCCCAGCTCGACGCGCTCCGCGCGATGGGCAGCGCCTACGGGCAGGGCTTCCTGTTCGCGGAGCCGCTCCGGCCGGAGGACGCCGCCGCGCTCGTCGGTGCCGATGACCTGCCGTGGAGCCTCCACTGGGCGCCCACCCGCGAGCTCGTCCCGACGGTGTGAGCCCGCGGAAACTCCGTGCGGGCCGAGGCTTTCTCCCCGGGCCTCCCTCCCCCGCCCCATGCCGACCGATCGCCCGTGGTGGCAGACGGCCGCCGTCTACCAGGTCTACCCCCGCTCGTTCCAGGACTCGCGCGGCGACGGCCGGGGCGACCTCCCCGGCATCATCGCACGGCTGCCGTACCTCGCCGAGCTCGGCGTGGGCGCGGTCTGGCTGAGCCCGTTCTACCCGTCGCCCCAGGCCGACTTCGGCTACGACGTGAGCGACTACCGCGACGTGGACCCGCCCTACGGGACGCTCGCCGACTTCGACCGGCTGGCGGAGGCCGCCCACGCGCTCGGCCTCAAGCTTATCGTCGACTTCGTGCCGAACCACTCGTCGGACCAGCACGCGTGGTTCCAGGAGAGCCGGGCCTCGCGCGACGCCGGCAAGCGCGACTGGTACGTCTGGCGCGACCCGGCGCCCGACGGCGGCCCGCCCAACAACTGGCTCAGCCACTTCGGCGGGCCGGCGTGGACGCTCGACGAGCGCACGGGTCAGTACTACCTCCACTCGTTCCTGACCGAGCAGCCGGACCTCAACTGGCGGAACCCGGACGTCGAGGCCGAGATGCTCGACACGTTGCGGTTCTGGATGGCGCGCGGCGTCGACGGCTTCCGGATCGACGTGGCCCACCTCATCGCCAAGGACCCCGCCTTCCGCGACAACCCGCCGGCCGACACCGCCGGCAGCTTCCACAAGTCGATGGGCGAGTACGACGCCCAGCTCCACGTCCACGACAAGGGCCACCCGGATGTCCACCAGATGTTCGCCCGCATCCGCCAGACCGTCGACGGGTTCGACGACCAGGACCGGGTCACGATCGGCGAGATCCACGACTTCGACGACCTCGCGCGCTGGGCCGGCTACTACGGCACGCCGACCGCCGACGGCGGCCTGAGCGGGCTCCACATGCCGTTCAACTTCGGCCTGCTGGCGACGCCGTGGACGGCGGCGGCGGTCCGCGCCCACGTCGACGCCATCGAGGGCGCGTTGCCGGACGCGGCGTGGCCCAACTACGTGTTGGGCAACCACGACGAGCGGCGGCTGGCGACCCGGCTCGGGACCGAGTCGGTGCCACTGGCGGGGCTGCTGCTGCTCACGCTGCGCGGCGCGCCGACGCTCTACTACGGCGACGAGCTGGGGGTGGAGGAGGTCGACGTCCCGCCCGACCGGCGCGTCGACCCGTGGGGCTTCCGCAGCGGGATGCCCGAGCTCAGCCGCGACGGCTGCCGCACGCCGATGGCGTGGGACGCCTCGCCCGGCGCCGGCTTCTCCGACGCCGACCCATCCAACTTCTGGCTCCCGCTCCACCCGGGCCACGCGGCCGTCAACGTGGCTAGCGAGGCCGCCGACCTCGCCTCGCCCCTCTCGTTCTACCGGCGCGCCCTCGCCGTCCGCACGGCGTCGCCGTCGCTCCAGGCCGGCGACTACCGCCCGCTCGACGACGTGCCGGACGACGTGTTCGCGTTCGTGCGCGGCGGCGACACGCTCGTGCTCCTCCACGTTGGAGACGGGGTGGCCGAGGTGGCGGTCCCCGAGATGTTCCGCGGCGGCACCGTCCGCCTGGCGACCGCGCTCAGCGACGAGGGGGCGGACGTTGGCGAGACGTGGTCGCTCGGGCCGTGGAGCGGTGTCGTGGCGACGTAGACGGCCCGGCTGGTCCTCAGAAACTGTTCGGTAGGGGACCCCTCCCTTGAGGGAGGTGCCCGCGGAGCGGGCGGAGGGTAGTCGGGCGGGTGGGGTGGTCGGGCGAACACCCCCACCCGCTGCGCGGGAGACCCCTCAAGGGGGCGGGCCTAGCGATTCGTACCAAACCGTTTCTCAGTCATGGGGCGGCTCAACGCTCCGGGAGACGTTCGAGCAAGATCCACCCCACCACTGACGACTGACGCACTGACCCACCGTGCAAAGCACGCTAGGTTGCTGGCTCCACTCCCCCGTCGCCCCATGCCAGACCGTGCGGATCTCGTCGTCGTCGGGGCCGGGCTGGCGGGGTTGGTGGCCGCCGCCGAGGCGGCCGAGGCCGGGCGCCGCGTCGTCGTGGTGGACCAGGAGCCGGCGCAGAGCGTCGGCGGTCAGGCGTGGTGGTCGTTTGGCGGCCTCTTCCTGGTCGACTCGCCCGAGCAACGGCGCATGGGGATCCGCGACAGCCGCGAGCTGGCGTGGCAGGACTGGCTCGGGACGGCCGGCTTCGACCGCGACGAGGACGCGTGGCCGAAGCGCTGGGCCCAGGCCTACGTCGACTGGGCGGCGGGCGAGAAGCGGGCGTGGCTGAAGGAGCAGGGGATCGGGCTGTTCCCGGTCGTCGGGTGGGCCGAGCGGGGCGGGGGGCTCGCGACCGGGCCCGGCAACTCGGTGCCCCGCTTCCACATCGTGTGGGGGACCGGGCCCGGGATCGTCGAGCCGTTCGAGCGGCGGTGCCGCGCGGCCGGCGTGGACCTCCGCTTCCGCCACCGCGTGACCGAGCTGGCCACGACCGACGGCCGGGTGACGGGCGTCCGGGGCGAGGTGCTGGCACCGAGCGACGCCGAGCGCGGGGCGCCATCCACGCGAGACGTCGTCGGTGACTTTGAGATCGAGGCGGGCGCGGTGCTGGTCGCCAGCGGCGGCATCGGGGCCGACCTCGACCGGGTCCGCCAGCACTGGCCGGCGCGGATGCGGATCCCCGAGCGCATGATCGTCGGCGTGCCGGACCACGTCGACGGGGCCATGCTGGACGTGACGGAGGCGGCCGGGGCCCGGCTTATCAACCGCGACCGGATGTGGCACTACTGCGAGGGCGTCCAGAACTGGGCGCCAGTCTGGACCGCCCATGGCATCCGCATCCTGCCCGGCCCGTCGTCGCTGTGGCTCGACGCGACCGGCCGCCGGCTGCCGCCGCCGTTCTTCCCCGGCTTCGACACCCTCGGTACGTTCGAGCACATCGTCGCGACCGGCCACGACCACTCGTGGTTCGTCCTCACCCAGCGGATCATCGAGAAGGAGTTCGCGCTCTCGGGCTCGGAGCAGAACCCGGACCTGACCGGCCGGAGTGTCCGCCAGCTCGCGCGGCGCGTGTTGCCCGGCGCGCCCGGCCCCGTCGAGGCGTTCAAGGACCGGGGCGCCGACTTCGTCGTGGCCGACACGCTGGACGACCTCGTCGGCCGGATGAACGCGCTGACGGAGGCGCCGCTGCTCGACCCCGCCCGGGTCCGCGCCGAGGTGGAGGCTCGCGACCGCGAGGTCGACAACGTGTTCACGAAGGACGCCCAGATCGCGGCGTTGCGCAACGCGCGCCACTACCGCGGCGACAAGCTGATTCGCGTCGCACGGCCGCACCGGCTGCTCGATCCAAAGGCCGGGCCGCTGATCGGCGTCCGCCTGAACCTGCTCACGCGCAAGACGTTGGGCGGCATCGAGACCGACCTCGACGGCCGGGCCCTCGGCGTGGACGGCCGGCCCGTCCCGGGCCTCTTCGCGGCGGGCGAGGCGGCGGGCTTCGGCGGGGGCGGGATGCACGGCTACCGCTCCCTCGAAGGCACCTTCCTGGGCGGCTGCCTCTTCTCGGGGCGGACGGCGGGGCGGGCGGCGGCGGCGGAGACCGGGTGAGGGACACGGCACGCCGGGCCCCTACGCCGAGACGGGCCTGATCGGTCGGCCACGTGCGGCTGGCGGCGTGAGTACGAACCCGCCTGGGGGACACGATGAATCGTGTCCCTGCCCACGACCTGGCTCCTTGACGTGGACCGGCCCGCAGTCCGGCCGTAGCCCGCAGTCCATGGGGACATGATTCATCATGTCCCTACGGCGCGGGCCCGAGCACGTCCTCGACCGACAGCACCTCGACGGGCCCCAGGTCCAGCGCCTCCACCGCGTCGCCGACGACCGACCAGTCGCCCACCACCACGACGGCCACGCGCTCCGGGTCCACGTACTGGCGGGCGACGCGAGCCAGGTCGTCGGCCGTGACGGCGCGGACGTCGGCGGCGTAGCGGGCGTAGGTGTCGGCCGGAAGGTCGTCGAGCCACAGGGCGCCGACCATGGCGGCCGTGCCCCGGACGGTGGCGAACGGCGACGGGAACGACAGCGCCAGGTTGTCGCGCGCCTTGGCCAGCTCGTCGGCCGGGACGGGCGCGGCGATGCCCGTCAGCTCGGCGAAGAACTCCGTCAGGGCCGGCGCGGTGACGTCGGTCTGGACGTCGGCCGACGCCGTGAACGGGCCGGCGACCGGGCGGTAGTCGAAGCCCGAGCCGGCGCCGTAGCTGTAGCCGTTCCGCTCGCGCAGGTTCTGGTTGAGCCGGCTCGTGAAGCTGCCCCCCAGGATCGTGTTGAGGACTTCGAGCGCGGCGTAGTCCGGCGTCGACCGGGCCGCGCCGACGCGGCCGATCCGCACGACGGACTGTGCCGCCCCGGGCTTGTCGACGAACGTGACCGCGCGCGGCCCGACCTGCGCCGGCTCCGGGACGGACGCGTGCGTCGGCGTCTCCCCGGCGGGCCACGCGTCGGCGCCGAACGCTGCCTCGAGGCGGCCGGCCACGTCGTCCCACGAGACCGCGCCGACCACGACGAGAGCCGCGTTGCCCGGCCGGAGGGCGCGGTCGTGGAACGTCGCCAGGTCGTCGCGCGAGATCGCGCCCAAGGTCGCCGGCTCGCCGCTACCCAGGCGGCCGTACGGGTGGTCGGGACCGAAGACGGCGCGGGCGAACGCCACGCTCGCGATGGCGCGGGCCTCGTCGCGGCGCTGCTCGAGCGCCGTCAACCGGCTCGTGCGGACGCGCTCCAGGTCGGCCTGGGGGAACGTCGGCCGCAGGGCGACGTCGGCCATCAGCGCGAGCGCGTCGTCGAGCTTCGAGAGCGGCGTGTGGAGGCGGACTTGGAGGCTGTGGACGCCGGCGGCGACGCCGAGGTCGATGCCAAGGAAGTCGATGGCGTCGGCGAGCTCCAGCGCGTCGAGGTCGCCGGCCCCCTCGTCCATCAGGTCGGCCGCGAGGGCAGCGAGCCCGTCCTGCGCCCCGTCGTCCGCCGCGCCGGTGCGGACGAGCAGGTTGACCTGGGCAAGGGGGACGCCGGGCTTCTCGACGAACAGGACCGGCAGCCCGTTCGACAACTGGTGCCGCTCGACGGTCGGGGGCACAAACGCGGGCGCGTCGGCGAGCGCCGGCCGCGTATCCCAGTCGGGCACGGTCTGGGACGACGGGGCGGCGGCGACCAGGGCCAGCAGGACGAGAGAGAGAAAGGGGCGCATGAGGGTTCGAGAGGTTCGGGGTTCTCGGTTCAGGGTTCGTCGTCCGGGCGTTCAGAGGTGGGGTCGTCGGTGAGACGCGCGCCGTCGGGGTTGGAGGGTCACGATCTATCTCGGAGCCTCACCCCGCGAACCCTGAACCATCTAGAAAACTGTTGGGTAGGGGACCCCTCCCTTGAGGGAGGTGCCCGCGGAGCGGGCGGAGGGTGTCCGGGCGGGTGGGGATGGTCGGACGAACACCCCCACCCGCTGCGCGGGAGCCCCCTCAAGGGGGCGGGCCTGACGATTCGTACCAGACAGTTTCTTAGAACAGTGGGACGGCGGTCTCGGAGCCCGTCAACGCCGACTCGGGCGCGCCCTCGGGGACGACGGAGAGCGCGACGCGGCGGTCGGTCAGGAACGTCATCGCGGCGTCGCTGAGGTCGCGCGGCGACAAGGCGCGGAAGCGGCCCAGGTCCTCTTGGAAGTAGTCGGGCGTGCCGGTAAAGAAGAGGTAGGCGTTGAGCTGGTCGGCCTTGCCACGGAAGCCGTCGACCGTTTCGAGCCCGTCGAGGAACGACGCCTCGACGCCGTTCACGACCCGCTCCAGCTCCCGCGCGTCGGGCGCTTGGGCGCGGACCGCCGCCAGTTCCTCCGCGACCACGGCCTCGATCTCGTCCAGCGTGTGGCCGGGCCGGGCCGTCGCGATCACGTAGAAGGTGCCCGAGTGGAGGTCGCCGTTCTGGAACGCCGACACGTCCTGGGCGATCTCGAGCTCGTAGACCAACCGTCGGTAGAGGCGGCTGTTCTTGCCGCCCGCGAGCACGCCCGCCAGCGCCTGCATCGCCGCGTCGGCGGGGGCGTAGGCGGCCGGGGCGTGCCACGCGAGGTAGAGGCGCGGGAGCTGGACAGCATCCTCCAGTACCAGCCGGTGCTCGCGCCCGAGCGTCGGCGTGGCGATGGGCTGGAGCGGCGGCTCGGGGCCGCTCGGGATCGACCCGTACCATTTCTGGACGAGGGCCCGCGTCTCGTCCAGGTCGAGGTCGCCGGCCACGACCAGGCTCGCGTTGTTGGGCGTGTAGTAGGTCCGGAAAAAGTCCTCGACGTCCTGGAAGCTGGCGGCGCTGAGGTCGCCCATCGACCCGATGGTGGGCCAGTGGTAGGGGTGGCCGGGCGGGTAGAGCGTCTGGCCCAGAAGCGAAAAGGCCAGGCCGTAGGGCCGGTTCTCGACGCTCTGGCGCCGCTCGTTCTTGACCACGTCGCGCTGGCCGTCGACGCTCTCGGGCGACATGGCGTCCAAGAGCGACGCCATGCGGTCGGCGTCGAGGTAGAGCGCCAGCTCGAGCCCGTTCGCCGCGGCGTCGGTCGTGTAGTTGGTCCGGTCGCGCGTGGTGGACCCGTTGGCCCCGCCGCCGGCCTCTTCGAGCCAGGTGTCGATGGCGCCCTCGGGGACGTGGCCGGAGCCCTCGAACATCAAGTGCTCGAAGAGGTGGGCGAACCCGGTCCGCCCCGGGGCCTCGCGCCCGCTGCCCACGTGGTACCACGTGTTGACGGTGACGACGGGCACCGACGCGTCGCGGTGCAAGATCACGTCGAGCCCGTTGGCGAGCTGGAACCGCTCGACGTCGACGGTGAGCGCGGGCGCCTGGGCGGCGACGGCCAGGGGGACGACGAGGACGAGGGCGGCGAGGAGTCGGCGCATGGGCGGAGCGGCGGTCGGTGGAGGGGCGGCGGATGCCCGTCGGGCCGGCGGAAGGTAGCCGCGCGCCGGTGCGATCTTGGGGCATGGCCGAGGCCCTTTCCGCACTCCCCGCCCTCCCCCCGACGCCGGCCGAGCGGCGGCACGTGCCGGCCGTCGTGGTCGGGTGGGTCCAGGCGGGGCCGCTCGACGAGGCCCAGAACGCCGCGCTGATGCGGGCGCGGACGGTGGTCCGCGAGGCGCTCCGGGCCGAGCTGCCTGGGTTCGCGTGGTCGTTCCCGCTCGTCCGGCGGACCGACTTGCACGCGGGCGGGCAGGAGGTCGAGCCGGTCGACCTGTTGGACGCCGGGGCGACCGAGCGGCGCGTGGCCGGGTGGGACTTCGCGCTCGTCGTGACCGGCGCCGACCTGCGGGCCCGGTTCCGGCCGTTCACGCTCGCCACGCCGTCGCAGGCGCTCGACGTGGCCGCGTTGTCGCTGGCCCGGCTCGATCCCGCCGCGCGCCGGCCCGACCTCAGCGACAACGAGCAGGCCGAGCGGTTCGCCCACCGCCTGGCGGCCCTCGCGCTCCACGCCTTCGGCCACCTCAACGGGCTCGACCACGAGGACCGCGAGGACGCCGTGATGCACCCGCCCCAGTCGCCGGCCGACCTCGACCGCTCGTCACTCTCGTTCTCCGAGCCCAACCGGACCGAGATCGAGGCCGAGGTCGCCGACGTCGCCGACCCCCGGATGGAGGAGCAGTCGGCGTTCGAGCGGCTGGGCACGGTTGCCTTCGCCGTCCGCGCGCTCGTCCTCAACTGGCCCGACGTGGCCGACACGGTGCTGCAGATCCGCCCGTGGCGGTTCCCGTTCCAGCTCTCGAAGCTGACCACGGCCGCGGCCTCGACGCTCATCGTGCTGGTGATGACGGCCGAGGCGTGGGACCTCGGCTCGCGCCAGCCGCTGTGGCACGTGGCCTGGCTCGCCGTCGCCGCCGTGGCCGGGACGAGCACCTACCTCGTCCGCAAGCAGGGGCTGCTCGCGCGGCGCCACGGCCAGGCCCGGACCGAGCAGCAAGTCGTTCAGTCGGCCTCGATCCTGCTGGCGCTCGGGCTCGGCATGACGACGACGTGGGGGCTCCTGTTCGGGGCCACGCTCGTCCTCCGGCTCCTGTTCTTCGACGGCGCGATCCTGGACGGCTGGGCGGCCTCGCTGGGCCGCTCGGTCGGGCCGGACGAGGTGCTCGCGTTCGCCGGGTTCGTGTCGTCGCTCGGGATCGGCGTCGGGGCGCTCGGCGCCAGCTTCGAGGACCAGACCTACTTCCGCCACGTGGCCTACGTCGACGAGGAGACGTGAGCGCCACCCGATGCGTGATCCGTGATGCATGATCCTCTCCGCCGGCTCCCTGCGCTCGCGCTCGAGACTCCGCATCCGCCCGCTCACGCCGTGGCTCGGCGAGAGGTCGCGACGGAGGCTTCGTCACGCCTCGCGCGTTGCGTGTGCCTGGCGGGGCTCCTCGCGCTCGCGGCGTGCGGCGGCAACGGGGCGTCGACGGCCGGGCCCTACGTGGAGGAGCCCGGCGGCTCGCCGGCCGCGGCGACGCTCCTCGCCGAGGTCGACCGCGACTTCTCGCCGGCCCAGACGTTGGGCTACGCCCGCGCTCGGGACGTGCTCTACGCCCACGAGCAGGACACCCGGGGCGCGCTCTGCGGCCTCTACACCGACTACTGCGTGACGCTGACGGCGGGCGACCCGTCGGCGACCGCGATGGGGTTGGGGATCAACGCCGAGCACGTCTGGCCACAGTCGATGGGCGCCCGCGACGAGCCGCTCAAGAGCGACCTCCACCACCTGTTCCCGGCCCGCGCCCAGGTCAACTCGTCGCGCAGCAACTTGCCCTACGGCGAGGTCCCCGACGACCAGGCCGAGGCGTGGTACGCGCTCGACGCCAGCCAGTCGCGCCCGCCGCGCTTCGACGCCGACGCCTGGAGCGAGCGGGGCGCGGGCCGCTTCGAGCCGCGCGAGTCGGTCAAGGGGGACGTCGCCCGGGCCGTGTTCTACGTCGCCGCCGTCTACCCCGAGCGTGCCGACCCCGTCTTCCTCCAGACGATGCGCGCCGACCTGCTGGCCTGGAACCGCGCCGACCCGCCCGACGATGCCGAGCGCGCCCGCAGCGCCTGGGTGGCCACGCTCCAGGGGACCGAGAACCCGTTCGTCGTCGACCCGTCGCTAGCGGACCGGATCTGGGGCGCGGGTCTGCCTCCGCTCGGCTCCACCCCGCCGGCCCCGCCCGCCGGTCGGCTCCGGATCACGGAGATCCACTACGACAACGCGGGCGACGACGTCGGCGAGGGCGTCGAGGTGGCCGGGCCGCCAGGCACGTCGCTCGACGGCTGGCGCCTGCTGCTCGTCAACGGCAACGGCGGAGCCGTGTACGACACAGTCTCGCTGTCCGGCTCGGTCTCGGCCTCGGGCGCCGTGTGGACGGCGGTGAAGGGCATCCAGAACGGGTCGCCGGACGGGATCGCCCTCGTCGCGCCCGACGGCACGGTCGCCGAGTTCCTGAGCTACGAGGGCACCGTCGTCGCCAGCGACGGGCCGGCGCAGGGGACACGCTCGGTCGACATCGGCGCGAGCCAGGCCACGGACACGCCGACCGGCACGACGCTCCACCGGCGCGGCGGGCGGTGGGTGCTCGGGCCGGCCACGCCCGGGCGCTAGCCGCCGGCACCGGCGGCGCGTCGCTGCGGCCGTCGAACATCCACGAGACGATCCCCCACCGCGCGCCGTCGCGCGCCCGTTGGATCGTGGTCGCGCCGCGCCCGCCGACCGGCCCGTCGGCGTCGCCACTCGTAAGGGATTCAGGCGTGGGCCACGGCCCCGTGCTGTTGGACGACGCGCGCGATCTCGACCTCGAAAAACCCCACGTCCGCCAGGCGGACGCGCTCGCGTGGTCGCTCGCCAGGTCCGACGGGGCGATCACCGTTCTGTCGGGGCCGGCCGTCCCGTGCTGCGTCCGCTCGGCATCGAAGACGACGTGGCCGACGACTCGACGTGCGCATCGAGACCGTGTCGCCAGGCTGACGCGGCCGCAGGACGGCCGCCACCTCACCGGCTTTGGCGCGCTTGGCCACCCACTCCACGAGCGGCGCGCCTTGGCGTGTGCGGGGACGATGCGCCGGGTCCCGTCGCGGGCGGACGCGTCGGACGTGACACGGACGAGTCCGTTCTCGGCTGGAGACCGCTTCGTCCCACGTGGTGGAGGGCCTGGTGGGTTGGCCCTTTCGGTCAGAGCGCGGCGACGCCCGGCAACGGCTTCCTCACTTTAACGTGGGCACGGGTTGACAAGTGAGCACGAATGACGTAAGGTCTAATTTACACTAGCGCAAAACTGCTATGCCAGAAGAAACCCCTGCAACTGGGCAGACCCAACCCATCGTGACGGGCTCGGAAACCCAGGTAGTCAACCCAGAGACCGGCGACACGACCAACGTGCGGACCGGAAGCGTTGTGTACCCGCCGACCGAGATCATCAATGACGACGGAACCACTACAACCATCGGCGGCTCCCTCACGGCTAGAGATGTCGACGGTGAGACCACCGTTACCGCTGAGGGTACAGCCATCTTGGTTGACCCGAGCTTGGGAGGTGCCCGCGTGGAGGCGACCGGGACGGCCACCCAATCCGGCGATGGCTCTCCCGTTGTGGGAGGCACTATCGAGGCGACTTACCCGCTCGAGAACGGTGGACTGTTCGTCAACGGGTCATTTGTGTCTAATGGTCCTGACAACGCGGGGGCTGGCATACGATACGAGAACATTATTGACCCCAACAATAGTCTCACTGGACAGCTCGGCATCGACAGCACGGGTGCCGTCGAGGCCGCAGCCCAGGCTACAGCTCGAGTTGTCGAGGCCACGATCGACGGCGGCACATCGACCTTGACCGTCGACACTGCCCTCGCCGGCGCGGTCCGAGTCGACAGAGATGGGTCCTTGAGTGGATCCGCCACAGCCGGCGTCACAGCAGCACTTGTAGACCCAGAGGGCAACGGGGGCACTTTCGCAGCGACCTACACCAACACCACGGGCGAGCAACCGACGGTAGCCGCCACACTCGGACTCACGACCGTGGTCGCCGAGGGGCGTGGGCCCGGTGACGAAACCCGGCTTTCGGTCGCGGCTGAGACCAGCTACTTGCTCCCTGGGAACGGCTTCACGGAAGGTAGCTTCGGCGATACCACGTTCACCGTCGGTCTCGCGAACGGGGCGTCCCCGCCGTCAACGCTCACTCCGGAGCAGATCGCCGGCCAGGTGGGCAAGGAGGTCACGGGGCATCAGATGTACCAGGCGCAGCGCGAACTGCTCACCGAGTCCATCGGCAACAACGGCGTAGAGAGAGGATTCGAGAACTATCAGAACTTCCTCAACGAGGCGCCGACCCTCGGAATCGTGCAAGCAGCCGGGAGGGCAGGGTTAACGGGAGACGCCGTCAGCCGACTCGATCAGGCGATCAGAGACACCCCGCCGGCAGAGCGAGGAGAGGCCTTCCACGAGAGTGCCCAAAGCGCCATCAATGCGACGGTCAGGGATTTGGACACGTTGAGCGTGGACACGAATTCTTCGGTCCGACAAGGCAACACCGCGGCTCCGTCTAAAGAACTCCAGACCGAACGGCCCCAAGAACCGAAGTTGGAACTCAGCCACGCTCTCTAGGCAGCGTTTAGCCGCGCCAACAGATAGAACCGGCGCGCGGCGTCTCGACAGCGAGTCGGGGCGCCGCATGGCTACCGCGGAGCGGGCTCGCGCGAGGTTGACGCCCGCGAGCCGGCCCCGACGTGAGCGGCCGCCCTTTCCCCTCGTCCATCCCCGAACGACATGCTCACGCTCATCCCTGGAGCCCGGACCCAATTGCCCCTCTCCACCGCGGAGGTGGTTGGCCCTCTGAACGGGCTCCTCGAAACGCTTGGAGAGATGTACGTCGAGCCGGGCCGGGCGTACGTCGCCATTGACCGTAGGGACGGCTTGATGTCGGACGGGCGCCGCGCGTACGACGGGGCCGAGGGCCTGGCGCGTCGGCCGGCGAGGTCCTCAGGACGCTGCGGGAGACTCCCGAGGCGTTCGGGGAGCTTCTGCCGTCGGTGCCTGAGGGCGTCCTCGAGCGCGTGGAGGGTCACTTCATGGCGTACCAGAAGGCCGTCAGTGAGGTGTACCGGGACGCGGCGCCTGAGGAGTTCGACAAAGCGCTGGGCCTGGCACGCACCGTCCGCGAAGCGATCGACGTGGCGTACGGGTTCGAGGCCGGCGACGGTCAGGGCGCGGAGGTCTGGACGACCCTCATGGCGGCAGCCGACGCGCAGGGCTACGCCAACGCCGCGGCCAGCCTGAGTCCTGAAGGCGTCGTCGACGCGGAAGCCTTCGAGGGTCTCAAAGCGGGCCTGAGTGCCATCGACGGCATCGCGATTCGGGACGAAGCCTACGAGCAGTTGATGAACGCGGCCGAGACAGCGGTCACGTACGACGACTTTGTAGCCCGCGAAGGACCGGCTGCTGTCTCGAGAGCGCTCGGCATCGAGACGCACTCCCGCGACCTGGCCCGTGTGCCTGGTCTCGCGTAGCGCCGCTGCAAGCCCGCGCGCGACGCCGGCACACCGGCACGTGAAACTCGTGCCTCGGGACGATTCGCGCTTGCGCCCGAGCGAGCCATACTGTATCGTATAGCAACCACTTGCACACAACGCTATGCTCGACCTTGAACCCGGCAGCCGGGTTACATCCGCCCTCATCACGCCTGATATGGCTGATGCCACCAGAGAGCTTAAGAGTGCCTTGGAGGGGGTCTACAGGGACCCCACAGCTGCCTACCAAGCGATCCAAAGCGCCGACGCGATCTTCACCGAGCGTGAGGGAGGCTCCATGCGTTCCATGCTGGCCGCGCTCAGCCGGAACCCGGAGTTGTTCGGCGAACTCCGGAATGAGGTCCGAGACGGGCAGCTAACGGGTCCATCGCGCGAGGCCATCAGCGCCGTGCGAGAGGGCTACGTGGGCATCCAACAGGCGACCGTGGACGTCTACCGCGACGCCGATCCGCAGGAGTTCGAGAAGCTGGAGAACACCATGGGGACGCTCTATGCCGCCGTCGAGGCGGCCTACGGACCCACCGCCGAAGCCAAGTTCAGCGAGATCATGATGGTCGCCAATGACCGAGGCTTCCAGGCGTTCGCCGACCCGTCGGCGCTCCGTGGTGGCCTTCAGCCGTTCGACGCGACCAAGCTACAAGACGTCCAAAACGCCCTCACTGTAGCGGGCAGCATCGCAGAGATGAGCGACGGGTACGCGCAGGGTCTCATCGCTGCTGGGACCCAGTTAGAGTTGGAGCACTTCAGATCGGAGGGGAGTGGCGCCCGGATCAACGTGGTCTCAACCGAGGTTCCGAACGAGATCACACAGCCCCAGCCCGACCCCGTCATGATGCGCTAAGCAGGCGTTGACAGTCATAGGCCCGGTCTCCGCCCGCTTTTTGACGCTCCCGCACCGGCGACCGCTCGCGCCCGACCTGGAGATACCCCCCCTCCCGCAGAGCCTGTGCTGGCTGGAGTCGACGTGCGGTCCACCTCTGGGGGCCCGCCTCCGCGGGGCGGAGACGTGGTGACCGCCGTCGGCCAGCACTCGTCAATCGACCGGCCCTCGCTCTCGTCCCAGAGGACCCGGCCCACCGCGAGCACGACGGCCACCAGTACCGTCACGCCGACGAAGGTGGCCACAGCCCCTCCGACTCCGACCCACCCGCCGAAAACGGCGTTGACAAGGACCGCGGCGACGCCTACAGCAACCCCCTCGAGAAGTCCACGGCGGAGGTGTCGGACGAAGGCGGCAAACACGGGACTACCGGACGACCGTGAACGGCACCGCCGCGTGCTCCTCGCCCGCGGACACCCTCAGGACGTACGAGCCCGCCGCGAGCGCCGCCTCCGGCACGCGGACCCGGCGCCACTCGGCAGACAGGACGATGGCCGACGACCACACAGACCGCCCGAGCACGTCGTACACGATGCACCGCGTCTCTCGTGGCGACGGGGCGCGGAGGTCGAAGGCCACGCCATCGCGCGTTGGATTCCCCAAGAGCCGGACCTCGAACGCGCTCCGAGGCGGCGAGCGAGGTCCCGCGTCGGTGGCGAATCCCGGCGCCCCGTACTCGACGCCGCCAACGACCGCGTAGTGGAGTCTCGGCCCCCACAGGTTGCCTGTCCATACCGGGCCGACATCGGCCACGAAGCCTGAGCCGATGAGCTCGCGAACGACGTACCGCTTCAGGGCCGCGACTTCCACCGGCGTCGCGGGCCCCGTCAGCACGTCGGGCCCCCACAGCACATCGTATTCGCCTTCAACGAACACGGAATCCGCGTCTGGGGACCCGACCGGCGGAGGCTCGCAGGCCACGCGAGCGCCAAACCCGAGCCGAAGGTCCCGCTCGAACCCGTTGTACCCGCATGGTGCGACGGTGGCCGTGTCCGCCTCGACCGACGCGACGGCGACGACACCTCCGTCGCCGTACCGCACGAAGTCGTGGGCGGTCCAGCGGACCGTGTCCAGGCCCGCCGGGCTGATCACGACGAGCGCGCGGTCGAGCCGCCGCCGTTAGTACGTCCGGCCACCGACGACGGTGTCGGAGACGAGGGTGAACCGGGACTGGTCGGCGCGGATCTCCGCCTCGTGGTACTCCCAGAGGTTGCCGACGGCGAGCGGGTAGTACCGTTTCCAGTCGAGCGTGTCGGCGGGCTGGGCGACGGCGGCCGAGGCCAGAAAACCGAGCGCGACGAGGGCGACGTATCTCATGGGAGCACCAGCAAACGGAGGCTATCCCCTGCGACCGGCCAGAGGGCGGACCGCAGCAACGTAGGCGGCGACGCCCGCGCGAGTCAAGGCCGCTCGCGCGCCCCTCTTCCTGCAACCTCAGCGGGCTAGGCAACGCCGACGTCGACGTACGCCGAGCGTGTGGACGGCTCGGGCATCGGGTACCCATCCAGCGCTAGGCCCTCGACGTGGAACTCCATCACCTCCTGCATCTCGCGCTTCACCTCCGCCTCCGTCGCGCCAGTGGCGACGCAGCCGGGGAGGTCAGGAGAGTTAGGCTGAGAACCCGGTTCCGGCCGGCTCGATCACGACGAGGTACTTCATCCCTCACAGCGTCTGATGGACGACTGAAGCGCCGCATGCTGCGCAGAGATCAGCTTGCGGCGTACGAAGCGGCTTGCCACATACCGAGCACGGAGGCCCGTAGAGCGCGAGCCGGTGTTTGAGTATGTGGTCAGCGTCGACTCCGGTTGTCCCCGTCAGCCGCTCGTACGCCTCGCGGACCGGATGGTGCAGGCTCGCGATGGGCGTCTCCCGAAGGGTGGCGCCGTGCTGCTCGCGGTAGTCTTTAATCGCCTGGCAACCCTGGGTATGTGCGTCTTGAACCCCTGCGAACTCGGCCTCGTCCAGCATCGGGACGTCCTGCCGACATCGCCAGCACCAGAGGATTTTCATTGCGGCCTCGGTTCGTGGCGGACTACCCCTTGGGCCGCAGCGTGACGACCGGCAACAAACACTCCTCCATCGTCACGCCGCCGTGCTGGAACGTGTCCCGGTACTGGTTCACGTAGCGGTTGTAGTTCGTCGGGTAGACGAAGTAGCTGTCGCCCTTGGCGAAGATGTAGTTCTCGTTGATGCCCATCCTCGGGAGCCCGTACGTCTCGGGCTCCTTGACGAAGATGGCGTCGTCGGCGTCCACCTTGAGGTTGCGGCCGTGCTTGTAGCGCAGGCTGGTCGACGTCTCGCGGTCGCCGATGACCTTGGTCGGGTGGAGCGCGCGGACGGCCCCGTGGTCCGTGCTCACGACGACGGTGCAGTCGTGGCGGGCGAGCTCCTGGAGGGCCGCCAGCAGCCAGCTGTGGCCGAACCACGCCTCGGTGAGCGAGCGGTACGCCGGCACGTCGGGCGCGATCTCCTTCAGGATCCGGGTGTCGGACCGGCTGTGGGCCAGGATGTCGACGAAGTTGACGACGATGGCCGACAGGTCGTGCTGGAGGGTGTCCGGGATCCGGTCGGCGAAGGCGAGCCCGTCGGCCTGGGACACCAGCTTGTCGTAGCGGACGCGGACGTCACCGCGGTGCTTCCGCCGCAGGAGGTCGGTCAGGAACTCGGCCTCGTGGGCGTTGAGCGACGACTCGTCCTGGCGCTCGTCGACGGTGTAGAGCTGGGGGAACCGGGCCGACAGGTCGATCGGCAAGAGGCCGCCGAAGATGGCGTTGCGCGAGAACGGCGTCGCCGTCGGCAGCAGGCCGAAGTGCCACTCGCGGTCGACGTCGTACAACCCGTGGAGGTGCGTCTCGAACAACAGCCACTGGTCGTACCGCATGCAGTCGACGAGCAGGAAGACCACGGGCCGCTCAGGTTTGCCGCCGACGTCGCCGAGGTGGGGGAACACCTTGCTCGGCAGGATCTCGTGGCTCAGCAGCGGCCGGTCGCGGCGCGGCTTCTCGCCCGCCCGGGCCGCCTCGATCCAGCGCGGGTAGCGGTCCTCGACGAACCCGGCGAAGCGGTCGTTGGCCTCGCGGTACTGGTCGTCCAAGATCTGGCGGACGCCCTCGTCGGCGCCGGCCAGGTCGAGGTCGTGGCGGACGAGCTGGCCGTAGACCTCGGTCCACTCGGTCGCGTCGAGGTCGCCCCCGATCCGGGCCGCGAGCGGGCCGAAGCCCTGGAGGTAGTCGCGCTGGACGGCTTGGCCGCGGATCTGGGCGCCGTCCAGGATCTTCTTGACCGAGAGCAGGATCTGCTTCGGGTTGACCGGCTTGATGAGGTAGTCGGCGATCTGGCGGCCGATCGCGTCCTCCATGATGTGCTCCTCCTCGCTCTTCGTGATCATCACGACGGGCGTCTCGGGGCGGGCGCCCTTGATCTCCTGGAGCGCGTCGAGCCCGCCGAGCCCCGGCATCTGCTCGTCGAGGAAGACGACGTCGTAGCCGCCGTCGCGGGCGCGGTCGACGGCGTCGGTCCCGTTCGAGACCGTGTCGACGTCGTAGCCCTTGGCTTCGAGGAACAGGACGTGGGGCTTGAGGAGGTCGATCTCGTCGTCGGCCCAGAGGATGCGGGGCATGCCGGTTCGGGGGTGAGGGGCGTAGCGACGAGCGGGATCGGTGCGGGCGGTGAGCCTTGCCAACGCCGCAAGTCGCGTGCGAGTGCCCGGCGCGACGCCGGGGCGCTTCGGTGTCGCCTTTCGGATGGGCCCACACCACGCCGGACCTTGCGAGCCACACCCCTTCAACCGTCATGCGCACGCTCGCTTGTCTCGCCCTCGCTGCCCTCGCCCTCGCCGCCTGCGACTCGGCGGACGAGTCCGCGACGGACGAGGTCGCCCTTGGTGGGACCTACTCCGGCGTCACGGAGGACCGTGGGGCGAGCCAGATCGTGCTGACCGTCGAGATTCCGGAGGTGCCGAGCGGGGTCGCCTTCCGGTTCACCGGCTCCCTCGTCGACCGCGGTGGCTTCGACGAGGCCATCATAGCGAGCCTCGTCGGGATCGGCACCTACGATCACCCGACCCTCGTGCTCACCATTGAGGGCGAGCCGATGACGGGTACGGTCAGTGACGACGGCGAGACGATCCGGCTGGAGACCGAGCCCGGCGACTTCGCGACGCTCACCCGCGAGTAGCCGCGCCCAGGCTGGCGACTGCGTCCCGACGCCGACCCTCCATCCTCTGTCATCCTGAGCGGGGCGAAGGCATGCCCTGAGTGGAGCCGAAGGGATCTAGTCGCTCACCGCTCGGTGGCCCCGACCGGCCCGGCGCCCGCGTCCAGTGGATCCTTCACTGGCGCCCAGTGCTGTGACTTCCTACGGACGAGCCCGCGCTCGGCTTGGCAACCACCCCTGTCCCCTCCTGTCTAGGAGGGGGACTCCCCGACAAACGCCGGCGCCCCCCGCCTGGCAGTAGCCGCTGGCCAGAGCGCTCAGGATGACGAGGGGGGTCACGGGGTGCGCGACGGCCCTGTGCTTTGGGAGTCGTCCGAAGCGAGGGCGGCAGGCGTCGGACGGAGCGGGTAACAACGGCGGGAGCCGTGGCGTAGGTTTCCGCCACACTCATCACTTGGACATGACTCGCCTTTTGCTCGCCGCGCTCCTGCTCGCGGCCGTTCCCGTCGCCCGCGCCCAGGCGCCCGTCGCCCCGACCGCGCCCGGCCTGGCCTCCGCCGACCTCCCGCCGCTCTTGGACCGCGAGGTGTTCTTCGGCAACCCCGAGATCTCGGGCGCCCAGCTCTCGCCCGACGGGCGCTACCTCACGTTCCTCCGCGACTACGAGGGCGTCCGCAACGTCTGGGTCAAGGGGATTGACGAGCCGTTCGACGCGGCCCGCCCGCTGACCAGCGACGAGCGGCCGGTGCCCGGCTACTTCTGGAGCGAGGACGGCCGGTTCGTCCTCTACGTCCAGGACAAGGGCGGCGACGAGAACTTCAACGTCTACGCCGTCGACCCGTCGGAGGCGAGCGCGAGCGCCCCCGAGGCCCGCAACCTCACCGACGTCGAGGGCGTCCGCGCGCTGATCTACGCCGTCCCCGAGGACGACCCCGACCACATCATCGTCGGGCTCAACGACCGGGACCCCGCCTACCACGACGTCTACCGCGTGAGCCTGGAGACGGGCGAGCGCGAGCTGCTGATCGAGAACACGGAGGAGGTCGGCGCCTTCGGGTACGACGACGAGGGCAACGTCCGCCTCGCCATCAAGCAGTCGCCCGGCGGCGGGACCGACCTGTACGCCGTGGACGCGGACGGCGCCCTCGGGGAGGTGTTCTACTCGTGCACGTTCGAGGAGAGCTGCACCCCGATCGGGTCCCACGCCGACGACGAGCGCCTCTACATGTCGACGAACAAGGGCGACCGCGACCTGACCGAGCTCGTGATCTTCGACCCGGAGACCCGGACGGAAGAGTTCGTCGAGCGCGACCCCGAGGGCCGAGTCGACTTCGGCGGCATGGTCTACTCCGACGTCCAGGACGAGGTGGTCGCCACTTACTACAACGGCGACCGGCTCCAGATCTACACGACCGACCCCGAGTGGACGGCCGACCTCGCCTTCCTGCGCGCCGAGCTCCCCGAGGGCGACGTCCTCCCGGGCTCGATGACGAAGGACGAGCGCAAGATGTTGGTGACCGTCACGCGCGCCGAGGACCCCGGCTCGGTCTACCTCTTCGACCGCGACGCCGACACCGTCGAGCTCCTGTACCGCTCCCGCCCCGACGTGCCCGTCGAGGACATGGCGCCGATGGAGGCCGTCCGCTACACGGCCCGCGACGGCCGCGAGATCCCGGCCTACCTCACGCTGCCCCAGGGGGTCGAGCCGCGCACCCTGCCCGTCGTGATGTATGTCCACGGCGGCCCGTGGGCCCGCGACTCGTACGGGTACGACCCCTACGCCCAGTTCCTGGCCAACCGCGGCTACGCCGTCCTCCAGCCCAACTTCCGCTCGTCGACGGGCTACGGCAAGGACCACCTCAACGCCGGCAACAAGGAGTGGGGCACGGGCGCCATGCAGCACGACATCAGCGACGGCGTGCAGTGGCTGATCGACCAAGGCGTCGCCGACCCCGAGCGCGTGGGGATCTTCGGCGGGAGCTACGGCGGCTACGCCACGCTCGCCGGCGTCACGTTCACGCCGGACCTCTACGCGGCGGCCATCCCCTACGTGGCCCCGTCCAGCCTGGTCACGCTGATCGAGAGCTTCCCCGCCTACTGGCGGCCGTTCCTGGAGGGCTCGTGGTACAAGCGCGTCGGCGACCCGGCCGACGACGCGGACCGCGCCGACCTCGAGGCCCGGAGCCCGCTCAACTTCGTCGACCGCATTCGGACGCCGTTGCTGGTGGTCCACGGGGCCAACGACCCGCGCGTGACGCAGCGCGAGAGCGACCAGCTGGTGATCGCGCTCCGCGACCGGGGCGTCGGCGTCGAGTACCTCGTGGCGCCGGACGAGGGCCACGGGTTCCGCGGCGAGGCCAACCGGATGGCGCTCGCGGCGGCGGCCGAGGCGTTCCTCGCCGAGCACCTGGGCGGACGGGCGCAGACCGAGATGCCGACCGAGATCGGCGACCAGCTCGCGCTCATCACCGTGGACCCGGCGACCGTCGAGCTGGCCACGGGCCCCGCGGCGGCCCAAGCCGGCGCGCTCGACGGCTCCATGCTCGCCCCGGTCACGGCGACCTACGCGACGACGCTGGCCGTGATGGGCCAGGAGATCGCGCTCGACGTGACGCGGACGCTCGCCGCCCGCGGCGACACCTTCGTGATGACGGAGACGGCCGACACGCCGATGGGCGCCATCGCCGACACGGTCGTCGTGGCGCAGGCCGACCTCCGCCCGTTGTCGCGGCGGATCGCGCAGGGCCCGGCGACGATCGCGTTCGACTACGCGGCCGACCGCGTGACGGGCCAGGTCCTGGCCGGCGGCCAAACGATCCCGGTCGACGTCGCGCTCGACGCGCCGCTCGCCGTCGAGGGCCCGTCGCTGTCGTTCGGGCTCGGGACGCTCCCGCTGGCGGTCGGCTACCGGGCCCAGTTCGCCGGGTTCGACGCGCAGACGCAGAAGCCGACGATGTACCTCGTCGAGGTCACGGGGACGGAGACGGTCGAGACGCCCGCCGGCACGTTCGAGGCCTTCGTCGTGGCGCTCACCCAGGGCGACGGAAGCGGCGGCGGCAACGGGATGCTGTGGGTGTCGCAGGACCGGCCCGGCGTGGTCGTCCGGTCCGAGATCGGCCTGGGCCCGCAGATGGGCGGCGGGACGTCGACGTCGGTGCTGACCTCGCTCGACTAGCGCTCGGGGCCCGTCTCAGACAGGCGGGGGCGCACCGGCCGGTGCGCCCCCGTCTTTAACGTCGGCGCGCGCGGCGCGTCGAGGCCACCCGCGCGGACCCCGGCCCGAGCGGCGGGCGTGCCACGCGAACGTCGCCGGCCGTCCGTTGAGGCCCGCGATTCCCACCTTCCTCAGACGTCTCCCCGATGATCCGCCCCCTCCTCGCCGCCGCGCTGCTCGCGCTGGCACCCTCCGCTTTCGCCCAGGACGGCCCGCCCGCCGACTGGCACCTTTTGGACCGCGACGCCGCCGGCGTCGCCGGCATCAGCCTCGACGCGGCCTACGACGCGCTCGGTGACCGCGAGCCGACCGAGGTCGTCGTCGCCATCATCGACTCGGGCGTCGACATCGAGCACCCCGACCTCGCGCCCGTCCTGTGGACGAACGCCGACGAGGTCGCCGGCGACGGCGTCGACAACGACGAGAACGGCTACGTCGACGACGTCCACGGGTGGAGCTTCTTGGGCGGCGCCGACGGCCGCAACATGGAGCACGACACGTACGAGCTGGCCCGGCTCGTCCAGCTGTGCCGGCTGGGCACGCCGGACGCGACCTACGGCGACTGCCCGGCCCTCGAAGCCGCTCTCGAAGAAGAGCGGGCCCCGCTTGCCGAGCAGGCCGCCCAGCTCGGCCCGCTCCTGAGCGCCGCCCGCGACGCCGACGCCCGCTTGACCGAGACCTACGGCGCCGACTACTCGCTCGATGACCTCCAGGAGACCGACGACCCCGGCCCGCTCGTCTTCCTCTCCCAGCAGGGCGCCTCACTCAAAGACCTTGAAGCGTACGTCGCCAGCATCGAGAGCCGGCTGACCTACGGCCTTAACCCGGACTACGACGAGCGCGACTTGGTCGGCGACGACTACGCCGACGTGGCCGAGCGCTTCTACGGCAACGCCGACGTGGCCGGGCCGGACCCGAACCACGGGACGGGCGTGGCCGGGTTGGTGGCCGCCGCGCGCGGCAACGACCTCGGCATCGACGGGATCGCGCCGGCCCGGATTATGGTGCTCCGCGCCGTGCCCGGCGGCGACGAGCGCGACAAGGACGTGGCCAACGCGATCCGCTACGCCGTCGACAACGGGGCGCGCGTGATCAACATGAGCTTCGGCAAGGCGTACTCGCCCCAGAAGGCGGCCGTCGATGAGGCCGTGGCCTACGCCGTCGAGAACGGCGTCCTGCTCGTCCACGCCGCTGGCAACTCGGGCGAGGACATCGACGTGGCCGCCAACTTCCCGAACCGGACGTTCTTGGACGAGACCGTCTCGGATGGGTGGCTCGAGGTCGGCGCGAGTGGGGCGGACCAGATGGCGTTGGCGGCCGGGTTCTCGAACTACGGCCAGGTGGCCGTCGACCTGTTCGCGCCCGGCGCGCGCGTCCTGTCGCTCGCCCCGGGCGGCGGCACCCAGACGGCCGACGGCACGTCGTTCGCCTCGCCCGTTGTAGCCGGCGTGGCGGCGCTCGTGATGGCGTACTTCCCCGACCTCTCGGCCGAAGAGGTCCGCCAGATCTTGCTCGCCTCGGCGACGCGGTACGACGTCGAGACGATGCGGCCCGGAACGGAGGAGCCGATCGGCTTCGCGACGCTGTCGGTGACCGGCGGCGTAGTCAACGCGGCCGAGGCCGTCCGGATGGCGGCGGCGCGGGCGAGCGGCTCGATGCCAGCCATGGGCGAGTAGCCACTGGTCTCCGCACGGTTTGTCAGGGCCGGCTCCGTCTGGGGCCGGCCCTGATGTTGTCCGGGCCCTGGACCCCACCCGCCGCCGCCGGGTCTGACCGGCTCCACATCCGCTGGCACCATGCCGACATACAACAAGGGCGACAAGGTCGAATGGAACTGGGGCTCGGGCACCGGCACGGGCACCGTCCAGGAGTCGTTCACCGAGCACGTCACCCGGACGATCAAGGGCAACGAGGTCACCCGCGACGCCGACGACGACAACCCGGCGTACCTCATCGAGCAGGACGACGGCGACCGCGTCCTCAAGTCGGAGAGCGAGCTCTCCAAGGGCTGATGGCCGCTCCGACCACGATCTTGGCCGCAGCGTTCGGGTGGGCCGCGGGGATGCGCAGCGCCATGCCGCTTACCGTCCTGTCGCGGACGCTCGCGAGTCAGACCTCGCCCGTGCCCCTCCTCGCGCGCCGTCGTCGCCAGCCGGCCCGGGCGCTCGGGTCGGACCGGGCCGCGGCGCTCTTGCCCCTCGCTGCGGCCGGCGAGATCGTCGCGGACAAGACGCCGATGATCCCCCCACGGACGTCGCCGGCCCCGCTCGTCGGGCGGGCCGCGTCGGGGGCGCTCGCTGGGGCCGCGGTCGCCGCGGCGCGGCGACAGAACCCCATCTTCCCGGCGCTCGTCGGCGCGGCGAGCGCGGTGGCCTCGTCGTTCACGATGATGGAGGCCCGGCGCTGGGCCGGCGAGCGGTTCGACCTGCCCGACCCCGCGGTCGCCGTCGTCGAGGACGTGCTGACGATCGGGATCAGCGTGGCCGCAACGCGCGACGTGTGACGAACCTGGGCGACGTAGGGGAGGAGCGACGGCCGCCTCCCCCCGTACTCCGGATTAGCGAGGCGTGGCAGAAAGGCCGACTACAAAAACGCCCAGCCTCACGGGGAGGCCGGGCGCTCGGGTCGAGACGGGGGCGAGGCTAATCCTCTTCGCCGTCGCCCTCCTGACCGGTGATGAACGGGCCGGCGATGCCGAGCACGGTGTCCATGTCGAGGCCCTCGTCGAACGCCTCGGTGATCTCCTCGCGCGTGTAGCCCTGGAGCGCCGACGCCAGGTCGACGCCGCCCTGGGTCACGTTGTCCTCGGACGGGAACCCGTTGCCCGCCCCGTAGACGGGCGCGATGGCGGACGGGGCGCCCGGCTGGTCGCGCGGGATCCACCCCTGCGTCGACCCCTGGCTGGCGGTGAGCCGCCGGATGGCCGCCGCGTGGCGGGCCTCGACCGAGTGGATGCGGAGGGCCGTCTCGAGGTAGTCCTTGTTCATGATCGCCGTCGCCTGGCCCTTGTAGGCGCGGACGCCGGTGTCTTCGAGTCCCTGCGCCAGCGTCGCGATGTCGTCGAACGAGCCGAGGAAACTGTCGAACGTGAAGTCGTCGTCGGTGTAGTCGACGGGGTCGCCGCCGGCCTGGGTGATGGCGCCGCGCAACAGCGTGACGTGGGCGGCCTCGTCGTCGCGGAGCTTCGTGAACAGCGGCATCGCCGACGCCGGGATGTTGCCCGTGTCGACGGCCTGACGGTAGAACGAACGCTCGAGGTACTCGAGCGTCAGCGCGTAGTTGAGGATGCCGAAGTCGCCGTCGGACGACTGGGCCCGGGCGACGCCCGGCGTGAGGAACGGGATCGCGGCGACGGCGGCGCCGAGGCCGAGCTGGCCGGTCCGGCGGAGCGCGTCGCGGCGCGAGGTGGAGTAGGCGTCCAGCGATGCGTCGCTGAACTGCTGAAGAAGGTCGGTCATGGAATCAGAGATGGGGTGCGGAGCATGAGACGGGGGGCCGTCTCTAGCTCGACGGCACGTTCGTGACGCGGATCGTGTCGGAGATGAAGGGGGTCGCCCGCCCACCGGAGCCGACGACCTGGCTCGGGGTGAGGGCCAGGTCGAGCGCCTGGCTGTCGATCGTGCCGTCGCCGGCGATCGCGTTGTCCTGGAGCAGCCCGGCGATGACCGAAGCGTGGCGGGCCTCGACGGACACGATCTTGCCCGCGAGCAGGAGGTACCCGTCGTCCTGGATGTAGCGGCCGGCCCCGTTGTATGCGCCGACCCCCGTGTCCTCGAGTGCGAGCGACGTCTGGAGCACCGAGGTCCGGGACCCGAAGTTGACGGCGTCGAAGTTCGGCGTGAGGGCCCCGATGACCGCGCCCTCGCCGCCGGCCATCACGATGGCGGTGCGGAGGAAGTCGCGGTGGATGGCCTCGTGCGACGCGAGATCGTCGAGGATGGCGCGCTCGTCGGCGCTAAACGTGCTGGCGTACGCGCCGTCGGTCACGACGGCGTCGTAGAAGGCGGCCTCGAGCTGCTCGAGGGCGTAGGCGTAGTTGAGGACGCCGAAGTCGTTCGAGAAGTCGAGCGTCACGACGCCGTCCTCGTCCATGTCGTCGGAGTCGCAGGCCGAGATCGAGACGGCGGCAGCAGCGGCGCCGAGCCCGAAGCCGGCGCGCTTGAAGAAGTCGCGGCGGCTGGACGGAGCCGCGGCGCCCTGAAGGAGGGTAGACATAAGGGGGGGGACAGAAAGGGAAGCGAGGCAGCCGAGGCTGCGGTCTTCCCTCTAACCCTCCGTCTCTCATCCTATGTCCGTCTCTCGCGGCATCTCCGATCCTGTCCTACACGCAACTCAGGCGCTTTCCCCAACCCGCTCCCTCCGGTCTCAGGCCCCCACCCGGTCAGGCGTCCGCTTCCAGCCGGAGGTCTTGGGCCCGGAGTTGGAGCGTCGTCCGCCCGTTCCACGTGTTCTCGTCGACCTGGAACGCCAGCTCGAGCGGCTGGCCCCGGCGGACGCTCGCGAGCGCGGCGTCGTAGCGGTCCGCCAGGCCGAACCCGATCACCGAGAACACGGGCCCGTCGTCCTGGGCCACGCGCATCCGCAGGTGCTGCTTCTGAGCACCGACGCACGACGGCTGCCCGACGACGCGGAGCCCACGGCCCCAAAAGGTCGGCCGCTGGTTCTCCGGGCCGTGCGGGCCGAACTGCTTGAGGACGCTCCAGAACCGCGGCGTGACGTCGCCGAGGTGGAGCGGCGCGTCGATCTCGATCTCGGGGACCAAGTCCTCCTCGGTGGCCGCCAGGCCGACGGCTGCCTGGAGCCGCTCGCGCAACGTGTCGACCCGCTCGATGGGCAGCGCCAGGCCGGCTGCGAAGGCGTGGCCGCCGAATCGGTCGAGAAGGTCGGCGCAGTGGGAGAGCGCGTCGTGGATCGAGATGCCCTTGACCGACCGGGCCGAGCCGCTCGCCACGCCCGAGCCTCCGCCCGACGTGAGCAGGACGGCCGGCCGGTGGAAGCGCTCGGCGACGCGGCTGGCCGTGATCCCGATGACGCCGGGGTGCCACCCGGGATGGTACACGACGAGCGCCATCGGCTCGTCGGTCATCTGCTGCTCGGCCAAAACGAACGCCTCGTCGCGCGTCTGGCGGTCGAGGTCGCGGCGGCGGAGGTTGAGGATCTCGATGGCGTCGACGAGCTGGCGGGCCCGGTCGGGGTCGGTCGACGCCAGCAGCTCGGCGGCCACGCTGGCGTCGTCGATCCGCCCGGCCGCGTTGATCCGGGGCCCGATCTGGAACACCATCTTCGACGACGTGCAGCAGGTCAGGTCCACGTTCGCCCGCTCGGCCAGGGCCACGATCCCGACGCGCGGCGCGTCGCACAGCTGCTTGAGCCCGGCCCGCATCAGCACCCGGTTCTCGCCCACCATCGGCACGATGTCACACGCCGTGCTGACGGCGACCAGGTCGAGGTACGGCCACGCCTCCTCCTCCGGCAGCCCCAGCTCGGCGATCACCGCCTGGACCAACTTGAACCCGACGCCGCACCCGCTCAGCCCGTCGAACGGGTAGTCGCAGTCGAGCCGCTTCGGGTCCAGGACGGCCGCCGCGTCCGGCAGCACGTCGCCCGGCGTGTGGTGGTCGCAGATCACCAGGTCCACCCCGTTCGCCTTGGCGTACGCCGCCTCGTCGACGGCCGTGATGCCGCAGTCGATCGCGATGATGAGCGACGCCCCGCGCTCGACGGCCACGTTGATGCCGGCCTCGCTCAGGCCGTACCCGTGCTCGAAGCGGTTGGGGATGAAGAAGTCGACCTCGACGCCCTGGCTCTCGAGGAACGTCGTCATCATCGCCGTCGACGTGGTCCCGTCGACGTCGTAGTCGCCGTAGATCATCACGCGCTCTTGGTCGCGGATGGCGGCGGTGACGCGGGCGACGGCCCGGTCCATGTCGCGCATCCGGTACGGGTCGTGCAAGCGCGAGAGCGACGGCCGGAAAAACGTGTGGGCGTCGTCGAACGTCCGGACGCCCCGCAGTGCCAGCGCGCGCGCCAGCGCGTGCGGGAGGTCGTTGAGGTCGGCCGCGAGCGCGTCGACGAGCAGTTCGTCGTCGACGGCCCGGAGGGTCCAGCGGACGGCTGGCGCGGCGACTCCGTCGAGCGGAGCCGTGGGCGAATCATGGGTCATGTCTGCGATCAGTCTCTGTGATCGCGAAGATACACGGCGCCTAGCGCCCGGCCCGGAGCCCGACGAACCCAAGCATCCGGCCCGCCGCCTCGCCCTCGGCCCGGTACGAGTAGAACCGTCCGTCGGCCACCGTGCACCCGGGGGCCACCTCGACACCGCCCACGCCGGCCTCGGACAGCTGGCGCACCAGGTCGCTCCGGAGGTCGATGTGGGGACGCGGCCATTCGGACTTGCGGACGACGACAGCCTCGTCGAACTCGGCGGCGACCTCCTCACCGACTTCGAACGCTTCGGTCGAGATGCACGGCCCGAGGTAGGCCCGCGTTCGTCTCGTCTCCGCTCCGAGCGCCCTCATCGCCCGCACTGTCTCGCCGACGACGCCGGCGACGGTCCCCCGCCATCCGCTGTGACACGCCCCGACGACGCCGGCGTCGGCGTCGGCCATCAGCACGAGCGCGCAGTCCGCCGCGACGACGCTCACCAGCATTCCTGCCTGGTCCGTCACGATCCCATCGTGATCCGGCACGTGCCCAGGCTCGCGGACCACGGCCACCCCCGCTCCGTGGACTTGGCCGACGGAGGCGACGGGGAGTCCGGTGACGTCGGCCAGTCGCGCGCGGGCGGTATCGAGGCTCTCACCCTCTCGAGAGAACGTGCGCGTCGTGAATCCGGCCGTCAGGCGCGGGTCGGTTGTGAAGTCGGGGCGCAGGACGAGCCCGACCGTGAGAGACGGAGACACGTAGGTCATGCCAAGGCGTGGAGGGCCGCTTGCCGGGCGGCGTCGAGCGGGAAGGTGCGCCCCGTCCACTGGCGGTAGCTCTCTCCGGCTTGGCCGAGGAGCATCGGGAGCCCACCGATCGTCGTCGCCCCCCGCGCCGAAGCGGCGGCGAGCAGCGGAGTCTGAGACGGACGGTACACCAGGTCGTAGATGGTCTGCTCACGGCGGAAGTCACGGTCGCCGGGCCACGGCGTCTGCCCGTCGCCCATCCCCACCGGCGTCGCGTTGACGACCAGGGTGGCGTCGCGGACGCTCGACCGCGCTTCGCTGAGCGCTTCGACCTGGATCTCTGTGGACCCCGCCACAGGCTCGAGATCGGACGCCAGCTCCTCGGCTTGCTCCGGTCGCCGGGCGACCAGGGTGACCCGGGCCACGTCCAGCCCCGTCAGCACGCCGTACACGACCGCCCGTGCCGCGCCGCCTGCGCCGAGCACCACGACGGATTCGCCTCTCAGCGAGACTCCGGCGAGCGGGGCGAGGAAGCCGGCCACGTCGGTGTTGTCGGCCCGCCAGCCTGTGCCGGTGCGGACGAGCGTGTTGGCGGCGCCCAAGGCCTGAGCGTCCGGCGTGGCCTCAGACGCCAGCGCGAGCGCGTCGCGCTTGTGGGGGAGGGTGACGTTGGCCCCGCGCCCACCGAGCGCCCACAGCCCGCTCATGGACTCCTCTAGCCGGCCGCTCTCGACCGCGCAGGCGAGGTATACGAGGTCGAGGCCGTCGTGCTCGAACGCCGCGTTGTGGAGCGCGGGCGACAACGAGTGCCCGACCGGGTCGCCCAGCAGGACCACAAGCCCCGTCGTCGCCGTCGGCGTGGTCACCTATCTCTCGTCGCCGGCGGCCCCTTGACCCAGCCCGCCCGCCCGCGTGTCACCGCCCATCAGGTCGGGATAGGCCCGGCGGATCTCCTCCGCGCGTGATGGGTCCAGTTCGGCCGCGCGTCGGAACGACCGGACGGCGCTCTCGCGCTGCCCAACGGACGCGAGAGCCCACGCCTGCCGCAAGTGGGCCTCCGACGATGTCGGGTCGAGCCGGACGACCTGGGAGAAGGCCTCGAGCGCTTCGGCACGATGGCCGGCTTCGAGCCGCGTCTCAGCCAAGTCGAGCCACGCGTCCTTGTTCTCAGGGTCCAACCGGACGACGTGGGTGTATGCACGGAGCGCCTCCGCAAGACGGCCGGCGTTGTACTCGGTGTCGGCGCGGGCGTGCCAGTACTCGCCTTCCTCGGGCGAGAGCGCGATGGCGCGGGCGAAAGCGGCGAGCGCCTCGTTGTACAACCCCTGCCCGTCGAGCGCGCAGCCCATCCCGTACCACGCGTCGGCGTAGTCGGCGTCATCGGCAACGGCGCGGCGGAAGTAGTCGACCGCGGCCGTGTAATCCGCGAGGTCGTCGTAGGCCAACCCGAGGTTGTAGAACGTGGCGGCGTCGCCGTCCTCGTGCTCCAGCACCTTGAGGTAGCTATCGGCCGCCCCCTGCGCGTCGCCGACGTTGGCGAGCGCGTTCCCCCGGTTGTACCACGCCGACGTGAACCCGTCGTCGATGGCAACGGCGAAGTCGTACGATGAGACGGCCTCCTCGTACCGTCCGAGGCGGTTCAGCACGATTCCGCGGTTGTACCACGCGTTCTGCGCGTACGGGTCGACTTCGATCTGCTGGTCGTACGCCTCCACGCTGTCGTCCAAACGGTCCAGTTGGTCGTAGCAGAAGCCGAGCTCGTACCAGACTTCGGGGTGCTCGGGGTCGACCTCCGCGCACGCTTCGAGCGCGCTCGCGGCATCCTCGTACCGATCGAGCTTCTCGAACGCGATCGCCTGGTTGAACAAGGCGTCCGAGGCGAACGGGTCGAACTCGAGCGCCTGCTCGAAATCCGCCAACGCGTCCTCAGGCCGTCCTACCGTGTCGAGCGTGACGCCCCGGTTCACCAGCGTCTCGGCGTCGACAGGGTTCAGGGCGAGGGCCTTGTCGTACGCTTCGAGAGCCTCCTCGTGCCTATCGAGGTGGTTTAACAAGATGCCACGCCGCATCCAAGGATCGGACGATCCCGGAGACCGTCCGATCTGGGTGTCGACGACGCTGAGCGCGTCCGTCAACCGCCCCGTCTCGAAGTACGTCGATGCGATATACTCCAGGTCATCGACATCGAAAAAGGCTGCGCTCCCCTCGCGCAGGTGGGTCTCGTAGGCTTCGATCAGATCGTCCGACCGATCACCGTCGGCGTGCTCATCGAACTCGAAGTCGAACATTCGCGGTCGAGCGCGGGGCTCTGCAACAGGTGGGGGACTAGCGCGAGGCCGCCCGAGGCTCCCGCGTTGCCGGTAGTATAGCCGGGCGCCGGCGTGGATGCAATGACAGGGCGGAGTCCTCGCGCTCTCTTGGACCTCCTCTTACGGTGCCCGCGTGTGAGGTTCCTCTCCCCTCCGTGATGCCTCTCGTGTATGTTTTTTAGCTTCGAAGGGATCGACGGATCGGGGAAGTCCACACAGGCTCGACTTCTCTCCGCAGCCCTGCGCGAGGCAGGGCATCAAGTGGTGGAGGTGCGTGAACCTGGGGGGACGGCTCTGTCGGAGCACATCCGATCCATTCTCCTGGACGCCGACATCTCCATCGGCCCTCGCGCAGAGCTCCTGATGTTCTCAGCTGCACGGGCGCAGCTAGTGACCGAGGTCATTCGTCCGGCTTTGGATCGAGGTGCGATCGTCGTGGCAGACCGGTTCTTCGACTCGTCCACAGCCTACCAAGGAGGAGGCCGCGGGCTCGCCGACAGCGATTGGATGGAACGCCTCCATCGGTTCACCACCTCCGACCTAGAACCCAACCGAACGTATGTCGTCGACTTGGGAATCGAACTAGCTGCGGACCGGCGACATCAACGGACGCCGGACCGCATGGAGAGAGAAGGTCGAACGTTCCACCGCACCATTCGGGAGGCGTACCTAGCCGTTGCCGATCGCCACCCCCACAGGGTTCTCGTCCTCGAAGGCCGTTTGCCCGTTAGAGAGATACACGACCAGGTGATGGCGGACGCGACCCAGCTTCTCCGGGACTGAACCACTATGGGCTGAAAGCCCATAGGTTGGGGACCGGCTGAAAGCCGGGACTTCGGCTGAAGCCGACTGAAAGACGCGCGCTCGAAGCGCGTCATTCCAGAACGAGATTCTCCGTCCCGTTCGGACCCTCGCTGTGCCGGTGATGCTCCAGGTACTCGTTCACCATCTCGTCGGTGATCGCGCCCGTGCTACACGCGCCGTAGCCGATCCCCCAGAAGCCGCCACCGTGCCGCTTGCGCACGCTCGGATACTCCTAGACCAGCTTCCGAGCACTCCGGCCCTTGACGCGGCGCACCAGGTCGCTGACCGCCAGCTTGGCTGGATACGAGAGGTGGAGATGGATGTGGTCCGCGCTCACGACGCCCTCCAAGATGCGCACGTCGAGCGCGTCGCACGTCCGGCGGACCAAGTCGCGACACCGCTCCTGGATCTCGCCTCCCAGCAGCTTCCGGCGGTACTTCGTGACGAACACGACGTGGACCTGGAGGGCATAGACGCTGTGGCTGCCGCGGCGCTGCTGCATGGCGTCAAGCTAGCCGTGCATGCCGAAGGCCTCGCGCTAAAGCGCGCAGCTTCTACTGGCGTGCTGGGACAGTGAACCAACAAAGAGAGCCCCGCCGCTAAAAAGCGACGGGGCTCACAGGGACTTGGCGACGACCTACTCTCCCACCTAGTGGCAGTACCATCGGCGCTGCGGGGCTTAACGGCTCTGTTCGGAATGGGAAGAGGTGGAACCCCCGCGCTATAATCACCAAGAAATCGGTGACGTGCGGATAGCCGTAGCAAAACTGCATCGGGTGGTCTGAGCGAACTCAGACCTCTCGTAAAAAATCATATCGAGCGTCTCAAATCATCCCCCGGTACGTACACACGTACGAGGTGGAGTGCTTCAAGCTCACGTAGGTAATTAGTACGGCTCGGCTGAACACATTGCTGTGCGTACACCTACCGCCTATCAACGTCCTCATCTCGAACGACCTACAAGGGAGAATTCATCTCGTGGTGGGCTTCGTGCTTAGATGCTTTCAGCGCTTATCCCTTCCCGACGTAGCTACCCAGCAATGCAACTGGCGTCACAACTGGTACACTAGAGGTCAGTCCGTCTCGGTCCTCTCGTACTAAAGACAGCTCCACTCAATTCTCCGACGCCCGCAGCAGATAGGGACCGAACTGTCTCACGACGTTCTGAACCCAGCTCGCGTACCGCTTTAATGGGCGAACAGCCCAACCCTTGGGACCTTCTCCAGCCCCAGGATGCGATGAGCCGACATCGAGGTGCCAAACCTCCCCGTCGATGTGAACTCTTGGGGGAGATAAGCCTGTTATCCCCGGCGTACCTTTTATCCTTTGAGCGACGGCCCTTCCATTCGGAACCGCCGGATCACTAAACCCTACTTTCGTACCTGCTCGACCTGTATGTCTCGCAGTCAAGCGCCCTTGTGCTTTTACACTCTACGCACGATTACCGACCGTGCTGAGGGCACCTTTGGGAGCCTCCGTTACATTTTAGGAGGCGACCGCCCCAGTCAAACTACCCACCTAACACTGTTCCCCGACCGGATTACGGCCGTGGGTTAGGCATCGACCAAAACGAGGGCGGTATTTCAAGGGTGGCTCCACGACGCCTAGCGACGCCGCTTCAAAGCCTCCCGCCTATCCTACACACGTTTTGGCCAATGTCAATGCTAAGCTGTAGTAAAGGTGCACGGGGTCTTTCCGTCCCGCTGCGGGTACCCGGCGTCTTCACCGGGACCACAATTTCACCGAGCGCGCGGTCGAGACAGTGCCCAACTCGTTGCACCATTCGTGCAGGTCGGAACTTACCCGACAAGGAATTTCGCTACCTTAGGACCGTTATAGTTACGGCCGCCGTTTACTGGGGCTTCGGTCGAAAGCTTCGCCACAAGGGCTAACCTCCTTCCTTAACCTTCCAGCACCGGGCAGGTGTCACTCCCTATACGTCGTCTTGCGACTTGGCAGAGAGCTGTGTTTTTGCTAAACAGTCGGTTGGGCCTTTTCACTGCGGCCACCCGAAGGTGGCGTCCCTTATTGCTAACGTAGGGGACCAATTTGCCTAGTTCCTTGACCGCGCATCACTCGAGCGCCTGAGGATACTCTCCTCGCCCACCTGTGTTGGTTTACGGTACGGGCTCCCTTGACAACCTACGACGCTTTTCTCGGCAGTGTGCTCGGGGCTACTATGGGTTCACCTTGCGGATCCCCCTACTGTCGTGTTTCGGCCTTGAGGAGCGGCGGATTTGCCTACCACTCCAGCCTACGCACTTCAACGACCCGTTCCGTCGGGTCGCGAGCCTTACGCTTCTGCGTCACGCCTTAGGTTAACGCCTTTGGGAGGTACGGGAATATTTAACCCGTTTGCCATCGCCTACGCCTTTCGGCCTCGGCTTAGGTCCCGACTAACCCTGTTCCGATTAACGTTGAACAGGAACCCTTGGGCTTACGGCGGACAGGTTACTCTCCTGTCTTATCGTTACTCATTCCTACATTTTCTCTTCCAGACGCTCCACCATCCCTCACAGGACAGCTTCGACGCAGCTGGAATGCTCCCCTACCACTCTACGTAGTAGAATCCGAAGCTTCGGCGCCATGCTTGATGCCCGATACATTTTCGATGCCGGACCGCTCGACTAGTGAGCTATTACGCACTCTTTAAATGAATGGCTGCTTCTAAGCCAACATCCTAGTTGTCTAAGCAGTCCGACCTCCTTTGGTCAACTTAGCATGGACTTGGGGGCCTTAGCTGTCGATCTGGGTTGTTTCCCTCTCGGACACGGATCTTATCACCCGCGCCCTCACTGCCTCTGAACATGTGTCCGGCATTCGGAGTTTGTCTGGAGTTGGTACCCGGTGAAGGGCCCGCGTCCAATCAGTGCTCTACCTCCGGCACACTTTGGAGAGACGCTGTACCTAAATACATTTCGGGGAGTACGAGCTATTTCCAAGTTTGATAGGCCTTTCACCCCTACCCACAGCTCATCGGAGCCTTTTTCAACAGACACCCGTTCGGTCCTCCACGCGGTCTTACCCGCGCTTCAACCTGGCCATGGGTAGCTCACCTGGTTTCGCGTCTACCTCCACTGACTGTGCGCCCTATTCAGACTCGCTTTCGCTTCGGCTTCGGCGCTGAACGCCTTAACCTTGCCAGTGAAGAGTAACTCGTAGGATCATTATGCAAAAGGCACGCCGTCACCCGATAAACGGGCTCCGACTGGTTGTAAGCACACGGTTTCAGGTACTATTTCACTCGCCTACTAGGCGTTCTTTTCACCTTTCCCTCACGGTACTAGTGCACTATCGGTCACAAGAGAGTACTTAGCCTTACCAGATGGTGCTGGCAGATTCCCACAAGATTTCTCCGGTCCCGTGGTACTCAGGTGCCTGCGGCGCTGCTCGCTATACGTCTACGGGACTATCACCCTCTGTGGTGTGGCTTTCCAGGCCACTTCGTCTTCTGCTTGCAGATCGCCATACGCAGGTCCTACAACCCCGAAAGAGCCGAAACTCTTTCGGTTTGGGCTAATCCCCGTTCGCTCGCCACTACTTAGGGAGTCACTGTTGTTTTCTCTTCCTCCGGGTACTTAGATGTTTCAGTTCCCCGGGTTAGCTCCTACACCCTATGTTTTCAGGTGCAGGTAACAGGCCTTCAGCCTGCTGGGTTTTCCCATTCGGAAATCCGCGGATCGGTGAGTATTTGCCTCTCCCCGCGGCTTATCGCAGCTTATCACGTCCTTCATCGCCTTCTTGTGCCAAGGCATCCACCGTGTGCTCTTAGTCGCTTGATGCGACCTCATATGAGTCTACGTACGTTCTGGAGATGCTCCAGACGCTCGATGCTATTTCTCAGCGAGACGAACCATCTGCCGGCATCCCAGAAGGCATGCCAGCGTCAGGTTCGACCCTGATGCAGTTTTGCTACGGCTAACAACACGTCAAAGAACCGTCTGGGTCGTCTCGCGATGCGAGACTTGCCAGTCTGCCGCCCTGACCCGCAGGTCGTGATCCCATTGAGAGGATCGGACGTCAGAGAGTGGAGCCAGAGGGAGTCGAACCCCCGACATCCTGCTTGCAAAGCAGGCGCTCTACCAACTGAGCTATGGCCCCGATAAGCGTGCTTAGCGATAAATCGCCAACGGTGGGACTGGGAGGAGTTGAACCTCCGACCTCACGCTTATCAGGCGTGCGCTCTAACCACCTGAGCTACAGTCCCGCGTACACTCCGAGGAGCGAAGCTGGACGGTCGCTCCGGTGGGAGCGGACCAACAACGGTCTAAAAGAACAAGAGGCAGAGCCTCATGGACAGCTGCCCGTCCGGGGGCACAACATAGGGAGGCACAATAGGCCTGCCTGTGAACTGCCTTCGAACACCCCGTGGTGCCGACGTTGAGAGAGAGAAGCATAGCGAGCCCATGTCGACCGCCAGCGCGAGGCTGCGGGCAGAGGAGCTGTCGAGCTCTGTGAGAGGTAATCCAGCCGCACCTTCCGGTACGGCTACCTTGTTACGACTTAGCCCCAGTCACTGAGTTCACCTTCGGCCGCTCCCTCCCTAAGGTTGGGTCACGGACTTCGGGCGCCCTCAACTTCCATGGCTTGACGGGCGGTGTGTACAAGGCCCGGGAACGTATTCACCGCGTCATTGCTGATACGCGATTACTAGCGATTCCAGCTTCACGGAGTCGAGTTGCAGACTCCGATCCGAACTGAGACCGGCTTTGTGGATTCGCTCCTCCTCGCGGAGTGGCTGCCCATTGTACCGGCCATTGTAGCACGTGTGAAGCCCCAGGCGTAAGGGCCATGATGACTTGACGTCGTCCCCACCTTCCTCACTGCTTGCGCAGGCAGTCTCGCTAGAGTCCCCGGCTTAACCCGCTGGTAACTAGCGATAGGGGTTGCGTTCGTTGCGGGACTTAACCCAACATCTCACGACACGAACTGACGACAGCCATGCAGCACCTCGCTACCAGTCCGAAGAAGGGCCCTTTTCGGGGCCTGTCCGGTAGCGTTCGAGCCTGGGTAAGGTTCTTCGCGTTGCATCGAATTAATCCACATGCTCCACCGCTTGTGCGGGCCCCCGTCAATTCCTTTGAGTTTCAACCTTGCGATCGTACTCCCCAGGTGGGATGCTTAACGCGTTAGCTTGGACACTGCACCTGAAGCGGTGCAACATCGAGCATCCATCGTTTACGGCGTGGACTACCAGGGTATCTAATCCTGTTTGCTCCCCACGCTTTCGTGCCTGAGCGTCAGTACCCGTCCAGCTATCCGCCTACGCATCAGGTGTTCCTCGTGATATTTACGCATTTCACCGCTACACCACGAATTCCGATAGCCTCTCCGGGACTCAAGACGTGCAGTATCAAGGGCAGTTCACCGGTTAGGCCGGTGGCTTTCACCCCTGACTTACACGCCCGCCTGCGCACCCTTTACACCCAGTGATTCCGGACAACGCTTGGACCCTCCGTATTACCGCGGCTGCTGGCACGGAGTTAGCCGGTCCTTATTCGTACGGTACCGTCAGACCTCTCCAAGGAGAGGTGTTCTTCCCGTACAAAAGCAGTTTACGCCCCTGAGGGGTGTCTTCCTGCACGCGGCGTGGCTGCGTCAGAGTTTCCTCCATTGCGCAATATTCCTCACTGCTGCCTCCCGTAGGAGTCTGGCCCGTGTCTCAGTGCCAGTGTGGCGGATCATCCTCTCAGACCCGCTACGGATCGTCGCCTTGGTGGGCCGTTGCCCCACCAACTAGCTAATCCGACGCAGGCTCATCCTCAGACGGCCGAAGCCTTTGATCGGTGGTCCATGCGGACCGCCGACGTTATGTGGTATTAGCCTCGGTTTCCCGAGGTTATTCCCCACCTGAGGGCAGATTGCCTACGCGTTACTCACCCGTGCGCCACTTTCCCCCAGGGCAAGCCCTGGGTTCTCGTTCGACTTGCATGTGTTAAGCCCGCCGCCAGCGTTCGTCCTGAGCCAGGATCAAACTCTCCATAGTAGAGAGATTGATCTCCTGCACGGTCCGAAGACCGAATCAGGGATCGAGTGCCGTACCCTCTCGGGTACAGCCTGCTGTTGAGCTTGTTTGTTTGGACCTCCGAAGAGGTCCGGGTTGACTTGTCTCGTCTGTCCGCTTCCGACTGGCGAACCAGCGGAGAGCGGCCGACGAGGGCTCGCTATGCTTCCAATCTCTCAATGAACGGTGCCGGTGGAAACTCGACTGGCGAAGCCAGCTTTACTTCCGAGGCGTCCTGCTAAACTACGGACTCCGTAGCCAGGCGTCAAGCGCTTCGTCGTCTCTTCTCTTGCGATCTGTAGACCCGGCGGGTGCCGGTCGGCGAAGCTCCAGCCCCTGTTGCGAGGGGATCCCATGGTACGGGAGGACCGGAGCGTCCGCAAGGCCTGTCACCGGGTTCATAAACCCTTCGACAGGCGGACTGCGAGCCGCTCTGATCCGTCATCCGATAGAGAACAGTGCAGCGGGAGAGAGTCGCGGGCGACGGCCCCCCTGCTGCGGAGACCCATGATAGGGACCTGCTCGGTCGATGTCTATGGACACGCGGTGGAGAGGGGGTGAGGGAGGTGTGAGGGCGGAAGGTCGTCTCATGGCCGCTATCTTTGAGGTGCGGCTCGGGACGTCCGGGCCGTCCCCCTTCCTTTCGACTCATGGCACGTACAGACCGCAGCGGTTTCCTGTCTGTCTTCAGAGACCGCGGCTTCTGGCTCGGCCTCGGCGTTATCGTCGCGGGCCTTGTCGTGTTCGCGCTGCTCTTCAACTCGGCCGTCATGCCGATCTGGACCCGACACGACGCGGCGGTACAGGTCCCGGACGTGCAGGAGCTGACGCCCGACGATGCCCAGAACGTCCTGATGCTGGCGGGTCTCGACTGGGAGGAGCAGGAGCAACCGTACAACCCCAACGTCCCGGCCGACGTGGTTGTGGACCAGAGCCCAGCGGCGGGAACGACGGTCAAGCCGGGCCGGCGCATCTACTACTACGTCAACGTGAGCCCGAAGCAGTTGGTCGTGGTGCCCGACGTCGTCTCGCTGTCGGAGGGGAAGGCGCGCGAGGATGTTGGAGACCGTGGCCTGGTCGTCGATCGGGTGGAGATGGACACTGTTCGGACGCCGTACGAGAACACGGTCACTCGGCAAATGCCGACGCCGGACAGCCGGGTGCCCGTCGGGACGCGCGTCACCTTGTGGATCAGCCCGGGCGTCGAGAACGGCCGCGAGGTGACCGTGCCGAACGTGGTCGGGATGACGGCCGGCGAGGCGCGTGTGGCGATCGGCGAGGCCGGACTCTGGGTGGACTCGCCACGAGCGACGGAGGGAGCCATCACGCGCCAGGACCCGGCGAGAGGCGAACGTCTCAACCCGGGGCAGGAAGTCCGCATCTACACCGACGAGGAAGGGTAGCCGATCAGGACGCGGCTCTCCTCACTGACGCCCGCTACTCCTCTAGGTAGACCGCCGGCTCGCTTGGGTCGACGACGACGCGCTCGGCGTGCTTGGTCGGGATGACGCGGCCGACGAAGTCCGGGTGGACGGGCACCTCGCGGTGGCCACGGTCGACGAGCACAGCCAGCCGGATCGTGCGTGGCCGGCCATACCGCAGCACGGCGTCGAGCGCGGCGCGGACGGTCCGACCGGTAAACAAGACGTCATCCACCAAGAGGACGTCACGGCCCTCGGCGCTCGGTGCGTCGGCGGGTAGGTCGAAGCGGTCGCCGCCGCGATCGTCGCGGAAGCCGGCGATGCTCAGCCCGTGGCGCTCGACGGGTTCGCCCGACGCCTCCTCGAGCGCGTCGGCCAGGAGGTCGGCGAGGGCCGCGCCCCGCGACTTCAGCCCGAACAGGAGCAGACCGTCGACGCCCCGGTTCCGCTCGATCACCTCGTAGGCCAGGCGCGTGACGGTGCGGCGGACGCGCTCGGGCGTCATCAGGGTCGAGCGGGTCATGGGCGGGCGGCGGGAGTGAGCTCGGCGCGGTACACGGTCACGGCCTGGCCGGACAACTCGACTCGATCGCCAAGGACACGGACGCCGACGGTGCCGCCCCGCCCGGACGCCTGATAGCACGTGAGATCGGGAGTCCCGAGCCGCTCCGCCCAGTACGGGCCGATGGCGCAGTGGGCCGAGCCCGTCACCGGGTCTTCTGGGACGCCGGCGCCGGGCGCGAAAAAGCGCGAGACCACGTCCGCCTCCGAGCCCGGGCGGGCCTGGGCCGTCACGATCACGCCGCGGGCGTCGATCCGGGCGACGGCGCCGAGATCGGGCGCGAGCGCGCGGACGGTGGCCTCGTCCTCCAGCACGGCGAACACGTCGAACCGACTCCGCCCGGTCCACACCGGTTCGACTCTGAACGCGTCCACGAAGTCGTCGGGCAGCGGCGTCGCGGCGGGCGGCGTCGCGGGGAAGTCCATCGCGTAGGTCGCCTCGCTCGTCTGGCGGACCGTCAGCCGTCCGCTCCGGGTGTCGAACCGGGCGGGCTCGTTGGCGGGGAGCCGGCCGGACTCATACAAGAGGTGCGCGCTCGCCAGCGTCGCGTGGCCGCACAGGTCGACCTCGATCTCGGGCGTGAGCCAGCGCAGGCCGAACGCGCCGTCGTCGTTCGGCGTCAGGAAGGCCGTCTCCGCCAGGTTCATCTCGGCGGCGAGGTGGCGCATCCACGCCTCCGGCGCAGGGCCGTCGAGCACGCACACGGCGGCGGGGTTGCCGGCGAACGGTCGGTCGGCGAACGCGTCGATCACGGTGACGGTCATGCCTCGACCGGCTCGGCCTTGTTGGGACACGCCTCGCGCCGGCAGTGGCCGTAGACCGTGAGCGCGTGGCGGGCGACCGTAAAGCCGTAGATGTCGGCCACGGTGTCCTGGATCTCCTGGAGGCGCGGGTCGCAGAACTCCAGGATCTCGCCGCAGTCGACGCAGATGAGGTGATCGTGCTGCCAGTACGCGAAGGCGCGCTCGAACTTGGCCTGCTGCTGGCCGAACTGGTGGCGGACCGCGAGGTCGCACTCGATCAGCAGGTCGAGCGTGTTGTAGACCGTCGCCCGGCTCACGCTCACGTCGTCGGCCGAGAGTCGCGAGTAGAGCGTGTCCGCGTCGATGTGGTCGGAGGTGGCGTAGAGCGCGTCGAGGACCGCCAACCGCTCCGGCGTCCGCCGCTGGCCCCGGTCCTTGAGGAAGGAGAGGAACCGCTGGCGGACCTCGTCGAGCTGGGACGTGGTGAGGGACATGGAGGGGAGGATAGAGCGCGGAGGACAGAAGCTGGGGCAAGTCGCCTGGACTCGCCCCTCGCTCCTCTATCTCGAATGCCGACGGTGGGCCCAGCGGCTGACCGCCGACGACGCCTCTGCGTTCCCGGCCGTAACGGGCGCGGCGGAGGGACGGGCGAGCGCCGCCGCGACGAGCGCCGTCCGCTCCTTCTCCGGCGACGGCGCGAGCACCGACGCGTCGAAGTGCTCGGCCACGAAGCCCGTGTCGAAGTCGCCCGACGTGAAGGCGGGATGATCCATGACGGTCCGGCAGAACGGGATCGTCGTCCGGACGCCCGCCACGTCGTACTCGTCGAGCGCCCGCCGCATCCGGGCGATGGCCTGGTCACGCGTCCGCCCCCAGGTGCAGAGCTTGGCCACCATCGGGTCGTAGTAGACCGGCACCTCGTCGCCCTCCTCCACCCCCGCGTCGACGCGGACGCCCGGTCCGGACGGGGCGCGGTGGCGCAGGAGCGGGCCGGGTGCGGGGAGGAACCCGGCCGGCACGTCCTCGGCATAGACCCGGCACTCGACGGCCCAGCCCCAGATCGCGAGGTCGTCCTGGCGGTAGCCGAGCGGCTCGCCCTCGGCGATCCGGATCTGCTCGGCCACCAGGTCCAAGCCCGTGATCAGCTCGGTCACCGGGTGCTCCACCTGGAGCCGCGTGTTCATCTCGAGGAAGTAGAAATTGCGGTCGGCGTCGAGCAGGAACTCGACCGTCCCCGCGCCGACGTAGTCGCAGGCCCGGGCGGCCTGGACGGCGGCCTCCCCCATCGCCGCGCGGAGCCCCGCGTCGAGCACGGCCGACGGCGCCTCCTCGATCACCTTCTGGTGCCGCCGCTGGATCGAGCACTCGCGCTCGAACAGGTGGACCGCCGCCCCGTGACCGTCCGCCAGCACCTGGATTTCGACGTGCCGGGGGCCTACGAGGTACTTCTCGATGTAGACGCGGCCGTCGCCGAACGCGCTCTGGGCCTCGCTCCGCGCCCGCTCGAACAAGCCCGCGAAGTCCTCCGCCCGCTCGACCACGCGCATCCCCTTGCCGCCGCCGCCCGCCGCCGCCTTGACCAAGACCGGGTAGCCGATCTCGCCCGCGACCCGCTCGGCCTGGGCCGGGTCGGCGATCGCGTCGGGCGTGCCGGGCGCCATCGGGACGCCGGCCTCGGCCATCAGCTTGCGGGCCTCCGTCTTGTCGCCCATCGCCGAGATCGCCGCCGGCGGCGGGCCGACCCAGACCAAGCCGGCGTCGTGGCACGCCTGGGCGAACGCGGCGTTCTCGGACAGGAACCCGTAGCCCGGATGGACCGCGTCGGCGCCGGTCTGCCGGGCCGCGTCGAGCACCTTGTCGGCGACGAGGTACGACTCGGACGACGGCGCCGGGCCGATGGCGACGGCTTGGTCCGCCAGCCGGACGTGGAGCGCGTCGGCGTCGGCGTCGGAGTGGACGGCGACGGTCGCGATCCCGCGCTCGCGGCACGTCCGCAGGATGCGGACGGCGATCTCGCCCCGGTTGGCGACGAGGAGCTTGCGGATCGGGCGGGGTGTCATCGCGTCGCGAGAGGATGGGTTGGCACGGAGTCTGTACCGGGGAATCCCTGACCGGGTGTCCGGCGTCCTGTCGGGACGCGCGCCAATCACCGGTCCGCCGCACCTCCCCGATGGCCGAAGTTACCGACTACTACCTCCTGCTCGGTGTGTCTGAGACCGCGTCTCCCGACGCGATCAAGCGCGCGTACCGGTCGTTGGCCCGAGGCTCCCACCCCGACTGCAACCCACACGACCCGGGGGCGGAGGAGCGGTTCAAGAGGGTCCAGCTGGCGTACCAGGTGCTCTCGGACCCCCGCCGCCGGACCCAGTACGACTTGGCGCGGACCTCGCCCTTCGGCGACACGTTCGGGGCGCGCTCGGCGGCGGAGGCTCACACGCCGTTCGGTGCGGCCGACGGGCGGGACCCGCTCGTCTCGCTCTTTTTCGGAGACGACCCGACGCCCCCGGAGCGGATGGAGCGGGGCGCCGACGTGGAGGCCCAAGTCCGGCTCACGTTCGACCAAGCGCTGCGCGGTGGCACGACGGAGGTGCGGGTGAGCGACGGCGAGCCCGTCCGGCTGACTGTCCCCAAGGGCGTTCGCTCGGGCCTCAAGGTCCGGGTGAAGGAACGCGGCCGCCTCGGCGCGGGGGGCCACCGCGGCGACCTGTATGTCACGTTCCGCATCGACCCGGTCGCCCAGTTCCGGCGCGAGGGCGACAACCTGCACGTGGTCGAGACCGTGTCGGCCATCGAGGCCATCTTGGGAACGACGCGGTCGATCACGAACGCCTACGGACAGACGATGAAGGTCCAGATTCCGCCGGGCACGCAGCCGGGCGAGCGGCTCCGCCTGCGGGGCCAGGGCGTCGAGACGGCCACGCGCCGGGGCGACCTGTTCGTCGAGGTCCAGGTGACCGTCCCCCGGGGCCTCACCGACGCCCAGCGCGAGTCGCTCGCCAAGTGCGCCCGCACGTCGGGGCTGATGTAGGGCGGGGCGCGGGTCGGTGGTAGTCTCCGACGTGCCCGATCCACTTCTCTCGCAGTCCGGTGAGGCCACGTTGCCCCTCCAGTACCGCGTGCTGCGGGCCCTGGTGCGCGCCGTCGTGCGGCTCTTCTTCCGCGACGTGGCCGTGGCCGGAACGCGCCACGTGCCCAGCGATCGCGGCGGGCTGCTGGTGGCGTGGCACCCGAACGGACTGATCGACCCGGCCCTGATCCTGTCGACGGTGCCCGGGCGGATCGTGTTCGGCGCGCGCGACGGGCTCCTGCGCTGGCCCGTCGTCGGGCCGATGATGCGGGCGTTGGGGACGGTCCCGATCTACCGCGCGGCCGACCAGGAAGCGATGACGGCGGAGGAGCGACGCGCGGCGAACGACCGGAGCCTGGGCGCCCTGGCCGACGAGATCGCCGGCGGCTCGTTCTCGGCCTTGTTTCCCGAGGGCGTCAGCCACGACCGGCCCCACCTGAGCGAGATCCGCAGCGGGGCCGCCCGGCTCTACCTCCAGGCCCGAGAGCGGACGCCGGCCGGCCGGCGCCCACCCGTCATCGTCCCGGTCGGACTTCACTACGAGGACAAAGACGTCTTCCGCACCGACGTGTTGGTCGCCTTCCACCGGCCGCTCAACCTCGGCGGGATCGACCTCGACGCGCCCGACGCCCCGGACGCCTTGACCGACGCCATCGAGGCGGCCCTGGTCGCCGCCGTCCACCCGACGGCCTCGTGGCACCTCCACGCGCTGATGCACCGGGCGCGGACACTGATCGCGGCCGAGGCGGCGGCCCGACGCGGCGAGCGCGCCGCGCCCGACACGGCCGCGTCCCGCGCGACCGGGTTCGCCCAGATCTGGGAGGGCTACCGCGTCCGGAAGGAGACGCACCCGGACGAGATCGAGGCGCTCCACGAGGACACGACCGTTTATCACCACGCGCTCCGCCGGTTGGGGCTGGACGACGACGCGCTCGACCACCCACCCCGGCTGGGCTCGGCCGTGCTCGTAGCCGGCGCCGTCGTGCAGGCCGTCGCGGTGATCCTGCTGCTGCCGCCGCTCTTGGTGGTCGGCTTCGTCGTCAACATGCCGCCGTACTGGGCGCTGAAGGGCGTCGCGGCGCTGGCGGCCAAGGCGGAGAAGGACGCGGCGACGGTCAAGATCTTCGGCGGGCTCGTCCTGTTCCCGCTCGCGTGGATCACGGCGGGGCTGCTGGCCGCGTTCGGCGTGGTCCGCCTGTCGGACGTGATGCCGAGCTTGCCGGAGGCGCCCGTCGCCGTCGGAGTCGCGGTCGCCGTGCTGAGCGTGGTCGGCGGCGTGGCCGCGCTCTTGTACTCCGAGATCGCCGTCGGCGCGTGGCGGGCGGTCAAGGTGCGGATCGCGCGCTGGCGGCACCACCACCAGCTCGACGGCCTGCGCGTCCGCCGGGCGTCGCTTCACGACCGGTTCCTCGCGCTGGCGCAAGGGATCGACCTGCCGACGAGCGTGGTCCCGCCTGTCGGCCGTGACGAGGTGGCCCGGACCGGCGGCTGACCGACAGAGTCCTCGACCCGATCCGCGATGCGTACGCTCGTCCTCGCCCTCCTCCTCACCTCGGCGGCGACCGCGCAGACCCACGCCGACTACCTCGACCGGCTCGCGACGGCGGGCCCCGACATGGGCGCCGAGGTCGACCGGCTCGTCGCCCAGCTCTGGCCCGTCCTGCCGGACTCGCTCCGCCGAGCGCTCGGCGCGCCGGACGCCCTCGCCCCCGACGCAGGCCTCGACCTCGTCGCGTGGTGGGACGGGCAGGACCCGTTGCCGGCGACGCCCGAGAACGAGCGGCTGGCGCTCCACCTCGACCGCGTTGCCCAGGCCGAGCGCCGATTCGCCGACCCCAGCCCGCGCGGGTTCGACGACCGCGGCGCCGTGCTCGTTCGCCTGGGCGAGCCCGATGTGGTCCGTGAGCTTCGGTCCCAGACGCTCTTGCTCTCGCGGTCGTCGCTGGCGGTCGGGACGCCGGACAACGCACTCTGGGTGTACGACGGCGGCCGGCTCGGCTTCCTGTTCGTCGAGGAGGGGCGGACGTGGCGCGAGGCGTCGCCCGTCGACTTGCTGCCGCCCGGGCTCCGGATGATCCGCCAGGGGCAGCTCCACCCCCGAGCGCCGGAGTGGGCGAAGACCTCGGCGCTCGCGTTCCACGACCTGATGGGCGCCATCGCGGCCGTCATCCCGCAGTACGCGCTGGCGCTACCGACCGTCGACGCCCTCCACTTCGAGATCACCGGGGACGCCCTCGAAGCGGGGATGAGCCCGACCCGCTTTGCCGAGAAGCCATCGGTGTCGCAGACGTTTTCGAGTGGCGGGACGGCCGGCGACGTGCCCCAGATCGTGGCGTTCCTGTTCGAGGAGATCGAGGCGGAGCGCCGGCAGGCCGACCGGGCGACGCGGGACCTCGTCTCCGGCGTCGACTTGCCGGCCGTGGCCGAGATGCCGGTGGCCGTGCGGGCGGCCCGGTTCCGAGGGCCCGGCGGACGGACGCGCCTTGAGGTCGCGTGGGCACCCGAACCGGGCGCGTTCGTCGGCCTGGGCAGTGGGCTTGCGGTCCGCTCCGTCGCCACGGTCGCCGAGACCGGAGGGCGAGGACAGGGAGACCGGACCGAGCGGGCCTCGCCTCTCCCCTCTTTCGCGACGCGCCCCGGCCAGACGACGCCGGTCGAGGCGGCCACCTTCGAGACGACTGGCCGACGCTTGTCCGTCGCCGTCCAGGTGGACGCGCTCGACGCCGAGGGCGCGACCCTGCGCCGCGGTGTCGCGCGCGTCGGTCCGCTCGTGCCGCTCGCGGAGTCGCCGGGTGGTCTGCTCGTCAGCGACCCCTTCCCCCACCTCGTCCCGGCGGATGCCGTCGGCGCCATCTCGGAGGCGACCCGGGATCAGGCCGAGCGGGCGCGGGCGCGGTGGCGCTACCCGTACGACGTGGTCGTGCCCGGCGCGCTCGTCGGCGTCACCGTCGAGGCGTACGACCTCGGCACCCGCAGCGGGCGGTCCGACTACGAGGTCGAGCGCGCCGTCTACCGGATCGACGGCGCGACGGGCGAACGGTCGCTGGACAACATGAGCGCGACGCCATCCGGCACGACGAGTGGGACGGCGCGCGAGTTCATCGTCCTGCCCGTCCCGCTCGACGTCCGCCCAGGCGACCGCGTCGTGTTCGAGGGGACGATCCGCGACCGCGTGACTGGGCGCTCTGGGACGTGGTCGCTTGAGTTTGGAGTCGTCGGCGAGCCAGGTTAGCAGCAGCTGGCGCTCGGCTTCCCATCCGTCGAGGCCGGCGCCGGGTCGCAGTCGAACAGGCCGAAGTGCGTCGAGCGGTCGCCGGCCACGTCGAAAAAGCGGCCATAGCGCGTCGCCTGCACCATCGCCGCTGAGTTGCCGCAGACGGGCAGCGGCCGGCCGATCTCGAACAGGTGGTGGTCGTCCAGCCGGAACGCGTGGCGCTGGCCGTCGACGCCGCCGCGGTAGGTGGCCGCCTGCCCGTAGTCCTCGCACCGGTCCTCGATGAGATCCGGCAGCTTGAACGCGCGGATCGTCCGCGAGACGAAGCGGGCGTTGCCCAGCCGGTCCGCCAGCTCCGGGTCCTCGACCTCGATCGGGGCCTCGGCCACCGTCCGGACGTCAGCCCAGCCCAGGCCGGCCATCAGCCGGCGGAAGTCCTCCGTGTAAAGCGCCCCGCCCAGGCACTCGCCCACGAGCACGGGGTCGCGGCGGACGTCCTCGGGCAGCCGCCGGTCGACGAACACGTCGCTGACGTAGAGCTCGCCGCCCGTCCTGAGCACGCGCGTGATCTCCTCGAACACGACCTCCTTGTCCGGCGCCAGGTTGAGCACGCAGTTCGAGATCACCACGTCGACCGACTCGTCCTCGATGCCGACCGCGGCCAAGTCTTCGATCAACCCCTGACGGAACTCGGTCGTCGGCGCCGGGTGGCCGAGCGACTCGGCGACGGCGGCGCGGTGGCGCTGGGCGACCTCGATCTGCTCGGCCGTCATGTCGACGCCGATCACGCGCCCCTCCGGGCCCGCCAGCGCCGCGGCGACGAAGGCGTCCCGGCCCGTCCCGCACCCGAGGTCGAGAACCGTCGCCCCGTCGAGCGCGGGCGGAATCGGCGATCCGCAGCCGTAGAATTTGCTCATCACCTCGTCCGGCAGGAGCGCCAGGATCGGCTTGTGGTGCTCGGGGACGGCTTCGTCGGAGCAGCACGCGCTCGTCTTGAGGTCGGCCGTGGCCTGGAGCGTCTGCCCGTAGTACTCGCGGACGTGATCGTGGGTGAGGGTGGGGGTGTTCATCGGGCGGGGTCGGGGTGGGGGATGTAGACGGGGCGACCGTGCAAGGTCTCACCTCGCGGCACCAGATGGGTCGAGACTCAGGAGCGCAGCACGCCGTCCGGATCCGGCGCGACGCACTCCTTTTGAGTGCTCGACGCCTTCGTCGCCCCTGATGGTTGACTGAGGATCGGGGAACGCCCTACTCGCGTCCGCGATTGTTGACCCGCCTGGCGAGCCCGTCGCGGGGCTTTCGTCGGCAGCTCCCGTCTCAAACGGAGCGTGGGGGGTTCCGAACTGACCGGTCGTCTCAAGCCGACGCCGAACCGGCCGATAGCTTTTCGGAGGCACGGACAGGCCGTGCCCCCCTCCCCCACCCTGATGGACCGACGCGCCTTCCTGACGCGGCCGACCGCCTCGACCCGGCGGGGCCGACCCGTCCCACACCGGCACGCGACGCTCGCGGCGGACCTCGCCCCGTACGCCGGTCCGTGGACCGCGGCGCAGGCCACGCACTTGGTCCGCCGGACCCACTTCGGCGCGTCCCGTCCCGACGTGGTCGCCGCGCTCGTGGCCGGCTCGGCGGCCGCCGCCAGCGGCGCGATCGTGGATGCCGCGGCCCAACGTCCGTTGCCCGACGAGCCCGGGTGGGCGAGCTCCACCACGTCCGACGGCGGGACCAACATCCAGCGGCTCTACGAGTGGCAGCGGGCGTGGTACGCCGAGATGGCCGCGGGCGGGCTGAGGGAGAAGCTGGCGTTGCTGTGGCACGACCACTTCGCGACCGGCCAGGCCGTCTACTACCACGCCGCCTTCGCCGTCGACTACCTGACGTTCTTGCGCGAGCGCGCCGTCGGCCCGTTCCGGCCGCTGCTGGAGGGGATCGGCAAGCGGCCGGCCATGCTCCGGTTCCTCGACAACGACCAGAACGAGGCCGGCAACCTCAATGAGAACTACGCCCGGGAGATCCTGGAGCTGTTCTCGATGGGCATCACCGGGCCCGACGGCGCGCCCAACTACACCCAGGACGACGTGGTCGAGGCGGCTCGGGCGCTGACCGGGTGGACCGTCGACGCCGGCCGCGTCCGCAGCCGGTTCAAGGCCGAGCGGCACGACGCCGGCTCCAAGACCGTCTTCGGCCAGACCGGGGCCTGGGACCACGACGGGCTCGTCGACCTGATCTTCGAGCAGCGCAGCCCGGCCGTCGCCCACTTTGTGGCGGGCAAGCTGTACGCGTGGTTCGTCCACCCCGTCCCCAACGCCGGCGTCGTCGCCGCGCTGGCGGCCGTCTTGCGCCAGAGCGACTTCGACGTGCCGACCGCGCTCCGGTCCCTGTTCGCGAGCGCCCACTTCTACGACCCCGCCGTGGTCGGCGCCCGGCTCAAGGCGCCGATGGAGCTGATGGTCGGGATCGGCCGCGAGCTCGGGCTGACGCCGTCGAAGGACGTGCTGGAGACGTTCCGCGAGGTGAGCCAGTCCGTCGGGCAGGAGGTGCTCAACCCGCCGTCGGTCGAGGGCTGGCCCGGGACCGACGACCCGCTCGAGTACCGCGCCTGGGTCACGACCGGGACCCTCGTCGAGCGCCGCGGGATCGCCGAGGCCGCCGTCTTCGGCGACGGCCCGTTCCCCGTCTACGACCCGTTGCCGCTCGTCGAGCAGGTGTCGGACCGGTTCGACCCGTACCGCCTGACGCGCGACCTAGCCGCCCACCTGCTGGCCGTCCCCCTGAGCCAAGCCGACGCCGACGCGCTCGCTGAGCAGACGGTTCTGGACGGCGTGCCGACCTCGTACACCCGCGACGAGCGCCGGGGCTTCTGGGTCGAGATCGTCGTCTCGGCGGAGGACGCGGCCCGCGACCGCCTGCGCCAGCTGCTCGCCGCCCTCGTCAACCTGCCCGAGTACCAACTGGTGTAGCGGTGCAAGCAACTCACCATTCAGCGAAGTCCTCCCCCTGGACAGGGGGAGACAGAGGGGGTAGAGCCTCCGACGCGCTGTGCTCGCCCGTCCACCACCCCTGTCCCCTCCTGTCCAGGAGGGGGACTTCGCGAGCGACCTCGCGCTGACCCGTCTCCTCATGTGCGACCACCACGCCGTTCCGCCCCGCGCCATCTCGCTCGACCACGGCCGGGACCACGACCGGGACCACCACGCGTGGAACCGGCGCGACTTCCTGACCGGGGCCACGACGGCCGCCGCCGGCGCCTTCCTCTTGGGGAGTGGCGCAAGTGCGCGGACCGTCCGGGCGTCGTCGCACACGGCGCTGCTCCAGTCGCTCGGCCGGGCCGAGACCGACCGCGTGCTCGTCATCATCCAGCTCGGCGGCGGGAATGACGGGCTCAACATGGTCGTGCCGTACACGAGCGACGCCTACTACCGCCGGCGGCCCCAGATCGGCCAGGCCGCGTCGTCGCTGATGACACTCGATGGCGACTACGGCCTCAACGGGGCGATGGCCGGGCTCGAGACGATGTGGGGCGACGGCGACTTGGCGGTGATCCACTCGGCCGGCTACCCGGACCACAGCCGGTCCCACTTCCGCTCGACCGACGTCTGGGCCTCGGCCTCCGACGCCAACGAGCAGCGGACGGACGGGTGGACGGGCCGCTGGGTCGACCGCGCGTTCCCAGGCCACGTTGCCGAGCCCTTGCCCTACCCCGTCGCCATCCGCATCGGCGGCGCGTCGTCGCTGCTGGTGCGCGGCTCGGGCGGGGCGCTGGGGATGAGCTTCTCGAACCCCGACCAGTTCGACCGGCTCGCGCAGACGGGCCAGTTCTACGACGAGGCCGCCGTCCCGGCGACGCTGGCCGGCGACGAGCTCCGGTTCGTGCGCGAGATCTACAACTCGGGCTTGCGCTACCGCGACGCCGTCTACAGCGCGTCGCAGGCCGGCGAGAACGACGGCGAGGCCGGCTACCCCGGCGGCGGCTTGGCGTCGTCGCTGGCGTCGGTCGCCCGGCTGATCAAGGGCGGGCTGCCGTCGCGGATCTACGCCGTCTCGATCGGCGGCTTCGACACGCACTCGAACCAGCTCGACCGCCAGCCCGGCCTGCTCCGCCAGATCGCCGACGCCGTCCGCGCCTTCACCGCCGACCTCGGTGCCGACGCCGACCGCGTGCTCACGATGACGTTCTCGGAGTTCGGGCGGACCATCAGCCAGAACGGAGCCGCCGGAACGGACCACGCCGAGGCGTCGCCGATGCTCGTCTTCGGCGGCGGCGTCGGCGGCGGGCTCTACGGCGACGGGCCGGGCTCCGTTTTGGACGGCCTGCCCGGCAACCAGAACGCGCTGCCGATGTCGGTCGACTTCCGCCGCGTCTACGCCAGCGTGCTGGCCGAGTGGTTCGGGATGAGCGACGCCGACACGTCGGGCGTGCTGGGCGGCGGCTTCGACCCCCTCGCGGGCCTGGTCGACAACCCGTTCACCGTCGACGCGGCGCCGGCGCCCGACGGCGCCGACCTCCGCCTTTCGGTCGCCCCAAACCCCGTGGCCGGCCGGGCCCGTGTGGCCGTCACGCTCGCCGCGCCCGCCCTCGCGACCGTCGAAGTGGCCGACCTCCGGGGGCGGACCGTCCGCGTGCTCCAGAGCCGGGCGCTCGCGGCCGGCGAGCACACCGTCGCCTTCGACACCGCCGGCCTCGCGGCCGGCCTCTACCTCGTCCGCTTGCGCACGCCCGACGCGTCGCGGACCGTCACCGTCACCGTCGTCCGATGAAGTCCCGTCTGCTCGCGCTTCTGGCGCTCGTCCTGCTCCTGCCCGCCTGCGACGCCGTCGGCGGCGACGACACCGAGTCCGTCGCCGGCTTCCCGGTCCTGTTCGAGGGCCGATGGGGCTTTATCGACGCCGAGGGCCGCTTGCTCTCCGGCCCGCAGTACGACTTCGCGGATGAGGTGGCGGGCGAGCGGTCCGCGATCCGCCAGGGCGCGCTGTGGGGCTACGCCCGTCCCGACGGGTCGCTCGCCATCGAGCCCCAGTACGTCGCCGCCGGCCGGTTCGAAGGGCGGCTCGCGCCGGTTCGCTCGGCGGCCGAGGGCTGGCTCTACATCGACCGCGACGGCGCCCGCGTGGGCGAGGCCGGCTACGACAGCGCCGAGCCGCTGTCCGACGGCCGCGCCGCCGTCCGCCGCGGGTTCGTGTGGGGCTTCGTCGACGACAACGGGGCGGTCGCCGTCGACCCGCAGTTCGCGGCGGTCGGCCGGTTCGAGGAGGGCCTGGCGCCCGTCCAGACCGCCGACGGCTGGCGCTACGTCACGCGCGACGGCGCGTTCGCGTTCGGCGCCGCGTTCGACGAGGCCGGCCCGTTCTCGGCCGTCGGCCTCGCGCCCGTCCGCGAGCGCGGCAGCGAGGTCTGGAAGTACGTCGACCGCGACGGCCGGATCGCGCTCAACTCGACGTTCGACGCCGCCGCGCCGTTCTCCGAAGGGATCGCCGCCGTCCGCGTCGGCGACCGGTTCGGGTTCATCGACCGCGACGGGGCCTTCCTGGTCGGCCCGAAGCTGGCCGAGGCCGGGGCGTTCTCCGAGGGCCGCGCGGCCGTCCGGTTCAGCAACCGCTGGACCTACGTCCGCCGCGACGACGGCCTGATCGTGACGAGCCCGGCCTTCTCATCCGCCAAGCCATTCCGAGGCGGGCTCGCTCAGGTCACGACCGGCAGCGGCGACAACCTGCGCGTCGGCTACGTCGACCGCGACGGGGCCCTCGTCTGGGAGCCCACGCGCTGACTTTTTCGAGTTCAGGGTTCGGGGTCCGCAAGGCCGGCAGGCCGAGACGGGCGACAGACCACCGACTCTGAACCCGCCAACGCGCCGATCCCCACGGCCGCACCGCTCTCCGACCGACGAACCCTGACCTTCTGCGACCCATGCGCCTTCTCCCCTCTCTTCTCCTCACAGCGCTGTTGGTGGCCGCCGCCGGCTGCGACACGTTCGGCGGCGACGGCGGCGCGGACGACGCGAGCGCCTGGCTGTTTCCCGCGCAGCAGAACGGGGACCGCGTCTTGATCGACGAGACCGGCCGTGTCGTCGTCTCACTCGACGACTACAACAGCGTCCGCGCCGGATCCGAGGGCCTGACGCCGGCCCGCCGATGGAACGGCCGGCAGAACGTGTGGGACTACTTCGACACCGCCGGCGAGGTCGCCTTCTCGGTCGCCGCCGACGAGGCGTTCGCGCCGCGCGACGGGCGGGCCCGCGTTCGCGTCGACGGCCGGAACGCGTTCGTGGACACGGACGGGCAGTTCTTGATCAACCCGTACCTCAACGACGCCCGCGACTTTTCGGAGGGCGTGGCCCGGGTCAAGACGACGGGCTCCCGCTGGGGCTTCCTCGACCGCGACGGCGAGATCGTCGTCGAGCCGGCGTTCGACGACCTCGGCGACCTCCAGGACGGCCGCGCCCACTTCAAGCGCGACGGCAAGTACGGGTTCGTGGACCGGGCCGGCACCGTCGCGATCGAGCCCGTCTACGACGAGGTCCGCTCGTTCTCGGGGGGCCGAGCGGCCGTCCGCCAGGGCCAGCGGTGGTTCTACGTCGACCCCGACAACCGCCGGGTGGTCGACGGCCAGACGTTCATCTCGGCCGGCGACTACCGCGACGGCCTGGCCCCGGTCCGCACCGAGAACCAGTGGGAGTACGTCGACGAGCGCGGCGGGCGGGCGATCGCGCCCGGGTTCGACACCGCGCGGGCGTTCAAGGGCGGCCGCGCCGCCGTCGAGGTCGACGGGTCGTGGACGTTCGTCCGCGCCGACGGCTCGCTCTTGCGCGCGCCCGAGTTCGACGAGGTCGAGGACTTCGCCGGCGGCCTGGCGGCCGTCACGGTCGACGGCAAGCGCGGCTACATCAACGAGGACGGGGCGACGGTCTGGCTCCCCCGCGACTAGAGGGTATTGCGATGAGGTCCGGTCGTCGGAGCCCGGGGTTCGCGGTTCAGGGTTGGCTGCGCCGGCCTTCGGCTCGCAGGGGCCCACACCGCGCGAACCCTGAACTCCGAACCATCGACCTCGCCGTACTGAACGTCTCGGACAACCACGCCAGCGGCGTTAGCGCGTGGCGACGCCAGCGATGTGAGGCGACACGACGGCGAGGTCGGCGCGGAACGACTCGAGCTGAAGATCGGAGAATCCGGCCTCGCGGATCTGGCGGCCCGTGTCCTGATCGGGCCGGCAGCCGTCGGCGACCCAGCCCCAAGGGCGGCGGACGACGCGCTGGACCATCCGCAGCGTCGAGTCCTCGGGCGCGGCGACGTGCTCGACGAACACGAACCGACCACCGGGGCGAAGCACGCGCCGCGCCTCCGCCAGCGCCCGGCCCACGTCGGCCACGGAGCACAGGACGAGCGTGCTGACGACGGCGTCTGCCTGGGCGTCTGCGACGGGAAGGCGCTCGGCGACGCCCGAGCGCAGGTCGAGGTCGAGCCGATGATCCCGAGCCGCCTGGCGGATGCGGCCGTGGAAGTGGACGTTGGGCTCGACCACGATCCACCGACACCCTGCTGGCAGAAAGGCCGCGTTGAGCCCCGTCCCCGCTCCGATCTCGACGACGGCCGGAGGGCGCCCGCCGCGTCCCTCGATCTCCTGGAACAGGCGACGCTTGCGGTCGGCGTAGAGGCGGTGCTGGGCGTCGTCGGCGTGGCCGAGGGACCAGGCGAAGAGGCGTCGCCCGAGCCCGCGCCGGACCTCAGGGGCCCGACCCGGCGTTGCACGGCTCCCCTCTTCACCACCCCCCATTCTCATGGCTATCGCAAAGATCATCGAAGTGTCGGCCGTCTCGGACAAGAGCTTCGACGACGCCGTCAAGCAGGCGTACACCGAGGTCTCGCAGACGGTCCGCGGCGTCCAGAGCGTCTACGTCGAGGACTTCATCTACGAGCCCGGCGAGGACGAGGCCGGAAAGTTCCGCGTCCACTGCAAGGTGACGTTCCTCGTTCAGAACAAGGGCGACATGAGCTAGACGGCTCACCCGTCTTGCGCGTCCCGTCGACTCCGGCTGGCGGGGCGCGTGTCGTTTCAGAGTCCCTGGGTCGAGTCGAGCTGGAGGGTGGAGTTGGGGGCCAGGCTGGGATCGGGCGCGATGTCTGCCTCAGGGGCCACCTCGGTCTCGGGCTGAAGGCCGGCGTCCGGCGCGAGATCGCCGTCGGACTGGACGGGGTCGACCCCTTCCAAGGTGGGCCCGGGCGGGTCGGCGTCGGCGCAGCCGGCCAGGGCGAGGACGGCGACCAGCGCGGCGGCGCGCCCCACGAGTGGGATCGTTGCCATGGCGTCGGGGGCGAGTGAGCCCGGTAGACCCCGGCTACACCAGCGCGTTCCACAGCAGCCGCGCCGCGACGACGGCCGCGAACGCGGCGAAGCTCAGCCGGACCGCGCGGACGTTGATCCGGTGCGCCGTCGACACGCCCAGGCGGGCGGTCACGACGGCCGGCAGCGCCAGCGCCGCCGCGCCGCGCCAGTCGACGTAGCCGAGCGCTCCGTCGGGCACGGCCGCGCCCTGCCCGAGCACGGCATACGTCGCCACGCCGACGGCCGTGATGATCGTGATGGCGGCCGTCGAGGTCCCCGCAGCCACCCGCATCGGTAAGCGGACGGGCCCGCTGAACGCCGGCACCATCACGACGCCCCCGCCGACGCCGGCCAGCGCCGCGATCACGCCCGCGCCCAGCCCCGTCGCCCCGAGCGCGAGCAGCCCCGTCCGGGCGCCGGCCGTGGAGAGCGTGTCCGCCCGGTCCTTCTTCGCGACCATCCGCACGACGACGACGACGAGCAGCACGCCCAGGATAAGCTGGAACGCCTGCTTGTCGTACCACGGCTCGGTCGTCACGAACCGCCCGACGAGCACGACGGCGACCGCGGCCACCGCCCCGACCCCGAGCGCCGTCCGCCGGTCGACGGCGCCCGCGCGGGCCTGCGCGACGGCCCCGGACGCGCTGGCGGCGAACGTGCAGAGCAGGCTCGACCCCAGCGTCAGCGGCGTCAGCACGGGGTCCTCGATGCCGGCGGCCTGGAACGCGAAGAACAGGACGGGCCCGAAGATGATGCCCCCGCCCACGCCCACCAGCCCGGCCACGAACCCGCCGACGGCGCCGGCCACGAGGAGGAGGAAGACCATGCGCGGGCATCGGGAGAGCCGCGCCTACGCGTCCGCGCCCGCATCGGTCCAAGTGGTGGCGGATCGCCAACCGTAGCGTGGAGGGCCGCGGCTCGTATGGACCCCCCGCGTCCGCAGGGACGACGGCTGGGTTGGGGGCGCTCTGGCCGGAGACGCCTCGCCTCTCTCACGCCAAGCGCATGATTCTTCGCGTCCGCCAACAACGGAGCAAGCCGCTACCGGCCCAGGGTGCGGGCGTAGGCCGCCGGGTCCAACAAGAGGCGGCGGGCCTCGGTCACGACGGCGTCCTCGGAGAGCGCGGCCACCGTCTGCGCCTGCTGGCCGACGTAGCGCGAGAGGATCTCCTGGCGCAGGAGCGCGCGCAGGCGGTCGGCGTGGCGGTCGAAGTCGCGGTCTTTCTCGCGGCCGACGGCCTGGCGCAGATCCGCCAGGGCGCCGTCGGCGCCACCGTACCCGGCGTCGGCGAGGTCGTCGGCGAGGGCGTCGGTGGTCCGCTCGGCGTCGGTGCGGTAGTCGACGCCCTCGGCCTCGACGAAGGCGCGGAAGCGGCCGAACAGCGCGTCGTCGACGCGGAAGCCGGCGGGCAAGTCGGGCGTCTCGGCGGCGAAGCGGTTGGCGAAGCGCAAGAACGCGGCCGCGCGGACGAGCGCCCGCTCCAGCTCGCTCTCGTCGCCCAGCGGCACGGCTAGGTCCGGCTCGATCCCGACGCCGCTGCGGACCGTCCGCCCGCCGGCTGTCGTCGCCGTCTGGCCTGGGCCGGCCTCGGTCGCCTCCGTGCCCTGAGCGTAGCTGAGCCGCTGGATCTCGCGCCCGGACGGCGTCGTGTAGCGGCTCACGGTCAGCTTGAGCGCCGTCCCGTACGGCATCGGGCGGATAACCTGGACGAGCCCCTTCCCGAACGTCGTCTCGCCGACGACGACGCCGCGGTCGTGGTCTTGGAGCGCGCCGGCCACGATCTCGCTCGCCGACGCGCTCGTCCCGTTCACCAACACGGCCACCGGGAGGTCGGGCAACGTCGGCGCCTCCTGGGTGCGGTACGTCTGGTCGGTCCCGACGGCCCGGCCCCGCGTCTGGGTGACGACCGTCCCTTGGGGCAGGAACTGCCCGCTCAGGGCGACCGCCTGGTCGAGCAGCCCGCCCGGGTTGCCGCGCAGGTCGAGCACGAGCGTCCGCAGCTCGCCCTCGGCCTGCAACGCGGCGACGGAGCGGGCCACCTGGCCGGCCGCGTCTTGCATGAACCGCCCCAACCGCACGTAGCCGACGCCCTCGGCCGGGTCGCCGAGGTAGCCGGAGTAGGTGACCTCGGTGTCGGGGTCACCGGCGCGGACCAGGACGAACCGGAGGGCATCGGCGGCGCCCTCGCGCGTGACCTCGACGGGGACGCTCGACCCGGGCTCGCCGCGGAGCAGCGCGTTCGCCCGCTGGGCCGAGAGGTCGGCCGCCGGCTGGCCCCCCAGCGTGACGACGGCGTCGCCAGGCCGGAGCCCCTGCCGCTCGGCGTCGGACCCGTCCAGGACGGACACGACCACGAGCTGCCCGCCGCGCTCGGCCACCACCACGCCCACCCCGCCGACGTCGCCGCCCTGCTGGAGCCGGCTCGCGGCCGCCGTCGCCTCGTCGTAGTAGACCGTGTACGGGTCGAGCGCGCCGGTCATCGCCCCGATCCCGCTCCGCATCAGCGACTCCGCGTCGATCGCGTCGACGTACTCGGACGTCAGGATCTCGTAGACGGCGCCGTAGAGCCCGAAGCTTTTGCGGATGGCGAAGTAGTCGACGTCCTGCGCCTGGGCGGCGGAGGCGACGAGGACGAGGGCGACGAGAACGAGACGGCGCATCGGGCGGGCGGATCGGGGGCCGCAGGCTAACGACGCCGCCCGGCCCTTCGCGCCTTCGCTACCGGCGTCGGTACTCCGCGAGGCCGCCGTCGGACGGGCGACGGTCGACGTAGAGCCGGTCGCCGTCGACGCCGAAGTACTCGCGGCGATAGTCCGTCTCCGTTCCGATCCGGAGCAGCGGCGACGTGAACGATCCGGGCAACTCCTCGACGGCGTAGACGGTCGACTCGACGAGCTCCCCCTCGCGGGCGATGTCGACGGTCCCGTCGGCGCGGAAGGTGTACGTCGCGGTCCCTTTGGGCACTGGCGACGTGCTCACCGGGCTTCCGTAGCCAGAGGAGGTCGTGCGGATCAGGTCCCACGTCCCGACCAGCGAGGCCGCGTCGTGCGACAGACCCGACACGTCGACCGAGACAGGGCCAGGGTCGCCGGTGTCGCAGGCGGCCAGCACGAGGGCCAGCGCGGTGAATAGCGTGAGGCGGAGCATGGGGTGGGGGCTTTAGCGACGGCGGTACTCGAGGAGCGGGCCGTCGACGTAGCGGCTGTCCGTGAAGAGCTGGTCGCCGGCCACCCCGAAAAGCTCGCGCCGCGTGCCGATGGTCAGCCAAGCCTCGCCTCCTTCCCGATCGACGCGGTAGGCCACGGCGTCCTCCGGTTCTCCATTCCGCGTGACGCGGGCCGTTCCGTCCTCCCCGAACACGACCCGCTCGGACCACCCGGTCTCCGACGCCGGGCGTGTCCGTGTGCAGTCCTCACCCATGCACTCGCCCGACGGCGTGACGGTCGCCAGCTCCCACGTGCCGACGAGCATCGCCGGATCGCTGGAGAGGTCGGACACGCGCACGTCCTGCGGGTCGAGCAGACCCGAGCTGTCCGTGTCGCAGGCGGCGAGCGAGAGGGCGACGGCGAGGCCGAGGAGGAGACGCATAGCAACGGAGGATGGGAGCCCGCAAGCTGCCGAGCGCCCGCCGGGGCCGCAATGCCAACGGGTGTACCCGGGGCGACCGCGCCCTGTTGGCTACTCGCGCTCGGCCGCCGCCCGTCGCGCGGCGGCCTTCGCCTCGCGTGCCGCCTCGGCCGCCTCCTCGCGGGCCCGCCGGCGCTCGACGACGCCGGTCAGCGCGATGGACAACTCGTAGAGGCCCATCAGCGGGATCGACATCAGGAGCTGGCTCCACGGGTCGGGCGGCGTCAGGAACGCGGAGACGACGAGCACGGCCACCAAGGCGTACTTCCGGCCCGTCCGCAGCATCTCCTGGTTCAGCACGCCCACCTTGGCGAGCACCACCACCACGACCGGCAGCTCGAACAGGAGCCCCGCCCCGAACGCCCACGTGAGCAACATCGAGAAGTACCTCGAGATGTCGAACTCGTTGACGATCGTGTCCGAGATCTGGAACTGGGCGAAAAACTGGAGCGCGATCGGCGCGATGATGAGGTAGCCGAACGAGATGCCGAGTGCGAAGAAGAACGCCGCGAACACGGCCGCGAACCTCAGCCCCTTCCGCTCCTCCGGGTACAGACCGGGCTCGATAAACTTCCACCCCTGATACACCACGATCGGCGACGCGATCACCACGCCGGCCGCGATCACGGTGCCGAAGAAGGCGAAAAACTGGCCCGTCACCGTCCGGTTCTGGAGCACGATGTCGACGGCGTCGAGCCGGAGCGCGTCGTACATGAAGAACGACGCCCGCGTCGGCCCGAGCAGCAGGGCGTCCATGATCCAGTCCGTAAAGAACAGGCACGCGCCGACGCACAGCAGGACCGCCCCGAGCGACTTCAGGATGCGCCAGCGGAGCTCCTCGAGGTGGTCGAGGAACGGCATCTCGCCCGGGCCGGGCGCCATGTGGTCGGGGACCGACGGACCGCCCACCACCGGGGGCGGCGGCGGCGTCTGATCCAAGCGGATCGGGTCCGCCGCGGAGCCTGTGGTGAGCGGCGCCGAACCGTCGCCGTGGGAGCCGGCCGCCTTTCGCGGCCGCGAGCGCCAGACGTCCATGACTACGGCCCCTCCGAGGCGGGCACGAGGCACCGAGCCCACGGCACCCGGCGGCCGAGCGTCGGCGAGGGGCGTGCGCCGTGTCTGGTCCCGCGTCCCACCGCCCTAGGCCGTCGTGTCGCCCGAGGCCGTCGCGGCCCGGGCGCTCTCGCGGAGGTTGAGCTCCAGGAGCGACTCGACCCACAGCCCCTCGGCTTCGAGCCGGGCCCGGCCACCGCTCCAGGTAAAGTTGAACAGCGTCACGACGCCGGACACCTCGAACCCGTCGCTGCGGAGCAGCGCCGCCGCGCGGACGGCGCTCCGGCCGCTGTTCAGGATGTCGTCCATCAGGGCGACCGGCTTCGAGCGGTCCAGCGGGCCCTCGACCAGCCGGCGCCGGCCGTACGCCTTCCGCCGCTCCCGGATAAAGCCCCCGCGGAACGGCTTCTCGGCGGTCCCGTGCGACAGCACGGCCGTCACCAACGGGAACGCGCCGTAGCCGAATCCGGCCACCTGGTCGATCCCGCGCGTGCGGAGCCGCTCGGCGAGCACGCCGCCGGCCTCGGCGAACACCTCGCCGTCGAGCATCGGCGTCCGCGTGTCCAGGAGCCAGCCGATGGGCTGCCCGCGCGGGTCGGTAATGGACTCGTCCTCGCGCCGCACCAGCGCCCGCTGGTAGAGCGTGTGCCCCAGCTTCGCCAGGGCCGACTCGGGGACGGTGCTGTAATCGTTCGGCATGAGGTCGGCGGCGGGCAACGGCGGACGCGCGCGGGCGCGGGCAACATACGGAGGGGCAGCCGGCAAGCGGCGTGCCGCGCGGCGGGACGGGCGGTCACAAACAAAGGTTGCGGCGCTCGCGACCCCGACGGCGTTCTGCACAACGGCTCCGGCCGGCCGGTCGCGTGCGAGCGACGATCGATGGCGCAACTTGACGCGGCCGTCGGTCGGAAGGTCGCGCCGTCGAGGGGAGGGATCTCCCCAGATCCCCGCCCTGCCGAGCGGACTTTAACGCTTGGTGTGAGATGGGTGAAGCGCCTTCCGCCAGCGCGTCCCTCGCGTCATCCCCGCACACGCGGGGATGACGGGGTCGGACGGAGGGGGCGTTGGTCCTGGGCGCCGGGGGCCACGTTCGACAACTCACACCAAGCGTTTCGGTGGCACCCGCAGAGACACCGCGCGCCCGGCCCTCGGGTCCTACGCCTGTGCCGCGACCGGCTCCGCGCCGAGCGACGCCACGTCGTACAGCGGGAACGCGTCGCACAGCTCGCGGACCTCGCGGCGGACCGCCTCCGCCTCGGCCCCGCGGCTGGCGATCACGCGGTCCGTCAGCGCGACGACCGTCCGGAACTCGTCGGTGCCGAGCCCGCGCGTGGTCATGGCCGGCGCGCCGACGCGGATGCCCGACGTCACGAAGGGGCTCTCGGGGTCGCCCGGGACCATGTTCTTGTTGACCGTGATGGCGGCCTCGCCGAGCCACGCCTCGGCCTCCTTGCCGGTGCACTTGCCGCGCAGGTCGACGAGCGCGAGGTGGTTGTCGGTCCCGCCCGAGACCACGTCGTAGCCCGTCTCGACGAACGCCTGCGCCATGGCCTGCGCGTTCTCGATCGTCCGCCGCTGATAGTCGGCGAACTCGGGCCGGAGCGCCTCGCCGAAGGCGACGGCTTTCGCCGCGATCACGTGCATCAGCGGGCCGCCGATGGTGCCGGGGAACATGGCCGAGTCGAGCACCTGCCCCATCGACTTCGGGGCGCCGGACCGGAACGTCTCGCCCGTCGGGCTGGGCCCGTCGTGGCCGACCAGGATCATGCCGCCGCGCGGGCCCCGCAGCGTCTTGTGCGTCGTCGTGGAGACGACGTGGGCGTGGGGGAGCGGGTCGTTCAGCAGGCCGGCCGCGATGAGCCCGGCCGTGTGCGCCATGTCCACCCACAGGACCGCGCCGACCTCGTCGGCGATGGCCCGCAGGGCGGCGTAGTCGAAGTCGCGGCTGTAGGCGCTCGCGCCGACCGACAGCATCCGGGGTCGGACCTCCAGGGCCTTGGCGCGCACCGTGTCGAGGTCGATCCGCCCGGCGTCCGGCCCGTCCTGCTCGACGCCGTAAAAATGGGCGTCGTAGAGCTTGCCCGAGAAGTTGACCGGTGAGCCGTGCGTAAGGTGGCCGCCGTGCGCCAGGTCGAGCCCGAGCAGCCGGTCGCCCGGCTCCATCAGCGCGAGGTAGATGGCGCTGTTGGCCGTCGCCCCAGAGTGCGGCTGGACGTTGACCCAGTCGGCGCCGAACAGCTCCCGGGCGCGCTCAATGGCCAGCGCCTCCACCTCATCGACGACTTCGCAGCCGCCGTAGTAGCGCTTGCCGGGCAGGCCCTCGGCGTACTTGTTGGTGAGCGGGCTGCCGGACGCCTGGAGCACGGCCGGGCTGACGAAGTTCTCCGACGCGATCAGCTCGAGGCCGTCGTTCTGGCGCTCGACCTCGCGGCGCACGATGTCGAAGACGGCGGGGTCGGTGTCCTGGAGGGCGGTCATGGAGTCGGGCGGAGTCTGGGCCAAAGCTACCGCCTCACGACGGGCGGCCTCTACCTTGACGTCATGGATTCGGCACGCTCGGCTCTCGTTCACGCCGCCCGCGCCTGGGCTCCGCTCGCGGACGGTCCGGCCGGCCGGCTCGCGGCGGCGTTCGACGAGCGGACGGCGCCGGCCGGGACTCCGGTCTCGCTCCCCGGCTCGGACGTCCACGAGATCCTGTTCGTCGCCGAGGGCCTGCTCCGGTTCTACTACCCCGGCGCCGACGGGAAGGAGTCGAACAAGGCGTTCGTGGCCGAGGGCGAGTTCGCGGGCGCGATCGCGGCGGCCGGGCTCGGCGTCCCCATTACCTACGGCATCGAGGCGCTGGAGGACTCGCGCGTCCTAGCGACACCGGTCACCCGGTGGACGGCGCTGCTCGACGGCGAGCCCGCGCTCGAACGGTTGGGGCGGAAGCTGGCCGAGCACCTGCTGATGCGGAAGGAGCTGCGCGCGCGGAGCTTCCTCTTGCAAGACGCCTCCGCGCGCTACCAAGCCCTGGTCGAGGCCCGGCCCGACCTCGTCCAGCGCGTGCCGCTCTACCACCTCGCGAGCTACCTCGGCGTGACCGACGTCCACCTGTCGCGCGTGCGGCGCGGGCTGGGCGTTCTGAACAAAGGCTAAGGCGGCGGGAGGGGAGAGGCCCCGATCCTGGGATCTCACCCGCCTCCCTCGTCATGTCTTCTGTCTCCGTCCTCGGTCTCGGCGCGATGGGCTCGCGCCTGGCCGCCCGCCTGCTCGACGCCGGCCACGCCGTCACCGTCTGGAACCGCTCGCCGGGCCCAGCCGCCGCTCTCTCCGACCGCGGCGCGGCCGTCGCCGACTCGCCCCGCATCGCTGCTCACGCGTCCGACATCGTCCTCTCCATCGTCCGCGACGACGACGCCTCGCGCGACGTGTGGGCGTCGGCGCTCGACGGGCTCCGGCCGGGCGCGCTCGCCGTCGAGACGAGCACGCTCACGCCGGACCGCGCCCGCCAGCTCGCCGTCCGTGTGGCCGAGCGCGGCGGCCGGTTCGTCGACGCCCCCGTCGTCGGGACGCGGCCCCACGCAGACGCCGGGACCCTCATCGTGCTCGCGGGCGGCGACGCCGCCGACGTGGACGCGCTCCGGCCGGTCGCCGACGCGTTCGCCGGAGCCGTCCACCACGTCGGCCCCGCAGGCGCGGGGATGGCGATGAAGCTGGCCGTCAACGCGATGCTGGCCGTCCAGGCCGCCGCGGTCGCCGAGCTTCTGGCGGCTCTCCAGGCCGAGGGCATCGCGCCGGCCGACGCCGCCGCGACGTTGGCGGCGATGCCGACCGCCAGCCCGGCCGCCGCCCGGCTCGGCACGCTGATGGCCGAGGGGGCGACCGCGCCCCACTTCCCCGTGTCGCTCGTGGCAAAGGACGCCGCCTACGCCCAGTCGCTCTCCGACGCCGCCGGGATTCCGAGTCACGTCGTCGCCGGGGCCGCCCGTGCCTTCGCCGAGGCGGACACCGCTGGGCTCGGAGCGCTCGACATCGCCGGAATCGTGCGGCTCTACGCGGGTGCCGGGTGACGACTCGGGCTACCGGCCGTCGCCGGGCGGGTCGAGCGGGGTGAACCAGCCGGCGATGCCGAGGTACCGCCACTCGCCGCCCGGAATGCGCCCGTTGAGATCGGCCGTGTAAACGCTGGCGAGGTAGTAGTCCTCCCGCTCGAACAGGTCGCTGGCCAGGCTCCCCGCCCGCCGGCCGAGCCGGTCCGCCAGGAAGTCCGTCACGCCGCTGTCCGCGTCCCCGCTCGCCCGCTGGGCCGCCTCGGCCGTGAGGAACTCGCGGAACGCCTCCGGCCCCGGGTTGAGGACGTAGAGCAGCCCCGCCGCCAGGAGGAGGCCGACGAGCAGGACGCGTCCGGGAGTCATAGCGTGAGCGATGGGAGGCCGGCAAGCTACCCCAGGCCCGCCGTTTCCTATTGCACGACGCCCTGCGTCATGGCGTAGACCAACAGGTTGACGCCCATCCGCAGCGCGGCCTGGCGCACCTCCGGCGGGTCCGGATGGACGCCCGCCGGTTCCCACCCGTCGCCCAGGTCGCTCTCCGCCGCGTAAAACACCACCAGCCGCCCGTCGTGGAACAGGCCGTAGCCGACGGCCGGCTCGCCGTCGTGCTCGTGGATCTTGGGCAGCCCCGCCGGGAAGTCGAAGTGCGCGTGATAGACCGGGTGGTCGGCCGGCAGCGGCTGGAGCGCCTGCTCGGGGAACACCTTCTGGAGCTCGCGGCGGACGGCCTCGTCCAGCCCATAGTCGTCGTTGACGATGAGGAAGCCGCCGCCCTCGAGGTAGCGCCGGAGCCGGCCGGCCTCGGCGTCGGTGAAGGCCACGTTGCCGTGGCCGTTGAGGTAGAGGACGGGGACCGTGAACAGCCGGTCGCTCGCGAGGTCGACCGTGATCGGCTCCGGGGCGAGGTCGAGGAGCGTGTGCTCGCGCGCGAACGCGATCAGCGTCGGCAACGGGTCGCCGGAGTACCAGTCGCCGCCGCCGCCGTACTGGACGCGCGCGATCTGGACCTCGCCCTGTGCCGACGACGGGGGAACTCCGAGGAGCAGAACGAGGGCGAACGAAAGCGGACGTACGATGGCCATAGCGCTAAAATAGGGTCACACATGGAACGCCGATGCCAACGCCCTGTCCCGTTCCCTTGGTCTCCGACGCGCTCGTCGTGGCCGCCAGCGCGCTCGGTCCCCTCGTGGCCGGCGAGACGCGGGTGATCGACCGCGAGGTGCTCGATGACATCCGCGAGGTGTTTGCCGAGGGCCGCTACCGATGAGCTTTCAGATCCCCGGCTTCACGCCCGACTTCGGCCGGCAGGCCCGGCTCGCGCAGCTCAGCCCCGTCGACGCCGCCCGCGCCTTGCTCGACGGCGACTTCACCATCGGCGACGAGCCGCCGCTCTGCTTCGCGATCCGCCGCGACCCTCGCGTCACGCTCGACGACGACGCGATCATGGACGTGTTCATGGACGTCCTCGACGCGTTTGATGACGAGGACGGGTTCCCGGGCGACCCCGTCGATGCCGAGGCGTTCCTCGACCGGCTCGCCGCCGCCAGCCGCTGACCTCGACGCTGACCCGGTGCACCCGCTCCTCCTCCGCCTGGCCGACGGGACGCCCGGCGTGATCGGCGCCGCGCCGGCCGTCGCAGAGGAGATCGCCGACGACCCCGACTTGCTGGCCGTCGTCGTGGACGGGCTCGACGCCGACGCCGAGGGTGTCCGCAACCGGGCCGCGAATGCGCTCGACCGCGCCACGCGCCGCCAGCCCGACCAGCTCGCGCCCCACGCCGACGCGCTCTTGGCCGCCGCCGACGCCGGCCGGACGGGCTCGACGCTCCGCCGGCTCCTGCCGCTGCTGCTCGGTCGCCTCCGCCTCGACCGCGAGGGCGCCTGGCGCGTCGTGGCCTACGCCCGTCCGCGCGTGGAGGCCGGGCCGGTCGCCACCCGGTCCAACGCGCTCGACGCGCTGGCGTCGATGGCTGCGCTCCACGTCGAGATCGAGCGGGAGGTTCGGCCTCTGTTGGAGATCGCACTCGACAGCCCCGACGCGTCGCATCGCGCCCGCGCTCGCCTCGTCTGCGCCCGCCTCGACCGCGACCGATGAGGGCGGCCCGGGTCTCAAGGATGAGAACGCAGGCTCGCCTCGCACCCCCGCGTTCCGGCAGGTCGCTGGGCGGGCAGCCTGCTCCCCTTGGCAAGAGGGAGAGTCGGGGCGCCCGTCGAGCGGAGCGATGGATGCTCCGACAGAAGATGCCCAGCCAGACGCAGGAGCCGACTTCAGCATGTGCTCGCCCTGAGGGACGCTGCTTTCTCTTGTGGCGCCTGGTCCTGAGGATCTACGTTCAGACTCCTTCTCCACCCACTCCATGCGGCTTCCCCTTTTGGCCATGACCCTCACGGCCGCCCTGGTCGCCGGCTGTACGAGTACCGTCGTGGGGCCGGAGGAGAGCTACCCGTTCCTGACCAACGCCGTCGGGACCGTCGTCTCCCTCGACGCCGACGGCAACGGCCCCTATTTCATCGATGTGGAGGTGCCCCGGCAGATGCCCGTCGGTGGGGACTTGCCGGAGCGGTTCCGCCGGGAGGGCGTGCGGGTCGTGTTCAGCGGACGGTTTCTGCCGATCGCGCCGAACGTTCGCTACGCCGCGTTGCCGTTCGAGCTGAGCCGGATCGAGCGAGCGCGCTGACCGATTCCGTCGTCGAGGGCGGCGCCCCACTATCCATCGACCCGGTTGAGGGTGGCCACCACCTTGTCGCCGTCCACGAGACGAATGCCGGCAGGCGTCGGGTCGACGTCCAGGTCCGTCCCCACGACGTGCCACCGTCCGTCCGCGAGGCGGACGACGCGGCGACGGGCGCGGTTGACTTCCAGGTACAGGCGGTCGCCGTCCACCTTCACCTCAGCCTCGGAGATCGGGCCCTCGCCTCGGTACGTCCCCACGAGTGGCCGCATCGCGTCAAGGTCCGCGGCTTGGGCGCGTGGCAGGCTGGACGGCTCGACCCAGCGGCCGTACTGGCGCAGGATCTCCTGAAGCCGGTCGTGCGGGAGCGCGTGCGCCGTGAGCCCGTCGCGTCCGGTCATCGTTTCGGCGGCGACCATCGCGTTCAAGATGGCCTCCTCGGTCGCGCCGACCGTCGCCTCGAACAGGTCGTTCATCTCGTCGTTCGGCAGCGATTCGAGCGTCGCGACGGGCCGCTCGGCCCAGGCGCCGGGGTTGCCGGTCGAGAAGGCGACGAAGATGTCGCCGGACCCGTTCGAGCCGACTCCGCCCATCCGCCCGATCGCCAGCGGCACGCGCTCCGCCAGCCGCTGGAGCTGTGGCGACAACAGCGGCGCGTCCGTCGCCACGACCACGATGATCGAGCCGCGGGCGATGGCGTCCCAGTTGGGCCGCAGGTCCGTGATCTCCTGGCCGACGGGGACGCCGGCCACCTGGAATCGGTCGCGGCTGCCGTAGTTGGCCTGCACCAGCACGCCGAGGACGTGGCCGCTTCCGGTCAGCCGGGACGCCGTGCCGATCCCGCCCTTGAACCCGTGCGCGATCATGCCGGTCCCCCCGCCCACGTTGCCCTCGGCGACGGGGCCGGGGGCGGCCGCGTCGAGCGCGGCGAAGGCGTGGGCCCGCGTGACGTGCTGGCCCAGGATGTCGTTGAGCACGTCGTAGGTCTCGGCCACCAGCGGGTACGTGTACCACAGCCCGCCCTCGGGGTCCGCGTTGACTCCGGTCGAGTCCATCCACGCGATCACCGCGTCCCGCACCACGCCGACGCTGAACGTGTTGGTGATCGTGATCGGCGTTTCGAGGTAGCCCGACTCCTCGATCCAGTGGACGCCCGTCATCTCGCCGTTCCCGTTCAGCGCGTAGGTCGCCGCCATCACCGGGTCGAAGGCACGGCCTCGGGGCAGGATCGCCGTTACGCCCGTGCGGACCGGCCCCTCGCCCTTGACCAGCGGGCCGTCGCCCTCGATGATCGTCGTGTGGCCGACCTCGACGTCGGGCACGTCGGTGATGGCGTTGAGCGGGCCCGGGATGCCGTCGAACGGAACGCCGAGGTCGCGAGCGCGCACCTCTTGTCCGCTCGCGGATGGAGCGAGCGACATTAACAGGCCGAGCAGGAGCGAGAGTCGCATGGGGAAGGGGAGGGGGTGCCGCGAGATACGGCGACTGCGGTGCCCGCGCCGAGACAGGGGACCCGGAGACGAAGGCCGCGTTGAACGGACTCCCTCTCTCCTGCCCCCATGCCGCTCTCCTTCGACCGCACCTACGCCGCCGACGCCCTCGCCTCGGTCGACCGCGACGCCCTCCGCGACCGCGCGCTCGACGCCCACCGCCGCGTGCTCGCGGGCGAGACCCGCAGCCCCGAGATGTTGGGCTGGCGCCAGATGCTGCTCGAGCCGGACGACGCGCTCCTGGAGAACGTGGCCACCGTGGCCGCCGAGATCCGCGACCGCGCCGACGTTCTCCTTTGTATAGGGATCGGCGGGTCGTACCTCGGCGCTGAGGCCGTCATGCAGGCGCTCGCCCCGCCGTTCAGCGACGACGGGCCCGAGATCCTGTTCGCCGGCAACCACCTCGGCCCGGACTATCACACCCGGCTGTTCGAGTACCTCGACGGCAAGAGCGTCTACGTCAACGTGATCTCGAAGTCGGGCACGACGTTGGAGCCGGCGCTCGCCTTCCGCCTGGCGCGGCGCTTCCTCGAAGAGCGGTTCGACGACGCCGACCGCCGCATCATCGCCACGACCGACGCCGACCGGGGCGCGCTCCACGACTTCGCCGTCGAGCGCGGCTACCGCCGCTACGTGGTCCCGAACGACGTCGGCGGGCGGTTCTCCGTGCTAACGCCCGTCGGCCTGCTGCCCATCGCCGCGGCCGGCGTCGACATCCGGACGCTGTTCTACGGCGCCGTCGCCCAGGCCCGCGAGTTGACCGACGCCGACGCCTCGGCTCCGGCGCTCCAGTACGCCGCAGATCGGTACGCCTTCCACGAAGCCGGCTACGCGACCGAGGTGATGGCCGTGATGGACCCGCGGCTCCGGGGCATCGGCGCGTGGTGGCAGCAGCTGTTCGGCGAGAGCGAGGGGAAGGAGGAGAAGGGCCTGTTTCCCGTCGTGCTCCAGTACACGACCGACCTCCACTCGGTCGGCCAGTACGTCCAGCAAGGCCAGCGGACCCTCGTCGAGACGTTCCTCCGCATCGACGACGCCGACGCCGGGCCGTCGGTCCAGAGCGAGGACGGTGACCCGGACGGGCTGAACTACCTCGCGGGCGTCCCCTACGGGACCGTCAACGAGAAGGCGTACCGGGCCACGGCTGAGGCCCACGCCGAAGGTGGCGTCCCCAACTGGACCGTCACGCTCTCTCGCCTGGACGCCGAGACGGTCGGCCGGCTGCTGTACTTCTACGAGCACGCCGTCGCCGTCAGCGGGACGATGCTGGGCGTCGACCCGTTCAACCAGCCGGGCGTCGAGACCTACAAGCAGAAGATGTTCTCGCTGCTCGGCAAGCCCGCGTAGCCCGCGAGCCGCCGGTCTGTCGGTCCCGAGGTCGCCGGCGGACCGGCCCGTGCGCTCCGGAAATGGCTGTCCACACCGTGGATGACGGTGTGGACAACTGCCCATCGCGCGGGGAGGCGTGTGGACGGTTCTGGGGATGGGGGGACAAGCCCTCTCGTCAAGCACCAACCGCCCACGAGGTGTCCGACCTGTTCTCCACACCGGCCGCTGGAGGTCGCCCTCCGGGCTAGGATCGAGGCTTGGCTGTGGACGAGTGTGGAGACGTGGACAACCCTCCCCAGATCGCCCGGCGCGTGCCCGTCAGCGACCGCTGGGCGGAGAGCCACCGTGGACGGCGGCGTGGATGACGGGCGGAGTTGTCCACGTCTCTCCACATCGGTGGATAGGTGCTCGGTTGTCCACGCCGTCCACAGCTCTACTACTGGTTCTACTCTTTAAACCCTTTGACAGAGTAATACAGAGGGGTGTGGACGGACGGGGAGAGGGAGACCGATCCCGATAGACCAGTGATCGCCCCGGCTAGACCACTCGGTGACAGGGTGGCAGGCGGAACGAGACGAGGCCCTCTCCGCGTACCTTCTTGCCCTTTCCCCCTCGTTTCTCTCGACCATGACCCAGCGCATCCTCGTCGTCCTCGACCCCGACTCTGACACGCCCGTCGCGACGGATACCGCCATCGACATCGCCCGCGAGCACGGTGGCGAGGTGACGGGCCTCGCGTTCGTCGACAAGGACTCGATCGGGACCGAGACGGCCGGCGGCGGAATCGGGTCGATGTACTTCGCCGAGAAGCTCCGCGAGCAGCTCACCGACGAGACGCGGCAGAAGGCGCGGGCCCTGATCGACGCCTTCACGACGCGCGTCGAGGCGGAGGGCGTCCCCCACTCGGGCGACCGCGTGGGGGAAGGCGCACTCGTCAAGAGCCTGCTCGACGAGATGCGGACGCACGACCTGCTGGTGGCCGGCCGCGAAAGTCACTTCTACTACGCCGACCCCGAGCGCCGGACGCACACGCTGGCCAAGGTGCTCCAGGACGCCGCCGCGGCCACGCTCATCGTCGGCACCGAGAGGCCGGACGTCCGCCGGGTGGCCGTGGCCTACGACGGCAGCGGCGCCTCGGCCCGGACGATGCAGAAGTTTGCCCACCTCACCCCGTTCGGGACCGACGTCGCCGTCGAAGTGGTCCACGTCCGCGGGAGCTCCGACGCCGAGCGGTACGCGAGCGAGCGCCTTCGGGAGGACGCCGAGGCGTACCTCCGCGCCCACGGCTTCGAGCGGGTGACGTCGACCGGGATCGAGAGCAGCGACCCGTCCGAGCGGATCTGCGAGCTGGCCCAGGGCGACCGCGCCGACCTGGTGGTCTCGGGCGCCTTCGCCAAGTCCGGCTTCCGCAAGATGATCTTCGGCTCGTCGGCGACCAAGCTGCTCGAACAGTCGAAGGTCCCGCTGTTCCTCTACCACTGAGGTTCAGCACCGATGAGGTTCAGGGTTCTGGGTTCGTCGCCCCGACTCTGTGCCAGCCGTGGTCTCGCAGGTCTCCGTTGAGACTCGAGGACGCGGTAGATGAACCCTGGACCCCGGACTTCAGAGCACCGGCGCCAGCAGCTGCGTGGCGTTGGCCGCGAACCGGAACGCGAACGACTTGCTCTCGAGGTCGTCGCTGCGAATCCGGGTGGCTCGGGCAAAGTCGCGCTCGAGCATCGCGGCCACGTCGTCGCAGGTCTCGACGTCCTTGGTGACCACAGTCGCCTCGAAGTTGAGCCGGAACGACCGGTTGTCGAAGTTGGCCGTGCCCACGGCCGCGAAGTCGCGGTCGACGAGGGCCACCTTCTGGTGCATGAAGCCGGGCTCGTAGAGGAACACCTTGACGCCGGCCCGCTCGACCTCGGGGAGGTAGGCGTAGGGCACCCACTTGAAGAAGAGGCTGTCGCTCTCGCGCGGCATGATCACCCGGACGTCGACGCCCCGGAGCGCGGCCAGCTGGAGGGCCCCGAGCACGCGCCCGTCCGGGACGAAGTAGGGCGTCGCGATCCAGACCCGCTCCTCGGCGCTCTCGATGGCGTGGGTGTAGAGGAGCCCGCACGTCTCGAGCTTGTCGGCCGGGCCCGAGGCCAGCACCAGCGCCGTCCGGTCGGCCTCGGCGGCCTGAGGCTCCCACTGGAGCCCGTCGAGCTCCTCCCGGGTCCCGTAGAACCAGTCGCGCGCGAACGACAGCTGGAGGCCCTGCACGAGCGGCCCCTCGACCCGGAGGTGCGTGTCGCGCCAGTGGGGGAAGGCCTCCGTGTTTCCGAGGTACTCGTCGCCCACGTTGAGCCCGCCCACCAGCCCGACCCGGCCGTCGACCACGGTGATCTTGCGGTGGTTGCGGAAGTTGAGCCGGAGCTTCTTGAGCCAGTTCCGCGGGCCCGTGAACGGGCAGACGTGGACGCCGGCGTCTTCGAGCTCCCGCTTGTAGCGCCGCGGCAGCTTGAGGCTCCCGACGGTGTCGTAGAGGAACCGGACGGTCACCCCGCGCCGAGCGGCGGCGATCAGGTGCTGCTGGTAGCGCCGCCCGATGTCGTCGTCGTGGACGATGTAGAACTGGGTCAGGACGTAGTGCTCGGCCGCGTCGATCGCTTGGAACAGGGCCTCGAACGTGGCGTCGCCGTCGATCAGCAGGCGGACGTCGTTGCCGCACGTGAACGGCAGCGTCGCCATCTCGTCGAACGCCCGCATCTCGCCTGTCTCGCGGCCCTCGCTGTGCCCGTCGTTGTCGATCAGGAACGGCTCGAGCGGCCCCTTCTTGGCATCCTCGAGCCCACTGGCGATCTCGGAGTCGAAGTCGCGGAGGGCCGTCAGGTAATCCTCGAACTTGAACCGGCCGACGATCCAGTACGCGGGGAGCGCCACGAGGGGGATCGTCGCCAGGGCGAACACCCAGGCCGTCGCGCCCTGGGGCGTCCGCGAGTTCATGATGGCGTCGACGGCCGTGGCGATGCCGGCGGCGTAGACCACGAGCAGGCCCCATCCAGCGAGCCCGAGGTTGAAGGTGCCAAAGTCCATAGGTCGCCGTATCGCCGCCGACCTCATTGCGTTCCCCGCCTTGGTGTGGCGTGCACGTCCGCCGGTCCCAGGTCGTCAGCCGGCCGCGTCGCCGAGGGCGTCGAGCGGCGTCACCGGCGCCCGCGGGGTGTCGATGGGGAGGCAGACCTCGAAGACGGTCCGCCCCGGCGCGCTCTCGACCGTGAGCCGCCCCTCGTGCTGCATCACGATCCGCCGGGCGATGTCGAGCCCCAGGCCGGTCCCCTGGCCCGGCTCCTTGGTCGTGTAGAACGGCTCGAAGATCCTCTCCTGCACGTCGGCCGGGATGCCCGGCCCGTCATCGGCGATGGTGACGCAGACCAGCGCACCCTCGACGCGCGTCCCGATCCGGACCTCTCCGCCCGGGCCGACGGCGTCGAGCGCGTTGTCGAGCAGGTTGGTCCAGACCTGGTTGATCTCGCCCGGGAAGGCCGAGACCGGGGGCACGTCGTCGCCGTAGTCCCGCACCACATGGACGTCCTTGACCTTGACGGCGTGGCCCAGCATCGTCAGCGTCTGGTCGAGGCCGTCGCGCAAGTCGACCCGCTGGCGGTCGGGCGCCTGGTCGCGGTGGGTGTAGCCCTTGACCGAAGCCACCAGGTCCGAGATGCGGCTGGCGGCCCCCTCGATCTCGGCCAAGAGCCGGCTCGACGCCAGCCCCTTCTCGATCCACAGGATCACGTCGCTGAGCGCCGCCGCGTCGACGTGCCCGGCAAGGTGGGCGAGGGCGTCGGGCGAGACGCCCTCGTCGGCCAGCACCTCGGCCACGATGTAGGCGTGGGGGACGTCGTGGTCGTCGAGCCAGTCGGCGAGGGCGTCCTCGCGCTCGCTCCGCTCGACGGTCGAGAGCGTGCCGGGCGTGGGCGCGGTGCAGGTCATCAGCGCGCCGCGCGCGGCCTCCACCTGATCCGGCGTCAGGCCGTGGCCGGTCAGCCGCGTGACGAGGCCCGGCATCTGGTCGAGCCGGTCGCGCAGTTCGGAGACGGAGCGGCGGATGGCGGCGGCCGGGTTGTTGAGCTCGTGCGCGAGCCCGGCCGAGAGCTTGCCGAGCGACATCATCTTCTCGCGCTGCACGTCGTTCTTCGACGACTCGCGGACGCGGTCCGTCATCCGTGCGACCAGGCGCTTGCCCACCTCCGGCATCCGCGACAGCATCTCCGGAAAGCGGTCGCGGTGGACGAGGGCGATGCGGCCGTCGGAGATCGCGACGCCTTCGCCCAGGAACGTCTCCATGCGCGAGAACGGCAGGAGCCCGCTGATCTCGCCCGCCCGGATGGTGCCGAACAGCGTCCGCTTCTCGCCCTGTATCGTGAAGATCTGGAAGGCCCCCGCGAGGACGGCGAACAGGTGGTCGGCCCGGTCGCCGCGCTGGAACGGCACGCTGCCGGTCGTGAAGAGCTGCTCGTCGGCGACCGACGCGAGCCAGGCGAGGTCGTCCTCGGGCTGGTCCGCGAACACGTCGATGGTGCGGAGGTCGGCGGCGGTGATCATGGGTCGAAAGGGGGAGGGGACGACGGAACGTAGGGCGGACTCACCGCCGGGGGGAGCTCGGCCACAAGACGCTCGCGCCGTCGGAATCCTTCCGGGCCGCGCCGGCGTCCCCCGTAGCTCCGGCCGCGTTCTCGGGTCTGCACTCTGCCGAGCTCGAGGACTGGCGCCGAGGGGCTCCGCGATTCGCCTCCTTCCGACCTCGGCGACCCCGTAGCCTCTTCCCCCCGCTTGCCCTCCCCGATGCGCGTTTTCCCTCTCGTCGTCTCTCTCCTCCTCGGCGCCGGCTGCGCTTCGGCGCCTCTTCTCTACGCCGTCGAGTCGGCGACGTCCGACACCGTCGTCGACGGCGAGGCGTCCGAGTGGCCGTCGGCCCTGCGGCCGGTCCCGAGCGAGGCCGGGCTGAGCATTGGGCTGCGCCGCGACGCGGACGATCTGGTCGTGGCCGTCATCGCGGGCGACGACCGTCAGGCCCGCCGGATCGCGCTCGGCGGCCTCCGCATCTGGGTCGACCCGGACGGGGGGACCGAGCGCGTGCTCGGCATCCGGTACCCGGCGCCCGAGGCGCCCGACGCCCGGTCGGTCGTGCGGAGCGGCCCCCGCCAGGGGGGCACTCGGTCGGGCCCCGACCCGCAGCGGCTCCGGCGCCAGTTCGAGTCGGGCCTGGACGAGGTCGAGGTGACGCGCGGCGTGCTCACCCAACGGGCCACGGCGGACGGTGGGTTCGGAGGGCTCGCCGCGTCGGCGACGTGGGGCGCGCGCGGTCTCGTTGTCGAGATGCGGATCCCCCTGAACGCCGCGCCAGGTCTCTTGCCGAGCACGGCCGGCGGCGCGGTGGGCGTAGGCGTCGAGCTGGTCGACGTACGCGGTACGGCGATCCAGGCCCGCTCGGCCAGCCGCCCACCCCCGCGTCGGGAAGGCGTCGGCGACCGGCCGATGCCGTCGGAGGCGCGTCCGGCCGCCGAGCCCGGGGTCCGGGTGGCGACCGTCACCCGGTGGCTCCGCGCCGAGTTCGAGTAGTCCCGCGAGGGCGGGCCGTCGCTGGCCCGTCCGCCACGCCCGCTCAGCGCCAGTCCACCCGTTCGACGCGGCGCCCGTCGGACCGGAGCCAGATGGCGCCCTCGGTGGCCGTCGACAAGACCTCAGCGCCCGTCGCCGCCCACCGCTCGATCGGCTCCTCGTCTGGCAGCCCGTAGCGGTTCTTCCTCGCGACCGACACGACGGCGACGGCCGGCCGACCGGCCGCGGCCACCAGCGCCGGCGCCGATGACGTCCGCGAGCCGTGGTGGCCCACCTTCACCACGTCGGCTGCGAGGGCGCCGCCGTATCGGGCGACGAGCGCGGCCTCGCCCTCGACCTCGGCGTCGCCCGTGAGCAGCCAGCGCGTCGCGCCGTGCTCGATGCGCAGGACGACGGACGCGTCGTTGGGCGACGCCATCCGGCGCGCCGGCCCGAGCACGCGGACTCGGACGGCGGGGTCGACGGCGAGCGTGTCGCCGGCGCGAACGGCTTGCACCGGCACGCCCAGCGAGTCGGCGACGTGGAGGACGTCGGCCCACAGGTCGCTCTCGCCGTCTTGCCCGTTGACGATGAGCCGCCCGACCGCGACCGACTCCAGGACGGACCGGGCGCCGCCGATGTGGTCGGCGTCGGCGTGCGTGAGCACGAGCGCGTCGAGCCGGCCGATGCCGAAGCGCTGGAGGTGGGGGACGAGGGTCCGCTCGCCCTCGTCGACGTAGGGCGAGCGCAAGCCGGCGTCGATCAACACGTGCCGACCGCCCGGCGTCGAGACGAGCGTGGCATCGCCTTGGCCCACGTCGAGGAAGAGGACGTCGAGGTGGGGCCGGACGTCGCCCCGGGCGAACCCAGTCCACAAGCCGATGGCGACCGACGCCGTGGCCGCCATCACCAGCCGACGACGCGCGATGGGCCGGCGCCACAGCGCGAGCGCGGCGAGGCTCAGCACGCTCGCGAGCAGCACCGACGGGGCGTCGAGGAACCCGTCGGGGGTGGCCCATCCGAGCACGGCCGCGCCCGTCTCCGTCGTCCACAGGAGCGCTCGGCCGGAGAGGTCCGCGACGGCTCCGAACGCCGCGGCCACGGGCGCGACCGACGCCGTGAGCGCGCATCCGAGCCCGGCCCCCAGCGTCACCGCCGTCAGCGGGATCGCGACGATGTTGAGCACGAGGCCGCCGAGGGGCAGTTGTCCAAAGTGCGCCAGCAGCGCCGGCGCCGTCCCGAGCGTCGCCGCGATGGAGGTGGCCACCGAGCCGGCGACGAACACGCCCGCCTTCGACCGGCGAACTCGTTGGGGGACGGACGCCGTCAGCAGGGGCGTCAGCGTGACCAACGCCGCGACGGCCCCAAACGACAGCTGGAAGCCGACGTCGAACAGCGCGGCCGGGCGGTGGACCAGGATCGCGACCGCCGCCACACCCAGCGTGTTGAGCGAGTCGGACGGCCGGTCGAGCGTTTTTCCGACGATCACCAAGGCCACCATCACGAACGCACGGACGACGGAGACGGACGCTCCGGCGACCCACACGTAGACCGCCAGCACGGCCAGGGTGATCGCGGCCCGCCCGACCTCCATCTCCCGACGACTCAGCCGAAGGCGACCCAGCACAGGTTTCAGCAGCACGTACAGCGCTAGCCCGACCAACCCCACGTGCAAGCCGGAGACGGCCAACAGGTGCATCAGCCCGGTCTCGCGGAAGGCGTCGAGCGTGGGCGCCTCAATGCCGCTCCGGTCGGCCAGCAGGAGTGCGCCGAGCAACGCGCGCGAGCCGCCGTCGGAAACGTGCCGGGCCAGTGCCACTCGGACCCGGGCGCGGACGGCGTTCGAGAGCACCGTCACCGGATCCCGGCTGGGGCTGAGGAACACCGCGTCGGCCTCGCTCTCGACCTCCATCATCGCCCCGACGCCCTGGCGAGCGAGGTAGGCGCCGTAGTCCATCTGCGCCGGGTTGCGTGGTCGTGGCAGCGGCTCGAGCCGGCCCGTCAGGCGGACGCGGTCGCCGGGGCGGAGTACGGGGTACACCGCGCCCGCGTCGCCGACGGCCAGCGACGTCTGCACCCGGCCGCTCACGGGCGCCCTCACGTCGCCGACTCCGACCGAGTCGACAGTGACGCCGAACCGGATCGCCCACGTCGTCCGGGGGACGTCGGCGACGGTACCCCAGACCGTGGCTCGCGTCTCGCGGTCCAGGCCGTCGGCGGCGTGGAGGGCCTGGGCCACACTCGCGATGCCGTCGGGGGGCGTCTGGTGCCATTCTGCGTAGCGGGCCGCGCCGAGCGCGACGGTGGCCACGCCCAGCGCTGCAGCGAGCACGAGGGGTCGGAGCGAGACCAGGCGTCCGCGCGTCCACGCCGCGTAGCCGGCGGCCCCGAGGGCGGCGGCGGCCCCGACGGTCGTCCACCCCAGGAGACCGACTGTGGGAACGACGGAGCCGAGGGCGATCCCGACGGCGAGCGCACACGCGATGGCGAGCGCGGGGCGCGTCGACAGGCGGAGGGGTGGGGGAGGGGGCGCGAGCGGCATCGGCCCCCTAGACTCCGCGCCTCGTCCGATGTACCCCGCCCTTCGCTCCAAGGCTATCGCATGATCCCAACCTCCCCAGACGTCATCCTGAGCGGAGGCCGTCGGCGGCCGGAGTCGACGGATCTCGACGCGCAGAGGGCGACCGCGGAGTTCCTGATGGGCGTCGAGATCCCTTCGGCTCCGCTCAGGACATGCCTTCGGCGGGCTCGAGATGACGCCGTTGGGAGGGAAAAGGGTTGCGATGACCCCGCCCTTCGCTCCCTCTTGACCCGTCCGCGTGTGCCCGGCCGGGTATCTTGGGGCCCTCTCGCTCTCTCCCGTCCTGTGTCCCAGCCGCCCCGTCCGAGCAAGCGTCGCCAGGTGCGCGAGCGCGTCCTGCAGGCGCTTTACGCGTTCGAGGCCAGCGGCGACTCGGTCGACCACGTCCTCGCCACCGTCATCCGGCCCGCGTTCGAGGAGGACCGGACCTACCTCCGCTTTGCCGAGCGCCTCTTCCTCAAGGCGGCCGACGCGCGCCACGAGTGCGACGTCCTGATCGACCGGCACGTCGAGAACTGGGACCTCAGCCGGATCGCGCGGACCGACCGGTTCGTCCTGTGGATCGCGATCACCGAGATGCTCTACTTCGAGGACATCCCGCCCAAGGTGACGCTCAACGAGGCGCTCGAGGTGGCCCGGGCGTTCGGGACCGACAAGAGCGCGTCGTTCGTCAACGGAATCCTGGACGCCGTCCTGCGCGAGCTCCGCGAGGCGGGCCGGCTCAAAAAGTCGGGGCGCGGGCTCGTCGAGACGACCACCAAGGGAGGGTCGTAGCGCCGTGACGTACGCCATCGGGGACGTCCACGGGTGCGCGCGTACGCTCGACACCTTGCTCGGCCACCTGGCCGACGACGCGGGCGGCACGCTCGGGCCCGAGCACACCGTCGTGTTCGTCGGCGACTACGTGGACCGCGGGCCGTCCAGCGCCGAGGTGCTCGACCGGATGATCGAGCTCGAGGTCGCCTCGGACGTCGGCGCCGGCGCCCGGTGCATCTTCATCCGCGGCAACCACGACCAGATGATGCTCGACTATGCCGATGGCGTGGGCGACAACGACCTGTGGTGGGTCAACGGCGGGCGGACGACGCTGGCGTCCTACGAGGACCGCGGCGACCGCAACCTCCCGTCCGAGCACATCGACTTTCTCCGCCGGACCGTCCTGGTGGCCGAGGCCGCCGGGGCCGCTTTCGTCCACGCCGGCCTCGACACGCGCCGGTCCGTCGCCGACAACCTCGCCGACCCCGACCCGGCCATCGTCCTGTGGACGCGCAAGCACCTCGACGCGGACCTGTCGAAGTGGGAGATGCCCGTCGTCTGCGGCCACACGCCGGTCTCGGAGCCCATCAACCGGTCCCAGCTGATCGCGATCGACACGGGGGCCGTCTTCCCGCACCGCCGCGGCCTGGGGCGGATGACGGCGGTCTCGATGCCCGAGCGCCGGTTCCTGTCGATCCCCACCGTCGACGTCGTCGGCTAGCGGGTCTCGCCAAGACGGAGCGACGTTGACAGGCCCGCGCGGAACGACGGGCTCTGCGTCCCGACCTCGGCGAAGAACACGCGGTTGGACGACCGCCGCAGCGTGACCCGGGCGAACGGGTCGAGCATGACGCTGAACGCCCGCGACTTGCTCTCGGCCGACTGCTGGAAAAACGCCGTGTAGAACGACGGCCCGATGCGGATCCCGAGGTCGACATCGAGCGAGCCGGGGTTCCGGTTGCGCACCAGGTCCACCACGCGGAGCGCCCGGACGGCGCCGCCGACGCCGACCGTCGCCACCAGCCGCCCGCTCCCGCCGGTCACGCGCGGCACGTAGTCGGCGTAGACGGCGACCTCGCGGGTGAACACGCTCAGCACCGGGTCCGTCCCCATCGCGACGCCGCCCACGCCCGGGCTGAGGCCGACGCCGACGTAGACGCGCGGCCGGCTCCCCAACGGGTCCGGGCCGACCTGGGCCAGCGCCGGGACGGTCGCCAGCGCGACGAGGAGGGGGAGGAAAAGTCGCAGGGTCAGGCGAGTCGACGGAGGTCCGCCAGGTTACGCGGGTTCTCGGCCGCGGGCCCGCTCAACTTGCCGAACCTGCCAGGCTGGCCCTCACTCTTCGCTCGTGCTCCGCCTCTCCCCCACGCTGGCTGGCTAGACTTCTGGCCCCCCTTTCCCCCTTTAGTCGCATGGCCCTCCGCGTCGGCATCGTCGGGCTCCCCAACGTTGGGAAGAGCACCCTCTTCAACGCGCTCTCCGAGGCGGGCGCCGAGGCGGCGAACTACCCGTTCTGCACCATCGAGCCCAACGTCGGCGTGGTGCCCGTGCCGGACACCCGGCTGGACCGGCTGGCGGAGCTCGCGAGCTCGGCGCAGACGTTGCCCGCCGTCATCGAGTTCGTCGACATCGCGGGGCTCGTGGCCGGCGCGTCGAAGGGGGAGGGGCTGGGCAACCAGTTCCTGGCCAACATCCGCGAGACGGACGCGATCGCCCATGTCGTCCGGTGTTTCGAGGACCCGAACGTCGTCCACGTCGAGGGCTCGGTCGACCCGATCCGCGACATCGAGACCATCGAGACGGAGCTGCTGCTGAAGGACCTCGAGACGGTCTCGAAGCGCCGCGAGCGCGTCGCCAAGTCGGTCAAGACGGGCGACAAGGCGGCCAAGGCCGAGGCCGACTTCTTGGCTCGGCTGGAGGACCACCTCGGCGACGGCCTGCCCGCCCGCACGTTGGACGTGTCGGACCAGGAGGCGCCGATCTTGCGCGAGCAGTTTCTGTTGACGGCCAAGCCCGTGCTCTACGCCGCCAACGTCGGCGAGGGCGACCTGCCGGACGGCAACGCGTTCGTCGAGCACGTCCGCCAGCGGGCCGACGCCGAGGGGGCGGGCGTCGTGGTCATCTCGGCCGAGTTCGAGGCCCAGCTCGCCGACCTCGACGACGACGACCGGGCGGAGTTTTTGGAGGCCGCCGGCGTGACCGAGTCCGGGCTGGACCGGCTGGCGCAGGCGGCCTACGCGCTGCTCGGCCTGATCACCTACTTCACCGCCGGCCCCAAGGAGGCGCGCGCGTGGCAGATCTCGCGCGGCACCAAGGCGCCCCAGGCGGCCGGCGTCATCCACACCGACTTCGAGAAGGGGTTCATCCGCGCCGAGACCATCAAGTTCGCCGACTACGACCGGCTGGGCAGCGAGACGGCCGCGCGTGAGGCGGGCTCCATGCGGAGCGAGGGCAAGGAGTACGTCGTCGCCGACGGCGACGTGATGCTGTTCCGGTTCAACGTGTAGGGCCGGCTGTCGGTTTGGTCTCGATGGGGGGAACGATCCCGTTCGTTCCCGGCTCACTGTTGGGCGAGGGGAGGGGACCGGCACCGAGGTGGAAAGCGGGGCGTCGATCCCCTTTCTGCCCCTTGGTGCCGACCCCGACCGTTCGCTCGCTCTACGGACTCCGCGTTCAGACGGACGTCCCGCTGGGCGTTCTGCCGCTCGCGCTGGGCGATCCCGACGTGGTCGTCCGCTACGGACCGGCGCGAGAGCTGGCGTCGGCGCTTCCCGCTCCCGGGTGCTTCGAGGCCCGCCCCGGCCTCGCCTGTTTCCTGACGCTCGACGGCACGGTCGTCGCCGTCCGGGACGGCTCGGAGGTCGTCGTCGAAAAGCGTCCGGAGTCGGATCCCGAGGCCGTCGCGTCGTTCGTGCTCGGCCAGGGACTGGCGGCGATCCTGCACCAGCGGCGCGTGCTCACGCTCCACGCGAGTGCGGTCGGCGTAGGCAGCGGGGCCGTTGCCTTCGTGGGCGACCAGGGCGCGGGAAAGACGACGATGGCGGCCGCCCTCTGTGGACGTGGCTACTCGCTCGTCTCCGACGACGTGCTCGCCCTTCCAGGGCCCGAACGCGACGCCCCGGTCGCTCACGGCGGCTACCCCTTTTTGAAGGTGACCGAGGCCACGGCACAGGCGCTCGACGGCGGCGTCCGCGACCTCGACGCTGCGTACGCATCTGTCCCGAAGTGGAAGCGCCCGGCGCCCGTCGACGGCGGCCGGCCGCTGCGCGCGCTGTACGTGCTGCGGTGGGGAGACTCGCTGCGGATCCGCGCGCTGTCCTCGTTCGAGGCGCTCTCCGAAGTCGCCCGCCACTCGTTCGCTGCCGGACTGGCGGAGGCGACGGGCACCCAAGCTTTCTACCTCCACCGGCAATCGGCACTCGTCCGATCCGTCCCCGTATTCGAGATGGCCCGCCCGCGGTCCCTGGACCGGGCGCGCTCGGTCGCGGCCACGGTCGCCGACCACGCCCACTCGCTCTCTGCCGACGTTTTCTCGGCGCCACCGGCCTCCACGTCGCCGATGGCTCTTTCCGTTTCGCTCACCCCATAATCCCCCATGACCCACTCCGAACCCCCTACACCGTCCGCAGGCCCGGCGCCGGTGACTCCCAAGACCTACCGGCCGCCGACGCTCGTCGACCTCGGCGCCGTCCACTCCCTGACCGCCACGAACTGCGACACCGGCGGCTCCGACTCGGGGATGATCAACCCCCCGCCGGGCGGCGGTGGGAGCGTCTGCGACTGGTGCTGATCCGATGACGGTGTCGCGGGCTCTCGACCGGTTCGGCCTTCGGGTCTTCCAGCGGTACATCTTCCGGCCGTCGCGGCGGCCGTGGCGGTGGCCCGAGACGGGAGACCGGCCCAGCGACTGGGAGCCCGCGACCATTCCCAAGCCAGATGGCACGGCGCTCACCGGACTCTTCGGAGCCGCCGAGGGGCCGGCGCGTGGCGTCGTCGTGTGCGCACATCCGTACAAGCGGGTGGGGAAGGGATTCTTTCTGGAGCGCGGCCACGCCCGCCCGCTCCGGCAAGCGGGCTATCACGTGTTGCTCGTCGACTTCGGCGGGTTCGGGGAGTCGGTGCAACGCAGCGTCCTCTTCCCCCGCGACGTGCTGGCGGCGGGTGAGGAGGCCGCGCGCCGATGCCCCGGGCTGCCCGTCGGCTATCTCGGCGTGTGCTTCGGCGGCGTCTACGGGGCGTGCGCGTTCTCAGCGCCGGGCCATCCCTTCCGTGCCGCGGTCCTCGACTCGCCCTACGAGTCGGCCTTGCACGCGCTGACGGCGATGCAGAAGGACGCCGCGCGGCCTCGGTACTTCCGGGCGCAGAAGGCGATCGTTCGGGCGTTCCACCCGCTCTTCTCAGCTCTCGACCCGCTCCGCCATGCGCGACGGGCGACGGGTCTGCGAGGTGTGCTCCTGATCGCCGGCGGCGCCGACGAGCAGTCGCCGGTCGAAGGCGTCCTGGCCTACGCCGACGCGTTCCGGCAGGCGGGCGTCCCGTGCCGGAGCTGGGTCGCGCCGGACGCCGAACACCTCGACGCGTTCGCGACGCATCCGGAGGACTACTCGGCTCGCGTCGTCGCTTTCCTGGACGAGCACCTGGCGGCGGCCCCGTCTCGCCAGGCACCGCCGAGCCGGCCCCGTTGGAGGCGTCGGTGGGCGTCTCCATCTCAAGCCGCGTAGGTTGGCCGACACGCTCAGCAGGGGAGGATCGGTTTGGCCGAGCGAGCCGCAACCGACGAGCCTCTGCCAGTGTGAGGCTGGAGGTGCAAGCACGCGGTGCGTGGCTCCCTTCTCCGGCTGGATCGCTTGGCTCGTAACTCCACTCATCCTCCGCCGACCCGATGACTCTGCTCGTTCTCGGAGCGTCCGGCGGGTGCGGTCGATGGCTCTGCCGCCTGGCCTCGGAACGTGGCCACCGCGTCCGCGCGCTCGTTCGGCGCTCGACCCCGTTCGAGGCGCTCGACGGGGTCGAGGTCATCCGGGGAGACGTGTTGGACGATCGCGTTCTCGACCACGCGCTCGGCGGGTGCGATGCGGTGCTCTCGGCGCTGGGAATCAAGCGCACGTCGCCACTGAACCCGTGGTCGGCGATCGCGTCCCCGCTCGACCTTACCGCTCGCGTTGCCGAGCAGTTGAGCGAGGCGATGCCTCGGCACGGAATCCGCCGCGTCGTCGCCATCAGCGCGGCAGGCGTGGGCGAGAGCCTGCCCGCCGTCCACCCGGTCATCCGGTGGATGATCGGCCACAGCCGCATGGCGGCGTCGTACGAGGATCTGGCGGCGATGGAGGCCACGCTGGCGACGAGCGGGCTCGATTGGCTAGCCGTCCGCCCAACGACGCTGACCGATGGGCCTCCCGAAGAGACGGTCCACCAGGTGAGTCGCTACGGCCTCTTGCGGCACGTCTCGAGGGGAAGCGTCGCCGCGTGGATGCTCGACGCGCTCGACGCGGAAGAGCCGCTCGGCGGCCGAACGCCGATGATCGCGGCCTGATCCAGGCGTCCCCTTTCCACTTCCGCTCCGCGGCGCCGAAACGCCGACGGGCGTCGCCGGTACAAGCCTTTGGCGGACAACGGTGGCAGTCCCGTCGGGACTCCCGATCCGCCCCTCGCGCTTTCTCGCTCCATGTCTGCCTTTACGCCCTCGTCCGTCGCCCAAACGCTCCTCTTCCACCTTGCGCGGACGCCCGGCGCCGTCCACCGCGACCGGCTCGCGGAGCTGGCGGGGACGACGAAGGACTACGCGGGGCGCGTGCTGAGCCGGATGGTGAAGCGAGGCCGTGTCGAGCGCGTCGGCCGGGGCACGTACGACTTGGTGAGCCGGATTTAGGGCTTCGACCGCCGCACCCTGTCATCCTGAGCGCCAGCGAAGGATCCCAACTCGGACGCCCGGGTCACCGGCTGTCCGGGTTTGGGGGTCGGCATTGGGATCCTCCGTCGCTCCTCCAGGATGACCGGGTGGGGCGGTCACGGTGCCCGACCGCCCGGGGCCGGTGAAGTCCAGGTCTTGAACCGTCAGGACCCGTGTGCCGGGATAGCTTGACGCCATGAGTGATGCCGTCCCGCGCCCGAGTCTCCCCGAATACGACGTCGTCCTGACGGTCCGCAATCCGCAGCGTCCCGGCATGATCGGGCGCCTGCTGGGCCTCGTCGGCGACTTGGGCGCGCTCGTCGGCGACATCGAGACGCGCTACATCGGGCGCGACCACTTTCTGCGCGACGTCACGCTGTCGGTGTTCGACGAGGCGCACCTGGAGGAGGTGCTCGCGGCGATCCGCCTGGAGACCGACACCGAGGTGCTCGACGTCAAGGACCTGGTGTTCGAGCGACACGCGGGCGGCAAGATCCGGACGGTGAGCACGACGGAGGTCGAGCGGCTGGAGGACCTCCGCTACATCTACACGCCCGGTGTCGCGCGCGTCTGCCGTGCCATCGAGGCCGATCCAAGACTGGCGCGGACCCTGACGGCGGTCGGCCACACGGTCGGCATCTTTACGAACGGGACGCGCGTGCTCGGGCTGGGCAACATCGGGGCCCTGGCGAGCCTGCCGGTGATGGAGGGGAAGGCGGTGCTCTACGACCGCTTCGTCGGGCTGAGCGCCGTCCCCATCGTGATCGATGAGGAGGACCCCGAGGCGTTTGTCGAGACGGTCGTCCGCGTCGCGCCGAGCTTCGGCGGCATCCACCTCGAGGACATCCAGACGCCCGACTGCTTCTGGATCGAGCAGGAGCTGATCCGCCGCCTGCCGCAGCCGGTGATGCACGACGACCAGCACGGGACGGCGACCGTGTTGCTCGCGGCCGTGCTCAGCGCGCTCCGCCACACCGGGCGCGAGGGCGACCGCGACCTGACGTGCGCCCAGATCGGGCTGGGGGCGGCCGGCCTCGCCATCGCCAGCCTGCTCCTCGACGCCGGCTTCCGCGTCGTCGGCGTGGACCCCGGGGCCGACGCGCGCGCCCGGCTCGAAGCGCGCGGTGGACGGACGGCCACGCTCGAAGACGCCGCCGCCGACGCGGACGTCCTCATCGCCACGACGGGCGTCGTCGGGCTGATCACGCCCGAGATGATCCGCCCCGGCCAGATCGTGCTCGCGCTGTCGAACCCCAACCCCGAGATCGTCCCGGAGGCGGCGCTCGCGGCAGGAGCCGTGTTCGCGGCCGACGGACGGAGCGTCAACAACGCGCTCGCGTTTCCGGGTCTGTTCAAAGCCGCGCTCGACGTGGGCGCGCCGGCCATTACGAACGCGATGAAGATCGCGGCGGCCCAAGCCATCAGCGCGCTCGCGCCCGCCGATGAGCTGGTCCCGAGCCCGTTCCACCCCGAGGTCCATCAGCGCGTCATCGACGCCGTGATCCGCGCGGCGTCGGTGTAAAGCCGGCGCTACGGCAACTGGACCGTCGGCTCGTCCGGGTCGGGCCGGAATAACGTCGCGTTGCGGCCGACCACCTGGACGACGGCCGCGCCGGCGACCTTCGCCGCCAGCGCGTACGCCGTCTCCTTCGCCGACTCTGGGGCTGCCTCCAGCACGCGCACCTTGACCAACTCGTGCGTGTCGAACGTCTGCCGGAGCGCGTGGACGGACGCCTCGGTCACGCCTTCCTTGCCGACGTGGGCAAGGGGCTTCAGCGCGTGAGCGAGGCCGCGCAAGTGCGCGCGTTGCTTGGAGGTGAGGTCGGCCATGAGCGTGGGGGGGCGAGGTGTCAGAGGGCGTCGAGGGTGGAGCGATAGCGGCCGGGCCGCCCCGTTAAGGGGGCCCTGGCGGAGCCGGCGGGGTGTCCATCCGTGCCGGACACCGCCGACACCCTCCGTCGGCTGACGCCGACACCTCCCTCAAGAGCCTGCCCCCGCGAAGGCGGGGGGAGGAGGTGGAAAAATCTCAACGCCCTCCCAGTATCCGCATTTCCCCACGCGCCGCGTCGTGAGTCTGGGCGAACTCGCCGTCGATACGTCCGGGCCGGATCGAAGACGGCCGGCCGCCAGCAACGAGCGTTGAGGTCCGTGCGAGCGATCCTTGCTCGCCGTGCCGAGTTGACGGGGCCCACCCTCTGCGCTTCGACATGACGGTTCGTTCCCTCCTGTTCGGCTCCGGCGACACGTCGCGGGCGACCGACCTCGGCCTCCTCGTCCTCCGCCTCGGCTTTGGGCTGACGCTCGCGTTCGCGCACGGGCTCGGCAAGATCCCGCCATCGGACGGTTTCGTCGGGGCGACGGCGGCGATGGGCTTTCCCCTGCCCGTCGTGTTTGCGTGGGCCGCCGCGCTGAGCGAGTTCTTGGGCGGCCTCCTGATCGCGGTCGGGCTGGCGACCCGTCCCGCCGCGGTCTTCGTTGGCATCACGATGATGGTCGCCGCGTTCGTCCAGCACGGCGCGGATCCGTTCGGCGACAAAGAGATGGCGCTCTTGTATCTCTTTGCTGCCGTGGCGCTGGCGCTCGCGGGGGCCGGGCGACTCTCGCTCGACCGCGTGATCTCGCAGCGCTCACGCGTCCGCCTCTAAGGGAACGCGGCTAGGCGGTCGCCTCCGCCGCCATGGCCTGGAGCGTCTCGACGTCGTCCGCGAGGCGGGTGAGAACCGTCGCCGCGGCCTCCAACGTTGGGACGTCCTGGAGGATGGCGCGGAGCTTCCCGGCCCGGCTGTCTTTCATCACGTAGCGGTGGCCGAGCCCGTTGAGCGCTTCCAGCATCAGGTTGAACAGTCGCTGGTGGAAGTACGAGTCCTCGGACGGCTCGGGGATGGCGAGGAACAGTCGCTGGTTTTTCCAGACCACGCGCTGAAGCCGGAGCCGCATCGCGAGCGGTCGCATCGCCGCCAACCGCAGCAACGTGTCGATCTCGTCGGGCGCCGGTCCAAACCGATCGGAGAGTTCGGCGCGGAAGGCGTCGATCTCGTCGGTGCTGTCGAGGTCGGCCAGGCGGCGGTAGAGGTTGAGGCGCTCGACCGGGTTCGACACGTAGTCCTGCGGGATGAACACGTCGTCCTCCACGTCGACCGTCGGCTCGGGTGGGGGAGGGGCCGTGTCCTGGTCGGCGAACACGTCGGCGAACTCGTCGTGGCGGAGCTCCTGAACGGCCTCGTCCAAGATCTTGTGGTACGTCTCGAACCCGACGTCCTCGATGAAGCCGGATTGCTCGGCGCCCAGCATGTTGCCGGCGCCGCGGATGTCGAGGTCGCGCATCGACAGGTTGAAGCCGGAGCCCAAGTCCGAGAACTCCTCGACCGCCTGGAGGCGTTGCCGCGCTTCCTTGGTCAACGAGTGAACACTCGGGACCAAAAGGTAGCAAAAGGCTCGTTGATCATTCCGCCCGACCCGGCCCCGGAGCTGGTGGAGGTCCGCTAGCCCGTGCCGTTCCGCGTGGTTGACGATGATCGTGTTGGCGTTCGACACGTCCAGCCCGGACTCGACGATCGTGGTGGACACGAGCACGTCGAACTCGCGGTCCATAAAGTCCATCATCGTTTTCTCCAGCGTGGCCGCTGGCATCTGGCCGTGCGCGGTTCGGATCCGCGCGTCGGGCACGAGGGCTCGGACGACCGCCGCCATCTCGTCGATGGTGCGGACGCGGTTGTGGATGAAGAACACCTGTCCACCCCGGTTGACCTCGTAGAGGATGGCGTCGCGGATCAGGTCGCGGTCGAACGTGTGGATCTCGGTGACGACCGGCTGGCGGTTGGCCGGCGGCGTCTGGATAAGCGACAGGTCGCGCGCGCCGAGCAGCGAGAACTGCAGCGTCCGCGGGATGGGCGTCGCCGTCAGCGTCAGCGTGTCGACGTCGGGGCGGAGCTTGCGCAGCTTCTCCTTCGACCCGACGCCGAACCGCTGCTCCTCGTCGACGATGAGCAACCCGAGGTCCTTGAACTGGACGTCCTTCGACAGCACGCGCTGCGTCCCAATCACCACGTCGACGGTCCCGTCCGCGAGTCCGGCGATCACCTCTTTCTGCGCAGCCTTGTCGACGAACCGCGAGAGCTGAGCGATCTGGATGGGGAATCGTCCCATCCGCGCGGTGAACGTCTCGGCGTGCTGACGCGCGAGGACCGTGGTCGGGACCACCACGGCCACCTGCTTTCCGTCCTGGATCGCCTTGAACGCCGCGCGGATGGCGACTTCCGTCTTCCCGAACCCGACGTCGCCGCAGACCAGCCGGTCCATCGGGATGGCTTGCTGCATGTCGGCCTTGATGGCGTCGATGGCCGTCGCCTGGTCGGGCGTCTCCTCGAAGGCGAAGCTGGCCTCGAGCTCGCGTTGCCACACGGTGTCGCCCTTGAAGGCGTAGCCCTGCGACGCCCGCCGCTTGGCGTAGATCTGGATCAGGTCGCGGGCGATGTCCTTGACTCGCTTCTTGGTCCGCGCCTTCAGCCGGTCCCACGCACCCGTGCCGAGCTTGGTCAGTGACGGCTGGTGCCCCTCCTTGCCCGTGTACTTGTGCAGCTTGTGAAGCGCCGTCACGTTGACGAACAGCTCGTCGTCGCCTTTGAACAGGAGCCGGACGGCCTCTTGCGTCTGGTCGCGGACCGTGATCGTCTGGAGCCCCGCGAACTTGCCGATGCCGTAGTCCACGTGGACGACGAAGTCGCCGGGGCGGAGCGCCTTGATCTCGCGGAGCGACAAGCCGCCGCGCGCCTTTTTCCGCTTGCGTGCCGTCGGCCGGTGGTATCGGTCGAACAGCTGGTGGTCGGTGTAGACAGCAAGCCCGATCTCCGGCACCTCGAACCCCTCGTGCAGGCTCTCGACGATCAGGTCGGCGGGCGGCGGCTTGCCCGTTTCGAGGTCGCCGCCGAGCAGCTCCCACAGCCGGTTCTTCTGCGAGCCGCTGTCGCACAGGACCACGAACCGGGTGCCGGCACGAGACGCGAGATCGGCGCGCAAACGCTTGAGGTCGCCGTTGTACGACGGCTGCGGCGTCGCCGCCAGCTCAGCCGCCAGGTCGCCCTCGGTCGAGAACGTCCCGAAGAGGAGCGTCGGCCGGGCGTCGATGAGCGTCGACAAGGCGTCGCCGGTGAGGTGCCGTTCGGTCGGCTCGTGCGGAGGCTCCTCGTCCTCTCCGAGATCGTCGACGCGCTGGCGGTACGCCTCGCTGGCCGACTCGAACCGCTCCTGTGCTAGCTCCACCAATCGCAGACTGTCGAACAGGGCGAGCGGTGTGGCGTCGGGGAGGTAGTCGAGCGCTGTCACGTGGCCGCCCTCGGTGTAGCGCTCGGCGCCCAGGTTGGGCACGAGCCGCGCGGTCTCGAGCCGGCTCACCGACCGCTGCGACTGGGGGTCGAACTCACGGATCTGGTCCACCTCGTCGCCGAAAAACTCCAGCCGGATTGGGTAGCCCCCGGCGAACGGGTACACGTCCAGGATGCCGCCCCGCAGCGCCAGCTCTCCGGGCTCGCTGACGAACTCGACCAACTCGAATCCCTGCCCGGTCAACCGCTCCACTAGCGTCTCCGGTGCCACCTCTTCCCCGACCCGCACGCTGAGCGTCTCGTCGCTAACGGTCTCGGGGAGCGGCACGAGCTCTGAGATGGCCTCGACGCTCGTGACTAGGATCCCGTCGAACCCGTCGCGGAGCCGGCCGAGCGCGTCGGCGCGCTGGACGAGCGGGAGCGTGTCGGAAAGCTGCCCGGGGTCGTACGGACCGTGGCCGGTGGGGGGGAGGAAGAGGATCCGGTCGTCGGAGCCGAGGAGCTGCTCCAGGTCGGAGCGGAGGTAGTCGGCGCTCTCGCTCTCGGGCAGCAGCGCGGCGAGGGGTCCGCCTTGGCTGTCGAGCAAGTCCGCCAGCACAAATGCGGGCAGCGACCCAACGGTACCCTTGACACGGAGCGACATCCCGGGGGCCAGCGCCTCGGTTTCGTCACGGACGCGGGCGGAAAAGGGGAGGGTCGCGATCTGGTCGCGCAGGTCGGAAAGCGTCACGAGAGAAGCGCACGTCGGGCCCGGATCCGTCGGGACCCGGGCGGGGAGAGAGCGACGCGCCCCCGGAGTCAGGGGCGGTCGGCGAACAGGACGGTTCCGCGCGGCATCCGGCCCTGGAGCCGGTCGCCGCCAGCCGGGCTCATCGGGTACGTCTCGCCGTCGAAACGGAGCCGGCGGGGACCCTGCGGGCTGGTGACTACCAGGTCGCTCCAGTATCCACGCCCACGCACGACCATGATGGGCCCGCCGACCAAGCTGATCTCGGCGGCCGGCCGGAAGCGGCCAAACTCTTCGGCGTCGAGTGGGTCCATCTGCTCGAACACCAGGACGGTACACCCGCCCGAGCCGCACCAGTCGGGTCCCGCGAGCGAGATGACCGCGTCGTCCAGCCCGTCGCCGTTGAGGTCGACCCAGGCCACCTTCGCGCTCCGCGCGTCCCACCCCAGCCCGAGAGGTTCGATGTAGCCGGCGATGGCCTCGTCGAGATCACCGCGTCGGTCATCGGTGGTATCGACGGTGCAGGTCAACGCGAGCAGGATGGAGAGCAACCACACGGCAGGAGGGGTATCGTCGGGGCCGCCGGCTGTTCCCCCGGTCGGGAGACTCCGCGGCATCTCCGGCGCGCCCCCACATCGGGCCGCGGAGGCTGGCGTGTCAGGTTCGCTCCTCCCTCTGTCACCGTTCTGTCTCTCCGCTGGGGGACTGATCGCCGGGCGACGTCCCCGCGATGGCGTGGCGGACGAACCCGTCGGCGTGCTCGATGCGGCGGCGGGCGGAGGCGGCGTCGACGTCGGCTAGCAGCATGACGAGGGCCGTTTTGACGTGGCCGTCCGCGGTCTTCAGCGCGGCCGAGGCTGCGTCGTAGTCGACGCCCGTCGCGGTCATCACGATCTTCTTGGACCGCTCGACCAGCTTAAGGTTGGTCATCTGCAGGTCCACCATCATGTTCTCGTACACCTTCCCGAGGCGGATCATGGTCGCCGTCGAGAGCATGTTGAGGACGAGCTTGGTCGCCGTCCCGCTCTTCATCCGCGTCGAGCCCATGATGGGCTCCGGCCCCACGTCCGGGCAGATGGCCACGTCGACGTCGAGTGAGAACTGGCTCCTCGGGTTGCACGTCACGAAGAGCGTCCGCGCGCCGATCGCTCGCGCTTGGGCAACGGCCCCGACGACGTAGGGAGTCCGCCGGCTCGCGGCGATGCCACACACCACGTCGGCTGCGGTGACGCCCGCTGCGTTGATGGCGTCTGCGCCGTTCGACTCGTGGTCCTCGGCCCCTTCCTGAGCGACGAACATGGCTTCGCGCCCGCCGGCGATCAAGCCCTGAACCTGGTCGGGAGGCGTCCCGAACGTCGGCGGGCACTCGGCAGCGTCGAGGACACCAAGCCGACCGCTCGTCCCGGCGCCCGCGTAAAACAGCCGGCCCCCGTTCCTGAACGCGTCCTCAATGATCTCGACAGCCTGCACGACGTACGGCAGCTCCGGCGTCACGGCGTCGACCGCGATCTGGTCCTCCTGGTGCAGCATCCGGATGACGTCGGTCAGCGGTGCCGTGTCGATCCCCAACGTCCGAGGGTTTCGCTTCTCGGTGGTGAGCGTCTGGAGTTGGTCGAACAGGGCGGGGCGGTCAGTCATCTGTGCAGTGAGGTCGGAGGCGCCAAGCTAGCCCGCCCGCCAGCGCGGCTCCGACGGCGACTAGCCACCACCGCGATCTCGACCGGAAGGGGACCGGTGCTGGACTTCCGGAGAGGACGGGGGCGGCCCAAAAGAAAGGACTCGCGCTCACCCCTCGGTGGCTCGCGACGTACGCGAGCTGCGCCTGTCGGAGCGCCTCGTCTTTCCGCAGCCCGCGGTTGAGCCCATCGTAGAACGAGCCCATCAACTCGGTCGTCGCTTGGTCGGCGACGGGCCACAGCGTGGCGAGTGTGGCCCCCGACCCCGACGCCCGCATCCCGTACTGGAGCCCAATCAGCCCCTCGCCGTCACGTCGCCCGCCGTCCGCCGTCGAGCAGCCGCTGAGCACCACCAAGTCCGCGTTGACGTTCGCCGTCAGGATCTCATAGAGGTGGAGGACCCCGTCCTCGCCCTCCCCGGGCGACAGCGCGATGCGGGAGTACAGCGGGAGCTCGGGACGCACCTCGGCGTGCGAGGCGATGTGGACGACGTGCGCTTGTTCGGCCCGTTTGCGGAAGACGGCCTCTGTCGCTTGCTCCTCTCGGTAGCCGACCGACTTCCCGCGCCTCGTAATCCGCGAGACCTCTTCTCCGACGTTGGGAAGGTCTTCCAGCCCCAACGTGTTCCACGTGGAACGCTCGGCCTCGAACGTGGTCCGACCGAATGCGAGCACGTCGACCGACTTGTCCGTGGGGGAGGGGCGTGGCCCGACCAGAGAGGCCGCGAGCTCTGTCGAGATCGTCCAGTCGTAGAGGAGGTACGGCGCGGTCTCGAAGTCGTCGGCCGGTGTCGTGATGAAGGCGGCGAACGGAGCCGTCGCGAGCTCTGCGTCGGGAACGATGGTGACAGCGTCCGTGAGCACCCAGCCGCGAATGGGTGCCACCAGATCTTGGTACAGATCGTGGAGGGCCCGGAGCGAGAACGCAGGATCGGGCGCTCGCCCGCCCCACGGCGACCCGACCGCGCCAAGCTGGCGACGGACACTCGACCGGGTCGCCGGGAGGGGAATGGCAACCAGCGTGTCGGCGCGGACTACGAACGCCGTCCCGCTCTCGTCGTCGATCACATAGGCCACGAGCGTCCGACGCTGATCGCCGAGCGTCCGGCGCAGGGCGTCGAGGTCGATGCCACGGTGGTCGCCGCCGGTGGGGGACGAGCGCGTGAGGCGGGCGCGCTGGCCCTGAAGCTCAGAGACGCGGCGTCGCAGGGCAGCCTGCTCCGTCACAGTCGAGGTCGACAACGCCGCGAGTCGAGCGTCCGACAGCTGGGTGGAGACGCTGTCGACTGCCGCGCGAGCGTCGTCAGTCAAATGCGTGCGGACGTCTTGGTGCTGGCGAAGATCGCGGAGGTACCGGGCCCGGGTCTGGTCGAGCACGGCGAACGCTCCGGCGGCGTCGCCCTGCGCGAGTCGGACACGCACCAGTCCTCGATACGGCGCCTGCGCGTTCGCAAACGTGGAGGAGCTCCAGTCGTCCAGTCCGAGACGGTCCCGGAAAAGCTCTCGCCGGTCGATCGCGGCGGTGTACGCGCCGGCGGCTTCATCCCACCGCCTCTGCTTTTCGAGGAGTCGGCCGAGGTGCTCGAGGGCGTCGGCTTCGAGGCTCGAGCTCTGGCGGTCGACCGCTTCCGCACGCGCCCGCTGGTACCCCTGCTCGGCTTCGCTGGAGTCTCCGGCGGCCTCGGCGAGGCGGCCCTCAGTGAGATAGGTGTCGTACATCGCGAACGGCATCATGGGGCCCGCTCGCTCGGCGAGCTTCCGTGACGGGCGCGCGCGTTCTCGGGCCAGCGCGTAGTCTCCCCGCCACGCGGCGGCGAGGGCGCTGAGGTTCGAGACGAACGCTCGGTTCCCCGCAGCGGCGCCGTCGGAAGACAGAACGGCCAGGGCCTCCGCGGTGTAGCTCTCCAAAAGCCCGATCAGGGAGTCGCGCTCGGCACCTGCCCCGGCGCGCAGGACTTGGTAGTCGATGAGAATGGAGAGGCTGCTGAACGCGTGGCCCCGGAGGTCCAGCAGCGCCGGGTCGGTGTCCAGGCTGTCGGCGATGAGGCGTAGCGCGGACTCGAAGTACGCGACGGCGGCGGCCTCCTCGCCGAGGGTCCGGGACACGGTTCCTGCCGTGATGAGGGCTTTCGCTCCATTGGCCGCCGGAGCCCGGTCGGCAAGGCTGGCCGCACGGTAGGCGGACCGAGCACCTTCGAGTCGTCGCCCGATCTTGCGGAGCGCGTAGCCCCGTTGCGTCTCGAGCATCAGCTGCGAGCGGACCGACGTGTGATGGCCTGGCCCCGCGAGATAAGTGTCGAGCCAATCGGCGAGCTCCACATAGCGCTCGTCGAGGACGTAGAGGAACGCGACGTGCTCCTGCAACCGCCCGACGCAAACCGGCGCCGACTCTCCGTGCCGGTCCAGCATGACTTGGAGGCGTGCGTGGAGCGCTCGCCGGGCGTCGGGCCCCCGGTCTCTTTGCTCGACGATCTCTGGGTACAGAGCCACGCGCTCTGCCTCGCAAGTCCGCTCGTCGTCTCCCGCAGGAACGGCAGTGCTGCTCAGGAGGCTGAGTCCAAGCGCGAGAGCGATCCCAACTCGGAGTGCTGGACACATGAAAGCGGCGGACGTCCGCCGGCAGAGTAGTGAACCGTGGGCATTGCCGCCGGTATGACTCCGCCACCGTCGCTCCGCCGTGCGCCTCCGCCGCCTTTCTCTCACCACCTTCCGCGGACACACGAGCACTGAGGTGGAGGCCGCGCCGCGCGTCAATCTTTTGGTCGGGCCCAACGGGGCCGGCAAGACGAACGTGCTGGAGGCGCTCGGGTACCTCTGCCTGGGCAAGAGCTTTCTCGGCGCCTCCGACGCCACAACGCTCCAGCGGGGGGCCCCCCACTTTACAATCGAAGGCGCGTTCGACGGCGAGGACCGGCCGGACGTCCGCCTCCGCCTCGCGTTTGTGCCAGGGGAGGGGAAGCGAGCGTTCGTGAATGGAGCTCCTCTCGACCGCCTGACGGACTTGGTCGGCCGGGTCCCGGTCGTGATCCTGTCGCCAGACGACCGGGACCTGACAGCGGGCGGGCCGTCCGAGCGCCGACGGATGTTGGACGCGACCCTGAGCCAAGCCTACCCGGTCTACCTCGACGACCTGTTGAAGTATCGCCGAGCGCTCAAGCAGAAGAACGCCCTCCTCCAGCAAACCCGCCGCGGCCGTCCGCTGGCGCCCGGCACGATGGACGCGTGGGACGAGGAGCTGGCCATGCTAGGGGGACGCGTGGTCCAGCGCCGCCGCGCGTTTCTGGAGCAGTTCTCCGAGTTGCTGGTCGACGCCCACGTCTTGCTCGGTACTCCGGGTGGCCGCCCGACACTTCAGTACGACCCGTCGAGCGGCTCCGGCGACGACTCGGACGTCGACGCCCTCCGGCGCGAGCTCGCGCGGACTCGCCCTCGTAGCGGTGACCTCGGCCGGACGCTGGTCGGTCCCCATCTCGACGAGGTCGTGTTTCAGATCGATGGGTTCGACCTCCGCCCCTATGCCTCCCAAGGGCAGCACCGCACGTTTGCGCTGGCGGTCCGAGTGGCCCAAGCGTTGTACTTCCGCGAGCGGACGGAAGAGCCACCGCTCCTGCTCCTCGATGACGTGTTCGGCCCCCTCGACCCCGCCCGGACGCAGGTCGTGCTTGAGCTCCTGGCGTCCGGGGAGTTAGGCCAGTCACTGATCACAGCCGCACGCTCAGAACCCTTCGGCGGGGTCGTGCCGTTTGAGGACGACCAACACGCCGTGTTCCACGTGGAACGCGGTGCTGTCACCCGTCTCGAATCTTCCCTATCCACCACGCCCTCCTTGCCATGACGACTTTGCGCGCCGGGACTCGCTCTGCGGCCCTCGCCCTCCTCGTACTCCTCGTATCCGCCTGCGGTACCACCAACGTCAACTACGTCACGGGGGAGGAGCAACGAGGGGCGTACACGTGGGCTCAAGAAGTTCAACTCGGCACCGAGGCCGATCAGCAGATTCAGGCCCAGTTTGGGGTCTACGACGACCCCGCGCTGACGGCGTACGTCGAGCGGGTAGCTGCGGACGTCCTCCAGACGAGCGCGTACAACGATCCCAGCACGCCAGCCGAGATCCGGAGCACGCCTTTCTACTTCCGCGTGTTGGACTCGCCGGTCGTCAACGCGTTCGCGCTCCCGGGCGGCTACGTCTATGTCACACGCGGGCTGCTGGCCTACCTCGAGAACGAGGCGCAGCTGGCGGTCGTCCTGGGCCACGAGATCGGGCACGTTCTGGGTCGGCACTCGTCGGAGCAGGCTGCTCGGGCGCAGCTTAGCCAGTTCGGCCTGCTAGGAGCTGCCGTGTTGGGAGGCGTCGTCGGGGGAGGGCAGGTGGCTGAGGGGATCCTCAACTACGGCGGCACCGGTCTCCAGCTTCTCCAGCTGAAGTACGGGCGCGGAGCGGAGCGCGAGGCGGATCAGGCGGGCGTGGCCTATGCCGAGTTCGCCGGGTACGACGCGACGGAGGCCTCGCGGTTTTTCATTTCGCTCCAGCGCCTCGGCGAGCGGTCCGGCCAGAGCGTCCCCAACTTCCTGTCGACGCACCCGGACCCCGGCGAGCGCTCGCAGACCATCCCCCAGCTCGCGGCGCAGTACGACCCCCAGGGCACCGAGGTCAACGCCTCTGCCTACCTCTCGCAGATCGAGGGGATCGTCCTCGGCGAAGACCCGCGCCAGGGCTACACCGAGGGCAACACCTTCTACCACCCGGAGCTCCGCTTCGCGTTCGATTACCCCCGTGGGTGGCAAACTCAGAACACGCCATCCGCCTTCCTGATGGGGGAACCGAACGGGGCGGCCGTGATGCAGCTCACGCTTTCGTCGGAGTCCTCTGCCGCGGCGGCCGGCCGAGCGCTGGCGTCTCAGCAAGGCGTCCGAGCTCAGTCCAGTGGAGCCGTGCGCGTCAACGGCAACGCCGCCTACCGCGTGGAAGGGACGGCCCAGCAGCAGAACGGCTCCGTCGCCTTCTCGGTGACGTTCATCGAGTTCGGCGGCAACGTCTACCAGATGATGGGGCTGACGTCGCCCAACGCGTTCAGTCGGTATGCCTCCGCATTCCGGTCGACCGCGGGCAGCTTCGAGTCGCTGACCGACACCCGCTACCTCAACCGTCAGCCGTCGCGCCTGGAGCTGGCGACGCCTGGAGGGGGGAGCACGCTCCAGTCTCTCCTGCAGGGTCGGACTCTCCCCAATGGCCTCTCGGCCGAGGAGATCGCCATCATGAACCAGACAGAGCTCACCGCGCGCATCCCTGAGGGCACGCGAGTCAAGCTGCCCGGCTGACCTAGTGGGGTCGGCAAACGACGGGGCCTGGGCGCACAGCGCTCGGGCCCCGTCGTCGTTCAGGCCTCGGCGGGCGGGGGGATGACGATGGCCTCGCCGCCCAACGACATCTTGCCATTGCAGTACGCGTACATCCGAACCTTGACGTGCCCGTGGTGCTCAATCTTCTCGGCCACCTTCACCTCGATCGTCACCTCCTCGCCGACGGGCACAGGGCGGAGGAACTTGGCGGATAGAGAAACCGCGATCGATCCCGGACCTGGGAAGTCCCGGCCCAACACCTTCGACGCGATCCCGAGCAAGTACACGCCGTGAACGACGGGCTTCCCGAACCGACTCTGGCGTCCGGCCTCCTCATCGATGTGAATAGGGTTGTCGTCCCCCGTGACGTCGGCGAACGCGCGGACGTCGTCCATGGTCAGTGTGCGCGACCATGAGAAGCCGTCACCGACAGAGAGAGAGTCGTACGTGTGAGCCATTGAGGGAGGGTTTGGAGGGGAAGAGGCTACGACGGCTGATGGGACTGCGCCAGCTCGGTCGCATCGAGGAAACGCTCTCGGACACCCGGTTCGGGGAGGCGGCACTGGTCCCGGGTTCCGAACCACCGATAGCGATTGCGCGCGACCACATCGTACAGTCGGTCCCGAACTGCTCGCGGCACCCAGCGGCCGACCGCCACCCAGCACCACGGCGGATTGAGATAAGCCGCCGCCCGCCAAGCCGCTTCCGAGCGGAGATGACACGTCTCGCCCTCCACCAGTACGACAGTGTCGACGGAGGCGTCCGGGATCCCACACTGGGTGAGCAATTGCTTTCCAGCCTCCGACTGGAGCGAGGCAAACCGAAAAATGGTCCCTGCCTCGTGGTCGAGAATGAACTGAACCGACCGGTCGCACAGGTTGCAGACGCCGTCGAAGAGCAAGATGGGTCCGGCGGATGACATGGGAAACCCGGGCGCAGGGGAGAGGGGTACCGACCATACGCACGCTGCCTTACCCTGGATGCCGACTCAACCGACATCGCCTCTCCGCACCCGGCTCGTGGAGCTGGCGCGGCTGTTCTTCACTCTGGGCGTCGTGGGCTTTGGGGGGCCCGCCGCGCACATCGCGATGATGGAGGAGGAGGTCGTGCGCAAGCGAAACTGGCTGACACCGCAGGCCTTTCTTGATCTGGTCGGCGCGACGAACCTGATCCCCGGCCCGAACTCGACCGAGATGACGATGCACGTGGGGTTCGCGCGCGCGGGGTGGCTCGGCCTCTTCGTCGCGGGAACGTCGTTTATCGTGCCTGCTGCTGGCCTCACGCTTTTGCTTGCGTGGGCCTACGTCGAGAGCGCGAGCATCCCTGACCTCGAGCCCTTCCTGGCCGCCATCCCGGCGGCGGTTCTGGCCGTGATCGCCGGGGCGCTGTGGCGGCTCGGGAAGAAGGCGATTCCCTCGGTTCCGCTGGCTCTGGTGGCCGCGTTCGTGTCAGCGTTGCTGCTGACCGGCGTCCGCGAGATCCCGGCTCTCCTCGGCGGCGGACTGGCGGGGGGGCTGGCCCTCTACACGATGCGCCGGAGGGCGGCGCCGCCCTCTCCTCCTTTGAACGTCAGCGGACTCCCCGTGCTGGCGATGCTGTTGCAGGGTGCCACTGCCGTCGCTCCGTCGCTGGGGACGCTGGCCCTCTTTTTCCTGAAAGTCGGCTCGGTCCTCTACGGCAGCGGGTACGTCCTCGTCGCCTACCTCGAAGCGGACGTCGTGGGTCGCTTCGGGTGGCTGACACAAACGCAGCTTCTCGACGCGGTGGCCCTCGGCCAGCTCACGCCAGGCCCCGTGCTTACGACCTCGACGGCTGTCGGCTACCTGGTTCAAGGCGTCCCTGGAGCGGTCGTCGCGACGATCGCCATCTTTCTGCCAGCGTTCGTGTTTTCCGGGTTGCTCCATCCGCTGGTCCCCCGCCTCCGCGAGCATCTGCTGACCGCGTCTCTGCTTGACGCCATTAACGCGGCGTCCGTTGCCTTGATGGCGGTCGTCACGGTGAGACTCGCGGCCGGGGCGTTGGAGACACCCGGGGCGTGGGGGATTGCACTCGTCGCGGGGGGTCTCGTGTTTTGGCGCGGTACGAACGTGGTGCTCTTGGTGGTTGGGGCCGCCATCGCAGGCGGCCTTCTCCACCTGATCGGGATTCCGGTCTGACGTTTCACGTGGAACGGAGGGCGACCTCCCGTTCCTGGTCTAGTCTCCGCCGTCCACCCCCTCGCACGTGGTTTTCGACCGCCTCCGATTCATCCCCCGCGGCATCGTCGCGCACCCGTTTCTCGTGGTCGGCTTGGCGTTCGTGCTGGCGGGGTTGGGGATCTGGAAAGCGCTGGACCTAAGGGTCGACGCCAACATCGTCACGTTGCTCCCGCCGGAGTACACGAGCGTCCAGGCCATCCAGCGGCTCCAAGAGACGGTCGGTGCGGAGACGACGGTCGACGTCGCGATCTACAGTCCGTCGTTCGAGAGCAACCTGGCGTTCGCCGAGGCCTTCGTGCCGGCCGCGATGGCCATGGAGCGGCCAGACACCGACGACCCGTACTTCACCCGCGTCGACTTCCGGAGGGATGTCCGGTTCGTATCGGAGAACGCGCTGTACTTCGCCACCTTCGAAGAGCTCGACCGCTTGGAGGCGTTCCTGCGGGAGCAGGCGCAGCAGGTCCGCTCGGCGACGGATCCACTGCGGATGGACCTGTTCCGAGCGGCCTCCGACAGCTCCCGGCGGGTGCGCCAGCGGGAGGGGGACCAACTCCGGGCGGACCTCGCCCAGCTCGCGCTGACTGAGTACTTCCTCAGCCCCGACTCGACCACGCTCGTCGTCAAGTTCTACCCGACGGGTGCGCAGACCGACCTCGCGTTCGTCGAGAGGCTCTACGCCGACCTCGACTCGACCATCGCGCGTGTCGGGCCAGCGCAGTACGACTCCGGGATGGAGGTGACGGCGGCCGGGCGCCTACTCCGACAAACCATCGAGGTCCGGTCGATCACAACGGACGTTCGCAACTCGTTCGGCGCGGGCGTTCTGGCCGTCATCCTGGCCGTCGTGCTCTACTTCCTCTACAAGTCCATTCAGGCGCGTACGGGGGGGCGACTGGTGTGGGGGGTGGTCGGGAGCGAGCTGTTGCGAACGCCAGTGACAGCGCTCCTGCTCACGCTCCCTCTGCTCGTGAGTTTGTCTTGGGCGGGCGGGCTAGCGGCCGTCACGTTCGGGACGCTCAACCTGATGACGTCGACGCTGGGGCTCGTCCTGTTTGGCCTGGGCATCGACTACGGGATCCACTTTTACGCGCGCTACGCCGAGGAGAGAGGGGGAGGGAGGAGCGTCCCGGAAGCCGTCGAAGAGACGTTCGTGAGCACGGGGCAGGGGATCGCCGTCTCGGCGCTGACCACCGCGTCGGCGCTGTTCGTCCTTCAACTGGCGGACTTCCGGGGGTTCAGCGAGTTCGGGCTGATCGGCGGGGTAGGCATCCTGTTCGCCCTGATCTCGATGCTGACGGTCCTTCCGGCGTTGCTCGCCATCGCCGAGCGGACGGGGGTCCTGGACCTCCGGCTCCGTGGCGAGGCCTCCCGCGTCGAAGTCGAGCCCCGCTTCCCGTTCTCGCGGACGATCGTCGCCGTGTGTCTCGCCATCACCGTCGCCTGCGTGGTCGCCATTCCGAAGGTGTCGTTCGAGTACAACTTCTCGAACCTCGAACCTGAGTACGACGAGTACTACCGCCGCGCGGAGGCTCTCGAGCCCGTGTTCGGGCAAAGCGAACGCCGCAACCCTGCGTACATCCTCCTCGATTCGCCGGAGAGCGTCAAGGCGGTGACGGATGCGGTCAAGGATCTCGCGGAGCAGGACTCGCTGATCTTGGCCGTCGAGAGTCTCCAGGAACGATTCCCGACCGACAGCGCGGGAGTGACCGGCAAACTGAATCGACTGGCGGACATCCGCGAGGTCCTGGACGACCCCTTCCTACTCGCAGACACCACAGGACAGATCGCGCGGCTCCGACGCGCGGCGTCGGCCACCGAGCCGATCCCGCTCGACAGTGTGCCGGCTTTCCTCACACGCCCCTTTACAACGCGGGACGGGAAGGTGGGCGACTTCGTCATCGTCTTCCCGCGTGGCAACATGGCCGACGGCCGCCGCTCGATTCGGTTTGCCGAGTTGATCGGTCAGGTGACAACGCCCGAAGGCGGCGAGTTCTACGCAGCCTCCACGCAACTCGTCGCCGCGGACATGCTGAGGCTGATGCAAGAGGAGAGCCCGCTGATGGTCGGCGTGACCTTCGTGCTCGTCTTCGTGCTCGTCTTCACGTCGTTCCGCTCGCTGAAGTGGACTCTGGTGGCCGTCGTCCCACTCGTCATCGGGCTGTCGTGGATGCTAGGGATGATGGAGCTCTTCGGGGTCCAACTCACCTTCTACAATCTGGTCGTCCTGCCGACGGTGCTCGGAATAGGGAACGACGGTGGTGTTCACCTAACCCACCGGTATCGGGAAGAGGGGCGGGGCTCCATCCGTCGAGTCCTCCGCTCGACGGGTGAGCACGTCACGATGGGAGCACTCACCAACCTCGTCGGCTTTGGAGGTCTGCTCTTGTCTTCTCACCCCGGCCTCCGGTCGATCGGCGTCTTGGCGGTCGTTGGGATCGGTGGCACGCTGGCGGCCACGCTCATCTTCTACCCCGCGCTCCTCCAGGTGGTCGAGGACAATCACTGGCTGGACCGTCGTCGGCGTCGGCGGCGGCAGTACGATCTCGGCGACCCGGAGGCCATCCGTCGCCCAACGTTCCGACTCCGTTCGGACGGGGCGCCGTCGCCGGACACAGACCGTCCCTAACGCATTTTGTAGAAGCCAAACACACAATCCTCCACAGACAAGGCCTCGCGAGGAGTAAGGGATCAGTCCCAGAAGGAAAACATAAAACTATATAAAATATCAACTTGAAGGGCTTTGTAATCGCTTGGTTACGACGCGGAACATGCGCTCAGCGGGCAGAGGGTCCGTTCGAGCTGACACGTCGGTAGTAGGAGACCATTCGGTCGAGAACCTCCGGCCAGTCGTAAGCACGAGCGGCCTCTCGGGCAGCAACACCAAGCCGATGGCGGACGTGGGTCCTATCTACCAAGCGCCTGGTCGCCGTTAGAAACGCTTCGCGATCACGGGGAGGACAGAGCAGTCCCGTCCGCTCGTGGTCAATGAGACTCGCGGTGCCGGCCGCGTCCGCCGCGACGATGCCGAGGCCTGAGGCCATCGCTTCGAGAGTAACGTTCCCGAACGTCTCCGTTTCGCTCGGGAAGAGGAACACGTCCGAGGAGGCGTAGGCCGTCGAGAGGTCCGTGCCCGAGAGGTGACCGGCAAATGCCGCGTCCGGGAGGGCCGTCTGCAACGCCTCCCGCTCCGGGCCCTCGCCGACGACGAGCGCGCAGACGGGAGCCCCATCCGCCTGCAACGACTGGATCGTCTCGGCGAACACGTCGATCCCCTTCTCCTTTACCAAACGGCTGACGAATGAGATGACCACGTCGTCCGGTTCAAATCCTCTAGCGAGTCGCCAGTCGTCGGACCGGGCGTCCGGGCGGAAGCGGTCGAGCTCGATGCCGCGAGGCCACAGTCGGAGAGTCGACGTCACACCGTGTGCCGCGAGCGTGTCTCTCATGGCTGGGGTGGGAGCGTAGACCTCATCGCACTGGTTGTAGAACCGACGGAGCGCCGCCCACAAAACGCCCTCTGCGATACCGAGTCGGTAATAGTCGAGGTACGACGCGAAGTGGGTATGGTAGGTCGAGACCACGGGGATCCGGAGACCGCGTGCCCAAGCGAGAGCCCGGTGACCCAGGATGTCAGGCGTCGCGATGTGGACGATGTGAGGAGCGAACCGCTCGACCTCTCGTCGAGCTGCGATCGGAAGCCGAGTGCTGACCCTGTACTCCGGCCGGCCCGGCGCTGCGACGGACGGGACGGCGATGAACCGACCTGGCTGATCGAGTGGGTCATCGACAGTCGGCCCAAGCACCACGACGTCGTGGCCTTGGTCGACGAGGTACCCGACGAGTCGCCCGAGCGTACGGGAGACGCCGTCCTCAACGTGATTGTAGTTGCCCGTAAAAAGGGCGATCCGGAGAGGTGACACAGGTGGACACGAGGTGCGGGATGCAGGGTACGCCGGTGGGCAACTCGCTGACCATTCCCCAAGCGGAGGTCTCGCCTACGCCAGGGACGCGCGCAGAAACGGCGCCGTGTGGCTGGACTCGATGGTCGCCACCAGTTCCGGCGTTCCCTCAGCCACGACGAATCCGCCTCGCCGTCCACCTTCGGGCCCAATGTCGATCACCCAGTCGGCGGCCTTGATCACGTCGAGGTTGTGCTCGATCAGGACGACGGTGTGACCCGCCTCGACGAGTGCGTTGAACGCCGAGAGCAGCTTCTTGATGTCGTCGAAGTGCAGACCCGTCGTGGGCTCGTCGAACAGATAGAGCGTGTGGCCCTGGTGCGACTTGCTGAGGTGCGCCGCGAGTTTGACGCGCTGCGCCTCGCCACCGGACAAGGTGTTCGATGGCTGACCCAGTGTGAGGTAGCCCAGCCCGACATCCTGCAGCGTCTGGAGTCTGTTCTCGATCCGCCGTTGGCCCTTAAAGAAGGCGACGGCCTCGTCGACGGTCAGGTCCAAGATCTCAGCCACGTTCTTCCCCTTGAACCGGATCTCCAGCACGTCTTGCTTGAACCGGGCCCCGTGGCACGCCTCGCACTCGAGATAGAGGTCGGCTAGGAACTGCATCTCGATTTGAACCACCCCCTCACCTTGGCACGTCTCGCAGCGCCCACCAGGCACATTAAAGGAGAACGCACCCGCGCGATAGCCGCGAATCTTGGCTTGGTGGGTACTGGCGAGCAACTCGCGGATGGCGTCGAACGCCTTGATGTAGGTCACTGGGTTCGACCGCGGCGACTTCCCGATGGGCGACTGATCCACCATCTCAACGGTCTCGACTAAATCAGCGCCTGTGATCTCGTCGTGCGCGCCTACCTTGCCATCAAAATCATTTCCCTTGATGCGCTGAAGACCTGCGTACAGGGTCGAGTGAACGAGTGTGGATTTGCCGCTTCCCGAGACGCCCGTTACGACGGTGATTGCGTCGAGTGGGAACGTCACGTCGATCCGCTTGAGGTTATGCTGCCGCGCGCCCTTCACCACGATCTGCCGTTCGGGGTCGACCGGACGCCGGGTCTTCGGAACCGGAATCGACTTACGACCGGAAAGGTAGGCGCCGGTCAAACTCCTGTCGTCTTCGAGTGCTTGGCTGAACGTGCCTTGAAACATGACCTCTCCACCAAGTGCGCCCGAGCCCGGTCCCACGTCGATGAGCTGGTCCGCCCGGCGCATCATCTGCTCGTCGTGTTCAACCACCAGCACCGTGTTGCCGATGTCACGGAGCCCTTCCAAAATGGCGATCAGCCGGTTGTTGTCGCGCGGATGGAGTCCGATTGTGGGCTCATCGAGCACGTAGAGACTGCCGACGAGGGACGACCCAAGCGACGTTGCCAGGTTGATTCGCTGGGTTTCGCCGCCCGACAGCGTCATCGCCAGCCGGTCGAGCGTGAGATAATCCAGGCCCACTTCGACGAGGTAGCCGAGCCGCTTGCGAACCTCCGTCAGCAGCCGGCCGGCCACTTCTTGATCGTGCTCGCTCAACTCGACGGCCTCGAAGAATGCCTTCGCGTCCGCCGTCGTCAGCTCCGACAGCTCGCCGATGTGAAACCACGCAGGCGTGTCGCCTTCGGCACCGAGCGATGGACCCTTTAGTTTGACGTACAGCGCTTGGGGGCGGAGCCGGTAGCCGTCGCAGGCGGGGCACCGCGTGTAGCCTCGGAAGCGCGCGGAGTAGATGCGGTAGTGCATCTTGTACTGCTTCTTCTGGAGGTACGCGAAGAAGCCATATACGCCAACGTACTCGCCCTGCCCTTTCCAGACAACGTCCTTCTGTTCCTTGGGGAGGAGCGTATAAGGTGTGTCGAGGTCGATTCCGGCTTGTCCCGCAATGCGGAGAAGCGCCTTCTGATGCTTCGACCACTGCTCCGACCGGAACGGCGCTAGCGCGTTCTGCCGCAACGACAGCTCCGGATTTGGGATCACCAGGTCCGGGTCGACGCCCGGCACGCGGCCAAACCCTTGGCACGCCGGGCACGCGCCGAGCGGGCTGTTGAACGAGAATAGCTGGGGCGTCGGCTCCTCGAACGTCATCCCGTCGCGCTCGAAGCGGGCCGAGAACTCCAGCGTCTCGAACGGTCCCTCGCGCGGCGCTGACACGACGACGACCCGTTCGTCACCCTCGCGGAACGCTTGCTCCACCGAGTCCGCGATCCGGTTCGTGGTTGGGTCGCTGGCCGGGTTGGCTGCGCCGTCGTTACTCGCGGTCGTCGCCAGCCGGTCCACCAGCACGAGCAGCCGACCGACCGGTGTGCGGACGGACTCGGACGACGTCTCGTTCAGGTCGATGACTTCGGCCTGTGCGCCCTTCTCGGCCTGCTTGTCGGTCGGCAACGCGACCAAGCGGAAAAAGCCGCGGGCGCGCAGGGCTTCGAGCTCCTCAACCTTCTTGGCGCCCTTGTGGGTGGGGAACGGGAAGCAGAGATAGAACCGCGTCTTCTCCGCCAGCCGCGCCTGGATCTCCTCAGCCGACGACCGCGGGCTGTCTCGGGTCACCACCTCGCCGCTGACCGGCGACACGGTCGTCCCGACGCGCGCCATCAGCAGGCGGAGGTAGTCGTAGACCTCGGTCTGGGTAGCGACGGTCGAGCGCGGGTTCTTGGTCCCCGTCTGCTGCTCAATGGCGATGGCCGGCGCGAGCCCCGTGATGAGGTCGACGTCTGGCTTGTCCATCCGGTCGAGGAACTGCCGGGCATAGGCACTCAGCGACTCGACGTAGCGCCGTTGCCCCTCGGCATAGATCGTGTCGAACACCAGCGACGACTTGCCCGACCCCGACGGCCCCGTCACCACGACGAGCTGCTTCTTGGGGATCGTGACGCTGACGTTCTTCAGATTGTGCTGCCTCGCGCCGGTGACGACAAGGTCGCGCCCGACGAACCGGTCCTTAGACGCACCGTTGGCAGCCGCCTTCGGAGCCTTCGTTTGCGACTTCGTGGCGGAGGTCTTCGCCTTCGCCTTGCGGGCGGGCTTCGTCTTGGGGGCCTTCGTCGTCTTCGCCATCGATGGGGGAGGGGGCGGGGAGGCGCTCCGCCGATCGGGTGGAGACCGTGGGGCGGCGCCGCATCTGCCAACGCCGGCCGGCCGCCGAAGATGCCCGGCGGGTGTGAAACCATGGTGTCAGCGGGTCGACGTGTGGAGAGCTCGTGACTGGAAGCGGTGCCACGTCGCGGCGCGCAACTCTCCGGGGGGGACAGGCCGTTGGGGCTCCATGACGAGGCTCCTCTCCCTCTTCCCAGCGCTCGCGCTCGACCCGTGGCCCGCGTTCGCCGCGACGTTCGGCGTCGCCGTCGTCGGCGCGCTCGTGCTGCACGCGGTCGTGTACGGCGCGCTCCACCGCGTCCGCCGGTCGGCGCCAGAGCGGTTGCCGCTGCGCGGCCGTCTCGTGGTGGCGACCGAGCGGTCGGTCCGGTGGGTGATGGCGCTGCTCGCCGCGCGCACCGCGCTCCCTCGGCTCCCGGATGACGCCGAGCCGCTCGCCGGGCCGCTGGCCACCGCGTTGTCGATCGCCCTCGTCGTGGCCGTCGCGCGACTGGTGATGCGGTCGGTCAGCGCGGTCCAGCAGTCGCTCGGCGATCGGCTCGACGTGGACAAGGCCGACAACCTCTCGGAGCGGCGCATTCTCACCCAGATCGGCCTGTTCCAGCGGCTGCTCAACGTGGTCGTGATCGTGGTGGCCGTCGCCGTGATCCTGCTCCACTTCGAGTCCGTCCGCCGCGTGGGTGCGGGGCTGCTGGCGTCGGCGGGGATCGCCGGGATCGTGCTCGGGTTCGCGGCCCAGCGCGTGCTCGGCAACCTGTTCGCCGGCATCCAGATCGCCATCACCCAGCCCATCCGCGTCGACGACGTGGTGGTGGTCGAGGGCGAGTGGGCGCGCGTCGAGGAGATCACGCTGACCTACGTCGTCGTGCGGATCTGGGACCTGCGCCGGCTGGTGCTGCCGATCTCCTACTTTATCGAGACGCCGTTCCAGAACTGGACGCGGTCGTCGTCGCAAGTGTTGGGGACCGTCTACGTCCGGACGGACTACAGCGTCCCGGTCGAGGCCGTCCGCGCCGAGGTCGGCCAGCGGGTGGAGGCGTCGGAGTTCTTCGACGGGGACGTGTGGCGGCTCCACGTGACGGACCTGGGCGAGCGCGGCGTCGAGATGCGCGCGTTGATGTCGGCGGCCACCGCCGACGCAGCGTGGGAGCTCCGGTGCGATGTGCGCGAGGGGATCCTGAACTGGCTCCGCGAGACGCACCCGGAGGCGTTGCCCCGCACCCGCATCGTCTTCCCCGACGCGGACGTGCATCCGCCGATCGGCGGGGACGGCGAGCTCGCGGTCCGGCACACCGGGTAGAGCCGGGCAGACGTGTTCTTCCGGACGTGTCATCCTGAGCGTGCGAAGAGCCTGCCCCCGCGAAGGCGGGGGATCTCAGCACGATCATCGAGTCCATCGGTACCGCTCCCTGCGGCTCGGGACTCCGCGTCGAGATCCTTCGCTCGCGCTCAGGATGACAAGGGGGACGATGGAGGGGGGCTGCGATAGCCCTGGGCAAGAACAGTCGGGCCGCGCGCGAGCGGCGGTCGTGGCTACGTTCGGCGGCCATGGGCTTTCTGAATCCGCTCCTCCTGTTCGGGCTGGCCGCCGCGGCGATCCCGATCGTGGTCCACCTGTTCAACTTCCGCCGGCCGCAGCGCGTCGACTTCTCGACGCTGCGGTTCGTCCGCGAGATCGAGGCGACGGCGATGCGGCGCGTCCGGATCCGGCAGTGGCTGCTGCTGGCGCTGCGGACACTCGCTGTGCTGTTCCTCGTCCTGGCCTTCGCCCAGCCGACGCGGACCGCCGACGCGGGCGTGTTCGAGGAAGGAACCGCGCGGAGCCTGGTCCTCGTCCTCGACAACAGCCGCTCGATGACGCTGCGCGACGCTCAGGGCGCGCTCATCGACCAGGCCCGCGCGCTCGGCATCGCGGTCGTCGAGGCGACGGGGGCGGGCGACGAGCGGACGCTGCTGCCCGTCGCGCGGCCGGCCGAGTCGCGCGTGGTGCCGTACCAAACGGCCGGCCCCGTGCTCGACGCCATCGCGGCGACGCCGGCGCTGGCGGGCGCCGAGGCGCTGACGGCCGCCGTCGCCCGAGCGGGCAGCGTGCTCGACGGCGCCGTCCACCCGCGCCGCGAGATCGTCGTCGTGAGCGATCTCCAGGCGGCCACCTTCACCGACTCCGCGAGCGCCCGCCTCCCCGACGACGTCGACGTGACGCTGCTGCCGCTCGGCGCCCGCGCCCAGGTCAACACGGCCGTGACCGACGTCCGCGTGGTGAGCCGGATCTTGGAGCCGGGCCGGCCGGTCCAGATCGAGGCGACCGTCGTCCGCTACGGTGGTCGGCCGGGCACGGTCGGCGCGGCGCTGCTGCTGGACGGCGAGCGGGTGGCCGAGACGGCCGTCGACGTGATTCCGGGCGAAGCCGTCCGCGTTCCGTTCACCGTGACGCCGCCGGCTCGCGGCTGGCTGGGCGGCGAGGTCCGGCTGGAGGCCGACGCGGCCGAGTGGGACGACGTCCGATTCTTCGCGCTCCGCGTGCCGCCGCCGCCGCGCGTGCTCGTCGTCCGGGGCGACGGCCAGCGGGCCGACCTGGTGACGCTCGCGCTCGGCGTGGCCGCCGAGTCGGGCGGGCTCGCGCTCAACGAGATCGCCGAAGGCGCGCTGCCCGGCGCCGACCTCGACGCCTACGACGCCGTCCTGCTTGTCGGCCTGTCCTCACTTGGCGACCCAGGACGGCTGGCGTCGTTCGTGGCCACGGGGGGCGGCGTCCTCGCGTTCCCCGGCGATGCGACCGACGTGCTCAACCCGCTCCTCAGCGCCATTGGTGCCGGCCGCATCGACGGGGCCCTCGGCGAGAGCGGCGGCGACGTCGTCGGCACGACGACCGATCTCGACCTCGACCATCCGTTGTTCGCCGGCGTGTTCGACGCGTCGCGCCCGACGCCCGAGTCCATCGACCTCCGGAAGGTGGCCCGCTACCGCTCCGGCGGAGCCGACGAGACGACGCTGATCGCGACGCAGACAGGCGCGCCACTCTTGCAGGAGATTAGGCGTGGCGAAGGGAGCGTGCTGCTGTTCGGCGTCGCGCCCGACCTCGGGTGGAGCGACCTCCCCCAGCGCGGCCTGTTCGTCCCGTTGCTGTACCGCGCGGCGGCCTACCTCGCCGCCGGGTCGTCCGTCGCCGACACGGGTGAGCTGGTCGCGAGAGAGGGCGGGACGATCCGCGTCGACGGCGTCGAGTCCGGGGCGGCGCTCCGCCTGGTCGGGCCGGACGGCGTGACGCTGACGCCGCTCCAGCGGACGGTCCCCGGCGCCGTCGTCCTGGACGTGGGTGATGCCGTCGCCCGGGCCGGGCTCTACCGCGTCGTTCAGGGCGAGCGGACGTTGCGCGTGGTCGCCGTCAACGAGGACGCGCGCGAGTCGGACCCGGCAGCGCTCGACCCCGACGAGGCCGCGCGCCGGTTGGAAGCCGTCACCGGCCGGCCGGTCCGCGTGGTGGCCGGCGCGGCCGGGCTGGCGGCCGACGGCGACACGCGGGGCACGCCACTCTGGACGTACTTCCTCGCGCTCGCGCTGACCTGCTTGGTGGCCGAGACGCTCGTCACGACACGCTGGCGACCGGCGCCATCGGGCTGACGGACGACGGCGGAGGAGCCCGAGGCCCCTCCGCCGGTTTGCTCGCTCACCCCGCCGTGTCGGCTACGGGGAGAGACGAGGCGCTTCCCCAGCTTCAGGAGGGAGAGGAGGAAGCGAGGTGCCGTCCCAGCACACTGAAAGAGGGTCGAGAGGACGCGGGCGTTCGCGCCGAGAGCGTGAGCCGGAGGCTCTCGGAGGGGCCCTGCGGGTTCCTGCTCGACCACGGGTAGAATGGGGCCGGGGGGGTGCCGAGCGCATCCCGTGATCCCACGATATCGACGTGCCGTCGGCGCGTGGTGGGCGGGGCCACCGTCTCTGCGCCTCGTCCCCGCCTAGCTTTCACAGCGCCTTCGCACCGATCCCCCGGTCGGCGCGTTCACCTCTACCGATTCAGAGATCGCCTTTTGACGCAGCTGACTTCCCGCGGACGCGAGACCGCCATTCTCGTTGGCGTGCAGACGCCCGACACGACCCCCGCCGAACTCCGCGACGGCCTCGATGAGCTCGAGCTCCTGACCGACACGGCCGGTGCCGACACGGCCGCCCGAGTAACCCAGAACCTCCCACGCGTCCACGGCGCCACGTTCATCGGCAAGGGCAAGGTGGACGAGCTCCGCCAGATCGTCGAGAAGCACAAGGCGGACCTGGTCGTGTTCGACGACGACCTGTCGCCGGTCCAGGTCCGCAATCTGGAGAAGGCGCTAAAGTCCGAGGACAACAACGTCAAGCTGGTGGACCGGTCCGGGCTCATCCTGGACATCTTCGCCAGCCGGGCGCGCTCGGCGCAGGCCAAGTCGCAGGTCGAGCTCGCCCAGCTCCAGTACCTCCGCTCGCGGCTGACGCGGGCCTGGACCCACCTCGAACGCCAGAAGGGCGGCATCGGGATGCGGGGGCCGGGCGAGACTCAGATCGAGACCGACCGCCGCCTGATCGGCAACCGGATCTCGGTGCTGAAGGACCAGCTCGAGAAGATCGACCGCCAGCGGACGACCCAGCGCAAGGGCCGCGCCGACCAGACCCGCGTCGCGCTCGTCGGCTACACCAACGCCGGCAAGAGCACGCTGATGAACGCACTCGCCGACGCCGACGTGTTCGCCGAGGACCGCCTGTTCGCCACGCTCGACGCGACGACGCGCCAGATAAATCTCGACACCAACAAGCCGGTGCTCCTGGCCGACACCGTCGGCTTCATCCGCAAGCTGCCCCACTCGCTCGTCGAGAGCTTCAAGAGCACGCTCGACGAAGTCCGCGAGGCCGACGTGCTGCTCCACGTCGTCGACGTGACGCACCCGAACGCCGAGGACCACATCCGCGTGGTGCGCGAGACGCTGGCGGAGCTCGAGGCCGAGGACAAGCCGACGCTGATGGTGTTCAACAAGGTCGACGCGCTCGACGACGCGGGCCTGCTCGACCAACTCCAGTCGGCGCACGACAACGCCGTGTTCGTCTCGGCCGCGCGCGGGATCGGGCTGGACGAGCTCCGCGCCCGGACGCTGGGCCTCGTCGAGGCCGACTACGTGGACCGCGTCGCGTTGCTGCCGGTCTCGAAGCCGAAGGCGCGGTCGCACGTCCACAACGTGGCCGAGGTGATCGACGAGACGTTCGGGTTCGCGGAGGACGCCTACGACGCGACGGCCCCGCCCGTCCCGGTCGTCCGGCTCCGGTTCCGGGCGTCGACCAAGAACGCGCCGGACCTCGACCGGATGCTCGCCAGCTACGGCAGCCTGCGCTGGCAGGAGCCCGGTGCCGACGTCTCCGGCGACGGCGCCGCCGAGGTCGCCTCCCTCGCCGACGACCCCGACGCCTGACCGCGCGCCGGCGGCGATCTCGCCGAACGGGCGCAGGCTCAGTTGAACGGTCGAGCCATGCCGCCGACCCGTTGGGTGTGGTACGCCTCTTGCGCGTCTACTGTCTGCCGGCCACGCTAGTTTGCCACCCCGGTCGTCCCCCCACTGCCATGACCGTTGCCACCCTCCTCAGCTCCCTCGACCCGCTCTCGACGACGGACACCGTCGGCGAGGCCTTGGTCGAGCTGGCCGATGCCCACGTCGCGCACCTCCCCGTGCTCGACCCCACCGGCCGGCTGGACTCGGTCGTGACCGAGGCCGCGCTCCGCGCCCACCCCGAGCCGAACGCGCCGCTGGGCGCGCTCGTCGCCGGCGAGCCGGTGTCCATCGGCCTCGACACGCACGTGTTCGACGCGGCGCACCTGCTCCGCCAGCATGGTCTGAGCGTGGTCCCCGTACTCACAGAGGACGGCGGATACGCGGGCCTGGTCGTCCGCCAGGACGTGTTTGCCCAGCTTGCCCACATGCTGGCGACCGAGGAGCCCGGCGCCATCGTCGTGCTCGACGTCGCCCGGGACAACTTCTCGCTGGGCCAGGTGGCCCAGATCATCGAGCAGAACGGCGTCCGCATCCTGTCCGTGTCGACGGAGGACGACCCCGGCGCCGGCCACGTCCGCGTGACGCTCAAGCTGAACGTGACCGACACGGCCCGCGTCCGCCACGTGATGGCCCATCACGACTATCGCGTGACGGCCGTGTTCGACGAGGCCGAGGACGACCTCGAAGAGCGAGCCGCGGCCTTCCTGCGCTACCTGAACGTGTAGGGGTTCAGGGTTCGAGAGTTCGGGGTTCGTCGCCCGGGGGCTTCGTGATCGGGCCCAGGTTCGAGGCGTCGCCCCAGCACAGAGTCGCGTTCGTCGAACCCTGAACCCTCGAACCTCCCCCCCGATGCGCGATCACTCGCACCCCGCCGTCGCCTTCCACGCCGTCGCCCTGGTGGCCGCGGCGCGGTCGGCGCTGCAGACGGCCCGCCAGATCGGCGACCGTCGGTCCGGGCGAGACGCGTCGGAGCAGGAGCCGACCGGCTCCGTCCGCGCGGACCTCGGAGACCTGTGGACGGAGCTGGGCGGCCACGTCGTCCGCCTGCGGCTCCGAGTGGTGACCGGGGTTCCGGAGAGCCCGGCCGCGGCACTCGCCCAGGCCTTCGAGGACCGGACGCTGCTGGACGATGTCGGGAGGACGGTCGGTGTCGTTCACCAAAAGCTGCTCAGCCTGTACCCGGCCGTGGACGAGGGCGTGGTCGAGGACGCGCGCCGGCTCGCCGCCGAGGCCCGCCGCCGCGCCGTGGCCGACGACTACGCCGACGGTCTGGCCGCGTTCGTGGCCCAGATCAGCGATCTCCGAGACGCCCTCCGCGAAACGCTCGATCGGAAGGGGTGAGCCGTGTGAACAGGTGGTGACGGGGCCAATAGGCGAGGGGCGCGGACGTTAAGAAATCACGGCCTGGAAAGCCGTCTGGCCGTAAATTTGGCCGGTTTGGTGCGGGCTCCTCCAGAGCATCCGCGCGTCCCCCTCCGACCCCCGACCGATGTCTGACACGAACGGTACCGACCGCCCGACCGAGAACGCCGCGACGCCCAAGCCTGTCCCCGCGGAGATGGGGGGCCAGACGCTGACGCCCCCCGCGAACGCTGTGGCGGTCCCGCCGTCGTTGGACGATGGCGCTCCCAAGGAGTACGGCGCCGGCAACATCCAGGTGCTCGAAGGCCTGGAGGCCGTGCGCAAGCGGCCGGCGATGTACATCGGCGACGTCGGCGTGCGGGGGCTGCACCACCTGGTGTACGAGGTGGTCGACAACTCGATCGACGAGGCGCTGGCGGGCTACTGCGACCACATCGAGGTGGTGATCCACCGCGACAACTCGATCTCCGTCACCGACGACGGCCGCGGGATCCCCGTCGCCATGCACCCGACCGAGGGCAAGCCGGCCGTCGAGGTCGTGATGACGGTGCTCCACGCGGGCGGCAAGTTCGACAAGGACACCTACAAGGTGTCGGGCGGTCTGCACGGCGTCGGCGTGAGCTGCGTGAACGCGCTGAGCGACCGGCTCGACGTCGAGGTCCGCCGCGACGGGGGCGTGTTCAAGATGGCGTTCGAGAAGGGCGACACGGCCGAGGAGTTGACACGCGTCCGCGACCTGGCCGAGGGCGAGGAGACGGGCACCACGGTGACGTTCAAGCCAGACACCGGCATCTTCTTCGACCGCGTCTACCGCTTCGACACGTTGGCGGCGCGGATGCGCGAGCTGGCGTATCTCAACAAGGGCATCACGATCACGCTCACCGACGAGCGCGAGGACGACCCCGAGCTGGGCGTCGAGACCTACCACTCCGAAGGCGGCCTGGCCGAGTTCGTGGCCTACCTCGACGAGGCGCGCGAGTCGCTCTTCGACGGCGAGATCCACATCGAGGACGAGGACGCCGAGGTGCCGGTCGAGCTGGCGATGCGCTACAACACGGGCTACCAGGAGAACGTCCTGTCGTTCGTCAACAACATCAACACGCACGAGGGCGGGACGCACGTCTCCGGCTTCCGCCGGGCGCTCACGCGGACGCTCAAGGCCTACGCCGACAACAACGACCTGCTCAAAAAGGCCAAGGTCAACCTGTCCGGCGACGACTTCCGCGAGGGCCTCACGGCCGTCCTGTCGGTCAAGGTGCAGGAGCCTCAGTTCGAGGGCCAGACCAAGACCAAGCTGGGCAACGGCGAGGTCCAGGGCGCCGTCGAGAGCCTGGTGGCCCAGAAGCTCGGCGAGTGGCTCGAAGACCATCCCCGCGAGGCCAAGATCGTCGTCCAGAAGGTGATCCTCTCGGCCCAGGCGCGGACGGCGGCGCGGCGCGCGCGCGAGCTCGTCCAGCGCAAGAGCGCGTTCGGAGGCGGCGGCCTGCCGGGCAAGCTGGCCGACTGCGCGTCGAAGGACGCGAGCGAGTCGGAGCTCTACCTGGTGGAGGGCGACTCGGCGGGCGGCTCGGCGAAGCAGGCGCGCGACCGCCACTTCCAGGCCATCCTGCCGTTGCGGGGCAAGATCCTCAACGTCGAGAAGGCCCGGCTCGACAAGATCCTGGACAACGAGGAGATCAAAAACATGGTGACCGCGCTCGGCGTCCAGATCGCCGCCGGCGCCGACGAGTTCTCCGACGAGAAGCTCCGCTACCACAAGATCGTCCTGATGACGGACGCCGACGTGGACGGCGCCCACATCCGGACGCTGCTGCTCACGTTCATCTACCGCTACCTCCGCCCGCTGCTGGAGGCCGGCTACATCTACATCGCGCTCCCGCCGCTCTACCGCGCCAAGAAGGGCAAGCGCGAGATCTACTGCTGGAACGACCCGCAGCTCGAAGAGGCCATCCGCGAGCTGGGTGGCCAGGCCGGCGTTGGCGTCCAGCGCTACAAGGGCCTGGGCGAGATGAACCCCGAGCAGTTGTGGTCGACGACGATGGACCCCGAGCACCGGATGCTCCAGCTCGTCACCATCGACGACGCGGCCGCGGCCGACAAGACGTTCTCGACGCTGATGGGCGACGCCGTCGAGCCCCGGCGCAAGTTCATCGAGCGCAACGCCAAGTACGCCACCATCGACACCTAGATGCCTGCTGGCGTCCGTCGCCAGCGGCCCGAACCCATGCCTGCGACCGCCGCCGTACCCGTGCCCTCCGGAGAGTGGCCGTATGACGCGCCGCTGACGTGGGCACAGGTGTGCGACGACCCGTCGCTCGACGACCTGCCTTACCGCATCGAACTCGACCGCTACGGCCGTCTGCTCATGAGTCCCGTCTCGACCCGACACAGCAGGCTTCAGGGGCGAATCGCACGGCATCTGGAAGACGCTCTCGGAGGCGAGGCCTTTCCAGAATGCGCGATCGAGACGTCGGAAGGGGTGAGGTCGCCCGACGTCGTCTGGATGTCGGACGGCTTCGCCGCGTCGATTCCAGAAGGCACGCTGGCCCTCGCTCGAGCGCCAGAGATCTGTGTCGAGGTCCGCTCGCCGTCGAACCCGTGGGCGGAGATGGAAGAGAAGGTGACGTTGTATCTCGCCAAAGGCGCTCAGGAGGTTTGGATCTGCGAGCCCGACGGACGTTTCCGGTGGTTCGGTCACGAGGGCGAGCGGTCAGTGTCCGCGCTCGTCCCCGACGCGCCTGCCGTCGTCACGCTCTAGCCGCTGGCGGCCAACGAGTCCCGTATGCGCCCCGACCTCTCCGTCGTCGTCCCGGTCTACAGCGAGGCCGAGAGCCTGCCCGCCCTCGCCGACGAGATCCGCGCGGCGCTCGACGGGGCCGGGCTGAGCTTCGAGGTCTGGCTCGTCGACGACGGCTCAGACGACGGCTCGTGGGAGGTGATCGAGCGGTTGCACCGCGAGGACGCTCGGTTCGCGGGCGTCCGCTTCCGGCGGAACTACGGCAAGAGCGCCGCGCTCGCGGCCGGCTTCCGCCGCGCGACCGGCCGGTGCGTGGCCACCCTCGACGCCGACCTCCAGGACGACCCCGCCGAGCTGCCCGAGATGATGTCCCGGCTCGACGCCGGCGCGGACCTGGTCAGCGGGTGGAAGCGCAAGCGGCACGACCCGTGGGAAAAGCGGATCCCGTCGAAGTTCTTCAACCGCGTCACGCGGTGGCTCTCGGGGATCCCGCTCCACGACTTCAACTCGGGCATCAAGGCGTACCGGCGCGAGGTGGTCGAGAGCGTCCGGCTCTACGGCGAGCTCCACCGCCACATCCCGACGCTGGCGAAGTGGGAGGGCTACGACCGGATCGAGGAGCAGGTCGTGAACCACCGCCCGCGGATCCACGGGACGACGAAGTTCGGGTTCGAGCGCTACCTCCGCGGCTTCCTCGACCTGTTCACGGTCGTCTTCCTGACCCGGTTCGCGCGCCGGCCGATGGTGTTCTTCGGCGGCCTGGGCACCGTCGGGTTCGTCTCGGGCTTCTTGACGCTCGTCTATCTCACCGTCGAGAAGCTGGTCTTCGGCGCGTCCATCGGCGACCGGCCGCTGTTGCTGTTCGGCGTCCTGCTGATCCTGCTCGGCGCGCAGTCGTTTCTCGCCGGGCTCTTGGGCGAGATGATCGTACGACCCGAGATGGAGCGGCCCGATCGCTACGACGTCCGCGAGGAGCTGGCGCCAGACGTCACGATCCGCCAGCGGACGGCGGTCGGAGCGTAGGCCGCCGAGCCGGCAGAGTCAGGGGCGGACGCGCAACACGAGGCCGTGAGCGGGGGTCGGCCCGAACGGGTCTCGGCCGGGGTCGAACGTGTACCGGGCGTAGGTGTAGCGGAGGTCGAACCGGTCGCCGAGCGCGTGGAGGTCCGGCCGGTCGCGGAGGGCGCCGACGAGCCGGAGCGCCCCGCCCGCGCTGAGCGTGACGCCCCGCGAGTCCCGTTCGACGAAGTTGGCGCCGGCCATCGTCCCCGCGCTCACCGCGACGACCTCGCCGAGCGTGAGCCGGACGGCCCGCCGCGTGAGCGCTCGCGAGTCGGAGGCGTCGGCGCCGAGCAGGACGTTGGAGGCCGAGAGGCCGAACGCGGCCGCGCCGGGGTCCTCAGCGCCGGTCAGGAACTCGGCCTCGACCGCCCGGAGCGGCGTCGCCGAGCGCTGGCGGACATCGACGCCCGTGCGCAAGCTGAGGCCGGCGGTCGCCTGGTGGCGGGGCGTGGCGAGGTAGCCGCGGGGCGGGTCGTTCTCGGAGAGGCCGGCGCCGAGGTAGGCGTAGCCGAGCGTCACGTCGATGACGCCTTGGACGCCGGCCGCGGTCGGCTCGGGCTGGAGCCACCGCCCGACCGGCGCCGTCACGTCGAGCCCAAGGTCGGCCACGAGCGCCCGGGCTCGCCGGCCCTCTGGCTCCGGGTCGAAGACGCCGAAGAGCAGGGCGGACTGGAGCGACCGGCCCGCCACGCCCGCCCGCACGCGGACCGGCCCCTCGACGCCGACGCCCACGCCGAGCGAGACCGCGCGGTCCCAGTCGTACCGGATCTCATCGGCCGCAAGAGGCTCGGTCGGGAACCCGCCGGCGAACGGGTCGAACACGGGTTGCCGGAACGCCCCGTACGCGAGCCCGACGCCGACCGTGGCCGGCACGCCCGCCAGCGTCGTCCGCAGTCCGGTGGCGACGGCGCCGCCCGCGCTCTCCAGCTCCTCGGCCCCGAGCCAGTCGGTCAGGAGCTGGCCCGAGACGCGGACGCCGTCGCCAAAGTCCGCGAGCACGGCCGGGTTGTCGAACATCCGCAGCGGGTCCTCGGTGTGCCCGAACGCGCCGGCCTCCGCGACGGCCTGGGCCTCGGCCGAGAGCGGGACGAACGGAGTGCCGTAGGGCGAGGACAGGACGGTAAACCCCGGATCCACATCCTGGGCCGAGGCCGACAACGCGAAGACGAGCAAAAGCAGACGCGCGCGCATAAGGGTAGGCGGATGGGAGGCGCCGGAAGGGTAGGCCACGCATCCCGCGCGTCAAGGGCACAAGGGGGAACACGGCGTCCGCGCGGTCGGCTCGTGGAGCGCTTCGTCCAGGGGCTCCGCCCGTCGGACGTCTGCGAGGGCTCCGCCCCGGTCCCCAGGGGAGTCGGCGGCAGGTAGGGCGTGATCAGGCAGACCTCATGTCCTCCCCACGAGCGCGAGGCGCGAGGTCACCTACCCTGGCCCCCTGCCTCCCACCTCGCCCCGATGCGCCTTGCCTTCGCCGTTGCCGCCGCCCTCGTCGCCGTGGCGTCCGCCGCCCAGCCCGCGGAGCAGATCCGCCTCAACCAGATCGGCTTCTACCCCGACGGCCCCAAGCAGGCCATCGTCACCGCGACGACGGCCACGGGCGCCTTCGACGTGATCCGCGACTCCGACGGGGCGACCGTGTTCTCGGGCACGCTGGGCGGGGCCGAGTGGTGGGACAAGTCGGGCGAGACGGTCCGCGCGGCCACGTTCTCGTCGGTCACCGAGCCGGGCATGTACCGGCTCCGCGTGGCTGGCGTGGGGGACTCCTACTCGTTCGAGGTGAAGGCAGCCGTCGCCGGCGAGGTGGTGCAGAGCGTGCTCAAGAGCTACTACCTCTGGCGGGCCTCGACGCCCCTCGCGGCGTCCTACGCCGGCCCGTGGGCGCGCGCGGCCGGCCACCCGGACGCGGCCGTCCGGATCCACCCGTCGGCGGCGACGGCGGCGCGGCCGGCGGGGAGCACGATCGCGTCGCCCCGCGGGTGGTACGACGCGGGCGACTTCGGCAAGTACACGTCGAACACCGCCCTGGCCGTCTCGACGCTTTTGGAGGCGTACGAGAGCCACCCCGGCTACGTCGCGTCGCTGGCGACCGGCATCCCCGAGACCGGCAACGGCGTGCCCGATGTTCTCGACGAGGTGCTGTGGGCGGTGCGCTGGATGCTGACGATGCAGGACGTCGACGGCGGCGTCTACCACAAGCTGACGACCGAGACGTTCGTGGACACGATGATGCCGAGCGAGGACACGAACCCGCGCTGGGTGGTCCAAAAAAGTCTAGAGGCGTCGTACGGAGTGGCCGCGTCTCTGGCGCAGACGAGCCGCGTCGTGGCCGGCTACCCCAGCCAACTGCCCGGCCTGGCCGACTCGCTCCGGACGGCGGCGCTCACGGCGTGGCAGTGGGCACGCGCGAACCCGAACGCCGGCTACGACCAGGCCGCGATGAACGCCGCGTTCGACCCCGACATCCGGACCGGCGAGTACCGGGCCCAGGACATCGGCGACTTCGTCGACTGGGCGGCCGTCGAGCTCTTCGTCACGACGGGCGACGCGTCGTATCTCGACGCGCGGCGGCAGCCGACGGCGTGCTGCGCCGTGTACGAGGGGGACGGGGAGGAGCTGAGCCTGCTGACGCTGATCCGCAACCAGGCCTTCGTGGAAGCCAACGGCGGCGGCGCGGTCCACATGGAGTGGGTGCGGGCCGGGCTGCTCAACCTGGCCGGCGGGCTGGCGTCGTTCGCCGAGACCCAGCCGTACCGCGTCTCGCAAGGCGCCGAGTTCTGGCACTTCCGCTGGGGCAGCAACTCCGGCGCCTCGCGGCAGGGCAGCCAACTGCTGTACGCCTACGAGCTGACCGGCGAGCCGCGCTACCTCGACGCCGCGACGGCGCTGATGGACTACCTCCTGGGGCGGAACGCGACCGGCTACTCGTTCGTGACCGGCTTCGGCAGCAAGCCGCCCCAGTTCCCGCACCACAGCCAGTCGCTCGCCGACGGCATCGAGGCGCCCGTCCCCGGGCTGATGGTGGGGGGGCCGAACGAGGGGCAGGAGGACGTGAACGACACGTGGGGCTGCGACGCGAGCGTCTACCCGTCGACGTTGCCGGCGCGATCCTATGCCGACCACCCGTGCGCGTTCGCGTCGAGCGAGCCGGCGATCAACGTGAGCGCCGAGTTCTTCCGGTTCGCGGTCGCCCTGGAGGTGGCCCGCGGAGCCGGCGCCGAGGCCCCGTCCGATCCGCAGACCGGCGTGTGGTACCGGCTCCGCAACGCGGACGCCAACGCGTTCCTGGACTCGGACGGCCAGCGGCGCACCAAGCTCGCCCGGAAGGGCAACCGCGTGGACCGGCAGTGGGAGTTCATCGCGGACGGCGCCGGCCTCTTCCAGATCAACAACCGGCTCGGCGACCGCGGATCGCTCCGCAGCGAGGCGGACGGCCGCGTCACCTGGGAGCGCGACGACGCGCCCGGCCCGTTCGAGTCGTGGCGGGTGGAGCCCGTCGGGGACGGCACGGTCCGCTTCAAGAGCACGCGCGGTGGGCGCGGCTACCTCGTCGGCAACGCGGACCTGTCGACGTCCTGGAGCGCCAGCGCCGGCGCGGGGACGCGGTGGGAGCTGGTCCTGGTGGATCCGCCCGTCGCCTCGCGCCAGCCGACGAACGCGGAGGAGGGGGACATCCCCACCGAGCTGACGCTCGCGAACGTCGGTCCCAACCCGACGAGCGGCGCGCTCCGCGTCCGCTACGGCCTGCCGGCGTCGAGCGAGGTCGCCGTCGAGGTCTTCGACGTTCAAGGGCGCCGCGTCGCCCAGCACGCCGCGAGCCCTGCGGCGGGGTGGCACACGATGGAGGTGCCGACCGGTCCGCTGGCCACGGGCGTCTACGCGCTCCGCGTGACGGCCGGGGGCGAGGTGCGGACGCAGACGTTCACGGTCGTCCGGTAACGCTCGCCGCGGGTGGATGCCAGGGCCACGCGTCGAGCGGCCGTTCCCGCGCGGTGGCGGTCCTCGACGCATGAGCGAAGAGCGGACGCGTCGGCCGGCCGAAGCCCGCGGCCGGTGTCATCTTGCGGCATGGCACGGATCACACTGCTCGGCCCAGCGTGGCCCTACCGCGGCGGCATCGCCCACTTCCAGGCGTCGCTTCAGCGCGCCTTGGTCGCCGGTGGCCACGACGTCTCGGCCGTCACGTTCCGCCGCCAGTACCCCGAGCGTCTGTTCCCGGGCACCACCCAGCTCGACGACGGCCCGCCGCCCGCCGATCTCGCGCCGGCTGCCCAGCTTGTCGACTCGCTCGACCCCCGCTCGTGGGTCCGAACCGCCCGGTTCGTGGCCGACCGTGGGACCGAGGTGGCCGTGTTCATGCACTGGATGCCGTTCTTCGGCCCCGCGTTCGGCGTCATCGCGCGCCGACTCCGCAAGCGAGGCGTGACGGTTCTGGCCATCGTCCACAACGCGATCCCGCACGAGCGGCGGCCGGGCGACCTCGTCTTGAGTCGGTTCGCGCTCGGCGTGTGCGACGGGCTGATCGCGATGAGCGACCAAGTCCGGGAGGATCTGGATCGGCTCGGCATCGCCGCGCCCGTCCGCCAGGAGGCCCATCCGGCCTACGACGTGTTCGGCGACCCGGTGCCGCGCGGCGACGCTCGCGCCGCGCTCGGCCTGCCCGCCGACGCGCCCGTCTTCTTGTTCTTCGGATTCATCCGCCGCTACAAGGGGCTCCACGTGCTGCTCGACGCGTGGGCCGACGTCCGCCGCCGCCTGCCCGACGCCCAGCTCGTCGTGGCCGGCGAGTTCTACGCCGACGAGGACGTCCTCCGCGCCCAGGCCGCGAGGCTGGAGGGCGTCCGGCTCGACGCCGAGTACGTCCCCGACGCCCGCGTCGGTCTGTACGTCAGCGCGGCCGACGCCGTCGTCCAGCCCTACGTCACGGCGACTCAGAGCGGGGTGGCCCAGATCGCGTTCCACTTTGGCCGGCCCGTCGTCACGACCGACGTGGGCGGGCTGGCCGAGAGCGTGCCCGACGGCGAGGCCGGGATCGTCGTTCCTCCCGAGGACCCCGCTGCGCTCGCCGACGCGCTCGTCCGAGTCGTCGGCGCCGACCTCTGGCCGACGTTGGCCGCCGGCGCCGCCCGCCAGCGGACCTCGTGGGCTGAGCTCGCGGCGGCCGTCGAGTCGCTGGCCGGGCTCAGGCCGTCTCCTCGAGCCACGCCTTCGCCCGGTCCTCGTCGATGAAGGCCCGAGCCTGGAGTCCGGACTCGACCGAGGACGCCTCGAAAAACTGGGTCTTGTCGAAGTCGTTGTCGTACGTGTCGAGCAGCGCGAGGCGGCCGCTGAACACGTCGGGGTGCTGGGCCACGAGCTGGACCACCCGGTACACGTCCGGATACGACATCGACGTGCGCACGTCCCGCAGGTCGATCAGCAGGTTCTTGCCGGCCGCCGTCGCCGTGTCGGCGACGCCAAGCACGAGCTCGCGGGTGGACTCGAGGTCGAGCTCGCCGTGGACGGACACTTCGACGACGGCGTTGAGGGGGACGACGTGGTACGAGGGCATGGGGAGGGAAAGGGAGCCAGGGTCTGAAAGGTAGGGAGGCCGCTCCCCTTCACCGAACCCGATCCCCCTGGCGCGAGGGGGCGGCGTAACCTGGGTCTCCCTCCGATCTCGCCGTGGACTACGACCCCGTTAAGGACCGGCTCGGCACCTTCTTCTGGAGGTCGCCCGCCCGCACGAAGGTGTTCTACCGCCTGCTCGACGCCGTCTTCCTGCGGTCGTGGTACGTCCGCCGTGCGCTCCGCGGCCACGTCCGGGCGATGGGCGACCGGCCCGTCCGCGTGCTCGACGCCGGGACCGGGTTCGGCCAGTACGCCTACTGGCTCGTCGACACGTTCCCCAACGTGACCGTGACGGCGGTCGACATCAAGGACGACTACCTCGCACGCGCCATGACGTTCATGGCGCAGACGCCCTACGCCGGCCGCGTCGCCTTCGAGAAGGCCGACCTGACGCTGCCGCTGGAGTACACCGACACGTTCGACCTGGCGCTCTCGGTCGACGTGATGGAGCACATCGAGGACGACCGGGCCGTGTTCCGGAACGTCCGCGCGGCGCTGGTGCCGGGCGGCGTGTTCGTCGTCAACACGCCGAGCGACCAGGGCGGGAGCGGCGTAACGGCGGAGGGCGGGGAGAGCTTTATCGGCGAGCACGTCCGCGACGGCTACCCGATGGCGGAGCTGGCGGAGAAGCTGGAGACGGCCGGGCTGGAGGTGGTCGAGACGGCGTACACCTACGGGCCGGTCGGCTCGGCGGCGTGGCGGCTGCTGGTGAAGTGGCCCATCCAGATGCTCTCGGCCAGCAAGTGGCTGACGCCGCTCGTCGCCGCGTACTACGTCCCGGCGGGCCCAGTCGGGCTGGCGCTCAACGCCGTCGACCTGAGGCGCGACAACGCGACCGGGACCGGACTCCTGGTGACCTCGCGGCGGCCAGGCTAGCGGACCTCTCCGGCTTGCGAGCGCCCGCGTGAAACCTCGGCCCCGGGTCGTCGGCCGGTCGGTCGGCCCGTAGCTTTCTGGGCGAGCGTCCACCCCTCCGCCGATGTTGCAAATCCCGCCCGCGGGGCCCGCCGGCTCGCCGCCCTGCAAGTTCCTCTTCGTGACCGGCGGCGTGACGTCGTCGCTGGGCAAGGGGATCGTCTCCGCCAGCCTGGGCCGGCTCCTGGAGGCGCGGGGCCTGCGGGTCACGATCCAGAAGTTCGACCCCTACATCAACGTCGACGCGGGGACGATGAACCCGTTCGAGCACGGCGAGGTCTACGTCACCGACGACGGGGCCGAGACGGACCTCGACCTGGGCCACTACGAGCGCTACCTCGGCGTGCCCATGTCGCAGGCCAACAACGTGACCACGGGCCGCGTGTACTCGGGCGTGATCGCCAAGGAGCGGGCCGGCGCCTACCTCGGCAAGACGGTCCAGGTGGTGCCCCACGTGATCGACGAGATCAAGGGCTGGATGCGGCGCTTGGCCGAGACCGGCGACTACGACGTCATCATCACCGAGGTCGGGGGGACGGCCGGCGACATCGAGTCGCTGCCCTACCTCGAGGCCATCCGCCAGCTCTCGCTCGAGGAGGGCCGCGAGAACACGGCGCTCATCCACCTCACGCTCGTCCCGTACCTCGCCGCCGCCGGCGAGCTCAAGACGAAGCCCACCCAGCACTCGGTCAAGACGCTGCAGAGCTACGGCTTGCAGCCGGACGTGCTGGTGGCGCGCACCGAGCACCCGCTGCCGCCCGACGTCCGCCGCAAGATCGGCCTGTTCTGCAACGTCGGGCCAGAAGCCGTGATCGAGGCGCTCGACGCCGAGTCGATCTACGAGGTGCCGCTGCTGCTACGCGAGCAGAAGCTGGACGAGGTCGTCCTCCGGCGACTCCGACTGGACGCCTCGCTGGACATCGACCCGACGGACGACCTCGAAAACTGGGTCGACTTTCTCCGCCGGCTCAAGAACCCCGAGGGCCAGATCACGGTCGCCCTCGTCGGCAAGTACGTCGAGCACCAGGACGCCTACAAGTCGATCTCGGAGAGCCTCCTGCTGGCGGCGGCCAAGAACGGCGTCCAGGTCGAGGTGCGCAGCGTGCTCTCGGACGACGTGACGGCGGCGAATGTGGCCGAGGCGCTCGACGGCGTCTCGGGCGTGCTCGTCGCGCCGGGCTTCGGCGACCGCGGCATCGACGGCAAGATCGAGGCGGTGCGGTGGGCGCGCGAGGCCGGCGTCCCGTTTTTCGGCATCTGCCTGGGGATGCAGGTGGCCACCATCGAGTTCGCTCGCCACGTCGCCGGGATGGAGGACGCCCACTCGACCGAGTTCGAGCCCGACACGCCGGCCCCGGTCATCTCGATGATGGCCGAGCAGAAGACGGTCACCGACAAGGGCGGGACGATGCGGCTGGGGGCCTACACCTGCGCGCTCGGCGAGGGCACGCTGGCGCGCGAGATCTACAGCGGCGCCGACACGGTCCAGGAGCGGCACCGCCACCGCTACGAGGTCAACAACGACCTGCGCTACCGGCTGAGGGAAGCGGGCCTGGTGTTCTCGGGGATGAACCCGGACCGCGACCTGGTCGAGATCATCGAGCTCCCGCGCCCCGACGCGGGCGGCGACGGGGCGACGCTCGCCGCCGGCTCCGCGGCGGGGCTGGCGCACCCGTGGTTCGTCGGCGTCCAGTTCCACCCCGAGTACCGCTCGCGCGTCCGCGAGCCGCACCCGCTGTTCGTCCACTTCGTCGGCGCCGCGGTGGCCCACGCCCAGGCCGGCGGCACGTTCGACGCGCCGACCCGGCCGAGCCGGACCCGCAAGGTCCGCCGGGCCACCGCCCGCGTGCTGACCGAGGAGTAGCTCGCGGGCGCTCGCGGAAACTGGGAACCGGGAACTGGGAACTGGCGGAAGACTAGCGTGGCCGTCTTGAAGGCGGACGTGTCCCCGTAAGGACACCATGCATGGTGTCCCTACCGATCGCGGTGCCGCCGGCGAACACGATGAACCGTGTCTCTATGAAGGCTCCGTTCCTGCCGACGCTAGCAGCCGGGCGCCGCGAGCCGGAGATCCAATCGTCCACTCGTCGACTCCGTCTGTGACCGACCGCATTCCTGACCGCCTCGCCGGCCACGTCCGCGTGCGCGTGGGGGCGTTGCTGTTCGACGACCCGGCGGCGCCGGCGGCGGTGCTGCTGGCCGAGCACCGCGGGCTGTGGGAGGACCGGCCGTTCTGGACGCCGCCCGGCGGAGGCGTCGAGTTCGGCGAGTCGCTGGCGGAGGCGGTCCGGCGAGAGGCGATGGAAGAGACGGGTCTCGACGTCGAGGTGGGCGAGGTCCGCTATGTGCTCGACTTTGTCCGGCCGCCGCTCCACGCCGTCTCGTTCTACGTCGAGTGCCGCGCGCAGGGCTTGGCGAGTGCGCAGCTCGGCCACGACCCCGAACTGGCCGACGACGCCCAGCTGCTGCGGTCGCTCCGGCTCGTGCCGTTCGACGAGCTCGACCGGCTCACCCTCTACCCCGAGCCGTTCGCCGGCCGACTCGCCGACGACGCCCGCGCCGGCTTCCCCGATGGCACCGTCTACCTCGGCACGGCCCGATGAACGCCGTCCTCCCCGGATCCCGAAGCGCGGCCGGCCGCTGGGCGTGGCTCGCCGGCTGGGTGGTGGCCGCCGCCGCGCTGGGCGCGCTCGCGGCCACGGCGGCGGACGGGGCGGACGCCGTCGCCCGAGCGACGAGGGTCCGCTACGTCGGCATCCTGGCGTCGGCGGTCATGGCCGTCGGCGTGCTGCACGCGCTGTACCCGTCGCCCACGGCCGAGCGGCTCCAGCTGTCGAACCCGGGCGCGGTGCGGCTGCTGTGGCACCAGCTCGGGCGGTGGGCGCCGGTCCCGCTCGTGCTGGCGGTCCCGGCCGTCGTGATCGCGGGGAGGGCCGGCGACTGGACGCTGGCCGCCGAGGGCGCGACGTCGGCGATCGCGGTGGGGCTCTACGCCTTCACCCGCGTCGCCGGCCTCGGGCCGACGGTCCGCGCGTGGGAGCGGGGGGAGGCCGGCGGCTGGTACCGGGCGCTCTACACGTGGTCGCCGCCGATCCGCTACGCCGTCCCCGACGCGATGGCGCCGGGGCTCAACCGGACGGCCGAGCTGTTCGTCGCCGGCGCGGTGCTCGCGATCGCGGGCGAGGCCGTCGGGAGCGGGCCGGCCGCCCTCGTCGCGCCGCTCGCGCTGCTGGCCGTCGCCGCCGTCCTCGTCCTCCGTCTGCGGCCGACGTTCGACCGCGCGTTCTGGACCTCGCACGGCGTCTGGGCCGACGCCTTCCGCCAGGTCGAGCGCGTCGAAGGGCGCGAGCCGATCCGCCACGACGCCGTGTACTGGGTGCCGCGGTCGCTCCGCCCGGCCGTGTGGGCGGGGCTCGTGTCGATGGACCGCCGGCTCCCGCTCGGCCGGATCGCGGCGCTCGGGCTGGGGCTCGTCGCCGTCGTCCACCTCGTCGACGCCGGTCCTGGCGCCGAGGCCGCGGCGCTGGCGCTGGTCGTGCTCGGCCTCAACGGCGCCATCGCGCTCACCGCCGACGACCGGGTGCTGCCGGCCGAGGCGACGGTCCGGACCGGCGGCGTCGGCCGGTGGACGGCGGCGCGGTTCCTGATGAACGTCCGCTGGCTGCCTCCGTTGGTGGCCGTCCTGCTGCTGCTCGTCTGGCTCGCCGACCTGAGCTGGGCAACAGTCGCGGTGTGGACCGCCGTTGACCTCGCCATCGCCGCCCTCAGCGCGGGTCTCGTCACGTTCGCCGCTCGCCTCCGCCTCCGCCGTGCTCTCGCCTGACCTCGCCCCCCTGCTCACGGTCGCCCCCGACCGACGACGGCCGTTCGTGATCGAGGACGTAACGAAGCGGTACCTGTTCGGGCCGATCGTGCTGAGTGGGCTGAACCACACGTTCGAGCCCCGCACCGCGACCGCACTCGTCGGGCCGAACGGGTCCGGCAAGTCGACGCTGCTCCGGGTGCTCTCCGCGCTGAGCACGCCGACCACCGGGCGCGTCCGCTACGGCCCGCTCGACGTCCACGCTGAACCGCACGCGTTTCTGTCGGACGTCGGCGTGGTCCACGACCGGCCGGACCTGCCGGGCTACCTGACGGGCGTCGAGACGCTCGAGTGGGTCGCCAGGGAGCGCGGCGTGTGGGACGACCACGCGCCCGCTCGGCACGCCGCCCTGTTCGCCGCCGTCGGCCTGGACGAGCGCCGCGAGGCCCTGACCCGGACGTACTCGGCCGGGATGACGCGCAAGACGCAGCTCGCCGCGGCCCTGTGCGGCGCCCCGGCGGTGCTGCTGCTGGACGAGCCGTTCCGCGCACTCGACACCGACGCGACCGAGGCCGCGCTGGGACTGCTCATGGCCTTCCGCGACGGCGGCGGCCTAGTCGTCCTGTCGAGCCACCGCGCCGACTTGCTGGACCGCTTGTGCGACGACCGTCTCGACCTGGGCGCCGGCGGGTAGTCCGTTTGCACCAGGCCGTCGGCGCGCGGGGCCCGTAGGGTTCGGCATGATGCGCCTCCTCTGTCTCGCCGTCCTGTCCGTTTCGCTGAGCGCGTGTGGAACCGCCCGTCCACCATCCGAGCCGCGCGACGTGGTCGTGCTCGTCCACGGGATGGGGCGGACGCCGCTGTCGATGGCGCCGCTCGCGATCTCGCTCCGCCGCGCCGGGTACCGAGTGCTCAACGTCGGCTACGACAGCCAAGGGCCGAGCGTGGCCGAGATCGGGCACGCCCTCGGGGAGGAACTCGACGTCGCCCTCGCCGAGCAGCCCGCGCCCCGCGTCCACTTTGTGGGCCACAGCTTGGGGACGGTCGTGATCCGGTGGCTGCTGGTGAACGAGCCGCCGGAAGGCGTCGGCCGAGTCGTCTTGCTTGCCCCCCCGAACCAGGGCTCGCACCAGGCCGACCGGTTCGCGCGGTGGGTTGGCTGGGCACTCCCCCCCATCCGCGAGCTCCGGACGACGGGGGGCACGGCCGTCGACCTGGGCGCCCCTCCCGGCGTCGAGATCGCCGTGATCGCGGGGGACCGCGATGGCAAGGTGGCCGTCGCCGAGACATGCCTCGAAGGGGCCGCTCACACCGTCGTCCCGTCCGGCCACACGGCGTTGATGGTGCGGCCGCGCGTCCTTCGGCACGTGCGGGCGTTCCTCGCCACGGGCGACCTCGCGGGCGCGTCCGACGCGGCCTGCGCCTCCGTGCTGTAGAGCGAATGCCAGCGGCCGACCTGGGTCGGCTTCTGGGTTCGTCCCGTGGGCGGACCTCCGTCCGGCACCTCTCCGCGGTGATCGCCGGGTCCGCTCATCCCCAATCTGTCTAGACGGTTAGGGATGAGGACGAACCGGTGAGAGGTTGTCCTACTTGAAAGTAGGGGTAGAGGGGTTATGTTAAGGGTGTCAAGGGGTGCCGAAGCCCCTAGACGTTGCCACCCTCCTCTCCTTCCTTTCCGCTTTATGACTCCCTTGCGAACGCTTCTCACGGGCGCCGCGACGGCCGGCCTCATCCTCGGAGCTGGCCTGCTCGCCCCGCCCTTCTCCGACGCCTCCAGCCACCGCGAGGCCCCGCTCATCGCCGACGACCCGCTGGCCGACAACACGGACGTGTACGCGTTCCGCGACGCGACCGACGACGACAACATCGTCCTGGTCGCCAACTTTATCCCGCTGTCGCTCCCGGAGGGGGGGCCGAACTTTACGCACTTCGGCGAAAACATCCGGTACGAGATCCACGTCAAGAACCAGACGTCGGCCGGAGCGCTCGGCTCGGCGATGGACGACATCACCTACCGGTTCACGTTTGAGCGGACGAACGAGGATCCCTCGACGTTCTTCAACATCCGGCTGGGCGCGGAGAACCTGAACACGAGCTACACGCTGGAGAAGAGCACGGACGGCGGCATGTCGTTCCAGACGATCATCACCGACGGCAAGACGCCGCCGGCCAACATCGGCCCGCGCTCGATCGAGGCCGGCCCCGGCCTGGGCACGACCTACGAGGCGCTCACGACGGACGCCATCATGACGGCGTCCACCGGCGAGACCGTGTTCGCCGGCCCCCGAGACGACCCGTTCTTCGTCGACCTCGGCGGCATCTTCGACCTCGGCGGCGTCCGCGACCAGTACGGCGACGACCCGTCGAACCCGGACAACGCCCGCGACGCCGTCGCCGGGTTCAACACGCACTCGCTCGTCATCAAGGTGCCGATCGCGATGCTCCAGAAGGACGGGATGTCGGCCGACGACGCCGAGTCGATCCTCGACCCCAACTTCGTGATCGGCGTGTGGGCCTCGGCCTCGCGGCCGCAGTTCACGAGCCTGTCGTCGGACCCGCAGAACCCGCAGCCGATGGCGTCCGGCAACTACATCCAGGTCTCGCGCCTGGGCATGCCGCTGACCAACGAGGCCATCATCCCGATCGGCCAGAAGGACTACTGGAACTACACGTCGCCCTACTCGGAGGACGAGCAGGACTTCATCCAGTACTTCGCCAACCCCGAGCTCGGCCTTTACATGGGCAACGGGCAGTTCGGCGGCGCCGTCCCGGGCCTCAGCGAGGACCTGTCGATCCAGGCCAACGCGCTCGCCGGCGTCTTCGCCGACCTCGACGGGGACGGGAGCGAGGGCTTCAACTTCAACACCAACTTCGTGGGGGAGGAGACCGACTTTGACGGGCTCTACGACATCGTCGAGGCCATCGTGGCCGGCGACGTGCCCGCCTCGTTCGTGGCCGGGACCGCCTTCGATGACGCGACCGCCCCGCTCCGCCCGCTCGGCAACGGCAGCGTGACCGCGCTCGCGGGCAACAACCAGCCCCGCCTGGCGGACATCTTCCCGATCTTCTACTTCGGCGTCCCGAACCTGGCCCCGTACCAGCTCGTGACGGGCAAGACGGGGGGCAACCCGCTCACCGCGGGCAAGCCGTTCATCCACAACTTCCTGCCCATCACGCAGACGCCCGACGGCGGCCTGTGGGGCGGCGACATGCTGCGGCTGAACATGGCGACCCCGACGACGGACCGGACCTCGGAGGAGTTCACGGACTGGGCCCGGCTCGGCCTGCTCCGCGCGGCGGCCATCGGGCTCACCGTGGCGGACTTCGCTAACACCGATGTCGAGTTCATCCCTCACATGGACGGCTTCCCCAACGGGCGCCGCCTGGAGGACGACGTGACGGGCATCGCGCTCCAGGCCGTCGGCGGCTTGGTCCTGACGGCCGTCGGCGTCTTGGAGGACGACTACACCGGCGCCGACTACATGGGCGCGCTGGTGACGCCGCAGACGCTCTCCGAGCTGGCGTTCCTCGCCGGGCCGACCATGAACGACCTCCCGCTCCGGGGCGACTTCCCGTACCTCGCCAACCCCCACCGGGGCTACGACTACGTGAAGCAGCTGACGGCCGACGCGCCGCGCGCCAACTTCTCGACGTCGGGCCGGTTGGGCGTGGGCGCTCCCTCGGGGATGATCCTGGACCAGAGCTTCCCGAACCCGGCCTCCGCCACGTCGACGGTCCGGTTCCAGCTCCCGCGCTCGGGCACGGTGCGCTTGGACGTCTACGACGTCCAGGGCCGCCGCGTCCAGACGTTGGCCGACCGGGACTTCCAGCCGGGCACCCACGACCTGCCGTGGGACACGTCGTCGCTCGCCGCCGGCACCTACCTCTACCGCCTGATGGTGGACGGGGAGCTGGTGACCACGAAGCGGGCGACCGTCGTCCGCTAGCGGACGTGTAGGACGTAGCCGGTGGCCCCGCCGCCGGCGCCTCTGGGGGCGGAGCCGCGCGCTCCGCCCCCTTCTTTTGGACCGACCGACTGACTCGATGACTCCCCGTACTGCCCGCTTCCTCGCCATCGGCCTGGTGATCGCCGCCGTCGGCATCGTCGCCTGGATGTGGACCTCCCGCGAGGAGGCCCCGCTCCCCGACGACCTCTCGCAGGTCGCCCCCGGCGACCGCTTCGACGACGCCGAGGCCGCCGTCGAGTACTACCGCGCCGTGCTCCGCCGCGACCCCGACGCCGTCGAGCCCCGCGTCCGTCTGGCCCACGCCTTGATCCAGCTCGGAGGCGAGCGCGGGACCCAGACCGAGACGATCCCCGAGGCCCGCCAGCTGTTGGAGGAGGCCGTCGAGCGCGAGCCGAGCCACTACTACGCGCGCACGCTCCAGGCCTCGCTGTTCAACGTGCTCCACCGCTTCGAGGACGGGCGCGACCTGTCGCGCGAGCTGCTCAAGGAGTACCCCCACCACGCCTACGTCCACGGCACGCTCGTCGACGCGCTCGTCGAGCTGGGCGAGTACGACGAGGCGGTCCGGGTCTCCGACGAGCTCCAGGCGCTCAAGCCGGGGCTGCCGGCGTACTCGCGCGTGAGCTACCTCCGCGAGCTCCACGGCGACACCGAGGGCGCCATCGAGGCCATGCGGTTCGCGGCCGACGCGTCTCCGTCCGGCCGCGCCGAGCGGGCCTGGGCGCTCTACCAGCTCGGCAACCTCTACCTCGGCGCCGCCAAGCCGGACACGGCGGGCTACATCTTCCAGGGTATCCTGGAGGAGCGGCCCGGCTTCGCGCCGGCCCTGGCCGGGCTCGGCCACGTCGCCCTCGTCCGGGGCGACGCCGCCGAGGCGGTCCGTCAGCTGGAGGAGGCGCGGGCGCTCCAGCCGCTCGAACTGATCGACGAGCTGTTGGTCGAGGCCTACGCCGCCGCCGGCGACGAGCGGAAGGCCGAGGCCGCAGCCGGCCGCGTGCTCGACGCGCTCCACGCGGCGCGCGAGATGGGCGAGATCGTCGACATGGAGGAGGCGGACTTCTTGGCCGACCAGGACCGAGACCTCGACCGCGTCTTGGTAATGGCGAAGGCGCAGCAGGCCCGGCGGCCAGGCCACCTCCACGCCAACGAGACGTACGCTTGGGCCCTGTACAAGACCGGCGACGCGCAGGCCGCGATCCCCTACATCGAGCGCGCGATGCGGCTCGGCACGGGCGACGCGATGGTCCACTACCGCGCCGCGCGGATCTACGACGCCGCCGGCCAGCGGGACGTGGCCACCCGCCACCTCCGGCTCGCGCTCGACGGCCACCTCGAGGTCGAGAGCCCGAGCACGGCGGCCGAGGCCCGGACGCTGATGGCGTCGCTGGAGGGCACGCCCATCCGGGCCGCCAGCGCCACGCGCTAGATGGCTCGGCCCACCCCGATGGCCACCCGACGTGCCCGCGCCCTGCGCGGGGCGCTCGCGGTCGCCGTCCTAGTGGGCTACCTCGCGGCGTGGGGTGGGACGGCCGCGGGCCACGGCTGGCGGCTCGCGCCCCACCTCGCGCTCGAGCACGCGCGTCCGCCCGCGCCGGCGGCTCCCCACGTGGTGGGCGACGTCGCGCCCGGCGCCCACGTCCTGCCGACGCTCCGGCCGGAGGAGCGGCACACGCATGGGGGCCGCTCACACGGCCACAAACACGGGGAGGAAAGGCACGAGCGCGACGAGGCACAAGGGCTCGCGCCGGCCCCAGACGTCTTCCCAGCAGGCCAGACCGTCTTGGCGGAGGCCAACGGCGGGCTCCACGAGCACGACGGCGTCACCCACAGCCACGACGAGCCCCCGTCCGTGCCGGCCGTTCTGGTGACGGTCTCGCTCGACAAACACCGGCTGCCGGCGACGTCCGCCGTCCCGGCGCCCCCGGCCCTCGCCGTCGCCGCCTTCGGCGACGACGCGGAGGCCCTCGAGTCCATCGACCTCTCGGTAGAGACGCCGCCGCCGATCCGGCGCGGCTAGACGAGCGCCGCACGGCGCTCCTGGAACACACCGGACGCCGTCCGGCCCCGCGTTGCACGAGGCGTGCGGCGTCTGCCTCCGCGCGTGCCCGAAGGGCACGGCGCGACCTCTCTACCGACTTCTTCTCGATGACACTCACACTCCGCCGCCTCGCGCGGCTCACCCTCCTCGTGGCTCTCCTCTCAGGGAGCGCCCTCGCCCAGTCCTCCGGCCAGCTCGCCGGTACCGTCACCGAAGCCGACGGCGGCGCCCCCCTTCCCGGCGCCAGCGTCGTCGTGGTCGGGACGGCGCTCGGGGCCAGCTCGGGCGCCGACGGCGCCTTCTCCATCGCCGCCGTCCCGGTCGGGGCGATCCAGGTCCGCGCGACCCTGATCGGCTACGGGTCACAGACGCAGACGGTCACCGTCCGCGCGGGCGCTGAGACGCGTGTGGCCTTCTCCCTCGCCGAGGGGACGGTGACGCTCGACCAGGTCACGGTCAAGGGCGAGGCGTTCCTGCCCCAGAACGCCGCCGCCACGGCCCACGTCGTCTCGGCCCGCGAGATCCGGACGTTCGTCGGTGACAACCCGCTCCGACTCGTCGAGAGCGTGCCGGGCGTCGACCTCGGCGCCTATCGCCAGGGCGGCGTGGCCGACGTGTTCTCGATCCGCGGGTTCGGCGAGGGCGGCCACGGGGGCGACGTCGCCGTCCAGGTCGACGGCGTCCCGCTCAACGAGGCCGATGGCCACGCCGACGGCTACGCCGACCTCAACGTGCTCGTCCCGCTCGAGCTCCAGCGGATCGCCGTCTACAAGGGGCCGTCGTCGGCGCTCTACGGCAACTTCGCACGTGGCGGGACGGTGGCGCTCGACACTCGCAAAGGCGGGGAGTACCGCGACGTGTCGGTCAGCGGCGGGGCCTACGAGACGCTCGACGCCCAGCTCGCGCTCGGCGAGCGGGTCGGGCTCGGCGGCGGGCTTGGCCCGCTCCAGACAAACCTCGCGTTCCAGTTCTTCTCGACCGACGGCTACTCGGCCAACTCGCGCTACCTCAAGGGCACGGTCGCCGGACGCTTCGCCTATGACCTCTCGGACCGGACCGACGTGAACTTGTCGCTGAGGGGCCACAGCGGCGAGTGGAACGGGCCGGGCTACATTCCCCAGAACCAGTTTCTCGACGACGACGCCCGCCGGCTCCAGGGGCCGAACGCCGAAGACGACGGCGGCGCCAAGACGTTCTACGCCGAGCGCGTCGGGGTGAACCACTCGTTCTCGGACCGGCTCCGGCTGCTCACGTACGGCTACGCCGTCCAGCAGGACTTTACGCGGTTCGCCAAGTTCGGCTACAGCGTCGGCGGTCAGTCCGAGCGGTTCAACCAGCGCGACGTGTTCGGCGGCGGGACGAGCCTCAACGGGCAGACGGCGCTGGCCTCGGTGCCGGTCCAGTTCGTCGTCGGTGCCGAGGTGTACTCCGAGCGGACGCAGCGGCGACGGTGGGCGACCCAGAACAGGGTCCGCCAGGAGCAAACGGAGGACCGCGACTTCACGATCCAGAACGCCGCGGCCTTCGTCCAGGCCGAGCTCACGCCGACGCCGCTGTTCCGCCCGACGTTCGGCCTGCGGTTCGACACGTTCTTCGGCGACTACGAGAACGCCGACCCGGGCGCGGCCGCCTTCCAGAGCGACCTCAACGGGTACAGCCACCTCAGCCCCAAAGTGGGCATTCGGTCGACGGTCGCGCGCGGGCTCGACCTCCGCGTGAGCGCGACGAACGGCTACATCCTGCCCAACGGCGCCGACAAGTACGACGCGACGCTCGACGTGGACCCGGCCGAGATCTGGCAGGTCGAGGTGGGCGCGACGTTCGACGCGGGCCCGGTCCGGTTCGACGTCGTCGGGTACCAGCTCGACACGTCGGAAGAGATCGTCGAGGACCCGCCGGGCTCGGCCACCTTCCGCAACGCCGGCGAGACGCGGCGGCGGGGTGTCGAGGCCGAGGCGTTGGCGAGCCCGTTCCCCGGGCTCCAGGCGCGCGTCGCGCTGGGACTCCTCGACACCGAGATCCGCACCAACCCCGACGCCGCCCTCGTCGGCCGCGAGCTGACCGGCGTCCCGGAGCGGACGGCGACCGTCGCCCTCGACTACGCCTCCCCGATGGGGCTGGGCGGGCGCGTCCAGGTCCACCACGTCGGGCCGTACCAGCTCGAGGCCGACAACTCGGTCCAGTACGACGGCTACACCGTCGCCGACCTGACGGTCTTCTACGACCTGGCGCGGCTGGCCCAGCGCGGCCGGCTGTTCGCCCAGGTCGACAACGTGCTCGACGCGCGCTACGCCGAGGCCGTCTTCGCTGGGTTCGGCACGCTGAACTACGCGCCGGCCCCGCCGCGCCGGCTCACCGTCGGCGTCTCCGTCGGCCTCTGATCCTCCCGGCTTTCAGCGTGCCAGAGGGCACGGCACTTCCCCGAGGACACGGCGCGCCGTGTCCCGATCCACTCCCCCTCAAATTGAACCACACAACATGACCTCCCTCCGACTCCCACTCCTCGCCTTCGCCCTCGTCGGGCTGCCGCTCGCCGGGTGCCAGGACTCCGCCGCGTCCGCCGACCACGAGCACGGCCCGGACACGCACACCCACGACGGGGCCACGGCCGCCGCGGGCCACACCCACGTTGGTGGCCACGCCTTCACCTACCTCGGCATGGACGGCGAGTACGAGATGGACCCTGAGCAAGTCGCCACGCGCGACGACCCGCGCAACCTCAGCCGCATTCGGCTCGCCACCACCGACGAGGCTGGGACGGGCACGCGGATGGCGTTCTACGCCCACGACGACCCCGACCGCCTGGTGGCCGACTGCGGCTACCAGTACGCCGGGAGCCGGCCCGACCCCCACTACTTCCCGGCCGAGTCCAAGACGTCGATCTGGGACGTGTTCGAGCAGACGGAGGCGTACGACGGCGACTGCGGCGACTACACGGCCGTCGTGTCGCGCTCGCCCCACGGCGACCCCGGCCACATGCACTTGCGCTACGGGACCGACGCCGACGACTTGCTGGCGATGAGCCTGGCGGCCGTCGACTCGTCGGCCTTCGAGCCGTGGTGGGCGCTCTACTGCGAGGCCGGCGCGACGACGACCTGCGAGTAGCCCGGAGGGGGCATGTGGGGAAAGGCGAGGGGCAGATGGCTCCAGCTCCTTCTCGCGTGCCCCTCTTGCCTCACCGACCATGACCCGCCGACTCCCCATTCTGTCCGCCGGCTGGCTGTGGGCGCTCGCACCGCTCGCGCTCCTGCTCGTCCCCGAGGCCGCCGCCCACGGCGTGCCCGAGGGCGACCAGGGCTACATCGAAGCGACCTCGGGCGTCCGCCTGATGCCGTTCGCGTACCTCGGCGCCAAGCACATGGTGACCGGCCTCGACCACGTCCTGTTCTTGCTGGGCGTCGTGTTCTTCCTGTACCGGCTGCGCGACGTCGGCGTCTACGTGACCCTGTTCGCCGTCGGCCACTCGGTGACGCTGCTCGTCGGCGTGCTGACGGGCGTCGGCGTGAGCGCGTACCTCGTCGACGCCGTGATCGGGCTGTCGGTCGTCTACAAGGCGCTCGACAACCTGGGCGCGTTCGAGCGGTGGGTCGGATTCGAGCCGAATGCCAAGGTGGCGACGCTCGTGTTCGGGCTGTTCCACGGGCTGGGGCTAGCGACCAAGATGCTCGAGTTCCAGCTCCCGGCCGAGGGACTCGTCGCCAACCTCGTCGCCTTCAACGTGGGCGTCGAGGCCGGCCAGATCCTGGCGCTGGCGGCCATCCTGATCGCGATGGGCGCCTGGCGGCGGACGGCCAGCTTCTCGCGCCACGCCTATGCCGTCAACGTCGCCGTGATGACGGCGGGGTTTGTCCTAACCGGCACCCAGGTCGCCGGGTACCTCTTGCTCGCCTGACCCATGCCCCGGACCGCTCCACCCCCGCCCGACGCGCTCCCGTCGTCGCGCGCGCTCCTCCGCTCGACGGTGCTCGCCGCGCTCGTCGCCACGCTCCTGCTGGTCGTCGCCGTGCTGCCCGCCGAGTACGGCGTCGACCCGACCGGCCTGGGGCGCGTGCTCGGGCTGACCCAGATGGGCGAGGTCAAAATGGCGCTCGCCGAGGACGCGGCCGAGACGGCCGCCACCGAGACCGCCAGCGAGTCATCGGCCAAGGCCCTGCTCGCGGCGACGACCGGGCCGACGGACCGTCAGGACACCACCCGCGTCGAGATCGCGCCGGGCGCCGACCTCGAGGTCAAGCTGGTCATGCGCGCCGGCGCCGACGTCGCCTACTCGTGGGCGACCGACCGCGGGACGGTCGGCTACGACCTCCACGGCGGGCCCGACGCCGCGGCGAGCGAGAGCTACAAGGCCGCCGCCGGCGCGTGGTCCGACCAAGGCACGCTGACTGCGACGGCCGACGGCCTCCACGGGTGGTACTGGACGAACGAGACGAACCGGCCGCTCGCCGTCACCCTCCGCACCGACGGCGACTACCTCGACGTCGTCCCGCTCGACTAGCGTCCATCGCCGGGCTCGAGCGCCGAATGCTCGCGCAGCAGCCAGCCCGTTCCGAACAGGACGACGGCGATCAACGCGTGGCGCGCCACCGTAAGCGCGGGCCCTCCCGCGCTCGCGACCAGGGCGAGGTCGCCGATGGGCATGACCGTCGCGGCAAAGGCGAACGTGGAGACGGCGCCCCACCGTCGCTGGAGAAGAAGGGCCGCGGTGCAGACGCCCAGGAACAGCGCCCGAACGCCGTACACGAGGACGAAGCCGACGCCCTCGCCGGGCCCCAATGGCAACCCGAAGTAGCCCGAGAACCCCACCGGGCTCGCAAGCGAGCGGCCGGCCTGGACGAGGATGAACGCGGTCACGACCCAGGCGCCCCAGAGCCCGACCGTTTGGCGGCGGGACGACCCTCGAAGGAGAAAAGCGGCCATCGGACAAGAGGGGAGTGGGGACGCCGGCAACGTAGATTTCCCCGTGGCACATCGCAACCAGTTACGAATCTCGCACCAGGTGTAGAATGAGCACCGTTGAACCTCCGTGTCCTGTCGAGTACTCCCTGACCGTCCTTGGGGGGACGTGGACCCTCCTCATCCTCCGTGACCTCCTCCGGTACGAGCCCGTGCGGTTCGGGGCGCTCCGGCGGTCGCTCGGTGGGATCAGCGCGCGGACGCTGACCGACCGGCTCCGCCACCTCGAAGCCGAAGGCGTCGTCACCCGGACGGTGTACGCGGAGGTCCCGCCCCGCGTCGAGTACGCGCTGACGGCTCGGGGTCGGTCCTTGCAGCCCGTGCTCGAGTCGATGGCGGCGTGGGGCCGTCAGGACCAGATCCGGAACGGCGAAGCCGCCGAGTAACGCAGCGGAGCCGCCCCAGAGCGGTCCGCGCCGCGGCCGCCGGGTCTATCGGAAGACGACCTCGTCGACGACGTCTCGGCCAAGGTGGGCGTTCATTCGCTCGCGCCACTGCTGGCGCTGGAACTGGAGCTGGTGCCGCCACGCCGCCGACCGGATCTTGACGTAGAGCGTTCCGTGGCGCATCCAGACCTGCTCGGTCACGCCCGCGATGGCGTCGCCCACGAGGGCCGGCCACGCCTCGACCGCCCGGGCAGCGTCGAACCGCTCGCGATAGCCGTATCGGTCCACGAGCTCGGACAGAACGGCGCCGAGGGGTTGAGGCTGGTTCGAGGAGGCCACGGAGTTGGGATGGGGGGCGCCGGCAAGCTAGGCACGCGCCAGAACTCGGACGGCTCACCCCCGCGTCGCCAGGTGCCACAGGAACCCGACCTCGTCGGTCGAGGTGACGCCGAGCGCGACCAAGCCCGCCACGGCGAGCAGGAACGGGACGCCGAACCCGACCAGCACGGCGCGGGCCGGCGGCGCGTAGGTCACGGCCTGGAGGTCCCACATCATCTTGTACCCGGCGACGATCTCGATCAGGAGGCCGACCCCCAAGAACGTCGGGGCGAGGAGCGTCGCCAGCCCGGGGTCGATGCTGCCGAGCAGGAGCGACACCACCATGAGCGGGAGCCAGCCCCACCGGCACCACACCGCCAGCGACAGGGCCTGGGCCGGGCGGAGCCGCCGCCGTCCCGAGATCACGTTGAGCCAGAGGATCGAGAGCAGCAGCCAGCCCGCGTAGCCCAACGCGAGCACCAGGACGAGCGTGAGCGGCTGGCCGAGCAGGCCCGTCAACTGGGCCTGACCGTCCAGCGTCCACGAGGCCGTCGCGGCGGCGAGCGCGTCGGTCCGCGCCAGCGCCCGCAGCGCCGACGTCGTGACCACGCCGAACGCCAGCGTCAGCGCGAGCGCGAGCCCCGACGTCTCGGACGCTGACAGGTCGAACCCCCGTTGGACGGCCTCCCGGTACAGGTCGCGGCGGCCGAAGTAGCGCGGGGCGAGCGAGCTCAGCCGCGGCGCGCCGGCGTAGAACGCGCCGAGCCCGAGCACCAACCCCCACCCGATCAGTAGGAGCGGCGACGCGCGTCGCTCCTGGCGAGCTTCCGACCCCGCGTCGAACGCGAACACGCGCTGGCGGCCAGTCCAGAACCCGCTCGCCACGCCGAGCGCCGACCGGGGCTCGTCGTCCTCGCCGAGCAGTCCGAACCGGGTGCCGGCGACCTCGGCACGTTGGTCCCGCTCGACACGGTCGGCGTCGGCGTCGCGCCAGCGGTAGACGAAGGCGGCTTGGGGCGGTTCGGCGAGGGCGAGGAGCGCGCCGAACGTGTCCTCGAGCGTCCGGGCTTGGGCGGCCTCCGTCCCCAGCGTCCGCCATCCACCGGGTTGCCCGGGCCGGACCCCGACGCCCATCGATGCCAGCCCGACCGGCGTGTCGCGGCGGGATCGCCACCGGCGCAACGTCTCGATCGGGTCCCGCTCCCGGGCGTCCAGCAGGACCACGTCCACCGTCTGCGCGGCGCGGTCGTCTTGGGGGAACCGGCTGACGTAGTACGTCCGGGTGCCCGCCGCGCCGCGGTCGCGCGCGAGCGCCGTCAGCGCCTCGAAGTATGGGCGGACGTTCGGGTCGCTGGTGTCGCTCGCCTGGGCCAGCCCGAAGTGCCGGGCCGCCGGGTACGGCCGGGCCCGGTCGAGCGCGTCGGCGAGCAGCCGGGCCGCGTCGTCGGTCCGGCGTCGGAGGAACATGGCCGGCAACCCCTTGACGGGGAGGTCCTGCCACACCGCGATGCCGAGCCGGCTCGCCGCCCGGAGCACCAGCGTGTCGGCGACGAGGTCGGTGCGGACCATCCGGACGCCGGCCCGACGCATCGCGACCAAGTCGGCCACGGCTGCGTCCGTGTCGGGCGGAGCGTTCCAGACGACGCCGGCCAACGACGGCGCCAGCGGGGGGAACGGGCCGGACGGCGCGAGCGCCGCCGAGTCCAGACGGGCGAGCACGCCCACGGGGCGGGCATCGGCCGTGTCGACGGCCGCCGAGTCGGCGCCGGAAGGCGGGGCCTGGGCGGCGAGCGGGGCCGCGACGAAGACGGCGAAAGCGAGGAGACGGAGCACGGGCGAGAGGGGGCCGGCCGACAGTACGCACGCCGGGCCACCCCGTTCGCCCTTCACGACCGGACAGAAGAGGCCCCGCCGGGCGGAGATCCGGCGGGGCCTCGGGACAACCCTGGCGAAGTTGTCCGGGGGGATCAGTCGCGCCCCTGCCCGGAGGATCGGGACGCTGGGTGTCAGGGGTCTGTCACTGGCAAACGTGCAGGAAAATCAGTGATCGGCGCGTCGATGGCCACAGCCGTCGTCTGACGCACTGACCACTGACGCACCGGCTCTAGTCCATCATGCGGCGCAGGAACGCCGGCACGTCGGTGTCCTCCTTGTTGATCCGCTCGCGGCGGGGGACGTCGGAGCTCGGGAGCGCGCGGACGTTGGACGGCCGCCGCTCCTCGCCGTCACGGCTCGAGACCTCCTCGTCGACGCGCGTGCGGTCGGGGTGGGGAGGCGGCGCGGCGCGGCGCTCGTAGGCCGGCACGTCGAGCGTCCGGAGGCTGTCCTCGCCCTTGTAGGACGGGGCGTCGTCGGTCGAGCCCAGCGTCACGCGCGGGCGCCGAGCGGGCTCGTCCTCCTCCGCTCGGCGCGCCGACTGGTCGAACCCGGTCGCGATGACGGTCACGCGGAGCGAGTCGCCCAACGTCTCGTCGATCACGGTGCCGAAGATGACCTCGGCTTCGTCGCCGGCCTCGGTCTGGATGACCGACGTGGCCTGGGTCGCCTCCCGGACGCCCAGGTCGATGCCGGCCGTGATGTTGACGAGGACGTTGCGGGCGCCCGCGATCGAGATGCCGTCGAGCAGCGGCGACGAGATCGCCTCCTTGGCCGCGCGTTCGGCGCGGCGCTCGCCCGACGCGATCGCCGACGACATGAGCGCCGTGCCGCCGTCCAGCATCGTCGTCCGGATGTCGGCGAAGTCGAGGTTGATGAGGCCGTGGACCGTGATCAGCTCCGAGATCCCGCGCGTCGCGTTGTACAGCACGTCGTCGGCCATCTCGAAGGCCTCGACGAGCGTCGTGTCGTCGTCGGCGACGTCGAGCAGGCGCTCGTTCGGGATCATGATCAACGTGTCGACGACCTCGCGGAGCTGGGCGATCCCTTGCTCGGCCATCTGAGACCGCTTGCGGCCCTCGGCCGTGAACGGCTTGGTCACGACGGCCACCGTCAGGATCCCCATCTTCTTGGCGAGCGCGGCCACGACGGGCGCGGCGCCGGTGCCGGTGCCGCCGCCCATGCCGGCGGCCACGAACACCATGTCGCAGCCCTCCAAGACCGTCTCGATCTCGCGATGGCTCTCCTGGGCCGCGTTCGCGCCGACGCTCGGCCGGGCGCCGGCGCCGAGCCCCTTCGTCAGCTCGCGGCCGACCTGGATCTTCGACGGGGCCTGGTTGGCCTGGAGCGCCTGAGCGTCCGTGTTGATCGCGATAAACTCGACGCCGTGGATGCCCTTCGTGAGCATGTTGTTGACGGCGTTGCCGCCGCCGCCGCCGACGCCCACTACCCTGATCAGGGCCGTGTCTTGGGCGTCGTCGTCGAACGTGAATCGGGTGCTAAAGTCGTCCATGTATGTCCCTCCGGAGGGGGTGTGTCTTGCCAGGGTTGGGTTGGCGGCAGGACAACCGGCAAGGTACCGGCTCCGCAGCCCTGCCGCCGCGGTGTGGATAAGGTGTGTCTAGGTCTAGAGCTCGTCGAACCAGCTCCGCATGCGGCTGGCGATCTTGTGGACGAGCCCGTCGGGGTCCGAGTCGTAGCCGTCGCCGACGCTGGCGGGCTCGGCGGCCGGTTGGGGCGCGTCGTCGGTGTCGGGCATCAGCAGCGACGTGCCGCGGCCGGCGCCGGTGCGCAGGCCGTGGAGCACGAGCCCGACGCCGGTCGCGTACTTCGGGTCGTCGACCTCCTCGACCAGCCCGCCGGCCAGTCCCAGCGGGCGCCCGACGCGGGCCTCCAAGCCCAGGATCTCGGCGGCCAGCTCGGCCGTGCCCGGGATGAGCGCGCCGCCGCCGGTCAGGACCACGCCCGCCGACAGGTGGCGGCCGTACCCGGAGCGCTTGATCTCGATGGCCACGAACTCCAAGATCTCCTCCAGGCGCGGCTGGATGATCTGGGCCAGCGTCGACTGCCCGATCGACTTGTCGGGGCGCCCGCCGATGCCGGGGATCTGGATCTCCTGGTCCTCGGTGACCATGTCGGCGAGGGCCACGCCGTACTCGTGCTTGAGCCGCTCGGCCTGGTCGTGCAAGATGCCGAGCCCCTTGCGCAGGTCGTCGGTCACCTTGTTGCCGGCGACGGCCACGACGGCCGTGTGGCGGATCGTCTTGTCCTCGAAGATGGCGATGTCGGTCGTCCCCCCGCCGATGTCGACGAGCACGACGCCGACCTCCTTCTCGTCGTCGTGGAGCACGGCGTGCGACGACGCGAGCGGCTCGAGCACGATGTCGTCGACCTCGAACCCGGCCTTCTCGATGCAGCGGTACACGTTCTTCGCCGCCGACACCAGCCCGGTGATGATGTGGACGTTGGCCTCGAGCCGGACGCCGCTCATCCCGATCGGGTCGGCCACGCCGTCCTGGCCGTCGACGATAAACTCCTGCGGCAACACGTGCAGGATCTCGCGGTCGGCCGGCATGGCGACGTGCTTCGTGTCTTCGAGCAGCCGCAAGACGTCGCCGCGGTTGATCTCGCCGCCCGTGACCGTGATCACGCCGCGGCTCTGGAAGCTCTGGATGTGGTCGCCGGCGATCCCGACGACGACCGACTGCGTCACGACGCCCGAGGCGTGCTCGGCCTCGGCGATCGCCTTCTTGATGGCCTCGACGGTCTTGTCGATGTTGACGACGACGCCGCGGTTCAGGCCCTCCGACTCGGCGACGCCGACGCCGCGGACGTGGATCCGGTCGAGGTCGTCGGACGACGCCACGACGGCGCAGATCTTGGTCGTGCCGATGTCGACGCCGACGACGACGCGGTCACCGGTGGGGGGGGTACGGTTTGGGTGGGGCATGGGTCTGGGGGGGTGGGGAAGGGTTACGCGGGGGGCGTCGCGGCCGAGGCCGCGGTCGAGTCGGGCGGGGCGCCGGGCCCGGCCTCGCGCGTCACGACCTGGCCGTCGAACCGGAGGTCGATGGCGTCGAACCGGACGTCGGGGCGGGGCAGGACGGCCTGGTCCCAAAAGGCGCGGAGCCGGCGGAGCTGGTCGTCGTGGCCCGCGTCGGTCGCCAGGCGGACCGCCAGGCTGCCGTGGCCGGCGACGGGCGTGGTCCACAGCGTGGCGCGGCGGCCCCACTGGACTTCCGAGACGAGCGCCTGTGTCGCCGCGTCCGCCCGGGCCAGGGCCGCCAGGAACGACCGGAGGCCGTCGCTGGCGACGGGCTGGGCCGGGTGGTAGGGCGGGGCGCCGCTCAGCACGGGCACGTCGAACAGGGCCGGCGACGCGGCGGCGGCGGGCATCGCGAAGCCGTCGGCGTCGAGGAAGTGGCTGGGTCGGCCGTCGCCGTCGAGCACGAGCACGACCGGCACGCGCTCCCGGACGGCGACCCGCAACGTGCCGGTCGGCAGGCGGCGGACGGTGGCCGTGGCCACCCACGGGTGGCGCTGGGCGCGGTCGGCGACGAGCGCCGGCGACAGCGAGAACAGCGCGACCGAGTCGGGCACGGCCCGGGTCAGGGCGACGACCTCGTCGGCCGGCGCGTACTCGGCGCCGACCACGTCGACGCGTTCGAGCGGCAGCGTCCGCTGCCACACCCAGGCGGCGACGAGCACGACCGCGAGCACGACGCCGCCCGCGATGCGCGCGAGCCGACGCCGACGCGCCCTCTTCTGGTCTGGGGTCCGTGTCGCCATCAGGAGACCTCGTCGGGTGTGCTCGCCTGGAGCGCCTGGAGGAACGACTCGCCAAAGCGCCACACGTCGCCGGCGCCCATCGTCACGACCAGGTCGCCCGGACGGACGAGCGTCTGGAGGTGAGCCGGCAGCGCCCCCTTCTCGGCGACGTAGTGGACGTCGCGGTGACCGTACTGGCGCGCCAGGTCGGCGACGAGCTGGCCCGTGACGCCGGGGATGGGCTCCTCGCGCGCCGGGAACACGTCGGTCACGACCAGCACATCGGCGTCGTAGAACGCGTTGGCGAACTCCTCGGCCAGGTCGCGCGTGCGGCTGTAGAGGTGCGGCTGGAAAACGGCCACGACGCGGCGGTCGCCCCAACCCCGCGCGGCGGCGGCGAGCGTCGCCTCGATCTCGGTCGGGTGGTGGGCGTAGTCGTCGACGACCAGGACGGTGCCGGTCTGGCCGCCGGCCGTGAGCGTCGCCTCGCCCTTGACCTGGAAGCGGCGGTCGACGCCGGCGTACCCGGCCAGCCCCTCGGCGATGGTGTCGAACGCGACGCCGAGCTCGAGCCCGACGGCCACGGCCGCGAGCGCGTTGCGGACGTTGTGCAAGCCGGGCGCGTGAAGGGTGACGCCGCCCAGCCGCTCGTTCCCCTCGAACACGTCGAACTGGGTGACCGCGCCCACCTGCTCGATGGACTCGGCGCGGAGCGACGCCTGCCGGCTGGTCCCGTAGGTCCGCACCGGCCGGTGGATCCGCCCGAGCACCGACCGGACGTTCTCGTCGTCCAAGCACAGGATGGCCGCGCCGAAGAACGGGACCGAGTTGGCGAACTGGACGAACGCGTCCTTGATGTCGTCGAGGTCGTCGTAGATGTCGAGGTGGTCAGCCTCGATGTTCGTGACCACGGCCACAATCGGCGCCAGCCGCAGGAACGTCCGGTCGTACTCGTCGGCCTCGACGACGATGATCTCGCCGCCGCCGGCGACGGCGTTCGACCCGAACACGGCCACCTTGCCGCCGACGATGATCGTCGGGTCGAGCCCGGCGTGCTGGGCCACCAACCCGACCATCGTGGTCGTGGTCGTCTTGCCGTGCGTCCCGGCGATGCCGATGCCGCGCTTGGCCCGCATCAGCTCGCCCAGCATCTCGGACCGCTTGATGATGGGGATCAGCCGGCGCAGCGCCTCGGCCGTCTCGGGGTTGGCCTCCGGCTGGCGGACCGCCGACGAGTACACGACGACGTCGGCGTCCTGGACGTGCTCGGCGGCGTGGCCCTCGTGGACGACGGCACCGAGGGCTTCGAGGTGGGCCGTGACGTCGCTCTTCTTGAGGTCCGAGCCCGAGACCTCGAACCCGCGGTTGATGAGCACCTCGGCGATCGACGACATGCCGATCCCGCCGATCCCCACCATGTGGATCCGCCGGACCGTGCCCATCTCGCCCAGGTTCTGGTTCTCGCTCATCGGCCCGCGGGGTCGGCCAGGGCCACGATGGCCTCGGCGATGGTGGCAGCGGCCTCGGGCCGCGCGATGGCGAGAGCGGCGGCGGCCATCGCGCCGCGCGCGTCGGCGTCGTGCAAGAGCGCCGGGACGGTGGCCTGGAACCGACCCGTCAGGTCGGGCTCGGGCAGCAGCCGAGCGGCGCCGGCATCGACCAGCGCCTGCGCGTTCTTCGTCTGGTGGTCGGCGGTGACGTTGGGGCTGGGGACCAGGACGGACGGCGTGCCGGTGACGGCGAGCTCGGAGCACGTGATGGCGCCCGAGCGGCACAGCGCGAGGTCGGCGGCCGCGTACGCCAGGTCCATCCGGTCGAGGTAGGGCACCAGCCGCAGGCGCGGGTGGTCCGGCACGGCCGTGCGGAGCGTGTCGTAGTAGCGCTTGCCGGCGGCCCAGATCACGAACGCCCGTGGGTCGTCCAAGAGCGCGTCGAGGTTCAGCTTGAGCGCGCCGTTGATGGGCCCGGCGCCGAGCGAGCCGCCCATCGCGAGCAGCACGTCGGCCGACTCCGGGATGTCCCAGTGCGCGCGCGCCTCGGCCCGGTCGACGTCGACCAAGTCCTGGCGGACCGGGTTGCCGGAGATCTCGGTCGGCGCGTCGCCGAAGTAGGGGGCGGCCGCTTGGAAGGCGAGGAAGACACGGTCGGCCCGGCCGGCGAGCAGCTTGTTGGTGGCCCCGGCGTAGGCGTTCTGCTCCTGGAGCACCAGCTTGCAGCCGCGCAGCGACGCCGCCAGCCCGACGGGCCCGCTCGCGTAGCCGCCCGTCCCGACCACCACGTCAGGGTCGAAGGCGCCGACCAAGCGCCAGCTCTCCCACAGCCCCTTCGCCAGCTTGAAGGGGAACGCCGCGTTGCGCGCGAGTGCGCTCGCCGAGAGCCCGCGCTGGAACCCGCTCACGGTGACCGCGCGGATCGGGTAGCCCGCCTTCGGCACGGCCTCCCACTCCATCCGGTCGCGCGTGCCCGCGAACGCGATCGCGGCGTCGGGCCGCACCCGGCGAACGGCGTCAGCGATGGCGATGGCCGGGTACACGTGGCCGCCCGTGCCGCCGCACGCGAACAGCACGCGCGGCGTCCCCGAGGGGAGACCGGCGCGCGAGACGGAAGCGGAGGTGGAGGGAGTCACGAGAGAGGAGGTCGGTAGGGGCGTATCGCAAGGCGCCCGTACGAGAGAGGAAGTCGGTAAGGGCGTATCGCAATACGCCCGTCCGGGGGGGGCCCGACGGGGGGTCAGGTGGAGGAGGTGGCGTGGCGCGAGACGTTGAGCAGGATGCCGACCATCGCCCCGGTCGCCAGCATCGACGTGCCGCCGTAGCTGACGAACGGCATCGCGAGTCCGGTCACGGGCAAGAGTCCACACGTGACCATGGCGTTGACGAACCCGCCCAGCACGACGGCCGTCGTCAGGCCGGTCGCCAGGAACAGGCCGAGCGGGTCCGGCGCGCCGCGCGCGACGCGCAGGAAGCCGCGGCCCAGGATCCAGACGAACACGAACACGACCAGGAGCGCGCCGATCAGCCCGTACTCCTCGGCGATGATGGCCAGGATGAAGTCGTTGTAGGGCGCCGGCAGGAAGTCGCGCTGGACGCTCTTGCCCGGCCCGACGCCCGTCAGCCCGCCCATGGCGATGGCGATGCGGGCTTGGTCGGCCTGGTAGTTCTCGTCCTGGCTGTCGATGGCGATCCCGTCGTTGGACGAGAACATCTCGACGCCCGTCCACGCTTCGAGCCGCGCCGCCCGCTGCGGGCTCGACGCCAAGAACCCGACCGCCAGCACGGCCCCGACCACCCCGACCACGGCCATGTGGAGCAGCCGCACGCGCCCGACGAACAGCATCACGCCCATCGTCGCCGCGAGCACGGCGGCCGTGCTGAGGTCCTCCATCCCGATGAGCAGGACCGTCGGCGCAATCCAGACCAGCAGCGGCACGAACCCCCGCTTGAGGTCGCCGACGTAGTCCTGCTTTCGCGCCAGCAGCACGGCCACGTGCAGGATGAGCGCCACCTTGGCGAGGTCCGACGGCTGGAACGAGATCGGCCCCAGCTCGAGCCACCGCTGGGCCCCGTTCGTCACCGCTCCCAGCACCTGGACGGCGACCAAGAGCGCGAGCGAGCCGATGAGCGCCACCTTCGACAGCCGCGCCAGCCACCGGTAGTTCACCAGCGACAGGGCCCCGGCCACGCCCAGCGCGAGCCCGACCCGGACCAGGTGCCGGAACAGGAACGCCTCGGTGTCGCCGCCGGACTTGGTCTCGGCCAGGAACGACACAGCCGAGTACACCGCGAGCACGCCCGCCGCGCTCAGCGCCAAGACGGCCCAGATCACGGCCCGGTCGGCCGGGCGGCGAGGGAGAGCGGAGGTGGTCGAAGACATCGGGAAGGGCGGGTAGGGGCGTATCGCAATACGCCCCTACAGGGCGTGGACGAGTCGCTTGAAGGTGTCGCCGCGGTCCTCGTAGTTCTCGAACATGTCGAACGAGGCGCAGGCCGGGCTGAGCAGGACCGTGTCGCCGGCCTCGGCCATCAGCCGGGCGTACTGGATGGCCTCCTCCATCGAGTCGGCGCGGGCGACGCGGGGCGTGTGGGGGCCGAGCTCGCGCTCGACGGCCTCGGCCCCCTCGCCGATGGCCACGATCCCCGTCACCTTGTCCTCGACGAGCCCGACGAGCGGCTGGTAGTCGTTGCCCTTGTCGCGCCCGCCCGCGATCAGGACGACCCCGCCGTCCGCGGCCGAGAAGCTCTCGAGCGCGTACCAGACGGCGTTGACGTTGGTCGCCTTCGAGTCGTTGACGTAGGCGACGCCCTGGACCGTGCGGACGGTCTCGAGCCGGTGGGGCACGCCCTCGAACGACGTCAGGCTCTCGCGCACGACGTCGCTCCGGATCTCGACCGCGCGCGCGACGATGGCCGAGGCGAGGGAGTTGTACAGGTTGTGGCGCCCGCGGAGCGCAAGGTCGGTCGTGGGCATGAGGGTCTCTGGACGGAACGTGGGGGACAAGCCTCCGGGCGCAGTGCCGAGGGCGGGGAGGTCCAGGACGATGTCGCCGTCGCGCACGAACGCGCCGGGCGAGGGCTCGCCGTCCGCCGAGAAGGCGACGGGGACGAGCCCGCGCTCGGCGGACCATGCAAGGACGTGCTCGCGGACGAGGGCGTCGTCGTGGTTGTAGACCAGCCAGTCGCCCGGCTGGAGGTTGTCGAACAGGCGAAACTTGGCCGCGGCGTAGCGCGCCAGGTCGTGGTCGTAGCGGTCGAGGTGGTCCGGCGTGATGTTCAAGAGCACGGCCACGTGGGGCCGGAACGTGGCCACGTGGTCGAGCTGGAACGACGACACCTCGAGCACCGCGACCGTGTCCGCGTCGAGGTCGTCGACGTAGTCCGAGAAGGCGTAGCCGATGTTGCCGGCCACGACGTGGCGGCGGCCGTCGACGGAGAGGATGTGGGCGATGAGCGACGTGGTGGTCGTCTTCCCGTTCGAGCCGGTCACGGCCACGATGGGGCTGGGGCAAAACCAGCTCGCCACCTCGATCTCGGCGTACACCGGCCGCTTTTGTCGCAGCGCCGACTGGATCAGGTTGGTCGTCGACGGGACGCCGGGGCTCAGCGTGAGCCAGTCGCAGTCGAGCGCGCGCGCCGTGTGGCCGCCGAACTCGCTCCCAACCCCGTCCTTCGCGAGGGCCTCGGCCACGCCGGGCTCGGCCGCCCCGTGGTCGGTGAGGAACACGTCGGCCCCGTGGCGGGCCAGGAGCCGGGCGACCGACAGGCCGCTCCGGGCGCCGCCCACGACGGTCACCCGCGAGCCGGGCACGGCCGCGCGCAGCGCCTCCGCCGAGGCGGGAGACTCGGGCCGGACCGGCGGCAGCTGGAGCTCGGACACCGTCATCGGACCCGGAACAGGAAGAGCGCCAGGATCGACAGCAGCGCGGTGACGATCCAGAACCGGATCACGATCTTCGACTCGTGGACGCCCAGCGCCTCGTAGTGGTGGTGCAGCGGCGCCATCCGGAAGACCCGCCGGCCCTCGCCGTACTTCCGCTTGGTGTACTTGAAGTAGCCCGTCTGGACGATCACCGACAGCGTCTCGGCAAAGAAGATGGCGCCCACGATGGGGAGGTACAGCTCCTTCTTGATCAGGATCGCCAGCGTCCCGATCGCCGCCCCCAAGGCCAGCGAGCCGGTGTCGCCCATGAAGACCTGGGCCGGGTGGCCGTTGTACCACAGGAACCCGAAGCACGCCGCCGACAGCGCCGCCCCGAAGATGACGAGCTCCGAGGTGCCCGGCAGAAACACGTCGTTGACGAACGCGGCCAGGTTGGCGTTGCCCGTGATGTAGGCCATCGCCACGATGGCGAGCGTTGCGAACGCGGCCGTGCCGGCCGTCAGCCCGTCGAGCCCGTCGGTCAGGTTGACCGCGTTCGACACGCCGGCCAGGATGAACGTGACGACGGGGATGTAAACGAGCCACCCGAGCTCGACCCCGACCAACGGCGTCAGGAAGTCGTAGTCGAACCCGCCGTCGGGGACGAACGGGAGCGACGTGAACGTGTCCGAGACGCCCTCGCCCGGGAGCACGAACATGATGAGGACCGCGACCAGCACGCCGAGCGAGAGCTGGCCGGCCAGCTTCACGCGGGGCGCGATCCCCTCCTTGTTCTTCCCGATCGTCTTGATGTAGTCGTCAGCGAAGCCGAAGGCGCCCATCCACAGCGTGGCCCCGAGCGCGATCCAGACGTAGGCGTTCGTCAAGTCGGCCCAGAGCAGGACGCCCGACGCCAGCGCCAGCAGCAGGATGACGCCGCCCATCGTCGGCGTGCCGGCCTTGTGGGCGTGGCTCACCGCGCCGGCGTCCTCGCCCTCGCGGACGGTCTCGCCGATCTGCTTTGTCCGGAGGTAGCGGATGATCTTCTTGCCGGCGAACAGGGCGACGAGCAACGCCGTCCCCGCCGCCAGCCCGGCGCGGACCGTCGAGAACTGGAAGACCTGGAAGCCCGGGGGCTGGTAGGTCCGCTCGATCCACTCGAAGAGGAGGTACAGCATCAGACGGCGGCGCGAGCGGTGAGGGCGTCGCGGAGCACCGCACGGTCGTCGAAGTCGCGGCGCTCGTCGCCGACGATCTGATAGGTCTCGTGGCCCTTGCCGGCGACGACGATCACGTCGCCCGGCGCGGCGCGGTCGGCCGCGTAGCCGATGGCCTCGGCCCGGTCGACGACCTCGACCACGGGGCGGGTCGCCCCCCGCGCGACGTCGTCGACGATGGCCTGGGGGTCTTCGCTGCGCGGGTTGTCGCTCGTGACCACGACGCGCGCCGTGTGGCGGCTGGCGACGGCGCCCATCTCGGGCCGCTTGCCGCGGTCGCGGTCGCCGCCAGCGCCGAACACGACCCACAGCTCGCTGCCTGGGGGCACGATCTCCCGGGCCGTCGCGAGCACGTTGTCGAGCGCGTCCGGCGTGTGGGCGTAGTCGACGACGCCAAGCACCCCGCCGCCGCGGACCGTTTCGAACCGGCCCGGCACGCCCGGCGCCTCCGCGAGCGCGTCGAGCACGGCCTCGCGGTCGTAGCCGAGGGCTCGGCCGACGGCGTAGGCGGCGGCGAGGTTGAGCGCGTTGAACCGGCCGAGCATCTTGTAGGTGCGCTCGTCGCCGTCCAGGCGGAGCCGGAGCCCGTCGAGCGCGTTGTCGAGCACGTCGACCCGGACGTTGGCTTCCGCCGACGTGCCGTATGTGACAACGCGCGCGGCCGTGTCGGCCGTCATCTCGACCGACGCCGGGTCGTCCGCGTTGACGATGGCGACGGCGTCCGGGCCGAGCTCGTCGAACAGGCGCTTTTTGGCGTCGCGGTACGCCTCGAACGTCTCGTGGTAGTCGAGGTGGTCCTGGCTCAGGTTGGTGAAGACGGCGACGTCGAACGCCAGCCCGCCGACGCGGTCGAGCGCGAGCGCGTGGCTCGACACCTCCATCGCGGCCGTCGTGCAGCCGCCCTCGACGCACGCCCGCAGGAACCGCTGGAGCGCCGGCGCCTCGGGCGTCGTGAAGGCCGTCGCGTAGCGTGCGGTCCCGATCCGGTTCTCGACGGTGCCGACCAGGCCGGCCGTCTTGCCGAGCGTGGTCAACAGGTGGTGAAGCAGGAAGACGGTCGTGGTCTTGCCGTTCGTCCCGGTCACACCCAAGAGCGTGAGCGCGTCGCCGGGCCGTCCGAAGATGTGCCCCGCAACCTCCGCCAGCGCGGCTCGCGTGTCCGTTGCCGGAACGCGAGCCGCGCCGGGGAGGCGCTCACCCTTCCCCAAGGGCGCCGGTGCCGACGTGCGCTCGGTCAGCCAGCTCTCGGAAACGAGAGCGGCCGAGGCGCCGCGCGCGAGCGCGTCGTCGACGAAGTCGTGGCCGTCGCGGCCAGTGTGGGTGTCGGGGCGGACCGCCGCGAACAGGACGCCCTCCGCCGCCTGACGGCTGTCGATGGTGACGTCCGAGATCAACAGGTCCGTCGGGCCGACGGCGTTGCCGGCCAGCCCGCGCGCGCGGAGCCCGTCGACCAGCTCGGCGAGAGCGGTCGGCGGGATGTGGACCGCGGGGGGCTGGGGGTGGAGCACACTCATCGGCCCCGGGCGGTGAGCGCGACCGACGATGGCAGCGGGCGGCCCGCAGCGACGGACTGGCGGCGGACGACGCCGTGCCCCTCGACGCGCGCGTCGACGCCGAGCGACCGGAGCCACGCGACGGCCTGACGGACGCTCCGGCCCCGCAGGTCGGGCATCGCGGCCGGCGCGTCCTCCGCCTCGTCCAGGCGGAGCGCGTCGCCCAGGTCGAGCGAGTCGGTGCGGTCCCGCACGACGACGGGGCGCCACGGGAGGTCGTCGTCGTAGCGGACGCGCAGGCCCTCGGCGCGAGCGCGGTGGGCGGCCAGCGTGGCCGGCAGCCCGTCGACGCGGGGCACCGGGGCGCCGGTCCGCGCGGCGATGGTGCCCGCGGGGGCCACGCGCTCGGCGATGGATGGGAACGTGCCGATCCAGCGCCGCGCCGTCGCGCCGAAGATGGGCGCGGCGACCGTCCCGCCGCCGTAGCCGTTCGTCGGGTTGTCCAGGACGATCGCGAGCACGACCTCCGGCGCCTCCGCCGGGAACATGCCGACGAACGACGCGCGGTACGTCCGCGAGTAGCCGCCGCCGGTCGCTCGCTGGGCCGTCCCCGTCTTGCCGGCCACGCGGAGCCCGGCGACCTGGGCCCGAGGCGCCGTCCCGCCCTCGGCCACGACGGCCTCGAAGTGGGGCATCAGCCGGGCGGCCGTCTCGGCGTGGAACGCCCGGCGGACCGAGTCCTGCCGCGCCTGCCACACCACGCGGCCCGTCGCCGGGTCCCGCCGCTCGGCGACGACGTAGGGGCGGACCAACAGGCCGCCGTTCGCCAGCGCGCTGTAGGCGACGGCGAGCTGGAGCGGCGTCACCTCGACGGCGTAGCCGCGGCTCATCGACGTCAACGTGGCGCCGCTCCAGTCCTCGGGCTTGCGGAGCGAGCCGGCCACCTCGCCCGGCAGGTCGACGAACGTGGGCTGGCCGAAGCCGAGGTCGCGGGCCGCCTGGTACAGCGGGCCCTTCCCGATCCGCTCGGCCGCCTCGGCCATGGCGATGTTGGACGACTTGGCGATCGCCTCGGCGAACGTGATCCGGCCGTAGCCGCGGGCGTCCTGGACCGTCCGCCCGTGGAAGACGCGCCAGCCGGCGCCGGTGTCGAACACGTCCTCAGGCGCGACGGCCCCGCTCTCGAGCGCGGCGACGGCCGTGACGAGCTTGAACGTCGAGCCCGGCTCGATCCGGTCGACGACGGCGTGGTTGCGGCGGGCGGCGTTCGAGAACGCGCCGGCCCGGTTGGGGTCGTAGGTCGGGACGTTGGCCATCGCCAGGACGGCGCCCGTCCGGGGGTCGAGGGCGACGGCCGTGCCCCAGCTCGCGCCGGCCGCCTCGACGCCTCGCGCCAGCTCCTCCTCCAAGATGGCCTGGCGGACCAAGTCAATCGTCAGCACGACGTTGTCGCCGTGGCGCGGCTCGACGCGCGTCCCCCCGACGACGGCGCGGACGACGCCGCGGCGGTCGCGCTGGACGGCCTGGCGGCCGGGCGTGCCCTGGAGCACCTCGTCGAGCGTCATCTCGAGGCCGGAGACGCCGTCGAGGTCGCGCGTGACGTGGCCCAGCACGTGTGCCGCGCGCGTGTCGTAGTTGTACCGCCGCTGGTACGACCCGCTCACGATGAGCCCGCGGAAACCGGCCGCGTCGAGCGCCTCCTTCGAGGCCTCGTCGAGGTCGCGGACGAGCACGATGTACTGACGGCTGGACCGGCTGTTGACACGGGCCTGGAAATGCTCCGCGCCCTGTCCGGTGAGCCGGCCGAGGAGGGCGTACAGCTCGTCGGCGCGGGCCTCGAAGCCGGGCACGGTCGGGTCCGCCGCCACCTCGTACCGCGCCGTGTTGACGGCGAGCGCGCGGCCGCGGCGGTCCAGGATCGCCCCGCGCTGGGCGGCCAGCGCGACCACGCTCTCGGACTGGCGCGCGCCCTGCGCCCGCAGCTCGTCGCCCTCGTCCAGGTGGATCCGGACGAGCTGCGCGGCCACCAGGACCGGCAGGACCAGGAGCACCACGAAGACGCCGTAGAGCCGAGAGAGAATGGAGTCGCGAGCGGCGATGGGAGGAGGGCCTTGGGAGGTGGCGATCAGTAGCGACGTTGCATGCAACGCCGGCATTAGGGAGCGAAGGAGGTGGTAGTTGCATGCAACGCCGGTACGAGATGCGTAGCCGGCGCGGGACGCGACGCGCGGACGGGGTGGTGGGTGGGCATCGGCATCAGTCGGCGAGGCGGATGGTGGGCCCGTAGGCGACGCCCTCGTCCAGGCCCAGCGCGGCGGCCCGGTTGAGGACCGCGCTCGGCCCGACCATCCGGTCGACGTCGCCCTGCAAGCGCTGGTGCGTCAGGCGGAGCCGCTCGTTGTCGCGGCGGGCGTCCTGGAGCGCGTCGAGCGTGGCGCGCGTCGCGTAGGCGTGGCCCAAGAAGAGGGTGATCACCAGGCACACCAGCAGCGTCGTCAGGCCGAACCGCAGGCTGGGGACGGCGTCGAGCGGCCGGGCGCGGCGGACCTTCTTGGCCGCCTCGGTTCCGGCCTTCTTGGCGCCGGCCTTGGCCCGCGTCGCCGTGCCCGCCAGCTTCGACGGCGGCGAGGCCGGCAGGTCGGCCCAGCCCGGCAGGGGGCCGGCGTTCGCAGTCGCCGAGCGCCGCCGCTTGGACGGCGCCGGGCGCTGACGGGTGGACGGCGCCGGGCGCTGACGGGTGGACGGGGTCGACGTCGAGGGCATTGGAGGGGACGAAAAAAAGGGCGAGGCCCGGGGACGGGGGCGGCGTGGCCGGCTGGGGCCGCGCGAGCCGCTCACGCTCCCGGGCGTCGCTCGGGGGGCTCGGTGGGGGAGGGGACGCGGCGGGCGACTTTCTCGGCCACGCGCAGGCGGGCGCTCCGCGCGCGCGGGTTCTGGGCGACCTCGGCGTCGCTCGCCACGATCGGCTTGCGGGTGACAGCCCGCCACGGCGTGATCGGGTTGCCGAACGTGTCCTTCTCGACCTGGGCCGTGAACCGGCCGGTGCGCAAGAACTGCTTGGCGCGGCGGTCCTCCAGGCTGTGGTACGCGATGATGGCCAACCGCCCGCCCTCCGCCAGCACGTCGAGCGACGCCGGGAGCGCCCGCTCCAGCACGTCCATCTCGCCGTTGACCGCGATGCGGAGCGCCTGGAAGACGCGCGCCAGCGACTTGAGCTCGTCGCGCGTCGGGACCGACTGGCGGACGGCGTCGGCGAGCTCGGCGGTCGTCGTCGGGGCCGCCCTCTTGATGGCGCGGGCGATGGCGCGCGAGCGGCGCTCCTCGCCGTACTGGTAGATGACGTCGGCCAGGTCGTCGGTGCGCAAGCGGGCGACGAGCGCGGCGGCGGTCTCGCCACGGTCGTCCATCCGCATGTCGAGCGGGCCGTCCTGCCCGTAGGCGAAGCCGCGCCCTGCTTGGTCGAGCTGGTGGCTGCTCACGCCCAGGTCGAGCAGGACGCCGGCCGCCGGCCGCCCGTGCCCCGGCCCGGAGCCGTTCCGGGCGAGCAGGCTGTCGAGGTCGCCGAAGTTGCCGCGGAGCGCGACGAACCGGCCGGCCGCCTCGGCGTCCGCCAGCCGCTCCCGCGCCGTGGCCAGCGCCTCCGGGTCCTGGTCAATCCCGATGACGAGCGCGTCGGGCCCGAGCGCGTCGAGCAGCGCCGCCGCGTGGCCGCCGCCACCCAACGTCCCGTCGACGTAGAGGCCGGCAGGGTCGGTGACGAGCGCGGCGACCGTCTCGGCGGGCAGGACGGGCGCGTGGTAGGTCGTGGCGTAGCGGGAGGCATCCAGTCCGCTGTCCCCCCGCGCGCCGCCGGCGCCCACGTCGGAGCCGGGCCCGACCTGGAGGTCGGAGCGGTCGGCGCGGCGTGGGCGGCGGGAGCGGGGCATGGAGGGGACGGCGGTCATGGACACGGGGGGATCTCCGGGGGGTTAGATCCCACCCATCACTCGCTCCGCGAGCGTTTCGTAGGTGGCGGACTGGTCGTTGAGGTGGGCCTCGAAGAGGTCGGGGTCCCAGACCTCGATCCGGTTGAGCGCGCCAATGGCGAGCCCCTTGCTGCCGGGCTTGAGGCCGGCGAACTCGATGAGCGACTTCGGCAGCGCGATCCGGCCCTGGGCGTCCATCGTCAGCTCCTCGGCCCAGCGGTAGATCGTGCGGACGAACTCGCGGGCCTGGGGGTCGAACTGGTTGAGCCCACTGACGGCGTCCTCGATCTCCTCCCACGCGTCGAGCGGGTAGAGGAACACGCACTGCTCCAGGCCGCGCGTGGCCACGAAGGTCTCCTTGGCGTCCGGGCTGAGCGACCGGCGCATCTTCGCCGGGACGGGCATTCGGCCCTTCCCGTCGATGGAGTTCTCCGCTTGTCCTTTGAAGCCGGCCACGGCCGGGAGGGGTGTGCGCAGGAGGGGCCGCCAGGCTGTGGGGCGGATTCCCCACTTTTCCCCACTGCTCCCCCAAAGTACCCCACCCCCTCAAAAAGGCTCAGAACGGCCTCTTTTTGTGGATAAGTCCCCCCCTTACCCACGGCAGCGGCGGGCCCGGACTGGGCGAATCTCGAAAAGTGAAAATCATTTCACCCCCCTTATCCACCGGGTGAAAATGATTTCACCTACTTTGGGACTCCGCCCGTATCTCCCTCCGCCCCTGCGGCTTCCCAATGCGCGACCGCCTCACCGAGCGCCAGAACCAGGTCTACGAGTTCCTGCGGACCTACGTCCGCCGCAGCGGGAAGCCGCCGACCATCAAGGAGATCGGGGCCCACCTCGACATTAAGTCGACGAACGGCGTCCACAAGATGCTGGTGGTCCTGGAGACCAAGGGCTACATCAACCGGACGAAGCACGAGGCCCGCGGCATCGAGATCGTCGACGACGTGGGCTACGCCGACGACGAGCCGCCGGGCGTGCTCATGCTCAAGCTCAAAGAGGGCGTCGGCCGGCGGGCCCGACTGATGACGTCGGAGACGGCCGACCACCCGCTGCCGCGCTCGCGCAGGCCGCTGCTGCTCGACCCATCGCTCGTGCCCGACGACGTCGACCTGGACGACTGCTTGGGCGTGGTCGCCAGCGACGACGGGATGAACGGGGCCGGCGTCCGCAAGGGGGACACCGTCATCGTCGAGGAGATGGACTGGAGCGACGTCCCCAACGGCGCGCTCGCGGCCGTCCTGTTCTACGACCACGTCGTGATCCGCCGGTTCGAGTTCGTCAACGAGCGGCTCCACTTCCGCGCCGCCGACCGGACCTACGCCGACGAGTCCGCCCGGCCCGACGACGCCGAGTTCTTTGTCGTCGGCCGCGCGCTCGCGATGATGCGCGAACTCGTCTGAGGTTCAGGGTTCGCCGTTCAGGGTTCGGCTCCGGGCCCGGTCCAACTCGCGTGGTAGCTGCGAGGCGCTCGGGCGGATCGTCTCGAACCTGCACCTTTCTACGAGGCGAGTGCCCATCCTCCAGGACCCGAACCCTGAACCCTCACATCGCCAGCTGGCCGAGCATCCAGGCGCAGCCGAGCGCGGCGTAGATGCCGAGGACGTAGCCCGAGACCGCCATCAGCAGGCCGACCGGCGCCATCGCGGGGAGGTACACGCCGGCCACGATCGGCGCCGACGCGGCCCCGCCGACGTTCGCCATCGAGCCCGTCGCCACGAAGAACAGCGGCGCGCGGAGCAGCTTAGCCGCCAGGAACAGGATCCCGATGTGGACCGCCAGCCAGACGACGCCCATCAGCATGTAGCCGGGCGCGTCGAGCACCGCGCCCAGGTCGGCGTGGGCGCCGATCGACGTCAGCAGGAGGTAGAGGCCGGCGAAGCCGATCTGGCTCGCGCCGTCGATCTCGAGCGTGCGCATCGGCGTGAAGGAGAGCGCCAGGCCGGCGGTCACGGCGATCAGCACGGCCCACGTGCCGCCCGAGATGATGGTCGGGTCGCCCAACGTCGGGAGGGCGCCGCCGAGCACGCGCGACAGCACGGCCGCCCCGACGCCCAGCCCGATGATGATGCCGAGGGTCTGCGTGGTCGACGGCCGCCGCGTGGTGTCGAGCGCTTGCAGCGTCGCGTTGACCTGGTCCATCGCCGTCGTGTCGGCGCCGACCCAGGCGTCGAACCGCTTTTGGTAGCCGGACAGGAACAGCAACACCGCCATCCACCCGTATCCGACGACCGTGTCGACGACGATGATCGGCGCCAGCCCGGCGTCGCTCAGCCCGACCGACTCCTTCAGCGCCAGCATGTTGGCCGTCCCCCCGATCCAGCTCCCCGCCAGCGCCGCCATCCCCTGCCACGTCTCCGGCTCGCCGATAAACTGGCCGACGGCGAGGTAGGCGATCGGCCCGCCGATCACGATCCCGAGCGTCCCGATGAGCATCATCAGCAGCGCCAGCCGCCCCAGGCTCAGGATCGCGCGGATGTCGATCGTGATCATCAGCAGGAACAGCGCGAACGGCAGCAGCACGTAGCTGAACCAGTCGTACGCCTCATTCGCGCTCGGCGTCACGCCGAACGTGGTCAGCAGCATTGGTACGAAGTACGCCCAGATGACCGGCGGGATGATCTCGAACACCTTCGACAGCGCGGGCACGCGCGCGAGCGCGAACACGGCCGCGAGCACGCTCGCCAGCAGGGCGGCCACCTGGGTGGGCTCGGTGACGAGGGCGGCGGCGGGGTCCATGCGGGCGTCGGTGGGGCGCCGCGAAGATAGCCGGGCTCGCTCGCGCGCCTCCGACACCCGCTACCTGACCCGCAGAGCCCGGGCAGGGGCTCGTGCGTCGCGTCCTTTATCCAGAGGGACGGATCTGGGGGGTCGGGTCTAGCTCGATCCCGGCGAACAGCGCCGGCACATCGAGCGAGGCGCCGATGGGATCGAGAGGGAGGCGACCTCCGGCATCCGGGTCGAGCAGCAGCCACCGCGCGCCGTCCCGGACGACGGCCTCGGCGTGTGGGTGTTCGGTGGAGACGAACACGACAATCTGAAGCGACGCAACGCGACGGTAGCGCTCCAGCTTGCCCCCTCGGTCCCACCCCGCCGTGCTCGGACTCAGCACCTCCACGACGGCGGTGGGGTTGGTCACGGCGGGCCCAGAGGAGCTCTGCTGGACGGGCCCACAGACGATGGTGAGGTCGGGATAACCGTAGTGAGCGCCGGCCTCTACCTCGACGGCGAGATCGGACGAGTAGGCTTCACACGGTCCTCCGGCGAGCTGCCCCGCGAGCTGGACGAGCGTGCGCGCACCGAGCAGCGCGTGGAGGGCCTATCCGCCAGCGATCGAGAACACCTCGCCCCGGTAGAACTCGTGCCTGTCGAGCTGGCGGTCCTCCCACTCGGAAAACTCGGCAGCGGAGAGCGGCGTGCGGGCGGCAGTGGGCATGGCGAGAGCGGCGGACACCCGAACATAGGGCGGCCGTCGCCAGCCGCTATCCCTCGTCCTCGACCTTGGTGAACACGACGCACGTGTTGTGGCCGCCGAACCCGAACGCGTTCGAGAGCGCCACGGTGACCTCGCGGTCCTGGGGCTCGTTGAACGTGTAGTCCAGGTCGCAGTCGGGGTCCGGCGTCTCGAAGTTGATCGTCGGCGGGATCCGGCCGTAGTGGATGGCGAGGATTGACGCGATGGCCTCGACGGCGCCGGCGGCGCCGAGGAGGTGGCCCGTCATCGACTTGGTCGACGACAGGTTCATCCGGTAGGCGTGGTCGCCGAAGGCGGCCTTGATCGCCTTCGTCTCGGCCACGTCGCCCAGCGGCGTGCTCGTCCCGTGCATGTTGAGGTAGTCGACGTCCTGGGGCTCAAGGCCGGCCGTCCGGAGCGCCTGCCGCATCGCGAGCCGCGCGCCGAGGCCCTCGGGGTGGGGCGCCGAGATGTGGTAGGCGTCGTCGCTCATGCCCAGGCCGGCGACCTCGGCGTAGATCCGCGCGCCACGCGCTCGGGCCTGCTCCAGGCTCTCGAGGACGAGCGCGCCGGCCCCCTCGCCCATCACGAACCCGTCGCGGTCGGCGTCGAACGGGCGGCTCGCCGTCTGGGGCGACTCGTTCCGCGTCGAGAGCGCCTTCATGTTGCCGAACCCGGCCAGCCCGATCTCGGTGATCGAGGCGTCGGTCCCGCCGGCGACGACGGTCTCGGCGAGGCCCTGGCGGATGAGCATCCAGGCGTCGCCGATCGCGTTGTTCGACGTCGCGCAGGCCGAGACCGTCGCGTAGTTGGGCCCGCGGAACTGGTGCCGCGTCGCGATCAGGCCCGGCGCCTGGTCGATCACCATCATGGGGACGAAGAACGGCGAGATCCGCCGCGGCCCGTGCTGGGCGAAGATGACCGTCTGGTCCTGGAACAGCTTCATCCCGCCGATCCCGCTCCCGAACACGACGCCGGTCGAGTTCTGCTCGTCCTCGGTCAGCGTGGCCGAGTCGATCCCGGCGTCGGCCAGGGCCTCGTCGGCGGCGGCGATGGCGTAGTGGGCGAACGGGTCCATCCGCCGGGCGTCCTTGCGGTCGACGAAGTCGGCGGCGTCGAAGTCCTTGACCTCGCACGCGAACCGCGTCGGGTACTCGCTCGCGTCGAAGTGGGTGATGGGCCCGGCGCCGCTCCGGCCGGCCATCATGGCGTCCCAGTACTCGGGGACCGTGTTGCCGATGGGCGTGAGGGCGCCGAGGCCTGTGACGACGACGCGGCGGTCGGAAGACGACATGGGGAGTGAGTACGCGGACGGGGCCCGAGGGCACGAACCAAAACCGGCGGGGCGCCCAGCGCCCCGCCGGAAGACATCGGTGAGGAGAGGAGGGGGCTCGGCCCTAGGCCTCCTTGTGGTTCTCGACGTAGTCGATGGCGTCGCCGACGGTCGCGATCTGCTCGGCGTCCTCGTCGGGGATGGTCATGTCGAACTCCTTCTCGAGCTCCATGATGAGCTCGACCGTGTCGAGGGAGTCCGCGCCGAGGTCGTTCGTGAACGAGGCCTCGCGAGTGATGTCGGCCTGGTCGACGCCGAGCTTCTCGACGATGATCTCCTTGATGCGTTGTTCGGTGGACTCGGCGGCCATGAGGGTCGGGTTGGGAGAGGGGAGGGGGCGGCGCACGGAAGCGCCAATGAGGGCAGGAAAGCTACGCCACCCGTCCAGACCGGGCAATCGGTCCAGCAGAGCGGCCGGCCGGGGCCTTACGCCGAGGGCGCGGCGCAGATTCCCCGAAGACCAGCCCGGCCCCGGGCCCGGGCGGATTCGGGGCGCGGCGGGCCACGCGGCTCGGCTACCTTCCGGGCCCTCCGTCCCCCTCGTCGCTCCCACGTCTCATGGCGATCCTGTTCACCTCCGAGTCCGTCTCCGAAGGCCACCCCGACAAAGTCGCCGACCAGATCTCCGACGCCTTGCTCGACGCGTTCTTGGCGGGCGACGTCAAGAGCCGCTGCGCCATCGAGACGCTGTGCACGACGGGCCTGGTGGTGGTCTCGGGCGAGGTCACGAGCGACACCTACGTCGACGTCCAGGAGGTCGTCCGCGCGACCATCGAGGAGATCGGTTACACCGACCCGCTCCTGCAGTTCGACGCCCGGAGCTGCGGCGTGCTCGTCTCCATCCACGAGCAGTCGGCCGACATCGCCCAGGGCGTCGACGGCGACCAGGGCCTCCACCACGAGCAAGGCGCCGGCGACCAGGGCATGATGTTCGGCTACGCCACCCGTGAGGATCCGGAGACGCTGATGCCGCTGGCGCTGATGCTCTCGCACCGGTTGGTCGAGCGGCTCGCCGACGTCCGCAAGGCCGGCGAGGTGATGACGTACCTCCGGCCGGACGCCAAGAGCCAGGTCACCATCGAATACGACGACGACGGCCGGACGCCCCGGCGCGTCCACACGGTCGTGATCTCGACCCAGCACGACGACCTCGACCCGGACGACGACGCGGCCACGCTCGCCCAGATCAAGGACGACGTCCGGGAGCACGTCCTCCCCCACGTCCTGCCGACCGACTTGGTCGACGGCGACCTCGTCCTGCACGTCAACCCGACGGGCACGTTCGTCATCGGCGGGCCTCATGGCGACACCGGGCTGACCGGCCGCAAGATCATCGTCGACACCTACGGCGGGAAGGGGGCGCATGGCGGCGGCGCGTTCTCGGGCAAGGACCCGTCCAAGGTGGACCGGAGCGCGGCCTACGCCACGCGTCACGTCGCCAAAAACCTGGTCGCGGCCGGGCTGTGCGACGAGGCCCTGGTCCAGGTCGCCTACGCCATCGGCGTGGCCGACCCCGTGTCGATCCGGGTCGAGACGAACGGGACGGCAACGGACGGCTGGACCGATGCCCGGCTGGCCCAGCTGGTCCGAGAGACGGTCGACTTGCGGCCGGCCGCCATCATCGAGCGGTTCGGCCTTATCGACCCCGACGGCGACGTCCGTCCGCGCTACCGGGACACGGCGGCCTACGGCCACTTCGGCCGCGACGCATTCCCCTGGGAGCGGCTCGACCTGGCCGACGCGTTCGGGCAGGCGGCCGGCCACGCGGCAGCGCCGGGGGCCGCGTAACGGGACGGCCTCTCCGTGGCAGACACGCACACGAAGCCGCCGCCCCGTACAGCAGGGGCGGCGGCTTCTGCGTTCAAGGCTCCGGCTCGATCCCACCACGAACTGAGCCGGTCCCGAACGGGAGGTAAACAGGCCGACGGGCTTGTCGCGGAGGGCCGGTGAGAGCCACGGCGCGGCGAACCGATCGGGTAGCCCCAAGGTGCAGAGGGCGGCCCCGCGTGGCCTCGGGTGATCCCACGATTCGCGTCCGGGCCCGCTCTCTCGGGGCCCCGGGTGTCCAGCGTCGGGCGCGAGCCGGCGCTCCAGACACGGCGCCGAGCCTCGTCCAGAATTGACGGCGCCGCGGTGGAATTTGACGGCTACGCCATCTCCGCCAGCGTACGTTTCACTCCCCCCTGAAACACCGCCGGCGCGGCCGGACCCGACATGGACCACAAGGAAGGACAGTACAAGGTCGCCGACCTCTCACTCGCGCCCGAGGGCCGCAAGCGGATCGAGTGGGCCGAGAGCCGCATGCCGGTCTTGATGAAGCTCCGCGAGGAGTACAGCCAGTCGCAGCCGTTCAAGGGCTACAAGATCACCGGCTGCCTCCACGTGACCAAGGAGACGGCCGTGCTCATCGAGACGCTCAAGGCGTGCGGGGCCGAGGTCGCGTGGTCCGGCTGCAACCCGCTCTCGACGAACGACGCGGTCTCGGCCGCGCTCGCGCTCGGGCCCAAGGGCGACGGCGACGGCGTCGAGATCTACGCGTGGTACGGCCAGGACACCGAGGCCTTTTACTGGTGCATCGACCGGACCATCGACACGACGCCGGACACGACGCTCGACGACGGGGCCGACCTCATCTTCCGCGTCCACAGCGCCTTCCCCGAGAAGCTCGACGACATCATCGGCGGGTCGGAGGAGACCACGACCGGCGTCCACCGCCTCCGCGCGATGGCCGAAGACGGCAAGCTGGGATACCCGGTCTACGCCGTCAACGACGCCGAGACGAAGTGGGACTTCGACAACGTCTACGGGACCGGCCAGAGCACGTTGGACGGCATCTTGCGAGCGTCGTCGGTCCTGGTCGCCGGCAAGAACTTCGTCGTCGCCGGCTACGGCCACTGCGGCCGCGGCGTGGCCATGCGGGCCAAGGGCATGGGCGCCAACGTCATCGTCACCGAGGTCAAGCCGACCGCCGCCCTCAAGGCGATGTTGGACGGCAACCGCGTCATGACGATGGAGGAGGCCGCCACCGTCGGCGACATCTTCGTCACGGCGACGGGCATGAAGGACATCATCCGCGGCGAGCACTTCGTCTCGATGAAGGAGGGCGCCATCGTGTGCAACACGGGCCACTACGATGTCGAGCTCAACCTGAAGGAGCTCGCCGAGGCGTCGCAGGACACGCGGATGATCCGCGACGACAACCGCGAGTACACGCTCGACAACGGCAAGAAGATCTACGTCCTGGCCGACGGCCGCCTGGTCAACCTGGCCGCCGCCGAGGGCCACCCCTCGGAGGTCATGGACATGAGCTTCGCCAACCAGTTCCAGGCCCACCTCGCGCTGATCCAGGCACGGGAGGCCGGCGAGGACATGCCGAAGACGGTCCTGGACCTCCCCGAGGAGCTCGACCAGCAGATCGCCCGCGTCAAGCTGGAGACGATGGGGATGCAGATCGACACGCTGACCGACGAGCAGGTCGCCTACGCGACCGACTACTCGGCCGGCACCTGACCTAGATCGCCGGTGCCACCGAAACCTCGGCCGGCACCTGACCCGCTGGCGGCCTCGCGCTGCCAGCCCTCGACCGGGGCGCCTACCGCCATAGGCTCCCGGATAGCGCGCCCACTCCGTTTCTCGCGGGGTGGGCGCGCGCCTGTTCAGGCCTCGCCGGCCTCGCGGGCGACCTGCGCGTAGAGCGCGTCCGAGAGCCGGAAGCTGTGCTCCTGCCGCAGCGGACGGACGGCGGGGACGAGGCCCCACCGTTTTGCTCGGAGCAGGACGCCCGCCGTGCCCAAGACGTCGAGGCCGAGGCGCGTCGCCACCCGACGGCCTCGCACTTCGTCGATCAGCAACGTGGTCTGCGGAAGCGACAGCGCGAGAGCGATGGCCTCCGCTTCCCCAGCATCCAAGGTCGTTTTCAGGTCGGCCACGCGAGAGGCATCGGCGGCGGGGAGGGCCGACAACCACGGGGGGCGCCGTCTAAACTCCGCGACGGCGGCGGGCGGGGCGACGACGTCGAACAGGGCGGGGAGCACGTGAAGCCGGTCGATCCGGTCCAGCGCGATCAAGCAGGTCGTGTCAGTGACGACGAGCGTCACGACGGCTCGCCCCGCGCGTCCATCTTGCGGAGCGTCGCGAGGTCCTGCTCCCACATCTCCTCGGTGTAGATGTAGGCCGGGATGCCCCGCTCGCGGAGGGCATCGAGGAAGTCGCGGTAGCTCAGACCTGCGATCTCGGCCGCCTGCCCGACCGACACCTCCTCTTCCTGGAACAGCGCGATGGCGAGGAGCAGGCGGGCGCGGGCCTCGTCGACGGACGGCGGGAGGTCGAGCGTGATCATGGCGACGGGGGCGAAGGACTCGGAGAACGCCGCCGCCGGCCCCGAAGTGCCGGACCTCCTCATCGACAGGCGCCAGCAGTGGGACCGGCGGCCGGTACGGCGGCCCGGAATTGGACGGCACAACCGGCGCGGCGTACCCTGCCGGCCGGACCCCTCCCCGCGCTCGTGCCCGAACCCGCCGGCAAGCAGGCCCCCAACGCGTGGCGCGTCCTGGGCATCCTGTTCCTCGCCAACCTCCTCAACTTCTACGACCGGACCATCCCGGCCATCCTCAACGAGCCGATCCGGCTGGAGTGGGGGCTGAACGACGCCCAGCTCGGCCTGATCGCCGCCGCCTTCACGCTGGTCTACGCCGTCGCCGGGCTTCCGCTGGGGCGGCTGGCCGACCGCGGCTCCCGAGCGCGCGTGATGGGCTGGGGCCTGACGGCGTGGAGCGCGTTCACGGCGGCCAACGCGGCGGCCTGGAGCTTCGGCTCGTTCCTGGTGGCCCGGATGGGCGTCGGCGTGGGCGAGGCGAGCTACGCCCCGGCGGCCAACTCGCTCATCGGCGACCTTTTCCCGACCGAGAAGCGGTCCCGGGCCCTCGGCCTGTTCATGCTGGGCTTGCCGCTCGGGTTGCTCCTGGCCTTCTTCACCGTCGGGCCGATGGTGGAGGCGTTCGGGAATTGGCGGGCCCCGTTCCTGGTGGCGGCCGTGCCGGGGCTGGTCCTGGCCGCGTTCGTGTTCCGGATCCAGGAGCCTGAGCGCGGGGCCAGCGAGAAGGTCCAGAGCGCCGGCGCCGAGATCGAGCAACCGATCCGGACCGTCTTGCAGACCCGGACGATCGTCTGGATCATCCTGTCCGGCATCACCATCAACTTCGCGGCGTACGCGGGCAACGGGTTCCTCGTCCCCATGATCCAGCGCTACTTCGGGCTGGAGCTGACCGCGGCGGCCGTCACGACCGGGATGATCGTCGGGCTGACGGGCCTGGTGGGGCTCACGGCCGGCGGCTGGCTGGCGGACGCGGTCTACAAGCGGTCCGAGAGCGGGCGGCTGGTCTACGGGGCCCTCTCGCTGGCGGTCGCGGCGGCGGCGACGGCGGCGGGGCTGGCGGCCGGCGCCGAGTCACTGGTCGCGTTCGCGGTCCCGTTCGGGATCGGGTGGCTGGCGCAGTACGCCTACTACACGAGCGTGTACCCGGCCATCCAGGACGTCGTCGAGCCCCGGCTCCGGGCGACGGCCGTGGCCTTGTACTTCGCCGGGATGTACCTCCTTGGAGGGGCGTTCGGACCGGTCGTGGTCGGCGTCCTCTCGGACCGGCTCGCTGGCGCCGCCATGCGCGCGGCCGGCGCGACCGAGATGACGGACGCGTTCCGGGCCGTCGGGCTCCACGACGCGCTGTACCTCGTCCCGGTCGCGCTCCTGCTCACGGCCGTGTTCGTCTTCCTCGCCTCGCGGAGCTTCTCGGCCGACGCCCGCCGCATGGAGCGCCAACTGGCCGAGGGGACTGCGAGGGTGCCGAGCGCGGAGGCGCAGGTCGGCAGGCGTTGACTCGCGAGGCCTGACGAGGACAAGAGGACGAGCGTCGTCTTGCCCACGATCGACACGCCGACCGACGACCAGGTTGCTTATGCAACCGACGACTCGGCGGGCGCCTGAGCCCGACCCCGCTGGCGGTCCGCTCGCCAGCCCCCAGCCGGGGCGCCTACCGCCATAGGCCCCCGGACAGCGCGCGCACTCCGTTTCTCGCGTCGAGTGCGGGTCGCCACCAGACTCGCACGTCCGTCTCGATCCTCGCGAATGAGAGCACTGCGAGCCCGCGAGGCGCGAGGCGCAGGGCAGACGCGCTGGACAAAGTGACGGCGGGGGGTTAAGCGCCGGCCGTCGCCACCGATACGTGGTGGATCCACGACCCCGGCCCGTGTCTCAGTTCGTCTTCGCCGCTCTCGCCCCGTTCGTTGTCGGAGCCGCCGCCCGGTCCGCCGCGGTCGCGTCCTGTCGACGGAGGGTGCCCGCGCTCGGCTTCCTGATCCTCGTGGCGACCGGCGCGGTGGCCTGGGCGCTCGGCGGCGGACCGGGGCCGGCCGGGCTCCCCGTTGCCGAGCAGGCGATGGTGCTCGCGCTCCCCTGGCTCGTGCTCGCCTGGCTCGACGTCGCGTTCTCGGCCACCGGGCGGATCGCGCCCGACCTCGCGTGGCCGCTCCACGTCGGCGCCGGGGTGGCTGTGGGGACGAGCGCCGTGGTCGCGTTCAGCGTCGCGGGCTCTGCCGGCTGGGCGACGTCCCCCGACGCCGCTGAGTTCTGGAGCACCGCGGTCCTCAACGGGGCGGTCGCCGGTGCCGGCTCCATCCTGGTCGTCTACGAGTACGTGAGCGACCGGTGTCCGCGGCGCGCGCCGTCGGTCGGGCGCGTCGGTGCGACGCTGGTGCCGGTCGTCCTCCACGTGGCGCTGGTCACGGGCCTCGTCCCGATGGCGGTCGTTCCGGCGGTGGGGAAGGCGCTGGCGATCGCGGTCGGGGTGGGGATCGTCGGGGCGAGGTGGTCGTGAGGCGGCGGGGGGTTAAGGGGGCCCCTGTTGACTGAAAGCGCTTCCGTGGGTATTTGGTGAAGGGGCGACGGGCTCTTCGGTCCTCCTTACCACCACCCACCTATGATTCGTCGCTACGCCTTCTGCGGTGCGCTCCTCGCGCTGACCGCGTTCGCCGTCCCCGTCGCCACGGCTCAGAACGTGTCTGGCGTTGTGACCACGTCTGATTTCGGCGCCGTCCCCAGCGTCAACGTCATCGTGGACGGGACGTTCGTCGGGAGCGCCACCGACGCCGACGGCCGGTTCGCCCTCACCGTTGACTTCGCGGGTGGCCCCCGCGTGCTGCGCGTGTCGTACACCGGCTACGAGACCCAGCGCGTGGCCGTGAGCGGCCCGACGAGCGGCCTCGAGATCGTGCTCGATCCCCAGGTGCTCCAGGGCGGCGACGTCGTGGTCTCGGCCTCGCGCCAGGAGGAGACCATCCTGGAGGCGCCCGTGACCATCGAGCGGATCGGGACGGCCCAGCTTGCGCGGATGCCGTCGACCGAGATCGTGGCCAGCATGGACCGGCTCAAGGGCGTCGACGTCAGCCGGTCGTCGATGCTCATCTCGTCGATCTCGACGCGCGGGTTCAACAGCGCCAAGGCCGAGCGCGTGATCCAGCTCGTCGACGGCGTCGACTTTATGGACCCCGTGCTGTCGCTCTACGCCGGCAACCTGACGGGCGTGCCGGAGATCGACATCGAGGGCGTCGAGATCGTCTACGGCGCCAACTCGGCGCTCTACGGCGCGAACGCGTTCAACGGGGTCGTCCAGTTCCAGACGCTGAGCCCGTTCTTGCACACGGGCCCCTCGGCCCAGGTGCGGACCGGCGAGCGTGGGCTGGTCGAGTTCCAGGGCCGGTTTGCCCAGAAGGTCAGCGACCGGTTCGCGTACAAGGTGGTCGGGTCCTACTTCGAGGCCGACGACTACGTCGCGACCAACTTCGCGACGCTGACGACCATCGCCGACAACTTCGAGGCCGACGGGTCGGTCCGGTCCCCGCTCGACCCGCGCGGCGCCGACGTGGTCAACCGCTACGGCGAGGCCGTCGTGTTGACGTCGGCCACGTGCCTCGTCCAACTCCCGCCGGGGACCCCCTGCCCGGCTGCGGCACAGATCGGGGCGCTCGGCCTCGACGGCGCCATCTTCACGCCGGGTTTTACCGAGAGCGACCTGGTCCTGACCGACTACCGGGCGCGTTCGGCCCGGCTCGCCGCGACCGCCTCCTACCTCGTCACCGACGCCGTCAAGGCCACGCTCGCGCTCCGGACGGGCCAGGGCAACGGGATCTACCAGAGCTCGAACCGCTACGCGTTCGACGGGATCGGCGGCTCGACGGCCGCGCTCACGGTCGAGGGCGAGGCCTGGACCACGCGGGCCTACGTCATCGACTCGGAGCAGGGCGACACCTACGACCTGGGCTTCCTGGGCTCGTTCATGAACCTCCAGCCCTACGTCAACGCCGACGGCGTGGCGGACCCCGCCGGCCGGAACTACGCGACCGTCTACGGGCAGACCTACGCGGGCGTCTTCGCCCAGGCCCGGCTGACGGGCGCCTCCGTCGAGGACGCCTACGCGGCCGCCGCCGCGGCCACCGCCGGCATCTACCCGACCATCGGGGAGGCCCGGTTCGACGCCGCCCGCGACGCCACGCTCGCCTCGACGACGCCGGGCCAGAGCCCCCGCTTCGAGAGCGACGGCCAGATCTACCACGCCGACGCCCAGTACCGCTTCGACCTGCCGGCCGAGCTCGACGCCGCCGTCGGCGGGAGCGTCCGCCTGACGCGCCTGCGCTCCAACGGGACGTTGTACGCCGACGGCCCCAACTCGCCGCTCCTGAACGCGGAGGCCGGCACGCGCGAGCTCCGCGACGGGATCGAGAACGACGAGTACGGCGGGTACCTCCAGCTCCAGCGGGCCTTCCTCGACGACGCGCTCAAGCTCTCGGCCGTCGGCCGCGTCGACGGGTTCCGCAACTTCGACGCCCGGTTCTCGCCCCGCGTCTCGGGCGTGTTCTCGTTCGGCGACGCGGCCCAGCACAACCTCCGGGCGAGCTTTTCGCAGGCGTTCCGCCAGCCGGCCCAGCTCGACCAGTTCATCTACCTCGACGTCGGCCGGCTCCTGCTCGTCGGCAACACGGCGGCTGGGTTCGAGACGGGCTCGCTGGTGCCGTCGTCGTTCGGGCAGCCGGGCGAGCGGATCGAGCCGCTGCGGCTCGAGCGGATGAACTCGGTCGAGGTCGGCTACAAGGGGATCCTCGGTGGCCGGCTGTTCGCCGACGTGAGCTACTACCGGAGCGTCTACGACGACTTTATCGGCACGCGCCGGTTCCTGGGCCGCGAGGCCGGCGGCGCTCCCAGCCCCGCCGAGTTTTTCGTCCCGCCGGCCCCGGGCACCGCGGGCTTCGCCAACCGGACGCGGGCCATCCAGACGTGGCTCAACGCCGACCAGTCGGTGACCTCGCAGGGCGTCCAGGTCGGCCTCGAGCTCGCCGTCGACCCCGCGCTCGTGCTCGCGGGCAACTACGCCTGGGCCGACATCGAGGAGGTCGACGACCTGATCCTGGGGTTCAACACGCCCGAGCACAAGTTCAACGTAGGCGCGAGCGGCCAGGTCACGCGCGCGCTGGGCTACGGCGCCAACCTCCGCTGGGTGGACGACTACCAGTTCGAGATGCCGTTCGCCGAGGGACTCATCGAGAGCCACGTCACGCTCGACGCCCAGGCCACCTACGCGTTTCCCACCTTCGGCGTGACCGTGCTCGCGGGCGGGACGAACCTCACCAACAGCCAGAACCTGACGGCCTACGGCGCCGCCGTGAACGAGCGGATCGTCTACGTCGGCCTCCGCTACACCCCGTAGCCGCCCCGGCCGGCGGCGCCAGGCGGTGGCCCCCGGTGCTACGAGCCCGCGTTGCCGTTCGGCCCCGGCCGTGTACGTTGCCGACCCGACCCGTTGCTCCCATGCGCGTTCTCTTGCTGGCGATCCTGGCCACCGCCTCCGTCGTCTCCGCTCAGCCCGCCGGCGACTGCCCCGTCCCGGTCCTGTTCGTCCACGGCTACACCGGCAGCCAGACGTCGTGGGAGCCGTTCACCGGCCACCCCGACGTGGCCGCGATCTGGGGCCCGCGCGCCGACGTGTTCCACGCCGTCCTCAACGCAACCGAGAACGAGGAGCGGATCGCGGGGCCCGACGGCATCCGCGACACGGCCGACGACGACGTGTTGATCACGTTTACGAACCGCTCGAACGTGCTCGCGCCCGGCTGCGTCTACGCCGCCAACTGGGAGAACTGGTGGAACGAGGACCCGGCCAACCCGCAGATCGAGATCAACGGTGGCGACTCGCCAGGGGGCCTCTTCGCGCGCGAGAGCGACTCGAACGAGGAGGCCGCCCAGAAGCAGGGCTACGCGCTCGGGCGGATGATCGCGGCCGTCCTCGCCGCCAACCCGGGCACCGACCGCGTGGCCCTCGTGGGCCACTCGATGGGCGGGCTCGCCATCCGCGAGTACCTCCAGCGCCGCGACGCCGCCGGCACGCCGCAGTGGTGGGTCGACCCGGCCGCGCCCGGCGGCCACCGCGTCGCGCGCGTGCTGACGGTCGGGACGCCGCACCGGGGGAGCAACCTGTTCGGCAACCCGTTCTTCGACGGGCAGAGCCTGGACGGGACGCCCGACATCAACAGCGCCGCCGTCCGCGACTTGCGGTATTCGTACCTCTGCATCTTCTGCGACGGGCCCGGGCCCTACCTCTGGGGCGGCGACGAGGACGGCATCGCGGCCGGCTACCACACCGACGACGTCGACCTCGACGGCGACGAAACGTCAACGATCACCGGCATCAACATCGACGGCCGTGACCAAGGCTACAGCGACGCCGAGGACGGGACGACGGACAACCCGGCGATGCCGCTCCCGGGCGACGTCCGCTACACCTGGCTGACGTCGGACGTGGGGACGAGCGGCGACCTGGTGGTCGACCTGAAGCGCCAGTGGATCTACGACGCCGACGGGCCCGTCCCGAGCGACGGCGTCCCGCACCGGCTCGCCGACTCGTTGCTGACCGACTCGTTCCACCTGGGCCAGCAGGAGGACACCGACGCCGTCATCCGCGGGCTCGACGAGCCCGACTACCCCGTCCACGCCTACGCCCTCGCCGTCGGGCCGACCTACGCGGCCACGTCGACGGTCCGCGCCGCGCTGGCGCCCGACGGCCCGCCGACGACCGACCCCGACTGGTTCCGCGTCGTCGGCCCGGCTCGGGTCGTCGTGATCCCGACGCCGGGGCTGGCCGGGCGGATCGACCGCTACGCCGGGACGCCGCCGCCCCACACGACGGCCGACGGCGACGCGAGCGCCGAGTGGGCCGCCGGCGACACGCGCCGAGCGCTCGTTGTCGGGCCCGGCCTCCACCACGTCCGCGTGACGCACACGGGCGTCGGGCCACAGAGCTGGCGGACGCCCTACACGGTGACGGCCGAGCCGCTGCCGCTGCTCGTCGAGGCCGCGCCCCGGGAGTCGCCCGTCGTGATCGCGTCCGGCGGCGGCGGGTTCCGCTGGGACGCCCGCCTCAAGAACCGGAACGCGATCGAGCTCCCGGTCGACGTCTGGGCCGACGCGCTCGGACCCGACGGCCAGCCGACGGACCTGCTGGTGGCGCCGCGTGCGACGACGGCCCGTCCCAGCCGGACGACGCGCGTCACGGCCCGCCAGTGGGTCCCGCGGACGGCCGCGCCCGGCGTCTACACCTACCGCGTGTTCGTCGGCACGTACCCGGACGCCGAGCACACCGTGACCTTCCCGTTCGAGAAGACGACCGCGCCCTCGTCGCTCGTCGTCGCCGACTGGAGGGCCGAGGTCGGCGACGACGTCGATCTCGCGACAGCGAGCCTGACGGCCGAGCCCGAAGCGGACGGGCTCGGCACCCCAAGCCCGAACCCGTTCGGCGACCGGCTCGCGATCCCACTCGCGCTCGATGCCCCGGTCGTGGCGACGGTCGCCGTGTTCGACGTGCTCGGCCGCCGCGTGGCCACGCTGTGGGACGGCCCGCTCGGCCCCGGCGCGCACCGACTCGTGTGGGACGCGGCCGACGCGGCGCCTGGGCCCTACGCCGTCCGCGCCGTGCTCGACGGCGACGTCACGGTCCGCCAAGTCGTCCGCGTGCGGTAGCCGCAGGAAACCATCATGTTGGGGAGGTAGGGGAGGGCGTTGTCGTCGCCTAGGTTGACGGTCCGATGCCCTGAGTGCCATGACCGTCCGCGCCCTCGCCGCTGCCCTCCTCGTGATCGCGGCCCCGGCCGCCGCCCAGGACGAGGTGTTCCGCGTCACGTTCGACGCCGACCCGACAGGCGCCGCGCCGGTCGCCGTCCCGGGGCTGGCGGGCCTCCGCCCGACCGGTCTGTTTGGGGAGGCCGAGGCGCGCGTCCGCGTCGAGCCGCTGTTCGGTGACGTCGGCGCGTCGACGGCCTCGGGGAACGTGGCCGTCGCCGACGTCCCGACGGCGGGCGACTTCCACCTGCTCAGCTTCGACGCGACGCTGGTGGCCGGCGTCGTCACGAGCGGCACGGTCCGGATCGGGTTCGACCTGCTGATGGACGGCGCGGTGCCGGGCGACGGTTTCGCCTTCCTCCGGGCCACCGACGAGACCGAGGAGGACGTGGGCTCGGTGATCCTCAACGTCGACGCCAGCAGCGTATCGATCGGCCTGCTCGACTACGACCCGGCCACGGGCGAGTTCGAGGGCGTCGTCTACCCCGACGACGCGAGCTACGCCGCCGGCACGTGGCACCGCATCGACCTGACCTACGACCTCGACGCCAACACGGTCCGCTTGGCCATCGACGGACAGGACCGGGGCATCGAGGGCGGGCTCAACCGCGCGACGGGGGCCGGCATCGCCGCCGCGTTCTTCAACTGGGGGACGGCCTACGTCGGCCGCTCGGCCATCGACAACGTGACGATGGAGGTGCCGGAGACGACGGGCCTGCCGCCGGCACCGGCCGGATTCACGGCGCTCCTGGAGCCGGACACGCCGGGCACAGTCCTGCGCCCGCCCGACGGCGACCTCCGCCAGCGCGGCGTCGCGTTCGACAACTCGTCGGCCGTCCCGCTCGTCTGGGCGCCCGTCTACGACGGCGTCGCGACGTACCGCCTGGAGCCGGCCGGCGACGCCATCGACGACGCCGACACCCGGCCCCGCTTTGTCCGCACGGTCCCGATCCGGCCGAACCGGACCTACGAGGTCTCGGCCTTGATCCGCGCCGACTTCCCGCGCGCCGACTGGGAGTTCAGTGTACTCCTGTGGGGCACGGAGACGGCCGACCCACCCCCGGACGAGAACCTCAACGGCGGCCGTTACGGCGGGATGCCGGCCGTCACCGACGGGCCCGACGGGTGGCAGCGCTGGACGTGGCGGCTCACGCCCCACTGGCCGACGGCCACGCACCTCCGGGTCGCCTTCGGCATCCACGAGTACGGCTTCGGCTTCGACGCCAGCAACGTGAGCTTCGAGCTCGCGGACCTCGCCGTCGTCGAGCGGCCGCGCGAGGACCTGGTCCCGTTCCCGCCCGGCGAGGGCGTCACGTTCGCCGGCGGCCCGGGCGCGCTCGACATGCGGATCGACGGCGTGACCGACAGCGGCGACCGGCTGACCGTCCGCACGCTCGGCGCGGCCTTCGTGTTCGACCGGGCCCGGGGCACGCTCGCGCTGGGCCAGCGGCTGACCGTCGAGCGCGACCTGGCGGTCGTCCGCAACCTCGACCTGTCGGGGCTGAGCGTCCAGAGCAAGACCGAGGACGCCGTGGTCTTGGTCGGCGACGCGCTCACGATCGGCGTCCAGGCCGACGGGGCCGTCGTGCTCTCGCCGCACACCAACCTGCTGGCCTCGGTCGAGAGCCGGATCGGCGGCGACTTCAACCGGATCGCCCGGGGCGACGTGTTCTCGATGGACGACTGGGGCGGGTTCACGGCCAACGTCCACGTCCCGCTGGGGACCGGCCGCCAGCCCCGGCTCGCGCCGGTCGGGTCGTTGCCGTTCGAGGCCATCGCGCCGGACGACCTCGACACGCCCGGGGCGGCGGCGCCGGGCTGGCGCGTCCGGGCGCGCGTGGCCCCCGGCGAGCGGCTGTTCCTGAGCGCGTTCCCCGGCCGGCCCTACGACTGGGAGGCGTCGTTCACGTTCGCGTGGAGCCTGGCCGGCTTCGGCGAGCCGCCGGGCAGCATCATCAAGGCGGACTTCACGAGCGACTGGCTCCTGTGGAACGTCAGCGAGCGGGCGTGGGGGATGAGCTTCGGGCCCGAGTACGTCCCGCGCACCGACATCGCGTACACCGACTACGTGCCGATCGTGGAGGGGGTCGGCGACCGCTGGCTCGCCTACTTCAGCCAGTGGTTCTACTTCAGCCGCGACGCCCAGACGTTCGCCGACGAGGTCGCGCGCTGGCGCGACGAGTACGGCATGGAGGGGATGTACTCGGACGGGCTGGCCCAGGACGACTGGCTCAGCGCTTACGAGGCCGCGCGCCGGCTCCGCGGCGACGTGTTCCCCGACGGCACCGTCATCCTCCACGACAGCTTCCCGCAGTCGGGCGTGGCCGGCGCCGCCTTCCGGCCCTTCATCTACACCTACGCCACGGCGACCTACATGGCCGAGAGCGCCGCGTCGGACGCCGGCGCGGACTGGTCGTGGGCGCGCTACGTGACCGGGCAGTACGGCCGCGCCAACGCCATCGGCGTGACGAAGGGCGACGGGTGGATCGGCTTCGAGGGGGTCGAGAAGTACCTCGTGGGCTTGGTCTGGGGCGGGCGCGGGACTCCCCAGACGGAGGGGTTCGAGACGGCTTACCTCCCGATCCTTCGCGAGCTCGACGTGCTCTGGCGCGAGTACGGCGACGACCCCAACTTTTTCGACCGCGTCTACCACCCCGAGGCCCAGCGGCTGACGGGCTACGCCATCGGCCGGGCTGGGATGCCCAGCGTCACGCGGACGGGCCGGCTCCACAACGAAGAGGTCGTGCTGTCGTCGTGGACCGAGGGCGCCGAGATCCGCTACACCCTCGACGGCTCGGTCCCGGACGAGACCGCGGCCCTTTACACCGAGCCCTTGTTGGTGCCCGAGACGACGACGGTCACGGCCCGCGCCTTCCGCGCCGACCTCGGCCCGAGCCTGTGGGCGACCGGCAGCGGGAGCCCGAGGCTCGCCGCGCCGTCCGCGAGCGCCGCGGCCGGCCCCGTCCTGCTCGCGAGCCCGAACCCCGTCCGCGGCCGCCTCGCGCTGACGGTCACGCTGGCCGAGGCCGGCGCCGTCCGGCTCGACGTGATCGACGCGCTCGGCCGCGTCGTGGCCACGCTCGCCGACGGAGAGACCGGGGCTGGCGTCGAGGCGCTGTCGCTCGACACGGCCACGCTCGCGCCCGGCGTCTACACGGCCCGCCTCTCGGCCGACGGCGCCGTCCAGTCGGTCCGGTTCACCGTCGTCCGCTAGCCCCTGCCCGTCATGGCGCTCCGCCCCTCGCTCGCCGCCCTCGTCACTGTCCTCGCCCTCGCGCCTGGGGCGCTGTGGGCCCAGCCGAGCGGTGCGCTGCCCGCGTTCCCCGGCGCCGAGGGCGGAGGCGCCCTCGCCGTGGGCGGGCGCGGCGGCGCCGTGCTGGAGGTGACGACGCTCGCTGACAGCGGGCCCGGCAGCCTGCGCGCCGCGCTCGAGACGCCGGGGCCGCGGATCGTCGTGTTCCGCGTCGGCGGCACCATCGAGCTCGAGAGCACGATCCTCGTCGTCGACCCCTTCCTGACCGTCGCCGGGCAGACGGCGCCGGGCGGCGGCGTCCTGCTCAGCGGCGTCCTGATCGACGGGCCGCCGCTCTTGGTCTACACCCACGACGTCGTCCTGCGCTACCTCCGCATCCGCACCGGCCGCGGTGCCTCGTACGTCTACGGCAACGGCGACGTGGTCAGCCTGGGCGAGGGCGGCGACGTGTACAACGTCGTCCTCGACCACTGCTCGCTGAGCTGGGGGAACGACGAGAACGTCGCGCTCTGGGCCGACAGCGGGACGGCCCGCAACGTCACGTTCCAGAACAACATCATCTCGGAGGCCCTCCGGCACGACGACCACAGCGCGGGCCTGATCGTGGGCAGCAACACGATGTGCGAGCAGATGACCGACGTCGACGTCGTGCGCAACCTGTTCGCCCACAACAACAACCGGAACCCCTACACCAAGGTCGCCCGGCAGCGCGTCGTCAACAACGTCGTCTACAACTGGGGCTGGCTGGCGACCCAGATCGCCGGCGGCGTCGAGGTCGACATCGTGGCCAACCACTACCGGTCCGGCCCCGACGACGACGGCCGCTCCGAGGTCGCCTGGCGCACCGAGGACGTCTGGGACACGTGCAACCTGGGGCCCGACCGGGACCCCAGCATCCACCTCCAGGGCAACACCGGCCCGCACCAGGCGGACCCGAACGGGGAGCAGTGGACGACGATGATGGAGCAGGTCGGCGGGGGCAACGGGTGGGGCTGGCCGGGCTCCCCGCCCCAGCTGACGCGCGTCCCGCCGTCGTACGAGCGGCTCGCCCCGCTCCCCGCCGGCGGCGTGCCGATCACCGTGATTCCGGTCGAGCAGTTGGCGGCGGAGTTGCTCCCGACGGTCGGCGCGAGCCGGCGGCTGGACGCCCTGGGACGCTGGGTGCCCAACCGCGACGCCGTCGACCTCCGCGTGATCGAGGAGGTCGAGACGGGGACCGGGCGGCACCGGCTCGACGAGGACGACGCCGGTGGCTACCCCACCATCGCCCCCGGCACGCCCTACGCCGACGTCGACGCCGACGGCATGGCCGACGCGTGGGAGACGGCCAACGGCTTCGACCCCTCGGACGCGTCGGACGGCCCGCTCGACGCGGACGGCGACGGGTACACCAACGTCGAGGAGTTCCTGAACGGCGCGCCGGCCGTGCCCGCTTCCCCGCCCGACCCCGACCGGCCGCCGCGCCTGATCCTGTTCCAGCAGCCCACGTTCCCCACCACGTACCCGGCCAGCGTCGCCGAGAACCTGGCGTACATCGAGAGCCTGCCCGCCGACGGCATCGTGATCTCGGCGCTGCCGACGTGGAACGTCATGGACCCGGAGTGGACCTGGACCGCCGCCGAGATCGCCAGCGAGCTGGCGCCGGTCGCGAACGCGTTCGAGACGGTGACGGAGAACTTCTTCGTGGTCGTCAACTACGATCCCGGCGACGTCTTCGACGACGCGGCGTGGGCGAACGCCGTCGGCAACTGGGCGGCGGTGGCCCAGGCGGCGCGCGAGGCCGGGTTCGCGGGGCTGGTGTTCGACACCGAGGAGTACGCGACGCCCTGGCTCAACTTCCCCGAGGACTACGACGCGCCGTCCGCCAGCCTGGCGCAGTACCGGATGCAGACGCGGCTGCGCGGTCGCCAGATCGCCCAAGCGATCACGGCCGCCTGGCCCGACGCCGAGCTCCTGGTGACCTACGGCGCCTGGCTCGCCGAGCCCGACACGCCCGACGCGTTCCGCGCGCTCCAGGCCGGGTCGGCCGACGAGTACGAGCTGCTCGGGCCGCTCTTCGTCGGGCTGGTCCAGGGCGCCGGGCCCCAGATGACGGTCATCGATGGGGGCGAGCAGTACCAGATCCGGACCGACGCCGAGTTCGACGCCTTCTACGACTGGCGCGAGACGGGCATCGCGTCCGACGCGACCAACAGCGCCTTTATCCCGCCGCCGCTCCGCGCCGTCTGGGGCGACCGCGTGAGCACCGGCTTCGGCATCTACAACCAGTCGTTCAACGAGGACGTCGGCGGCTCGCCGATGACGCCGGCCATCGCGACGGCCACCTTGCGCCGCGCGCTCGACCGCGCCGACGACGTGGTCTGGTTGTACTCGGAGCAGTACCAAGACGGCGTCGGCGAGTGGTACGTCGAGGGCGGGATGCCGAGCGAGTGGGTCGAGGCCGTCGCCGCGGCCCGCGAGACGGTGGCCGGTGAGGGCGTCCGCACGCCGAGCCCGGCGCACCACCCGGGCGACAAGTCGCTGATCCACTTTGGGTGGTCGACGCCGAGCGCGACGTTCCTGGTCGAGGAGCCCCAGGCGTTCGAGAACGTCCCGTTCGACGGCGTCGCGTTCCACCTGGGCACGGGCCGCTGGCTGGAGGCCATCAGCTACCCCGGCGTCTACGACCAGCCGCTGCTCGCCTTCGCCGGCCGACCGTGGACGGCCGAGGAGATCGGCCTCGACCGGCTCGACGAGATCACGTGGCCGGGCGTCTCGGAGAGCTACATCGTCCAGATGGGCCAGAGCTTCCAGACGCTCGACTGGTACGACGACGCGCACTGGGACGTCGTGACGGCGAACGCGCGGTTGGTGTCGCAGGCCGTCGCCGCCAGCGGCGCGCGCGGCATCCTGTTCGACCCCGAGTACTACGACTTCGCGGACGTCAACCCGTGGCGCTACTTCCCGTGGGCGTACCCAGACCGGTCGTTCCAAGAGGTCGAGGCCCAGGTCCGCCAGCGGGGCGCCGAGTATGTCGAGGCGCTCCAGCACGCGCGGCCCGAGATGGAGGTGGTGTCGCTGTGGTGGATGAGCGTCGTCTACGCGCAGGCCCAGGAGAACGGGAGCCTGGAGGGGTCGGGCTACGAGTTCATGCGCGCGTTCCTCAACGGGATGCTCGACGGCGCCGCGCCCGGCCTGACGCTCGTCGACGGCAACGAGGGCACCTACACCATCGACGAGAGCTGGCTCGTGAGCAACAACTACGACACCGTCCGCTACCAAGCCACGAGCCTGCTCGACTCCGTCCACCAGCCGACGTGGCAGGCCCAGCACCAGACGGCCTACGCCGTCTACGCCGACTACCCGTTGGGCTTGGACCCGGAGTACGACTGGGGCCACCCGGCCGACTACCAACTCGACTGGTTCGAGCACAACGTGTACCACGCGCTGCTCACGACCGACCGCGTGGCCTGGCTCTACGACGAGGAGATCAACTGGTACCACGAGCCCGGGCGCGGGTGGCCGCGCTACGTGCCGCCGGGTGCGGCCCAGCGCATCGCGCGCGCGCGGCGCAAGCTGGACCGGGGCGCCCGCCTCGGGTTCGACCTCGCCAAGCCCGGCGAGTCGTGGTACGACCCGGCCGTCCAGGCCGACCGCGTCGCGGAGCCGCTCGCGCAGGTCGACCTCCCGGACGGCCTCGCGGTCGGCCAGCCGTTCACCGTGCGCGTCCGCGTCGACGAGGCGTCGTCGGCCGACGTGTTTGTCAACGGGGCGTACGTGGGACAGGCGACGGAGGCGCCGTTCGAGGTCGAGGTGGCCGCGGTCCCCGAGGGCGGGATGACGGTGTGGGCGCGGCTCCAGACCGGCCCCTACCAGCACGTCACGACGCCGCCCGTCACCTGGGGCGCCGCGCCGTCGGCGTTCGCCGCGCTCCGGCCGACCGCTGCCGCGGTGGCCCCGGCCGCCGAGGTCGCGCTCCGGCTTTCCAGCGAGAACCCGACGCGCGGCCCGGCCCGCCTTGCCCTCGACGCGCCCCCCGGCACGGCCGGCCGCCTCGACGTGGTGGACGTGCTCGGCCGCCGCGTGGCGACGCTGTGGGACGGACCGCTCGACGGGGCGCCGTCCGTCACGGTCGACACGGCTGCGCTCGCGCCGGGCCTCTACACGGCCCGCCTCTCGGTGGGCGACGTCGTGCGGTCCGTTCGGTTCACCGTCGTCCGATGAGCGGGGGGCTCGGCGGGGGCTCCGGGCGAGGGCTACACTCCCGTCCCTCTCCGCTGTCCTCATGGTCCACGCCTTCGCCACCCTCATCGCCAAGCCCGACGCCGTCGACGCGACGCGCGACGCGCTCGCCTCGCTCGTCGGCCCGACGCGTGCCGAGGCGGGCTGCGAGCACTACGAGCTGTTCCAGAGCGCCGACGAGCCGGCCCGGTTCCAGACCGTCGAGCGGTGGGCCAGCCCGGAGGCCGTCCGGTCCCACCTCGCGTCCGACCACGTGCAGGCGGCCTTCGCCGCGGCCGGCGACCTGCTCGCCGCCGAGCCCGTCATCCAGACCTTCGAGAAGGTCGCCTGACTGTCACAGGTCGGCCAGTCGGTTGACGTTGCGGAGTGCGCCGCCTTCGACCGAGACCTCGCGGACGGTCAGCCGACGCAAGAGGTCGCGGAGCGCGAGCTGGCCGGCCGCGAACTGGTCGGCCACGGCGGGCCCGACCGTCCGCGTCCGCCACAGCGCGCAGGTCGGTTGCCGGCCGTCGGGGCCGGTGGCCACGAGCACGTCGGCGCCGTCGGAGGGGGCGGCCAGGAGCGGGCGGAGGGCGGCCGGCGTGAGGTAGGGGAGGTCGACGGCGGCCGACAGGAGCCACGGGGTCTCGCACGCGTCGAGCCCGGCCGCCAGTCCCGCGAGCGGCCCGCCGTCGGGCACCGGGTCCAGCACGACGCGCGCGGCGACGGGGTAGGCGCGCGGCTCGGCGCCGGTCGCCACGAGCATCGCGCCCGCGTGCGCCGACAGCGCGGCGTGGACCAGGGCCACGAACGGGACGCCGCCGAGCGCCGCGAGCGCCTTGTCGCGGCCGAACCGGGTGCTGCCGCCGCCCGCCAAGATCAGGCCCGTGACGTCATCCGGTCGGTGCATCGGGGTGGGGGAAGGCGTCGGCGCGGTCGGCCGGGCGGTGGAGGCAGTCGAAGTCCTTCTCGACCGTGATCGCGAGCGCCCGCCCGTCACCCGCGTCCTGCGTCTCCGCAAACCCCACGTGGACGTCGTCCTCCCACCCGTCGACCCACTCGCGCGGGACGAGGACCGTCAGCGTGAGGCCGGCCACCTCGGCGCGGAGGCGGGGCACGTCGGCGGCACGGAGTGCGTAGCGGACGGCGGCGTCCGGGGCGATGGGCGTCGAGGCCTCGACGGCGCCGGTCTCCGCAAGCCGGCGGACGTCGCCGCGCGACAGGCGCAGGCGGAGGGCGTTGTCCTGGAGGCGGAGCTTCATGGCGGGCGGCGAGGGAGGAGACGGTACGTTCGGCCTCCCCCCGGGCTCCCCATGCCGACGCTGTCCCGCCCCGCCGTCCTGCTGCTGACCTCGGCCACGATGGCGGCGTTCGCGGCCAACTCGGTGCTGGCGCGGCTGGCGCTCGCGACGACCGAGACCGGCGCCGCCAGCTTTACGGCGGTCCGGGTCGCCGCCGGGGCCGCCGTGCTGTGGGCGGTCGTCCGCGCCCGGCGCGAGGACGTCGGGGGAAGCTGGCCGTCGGCCGTCGCGCTCGTGGTCTACGCGGCCGCGTTCTCGGCCGCCTACCTCCAGCTGACGGCGGGGACGGGCGCGCTCGTCCTGTTCGGCGCCGTCCAGCTGACGATGATCGGGTGGGGCGTTTTTCGGGGCGAGCGGCCGAGCGCGCTGGCGTGGCTCGGCATCGCGGTTGCGGTCGGCGGCCTGGTGGCGCTGCTGCTGCCGGGCCTCGACGCGCCGCCGCTCGGGCCGGCGCTGGGGATGGCGGCCTCGGGCGTCGCGTGGGGCGTGTACTCGCTGCGCGGACGGGGCTCGGCCCGGCCCGCAGCCGACACGGCGGGCAACTTCGTGCGAGCGGTCCCTCTCGCGCTGGCCCTGCTCGTGCCGACGGCCCTGGGCGCCGGGCTCCGCATGGACGGGCCAGGCGCCGCCTACGCCCTCGCGTCGGGCGCGCTCACGTCGGGATTGGGCTACGTCCTGTGGTACGCCGTCCTGCCGTCGCTGCGGGCGACGTCCGCGGCGACGGTCCAGCTCAGCGTGCCGGTGCTGGCGGCGTTCGGCGGGGTGGTGCTCTTGGGCGAGGCCGTCACGCTCCGCCTGGCGCTGGCGTCGGTGGCCACGCTGGGCGGCATCGCCCTGGGGGTGCGCCAGCGCTGAGGGACCCCCCGCGCGGCCACGATTCGTCGCGTCCCTGCCGAGCTTGGTTTCCCCTCCGCCGGAGCCAACCTGGAGGACGCGGCACGCCGTGTCCAACCGGGCGCTGCGGTGGGGATTCCTCGCAGGCGGCTACTCCGCGATCCGCCCGGCGCCGGCGTACACGTTGAACCGGCCGTCGCGGACGAACCCCAGCAGCGTCATCCCGTGCTCGGTCGCCAGGTCGACCGCCAGCGACGACGGCGCGCCGACGGCCGCCAGCACCGAGACCCCGGCCATCAGCGCCTTCTGGGCCAGCTCGAACGACGCCCGGCCGCTCACCAAGAGCACGTGCTCCGCCGGCACCGTCGCGCCCTCGGCCAGGAACGAGCCGACCAGCTTGTCGACCGCGTTGTGCCGCCCGACGTCCTCCCGCACCCGCGCTAGCTCGCCAGCGGAGGTGAAGAGGGCGGCGGCGTGGAGCCCGCCCGTCTGCTCGAACACGGCTTGCGACTCGCGCAGCGTGGCCGGCAGCGCGTGGACGGTCTCGGGCGCGAGCGACGGGCCGCCTGGCAGCGTCGGCGCCCCGGACACGGCGACGGCCTCCAGCGACGCCTTCCCGCAGACGCCGCAGCTCGACGTCGTGTAGACGTGCCGTTCGAGCCGGCGGGCGTCGAACCGGACGTGGTCGGCCAGCCGGACGACGACGATGTTGGGGTCGCGCTGGCCGCCCTGGAGCGGCGTGTGGGCCACGTCGAGCACGTCGGCCGGCGACGAGATCACGCCCTCGCCGGCCAGGAAGCCGAGCGCGAGCGCGGGGTCGTGGCCGGGCGTCCGCATCGTCACCGCCAAGCGCTGGACGCGAGTCTGAGCGTTGGCGCCCCAGCGCAGGCGGATCTCGAGCGGCTCCTCGACGGCCACCCGGTCCTCGACCGCCTCCGGCGCCCCGCCGCGGACGCGGACGACGGGGACCTCGCGGACGCTCGTGGAGAGGGAATCAGGCACCGAGGCCCTACCGCCGCCGGTGCAACCGGGTTCGGGTCGCCAGAATGAGCCGACACGAGAGCGACCCCTTCCCCGACGCCCCTCCCCCCTTGTGGACCCCGTCACCCCGTTCGACTGGCACCGGATGTTCCTCGGCGACCACGCCCCGCTGTACCTCCTGGAGGTCCTTGTCCGCGTGGCCGCCATTTACCTGTTCGCCGTCGCCCTCGGCTCAGCGACCGGCGACAGCATGGTCTACCCCGACGTGCCCATCGTCTACGCCTGGGTGGTGATCACCGGGGTCGTCGCGCTGGACTGGGGGCCGACCAAGCTCCAAGTCCGCAGCTTGATCGTGAACCGGCCACTCGAGGGGACCCCTGCCTTGCCAGTCCGCTCTGCCCCGGACCAGGGCGGCCAGGTCGAGTCCACGCTGCCGGCTAGGCCCCTCTCTGAGGCCTAGCACTGTGACAGCCATGAGACGGTCACAGGACTTAGACACTTGGTGTGAGGTAGACGGAGCGTCTTCGGCCAGCTCGTCTCCCAACCCAGCCGTCATTCCCTCGAACGCGGGAATCCATGCGAGACCGCGCTCGACCGCAAGACCGGATGGGTTGCCGCGTTCGCGGGAATGACGGGATTGGAGGAGGGAGCGACTGATCCTGGACGCCTGGGGCCACATCCGGCACCTCACACCAAGCGCTTAGGACCCCGCCCTAAAACGGCCGCGCCCCGCACCGGGGTTCGGTACGGGGCGCGGTCGGGCGGAGCGAGTCCGCTACATCACGGCGACGATCTTCTGGCGGATCTGCGAGCGCGGCTCGTCGGTCCGCTCCTGGATCAGGGTGACCATCTGGCGCAGGCTGCCGCGCGTCTTCTTGAGGCGGTCGTCGTCGAACTCGACGTCGGTCCACATCGACTTGATGCGGTCTCGGAGGCGGCGCCAGTCGTTGTTCATCTTGGGGGTGGCCATGGGGAGTACGCTCTCCAGCGTCGGTCGTGATGTGTCTGGTCTCGCTTTCTCTAACGGAGTATCGGCAACGGTGTTGCCTTCTGTAGTCATAACGGGACTATCGCCTTCGACTCTGGATTCTGTACGCCGCGATCGCCTCTCCTTTTGAGAGCGGAGTCTGCGAGCGCCCACGGTTCTCGCGGCCTCTTCGCCCGCTCGGGGGAGCCGTCCCGGGCCCGGCGGGTAGCTTGCCGACCGGCCCCCGAAGACCCATGCAGATCACGCTCCCCGACGGCTCCGCCCGCACTCTCGACGACGGCGCGACCGGCCGCGACCTCGCTCAGTCCATCTCCGCCGGCCTGGCCCGCGCCGCGCTCGCCGTCGAGGTGGACGGCGACGTGCGCGACCTCGACCGGCCCCTCCCCGACGGCGCGACGGTCTCGATCCTGACGTGGGACTCCGACGGCGGCAAGCAGGCCTTCTGGCACTCGTCGGCGCACCTGTTGGCCGAGGCGCTGGAGGCGCTGTACCCGGGCGTCCGGCTGGGCATCGGGCCGGCCATCGAGACCGGGTTCTACTACGACGTCGACCTGAGCGAGACCGAGCACCCGGTTCTGTCGTCCGACGACTTTCCGGCCATCGAGACGAAGATGACGGAGCTGGCGCGGGCCGACAGCCGGTTCGAGCGGTCGGAGGTCTCCAAGGCCGACGCCGTCGCCCACTTCGAGAGCAAGGGCGACCCGTACAAGCTGGAGCTCATCGAGGGCCTGGAGGATGGCGAGATCACGTTCTACCAGCAGGGCGACTTTGTCGACCTGTGCCGCGGGCCCCACATCGCGAGCACCAAGCCGATCAAGGCCGTCAAGGTGATGTCGCTGGCCGGCGCCTACTGGCGCGGCGACGAGAGCCGGCCGCAGCTCACCCGGATCTACGGCGTCAGCTTCCCCAAGGCGTCGATGCTGACGGAGTACCTTGAGCGGCTCGAGCTGGCGAAGCAGCGGGACCACCGCAAGCTGGGCAAGGAGCTCGAGCTGTTCATGTTCAGCGACAAGGTCGGGCCCGGGCTGCCGATCTGGCTCCCCAAGGGTGCCCGGCTGCGCGAGACGCTCGTCGACTTCCTCAAGGAGGAGCAGGTCCAGCGCGGCTACGACCCCGTGGTCACGCCCCACATCGGCCGGCTCGACCTGTTCCGCACGTCCGGCCACTACCCGTACTACTCGGACAGCCAGTTCCCGCCGATGCTGGAAGGGCAGCGCGGACCGGCGTTGCCTCAGGGCGAGGACCCGGAGGCGCGGACGCACCACGGCCACGAGGAGGAGCAGGGCTACCTCCTCAAGCCGATGAACTGCCCGCACCACACCCAGATCTACGCCCACAAGCCGCGGAGCTACCGCGACCTCCCGGTCCGGCTCGCCGAGTTCGGGACGGTCTACCGCTACGAGCAGTCGGGCGAGCTCGGCGGGTTGACGCGCGTCCGCGGCTTTACCCAGGACGACGCCCACGTGTTCTGCACGCCGGCCCAGGTCAAGGCCGAGTTCAAGGACGCCATCGACCTGACGATGACGGTCCTGCGCGCGCTCGACTTCCAGGAGTTCACGGCCCAGGTCTCGCTCCGCGACCCGGCCAACACGGAGAAGTACATCGGCGACGCGGCCGACTGGGACGCGGCCGAGGAGGCCATCCGCCAGGCCGCCGCCGAGATGGACCTCGAGACGGTCGAGGAGCTCGGCGAGGCCGCGTTCTACGGGCCCAAGCTGGACTTCATGGTCAAGGACGCGCTCGGCCGGAGCTGGCAGCTCGGGACGGTCCAGCTCGACTACAACCTGCCCGAGCGGTTCGACCTCGAGTACATCGACGAGAACGACGAGCGCCAGCGGCCGGTCATGATCCACCGGGCGCCGTTCGGCTCGCTCGAGCGGTTTATCGGGGTGATGCTGGAGCACACCGGCGGCAACCTCCCGCTGTGGCTGGCGCCGGTCCAGGTCCGGGTCCTGCCCATCACGGACGACCAGAACGGGGTGGCCGAGGAGACCGCCGCCGCGCTCCGCCAGGACGGCCTGCGCGTCGAGGTCGACACGCGGTCCGAGAAGGTCGGCCGCAAGATCCGCGACGCCGAGGTCGAGAAGGTGCCGGTGATGCTCATCGTCGGTCCGAAGGAGGCCGAGGCGGGGACCGTCTCGGTCCGCCGCCACGGGCTCGGCGACGACTCCGACCAGGGCACCCAGGCCGTCGCCGCGCTCCGCCAGTCGCTGGCCGGCGAGATCGCCCGCGGGCTCGGCCGGGCGTAGAGCCGCTCGGTGCGGCCCTGCCGGAGGGTCACCGCCGGGCGTCTACGGCAGCGTCACGGAGACCCCGGCCGCGAGGTGGCGGCCGGCCGCGGGCTCCACAAACCGGCCCCCGAACGCGTTGACGACGACCGAGCCGGCGTAGGCCACGTCGCCCGCGTTGCGGACCGTCACGAACGGCGTCGCCCGCGCCGCGCCGAGGCGCAGCCCCGCCAGCGCCAGCCGCACGTTCACGACCGCGTAGGCCTCGGTCTGGAGGTCGCCCGCGCTGTCGGCCGGGTACGCCGCCGCCGCCTCCCCGTCGACGCCGAGCACGAGCGGGAGGCGGCCCGACGCCGTCCACGTGGCCGTCCACGTCGCCAGGTGCGGGGGGACGCCGGGGACCCGGTTGCCGGCGGGCGTCTCCGACCCGACGGGGCCGGCGAGGAACGTGCCCTGGGCGGCCGTCACCGCGACCGCCGCGCTGAGACGCCCCGGGCCGAGGCGGACGCCGTCGGCGCTCGCGGCCAGCTCGACGCCGAGGTGGCGGGCCCGACCGGCGTTCTCGTAGACCGTCGCGTCGTCGACCTCGCGGGGGAGCAGGAGGTCGAGGGCGACGGCCACGAACGCCGCCGCGTCCAGCCCGACCGTGCCGCCGGCAACGACCCACGCCGCCCGGGCGCCGGCCTCCGCACCCCGCGTCCGCTCCGGGCGCAGGTCCGGGTTGAAGCCGGGCTCCCCGCCGAGCCGGTTGCCCAGCTCCGTCGTCGTGGGCGCGTCGAGGGCACCGGCCGCGTTGGCGTAGAGCGTCGCCCCGCCGCGGGCCGTGTCGAGCCGGTACGCCAGCCCGACGGACGGGCTGACGGCGCGGAGCGTCCGCGAGTCGGCGGGCGCGTCGGCCGGGTCGGCTCGGTAGGTGAGGAGGTCGAGGCGGCCCGAGGCCGTCGCCGTGAGCGCCGGGCCGAGCGGGACGGCGAGCCGGCCGAACACGGCGTTCGCGAGCACCGTCTCGACCTGGTCCGTGAGCACGGTCGTCCCCGGCCGGCCGCCGTCGTTGTCGCGCTCCAGGCGGTCGTCGCGCTGGGCCTCCTGCTCAACGCCGACGCCCCAGACGACCCGGTCGCCCCCTTCGACGACGGCCCTCAGGCTTCCCGAGAGCCGGCCGAGCGTGATGTAGCGCGGGACGATGGGGTTGTCGAGCGTCCGCCCCGCGGCGGTCGCCGTGATCCGGACGCGGGCCGACCCGAGGGCCGGCCGGCCGTAGACGACGGCGAGGTGGCCCTGTCCCAGCCGCTTGCGCGCGTCCTGAGCGATCGACGCCTCTCGCACCTGGCGCGGGTCTTGGGCCGCCTGCTCAGCCGTGATGCCGCCCGGCGACTCGGCCCGAGGGACGAACGCGCCCAGGCCGACGACGCCCAGCGTCTGCCCGCCGCCCAGGTCCGCCGAGCCCGTCCACCCGCCACGGAACGCCTCCAGCGACGCCTGCTCGCGGAACCCGCGCTGCGTGACGGCCGAGCCCCACACCGCCAGCCGCCGCTGGTCGCCGAGGTCCGGCCGGGCGGAGGCCTCGGCCTTGGCCAGCCCATACGCCCCGCCGAGCGCCCGCACGCGGACGCGAGGCCCGCCGGTCGAGGTCGACAGCGCCAGCACGCCCGCCGACCCGCTCCCCCAGAACGTCGACGCCGGCCCGCGGAGCACCTCGACGCGCTCGACTAGCGCCGGCTCGATCACGTTCAGCTGGCCCTGCCCGTCGGCCAGCGTGAGCGGGACGCCGTCGAGCAGCACGTGCGTGCCGCGGACGCCGAACGCGGCCCGCCAGCCGAGCCCGCGCACGAGCACCCGCTCGCCCGTGGAGGGGTTGCCGCGGTCGGAGATCCACAGGCCGGGGAGCCCTCGCCCGACGGCGTCGAGCGCCACGGCCGGGTCCGTCGCCCGCTCGGCGTCGGGCCGCTCGCGCACCGCCAGCGCCAGCGGCGCCCGGTTCGGAACGAGCGCGAACGGCGTCGCCGTCACCTCGACGGGCCCGAGCTCGCGCGCAGCCGTCGTGTCGGGCTGGGCCGTGGCCGGCGCGGTGGCCAGGACGACCAGGCTGGCGACGAGACAGAGGCGAGAACGCAGGAGGGACACGGAGGAATCAGTTGGCGACGGCCAGTGGCCGATGGTTGAGGGGTCCGCTCACGACCGGTTATCGGCTCTCTGCCGGGGCTCCACCCCGCTACTCGCTCGCGGCCGGCGCTAGGCGCCAGAAGGCCCCGTCCGAGTCGTCGACGAGGACGTAGACCGAGCCGTCCGGGCCCTGCTCCACGTCGCGGATCCGCTCGCCGAGCGCGATCCGCTCCTCGTGCGTCACCTCGCCGCCGTCGATCTCCAACCGGACGACGCCCTGCGCCGTGAGCCCCCCGAGCATCAGGCTCCCGGTCCACGCCGGGAACACGTCGGCGGTGTAGAAGGCCAAGCCCGACGGCGAGATGACCGGCGTCCAGTGGCGGACGGCGTCGGCGAACTCGGGGCGCGTCGGGGGGTCCGGGATCGGCGAGCGGTCGTAGTTCATGCCCCAGCTCACGACGGGCCAGCCGTAGTTGAGGCCGGGCTCGATCCGGTTGAGCTCGTCGCCGCCCTTCGGCCCGAACTCGGCCTCCCACACGTCGCCGGTGGCCGGGTCGACGCCCAGGCTCTGCACGTTGCGGTGGCCGTACGACCAGATCTCGGGGAGCGCGTCCGGGTCGCCGACGAACGGGTTGTCGTCGGGAATCGTCCCGTCGGGGTTGAGGCGGACGACCACGCCCAGCGTGTTGCCCAGGTCCTGGGCCGGGTCGAACTGGAACCGCTCGCCGGTCGACACCAGCAGGTGGCCGTCGGCCGTGAACGCGATCCGCGAGCCGAAGTGGTTGCCGCCGCGGTAGAACGGCGTCTGCGCCCACAGCTCCTGGAAGCCGACGAGCGCGTCGCCCTCCAGCCGTCCGCGCCCGACGGCCGTGGCCGCGCCGCCGGGGCCGGGCACGGCGTACGTCAGGTAGACCAGGCCGGTCTCGGCGAAGTCGGGGCCGAGGGCCACGTCGAGCAGCCCGCCCTGGCCGTTGGAGACCACCTCGGGCGTGCCCGCGACGACCGGCGCCTCGCCCGTCCCGTCGACGATCCGCAGGCGGCCCGCTCGCTCGGTCACCAACGCGCGGCCGTCTGGCAGGAACGCGATCCCCCACGGGTGGTCGAGCCTGCCCTGCACCCTGAACACGTCGACCGGCCCGGCCTCCGTGTCGATGGTCTGGATCGGGCCGGCCGTCTCGACGATGCCGACGGGGCCTCCCGGCTGGGCACAGGCGCCGACCGCGAGGAAGAGGGCCGCGAGGAGGGCAGGGGTTCGGGACATGGCCGGAAAGGCGAGTGAGTCTCCCGGACCCGTCCGCCCGGGCCGCTGTTCCACACGCCGTGGGGACACGCCTCGCCCCGTCCGCCGGGCGGCTCGCGGACGACCGGGGTTTGTACGGAAACTCCGTGTTGTCATCCTGAGCACCAGCGAAGGATCTCGACGCCGGAGTCTAGGCCCTCGGCGCCGGCGTGGACGGGCTCGGAGGACCGAGCTGAGGTCCTTTGCTGGGCTCAGGATGACAGGTCTGGAGAGTTCCCGTACAGAGCCCAGTGGAGCGTCACAGCGATTCCGACAGGTTCAGATCGCCGATGCGTGAGGCGTGATCCTTCCCGATGAGATAGGAGTTACGCAGTTGTCTTTTCCTCTACTGCCGTCATTCCCGCGAAAGCGGGAATCCTGGCGTTCATGGCACCTTGGCGCTCGCCACTCTGGATCCCGCGTGCGCGGGAATGACGGTTTTGAGAGTGTGGAGGCCGGTCGGTCCCAACTGCGTAACTCCTATGAGAATCACGCATCGAAGGCGCCTGGGGCCGACTCGACAACCTCTCTGTGGCGGAGCACTAGGGCGGACCGGTGGAGCTACTCCGGCATCCGCGTCTCGATGGGGCGGAGCTGCCAGACGTCGCCGTCGGGCTTGTCCGTCAGGACGAAGAGCGTGCCGTCCGGCCCCTGCTCGACCTCGCGGATCCGAGCGCCCATCGGTAGGATCTGCTGCTCGACGACCCGGCCATCCTCGACCTGAACACGGACGAGGCCCTGGTAGACCAGGCTGCCGATGAAGAAGCTCCCCTGCCACTCGGGGAAGGCGGCGCCCGTGTAGTACGTCATGCCCGAGGGGGCGATGGTCGGCGTCCACTGCACGACGGCGTCGGTGAACTCGGGGTGTGTCGGCGGGTCGGGGATGAGCTCGCCGTCGTAGTCCATGCCCCAGCTCACGACGGGCCAGCCGTAGTTGGCCCCGCGCTCGACCACGTTGAGCTCGTCGCCGCCGAGCGGCCCCATCTCGGCCACGTAGAGCCGGCCGTCGGTCGGGTCGAACGCCGCCGCCTGGATGTTGCGGTGGCCGTACGACCAGATCTCGGGCCGGGCGCCGGCGTCCCCGACGAACGGGTTGTCGGTGGGAACCGAGCCGTCGAGGTTCAGACGGACGATGGTGCCGAGGTGGTTGGAAAGGTCCTGGGCGGGGTCGAACTGGAACCGCTCGCCCAGGGTCAGGAGCAGGTGGCCGTCCGGCGCGAACACGATGCGCGAGCCGAAGTGGGACGGGCCGGTGACGTACGGCTCCTGGGTGAAGAGCGTCTCGAAGCCCGCCAGGCTGTCGCCGCGGAAGACGCCGCGGCCGAGGGCCGTCGCCGCCTCGCCTCCGGGCCCGGGGCGCGCGTAGGAGAGGTAGACGTAGCCGGTCTCGGCGAAGTCGGGGTCGAGGGCCACGTCGAGCAGCCCGCCCTGGCCCTGGGCGTAGACCGTCGGCGTGCCGCGGACCGTCGCCGGCGTGGCGTCGCTGGCCGGGTCCACGATCCGGAGCCGCCCGGCCCGCTCGGTCACCAGCATCCGGCCGTCGGGCAGGGCGGCCATCCCCCACGGGTGCGTCAGCCCGTCGGCGACGGGGTAGATGCCGACCGGGCCGGCGTCGGCGAGGAACGAGCCGACCTGGCCGGGCAGCGGCTGGGCGGCGGCGGGGAGCGCCAGCCCGAGGAGGACGGCGGCGAGGAGAGCGCGGGACATGGCGAGAAGTGGAGGTGCCCGGTCCACACCGGCCCGAGCGGGCCTCTGTTCCGCCGAGGCGCCGCCTCAGGGGGTCCCCGGGTTGCCGCTGGGCTGGGACGGGCCGCGACGAGACGCGGTCGCCGCTACGTCCGCTCGATGAAGGCGACGACGTGGCCGGCGATCTCGGCGCCCGAGGCGTCTTGCAGAAAGTGGCCGCCGCGGACGAACACCGGGGCCTCGGCCGTCGGGAGGAGCCGCTCGAAAAACCGGTGGGCCTTGCCGAGGATGGGGTCGGCCGGCGACCACACGAGCAGGCACGGCTTGTCCCACTCGGCCAGCGCGGCGCGGGCCCGCGTCATCACGTCGGCGACGGGGCCGCCGGGGGACGTCGGGACCAACAGCGGCCACGTGGCGGCGCCGGCCCGGTAGCGGGCGGACGGGAACGGCGCCTGGTACCCAGGCACGAACGGCGCCTGGCTCTCCGGCAGCGCCAGCTTCATCAGCCGCCCGACCGGGAGGCGACGCCCCAGCAGGCGGACGCTCCACTTCCACACTCGGAACCCCAGCGTCGGCGACTCTTCGCCCGTCGGCAAGAACGTGTTCATGATCACCAGTCTGGCGATCCGGTCGGGCACGTCGAGCGCGGCGGCGGGCAGGCCCATCAGCCCGCCCCAGTCCTGGACGACGAGCGTCACGTTGCGCAGGTCGAGGTGCTCGACGACGTGGAGAAGCGCGGCCCGGTGGAGCTCGTAGGTGTAGGCGCCGACGTCGGTCGGCTTGTCGCTCCGGCCGAACCCGGGGAAGTCGAACGCGACGGCCCGGTGGCCGGCGGCCACGACCGGCGGGATCATCCGGCGGTAGAGGTAGCTCCACGACGGCTCGCCGTGCAGCATCAGCACGGTCTCGGCCGCGTCGCGCGGCCCCTCGTCCACGACGTGGAGCCGCAGCGGGCCCACTTCAGGCGTGTCGACGGTGAGGTACTGCGGCTCGAACGGCCACTCGGGGAGCCCGCCGAACCGGGCGTCGGGCGTCCTCACGACACCGGGGGGAAGGTCAGGCACGGCGGGCAGGCCCGATAGGGCCGAGGTGGGTGTGGTGGACGTCGTCCAGCTTGAGGCCGTAGCCCAGCGCGCGGTCGAGGCCGATGTGGGCGGCCCACACCCAGGCGACCGGGACGCCGAGGCCCCACCCGAGCGCGGCGGAGGCGCCCGCCAGCACCGCCGGCGCGACGATCGTGTGGCCCGCGTTGTAGGCCCTCGCACCGACGGAAGGTCCGCCGAGGTAGCCGACCATCGACACGTCGGGCACGAAGAGGAGCGCGGCGACCGTCCACCACGAGGCGCCCGTCACGGCGTAGCCCCACGTCGCGACGGCGAGCACGGCGGCGCCTTCGAGGCGGAGCAGGGCGACGGACGACGGCACGCGAGAGTGGACCGGGAGGGAGCCCCGTCAACGCCGGCGCCCCGGAGCGGTCTCCCCGCCGGCGAGGATTCGGAGGACGGGGACACAAACGCATCCCGTCGCCCGTACCCAGGGCGTGACTCCATCGGCCCCGCCCCCGCTCCCCGTCGACCCGCCCCCCGTCGCCCCGACGGTGACGCCGACGCCCCTCCCGCCGATCGAGGTGGCCCGGCCGGCGCGGCGGCGGTTCCGGCTGGCTCGGGCCTACGCGGCGGCGCTCCGGGTGGCGCTGAGCTACCTCGCGTTCGACCTCCTCGCGCGGGCCCGCGGCCCCCGGTGGGCGCGGGCGCGGCGTCCTGCGCTCCACGCCCGCAACGGCCGCCGCGTGCGGACGTCCATCCTGAGCCTGCGGGGCCTGTTCATCAAGGCCGGCCAGCTTGCGAGCGTGCTGACGAACCTGCTGCCGGAGCCCTTCCGGGTCGAGCTGGAGGGCTTGCAGGACCGCGTCCCCGCGAGCCCGCCGGACGCCGCCCGGGCCCGGGTCGAGGCCGAGCTCGGAGCGCCCGTCGAGGCGCTGTTCGCCACGTTCGACCCGATGCCCGTCGCGAGCGCGTCGCTGGCCCAGGTCCACCGCGCCCGCCTAGCGTCCGGTGCCGGCGGCGACGGGCAGGCGGCGGTCCGCGACGTGGCCGTCAAGGTCCAGCACGCCGACATCGACGCCATCGCGCGGATCGACCTCCGCGCCATCGAGACCATCCTGCGGGTCGTCGGGCGGTGGTTCGGGATTCGAGGGCTGCGCGAGCAGTTCCGCGAGATCGAGGACGTGATCCTGGGCGAGCTCGACTTCGTGCGCGAGGCCGAGAGCGGGACCGAGATCGCACGCGCGCTCGGCCCCGGCGTCGCGGTCCCGGCCGTCGTCCCGGAGCGGTCGGCCCGGCGCGTGCTGACGACGGAGTTCGTCGAGGGCATCAAGGCCGGCGACCTGGCGGCGCTCGACGCGGCCGGCGTCGACCGGCTCGCCCTCGCCGAGCGGATCCTGGACGCCTACGGCGGGATGATCTTCCGCGACGGGCTCTACCACGCCGACCCGCACCCCGGCAACCTGTTGGTCCGCCCGGACCCGGCGGCGCCCGGTGGGTTCGAGCTGGTCTTCCTCGACTTCGGCGCCGTCGCCCGGCTGTCGCCGGCCATGCGGACCGGGCTGGCCGAGATGATCGCGGGCGTGCTCGCCCGGAACCCGGCCCGCGTCACGGCCGCGCTCGACGTGATGGGGTTCACCGCCGACGGCGGATCCGCCCAGGCCGACGCCGCCGTCCGCGCGCTCGTCGAGGGCGTCCACGAGCGGGTGCTGAAGAACATCGACCCGCTGGCGTTCCGCCTGGGCGACTTGACGCTCGAGTTCGCGATGTCGCAGCACGCCGAGACGTTCGACCAGATGGCCGACCTCGGCGTCTCGGTGACCGACCTCGCGTCGGCGTTCCGCGTCCCCCGCGACTGGATCCTGCTGGAGCGGACGGCCCTGCTCCTCATCGGCCTGTGCGGCGCGCTGGCGCCCGACGTCAACCCGCTCCGGGTGATGGAGCGCCACATCCGGCCGCTGACGCGGGAGGCGGCGCCGGCCGTCGGCGCGGCGCTGTGGGCCGAAGTCCAGGCCGTCGGCCGGACGCTGCTGGGTCTCCCCACCCAACTCGACCGGGTGCTCGCGAAGGCCGAGGCGGGCGAGATCGCCGTCCGCGACCCGGCGGCCGTCGCGGCGACCGAGCGGCTGGCGCGGTCCGTCCGCGGGTTGGCGTACGCCGTCGGCGCGGTCGGGAGTGGCGGGATCGCGTACGCGGCCTGGGCCGGCGGCGACGGCGGGATCGCGCTGGCGCTGGCCACGGCGGCGGCGCTGTTCGGGATCGGCACGCTGCGCGCGGGGCGGCGGTAGCGGCCGGCGTCCTCGCGACGGGCGGCGGCAACGTGAGGGCCGTCCGTGTGTCCCACCGTCTCTGCCCTGACTGACCGTGCGCTGCGCGCCCCTCGTTCTCGTCCTCATCGCTCTCGCGGCCACCGCCCAGCCGGCCGACCGAGCCGCGCGCCTCGACTCGGCGCTGGCGTCGCTCCACGCCGACGGCCTGTTCGACGGCGCCCTCGCGATCTCCGACGGCGACGGCCGCGTCGTCTACCAGCTCGGCGCGGGCCGGCACGGTGGCGTCCAGGTCACGCCCAGAACGCCGTTTTACGTCGCCTCGGTGACCAAGGCGATGACGGCCGCCGCCGCGCTGTCGCTCGCCGCCGACGGCGCCCTCGACCTCGACGCGCCGGTCGCCGACGTGCTCGACCCGTGGCCGTATCCCGACGTCACGGTCCGCCAACTGATGAACCAGACGGCCGGCCTTCACGTCCTGACGATGCTCACGGCTCACCGTGACACCGCGCGCCCGGTGACGACCGCCGACTGGCTCGCGCTCGTCGCCGAGCACCGGCCCGGGCCCGTCCACCCGCCCGGGACGGCGTTCGACTACGACAACGCCAACGACACGGCGCTGGCGGCCGTCGTCGAGGCGGCCTCGGGGCAGCGGTTCGCCGACGTGATGCGCGAGCGGGTGTTCGGCCCGGCCGGGATGTCGAGCGCGCGGGTCGCCCCGTCCGGCGAGATCCCGTGGGCGAGCTGGGCCGGCGGCGACGGCGACGCGGCGTGGGCCTCGGTCCTCGACCTGCTCGCGTTCGACGACGCCTTCTGGTCCGGCCGGGTCGCCCCGGACGCGCTCGTCGACGACGCGCTCGACCCCCCGACGCTGGCCGACGGCTCGGCCAGTCGCTACGTCGCCGGGCGGTTCCTCACCGAGTCGCCGCGCCCGCTCGTCGGCGCCTGGGGGGAGGGCGGCGAGACGGCCGCCGGGCTGTGGCGCGAGCGCGAGACGGGCACGACGGTTGCCCTCGTCGCGACCGGCGGCGGGCTCGTGTACCGGACGCCGATCCTGGTGGCCGCCCTCGCCATCTGGAACGGCGAGCCGTTTGCGCTGCCCCTCCCCCGGCCCACAGCCGACGTGCCCGAGGCCGTGCTCGCTCGGCACGTCGGCGTGTACGAGTCCGGGTTCGGTCGGCTCCACATCACGCTGGACGGCGGGCAGCTCCACCTCGAACCGGAGGGCGCGGGCGGGAGCGAGCCGCTCGTGGCCGGCTCGGAGACGGTCTTCTACTTCTGCTGCCAGGACCTGACCTGGGAGTTCGTGACCGACGCCGACGGACGGACGACGGGGCTCCAGCTCCGCGGCCAGCCCGAGACGCGGGGGCGGCGCGTCGAGTAGCCGCTACTCCGGCCCCTCGAACTCGTCGCGGTAGTCGGCGCGGGCGGCCTCGACGACCTGCTCGGCGTGCTCGCGGCCGTAGGTCCGCGCGATGGAGGCCTGGGAGCTGCTGCCGGGGACCAGCTTGTAGGTCGAGAAGTAGTGCGTCAGCCGCTCGACGAGCTTCTCCGGGAGGTCGCTCAGGTCCGAGACCTGGCCCCAGAACAGGTCGTTGCGCAGGACGGCTACGATCTTGTCGTCGGCCTCGCCGTTGTCGATCATCTGGAGGCCGCCGACGACGCGGGCGTCGAGCGTGATGTCGGCCCGCTCGATGGGCCGCTCGGAGACGACGCAGATGTCGAGCGGGTCGTGGTCGCCGGTCGTCGCCTCGGGCCCCGAGAGCGCCGCGACGCGCTCGGCGCAGTACGTCCGCGGGATGAACCCGTAGAGCGTCGGGGGGTGCGACGAGCTCCGCTGGGGCCGGTCGACGCGGGTGTAGCCCGTCACCTTGTCGAGCTCGTACTTGACGGCGTCGAACGGCGTGATCTCGACGTAGGCCGTCACGATGCGCGGGGCGTCGGGGCCGGCGTCGAGGCCATGCCACGGGTGCGGCCGCCAGCGGAAGAACGGGGAGGGGAAGGCGGGCATGGAGCGGAGGGCGGAAGGCGTCGGAGACGCCAGGTGGGCACGCTCGGTTGTGCGGTCCCGGTGCAGACTGGCCGGCGGAACGGAGCCGTAGGGGCCGCCCCGAATCTGATCGGCCGCGGGGCCGAGCCCCTAAACCTGACGCGGAGCGGGCGGTACCACGAGCAGCCCTGGCGCCCCTCTCTCGTTCCCCCTCGTCTCATGCCCAACGTCAAGACCTCCTCCGCCCAGCCCACCGCCGAGCTCTTCTACCAGGACTGCAACCCGACCGGCACCGCGGGCACCGTCGTCCTCATCCACGGCTGGCCGCTGAGCTGGCGGATGTGGGAGCCCCAGATCGGGCCGCTCACCGACGCCGGCTACCGCGTCGTCGCCTACGACCGGCGCGGGTTCGGGTCGAGCGCGTTCCCGTGGGGCGGCTACGACTACGACACGCTGGCGGCCGACCTCAAGGACCTCGTGGACGAGCTCGACCTCCGCGACGCCACGCTCGTCGGGTTCTCAATGGGCGGCGGCGAGGTGGCCCGCTACGTCGGCCGCTACGGGACCGACCGGGTCAAGCAGGTCGCCTTCGTGTCGTCGGTGGCCCCGTTCATGCTCAAGACCGACGACAACCCGGACGGCGTGCCGCAGAGCACGTTCGACGACATGAAGGCCGGCATCCGGAAGGACCGGCCCCACTTCCTCGCGGGCTTCGGCAAGACGTTCGTCGGCTGGGGCGTGCTCGACCACCCGATCTCGGAGGAGATGCTGAGCTACGCGCACCGGATCGCGTGCGACGCCCAGCCCAAGGCCACGCTCGACTGCATCGACGCCTTCGGCACCACCGACTTCCGCCCGGACATGGCCCGCATCGACGTGCCGACCCTGTTCGTCCACGGCACCGGCGACGACATCGTGCCCATCGACGTGTCGGCGCGGCAGGGCCACGCGATGGTCGCGGGCAGCCGGCTCGAGGAGATCGACGGCGCCCCGCACGGCCTCAACCTGACGCACACGAACCGGTTCAACGAGATCCTGCTGGGCTTCCTCGGCGGCGCAGCCTCCGGCGGGTGAAGACGCCTGGCTCTTTCCGCCCGCTCCGGTACCGCTGCCAGAGCGGGCGGGCTCGGGCGACGTCCTCATCGGCGCAAGACGTGGCCCCCCGTCGGTCTCGTCCACCAGCATTGGGGCACCACAGGGCCGGAGGGAGCGAGTCAGGACTGGCACGTCGGGCAGAGGTAGGTCGCCCGGTCGTACGGCGGCAGGCGCACCAGCTCGACCGGCGTCGCGCAGACGTGGCACGGCTTGCCCTTGCGCTGGTACACCCACCGGTTCTCGCCGCGCGCCTGCATCTCGGGCGGCGTCGTCTGGGTGCGGCCCCAGCGCGTCGTGCCGTCCCACATCATCGGGTGGACGGCGTCCCACAGCGCGTCGAGCTCGGCGTCGGTCACGCTTGCGGCCGGGCGGCGCGGGTCGACGCCGGCCAGGAAGAGGCCCTCGCTCGCGTAGATGTTGCCGACGCCGGCCACGACGCGCTGGTCCAAGAGCGTCGGCTTGAGGGGCGCGTCGCCGGCGGCGCGGATGCGGCGGGCCGCTTCGGCGCGGTCGAACGTGCCGCCCGGCGTGTGGTCGGGGAGCGGCGCCATCACGTCGGGGCCGAGCGCGGTCAGCCGCTCGTGGGCCGCCAGCTCGTCCGGCGTCAAGAGCTCGACGGTCGGGCCGTGGTAGAAGACGGCCTCGTGCCCGGCGGTGTCGAGCCGCAAGCGGACGTGCTTCGGGTCTTTCCGGAGCTCCATCGGTCTCGGGCCGACCTGCCACGAGCCGTACTGGGCCCCGTGGCAGTGGACCGTCTCGCCGCCCGAGAGCGGCAACAGCAGGTGCTTCCCCTTGGTGACGGGCTCCAGCAGGCGCTGCCCGACCAACCCCGCCGGCCGGTCGCCCCACCGCTTCGGCATCGTGACGTGCGTCAGCGGCTCGCCGACGAGCGGCGCCAGCCGACGGGCCCAGCGGATGACGGCGTGGCCCTCAGCCATCGTAGTCGTCGTCGCCCAGGTCGAGCGCGTCGGCGTCGCGGACGCCCCGGAGCAGGCACGGGTGGAGGTCGCGGCCGTCGGGCTCGCCGTGCAGGACCGAGATGTCGCCCGTCGTCTCGAACACGACCGCGCGGACCTCGTCGGGGCGGAGCACGTTGGCCTCGCGGAGCTTGGCCCAGACGTCGTTCTCGGTCACGCGCGCGCGCCGGAGGTTGTCGCGCAGCATCCGGCCGCCGGCCATCAGCACCAGCGGGTCGTTGTCGACGGCGGCCGAGAGGCCGTGGCGCCGGCCCCACGAGACGGCCGCCTGGATCGCGAACAGGGCGACGAGCGCCACGGCGCCTTGGAGCAGCGGCACGCTCTGGGTGAGCAGCGTCGAGGCCAGGACCGCGCCCGTCGTGATGGTCAACGCGAAGTCGATGCTCGTCATCTTCGAGAAGCTCCGCAGCCCGACGACACGGGTGAGCCCCACGAGGACGGCGTAGATCCCCAGCGTCGACAGGACGACGGCGAGCAGGCTATCGGGGGAGGCGACGAACCAGTCGGTCATGGCGGGTCAGACGGTGCGGTCGGACGAGGGGCGGAGGTCGACCTCGGCGTCGGTATGGCGGTCGGCGCCGCGGACGCCCGAGAGCAAGCGCGGCTGGAGGTCGAGCCCGTCGGGGTCGCCGTGCAGGACCGAGATGTTGCCGGTCGTCTCGAGCACGACGGCGCGGACCTGGGACACGTCCAAGACGTTGGCCTCGCGGAGCCGGCCCCACAGGTCGTCTTCGGTGATGCTCGCCTGGTGCATGTGCTCGCGGATCATCTCGTCCCCGCGCATCAACAGCAGCGGCTCGTTGTCGACGGTGGCCTGGAACCGGACCGAGTCGCGGCGGAGCCGGCCGACGCCCCACTGGAGCGCGTAGATCACGCCCAGCCCGACGGCCGCCTCGGCCACCGTCGGCCGCTGCGTCAGGACGGCCGAGGCCAGCGACGAGCCCACGGCGACGGTCATGGCGAAGTCGAAGCTCGACATCTTGGCAAAGCTCCGGAGCCCCGCCAGCCGCGTGTAGACGAGGACGGCCGTGTAGACGCCCACGGCCGACAGGGCGATGGCGAGGAGGGAGATCGGGTCGGCAGTGAACCAGGCGGACATGGCGGGGCGGGGGCGGAGGCTGGTCTACGCCGCGACGTGCGCGCCGGACCCGAAGCCGAGCGCGCTTAGGACGGCGTCGAACACGTCGGGCGGGAGGTGACCGCCGGACGCCTGGTCGTGGCCGTGGCCCCAGCGCCCGTTCCAGCCCGGCGTGTCGATGGCCTGGAAGATCTCCGGCAGGCGGACGTCGTCGCGGGCGGCGCGCGTCGAGAACGCCACCAACCCGTCGAGGTAGCCCGTGTTGGCGCAGATCACCGGATACTTGGGCAGGCGCGAGCGCCACTGCTGCGCGATCAGCGGGTGGACCTGGGCCGCCGAGTGGACGCGGACGAGCGCGAACCGCAACCCGTCCGGCGCGACGCCGGCGGGCACCTCGGCGTCGCGCTCGGAGAACACGGGCGCGGCCTTCCGCGCTTGGGCCACCTCGTCCTTGACCACGGCCCGGGCCGCGCGGAGCCGGTCGGCCGCCGGGCTCTCGGCGGTCGCCAGCGTCTTGGGATCGTCGAACGTCATCAGCGCGTCGAGCGCCGTGGCGGCGTCGAACGTCGGCGCGCGCCGGGCCGCGTTGACGAGGGCGACGGTCTCCTTGAGCCACTTGGCCGTGTAACGCTTCTTGACGGCCGGCAGCGGCGGCCACGGCGCCTTGTCGCCCAGGTCCGAGAGCACGCCGACGGCCGCGATCCAGTCGAGGTCCGACACGTCGGCGACGTCGGCCATCAGGTCGTACGCCAGCCACGCCGAGCACGGGATCGGGTCCCAGTCGTAGCCGCTCACGACGAAGGCCCCGGCCGGCTCGCCGCTCGGCCGGTGGTGGTCGACGTACAAAACGGGCACGTCGGCCTCCAGCGTTCCGGCTTGGTTCACGCCCAGGTCCGTCACCACGAGCGCGTCCGGGCCGAGCGCCGCCAGCCGCCCGCGCGCGCCGTCCGAGAACGCCGACTCGTCGCGGCCCGACGACGCGACCTCGACGTCGTAGCCCAACCGCGCCAGCCCCCGTCCGAACACGGCGCCGGCGCCTAGCCCGTCGGCGTCGAAGTGGCAGAACACGACGACGCGGCCCCCGTCGGGGACGGCATCGAGCCAAGCGCGGAACGTGACGCGGGCGGCGGCGAGGTGAGCGGCGAATGGGGGGGGCATAGGGCCGGGGGATAGGGGAAGAGGAGGGGCTCATCAATCGTGGACAACCCTCCCTGTTCTACAAACAGCAACCGACTAACAGGCGTCATTCCCGCGAACGCGGGAATCTATCCGGTGCGTCGTCTCAGCGAGCATCCTCCTATGGATCCCCGCGTTCGCGGGGATGACGACTCTCGTTGTGTGGCCGAACGCGAGGCTGAGGACAGCGGTGGTGGGGTTGGTGGCGCGTCGTGCCTACCCATCTCCAGCGAGCGCGGCGACGGTCGCCAGTGTGTCGATCTCGTCGGCCGGCTTGTCCTGGCGCCAGCGGACGATCCGGGGGAAGCGGAGCGCGTAGCCACCCTTGTGCCGCTTCGACACCTGGACGTTGTCGAAGGCCACCTCGACGACCACGTTCGGCTCGACCGTCCGCACCTTGCCGTGGGCGAACGTCTCGAGCGTGTGGGCCTCGAACCACGCCGTCAGCTCGGTCAGCTCGGCGTCGGTCAGCCCCGAGTACGCCTTGCCGACGTTGAGCAGCGTCGGGTCGTCGTCGCTGGCGCGGACGGCGAAGGTGAAGTCCGACAGGAGCTTGCGGCGCCCGCCGTGGCCGCGTTCGACGGACGTCACGACGACGTCGAGCGTCGCGAGCGCCTTCTTGACCTTGAGCCAGGCGCGCCCTCGCCGGCCCGGTTTGTAGGCCGAGTTGAGCGCCTTCACCATCAGCCCCTCGTTGCCGCGCGCCCGCGCCTGGTCGAACAGGTCGTCCAGGCGGTCGAGGTCCTCCAACTCGGTGACAGCCGAGCGGCGGAGAGGGGCGGCCAGCGGGAGCCGGTCGAGCAGGGCCTGGCGCTCGCCGTACGTCCGGTCGAGCGTCGGCTCGCCGTCCCAGGCCAGCACGTCGTAGGCGACGAAGGCGACGGGCACCTCGGCCCGGAGGTCGGCCGACGCCGTCTTGCGCCCGAGGCGCTTCTGCAACGATTGAAACGGGACGACGGCCCCGTCGGCGTCGACCGGCACGATCTCGCCGTCCACGATGACGCCGCCCGGCGACGTCTCGGCAAGCACCGCGAGGGGGCCGACCAAGTCGGGGAACGCGGGCGTGATCGCGTCGAGGGTTCGCGAGAACAGGGCGACGCGGGCGGCGCCCTCGGCCACGCCGTGGAGGTCCGGGTCGCCGGGATTGGCGGCGACGTGGGCCTGGGCGCGGATCCCGTCGAACTTGTCCTCGACGGCCACGGGCGGCGGGATCTGGCGGCCGACCTCCTGGGCCAGCGTCCGCTCGTCGGACGCCTCGGCGGCCGTCGCCAGCATGAACTTGAGCGGGTGGAACAGCCGGAGGTGGGCCTCCGCCAGCCGCCCGTGCCGAGCCAGCACCGCCGTCTCGCCGACGTCGCCCGTCAGCATGTGGGCGCGGCGGACGTCGGCCCCTTTCCGCTCGTACAGCCGGGCGATGGCCGACTCGACGCCGCCGTCCAGCATCCCGATCCGCAGCTCGCCCGCCAACAGCTTGACCACGAACCGGGCCTCGACCGGCGTCACGCGCCCGAGCAGGTCGGCGATGAGCGCCGCCTTCTTCGTCCCCCCGCGCGTCTCGGCGACCTCGGCGAAGAACGCGTCGGCGTCGGCCATCGTCAGCGTCGGCTCGACGGGCGGGACGAGGGCGTCGAGCGCGCCCGCGGCCACGTCGCCGGGGTCGCCCTGGCGGACGAGCGCGGCGCGCAGGTCGTCCTCGTCGGCCCCGGTCGCGGCGGCGGTCGCCTTGCGGAGCGCTGCGAACCCGACCTGGACCGTCCGCTGGTCGCTGAGCGGGAAGACGCGGCCGCCGGCCCACCGCGCAGCCCGGCGGAGGTCGTCGTCGTCGAGGCCGGCCAGGAGCGCGCCGAGCCGGTCGGCCTTGTCGTGGCGGCCGGAAGTCTCGGCGACGTCGGCGAGGGTGAGGGCGAAGTCGGAAAACAGAGACACGCGGGGCGGTGGGAAACTCGGGGGGACGGGCCGCGCCCGCTCGGGACAGGGTCGGACGGGCGACCCGTCACGTGGCCATGTCGACCGTTGGAAGACGGCCGGCCGGAGAAGGTCCGAGGGCGACCTCACCTCCGGAGATCCCCCCGGTCGACTCGCGAAACCCTACGGTCTGAGCCCGTCGGCCTATCCTGCTCTCTCCTCGCGACGCTCCCAATGACCAAGACCACCGGGACCTACTACGAGCTCGCCCCCGACGGCCGGGTCCGGCTGTCGATCCAGATCGGGTCGGCGGGCCTGGCGACGACGACCGTGTCGGTCCAGGGCGAGCTGGTCGTAGAGGCCGCCCATGACCACGTGGGGCTCGACCTCGGCCTGGCCGCCGACCTCGACCTGGTGGCCGTCCGCTGCCACACGCTCGTCAAGGCCGCCCCGCCGGGGACCGTCAACCGCGTCGACTACGAGCTGACCGGCGGCGACCGGCCCTGGACGGCCACGCTCCGTGAGGACCCGCCCGATCCGGCGTACGACGTGTTCATCGCCGAGTTCGTCCTCTACCGCCCCTGACCGATGCCCCGCCCGCACCCGCTCCGCACCGTCAGGCTCGCGGCCCTCAGCCTGCTGGCGGCAGCGGCCGGCGCCCAAACCGGGGGCCCCGACTCCACGCTCACTCCGGACGCGCTCCGGCCGACGGAGCCCCCAGGGTTCGTCCTGTTGGGCGGCGCTCCGAGCGCGGCCGAGCGGCCCGGGAGCGTCCGCGCCCTGACGGTCGCCCTGTTGACGCGGGCAACCGCGAGCGACCCGTTGGGCGCCTTCGGCGTCCAGGTGGCCCCGTTCTGGCTCGGCGGGATCCCGCGTCTTTCCTACCCAGACTACGAGCGCGCGGCGACGGGCCTGTCCGCCGTCCGCCGGACGCTCACGGTGTCGGCCGCCGTCGACCGGCTCGACCTCGGCCGCGCCGAGCCCGACCCGGCGGTGTCGCTCGGCGTCCGCGCGTCGCTGGCGACGGGCACCATCGACACCGACTACCGCGGCTACGCCGCGCGCCGCGCCGCCGCCACCGACGCGCTCGACGCCCTCCTCGCCGACTTCGCCACGCTCCTCGACGCGGCGCGGCGGGCAGACCCAGCCTGGGTGCGGGCCGACTCCCTCCAACGCGCGGCCCAAGACCGGCGAGACTTCGCTCGGGCGCAGGGCTTCCTGGCCGAACGGCTCGTGCGCGAGGAGGCGCTCGACGCCGAGGTCCGCGCTCGGGCCGACGCCGGCCGGGCCGACGCGCTCGCGGCCCTCGACGCCTTCGACGCGCTCCCGACGCGGCGCGTCGGGTTCGTGTGGGACGTGGCCGGGGGGTGGGCGGCGGCCTTCCCCGGTCGCGACTTCGACGCGGTCGAGACCTACCGCTGGGGCGCGTGGACCACGGCGGGCTACGCGGCCGGCGGCGTCACGCTCTTGGCCGTCGGCCGGTACCTCCGCGAGACCGCGCTCACCGAGACCGGCGACGGCCAGGCCCTCGATGTCGGCGGGCGGCTGATCTGGGACGGGTTGGACGGCGCGCTCTCGCTCTCGGGCGAGGGCGTCTACCGGGCCGGCCTCGACACCGACGACCGCTACCGCGTCGCGGCGGAGGTCGCCTACGCCGTGTCGCCGGACCGGACGCTCGCGTTCACGTTCGGCCGAGACTTCGACGGCGAGCCGACCGGCAACGTGCTCGCGCTGCTCCGGCTCGTCGCCGGGTTCGGCGGGGAGACCGCGACGCTCCGCCCGGAGACGGCGCCGTGACACCGCATCCGGCTGCTTGGTGTCGGCTCGGAGTGGGCCCGAGTGCGGAGTGGAGGGGCAGGGGAGACTCACCTGGTGCCCCTTGCCCCGTCCCTCTTGCCCTGCCCACTCTCCGAGTGGGCGCAAGGCTCAGTCGTAGCCCGGGTCGGCCGCGTCCTCGGGCGGGTCCCACTCCGAGTCCGGCGGGCGGCGGTCGCGGTGGGGCCGAGCCGGTTTGACGTGGTCGCCGGCAACGCCCTGGCAGGTCGGGCAGAAGTAGATGATCCGCTTTTTCTCGACCGTCTCGCCGTCGTCGTCGGTCCACTCGTGCGAGAGCTGGTGCTGCTGGCGGACGTAGTCGTCGCAGGTGAGGCACGGGAGGTTGGTCCGGCGGAAGACCCAGTGGCGCGTGTTCCAGGTGTGGGCGTGGGGCGAGTAGCGGAAGTCGCGGTCGGCAGCCTGCTGAGCCTGGACCGCCTCCGGCACCGTCCGCCCGCCCTCGTGGTACGCCTGAGCGCAGATCCGGGGCGTCGTCTTGGCGAGGCACGCCCGCTCCTCATCGTCGAGCTCGCCGACGAGCCGCCACGGGTCCATCCGGCACTCGTACAAGATCTCGGCCCGGAGGTAGTTGCCGATGCCCGCGGCGACGGACTGGTCGAGCAGGGCCGACCCGATCTCGCGGTCGGGCTGGAGGTCGAGCCGGCGCAGGAACTCGTCGGCGTCGAACGGCCCGTCTTCCGGCAGCACGTCGGGTCCCAGGAGCGGCAGCGCCGGGATCTGCTCATAGGGGTCGCCCCGGCCGACGGTGAACTTGGGCGCCGAGTACAGCAGCGCCGCCGCGTCGTCGGTGACGATCCGGGCCCGCTCGCGGCGGTCGCGCGTGGCCACCTCGTCGGCGTCGGGCGCGACGACCATCCAGCGGCCCCACATGAGGTAGTGGGAGTGGAAGAACAGGCCGCCCTCGACCTGCCCCACCAGGTGCTTGCCGTGGGCCCACACCCGCTCGACCCGCTGGCCGACGAACGCGTCGGGGTGCTCCTTCAGCCACGCCTTGGCCGCCTTGGTCCGGGCGCCGATCGCGCGGATGGTCCGGCCGGCGAGGGCGTCATGGAGCAGGTCGGCGGAGCGCTGAACCTCGGGTCCTTCGGGCATGGGGGAGGCGAGACGGGCCGTGCGTATGAGCCCGCTTGCGTGGGGTTCGGGCCTGAGGCCGGGTTCGGGATCGGCCCTATGGGGAGAAGTGGGGGGGTGGGGAGTGTGGGAGTCTCCGCCTCTCGGCCGACTCCGTCCTGGCTCCCCCCGGAGCAGGTGGGAGGCGTGCCGATACGAGGTTTCCGGGATCGCCTTGCATTCCCGAGCCGACGTCCCCTCTCCCTCTGGGAGAGGGACAGGGTGAGGGCGAGTCGAGCACGCTGCTGGGTCCAGACGACGTCCAGAGCCCACATCATCGACAGCCCCGTCGCCCCTCGGCGACATCTGCACCGACGGTTTGACTCGCGCCCGTCCCGTCCGATGAGAGACGCCCAACGCCTCTCGACCGATGCCCCCTCCCCACCCGCCCGTGACGCCGACCCGCTGGCCGGTCGCCCCCGCCCCGTCGTTTGCCGGCTGGGTGCCGCCGGCCAAACCGCCCGCCGAGCCCCCGGCCCCGCCGACACCGAAGCCCACACCGAAGCTCACGCCGACCCGCCGGCCCTGACGCTTAGTCGTCCAGGCGGTGGCTCAGGAGCCACTCGTAGACCTCGGGATTGGCGTACGTCTCGGTCCACGAGTCGTGGCCGGCGTCGGGGTAGACCGTGAACCGGACGTCGCCGCCGGCCTGGCGGAGCGCGCCCACCATCCCGACCGACGCCGCGATGGGGACGACCGTGTCCATCGCCCCGTGGAAGGCCCACACCGGCACGCCGCGCGCGGCCTCGACGCCGAGCCACAGTCCACCGCCGCAGATGGGGACGGCCGCCGCGAACCGCTCGGGCATCTGAGTGATGGCCTCCCATGTTCCGAACCCGCCCATCGACAGGCCGGTCAGATAGACGCGCGAGGCGTCGATGCGGTGGGTCGCCAGCGTCGCGTCGAGCGCCGCCGCCACCCGGCCGACGGTCCACCGCTCGCCCGCCGGCACCTGGGGCGCGACGATGACGAACGGGAAGTCGCGGCCTTGGCGCCGCTCCTTCAGCGGCCCGTGGACGCCGACGAGCGCGAGACTGTCGCCGCGCTCGCCAGCGCCGTGGAGGAAGAGGAGCAGCGGCCACTCGCGGTCGGGCTCGGCAGCCTGCCCTGAGCCCGGCGAAGGGTCGTAGCCGTCGGGGAGCGAGACGAGCGCGTCGCCCGAGGCCGTGTCGGTCCACCCGCCGTCGTAGGCGAGGCGGGTCTGGGCGCTGGCGGCGGTCATGAGCAGGGCGAGCAGGGCGAGGCGGAGCACGTGTTTCGGCGGAGAGTCCGTGAAGCTAGCCCTCGCCGCTTGCTCCTCTCGCAGCGTCAGGTCCGTACGCTCCGCCCACAACCCCCCGACCGACCCATGCCGACTCCGCCTCGCCCCGCCCTCTACCGCATCGGGGAGGTCGCCGAGCGGACGGGGCTCTCGGTCCGCACCCTCCACCACTACGATGCCGAAGGGCTCCTGACGCCGTCGGCGCGGACGGAGGCCGGCCACCGCCGCTACGCCGACGCTGACATCGCGCGGCTCCAGCGGATCGTCTCGCTTCGAGGGCTCGGGCTGGGGCTCGCCGAGGTCCGCGCCGCCCTCGACGACGTCGACCCGGTGGAGCTGTTGGAGCGGCACCTCGCCGCGCTCCGCGCGCGGATCGAGGACGGCCAGCGGCTGGCGGCGCGCATCGACGCGCTGTCGCGGCACCTCCGGCACACCGGCGCGGCGTCGGTCGAGGACCTGTTCCACCTGATCCACCTTACCACCATGTTCGAAACGCACTACACGCCCGACCAGCTCGAGCAGCTCCGCCAGCGCGAGGCCGCGCTCGGCCCCGACCAAATCGAGGCCGTTCAACAGCAGTGGACCGACCTGTTCGCCGAGTTCGACCGCCACCGGGTGGCCGGCGCCGACCCGGCCGCGCCCGAGGTCCAGGCGCTCGCACGTCAGGCCGAGACGCTAATCGGGGCGTTCACCGGCGGCGACTCCGGGATCCGCGCCTCCCTCGAGAACGCCTACCAGGAGAACCGGGCGGAGATGACCAAGGCCTGGGGCATCGACCCCGAGCTCGGGGCCTACTACCATCGCGCGATGTCGGCGGACCGCGGCGCCTGACCAGCAGGCGGGGGTGGCGGCCGAGTATCCTGGGCCGTCCTGCCCCCGCCTCCGTGGACCAGCTCTTCGTCCTGTTTCCGTTCGTCGGCATCCTGGTGGGCCTCGGCCTGGCCGACCTGGTGTTCAGCGTTCACCGGGCGATCCGAGCCAAGAAGCGGTGGGACGTGCTGCCGGCCGTGTGGGTGGCCTTCACGTTCATCGTCGTGCTGGCGTACTGGTGGGTGTTCGCGGAGGTCGGCCGGACGCCGCGCTGGCGAGCTTCCTCGGGTTCGCGTTCCACGTCGTGAGCCCGCTGCTGCTGATCCTGGTCTGTGCCGCGGCGCTCCCCGACGCCGGCGACGACCGCGACCTGCGAACGTACTACGCCGAGACGCACCGCTACTTTTTCGGCCTGTTCGCGCTCTACTTCCTCCACGCCGCCCTGGACTACGGGTTCAACTACGGAACCTGGCAACGGGGCATTCCCTGGACCATCCTCTTGTTCTCGGCGGCCACCGCGCTGCTGGCGGCGACGCCCGACCGCCGCGTCCACCTCGCCGTGACCGGCTTGCTGGTGACGCTCCTCGTGGGCAGCGTGCTGATGTTCGCGCCGTCGCTCTAGCTCGGCGCTCTGCCGTCCGCTACGTGTCCAATGCTCGTCGACGGACGATCCGGTCGACGCCTTCGGTCAAAGCGAGCGCCGCGAGGGCGAAGGCCACCCAGGGGAGCGCGTCCACCGGGGCGACCCCTCCGAAGGCGTCGGCGAGCGGAGCCTGAAGCGCGAGCAGGAGAGCGGCAGCCACCGCGCTCACGACGGGCGCCGCGAGCGACCGCCGACGGACCGGAGCCGCCTGCCGCTCGGCCTCGACGGCGGCCACGACGCGGTCGGCGAAGCCAGGCGAGAATGACGTCGGCGACGTCTCCAGCGCAGCCCAGACCTCGCGGTAGGCGTCGAGGTCGGCGTGCGTGTCTGCATCCAGGCGGCCCTCTGCGTCGGAGGGGTCGAGGTCGCCGGAGAGGAGGGCCTGGAGGTCGGCGTCGGAGAGGGGAGTCATAGCCAGTCCTCGCGGGGGGCCGCGGTGAGGAGGAGGTCCTTGAGCCGCTTGCGCGCGCGAAACAGCGTGTTCTTGACCGTCCCGAGCGGGAGCCCGAGCACCGCGGCGACCTCGGCGTGCGACAGGCCGTCGAGGTGGAACAGCGTCAGGGCCACGCGGTGGGCCGGCGGCAGCGCGTCGATGGCCGCCCGCAGCACGCGGTCGCGGTGCTCGGCCTCGGACGCCGCGTCGGAGTCGTCGGGTCCGGGCGGCTCGGGGGCGTCGGTGCCGAGGCCGGTCGGCGTGGGGCGCCGCTTGCGGGCGTGGCGGAGCGCGGTGTGGTAGGCGATCCGCCCGATCCAGGTCGAGAGCTGGGCCTCGCCGCGGAACTGGTCGAGCCGGCGGTGGACCTGGAGGAACACCTCCTGGCCGACGTCCTCGCGCTCGGCGGGGTCGGAGACGACGCGGCCGACGACGTGGGCGACGAGCCTCTGGTGCCGGACGACGAGCGCGCGGAAGGCGTCGGGGTCGCCCGAGCGGGCGCGGTGGAGGAGGGCGACGTCGTCGGGCATGGGCGCCCGACAGAGGCACCGGCGGCGGGCAGGGTTGCACGGAGCGAAAAAAGTAGAGACGTGCAACCCTGGGCGAAGACGGAGCCTCTGTCGGAGCACACCAACCCCGTCCTCACCATGGACTCCTTCGACGCTTTCGCCATCGACATGGTCGCTGAGACACTCTCGGTGGCCGCCGTCATCATCGCGTTCATCTGGTCGAAGGGCGCCACGCGGCGCCGGCTTATCGACCAGGGAATGCTCAACGAGGGGTACGCCCTCGTCCTCGACGCCGAGGCCCGCGCGGCGCGGTGGACCGCGCTCCGGTGGGGGCTCGTCCTCGCCGGGTTCGGCGCGGCGCTCGTGCTCGTCGAGGCGCTGGGGCTCGACGGCCAGGGGGCCGCCGCGTGGGGGTTCCCGGCGCTCGGCGCGGCCCTGGGCTACGTCGTCTACTTTTTCGCCTCGTCCCGGCTGTCGCTCCACGCGCCCGGCCGGGCCCTGGCCGCCGCCCTCGCGCTCGCGGGTTTGGCAGGGCCCGCGGACGCCCAGCCGGTCTACTCGGACCTCACGAGCGAGCAGTGGACGTCGGTCGCCGACGACGGGCACCGGACCTACGTCTACGAGGTCGGCCGGGCCCAAGCCGCCAGCGACACCGTCGTCGTGTTGCATGGCGGGTGGGGCGCCGAGCACGGGTACCTGCTGGACGCGGTGTTGCCCCTCGCCGACCGGACGCGGTTCGTGCTCTACGACCAGCGCGGGTCGCTCCGGTCGCCGGCCCCGGACTCGACGATCACGCTGGGCCGCCTGGTCGCCGACCTCGACGCGCTCCACGACGACCTCGGCCTGGACCGCGTGACACTCGTGGCCCACTCGATGGGCAACCACCTCGCCTACGCCTACCTCGCCGCCCACCCCGAGCGCGTCCGCGGGCTCGTCCTCGTCGGCCCCGTTCTCCCGACGGCGTTCGAGCAGACGGGGCCCGGAGCCGAGTTCCTCGCCGACGTCTGGCCCGACGCGGACTCGGCCGCCGTGTCGCAGGCCTACATCGACGGGCTGATCGCCCCGACCCTGCGCGGCGTCCGGCGACTCGTGGACGAGGGGCTGGCGCCCCAGCGGTTCGCCGACGTGACGGCCGAGCAGGCGATGTCCGGCGCCATCGACGCCGAGTTCCAGGCCGCGCTCCGCGAGCTCTCCGCCCGCGACCGGTCGCGGGCGTGGCGCATCCAGTTCACCGCCGTCAACACGTGCGACGGGTCGAACTGGCGACAGATGCAGGGCGGCGGCGTGTTCTACAACGGCGCGGCCGCGAGCGCCGTCCTCTCCGACTCCACGTTCGACGCCCAAGTCGCCGCGTTTTGGCCGACGCTCCAGGCGTTCGAGGGGCCCGTCCGCGCGATCATCGGGACGTGCGACTACGTCGACCCCGGCCCGATCGTGTGGCCTCGTGTCGTGGAGCGGTTGCCGGATGCGACGCTGACCGTCGTCGAGGGCGCCGGCCACTCGCTGTGGATGGACCGGCCGGCCGCGTTCGCCGACGCCCTCCGCTCCGCCCTCGACGACGCGACGCGCTGACGCGAGCGACCACGGTCGGTGGACGTTGGGCCCGGCTTCCGTGTCAGCGGGTGGGAGGGTCCTCGGTGAGAGGCTCGAACAGACACCCTCCGTCCGCTCGCGTGGCCACCTCCCTCAAGGGAGGAATCGGACCGCCAAGTCCGTGCGACGCGCTCTCGGCCTGACGACGTCGTCGCTTACGGCGTCCCCTCTCCTGTGGGAGAGGGACAGGGTGAGGGGTCGCACGACTGGCGTACAGATCCAGCGGCCTGGTGTCACGCTGCCCGGCGCGAGGCCTGGCGCCGGTCGTCGGCCAGCGCGAGCAGGCGGTCGAACTGGGCCTCCGAGATCTCGGGCGGCGTCCGCGTGTTGGGGACGGTGCCGAACAGCGCGAGCCAGTCGTCCTGGACGATGGGCGGCGGGTCGAACAGATCCACCACGCGCGTCTCGCACGCCAGCACGACGCCGCAGTCAGCCGCGCGCGTCGCGCAGACGGCGTCCCAGTCGCCCCCCGCTTTCGCGGGGGCAGGCTGGACCTTGCCGTGGTGGATCGTGAGCGGGACCGGGAGGGGAGGGTTGCCGTCGACGACCAGGTTGCCCGGCGGGCGCATCCGGCGGGTGGCGTACCACGCTGCGGCGTCGGCGTGGGTCTCGAACCGCTCGGCCACCTCGAGCGCGCCGACCAAGCGCCAGTGCGCCGCCCGGCCCGGCACGCCGCCCCACCGGCCCTTCGTCGTCGTGAACAGCACGGTGTCGCCGACGGCCAGCCGCGGCACGAACCCGCGGCCCCGGCTCGACGACGTGAGCGCGGGCGTCGGGTGCTCGAAGTCGGGCTCGCGGCGGCTCATCCCGTTCGCGTAGGGCGGCAGCGCGTACGCCTCGACGGCGCGGCGCCCGCCGAGGGTTTTGACGAGCGGCCAGTAGGAGCACAGGAAGAATCGTCCCATGCCCGAAGGTCCGAGCGGGGGGCGTCACCCCTGCGTCAGCGGTGGCCCCATCCAGGTGCGGGGCGGGACCGCTCGGGACCGGCCGACGTAGACCGCTCCCCTCTCCCCTGGCCATGCGCGTCCTCTACAACTCCTCCGCCGGCAGCGCGGACCAATCCGACGTCGAGGCGCTCCGCACGATCCCCGGCGTCGAGTTCGTCGACTGCGACGCGCCCGAGGACACCATCGAGGCGGCCGCCGACGCGGCCCACGCCGGGATCGACCTGGTCGTCGCGGCCGGCGGCGACGGGACGGTCCACCTGGTCGCGAACGGGCTGATGCGGGCCGGGACGACGGCCGAGACCCGGCCCGCGCTCGGGGTCCTCCCAGTCGGCACGGGCAACGACTTCGCGCGGACGCTGGGGCTCGACCGGAGCCTGCACCCGATCGAGGCCGCCGACGCGATCCGACGGGCCGAGCGGCGGACGCTCGACGTGATCCGCGTCTCCCACGACGACGACCACGGCCAGACCGGCTACGCCATCAACGTGTGCGCCGGCGGGTTCTCGGGGACCGTCGACGAGGCGATGACGTCGGAGCTGAAGGCGACCTGGGGCCCGCTCGCCTACCTCGTCGGTGCCGTCAAAGCGCTCCCGTCGCTCGACGACTACGACACGCAGTTCGCCTGGGACGGGGGGCCCGAGGAGCGGATCCCGGCCTACAACGTGGTCGTGGCGAATGCGCGGACGGCCGGCGGCGGCAAGCCGGTCGCCCCCCGCGCCAACCCCGAGGACGGGCTCTTGGACGTCGTCGTGGTCCGCGCCGGCGCGGACCTGACGCGGCTGGCGGCGCGGGTCCTGGCCGGCGACTACCTCGACGACGACGACATCGTGTTCAACCAGGTCTCCCGGCTCCACGTCCGGTCCACGCCCGGCATGTGGTTCAACGTCGACGGCGAGCTCCGGACGAACGTGCCGATCACGTTCGAGGCCGTCCCCGCCGCGCTTCGCGTCTGCGTCGGGCCAGACTACCGGGCCGAGGCGGAGCGGTAGCGTCGGCGGATCCGGCCACGTCCGGTGGGTCTCCGCTGGAGTCAGGATGGAGCGTGGGAGGGACTCTGACGAGGCGCTCCCCTCACGTCCCCACCGTCCTCCCCCATTTCCACATCAGCGCGTCGGTCGGCCCAAGCGGAGAGGTCCGTGCCGACGCGCCGAACCCCTGCGCCGAGCGCGCTAGCTCCCGTCGACGGTGCTGGCGCGCTTGGCGAGCTTGGCCACGTAGAACCCCTCGAGGAGCTCGTTCGGCAGCACGCGCCGCGTGAGCTCGAGGGTCTGGGGGAACGGCCGGTCGTTCCACGTCGACAGCCCGGGCGCGGCCTGGTCGGCGACGGGCCCGCGCGTCGGGAGGCCGGCGTCGACGACTTCGAGGGCGTCGCCGAACGTCTTGAGCACCTTGGCCACGACGCCCTCGTTCTCCTCGGGCGCGAACGTGCACGTCGAGTAGACGAGGGTGCCGCCGGGCTTGAGCGCCTGGATGCCGGCCCACAGCAGCTTGACCTGCTTCGAGCGCATCTCGCGGATCTTGCGCGGGCTCCAGTAGGCCGTCGTCTCGGGGTCGTGGGTGCGGAAGCGGCCCTCGGTCGAGCACGGCGCGTCGACGAGCACGCGGTCGAACGACTCGGGCTCGCGGCGCCAGTAGACGGCGCCGTTGCCCATCCAGGGGAGCACGTTGGTGGCGCCCTGGGCGTAGACGTTGGCCTTGAGCTTGTAGAACCGGGGCCGGACCTTCTCGACGGCCGTGACCTCGCCCTCGCGCCCGACGAGCGCCGAGAGCTGGCCCGTCTTCGAGCCCGGCGCGGCGCACAGGTCGAGCACCCGGTCGCCGACGCGCGGCGCGAGCGCGAGCGGCGCCAGCTGGCTCGACACGTTCTGGATGTAGATGTGGCCGTCGGCGTAGGGCCGCGAGGCCAGCAGCGCCGGGCGGCCCTCGGCCGGAACCGAGTAGGCGCCGGAGACGCCCGGGACGGCCTCGGCCGGGACGCCCTCGTCTTCGAGCACGGCGATCGTCTCCTCCTCGTCGCGGAGCATGGTGTTCACGCGGAAGCCCGTCACGATGGGCTCCTCGAACGAGGCGAGGACGGCGTCGAGCCGGTCGGCCGGGACGATCTGCTGGAGCCGGGCGACGAACGGATCGGGAAGCGGCACGGGGTTGGGATCGGTGGAAGGCAACGGTAAGCCCTCCACAATCGCCGTTTCAGACCTCGGGTACCGGGAAAAGGGGAAGGAGACGGGGAGCCAAGAGGGACCAGGAAACAGGAATCAGGAAAGTTGGTCTCGGTGACGGAGACCCTCAACCCGTCCCCCCCGCTACGCGCTCTGATTCCTGACTCCCGACTCCTGATTCCTCCCTCTACAGCTCGCCGCGGTAGCTCAGGCGGTGGGCGAGGTGCGTCGGCTGGGGGAGCTTGACCGTCTCGGCCAGGCGGAGCGCCAGCCGGCCGGCGTCGCGCAGCGTGATCCGGTGGCCGACCGAGACGTAGACCGGCTTGACCCGCTCGCGCGTCCGCAGCGCGACGGCGACCGTGTCGCCACGGTGGACGAGCGGCATCCCGCTCCCCTTGGCCTCGCCGAGCTCGCCCTCGACGCGGCCCACCAGGATCGACTTGGCGACGCCGAGCGCGGGCGCGTCGAGCAGCACGCCCAGGTGACACGCGAGCCCGAACCGGCGCGGGTGCGCGAGCCCCTGCGCGTCCAGCATGTAGACGTCCGGCAGAGCCTCGAGCTGCTCCAGCGCCGGCAGGATGGCCGGGACCTCGCGGAAGCTCAGCAGACCCGGGACGTAGGGGAACGGCGTCGGCCCCTCCCAGAGGGCCTGGTCCACCACGGCCCGCTCGTGGACGTCGTACACGACGACGGCGGCCCGGACGCGGTCGTCCCTGACGCTGACGTCGAGCCCGGCGACGGTCCGCACGGCGTCGAAGTCGAGCGGCTCCTGACGGACGAGCGGCGCCAGCCGCCGCTGGATCGCGACGGCCTCGGTCGGCGTGACGTCCCAGGCGTGGGCGTGGTGGAGGTCGAGAGCGGGCACGGCGGAGGCGACGGATGGACGGGCCGAACGCACTCGACGCCGACCGCGGTCCTCCGTCCGGCGTAGGGACACGATTCGTCGTGTCCGCCGGCGACCGGCCTGCGGGCGACTCGCGCCGGGCCGTGTCGGCTCGCGCTCGGCAGGGACACGACGAGTCGTGTCCGTACGGGGAGAGACCAGAGCTCGCTGTCGTCCCCTCTACTCTCCACCCCCTATCCTCCCCCCTCCCCCTTCCCGCCGCCCAGGAACTTCGGGAGCTGCACCTTCGGCACCTCGGGGAGCGTCGGGAGCTCGACGTCCGGGAGGTCGGCCGGGTCCACCTCGGGAGCCGCGTCGGCGCCGTCGGTGGCCGAGATGGGCGTCGTGGCCGCGCGGCGGCCGGCGACGTCGCGGAGGGCGGCGGCGTCGGGGACCGTCGAGGGCCCCTCGCGGTAGGCGCCGTAGGTCGGGCTCAGGATCTCGATCTCGGCCTCGGCGAACTGGTCCTGGATGTGCTGGTGGATGTCGCTGTAGAGCCGGGCCATCCGCGTGACCTCCTTGGTGTAGGCGTTGAGCTGGTAGGCGACCGAGAAGTCGCCGAGCGACGTCTGGAGCACGAACGGCGGCGGCTCGGGCTCGACGCCGACCGTGTCCCGCGCCGCCTGCGTCAAGAGCTGGTGGACGCGCGGCCACGGCACGTCGTACCCGATCGTGATCTCGGTGTTGAGGATCACGCCGCTCCCGTCCCTCGCCATCGCCGAGTAGTTGACGATGTGGTTCGACAGCACGTTGGCGTTGGGCACCGAGATGTCCTCGTTCTTCGTCGTCCGGATCCGCGTCACCAGGAAGCTCTTCTCGACCACGTCGCCGAACGCCTCGCCCACGCGGACGCGGTCGCCGATCCGGAACGCCCGCGTGTAGGTGAGCACCACGCCGGCCACCATGTTCGAGATCGCCGTCGAGGACCCGAGCGAGATCAGCAACCCGAAAAAGACCGTGAGCCCCTGGAAGCCGCGGTTCTCGGCGATCGGCGTGTAGGGGTAGATGAGCATGATGCCCATCACGACGAGGAAGAACTTGACGATCTTCCCCGTCGGCTCGGCCAGCTCGGCGTGGAACCCCTTGAGCTCGGCCTCGCCGCGCGAGACCCGGAGGAAGAGGTAGTCCGAGATCCGCATCACCCAGCGGACGACGACGATGATCACCAGGATGGCGATGACGTTGTCGATCGAGCTCAGCAAGACGGTCGCGAGTTGGCGGAGCGGCGTCAGGGCCGCGTCGAGCAGGTTCTCGCTCCAGCTCTGGGTCCACGCGAACTGGCCGAAGACGAACGTCAGGAACGTGTAGACCAGGATGAGCGAGAGGGCCACCCGGGACAGCCCGACGAGGACCCGGCCGAACCGGGCCACCTGGTCCTTCCCGACCACCTCGAGCGTCCCGATCCGGACGCCGCGGAGGTAGCGCTCGCGCGTGGCCCGCGTCCGCGTGTCGAGCCACGCGAAGAGCCGGCCGAGCGCCCGCAGCGCCAGCACCAGCACGAGCAGGGCGAGCGCCGAGTACGCGAGGCCCCACAGGACGCCCCGCAGCGTGGCCTGCTCGCGGTACGTCACGACGCCCTCCACGATCTGGTCGCGGTAGCGTTCGGCGGCCTGGGTCCGCGAGAGGCCGAGCGCGGCGGCGTCCTCGTCGGTCACCGTCATCACGATCACGCCGCCGACCTGGAGCGTCGTCAGCGTGTTGCCGTCGACGATGCGGATCGCCTCGGGGTCGACCTCGCGCGTCTGGGCGAGGTCGGCCAGGCGGCCCGACAGCCGCTCGGCCCGCTCCTCGGGCGTGAAGGTGCCCAGGCCGCCCCAGACCTGGAACAGCGTCCGCCCGAGCAGGCCCACGTCGACGCCCTCGGCGAGCGCGTCGGTGACGGTCGCGGCGGTGTCGGCGAGCGCGGCGACGGCGGCCGAGTCGAGCTGGACGGCGGCCGAGTCCGACAACGTCTCGACGCCCGAGAGGCCGGAGAGGGCCGCGGCGGAGTCGGCGACGGTCGAGTCGGCCGAGGCGAGCGAGTCGGCCACCGACGAGTCGGGCGAGACCGAGGGCGCGGCCGTCTGCGCGGAGGCGGACGCGGTGAGGGCGACGAGCAGGAGCCAGCGGAGGACGGTCGGCACGGGCAGGGTGCGGAAGGACCCCGTACGATACCGCCGGGCGCGATCAGCCCGTGGCGCACCATACGAGCCCGACGGGCACGCGGCCCCGGACGTCGGCGCCGGCCGCGAGGAACGCCGCCGCGTCGGGCAGGCCGTCGCCCACCCAGGCGTTGTCGATGCCGTCGCACGAGAGCGCGAGCATGACGCGCTGGGCGGCCGTCAGGCACCGCTCGTGGAGGTGGACCCGCTGCCCCAGCTCACCGCTCGCGCGGACCGTCACGAGCACCCACGCGCCCCGGGCGGCGCCGTGGGGCCGGAGCCCATCGACCAGGAGTGCGGCCTCGGCCACGAGCGGCGTGAAGGCGCAGGGCGACGCGGCGTAGGCTCCCGAGACGGCCCCGACCTCCTCAATCGCGCGGGCGACCGCGTCGTCGCTGTCCAGACGAGACGCCGAGGCGGAGGGGGAGAGGGCGCTCACTGCGAGCATGGTCTGTCCGGGGGGGACCACCGGTCTCCCAAAGCGTGTGCCAGCGCAGCCTGCGTCCGGGCGCCGCGCGTCCGCCGGAGACGGAGCGGGCCCTTTCGGGACCGGGTTTGTCACGAGACCACAGCTGTCCCGGGTCCGGTGAACCCTCCCGGGCACGGGGGCCCGTTTGGCTTGGGACGCGCGAGACCCGCCCGCCGCTGGCCCGAATCGTAACGGTCCTCACCGTAGCCCGAACGCAAGCTTCGGTCGCCCTTCACACGGACCGCGCGCGCGCGCCTTGCCCGGGCTCGGCCGCCCGCGGTATGTTCTCGGCCCTCGCTGGTATTCCAGCGGGCGAGGGCTCTTAGCTCAGTTGGTTAGAGCGCGTCGTTGACATCGACGAGGTCACTGGTTCGAATCCAGTAGAGCCCACCTGAATCGGCCCCAAACCGGTCCTTGCAACCCGCAGGGGCCGGTTCTGTTTTTAGGGGTACCACGATGGGTACCACTTTTTCCCGAGAACCCCCGGCGCGTCGCGCGGACGACCTCGCGCGAGCGGCCGGGGTCGGCGTAGGGTCCGGCATGACGCCCTCCCCCGCTCCCAGACCGGTTGCCGGCGCGCCCGCGCTCGTCGGCGCGCCCGCCGAGGCCGAGGTCCGGGCGGCGCTGGACGACGTCCGGGTGCGCCGGGCGGCCCACCTCGTCGTGCGGGACCGGCGGATCCGGGCGCGGTTCGCCGCGCTCCGGGCGGACGGCGGGAGCGTCGCCGAGGCCGTCGCCCAGCTGCTCGGGCCGTACGAGGACGCCGACGGGCGGCCGTACTACCTCAGCGAGGAGCGGGTGCGGGCGGTGGTGTACCGGAAGGGGTGAGCGTTAGCCGCTCGACGTCTCCAGTGCGCGCCGAAACGCCTCGGGCGTGAGGACGCGGACGGCCGGGAAGTCGAAGCCTGCGAGCGCGTCGAAGTGGCCGTCGTTTGTGACGACGGCGTCGGCCCCGGCCGCGAGCGCGGCGTCGACGAACTTCTCGTCGTCGGGGTCGCCGGGCGGGAGCCGCCAGCGGAACCGGGGCTCGACCGTCTCGGCCGTGGGCAGGGCGAGGAGCGCGCGGAGGACGTTGCCCGCGACATCGGCCGTGGTCTGGCGAGCGAGGACCTCCTCGTACTCGAGGAGGATCGGGGTCGAGACGACAAGGTTGAAGCGGCCACCGAGGAGCGCGTCGAAGAGCCACCGCAGCGGGCTCCGCGTGCCGATGCTCGCGAGGAGGACGTTGGTGTCGAGGACGACGCGCACGGGCGGGCCTACGCGACGTCGCCGGCGGAGGCGGGCCGGTCGGTCCGCGCGCGCTCGTGGCCGTGGGCGAGCCGGCCGAGGTCGTCGGCCGAGAGGCCCCGGTCGTCGGCGAGCCGGTCGAACGCGGCCGTGGCTTTCTCGGCGAAGTGGCGGGCGAGGAGCGCGCGGACCTCGCGGAGCTCGTCCTCGGAGAGGTCGGTGGCGAAGAGGTCGAGGAGCTCGCGCTGGAGGTTCGAGAGGGCCGGGGCGGGCATGGCGTCGGGGTTGGCCGGACGGGCAGTGTACGCCGGGCGCGCCGCTCCTATTGAGGTGTGCCGTCCGAGGGGGGAGGCCTTGGGGTCGAGGGGACGACCTGGACGGGTCTGAGTGCGTCCCGATGAGCGCGACGACGGAGCGTGGGGCGCGGTGGACGACGGCGGGGGCCGGCGACCGGCCGGTCGTGTGGAGCTACGGGGGCGGGACGCAGTCGGCGGCGATCGCCGTGCTGGTGTTGCGCGGCGAGCTGCCGCGGCCGGAGCGGGTCGTGATGGCGGACACGTCGCGCGAGGCGTCGGCGACGTGGGCCTACCTCGAGGACGTGGTCGGGCCGGCGCTGGCGGAGGCCGGGCTCGCGGTCGAGGTCGCCCCGCACAGCCTGGCGACGAAGGACCTGACCTCGGCCGACGGCAAGCCGCTCATGCCGGTGTACACGTGGCGGCCGGGCGACGACGGGCGCGGGCCGGTGGGCCAGATGCGCAACTTCTGCTCGGGCGAGTGGAAGCGGGACGTCGTGAAGCGCTACGTCCGCAGCTTGGGCTACGGGCCGGCGGGCCGGAGCGAGCGGGGGCCCGTCGTCAACTGGCTCGGCATCAGCCGCGACGAGATCGACCGGCTCTCGGGCGACCGGGTGCGGTGGATGACGACGCGGTGGCCGCTCGTCCTCGACCGGCCGACGACGCGGGCCGAGTGCGTCCGGTTGGTGGAGGCGCACGGGTGGCCGCGGCCGCCAAAGCCGTCGTGCTGGTGCTGCCCGTTCCGCGGGGACCGCCAGTGGCGCGAGCTCCGGGAGGCGTGGCCCGAGGACTGGGTGCGGGCCGTGGCGTTGGAGGCGGAGCTGCGGGAGCGCGACGCCGGGCTGTTCCTGCACCGGAGCGGCGTGCCGCTGGCGGAGGCTGCGCTGGGCGACGGGGGGCGGGACCCGGACGGGCCCGGGTGCCAGTCGGGGTTCTGCTTCGTGTAGGCGGCCCCGGTCTGGTTACGCGGCGCTCTCGGCGTCCGCACCGTCGACGGGCCGACCGCAATAGTGGGTGTGGAGCATCCGCTCCGCGTCCTCGTCGGTCCACCCCTTCTCGTCCCAAACCCGGTCGGCCTCAGCGACGGCCCGCTCGGCGAAGAACCGGGCGACGACGGCCCGGAGCTCGTCCCACGTCTCGTCGGGGAGGTCGCGGCCGAAGAGCGTGAGCAGGTGGCGCTGGGCGGGGGAGAGCGTCGCGGGCATGGGGGGGGCCATTGGTCTGGTGCGACAACGCAGGACCGGAGTCGCTCCGCGTCACGGCCTCACAGGTCACCCCCAGACGACGTCTACGGGGTAGGCGTCGAACGCCCGGTCGCGGGTAGGACGCGCACGGGCAGAGGCTACATGTAGTCGGCGAAGTCGTCGAGCGGGTCGTCGAAGTCGTCGGGGACGGTGATGAGCCCCTTGGCCGAACCGGCCTGGCGCCGGGGGCGCGCGGCCGGCTGTCGGTCGGTGGCGGCGGGGAGGACGATGACCTCGACGGCCTCGCCCTCGGGGAACGGGAGGCCGCGGACGGTGACGGAGCCGTCGCCGCCGACGGTGGCCTCGGTGCGGTGTGCTTCCATGTCGGTCTCGGTGGATGGGGGACGGTACGCCGGCCGGACCCGGGGGCTCCGGCCCTCAGCTGGGGCCGCCGAAGGCGCTCCGCATCTCGGCCTCGACGTCGGCGCGGTCGAAGGCCGAGAGGTACGCCTCGGTGACGGCGATCGACGAGTGGCCGAGCGCCTTCGAGATGGTGTAGACCGAGGCCCCGTTCTGGCGGAGCACGTCGGCGAAGCTGTGGCGGGCGCCGTGGAAGCCGACGTAGGGGACCCGCTCGCGGTCGGCGATCCGGCGCATGTTGGCGCGGGCGAGCGCGTTCATCGACTGGATCCGCGAGCGGGCCTTGCGGGGATCGGCGAGCTGGTCTTCGGTGACGAGCCCGAACACGAACGGCGAGGCCTCGGGGCCGCCCGGGCCGGTGCGCCAGACCCCTGTCCTCTCGAAGGACGGGGGTCTCGCTCTTTGGGGGTGGCCCAATGCCCGCGTTTCGGAGAGCGTAAGCAGGCGGCTCTCGACGTCCGCGACGGACCTATTCAAACTCTGCCACCGGGCCGGCGTCCGGGTCAGCGTCAACGCAGAGCGGCTCGGGCTCTGGCTCGGACCCTTCGCGCGTCGCGGCGTGTACGCTGCGTCCCCTTCACGTCGCCTCCGCATGGACCTGCCGCGCCCCGGGCCCCAGGCCCGCAACGCATTCGCCGCCGACGCCTCGCGCCAGCCCGTCGCGCTCACGGTCGACGGCCGCGCGGTCACCGGGGTCGACGGCGAATGGCTGGCGGCGCTCCTGGACCGGCTCGACCGCGCCGACGGCCAGGCCACGGCGACCGAGGGCGGGCCGGGTGGCCACTCGGTCCCCCACGTCTGCTTCCAGCCGGAGCTGGGCCCGATCCGGACCTGCGACACGTGCTTCGTCGAGGTCGACGGGGCGCTCGCGCGGGCCTGCGCCACGCCCACGCGCGCCGGGCTCGCCGTCGCCACGCGGACCGAGCCGGCGGCGGCGGCGCGGGAGGAGGCGATGCACCGGCTCCTGGGCAACCACAACCTGTACTGCACCGTCTGCGACCGGAACAACGGCGACTGCCCGGTCCACAACGCGACCAAGCACGTCGCCATCGAGCACCAACAGTATCCGTTCGAGCCCAAGCCATTCGACGTCGACGCGAGCCACCCGTTCTACCAGTACGACCCCGACCAGTGCGTCGTCTGCGGCAAGTGCGTCGAGGCGTGCCAGCAAGTCCAGGTGACCGAGACGCTGTCGATCGACTGGGAGGCCGACGTGCCGCGCGTGCAGTGGGACGGCGGCGCGCTCGCGGGCGAGTCCTCGTGCGTCGGCTGCGGGCACTGCGTGACCGTCTGCCCGTGCAACGCGCTGATGGAAAAGTCGATGATGGGCCAGGCCGGCCACTTCACGGGCCTCCGGTCCGACGTCTTCGCCCCGGCCGTCGAGGTGGTCAAGGCCATCGAGCCGTTCGTCGGCAACGGCCCCATCTTTGGGTTGTCGGACGCGGAGGCCCGAATGCGCGAAGCGTCGATCGACCGGACCAAGACGGTCTGCACCTACTGCGGCGTCGGCTGCTCGTTCGACGTGTGGACGCGCGAGCGGACGATCCTGAAGATCGAGCCCCGCGAGGGCCCGGCCAATGGCATCTCGACGTGCATCAAGGGGAAGTTCGGGTGGGACTACGTCAACAGCCCCGAGCGCTTGCGGGCACCGCTGATCCGCGTGCCCGACGGGACGGGCGGTGAGACGTTCGCCGAGGTCGGGTGGGACCGAGCGCTGGCGACGGTGGCGACGCGGATGCGGGCCATCGCCGACGCGCACGGGCCGGACTCGGTCGCCTTTATCGCGTCGTCGAAGGCGACGAACGAGGAGAGCTACCTCGTCCAGAAGCTGGCCCGCGCCGTGTTCGGGACCAACAACGTCGACAACTGCTCGCGCTACTGCCAGGCCCCGGCGACGGTCGGCCTGTGGCGGACGGTCGGCTACGGCGGCGACGCGGGCACGATGGACGACATCCGCGCGGCCGACCTGGTGCTGATCGTCGGCTCGAACACGGACCAGAGCCACCCCGTCCTCGCGGCGCACCTGCGGGCGGCCCAGAAGAAGCGCGGCCAAACGCACGTCGTCGCCGACCTGCGGCTGCACACGACCGCCCAGCGCGCCGACGTGTTTCTGCGGCCAAACCCGGGCACCGACCTGATCTGGCTGAGCGCCGTCGCCCGGTACATCTTGGACCAGGGCTGGGAGGACCGCGCGTTCTTGGACGCGCACGTCAACCACGAGGCGAGCTACCGCGAGAGCCTGGCGCCGTTCACCCTGGCGTTTGCCGAAGAGCGGACGGGCATCTCGGTGGCCACGCTCGTCGACGTGGCCCGGCGCGTCGCCGAGGCGGAGACCGTCTGCGGGCTGTGGGCGATGGGCGTGACGCAGCACTCGATGGGGTCCGACACGAGCACGGCCATCTCGAACCTGCTGCTCGTGACCGGCAACTACGGCCGGCCGGGGACCGGCGGCTACCCGCTGCGCGGCCACAACAACGTCCAGGGCTGCTCGGACCTGGGCTCGGTCAACACGTACTTCCCGGGCTACCAGGCGCTGGACGACGACGACGCCCGCCGCCGCTACGAGCAGGCGTGGGGCGTCGAGCTGTCCACCGAAAAAGGGCTCGACAACCGCGAGATGATCGAGGCGATCCACGACGGGTCGCTGAAGGCGCTCTTCCTGGTGGGCGAGGAGATCGCGCTCGTCGACGCCAACGCCCACTACGTGCAGGACGCGCTGGCGACGCTCGACTTCTTCTGCGTCCAGGAGATCTTCTTCTCGAAGTCCGCCGAGTTCGCCGACGTGGTGCTGGCGGCGTCGCCCAGCCTGGAGAAGGACGGCACGTTCACCAACACCGAGCGGCGGATCCAGCGCCTCTACCAGGCCATGCCGCCGCTGGGCGACAGCCGCCCGGACTGGCGGATCCTGACCGACCTCGCCCGCCACCTCGGCCACGACTGGGGCTACGGCCACCCGTCCGAGATCATGGACGAGATTGCGGCCACGACGCCCCTCTTCGCCGGCGTGAGCTACGCCCGGCTGGCGGGCTACCGGTCGCTGTGCTGGCCGGTCGCCCAAGACGGGACCGACACGCCGCTCTTGTACACCGACGGCTTCCACCTGCCCGAGGGCAAGGCCCGCCTCTACCCGCTCGGGTGGACCGAGCCCAGCGACCGGCCCGACGACGCCTACCCGCTCCACCTCAACACGGGCCGCAACCTGGAGCACTTCCACGTCGGCAACCAGACCCACAAGTCGGCGGGGCTGAACGCCATCGTGCCCGGCACCTACGTTGAGGTGAGCCCAGCGCTGGCCGCCGAGCGCGGCGTGACGACGGGCGACTGGGTCCGGCTGGTGTCGCGGCGCGGGGCCGTCAAGGCGCAGGTGCTGGTGAGCGCCCAGGTCCGCGACGGTGAGCTGTGGATGCCGCTGTCGTCGGCCGAGCACGCCGTGAACTACCTCACGTCGAACGTGGTGGACCCCGACAGCCACACGCCGGCCTACAAGGAGCTGGCGGTCCGGATGGACGTGCTCGACGAGCCTCCGAGACACGGGCAGCGCCGGCCGATCGCGGCCACCCACCACCGCTACGGCTCTCCGACGCCCCAGGACGGGGTCGAGGTCGAGCGCAAGTGGGCCCGCCCCGACTACGAGTTGCCCGTCGTCCCGTGCCCGCCGGTGGGGTACCGCCGCTGACGCGGCTGGTTCGGGGTTCAGGGTGTGCTCCCGAGCCGCTCAACGCCGAACCCTGAACTCCGAACCTTGAGCCCCGCATGGCCAAACCCATCGCCTTCGAGCCTCCGCCCGCGCCTCCCGGCGAGGACGCCTTTACCGCGGCCGACGACCTGGCGCGGCTCTTGGAGACGTTGCACACGTCGGGCACGCTGCGCGTGGTGAACGGGCTGGTCGCCCAACTCCAGGACGTGGCCGCCGTCGTGCTCGCAGGCCTCAACACGGACGAGGGCCGGAACGGGCTCGCGAACCTGCTGGTGCTGGCGAAGCTGCTCGGGCGGATCGACGCCGACGGGCTCGACCGGTTCGTGGCCGCCCTCGACCGGGCCTTGGCCGACGCCGGCGAGCGGCTCGACGACACCGACGACGCGCCGGGCTCGCTGTCGGTCCTGGCCAAGCTCCGCCAGCCCGAGGTCCGCCGCGGGCTCGACGCCGCGCTGACGCTCGTCGGCACGCTGGGGCGCCAGCTCCACGACCCCCAACCGCCGGTCCACTCGGCTCACGACGGGCGCGACGGCGCCCGGCCGGCGTAGGGCCGGTGCGGAAACGCCGCTCCGCTCAGGGCGAGCAGGTCTGGGGAGCTTCGCGAGGCTACCCCGGCGCGGCGTCGGGCGGCTCCAGGTCCTCCAGGCGGCCGAGCCGGCGGAGCGGTGGCCAGACCGCGGCGGTCACGGCGACCGTCACCAGCGTCAGCACGCCGCCCAGGGCGACCGTCGCCACGCTCCCGATCACGCTCGCGACCACGCCCGACTCGAACTCGCCGATCTCGTTGCTCGTCCCGATAAAGACCGCGTTGACGGCCGACACGCGCCCCCGCATCGCGTCCGGCGTGAGCAGCTGCAACACCGTCGAGCGGATCACCACCGACACGTTGTCCGCGGCGCCGATGCAGAACAGGGCCGCCAGCGACAGGGGGTAGTTCGTGGACAGCCCGAACACGATCGTCGCCACCCCGAACGCGGCGACGGCCACCAGCAGCGCCTGCCCGGCCTTTCGCATCGGCGGCAGGAGCGCCAGCGCCAGCCCCGTCGTGATGGCGCCGAGCGACGGCATGGCCCGCATCCACCCGAACCCGGTCGCGCCGACGCCCAGCACGTCGGTCGCGTAGACCGGCAGCAGCGCGACGGCCCCGCCGAACAGCACGGCCACCATGTCGAGCGTGATCGTGCTCAGGATGACGGGCTGGCGGCGGACGAACCGGGCCCCCTCGACCAGGCTCGCCCACGACCGCTTGTCGGGGCTCCGCGCCTGCGGCGTCGGGTGGACGAAGAGCAAGCAGGCGACCAGGACCAGGCTCGACGCGGCGTCGGCGAGGTAGACGACGCCGGCGCCCCACACGGCCAGCAGGACGCCGCCGGCCAGCGGGCCGAGCGTGGCCGAGAGCTGGAACGCGACGCTCCGCCACATCGCCGCGTTCGCGAACACGGGCGCCGGCACCAGGCCGGTCACGATGGCCTGCGACGCCGGCCACCCGATGGCCTTGAAGATGCCGGTCCCGAGCAGGAACGCGTACGTCAGGGGGAGCGGCCCGTCGGTGAGCGACACCCACGCCAGCCCCACGCCGGACAGCGCCAGGCCGACCTGGCCGACCTGGATGAGCGCCTTCCGCGAGTGCCGGTCGGCGGCGGCCCCGGCGGGCAGCGCCAGCAGCAGGACGGGCACGGCGAGCACCAGCCCAACGAGCCCCAGGCTCAGCGGCGTCTGGGTCCGCTGGTACACCTCCCAGCCGACGGCGACGGTCCGCATCTGGTTGCCGGCGCCCGAGACCAGGCTGCCCAGCAGGTAAAGGCGGAAGCCCGGTTGGCGGAGCGACGACAGCGGGTCGGTGCCCCCGCCACCGGTCTGGCGGACGACCTCGGCGGGCGTCTCGGGAGCCGAAGGGCGTCGCTGTTCGTCGGGCGTCTCCACGTGCGCCGGCCAACGCCAGGCCGTGCGGTCCGTTCGGGCCGGGCCGTGCGCGCTCGGTGAATGCCGGGCCCGCGGGCACACCGCTCGCCGGGCCGCCGTTCCTTGCCTCATGCCCGACTCCGCCCCGCCGCCCGCCGCGGACGCCCTCGACCCCGGATCTCGTCCCGGGCAGGCTGTCGCCGCCCTCCGCGCCGACTTCCCGATCTTGCAGCGGACCGTCTACGACGGCCGCCCGCTCGTCTACCTCGACAACGCGGCGACGACGCAGAAGCCGCAGGTCGTGCTCGACCGGCTGGCGGCGTACTACGCCAACGAGAACGCCAACGTGCACCGGGGCGTCCACTTTTTGAGCGCCGAGGGGACGGAGGCGTACGAGCACGCCCGGCGCTCCGTCCAGCGGTTCCTCGGTGCCGAGCACGCCCACGAGGTCGTGTTCACGCGCGGCACGACGGAGGCCATCAACCTGGTGGCCCACGGGTTCGCGTCGCGGCTGGCGGAGGGCGACGAGGTCGTGGTCTCGACGCTGGAGCACCACGCCAACATCGTCCCGTGGCAGATGGCCGCTGAGCGGACCGGCGCCCGCTTGCGCGTCATCCCGGCCCTCGACACCGGCGACCTGGACGTGTCGACGCTCGACGAGATCATCACCGAGCGGACCCGGGTCGTCGCCGTTACCCACACCTCGAACGCACTCGGCACCGTCGTCGACCTGGCGCCCATCGTCGCGGCGGCCCGGGCCGTCGGCGCGGCCATCCTGGTCGATGGGGCGCAGGCGGCGCCCCACGCACCCGTCGACGTCCAGGCGCTCGGCGCCGACTTCGTCGTGTTCTCGGGTCACAAGACGTTCGGCCCGACCGGCATCGGCGCGCTGTGGGGGCGCGAGGCCTGGCTCGAACGGCTGCCCCCGTACCAGGGCGGCGGCGACATGATCGACCGGGTCACGTTCGAGAAGACGACGTTCGCCGGGCTGCCGGCCAAGTTCGAGGCCGGGACACCGCACGTGGCCGGTGGCATCGGGCTCGGCACGGCGCTCGACTACCTGATGGAGATCGGGATGGACGCCGTCGAGGCCAGCGAGCACGAGCTGATCGGCTACGCCGAGGACCGACTCGCGCAGGTCGACGGGCTCCGGTTTATCGGGACGCCCGAAAAGCGGGCCGGCGCCATCTCGTTCGTCCTCGACGGCATCCACCCGTACGACGCCGGCACCGTCCTCGACCGCTTGGGCGTCGCCGTCCGCACCGGCCAGCACTGCGCCCAGCCCGTGATGGACCGGTTCGGCGTCGACGGCACCGTCCGCGCCTCGTTCGCCCTCTACAACACGCCCGCCGACGTCGACGCCCTCGTCGAGGGGCTCGCGACCGTCCGCACGATGTTCGGCTGAGACGGGCGAGGTGCGACGTTCTGCGTCGAACGTTCGGCCATCCCCACCTTCCACCCTGCACCTTCCACGCCGTGTCTGAGTCTGACCGCCGCCAGCGCGAGATCGCCGACGAGTTCGCGTTCTTGGATGACTGGATGCTCCGCTTCCAACAGCTTATCGAGTTGGGCGAGGCGATGGCGCCGATGAGCGACGTCGACAAGACCGACGGCCGGCTGGTGAGAGGGTGCCAGTCGCGCGTCTGGCTCGACGCCGGGGCCGACGGCGACACGTTCCGCGTCCGCGCCGATTCGGAGAGCCAGATCGTCCGGGGGCTCGCGTCGCTGTTGGTCCGCGTCTACGACGGGCTGCCGGCGGACGAGGCCGCGGCGGTCGACCTGTGGGTACCGGCCGAGATCGGGCTGGCGGAGCACCTCTCGCCGAACCGGGCCAACGGGCTCGACGCCATGCGCCGCGCCATCGAGGCCGCCGCCCGCGCCGAGTAGCCGGCGTTTGGCCCGTGGATCGTACCGTGGGGCCACACTGCTCACCCTCGCATGCAGCCCGAGTACCGCTACCGCGCCACCGTCGCCTCCATCTACGACGGCGACACCTTCCGCGCCGACGTCGACCTCGGCTTCTCCGCGTGGCTCCGCAACGTCAACTTCCGGATGTTCGGGATCGACACGCCCGAGCTTCGCGGCGACGCCGCCGAGAAGGCCGCCGGCGCGGCCGCTCGGGACCGGCTCCGCGAGTTGATCCCGGTCGGCGCCGCGGTTCTGATCGAGTCGACGAAGGCCGGCAAGTACGGCCGCTACCTCGCCGACGTGTTCGTCGAGGCCGCCGAGGGCGTGACGGTCCACGTGAACCAGGTGCTCGTCGCCGAGGGCCACGCGGTCGCGTACGACGGCGGGGCCCGCTAGAACAGGCTCCACTGGCGGCTCTCGATCGCGAGCAGCGCCCGCTTCCGCTCGAGCCCCCCGGCGTAGCCCGTCAGCGACCCGTCCGCCCCGACGACGCGGTGGCACGGGACGACGACGGCCACCGGGTTCTGCCCGCACTGGGCGCCGACGGCCTGGGCCGCTCTCGGGTCGCCGACGCGGGCCGCGAGCGTGCCGTAGCTGACTGTCTCGCCGTGCGGAATGTCGCGCAGCGCCGTCCACACGCGATCTTGAAACGGCGTCCCCCCCAGGCGGACTGGCACGTCAAACGCGACGGGCTCGCCCGCGAAGTAGGTCGCGAGCTGAGCGCTAGCCGCGTCGAGCACGGTGTCAGAACCGGGGGCCTCGGCGGGCGGGGCGGCGTCGAAGCCCGCCGCGGTCAGCGCTTGGCCGTCGGAGACGAGCAGGAGCGGGCCGAGCGGCGTGTCGAGAGTCACGTGGGGCACGGCGCGAAGCTAGCGGCGTCCCCTCGCCCACGGCACGACGAGGCCGGGGCGCTCTCTTTTCCTCTCCACCAAAGTCATCCTGAGCGGAGGCCGTCGGCGGCCGGGGTCGAAGGCGGCGCCGTTCGGGATGCCGCGAGGTCGGCCCGTCGCGCCCTCCGACGGGATCAGGGCGCCTTCGACGGACAGCGGGGTGACGCTGCCGGGGGCGTGCGACAGCGCTCGGCCACAGACGAGCGGCTGGAGCGCGTGGCCGCCGACGGCCTCGGCAGGGGCGGGCGACCTCGCGCGACCGCCCGTCGGCCCGGAGGCTCCGTCTGTCGGACCAGGGCTCCGTCTGTCACGGGGCGAGAGCGGAGGGCGCCGGGCCCTCCGATGTTGCCGACCTCGCCCCGCCTGTCATTCATGACCGCTCGATTCCTTGGCTGGACCTTGCTCGCCCTGGTCGCAGCGTCCACCTCGGTGGTGAGCGCCCAGACGGTGGACCTTCGCGGGACCGTCCGGGACGCCGAGACGGGGGAGCCCCTGTTCGGCGCGACGGTCCGGGTTGAGGGCCTCGGCCCGCTCCGCGGCGCGGCCACAGACGAGCGGGGGCGCTACGCCGTCCCCGGCCTCGTCCCCGGGGCGTCCACGGTCACCGCGAGCTTCGTCGGCTACCGAGAGACGAGGCGGTCGGTCACGCTGTCCGCCGGCGACGACCGCCGGCTCGACTTCGCGCTGGCGCCGGAGGACGCGGCCGTCGGCGAGGTCGACGTCGAGGCCCGTGCGGCGGCGGCGGTGAGCCTGGAGCGCGTCGACCTGGCGCTGGTGCAGGAGCTCCCGACCGCGTTCGAGGCCGACCTGTTCCGCTCGATCCAGCTGTTGCCCGGCGTGAAGGCGGCCAACGACTTCTCGTCGGCGCTCTACATCCGGGGCGGCTCGCCCGACCAGACGCTGGTGCTCCTGGACGGGGCCACGGTGTACAACCCGACCCACTTTTTCGGCTTTTTCTCGACGTTCAACACCGACGCCGTCGGCGACGTCCGGCTGTACAAGGGGGCGTACCCCTCGACGTACGGCGGCCGGCTGGGCAGCGTGGTCGACGTCCGGACGCGGGCCGGCGAGCGCGACCGGCTACGGGGGAGCGCCACGCTCGGGCTGCTGGCCAGCCGCGCGGGCCTGGAGGGGCCGCTCCCCGGGCTGCCCGGCACGTTCGCGCTCCACGCCCGCCGCTCGACGCTCGAGCCCGTCCTGGCCGTCCTGCGCGACCAGCTCGACGCCGACGGGATCCCCGAGAGCTTCGCCTTCTACGACGTCAACGGGACCGTCGCCCTCGACCTCTCGCCGCGCGACCGGGTCCGCGCGAGCGCCTACGCCGGGCGCGACCGCGTGGCCGTCCCGTTCGGCGACGACGCCCGGTTCAACCTCGACTACGGCAACCAGACCGGCTCCGTCGCCTACGACCGAGTGCTCTCGGAGCGGGCCTCGGCCCAGCTCGGCGTGGTCGCCACGCGCTACGTGAGCGACCCCGTCGGCGAGATCGCCGAGACCGCGTTCCGCCAGCCCAACACGGTGACGGAGTGGGCCGCCCGCGCGACCGCCGACTGGCAGCTGTCGGCCCGGCTCGGCGTCTCCGCCGGCGCGCGCGTCGGCCGGTTCGTGCTCGACTTCGAGAGCGAGTTCAACGGGGACGTGGGCTCGAGCTTGCGGAACCCGGCCACGGTCGGGTCGGCCTTCGTCCAAGGTCGCTGGCTCGCCGGACCGTGGGCGGCGACGGGCGGCGTCCGCGTCGAGGCGTTCCAGAACCGGGCCGACGACCGCCTGGACGACCGGGACCCCGAGGCGGCGACCTTCGTCCGGTTCGCCCCCCACGTCGAGGTCTCGCGCGTCGTCGGCCCGGCGACGGTCCAGCTCGCGGCCGGGCGGTACCACCAGTTCCTGTCGCTCGTCTCGAACGAGGCGTTCTCCGGGTTCGACACCTGGCTGACGACGGGGCCGGGCGTGGCGCCCCAGGCCTCCGAGCAGGTCGTGCTCGGCGTCGAGGCCCCGATCGGGACGAGCGTCCGGCTCGACGTCGAGGTCTACGGGCGGACGCTCCGCGAGCTGTTCGACACCCGGCCCGAGGTCCAGGACGTGTCCGGGCTCGACTACGCCCAGCTGTTCCGGTTTGGGGAAGGCTACGCGGGCGGCCTCGAGGTGCTCGTCGAGAAGGGCCGCGGGCGGCTGACGGGCTTGGTCGGCTACACGCTCGGCGTCACGCGGCGGCGGTACCCGGCCGAGCCGGCGTTCCGGGACTTTTTCCCGCCCAAGTACGACCGGCTCCACGACCTCACGGCCGTCGCCCAGCTCGCGCTGGGGCGCGGCTGGAGCGCGACGGTCGCCGGCGCCTACGCGACGGGCCAGGCCTACACCGTGCCGGGCCGCCGCTACCGCGTCGGCGGGCTCCCGTTCGCCGAGGACGCGCTCGACGCGCTCGACTCGGACCGGCTCAACAACACGCGCCTGCCGGCCTACCACCGCGTCGACGTCGGAGCGACCAAGGAGGGCCGGCTGCTCGGCGCCCGGAGCGAGCTCCGCCTGCAGGTCGTCAACGTGTACAACCGGCGGAACCTGTGGTTCGAGACCTACGACTTCGACGCCGACCCGGTCGAGGTCGGCCAAGTTCGCCAGCTCCCGATCCTCCCCAACGTCTCGCTCTCGCTCGACTGGTGATGCTGCGCCTCGCCCTCCTCGCCGTTCTCGGGATCGCCCTCGTCGGGTGTGACGCCAGCGGCGGCGACCGTCCGGACCTCGTCGTCTCGGCCTCGCTCGGGCTGGGCGAGCCGCTCCCGGCCGTCCACCTGGCGCGGACGTCGCCGCTCCTGGACCCGTTCGAGGAGGCCGCGCTCGGGGTCGAGGGCGCGCGCGTGCTCGTGGCCTTGGTCGCGGCCGACGGGTCCGACGACGCCGTCTACCTGTACCGGCCGGAGGGGCCCGGGCGGTACGTGGCCCAGGACTCGGCGACGGTCGTGGCCGGGCGGACGTACCGGCTGGCCGTCGAGGGCCCCGGGGGCGAGCGGCTGTCGGCGACCACGACGGTCCCCGACGCCTTCCGCATCGTCGAGGGGCCGTCGCCGACGGTCGTCTACGGCGACGGGTTCGGGCCGGGCGTCCGGATCACCGAGACCTCGACGGCCACCCGCCTGGCCGCCTTCGTCGGCTCGACGCTGGCGCTGGCGCCCGACGCCTTCGACCGCGTCGAGACGGCCGACGGCCCGCGCTGGCGGAGCCAGAACCTCCCCGGCCGGTTTCGGCCGACCCCGCTCCGGCTGCGGTTCCTGGGCTGCGAGGACGACGGCGCCACGCTGGTGTGCGAGGAGGACCCGACCGGCGACGACGTGCTCGCGGGCACGTCGCCCGTCCTCAACGAGGCGGCCTACGTCGCGCTCGGCGACGGGACGGTGCTCGTCCGCGCGCCGTTCGTCTCGTTCGCGTACTACGGCCCCGCCGAGCTCTCGCTCGTCTCGCTCGACGACGCGCTCAAGGCGCTCGTCCAGACGCAGGCCGTCCAGGGCGGCGGGACGACGCTCTCGCCCGGCGAGATCCCCAACGTGACGTCGAACGTCGAGGGCGGGCTCGGCGTGTTCGGGTCGTTCGCCCGGGCGACCGTCCGGACCACCCTGACCGAGCCATGAGCGCGCCCACTCCGCACGTGACGCCGTACCATGCGGGGCCCGCGCGCCCGCCCGCCATGCCCCGCCTGCCCCGCTGGCTCCTCCGCCTCGCCGCGATGGCCGCCGTCGGCGTGGTGGCTGGCTGGCTGATCTGGTGGCTCAGCGAACCCGACACGCTCCGGGCGTGGCTTGGCGCGGGGCTCCCGCTCCGGGGGCCGCTCGCGGTCCAGTTCTGGCAGCCCACGCTCGCCGGCGCGATGTACTCGCTCGCGATGTGGGAGTCGATGCTCGCGGCCCGTCGCCACCTCTACCGCCAGGTCCCCCTCCACGACGTGCGGTCGGGCGCGGTCCACGTGCTGGGCGTCGCCGCCGCGGCGACGCTGGCCTTCGCGTCGGTCACGGCCGTCGAGGTCGCCTTCTGCGCCGTCGTCGGCGTCGACGACGGCGCGTCCCCGTTCGGGACGATCGTCGGCGTGTCGTTCGGATTTGCCGTCGTCGTCACGACCGTCCTCTACCTCGTCGACTTTTTCCGCCGGTCGCGGCGGGCCGAGCAGGCCGCCGTGGCCGCCGAGCTCCGGGCGCTGCGGGCCCAGGTCAACCCGCACTTCCTGTTCAACGCGCTCAACTCGGTCGCCGCGCTCACGCGGACGCGGCCGGCCGAGGCCGAGGGCGTCGTCGAGCGGCTGGCCGACCTGTTCCGCTACACGCTCCGGGCCTCGGACCGCCCGATGGTCTCGCTCGCCGACGAGGTCGAGAGCGTCCGGCTCTACGTCAGCGTCGAGGCCGTCCGGTTCCGGGACCGGCTCCACGTCGTCATCGAGGTCCCGGACGCGCTCCTCGGTGCGGCCGTGCCCAGCTTGTCGCTCCAGCCGCTCGTCGAGAACGCCGTCAAGTACGGGGTCGCGCGGACGGAAGAACCCTGCGCCGTCTTGATTCGGGCCGAGCAGGTCCAGAGCGCGGGCGGCCCGGCCGTCGAGTGCACCGTCCGCGACACCGGCCCGGGCTTCGCGTCGACGGGGCCCGAGGTGTTCGAGGCGGGGACCGGGCTCCGCAACGTCCGTGACCGGCTCGAGCTGTTGTTCGGGGACGACACCGCGTTCGAGGTGCTGCCCGACGGCGTCCGGTTCCGGTTCCCCTTGGTGGCGTTCGACGCGAACTCCCAGCCGCGGACGGTCGCCGTCGCCCCCCGGTCGTTCTAGGTGGCCGAGTCTCCGCTCCGCGCCGTCGTCGTCGACGACGAGCCGCTCGCCCGGGAGCGCCTGGTGGCGCTGCTCGCCGAGGCCGCGCCCCACGTCGAGGTCGTCGGCCAGGCGGGCGGCGGCCGGGCGGCCGTCCCGCTCATCCACGAGACCCAGCCCGACGTCGTGTTCCTGGACGTCGAGATGCCCGTCATCGACGGGTTCGACGTGGTCGACCTGCTGGCGCCGCCGCGGCCCCACGTCGTGTTCGTGACGGCCCATGACGACCACGCGCTCCGGGCCTTCGAGGTCCACGCGCTCGACTACCTCACGAAGCCCGTCAGCCGCGAGCGCTTGTCCGGTGCGGTGGGCCGCGTCGCCAGCGCGCGTGCGAACGCCGGGCTCGACGCGCTCCGCGCCTCGCGCGAGCGGGAGCCGTTGGTCCGGCTCGCCGTCCATGCGGGCCGGCGGCTCCGCGTCGTCGACCTGGAGGAGGTCGACTACTTCGAGGCCCAGGACAAGCTCGTGCTCGCCCGGCTCCGCGAGCGGCCATCGTCGGCCGACCTCCCGGTCGACTTTACGCTCGACGCCCTCGAGCGGCGGCTCGACCCGCACCGGTTCGTGCGCTCTCACCGGGCGTTCCTGGTCAACCTCGACCGGGTCCGCGAGGTGGTGCCGTGGTTCAAGGGGGGCTACCGGCTCCGTCTGGACGACGGCACCGAGCTGCCCGTCTCCCGGCGCCGCGTGAGCGAGGTGAAGGCGGTCCTGATGGGGCGGTAGCGCGCCTCCGCCCGTCGGCCGCGGGCGACCGCTCGTCGGGGCGACCGACCGAGTGTCGGCGGAGGGTGGGACGGCGGGGAGGCCGGCGGCAGGTTGGGGCTGTCCGTCCCCTCCGCCACACCCACCCGCCATGCTCCGCGTTCTCCTCCTCGCCGCCTTCGCGTGCCTGTCCTCCGCCCCGGTGACCGCCCAACCGACGGGCCGCATCGAGGGCGCCGTCGTCGACGCCGCGACTCAGCTCGGCTTGCCCGGCGCCACCGTCACCGTCGTCGGGACCGGGGTCGGCGCCGCGGCCGACGCCGACGGCCGGTTCGTCCTGCCCGCCGTGCCGATCGGCACGCAGGCCCTCGACGTCCGGTTCGTCGGGTACGGACCCGTCATCCGGCCGGACGTCGTCGTCCGCCCTGGGCGCACGGCCGAGGTCCAGGTCGCGCTCCGCGAAACGTTGATCGAGGGCGAGGGCGTGACCGTGAGCGCCGGCTACTTCGACGCCGTCGAGCGGGTCGCGCCGGTCAGCGCGGTCGCGTTTTCGAGCGAGGAGGTCCGCCGGGCGCCGGGTGCCGGCGGCGAGATCAGCCGGGTCCTGAGCGCGCTCCCCGGCGTGGCCGCGCGCGGCGAGAACAGCCAGGACCTGTTCGTCCGCGGCGGGGCCCCGTCCGAGAACGGGTTCTACATCGACAACATCCCGATCCCGGTGCCCCAGCACTTCGCGACGCCCGACGGCTCGTCGAACGGCCCGACGGGGCTCATCAACAACGAGTTCGTCGACAAGGTGGCCTTCGCTCGGGGCGCGTTCTCGGCCTCGTACGGCGGGCGGCTCTCGTCCATCGTCGACATCCGGTACCGCGACGGGGCCACGGACCGGGTCCGCGGGAAGGCCGGGATCAACTTCGCCGGCGGGCTCCTGGTCGCCGAAGGGCCCATCCCGGGCGGGTCCGTCTTCGCGTCAGCGCGGCGGAGCTACCTCGACGTCGTCGCCGGCGCGATCGACGCCGGCGGGGCGCCGGTCTTCGGCGACGCCCAGCTCAAGGTCTCGTTCGACGTCGCCCCCGGCCAGCGGCTCACGCTCCTCACCCTCTACGGCCAGAGCGAGTTCTCCGAGACCGAGCTCGACGCCGCCGAGAACGGCGAGGGCGAGTTCGGGACGTTCGTGAACGAGCAGAACACGGCCGGCCTCAACTGGCGGGCGCTGTGGGGCGGCCGGGCCGTCTCGAACACGTCGGTGTCGACCTCGTTCTACCAACAGGACAACGAGGTCGACTTCCTGCGGGGGCTGGGCGGGAGGGCCACCGAGGACGTGCTCGACCGGTACGGGCAGGTCCGGCACGTTACGCGGGCCTCGCTCGCGCCCGGCCTCGACGTCGAGGCCGGGGCCGAGGGGGCCGTCGAGCGCCAGACCTACCAGGTCCGCCGCGACGCCTACGTCGGCCTCAACGGGGACGCCCAGCCCGCGATCGCCCGCGACCTCTCGCTCGACCGGGCGCGGGCCGGCGCCTTCGCCACGGCCGAGTGGCGCGTGGCGCGCGTCACCGCCGGGCTCGGCGTCCGCGCCGACTGGGACGACCTCAGCGAGACCGTCTACGCCCAGCCCCGGCTCTCGCTCGGGCTCGGGCTGACGGACCGTCTCACCGCGCGGGCGGCTTACGGCGTGTTCCGCCAGCCGGCCCCGCTCTCGCTCATCGCCCAGGCCGAGGGCAACCGGGGCCTCTCGCAGGTCCGCGCCGACCACGTCGTCCTCGGCCTCGACCTGCTCGTCCGGCCCGACGTGCTCGTGACCGTCGAGGCGTTCGACAAGCAGTACCGCGACGCCCCCCAGCTCGCGCCGGGGAGCCCGATCGGGTTGCCGATCTACCCGCTCGACGCCCGCGGCGAGTTCGTCGGCGCCCTGGTCTCGGACGGCGAGGCGAGCGCCCAGGGCATCGAGGTGCTGGCCCAGAAGAAGATGGCCGGCGGGCTCTACGGGCTCGTCTCGGGCTCGTACTTCCGCTCGCGCTACCGCGACGCGGCCGGCGTCCAGCGCGACCGGGACTACGACGCCCGGACCCAGGTCAGCGCCGTCGGCGGGTGGAAGCCGAACGCCCGCTGGGAGGCCTCGGTCCGGTGGAGCTACCTCGGCGGCCGGCCCTACACGCCCGTCGACGCGGCCGCGAGCGCGGCGGCCGACGGCGAGGTCCGCGACGTGGCCCGGACGAACGGCGAGCGGCTCCCGGCCTACCACAGCCTGTTCCTCCGGGTCGACCGCCGGTTCAACTTCCGCGCGGCCAACCTGGTCGCCTCGCTCAGCCTGTGGAACGCCTACAGCCGCGCCAATGTGGAGGACCGGTTCTGGAACTTCGTCGAGAGCCGCGTCGACGACAGCACGCTGTTCTCGCTCCTGCCGATCGCGGGCCTCGAGCTCGAAGTTTCGACCGGGCCCGCCCACGCCGGACGGCTCGAAGCCCTCGACACCGGGGGGGGCTCGGGATGGGACTGGCCCGCCGCGCGGCACGACGAGGACGACGTCGAGGAGGAGCGGTGGCGCGGTCCTCCGCCAGCGGCGTACGCACTCGTCGGCATCGCCCTCCTCACGCTCGTGCCTATGGTTCTGGCTCTCCTGCTGGCAAGCCCGTGACGAGCGCGCGGTCTGGTCTGCCCAGATGGGCCGGGCCCCGACCGGAGGCTTCGTCCCCGATCGCTGGGGTCTGAGACGTGGGTCGCCGGGGACTGGTGACGAGGGCCTCCCGCGTGCGCGGCCTCAGACATAGAAACGCCCCGCTGGCGTCGTCGGCCAGCGGGGCGTTTCGCCTAGGTCGTGGCGGCGTGACACCGGCGAACAGGACACGGCACGCCGTGTCCCTACTTGCCCGTGAACAACATGTCGCGGTAGGTCGGCAGCGGCCACAGGTCGGCCGGGACCGCCTTCTCGAGCGCGTCGCAGGCGGCGCGGACGGTGGTGAGCGCGGGGATCACCTTGTCCTTCATCGCCAGCGACTCGTCGGCGGCTTTGTGAGCGGCGGTGCGCGCCTTGGCGAGCGCGCCGAGTGCTTTCTGGAGCGCGTTCACCTGGTCGATCACGTCCGACGCGATGGCCTTCGTCCCCGACGTGTCGAGGCCGAGGTCGGTCGCCGCTTGCGCCGCCTCGCCCAGCTCGGCCAGGGTTCGGACGGCCGCCGGGAGCACCAGCGTCCGAGCCATCGACTCGGTCGTGGCCGCCTCCACGTTGAGCGTGAGCGCGTACTGTTCGGACAGGATCTCCTTGCGGCTCTCGAGCTCGGCCTCGGTCAGCACGTCGTAGCGCTCGAACACGGCGACGTTCTTGGCGTCGGTGAGCGTCGCGAGCGCGTCGGGCGTCGTCTTCAGGTTGAGCAGGCCGCGGTCCTCGACGGCCTCGCGGTGCCACTCGTCGGAGTAGCCGTCGCCGTTGAACACGACCTTGGTGTGCTCGCGGATCGAGTCCGTGATGACCTCGCGGACGGCCTGCTCGATCGCCTTCTTCGACGACTTGCGGCCCAGTTTCTCTTCCAGCTTGGTCGCCAGGTCGTCGATGGCTTGGGCCACGATCGTGTTCAGGACCGTGAGCGGGAAGCTCACCGACTGGCTCGACCCGACCGCGCGGAACTCGAACTTGTTGCCGGTAAAGGCGAACGGGCTCGTCCGGTTGCGGTCGCCAGCGTGGCGCGGCAGCGTCGGCAGGACGGGGCTGCCGAGCCCGAGGAAGCCGGACTGCTTGCTCTCGGTCGCCGTGCCGGTCGCCGTGATCTGCTCGAACACGTCGGAGAGCTGGTCGCCCAGGAAGATCGACAGGATGGCCGGCGGGGCCTCGTTGGCGCCCAGGCGGTGGTCGTTGGCCGCCGTCGCGATCGACGCCCGCAACAGGTCCTGGTGCGTGTGGACGGCCTGGACGACGGCCGTGCAGAAGAACAGGAAGCGCAGGTTCTTGTGCGGCGTGTCGCCGGGCTCGAGGAGGTTCTCGCCCGTGTCGGTCGACATCGACCAGTTGACGTGCTTGCCGGACCCGTTGATGCCGGCGAACGGCTTCTCGTGCAACAGGCACGCCAGCCCGTAGCGCTTGGCGACGCTCTGGAGCACCATCATCATCACCTGCTGATGGTCCGCGGCGACGTTGGCGTTCTCGAAGATGGGCGCGAACTCGTACTGGCCCGGGGCCACCTCGTTGTGGCGCGTCGCGACGGGGACGCCCAACCGGTAGAGCTCGGTCTCGACCGCGTTCATGTAGGCCATGATCCGCTCCGGGATCGACCCGAAGTAGTGGTCGTCGAACTCCTGCCCCCGCGGCGGCGCGGCGCCCACGAGCGTCCGGCCGGCGACGAGGAGGTCGGGGCGGTCCTCGAAAAAGGCCTCGTCGATCAGGAAGTACTCCTGCTCGGCGCCGCACGTCGCGTAGACCCGACCGACCGACTCGCCCAGCACGTCGAGCGCGCGCGTGGCCTGGGTGTCGAGCGCCTCCATGCTGCGCAAGAGGGGGATCTTGTGGTCGAGCGCCTCGCCGGTCCACGACGCGAACGCCGTCGGGATGCACAACGTGGCCGAGCCGTTGTGCTCGACCAGGAAGGCCGGGCTCGTCGGGTCGTAGGCCGTGTAGCCCCGGGCCTCGAACGTGGCGCGGAGGCCGCCGCCGGGGAACGAGCTGGCGTCGGGCTCGCCCTGGACCAAGCTCTTGCCCGAGAACTCGGCGACGGCGCCGCCGCCGGCGTTGGGCGTGATGAACGAGTCGTGCTTCTCGGCCGTCCGCCCGGTCAACGGCTGGAACCAGTGCGTGTAGTGGGTCGCGCCGCGCTCGACGGCCCACTCCTTCATGGCCAGGGCCACGGCGTCGGCGACGGTCTCGTCGAACGGCTCGCCGTTCTCGATGGTGGCCGTGAGCTTCTTGTAGACGGCCTTGGGCAGGCGCGACTTCATCTCGGCGAGTCCGAACGTGTTCTGGCCGAAGATGGCCTCGACGTCCCGTGGGGCGGCGTGGCCGTTTCCGTTGACGGCGGTGCGGGTGAGGGTGGGCATGGGGGTGGGGGAAGGGGGGCTAGTCGTCGGTCGGGGCGAGCACCATCGGCTGGGCGCGGAGGTAGGTCGTCTCTTTGTGGGTCGTCAGCACCAGGCTCGTCCGCGTGCCTCGGACGCCGGGGACGGCCTGGATCGTCGCCAGCAGCCGCTCGAGCGCCGTCGTATTGCGGACGCGGACCTTGAGCACGTGGGACCCGTCGCCGGTGACCGAGTGGAGCTCCTGCACCTCGTCGAGCGCCGAGGCGGTCGCGACAAACTCCGCGTAGTGATCGCTGCCGGTCGACTGAACGAACACGAATGCCATCACGTCGTGCCCGAGCCGCTTGGCCCCGACGGTCCCGTGGAACCCCGTCAGGACGCCCCGAGCGTCGAGCTTGCGCATCCGGTCGGAGACGGACGGGATGGAGAGGCCGACGGCCTCGGCGATGTCCTTCCTCTTGATCCGGCCCTCGCGCTGCAAGAGATCGAGGATCTGGGCGTCGATGGCGTCAATCTTGTCCACAGGAGATCGGCGAGTCCAAAGTTTATGAGGCTGAGTCCAAGCTACGCCTTCGATCTGGGGCCTCGCCAGTCGCACCCATTCTTTACCGAACGGTCCGGGACGGTCTTGGCGCGCCGGCTCCGCGGGGTGCCGCCCGTAGCTTGGCGGCCCGGGCTCGTAGCACAACGGTTAGTGCAGCCGGCTCATAACCGGACGGTTGCAGGTTCAAATCCTGCCGGGCCCACGATTGACGATGTGCCGACCACTGTACCGAGCCACCCGCCTCCCCGACGAGCCCGTGAGCGGCGAGACCCCTGACCCTGCCGCGGCTGGACCTGATCGGCCCGCCCCCTGGTCCCTGCAGATCAACGGGGCCTACAAGTCGATCCGCGATGTGGTCTGGGACGACATCCCACCGCTCGCCGTCCTCACAGGACCGAACGGATCTGGGAAGAGCCAACTCCTCAAGGCCATTGAGGACGGGGTGGGCAGCGTGGATTGGGCGCACCAACTCCTGGAAAAGGTCGCCCAGGAGGAAACCAGTCTGACGGACCTCCGGGAACGGTACGAGCGGGCGAAGGCGACGTATCGCCCCGAGACGAAGGAAGGGGAGCGGTATCGCCGCGAGTACGCGAAGGCGATCACCGAGGCCGAAGGAAAGCTGTCGGCCCTCCGCACGCAACTAAGGAACCGGTTCTACGCCGAAGTAACGCTCTCCCAACCGATGGGGCCGCCGACGGTTCTCAAGGACCAGGAGTCCGTCGCCGTCGTCGCCGACGCGTACCAGGGAGCGGCATCGAGACCGCTAGCCCTGGCTGAGGTAGCAAAGGCATTGAGTGTCGTCGGACGGCGGGGGTACCGGGCGGAGATGTTGGAACGCCATCGGAGGGGGTACCAAGGGACGGGTGCTCAGCCCTCTCCTCTCACGTCGATGGCTCTCTCCGAGACCCCTGGCCGAGCCGTTGACGTCACGAGCCCGCTCGATGGGCTCGGCCTCGCCATGCAAGCGTATCGAGTCGAGGACTTCCGGCGGTACGAGGCACGCAAGAGGGAGGACCCCGACGCCGACGCCCCGCTCTCCGAGCCTCCGTGGGACGTGGTCAACGCCCTCCTCGCGGAGGCCGGATTTGACCTCCGGATCGCGGTCCCCACTGGAACCGTCGCTGAGGCCGAGCCCGTCCGGTTCGTCTCGCGCGGGCAGACGGTCGAAGTCGAGGATCTCTCGTCCGGCGAGCGGACCGTCGTCGGCCTCCTCGCCTCGCTCTACGCTGGCCGGTCCGGCGCCGACCTCCCGGCGGTCCTCCTCCTCGACGAGCCCGACGCCCACCTCCACCCCTCGCTCACGGCCCAGGTCCTCGCCGCGCTCGACGACGTCCTCGTCCGCCGGCTCGGCGTGCGGATTGTCCTCACCACGCACTCGCCGTCGACCGTCGCGCTCGCCCCCGACGGCGCCGTGTTCGTCATTGAGGGGGGCCAGGTCCGCCCGTCCGACAAGTGGGCCGCCGTCAGCGCCCTCACGGCCGGGATCGTCACCGTCGGCCCCGACACGAAGTTCGTCTTCGTCGAGGACCACGAAGACGTCGCTTTCTACGCCGCTGTCGTCGACGTCGTCGAGCGGCTCGACCCGACCTTTCCCAAGGGGCGCCTCGCGTTCCTCCCAGCCAACAAGGATGTCACGGACGGGAGGGGGAGCGGGGGGCAAGGCCGTGTCATCAAGTGGGTCGCGGACCTCGACACGCCCGCCGTGCACGGGCTCATCGACCGCGACCAGGGACCCGTCGCCGGCACTCCCGATCCGCCCCGCGTCTGGCGCGTCGGCCGGTACGCGCTCGAGAACTACCTCCTCGACCCCCTCCTCCTCGCCGCCTTCCGCGCCCGGTCCCAGGACAGAGTGCTCGACTCGTTCGCCCCGTTCGTGGGCCGAGAGGGGACGCTCTGCCAGGCGAGCGCGACCGAGCTCCAGCCGGTCGTCGATGAAGTCGTTGGGATGATCCGAAAGAACCTCGGTTCTGACGTGGACGAGACTCTCCGGGAGGTCGCCTACGTCGATGGCCCGGCACTCCGGCTCCCAGAGTGGCTCCTCCGCCACCGCGGGAAGAACCTCAACGGCCCACTCCAGACGGGGCTCGGGTTTCCGCTTGTCACCAGCCGCCTCACGGGGATGGTCCGTCTCGCAGAGTTTGTCCCCAGAGAGCTCGCAGACACCCTGAGGAAGATCGCTGAGGCGTAGACGTCGGCTAGAGCGCGTCCCCAGGGCGTTTGGTCCCTTCGGAGACCTCCTCGGAACCCGAGGTTCGTCAGCCTCCAGAGGAGTTCGACCCCGCCGACCTCTCGGCGGACGCGGTCCACCCCCGTGGCTTCAGCGAATGGGCCGTCTGTGACCGTCGTTGGCAGCGACAGCCGGGCGTAGCTTGTCCCCAGAACGGAACCAAAACGGTGACGCCCATGCCCTCCCTCACGCTCAAAGGCATCCCCGACCGCGTCATGGACCGGCTCCGCCAGCGGGCCGACGACGAGCGGCGGAGCTTGAACCAGCAGGCCATCCGCCTCCTCGAGATGGCCCTCGACGACGCCCGCCCAAGCTTCGACGACGCCTACCGCGGCTTCGTCCAAGCTCACGGCCCCTCGCCGCTCGACGACGACGCATTCGCCGAGACGTTCGGAGGGCTCCGCGATCAGACCCCCGGGCGGCCCTCCCCGTTCGCCGACGGAGGTCCATCCGACGGCGGCGCGTGACCCGGTACCTCCTCGACACGAACACCGTCTCGGAGCCGGCGCGGAGGCGGCCGGACCCCGAAGTCCTCGCTCGCATCGAGGTCCACACCGGCGAGACCGCCATCGCGAGCGTCGTGTGGCACGAGCTCGTCTACGGGCTCGAGCGAATGCCTGCTGGGCGGAAACGGAACTACGTCGCGCATTACCTCCTCGACGTTGTCCGCCCGGCCCTCCCCGTGGTCCCCTTCGACACGGCCGCCGCCGAGTGGCTGGCGCGGGAGCGGGCGCGCCTCGAAGCCCAGGGGACACCGCGCCCCGCACTCGACGGGATGATCGCCGCCGTCGCCGCCACGCGCGGGCTCGTCCTCGTCACCCGCAACACCGACGATGTCGCCGGCTACGACGGCCTCCACGTCGAGAACTGGTTCTCCGACAAAGGCTCCGACGGCTGACGAGCACGTTCGGGTCATTGCCTCATCACAGCCGCCGCGACCGCGAATTCGTCGAGCGGATCGTCGGCCTTGTCGGGGGCGTCGTCGTCGCCGCGCCCCCTTGCATCGCCGACCCGCTCCGTTAGGCGGGAGGCCGCGCCATCCCCCAGTAGCCGTGCCCGCCCGGCACCCGGCGCTCGCCGACGACCTCGAACCCGTGGCGCCGGTAGTACGGCAGGTTCGACGGCGTCGACGTCTCGAGGTAGACCGCCCGCCCTGCCCGGTCGGCCTCCGCGATCACCGGCGCCATCAGGCGCGCGCCCAGGCCGGTCCCCTGGGCCTCCGGCTCGACGCCCAGCAGCAGGAGGTACCAGTGGCCCGGCGGCGCGGCCTCGCGCCGGAGCGCGTCGATGGTGTCGGACAGCTTCTTGAGCCGCCACGTCGCCGCGGCCCCGTACCGCCGGGGGAACCCGAGCGCCCCGGCCCGGACGCCCGACGCCAGGCCGACGCCGTTCCCCGGTGCGATCCACACCGACTGCCCCGCGCCGCCGTCGCCCACGTAGACGCGACCACCGCCGAACCCGAGCCGCGGCACGAGCGAGCCGTAGTACCACCGGAGCGCCTGGCGCCGCTCGTCGGGGTCCGGCCACAAGTAGGTGCCGCCGGCGTCGTCGGCGAAGGCGGCGCTCATGGCCCGGCCCAGCCGATCGGCGTCGTAGTCCGCGGCGGTGGCCCGGTGGATGCCGGGGGGAAGGGCAGGGCCAGCGGGCATGACAGGGGAACCGGCGGAGGGAACGCCAGGGTCCCGCGAGGCCCGCTCCCAGTGGCGATCCCTCGGGGCCAGGACCGCGCCGTCGAGACTCACGCGGCTCGCCGGGCCGTGGCCACGCGGTCGACGCGCTGGTCGGGCGCGAGCCACCGGCCGTCGCCGCCGGCCACCGGGTAGGCGTTCGGCGCCCCGGGCACGAGCGACCGCGACGCCCGCGCGGGCACCTTGCGGAACCGGGCGCCCTGCCACCAGAACAGCGCGCCCGGCGGCAGCAGCACGAACGGGACCGGCGCCGACACCGCCGGCGGGACCTCGACGCCGCACCGCGCCAGCGCCTCCTCGGCCCCGATCCCCTCGGCCAGCGCCAGCGCGACCGCCAGCGCGCGCGGGGCCTCGGCCGCCGCCTCGGGCGCGAGCCGCGCCAGCGCGCGGTCGACCGCCACGCGGACGTCGTCGGGGGTGGGGGACGGCACCGGGAAAACGGTGAGGCGTGATCGATGAGGCAGGCGTGGACGGTCGGCCGCGAGCGGCGAGGCTCAGAGAGGCAGGCCGCTGGACGGGCTCGGAACGCAGCCGGGCGTTGCCAAGCTCCGGCCTCACGACCTCACCGACCGACGCCTCTACGCCAGCACGATCTGGCGGCGCAGCCGCGCGACCGGCACGCCGAGCTGCTCGCGGTACTTCGTCACCGTCCGCCGGGCGATGGGGTAGCCCTCCTCCTTGAGCAGGTCCGCCAGCTTCTGGTCGCTCCACGGCTTCGTCTTGTCCTCCTCCGACACGATCCGCTCGAGCAGCGCCTTGACCTCCTTGTTCGAGACCTCCTCGCCGTCGTCGCCCGTGATGCCCTCCGAGAAGAAGTGCTTGAGCTCGTAGACGCCGTACTCGGTCTGGACGTACTTCCCGTTGACGACGCGCGAGACCGTCGAGATGTCCATCTTGATAATGTCCGCGATGTCCTTCAGGATCATCGGCTTGAGGTGGCCCTCGCCGTGCTCGAAAAAGTCGTGCTGGACCTCGACGATGGCCTCCATCACCCGGAGCAGCGTGTTCCGCCGCTGCTGGATGGACGAGATAAACCACCGGGCCGACTCCATCCGAGTCTTGAGGAAGTCCTTCGTTTCCTTTGCCTTCTCGTCGCCCTTCGTCTTCTTGGCCGAGAGGTCGTTCCACATGTTCCGGTAGTGCCGGGACACGCGGAGCTCGGGCGCGTTGCGGCCGTTGAGCGAGATCCGGAAGTCGTCGCCGTCGCGCTCGACGGTAAAGTCGGGCGTGATGTAGTTGGTCTGGACGGCGAAGTCGCCCTCGCCCGGCTTGGGGTCCAAGCTGCGGACCAGGTCGAAGGCCTCCTTGAGGTCGTACTCGTCGATGCCGAGCTTGCGCTGGATGGCGTCGAAGTGCTTCATCGTGAACGGCTTGTAGCAGTCCCGGAGCATGTCGATCGCGTTCTCGCGCCCGTCGACCTCGTCGCCCATCGTGTCGAGCTGGATGAGGAGGCACTCGCGCAGGTCGCGGGCCGCGATGCCGACCGGGTCGAGCCGCTGGATCCGGGTCAGCACGCGCTCGACGTCGGCCTCGGTGAGGACGACGCCGTAGTTGAACATGACGTCGTCCAAGATGGACTCGACGGGCCGGCGGAGGTAGCCGTCCTCGTCGATCGACCCGATGATCTGGTCGGCGACCAACTCCTCCGTCTCGTCCAGGTCGAGCAGGCCGACCTGGTCGCGGAGCCCCTCGGCGAGCGACGACATGGCCGGCATGGGCGTCTCGCGCTCGTCCTCCTCGGCCGAGTGGTCGACCTGGGCCTTGTAGCCGTAGAGGTCGTCGGGCTCGTTCAAGAACTCGTCCCAGTCGAACTCGTCGTCGGACGAGGTCTCGGTGTTCTCCGACGGGAGCTCGTCGTCGTCGCTGGAGCCGTCGTCGGTGGGCTCGTCGGCGTTGTCGAGCTGGAGGTCGTCCTCCTCCTCGCCCTCTTCCAGCAACGGGTTCGATTCGAGCTCGGCCTTGATCCGCTGCTCGAGGGCCAGCGTCGGCAGTTGCAGCAGCTTGATGTACTGGATCTGCTGCGGCGAGAGCTTCTGCTGGAGGCTTTGCTTTTGGTGGAGGTTGAGCATCGGAGAGGCGGGCGACGCCGGGGGTATCGGAACGCGCGGGCGGGCGGTTAAGCGGGCGGGGCGGGAGCGGGATCCTGGGGCCCGATGCCGACGTCGTGGCGCCGCTGGCGCAGCGTCTCGCGGAACCGGGCCACCCAGTCGGCCCCGTACTTGCGGGTGAGCGGGCGCTCGAGGAAGTCGGCGAGCTGGACGCCGGTCCGCCGGCCGTGGGGGACGGCCGGCGCGCACAGCTCGATCCGCTCGTAGTTCAGCACGTCGACGGCGTCGTCGCCCTCGCCGAACGTCTCGGCGCGGACCGGGTAGAGGTGGCACGAGACGGGCTTCTCGAACCCGATCTTGCCGTCCCAGAACGCCTGCTGGAGCGAGCACTTGGCGACGGCCGACTGGGCCCCGCCGTCGTAGACCACGAACACGCACTCGCGATTGCGGACGGTCGTGGTGTGGTAGCCGGCCCGCTCGTCGCCCTCCCAGACGCCGCGGCGGGCGATCTCGGCGCGGGCCTCGGGCCGCAGCTTGGCCTCGACGACGGGCAGCGCGTCCTCCAACATCTGCCGCTCGTGCGCCTCGACCGGCGCGCCGCGGTCGCCGTGGACGCAGCACGCGCCGAAGCACGACCCGAGGTGGCACGCGAACGGCGCGTCCAAGAGGGCGTCGGAGACGAGGACGTGGTCGACAGCAAACATGGCGCCAACGTAGGGACGGACGCGAGCGGCGGTCAACGGGAATCGCCGGACGAGCGACGTTCGGTGGAGCGGCCAGACGTCGCCGGTCGTCTCCGTGCGCCCGGTGACGCCCCTTGTCACCCCCTCCCGCTACCTTGCGCGAAACCGATCTCTACCCGCATGGACTCCGCCCCCCGCGACGCCTCCGCGCCGACCTCGGCGCCCGACGCCGACCTCGAAAAGGCCCTCCGGCCCCGCGCGCTCGACGACTTTATCGGCCAGCCCAAGATCAAGGACAACCTCCGGGTGTTCGTCACGGCGGCGCTCCAGCGCGCCGAGGCGCTCGACCACGTCATCCTCTCAGGTCCGCCCGGGCTCGGGAAGTGCATCACACCGGACAGCCTGGTGCTCACTCGGGAGGGCTGGGTCGAGTTCGCCGACCTGATCCCGGACGGGATGGCGCCTGGCGAGTCGCGCCCGGTCTCGGTCGAGGTCCAGGGTGCGCTCGGGCTGGAGCCGGCCTCGCACGTCTACCGCAGCGGGCTCGTGCCGACGGTCCGGGTCCGCACGCGGTTCGGGTTCGAGATCGAGGGGACGCCGCACCACCCGGTCCTGGTCGCCTCGGCCTCCGGGCCGACGTGGAAGCGGCTGGGTGACCTGACAGCGGACGACGCCGTCGCCGTCTCGCGGGGCGCGCGCGTGCCCGGCCGCCCGGCGAGCGCGTGGTTCGCCCCCGGCGGCAACGCCGCGCGGCGGCGTCGGTCTTCCGAGCGGACCCGGTTCCTCCACGCGGCCCTCTCGCGGTCGCTCGGGCGCCCCCCGGCGGCCGTCGAGCTTCGGCGCACCTACGCGCTCTCGGTGGGGTGCGGAGAGACGCCGACGCCGGAGCTCACTGCGCACCGGCTCGGACTCCCCCTCAGCGACGGCCGCTCCATCGCCACGGTCGCCGCCCGGCCGCTGCCCCTGCCGCCGGAGGGGTGGCGCGTTTGCCTCGACGCGGACCTCTCGTGGCTCCTCGGCGCGCTCGTCGGCGACGGCCATGCGGAGGGAACGGGCGGGTTCGTGCTCACCTGCGCCGAGCCCGAGATGCAGCGCGAGGCCGAGCGCGTGGTCGAGGCGGCCTTCGGGCGCCCGGGCGCCTTCCGCCGGTACGGCGACCGATCCCCGCGACTGGCGCTCGGCGCCGACGTCGGCCGGACGCTGGGCGCCTTCGGGCTGACCGACGCGACCGCAGCGGGCAAGCGGGTGCCTCACGCCGTTCGGTCCGGGACGCCGTCGGTCGTGGCCGCCTTCCTCCGAGGTCTGTTCGACGCCGACGGCCACGCGCGCCGCGACGGCGTCGAGATCGGGACGCGGTCGGAGACGTTGGCCCGCGAGGTCCAGCTGCTGCTCTCCGGCCTCGGCGTGATCGCGTACCGGAAGGCGACCACGAAGGCCGGCGCGCCCTTCTGGACCCTCTTCATCGGGGGCGACGACGCGCGGCGGTTTTACCGCGAGGTCGGATTCCGGCTCTCGCGCAAGCAGGCCCGTTCCGGCGAGATGCCCGCCGAGTCCCGGTGGAGCCGCTCGGACCTGGTGCCCGGCGCGGCGGCGCTGCTCGCCCGGATGCTCCGCGAGACCCGACCCCACGCGCGAGCCGTCCGCAAGGCGTTCGGGCACGTCGTCCGGGGCGACCGGGAGGTGTCGCGGTCGCAGGCCACCCAGCTGCTGAGCCTCCTCCCGGAGTCGGCCCAGGCTCTGCCCGAGGCCGAGGCGCTGGCGGCGCTGCTCGACCCCCGGGTCGCGTGGGACGCGGTCGCCGAGACGACGCCCGGTGAGGCCGAGGCGTACGACTTCGTCGTGCCCGGCACCCACACCTTCGTCGCCAACGGCATCGTCAACCACAACACGACGCTGGCGTACATCATCGCCGAGGAGATGGGCTCCGAGGTCAAGAGCACGTCGGGCCCGGCGCTCGACAAGCCGGCCAACATCGCCGGCCTGCTGACCAACCTCAACGAGGGCGACGTCCTGTTCATCGACGAGATCCACCGGCTGTCGCCCGTCGTCGAGGAGTACCTGTACTCGGCGATGGAGGACTATGCGATCGACATCCTGATCGACTCGGGCCCGTCCGCGCGGAGCGTCCGGATCGCGTTGCCGCCGTTCACGCTGATCGGCGCGACGACGCGGAAGGGGCTCTTGACGGCGCCGCTCCGCGCCCGCTTCGGCGTCGACTTCCGCTACGACTACTACGACGTCGAGACGCTGCACAAGATCGTGCTCCGCAGCGCCGGCCTGATGGGCGTCGAGATCAACGACGAGGGCGCGTTCGAGATCGCGCGCCGCTCGCGCGGGACGCCGCGCATCGCCAACAAGCTGCTCCGCCGGACCCGCGACTTCGCCGAGGTCGAGACGGCCGCGGGCCCGGGCGACGGCCGCGTCACCCGAGCCGTCGCCGACCACGCCCTCAACGCGCTCGACGTGGACGAGGCCGGGCTCGACGACATGGACGCCCGGATCCTGCTCGCGCTCATGGAGAAGTTCGACGGCGGGCCGGTCGGCGTCTCGACCATCGCGGTCGCCGTCGGCGAGGACGCCGGGACGGTCGAGGAGGTCTACGAGCCGTACCTCATCCAGGAGGGGTTCATGGCGCGGACGCCGCGCGGCCGAGTCGCCACGCGCCGGGCCTACGACCACTTCGACGTGGCCCCGCCGCTCAAGCAGAACGACATCTTCGACGAGCTGCTGGGGTAGGGTCGGGCTCGCTGCGCTCGCCGGGAAATGGGCATCGGGAACGGGCAGAGAGCTCGGGTCTGCTCGCTCCCGCGTCGGTCCGTCGCCCGAACGCATCGGCGGCGGCGAGCACGGGTCGGATCGGGCCGGCTGGCGACTCCGAGAGGGCGTGGCGCACCACGCCCGGTGGGACGCTGTTGAGGACCCGTCGGCTCACACGCCCGCGCTGGCGAAGGCGTCGGCGACGATCTCTTGCGCCTCGGCCTGCAAGCGCGCGAGGTGGTCGGGCCCGCGGAAGCTCTCCGCGTAGATCTTGTAGACGTCTTCGGTGCCCGAGGGCCGGGCGGCGAACCAGCCGGCCTCGGTCTGCACCTTGAGCCCGCCGATGGGCGCGTCGTTGCCCGGCGCCCGGGTCAACGTGGCCGTGACGGCGTCGCCCGCCAACGTGTCGGCGGCGACGGCGTCGGGCGAGAGGTCTTTGAGGACGGCCTTCTGCTCGCGCGTGGCCGGCGCGTCGATGCGGGCGTAGGTCGGGCTCCCGAACCGCTCTTCGAGGGCGGCATAGCGCTCGCCGGGGTCGGCGCCGGTGACGGCCGTGATCTCGGCCGCGAGGAGCGCCAGCAGGATCCCGTCCTTGTCGGTCGTCCACGTGCCGCCGTCGGTGCGCAAGAACGAGGCGCCCGCGCTCTCCTCGCCGCCGAACGCTAGCGACCCGGAGAGCAGGCCGTCGACGAACCACTTGAACCCGACCGGCACCTCGGCCAGCTCGCGCCCGAGCGAGGCCACGACGCGGTCGATCATCGACGACGACACGAGCGTCTTGCCGATGGCGGCTTGGGCCGGCCACTCCGGACGGTTCGCGACGAGGTACTCGACGGCGACGGCGAGGTAATGGTTCGGGTTCATCAGCCCGACGCTCGGCGCCACGATCCCGTGCCGGTCGGCGTCGGGGTCGCAGCCGACGGCCACGTCGAACCGGTCCTTCAGCTCCACCAGCCCGGCCATCGCGTAGGGCGACGAGCAGTCCATCCGGATCTGGCCGTCGCGGTCGACGCGCATGAACCCGAACGTCGCGTCGACGCGCTCGTTGACGACCGTCAGGTCGAGCCCCCAGCGCTCGGCGATGCGGGGCCAATACTCGATGCTCGCGCCGCCCAGCGGGTCGACCCCGATGCGGACGCCGGCCTCCCGAACCGCGTCGAGGTCGAGGACGGCTCCGAGGTCGTCGACGTAGGGCTGGACCAAGTCGCGCTCGTGCGTCGTGTCGGCCGCCATCGCGCGCGCCAGCGTCGTCCGCTTGACGCCGTCGAGGCCGGCGTCCAAGAGCGCGTTGGCGCGGGCCTGGATGGGCCCGGTGGTCTCGGGCCCGGCCGGTCCGCCCGTCGTCGGGTTGTACTTGAAGCCGCCGTCGGCCGGCGGGTTGTGGCTCGGCGTGATGACGACGCCGTCGGCGAGCCCGTCGGTCCGGCCGCGGTTGTGGGCCAGGATGGCGTGGGAGACGGCCGGCGTCGGCGTCGTGCCGCCGCCTTCTTGGACGATCACGTCGACGCCGTGCGCGGCGAACACTTCGAGGGCCGTCCCGAACGCTGGCACCGAGAGCGCGTGCGTGTCGAACCCGACGATCATCGGCCCCCTGACGCCCGCCTCGGTCCGGTGCTCGACGAGCGCCTGGGCGATGGCGAGCACGTGGCCCTCGTTGAACGCGCCGTCGAGCGAGCGCCCCCGGTGGCCCGACGTCCCGAAGCTGACGCGCTGGGCGGGGTCCTCGGGGTCGGGCTCGCGCGTGTAGTACGCCGCGACGATGCGCGGGACGTCGGGCAGGAGGCTCGGGGGGACGGGGTGGCCGGCGAGCGGGGAGACGGGCATGGGGGCGGGGGAGGGGCGCGTCAGTCTACCGCTCGCGGACCCCCCGTCCGTGCGTCCATCGCTTCGCTCAGCGGGCGCACGGACGGTCCCCCTTGAAGGGGGACAGGTGTTGGGTCCGAGCTTGCCTCTGCTGTCGCCGCCTCCGCCGTCGCCGCGTCTGCCACCTGGCCGTGTCTCCGATCTGTCCGGCCCGTGCCTTCAGATCTTCAAGCGCGCCCTATGCTCCCCGTCCGTCCCACGTTCAGACACGGGACGTTCTCCCAAGCTCCATCCGAACACCCTCTCCCCCTTCAAGGGGGAGTCCCGCGAAGCGGGGAGGGGGTCCCCCCCCATGCCGACCACCCCACACCCCAACAACAAGCCCTGGCAGAAGCGCACGCGGCAACGGCTGCGGACGCACGGGACGCCGGCCGAGGCCGCCCTCTGGCTCCGGCTTCGCCGCGTCAACGGGCTCAAGTTCCGGCGCCAGTTCGGGGTTGGGCCCTACGTCCTCGACTTCTACTGCCCCTCGGTCCACCTCGCCGTCGAGGTCGACGGGGCCGTCCACGGCAGCCCAGCGCAGGCGGCGTACGACGCCGAGCGGACTCGGCGCCTGGAGGGCGAGGGCATCCGGATGATCCGGTTCGAGAACCGCGACGTCCTCGCGCACCCCGACGAGGTCGTGGCCGCCATCTCGAAGGCCGCCACGGTGGGGCCGCGCTAGATCGCCGCCCCGATCAGCGCGAACCCGACCAGGGCGACGGACCCCGCCAGCAACGCGTACGGCAGCTGGGTCCGGACGTGGGCGATGTGGTCGGTCGCCGCTGCCAGCGACGAGACGATGGTCGTGTCCGAGATGGGCGAGGCGTGGTCGCCGAAGATGCCGCCGGCCAGGCTCGCGGCGAGGAACGGCGCCAGCGGCAGGCCGAGCGCCGCCGCGGCCGGGACCGCAATCGGGATCATGATGGCGAACGTGCCCCAGCTCGTCCCGGTCGAGAACGCGACGAACGCGCCGGCGACGAACACGAGGGGCAGCAGCAGCATCGGCCCGACGCCGGCCTCGGCCACGCCCGACGCCACGTAGACGCCGGCCCCGAGCTGGCGCGTGATGCTCCCCAGCGCCAGCGCCAGCAGCAGCACGAACGCCATCCCGAGCATCCCGCCCGCCCCGGTCAGCCCGGTCGTCGTGAGCTGCTCGACGGTCATCCCGCGCTGGGTCAGCATCAGGACCCAGGCCACGAGCAGGCCGCTCAGGACGGCCCACAGCACGCTCGTCGAGCCCGAGCCCTCCAGCAGGTCGCCGCCGCCCGTGATCCACAACCCGACCGGCATCATCACCACCATCACCCCGAGCGGCAGCAGCATGTTGACGACGCGCGGCGGGATCGTCCCGACCGGCTCCGGCACGAGCGCCCGCTCGTCGACGTCGGGGCCGGCGCCGGGCTCGTGGCGCTCGCCGCGCTCGGCCCGCGCCTCCGCCCGCTTCATCGGCCCGACGGCCCAGCCGGTCACGGCCACGAACCCGGCCAGCGTCACCGCCGCCAGCGCGTAGACGTTGTACGGGATCGACGAGACGAACAGGCCCAGCGGGTCGGCCACGCCCTGCTCGTTCAAGAGGCCCAGGATGTAGGCGCCCCACGCGTTGAGCGGGATCAGGATGCAGACGGCCGCGCTCGTCGAGTCGATGAGGTACGCCAGCATCTCGCGGCTCCGGCGCTGGCGGTCGAACAGCGGCCGGCTCACGGCACCGGCCACCAGCACCGTGATGTTGGACTCGATAAAGATGACGACGCCCACCAAGAACGCCAGCAGCCGGGCGCCCCGCGGCGATGACGCCCACCCCCGTTTCTCCAGCGTCTCGATGAATCCGCGGACGCCGCCGCCAGCCTCCACCGTCGCGATGAGCGCCCCGATGACGAGCGTGAACAGCAGCACGCGCGTGTTGCCGGGGTCCTCGAACACGGTGACGGCTCCGTCGATGGCGCCGGCCAGCCCGGCGAGCGGGTCCCACCCGGCGAGGATCGTGAACCCGAGCCAGACGCCGGCGCCGAGCGACAGGTACACCTGGCGCGTCCCGATGGCCAGGCCGATGGCCAGGATCGGCGGGAGCAGGCTGGTCCAGGTCGGGTCGATCTCGGGCGGCATCGGCGTCGGGGGGCGGCGACCCCGATGGTACCACGGGGCCGCCGCGAGAGCGTGCCCACCGGCGCGGGGGTTAGGACGTCCGCGACCCGCGCCGCTCGCGGACCGACCCCGCCGGGCCCCACCTCGGCGTGGCCGTCACGCCCCGGTCGGACCGGGCCTCACGCGAACTCGACGGGCGTCTCGACCGGGTCCATCTTGCGGAGTAGGCCGAGGTCCAGGATGCTGAACCCGACCTTCGAGAACACCGGCAGCAGCACGAACAGCGCCGTGTCGACGGGCTGGCCGACCACGCCGAGCCCCGACGGCCCCAGGATCCACGTCAGCGGGTAGCCGATCCAGAACACGCCGAGGTAGGCGGCGACGATCCGGAAGGTGCGCCCCACCTCGGCGTCCTGGCCCTCGGCCACGCGGCGCAACGGGCCCCACACGATCCAGAAGATGAGCGCGAGGGCGGCCACGCCGATCCCGTAGTACACGAACCGCGCCGGCCCCACCGACAGGTCGCCGACCAGCCCGCACAGGATCATCACGACGTCGGCCGCGATCAGGGCGACGAGGGTGGCCACGTGCGGGGCCTTCTTCGTGCGCGTGGTGGCCGTCATCCACAGGGCGGCGAGCAAGAGGGGCGTCGTCACGATCCAGTCCGCGTAGCGGGCCCAGTACGTTGTCTGGCCGGCGACCTCGACGTCCCCGTAGCCGAACGCCATCGCGAGGTACGCCAGCCCCGACCACACCGGGATCGTGATGGCCACGATGTACTCCCAGACGGGGACGCCGCGCGGGTTCGTCATCCAGGCGGCGAACAGGAGCGCGCCACCCGCCATGCAGGCGACGTAGATGGCGTGGAGGGCGGTGTCGAAGGGCATGGGCAAAGCCAGGGTGAAGTGGTCAGGGACGCACAGACCTCGCGCAACGGTCCGCCTGACGCCGACCTCCTCCGTTCCCCTAAGCGTCGGCGTCGGCCGTGTGTCTGTCGCGCGTCGGTCGGGGGGCGAGGTCCGTCGCTCCCTGAAGCCTCGGTGAGGGGCCGAACCTCACACGCGGGGTCTCGTGGAACCGGCCGCCCTCCCCGCCCGACCCCATGGCTGAAGTCCCGACCTCCACTGACACCGTCCGCCTGCAGGTGGCCGGCGCCCAGAACCCCGACGTCGGCAAGGGCGTGGCCCGGATGAGCCAGGACGCGTTGTCCGAGCTCGGCCTGGCGCCCGGCGCCGTCGTCGAGCTGCGGGGGCCGAAGAACGTGACGGCCGCCATCGCGCTGCCGCCGTACTCGGCCGACGCCGGGCTCGGGATCGTCCGCCTGGACGGGCTGCTGCGGGCCAACGCAGGCGTGTCGATGGGCGACCACGTCGAGGTCGCGCCGGCGCGCGTCCAGCCGGCGGCCAAGGTGACGCTGGCGCCGGCCCAGCCGGGCGTCCGCCTGCAAGGCCGCGGCCAGGCGCTCTTGCGGACGCTGCTGGGTCGGCCGCTCGTCTCCGGCGACACGGTCTCGACGAGCGTCTACCGGAGCCAGCCCGGCCCCCAGGACGGGATCCCCGGGCTGCCGCCCGAGGTGGCCCAGCGGCTGTTCGGCCAGCAGCGCGCGTTCGGGCTGCAGGAGATCCGCCTGATCGTGACTGGCACCTCGCCGCGCGGGATCGTCCAGGTGACGGAGCAGACCGAGATCGAGCTGCTGCCGGAGTACCAGGAGCCCAAGAGCGGCGAGAGCCCCGTCGGGATCACCTACGACGACATCGGCGGGCTGGGCGACACGGTCGACCAGGTGCGCGAGATGATCGAGCTGCCGCTCAAGCACCCCGAGCTGTTCGCCCGGCTGGGCATCGACCCGCCGAAGGGTGTGCTGCTCTACGGCCCGCCCGGGACCGGCAAGACGCTGCTGGCGCGGGCCGTCGCGAACGAGACGAACGCCCACTTCTCGGTCATCAACGGGCCCGAGATCATGGGCCGCTACTACGGCGAGAGCGAGGGCCGCCTGCGCGAGGTGTTCGAGGAGGCCGCCCAGAACGCGCCGGCCATCATCTTCATCGACGAGATCGACTCGATCGCGCCGGCGCGTGACGAGAGCGGCGAGGCCGAGCGCCGCGTCGTCGCCCAGCTTTTGACGTTGTTGGACGGGCTCGAAGGCCGTGGCAACGTGGTCGTGATCGGGGCCACCAACCGGCCCGACGCCATCGACGAGGCGTTGCGCCGACCGGGCCGGTTCGACCGCGAGATCGTCATCGGCGTGCCCGACACCCAGGGCCGCCGCGACATCCTGAACATCCACACGCGCGGGATGCCGCTCGCCGAGGGCGTCGACCTGGCGGAGCTGGCGCGGACGACCTACGGGTTCGTCGGCGCGGACCTGGGCGCGCTGGCGCGCGAAGCCGCCATCTCGGCCCTGCGCCGCGTGCTGCCCGACATGGACCTCGACCAGGACGAGATCCCGCCCGAGGTGCTGGACGAGCTCATCGTTAAGGACGCCGACTTTACCGACGCGCTCCGCCGCGTCCAGCCGTCGGCGCTGCGCGAGATCCAGATCCAGGTCCCCACCGTCCGCTGGGACGACATCGGCGGGTTGGTGGAGACGAAGGAGCAACTCCGCGAGGGGATCGAGCTGCCGCTCAAGCACCCCCAAGCGTTCGAGCGGCTGGGCATCCGCCAGGCGAGGGGCTTCCTCTTGTTCGGCCCGCCCGGCAACGGCAAGACGCTGCTCGCCAAGGCCGTCGCCCGGGAGGCCGAGGCCAACTTTATCGCGACCAAGTCGAGCGACCTGCTGAGCAAGTGGGTCGGCGAGTCCGAAAAGCAGGTGTCGAAGCTGTTCAAGCGCGCCCGCCAGGTCAGCCCGACGGTCATCTTCATCGACGAGATCGACGCGCTGGCGCCGTCGCGCGGTGGCGGGATGGGCGACTCGAACGTGACCGAGCGGGTCGTCAACACGCTCTTGGCCGAGATGGACGGGTTGGAGGAGCTCCAGGGCGTCGTGGTCATCGGCGCCACCAACCGGCCGACGCTCCTCGACCCGGCGCTGCTCCGCCCGGGCCGGTTCGACGAGATCGTCTACGTGCCCGTCCCGGACGTCGAGGGACGCCGCCGCATCCTGGAAATCCAGACCGCCTCGATGCCCTTGGCCGACGACGTCGACCTGGCCGCGCTGGCGGACCAGACCGAGCGGTTCTCCGGCGCCGACCTCGAGAACCTGGTCCGCAAGGCCGGCCTCCTCGCGCTCCGAAGCAACCTCGACGCCGACACCGTCACGGCCGACGACTTCGCCCGGGCGCGCCAGGACACGCGGCCGAGCGTGACAGCCGAAGTCGAGACGGAGTACGAGCGGATGCGGAAGCAGCTCAAGCAGGAGGACCCGCGCGGAGGCCGCCCCATCGGCTTCCAGATCGCGCCCGACGGCGACGGTCGCTGAGGCTCGGCCTCTGACGTCCTGGACACGTGTCGCAACTTTCTTGACATCTGGCAGTTGACGTCGATACTCTTCGTCCTCCTCCCCGCTGAGCCATGCCCGCCACCCTCGCCCCCGACGCGCTCACGGCCGACATCCTGGACGAGCGAGACCCCGTCACGGCGACGCGCGACGGCTTGAACCACGGCGCCCTCGAAGCCGTCCGCGGCGCTTTGTTCGGCACGGCCGAGTCGACCCCGTCGGAGCGTCACGAACTGGCCCAGGCTCTCGGCGTGTCTGGCCGGACGCTGGACCGCCGGCGAGGGGGGCGCCTGTCGCCGCTGGAGTCCGACCGGTTGCTCCTGGTGGCCGAGACGTTCGACCTCGCCGTCCAAGCCCTCGACAACGCGGACCGGGCCCGGGCGTGGCTGTTTCGTCCGCACGCGCTGCTCGGCGGCGAGACGCCGATGGCCCGGCTCGACACGCTGGCGGGCGCCCGCGAGGTGCAGTCGATGCTCCGACACATCGAGTACGGGATGGCCGCGTAGGTGGCCACGTTCTACCGGATCGAGAAGGAGCGGCGAGCGGCCGAGGCGTTCCACGGGCTGGGCGGGCTCCACAGCGATGGGCGGTGGCATCGGCGGGGGCGCCCCGTCGCGTACGCCTCGGAGCACCCGGCGCTCGCCGTGCTGGAGAAGCTGGCGTGGCTGGGCTCGTTCGAGGACGCCGTCGCCGGGTCGTTCGTGGTGATCGCCATCAAGGTCCCTCGCAAGCTGATCGAGACCGTCCCGGTCGGCTCGTTGCCAGACGAGTGGGCGACGTTCCCGCACCCGGCCGAGACCCAGGCGCTGGGCGCCCGGTGGCTGGAGGAGGCGCGGACGGTGGCGTTGGAGGTGCCGAGCGCGGTCATGCCGAGCGCGTCCAACGTGCTGATCAACCCGCTCCACGTCCAGATGCGGTCGCTCACCGTCGGTGACCCCGAGCCGTTCCGGTGGGACCCCCGGCTGTTCGCGTAGAGCCGGGGGCCGGAGGAGAGGCGTGGTGGACATGGGCAGAGCGTCCGGATCGCCGCCGACGTCTTCAGCGCCGGGCTACCTTCGAGCCCTCCCCGACTGATGCCGTGCCCGAACTGTTCTCTGCCCCCTGGGCCGCCGCCGCCGGCGACGCCCTCAACGCGAGCGACGCCTACCGCGACGCGGCCAGGACGTGGGACGGCGCCATCCGACTGGTCGCCCGCGACGAGGCCGACGCCCCGCGCGCCGTCTGGCTCGACCTCCACCACGGCCGCTGCGACGCGACGCGCGCCGGCGCCGACGCGCTCGCGGCCGTCGCCCCGTTCGAGATCGCCGCGCCGGTCGCGGTCTGGGCCGACGTGCTCGCCGGCCGGCTCGACCCGCTGATGGGCATGATGCTCGGCAAGCTGAAGGTGACCGGCGACATGGGCCAGATCAGCCGCCACGTCAAGGCGGCCAAGGAGATGGTCGCGTGCGCGGCCTCGGTCGAGACGACGACTCCGGGAGCGGACTAGGCCGTGCTGTGGGGAGCCCTGGTCCTTGCGGCATCGGCGGTCGCCCTCGTCAACGGGGTCCTCGTGCTGCGGACCCCGCCGGTCGACCCCGACGACGACCCGTTCGGAGACGAGGCGGTGTGGGACGAGCGACTCCGCGTGATGGGGTGGGTGGCCGTCGCGATCGGGGCCGCCGGGTGCGTGCTGGGGGTGGCCCTCGGGTTGGGCTAGGCACGAGCCGGGGGGTTCCGTACGTTGGGCCCCGTGATGCGCCGCGCCCCCGCCCTGCTCCTGCTCGTCGCCCTTCTGGGAGGGCTCGGTGCGGCGTCGGTGCACCAGGCCCAGCACGCCGTCGAGTGGTCCGACGCCCAGCGGACGCACGCCCAGGACCACCACGGGACCAGCGGGGACCACGTCTCGACGCCGTGTGCCGGTGGGGACCTCCACGGTCTCGACTGCGCCGTCTGCTCCGGCCTCAGCGGTGCAATCGCGGAGGCCGCCGCCGTCGCCGACGGCCACGTGGAGGCGGAGCGCCAGCGGGAGGCGCTCGCGGCGCTCGTCACGTTCCGGCGCGCCGCCACTCCGGCCCGAGGGCCCCCGACTGTCGCCTAGATCGGCCCGCCGAGCGCGGGCGGTTCGTCCGGATGGCGTGCGCCGTCCGGCCCTGGTTTCGGCCGCGTGTCCGCGGCCCCCGCGACAGTCCCCATGCTCTCCCCCCGTCTTCTGGCGGTCGCCCTCGGCTGCTTGGCCGCCGTCGGCGCCGCGAACGCCCAGTCCCTCTCCGGCCGCGTGGTCGACGCCGACACGGGCGCTCCGCTCCCCGGCGCCGCCGTCCGCGTCCTCGACCGCGGCGCGGCCACCGACGCCGACGGTCGGTTCTCGATCTCTGGCCTCCCCGCCGACACCGCGACGGTCGCCGTCACGTTCGTCGGCTACGCGCTGTGGCGCGAGGTCGTCGACCTCCGCCGGACGGCTCCGCTCGACGTCCGGCTAGTGGCCACTGCCGACGTGCTCGGCGAGGTGACCGTCGCCGCCGACGCGGCGCGCGAGGCGCTGGGCCGCGACGTCCGCGCGGTCGAGGTGCTCGAAGGGCGCGAGCTGGAGGAGATGCGGGGCCAGACGCTGGCCGAGACGCTGGCCGGGCTCAACGGCGTCACGACGCTCTCGACCGGGCCGACCATCGCGAAGCCGGTCGTCCGCGGGCTCCACTCGGACCGCGTGCTGATCCTGGAGAACGGCGTCCGCCAGGAGGGCCAGCAGTGGGGCGGCGAGCACGCGCCGGAGATCGACCCGTTCTCGGCCGGGCGGATCGAGGTGGTCAAGGGCGCGGCCGGCGTCGAGTACGGGGCCGGCGCCATCGGCGGCGTCATCCGCCTGGACGACCGCGACCTGCCGAGCGCGCCCGGGCTCGGCGGCCGGGTCTCGCTCCAGGCGTTCTCGAACAGTGGCCAGGGCGCCGGCTCGCTCCTGCTGGAGGACGCGTCGGCTCGGCTGCCCGGCGTTGCGTGGCGGCTCCAGGGCTCGTTCCGCCGCGCCGGCGACGCGCGGACGCCGGACGTCGTGATCCGCAACTCGGCCTTCCGCGAGGCGTCCGGCCACCTGACCGTCGGCTACCGGCGCGGGCCGCTCGAGCTCGACGGCCACCTCCGCCGCTACGACACCGAGCTCGGGATCTACAAGGGCTCGCACTTCGGCAACGCCCGCAACCTCGAGGCCATCATCGCGCGCGGCGGGCCGGACCCCGACTGGAACTACCGGTTCTCGTACGCCATCGAGGCGCCCAAGCAGGTCGTCACGCACGACGTGGCCAGCGTCCACGGCCACACCACGTTCGGCGACGGCCACCACGTCGACGCGCAGTACGCGGTCCAGAACAACCGCCGCCGCGAGTTCGACGCCCACCGGCCGTACAACGACTCGCTGGCGGCGCTCGGGAGCCGGCCGTCGTTCGACCTGTCGTTGCTGACGCAGTCGGTCGACCTCAAGGTGGAGCCGAACGTGTCGGACCGGGCGCGGCTCACGATTGGCGTCCAGGGGCGGACGCAGCTCAACGAGAACGCCGCGAGCGGGGTCCTCGTCCCCAACTTCCGGGCCTACGACGGCGGCCTGTTCACGCACGGGAGCGTCGCTGCCAGCGCCCACCTCACGCTCGACGCCGGCCTCCGCCTCGACGCCCGCACGATGACGGCCTACCCCTTCGACACGGCCAGTCGCGAGGCCCGGGCCGACACGCGGACGTTCCTGGGCGGGGCGGCGGCGCTCGGCGCGCTCTACGCGCTCGGCCCGCACTGGAGCGTGGCGGCGAACGCGGGGAGCGCGTGGCGCCCGCCCAACGTGAGCGAGCTGTACTCGTTCGGCGTCCACCACGGGACGGCCCAGTTCGAGATCGGCGACCCCGACCTGGGCACGGAGCGGAGCCTCGACCTCAGCGCGACCGTCCGCCACGAGAGCGCGATCGCGTCGGCCGAGGTCTCGGGCTACGTCAACCACATCGCCGACTACATCTACGCGCTCGAGCAGCCCGAGCCGACGGTGACCATCCGGGGCACCTTCCCCACGTTCCAGACGACGCACGCCGACGCCCGGCTGGCCGGCGTCGACGTGAACGTGGAGCTCCGCCCGACGGGCTGGCTCGACGTCGGCGCGCGCGCGTCGGTCCTGCGGGCCGACAACCTCGACCTGGGCGGACCGCTCTACGGCGTGCCCTCGAACCGCTACGGCGCCCACGCGAGGGCGACGGCCGGCCGGCTCCTGGGGCTCGCCGACGTCTACGCCGAGGCCGACGTCCAGCACGTGGCGCGGCAGGACCGGGTCCAGTCCGGGGCCTTCCTCGCCGCGCCCTACCCGCCGGGCTACACGCTCGCGGGCCTCCGCCTGGGCGGCACGCTCGACTGGGGCACCGCGCCGGCCCAGGTCCAGCTCGGCGTCGACAACCTGTTCGACGTGAGGTACCGCGACGCGCTCGGGCGCTTCCGCTACTTCGTCGACGAGCCCGGCCGCAACGTCACGCTCCGCGTGTCGGTCCCGCTCGGCTAGGCGACCACTGTGGCCGGGATCGTCCCGGCCATCCCGTCGCCGGCCGGTGGCCTCCTTGAGCGGAATCTCTCCGCGGGGTCCAGCGAACGGCGGCTCGTAGTCCACCCATCCCCCCACCTCCCATGTTTTCCCCCACCACTCTGACGCGCGGCGCCGCCGTGCTCGCCCTCCTGGGATCGCTCTCCCTCACCGCCTGCGACTCGGGTGAGCCCGAAGACGGCGCCGGCGAGCAAGAGCTCATCACCCAGGTCCAGGTCACCCTCACCAACACCGCCGACGCCGGGGACTCCGTCACGATCACGGCTTCGGACCCCGACGGTGACGGCGACGACCTCACGTTCTCGCCGGCTCGCGTCACGCTCCGCCCCGGCGCCACCTACACCGGCTCCATCGAGCTCCGCGACACCATCAACGACGAGGACATCACCGGAGAGATCGAGGAGCTCGCCGAGGAGCACCTGTTCCGATACTCGTTCGAGCCGGCCTCGGCCGGCACGGTCACGATCACGGACACCGAGAGCGACTACACGACCGAGAACGGCAACAGCGGCGACTTCGCGGTCGGCCTCGCGTTCCGCGCGGCGGTCGCGGCCGGCGCCAGCGGCTCGGGCACGATGACGGCCGTGCTGTACCACTTCGACGAGGGGCCGAAGACGAGCTCGACGGCGACGAGCGACGAGATCGACATCGACATCGCGTTCCCCGTCTCGTTCTCGGCGGCCGCGGCCCGGCGCTAGCCCCCGCCCCGCTGGTGGCGCGTGTCGCCAACGGGGCGGTCGCAGTTTCATAACGCCTCCGTTTGCCCCCGCGGACCGGCTCTGTACCTTGCAGGCGCCCCTATAGCTCAGCTGGTTAGAGCAGGAAACTCTTAATTTCAAGGTCCCAGGTTCGAATCCTGGTGGGGGCACCAGACCGAGGCGAGGGCCGGGTTACACTGGCAGTGATCCGGCCCTCGTCATCGAGTACAAGGGCGGACGGTGCCAGCGGTGTGGGTACGCGAGGTGCTCGGCGGCGCTGGAGTTCCATCACCGCGACCCAGAGAAGAAGGACTTCAACGTCGCAGGGAAAGCGCAGACGTGGGCGTGGGCGCGGATCGAGGAGGAGCTCGACAAGTGCGACCTCCTCTGCGCAAACTGTCACCGCGAGACCCACTGGGGCCTCGATCTCTAGAGGCGGATTGCGTTCACGAGGACGCGGTCGCTGCTCCGGACACTGGGGCAAGGGACCACGAACGTCGCGAGGGCTCGGTGTAGCGGCCCGCCGCGAGGCGCGGGCTGATAGGCCGACCTGTACGGGTCGCCGTATCCTCGCCAGGTTCCACCCGCCCCGCCGTGTCCCGTCTGCTCGCCCTCGTCACCGCCGTCACTCTCCCGGCCTGCGCCACCGCCCAGCCCGCCGCTGGCGACCCGGCCGCCTTCCACGCCTTGGTCCCGGCCAACGCCGCGGTCGAGGTGCTGGCGGAGGGGTTCACCTGGTCCGAGGGCCCCGTCTGGCGGCCGGCCACCGACGACCTCCTCTTTACCGACGTACCGGGCAACACCGTCTGGCGATGGGCTGAGGGCGACGGTCTGTCGGTGTTTCTCCGCCCGTCCGGGCTGGCGCTTGGGCCGGGGCGCGACGCGAGCCTCGGCAGCAACGGGCTGATCCTGGACGCCGACGGCCACCTCCTGCTCGCCGACCACGGCTCGCGCGCCGTTACCCGTCTCGACCCGGCCACCTACGTCCGCGAGACGCTCGCCGACCGTTACGACGGCCGCCGGCTCAACAGCCCCAACGACCTCGTTCTGCACGCCTCGGGCGCCGTGTTCTTTACCGACCCGCCCTACGGGCTCGCGGGCCACGACGCCTCGCCTCAGAAGGAGCAGCCCCACAACGGCGTCTACCGCCTCGACCCCGACGGCACCGTCACGCTCTTGGTCGACGACTTGACGCGCCCGAACGGCCTTGCCCTGTCGCCCGACGGACGGACGCTGACGGTCGCCAATTCGGATCCTGACCGCGCCGTCTGGATGCGGTACCCGGTGCTCGACGGTGGAGCGCTCGGCCCGGGCCGGCTCCTGTTCGACGCGACCGCGTGGGTGGCCGAGGGGCGCCCCGGCCTGCCCGACGGGATGGCGGTCGACCGGAGCGGCGCTCTCTTCGCGACCGGGCCCGGCGGCGTCCTGGTGTTCTCGGCGGCCGGCGACTACCTGGGCACGCTCGCCACGGAGAAGGCCACGGCCAACGTCACCTTCGGCGGGCCGGACGGGCGGACGCTGTTCCTCACCTCGACCGACCGGCTCCTGCGCGTCCGCGTGACGACGCGTGGGCTGGGATGGTGAGGCCCGTGCGCGGCCTCCCCACCGATCTAGCCTAGCCGGCGTGGGCGTGGGCCTGAAGGTCCTCCAGCGAGACGACGCGCAGGGCCCGCTCGTGCGTCGCCTCCAGCACGACGTCCGGCGCGACGCCCGCATCGCACGCCTCCTTCCACCGGCTCACGCACAGGCACCAGCGGTCGCCCGGCGCCAGGCCTGGGAAGCGGAAGCCGGGCCGGGGCGTCGTCAGGTCGTTGCCCTTCGACGCGGTGTAGTCGAGGAAGGCGGCCGTCATCACGGCGCAGACGACGTGGGTGCCGTGGTCGTCGGGGCCGGTCTCGCAGCAGCCGTTGCGGTAGAAGCCGGTGAGGGGGTCGCGCCCGCACTCCTGAAGCTCGCCGCCGAGGACGTTGGTGGACGGGAGAACCTGCATGGCGTCGGTGGGGGGGAGGACCCGGTCAACGGGCGCCGGAGGCTGGCGGGTCCGGTCAGGCGTCCGCGCCGCCTTCGGTCTCGTGGCCGGCGGTGGTCCACGCCCGCCAGCCGCCGTCCATCGACTCGACGTTCGTGTAGCCCATCTGGCCGAGCGACTGCGCGGCCAGCGCCGAGCGGTAGCCGCCGCCGCAGTAGAGCACGATCGGCGCGTCGAGGTCGGGGAACGTGGCCTCGGCGTCGCGCTCGAGCACGCCGCGCGGGACGTGGACGGCGCCGGGCAGGTGGCCGCGCGCCCACTCGTCGGCCTCGCGGACGTCGACGAGGGCGAACGGCTCGCCCGCCGCGCTCCGCTGGCGGACCGTCTCGACATCGGTCTCGGTGATCTCGGCGCGGGCGTCGTCGACGAGGGCGAGGAAGCGGGAGCTGTGGGCCATGACGGTCGCGGGCTGGGGGAGGGGCGTGGACGGAGGGACGAGCCGGGCTCGTCCGACGAGCGCTCGGCCGCAAGCTATCGTCCGGGCGGTCGACGTCGGACGTCGTCAGGGGCGTCTCCATGTGGCGTGCCGCGCGGAACCGCTCTCGCCGCGGCCGGTGGACCGGGCCGCCGGGACCCGCGACGCGTCGTCCCCCCGCCGCCCTGCCATCGCCCCCCTCGTGTCCGGCGTCCGAGATCCGTTCCGCGTCCTGAGCCTCCCGTACGACGCCGACCCCGACGACGTCCGGCGGGCGTTCCGACGGCTCGCGCGCCGGACGCACCCGGACCGGGGCGGTTCGGCGGCCGCGTTCCACGAGGTCCGCCTGGCCTACGGCGCCCTCGTCGACGACCTCGACGGCGCCCGCCACCGCTGGCGTCCGGCGCCGGCCGCGCCTCGGCGGTCCGGCGGCCTCGACCGCCAGGCGCACCCGACGTGCCTCGTGCGGATCAGCCGACGGCGGGACGGCCGGCGGACCGTCGACTACGTCCTCGACAGCCGTCCGGACGGGTGGCGGCCCGGTGCCGTCGCCCCGCTGGGGGGCACGTGCGTGGCGCGTGTCGAGGCGACCGAGACAGCCCCCGCCTTCGGCGTCTGGACCGTCCCGATCGACGCCCACCGGTTCCGGTGCGTGTTCGGCCCCCACCCCTCCAACGACCGGAGGGCGGGGTAGAGGCTACCGGAAGTCGCCCTCCGCGACGACGGCGTTCGCCCGCTCCAGCCGCTCCAGCGTGCCGACGTCGAGGAACCGGTTGGGCTGAGCGTCGGTGCCGTCGAAGGCGGCGACACGTGCGCCGTCGCGGGCCTGGGCGAGGTAGACGTCCATGATGGAGAACTTGGCCTCGTCGCGGGCCACGACGGCGTCCAAGAGCGCCGGCGCGCAGGCCTGGACGCCGCAGAAGTCGACCACGCGGCCCTCGCCCTGGGCGTCGCGCATGTGCTTGGGCTCGCCGCCGTCGAGCGTGTAGCCCGCCAGCCCACCGTCGTCGAACAGGAGCGCGCGGTCGGTCCGCGCGGGGGCGACGGCGAGCGTGGCGACCCGGCCGTCGGTGGCGTCGCGCTGGGCGCGCCAGAGCGCCGCGAGGTCCACGTCGGTCAGGATGTCGGCGTTGTGGACCAAGAACGGGGCGTCGCGGCGGAAGAAGCCGGCGGCCTTTTTGATCCCGCCGCCCGTCTCGAGCGGCCCGTCCGGCTCGTCGCTCACCACGACCTCGACGCGGGCGCCGTCGGCCGTCCGCCAGTCCGCGCCGTCGACGTAGGCCTGGACCTGGTCCGCGAGGTACGACACGTTGACGAGGACGCGGCTTGCGCCGGCGTCGAGGAGTCTCCGCGCCACGCGCTCCAACATCGGCACGCCGTCGACCTCGACCAGGGCCTTGGGCGTCGTGTGGGTGAGCGGGCGGAGGCGCGTGCCGAAGCCGGCCGCGAGGATCATGGCGTCCACGAAGGGCAGGGGGGATGGGGCAAGGGGCAGGGGGAGAACCCCCCGGAGAGTGGGCCGTTACGCCCGACCCCTGCCGGCGGTCCCTCGCCCTCGCCTCATGCCTCACGCCTCGTACCCTCCCCTCGGCGTCGTCCACGGCTACGGGCTGGCGGGGGCCGGCTCGAACCTGTGGACGCGGGCCATCCTGCGGGCGCTCGCGCAGGGCGGCCACACCGTCCACGCCGTGTGCCAGGAGAGCCGCCCCGAGCGGTACGACTTCGTCGGCCGGGCCGTCCGCTACGCCGCCGACGGGACGGCCGAGACGCTGTTCGATCGCGAGACGCCGACCCCGGGCCGGGTCACGATCCACCGGCCGGACCTGGACGTGCTGCCGACCTACGTCCGCCCGAGCACGCCGAGCGACTACGTCGTCTACATCCCCGACCTCGACGACGACGCGGTCGAGGGCTACGTCGCGCGGAACGCCCGCGTGCTCCGGCAGGTCGCCGAAGAGGAAGGCGTCGCCGGGTGGGTCGTCAACCACACCGTGCTGATGGCCGTCGCGGCGCACCGGGCGCGCGAGGCCGGCGGGGCGCCGTACGCCGTGCTGCCGCACGGGAGCGCCATCGAGTACGTCGTCAAAAAGGAGGAGCGGTCGATGCGGCTGGCCCAGGCCGCGCTGGCGGGGGCCGCCCGCGTGTTCGCGCTCAACGGCGAGATGGAGGGCCGCATCCGCGACGTGTTCGCTGCGCGGTCTCCTTCGGAGGTCGGCGGGCTGGAGGACAAGACCGGGCGGATGCCCGTCGGGACCGACACGTCGGTGTTCGAGCTCGTCGACCGGGCCGACCGGCGGGCCACCGTCGAGCGCATCGCCGGCGTGGTCGGGGGCGTGGACCGCGGCCGCCCGGCCGGCGCGACGGCCGCCCTCCACGCCCGGCTCGCGGGGCTCGGCGACGCGCCGACCGACGCCGACGTCCTGGCCGCCTTGCGCGCCGACTACCCCCGCTCGGCCCCCGACGCCGACGTCGAGTCCACGCTGCGCGCCGTCGACTGGGCAGGCGCCAAGACCGCGGTCTACGTCGGCCGGCTGATCGCGGCCAAGGGCCCGGCCGACCTGGTCCTGGCGCTGCCCCTCGTGGCCGAGCGTCATCCCGAGACGGTGGCGCTCATCGCTGGGACCGGCGGGCTCCGCGAGGGCCTGGAGGCGCTGGTGTGGGCGCTGAGCGAGGGCCGGGGCGACGTGGTCCGCCAGCTCGTCCGCCTGGGCGGCGCGCTCGAAGGCGACGGCGGGCTCGACGCCGACCCGTTCTTCGCCGGCCAGGCGTTCCTCGACGGGCTCGACGCCGCCGGCACGTTCGACGACTACGTCGCGACGGCCCGCCGCGTGCTCACGCCGGGCTCGGTCGTGTTCACGGGCTTCCTCGACCACGACGCGCTCGGCCCGCTCTACGGCTTGGCCGACGCCGGCGCGTTCCCGTCGGTGGTGCGGGAGGCGAGCCCGCTGGTCGTCCCCGAGAGCGCCGCGGCCGGCGTGCTGCCCGTCGGGCCCGACGTCGGCGGGATGGGCGACAGCCTGCGGACGCTGGCCGAGGGCCTGCCTCCGGCCGCGCGTCCGCTCCTGACCACGCGGCCCGGCGCCGAGCACCGGATCCCCGACCTGGCCGACCGGCTGATCTCCGCCCTCGACGCGCCCCGCGCGTTCGCCGCCGACCTGCGCCGCGAGGCCGAGGCCCGGTTCGACTGGCGCGCCATCGCCGAGCGGCTAGCGGCCGAGCTCGCCGACCTGGGCGACTAGCGGAGGAGCTCGGCCGACGCGGTCTCGAACACGGTCGCCCCGACCGGCTCGAAGTCCATGTCCCAGTTCGGGAACCGGCGGCCCTTCGCCGTCCCCTCGACCACGACCCGGAGCCGGTGGTGGCGGGTGTCGGCCCGGACCCGGGCGATCACGCGGGAGAGGCCGGCTCGCGGGCCCTCCAGGAACTGGGCGAACCGGACGACCTCGTCGCCGTCCTCCAGCACGATCAGCTTACCCGTCACGCCGTACTGCGCGTTCGTCCGGCGGGCCGAGAGCAGAAGGTCGGTGAGGTCGCGGTCCGAGAACGGGACGGCCGGGTCGGAGACGTACCCGAACGTCCGGAGCCGCGACGACTCGTACCCGACGACGTCCCAGCGCATGGTTGAAGAGGTGGAGGTCTCCAAATCTAGGGCGCGTCACCGGCTCGGGACTCGCGCGGCTCCCCGGTCAGCGCGTTGGCCTCGGCCGGGTAGGCGTCGGGCGACGCCGGCTCGAAGGCCATGTCCCAGCCCGGGAACCGACGGCCGTCGACGGGCCCGCGCCGGCGGACGTCGATCTCGCCGTGGCGGTCGTCGCCGACGATCCGACGGACGCACGCCTCGAGCGCGGCGCGGGGCCCCTCGATCCACTGTGCGAAGCGGACGATCCGGTCGCCCTGTTCGAGGACGATGAGCTTGCCGGTCACGCCGTGCGCGGCGTTCCACGTCCGCGCGGCGAGCAAGAGGTCGCTGAGGTCGCGGTCCGAGAACGGGACGATCGGGGTCGAGAGGTAGGCGAGGGCGTGGACGGGCTCGGGGTCGAGACCGACGACGTCGAGGTCGGGCACGGGGGCGATGGAGGCGCGCGCGAAGATAACCGTCTGCGGCCAGGCGCCCCTCAGCACCCCCCCATCCTCGCCGTTCTATTCCTGAGATGTGCGCCCCGTGCCCTCGGACTGGCGACGAAGTTTCTCGTTCAGCCGGAGCCGCCGTCGCGCGACGACCGCCAGCCGGCCGTCGGGGAGCCGGACGAGCGCGGTCGCCATCGCCCGACCCACCACGCACTTTCCATCCAGACGGCGGACCGGGTCGCACTGGGCGCCCCGGAGCTCGCCGCGCGTCTGGCGGTCGCCGAGGTACGTGTACCGGGCCGCCACGCTCAGACGGCGAGCGCAACGGTGCTCGGGAGGTCCCGCCCCCCCACAGCTAGGACCTCGGCCGGCCACGTCGACTCGTCGCTCCCCTTGTGGTCGCCGAGCCCGAGCTCGCGGGCGAGCACCCGGCCCGTCTGCTTGAAGAAGTACGCGGCGCCGGCCCCGGCGCAAGCGTCGCGGATCGCCCCGGCCCACTCGGTCCGCATCGGGCGGGCGCCTGGGCCCGACTCACCCCCGACGATGACCCAATCGATCCCGGACAGACGGCCGTCCAGGTCGAGCGGGCCGATGAGCGGCTCGCAGCTGAGGAACCGGACGGCCGTCGGCACCCCGCGGAGCGCGTCGATACGGTCGGCGACCCGTTCGTCCTCGACGCTCGTCCCGACCCAGACGTTCGGGAGCGGCCACGGCGCGGCCACGTCGCCCAGCGCGAGTGGGGCCGCGCCGTGGGCAGCCCCAGCGCACTGGGTAACGGGGTCGGCCCCGAGTTGGGCGAAGAACTCGGCCGCCCGCTCGGGCCGCTTCGTGAGCACCTGGAATGTATGGCGCGGGGCGGCGGCCATGACCCCGAACACGGCGGAGACGAACTCGAACGGGACCCCTGGGTGGAAGAGGTCCGAATGAGAAGGAGGACATCGAGTTCACGAAGTAGACGCGCGGTTTCCGGGCCCGGAGCGGCTGGTCAAGCGCATCGGCGTGCTGCTTGGTAACTCCGTTGAAGTGGCCCTTCCCGGGGTTCACGAGCCCGGCGTACTTCTCATGGCCCATCGCGGCGAGCCGGCGCGTCATCGGGACGGCGTAGCAGAGGTCGCACCCGGCCGACGCCCGCGTGCAGCCGGAGACCGGGTTCCACGTCGCGTCGGTCCACTCGATCGAGCTCTGCGCCATGGGGACAAGAGAGGTTATGGGCGTGGAGATGATAGTTTCCTGTGACCCTAGCGCGTCACCGGACAGGCTTTCTTGCTCGGATCAACACCGGATCGCGGTCCTTCCTCGACTTGTGGGGGAGGTAGAACGCGCGCGCCACCTTCTCGCCGTCAAGCTCTACGGCCTCAATCGTCCCCCTCTTCCTCGCAGCCCTGAGGACCTCGTCGGCGTGCTTCGTCCGCATCCCGTAGGACGGAGCGTGAAGATGGCGACATCCTTGTTCAATCTCCCCCCGGGAGCGGCTCTGACATAGCTAAGGAGGTCGTCCTCGAACGAGTCAGTCACACCGCTCGCGGTTGAGAACATGTTGGTCTGGCCTGTTCCTGAGACGAGGCCGCGGCCACCCGTCGGGTCCATCTTCCATTTCTCGTTGACCACCTTCTCCAATCCCAGATCGTTCCTGGTCGCGTAGACCAGCACGTAATGGTCCTTCGCGCTCTTCGCTAGGTCAACGGTCACGACGTAGACGTCCTCCCCGAAACGCTCGGCCATGCATTGCACGAGCTGGAGCCTGAAGTCTTCCTGGCTGTCGAACGAGGGCACGTTCCCCTCCCACGCCCATTTCGCTAAGTCGCGGAGCGGGTGCCCCTCCTCGACCGATCCGACGAACCGGTACATCTCTGGGACAGGGACGAACAGGAAGACCTCCGTCCCTTCCGTCTGGAGCAGCCTCGCCACTCGGGGGACATCGAACTGAGTGTAACCCGTGGGGTCAATAATGAACAGTCTCTTGACCCGTGACGAGTGCCCGGCGCGCGACTCGGACTCCTCCATCCAACGGTCCGCGACTACGTCGGCGTCGTCCGCTGAGAACACGAACTCGATGTGGTCGGGGAGCGGCGCGACGATCGGTGCCACCGCTTCTTCGACCCGCTCGATCTTCGTCCTAAATCTCTCGATCCGGGATCTTCCCCTGTCATTGAGGACGACGGTGAGCGAGTTCGAGCTCTTCTTCGCGAAGTGGTGCTCCTTGACGCTCCTCGCGATTTGGACGGCGGTGCCCTCGTGGCCGTCGGCGTATATGCCCTCGCCACAGAGCAGGTCGAGCACGTAGACGTGACGTTGACCCCTCGCGACCTCCAAGATATTGAGGTAGACCGAGACGTACCTCCGGATCAACTCGGCCTTGGCGACCGAGTGTCGCTTAAGGTGGTCCGACGTGCTGGATCTCCTGTTAGCCATTTAGTAAGGGAGGAGGCCGGCGCTCTACCGTCACGCGCGCCAACCGGCGCCACCTCGACCGAGACAGAGAGGCTTGGCGCGAGAAACTGAGTCAGATGGTCGTTACAACGGGTCTCGCGCCGCCGCTGGCGGGCGCGGTGGGACGTACCGCCAGCGCGGAGCCCCTACCGCGCCGGTGCCCGGAGAGGGACTCGAACCCTCAAGGCCGTGAAGCCAGCGGTGTTTGAGACCGCCGCGTCTACCAGTTCCGCCATCCGGGCGCGCCGCAAAGCTACGCGCGGCGGGCGGCCTGGGGCTCGGCCCGACCGCGCAGAAACGCTGAACAGCGTGCGCCTGCTGGCGTAGTCCCGGCCCCCCTCCTCTCGCCCGTGTCCCTCGTCCTCGTCGCCAACCGCGCCCCGATCCGCCCGACCGCCGACGGGTGGGCCCCGAGCCTGGGCGGCCTGGCGTCGGCCCTGCTCCCGGTGCTGGAGGACCGCGGCGGCGCCTGGGTCGCGATGCAGGAGCCCGACGAGGACACGCCGCGGTCCCAGACCTACCCCCCAGACGCGCCGGCGTTCACCGTCCTCCGGGTCCCGCTCGACGCGTCTGAGTTCGAGGCGTTCTACCAGGGGATGGCCAACCGCGTGCTGTGGCCGCTGGCCCACTACCTCGTCGAGCACGTCGAGCCCGACCGGACGTTCCGCGACGCGTATCGGGCCGTCAACCGGCGGTTCGCTCACGCCGCGCTCGACGTGGCTCGGGCGAGCGAGACCGCCCCGACGTTCTGGGTCCAGGACTACCACATGATGCTGGTCCCGGAGACGCTGCGCGCGGGCCTGCCCGACGCCCGGATCGGGTTCTTCTGGCACGTCCCGTGGCCGGCCTCCGAGGTCTTCCGCATCCTGCCGTCGGCGCGGGACCTGCTGCGCGGGGTGCTCGGGTCGGACCTGATCGGGTTCCACACCGAGGGCTACGCCGAGAACTTCCGCGAGTCGGCGCGGGACCTGCTGGGCGCCGAGATCGACGGCGAGACCGTCGTGCTGGACGGCTGGCGCTGCCGCGCCGAGTCGCACCCGATCGGGATCGACGTGGCCCGGTTCGAGGGGCTCGCGCTCGCGCCCGACGCCGCGACGATGGCCGACGACCTGCGGCGCGACCTGGGCGGCGGCCAGCTCGTCCTCGGCGTCGACCGGCTCGACTACACCAAGGGCCTGCTGCTGCGGATGGAGGCCTACGAGCGGTTCCTCGAACGGTACCCCGAGCGCCACGGCGAGGTCACGTTCCTCCAGATCGCCACGCCCAGCCGGACCGGCGTCCCGGCCTACGACCGGCTCAAGCGCGACATGGACGAGGCGTCGGGCCGGATCAACGGCCGGTTCGCGCGCGGCGCGTGGGCCCCGGTCCGCTACCGCTACCAGTCGTTCGACCAGCCCGAGCTCGCCGCGTTCTACCAGGCCGCCGACGTCGCCTTCGTGACGCCGCTCCGCGACGGGATGAACCTGGTGGCCCACGAGTTCGCCACCGTCAGCGCGGCCCGGGCCGACCAGGGCGGCCGCCCGGGAGCGCTCGTCCTGAGCGAGCTCACCGGCGCCGCCGACTACCTCGACGGGGCCCTCCTGGTCAACCCCTACGACGCCGACGGCCTGGCCCAGTCGCTCGCCCAGGCCCTCGACCTCCCCGAGGCCGACCGTCGGGACCGCCTGGCGCGGATGCAGGCGGCCGCCCGCGACCTCGACGTCCACGCCTGGGCCCGGCGGTTCCTTGCGTCGCTCGGCGACGAGGCCACCGAGGCGCCGTGAGCGCCCCGGCCCGGCCCGGCCGGCGCGAGCCCTCGGCGCTCGCCCTCTTCGCGGTGCTGAACGTGATGGCCCTCTCGACGCTCCCCCTGTGGGTCGTGTTCGGCCCGTTCGTAGCCTTTTCGACTCGCCGCGGGCAGGGGACGACGCCGAGCTCTGGGCCCTCGCGGGCTGGGTGGTGCTCTACCCTCTCCCGATCGTTGTGGGGAACGCTCTGTTCTGGATCTTCCGCCGCCGCCACTCCGTGCGGGCCCTCGGCGCCTACACGGCCCTGAGCGTGATCCACCCGGTCATCGCAGCGATGGGCGCGGCCACGGTCGCGTGGTTCGTCCGCTGACTCCCTCCACCTATGCCTCCCGTCCCTGCCCGCCCGCTGCTCTTCCTCGACTACGACGGGACGCTGGCGCCCATCGTCGACGACCCGGCGGCGGCCGTGCCGCACCCGGCCGTGCCGGACCTGCTGGCCGAGCTCGACCAGGCGCACGAGGTCGTCGTGGTGACGGGGCGGGACCTGGCGGCGCTCGGCCGCCTGCTCGGCGCGCGGCTCCGGGCGGTCGGGCTGCACGGCGCCGAGGAAGGGTGGGCCGATGGGACCGTCGAGCACCGCGCGACCGAGGCCTGGGCCGACGCGCTCGCCCGGCTCCGCGCCGCCGTGCCCGACGCGGAGGGCGTCGTGGTGGAGGACAAGGGCGCCGCGTTCGCCGTCCACTACCGCGCCGCGCCCGACGCCGACGTGGCCCGGGAGGCGCTCGAAGCGTGGGCCCAAGCGGTGCCCGACGGGCTCGTCCCGATCTGGGGCAAGGCCGTCGTCGAGCTCCGCGCCGACGACGTCTCGAAGGGGACCGCCGTCGCCCGGATCGCCGCCGCCCACCCCGACCGGACGCCGGTCTACCTCGGCGACGACGTGACCGACGAGGACGCGTTCCGCGCGCTCCAGGCCTTGCGCACGCCGTCGGTCACCGTCAAGGTGGGGGAGGGCGAGACGGTCGCCGGCCACCGCCTGCCCGATGTCGAGGCCGTCGTGGCCTACCTCCGTCGGTTCCTGGACTGACGCTCGCGTCGCTCGCGGGAAGTGGGCAACGGGAACGGGGAAATGGCAGAGGGGCAAGGCGTGAAGGGCCGGGGCGAGGCGTGGACGCGTTCAGATGGCTCGACCGTCGGGTCGTGCGAACCCCGAACCCCGAACCCCGAACCCCGAACCCCGAACCCCGAACCCGCTCCGCCGTTCGCCGGTCTTTCGCCTCTCCATCCCGCGCTCGCCCGTGCCCTCCTCCTACCTCCCCATCGGCGACTACGGACTCGTCGGCAACATGCGGACGGCCGCGCTCGTCGGCAAGAACGGGTCGGTCGACTGGCTCTGCCTGCCCCACTTCGACTCGCCGTCCGTGTTCGGCGGGATCCTCGACAGCGAGACCGCCGGCCAGTTCCAGATCGAGGTCGACGGCGGCTACGCGTGCCGCCAGACCTACCTCCCGGACTCGAACGTGCTCGTCACCCGGTTCACCGGCGAGACGGGCGCGGCCGAGATCGTCGACTACATGCCGGTCGGCGAGATCGGGCCGGACGCCGGGTACCACCGGCTGATCCGCCACGTCCGCGTGCTCCGCGGCACGGTCCAGGTCCGCGTCCGCGTCGCGCCGGCGTTCGACTACGGCCGGAGCCGGCACACGGTCGAGCTGACCGACGAGGGCGCCGTGTTCACGTCCGAGACGGGCGGCCCCGACGGCGGCCCGATGCGGGTGGGCCTGTCGACCGTCCGCACGGTGCACGTCGACGACTCGGACCCCGACCGGCCGGCGGTCGTCCGCGACTTCGAGCTGACGCGGGGCGACCGGGTGACGCTCGAGCTCCGCTACCTCGACCACCAGGGGGCACTCGAGCAGCCGCTGTCGCGCGAGGCCGAGTACGCCCTGTTCCGCCAGACGACCGACTACTGGCGCGACTGGCTCGTCGGGTGCACCTACACCGGGCGCTGGCGCGAGACGGTCCGCCGGAGCGCGCTCCTGCTCAAGCTGCTCACGTTCGAGCCGACCGGCGCCATCGTCGCCGCGCCGACGACGTCGCTGCCCGAGCACATCGGCGGCCACCGCAACTGGGACTACCGCTACTCGTGGATCCGCGACGCCGCGTTCACGCTCTACGGGCTCTTGCGGATCGGCTTCACGACCGAGGTCCGCTCGTTCATCGGGTGGCTCCGTGACCGCTGCGAGGCCGGCCAAGCCGACGACCCCAACGGCCCGCTCCAGATCGTCTACGGCATCGACGGCCGGCGGACGCTGACCGAGGAGACGCTCGACCACCTCGAGGGCTACCGCGGCTCGACGCCGGTCCGCATCGGGAACGGGGCCTCGGGCCAGCTCCAGCTCGACATCTACGGCGAGCTCCTCGACGCCGTCTACCTCTACGACAAGTACGGGACGCCGATCGCGTGGGAGTTCTGGCAGGACATCGTGGCCTACGTCGACTGGGTCTGCGCCAACTGGGACCGGCCGGACGAGGGGATCTGGGAGGTGAGGGGCGAGCGCGAGCACTTCGTCTACTCCAAGCTCATGTGCTGGGTGGCCTTGGACCGTGGCCTGCGCCTGGCCGACAAGCGGTCGCTGCCGGCGCCGCGCGAGCGCTGGCTCGAAACGCGCGACGCCATCTACCGAGCCATCATGGAGCGGGGCTGGAGCGAAGAGCGCGGCGCGTTTGTCCAGGCCTTCGGCGGGACCACGCTCGACGCGAGCAACCTGCTGATGCCCCTCGTCTTCTTTACCGGTCCCAACGACCCGCGCATGATCGCGACGCTGGAGGAGACGCTCAAGGCGCCCGAGGACGGCGGCCTCACGAGCGACTGCCTGGTCTGGCGCTACAACGCGGGCGAGGTCGACGACGGCGTGGGCGGCGAGGAGGGCGCGTTCAACCTGTGCTCGTTCTGGCTCGTCGAGGCGTTGGCGCGGGCCGGGCGGATCGAGCCGGCCTACCTCGAAAAGGCGCGCGTCATGTTCGAGAAGATGCTGGGCTACTCCAACCACCTCGGCCTGTTCTCGGAGATGACGGGCCTGAGCGGGCAGGCGCTGGGCAACTTCCCCCAAGCGTTCAGCCACTTGGGCCTGATCTCGGCCGCCTACAACATCGACCGGGCACTCGACGAGCGCGGCCCGAGCCGGCGCTCCGGCCAGACGCCCGAGGCGCCCGAGCAGGCGCGGACGGCCGCCGCGGACCACCCCGGCGCCAACCCCGCCGCGCAGCCCGGCCCGACGGGCGCGCGGTAGGGACGCCGTCCCGATGCCTTGGAGGATCTACATCGCCGATGTCGTGTCGTCGGCCCCTTCCGTCGTCGCGTCGTCCAGCGGTGGGGGCACGTCGCTCGGCAGCGGTTCGGGCGTGACGGCGTCGTCGGCGGGCTCGGTGACGACCTCGGCGGGGGGCTCGGCCACGACGTCGGCGTCGGGGGCCTCCTCGGCGCAGCCGAACAGGGCGAGGGCCGCCAGCAGGGGGAGGAGCTTGGTCATGGCGAGAGGCGCGGACGCCGGTGGTGAGCAGAGGCGGGCCGGAGCGGTCGCGGCCGGCGCGGAGGGGAGGGCCCACCGCGCGTCGGGCCAAGAAACCCGACGGGCGCACACGGGGCAAGCCCGGCCCATGAAAAGGCGTCGACCCGACCGCGTGGCCCGGGGCCCTCGGTTTCTTGCCGGTCCGCCCCGGACCCCCATGACCGCGCTCGACGACCTCCTCGACCTTTTGGACCTCGAACCGATCGAGGTCCGCATCTTCCGCGGGCGGAACCGGCCGCTCGCCAGCCCCCGCGTGTTCGGCGGCCAGGTGCTGGCCCAGGCGCTCGTCGCCGCCGGGCGGACCGTCGACCCGGACCGGCGGTGCCACTCGCTCCACGCCTACTTCATCTTGCCGGGCGACATCGAGGCGCCCATCGTCTACGAGGTCGAGTCGCTGCGCGACGGCGGCTCGTTCACGACGCGCCGCGTGACGGCCATCCAGCACGGGCGGCCCATCTTCAACGCCTCGCTCTCGTTCCACCGCGACGAGCCGGGCCTGGACCACCAGGCCGAGCCGGCGCCCGACGTGCCGCCGCCGGACGACGTGACGTCCGAGCGCGACCTCGCCCTGTCCGTCGCCGACCAGATCCCGGAGCCGCTGCGGACCGTCCTCACGCGCGACCGGCCCATCGACTTCCGGCCCATCGACCCCGTCGACCCGCTCCGGCCCCAGCCCCGCGAGCCGCGCGCGGCGACGTGGCTCCGGGCGACGGGCGACCTGCCGGACGACCCCCTCGTCCACCAGGCGGTCCTGGCCTACGCCAGCGACTGGGGCCTGCTCTCGGCCACGCTCCTCCCCCACGGCCGGTCCGTGTTCGACGGGACCGTCCAGGCGGCGTCGCTCGACCACGCCGTGTGGTTCCACCGCGGGTTCCGCGCCGACGCCTGGCTGCTGTACGCGATGGACGCGCCGACGGCGGCCGGGGCCCGGGGGTTCGCGCGCGGGGCGGTCACCGACGCCGACGGGCGACTGGTGGCGAGCGTGGCCCAGGAGGGGCTGATCCGGCCCGTCGACCCGAGCCGGCGGTCGTAGGGGCACGGCGTGCCGCGCCCTCCGATCTCGGATTCGGGCTTGGGCGCGCTCGCGGAGACACAGGGGTCGACGGCGGTATCCTGCAGGCCCGCCCCCGAGCCATGCGTTTCCTCGTCCTCGCCGCCGCTTTGAGCCTCGCCGGGTGCCGGCTCGAGGCGCCCGCCGAGGCCCCCGCCGACGGGTCGGTGGAGGCCCCCGCCGTCGGTGCGACCGCCGGCGGCCGCGACGTGGCCGACGCTCCGCCCGAGACGCCGTCTCCGCCTGTCGTCGCCGGCGACACGGCGCGCGTGACGCCCGACCAAGCCGGCGCGTTCGACCCGCCCATGGAGCTCCGCCCCGACGTGAGCGCGGCGGGGCTCGCGATCCCCGTGGCCGGCGTCGAGGCCGGCGACCTGGTCGACACGTTCCAGGCGGCGCGGAGCGAGGGGCGGTCGCACGACGCCATCGACATCCTGGCCCCGCGCGGGACGCCCGTCGTGGCGGTGGCCGACGGCGAGGTCGTCCGGCTGTTCACGAGCGACAGGGGCGGGCTCACGGTCTACCAGCTCGGCGCCGACGGCCGGACGGTGTACTACTACGCCCACCTCGACGCCTACGCGCCGGGGCTGGCGGCCGGCCGGCGCGTCCGCCGCGGGCAGCCGCTCGGGACCGTCGGCGACTCGGGCAACGCGGCGCCGGGCAACACGCACCTCCACTTCGCCATCTGGCGGACGGCCGACCCCGCCGACTTCTGGGACGGCGAGCCGGTCAACCCGTACCCGCTGCTGGCAGAGTAGGAGGGAGACGGGATGGGGAGGGATGGGTCGTGGAGTGTGGGAGGGGGGAGTGTTCCGCTCGAAGCTCCTCCCACACTCCACGACTCAGATCGTCGCGGCGGAGTCGCGGCGGGCCGAGCCCTCGCCCGCCCCTGCGCTCCGCCCGGCGACGTCGCGGAAGCGGACCGGCGTCCCGGCCGAGACCAGGTCGGCCAGCGCGAGCGCGTCCCAGTTGGTCAGCCGGACGCACCCGGCCGACGAGGCGTAGCCGATGGTGCCCGGCGCGCTCGTCCCGTGGATCCCGTAGTGCTCCTTCGACAGCGCCATCCAGACCGCGCCGACGGCGTTGTTGGGCCCGCCCGGCAGCGTCGCCTCGGGCTGGTCGTCGGGCACGCTCTCCAGGATCGACGGCTGGTAGTGCCACGCCGGGTCGCGCGTCACGCTCGTCACCTGGAAGTCGCCCTCGGGCGACGGGTCGTAGCTCGCGCCGACCGTGACGGGCGCGTGGAACAGGATCGAGCCGTCGGCGGCGAGCGCGTGGAGGTAGCCGGCCTCGCCCGAGATGACGAGCCGCGAGACCGAGCCGGACGGCCGCCGGGCACTCCGGACGTTGGGCACCCGCAGCGTGTCGCCGGCCGCCAGCCCGTCGAGGTCGACGCCGCCGTTGAGGCGGGCGAGGAGCGCCGGCGCGGCGTGGAACCGCTCGCCGAGCTTCTCGGACAGCGACTCGTAGCCGAGCCGGTCCAACTCGGCCTTGGCGTAGACGTCGGACGGGAGCGGCTCGAACGGCCCCTCGACGGCCTCCGGCGAGAGCGTCACGGTGGTGACGAGCGAGGCCGGCCGGCCGGCCTTCTCGGTGAGCGCGCGGGCCGTGGCCTGGTCGACGATGCCGGTCGCCTTGATGCCTTCGGCCTTCTGGAACCAGATCACGGCCAGCTCGGTGTTGTCGCCCCACCGGCCGTCGATCTGGCCCGGCGAGAACCCGGCCCGGTCGAGCATCACCTGGAGCCGGAGCACGCTCGGCCCCTCGACGTCGCCGCCCAGCGGAAGCTGGAGCCGTCCCGACCAGTCCCGCGTCGTGTCGACGCCGGCCAGCGTTTCGGCGTTGGACCGGGCGGCGGCGGCGCGGCCCGTCGTGTCGGTCTCGGCGAGCGCCCGGCCCCGGCCGGACAGCCGGTTCGACTCCACCTCGGCCTCCGACGGCAACCGGTCGTCGCCGAGGGTCGTGAACGCCGAGCGGTCGGGGTCGGTCGTGGGCGCCGGCTCGGGCGCCGCGTCGTCCGGCGGGCCGTCGAGTTGGCAGGCGGTGATGGCAAGGGAGAGGCCGGCAAGAAGGGCGAACGCGCGCATGAGTCCGGGGAGAGTGGGGCCGTCCTACGCAGCGCCCGTCGGACCGTTCGCCTCGCCTCGCCGGGCTCCCTCTTTTCACGCGGCGCGCTCAGCGCGAGCGGAGCACGAGGTAGTGGGGGAGCGGCTGGGGGTCGAGGCCGCCGGCCTCCGTGGGTCGCTGGAGCGTCCCCGCGCGCCGGTTCCACACCAACACCGACGCGCCGCCGTCGAGCGCCACCTGGTGCTCGTGCGTCACCCCGAGCCGAGCGACGAGGTCGCTGAGCGCGTCGATGGTCGTGTCGAGCCCGGTCGCGATCAGGAGCTCCGACGAGGCGCCGGTCGAGTCGGCGTCGACGGGGCCGAGGACGTGGAAGCGCGTCGCGACCCGGGTCGGGTGGGCGTCCGGGGCGTAGCTCACCACGGCCTCGGCGAACGGCGGTGTGTCGAGCGGGGCGCCCGTCGCCGGGTCGTAGTCGGCCACCCAGGCGGCGCCGTCGGCCAGGCCGAGCGCGCGCAGCGGCCGGCTCCACCGCTCGCCGTCGGCGCCCGGCCGGCCCGGCCCGTAGGGGCTGCTCCCACCCGTCACCACCCCGCCCATCTCGGCGACGGGAAACGCGATCTGGGTCGACGGCTCGCCTGGCGTCTCGAAGAAAGCCCCGTTCACGACGGCCAGCAGCCGGTCGTCCGCGCTCTGCTGGCGGATGAGCGCGCCCGACGGGACCATCTCGAACCGAGGGCTCGGCGCCGTCGGGTGGAACAGGCCGGCCGTCGCCCCGCCCTCGACCCGTGGCCCGACAATCTGGACCACGTCGACCCGGTCGAGGTCGGCCCACTGGACGATCACGTCGCCGGCGTCGGTCGAGAGAAGGACCAAGGCGTAGGCGTCGCCGGCGCGGTCGAGCACGTCGACCGGGAGGTCACCCAGGTGCGCCGCGAGCCGAGGTGGAACGCCGAGGTCATCGGCGTCGGGCGTGATGGGCGGCGCGTTCGGCTCGGCGCAGGCCGCCAGCGCGAGGAGGGTCGCGAGAAAGGGAAGGCGCATCAGATGGGTGCCCACGAGCACACCCTCTCGTTCGAGGCCGGCGAGCCGCCGAGCGGCACCTACCGGGTCCGCGCCACGGGCGACGGGTTCACCGCGGCGCAACGGGCCGTGCGGCTTCGGTAGTTGGAGCCTGGCTTCCTAATGCGTCGGCTGGCGGCTGTCTGTGCCAGTCGGCGTGCGAGACGAGTGTTGGCCGGTCAATCAGGCAAAAGGGGGAGATTCACGGACGGCCGCCTCGAATCGGTCGAGGACCAGCCGTGCCGTAGCCGCGCCGGGCGCGAACCGCGTCCAGTCGAGTTGGAACCCGTAGGACGTCCGGAAAACGTGACGGAACTGCCGGAAGGGCTCAAGGTCGTTGTAGAGGGCCGTGTCGAGAACGAGCGGAAGCTGTCGGGCGGAGTCGGGACCGAAGAGACCGAGCAGGTCGATGTGGAACCGACCGCCCTCTGGCAAGGGGACGTTGTAGTAGAAGCAGAGCCGCTTCGGGATGCTCTCGACTCCGTTGTAGAACGGGTGCATGAACGCCCCGACGAGCGTTCTGACCCGGACGCCAGGATCTCCCTGCCCGGTCTCTGCCAACAGAGCATCGACCTCTTCGACAAGAAGGTGATGGGTCACGAGTTTCCTCCGTCGTAGAGGACCCGTCCCCTCCTCTGGATTCGTCTGCTGAGGGGGGTGGCGGGGACGAGAGCCACTAGGTCCACATCGATCCCAAGGGCTCGGTCGATCCGAGCACCCAGGCGAAAAAAATCCCACCCCTCGACGCCGTCGACGGCGAGGTCGAGGTCGCGGGCGTCCTCGGGACGGTCGACGGCGCTCCCGAACAGGACCACCCGCGTCGCCCCGTGCTCGCGCGCGATGCGGACGGCCTGCTCGATCTGGTCTTCGGTGACGGCCATGGGGCAACGTACGTCCTCACAAGCGTCAGGCTACGCGGTCTCCTGCCGCGCGTAGGCGTCCATAAAGCGGATCGACGCCTCGATGCCCTGGTGGAACCGGTCGAGCCCGAACTCCTCGTTGGGGCTGTGGATCGAGTCCGAGTCCAGGCCGAACCCCATGAGCACCGTGTCCAAGCCCAGGATCTTCTTGAAGTCGGCGACGACGGGGATCGAGCCGCCCTCGCGGGTGAAGTGGGGCGTTTGGCCGAAGACCGCTTCGAGCGCTTCCGCTGCCGCCTGCATGGCCGGCGCCGTCGTGTCGACGATCACGCCGTGGCCGCCGTGCAAGTCGCGGAACGTCAGCGTCATCGTGTCCGGAACGTGGGCCTCGAAGTGGCGGCGGAGCTTGTCCGTGATGTCGTCCGGCGTCTGGTCCGGCACCAGGCGGCACGAGATCTTGGCCGACGCCTTGGCCGGCAGCACCGTCTTGGCGCCCTCGCCGGTGTAGCCGCCCCAGATCCCGTTGCAGTCGAGCGTCGGCCGGCCCGACGTGCCCTCCAACACCGAGTAGCCTTTCTCGGTCAGCGTCTCCGACACGCCGGCCTCGTCTTTCCACGCCGCTTCGTCGAACGGCAGCGCGGCGTACTGCTCGCGCTCCTCGGGCGTCAGGTCGCGGACGGCGTCGTAGAAGCCGTCGACCGTCACGCGGTGGTCGTCGTCGTGCAAGTCGGCGATCATGGTGGCGAGCGCGTTGATCGGGTTGGCCACGCCGCCGCCGTAGACGCCCGAGTGCAGGTCCTTTCTCGGCCCCTGCAACGTGACCTCGACGTAGGCCAGCCCCCGCAGGCCGTAGGCGATCGACGGGACGCCGGGCGCGAACAGCGACGTGTCGCTCACCAGCACCACGTCGGCCGCCAGCAGGTCTTTGTGCTCGCGCAGGAAGCCCGGCAGGTGGACGCTCCCGTTCTCCTCCTCGCCCTCGACCAGGAACTTGAGGTTGACCGGCGGGCCGCCACTCGCCAGCATCGCCTCGACGGCCTTGACGTGCATGAACGCCTGGCCTTTGTCGTCGGCCGCGCCGCGCGCGATGAGCTTGCCGTCCTTCTCGACGGGCTCGAACGGGTCGGCGTCCCACAGCTCGAGCGGGTCCGGCGGCTGGACGTCGTAGTGGCCGTAGACCAGGACCGTCGGCGCGTCGTCCGAGACGTGGTGCTCGGCGACGACGACGGGGTGGCCGTCGGTCGGCACCACCTCGACGGTCTCGACGCCGGCGTCTCGCAAGTTGTCGGCGAGCCACTGGGCGGCCTGGCGCGTCTGGGCCGCATGCGCTGGGTCGGTCGAGATGCTGGGGATGCGGAGCCACGCCTTGAGCTCCTCGACGAAGCGGTCGGCGTGGTCACGGGCGTACTGGAGGGCGGCGTCCATGCGGGCGGCTGGGTGAGGGGACGGGCCTACGCCGGAGCACTCCGGCGGATCGCTCACGTTCGGGAGGTGCGGACCGTTTGATCAAACTTACCGATCTTATCTCTGGAGAGGGTAAGCTCTAGTAAGCTCGGTCCATCTCGGCCCCCTACCGCTATGGACCCCCGACACAATCCGTATGCGCCCGGCGCGGGAGCGAACCCGCCTGAGCTGGCGGGCCGCGAGGCCATCCTGGAGGCGGCGGACGTGGCTCTCGCCCGGACCGTACGGGGTCGCCATGCCAAGGGGCTGATCTTGCTGGGGCTCCGCGGGGTGGGCAAGACGGTCCTGCTCAACCGCATCGACGAGATGGCCCGCAAGGAGGGGTACGAGACCGTGCTGGTCGAGGCCCCCGAAGGGCGCCGGCTCCCCGAGATCCTCGTCCCCCCCCTCCGGCGGGTCCTGATGAGGCTGGACCGTGGGGAGCGGGTCCAGTCCGAGGTGAAGCGGGCGCTGGGGACGCTGCGGTCGTTCGCGTCAGCGTTCAAGGTCTCGGTCGGCCCCGTCGAGTTCGGCGTCGACGCCGAGCTGGGGAGCGCGGACTCCGGGGACCTCGAGTTCGACCTGCCCGACCTCCTCCTGTCGGTGGCTGAGGCTGCCCGGGCACGGGAGAGCGCAGTGGCGCTGCTCATCGACGAGGTCCAGTACCTGAGCGAAGCGGACCTCCGAGCCCTCATCGTGGCCATCCACAAGGTGACCCAGCGCTCGCTCCCCCTCGTCTTCTTTGGAGCGGGGCTCCCCCAGATCGCCGGGCTGGCCGGTGAGGCCAAGTCCTACGCGGAGCGGCTCTTCGACTACCCGCCCGTCGAGGCACTTCCGCCGCTTGCGGCCACGGAGGCCCTCCGGGCCCCGGCCCGTCGGGAGGGCGTGGACTACGCCCCCCAGGCGCTCGACCTCATCGTCGGGCAGACCCGCGGGTACCCCTACTTTTTGCAGGAGTGGGGGAAGCACGCCTGGAACGTGGCCGACGAGTCGCCCATCGACCAGGACGACGCGGCGAGCGCGACCGAGCGGGCGCTGAGAGACCTCGACGACAGCTTTTTCCGCGTGCGGCTCGACCGGCTCACGCCGAAAGAGAAAGAGTACATGCGGGCGATGGCCGAGCTGGGGCCGGGCCCCCACCGCTCCGGCGAGATCGCCGACACGCTCGGCGTCAAAGTCGAGTCGATCGCGCCGCGGCGCAGCAAGCTGATCCGGAAGGGGATGATCTACAGTCCGGCCCACGGGGACACCGCCTTTACCGTCCCCATGTTCGACGAGTTCATGCGACGGACGATGGCGTGGCCGCCCGAGCGCGAGTAGCGACGCGCGAGGCTCAGGCGGTCTCGGCCCCGAAGGGCGCCAGCGCGTCCTCGACCGGCGCGGCGTCTGGCACCCACGACAGCAGCCGCTGGATGACGGCGTCCAGCAGCGCGTCCGGGCACGAGGCGCCGGCGGTCAGGATCACGTCGACCGGACGCTCGGCGGGGAACCAGTCGGCCGTCTCGCGCGCCGCCTTGCGCCGCCAGTCCCAGTGGCGGATCCGGTCGGGCGACACCAACTGGTCGGCGTCCGAGACGAAAAAGGTCGGCAAGCCGGCGTCCTCGCACAGCTCGACCAGGTGCGACGTGTTGGACGAGTTGTAGCCGCCGACGACGATCGCCAGGTCGGCGCCGTCGGCGATCAAGGCCTCGGTCGCGTCCTGGTTCTCCTTGGTCGCGTAGCACAGCGTGTCGGACGTGTCGGCCACGTTCGCGTCGTCGCCGTCGCGCGCGATCACGGCCTGGCGCAGGCGCTCGGCGATGGCCGCCGTCTCGGTCGCCAGCATCGTCGTCTGGTTGACGACGCCGATCCGGGCGAGGTCGCGGGCGGGGTCGAACCCGTCGGACGTCTTGCCGGCGAAGCGGTCCCAGAAGAACGCCGCGTCTTGGCGCCCCTCGATGACGGCCGCCAGCGCCTCCGTCTCGGCCGGGTCGCGGACGACCACGACGGGCGCCGACGCGGCGGCCCGGCTGAACGTGGCCCGGGTCTCCTCGTGCTGCCGCTTGCCGTGGACGACGACGGTGTAGCCCTTGGCCCCGATGCTCGCGCCCTTTTTCCACACCCGGACCACGAACGGGCACGTCGTGTCGTAGGCCTGGACATCGACGCCGCGCGCCGAGAGGTCGTCCAGGATCTCCGTCGGCGCGCCGAAGGCGGGGACGATGACCAGGTCGTCGGGGCCGAGCGCGTCGAACGGGATGAGCGGCTCGCCGGCCGTCGTGCGCAGGAACCGGATGCCACGCGCCTGGAGGTCGTCGTTGACGTGGGCGTTGTGGATCATCTCCGAGAGCAGGAAGATCCGGCCGCTGGCCGCTTTCTCGGGGTGCTCGTCGAGCGCGCGGTAGGCGATCTCGATCGCGTTCTCGACGCCGAAGCAGAACCCGAAGTGGCGGGCCAGCTTGACGCGGAGCGGGCCGAAGTCGAGCACGCTCGGCCGGAGGTCCTTTTTGCGCGGGTCGGCCGCGGCGCGCGCGGCCTTGACCCGGGTCACGATCGGGCTCCGGTAAAAGTCGGGGACGTCGAACTGGCGGGCCATGCGGTCGGCGAGGGGGCAGGAGACCAACGGCGCGAGGCCGGATAGGGTGCCGCCTGAACCGGGCCTCCGTCTAGAATTGGCACCGGGACCGTGCGTCGGCGGCGGACCCGACGGCCGGGTCGGTCGTTGGACCGCTACCTGGCGTTCCTTCTCTTCCCTCCTGTCCATGCCCCTTCGCTCCTCCCTCCTCGCGTTCCTCGCGCTCGTCCTGGTTCCGGCCACCGCCGCCCAAGACGCCTTCATCAACGAGTTCCACTACGACAACGACGGCGGCGACGAGGGCGAGTTCGTCGAGATCGCCGTTCCGGATGGCGAGGACGTCGCCGACCTGGTCCTCACGCTCTACAACGGCAACGGCGGGGTGGTCTACGGCACTCCCTACGTCGGCGCCAACTTTATGGCTGGCGCCACGGTTGAGGGGTTCACGCTCTACGCCGTCAACACGCCGGGCCTTCAAAACGGCAGCCCCGACGGGTTTGCGCTGGGTCGGGCTGACGGCACCGTCCTCCAGTTCTTGTCCTACGAGGGTTCGTTCGATGCCACCGACGGGCCCGCCATGGGCATGACGAGCACCGATGTCGGCGTCGAAGAGCCGAGCGACACGCCGGCCGGCCAGTCGCTCCAGCTCACCGGCGAGGGCGAGGACTCCGACGACTTCACGTGGGCCGGGCCTGCCACGGCGACGCCGGGCCAGCCCAACAGCGGCCAGACGTTCACCGGCGACGACGGCGGCGACGACGGCGACACGTTCACGGCCCTCCTCCGGGGCGAGAACGAGGTGCCCCCGGTCGAGACCGACGCGCTCGGCGGGGCCACGCTCACCCTCGACGGGACGACGCTGACGGTCACCGGCGCCTTCGACCGTCTCTCCGGCAGCTACCTCTTCGCCCACCTCCACGGCGGCGCGGAGGGGGAGAACGGCCCGGTCCGCTATCCCCTCACGGCGATGGTGAACAGCATCAACCGGGGCGGCGCGTTCGAGGCGGCCCAGAACACGTTCGAGGTCCGGGCCACGTTCGCCGACTCGCTCCGGGCCGGGCTCGTCTACGTCAACGTCCACTCGGAGACGTTCCCGAGCGGCGAGATCCGCGGGCAGGTCGGGGACGAGTCCCACGCCCTCTCGTTCACGCTGAGCGGGGAGAACGAGGTGCCCCCGGTGGCGACCCCGGCGATGGGCTCCGGGACGGCCACGCTCGACGGCTCGACGCTGACGGTCGTCGGGACGTTCACCGGACTGACCGGCGACTACCAAGCGTCCCACATCCACGCGGGCGCCGTCGGCCAGAACGGGCCGGTGGTCCAGGGGCTCGCGCCGACGGTGAACACGGACAACCGGAGTGGCACGTTCGGCGGCGGCTCGAACACGTTCGAGGTACGGCCGACGTTCGCCGACTCGATCCGGGCCGGCCTCGCCTACGTCAACGTCCACTCGGCGACGTTCCCGAGCGGCGAGGTCCGCGGCCAGATCGGCGTCGACGAGGGCTCGATCGACACGGCGGCCGAGGACGGAGTCGACGCCGGCCTCGCCCTCGTGGTGGCCAACCCGGTCCGGGGCCGGGCGGCGGTCCAGTTCACGGTGGGCACGGCGGGCCCGGTCGACCTGGCGCTGTTCGACGTGCTCGGCCGCCGCGTGGCGACGCTGGCCGACGGGCCGGCCAGGTCTGAGCAGACGGCCACGCTCGACGCCTCCGGGCTCGCCGCGGGCGTCTACGTGCTCCGGCTCCGGGCCGACGGCGGTACGCTGAGCCGGACGGTGACGGTCGTCCGCTAGCGGCCCTCGCCCGACGGACCCCTGCAGCGGGGCGGAGCCTTCTGGCTCCGCCCCGCTTCTGGGTTTGGAGCCTTCGGAGTGCGCCTCTGAAGGGGTGCCCGAGACCCGCGCGGTCCTGACGGTATCCTCCCGCGACCGACGGGCTCCGCGCCCGGTCTGGCCGGATTCGGCGGGTGGCCCCGACGGGTCCTCCCGACCCCAGACCCTTCCTGGTGGAGGTCCCGCTCGGCCCCCCTTCCCCTCCTTCCGCTTCCATGCGCCTTCGCTTTTCCCTCCTCGCCCTGCTCGCGGTGCTCCTGCTGGCGCCGGCGGCCTCCGCCCAGGGCGCGTTCGTCAACGAGCTCCACTACGACAACGACGGCGCCGACCAGGGCGAGTTCGTCGAGATCGCCGTCGCCGACTTCCTCGACGTCGACGACCTCACGCTCACGCTCTACAACGGGAGCAACGGGACGGCCTACAGCTCCATCGACGGGGGCACCCTGGCCGAGGGCGACTCGCAGAACGGGTACACGCTCTACAGCGTCGTCTTCCCCTCGAACGGGATCCAGAACGGCGCCCCGGACGGGCTCGCGCTGAGCTCGGACACGGAGGGCGTCCTCCAGTTCCTCTCGTACGAGGGCTCGTTCACGGCCACCGACGGGCCGGCCTCGGGCGTGACGAGCGACAACATCGGCGTCGAGGAGCCCGGGAACACGCCCATCGGGCAGTCGCTCCAGCTGACCGGCTCGAGCGGGACCTACGACGGGTTCAGCTGGACCGGCCCGCTCGCCGCGTCGCCCGGCCAGGTCAACGCCAGCCAGACGTTCCTCACGCCGCCGCCGCCGCCGGCCCCGACGCCCCAGGTCTCGTTCGCCAGCCGCACCCTCACCGCTCGCGAGGGCGACACGCTGCGCGTGGCCGTCACGATCGACTACCGCGGCGAGGACCCGACGGAGGACACCGTCGTCCGCGTGAGCTTCCTTGGCGGGGCGAGCACGGCCGAGGCCGCCGACTTCGCCAGCCCGACGGTGGGCGTGGTCACGTTCGACGCGAACCGGCGGAGCGACCGGGCCAAGGAGGTCGCGTTCGTGTTCGCGGACGACCAGATCGAGGAGGGGCCGGAGACGGCCCTCTTCCGCCTGTCCATCGTGAGCGGGAACGCCGAGGCCGCCTCGCCGAGCTCGGTCACGGTCACCGTCGACGACCCGACCGAGACGGCGACCGTCGCCGACGCCCGCGCGGCCGGCGTCGGCGCGTCGGTGACCGTCGAGGGGACGGTCTCGCGCGCCGCCGGCGCGTTCCTGTACCTCCAGGACGAGACGGCCGGGATCGCGATCCGCCAGACGTCGGGCGACCTGTTCGACGCCGTCGCGGCCGGCGACGTCGGCCCGGGGACCGAGCTCCGCGTGACGGGCACGCTGTCCGAGTTCAACTCGCTCTTGCAGATCAACGGCGACGACCTGGCGTCGTTCGAGGTGCTCGGCCAAGGCGACGTGCCCGAGCCCCAGGTGGTCACCCTCGAAGAGCTCGCGACGAACGGCGAGGCCTACGAGTCCGAGCTCGTTACCGTCCAGGGCGTCTCGTTCGACGAGGCCGGCACGTTCGCCGCGCGGACGACCTACGGCATCGACGACGGGACCGACGACGGCGACGCCGTCACGGCCCGGACGCCCAACGCCGACGACACGACGGTCGACGACACGGCCATCCCGGCCTTCGCCGACGTGACGGCCATCGTCGGCCAGTTCAACTCGGACGACCCGGCGGCCGGCTACCAGCTCCTGCTGGTCGACGCCGACGACCTCGACGAGCGCGACGTCGCCACCGAGGGGGCGCCCGACGCCGCGCTCGCGCTCGACGTGGCCAACCCGATCCGCGACCGGGCGACGGTTCGCTACGCGATCGGCACGGCGGGCCAAGCCGAGGTCGCGCTGTTCGACGTGCTCGGCCGCCGCGTGGCCGTCGTGGCCGAGGGGCCCGCCGACGCGACCGAGCGGACGGCCACGCTCGACGCCTCGGGCCTGTCGGCCGGCGTCTACGTGCTCCGGCTCCAGGCCGAGGGCCGCGTGGTCAGCCGGACCGTGACGGTCGTCCGCTAGCGCCCCAGGATTTCGGACGTCCCCAGCGGGGCGGGGCCTTCGGGCTCCGCCCCGTTTCTGTTGGCGCGCGAGGGCGGGAGGCCAAAGATCAGGGGAACCCTCGCCGCCTCTCGCGTCCAAGGCACCGGGCGCCCGCCCGTCTTCCACCACACCCCGGTCTCCATGCGCTTCCGCTACTCGCTCGTCGTTCTCGCCGCCCTCCTCGCGCTCCCCGCCGCCGCCCAGGACTACGGCGTTATCTCGCAGGCCGACCTCGACGCCAACACTGGCACCACCGATGTCGAGCCCCGGTGCCTGATCGCCTTCGAGGGGTCGCTCCTCTTCTACGACTCCGCCGGCGGCGACGTCCTGCTCTACGACCCGGCCGGCGGCAGCGACACGGGCACCCTCCTCAGCAAGGACGACATCGACGCGGCGGCCGGCTTCGAGGTCGACCGCTGCCTCGCCATCTTCTTCCAGGACGAGGGCGGCGTCGCCCGGACGTTCTTCGCCTTCGGGAGCGGCGAGGGGGCCGACGAGGCCGAGCGGCCCGAGGTCGTCCTGCTGTTCGACGGCGACGGCGACACGCTGACCCGCGTCGTGGCGCCGGAGCAGGCGGCCGGGACCTACGCCCTCGCGGCCTCCGGCTCGACGCTCTACCTCGGCCGCGTCCAGTTCCGCGGCGCGCCCGAGGACGGCGTCTACTCGGTCGCCACGACGGGCGCCGACCAGGCGCCGGCCGTCGTGGTCCAGGACGCCGACCTCGACCTGCTCGACATCGACGTGGCCTCCGACGGGAGCTTGTACGCCGTCTCGTCCGAGTTCGGCGACGGCGACTACGAGAACGCCGTCGTCCGGATCACGGACCCGGCCGGGACGCCGGCGCTCTCGGTCGCCTTCGACCCGTGCGACGGGGCCGGCGCCGTCTTCTCCGGCTGCGACGACGGGGGCATCGAGGAGATCGAGATCGTCGAGGCCCCCGACGGCACCGAGACGATCCTGCTCTCGAACAACCAGTTCTCCGACGACGTGGTCGTGGTCGCCTTCGGGCTCGACGGGACGCCGGGCCGGACGGTGTTCTCGGGCAACGCGCTCGTGGCCGACCCCGACGTCTCGGAGACCACGTTCACCGTCGCCTTCGACAACTACCTCGCCTACGACCCGGCCAACGACGTCGTCTACGTGGCCGCGCGCGCGCGCGCCGACACGGACGCCGAGGCGATCTACTTTGCCGAGGGCGCCTTCGACACGGCCACGTCGCGGCTGTCCCTGGTGTCGGACGCCCTGGAGGCGACGAACCCGGTGCGTGGGCGGGGGCTCGTCCGGGTCCGGCTCCAGACGCCGGTCACGGGCCGCCTGGTCGCGTACGACGTGCTCGGCCGCCAAGCCGCCGTCTTGGTCGAGGGCCCGATGGCCGACGGGGCCGTCGTCTCGTTCGAGGCCGCGTCGCTCTCGGCCGGCGTCTACGTGCTCCGGCTCGAGTCTGACCGCCGGGTCCTGACGCGGACGGTGACGGTCGTCCGCTAGCGCCGTCGGTCTCTGTGCGTTCGCAGTGGGGCGGGGCCTCCGGGCTCCGCCCCTTTTCTGCGTCCGCCGTCGAGGTCAGCGCGCGGCGCGTGCAACTTGGGGGCCGCTTGGCCGAACCGTCCTCCACGTTTTCCGCCCCGCCGATGCGCCTCTCTACTCTCGTCCTCGTCCTCGCGCTCGTCGCCTCGTCCGCCCAGGCGCAGACGCCGCTCGCCCTCGGCGCGAGTCAGTCCGGCACCCTCGCGGCTGGCGGCGCCGACCGGTACACGCTCGACCTCGACGCGAACACGTTCGTGCTGGGCGACGCCAATCAGATCTCGGTCGACGTGGTCGTGACGGTCACCGCGCCCGACGGCGCCGAGGTCGGTGTGTTCGACGAGCCGGCGCGCGGGTCGGAGTGGTTCCAGTTCGAGGCCGAGGCCGCCGGGACGTACACGGTCGTCGTCGCGGCGTTCGAGGACGAGGCCGGCGACTACGCCATCTCGCTGGCCCGCGTCGAGCCGGTCGCGACGACGCCCGACGGCCAGGTGGACCAGATGATGGCCCGGTTCGACGGCGACGACCGGCCCGGCGCGCTGGTGGCCGTCGTGGACGGCGGCGAGCTCGTGTTCCAACGGGCGTACGGGATGGCCAACCTGACGCACGCCGTCCCGATGACGCTCGACACCCGGACCAACATCGGGTCGACGTCGAAGCAGTTCACGGCGATGGCGCTCGCGCTGCTCGGCCAGCGCGGCGCGCTGAGCCTGGACGACGACGTCCGCGAGCACCTCCCCGAGCTGCCGGACCTGGGCGCGACCGTCACGCTCCGCCACCTGCTCACCCACACGAGCGGCTACCGCGAGTTCCTCAACCTCCTGGCGCTCACCGGCCGCCGGATCGACAAGGGCAGCTACATCGACCGCGCCGAGATCGTCCAGATGATCCAGCGGCAGCCCGCCTTGCAGGACGCGGCCGGGACGGTGTTCAACTACAACAACTCGGGCTACGCGCTCGCCGCGATGGTCGTCGAGCGCGTGACCGGCGAGACGTTCCCCGACTGGATGGCCGCGAACGTGTTCGCGCCGCTCGGCATGACCGACACCGTCGTCCGCGCCGACCCGACGGTGATCGTCCCGAACAGCGCCCAGGGCTACCTCCTGGGCGACGACGGCCGCTGGCGCGACGCCGTCGACCTCTACGGGGCGATGGGCGCCGGCGGCATCTACACGACCGTCGGCGACCTGGCGCGCTGGGTCCGCAACGTCGAGACGGCCGAGCTCGGCGGGCCCGACCTGATCCGCGAGATGACGACGCCGTTCGTCCTGGCCGACGGCGACACGACGGACTACGGCCTGGGCCTGTTCGTCGACGAGGTGGGCGGCCAGCGGCGGGTCCGACACGGCGGGGCGGACAACGCGCACCGCTCGATGGTCGAGGTCTTCCCCGAGATCGGGGCCGGCGTGATCGTCGAGTTCAACGCGCCCGAGAGCGCGCCGTCGTTCGCGGGCCGCGTCGCCCGGGCGTTCTTCCAAGACCGGTTCGGCCAGGACGCCGAGACCGACGGGCCGGACGACGGGCCCCCAGCCGTCGCCTTCGACGACGCCCTCTTCGACGACTACGCCGGCCGCTACGCCCTCGACGTCGCGCCCGACTTCGTGCTGGCGTTCCGCCGCGACGGCGACGGCGGCTACCTCACCCAGGCGACGGGCCAGGGCGAGCTCGAGATCGTCCCGACCTCCGACTCGACGTTCGTGCTGACGGCCGTCGAGGCCGGCGTCACGTTCCACCGCGACCCCGACGGCGTCGTCCGCTCGGCGACGCTCCACCAGAACGGCGACAACCGCGCGAGCAAGCTCGACGTCGAGCCGATGGCCGACGCCGCACCGGTCGACCTCGGCGACTACGCCGGCCGCTACCTCAGCGACGAGCTGGCAACGACGTACACCCTGACCGTCGAGGACGGGGCCCTCGTCGCCCGCATCCCCGGCGTCGCCGACGCGTTCCCCGGGCGGGAGACGACGCCAGACACGTTCGTGGTGACGGCCTACGGCGGCTTCCCGATCACGCTCTCGTTCCGCCGCGACGCCTCCGGCACCGTGACCGGCTTCGACGCCGACGCCGCGGGCCGGACGCGCGACGTCGGCTTCGAGCGGGTGGAGTAAGGTCGGCTGCGCCTTCGGTGCGCGGTCAAGGTTCGGAGTTCGCTCAGATGCGAGTCCTCGCGAACCCTGAACCCTGAACCGCCCTACGCTTTGGCCGCCAGCCGGTCGGACCACTCGCGGCGCCAGGCGGGGAAGCGGCCCTCCAGGATCGCGGCCCGCATCTGGCGCACCGTCCACAGATAAAGGGCGAGGTTCTGGACGCTGGCGATCTCCATGAACAGCGGCTCCTTCGCCATCGTGAGGTGGCGGAGGTAGGCGCGGCTGAACGTCTGGGAGTGGTAGACGTCGAGGCCCGCGTCGACCGGCGCGAGGTCCTGCTTGAACCGGGCGTTCTTGATGTTGACGATTCCGTCGGTCGTGAACAGCGTGCCGGTGCGTGCGTTGCGCGTCGGCATCACGCAGTCGAACAGGTCGACGCCCCGAGCTACGTTCTCGACCAGGTTCTGCGGCGTCCCGACGCCCATGAGGTAGCGCGGCCGGTCGGCCGGCAGCACCTCGTTCGTGACCTCGACCGTCTGGTACATCACCTCGGCCGATTCGCCCACCGACAGCCCGCCGATGGCGTAGCCCTCGGCGTCGAGCTGCATCAGCGCCTCGGCAGACTCGCGGCGGACGGACGGGTAGGTCGCGCCCTGGACGATGGGGAAGAGGGCCTGGTGGTGACCGTAGCGCGGTTCGGTCGCACGCCAATGGGCGAACGCCCGCTCGGCCCACCGGACGGTCCGCGCGTTCGCCCGCCGCGCCTCGGTCTCGTCGACGGTCGCCGGCGTCAGCTCGTCCAGCACCATCATCACGTCCGACCCGATGTCGCGCTGGGTGTCGACGACGGACTCGGGCGTGAACGTCAGCGCGGTCCCATCGAGGTGGCTCCGGAAGCGGACGCCGTCCTCGGTGACCTTGACGAGCCCGTCGAGCGAGAACACCTGGAAGCCGCCCGAGTCGGTGAGGATGGGGCGGTCCCAGCCCATGAACCGGTGGAGCCCGCCGGCGGCCCGCAGCGTCTCGCGCCCCGGCCGGAGCGACAGGTGGTACGTGTTGCCGAGCAGGATGTGGACGTCGAGGTCGTCGCTGAGCGTCCGCGGCGCGACCGCCTTGACGCTGCCGACGGTCCCGACGGGCATGAACATGGGCGTCTCGACGGTCCCGTGATCGGTGTGGACCACGCCCGCGCGAGCGCCGGTCTCGGGGCACTCGGCCTGGAGCTCGAAGGTCAGGGGCATCCGTGGAGAGTAGAGGGTGGAGGGTAGAGGGTAGCGGAGGCCGCCTCTCGCGTCTGCGCCGTCTCCGTGCGTTCCGCCACGAAGCAAACCAGGTCCGGTAGGGGCGTATGGCCATACGCCCGCGTGGCCACCCGCCCGCAGGCCGACCGGCCTTAGCCCGCCGGAACGTCGCCGTGGGCCACCGCCTCGACGAACCGCACGGCCACCCCGACGCCGTCCTCGGCGCGGAGCCGCGCGCCCAGCGCCTCCGCCCGCCGGCGCATGGCGACGTCCGTGGTGGCCGCCGAGATCGCGGCCACCAGCTGGGGCGCCGTCAGCCGTTTCTTGAGGAGCGGCGCGGGGCCTGCGCCGAGCGCCTGGACGCGGGCGCCCCAGTAGGGCTGGTCGCCGAAGTGGGCGACGACGACGGTCGGCCGCCCCGCGCGGAGCCCGGCCGCCGTCGTCCCCGCCCCGCCGTGGTGGACGACGGCCGCGCACCTCGGGAACAAGGCGTGGTGTGGGGCTCCGGCGACGGGGAAGAGGTCGTCGCCCCGAGCGTCGGCCAGCCCGCCCCAGCCCGACGCCAAGACGGCGCGGACGCCCGCGGCGCGGACGGCCTCGACCACAGTCTGAGTCGCCCGCTCAGCATCGCGGCCGGCCATGCTTCCGAACCCGACGTAGACCGGTGGCGGTCCGGCGTCGAGGAACGCCGCCAGCGCGGGGTCGAGCGGCGCGTCCGTGTCGAGGAACCAGTACCCGGTCGTGGTCGCCCACTCCGGCCAGTCGGTCGGCTCCGGGACGACCCGGCGGCTGAACCCGTGGGCGGTCGGCACCGGACCGCCCGAGACCTCGGCGCCCGTCGCGCGGCGCCAGTCGGCGAGGTAGTGGCGGACGGAGGCGGACATGCCGAGCCCGATCAGTTGGTACGTCAAGCGGTTGACACCCGGGATCGGCACGGCGGGCAAGAGCGGGAACGGCCGCTCGGCAGTCGGCACGAAGAACGGCTGGAGCGGGGCGAAGACGGCGCGGGCCCCGAGCGCGGCCGCGACCGACGGGCCCCAGAACGCCTTCGGGTGGTACACGACCACGTCGGGCCGGAATGCCTGCGCCGCCGCCCACGACTCGTCGACGAGCGTTCGTTGGATGGGCCCCACCAGCGCGATCAGGCGCCAGACCTGACGGACGGCCTCGGCCGCGTTCGTCATCGTCTCCAGGGCTCGGCGAGCGACCGGGAGGTCCATCACCTCCAAGAGCGCGTCGGTCGTCGGCGCGTAGGGGACGCCGTGGGCGTCGGCCACCGCGGCGAACCGCCGGGCCGACGACAGCACCACGTCGTGGCCGTTTCGCTGGAGCCCCTGGGCGAGGGCGAGGTACGGCTCGACGTCGCCGCGCGTGCCAACAGTGGAGAGGAAGACGCGCATGGACACAGGGTACGGAGCCTCCGGGCGACGGAGGCGTACGACGGCTCCCTCTCGCTCTCCCCTCACGTCATGAACAACCTGTTTCGCGGTCTCCTCGCCGGCTACGGCGCCAAGAAGCTCGGCGGCGGCTGCTTCTCGACCGTCCTCGTCTTCGTGGTCCTGTGGGTCCTGCTCGGCCAGTGCGGCGCGACCTACCCGCCGTCCGAGCCCGCCGCGCCGCCGGTCGTCGAGTCGGTCGAGGCTCCGCCGGCGCCGGTCGCTGCGCAGGCCCTCATGTAGGGGCGTGTTGCGATACCCGGGGGCGTGTTGCGATACGCCCCTACAGGGGGGATGGGTCGGTCGCCAGCGCGTCGTCCTCGTCGTCGCCCAGGTCGATGACGAGCGCCTCGCGGCGGGCTCGAACGATGCCGGCGACGAGGGCCGCCGCGGGGACGGCCAGCACCAGCCCGAGCAGGCCAAACAGGGCGCCGCACACGAACAGCGCCAGCAGGATCACGACCGGGTGGAGGCCCACCTGCTGGCTCATGATGTTGGGCGTGAGCACGGCCTGCTCGATGACCGCCTGGACCGCGAGCACGGCCAGCACGATCAGCACGTCGGTGAACGTCCCGAACGCGAGCATCAGCGTCACGCCGAGCACGTAGGTCAGCACCGAGCCCAGGCTCGGGATCAGGTTGAGGAGCCCGGCCGCCAGCCCCAGCAGCAGCGAGTACGGCACGCCGAACAGCGTGAGCGGGACGGCCACCAGCACCGCGCTCAGCGCCGAGATCGTGAGCTGGCCGCGGACGTAGCTCCCGAACACGGACCCCACCCGCTCGAGGTACGTCCGCTGCCCGTCGACGCGCGGCAGCAGGCGGACCGCGCTGTCGCGCAGCGTCGGGAAGTCCTTGAGGGTGAAGAACAGCAGGACCGGCACCAGGGCCGCCGTCGTGACCAGCCCCACCAGCGCGCCGACCTGGCGGACCAGCCCGGCCAGGAACGCCGGCACCCGAGCCAGCGCCGCCTGGATCTGGCTCGGCACGAACGTCGTGATCTCGGCGACGAGCGCGTCGCGGTCGACGAGCCCCGCGGCCTCGGCCTGGGCCAGCGCGTCGGACTCGGCGACCCACTCGGGCGCCCGGAGCGCGAGCGCGACGGCCTGCGTCGTCAGGTCCTCGACCTGCCCGACCGCCATCGGCACCAGCAGCACGAGCCCGCCCACGACGACGCCCACGACGGTCAGCGTCAGGGCCAGCGTCGACGCCCACCGGGGGACGCGCCACCGCCGCTCGGCCGCCGTCACCGCCGGGTCGAGCAAGTAAGCCACCACGAACACGGCGATGAACGGGGCCAGCACGCCCGCCAGCCGGCTCGCGAGGTACGCGCCGAACACCAGGCCGCCGGCCCACAGGACGGCCTGCGCCCCCCGCTCGCGGCGGAGAGGCCACAGCAGAGCGGCCCCAGCGACGGCGACCCAGAACGGCCCGAGCGCGTCGCGCAACGTCCACAGCAGCGCGAGCAGCGCGAGCACGCCGCCCGCCAGCAAGACGAGGCGAGACCGGGGGGGGGCGGGGCCGAGGCTCGGGTCGGGCATTCAGAAACGTACGGCCGGGGCGGAGCCGAGCGGCCGGCTCGGTGGGTAGGTTCGAGCCATGCGTGCGCCGCGGCTCCGTCTCGCCCTCGGGCTGGTCCTGGTCGCGGGGACGGCGCACGGCCAGGGGCGCGTGGCCCCGCCGCTGCCCGACACGACGGCCGCGCGCTACGGCACCACCGGGGCCCTGGTGGTGGTCCTGACCGAGTACGGGTTCGGCGCCGGCGGGTCGGTGCGGACCCGCCTCACCGACGACGTCTCGTTCGTGGCCGAGCTCTCGGCCGGGGCCGGGCGGGACGAGCGCGAGCAGAGCTTCATCGGGTTCTTCGGCGAGCGCGAGACGCCATTCAAGCGGAACTACGTGGCCCTCCTCCCACTCCACCTCGGGCTCGAGCGGCGGCTGTTCCGACACTCCGTCGAGGACAACTTCCGCCCGTTCGTCGCCGCCGTGGTCGGCCCGACGTTGGCGCTCCAGTGGCCCTACTTCGACGACACCGACGGCGACGGCCGGCTCGACGCGACCGAGGAGGTGCTCGGGCCGCTCGGCGGCGTCGACGCGAGCCAGGTCCGGGTCGGCGTGGGGGGCGTGGTCGCCCTGGGGGCCTTCTTCGGCCGCGGTCGGCGGACGACCCAGGCGGTCCGCTTCGGCTTGCAGGGCACTTACTTCCCCGTCGAGGTCGACCTGCTGGAGCTCCGCCCGGACGTCGAGGACCCCTCGCGCCACACGTTCTGGACGCCCGTCGTCAGCTTCCACGTGGCCCGGCTGCTGTAGGGCTCGCTCCGCTCGCGGGGGATGGTGAGCCGGCGGAGTTGAGGCCCCGTCGTACGGACCATGCACGGTGTCCCTGCCGAGCACGAGGTCGCCAGCGGACACGATGAATCGTGTCCCTACAAAAGCTCTGTTCCTACCGACGCTGGCGAGCACGCGCTGCCGGCCGGAGATTCCACCCGTCATCCGTCCACCCCCGCCGCATGGGCCCGTTCGACCTGCTCACCCCCGAGACCCCGAGCCGATTCGGCGACCCGCCTCGGCGGAACGCCTACGTCGAGCTCCACAACCTGATCGCCGCGGCCGAGGGGCCGGCCGACTTCGGCCCGGCCGACCGCGTCCGGATCTCGCGGCGCCACCAGGTCGACCTCGCCCTCGAGTTCACCGACGAGCGCCTCGCCCTCTACCAGCAGCTGCTCGACGACCGCCTCGCAGACGCCGACCTCGGCGCCGCCGACCGACGGGTCCTGAGCCACGTCGCCGCGACGCTGGCGCTGTCGCCGGCCGACCTCCGCGCGGCCCACGAGCGCGCGTTCGGCACGGCCGTCACCGAGGCCGTCGCCGACGACTGCCTGTCGGTCGAGGAGCGGCTCCTGCTCTACAAGCTCCAGCACCTGCTCGGCCTCGACCCGCGCGTCGCCGACGGGGCGTACGACGTGCTCGCCCGCGAGCACTTCCTGAAACGGGTGGCCCACGCCCTGTGCGACGGCCTGCTCTCGCCCGACGAGGAGGCCGACATCGAGGCCGTCCGTGTCGCCCTCAGCCTCGTCCTCCCGGACGGGATCCGGCGGATGCTCGGTCACGCGAGCGACCGGTGGAAGGTTCGCCGCGGCGAAACGCTCAGGACCGACGTCGGCATCGAGCTGGAGGTGGGCGAAGTCGGGCGCTTTCGAGGAAAGGCGGAGTGGAGCGCGGTCGACCCGACCCGGTTCGAGCGCCACGTCGGCGCGGCGGCGGTCGAGTCGGGCGAGACGGCTGGGCTGACGGTCCCCCTGCACGCCTTGCGCTTGCTGAGGACGCCGGGCGACGTGGTCCTGACGAGTCGCCGCGTCGTCCTGGTGCCGGAGACCGGCCCTCCGAACGAGGTCGCGATCGACCAGCTGCTCCAGATCCTCCGCTTCCAGAACGGAACCGTGCTCCGGACGAAGGACGAGCGGCGGGTCTACGTCGACCCCGGCGACCGGAACGAGGTCTTCTACGACGTCCTCTACCACGAGCTTTTCGGTCGCCCCCGAACGGTCTCGGGCTGAGGCCTCGCTGGGGTGACGGGCCGCTGTCGGCCGGGCCGCCGTAGTCTCCGGGACGCCCCCCGCGCCATGCCCGACGTCTTCGCCGGCCCCGTCCTCCGCGCCTCCGGTGCAATGGGGATGCACATCGTCCCGATCCCCGCCGAGGTCGACGACGCGCTCGGTGGCGCCCGGGCCGTGACGGGCACGCTGTGTGGCGTCCCCTTCCGCCGCGCCGTCCACGGCCGGTCGAACGGAACGCCGCACCTCCGGTTCGGCCGCGTCATCCTGCGCCGGGCCGGGCTCGACCTCGGCGCGACGGCGTTCCTGGAGATCGAGCCCGCCGACCCCGACGCCGTCCACCTGCCCGAGGAGCTGACGGTTGCCCTGTCGCAGGACCCCGAGGCGCTGGCCCGGTTCGCCACGTTCACGCCGGGCCGCCAGCGGTCGCTCGGCGTCCACGTGGACCAGGCCCGGCGGCCGGCCACGCGCGAGCGGCGCGCGCTCGAGCTGTGCGAGAAGATCCGGACCCACACGCTCTACGGCGACACCCCGTAGCGCTCAGCCGTCCCCGGCAGAGTCGGCAAAGTGGAGGTCGAGGCGGAGCGTGTGGGTTCCGTCTTCACCTTGCCCGATCTCGACCTCGCCGCCGATCCCGCTGAGGCCGCCCGTCCCCGACCCTGGGACGACATGGCCGAAGGTGCGCGGCGCCAGACCCGGCCCCATCAGCCCGCCGTGCTGGACGACGAAGCTGCCGCGCCGGTCGCCGATGGCCCCGGTGATCCGCTCGCTGACGACGTAGCCGGCGCCCGCGCTCGGGTCGCTCATCCCGCAGAAGAGCCCGTCGCCCGTGCTCGTTCCCGAGACGTCCCCGCTCCGAAACGTCTTCTCGATGCGGACGCGGGAAAGCTCGGGACCCGCCTCGGGCGCGTCGGCCCCGGCGGGCTCCCACGAGGTGACGTCGAAGGTGGCGGTGGCGATCATGGGGCGGGAGGATGCCGAGCGCGCAAGCTAGCCAACGGGCCGGGCCGACCGGGTGGCCTATGCGGCGACACGAAAAACGCCCCGGCCGACTCGCGACCGGGGCGTCCCGTTCGGTCGGAGCGCTCCCGCGCTCCACGGCCTGCTCGCTAGGCGTACGTGTTGAGCATGACCGGCATGATGAGCATCAGCAGCTCCTCGCCCTCGGCGCCCTCGGCGGGCGAGACGACGCCGGCCCGGTTGGGCGACGAGAACTCGAAGACCACGTCCTCGCCGTCGATGTTCGACAAGACCTCCTGGAGGTACTGCGAGTTGAACCCGATCTCCATCGGGTCCGAGTCGTAGTCGCAGAGCACGCGCTCCTTGGCCTCCGAGGCCCGCTCGATGTCCTCGGCCGAGACCGTCAGCGCGTCCGACTCGAGCGCCAGCCGGATCTGGTGCGTCATCGACGACGAGTACAGGGCGACGCGGCGGACGGCCGCCAGCATCGCGTCGCGGCCGACCGTCAGCCGCTTCTCGTTCTCGACCGGGATGACGGCCTCGTAGTTCGGGTACTGCTCCTCGATGAGCCGGCCGACGACCTGGGTGTCGCCGAAGTCGAACCCGACGTAGCCCGGCGCGATCCGCAGCGTGCAGGCCCCGTCGCCGGCCGCCTTGCCCGCGAGCGACAGCGCCTTCTCGGGCACGATCACGTCGACCGCCTCGTCCGCGGTGAGGCCCCGGGAGACGAGCTTGACCAGCCGGTGGCCGTCGGTCGCCACGATCGTCGAGTGCTCGGGGCGGACCTGGAACAGGACGCCCATCATGGCCGGCCGGAGCGCGTCCTTCGACGCCGCGAACCCGGTCTTGTCGATGGCGTGCTTGACGAGCGCCCCGTCGGCCTCGATGGCCTGGGCCCCGTCGAGCGACGGCAACGCCGGGTAGTCGCCGCCGTCGAACCCGACCATCTTGTAGCGGCCCTGGTCCGTCGTCAGCTCGACGTTGAACTCGGCGTCGGTCGTCACCGTGACGGACAGGTCGGGGAGCGCGCGCAGCGTGTCGAGCAGGCGCCGCGCCGGGACGGCGATCCGCTGCTTGGTGTCGGTCCCGTTCTGCTCGAACGAGACGGGCAGCCGCTGGACGATCGAGATCTCGAGGTCGGTCGCCGCGATCCGCAGCGCGTCGTCCTCCCGTTCGAACAGGACGCACTCCAGGATGGGCAGCGTGCTCTTGGACGGGACGGCCCCGTTGACGGTCGAGAGCGCCCGGAGGAGGTCGGCGCTGGAGGCGGTGAACTTCATAGCTGTCGGAGGATGCGGACCCAGGAGTCGGCCGGTGCGGCGGACGGATGAAGGTACACGACCGAGGCGGCTCGTTCGGTCCCGGTGGCCCGTGAAAACCCGAGACCGACGGAGAGCAGCTCGGCTGCAAGGGCATGACTCGTCACGGCCCCCGGTGCTCGGTAGGGGACACGACGAATCGTGCCCCTGCGGCCACGACAGGCACCTCGTCTCGGCCCGACGAACCCTGAACCCTCGAACCTCTACCGCTGGTGGAGCTCCATCTTCTTGCGCACCGCCCCCACCATCTCGCGGAAGCTCGGGTCCGTGTCCACCTGGTCCTCGACCGAGCGGACGGCGTGGATCACCGTCGAGTGGTCGCGCCCGCCGAAGTGGAGCCCGATCGTCTTGAGGCTGTGGTTCGTGATCTCCTTCGAGAAGAACATGGCCACCTGGCGGGCCTGGACCACCTCGCGCTTGCGCGTCCGCGCCCTCACCAAGTCCTCGGGGATGCCGAGGTAGTCGCACACGACCGACTGGATGGCCTCGATGGTCAGCTGCGGCCGGGCCTCCTTGATCAAGTCCTTCAGCACGTCGCGCGCCAGCTCCTGGTCGATCTCGCGGCCGGTCAGCGCGGCGTGCGCCTGGAGCCGGATCAGCGCGCCCTCGAGCTCGCGGATGTTGCTCTTGACATGCGTTGCGATGTACTCGATGACCTCGGGTCGGACCTGGGTCCCGTCGTCCTTGGCGCGGCGGTTCAGGATGGCCACGCGCGTCTCGAAGTCCGGCGGCTGGACGTCGGCCGCGAGCCCCCACTGGAACCGCGACAGCAGCCGCTCCTCGATCCCGACGATGTCCTTGGGCGGCCGGTCGGCCGAGAGCACGAGCTGCTTGCCCTGCTGGTGGAGCTCGTTGAAGATGTGGAAGAACTCCTCCTGCGTCTTCTCCTTGCCCCCGAAAAACTGGACGTCGTCGATGATCAGGATGTCGACGCCGCGGTAGAACTGGCTGAACTCGGCGATCCGGTTGGACTGGATCGACTGGACGAACTCGGCCGTGAACATCTCCGACGAGACGTAGCGGACCGTCTTGGCGTGGTTGTTCGCCAGCGCGTAGTTGCCGATGGCCTGGATCAGGTGCGTCTTGCCGAGCCCGACGCCGCCGTAGATAAGAAACGGGTTGAAGCTGGTGCCGCCCGGGTCCTGGGCGATGGCCCAACTCGCCGACCGCGCCAGCCGGTTGCAGTCGCCCTCGATAAACCGCTCGAACGTGTACGAGTCGTTGAGGTGCGGGTCGACCTCGATCGGCTTGACGCCGGGCAACGCGAACGGGTGGGCCGAGGGCGCGCGGCGGCGCTCGGGCGAACGGTCGAACCCGCGCGTCCGGTCGAGCGACCGGCCGGCGTCGGACGGAACGTCGACGGCCGTGCGGGGCGGGGTCACGCCGTCGGGGAGCTCGACGCGCGGGGGGCGCTCGTCCGGCGGCACGTTCGAGGGCTGGCGCGCCGGGAGCTCCATCGACGCCCCGCGCCGGCCGCCGCCCGCGGCGGGCTCGTCGCGCTCGATCACGATGTCGTAGTAGAGCCGTCCGCCCGGCCCGAGCACCTTGGTGATCGTCTTGCGCAGGAGCGCGAAGTAGTGCTCCTCGAGCCACTCGTAGTAGAACCGGCTCGGGAGCTGGACCGTCAGCTTGAGCGCGCCGTCCTCCTCGTCCAGCCCGACGGCCCGGAGCGGCTCGAACCACGTCCGGAAGCTCTGCCGGCTGATGTTGTCCCGGATGATCCGGAGGCACTCGTCCCAGACGTCGTCGCGCGATCGGTCCATGGGGCGAGAGTCGGGGTGGGGTGGGGGGGAAGAGGGGGCCGGAATATCGGGAGCGCCGTGGGAAAAGGAAGCCGGCTCGTCCGCGACCGGTCGAGGTTATCCACATCCTCAAAGACCGCCGCCGCCCCGTCCGCGCCAGGATCGCGGGTTCCTCCTTCCGGTTGTCCACGGCTCATCCACCGGCGATCCCCGCTCTAGAGGTGTTGGAAGACAACGGGTTGTGCGAGCCACGTCACGTCGGACGTCGGGGAATTACCGCGAGATGACCACGACGGGCCCGTGCGTTCGCATTTCGTAATCCGGTTGTCCACACCTTGTGAACGGCCCGCTTCGAGCGGAGAGAGAAGTGGCCTCGGGGGGATCCCTACAGCCGTTGAGGTGCGCGCCCGCGGGGCCCAAGGCCGGACCAGGTCGGGACCGAGGTTTGGCGCGTCCGCCCGTCGGGTCCGACGCCAAACGCCGGCTTCCTCGAACATCGCGTGAGGCCCTTGTCGGCCCCTCCCGCGGCGCCCTACCTTCACGGGCTCGCGGGGCGACAGCACCACCCGCTGGGCTCCGCCCGCGTTCCTTGACGACCGACGTTCGAGACACCGTGTTCCGGGTCCGCATCGCTTCGCTTCCCGACGGCCTCCTCCAGGAGACCCACCGCCCCACGGCCGACGACCTCGGCCTCGACCCGGAGGTGTTCTCCGACGTCGAGGTCGACCTCCGGCTCGACGTCGCCGACCACCGTGTGCTCGCCGCCTACACGGCCCGGGCCACGGCCCGGCTCGAGTGCGACCGGACGCTCGAGATGTACGACGAGCCCGTCGAGGCCGACCACGCCGTGCTCTTCACGGCCGACGCGCCAGACGGGCCCGACGACGACGTCCGCCCGCTCACCGACGACGCGCTCGCGATCGACCTGACGGCGCCGGTCCACGACACGTTGCTGCTGGCGCTCCCGCTCCGGCGCGTGAGCCCGGCCGCCCGCGACGCCGAGATCCCGACCGCCTTCGGCGCGGCCGACGACGACGACGACGCGCCCGCCGACCCTCGGTGGGCCGCCCTCCAAGCCCTCCGGCCCGCCGACCCCGACGGCGACCCCGACTCTTCCGACTGACCCCGCCCCCAGGCGCAACCCCCGACTCCGATGGCCAACCCCAAACGCAAGCACTCCAAGGCTCGCACCCGCTCGCGCCGCGCCAACTACAAGGTCAAGAGCGTCCCCACGACGCACGAGTGCCCGAACTGCAGCAACGCCAAGCTGATGCACCGGGCCTGCCCGACCTGCGGCCACTACCGCGGTCGCGCCGTCGTCGAGGTCCCCGAGTACGCCTAGGGGCAAGGCGCGCCCGCCGCGTCGCCCACTCAGATACCGCCCGCGCGAGCTTTGGGAGCCTGCGCGGGCGGCGTCTGTTGACGGGGGCGGGTATCTTTCCGGCCCCTCCTTCTCGCCCGCCCGACCCGCCTGCCCATGCCCGTCCGAGTCGCCGTCGACGCCATGGGCGGAGACCATGCCCCGGGCGTCGTCGTGGAGGGCGCGCTCGAGGCGCTCGACGAGGCCCCCGGCCGGCTGACGATCCTGCTGGTGGGCCGCGAGGCCGAGGTCCGCGCCGAGCTCGACCGGCTGGGCGCCGCCGAGAGCGACGCGCTCCGCGTGGTCGACGCGCCCCAGGCCATCGCGATGGGCGAGAGCCCGACGGTCGCGCTCAAGGCCAAGCCCCAGTCGTCGATCCACGTCGGCGTGGGCGCCGTCAAGAACGGGCGGGCGGACGCGTTCGCGAGCGCCGGCAACACGGGCGCCGTCATGGCGGCGGCGCTGTTCGGGCTGGGCCGGCTGCCCGGCGTCCTGCGCCCCGCGCTCCCCGGCTACCTCCCCACGCCGACCGGCACGTGCGTGTTGCTCGACGTCGGGGCCAACGTCGAGGTCCGGCCCGAGCACCTGGTCCAGTTTGCCCGGATGGGCGCCGTGTTCGGGGCCGCGTTCCTGGGCAAGGACGACCCGTCGGTCGGGCTCGTCAACGTGGGCGAGGAGCCGGGCAAGGGGACCGACACCGTCAAGGAGGCCCACGTCACGCTGCAGGCGCTCACCGACCAGGGCGCGCTCCGGTTCGTGGGCAACGTCGAGGGCCGCGACATCCTGCAGCACGGCGCCGACGTCTGCGTCTGCGACGGGTTCGTGGGCAACGTGGTCCTCAAGCTGGCCGAGTCCGTGGCCACGATCCTGCCCCAGATGGTCCGCTCCGAGATCGGCCGGCAGGAGCTGGCGCGGGAGCAGGCGGAGATGGTGGGCGGCGTGCTCAAGGGGATGCTGGCCCCGTTCGACTACCAGGCGTTCGGCGGCGTCCCCATGCTGGGCATCGACGGGACGGTCGTGATCGGCCACGGCGGGTCGTCGGCGCGGGCGTGCCGCCAGATGGTGCTGAGCACAGCGAGTCTGGTCGAGCAGAACCTGACGGCCCGGATCGCCCGGGCCCTGCGCGACCCCGCGCCCGAGGCCCCCACCCCCTGACCCCCGATGGCTGACCTGAAGACGACGGCCGCCGTCACGGCCGTGGGCGCGTACCTCCCCCCGGACCGGCTCACCAACGCCGACCTCGAAGCGCTCGTCGACACCAACGACGAGTGGATCCGCTCGCGGACGGGCATCGAGGAGCGGCGGATCTTGCGCGACCCCACCAAGGCCACGTCGTTCATGGCGACCGAGGCCGCGAAGGTGTGTCTCGACAAGGCCGGCCTCGCGCCCGACGTCGTCGACTGCATCCTGGTCGCCACCATCACGCCCGACGTCGTTTTCCCGTCGACGGCGTGCCTGGTCCAGCACAAGCTGGGCGCGGCGAACGCGTGGGGCTACGACATCTCGGCGGCCTGCTCGGGCTTCCTCTACGGGCTCACGACGGCCGCCAAGCTGATCGAGTCCGGCATGCACCGGCGCGTGCTCGTCATCGGCGGCGACACGATGAGCCGGATCATCGACTACACCGACCGGACGACGTGCGTCATCTTCGGCGACGGGGCCGGCGCGGTCTTGCTCGAGGCGACGACCGACGGGACCGGCGTCCTCGACAGCGTCCAGTACGTCGACGGCTCCGGCGTCAACGCGTTGTGGATGGAGGGCGGCGGGAGCTTGCACCCGGCGACGCACGAGACCGTCGACGCCCGGATGCACTACGTCGCGCAGGACGGGAAGACCGTCTTCAAGCGCGCCGTCACCGGCATGGCCGATGCCGCCGCCGAGGTCATGGAGCGGAACGGGCTCGCCAGCGGCGACATCCGTTACCTCGTCCCGCACCAGGCCAACCTCCGCATCATCGACGCGACGGCGCGGCGGATGGGGATCGGGCCCGAGCAGGTCATGGTCAACATCGCCCGCTACGGCAACACCACCGCCGGCACCCTCCCGCTGTGCCTCGCGGACTGGGAGGACGACCTCCGGGCCGGCGACAACCTGGTCCTGGCGGCGTTCGGCGGCGGCTTCACCTGGGGCGCGACGTGGCTCAAGTGGAGCTACGGCGGATCCTAGGGGCGAAGAGTGCGGAGAGGGTAGAGGGGGGCGCTGATCCCTCCGTGACCGCCGGATCCCCCTCCCTCCGTTCCATCCCCTCCACCCCCTCCTCCATGCTCGCTTTCCTCTTCCCCGGCCAGGGCTCCCAGGCCCCTGGCATGGCCGCCGACCTGGTCGAGATCCCCCAGGCCCGCGCCGTCTTGGACGAGGCCGACGCCGTCCTGGGCTTCTCGCTGACCGACCTCATGTTCGGCGACGACCCCGCTGCGCTCACGCCGACCGAGATCACGCAGCCGGCGCTGTACACGCACAGCCTGGCGGCGAACGCGGTGCTCGCGGCACGGGGCGTCCGGCCGGACCTCGCGGCGGGCCACAGCCTGGGCGAGTGGAGCGCGCTCGCGGCCGTCGGCGCCTTCTCGTTTGCGGACGGGCTCCGGGCCGTCCGCCGACGCGGCGAGCTGATGGCCCAGGCCGGCGACGTCCGGCCGGGCGCGATGTCGGCCGTGCTCGGGCTGGACGCGGCGGCGCTGGAGGCGGCGTGCGCGCAGGCGACCGCGGCCGGCGACGGCGAGGTGGTCCCGGCCAACTACAACGACCCCGGCCAGATCGTGATCTCGGGCGACGCGCCGGCCGTCGAGCGGGCCGGCGCCCTCGCGAGCCAAGCCGGCGCCAAGCGCGTCGTCCCGCTGCCGGTCTCGGGCGCGTTCCACAGCCCGTTGATGGCGTTCGCCCGCGACGGGCTGAAGGATACGCTGGAGGCCCTCGACATCGGCGTCCCGTCGTGCCCGGTCGTCCTCAACGTGACGGCCGAGCCGACGACCGACCCGGAGCTTATCCGACTGCGGCTGCTCGACCAGCTCACGGCGCCGGTCCGCTGGGCCCAGTCGCTCGAGCGGATGGCGGCCGATGGCGCCGAGCGGTTCGTCGAGGTCGGGACCGGCAAGGTGCTCTCCGGGCTCGCCCGGCGGACGCTAGGGCGCGACGCGGTGGCGGCGCAGGCGGGGACCGCGGGCGACATCGAGGCGCTGGCGGCAGCGTAGGCGGTCTCCTGGTGGCCGTGCGATCTTGCGGGCCCCTCCCGTTCGCACACGCATGACCCTCGACCTCACCGACAAGACCGTCCTCGTCACCGGCGGCACGCGCGGCATCGGCCGCGCCATCGTCGAGGCCGCCAGCGCGGCCGGCGCGACGGTGGCCTTCACCTACCGCGCGTCGTCCGACACGGCCGACCAGCTCGTGGCCGCCTTGGGCGGGCCCGACCGGGCGCTGGCCATCCAAGCCGACGCCGCCAGCGCCGACGACGCGCTCGCGGCCGTCGAAGCCGTCGTCGCGAAGTGGGGCTCCATCGACGGGCTGGTCGTCAACGCCGGGATCACGCGCGACGGGCTAATGATCCGGATGGACGCCCAGGCGTGGCAGGACGTGATCGACACGAACCTGACCGGCGCCTTCCACGTCGCCAAGGCGGCGTACCGGCCCATGATGAAGCAGCGGTCCGGCAGCATCGTCACCATCTCGTCGGTCGTCGGCGTGACGGGGAACGCGGGGCAGGCCAACTACGCGGCGTCGAAGGCCGGGCTCATCGGGTTCACCAAGAGCCTGGCGCGCGAGCTCGGCGGGCGCGGCGTCCGCGCGAACGTGGTGGCCCCGGGCTACATCGCGACCGACATGACGGCCGACCTGGGCGAGCAGGTGACCGAGGCGATGGAGGGCCAGATCCCGCTCAAGCGCTTGGGCGAGCCTCGCGACATCGCCGCGGCCGTCCTCTATTTGCTGTCGGACGCCTCGGCCTACGTCACCGGCCACGTCCTGCACGTCGACGGCGGCATGGCGATGTAGCATGGTGCGTGTGCACCACGGCGTCGGACGCGTGTGGGGATAGGCTCGGCATCCACCGCGTCGACTCCCATGATCCGAACGCTCTTGCTCCTCGCGCTGTGGGCCACGTCCGCCGAGGCCCAACCCGCTCCGCCGACGGCGGGGCAGCGCGTCCTGCTGGTGACGGGCGCGGTCGCCGGGGGGCTCGTCACGGCCGGGCTCGTCGGGCCGTTCGTCCCGATCACCGTCGCCGCGGCGACCTACGGCACCAGCGCGGCGCTCGGGCTGCGGCCGACCGTGGGCGGAGTACTGCTGGACACCGCCATCGGCACGGCCGTCGGGGTCGGCGTCGGGGTGGCGACCTACGCCTACGTCACCGAGGTCCAAGGCGCGGATGCCGACTTGAGCGCGAGCCTGGGCTCGGCGCTGACGGGCTTGGTCGCGGGCGCCGCGGTGACGGGGGCCGTGCACGGCGTCCGGCTCGCCGCGCTCCGAGCGCCGACCGGGGGGCAGGCGGTGGGCCTGCGCGTGATCGTCGGGCTGTAACCGACCGGCAAGAGGCGAAGGGCGGCATCCCCGGGGCAGTTGGGACTCGGCGCCTGAGCCGACGCCGGACAGCCACGGGCTCACGGAGATGGGCGGGGATGCCGGGGCGATCTGGAGATCGGGGGCCACGGTGACGGGCTCGATTCTCTCGGGCTGCTCCGTAAAGGTGTCGGCACGAGGGGGCGATACGGAGTCTGGAACGCTCGCGTCGGCCACGCTCGATCGGCGCTCGAGAGCTCCAGACTCCACCCCCCGCACCCGCTCGCTGGCTCACTGCCTAACCGTATGTCCCTTTCGACTTCCCAACGCGCGCTGATCGCTCGCACCCTCGCGGCCCTCGCGTTTCTGCTGCCCGCCGCCGCGGCGCTCGTCGGCGCCACCACGTTGGCCCCCGACTCCGATGGCGACTTGACCGTCGGGGTCGTGGGCCCATCCGCCATCCCGACGACTTTCGACACGCCGGCCGAGGCCGTCGCCGTCTTCGACTTCACCCTCGCCGACGGGGGCGGCACCGACGGTCTGGCGATGGACGTCTCCCAGGTCGTCGTCCGCTCTTCAGGCTCGATCTCCGATGCGGACCGAGGCAAGCTGGTGCTCCGCCTCAGCGGCCCCGACGAGGCCGACGTCGTCGGCGTGTATGACACGGGGGCCGACGCCTACACCTTCTCCGGCCTCTCGATCTCGGTCGCCGACGGCGCGAACGAGGTCTACACCGTCGACGCCTACTGGACCAGTAGCGTAGGATTGGCGGACGGCGTCACCATCTACTTCGACATCGACGGCGACACCGACCTCGTGGTGGACGGCGGCGGCACCCAGATGAGGGCCACGGTCCCCGTGACGAACGTCGCCGTGGTCGCCGTCGAGGCGTCCGTCCTCGTGGTCACGTCGCAGCCGGCCGGCAGCGTCTCCGGGGCCGCCCTCACGTCCCAGCCCGCCGTCGAGGCTCAGGACGCCTTCGGCAACACGGACCTCGACTTCACGGAGACCATCACGCTGACCGAGGCCAGCGCCGGCGCGCTCTCGGGGGCCACCGCCGTCGCGGCCGTCAACGGCGTGGCGACGTTCGCGGACGTCGCCTACACGGCCACCGTCGACCAGGAGGCGTTCACGCTCACGGCCAACGACCAAGACGGCATCGGTACCGACCTCCCGACCGTCGACGCGACCGCCGTCACGTCCGACGTCGTCGCGACGCGGCTCGCGTTCTCGACCGAGCCGGCACCGACGACCGTGGCGTCCGGCGTGTTGACCGCCTTCTCGACCGTCCCCGTCGTTCGGGCCGTCGACGCCGACGGCACCGTCGACGCGGGCTACACGACCGACGTTACCCTGGCCGAGGTCAACGGCGCCGGGAGCGCGACGATGAACGTCACGGGCGACACCGACGGCTCGGCGGCTACAGTCTCTCTCACTGCGTCGTCCGGCGTGGCCACCTTTGCCGGCCTCGACCTGACGTACACGGTCTCCGGCGCGAGCGACGAGACGTTCAACCTCCGGGCGTCGTCGGGCGGGCTGGCGACGGCCACGAGCGCTCAGCTGACGGCGACGGTGAACCCGGCGCCGGTCTTCGCCGAGGGCGGCACCGCGTCGCTCACCTCCGTCGAGGACGGCCCGGTCCTCGGCCTGGACGACATCTTGGCGGCGAGCGACGACAGCGGCGAGACGTTGACGTGGACCGTCAAGACGGCCCCGTCGACCGGGACGCTGAGCGGGTTCCCGATGAGCCTCGCAGCCACCGGGGGCGCCACGCCCGTCACGCCGACCGGCCTGACCTACGCCCCCGCCCCCGACGCCAACGGCACTGTCACCTTCGTCATCGAGGTCGGCGACGGGACGTCGACGGACGAGATGACGGTGTCGATCATCCTCACGGCGGTCAACGACGCGCCGTCGTTCGCGATGGGCCCGAACCAGGCGGTCGGCAAGGACGCCGGCCTGCAGACGGTCGTCGGGTGGGCCACGGCGATCTCGGCCGGACCGGCCGACGAGCCCCAGGGGGTCCACTTCCACGTGTGGAGCGACAACCCCGCCCTGTTCGCGCAGGCCCCGTGGGTCGACGCCGCGGGCACGCTGACGTTTGAGCCGGCGGCCAACGCCACCGGCGTGGCCACGGTCTCCCTCTATCTCCACGAGGATACGGGGGGGGGCGGCGCCGACGAAGTGAGCCCGACGCGGACCTTCACGATCTCGGTCGGCGTGTCCGCCGGGGCCCCCACGATCACCGAGCTCCCCGTCCTCTCGATCCTTGAGGACGAGAGCTCCCAGCCGCTCGCCTTCTCCATCGACGACGACGCGACGGCCGCGTCGGACCTCGTCGTCCGCGCGGTGTCGAGCGACACGACCTTGATCGCGGCCTCCGGGCTCGTCCTGGCCGGCAACGCCGGAGAGCGGACGCTGACGATCACGCCCGTCGCCGACGCCCACGGGACCGCCCAGGTCACGATCACCGTCTCGGATGGGGCCGACGAGGCCTCGACCACCTTCACGGTCGTCGTCCAGCCCGTCGCCGACGCCCCGCGCTACGCCGCCGGCACCCGCGCGCCCACGGTGGGCGGCACGGGCAACACCGTCGACCTCACGTCGGACTCGACGCGGACCGTCCGCGTCGAGTGGCCGGCCGCGACCGACGTCGACGGCGACGGCGCGGCGTTCGAGTACACCTGGGAGCTGGCGGCCGACTCGACGTTCGGGACGCTCCTGGCCACCGTGGACGCCTCCGCGTCGCCCGACTCGACGACGGCGAACCGGACGGCCGAGGAGGTCCTCGGTCTCGACGTGCCGGTCGGCGTCTTCGCCGCGGCGTACGCCGAGCTCGGCCTCCCGGACGGCATGCCGGCGACCCTGTACCACCGCGTGCGGGCCACGGACGGCGAGATGACGGCGACCACCGCCGCCGCCACGGTTACCGTCGTGCCCGCGATGTCGACCGACTCCGAGGCCTCGGCGCTGCCGGACGCGCTGACGCTCGTCGGCAACTACCCGAACCCGGTCGGCCGGTCCACCCGGATCCGCTACGCCGTGCCGACCGCGGCGCCGGTGCGGCTCGAGGTGTTCGACACGTTGGGCCGTCGCGTCCAAGTGCTCGTCGACGGGCCGCAGACGGCGGGCTGGCACGACGTCACGCTCGACGCCGGCGCCCTCCAGAGCGGGACGTACCTCTACCGCGTGGTCTCGAACGGCGCGGCGGCCACGGGGTCGCTAGTCGTCCTGAAGTAGCGGGGCCAGCCGCAGACAGACCCGACGGGCGGGCGGTGGGGGAGACCTCGCCGCCCGCCCGTCGCCAGTTCTGGACGGCGCTCGCGGACGCCGCCCTCACCCTCGGCCCGAATGATGCATCTGCGTCAGGTGACCTTGCGCGTGTCACGGGTAGGATGGCGGGCCTCACGTTCCCTCCCCCGATGCGCGTCCTCCTGCTCACCGTCCTCCTCGCCGCGTCCGCCAGCGCGCAGAGACGGGCCGACCTTCCGCCGGCCGCGTCTCGCACGCTGATGACGGCGGTCGGGGGCGTCCTCGGCGTCGGCAGCATCGTTGGGACCTACTTCCTGATCCCGACGTGGTACGACACCCCGGCTGGCGTCACGGTCCTCGTCCTCGCCTACCCGGTCGGCGTCACGGCGGGCGTCGTCCTGGTGGCCAGCGCCTACGGCGCCGAGGCCGCGTTCGGGGACGTGCTGGTGGACGCGGCCTTCGGCGTCCCCGTCGGCGCGATCGCTGGGGGGCTCGTGGGGGTGGCCGTGGGCGGCGTCGGGTACGTGGCGAGTGGGGGAGGAGAGTACAACTTCCTCCCCGCCCTCGTCGGCGGGGGCGTCGGCGTCCTGACGGCGATCGGGGTCTCCAGCGCGTTCGCCTCGCGCGGGATTCGGGTCGCGCCGTCCACGGTCCGAGCGCCGACTGGGGAGCCCGCCGCGGGTCTGCGCGTGACGGTCGGGCTGTAGCCGGTCGGGTCTACGGGAGCGACGCGTCGCCCGGCTTGCCCCCCAGCGGCTCGTTCGGGTCGAAGAAGGCGCGGGCGTCGGCGTCCAGGTCGAGGAGCCGCTCGACCTCGTGGCGGAGCTCGACGTCCGGCGCGTCGGCCGGCGTCCGGCAGGCGGCGTCGAGGAAGAGCGGCCGCGCGGCCGGGTCGAGCTCGGCGGCGCGCGAGAAGAGGGCCTCGAGGGTGTGCCAGCGGTGGGGCGTCATGGCAGGGTGGGACTGCCCTGGATACCGCGCCTCGGCGCCCGGCCTGTCACGGGGAGCGGCCGCCTACTCCTCCTCGTCGTCCCCGAGCACGCCCGTCATCTCGCCTTGGAGCTCGCCGTAGAGCCAAGCCCGCGCGGCGCGCCACGACCGGGCGACCGTCGCCTCGGAGACGTCGAGCGCCTGGGCCGTCTCGGCGACCGACAAGCCGCCGAAAAACCGGCACTCGACGACGCGCGCCGCGCGCGGGTCGGCCGCTTCGAGCCGGCGCAAGGCGTCCTCGATGAGCGCCGCGCGGTCGGCCTGGGCCTCGGTGAGCGGCGACCCCACGAGCTCGTCGTTGAGCTCGGTGTGGGCCGCGCCGCCGCCGCGCTTCTGGGCCTTGCGGGCCTCGCCGTAGCTCACGAGCACCTGGCGCATGGCGCGCGAGGCGACCGCGAGCAGGTGCGCCTTGTTCTCGACCGAGGCCCCCTCGAGCTTGAGGTAGGCCTCGTGGACGAGCGCCGTCGTGTTCATGGTGTCGTCGCCGACCCAACGGGCGCGCTGGCGCTGGGCGATCCGCCGGAGGTCGCCGTAGAGTCGGTCGAAGAGCGCGCCCGACGGGGGCTCCCCGCGTCCGAGTGCGTCGAGGAGCGCCGTCGTCTCCTCGGCCAGGGTGATGTCCGCCATGCCGTGTCGTGGTGGGGGCGGACAACCTAACGTCTGCGCCCTTCCAGAGCGACGGGGCCGCGCCTGAACGTCAGCGTTGCCAAGGGCCTGACCCCAGGCGAGAGCTCCGGCGGAAGTCCTCGGCGACAGGCGTGGACAGCCGACCGTAGTGCAAACGGATCAGGCACGAGGCCGCCGCGAGGAGAGACCTTCGGTCCCATGATCCGTCTCGTCCTCTTCACCGCCCTGCTGGCGACGGCCTCCGCCAGCGCGCAGCCCGTCGCTCCCGCTGGCCACCAGGACGAAGAGGCCCGTCGGGCGACCGCCTGGGAGGGGGCCGGGATGTACGCGACCGGGATTGTCGCCGGGGCGGCGTCCCTCGCAGGAAGCTTTGTGCTTGTGGACACGATCAGCCCGCCCGGGGACGAGACGAGCGTGCTCCTGATCCCTGTCGGTGTCGTGCTCGGCGTTTCGGCCACGACGTACGGGATGGGCCGGCTGCTTGGCGTAGACGGGACGGTCCGGGGGGCGACGCTGGGAGCCGCCCTCGGGGCGGTTCCAGGCACCGTCCTCCTGGCCCTCGCGCTGACGATCCCCGACATCGATGCGCTCGGCCCCGCCATCGCAGGAGTGTACCTGGCCGTCGGGCTGGTTCCTTTGGGCGCCGTCGTCGGGTATGGGATGGGTGCCCGGCGCGTGCGGCTCGCGCCCGCTGCGCTGGCAGCGCCGACGGGCGATCGCGGAGCGGGCCTCCGCCTGACCGTGGGCCTCTGACGCCCGCTCACGCGACCTGTTAGCGGAGAGAACTCCGGCGGAAGTCCTCGGGGCGGGGCGCGAGCGGCCGGCCCGGTGCGTAGTCTGGGGCAGACGCGGGCGTTCCGCGTCCGCGCGTGGCGTTGCCCGCGCCTGCGACGCCGGTCGGGAGGAGACCCGGGCGGCCCCCTCCACCCCCCCGACCGACATGGCTTTCAAAGCCGTCTTTGACCTGACCCAGAAGGCCCAGAACGAGGCCAAGGCCGAGCGCCAGCTCGAGACCCCCTTCGACGCCCCCGACGAGACCGTCGACGCGGCCGGCATCGGCGACCTCCCGCCCCGCCTCCAGGCCGGCGTCCGCGCGCTCGGGTGGCCGGCGCTGATGCCGGTCCAGGCCGAGGCCATCCCCTACATCATGGAGGGCCGCGACCTCATCGTCCAGAGCCGGACCGGCTCCGGCAAGACGGGCGCGTTCCTGCTCCCGCTCCTGGAGAAGCTCGACGTCCGCGAGAAGACGACGCAGGCGCTCGTGCTCTGCCCGACGCGCGAGCTGGCGAGCCAGATCCACGCCGAGTTCGAGCGGATGAACGCCGGGCTCGACCCCGACGAGCGGCTCAACGCGATCCCCGTCTACGGCGGCGTCGGGTATGGCCCGCAGGTCGAGGCGTTCAACAAGGGCGCTCAGCTGGTCGTCGGGACGCCGGGCCGCGTGCTCGACCACCTCGCGCGCGGGACGCTCAAGCTGGACAAGATCCGGACCATCATCTTGGACGAGGCCGACGAGATGCTGTCGATGGGGTTCTTCCCCGACATGATCAAGGTCCGCCGCTACCTCCCCAAGCAGCGCGACTCGTACATGTTCTCGGCGACGATGCCGTTCCAGGTTCAGCGGATCGGCCAGGAGTTCCTGACCGACCCCGTGTTCCTGGCCACGGCCGGCGGCCAGATCCACGTCGAGCTGATGACCCACCGCGCGGTCCAGGTCCACCCGATGGAGAAGGACCGGGCGCTCGCGACGCTGATCGCGTGGGAGAACCCGACCTCGGCCATCATCTTCGCCAACACGCGGCGCGAGGTCGAGTACCTCGCCACGTTCCTCAACAACTACGGCTACGACGCCGCCGGCATCTCGTCCGACCTGACGCAGAAGGCCCGGGAGAAGACGATGAAGCGGCTCCGCGACGGCGACCTCCGGTTCCTGGTGGCGACCGACGTGGCCGCGCGCGGGATCGACGTCGAGGACTTGAGCCACGTCTTCCAGTACGACATCCCCCAGGACCGCGAGTACTACGTCCACCGCTCGGGCCGGACGGCGCGCGCGGGCAAGGCCGGCGTCTCGATGGCCATCACGACGGCGACCGACATGCCGACGCTGCGCCAGATCGCCCGGAAGTACGACATCCCCCTCGAGGAGATCGACCTCCCGACCGAGGAGGAGCTCGCGAGCCGCGTCGGCCAGCGGCTGACGAACCTGCTGGAGGACCGGATGCGCGAGCGCTCGGGCCTGGAGCGCGAGCGGCAGCAGCGGTTCGTCGCCGTCGCCCGCCAGCTCGTCGAGGAGGGCGAGCCGGACGTGCTGGCGATGCTCCTGGACGAGGCCTACCAGCGGAGCTTGCACGCCGGCACGCGCGGGCCGGCCATGGACCGCTCGGAGAGCGACTACGACGTCCGCCAGCGCGAGGCCCGGGAGGAGCGCGAAGGCCGCGGCTCGCGCGACCGCTCGGACGACGACCGGGGCCGCCGCCGCCGCCGCCGCGACGAGGACTCGGACGTGCGCACCAACGGCTCCGCCGCCCACGCCGACGACCGTCCGGACGACGCCCACGCCGACGACCGCGACGACGTCTCCGCGAGGGCCGACGACGACCGTCCGCCGTCCGACGACCGTGAGCGGGACGACGACCGCGGGCGGGCGGAGTCGCCGGAGGGCGACGCGGCGCCCAAGAAGAAGCGCCGCCGCCGCAAGAAGAAGAGCCGCGTGTCGGAGAACGGCGAGGCGTCCGACGACTAGCCCCACGCCGGCTCTCCAGAGAGTCGCGCGGCCAAGCGCCGCGCCGCTCGCCCTGAGGAAAACGACGTCCCACCGCCCCCCGTCATGATCGAGCTCTGCACCGCCGCGCTGCTTTTCGCCGCCTCCGCCGGAACGCCGGACTCGCTGTCCGTCGAGGTCTTCGACGGCCAGGGCGCGCGGACGGAGCTGGCCGCGGTCTGCGACGCCATGGACGGCGCCGACATCGTTTTCCTGGGCGAGCTCCACAACGACGCGACCGGCCACGCCGTCGAGCGCGAGCTGCTGGCCGCGGCCGACGTCGACGGCCCGGAGTGCGGGGCGGCCGCTCGTGCTCGGGCTCGAGATGGTGGAGACGGACGCCCAGGCGGTCCTGGACGAGTACCTCGCCGGGCTCGTGCGCGAGAGCGACTGGCTCGCCGCGGGCCGCCCGTGGACGAACTACGAGACCGATTACCGGCCGCTCGTCGAGTTCGCTCGCGAGCACGGCGCCCACGTTGTCGCGACGAACGCGCCGGGGCGCTACGTGAGCCTGGTGTCTCGGCGCGGCGGGCTGACGGTGCTCGACAGCCTGAGCGCCGAGGCGCGCGCGTGGCTCCCGCCCGCCGTGGCCCCGCCCTCGCCCGCACTGACCGACAAGTTTACCGGGCTGATGGGTGGGATGCCGCACGGCGCGGGCCCGACGGTCGAAGGGATGCTGGCGGCCCAGAACCTGCGCGACGCGACGATGGCGTGGCGGATCGCGGAGACGCTCGCGGCCCAGCCGGGCGCGCTCGTCGTCCACGTCAACGGGAGCTTCCACAGCCAGGGACGGCTCGGCATCCCCGAGCACCTCGCCCGGCTCGTGCCCGACGCCCGCGTCGTCGTCGTGACGATGGCGCCCGACGCTACGCCCACGCCCGGCGACGACTTCACGATCCGCACCGCCGACTAGCGTAGGGGGAGCGCTGGGCGCGAGGTCGGTGCTCGGCCCTCACTCGGCGGCTACAGCCGGACGACGTGGAGGTGCGCACGCCGGACGAGGCCGACGTCGGTGCCTTCGAACGCCGCCTCGACGACGGCCCGGACCTCGGGCGCGGCCGAGCCGACGATCAGGACGCCGCCCGGCGCCAGCCGGCCGGCCAGCGCGACGGCCACCTCCCGCCAGCCGTCCCGGACGGCGACGTAGGCGACGGCCACCGGCTCGCCCTCCGCCCCCGGCCAGCCGTCGCAGAGCGTCACCCGGGTCGACGACGGGCGGAAGCCGCGGCGCGTCAGCGCGGCCGTGGCCGCCTCGACGTCGCCGACGCCGAACACCTGGACCTCGCGGGCCGACCACCGGGCGTCGGCCACGACGATGGCCACGCCGCCGCCGGGGTCGCCGGCGACGACCAGGACGCCCGGCACCTCGCCCCGCTCGGCCTCGACGACGCGCTCGTGGAGCTCGGCGAGCGCGCCCGGCGGCACTCGCGTCAGCCCAGGGCGGACGGCCATCACGACGGGCGGCGCCGTCCGCCGCGCGATGGCGTCGCGGACCTGCGCGGCGGCGGAGCGAGCAAGGCGGAGGGGGAATCGGGCCACGCCGCAAGGTACCGGCCGAGCACGCCGGCCTGGCGCCGCACGCGCGGCGCCCGCCGGTCTCTCGCCCAGGTCGGCCCCGCTCACGCGCCCAGACAAAGGCTCAGAACAGGCCTGGGAAGAGGAGGCCGAAGATCCGGCCGAGCGGCGCCGTCGACCGGACCAGGACCACGACGAAGGCCGCCGCGAACGCTGGGAGGTAGAGCCGGTGCTTGTCAAGGGGCGCCTGCGCCACCCCCATCGCGACCAGGAGCCAGCCGAACCCCATCACCGGGGCGAGCACGTACGTCGTCCACAGGAAGACGAGGAGCACCACGTGCCGCGCTCGCCCCACGACGGACCGGACGGGCGCGAGGAAACACACCGCGACCGCCCCCTCGACCACGACGGTCCACCACGTCATCCCCAGGGCCGCGGCCCGGATGCCGGGCGCGTCGACCACGGGCCTCACCACTGCGCCGTCACCGACCGATCGGACGAGCCCGAGGATCTGGTAGTTGTAGAGCCCCCCTTGGAACGTCATGTCGCTGACGGCCGACGCGATCCCCGCGAACCGGGGGTCGAAAAGGAGCATGGTGTGGAAAAGGCCCCCGTCCAGGTACTCCGGCGTGACCACCTTCCAGAGCGTCGCGAACGCGAACGCCAGGCCCACCAGGAGCCGCGCGCTCGTCGCCAAGCCCCCGTTGGGGTCGGCCAGGAGACGGGAGACGGCGAGCGCGAGGAGCCAGTACCCGAGCAGGAACTCGTGGTTGTCGATCAGCAGGACCACGCCCTGGACCCCGACGACGTAGACGGCCAGCATGGCGAACCAGTACCCCGCGCGCCGCAGCAGGCGGCGGTCCACGACGGCCGCCGCCGCCAGCGAGACGATGCCGATCTTCATCACCCACGTGTCCTCGGTCGAGAGCAGCACGACGATCAGCGTCACGCCGCCCACCAAGTCGATCCGGCGCTCGGGGGTGAGGAGGGGCCCGAGCCACGCCCACACGGCCTCGCGCCAGCGCCGCGCTCGCGAGCCGTCTGCTGCGGGGGGAGCCTCCGTCACGAGGGGGAGGGGCAGCCCGCTTCTGCCGGCGTGAGGGCCTCGGCCGCGACGGGGACGGGCCGGAGCGTCGGCGGGGTGTCCGTGGCGTCGAGCCGGATCCAGACGACCGAGGCTCGGGCCGAGCGGACCTCACGGCCCGAGGCGGCGGCCGAGGTGTCCGGCACGGCGAAGCCCGCCAAGCCCGTCTGTGCCCGGGCGTCGGGGTCCTGGTAGAACACCGCCCACGCCGGATCAGGAAAGGCGACCGTCTCGAGCGAGTCGAGCGGGACGAACCTCCAGCGGCCACACACGGCCTTGCGCGCGGACTCGCGGAGGACCGACCCGCGCGGCCACGTCAGCGTCCACGACGACCCGACGGGGCCGGGGACGACGTACGCGCCGTCGTCGGTCTCGAGGGTGACGCGGAGGACGCGGTAGCTCGCGTTGTTCGACGTCGAGAACATGCCGAAGCCGCCCAGCTTCCACGCGGTCAGCGGCGTGGTGTTGGCGACCGCGAACTGGGCGACCGCGACGACGGCGAGCAAGAGCGGGGGGAGGTACGGGAGAAAGCGGCGGCGCACGCGTGGACGACGGACGATGTGGGCAGGCCGATGATACCGCGCCCGCAGCCCGGGCACGGTGGCCGGGCCGGGGCGCACCAGGGCGAGCGCATCCTCCTTGAGTCATCGCCCCGCCCTCCCTTCTTGTCATCCTGAGCGTCAGCGAAGGATCTCGACGCGGGGTCCCGAGCTGTAGGGAGCGGTGCCGAAGGGGTCGGAAGATCGTGCTGAGACCCCCGCTTCCCAGCCGGTCGCTGCGCTCCCGGGCTCGGAAAGCGGTCCCCCTTTTGAGGGGGGCCGTCGGAGCGCCCGCTGAGCGGAGCGGTGGGCGCTCGGACGGGGGGTCCGGGCCGGAGATCGGTAGCATGCGCTCGCCCTGGGGGGCGCACAAACTGCACCGCCGCCCGTCGCCGAGCGGGATATCTTTGCCAGCCCCGAGACCGCGCCTATTCGCCTCCGCTACCGTCCCCGACAGCTTCCCGGCACACAGGTGCCCCGACGGTACATGCGCAGTCTCCCCCGACGCCTCGGCGTCCTCCTCGTTTTGCTGGCGGCGCCGGCCGTCCACGCCCAGGTCTGGGGCGAGATCGCCGGCCGCGTGACCGAGGCCGGCGCCGGCGGCGTCCCCGGCGCGTCGGTCGTCGTCGAGGGCACCTCGTTCGGCACCAACACCGACCGCGACGGCCGCTACGCCTTCCGGATCCCCGAGGGGACGTACCCCATCCGCGTCTCGTTCGTCGGCTACGGGATCGTCCGCGACACGGTCGTGGTCGGGCGCGGCGCGACGACCCGGTTCGACGCCGTGCTGAGCCAGGCCGTCGGCGACCTGGGCGACGTGGCCGTCGACGCCGACGCCGTGCCCCAAGACGTCGGCGTGAGCCGGATCGACCCCCGCGTCGTCCGCGACATGCCGCTGCCGATGGCCGACGCGATCCGGGGCGTCAAGACGGAGCTCGGCGTGACGTCGTCGAACGAGCTGTCGAACAGCTACTCGGTGCGCGGCGGGAGCTACGACGAGAACCAGTTCTTTATCGACGGCTTCGAGATCTACCGGCCGCTGCGGATCAGCCAGGGCGAGCAGGAGGGGCTAGGGCTCATCAACGGCGACCTGACGAGCCGGATGACGCTGTTCGCCGGCGGCTTCCCGGTCCGCTACGGCGGCAAGCTCGCGTCGGTGTTGGACGCGGCGTACGCGGCGCCCGAGGGCGTCCCGAGCGGGACGGCCTACGTCTCGACGCTCGACGCGGGCGCCCAGGTCGGCGGCGCGCTCGGCGAGCGGCTGGGGCTGGCGGTCGCCGCGCGCTCGGCCCGGCCCCAGCGGTTCTTCGCCGGCCAGGAGCTCGACGGCGCCTACGACCCCGACTTCCGCGACGTCCAGGGCGTCGTCGACTGGCGGGTCGCGCCGGCCCACACGCTCCGCGCGCTGGGGCTCTACGCCCGCCACCGGTTCCGCCTGGCGCCGCGCCAGCAGGAGACGACGTTCGGCATCTACCCGAACCTGGTCCAGACCGTCGCCCGCGACTTCGACGGGATCGAGGAGGACGGCTACGACATCGCCTTCGGCGGCCTCCTGCTCACGAGCCGGCTCGGCGCCAACGCGTCGGCCGAGCACCGCGCCTCCGTCTTCTCGACCGACGAGTTCGAGACGTACGACATCACCAGCCGGTCGACGCTGTACCGGCGCCAGCAGCGGCCCGAGGGCTCGCAGTCGGACCTCGACCGGCTCTTGGAGGGGCAGACGGTCCAGCGTGAGATCGCGGCCAACACGATCCAGCAGACGATCTGGACGGCCCAGGGCCGCTACCTCGCCACGCTCGGCACGCACGGCGTCGAGGCCGGCTGGCAGGCGCGGACGCTGGGCTTCGACGACCGGATCAACGAGCGGAGCACGTTCACCGGCCAGGGCGACGACGGGGGGCAGCTCACCGTCACGGCCGACTCCGTCCTCGCCGACACGACGTTCACCTCGTGGCAGGGCTCGGCGTGGGCCGAGGACGCGATCACGCTGGGCCGGCTCACCGTCACGCCCGGCTTGCGCGCCGACTACTTCGCCTACAACGACGAGCTCACGCTCTCGCCGCGCCTGACGGCCCGCTACCGGCTCTCGCCCCAGACGTCGCTCTCGGCCGCGACCGGCCTCTACCACCAGGCGCCGACCTACCGCGAGCTCCGCGGCGATCCCGACCCCGGCGTCGCCGCGTTCAACACGCTCGACGGCGACATCGCCAGCCCGCGCGCGGTCCAGGCCGTCGTCGGGCTCGACCACTTTTTTACCAGCCGCCGCCTCGCGCTCCGCGCCGAGGCCTACGTCAAGCGCTACACCGACTTGATCTCGTACGACGTCGAGAACGTCCGCGTGGTGTACTCGGCCGAGAACGACTCCGAGGGCTACGCCGCCGGGGCGGATTTCCAGCTCCGCGGCGAGCTCGTGCCGGGCCGCGAGAGCTGGATCACCTACGGGCTCCTCTTTACCCAGGAGCGGTTCTACACGCCCGAGGCCAGCGACGAGCAGACGCTCGACCAGTTCGCCGCGCGCGGCGGCGGCGACTGGGTCCGCCGCCCGACCGACCGCCGTCACAACCTGTCCATCTTCGTCCAGGACTACGTCCCCGGCGACGACACCTGGACGCTCCACATCCGGACGCTCTACGGCTCCGGCCTCCCGACGACGGCGCCCGCCCGGGACGAGGACCGGTCGATCAACGCGATCACCGTGTTCAACGAGGGCCCGCGCAACCGCAGCGAGCTCCCGGAATACTTCCGGTTCGACTTGGGAGCGACCAAGCGCCTCCGCCTCGCCGACCTCGCGACCGGCGCCCCGCTCGAGCTGCTGGCGACCGTCGAGGTGCTCAACGTGTTCGACCAGACCAACGCCGTCGGCTTCTCGTGGGTCGAGCAGTTCAGCAACGACAACCGGGTCTACACGGCCGTCCCGACGCGCCTGACGCCCCGCACCCTCAACGTCCGCTTCCGGGTCGACTTCTGAGGAATCAGGAATGAGGAGTCAGGAATCAGGAGGAACGGCAGAGGCCGCGAAGCCAGAACCTCTGCTGATCCCTGATTCCTGTCCCCAGATTCCGCGAGCGACGCGAGCCCGCTACTGCCGGCGGAAGGTGACCGTGACCGTGCCCCGGTTGTTGCGCTGGCCGAGGTAGACGTCCCGGTCGAACGCTTCGAGGTCGACGCCCGTCCGGGTGAACGTGCCCGTGAGCTGGTTGGCGAGCTCCGCGTCGTAGGTCAGGAAAAAGTCGGCCGGGAGGAAGAGGGCGTCGAGCTTGTCGACGTCGTCCTGCGTCTTGCCCTCGAAGCTGGCCCGCCCACGCGTGGCGCCGACCGTGAGCTCGATCCGGGAGGACGGCCGGGAGCCGAGGTAGCGGACCCGCATCTGGGCATCGCCGTCGGCGCCGAAGATCTCGAGCCGGGTGCCGCTCTCGTTCTTGTCGAGCAACGCGCCGATGTCGGCCGTGGGCAGGCTCGGCGTCTCGGGGTCGAAGGCGAGCGCCTCCAGCGTGTACACGCCGTCGACGACGTCGAGGTCGCGGCCGGGGTTCGACGAGTCGCAGCCGGTGAACGCGGCGACGGCGAGGACGATCGCCACGAGGGCGCAGCGGGGGCAGGTCGGCATGGGGGAGGTCCGGGGGGGAGGGCGATTTTACGAACGGGCCGCTCGTTTCGTGCCCGTCCCCGCGTTTCGGCCCCAGCGGTCAGCGGACGTAGGTGCGCTCGCGCGGCCCGAACGTGGCCTCCGCCAGCGTCACCGCGCCGACGAGCCCGTACCCGCCCGTCACGTTCGACGGCAGGTTGATCGGCTCGGCGAACGGGTTGTCGCCGCCGCCCGAGAAGTACGAGATCCGGTAGGCGTCGTAGAGGTCGTCGGACAGAGCTGCGAGCTGGATTCGAAACGCCCCGTCCGCTGACTCATCGAGCCGGTACCGGTCGCTGTGCGTGATCGTGAACGTCTTCTCGCGGCCATCGAACGTCTCGTCGGTGAACGACGCGAACGCGATGCCGCTGCCGGCGATCTCGTTCGCCGCCGCCAGCAGCACCGGGTCGCTCGTGTCGTACGTCATCGGAAAGAACCCCGGGTTGGAGATGGCGAACGTCGTGTCGCGGCAGACGTCGTTCTCGCAGATCGTGCCCCGGCCGACGGTGGCGAAGTAGTAGAGCGTGAGCCCGTAGCGGTCGCCGGGCCCGGGCGGGTCGCCCAGGCGAATGCGGAACCGCCGGTCGGGGTCGGCCTCCGTCGTCTCCTCGACGATGTCGACCGCCGGCCGGCGCGGGACGGTCACGGTACCCTCGACCGTCGGCCGGCCCTGCGCCTCGGCACGAACCGTGTACGTGCCGCCGGCCTCGACCGGGACCGTCCCGGCGTACGGCCCGCACGGGACGAACAGGACGGTTCCTCCTGGCGACACGGGGGGCTGCTCCAGGTCGACGCACGAGTCGCGGCGGGCCGTCAGGCGGTCGATCAGCACGCCGTCACGCCACAGCGTGACCACAGCCTCGACCTTGGTCTCGCGCTCGGTCGACGAGGTCGGCCGGCCGGCGTACGGGTCCCAGCTCTCGGCCACCTGGACGGTGGCCACGGAGTCGGCGACCAAGATGGACCGCAGGACCAGGCCATCTTGGTACGTCGGCGTCTCGATGTCGAGCGTCGGCGTGAAGTCGCAGCCGGCGACGACGGCCGCGAGCAGGAGCGCGGTGCTGAAACGCGAGAGGGGAGTCATTCGAGAGGAGGACAGGCGGAGACGAGCCGCGTGGCGCAGAGTCGGTCGAGGAGTCCCCCTCCTGGACAGGAGGGGACAGGGGTGGTGGACGGGTCAACCACAGAGGCGGACCGGGGTCTACCCCCTCTGTCTCCCCCTGCCCAGGGGGAGGACCGCGTAGGGTCCGCCGGAGGAGTCGTGGTGCTCACCTCAGAACGAGAACTGGTACGACAGCGTCGGCAGGACGGGGAACAGGGCCACGCCGACGAGCTGCTGGCGGCGCTGGCCCGTCTCGAAGTCGTACTCGTTGTCGAACGTGGTCAGGAACGGGTTCTTCTGGTTCGTCGCGTTGTACACGTTGAGCGAGAGCGCGTGCGGGCGCGGGCCCCGGCGGAAGTACCACGTCGCGCCCAAGTCGAGGCGGACGTAGGCCGGCAAGCGGAACCCGTTGCGCGGGCCGTAGACCGCCGTCTCGTCGGTGAAGGTGCCCTCGATCCAGCTGTTCACGTTGCTGTAGTCGAGCTCCGTTCCTTCGTAGGCCGCGACGGGCAGCGTGATCGCGTCGCCGGTCCCGTAGACGAAGGCGGCCGAGACGTCGAACGCGCGCGAGAGCTGGTAGAGCGCGACGGCCGAGACGTCGTGGCGGCGGTCGTAGCGGAAGGGGAACCGCTCGCCGCCGTTGAGCGCGTCGAACTGGCGGTCGGTCTTGGCGAGGGTGTAGCCGAGCCAGGTCGTCAGGCGGTCCGTCCGGTGCTGGACGAACAGCTCGAGCCCGCGGCTCGTCCCGTCGCCGGTGACGACCAGCTCCTGCCAGTCGTCGAACGGCGTGGTGAAGGCGGCGCCCTCGCGGTAGGCGACCAACCCGCGCATGTCGCGCCAGTAGCCCTCGAGCGTCCAGGTCGTCCGGCCGGACGACGACGAGCCGGCGAGCCCGACGGCGACCTGGGTCCCGCGCTGGGGCCCGATCGAGTCGGCGGGCACCCACAGGTCGGCGGGGAGGCCGACGCCGGCGCCGGTCGTCAGCAGGTGGAGCGGCTGCTGGGTGATGGCCGCGCTCGCCTTGAGCGCCAGCCGCGGGCGGAGCTGGAACGCAGCCGACGCGCGCGGCTCGAGCGACGGGTAGGTGTAGCCGCCCGTCGTGTAGAGGGCGCCGTGGAGCCCGAGCCCGAGTTGGAGCCGGTCCGAGACGCGCCACTCGTCCTCGGCGTAGGCCACCAGGTCGGCGCCCAGCGTCCGGTCGGAGCCCAGCAGCGTGTCGATGGCCAAGCCCTCGCGTGCGATCTCGCCGGTCAGCGACAGCGCGCCGGGCGTGAACCGGTGGACCGTCGCCGACGCGCCGACGCGGACCGTGTGGGCCTGGCTCGCGGCCAGGTCGACGTCGAGCCGGGCGGCCACGTCGCGGATGCCCGACGTGTAGCGGACGCGGGCGATCGTCTCGTCCGGCCCGCCCCGGTCCTCTTGGACGTCGGCCCCGACGTCGAAGCGGTAGTCGCTCGCGGTGAGCGTGACGGCGGCGAACGCGCGCGGCGACACCTCGCGCGTGTAGCGGAGCGAGCCGGTCAGGTTGCCCCAGTCGAGCCCGCCGCCCGACACGTCCTCGACGCCGGTCGGCGTGCAGCCGGACGCGGAGCAGCTCTCGCGCGGCTCGACCATCTCGAACCCGAACACGTCGGCGCCGCCGTACAAGCTGAGGTAGACGCGCTCGCGCTCGGACGGCCGCCAGTTGAGCTTGGCGTTGAGGTCGTAGAAGTAGGCCGTCGGGTCGACCTGCTCGTCGCTCCCGCGCTGGGCCGCGTCGATAAACGGCCGGGCGACGACGTCGATGTAGGTCCGCCGGCCCGAGATCAGGAACGACGCCTTGCCCGGCACGACCGGCCCCTCGACGAGGAGCCGCGACGACAGGATGCCAACCTGGCCCTGGCCCCCAGTCTCTTCCATGTTGCCGTCTCTCAGCCTCACGTCCAAGACCGATCCGAGGCGGCCCCCGTAGCGCGCCGGGTACGCCCCCTTCGTTAATTCGACCCGGCTCACGGCGTCGCCGTTGAACGTCGACAGGAAGCCGAACAGGTGGTTCGCGTTGTAGACGGGCACGCCGTCGAGCAGGATCAGCGTCTGGTCCGGTGACCCCCCGCGGACGTAGATCCCCGCCGTCCCCTCGGCCCCGCCCCTGACGCCGGGCAGCAGCTGGACGGCCTTGAGCACGTCGGCCTCACCGAGGAGCGCCGGCAGGCCCTGGACGTCGCGGCCCGAGAGCGCCGTCTGGCCCATCTGGGGCGTCGTCTCCGGTCGGGCGCCCACGCCGTCGTCGTCGGCCTCGACCACGACCTCGCCGAGCGCGCCCTCGGCCACCAAGGCCACGTCGAGCCGGACGTCGGTCCGGGCGTCGACGACGGTGTCCCGAGCGACGTAGCCGACGTACGACACGCGGAGGCGGACGGAGTCGGCCGGGAGCGGGAGGCTGAAGAACCCGTAGGCGTTGGTCGCCGTGCCGGCGCCGAGCGTCGGCGCGTAGACGCTGGCGCCGATCAGGACCTCGCCCGTTGCGGCGTCGGTGACCACGCCGCTCGCGACGCCCTGGGCGGAGACGGGCGTCGCCACAAGGACGGCGACGAGCAGAAGGAAAGGGCGCACGGGACGTCGGGGGACCGGGGACCCTCCCCTAGCCGCGCGCCGAACCTAGGACGTCACCCGGCCGAAAGCGGTGCAGTTCGGGTGACCCACACACGCATCTTTCATGAGAGTCGCCCTGCCCCCTGCTGGGCCTCGTGCCAGACCGCTGCTCCTCTCCCAGCCCCCGAATCCCGTAGGGGCGCGCCGGTGGCGTGCCCTCGCCTCACCGCGGTCGACCCGGGCACGCCACCGGCGTGCCCCTACGGTCGTCACGGCTCACGTTCCATCGCGAGGTGTCCACCACCGCCCCCTCTCCCCAAGGTGTTTGGACGAGGGAGAGGGGACCTGACTCCGTTCGCCGAACAGGTCCTCACCCGCCCGGCCCGGCGAACCGGACCTCGCGGACGGCCACCGCCCCCACGCGCCCGTACCCGCCGACAACGTTGAGCGGCAAGTCGGCCGGCTCGGCGAACGGGTTCTCGTCGAGCTCGAAGTTGGTGATCTGGTACGCGTCGTAGAGCGCGGCCGTCATGGTCGTGACCTGGACGCGGACGGCGCCGGTGTCGCCGGGGTGGCTCCCGCGCGGCGCCGCGTCGATCACGAAGTCGCGCGCGCGGCCGTCGAAGGCGTCGTCGGGGAAGGTGACGAAGTGGATGGAGCTGCCGGCCTCCCGAGCGCCCGTCACCAGCACGGGGTCGGTCGTGGAAAAGTCGCTCCGGTACGCCTGGGGCCGGGTCAGCACAACGAGCGTGTCGACCGGCCCGCCGGCGCGGCACAGCGAGGTCGTGTAGCGGTCGAGCTCGCGGTAGATCGTCAGCCCGTAGCGGTGGCCGCGCCCCGGCGGGTCCGTGAGGCGGACCCGGAAGCGCCGCCGGCCGGCCGCCCCGCCCTCCTCGGTCGCCTCGACCGTCGGCGCGTCGGGAACGGCGACCGTCGCCTCGGCCGGTTCCAAGCCCGGCACCTCCGCCCGGATCGTGTACGTCGCGCCCGCGTCGAGCCGGACCGAGCCCTTGTGGCTTCCGCACTCGAAGGGGCCCTCGTCGGTCCGGTCCACCTGGCCGGTCTCCGCGTTGCACGCCGCCGTCGAGGCCTGGTAGCACGTCCGCTCCGAGGCCCGCAGCGTCTCCACCTCGACCCCGTCGCGGAGCAGGACCACGCGCCCGTCGGACCGGGTCGGCCGCGCCACCAGCCCCTCGCCGGCCGGGTCGACGGCGTACGGGTCGCGGCTCACGCTCAGCCGGACCTGGGCCACGCCGCCGGCCTCCAGCACCGACCGGATCACGACCGCCGCTTGGTACGGTGGCGTCTCGATGTCGAGGGCCGTCGAGACGTCGCAGCCGGCGAGCGCCAGCAGGGCGAGGAGGGCAGGAAGGCGCATGAGCGTGTGGTAAGGAGAAGGAGGCTCGGTTTCGGCCCGCCCCCCGGAAGGGGGCTCCCCGCGGAGCGGGGTGGGGGTGTGTCCTCGGGCGAACACCCTCCGTCGGCGTCGCCGACACCTCCCTCAAACGAGGGGGTTGCGTCGCCACCCATCTCTAAAACCCGAAGCGATACGACAGCGAGGGGAGGACGGGGAACAGGGCGATCCCGACGAGCTGCTGGCGGACGGCGCCCGTCGCCGGGTCGGTCCGCTCGTCCAGCAACGTGACGAAGGGGTTCTTGCGGTTGAGCGCGTTGTAGACGTGGAGGGCGACGGCGTGGGGGCGGTCGCCGCGGCGGAGGTGGAGCGTCAGGCCGAGGTCGAGGCGGGCGTAGGCCGGCAGCCGGTGGCCGTTGCGCGGCCCGTAGGCCACCTCCGACGCCGACGCCGGGACCGACGCCGTCCAGTACCCGACCGAGCCCGAGCTCAGGAACGTCGCGTCGTAGGTCGCCGCCGGCAGCGTGACCGCGTCGCCGGTCCCGTAGACGCCGGCCGCCGAGAGGTCGACCCGGCCCAGGCGGACGAGCGCGACGGCCGAGACGTCGTGGCGGCGGTCGTAGCGGTAGGGGAACCACGCGCCGCCGGCGATGGCGTCGAACCGGCGGTCAGTCTTAGCGAGCGTGTACGCGAGCCACGCCGTCACGCGGTCGGTCCGGTGCTCGACGAGCGCTTCGAGCCCGCGGCTCCGGCCCTCGCCGGTGACGACCAGCTCCTGCCAGTCGTCGAACGGCGTCGTGAACGCGGCGCCGTCGCGGTAGGCGACGAGCCCCCGCATTGAGCGCCAGTAGCCCTCGACCGACCACGTCGTCCGCCCGGACCGCGACGAGCCGGCGAGCCCGGCGGCGAGCTGGGTCCCGCGCTGGGGCCCGATCGAGTCGGCGGGGACCCACAGGTCGGCGGGGAGGCCGATGCCGGCGCCCGTCGTCAACAGGTGGACGGGCTGCTGGGTGGTGGCCGCGCTCGCCTTCAGCGCCAGACGCGGGAGGAGACGGAGCGCAGCCGAGACGCGCGGCTCGACCGACGGGTAGCGGTGGCGGCCCGAGACGTAGAGCGCGCCGTGGACGCCGAGCCCCAGCGTCAGCGGTCCCGCTCGCCACGTGTCGTCGACGTAGACGGTGGCCTCGACGCCGACCGACGCGCCGCCGCCCAGCGTCGTGTCCGAGGGGACGCCCGTCGCGGCGTCGTCGCCGACGAGCGACAGGGCCCCGGGCGTGAAGCGGTGCCGCGTGACGGCGGTCCCGACCCGGAGCGCGTGGGCGGCGCCAGCAGCCACGTCGAGGTCGAGCCGGGCGCTGAGGTCGCGGATGCCCGAGCGGTAGGCCGCCGCCGCCGTCACCGGGCTCGGCCCGTTCCGCCCCTCGTCCGACGTCACCTCGACGTCGAACCCGTAGTCGCTGGCCGTCACGGTGAGCGCGCCGAACACGCGCGGCGAGAGGACGCGGGTGGCGCGGAGCGAGCCGGTCAGCGAGCCCCAGTCTAGGCCGCCGCCGGTCACGTTCTCGACGCCCGTCGCCCGGCACGCCCCGTCGCGGCACGCCACCTCGGGGTCGACGGAGACGAACCCGAAGGCGTCGCCGCCGCGGTAGACGCTGAGCGAGACCCGGTCGCGGTCGGTCGGCCGCCAGCCCACCTTGGCGTTGAGGTCGTAGAACGACAGGTCCGGGTCGAGCGTGGCTTGGTCACGGGCTTGGGCGTCTCGGTTGGCGCGGTCGATGAACGGCCGGGCGAGCAGGCCGATGTGGGTCCGCCGGCCGGACACCAGGAACGACGCTTTCCCGTGCACGAGCGGCCCCTCCGCCAGGACCGTCGTCGACAACAGCCCGACCTGCCCGCGGACGCGGTGCCGCTCCAGGTCGCCGTCGCGCAGGCGCACGTCCAGCACCGACGCGAGCCGGCCGCCGTAGCGCGCCGGGTAGGCCCCCTTTGTCAGCTCCACCTGGGCCACGGCGTCGGCGTTGAACGTGGAGAGGAAGCCGAACAGGTGGCTCGCGTTGTAGAGCGGCGTCCCGTCCAAGAGGACCAGCGTCTGGTCGGGCGAGCCGCCGCGGACGTAGAGCCCGGCCGTCCCCTCCTGCCCCGCGCGGACGCCGGGCAGAAGCTGGACGGCCTTCAGCACGTCGGCCTCGCCCAGCAGCGCCGGCAGCGCCCGGACGTCCTTCCCCGACAGGACCGCCCCGCCCATCTGGGGCGTCGCCTCGGGCCGCCGAACGCCGCCCGCGTCGGCCTCGACCACGACCTCGTCCAGGTCGACCGGCGACAGCGCCACGTCGAGCCGGCCGTCGACCGCGTCCTCGCTCCCGACGTCGGCCGGCCGGTAGCCGACCGACGACACGACCAGGCGGACCGAGTCGGCCGAGAGGGGCAGGCTGTAGTGCCCGTAGACGTTGGTGACGGCGCCGCGGCCGAGGGCCGGCGCGTAGACGGCCGCGCCGATCCGCACCTCGCCCGTCGTGGCGTCCGTCACGGTCCCGCTCACCACCGATTGGGCGGACGCGTGGGCGCACGCGAGGCAGAGAACGAGGCCGGCGGCGAGGCGCACCATGAGAGCGGTTCGTGAGGACCTGCCCCGCCGTCACCGCGGGGTCTTCGGACGCGCGGCCAGGACGCCTCCGGGCCGGGAACATACGGGGTTCACCGCCGCTCCACAATGACGGTGCCATTGCCTCACCGCCGCCGGACACCACGCCCATCTGAACGGCGTTGGCGGCCCATGGCCGCTCCGACCCCGCCCCGTCCCACGTCCCGCCTCGACACGCTCGTCGACGTGCTGCGCGGCCGGCGGCTGGCGGTGCTGGCCGGCGCCGGGATCTCGACCGAGTCCGGCATCCCGGACTACCGCGGGCCCGAGACCCGGCACGTCGAGCGTCGGCCCGTCCAGTACGACGACTTCGTCCGCGAGCCCGCCGCGCGGCGGCGGTACTGGGCGCGCGCCAGCCGAGGCTGGGCGCGCGTGACGGGGGCCCGGCCCAACGACGGCCACCGCGCGCTGGCCCGGCTCGAAGCGGCCGGCTGGGTCGAAGGCGTCGTGACCCAGAACGTCGACGGGCTCCACCAGCAGGCCGGCTCGCGGCGCGTGGTCGAGCTGCACGGGGCGCTCGACCGGGTCGTCTGCCTCGGCTGCGACGGGCGGATGGACCGGGACGCCGTCCAGCGCCAGATCGCCGACCGCAACCCCGGCTGGCTCGACGTGGCCACGCCCGCCGGCCGCGCCGCGCCCGACGGCGACGTCGAGCTCGAGGCCGGGATGGCGACGTTCGAGCCGCCAGTGTGCCCGGCGTGCGCGGGCCCCCTCAAGCCGGACGTCGTGTTCTTCGGCGAGAACGTCCCCAAGCCGCGCGTGGCCGAGGCCGCCGGGATCGTGTCGCGCGCCGACGCGCTACTGGTCGTCGGGTCGAGCCTGGCGGTCTACAGCGGCTACCGGTTCGTCCGCCAGGCCGAGGCCGAGGGGACGCCGGTCGCCATCGTCACGCTGGGCGAGACGCGCGGCCACCGCCACGCCGCCGTCGTCGTCGACGCGCGCCTGGGCGACGTGCTGCCCGCTCTCGCCGATTCCTTGGGTTCGTAGGGACACCATGCATGGTGTCCTCGCTGTCCCTACCACGCGGCGTCCCTACATCCCGTCGCCGCCGACGGCGGCGCGCGAGCCGTAGAGGATCGTGTCGAGCGGCGTGGTCCGCGCTTTCTCCAGGCGGGCGTGGCGCTTCTGGAACTGGCCCTGGGCGAACGCCAGGAACGGGTCGACGGACAAGCCGAACGGGACGTCGTCGCCGTAGGGCGCCAGCATCTCGGCGACGACCTGCATCGCCCCCATCAGCACCTCGGCGAGCCGGGCCTCGACCTGCTCCCACACCGCGTCGCCCTCCTCGGCGATCAGCCGGCTCAGCAGGTAGATCCCGTAGCCGACGTGGCGGCTCTCGTCGCGCTGGATGAGCTGGACGATCTGCTGCATCCCGGGCAGGATGTCGCGCTCCTTCAGGACCGTGTAGTAGGCGTGGTAGCCGGTCTCGGCCAGGATGCCCTCGGTCCCCATCTGGTACGTCACGAGCGCGTTGACGAGGGTCTCGGTCGAGTGGTCGGCGCGGAGGCGGTCCATCGCGGCGGGCTGCGCTTCGGCGAAGTGGGCGCGGTAGGCCGGCGTGAGGTAGGCCTCGAGGTCGCCGTCGAACCGGGCCACCTCGCGCAGGAAGCGGTCGAACGCCTCGACGTGCTTGGCCTCCTCCCACAGGTACGACGTCAAGAACAGCTCGTCCTCCAGCCGGCCCTGGGCGGCGGCCCAACCCAAAAGCGGGAGCAGGTCCGTCGTGACCGACTCCTCGCCGGCGCCGAACTGGGCGCTCAGGCGGAGCAGCAGGTCCTGCTCGGGATCAGTCAGTGTCTGCCAGTCGGCGGCGTCCTGGGCCAGGTCGATGGCGGCCGGGTCCCAGGTGCCGAGGCTCTTGGCCTTGGCGAACAGCCGCATCGGCCGCAGGCCGTGGTCGATTCCTTCGCGCGTCGTTTTGAAGGTGGCCGTCGTCATGGGAGGAGAGGAAGGTGGGCGCCCAACCTACGCCGTGCGCTACGGGACGCGGTGGCCGCGGGCGGCTTCGTAGAGCCGGTACCAGTCCTCCCGCGACAAGTCGAGGTCGGTGGCCGCGGCGCACGCCGCGATCCGCCCCGGGTTCGTCGTCCCGACGACGGGCTGGACGCCGTGCGGCAGCCGCAACACCCACGCCAGCACGACCGCCAGCGGCTCGGCACCCAGCCGGCCGGCCACCTCGCGGACGACGGCCGCCGCGTCGGCGTGCTCGGGCGCCGGGTCGTCGCGCGAGAACGCGCCCCCCGCCAGCGGCGCCCACGCCTGGACGCGGACGCCCCGCGCTGCGCACCCGTCGAGCAGGTCGTCGGCGCCCGTCGCCAGGCCGCGATTGACCTCGACGCCGGCCTCGACCGGGCCGAGGTGGCCCAGGCTCAGTTGGACCTGGTTGGCCACCAACGGTCGGTCGACGGCCGCCGCCAGCCGGTCGAGTTGGGCGACCGAAAAGTTGCTCACCCCAAACGCGCCCACCTTGCCCGCCGCGTGGAGGTCGTCGAACGCCCGGGCGAGCTCGTCGGGCTCCACGAGGGGGTCCGGCCGGTGGAGCAGCAACACCTCGACGTGGTCGGTTTGGAACCGGCGCAGGCTGGCGTCGACCGACGCCGTGACGTGCTCGTAGCTCAGGTCGTAGCGCTTCGGGCCCTGCTCGTCCGCGAAGCGGATGCCGCACTTGGTCTGGAGCACGAGGTCGTCACGCATGCCGGGCCGGTCGGCCAGGATCTCGCCGAACAGGGACTCGGACCGGCCGCCGGAGTAGATGTCGGCGTGGTCGAACAGGGTGAGGCCGGCGTCGAGCGCGGCGTCGAGGGCGGCTTGGGCGTCGGCGCGGTCGAGGCCACCGAGGGTCATGCAGCCGTAGGCGAGGCGCGAGGTGCGGAGGCCGGCGAGGGGGGTCGTCTTCATAGTGATGTAGCGATCGCTGCGGCCCCGACGACAAACACGATGGCCGGCCAGTAGCGGACGGGAACGAACATGAACGAGTGCGCGCGGCCCTCGACGACGACGCGCTCTCCCGTCTCCTCGTCGGCCAGGACGCGGTCACCAGATGGCGTCGCCCACTTAGCCAAGGCGCCGAGCGCGACGACGGCGAGCACAGTCGCGACGAACTTGGGCCGCACCTCGGCGGTGTAGGTCCCCTCGCCGAGGAGGGCGTCGACGACGGCCTGGGTCCCGATCAGCGCCGTGAAGACGATGAACGGCACCGCGATTCCATATCCAGACCAGAAGACGAACACGGCGGGGGAGAGGTGAAGTGAGACCAAGATCGCGCGTCTACACCGCTGGCCCACCGACCGGCCCGCCCATCCGCCCCTCGTCGCCGCGCATCAGGTGGATCAGCCCGACCGGCTTCGTCAGCCCGCGCGCGAGGCCGATGGCTTCGTTGCCGCCCCACGGCCGTCCGCGCGCGAAGGCCGCGTCGCCGGCCTGGAGCAGCGTCACGGCGCGCTGGCGGAGCCGGTCGCTCTCGGGCCGCCCGAACGTGTCGTCGAGCACGAGCCCGACGATGGCCAGCGCCATCCCGTCGAACGGGACGCTGTGCGCCTGGCACAGCCCGTCGACCGCGCCGACGAGGTAGCCCAGGGCGAACGGCGACGTCCAGGCCACGTCGGGCGGGAACGGGACGCCCTCGTCCTCGCCACGCTGGCGCTGATCGCGGACGAGCCGGAGCGCGTCGTCGAGGACGCGGCGCTGGGACGTGGAAAGGGGGGACGTTTCAGGCATCAGGCGTCGGGAATCAGCAGAGAGCGAGAAAACGGTCTCAGAACCCGCGGTGAGCGCCCCTGATTCCTCTTTCCTGGTTCCTGATTCCTCACTCTCCAAACCCGTCGACGCCCAAGTCGTGGGCGGCCGCTTCCAAGCCGGCGTCCTGAGGCGCCGCGTGGTCGTGGGGCAACGTCCCGCGCGGGCTCCGGAGGTAGACGAACGGCGTGTAGTGGAGGAAGTTGGAGACCCGCGCCGTGTAGATGTCGGCCGACGCCTCGATCTGGCGCGCCAGGTGGCTCTTGTCGTTGCCGGCCCACATGAGCGGGCCCCACCGCGGGCTGACCAAGCGGCTCGACTCGATCGCGAGCGGCCCGATCTCGGCGTCGAGGGCCACGAGCCGCTCGCGGACCGCCGTGATCTGGTCGCCCAGCCACTTGGGCGAGCGCTCGGTCTGGGGACCGTAGCCCTCGTGGTTCCGCTGGCGCTCCAGGCGGAGCGCCGAGAAGTAGGCCTCCAACCGCTCCTTCTCGGCCATCATGGCCGACAACCGCTGCTGCGTGCCGCGCCACGCGTCGAGCGCCTCGATCTCGTCCTCGAGCGGCCGCAGCACGAGCGCCGTCCGCCAGCGGAGCACGCTCTTGGACGCCTTCACGTCCGCGTAGACGTGGTCGCCGACGTACAAGATCTCGGACCCGCGCAGGCCCAGGCTGGCCTCGACGAGCGCCGCGTGGCCGCCGACGTAGACGCGGCCCTCCTCCAGCAGCCCGGCGTGGGACCGGAGGATGCCCCGGCCGTCCGCGTCCTCGCCGACGACCTCGAAGGCCGGGGCCTGCTCGTCGAAGAACGCCGGCTTGCGAGCGCCGACGATGGCGAGGTCGAACAGGTCCCGCCACGTCATGTCGCCGGGCAGGTACGGGTCGAAGGCGTAGCGCAGGATGGGCGCGGCGTACTCCCACTCGGAGTTGGTGATGAGCAGGACCTTCTTGCCGGCCCGCTTCTGGTCCAGGAGCGCGAGCGGGACGTCGGGGTCGCGCTCGACGAACCGGTCGGGGTCGGCCAGGATCTCGGCCTTGAGGAGCCCTTCGAGGTGGGCCGCGTCGAGCGACCGGCGGATGGTGTCGTACAGCTCCTCGTAGCCGATCCGCTCGGGCAGCTCGCCCGCGTCGAGCTTGTCGACGAGCTGGAGGTAGATGCCGGCCTCCGAGATCGAGAACAGCGTGTTCATGAACCGCCAGCGGCGGTCGTGCAGGTCGACGAGGGTCCGGCGGTAGGCGTGGCGCTGCTCGTCGTACCGGAGCGGCCGCGTCCCATGGAAGGCCCGCTTGACGTAGCCGAAGCGGTTGGCCTTGACCACGTTGCCCCGCTCGGTGTCGACCACGAGCCCCTGGACCACCAGGTCGGGGTCGAACACCAGGTCGTCGACGGGCCAGCCGAGCCGTGCGAGCCCGTTCTTGATGTAGGCGTAGGCCCGCTCCTCCCACAGGGCCACGTGGTAGTGGACGAGGGTGTAGTCCATGTCGTAGCCGACGGCCTGGATCTTCCTCAGGTTGAGCGTCCGGTTGCAGAACAGGCCGCGGGGGTGGTCGAAGGCGTCGGGCACGCCGGCCGCGCCGTGCGTCCCGGTGCCGATGGTGGCGTCCATAGGTCGTTGTGTTTGGGACCGAACGCGCGTCTGCGGGGGGCTCGTTCCCCTCGCGCAGGCTGTTCACCGTCGGGCCACGCGGGCGGCTCGCGCCGGCGACTCCAACGTGGACGTGCCTCCGCCTCCGCCGGGGAGGCCGGGAGGGGGGCGCTCGCCAGACCATTGCGCCGGACGGTGGGAGTCCTCCCCCAGCCCCCTCCCGACGGGAGGGAGAGGCCCGGCCGGACGCTGTGTGCTCGTGGCCTCCCTCTGCCATCTCCCCGTTGCCGTTCCCCATTTCCGCGAGCGCCAGCGAGCCCCTACCCCACCAGGCCCAGCCACCCGACCACGATCCACCAAAGCTGGATCTGGGGCACGATCAGCCCGAACGCGGCGCCGGCGACCACCTGGCCCACCGTGTGCGCCCCGACGCGGACGCGCGCCCACATCAAGAGCGGCACCAGCAGCACGAGGGGGCCGACCGTCGCCAGCGTCAGTGCCGTCTCGACGCCGGCGGGGAGGTCGCGCCAGACGGTCAGCGCGGTGAACAGCAGGACGCCCACGAACCCGGCCAGGCTCGTCATGTGGAGCGAGATCTTCCACCGCGTGTTGATGAGCAGGATCGCGGCCGTGTTGATCGGGAACAGCGACGCGAAGGCCACGATCAGCGGCAGCGCCGGCCCCTCGACGGTCCGCCACAGCAACAGCGCGCCGGCGGCGTACGACGCGATCCCGACCAGCAGCGGGCCCAGCCGCGCCGACCGCTCGCGGACCTCGAGGCTCTCCACCCGCCCGGCCCGGATCATCCCCATTACGTACAGGAGGGGGACGAGGCAGAAGAAGACGACGGACACCCCGAACGTCCACGCGACCTCGACCGGCCCGGCCCCGAAGTGCGCGTCGATCAGGGCGAACGCGATGGGCGGGAAGATAAGCGGGTTGAGGACGTACGAGACGGCGTTCGCCAGCCGGTACCCGCGGTCGCGCGCGGCCGCCGCCGCCTGGTCGCGGAGCGTTGCTCGGGACTCCTCGCGCACGGGTCTAGTACGCCCGGGCGTAGACCACGCGCCGCTCGGCCGGCCGGCCGCTGACGGGGTCCGTCCCCGCCGCCTCCGTGTCGACGCCGGGGAACTGGTCGGGGAACGGGACGCAGCGGATGGTCGCCTTCGTCTCCTCCTTGACGCGGGCCTCCGTCTCAGCCGTCCCGTCCCAGTGCATGAGCGCGAACCCGCCCGCGTCCATCACCTCCTGAAACCGGTCGTAGTCGTCGACGACGTGGGTGTGCTCGCGGCGGAAGGCGGCGGCCCGGTCGTAGAGCGCCTGCTGGATGTCGTGGAGCGCCTCACGGACGGCGGGCACGATCTCGCGCGCGCTCACCGACGTCTTGTCGCCCGTGTCACGGCGGGCCATCTCGGCCGTCCCGTTCTTGACGTCGCGCGGGCCGACCGCCAGCCGGACCGGCACGCCCTCGACCTCGTACTGGGCGAACTTCCAGCCCGGGCGGTACTGGTCGCGGTCGTCCAGCATCACGCGGTAGCCGGCCTTCACGAGCGCGTCGTGCATCCCTTGGGCCGCCTCCAGGACCGCCTCGTTGTCGTCGTTCTTGCGCGTGATCGGGACGATGGCGATCTGGATCGGCGCCAGCTTGGGCGGCAGGATCACGCCGGCGTCGTCGCCGTGGACCATGATGAGCGCGCCGATCAAGCGCGTGCTCACGCCCCACGACGTGGCCCAGACGTACTCCTGCTCGTTGTCCTGGTTCTGGAACGTGCACTCGAACGCCTTGGCGAAGTTCTGCCCCAGGAAGTGGCTCGTACCGGCCTGGAGCGCCTTCCCGTCCTGCATCAGCCCCTCGATGCAGTAGGTGTCGACGGCGCCGGGGAACCGCTCGCTCGCCGTCTTGACGCCCTTGATGACGGGCATCGCCATCCACTCCTCGGCGAACGTGGCGTAGACGTCCAACATGGTCCGGGTCTCCTCGACGGCCTCGTCGGCCGTCGCGTGGGCCGTGTGGCCCTCCTGCCACAGGAACTCGGCGGTGCGCAGGAACAGCCGCGTCCGCATCTCCCAGCGGACGACGTTGGCCCACTGGTTGAGCTTGAGCGGCAAGTCGCGCCAGCTCTGGATCCACCGGGAGTACGTGTCCCAGATGATGGTCTCGGACGTGGGCCGGACGATGAGCGGCTCGTCGAGCTCGGCGTCGGGGTCGACGATCAGGTCGCCGTCGACCTCCTTGAGCCGGTAGTGCGTGACGACGGCGCACTCCTTGGCGAACCCCTCGACGTGCTCGGCCTCCTTGGCCAGGAAGCTCTTGGGGATGAAGAGCGGGAAGTAGGCGTTGCGGTGGCCGGTCGCCTTGAACATGCCGTCGAGCCCGTCGCGCATGTTCTCCCACAGCTCGTAGCCGTTCGGCGGCAGGACCATCGAGCCGCGCACGGGCGACGTCTCGGCCAGCTTGGCGGCCCGGATGACGTCCTGGTACCACTGGGCGTAGTCGTCGGCGCGTTTGGTGATGGTCTCGGCCATGGGGCAGTCCGTCCGGGATGGGGCGCGCGGGCGCGCCGGTGTACCTTCGTGTGCGGACCGTGTGCGAGCCTCGGGGATCGCCTCGTCGCCGGGTGGCGTTACCTCGCCTGCGGAGGGCGCGGCTCTCTCGACACGGGCCGACGAATATACCCGGGCTCCCGGGTGGAGCCGGCCCGACCTCGCCCTCTTCGCGCGGCCTCCGCACCGACGTCCCTCCCGCCGCCATGCGCCTCCTGTCCTCCCGACGGCTCGCCGTCCTCGCTCTCGCCGCCGTGCTCGCCGGCTGCTCCTCGTCCCGCCCGGACGCCACCTGGGCCGACCGGCCCGCGCGCGCGCCCGTCGCCCAGGCCGACACCGCCGGCCCGGCCCGCGTCGGGCTCGCGGCCACGATGGACATCCCCGAGAACCCCTACGGCGACTCGGCCATCATCGACGTGCCGGCGCCTGAGGACATCGCGTCTGGCGCCGTCCCGCTGGCTCGGCCGGCACCCGAGGGCGGCGTCGACCCCAACGCGATCACCGTCGGCCGGTACTACTACGACGACGAGGGGACGACCTACTACGAGGACGTCGCCGACGACCTCTACGACCAGGGCCAGGGCTACGACGACGACGTCTACTACGGCGGCTACTACGCCGACTACTACCGCTACGGCGACCCGGCCTACTATCCGTCGCCGTACACCTACTACCGCCCGTACTCGACGTACCGACCCTACGTCCGCTACGGCTGGTACCCGACGTGGCACCACCGCCGGTCCTGGGCCTACAGCCCGTACTACGCCGGCTTCGACTACTACGGCTACCACGACCCCTACTACGGGTGGGGCTACGACCCCTTCTACGGCCCGGGCTTCCACATCTCGGTCGGGTTCGGGTGGGGATACGGCGGCTACGGCTACCGGAGCGGCTACCGCAACGGCTACTACGACGGTTACTCGGACGGCCGCTACTGGGCCTCCGGCTACTACGGCCCGGGCTACTACGGCCGGCCCCGCAACCGCGGCTACTACGACGACTACCGCGACGACTACAGGGGGCAGGACGACGGCCGCCGCAGCCGCGTCCGCGGCCTGCCCGGCACCACCACCTCGCCCGTCGCCGAGTCGAGCCCCAACCCGTCGCGCCAGCCGGCACGGCGGGGCCTGGCGCCGGCCCGCCTGCCGCGCCCGTCCACCGACGCCGACCGCGGCATCACGCGCTCGACGGGCCGGACCGCGCCGGACCGCGCCTCCGACGGACCCGCTCGCCAGCCCCAACCGGGAGGCGTGACGTCGACCGGCCCGGGCCGGACTGGCGCCGCGGCCCCCCCCCGGGCCACGTCGACGCAGCCCGCCGCGCCGACCCGTACGACGCAGCCCGCCGCGCCGACCCGTACGACGCAGCCCCGCCAGCCTAGGCGCCAAGCCGAGCCCGTCCGCCGGGCCGAGCCCACCCGTCAGGCCGAGCCCGTCCGGCAGGCTCCGCCGACGCGTACGGAGCGGCCCGAGCCCGTTCGCCGGGCCGAGCCGGTCCGCCAGGCTCCGCAGCGGGAGACGCGTCCGGCGCCCGCTCCGCGCCGGGAGACGCGTCCTGCCCCGGCCCCTCGTCGCGACACGCGACCGGCTCCGGAGCCTCGCCGCGAGAGCCGGCCGGCTCCCGCCCCCCGTCGTGACACGCGTCCGGCTCCGGCCCCCCGCCGGGAGAGCCGCCCGGCGCCGGCGCCGCGTCAGGAGAGCCGGCCCGCTCCGGCCCCTCGCCGCGACACCCGCTCGGCGCCCTCGCCGCGTCGTGAGGCCCGGTCCGCCCCGAGCCGGTCGTCGGGCAGCCGGTCCTCGGGCTCGCGCTCGCGGCGCGGCGGCACCGACGAGTAGCCCTCTCCGTCCGGACGGTTCGCGGCCTCTGCCTTATCCGGCGGGGGCCGCGTGCGTGAGGAGCGGTCCGACGGGCACCGGCCGGCGCCGCTGGGGCCACCGGAGGACGACCTCGCCCACCACCGCCGAGGCCATCAGCACGCCCGCCGTCACGGCCAGCGCCCGCCCGGCCGTCGCGAACGCCCACACCTGGAGGACCATCACGCCGATCGAGGCCGGGATCGACACCAGCAGCGGGCCGAACCGGGAGGCCGCGTTGAACCGGTCCCCCCGGTTCGAGAACGGCGGCGACCGGTGCGCCACCGCCATCACGCGCGAGACGGCGGCCGACATCGCGAACCAGAACGCCGCGTGGAGCACCGCCGCCGCGGCCGGCATCGAGAGCGTCAGCAGGACCGCGATCCCGACGTGGAGCGGGAACAGCACGCGCCACGTCAGCGCCTTCTGGGCCCCGAGCTGGGCCAGGCGGGGCCGCGCCTCGGGCAGCACGCCGAACACCCACGACGCCTCGGCGTGGTCCGACGTCTGGAGCGTCTGGACGAGCGTCTGGACGCAGAACAGCAGGACGACCAGGATCGACAGGTGGAGCTGCGTCTCGGCGTCCCGCATCACGTTGAGCGTGCCGATCAGCGCGCCGTTCGCCCCGGCGCCGATCAGGCTGTCGAGCCCGCCGCTGAGCCACCCGAACACGACGAACCCGGCGGGCAGCAGCGCCGCCGGCCACAGCCGGCCCCGCACCAGCCGGTCGTCGGCGAAGGCGGCCGTGGCGAACCCGTAGGCCGCGCGGAGCGGGCCGCTCGGCGTGGACCGCCGCTCGACCGCCGTCATCTGGCGCCCGAGCCGAGTCCGGGCGCCGTCCCGTCGCGACCCGTCGGCCAGGAGGCGGAGCAGGCGGAAGTAGCGGTGCGGGAAGACGGCGCCGAACGCGACGCCGAACGCCAACAGCGAGCCGGCCAAGGCCGCCAGCCCGACGGTCGCCTGGCCGCCCAGCACGTCGGCGATCCAGGCCCCCGGCCACCACGGCGCCGACAGCGCCTCGGGCGACGAGCCGACAAACTGGAAGCCCAGCACCAGCACCGCGATCAGGCCCGTCCGCGCGACCGAGAGCGCCGAGCGGAGAGCCCGGACCGGGAGCGCCAACGTGAGCCCCCACAGAACGCCCAGCGCCAGCAGCGCCGTCCACAGCGTGGCCCCCGCGATGCCGAGCCCGACCAGGCCGCCCAGCACCGACCCGTGCGCCAGCCCGACGCGCACGCCGACCGGCAGCCCGATGCCGACGGCCATCAGGGCCACGTAGACCCCGATGTTGGCCAGCCGCGCCGCGTAGTGCTGCCGCTCCGACGCCGGCAGCGTCGCCAGCCAGGCGTTGTCGCGGGGCCGCCCCATCAGCTCGTCGTACGAGCCCACCACGCCGAACGCGGCCAGCACGATCCCGAAGCTGCCGCCGACGAACAGGGCCGTCGGCGCGTCGGCCTGGCCCAGCGAGAGCGCCAGCACGACGCCCGAGAACCCGTACGCCACCATCGTCGTCGCCAGGCGGCCCGCCCCGCGCCGGCCCGAGCGGGCGTGGCGGAGGTCGGCCCGGAGCTGGGCGGTGGCGAGCGTCAGGACCGGGCGCATTCGGTGGGGCAGTGCGTCAGTAGATCAGTGTGTCGGTCAGTCCCGCGCTCGGCTGAAGCCGTGGGGCGGAGGGGGAGGAGAGAGGGGAGCGGTTCCGACCCGACCCTGCACCCTCTTCGCTCTCGAAGGACCCCGGCGCCGTCGGATCCACCGGCTCACCACCTACGGCTGCGCACCTTCGGCCGCCTCGCGCTGCTGGCGGATGCGCGTCTGCTCCTGCATGTACTCGCTCCAGCGGGCCGCCTTCGCGTTGTGCTCCGCGAGCGTCCTGCTGAAGTCGTGCCCGCCGGTCCCGTCGGCGACGAAGTAGAGGAGGTCGTTCTCCTCGTTGTTCAGCACCGCGTCGATGGTCCCGTCCGAGGGGTTGGTGATGGGCCCGGGCGGGAGCCCGTCGATGAGGTAGGTGTTGTAGGCGCTCGGGAAGGCGTAGTCGGAAAAGAAGAGGCGGCGCATGCGGGGCTCGCCGTCCTCCTCCATCAGTGCGAACTGGACCGTCGGGTCGGCCTGGAGGCGCATCGTGCCCGACGACGTGCGCCCGAGCAGGCGGTTCAGGTAGAGGCCCGCGATCGTGCGGCGCTCCTCGGGCTTGCGGGCCTCCCACTCGACGATCGACGCCAGCGTGACGGTCTCGTCCGGTGTCAGACCGAGGGCCTGGGCCTGGGCCTCGCGCTCGTCGGTCCAGAAGCGGCCGTAGCGCTCGTGGATCCGGCGGAGCGCCGTCTCGGCGTCGTCGGTCCAGTACATGTCGAACGTCTCGGCCAGCATCTGCCCGTGGAGGTGGGCGACGTCGGTCCCGAGCGACTCGGCGAAGGCGGGGTCGCGCAGGAGCTGGGCGACCTCGGTCGAGTCGGTCCCGAGCTGGTTGCGGAGCACGCGCGCCGTCCGCTCGGGCCGGCTGCCCGGCGGGATCGTGATGCGGATCGGGTCCTGGAGCCCCTTCCGGATCTTGTCGAGCACGGCCCAGTTGCTCATGCCCGGCTCGATGTAGTAGTGGCCCGTCTTGACCTGGTCGGCCCAGCCGGTGAGCCGGCCGAACGTCGTCATCGAGGCCCGGCTCCCGAGCGCGCCGGCCGCGTCGAGCGAGTCGAGCGCGGCTTCGAACCCGGTCCCGCCCGGCAGGCGGACGCTGTGGCGCTCGTCGCCGCCCACGTTCGGGAGGAACGCCAGCCACGCCACGGCACCAGCCGCGACGAGGCCGAGGACGACCAGGAGTAGGAGGATTCGTTTCATTGAGGGCAGTGGGGTCGGGCGACGTCAGGTCGGAAGCGGGCTCGTTCTCAGGTCCCTCCCCAAGACAGCACGGAGGGTGTCCTGGAGTCCCCTCTCCCACCGGGAGAGGGACGGGGTGAGGGGCCGGGTCGCGGCGGAGCCTCACACGTGCGGGGCCGCATGGGTCCCCGCCTCCGCGGGGATGACTCGTTGGGTGAGGCGGAGGTCAGGGCGCGGCGCCGTCGCCGCCCGCCTCGTCGCCGGAGCCCGACGGCTGCTCGCGGCTGTCGACGGCGCAGACGGTGTGGATCCCCCCGCGGACCGTGTAGTCGGTCGTGACGACGAGCCGGTGGGGGTCGCCGAGGTGGCGCATCAGGTCCTCGAACAGGAGCGCTGTGATGTCCTCCTGGGCCGCGCCGATGTGGCGCCAGCTCATCAGGTAGTACTTCAGGCTCTTGAGCTCCAGGAGCCACGAGCCCGGGACGTACTCGATCTCGACGGTCCCCGAGTCGGGCAGGCCCGAGAACGGGCACAGCGCCGTGAACTCGCCGGGCTCGGTCGTGTAGCGGACCACCTGCCGCGCGGCGTGCGCGTAGGGCATCCGGTGGATCTCGCGTTGGCGCGTGTCGGGCGGGAGGAACAAGGCGACGCGGCCCTCTGGTTCGATCCCGTACGTCGCCATGTGCGCCAGCGACGCCCGGGTGTGATCGAGGGCGCGCTGGTGGAAGGCGTCGAGGCGGTCGGCCGGGATCGGCGTGTCGGCCATGTCTGGGGCGGAGGGCGAGGCGAGGATAGCAACGGCCTAAGATGACCCGGGGTGCGGGCCGGAGATGGGGAAATGGGAAAGAGGAACCGGCGGAGAGGAATCCGATCTTGCGGGTCCGGGCCGGACATGAGCAGGGCCGCGTACGTTCTCCGGTGTGACAGGGGCTCCCTCCGCCCGGGCCGTCATCCCCGCGGAGGCGGGGACCCAGAGTGGCGACCTCGGTGCCTCGCCCGCCCTGGATTCCCGCCTCCGCGGGAACGACTCGTCGGAGAGGATCGGGGCGGACGAGGACGTAGCAGCCCCGCCCCATCTAAGGGTGCCAAGCCGCCCCCGATTCCTGACCCCTGATGCCTGATTCCTCCCGAGCTCTCGTCCTCTTCTCCGGCGGCCAGGACTCGACGACGTGCCTGTTCTGGGCGCTCTCGCCGGACCACGGCGCGTTCGACCGGGTCGAGGCCGTCGCCTTCCGCTATGGCCAGCGTCACGCCGTCGAGATCGAGCAGGCCCAGACCATCGCCCAAGCGGCCGGCGTCCCGCTCACCGTCCTCGACCTGTCCGGCGTGCTGTCCGGCTCGGCCCTCTTGGCGGACGAAGCCGCCGACACGAGCGCCGCCCACTCGCTCGCGCCGGCCCTCCCGGCGTCGTTCGTGCCGGGCCGCAACGCGCTGTTCCTGACCGCCGCCGCCAGCCTGGGTTTCACGCGAGGGATCACCGACCTGGTCGGCGGGATGTGCCAGACCGACTCCTCGGGCTACCCCGACTGCCGGCTCGCCTTCGTCGAGTCCCAGGCCCGGACGCTGTCGCTGGCGCTCGACGCCGACGTCACTGTCCACACGCCGCTGATGGCGCTGACCAAGGCCGAGACCTGGAAGCTGGCGGCCGACCTCGGGACGGTCCGCGGGCTCGACGTGCTGGCGACCGTCCGCGAGCACAGCCACACCGACTACCACGGCGACCGGACCGAGCGCCACGCCTGGGGCTACGGCCGCCTCGACAACCCGGCGTCGGTCCTGCGCGCGAGGGGCCACGCCGAGGCCGTCGCCCAGGGGTGGATCCCCGACGACGACGGCAAGGCGCGGTGACTTCGACGACGCACGGAGGACGACCGAGGAGCCGCACGGAGGCACGGGGATACGTCGAGGTGCGTGTGCCAACCCCGAGCCATACGTAGGGATGCAACGCGCAAGAGATCGCGACTCCGCGTTTGCCCGGAGAGGCCCTGCAGCTATCCTGGACCGTCCCCGGCTCGCTCCACCGACTGACCCATGCTCCTTCGATCCATCCGCCTCTGCGCCTCCGTCGCCGCGCTCGCCTTCCTGGCCGCCGCCCCGGCTCGCGCCCAGGACTGCCCTGAGACGGACTACACCCTCACGTCTCAAGCCCAGGTCGACGCCTTCCCCTCGACCTGCTCGGCGGTCACGGGCCGACTCACCATCAACAGGGGATTTGACATTGAGGATCTCACTCCACTCGGCGCGCTGACCTCCGTCGGGGAGGATCTCATCATATCCGACAACGTCGCGCTGACGTCGCTCGGCGGGTTCGGCGCGCTCGCTTCCGTCGGGGGGCGTCTCTTCATCGGCAGCAATGCCGCGCTGACGTCGCTCGGCGGGTTCGGCGCGCTGACCTCCGTCGGGGGGAGCTCTCCGTCCGCTTCAACGACGAGCTGACGTCGCTCAGTGGGTTCGGCGCGCTCGCCTCCGTCGGGGGGCGTCTCTTCATCGGCAGCAACGTCGCGCTGACGTCGCTCGGCGGGTTCGGCGCGCTGACCTCCGTCGGGGGGGATCTCCTCATCATCACCAACGCCGCGCTGACGTCGCTCGACGGGTTCGACGCGCTGACCTCCGTCGGGGAGGGTCTCCGCATCGGCAGCAGCGCCGCGCTGACGTCGCTCGACGGGTTCGGCGCGCTGACCTTCATCGGGGAGGGTCTCTCCATTAGCAGAAACGCCGCGTTGGCGTCGCTCGGCGGGTTCGGCGCGCTGACCTCCGTCGGGGGGGATCTCCTCATCAACGGCAACGCCGCGCTGACGTCGCTCAGTGGGTTCGGCGCGCTCGCCTCCGTCGGGGAGGATCTCATCATCTCCGACAACGACGTGCTGACGTCGCTCGACGGTCTCGGAGCGATCACCTCCGCCGGGAAGGATCTCTCCATTCGCAGCAACGATGTGTTGAGCGAGTGCGCAGTCGGTCTCTCCGGGCTCATCTCGGGCGCCCCCCCAGCCTTCACCGGCGTAACGGGGAGCGTAATCATCGAGTCGAACGCCCCTGACGGCGCGTGCAACTCGCCCCAAGACGTCCTCGACGCCGCCGGGGACGGACCCGTCGCGGCCGAGGACGACAGCGCGCTCGACCTCTCATTCGTCGCCGCGCCGAACCCGGTCTCGGGCACCGGCTCGGTGTCGTTCGGTCTCAGTGAGGCGACCGACGTCCGGGTGTCGCTCTACGACGCGCTCGGCCGTGAGGTCGCCGTCGTCACCGAAGGGCCGCGCGGAGTCGGTCGCCACACAGCGTGGCTCGACGCCTCGGCACTCCCGGCCGGCGTCTACGTCGTCCGCGCGGTAGTCGGGGCCGAGGCTCGGCCCGCCCGGCTCACGGTCGTCCGGTGATCGGCCACCCGACGCTCTCCGTCGCGTCGGCCCCTGTCCTGTCGGGTGGGAGCATCGGCGTTGAGATCCTTCGCAGGCTCAGGATGACGCGTCGGGAGAGTGTGCGCTCGCTTTGGAAGCCTCCGGTCCAGAGCGGGAGAAGACACATCATGAGTCCTCATCCTGGGCTGTCCGCCAGCTTCCCGAGGTAGCGCCCGAACTGGGCCATCACGAACAGGTGGGCCACGGCCTGTGTCAGCCGGTACAAGAGCCACGGCAGGCGCGGGGCGAAGTCGTGGATGGCCGCCAGCAGCGTGGTCCCGTCCAGCACCTCGCGGAACTCGAGGCGCGCGCGGTGGCCCGCGTCGGCACCGGCGAGCAGGCCGCCGGTGACGTAGAACAGGGCCCGGTCCGGCGTGCTCCGGTCCGGCGAGTGCGTCAGCTCCAGGACCGGCCGGGGCAGCGGGCGGACGTGGAACCGCGCCACGTACTGGCCCTCGGTCTCGTCGACGCGGACGCTGATCAGCGGGCCGGCGAACCCGTCGAGCCACCGCATGTACTCGCGCCCGGCCCACTCGGCCGACCGGCCCGCCGGCAGCCGGAACCGCTGGACCGACCGGACGAGCTGCTCCTCGCGGATCGTCGCGTCGTCCTGCTTGCGGTGGGTGTGGCGGGCGTTCGGGAACGGCTTCCCGCTGGGAGCGACCGCCTCGCGGAGCGCCTCCCGGAACGGCAGCGCGCCGTGCGAGATCACCTCCTGCACGGGGTTGTCGCGGGCCACCATGTCGTGGCGCAGGCTGGCCACGAGGGGCCCGACGAGCGCGCGTGGGCTCTGCGTCGTCAGGCTCACCCACAGCGTCGACAGCTTGGGCGTGACGAGGGGGACGCGCGAGGTCGGCCGCTCGACGCCCAGCACCTCGGCCGTCTGCTTCAGCATCTCGCGGTACGTCATCACCTCGGGGCCGGCCACGTCGTAAACGCCCTCGAACCGGTCCGGCGCCCCGAGCACGAGCCGCACCGCGCGGACCACGTCGCGCAGCGCGATCGGCTGCGTGTCGGACTCGGTCCACGACGGCAGCAGCATCGCCGGGAGCCGCCGGACCAGGTTGACCAGGATCCGCAGCGACGACCCGCCGCGGCCCACCACCAGCCCGGTCCGCAGCGTCGTCACGGGGACGCCGTGGCCGGCGAGCGTCCGCTCGACCTCCCAGCGGCTCCGGAGGTGGCGCGAGAGGTTCGTCGTGTCGTCGGGGAGCAGGCCGCTGAGGTAGACGATCTGGCGGACGCCGTCGCGCTTGGCCGCCCGAGCGAAGTTGTCGGCCAGGATGAGGTCGAGGTCCGCGAACGTCCCCTGCGTCAGCCGCGACGACGGCAGCATCGAGTGGACGAGGTAGATCGCGAGGTCGGCGCCGCCGAGCCCGTCCTCGACCTCGCGCAGCGAGTACAAGTCGCAGTGCATCCAGCGGATCGGGTCGCCGTCGTCCTTCCGCGCGGCGCGCGCGGGCGACCGCGTCAGGCCGACCAGGTCGTAGTCGGCCGGGAGCTCGCGGCGGAGCGCGCTCCCCACGAAGCCGGACGCGCCCGCGATGGCGACCGTCAGCCGGTCCGTCGTCGGTGTGCCGGGGGCGTCGGGAGAGAGCTCGGGCACGCTAGCGCCGGAGCCCGAGGGCGAGCCCGGCCAACAGCGCCACTCCGGCCGCCACCCAGGTGGCCTCCGGCGGCGGCGTGATCTCGACCGCGTCCAGCCCGACGGCCCGGGCGATCCGCCCGGCCTGCGCCGACGGGCCCGCCGCCAGCACCGCCCGCCCACCGACCGTCACCTCGACGTCGATGCCGAACTGCTCCAGCGTGTCGGTGATCGTGCGCACGAGGTGGCGGCCCGGCCGGTTGGCCTGGAACAGCTTGTAGGCCGTCGACGCGCTGTCGACGGCGATCGTGACGCGCTCCCCGTGGCCGCGGACAGCGACGGGGTGGCCGTCGACCGTGAGGTCGAGGTCGGCGTCGACGAGGATCTGGCGCATCATTTCTTGGCGGCGCCGCCGTGCTCGGGGTCGCGCGTGCGGATCGTGATCTTGCCCTTCATCTTCCACGTCGCGTGCGTGGCCTGGGGGCCGGTCCCACTCGGGACCTGGACCTCGAAGTCGTCGCCGAAGTCGTACTCGATCTCGGCGTTCCGGCCGGTGAGCTTGTCGTAGAGCCCGATCGCGAGGTCGGGCCAGGTCTGGGGCTGCTTGTCGGCGGAGGGGGTGTCGGCCATGGGGCGAGGGGGTGAGAGGAACGGGATGAATCGGACCGGCTCGCGCGTGTTCCGCCGTTCGCGCAAGCGGCGAAGAATCGGGCCGTTCCCGACTCGGCGGACGACCCGTCGCGCGCGGGCGTTTTCTTGGCTCATGCCCCCGACGCTCCCCACCGACGAACGCGAGGCCGGCCTGGCCGACCGGCTGGCGGCCTCCCCGGCCGAGGGCCGGCGCTACGCCGTCAAGGCGCTGTGGCGGACGGTCCAGGGCGAGGGCGCCCAGGCCGGCCGGCCCGCCGTGTTCGTTCGCCTGGCCGGCTGCAACCTGTGGAGCGGGGTCGAGGCCGACCGCGAGCGCGACGCGGCCCGCCACGGCAACGCCTGCGCGCGCTGGTGCGACACCGACTTCACGCCGGCCGGCGCCGTCAAGCTCTCGGCTGGCGACCTCGCGCGGGCGGCGGCGGAGGCCGGCGGGCCCGTCCGCTTCTGCGTGCTCACCGGCGGCGAGCCGCTGCTCCAGGCCGACGCTGCGCTCGTCGCCGCGCTCCACGCCCAGGGCTTCTTCGTGGCCGTCGAGACGAACGGGACGCAGACGCTGGCCGACGCCTTCGGCGACGGGCCCCACCCGGACTGGGTCGTGTGCAGCCCTAAGCTGGGCCAAGGCCGGCTGTCGCTGGAGACCTGCGACGAGCTCAAGCTGGTCGTCCCCGACTACCGGCCCGAGGCGTTCGCTGGGCTGGCGGCCCGCGTCCGCCCCCAGCCCGACGGGCGGCGCTACCTCTGGCTCCAGCCCGAGGACGGGCCCCGGCTGGCGGCGGCCACGCGGTTGGCACTCGACCTGTGCTTCCGCGACCCGACGTGGCGGGTCTCGGTCCAGACCCACAAGGCGCTCGGCGTGGACTGATACGGCGGTCACGAAGAGGGCTGCGCATCGCCCGACGACGTCCCCTCTCCCTAGTGAGGAGGGACAGAGCCTGCCCCGGACTCGACCCGGGGGTGAGGGGTGCTGAGAGGGCCACGTGCGGCGGACCCTGCGGTCCCGTGCGGTCCCGTATGAGCGGGCGTAGCCTTGCGTCCCTTCTCCGCGCCCCCATGTCCGACCTCACCCCGTTCGACCTCCACCGGATGTTCCTCGGCGACGTGCCCCTGTGGTTCGCCGCCGAGATCGCCGCCCGGACGGCGATCATGTACCTCTACGCGCTCGCCGCCGTCCGCGTGGTGAGCCGCCGCGCCATCGGCCAGCTCTCGCTCGTCGAGTTCCTGCTCATCATCGCGCTGGGCTCGGCCGTCGGCGACCCGATGTTCTACCCCGACGTCCCGTTGCTGCACGGGATGGTCGTGGTCACGGTCGTCGTGTTGCTGAACCGGGGGATCACCGAGCTCCTCAACCGCTCCGAAGCGGCCGAGCGCCTCGTCGAGGGCCGGCCGCTGACGCTCGTCACGGACGGGCGGATGGTGCCCGACGAGATGGACGAGGCCGAGCTCAACCGCGAGATGCTGTTCAGCCTGCTCCGGATCCAGGGCGTCCGCCACCTGGGCGAGGTCGCCGGCGTGTGGATGGAGCAGAAAGGGGTGCTCAGCCTCGACTGCCTCGACCCCGCCGACCACCGGCCGGGGCTCCGGACGATGCCGCCGTGGGACGTCGAGACGCCCGACCGCGTCAGCGTCGGCGACCGCGCCCGTGCCGACGGCGCGCTCGGGTGCGAGCGGTGCGGCGAGGTCCGCTGGGTCCAGGCCGGCGACACGCTCCCCGCCTGCCCCGCGTGTGGCGGAGAGTCCTGGGCCGACGCCGTCCGCACGCCCGACGACTGAGCCCGGCCACGTTTCGACCGTGACCGAAAGCGGGTGCCCGGGGCTGGCGGGTGCTCTCCGCCACCGATATCGCGCTCGACCTGCGACCCGAGGACGCCCGCGAACGGGTCTCGGCTCAGACTCCCCAGACGCTGGACCCGGCGGAGTTTAGTATATACTATAAGCGAGAGTTATAGTGACCTGACCAGTAACCACCCCGATGAGGCTCCCTGCCCGGCCGCCGGCTTACTCCGTCCTCCAGGAGCGAATCTCAGAGCAAGGGCGGCTCCTCGACGTATGGACCCACCTCCCTCGGATCGGGTCGATGGTCGAGGGGAGGTACCGCCACTGGGACACGATTCGGCGGATGGACCCGCCGGAGGGGCTGTCGCCCGACGAGTGGTGGTTCGCGATCAAGACGGCACGGCTGTCCGAGCGCCGCCCGATCCGGCTCCGGGATCGCTACGGGGCCGAGTTCGGCTACACCATCCCGGACGACATGCTCCGGATGCTGAGGCTCGTCGACTTGGAGATCGGAGGGAGCCTCTCCATCTCAGGAGACGCGACGCCGCCGGAACATTGGGATCGCCTGATTCGCAGTTCGCTGGAGGAGGAGGCCATCACGTCCAGCCAACTCGAGGGAGCAGCGACCACGCGACGGGTCGCGAGGGAGCTTATCCGGTCGGGCCGTCCACCAAGGGACGAGAGCGAGCGGATGATCGTGAACAACGTCCGCCTGATGCAGCAAGTCCGACTGCTGGCGGACACGACGTTGACACCCGACGTCGTCGTCGAGCTCCAACGGATCGCGACTGAGGGAACGCTCGCGCCCGACCTTCAGGGCCTTCGCCGACCCGAGCGCGACGACGTGGCGGTGTACGACCGGAGCGGCGGGACCGTGCTCCACCAACCGCCCCCCGCGGCCGAGCTCCCCGACCGGCTGAGAGCGATGTGTGAGTTTGCAAACACGATGGAAGACGAGCCGGGCACGTTCCTCCATCCGGCGCTCCGCTCGATCGCCCTCCACTTCTGGCTCGGCTACGACCACCCGTTTGTAGATGGGAACGGGCGGACCGCGCGCTCTCTGTTCTACTGGTCGATGCTCCGTCAGGGGTTCTGGCTCGTCGAGTTCTTGCCGATCTCGCGGCTCATCCGCCAGGCCCCCGCTCGCTACGCGAGGTCGTTCCTCTACACCGAGACCGACGGCAACGACCTGACCTACTTCTTCCTCTCTCAGCTCAGTGTCCTGGAACGAGCAATGGGGGACTTCCGGGCGTACCGCGAGCGGAGGAAACGCGAGATGCGTGAGACGCGAGCACTCCTCGCTCCGGCCTCAGGGATGAACCACCGGCAGGTGGCGCTCCTCGGCCACGCCCTCCGCCACCCCGGCCTGACCTACACGATCAAGCGCCACCAAGCCAGCCACGGCGTGACGTACCCGACCGCTCGGAAAGACCTGCTGGACTTGGCAGAACGTGGCTTGCTCGACCAGGCTCAGCTCCAGCGGCAGGGCCGCGCGCTCATCTTTACCGCGCCGCCCGACCTGGGCGACCGGCTCCGCGACGGCGAGTAGGTCGGGAGCGGCCCACCCTATACTTCGGGATCCCGCCGCCCGACCCGATGCGCCTCGCCCCCATTCTCGCCGTCCTGCTTGCCGTCCCCGCGCTCGCGCAGGACGACCCGCTCGCGTACCAGACGCCCGCACCCGAGCTGGCGGCGCTCGTCGACGCGCCGCGGACGCCGGCCGTGTCGCTGGCGCCCGGCGGCGAGACGATGGCGCTGCTGGCCCAGCCGAGCGCGCCGCCCGTCGCCGAGCTGGCCGAGCCCGAGCTGGGGCTGGCGGGCGTCCGCATCAACCCGCGGACGACGGGGCCGAGCCGGGCGAGCGGCTACACCGGCGTCACGTTGCGGTCGGTCACGGGCGACGACGAGCGGCCGGTGACGGGCTTCCCCGCCGGCGCCCGCCTGCGGAGCCCGTCGTGGAGCCCCGACGGTTCGGCGCTAGCCGTCCTCGTCGACCGCGAGGCCCGCGTCGAGCTTTACACGGTCGACGTGGCGACGGCGCGGGCCCGGCTCGCCGTGGGCAACGCCGTCAACGACGCCGCGCCGGGCGCGGCGTATGCGTGGCTCCCGTCGAGTGACGCGCTCGTCGTCCGGATCGTCCCGACGGACCGGGTCGCGGCGCCGGCCGAGGTCGTCGTCCCGACGGGCCCGGTCGTCCAGGAGTCGATGGGGGAGGCGGCGCCGGCGCGGACGTACCAGGACCTCTTGGAGAGCCCGCGCGACGAGGCGCTGTTCGACCACTACATGACGGGCCAACTCGTCGTCGTCCCGCTCGCGCACGACGAGCACGCGCGCGGCGTCGGGCCGGCCGGCGTGATCACGTCGTTCGACCCGTCGCCCGACGGCCGGTACCTGCTCACCGAGACGCGGCACCGGCCGTACTCGTACCTCGTCCCGTGGGCCCGCTTCCCCAACCGCGTCGAGGTGTGGGACCTGGCGACCGGCGACCGCGTGGCCATGGTCCACGACGCGCCGCTGGCCGAGCGCGTCCCCATCGCGTTCGGGTCGGTCCCGACGGGCCCCCGTGGGCACGAGTGGCGCGCCGACGCGCCGGCCACCCTCGTCTGGGCCGAGGCCCAGGACGGCGGCGACGCCGGCGCGCCGGCCGACGTCCGCGACCGGCTGGTCACGCTCGACGCCCCGTTCACCGGCGTCGGCACGACCCTGGCGACGCTGGCGCTCCGCTACGGCGGCGTGGTCTGGGGCGACGACGACACGGCCCTCGTCGAGGAGTACACCTGGCAGGACCGGACGCGCCGAGCGCACGTTCTCGACCCCACCGCGCGGACGACGCGCGAGCTGTTCACGGTCTCGTTCGAGAACCGCTACGACGACCCCGGCCGGCCGATGACGCGGCCGAACGCGGTCGGCCGCGACGTGCTCGTGCTCGACGGCGACGCCTCGTTCTGGAGCGGCCAGGGCGCCTCCGACGAGGGGAACCGACCGTTCGTCCGCCGCCTCGACCTGGCGACCGGCGCCAGCACCGAGCTGTTCCGGTCCCAGGCCCCGTACTACGAGGTCCCCGTCGACTTCCTGGGCGAGCCTGGGACCGTCCTGCTCACGCGCCGCGAGACCGTCACCGACCCCCCGAACTACGTCGCCCGCGACCTGGGCACCGGCGACGTGCGGGCGCTGACGAGCTTTCCGCACCCGTACCCCGAGCTGGCGTCCGTTCACAAGGAGACGCTGGAGTACACCCGCGCCGACGGCGTCCCGCTCACGGCCACGCTCTACCTCCCGCCCGGCCACGACCCCGCCGACGGCCCGCTCCCGACCCTCGTCTGGGCCTACCCCACCGAGTTCAAGAGCGCCGACGCGGCCGGCCAGCGGACCGACAGCCCGTACCAGTTCACGTCCGTCAGCTACTGGGGCGCCGTCCCGTTCGTGACCCGGGGCTACGCCGTCTTGGACGACGCCTCGTTCCCGGTCGTCGGCGAGGGCGACGTGGAGCCGAACGACACCTTCCGCGAGCAGCTGGTGATGAACGCCCAGGCGGCCATCGACGCCGGCGTCGCGCGCGGCGTCGTCGACCCGGACCGCGTGGCCGTCGGGGGCCACAGCTACGGGGCGTTCATGGTCGGCAACCTGCTCGCGCACTCGGACCTGTTCCGCGCCGGCATCGCCCGCTCCGGCGCCTACAACCGGACGCTGACGCCGTTCGGCTTCCAGCGCGAGGAGCGGACGTTCTGGGACGACCCGATGCTCTACGTCGGCATGAGCCCGTTCATGCACGCCGACACCATTGACGAGCCGATCCTGCTCGTCCACGGCGACGCCGACAACAACCCGGGCACGTTCACGCTCCAGTCCGAACGGCTCTACGGGGCGCTGAAGGGGCTCGGCGGGACGGCCCGGCTGGTGCTGCTTCCGGCCGAGAGCCACGGCTACCGCGGCCGCGAGTCACTGCTCCACATGCTGTGGGAGCAAGACCAGTGGCTCGACCGCTACGTCAAGACCGCCGGCCCGCGCGAGGCGGCCACCGTCGACGCACCCGACGCCGATGCTACGGGGGGGCGCTAGCCAGACCCGAGCGCTCGGACCACGACGCCGAGCAGCGGGTCGCCCCAGGCCGGCTGGTGGGCGTGGACCTCGGCTGGGCCGAAGGCGCCGGACAGGCGGGCGTACTCGGCGACGAGCGACGCGTGGCCGTCGTCGTCGTACGCGCGCCACGCGGCGACGGCCTTGGTCGGGAAGCAGCGGTTCGAGAACGTGACCACGAACGGGGCGCCCGGCCGGAGCACGCGGCCGACCTCGGCGAACACCTGGACGGGGCGCGTGAGGTACTGGACCGACACGCAGCACAGCGCGGCGTCGAACGCGGCGTTCGCGAAGGGCAGCGCCGGGGTGACGTTGAGGTTCTGGACGGCGCGCTCGGTTAGGCGCGGGTTGGTGGCCAGCTCGGTCTCGTTCATGCCCAACCCGGTCACGCGGCCGAGGTCGAGGTCGGCCGGGAGGTGGCTCACCCAGCTCGACATCAGGTCGAGCACGTCGGCGCCGGACGGGACCAGCCGGCGGTAGAGGGCCGTGACGGCGGCCTGGGCGCCGTCGTCGATGTGGTGGACGAGCCGGGGCGCGGCGTAGAACCGGGCGTCGTCGGTCTCGTCGACGCGGCGGAAGGCTTGGGGCGGAAGCGGGGTAGGCATGGACGTGCTACCGCGCCCGCTGGGCACGGGTCCCCGCGCCTTCGGCCCCGAGAGCCGACGGACGAGGCCGCCCGCGTGCTAGGTCGGCCGTACCCTCGGCGTGCTTCATTCCTCCCGCCATGTCCCCGTCCGACCCCCAGCACGCCGCCCCCGTCGGCACGCTCTGGATCGCCCTCCCCGACGGGTACTCGTGGGCCCAGGCTCACCTCCGAGGCCTCGGCCTCGCCGTGTCGGTGTCCCGCTACGCGACGCCGGGCGCAACCCGGACGCTGCGGCGGGGGCTCCCGGCTCGCTTCGCCGACGCCGCTGGGACCCGCCGACGTGCGATCGCGGACCGCCGCCGGTCGCCGACGCCCGCCGAGGTGGAGCAGGTGGTCCGCTACGACGACCGCGCGACGTTCTCGGCCCTCATCGCCGAGCGACCCGTGACGTTCGGCGTCCACCCAGGCGTCGCGTACCAGTGGCTCACGTCGGAGGACTACCGCGTGGGTGGGCTCTCCCGATGGACGGTCTTGGTCGACCTCGGCGTGGGCGTCCTCGACGTCGATCTCGCGAGCACGGGCGACCTCGACGCCGTCATGGGCCGGGTCGCCAGCGCCCTCCGCATCGAGGACGATGCGTCGCCAGCGGGCTCCGACGTGTTCCAGGCCGGCCCCATCGCGCTGACGGCCGCCGGGTCTCGGGCGGACGTCGAGTTCCGAGCGAGCGTGGGCGTGCTGCGTGTCGAGACGTCGGGTGGAGACCGTCCTGGAAGCGTCGAGCTCCGCCGCGAGCGGTGGGCCGAGCTCCAGGCCTACCGGGGGGCCGACGAGTCGGTGCGGGACGTCCGCAACGCGCCCCGGACCGTGGCCGGTTGGCTCGGCGGCGAGCTCGTGACCGTGGCCGACCGGCGGGAGTTCTCGTGGGAGCGCGTCGGCCCGGCCCTGGGCGTGTCCATCACGTGGACCGGCACCGACGGCCGTCTCCACGACGACGTCGCCGTGTGGGACCGCCTCCTCGACTCCGCGCGCCGCCGACCGGACCCCGTGCCGGTCCGAGACGGCGCCGTCCGCGTCGGGGCGGCAACGGTGGACCCGCCGTCCTCGTTCGCCCTCCTGTACGCGTCGGCCCGAGTGGGCCGCACGACCGTCACGAGTACACCCTGGGGGCCCCTCGACCGGGACGAGCGGGACGCCGCCGTGGCGGCCCAGCAGGAACGGGAGCTCCGGACGGGCGAGCCCGGGAAGGCGCCGCCGGAGCCCCTCGCGGTTCGCGGCCTCGATGCCCGCGCGGTGCTCCGCGCCGCCCGGGCACCCTCGACGACGGGGAGCGCCACCGTGTTCGTGGCCACACAGCATGCACTCGTCAAGGCCCGGGTCTACGGCCAGAGCCCGCCGGCCGACCTCCTCGCGCAGGCCGTCGACGCCCTCGACGCGCTGCGGCTGCCGGGCGACCCGGGCTTCGGCGACCGGCCGTGGCTGTACCTCGGGCCCGTCGCCCTCGCCCTCGACGCGCAGGAGGGCGACACCGTGGACGCAGCGCTCGAAGGGCCCGACGGCACGCTCTCGATCCGGTGGGCGGAAGGGGAAGGGCTCGCGACGATGCCCAGCCACGTCGGAGAGCGGCCCGAGCCTCCGCCCGCGCCCCCGATGCCGCCCCCTCCTCCCGGGTCTCGGATCCCCCCGCCGCCGCCCGCCCTCCGGACGGTCGAGTCGCTCCGCACGGGAGCGCGGCCGGCTGGGGGGCAGCCAGGGCGCGAGCTCGTCACCGAGGTCTCGTCCTTGGGCCTGCGCCTCCAGCGAGTCCACGAGTGGCTGTCGGACCCCGGGTTCGGCTCCCGAGTCGCCCTCGCGCTCGCCGTCCCCCCCGAGTCCGAGCGCGCAGAGTCGCTTCGGCTGTGGGACGACCTCCTCGCCTCGCTCCGCACCTAGGCGCGGTCGCCCGAGAGGGCCAGTCCTCGAACGTGGCTGGCCGATCTGTCCCGAAGCGGCGGGTGGGTCTTGGAGCGGACGCCCGCTGGCCACGCGACACGGCGGCGCTAGGAAAAGCCTGCCCGGTGGGAGAGTCGCCAGGCCTCGGGCACGAGCGACGAGTGGGGAGGGAGAAAGAACGGAAGGGCTTCCGGCGTAGAGGCTAGGAGAAGACGGGCCACCGGCCGTCAGGAACTGGCGTGAGACCGTAGTTTCAGCGCGTCCGGCACGGTTGATGCCCGGCCTCAGGACCCGCGCCCGGTGCGCGGGTCCTTTTTGTTTGTCGCTCCCCTCTGTCCGCTTGACGCTCCGCCTGCCCGCTTCTCTCGATCCCGCCACGCTCCGCCACGAGTGGTTCGGCAACGTCCGCGCCGACCTGCTCGCGGGCGTCGTGGTGGCCCTGGCCTTGATCCCCGAGGCCATCGCGTTCTCGATCATCGCCGGCGTCGACCCCAAGGTGGGGCTCTACGCCTCGTTCGTGATCGCCGTCACGACGTCGTTCGTCGGCGGCCGGCCGGGCATGATCTCGGCCGCGACCGGCGCGATGGCGCTGCTGATGATCACGCTCGTCCGCGACCACGGGCTGGAGTACCTGTTCGCGGCGACGATCCTGACCGGCGTCATCCAGTTCGCGTTCGGCGCCTTTCGGCTGGGGCGGGCCATGAAGTTCGTCCCGAAGGCCGTGATGGTCGGGTTCGTCAACGCGCTCGCCATCCTGATCTTCCTAGCGCAGCTCCCGCAGTTCGCGGGCCAGGGCTGGATGATGTACGCGTTCGTGGCCGCCGGGCTGGCGATCATCTACGGCCTGCCGCGGATCACGACCGCGGTCCCGTCGCCGCTCGTTGCCATCGTGGCGCTGACCGCCGTGAGCCTGGCGCTGGCCGGCGGCTGGGGCCTCAACACGGTCGGCGACATGGGCGAGCTGCCCACGGTGATGCCGCTGTTCTCGCTCCCCGCCGTCGCGCTGACGTGGGAGACGCTCTCCATCATCTTCCCGGTCTCGTTCGCGCTCGCGCTCGTCGGCCTGATCGAGTCGCTCTTGACGGCGCAGATCGTCGACGAGCGGACGGACACGGACTCGGACAAAAACCGCGAGGCACGCGGGCAGGGCATCGCGAATGTCATCTCCGGGATGTTCGGCGGGATGGCGGGCTGCGCGATGATCGGCCAGTCGGTCATCAACGTGTCGTCGGGCGGGCGCGGGCGGCTGTCGACGTTCTCGGCCGGCGCGTTCCTGCTGCTGTTCATCCTGGTCCTGTCCGACTGGCTCGTGCTGATCCCGATGGGCGCGCTCGTCGCCGTCATGGTGATGGTGTCGATCGGGACGTTCGACTGGGGCTCGATCCCGGCGCTCGCGAAGGGGAAGAAGTCGGAGTCGTTCGTGATGCTGGTGACGGTCGCGGCCGTCGTCATCACGCACGACCTGTCGATCGGCGTGCTGGCGGGCGTCGTCCTGAGCGCGCTGTTCTTCGCCCGCGAGGTGGCCAACCACGCGTTCATGGAGATGGAGGAGGACCACGGCCCGCTCGGGCGGACCCACACCTACGCCGTCACCGGCTCGCTCTTCTTCGTGACCGTCCAAGGCTTCCTGGCCACGTTCGACTACCAGGAGGATGTCGACCGCGTCGTCATCGACCTGTCCAAGGCCCACGTCTGGGACGGCTCGGCGGTCGACGCCATCGACCGGGCCGTGCTCCGGTTCCGCCGCCGGGGCGTCGAGGTCGAGGTGATCGGGCTCAACGACGCCAGCCAGTCGCTCCACGACCGGCTCGCGGTCCACGACAAGCCGGGCGCGCTGGCGATGGCGGGCGGCCACTGACGGGAGGGTTTGGGGTTTGGGGGTTCAGGGTTCGTCGCCCGAGAGGTCGACCCGTCTCGATGAACCGCGCCCCCGCCGACCGGCGGAGGTCGTTCGCGTAGGGGCCATCAGCTCCCGAACCCTGAACCCCAAACCTCTACAGCGCCAGCTTGACGCCGCCGTTGGCGATGAACCCGTCGGTTGGCGCCCAGATGTCGGCGAACGTCGGGGTGGCCCGCGCGCCGAGCACGACCGGCCCATAGTTCGTCTGCTGGGTGTCGAGCAGGTTCTCCAGGTTGAGGAAGACGCGGGCTGGCCCGACGCGCCACTCGCCCATGAGGCCCGTCACCCAGTAGCCCTCCGTGCGCTCGCCGTCGGGGAGCGTCTGGGGACTGGTGTAGTACGCCTCCAGCCCGACGCGGCCCTGGCCGTGACGCTCCCACACCAGCACGGAGTACGTCTTGTGGGCGGGCGTGAGCGGGATGTCGCGGCGCGCGTCCCCGCCGGCCGGGTCCGCCTCGGTGGCGTCGAGCAAGACGTAGCCGAGGAACAGCTTGAGGTCGCCCAAGCCGAAGCGGGCGTTCGTCTCCAGGCCGCGCGTGCGGACGGGTCCGTCGGCGTTCCGGTACCGCAGGAGGCCCGGCCCGACGTCGCCGGTCGGGACCAAGGCGCCGTCCAAGCGGGTGAGGAAAGCGGCCTGGTTCAGCGACAGCGTGACGCGGCCACCGAGGACCGTCTGCACGTTGACGTCGACCGTGCCGCCGGCGGAGGTCTCGGCCTCGACCGTCTCGTCGAGGGGCAAGACGCCCCGGAAGGCGCGGCCCTCGGACGGCTCCAGAAAGACCGTCGGCGGCTTGTAGCCGAGCCCGCCCGTCGCCCGCAGCACCACGCCGTCGGCCAGGCGGACGAGCGCCGAGGCGCGGGGCAGCACGAACGCGCCGTGCTCGTCGTGCCAGTCGGCCCGGAGCCCCAGCTCGACGGCCAGCCGGTCGCCGATGTCGCGGGTGTCCTGCACGAAGGCGCCGACGGTGAGCCGGTCGTCGTCGAGCGGCGGCCCGACGGCGTCGCGCGGGTCGAAGGCGTCGGTGCGGAGGTCGACGCCCACGACGAGGTCGTAGGCCTCGCGGTCGAGGAAGGCGGAGGCCTCGGCGTAGGTCGCCAGTTGGAAGCCCTCGAACCGGTAACCCGGCAGGGCGAGGCGACGGTCGAACGCGGTCGTGCTCTGCTTGGCGGTGAGCGTGAGAGCGTCCGAGACCGCGTGGTCGAGCCGGAGCTGCGACGTCAGGCGAACGCTCTCGCTCCGCTCGGCGTAGCCGTCGGCGCCGTCCTCGATCACGGCGAGGTCGCCGCCCTCGCGGTCCTCGACCGTCCCCGAGAGGCCGGCCCACAGCGTCGTCGCGGCGGACGGGTAGTAGAACGCGCGCGGGGCGAGCGTCACGCGTCGGGTCCGCGGGAGGTTGGTGAACGCGTCGCCGTCGCCGTCGTAGGCGCCCTGACCGTTCGCCGAGGCCAACAGCGTGTAGCCAACCCGCGCGTCGCGCGTCGCGAGGAACGCGCCCACGTCGACGCCGCCCGCGCTCGTCGCGTTGACCAGCACCGACCGCTCCGGCGCGCCGAGCCGGGGCTCGCGCGAGACCAGGTTGACCAAGCCGGCGATGGCGCCGCCGCCGTAGAGGGTCGAGGCCGGGCCCTTGATGATCTCGACCTGGCGCAAGTCGAGCGGCGGCACCTGGAGGAGCGACAGCCCGCCCGAGAACCCGCCGTAGAGCGGGAAGCCGTCCTTCAACAGCTGCGTGTAGCGGCCGTCGAGCCCCTGGATGCGGATCGACGCGTTGCCCGAGACCGCCGACGTCTGCTGGACGACGATCCCCGGCGACTCGTTCAAGAGCATCGTGATGTTGGACGGCTCCATCGACACCTTCTCGTCGATCTCCTCGCCCGCGATCGTCTCGACGCGTGTCGGGAGGTCGGCGATGGTCCGGCTCGTCCGCGTCGCGGAGACGACCACGTCGTCGAGGGCCTCTTCGTCCTCCTCCAGCGCCACCTCGACGGGCGCATCGCCGGCCAGGGGGAGGGTGACCACGATGGTCGCGGGCTGGTAACCGACGAACGAGACCGCCAGCGCGCGGTCGCCCGCGGGGAGGTCGGTAAAGCGGGCGACGCCGTCGGGACCGGTGGAGGCGCCAGCTGGCGGGTCGGTGTCGGCGACGACCGTCGCGCCGGGGAGCGGGGCGCCCGTGTGCTCGTCGGTCACGCGGACCGAGACCGCGTGCTGGGCGGACGCGGGGGCGCTGGCGACGAGGACCAGCAGGACGAGGAGAGCAGGCCCGATACGGGTCTGGAACGAGGCGAACATGGAGTCGGGGGGAACGGCCACACGCGCCCCAGTGGCGGTGCGGCGGAGGTCTGGCAACAGGCGGCGGGGGCCGGGCGCGACGCGCCGGCGTCAGGACGACGGCCAGCCCCGCGGCGGATGCCAGACGGCATCGACCTCCTCGACGCCCGCGCGTCTCCCCGGCAGAACCACGTGCGACAGCGGACCCTCCCTCCCTTCCGGCCGCAGGTCGACGGGCGCGCTCGCCACCCGCTTGCAGCACGAGACACACGCGCAGCACCCTCCCGGCGACGGACAGGACTCGCCCGGCGCGCACGGATGCGACGCGTCGCCTTCGGTGACCTCGCCGCCGCAGCACGCGACGTCGGCCCGCGCGACTGCGACGGCGGCCTGCTCCACCCGAGCTCCGGCCACTCCGTCGGCGGTGGGCGCGGCGAGCGCGAGGAGGACGAGGAGCACGAGCATCGGTCCGAAGATCGCAGCCGCCCGACGGCGGGTTGGCTGAGGAATGAGGAATCCAGGTGCTACAGCGCCAGGCTCGGCGTCGCCCCAACGCCCAGGTCCGAGACCTCGCCCGCCGCCCACTTCGCCGCGGCCGTGACCGCGATCATCGCCGCGTTGTCGACCGAGTGCGCGGGGTCGGGGACGAACACCTCGAACCCGTCGACGGCGCCGGCCGAGGTCATCGCCGCCCGCAGGCCCCGGTTGGCCGAGACGCCGCCGACGACGGCGACGGCGCGGACGCCCGTCTGCCCCACGGCCTCGCGCACGCCAGCCACCAGCGACTCGACCACGACGCGCTGAAACGACGCGGCTACGTCGGCGCGGTGGTCCTCGACGATCCGCTCGCGGTCGTCGCCCAGGTCCGCCAGCCAGTAGCGGACGGCCGTCTTGATGCCGCTGAACGACAGGTCGAACAGGGCGTCGCCGCGTCGGCCCTTCGGCCCCAGGCGCGGCGACGGCAGGCGCAGGAACGCCGGGTCGCCCTCCGCCGCCAGCCGGTCGATGTGGGGTCCGCCGGGGTAGCCCAGCCCGAGCAGCTTGGCGACTTTGTCGAACGCCTCGCCCGCCGCGTCGTCGCGCGTCCGCCCCAGCTCGCGGTGCTGGAATCCTTCCTCGACGAGCGTCAGCAGCGTGTGGCCGCCGGAGACGGTCAGGCACAGGAACGGCAACGGCGGCCGCGGGTCCTCGATCATCACCGAGTAGACGTGGCCCTCGAGGTGGTTGACGCCGATGAGCGGGATCCCAGCTCCGACGGCGATCCCCTTGGCCGCGCTCAGCCCGACCAGCAGCGACCCCGCCAGCCCCGGCCCGACCGTCACGGCGACGGCTCCCACGTCGCCCATCGCGATCCCGGCCTCGTCGAGCGCGGCCCGGACGGTCGGCACGATGAGCCGCTCGTGCGCCCGGCTCGCGTGCTCCGGCACGACGCCGCCGAACCGCTCGTGGACCCGCTGCCCCGCGACGACGCTCGACGCGAGTCGGTCGTCCATCCACACCGCCGCGGCGGTGTCGTCGCACGAGGTCTCGATGGCGAGGAGGGGGGGGAGAGAGGGCATGGGGCGCGGGGCATGGGGCACGGGGCCCGACACGGGAGGGTCGGCAGGATGCCCGATCTGGAGGGAAAAGTTCCAGCGACTTCGCCCGACGCTGCTGGCACCGCCGCCTCGACCACTGCACCTTCTGCCCCTTGACCCGTGCCTCTTGCCCCATGCCTTCCCCCCTCTACGTCACCATCATCCTCGACGGCGCCGGCGTCGGCGACGCGCCGGACGCCCAGGCCTACGGCGACGTCGGGGCCGACACCCTCGGTCACGTCGTCCGCCAGCAGCGGCCGGCCTTGCCGAACCTGACGCGCTGGGGGCTGGGCAAGCTGGTCGACGGGCTGCCGGCGGTCGACGCGCCGGCCGCCTCGTGGGGACGGCTGACCGAGCGCGCGGCCGGCAAGGACTCCACGACGGGTCACTGGGCACTGGCGGGGCTCGTGCTGGAGACGCCGTTCCCGACCTACCCCGACGGGTTTCCCCCCGACGTGATCGACGCGTTCTGCCAGCGCGCGGGGGTCGACGGCGTGCTCTCGAACGCGCCGGCGTCCGGGACGACGGTGATCGCGGAGCTGGGCGCCGAGCACCAGCGGACGGGCCGGCCCATCGTCTACACGTCGGCTGACAGCGTTTTTCAGATCGCGGCGCACGTCGGCACGATCTCGCTGGCGGAGCTGTACCGGATGTGCGAGGTCGCTCGCGAGCAGGTCATGGTGGGCGAGCACGCGGTCGGGCGCGTCATCGCGCGGCCCTTCGAGGGCGATCCCGGGGCCTACCAGCGGATCTCCGCCAAGCGGAAGGACTACTCGCTGCTGCCCCACGCGCCGACACTCCTCGACCGGCTCCGGCGCGCCGGCGTGCGGACGGTCTGCGTCGGCAAGATCGCGGCGCTGTTCGGCGGGGCCGGCGTGGACCGAGAGACGAAGACGGCCGGCAACGCCGACGGCATCGACAAGACGCTGGCGGCGATCCGCCAGGCGGCGGCGTCCGGCGAGCCCACGTTCGTCTGGACCAACCTGGTCGACTTCGACGAGCTCTACGGCCACCGCAACGACCCGGCCGGCTACGCGGCCGCGCTCGAAGCCTTCGACGCCGCGCTGCCGGAGTTGGAGGCGGCACTGCCCTCGGGCGCCGTCCTCACGCTGACGGCCGACCACGGCAACGACCCGACGTTCCCGGGCTCGGACCACACGCGCGAGCGCGTCCCCATCCTGCGGTTCGACGGCTCGCCCGGCCGCGACCTCGGCACGGCCGACACGTTCGCCGCCCACGCCGCCGATGTGGCAGGGCACTTTGGTCTCTCTGTACCAGATGGGGCCTCGGTGGGGGGGTAGGTTGCGCGCTTCTCCTCCCCCGGACCGATGCGTCTTGCCCTGCTCGCTGTTCTTCTCCTCCCGACCTCGACCGTCGCTCAACCCTCGAACTGGCACTTCCCGACCCGAGGCGCCTCGGTCTCGCTGACGGCTGACAAGCCGTTCTTCGAGGGCAACACGGACTTCGGCGTCGTCACGTCCGCGTGGTCGTTGTCGACGGTTCAGCCGGTCCTCCCGCTCGTGCGCATTGTGGGCAACCTGCCATTCGCGGTCGCCTCTTTCGACATCGACACCCCTCGCGGCGAAGACTCGGAGACGTCGCTGGCGGTCGGCAACCTCGAGGTGGGCGTCGAGGCCGACTTGCCCACAGCGCCGGTCACGCTGGGCGCCGCCGTCCGCGTGCCGACCGCGACCGCATCCGGCGAGACGGAGGCCGCCCAGTTCGCCGGCCTCCTGACCGATTACGAGCGGCTCGGGGCGTACCTCGACGACGTGGTGACCCTCTCGGCGCTCGCCGAGACCCGGTTCGCGCCCGGCTCCGCGCCGGGCCTGTCGGTCCGCCTCCGGGCCTTGCCTCAGGTCTTCGTCCCGACCGGCGACGAGTCGAACGGGCTCACGGTCGAGGACACCGAGGTGGCGCTGGGCTACGCGGCGCAGCTCTTCCTCGCCACCGGCGCCGCGCGCGTGGGTGCCGGCGTGACGGGCGTGACGGCGCTGACAGGCGACGACGACGACCGGACGCAGCTCTTCCTGGGTGCCATGGCCGACCTCGCGGCGGGGCCGTTCCGGCCGGGCGTCGTGGCGCGCGTTCCGATCTCCGGCAATGCTGACAACTTCCTGAACGCGATCATCGGCCTTCGGGTGACGTACGTCGTCGACTGACGGGGCGTCGCGGGATGGCGGCCCCGGGACCACTGGCCGACGACGGGCGGAGTCCGGGCGTTGGGGCGTTCGGCCCGCCCGTGGCACGGGGAGGCCGTCGTGAAGGACGCCGCCGGAGCCGCGCGCTAGCTTGGCCGCCCCCCGCCGACCCCCGCTGTGCCCGAGTTCCACCGTCTCGACGCCGACGCCGACGCCCGCTTCCTGCGCGCCCGCGTCGCCGACCCGCTCACCCGCGTCCCGTTCCGCCCGACCAACGAGGTCGTGATGTGCGGGACCTGCGGGCTCGTCTCGCTGCGCGAGACGTGGGAGGCGATCGGCGGCTGCCCCAACGGCCACCGGACGGCGGCCCCGTGGAACGCCGCGGCCGCCGTCGCCGGGGGGGACGGCGCGACCACGGCGCCCCCTCGGGCGAGCGCCCCGCGCCCGGCGCCGGTCGCCGAGCCGCGGAACCGCTGGCTGACCCCGCTCCTGCTGGCCGTCGGCGTGGCCGGGCTGGTCGTGCTCGGCGTCGTCGTGATGGGCCTCTTGACGGACGACGACGTCGCGCCCGTCGCGCAGGACCCCGCGCCCGTGGAGTCGACGGGGCCCGAGGCGGTCGCCATCGCCGAGCCAGGCCTGTTCGAGGGGACCCTGTCCGAGAGCGACTTCGCCACCGCCGACGGCCGCTACCAGGACCTCTACACGTTCGCCGCCGACTCGTCCGGCCGCGTCCTCGCCTTCCGCGCGTCGTCGGAGGACTTCTACCCGAGCCTGGTCGTCGAGACGCCCGAGGGCGACCGCGTCGAGGCCGACTTGGTCTCCGAGGACCCCGACACGGGCACGCGGATCGTCGCCGTGACCGGGCTCCGGGGGCCGGGCCTGTACCGGGTTCTGGTGGGCTCACGGTTGCCGGCGGAGACCGGCGCCTACGCGTTCCGGCTGGTGTCCGAGGACCCGGTCCGGCCGCTCACGCCGGGCGGGCCGGCCGTCCGCGCCGAGCTGGGCGAGTTCAGCCAGCAGGCCGAGGGCTTCTTCCGCGACCGCTACCGGTTCTCGGGCGCCCAGGAGCGGGAGCACACCGTGACCGTCCGGTCGAGCGCGTTCGCGCCCGTCGTCCAGCTCCAGGGCCCCGACGGGGCCGTGAGCGGCGAGACCGGCCGCGCGGGGGGCGTCGTGACGTTCGTGTTCACGCCGGCCAAGAGCGGGACCCACACGCTCGTGGTGACCTCGCAGTCGGCCGGCAAGAAGGGGGCGTACACGGTCCAGCTGGCGGTCGAGGCCGCGCCGACCGAGACCGAAACGGACGACCGCGCCCTCCGGACGCTCCCCACCGACGGCCGGGCCGTCTCGGACTCGCTGGCGGCCGGCGAGACCCTGACGTACGCCGTCCGCGGGCGCGTCGGCGACCGGGTCCGGCTCGAGGTCCGGGCCGACGGGTTCACGCCGTCGCTCACGCTCGTCGGCCCCGACGGCACGCGGACGCCGGCGGCGCCCGACGGCGACCGGGCGCGGCTCCGGCTCACGCTCCCCTCGGCCGGCACCTACCGCGTCCTGGTCGGGGCGAGCGGCGGCAGCGGCGTCGCCCGGACGACGCTCGAGCAGCAGGCGGCCGTGGCCGCCGAAGACATCCCGCGCCTGCCTGGCGCGGGTGGCGGCGGCACCGAGACGCCCCCGCCGCCGCCGTCCGACGGTGGCGAGAACTACCGGCCCCAGCCCATCGGCGACAGCGCACCATCTCCCACCCTCTGATGCGGAGTCGGACGACTCCTGAGGCGTGAAGGAGGGGGTGAGGGGAGTCCGCCTCGTGCCCCTCGCCCCGTCCCCCAGGCCCTGCCCACTGGGGCGATCGTACCCTCCTCAGAACGAGTCATCCTGAGCTTGTCGAAGGATCTCGACGCGTCGCCGATGGGCTCGATGCCGCCTCCAGCGCGTCGAGATCCTTCGGCTCCGGCCGCCGACGGCCTCTGCTCAGGGTGACGTCCGGGGAGGGTCGGAATACGCGATCGTCCTGCCTGTCCACTCGGAGAGTGGGTGCGCGCCGCCGGCCGCCGTAGCTTTCGGTCCCCATCCGGCCGGGCGACCCCGCCCCGACATGAGCGACGACGCCGACACGATCCGAGTCCCGACGGCCCGCCTCCGCGAGGTGAAGGCCGAGATCGACCAGCTCAAGCGTGACCTGGCCACCCTCCGCGAGGAGCACGAGAACCTCCGGGCCCACCTCAAGGGCTCCATCCAAGAGGTCGCCCGGCTGACCCAGGAGAACGAGCGGCTCCGCGTCTGAGCACCGCCACGTGCGGCCGTCCCTACTCCCCGCCCCGCAAGAGGTCGTACGGGTTGACGGGGACGCCCCGGCCCCCGTCGCGCTTGTCGAGGACCTGGAAGTGGAGGTGCGGCCCGCGTGCGTTGCCGGTCGAGCCGACCGTCCCGAGCACCTGCCCGCGCCGGACGCGCGTCCCGACCTCGATCCCGTCTTGGTAGGCGTCGAGGTGGGCGTAGTAGAAGTCGGTCTGGCCGTCGGCCGAGGTCAGGTAGAGCGTGTTGCCGCCGAGCCGGTTCCAGTGGCGCCGAGCGACGGTCCCGTCGACGACGGCGACGATCGGGGTCCCCCGCGGCGCGGCGATGTCGATGGCGTGGTGCGTCCGCCCGCCCGAGCGCGCCGCGGTGAACGAGTCCCTCAGGTCGTGGCCCCCAACGCCGACGACGGGCATCGCCATGCCCGACGCCGCGAGCCGGGGTTCGGTGGGGCGCGGCCGCACGGCGACGGGCCGGGCCGGCGGTCGGGCCCGTCGCTCCGGGGCTCGCGTGGTGACGGCGGGGCGGTCGCCGCGGGGCGCGCCCCATCCGTTCGGCGTGGCGCCGCCCGTGCCGGCGCAGGCGGAGAGAGCGAGGGCGGCAAAGACGATCGGTACGACGGTCGCGAGGCGCATGGTGGGTGCAGCGGGGGGTCGGCACACAGCGGTGGAGAATACGTCGCCCGCGCGGCCGCCACCCGGTCGCCGTGTGGGGAGTTCATCCGCGCTTGAAAACACCGCGCGCCGGAATGCATACCACCTATCGACCGGCAGGAGTGCCCCGTCGGTTGTCTCTTCTGTAGAATCCAATCCAATCCATGAATACGCTCCTCTCAAGCAGCAGCATCTGCAACACCACCGTCGTCAACCGCCAGGGCGAGACGCTCGGGTCCATCGAGGACCTCATGCTCGACCCGCAGAATGGGCGGATCGAGTACGCCGTGCTCGACTTCGGCGGGTTCCTCGGCATCGGCGACAAGCTGTTCGCCGTCCCCCTCCAGGCCTTCGAGGTCGACCGCACCAACGAGCAGTTCCTCTTGGACGTGACCAAGGACAAGCTCAGCTCGGCTCCCGGGTTCGACAAGTCCAACTGGCCGCAGACGGCCGACCGCGAGTTCGTCGAGGGCGTGTACGACTTTTACGGTCACCGCGACACCTTCCTCCGGTCGCGTGTGAACGAGCCGGCGACCGCTAACTAGCGCGCCGCACGCAGTCGCGCCCCGTGGAGGGGCGCATCGAGCCCTCCGGTTCTCGGCACCGGGGGGCTCTTTTTGTGTGTGGACGAGCCCCGGCGTGCTTCCCCGCCAACTACTCGCCGGCCGACCGCTCGTCGTCGGGCAGGCCGGCCCACCAGTCGGCGTACGGCGTGTTCTTGGGCGCGTGCTGGTTGACGTCCTCGTCGCCGTCCCACCAGGTCGGGCCGCGCTCGCCGAGGGCGACCTTGGCGTCGTGGACACGGGCGCGTGCGGCGCGTTCGGCATCGTCGTCGTCGGCGCGCGTGGCCGTGCCGACGGCGCGGCGGGCGTCCATCAGCTCGGAGACGAGCCGGTCCCGGTCGTCGTCGGAGAGCGACGGGTCGGAGCATCGCCAGAGGCGGCCTCCGTGGACAAAGTAGCGGCCGTCCGGGGTAGACGGCAGGTGGTCCGGGCAGCTGGACATCGAGGGCGGGCGCGGGGCCCGGCCTCTACGCCTGGATCGCGGACAGGATGCCGCTCATCTCGTCGGGCGCCGGGAGCGCCTCGGCTAGGTCGCCCGTGGCGAGCACGTCGAGGTAGAACCGCGCGAACGCAAGCCGCTCCTGGGCCGACGCCGACGCGTCCTCGAACAGGTCGTCGAAGCGGGCCATCGCGTCGTCGCTGACGTCACCGGCGACGTAGCCGGCGAGGAGGGCGGTAAAGGGGGTCGGGCGAGCGGTGGTGACCTGGGTCATGGACGGGAGGGGGTGAGCGTGACGGGCTCTTCGTCAAGGCGCGTGCCAACGGGCCCGGCTCTGCGAGAGGAGAGGGCGGAGAGAGCCGACGACCCGTCCGGTCGGTCAGGTCGGAACGCGGCCGTTACCATTCGGCCCCTCCGACCCCACTCGCCGTGCCGCCGCTCGCCGCCGTCCGCCGTCAGTTTCAACACCACGCATGGGCGGGACGGACCCTCGTCGAGGCGCTCGCCGCCGACCCCGTCCCCGGCGCGCTCCGGCCGGCAGCCCACGCGCTCGCCGCCGACCGCGTGTGGCACCGCCGCCTGACCGGCGGCCCCACGGCCGGCCTCGAGATCTGGCCGACGCTCGACGCCGCCGGCTGCCGTTCGCTCTGGGCCGAGACCACCGCCGACTGGCGCGCGTTCCTCGACGGCCTCGCCGCCCTCGACGGCCGGGTCGCCTATCAGAACACGAGTGGCGACGCGTTCGAGAGCCCGGTCGCCGACGTGCTCGACCACGTCCGCCTCCACGGCGCCCACCACCGGGGCCAGGCGTGCGTCGCCTTGCGCGCGGCGGGCGTGGTCCCTCCCACGCTCGACCTCATCGTCTGGTCCCGTACGTCATGATGCGCCTCGCCCTCGTCGTCGCCCTCTCCGTCGCCGGCTGCGCCCAAGCGCCGCCGGCCATCGACGCCCCGTCGGCCCCGGTCGATACCACGGACCGCCCGCCCCGGATGGGCCCCGTCTTCGCCGGCCCGATGCAGGCCGACCCCATCTTCGACGCCGCGACGCTCGTCGAGGCCATGGCCACGCGGTACCCCGACGGGGTCCGAACCCTCTCGTTCACCCTGCGGACGCACCGGCGCCAGCCAGACGGGACGGTCTCGTCCGAACGGGCTCGGGAGTGGATCGCGATCCCCGGACGCCTCCGCGTCGAGCGCGGCGACCCGGCGGCCGGCCACGGCGAGCTCCTGGTCGGAGACTCGACGTTCGTCTTCCGCGACGGCGCGCTCACCGAGGCCCTCGCCGAACGAGACCCGGTCGTGCTCTGGGGCTTCGACGTGTACGCGCAGGGCGCCGCCGAGACCTTGAGGATCGCGGAGGCCGAGGGGACGGACACCGACGCCTTCCGCACCGACGTGTGGGACGGGCGGCAGATGTACGTGCTCGGGACGCCCGAGACGGGCGAGGTCTGGGTCGAGCACAACCGTCTCCTGCTCGTGCGACTCGTGGAGGCGATGCCGGGCGGGCTGCGAGACGTCCGGCTAGAGAACTACCAGCGGTTGGGCGGTGGCTGGATCGCGCCCTACCTCGCGGTCTTCGTGGACGGCCAACTCGCAGCGTGGCAGACCCACTCCGAGATCGTCGCCGATCCAGACCTCGACCCGGTCCTGTTCGATCCGCGTCGCTGGGCCGAGGGCGCAGCCGCGACTCGAGAGTGACCGCTCAGCGCACGCGGCGCGACGTGATCTGAAAGCGCCGCGCGAACGCCGACCCGACGCCGGTCCACTCCATCGTGTCACCGCGGAGCGAGACCGTCCAGACGCTGTCGTCGTCGGGGCCGAGGTCGCTGTCCAGGCCGAGCCGCCGCGTGCGGTCGTTGTACACCCAGCGGCCCGTGTTGCGGCCGTAGGGCTGGCCGCCGCTCTCAAACGTGCCGTCGGCGTGGAGGACGACGAAGCGGTCGCCGGCGGGGTTGGCCGTGGCCGAGACGTCGGCGCCGTCGTCGAGCACCCGCTCCATGGCCCACCGGCCGACGAGGGGGCTGGAGATCGACACGGGCGCCGAGGTCGTGGCGCAGCCGGTGACGACGAGCGCCGCCAGCACGAGGAGAACGAGACGATACATCGGGACCGGACGCGGGGGAGGGCGGTGAAGACTCGGGACGGCGGTCGAGGTTGCCCGAGCGGGCGGGGTCGAGGCCGTGGGAGCCGGCCCGACGGCGCTCCCTCCGCACGTGGGACGGTCGGGCCGACCGCTGAGCAGAGCGCGGGTGGCTGGACGGGGGGAGCCCGCCGCGTGCGCGCGTCCCAGTGAGGTGGCCCGTGACGCACCGGTCGTCACCGGGAGGCCCTAGCTTGCAGCATGGCCGCCCCGACCGTGACCACGACCGAGCCCTCGGTCCTCGACACCGACATCGAAGAGCTCCCCGGCGTGGGCGAGCGCCGCGCCGAGCCGCTCCGCAAGGCCGGCGTCAAGACGTTCCGCGACCTGCTGCGGTACTACCCGCGTCGCTACCTCGACCGGAGCAGCGTCACGCCCATCCGCGACCTCGTCGAGCCCGGGCCGGTGACGGTCGTCGGCACGGTCACGGCCAAGGGGCTGGTGCCCGGCCGCGGCGGGCGGAGCCGGTTCGAGCTCCGCGTGACCGACGACTCGGGCGGGACGCTCAAGTGCGTCTGGTTTAGGGGCGCCAACTGGATCCACCGGCTCTACAACAAGGGCGACCTCTACGCCTTCCACGGCAAGGCCGAGAAGTACGGGTCCCAGTTCTCGATCGCCCACCCCGAGGCCGACAAGCTCGACGACGCCAGCGCGGCGCTCACGACCGGCCGGATCGTCCCGCTGTACCCCGGCGGCGCGGCGCTCGACAAGGTCGGCCTCAACAGCCGCGTGTTTCGGACGCTGATCTACCGGCTCATCAAGGAGCACGGGCTGGCGATCCCCGAGGTGCTGCCGGCGTCGGTGCGCGAGCGCTACGACCTCATCGACGGCAACGTGGCGCTCCGGGCCGTCCACTTTCCCAAAGACGCGGCCGAGCGCGGACGGGCCCGTCGCCGGCTCATCTTCGAGGAGTTCTTCTTCCTCCAGCTCCTGCTCGCGCTGACCAAGGGTCGCCAGGAAAAGAAGGCCGGCGTCGTCCTCGACGGGCTCGGAAACCACGCCCGCCAGTTTTTGGACGAGGTGCTGCCGTTCGAGCTCACCGGCGCCCAGGCCCGCGTGCTCGACACGATCGCGGCCGACACGGCGTCCGGCCACCAGATGAACCGCTTGGTCCAGGGCGACGTCGGCAGTGGGAAGACGGTCGTCGGCGTGGCCGCCATGCTGATGGCCGTCGACGCGGGCCACCAGGCCGCGTTCATGGCGCCGACCGAGATCCTGACCGAGCAGCACTACGCCAACATCCGCCGCTTTCTGGAGCCGCTCGGGCTCGAGACGCGCCTGCTCATCGGCGGCCAGCGGAAGGCGCTCCGCGAGGAGATCCTGGCCGAGATCGCCGACGGGACGGCGTCGGTCGTCGTGGGCACGCACGCGATCATCGAGGACAAGGTGGCCTTCCAGAACCTCGGCCTGGCCGTCGTCGACGAGCAGCACCGCTTCGGCGTCGTCCAGCGGGCGCGGATGTTCAAGAAGGGCCAGCGCCCCCACGTCCTGATGATGACGGCGACGCCCATCCCGCGCTCGCTCGCGATGACGGTCTACGGCGACCTCGACGTCTCGGCCATCGACGAGCTCCCGGCCGGCCGCAAGCCCATCGACACGCGCGTCTACTCGGACAAGCGGCGCGACGAGATGCTCGACTTCGTCAAGCGCCAGCTCCGCGAGGGCCGCCAGGCCTACGTCGTCTTCCCCCTCGTCGAGGAGTCGGAGTCCGAGACGCTGGCGGACGTGAAGGACGCCGAGAACGGGGCGGCCGAGCTCGCCGAGCAGCTCCGCCCGTACCGCGTCGACTTGGTCCACGGGCGGATGTTCTCGTACGAGAAGGAGGAGGCGATGGACCGGTTCAAGGCCGGCGAGACCGACGTCCTGGTGGCCACGACCGTTATCGAGGTCGGCGTCGACGTGCCCAACGCGACGGTCATGGTGATCGAGCACGCCGAGCGGTTCGGCTTGAGCCAGCTCCACCAGCTCCGCGGTCGCGTCGGCCGTGGCGCCGACCAGAGCTACTGCTTCTTGATGGCGTCCTACAAGCGGACGTCCGAGGCCGAGGAGCGCCTCGAAACGATGGAGGCCACGACCGACGGCTTCGAGATCTCCGAGGCCGACCTCCGCCTGCGCGGCGCCGGCGACTTTTTCGGCACCCGCCAGTCCGGCCTGCCCGACCTTAAGATCGCCGACGTGGTCCGCGACGCCGAGGTCCTGGCCGAGGCGCGCGAGGCCGCCTTCGCCATCGCCGAGGCCGACCCCACGCTGGCGGCGCCGGAGCTTGCGGCCACCCGAGAGCACTTCGGGCGGACGGCGCCGCGCTCGCTCGGCTTCGCCCGAGTGGGCTGACGAAGATTACTCGGGCTGGCCGTCGTGCTCGGCGAGGAACGATTCGAGGTTCTCCCGGACAGTTGTCGTCGAGGGGTGGTTCGCGCCCATCTTTCGTTCAAACCCGACGAGCGCACGTCGGTAGAGCGGCTCGGCCCCGGCGTAGTCCCCCGTCACACGGAGCAGGCTCGCGAGATTATTGGCGGAGATGAGCGTCTGGGGGTGGTCGGGCCCGAGCACGCGCTCGCGAGTGTTGAGGGCGCGCCGGTAGAGCGGCTCGGCCCCGACGTGATTGCCCATTTTCTGAAGGAGAGCACCGAGGTTATTAATGGAAGCCAGCGTCTGGGGATGCTCCGGGCCGAGCACGCGCTCGCGAGCGTCGAGGACGCGCCGGTAGAGCGGCTCGGCCCCGGCGTAGTCCCCCATCGCACGGAGGAAGAAGGCGAGGTTGTTAGCCGAGGTCAGCGTCAGGGGGTGGTCGGGCCCGAGCGCTCGCTCGGAGGCGTCGAGGGCCCGCCGGTAGAGCGGCTCGGCCCCGGCGTAGTCCCCCGTCGCCTGGAGCAGGCTCGCGAGGTTGTTGAGAGAGGCCAGCGTGTCCGGGTGCTCCGGGCCGAGCACGCGCTCGCGAGCATTGAGGGCGCGCCGGTAGAGTGGTTTGGCCTCGGCGTAACTCCCCGTTGTCTGAAGGAGAAAGGCGAGGTTGCTGGCCGAGGTCAGCGTCAGGGGGTGGTCGGGCCCGAGCGCTCGCTCGGAGGCGTCGAGGGCGCGCCGGTAGAGCGGCTCGGCCCCGGCGTAGTCCCCCGTCGCCTGGAGCAGGCTCGCGAGGTTGTTGAGAGAGGCCAGCGCGTCTGGATGGTCGGGCCCGAGCGTTCGCTCGAACCCGCTAAGGGCGCGCCGGTAGAGCGGCTCGGCCCCGGCATAGTCCCCCGTCACACGGAGGAGGAAAGCGAGGTTGTTGACCGAGGCCAGCGTGTCGGGATGCTCAGGTCCAAACGTCCGCTCGCGCTCCGCCAACGAGCGTTGTGCCCATTCGAGCGCGCTGCCATAGTCAGTCGTCTCCCGGTACAGCCGGCCGAGCCGGTCTGCAAGATCGGCGCGGACGACCAACAGTTCGGGCTCGTCAGCGTCCGGTCGCTCGGCGTAGTCGTGATAGATCGCCTCTAGCGTCTCGATACGGGAGCGGCGTTCGGCAGGCGTCATCCGGGCGTATTCATCAACGCTGCCTCCCCGGTCCACTTCCTGCCACGTCCGGTCGATCTCTTCACGGTCCGCCGCGAACTCGAACACGCCGCTCCGCCATGCCCACATATCGGGCGCGCGGCGCGCGATCTGCCGGAGCGCGGACTCGGGCAGCCACAGCACGATGGGCGCGGGCACGGACCGCTGGAGGTTCTCCCTCTTGTAGTTGAGCACCGGTAAGAACCCCGACCGCTCGCGGACCGACGACAGCACGCGATCGAGACCCGTCACAAACAGGGCCGCCTTGCCCTCGCCGTCATTGGCCTCATAGACCCGCGCCAGCAGCGCCTGGAGGTCCGTCGTCTCCGGTGGCACCTCCACCTGGAGCACGTTGACAGCGCCAGTCAGCCGCTTGCGAAGCTCAGCGACAAGCTCATCGCGGCGGCGCAGATCGTTGACGCGGGCAAACGCGAGCGCGAACCCGTCGGCCCGGCGGATCATCCGTTCGAGCGCGGCGAGTGTCTCGGCGTCGGTGCGGTCAGGTGTCTCCATCGGTCGCCTTGCGGAGGGCGTCCTTGCGGAGGGCGTCCTGGAACCGCGCCGTCGCTCGGACGGCCGGATGCACGTCGACCCACTGATCGCCGTTGCGGTACTCCAGCACGAGCGTCTTGAGCGGGAGCTCGGCGCAGTCGTCCCGGTTCGGGAGCTGGTTTGTCTGGGCCACCTCGACGAGGCCGGTCAACTCGTCGTCCTCGATCTGTCGCGCATAGCCGTTGACGAGGTCCTCGACAGCGTAGCCGACAGCCGCTGACGAGATCTGCTCGCCGTCGGGCGTGTAGTAGCACGCGTCGCGGAGGAGGATCATGAGGTCGCGGAGGTGGCCCCCGCTCATCTGACACAACTTCCGGACGTCGGCCGGGTTGGCGAAGACGGCCTCGAGGTCGATCCGCTCGGCGACGGCCTCGACCATCTTGTCGAGTGCCTCGTGGCAGTCGTTCCCTTTGTCGTCGCGGACCTTGACCATCGGGAGCAACTCGGGCCGGGTGCCCCACGCATTGGCAACGTTGGCGTTGTTGAGGAGCGAGACCGGGATCGTGTAGACCATCGCGCACGCTGGAGTCATGAGATGGACAGAGTGCTCGATAAACAGCTCCTTGTGCGTGGTCCGTCGGTCGTCGCCGTCGATGGACTTGAGAAGGACCCGGTCCAGGCTATCGACGATGATGACGAGGCCGGCTGACCCCGCGTCGCGCAGCCCAATCTGGAGGTCATTGATGAGCGTGTTGAGCCCAGCGAGAAACCCGCCGATGTTCTCGTCGATGCGAACCCGCAGGCTCCGCTTCTCCGACTCCCCCCACTGAGTCGGATGTTGATCCGCGAGAGCATCTCGAACAGGCCCGGGATGCCGGGTTTGAACGTGACCCCGCTTTCGACCGTCCCCTCTGCCGTCCGCGTCTTCTCCCGCTCGACGACGATGGGCGCGAGCTCCTGGCGCAGCGCGTCCACGGCCTTCGTGTTGACCGCGTTCTCGGCCCCTGGACTGCACAACCTGCGACATCAGCGTGAGGAGAACATCGGCGTAGGTCACTCCGCCGCTGAGGTCGTCGCGGCGTCGAAGTAGACCACGAAGAAGCCTGTCTCTCCAGGTCGTTGACCTCCAGGCGCCGCAGTTCAGTCGACTTCCCGCTCCCTCTGTGCCCCGTGACCAGAACCTTGATGTCTCAGGCGGCGTGGCTTGGCTCGTCCGCACGATGAGGCGCGCCAGTCCGTCCGCGACGGGATCTTCTCCCCTCGGTGAAGTCGACGTAGGCGGTCTCCGTCGCGTCGAGTGGCCTGTTCGGGTTGACCGCGTTCGTCGCCTCGGTGACGGTGGGCGCGGGGGGGAGTGCTCGGCCATGCGAAGATGAAAGCATTCCCAGAATGTACGTCACGCCATCGGAGCGGCTCCGCCCGGGCCCGCGGCGGGCTACAGCGGTTCGGTCCCACGGCTGAGCAGAGCCCAACCGGGCATTCCACAGCCGAGCCCCCCGAGCCTGACCCCCGGCGCTCCGCCGGGGCCCTCGCCGTCAGGGCTCCCGGGGCCGCGTACCGTCGGGGGATCCCTGGGCGCGGGCCCCACCGGATCGGGCGCGGCGCGGGCCCCGTTGCCGCCGAAACTCCCGCGTCCCATGCCGACGGCTCTGCTGTGGCTCCGCCACGACCTCCGCGTCCACGACCACGCCCCGCTCGCGGACGCCCTCGACGCCGCCGGGCCGGACGGGCGCCTGCTCGCGGTCGCTTGCCTCGACCCGCGCCAGACCGAGCCGACCGAGCTCGGCGTCCGCAAGATGGATGGCTACCGGGCGGCCTTCCTTTTGGAGAGCTTGCGCGACCTGCGCGCCCGGATGCGGGCGCTCGGCGGCGACGTGGTCGTGCGCCAGGGCCGGCCCGAGGACGTCGTCCCCGACCTCGCCCGCCAGACCGACGCCGCCACCGTCCACCTGACCGACGAGCCGACCCGGGAGGAGACCGACGTGGCCGACGCCGTCCGCCGGGCCCTGCCCGAGGTGGACTGGCGGCCCGTCTGGGGCCACACGCTGGTCGACGTGGACGCCCTCCCGTTTGCCATCGACCGAGCGCCCGACGTGTTCACCCAGTTCCGCAAGGCGGTCGAGCGGACGCGGCCCGCCGACCGCTACCCCGCTCCGCGTCCGGCCCCCGACCGACTGCCGTCGCTGCCCGATGGCGTCGACCCGGGCGAGATCCCGGACTCCGTGGCCGCGCTGGGGCTGGAGCCGCGCGAGCCCGACACGCGGCGGGGGTTCGCGATCCGCGGCGGCGAGGCCGAGGGGCTGGCCCGGCTCCAGGCCTACGTCTGGGACAAGGACCGGCTCAAGACCTACAAGGAGACGCGGAACGGGATGCTCGACCCCGACGACTCGTCGAAGCTGTCGCCGTGGCTCGCGAACGGGTGCTTGTCGCCGCGGCGCGTCCAGGCCGAGGTGGCCCGCTACGAGGCCGAGCGCGGGGCGAACAAGAGCACGTACTGGCTCACGTTCGAGCTGCTGTGGCGCGACTTTTTCCGCGTCTACGGGGCCAAGCACGGCGACCGCCTGTTCTGGCCGTCCGGTCCCAAGGGCATCGAGGGCGTCTCGACCCGGCTCGACCACGCCCACTACGCCGCGTGGTGCCACGGGCGGACGGGGCTCCCGCTCGTCGACGCGTCGATGCGCGAGCTCAACGCGACCGGGTTCATGTCGAACCGGGGGCGCCAGAACGCGGCCAGCTTTTTCGTCAAGCACCTCGACCTCGACTGGCGGGCCGGCGCGGCCTACTACGAGGGGATGCTCGTCGACTACGACGTGACGAGCAACTGGGGCAACTGGGCCTACGTCGCCGGGGTCGGGAGCGACCCGCGCGACCGCTACTTCGACGTCGAGCTCCAGGCCAAGAAGTACGACCCCGACTCTGAGTTTATCGGCCACTGGATCCCCGAGCTCGCGGCCCTTCCGCCCCGCCAGGCCCGCGAGCCCTACCGGATGTCGACGGCCGAGCAGGAGCGCTGGGGGGTCGTGGTTGGCCAGGACTACCCGGCGCCGATCGTCGACTACGACCGCACGACCCAGCGGCTCCGCCAACGGTCGCGCCCCGGCCGCGACGCGCGGGGCTCCCGTGGCCGACCCCAGGACGGGCGGCAGAAGCGAGGGCGCCGGTAAGCGCCCTCCGCCTCGGCTCGCGTAGACGTCGCTTGCCGCGGTGCGCCGTGAGCCCGTAGCGCGTGCTCTGCCGCTGGCGGCAGGCCGGCTCGGCGTTGAGAGCGGGGAACCGAGTGCTGGGATTGTCGCTCTCAGCGGCCCTCCTACGACCGCCATGCTCCAGAAAGCCCTCGTCGTCACCGCCGGCCCGACCGGCGCGCGGACGGCCTCGCTCGACGCCCTCGACGACCTCTTGCGCGCCGGCTGGCGCGTGGCCCAGGCCTCCCCGATGGGCGGCGGCGGAGCCACCGACGGGTTCGCCGCGCTCGTCGTCCTCGAACGGGCCGCCGAGACCGGGGCCGAGGCCATCCTCGAGCAGATCGAAGAGGAGATCGACGGCGACGGCGCCTCGGACGAGATCCAAGACCCCGTCTTGCGCCAGATCGTGGACGACGCCTGACCGCGTGATGGGACCGCGAGCCGTTTCGGGTTACCTACGACGAACCCTGCCTCCTCCGCCATGTCTCTCCGGTCCTCCCTCGTCGTCCTGTTCGCCCTCGCCGGGCCCGCCTCGGCTCAGATCACGCTCACGGCCGCTCAGACCGTCCCGTACGAATCTGGCGAGACCACGCTCACGCAGTACGACTCCGAGAACGAGGACGGCGCCGACACCGCCACGATCGACGCGCTCATCGCTCAGTCCGGGCCGAACCAGACGTGGGACTTTACGGCGCTCTCCTCGGTCGAGGTCGCGGCGACGGCCCTCCTCACCGACGGGCCGACCGGCCCCGGCGCCGACGCGGATCCACTCGACCAGGCCACGTCGACCTACCAACTCCTCCTCCCTCCGCAAGAGGAGGACGGCCAGGTTATCGAGGGGACGGTCTACGGTTACTACCGCCTGGACGCGACCGGCCTCCACAACCTCGGCATCTGGATCGTGTCGATGGCCGACGGCCAGACGTTCGAGTCGTCCTTCCGCCTGACGCCGGGCGGAGCGCTCACGGCCCCACCGACGTACACCGCCGGGAGCGTCTGGGAGAGCACCTACACCCAGGAGTTCGACCTGTTCGGGATCACGACCAACCTCCGAGGAACGTACGAGGTCGACGGGTGGGGCAGCGTCGTCGCGCCGGGGCTGGCGGCCCCGGTCCCCGTCCTCCGGGTCAAGGTGACCGAGACCGACCTCGACAGCGGGGGCGAGACCGTGGCGTACGAGTTCCGCTCGGCCAGCGGCGTGGCCGCCGCCCTCGTCCCGGGCGAGGGCGGCCTCCCGCCATCCGCGTCCGTGACCGTGACTGGGGAGGCGGCGACGGCCACCAGCGCCGGGCCACTGGCCCGAGGAGTTGGCGCGCCCTGGCCGAACCCGGCGACGCGCACGGCGACGCTCGACCTCGACCTGCCGGGCGTCGCGACGGTTGCCGTGGTCGACATGCTCGGCCGGTACGTCCTGGCACCGGTGGAGCGGGCGCCGGGCCACGGACGCATCCGGCTAGACGTGAGCGCGTTGCCGGCGGGTTTGTACGTCGTCCGCGTGGAGGCCGATGGGCGTGTGGCGACCCGCTCGCTGACAGTCGTTCGGTGAGCCCGTTCCCTGCCGAGCAGCCGCAGGATGGGGAGCCGTCCGTGCGAAACTGAGTGCTCTGTCAAGCGGCTACTCGTGGGTAGAGCGAGCACCGGGGTCGGTCAGGGAGTCCCCCTTCCCCGCCTGCGCGGGGACAGGCCTGGACAGGAGGGGACAGGGGGGGGCGACCGACCCGAGCGCCGACCTACCAACAAGAGCTTGACGCAGCACTGAGAAGCTGGTTGGCGAGCGGAAGGGTCCGGCCTTTGCCAGACAGCCTCCGAAGGGACCCTGCTCTGTTGAGGGGCTCGATGGTGACCCGCCCGACGTGGCTCGAACAGAACAGAGCGAAGGCGGGGGGGCAGCGCCGGTCCTCGGCACGCTCGTGGTGACGTTAGTCGGGAACGTCTCGACAGCAAGGCGCTCTTTGTAGTATCGACTCGGGTTCAATTTGCGGCTGGAGAACGCGTGTGGCCGTACCGCGATTCCGAAAGGACTGCGTGACGCGTTGTGGTACCGAAACTCGTTCGGATTTCCGGCAGGGCCAAGAGCGAAGATGACTCGGAAATAATCTCAGTTTGTCTGCTTCCAATGAGCGCTACTCCTTTCGGAAAAGGGTGGCTATTGAAACACGTCGCGTGCCTTCGTCGGGGGCTGGTCATTTACGACGCCTCATTGGAACCTCAGAACTCCATCAGGCAGGGATCATACAGGACTGATGATTGTCGACGATTGAGCCGGTTAGGTTCGCCTTGTCGCCACCACCGATGCTCATGCTCGACCGCCGCACGTTCTTCCGTCTGGGTCGGCCTTCGGCTGCCGGCCTGGGCCAAGCGCCAGCCGCCCGCACGGAGGCCTCGCTAGCCCCGTACGTCCCGTCCGCCGACGCCCCGTGGGGGCCGGCCCGGGCCCGCCACCTGCTCCGCCGGACCGGCGTCGGCGCCCGCCTCGACGACGTCGACGCCCTGGCCGCGATGGCGCCGGAGGACGCCGTCGACCGGATCGTCCTCACGGCGAGGAACCGGCCGCTCCTCCCCGATCCGCCGTGGATCGACGAGCGGAAGCCCCGCGCGAACGCCCCGTGGCCGGAGCGCAGCGCGTGGATCGATAAGAACGACGGGTGGGTCGGTGAGCTCTACCGGGGGACGTTCAACCGGTTGCTCGGCGACGACGTCGACGGCCGGTTCCGGCGCCTGGGGGAGGCGTTCCGGGAGCGGATGACGGTGTTCTGGTCGAACCACTACGTGGCGGCCCTCAAGCCGCACGGGATCGCGGTGTGGCAGTTCGAGTACCGCCAGGTGCTCCACCGCCACGCCCTCGGCAACGTCCGTGAGGCCGCCCACGACATCGGGCTGACGGCGTCGATGCTCGACTACCTCGACGGGAACGAGAGCCGGGTCGGCGCGCCGAACGAGAACTACGCCCGCGAGTTGCTCGAGCTGTTCACGATGGGGCCCTCCGGACCAGACGGGGACCCCAACTACACCCAGGCCGACATCGTCGAGCTCGCGCGCGCGCTGACGGGGTGGCGTACCTCGAAGCACGAGGCGACGGCGGTCGTGTTCGACCCGGACCGGTTCGACGACGGGCCCAAGACGATCCTGGGCCAGACCGGGCCGTTCGGCTACGACGACGTGGTCCCGCTCCTCTTCCAAGAGCGGAGCCCGCAGATCGCGCACTTTATCGCGGGCAAGCTGTGCCGCGAGTTCGTCTGCCACGAGCCCGACCCCGCCTTCGTCGCCGCCGTCGCCCAGCGCCTGCTGGAGGAGGACTTCGAGCTCAAGCGGGTCGTCCTCGAGATCCTCAAGAGCGCCTACTTCTTCGACGAGGCGCACTTCGGCGCGCTGATCCGGTCGCCCGTCGAGTTTATGGTGGGGTCGCAGTACCAGTTCGGCCGGGACCTCTACGAGGGGGACCTCATGGCGCTCCAGAACAAGACCCGGCGGATGGGCCAGGACATCTTCGTCCAGCCCGACGTCCGGGGCTGGGAGCTCGGCCGCGCCTGGATCAACACGGGGACGCTCGGCGACCGCGTCACGTACGGGAAGGAGCAGGTGCACCACGCGCCGGAGGCCTTTATCCCGGACACCCTGGCGCGGCCCGTGGCCACGGACCCCCGCGACCTCACGGCCGCGCTCTGCCAAGAGCACCTCGCCTGGACCCTGAGCGACGACGAGATCGACGACCTGACCAACGACCACTTGCGGAACGGCGTCTCCGACTACTACTGGGACCCGACCACGGAGGACGCCGCGAGGCGTCTCCGCGACCTGATGAACCACCTCGTCTCCCTCCCCGCCTACCAGCTCCGCTAGTCCCATGTGCACCCACCACCACCGCGCCATCGGGCTCGAGCACGGGCACGCCCACGACGACGACCACGACGAGTGGACGCGCCGCGACTTCCTCGTCCGCTCCGGGCTCGCGGCCGCCGGCGCGTCCGTCCTGTTCGGCGCGCCGGGCCCGGCGTTCGCCGCGAGCGCCCAGCGGCACCCCGGGTTGGTCGGCGCCCTCGGCGCGCTCGAGACCGACAACGTCCTGGTCATGGTCCAGCTCGTCGGCGGCAACGACGGCCTGAACACGGTCGTCCCCGTCACCAACGACCTCTACTACAACGCCCGGCCCCAGATTGCCATCCCGGGCTCGGACACGCTCGCGCTCGACGGCGACTTCGGGTTCCACAGCGCGATGGCCCCGCTCCTCGACCTGTGGGGCGACGGCCACCTCGGCATCGTCCAGAGCGTGGGCTACGACGACCACAAGATGTCCCACTTCGAGGGGATCGACGCCTGGACGACGGCCCGCACCGACAGCGAGGGGCGGACGGGCTGGACGGCCGAGGCCACGCACCAGCTCCGGGAGCCGGGGGCGACCTCGCCGCCGGCCGTCCAGATTGCGGCGTCGTACCCGCTGTTCAGCCGCGGGCCGGGGACGGAGGGGCCGATGACGCTCTCGCGGCCCGAGCACCTCGACCGGATCGTGGCCACGGGCGGGATCTACGACACCGAGTCGCTGCCGAGCACGCCGGCCGGCCAGGAGCTCGCCTTCCTCCGCCAGGTGAGCAACGACGCCGACACCTACGCCCACGCCATGCAGGTGGCCGCGGCCGACACCGTCAACAGCGTCGAGTACCCCGACGAGACGCTCGGCCAGTCGCTCGCCGGCGTGGCCCGCCTCATCAAGGGCCACCTCGACACCCGCGTCTACCTCGTCCGGTTGGGCACGTTCGACACGCACTCGGGCCAGCCCCTCCGGCACCACGAGTTGCTCGACACGCTCGCCAAGAGCCTGGCGGCGTTCTACGCCGACCTCGAGGTCACCGGCGACGCCGCCCGCACGCTGACGATGACGTTCTCCGAGTTCGGCCGCCGCGTCAACCAGAACGGCTCGTACGGGACCGACCACGGCACGGCCGCCCCGCTGTTCCTGTTCGGGCCCAGCGTGTCCGGCGGGTTCCACGGCGGCGCCCCGGACCTTGGGGACGTCGACGCGAACGGGAACCTCAAGGCCTCGGTCGACTTCCGGAGCGTCTACGCGACCGTCCTCCGGTCGTGGCTCGGGCTCGACGACACGTCGACGGCCCAGATCCTGGGCGGGGCCTACCCCTCGCTCGACCTGCTCTCGACGGGCGCCGGCGCGATCGCCGGAAGGAGAGCCGCCTCCGCGACCACGAGCTCGACGGGCCCCCTCGCCCTCGCGCCCCCCATGCCGAACCCGGTCCGCGGGTCGTCGGCCCTCCGGTTCTCGCTCCCGAGCGCGTCCCACGTCGACCTCGACCTCTACGACATGGCCGGCCGCCGCGTCGCCGTGGTGGCCACCGGGGCGCACGCGGCCGGCGAGCACACGGCACGGCTCGACGCCCGGGACCTCGCCGCCGGCACGTACGTCGTGCACCTGGTCGCCAGCGCCGGCTCGGTCACCCAGACGATGACGGTCGTCCGCTAGGCCACGGGCGGCGCTAGCTGGCGTCGCCCGTCGCGATCAGGCCGCGACGGGCGCGACGCCGATCTCCTCGGCGAGCCGGTGGAGCTGGTCGAACGTGAGCGACTGGGGCCCGTCGGAGAGCGCGTGGTCGGGGTCCGGGTGGGCCTCGACGATCAGGCCGTGGGCGCCGGCCGCGATGGCCGCCTTGGCGAGCGCCGGCACCCAGCGCCGGAGCCCGGCCGCGTGGCTCGGGTCGACGATGACCGGCAGGTGCGTCCGCTCGCGAGCGACGACCACCGACGACAGGTCGAGCGTGTTGCGGGTCGCCGTCTCGAACGTCCGGATCCCGCGCTCGCACAGGATCACGCGCTCGTTGCCGCCGGCCATCACGTACTCGGCCGCCGCCAGCCACTCGTCGATCGACGACGACATGCCGCGCTTGAGCAGGACCGCCGCGTGGCTCTTGCCGACCTCCTTGAGCAGCTCGAAGTTTTGCATGTTGCGCGCCCCAATCTGGAGCACGTCGGCTTCGCGCGAGACGGCCTCGACGTCGCGGGGGTGGACCACCTCGGTCACGATCGGCAGCCCGTTCTCACGGCCGGCGTCGTGCATCATCGTCAGCCCCTCGTAGCCGAGCCCCTGGAAGTCGTACGGCAGCGTCCGCGGCTTGAAGCAGCCCCCGCGCAGCATCAGCCCGCCGGCCGAGCGGACGGCCTCGGCCGAGGCGAAGATCTGGTCCCGGCTCTCGACCGAGCACGGCCCGGCGATGAGCACGGGCGGCTCGTCGCCGCCGATCCGCACGCCGGCGATCTCGACGACCGAGTCCGGTCGGTCGCCGCGGTCGACCAACGTCCGGCGGCTCGGCTTGACGCTGGGCGCGGTCGTCGCCTTGGGCCGCCCCGCGCCGTCGCCGACGGCGGGCGCGGCGACGGCGGCGCGAGGCGTCTCGGCGCGGAAGACGGGGTACGAGCCGAGCACGCGGAGCGACCGCGTGTGCGCCCGGGCCGCCTCGATGGCCGTGGCCACGCTGTCCTCGTGCATGCCGCCCTCGACGTCGAGGTAGAACAGGCTCTCGAACGGCGTCGTCGGGCTGGGCCGGCTCTCGAGCTTGGTCAGGTTGACGTCGGCGTCGGCGAGCGTCTGGAGGACGCGGGCCAGCGCGCCGGTCTCGTGCGCCGTCGACAACACGAGCGACGTCTTGTGGGGCAGGCGCGGGTCGTGCGCCAGCGGCTCCGTCGCCACGATCAGGAACCGGGTGAAGTTGTCCTTCCGGTTGGCCACGTGGCGCTTGAGGACGTGGAGCCCGTAGAGCTCGGCGGCGTCCTCACCCGCGATCGCGGCCCGCGCCGAGTCCCCCGCCTCGGCCACCAGCCGCGCCGCGCCCGCCGTGTCGTCCTCGGCGTCGACGTGGACGCCCTGACTTTTGAGCGCGTCCAGGAACAGGCTGCACTGACGGATCGCCTGGGGGTGCGTCCCGATCCGGGTGAGGCCGGCCAGCGTCGCGCCGGGCAACCCGAGCAGGCAGTGCTCGACCTTCAGCACCTCCTCGCCGACGATGTGCAAGCCGGGCTCGACCAACAGGTCGTAGACGCCCGAGATCGGCCCGGCCGTCGTGTTCTCGACCGGCAGCAGCGCGCGCTCGGCGTCCCCCCGCTTGAGCGCCTCGATGGCCCCGCCGAACGTGCTCGCCCCGACGTAGCCCACGTCGGGCACGGCCGCAAAGTGACGCCGCGCCGCCGAGTGACTGTAGCACCCCTCGACACCCTGGTACGCCACCCGTACGGCCCCCTCGGCGCTGGACTGGCGGACGGCCTGGAAGCGGACCGAGTGCCGCAGGATCTGGCGGTACAGCTGGGACGCGAAGTATCCGTCGACGCCGGCGTCCTCGGCCAGCGCGTGGACGCGAGCCAGCAGGTCCTGCTCGCGGCTCGGGTCCTGGATCGGGAGCGCACCGTCGGCGGCCTTCACGGCGGCCACGTCGGCGACGAGCCGCTGGCGCTCGGCGAGCGCGTCGACCAGGCGGCGGTCGACGGCGTCGAGGTCGTGGCGGAGGTCGTCGAGGTCGGCGTGTTCGGGCATGGGGAGGGCCGGGCAAAAAAAAAGCCCGCCGGAGGGCGGGCTGCGAGACGCTGGGAGATCGGTCTATCCCAGGTGCCTCCGGCCCGCCGGACGCGCAAACCGATACCCGGGAAACGAGTACGACGCGGACGGGGGGAGGGCGGAGGTCATGGCCCGATGGTACCCGCCAGACGAGCGACCGCGCAAGGGGCCATGGGTGCCCCAGCCGTATTCGGGCTCGGAAGCGCTTTTCTTCTCACGTGGGAGCCGGGGCCTCGACCGCCCCGAGACCCGGGGCTGAATCGGGACGCAGTCTGTCGCGTTTGGCCGGCGGCCCCGCCACTGCGCGTCGTCGACGAGACGGAGGGCCGGCCTCGCCTCGATTCCGAGGTCCGGGAGTCGTCTGTCGCGGGAGAGCAAGCGAGAGGGAATATCCACTTGACAACGCAAAGTCGGCGCTCTACTTTGGATCGCAAAGACAGCCCGCCCATGCCCTCCGACCGTCCCGCCCTCCGCCGCCACGAGCCGGCCGTCGCCCACGACGCCGCGGCCGCGTCCAGCCTGCGGTTCATTCGCGAGACGATGGCGCGGACCGGCACCTTCACGGCCGTCCCCGGGTGGGGCGGCGTCGCGATGGGCGCCACGGCGGTCGTCGCCGCGGTCGTCGCCAGCCGCCAGCCGACCGTCAGCGACTGGCTGACGGTGTGGACGGCCGAGGCCTTGGTCGGCCTGGTGATCGGGGCGTGGACGACGACGGCGAAGGCCCGCCGCGGTGGGGCCCCGCTGCTGAGCGGCCAGGGCCGCAAGTTCCTGCTCGGCCTGCTGCCGGCGCTCCTGGTTGGCGTCGCGCTGACGCTGGCGGTCTACGCCTACGAGGTGGGCCCGACGGGCGAGTACTTCGCCCGCGGCGGCGCGGCCGATGCGGTCGCCAGCTACCGCCTGCTGCCGGGCCTGTGGCTCCTGCTCTACGGCGCCGGCGTGGCCTCGGCCGGGATGTTCTCGGTCCGCCTGATCCCGCTTATGGGCACGCTGTTCATGCTGATGGGCGCGCTCGCGCTGCTGGCGCCGGCCGCCTGGGGCGACGCGTTCATGGCCGCCGGCTTCGGCGGGCTCCACGTCGTCTTCGGTGTGCTCATCGCCCGCAGCCACGGCGGCTGACCCCCACGCTCTCATGGCTCTCCGATCTTCCTCCGACCGACGCACGCGGCGCCCGACGCCGAGCGTCCCCGACCTCGACCCGGTCGTCCACCAGCGCGTGCGGCTGGGCATCCTGAGCGCGCTCGCGGCCGGCGGCACGACGTCGTTCACCGACCTCAAGACGGTCCTCGACCTCACCGACGGCAACCTGTCCGTCCACGCCCGCAAGCTGGAGGACGCCGGCTACCTCGCCGTCACCAAGACGTTCGCCGACCGGACGCCGCTGACGGAGTACGCCTTGACCGACGCCGGCCGAACCGCGCTCGTGGCCTACCTCGACGCGATGGAGGCCGTCATCGAGGCCGCCCGGCCGGCATAACCCGGCGCTCCACCTCGCCACCGTTTCGTGGCCATCCCAGGCCGCTCTACGTCTCAATACTTTGTCATGCAAAGAACTCTCTGTCCACCGATCGGTCTCCACGTCGCCTGCGTCATGGACGGCAACGGCCGCTGGGCCACGCGCCGAGGGCTGGCCCGCGTCGCCGGCCACCGCGCCGGCGCCGAGGCCCTCCGCCGTGTGGTCGAGGCGGCGCCCGGCCACGGCGTCGGCACGCTAACCGTGTACGCGTTCTCGGCCGACAACTGGTCGCGGCCGCCGGCCGAGGTGACGGCGCTGATGGCGTTGCTCGGCGGCTACCTCCGGTCCGAGACGGCGCGGCTGAAGCGGGCGGGCGTCCGCCTCCAGCTCATCGGCCGCCGCGACCGGCTGCCGGGCGCGTTGCGGAATGCCGCCGCCCGGGCCGAGTGGGAGACGCGCGACGGCCGACGGCTGTGGCTCCGCGTGGCCGTCGACTACTCGGCGCGGTGGGCGATCTGCCAGGCCGCGGCCCGGCTGGCCGGCTCCGACCGCGCTCCGGCCGACGACGCCTTCGAGTCCGCCCTCGCCGGTGCGCTCCACCCCGACGGGTCGCCGGCCGGGCCCGTCGACCTCTTGCTCCGCACCGGCGGCGAAAAACGGCTGAGCGACTTCCTTCTGTGGGAGAGCGCCTACGCCGAGCTCCGCTTCCTCGACACCCCCTGGCCCGACGTCACCGGCGACACGCTCGCCGACGCCGTGGCCGACTTCCACACGCGCCAGCGCCGCTTCGGTGGCCTGGCCGCCTGAGCCATGATCGTCCTCGTCCTCCTCGTCGCGCTCCTGGTGCTCGGCGCGCTCGCGGGCGCGTCCGTCCTCGGCGCCCGCCGTCTCCTCCGCCGGCGTCGCCGGCACGCCTCCCCCCCTCAGACCTCACCTTCCATGATCAAGCGCCTGTTCGCCGTCGCCTTCATCTTCGCCTGCTGCTCCATCGCCTGGATGATCCTGGGCGGCACCGTCGTCCACCGCACCGAGACCTCCGGCGCCTCCACGTCGAGCGACGTCGGCGAGCTGTGGGGCGGGCCCCAGATCCAGCACGCCCCGACCGTCTCCCGGTTGGGCGAGCGGACGCGGACGGTCACCCGCCAGGAGCCGACCGGCCAGCCCGACGGGTCGACGCGGCCCGTGGCCGAGACCGTCACCGAGACCGTCCGGGTGTCGGTGCCGTTGGCGTCGACCGACGTCGCGGCCGACGTCCGCCTCGACCACCGCAAAAAGGGGCTGATGTGGTACGCCACCTACGCCGCCGACATCGACAGCCGGTACCGGATCGAGAACGGCGGCGACGCCGGCCGCTTCGAGTTCGCGTTCCCGCTCCCGACCGGCTCGTCGGTCTTTTCGGACCTGTCGCTCGAGGTCGACGGGAAGCCCGTCGAGGTGGACGCGGAGGGTGGTGAGATCCGTCACGTCCTCGACCTCAAGGAGGGCGAGGCCGCCGAGGTCCGCGTCCGCTACGGGTCGCAGGGCGTCGAGACGTGGCGGTACGCCTTCAGCAGCGGCCGCCACGCGGCGGAGATCGTCTACGACGAGACCGGCCGGTCCCAAGTCTCGGCCGGCGGCGTCCAGACGGCCCGCGACGTCCGGATCGCCGTCACGACCGACTTCGCCGAGGTCGACTTCCCCGACGGCACGCTGTCGCCGACGGGCAAGGAGCGGACCGACGCGGGCTGGCGGCTGCTGTGGGACCACGGCACGCTGGTGGCCTCGGCCGACGTGGGCGTCGAGATGCCGCAGCGTCTGAACCCCGGCCCGTGGGTAAGCCGCGTCACGTTCTTCGCGCCGGTGAGCTTGTTCCTGTTCTTCTTCGCCGTGTTCGTGCTGTCGGTCCTGCGCGGCGTCCGGCTCCACCCGATGCACTACTTCTTCCTGGGCGCGGCGTGCTTCGCGTTCCACCTGCTGCTGGCCTACCTCGTCGACGTGGTGTCGGTCGGCGCGGCGATGACGATCGCGTCGGTGGTGAGCGTCGGGCTGGTGGTGTCGTACGTGCGGCTGGTGGCCGGGCTCCGGTTCGCGCTCGTCGAGGTCGGCGGGGCGCAGGTGGTGTACCTGGTCGCGTTCGCCGGGACGTTCTTCCTGGACGGCGTGACCGGGCTGGCGGTGACGCTGCTGTCCGTCGCCACCCTGTTCGTGGTGATGCAGGCGACCGGCCGGCTCGACTGGGAGGCCGTCCTGGCGCGGCCCGACGGCGACCTCGACGCTGCCCGCCGCGAGCGCCCGGCGGTGGCTGTGTAACCGTCCGCCCCCGTCCGCCTCCGCGTCGAGGCGAGCGGGGGCGCCGGGGCTCTCAGCGGGAGCGGAGAATCACGTTCAGCATCGCGCCAATCACTAGCGAACTCATCTGATGGCTGAGCATAATGGCGACCGCTTCGTCCTCCCCATCGGGCACGTCGACGACGAGGTCCGGTGGCCCCGTGAACCGCTCGACCACCCGGGCCGACAGGAACGGATACCGACGGTTGATGACGTCCGCGGCGGCCTCTGCTGAGACGTTGGGGTGGAGGGTAACGTGGATCGTCCCGGGTCGGTAATGGACACCTGGAATAGGGTCGTGAGGAGCGAGTCCGACGGTGAGGAGATGGGCCACCGTGCCTCCTCGGACGGACGAGACCTGCCCCCGGTCGACCTCCGCGACTCCCCCGATGCGGAGGCCGACCTCGTGGAGGTCTTCGGGCAGGTTGGCCATCTCATACGCCCCCGACTCGGTCTCGACGTGCCAGACGCTGCCGAGCCAAGACACGACGCCCTCGAACGCGAACGCCCCCCCGTACACCGTCGGGAGGACTTCGCCAGGACACGGCGCGGGCTCGACGCCGACGAACCGGACCGCGGTGTCCAACTCCCCGACCGCCTCGGCCACGCGTGGGGCGCCACCCGACGCATCGAGCACCACCGTCCACGCGGTCCCAGAGAACGCCCGGCCGCGGACCGAGGCGGAGGAGGTCGCCAGGACCGGCGCCAGCGCCTCGGGCAACACCCCGCTCCGGAGTTCGACGCGGACGACGGCCGGTCCGCACGGGGACGTGGGCTCGGCGGACTCGACGAGCGGGGCGGGGCGAACGGGCACCCACTCGGCCTGGGGAGCGCAGCCAACGGACGAGCCCACGAGAAGGAGCGCGACGACGAATCGAACCATGAGGAGGATGAGGGAGCACGGAACGAGCCGTCACTGGTCGCCTCCGGGTAACGGCCCGGCGTCTCTCGGATGGGCGTGCATCGGGGGATCTCCCAACGGCGGGACGCCCGGAGCCGGGCGCCCTGCCGGTCGTTGGCCGCGTCCCCTCCGAGACGCCCGATGGATTGGCTCGACCTGTTGCAGTGGCCCGCGTTCGCCGTCACCGTCGCCGCCGGATGGCTCGTCGCCTCCGACGACGCGCGGCGGCGGCTGTGGGGCTTCGGCCTGTTCCTGGTCTCGAACGCGCTGTGGATCGCGTGGGGCTGGCACGACGCGGCCTGGGCGTTGGTGGCCCTGCAAGGGTTCCTCATCGTCACCAACGTCCGCGGGGTGGCCGACAACCGGGAAGACGAAGGCAAGGAGGCTAGCTAGCTCGCGCTGGAATCCGCGGCGGCAAGAACGTCGACGCGCCGGCTCGGCTTCCAATCGACTACCCCGTCACTCGGCCTCTCCAACCTGAGTCGCAAACCACCACGTGTTCCCGCACGGGTCCAGTACGCCCGAGCGACGGTCTGCGTCCCCCTTCTGTACCGGCTCTTGAACTGACCGTCCGCCAGCATCCAGAGCACGTCGATACGTCTCCTCCACGTCAGGAACGTAAACGTGGAGCCAGACGGGGAACGCCGGGAAGCCCTCTCCGCCATCCGTCAACATGACGACAGTGTCGTCGAGGCGGACCTCTGCGTGCTCGATGAGGCCGTCCGGTCGATCAGAACGACGAAGTGTCTCCGCATCGAGCACCTCACACAAAAAGTCGATGACCCGCTGCGCACCGTCGGCAACGATGTAGACCGAGACGCTGGAGTACCCCGGTGGCTTGAACGGAATCTCGGTCATAGGAGGCAAGAGTGGAGCGACGGGTCCGGCAGTGTAGAGATCGGGAGTGTCATGCCTCTGTCGCCACCTCGACCTGAGGCGGCAGAGCCACCGGTCCTACGGCGCCAGCCGCTCGGTCGCCCAGCCGTCGCCCTCCCGCCGATACACGTGGCGGTCGTGGAGGCGGCTCGGGCGTCCCTGCCAGAACTCGATGACGTCGGGCACGACGCGGAAGCCGCCCCAGAAGCCGGGTCGCGGGACCTCCTCACCCGGATTCTCGCCCTCGATCTCGCGCAGCAACGCCTCCAGCGTCCGGCGGTCGGGGACGGGCCGGCTCTGGGGGCTCGCCCACGCACCGAGCCGCGAGCCGCGCGGCCGGCTGGCGAAGTAAGCGTCGGCGGTCTCGTCCTCGACGCGCTCGACGCGGCCCTCGACGCGGACCTGCCGTTCGAGCTCGGGCCACCACCAGACGAGCGCCGCGCGCGGGTTGGCGTCGAGCTCGCGCCCCTTCCGGCTCTCGTGGTTGGTGTAGAAGCAGAACCCGTGGTCGACCCCTTTCAGCAGGACCATGCGGGCCGAGGGGGCGCCGTCGGCGGAGGCGGTCGCCAGGGTCATCGCGTTGGGCTCGCGCGTGCCGGCGGCCTGGGCGTCGGCGAACCAGGCGGCGAACAGGTCGAGCGGGTCGGCCGGGAGGTCGGTGGTGTCGAGCGCTCCGCGCTCGTAGGACTCGCGGAGGTCGGCGACGGACGGCGTCTGGGGCATGGGGGAACGGTCGGGAGGCGGAGCCGTCTAGGACGACGACCCCGCGCCCCGGTTCGATGCCCGACCTCCCCCCGTCCACGCTCCCGCTCCCCGTCCAGCGCCACCTCCGGACGTGGCGCCGGTTCGCGCCGCTCGGCCTGACGTCGGTCGGGCTCGGCCTGTCGCTCGTCGGCCAGGCGACGCTGCGGAAGGGCCGCGGCGAGCCGTTCGTGCTCTACGGGACGGCCGCGCTGTGCGTCGTCAACGCCGGGTTGTGCCTGTTCGGCGAGGCCGTCAAGCACCGGGCCCTGGCGGACTGGGCGCAGGCGGAGCGCTAGCGGCTCGCGCGGATCCGCTCGGCGGCGTCCCGCCCCTCGGCCATCGCGAGGTGGACGCGCCCCTTCCCGGCCGTGAAGTCGCCGGCGAAGAACAGCCCGAGGTCGGCGGCCTCGGCCAGCACACCCGGGTCAGCCGCGCCATCGGGGAGCGAGTAGCGCCAGCGCTGGGTGTCGGTCCAGAGCGGCATCGAGAGCGGGCCCCACACGTCGGCGACGGCGTCGGTCGCGGCGGCGACGAGCGTGTCGCGGTCGTCGTCGTAATGGGTCTCCGTCCACGGGCCCGCCATCTGGGCGAGCAGGAGGGAAGCCCCGTCGGGCGCGCGCCCGGGCTTGTCGCTCTCGACGGCGAGCCACGCCACGTCGTGGCCGCCCCCGCCCCCTTTCCCCGCCGCGTTGACCAAGGCGTACACGTCCGCCGGCCGCTCGATCGCCCGGTCGAAGCCCCAGACGACGGTGAACTGCGAGCGGTACGTGACGCCGCCGAGCGCGTCGGCGAGGGCGTCGGAGAGCCCGCTCGCACGGACGATCTCGGCCGCCTGCGGGGCCGGCGGCGTGAGCAGGACGGCGTCGAACCGGTCGTGCCTCGCGCCGTCGTCGGTCAGGACGGACCAGCTGGATCCGCGGCGGTCGAGGCTGGCGACGCGCGTCTGGTTGCGGAGGTCGAGCCCGGGCGTGGCGTCGATCAAGTGGCGGCCCAGCGCCGCGATGCCGTCGGCCAGTGTCCAGCGCACGCCGCCGCCACGGGCGTCGTCGGGGCGGAGCGTGCCGGCGTCGTCGAACGGCCACACGACGCCGTCGATGGCGACGAGGTCGTCGCCCAGGACGTCGCGGATCACGTCGGCGATGGGCGACCCGGGCTCGGGGCCGAGGTACTGCGCGCCGTGGTCGAACCGCCAGCGCACCGGGCCGTCCGGGCCGGGCACGTCGCGCCAGCGCGTCGCGGCGCGGCCGGAGACGCCCCGGCTCTTCTCGAACACGGTGACGCGGGCGTCGTCGCCCAGGGCGTGGGCGGCAGCGAGGCCGGCGGGACCGGCGCCGACGATGGCGAGGCGCATGGGAGCAGAGGTGAGGAAGGCGTCCACCGAGCCCCGCCGCCGCGGTTCCGCTCAGGCCGGCGCGCCCGGGGCGGGCCGCGCGGCCACCGGCGTGGCGGGGTCCGGAGGCCGGCAGACGTAGGAGCCGCCCCCCGGGACGAGGCCGATCGGGACGACGACGCCCGGGCCCGCCCGTTCGAGGGCGACCGCGACGGTCGCGCGGAGGCCGGACCGGGTGTACGGCTTGGTGAGGTAGGCGTCGAACCCCGCGGCGAGGAACCGCTCGCGGTCGCCGGGCAGCCCGTACGCCGTCGCGGCGACGAGCGGGAGCCGCGCGAACGCGGTCGACGCCCGGATCTCGCGCATGACGTCCTCGCCCGACAGCGACAGGCCGAGGTGGATGTCGAGGACGACGACGTCGGGCGGGTCGGCCTCGATGGCCGCCAGCGCGTCGTCGCCGTTGACGGCGATGGCCACCCGGAACGCGTCGTCGAGCGCGTGGACGGCGACCTCGCGGGCCTGCTCGTTGTCGTCCACGATGAGGACTCGGGGGCGGGCGTCGAGGGCCGCCTTGGTCGCGTTGGCCGCGTTGGCCGCGCTGGCCGCGGGGAGCGCGACCGTGAACGCGGTCCCGACGCCCTTCTGGCTCTCGACGGTGATCGTCCCGCCCATCCGGTCGACGAGCTGGCGCGAGAGGGCCAGGCCCAGGCCGGCCCCCTCGTACTTCCGCCCGGACCCGCTCGACTCCTGCTCGAACTCGCCGAAGACGCGGGGCAGGAACGCCTCGTCGATGCCGATCCCCGTGTCGCGGACGACCAGCGCCACGCGGTCGCCCGTGGCCGGCCACACGCTCAGCGTGACGCGGCCCTCGTCGGTGAACTTGATGGCGTTGCCGACCAGGTTGTGGAGGACGCGCAGGAGCGCGGCCTCGTCGCCGGTCACCAGGTGCTCGCCAGGCTCCACCTCGGCCTCGACGACGAGCCCACGCTCGGCCGCGGACGGCCCCAGCATCTGGGCCGTCTCCCGCGCCAGCGCGCCGACGTCGACGGGCTCCAGGGCGAGCGCGCCCCGGCCCGCCTCGATCCGGGCCAGGTCGAGGACCGAGTTGAGCGTGTCCATGAGCCGGCGCCCGCTCCGCGAGATGAGGTCGACGAACTCGCCCTGCGTCGCGTCCGTCACCTCCTCCGCCAGGACGTCGGCGAAGCCCAGGATGGCCGTGAGCGGCGTCCGGATCTCGTGGCTCATGTTGGCCAGGAACGTGCTCTTGAGCGCGGCCACCTCCTCGGCCTGCCGCTTGGCCTGGATCAGGACGGCCTGGGCCCGCTTCCGCTCGGTCGCGTCGCGGAGGTTGAGCACCAGCCCGGCCACGGCCGGGTCGTCGTAGAGCGCCGTCGCGGCGCCCTCCACGAACACGTCGTGGCCGTCGGCGTGGCGGAGCCGGAACTCGACCTGGCCCGACGGCGCGTCGGCGTGGGCCCCGGCGAGGAACGCCTCGATCTCGGCCTGGTCGTCGGGGTGGACGAGCGCGGGCAGCGCCGTACCCACGAGGGCCTCGGCCGCATACCCCAAGAGCGACTCGATGGCGGGGCTGACGTAGGTGAACCGGTCGGACGGGTCGGTCACGACGACGACGTCGGACGAGCGCTGGACGAGCGCCCGGAACCGGCCCTCGCTCCGGTGGAGCGCCAGCCGGGCCTGGCGCTCGGCCGTGATGTCCTCGACGGCGCCCTCGTAGAACAGCGGCTGGCCGTGGGCGTCGAGCGCGACGCGGGCGTCGAGCCGGACGTAGCGGACGTCGCCGTCCGGCCGGCGCCACTGCGTCTCGAACCCGCGCACGAACCCGTCGCGCAGGATCGACGCGCGGAAGCGGTCGCGGTCCGACTGCTGGATGTAGAAGTTGGTCGCGTTGTAGGCCCGAGCGGCCTCCGGGCTCGGCGCGCCGATCAGCCGGGCGAGCGTGGCGTTGGCCAGCAGGATCTGCCCGTCCGACGTCGTCCGGTACATCCCGACCGGGATGTGGTCGAAGAGCGAGCGGTAGCGCTGCTCCGACGCCCGGAGCGCCGCGTCGAGCCGGGTGCTCTCGCCCTCGGCCTCGACGATCTGGTACCGCGTGTGGCGCGCGTAGAGGACGCCGCCGGCCGCCGAGATGATGGACCCGACCGTCACCGTGATGATCGCGTAGGTGGCCGCCTGGTCCGGCGTCGAGAACGGCTCGGGCGCGAGCCCGGCCGCGTCGAGCCAGAACAGAACCATCGCCCCGACGATGCCGACCGCGGCGCTGACCGTCGCCAGCCGGGCCCCCGACGTGAGCGCGCCCGCCAGCGGCGCCAGCATGACCAGGGCCAGGGCCGGGTCCCGAATGCCGAGGTCGACCGACGCCTGAAACACGGGCGTCAGCGCCAGCGAGAACGCCATGACCCACGCCGCCGGCTCGACCCGCCCGCCCCACCGGACCAGCGCCAGGCCGATCGAGATCGCCACGACGGCCACCGCGACCTCGATCAGCGGGAGCAGCGGGGCGTCCCCGAGCACCAGCGTCATCACGAAGACGGCGTGGGCCAAGAGCCCGATCCACCCCTCCACGACCACGATCCGGGCCTGCCGCAGGCCGCGCATCCCGCCGGGCCGCCGGTCCGGATCGATCCACCGATCGATCAGGTCGGCCACGTCGGTGGACAAGGGGCGGGGGGAGGGAGGGACCATGGAGGGGTGGATTCGTAACAAAATAGCCCTCGGCGGCCTCCTGGGGAGCGGGGGCGGGAGCGTGGGCTCCGGGGCACACACCGTTCCATCCTGCCTCCGGCCGGCCGGGAGCGGTGCCGGGTGGCGCTAGCTTTGGGCCCCCGGTGGCCGGTGCGCCCCGGGCCGCCCCCCATGACGCTCCCCTTCGCCCTGGCCCGCCGCTTCGTGGCCGGCCGGACCCTCGACGACGCGCTCCCCGCGCTCGACCCGCTCCTCGACGACGGCCTGTTCATCACGCTCGACCTGCTCGGCGAGCACGTCCACGAGCGCCCCCGCGCCGACGCGTTCGCGCACGCCTACGGCGACCTCGTCGAGCGGCTCGCGCTCTACCGCGACGCCCGGGGCGCCCCGCCCGAGGCGGTGGCCATCTCGATCAAGCTCTCGATGATCGGACAGGTCATCGACCGCGACCTGGCCGAGGCAAACCTCCGCGAGCTCCTGGGCCGCGCGCGCGACGCCGACCTGTTCGTCCGGCTCGACATGGAGGGGTCGGACATCACCCAGTCCACGCTCGACCTGTTCGTGGCCGTCTACCCGGACTTCCCCGACCACGTCGGGCCCGTCCTCCAGGCCTACCTCCACCGGACGGCGGCGGACGTGGCCCGGGCGTGCGCGCTCGGCGCCCGCGTCCGCCTGTGCAAGGGGGCCTACAAGGAGCCCGCCTCGATCGCCTTCCAGGACATGCCGACGATCCGGTGGTACTACCGCCAGCACGCGGCCCGGCTCCTGACCGAAGGCCGCTACCCGGGCATCGCCACCCACGACGACGAGCTGATCGAGGCCGTCCAGCAGACCGCCGACGAGCGCGGCGTCTCGCGCGACGCCTTCGAGTTCCAGATGCTCTTCGGGCTCCGGCCCGAGACCCAGCGCCAGCTGGTCCGCGACGGGTACCGGATGCGGGTCTACGTCCCCTACGGGACCGAGTGGCTCCCGTACTTCTCGCGCCGCATCCGCGAGCGGAAGGAGAACGCCTTCTTCGTGCTCAAGGCCCTGGTGAAGGGCTAGCCGACGCACTCTCCGCGCGGACCCCCCGCCGTGGGAGGGCGCCGAGCAGGCGGCCTGCGAGACCGCCCACGGCTCCGCGCCCTGACGCCCCGCGTCCCTACCGGACGCGCAGCCGCTGGCCGACCCGGATGCCCGCCTCGGTCTGGCCGTTGAGGCGCTGGATCGCGTCGACCGTCGTGCCGTAGCGGCGGGCGAGCGAGAACAGCGTGTCGCCGCTCTCGACGGTGTGGTAGAGCCCCTCCGCCCCGGACGGCGGGGGCTCCGGGGCCGCTCGTGCAGGAGCTGCCCGCGCCGGGTCGGGCCGGGGCTCGATGCGGGTGGCCGGTCCCGGCCCATCGCCGCCGAGCCCCCGGAGCGTGCGGACGCCCCGGACGTCACCGGCCACGCCGGCCGCGACCGGTCCCAGCAGCGGAGGCACGTCGCCTGCGACGTCGACGGCGCCGTCGCGGGCGAAGACCGTCACGTCGAGCGCCCGCGTCCGCGCGTCGTCGACCAAGGCGAGGCGGACGGCGGTCGCCAGGCGGAGGTCGGCGAGCCGGGCGGCGATCTGGGCGCTGGCGATCGGCGCGGCGGAGACCAGCAGGGCGAGGAGGACGGCGAAACGCATGGCGTCGGGGGGCGGAGGCCGCAAGCTAGGTCGCCGCCCACGCCGTCTTCCACAGGAGCTACGCCGTTGGATGCAGACTCCAGACCGTCATCCCCGCGGAGGCGGGGATTCAGGGTGGCGAGCCGCGGTGTCCCCTGGACGCCTGGATGGGCTGCGCCGTCCTCGAAGACTCGGGGCTCGCCTTCGCGGGAACGACGGCACAAGAGAAAAGCCGACCGCGCAACTCCTCCTCCGTTCTCTACCCTTCCATCTCCGACTCCGCGACGGGCTCGTGGGTCTCCGAGTCCTCGGCCGGGGCCGCGTGGTACTCCGTCTCCGTCCGCGTCTCGTCGATCACGTCCTGCTCGGCGAGCCAGCGCTCGGCGTCGATGGCCGCCATGCAGCCGGTGCCGGCCGCCGTGACGGCCTGGCGGTAGACGTGGTCCTGGGCGTCGCCGCAGACGAAGACGCCGGCGACGTTGGTGTGCGTCGAGTCGGGGAGCGTCTCGACGTAGCCGGCCTCGTCCATGTCGAGCCAGCCCTTGAAGATGTCCGTGTTCGGGCTGTGGCCGATGGCGACGAAGAACCCGGTCACGGGCAACTCGCGCGCCTCGCCCGTCTCGACGTCCTCCAGCGCGACGCCCGTGACGGCGTCTTGGCCCCGGATGTCGGTCACGATCGTGTTCCAGTGGACGCGGACGTTGGGGTGGCCGAGCACCCGGTCCTGCATGATCTTCGACGCCCGGAACTCGTCGCGCCGGTGGACGAGGTGGACCGTCGACGCGAACCGGGTCAGGAAGAGGGCCTCCTCCATCGCCGTGTCGCCGCCGCCGACGATGGCGATCTCCTCGTCGCGGAAGAACGCGCCGTCGCACGTCGCGCACGCCGAGACGCCGCGCCCGAGCAGCCGCCGCTCGTTCTCCAGCCCGAGGTACTTCGCGCTGGCCCCGGTCGACCCGATCACGGCGTCGGCCAGGACCGGCGTCGTCTCGTCGATGACCAGCCGGTGCGGCGAGCCCGACAGGTCGACGTGGGTGACGGAGCCCCACCGGAGCTCAGCGCCGAACCGGACGGCCTGGCGCTCGAGGTCCTGCATGAGCTCGGGCCCCATGACGCCGTCCGGGTAGCCCGGGAAGTTTTCGACGTCGGTCGTCGTCGTGAGCTGGCCGCCGGGCGCGGGGCCCTGGACCACGAGCGGGGCCAGGCCCGCGCGCGCCGCGTAGAGGGCGGCCGTGAACCCGGCCGGGCCGGTCCCGACGATCACGAGGGGGCGGCGCTCGGCGGTGCCCCAGTCGAGGCCGTCGGGGAGGGGGAGGGGGGAGGTCATGAGCGGAGAGTCCAAACGAGCGGGGGCGCCACGGACCGCGGCGCCCCCGGGGGATCGAGTCGGGCGCGGGGCCTAGGCGGCCTGCGCCGCCAACGTGTCGAGCTTCTCGGCGAGCACCTTCTTCGGCACCACGCCGACCATCTGGTCGACCGGCCGGCCGCCCTTGAAGAACAGGAGCGACGGGATCGAGCGGATCCCGTACTTCTGCGCCGTCATCGGGTTGTTGTCGACGTCGAGCTTGACCACCTTGGCCTTCCCGTCGTACTCGGAGGCGATCTCCTCGATGGTCGGGGCGATCGTGCGGCACGGGCCGCACCAGGTGGCCCAGAAGTCGACCAGGACCGGCTGGTCGCTGTTGAGGACCTCGTCTTCGAAGTTGGCGTCGGTGCCGGTAATGGGTGCGGACATGAGTAAAGGGGGGAGGGTCAGTCTGGGGGAGGGATACGGTCCGGGGGGCCCGGGGTTCAATCCCTGTGGACGAGCGGGGCACACGGGTCCTTACCCGTCGGCGCGGCGGCCAAGCTACGGGTGGGCCGGACCCGTGCCGACCGGCCCCGGATCGCTATAGTGTCTCGCGTTCCGACCGATACCGGGCCCAGCCTCTGCCCTCTCGTGTCGCGTCCGTCCCCACTGGTCTTCCGGTTCGCCCTCCTCGTCTGCCTGTGCGCGACGGGAGCGGCGGCCTGGGCTCAGGCCCCCACCCCGAGCTCGCTCCGGTCGCTCCGCGGCGACGGCGACGGGGACGGCGTGCCGGACCGGGTCGGCGAGCCGGTCCGGGTGGGCGGGCGCGTCAGCGCCGGCACCGGGGTCCTGCGCTCCGACGTCAGCGAGGTCTACATCCAGGACGGGACCGCCGGTCTCCGGCTGGTCCTGCCCCCGACGGCCGGCGCGGTCCTGACCGGCGACAGCGTCCGGGTGACGGGCGAGGTCGGGTTCCGCGACGGCATGATCGAGATGGTGGGCCCCCAGGTCGAGACCGTCGACGGCCCGGTCCGCGACGTCACGGCGACGCCGCTCGGCTGGGACCGGCGGCCGGGGGGGCGTGCGGGTCCCGACATCGAGGGCCACGAGGGCGAGCTGGTCCAGGTCGAGGGCCGCGTCCTCGAGATCGACGAGCAGCCGGCCGGCCGGTCCATGCTCCTCCTGAGCGGGACCGACCTCGTCGAGGTCTACGTCCACACGCGGCGGCCGGCCCCCGTCGAGTTCGGCGGGCTCCAGGTGGGCGACTACGTCCGCGTCCGGGGCATCGCCGCCCAGCGCGACCCGGACGCGCCCTACACCGGCTCGTACGTCGTGTACCCCCTGGCCGAGGGCGACGTCCGGAAAGCCGGGCTCTCGCCGGCCGAGTACCGCTACGGCGCGATCGGCGTGGCGGGCCTGTTGCTGCTGGCGCTCCTGTGGGGCGTCCTGCTCCGCCGGCAGGTGCGGCGGCGGTCCCAGGCGCTCCAGGCTTCGGAGGCCCGCTACGGCCACCTTTTCAACGCGGCCGCCGACCCCGTGATCGTGATCGACGTGGAGCTCGGCGGCGAGCTCGTCGAGGCCAACCGCGCCGCCCAGCGGGCGTTCGGCGTCGACGTCAACGGCGACCGCGCCGACGGCCGCCCGGCCCGGCTCTCGGAGCTGGCCGACGAGGACGACGCGGTGGCCCACCTCGCCGAGGCCGACCAGCGGGGGACCGCCGCGGCCGTCCTCGAGCTGGCCCACCCCGACGGGACGCGCGTGCCCTACGAGATCGTGACGCGCCGCTTGCGCGAGGGCCAGACCTTCGTGTCGATCGCCCGCAACGTGACCGAGCGCCGGACCTACGAGCACGGCCTCCTGACGGCCATCTCGGCCGCCGAGGACGCGCGCGCGAAGGCCGAGGAGGCCGCCCGCCTCAAGTCGTCGATCCTGGCCAACATGAGCCACGAGATCCGGACGCCGCTCACGGCCATCCTGGGCTTCGCCGACATCTTGCGCGAGGAGGTCTCGGAGGACCTCTTCGACTACGCCGACACGATCCGGACGGGGGGGCAGCGCCTGCTCGACACGCTCAACGACTTGCTCGACTTTGCCCGGCTCGACGCCGAGCGGGCCGGCCTGGTGCCCGAGCCGATCGACGCCGCCGCGGTGGTCCGCGAGTCGGTCGCGCTGCTGGCGCCGCTGGCCCAGCGGAAGGGGCTCGGGCTCCACCTCCAGTCGTCCGCGCCGGTCATCCGCGCGGTCCACTCGCCGGCCTCGCTGGGACGCGTCGTGACGAACCTCGTCGGCAACGCGATTAAGTTTACCGAGCGGGGCGAGGTCCGGGTGTCGGTCCACGCCGGGGAGGCGTTCTTCGCCATCCGCGTCCAGGACACGGGCGTCGGCATCTCGGAGGCGTTCCTGCCGGACCTGTTCGGCGCGTTCACGCAGGAGTCCGACGGGCACGGCCGGAGCTTCGAGGGGACGGGCTTGGGACTGGCCATCACCAAGCAACTGACGGAGCGGATGGGCGGCGAGGTCCGGGTGTGGAGTCAGAAGGGCGAGGGAACCTTGTTCGAGGTCGCCCTTCCCTTGGAGGCTCCGGTCCCGGACGAGCCCGCCGAGCCTGCCCCGATCCCCTACATCCCGCCCCCGCCGGAGACCGCCGCGCCCGGCGAACCCGCCGCTCCGGCGGCGCCCGCTGCGCCCCCGCTCGCCCCGCCCGTTGGCGTCGCCGCCTGACCATGCCCCCCTTCGGTTTCTCGCTCTCCGCCCTGACGCTCTCCGCCGGCTCCGCGATGGGCCTCGGCGCCGTCGTGGGGCTGGCCGTGGGCGGCCTCGTCGCGGCGGGGCTCTGGATCGCGTGCCGTCGCCGACAGGGCGCGCTCCAGACGTCGGAGTCGGGCCACCGCCGGGCGCTGGACCACGCCTCCGACGTCGTCGTGGTCCACGACCTCGACGGCGCCGTCCTCCATCTGAACCGGGCGGGGCAGGTCGCGCTGGGGCTGGCGACCGAGGCGCCGTCGCTCTCGCTCGTCGACGCCGTCGGCGTGGCCGACCGGGCCGCCGTCCACCGTCACCTCGCCGCGCTCGCCGCGGCCGGCCACGCCCGCTCCGACGTCCGCGTGAGCGGGCCCGGCGGCACCCCCGTCGTGTTCGACCTCGCGTCTCGGACGGCCGACGTGGACGGCCAGCTCTGCGCCGTCTCGGTGGGCCGCGACGTGAGCGCGCAGCGGGCCGAGCACGCGGCGCTCGCGGAGGCCCGCGACCTGGCCCAGGAGGCCGCCCGCGTCCGCAGCCAGTTTCTCGCGTCGATGAGCCACGAGATCCGGACGCCGCTGACGTCGGTCGTCGGGTTCACCGAGATCCTGCGCGACGAGGTGGCCGAGCCCCAGCGCGGGCTCGTCGACGCCATCGCGGCCGGCGGCGAGCGGCTGCTGGCCACGCTCGACTCGGTCCTGGACCTGGCCACGCTCGACGCCCGCCGCGAGACGCTCCGCCCGGCGCCGCTCGACGTGGTCTCCGAGGTCGACGCGGCCGTCGACCGGGCCCGCCCCGCCGCCCACGCCAAGGGCATCGCCCTCGACGTCTCGTCGGTCGACCCCGCGCTCTGGGCACGGCTCGACGCCGACGCGCTCGGGCGGGTCCTGGCCCACGTCGTCGGCAACGCCGTTCGTTTTACCGAGGCCGGCGGGGTCACCGTCGAGGTCGACGCCGACGCCCGGGCCGTCTCGCTCCGCGTCATCGACACCGGCATCGGGATCCCGGAGGCCGCGCTGCCGACGTTGTTCGACGGGTTCCAGTCGCCCGGGCAGGGGCAGGGTTTCGGGCTGGCGATCTCGCAGCGGCTGGTCCACCTCATGGGAGGGACGATCACCGTCGAGAGCCGCTGGCGCGCCGGGACCGCGGTCACCGTCGTCCTGCCCCGCGGCGAGGCCGTAGCCATCGAGGCCGAGATGGCCGAGGCCGAGGTGTAACATGCGTCTTCCAACGCTCGCCCTGATCGCGGCCCTCGCGGCCGCCCTGCCTGCAGCCGCCCAAAGCGGCCCGCCGCCCGTCGAGGCCTCGGGGGGGCCGCCGGTCGAAACGCTCGGCGCCGTCCTCCTCGACGCCGACGCGGACCACATACCCGACCGCCTGGGCGAGACGGTCACCGTCACAGGGTGGGCGGTCGTCGACCGCGGCACGTTCGGGCCGGCCGACCGCGCGCTCTACGTCCAGGACGCGACGGGCGGGATAGAGATCGCCGGCGGCGTCCTCGCCGAGACGGACCTGGCCGTGCGGGCCGGGGACGCCGTGGTCGCTAGCGGCACCCTGCGGTTCGAGAACGGGGTGGCGGTCATCGAGCCGGTCGCCCTTCGCCGGTCGCCGGTCCCGGCCCGCGTCCCGGAGCCGGTCCCCTACGACTCCGACCGCGCGGACGCGATGGAGGGGCGGCTGGTCGAGGCCGAGGGCGTCGTGGTGGGCCAGAGCCAGGTGGCCACGGGGCGGGCGCTCATGGTCTCGCTCGACGACCTCTCGCTGGTCGTCGTGTTCACGTTCGACGGCCAGCCCGAGCCCGTCTCCTTCGAGGACTTCGCGCCCGGCGACCGCGTCCACGTGACCGGCGTGGCCGGTCAGTACGACCGGGCCGAGCCCTTTGCCGACTCGTACCAGATCTACCCCCGCCGTCCGTCCGACCTCCGCCCGGCCGGGATCCCGGCGTCGATGTACCGGTGGGTCGCGCTTGTCGCCGTGGTGCTCCTGCTGCTCGCGGTTGGGATCGCCGCCGCGCTCCGGGTCCAGGTCCGCCGCCGCGTCCGGGCGCTCCAGGCCACCGAGGGCCGCTACCAAACCCTCGTGGACCGGGCCTCGGACGCCGTGTTCGTCCACGACCTCGACGGGGCCGCCGTCGAGGGCAACGCGGTCCTCCACGACGCGCTCGGGCTGGCGCGGGAGGTCACCCTGCCACGGCTCGCCGGCATGGTCGTGGCCGAGGACCGGGAGCGCGTCGAGTGCCACCTCCGCCGGCTCCGCGACGACGGGACCGCGCGGACCGACCTCCACCTCATCGGCCCCGACGGGGCGGGGCAGATCTTCGAGGTCGAGTCGCGCGTGGTCGACCTCGACGGCCGCGCCCGCGCCCTCTCGCTCGGCCGCGACGTCGGCGCGCGGCGGGCCTACGAGCGCGGGCTCGTCGAGGCTCGGGAGCAGGCCGAGAACATGGCCCGGGCCAAGAGCGCGTTCCTGGCCAGCATGAGCCACGAGATCCGGACGCCGCTCACGGCGGTGATCGGGTTCGCCGAGATCTTGCGCGACGAGGTCGACGCGTCGTCCGTCGACTTGGTCGAACGGATCGAGTCCGGGGGCCACCGGCTCCTGTCGACGCTGAACTCGGTCCTCGACCTCGCCCAGCTCGACGCCGGCGGCCACGCGATCCGCCCGGCCCCGCTCGACGCGGCCGACCGGGTCCGCGAGAGCGTGGCCCTGCTCCGGCCGCTCGCCGCCAAAGCGGGCCTCCGCTTGGACGTCGAGGCGCCCGACGCCGCGCCGGCGGTGCTCGACGCCGGCGCCCTCGACCGCGTCCTCATCAACCTCATCGGCAACGCGATCAAGTTCACCGAGCGCGGCGGGGTCACCGTCGCGCTCGACGCCGACGCCGACGACCTCACGCTCCGCGTCGTCGACACCGGCGTCGGCATCGACGACGCGTTCCTGCCCGAGCTGTTTGCCGAGTTCCGCCAGCAGTCCGAGGGCGACGACCGGACGCACGAGGGCTCGGGCCTGGGGCTCGCCATCACGCAGCGGTTGGTCGAGCTGATGGGCGGCCAGATCGAGGTCGAAAGTGAGCGCGGCGTGGGGACGACGTTCACCGTCGTCGTGCCCCGCGGCTCCTGGGCCGGCGACGGCGCCCCCGCGCAGGACGCGGCCCCGCCCGACTACGCGGCCGCGACCGCCTCGCCCATCGCTTCGGGGATCGCCGTCTCGTAGGGCCGGCGGAGCGCCTCGACGGCCACGTCGACCACCGTCTCGTCGCCGACGGAGATCGTGAGGCGGTCGCCGCCGACCGTGCCTAGTGGGGTCACGCGAGCGCCGTGCTCGCGCGCCAGCGCCTCGACATCGGCCACGTGCTCCGACGCGACGCTCAGGACGACGCGGCTCTGGGCCTCGCCGAACAGCGCGGCGTCGAGCCGCGCGTCCGACGCCGGGAGCGCGATGGCCGCGCCGACGTCGCCGTGGATGCAGCTCTCGGCGAGGGCCACCGCCAGCCCGCCGTCGGCGCCGTCGTGGGCGCTCCGAACGAGCCCGGCGCGGATGGCCGCGAGGACCGTGGCCTGGACGGCTTTCTCTTCCTCCAGGTCGAGGTGCGGCGCGTCGCCGGCCGTCCGGCCGTGGGCCGACGCGAGGTACTCGCTCGCCTCGATGCCGCCCGTGTGCCACCAGCCGGCGGGAGAGATCAGCACGACGGCGTCGCCGTCGGCGCCGAACGCGGCCGTCGTCGTGTCCCGGTCGACGTCCTCGACCAGCCCGACCATCCCGATCGTGGGCGTGGGGAAGACGGCGCCGTCGGGGCTCTCGTTGTAGAAGCTCACATTCCCGCCCGTGACCGGCGTCCCGAGCGCGCGGCACGCGTCGCCCATCCCACCGACGGCCTCGGTGAACTGCCAGTAGACCTCGGGCTTGTAGGGGTTGCCGAAGTTGAGGCAGTTGGTGACGGCGAGCGGCTCGCCGCCGGCGCAGACCACGTTGCGGGCCGCCTCGGCGACGGCGATCTGGGCGCCGCGACGGGGGTTGAGGTGGACGTAGCGGCCGTTGCAGTCGGTCGCCATCGCCAGCCCCCGCTCGCCGCCGACCGCGCCGGCGTCCGACACGCTGGCGGTCCCCTTGAGGCGGACGACGGCCGCGTCGGTCGGGCCCGGCCCGGCGACCGTGTTGGTGCGGACCTCGTGGTCGTACTGCTCGAACACCCAGCGCTTCGACGCGATGTTGGGCGCGCCCACCAAGGCCACGAGCGCGTCGCCCGCAGTCTCGGCGCTGAGGTCCGGGACGTCGGACGGGTCGAACGCCAGGGTCTCGTCGAGGTAGGTCGGCCGCGCCGTCTCGCGGTGGTAGACGGGCGCCCCGCCGCCCAGGACGAGCGACTCGGCCGGGACGTCGACGACCAGGTCGCCGTGCCAGAACACGCGGACGCGTTCGGTGTCGGTCACCTCGCCGATGGGGACGGCGTGCAGGTCCCACTTGTCGAAGACGGCCTCGACCTCGCTCTCGCGCCCCTTCTCCACGACGACCAGCATCCGCTCCTGGCTCTCGCTGAGCAGGATCTCGTAGGGCGTCATGCCGGCCTCGCGCTGGGGCGTCCGGTCGAGCTGGAGGTCCATCCCGACGCCGCCCTTCTCGCTCATCTCGCACGACGAGCACGTGATGCCCGCCGCGCCCATGTCTTGCATTCCGACGACGGCGCCGGTCGCGATGGCCTCCAGGCTCGCCTCCAACAGGAGCTTCTCCGTGAACGGGTCGCCGACCTGGACGTTCGGTCGCCGGGCGTCGGAGTCCTCGGAGATCTCCTCGCTCGCGAATGTGGCCCCGTGGATCCCGTCGCGCCCGGTGTCGCTGCCGACGATGAACACGGGGTTGCCGACGCCCGCGGCCGTCGCCGAGACCGTCTCGCCGACCTTGACGATCCCGACCGACATGGCGTTGACGAGCGGGTTGCCCTCGTAGGCCGGGTCGAACACGACCTCGCCACCGACCGTCGGCACGCCGAACGAGTTGCCGTAGCCGCCGATCCCGCGGACGACGCCGTCGAACAGGAACCGGACGCGCGGCGTGTCGAGCGACCCGAACCGGAGCGAGTTGAGGCTGGCGATGGGCCGGGCGCCCATCGTAAAGATGTCCCGCTGGATCCCGCCGACGCCCGTCGCCGCCCCCTGAAACGGCTCGACGGCCGACGGGTGGTTGTGGCTCTCGATCTTGAACGCGCACGCCAGCCCCCCGCCGATGTCGACCAGCCCGGCGTTCTCGTCGCCGGCCGCGGCGAGCAGCTTGTCGCCGTCGCGGGGCAGCGTTTTGAGGAGGGCGATCGAGTTCTTGTACGAGCAGTGCTCGGACCACATCACCGAGTACACGCCGAGCTCGGCGTAGGTCGGCGTCCGGCCCAGGATCTCCCGAACGCGGGCGTACTCGTCGTCGGTGAGGCCGTGTTCGGTCGCGAGGGCGGGCGTGACCTCGGGGTCCTGAGGGAGGGGCTGGGGCGTCCCCGTGGGCGGGGTCTTCGGGGTCGACATCGGGCGGGGCGGGGGCGAGCCCGGAAGGTACCGGCGGGCGACGACCGTCGGGTCCCAGACCGAGGCCCGTGCTCGCCGCGAGCCCCCTTTCCGGTATGCCTAGATGACCCCGTCGTCCCCTTCACCTCCACCCCCACCGTCATGGACTGGTACCTCGACATCCTCCGCCACCACTACGCCGACTTCGACGGCCGCATCGGCCGCAAGGAGTACTGGACGTTTGCCCTCGTCAGCATCGGGATCTACGTCGGCCTCCTGGTCGTCGCGGGCGTCTTGGGCGCGATCTGGAGGCCGTTCGGCTGGCTCGCCGGGCTGGCCTACGTCGCGTTCGCGCTGGCCATTCTGGTCCCGAGCCTCGCTTTGGGCGTGCGCCGGCTCCACGACACGGGCAAGACGGGCTGGCTGATGCTGCTCTCGCTGATCCCGCTCGCCGGGCTCGTCCTGCTCTACTTCATGATCCTCGAGGGCGACGCCGGCCCCAACGAGTACGGCCCGAACCCCAAGAGCGGCGTCGGCGCGCTCGCGGGCGACCTGTACTGACCCACGACGATACCGAGCTCGGCGGGGACACCACGCATGGTGTTCCTGCAGGGGTCGCTGGCGACCCACCCTGTCGTGCGACGGCGCTACGCCGGAGGGGCCGCCCCAGGTCGGGCAGGACGGACGGTGAGGTCGGCGGCGTCGGTCTGCCCGGCGCCGTCGCCCCGGAGAGGGGACAGGCCCGCGGCCTCTTCGATCGCGCCGACCGCGCGGCCCTCGGCCCGGGCCACCCAGGCGCGGAACGGGGCCGGGTCGGGCGCCGGCCCGTCGAGCCGGTCGAGGAGCGGGTCGAGGTCGAGCACGTCCGACCGGACGCCGGCCCCGACGGCCTCGGCGTCGACGGCGTTGCACCGCTGCTCGTAGTGGCCGGGCGTCGGGACCATCAGGGCGGGCGTGCCGAGCCACATCGCCTCGGAGACCGTCTCGAAGCCGGCCGTGCAGACGACGCCGCGCGCGGCGGCCATCCGCTCCAGGAAGGCCCGCCCGCTCAGCCCGTGGAACGTCAGCGCCGGGCTGTGGACGTGGGGCCCGGCGGTCGAAAAGGCGTGCAGGCGGACGTGGGGGTTCCGGTCGCTCCACGCCGCCAGCGGGCCGGCCAGCGCCGGCTCCATGAGGTACACCAGGATCGACCCGTCGCACGGGACGTCGGCCAGGTCGAACAGCGCGTCGCGCACCAGCGGCGGCACCACGCGGACGCCCGGCCGGTCGGGCGCGTCGTAGAACGACAGCGCCAGACGACGCGCGGCCCCGGCGCCGACGAGCGCGGTGTACGCCCGCATCGCGGCCTTCTGGAGCGGCTGGCCCGGCAGCAGCGGGTACCCCGGCTGCTCGGCCATGAACTGGTGGCCCACGGCGACGACGGGCACGTCGGTCACGCGGACGACCGTGTGGAGCCCCATCAGCCCCTCGTAGAAGTTGACCACCACGTCGGGTTCGAGGCGGTCGAGCGCCGCGCCGATCCGGTCCAGGCTGGGCCCGAGCCGTCCGGCCCGGGCCAGCGTCTGGGCCGCCGTCGCGAGCGGGCGGATCCGGCCCCCGCGGCCGGCCACGAAGCCGGGGCTCTCGACCGTCTCGACGCGCGCGGCCAGATCGCGGCGGAAAAAGTCGGGCACGTCTCCCCACCGGCTCGTCCCGGCCACGGCGCCGACGACCTGGTGGCCCCGTCGGCGCAGCATGGCGGCCAGGGCCAGGGCCTGCGTCAGGTGGCCGCGGCCTTCGCCCTGGACCGTGAACAGGACGCGGAGCGGGGTCATCGGCCCAGCGGGTGGAGGCGGAGGCCGAGCCCGGCCGCCTGGGCGCTGAGCGCGAGGCGGGGCGCGAGCGCGGCCATGCCGTCGCCGGCCGGCTCGGCGACCGGGCCGAGCACGCCGTCCCAGCGGACGATCTCGAGCCGGCCGTCCCCGTGCTCGACCAGCGCGGTGCAGTTCTCGACCCAGTCGCCGCAGTTGGCGTAGAGGACCGAGCCGGCGTCGGTCTCGACCGTGCGGATCTCGGGCCGGTGGATGTGGCCGCACACGACGCCGTCGACGCCGCGCTCGGCGGCCAGCGCCGCCACGGCCTCCTCGAACCGGTCCACGTACTGGAGCGCCCGCTTCGTCCGGTCCTTGAGCGCCGCCGCGAGCGACCAGTACGGGGCCCCCAGCCGCTCGCGCACCGCGGCCACGGCCGTGTTGAGCGCCAGCGACAGCTCGTACGCCCGCGCGCCGACCGTGCCCAGCCACGGCGCCAGCCGGACGGCCCCGTCGAACTCGTCGCCGTGCACCACCAGCAGGCGCCGGCCGTCGGCCGTCACGTGCGTCCACTCGCGCTGGACCAGGATGCCGCCGAACGTGAGCCCGGCGAACTGGCGCGCGGCGCCGTCGTGGTTGCCGGGCACGTAGACCATCTCGGCCCCCTTGCGGACCTCGCGGAGCAGCTTCTGTACCACGTCGTTGTGGGCCTGCGTCCAGTGCCACGACCGCGCCAGCGCCCAGCCGTCGACGACGTCGCCGACCAAGACCCACCGCTCGGCCTGGTGGTGGCGGACAAAGTCGAGCACGCGCTCGGCCTGGCAGCCGCGCATGCCGAGGTGGAGGTCGGACAGGAAGATCGTCCGGTAGGTCGTCATCAGGGCATCCGGGGGGAGGATGCTCGAAAGGTGCCCCAGCGATCCCTGCGGCAGATGACCCTTCTGCAATCGGACGGTTACGCTACCGTAGCGCGGACGAGCTCGGCACCACTCGTGAGGCCACGAGTCGCCGTGTCCCCTTGGCAGGCGTGAGGGACGCAGCGGACACGACGAGGCGCGTCCCTCCGCGGGCCGGCGCCTGTCTCTGACGGGCGGACGTCCCCTCGCTGCCGCCGCAAACAAGCGAGCGCCGGCCCCCTCCCACGAGGGCCGGCGCTCTGGCTCAGACGCGGCGAGTGACGGGCCGCCGCGACCGAGATGGGCTAGCGGACGACGCTGACCGAGCGGCTCACGGTGCCGGCCTCGCCCTCCAAGCGGAGCACGTAGACGCCGGCCGGCAGGGCCGACGTGGCCAGCCGAGCCGACGACTCACCGGCCCCGAACGTGCCCTCGACGACGGAGACCTCGCGGCCGAGCACGTCGTAGAGCGCGAGCCGGGCCCGCTGGGCGCGGTCGAGCGTGAACCGGACCGTCGCGTCGCCGCGCGTCGGGTTCGGGCCGACCGTCAGCGAGAACGCGGCCTCGGGGCCGTTCGTCGTCGCAACGGACTGGCCGGTGAGGTAGCCCATCTGGTAGAGGGCCGTCCAGCCGCCGAGCCACGTCGCCTCCGAGGCGTCACCGGCCGAGCCCGTCGGGGCGAAGGCGCCGAGGTAGTCGACCTCGTCGAAGAAGTCGTCGCCGTCGAGGGCGTTGCCGTCGAACTCCGCGCCGGAGGCGGCGGCACCCGCCGTGAGCGGGCGCGGGTCGAGCCCGGCACAACCCTGAGCGCGGCAGACGCTCGCCAACTGCGGGTCGGCAATCGTGTTGGCGCCGGCGATGGCCGCCTCGATGGCCGTTTGACGAGCCGCCGAGTTGTCCGAGTCGTCGTCGACGAGGTCCGCGAACGCGGCGCCGGCGCCGTAGCCGAAGAACACGTTGTTTCGAATGACGAGGTCGTCGGTGCCCTCCGTGTTCGTCCCAAATCGGTTCTCCGTGTCCTCGCCAGACGCGAGAGCCTCCAGGTTGATGGCCGCGCCCGGGTATTGGGTAAAGACCGAGTTGTAGATCGCGCCACCCGAGTTGTCGCGGATCTGAAGCGTGGCCGAGTTGCCGTCCTCACCGAGTTGGCTCCGGTCGGCGTTCACGCCGGCGCCGATGCAGGTCAGGTTCGAGTAGATCGGGCGGGCGTAGGGCTGCGCGTCCTCGCCACCGAGGTCGGAGACGCCGCCGTCGGTCTCCGTGCAACGACCGGCGTCGAGGCCGGGGCTGTTGATGATGAGGCCGAACTGGATCTTGCCCCGGTACCCGCGGTCGGTGTCAAAACCGTCGTCGCCGTTGAAGGCTCCGACGAGGTACTTGGCCTCGACCGTCCCGCCGAACCACTCGAAGGCGTCGTCGGAGTTGCCGAAGACCTCGATGTACTCGAGGGTCGTGCCGCGGCCGACGGCTCCCATCGTGAGGCCGTTGATCTCACTGGCCGGGCGGAAGCCGAAGCCGGCGTGGCGGATCGAGACGTAGCGGAGGACGCCCGAGTCGTCGTCGTCGTCACACGGGAACGCGGTCGTGTTGTCGCAGCCGAACCGGGTGTCGTCGGACTCCGGGACGCCCTCGACGTTGGTCACGCCCGGTGTGCTGTTGGTCGTGGCCCGGCCGAGCAGGATCACGCCGCCCCATTCCTGCCGGACGTTCTCGTCGGTGTCGCCGGGGTCGTCCACGTCGTCGATCTCCGCCGTGAAGATGATCGGCGCGTCGGCGCGGCCGTCGGCCACGAGCCGGGCGCCCTGCATCACGACGAGGCCGCTGGCGTTGTCGCCGGAGGCCGTCGACGGCACCTTCTTGCCCTTGACGACGGTGCCGGGCTCGATCGTCAGCGTCGCACCCGGGCGAACGTAGATCAGGTTGTCGAGGAGGTACACCTCGCTCGCGGACCACGTGGTGTTGGCCGCGATGTCGGCGGTGACGGTTTGCGTGGGCGCCTGCGCGAACGCGAGAGGTGCCGTCAGCACAAGAGCTACCAGGGGCAGCAGGCGAGTGGCGAGTCGGTACATGGGGAGGGGGGAAGAGAGTGTGGCGGGAGGGGGCCGAGCCGACGGTGCCACCCACGTTGGCTCGGGATTCAAGGCCGGCTAGGTGCCGGTCGGAGAGATGGCGGCGGTGGTCGAGGCGCCGGGATCGGGGATCGCTGGCGCGGCCGGGGAGCCGACACCGAAGCCGGGGCTGAACGAGAGCCCGAGCGAGACGCTGGGGCCGCGGCGGTACTCGAGGAACGGGAACGTCTCGCCGCCCGGCACCGCGTAGCGCTCGCGGTACGACGAGTCCAGGATGTTCTTGGCCGAGAGCTTGAGCGTGAACTGCTGGAAGAGGCGCTGCGAGGCGACCACGTCGAGCTGTGGCGACGGCTCCTCGTAGACGTCGACGTTGGCACCGACCCGCGCGAGCCGCCGCCCGGCCACGTTGAAGTAGAGCCCGGCCGAGGTGCCGCGGTCCGCGTTCTCGTACGAGAGGTCGGCGTTGAGCAGGTAGCTCGCCTGGCCCTGGAGCGGGCGCGTGTCGCTCGCCGTCGGGTCGATCTCACGCCGCGACGCCAGCTCTGTCGGAGTGATCGTGATTGCCGACCGCGTTACCGAGAGGTTGGTGCCGATGTAGACGTTGCGGAGGAAGCCCGCCAACGGGGCGAGGGCCTGCCGGATCTCGAACTCGGCCCCGTAGATGTCGGCCTGGTCCACGTTGTCGAACTGGGTCGCGTTGTTTTCCGCGTCGACGATGACCCGCTCGATGGGATTGTTCAGCCGCTTGTAGTAGGAGCTGACGGCGAGGAGCGCGCCGGGGCCGGTGAACCACTCCCACCGGAGGTCGAGGTTCGTGATGAGCGTCCGCTCCAGGGCCGGGTTGCCGAGGAGCGCGCCGTCCGACCCGAACTCGAAGGAGACGACCGGCGCGATCTCGCGGAACGTCGGGCGTGCGAGCGTCCGGGTCGCGGCGGCCCGGAGGTTCATCCGGTCCGTGAGGCCGTAGACGAGGTTGACGGCCGGAAGGAGGTCGTTGTAGCTCCGGTCCGTCCCGAGCAGGCTCCGGCCGTCGACCGTGACGACGGAGTCGATGGGGGTCGCGTCGTTGGCCTCCTGCTGCGAGGCCACGAACAGGCTCGACCGCTCGTAGCGCGCGCCGATGACGGCACGGAGGCGCGGGATCAGCGGAAGCTCGGCCATGAGGTAGCCCGCGCTGACGTCGGCCGTGCCGTCGTACAGGTTCTGGGCGACCGTCTGGTCGAGCACCCGGTGCCCGATGTTGAACCGGTCGTCCACACCGTCGCCGTCACGGTCCTCCGTCGAGACGATGCCGGTGTTGGTCGGGCCAAAGAAATCGGCGATAGCCTGCCCGTCGAGCGAGGGGATGCTGGCGCCCGTGTTGAGCGTGTTCGACTGGAGGACGAGGAGGTTCTCGGTGTAGCCACGGTCGGTCTGTTCGAGAAGCCCGCCGCCCTTGACCTCGCCGCGCCGGCCGAAGAGTGTGATGGGAAGCGTGAGGTCGAGGCCACCACCGGTGAGGGACTCGTCGAGCGTGCGGTAGTAGTGCCGCGGACCCGCGTTGAAGCCGACCGGCGTGACGCCCGTCACGGCCCCCGCGTCGTCCTCGAACACACGGGCGGTGAAGAACCGGAGGTCCGGCTCGTCGAGTTGGGTGTTGGCGTAGCTACCCCGCCACGCCAGCTCCAGGTCGCGGAGCCCAGCAAACTGGTGGCGACCGCGGAGTTGCGCCGAGCCGAGCGACCGCTCGGTGTAGCCCGCGACCGAATCGTAGATCCGAGCGCCGTCTTGGATCGTATTGCTGACGCCGTCGATGAGGCGGGCCTCGGACTCCGTGGTGTGGGAGAACAGGGTGTTCAGGCTCACTTCGTTCCGCCCACCGAAGCGGTAGGCGAGGTTGCCGATGCCGCCGAGCTTGGCGTCCATCGTCGACCGCCGGTCGGTCCGAAGCTGCTGCGTGTTGACGATGACTTCACCGGTCGGCAGGCCATCCGGCCCGTCGACGCCCTGGAAGTCGGCCCTGCCGACGACGCCGTCGTCGTAGTAGCTCGCGCCATTGTCGGCCGTCAGGCCGATCACGTACCCGAGCGCGTTGTTCCCGAACGGCACCTCGTTGCCCATCGAGAAGCTGACGCTCGAGTTGAGCGGCATCGACCCCGAGGTCGGCGCCACACGCGACTCGATCGCGTTCGAGATCAGGTCCAGCTGGGCAGCGGCCTCCGCGTCGTTCCGCGCGGCGTTGGCCGATGGAATGAGTGCGCGGACGGATCCCTCGACCTCGCGCGGAGCGTTCGCGAGCGCGTCAGGGAAGCCGAGGTCTCCATTCCCAAACCGGAACGGGCTCACGCCCTGCACTGGGTCGACAAGCGCCGAGGACCCCGGCAGCGCCTGCGCGCTAACCCCGGCCGAGGTCGAGAACGACGCCGAGAAGGCACTCGGAAACGACTTCGTATTGATGTCAACGAGCCCACCGGAGAAGCTGCCCGGCTTGTCCGGCGTGAAGGTCTTCAGCGTGACGATGTTCTCGAGGAAGCCCGCCGGGAACAGGTCGAACTGGACGGCCCGACGGTCAGGGTCGGCCGTCGGCAGGACGGACCCGTTGAGCTGGGTGTTGGCGTAGCGGTCGCCGAGCCCGCGGACGAACACGTACTGGCCGCCCTGGACGCTCGCGCCGGTCACGCGCTCCATGGCGTCGCCGGCGTCGCTCGCCCCGCTCTGGGAGATGGTCTCGGCCGAGATCGCGTCCGACACCTGGGCCGCCTTCGCACGGACGCGCAGCAGCCCGACCTCGCTGTTGGTCGCGATGATCTCCTCGGCCGTCACGACGACCTCTTCGAGTTGCTCGCCGGCCGTCAACGTCACGTTGATCGTCTGGGTCTGGCCCGCGGCCACCGTCACGTCCTCGACCGTCTGCGAGCCGTACCCGATAAACGAGTAGCGGACGGTGTACGAGCCCGGCGCCAGGCCGGTGATCGTGTAGTTGCCGTCGATGTCGGTGGCGTCGCCGGTGGCGGTCTCGACCACGAGCACGCTGGCGCCAGGAAGGCCGCCACCGAAGTCGCCGTCGACGACGGTGCCGGAGAGGGCCCCGGTCTGGGCCACGGCGAGGCCCGGCAGGAGGAGAACGACGAGGGAGGCGAGGCGTCGCGCTGGCCCGGGGTCCCGCAGCGCGCGGGGTGTCTTGAACGACATAGGGAAGGAGGTGTGGGAGTCTCGGCCGAGCCGAGCAAGTCGAGAGTGGAGGGAGGCCGTGGGGGACCTCCGTGCCCGTCGCCGGCCACACTACCCGGTCAGGGTTACGTCGCGTTTACCCGCCCGTTACCGCACCGTTACCGACCCCCGATTCCGATGAAGCGCGGAGGAATCCTGGCGACGAGGCGCGAGCGATGGGGCAGCGACGCTGGCGCCGTCTCCGCTGGGGTCGCGCCCTGTCAATGGCGATTGGAAATGTCCGGATCGTGTCGGCTGAAAATGTCCGGGTTGCGGGAGGGGACGGGCCTCAGGTCGTCGTCGCGATAGGGGTGTGGTGCGGGGGCTCCGACGGGTCGTCGTCCCAGAGGTCACGGTGGTGACGGATGCGGTAGCTGTTGCCTCGGATCGACACGATGTGGCAGTGGTGCAGCACCCGGTCGATCAGGGCCGCCGCCATCACTTCGTCGCCGAAGACCTGGCCCCACTCCTCGAAGCCCTTGTTGCTCGTCATCACCGTCGAGGCCCGCTCGTAGCGCCGCGCCATGAGTTGGAAGAAGAGCACGGCCCCGCTCGGACGGACTGGGAGGTAGCCGATCTCGTCGACGACCAGCAGCGCCGGGTGCGTGAGCACCTTCAGCCGCTGTTCGAGCAAGCCCGAGGCCTGCGCCTCCTCCAGACTCGTCACGAGGGCCGAGAGCGTGCCGTAGTAGACCCTTCGACCGCGCTCGGCCGCCGTGACCGCCAGGCTGATCGCCAGGTGCGTCTTGCCGACGCCGGGCGGGCCGAGGAGCACCACGTTCTCCTTGCGCTCGACGAAGCCGAGCTCGTGGAGGGCCTCGACCTGCTCGCGCTTGATCGACGGCTGGAACGAGAAGTCGAAGTCGGCCAGCGTCTTGACGGCCGGCAGCCGACTCGACCGCATAGCCGCTTCTAACCGGCGGTCGTTGCGGAGCGCGATCTGCGCCTGGAGAAGGGCCTCGATGGCCTCCGCGGCCGTGAGGGCTCCGCCGTCGACGCGCTGGAGCACGCCGTCGAGCGCTTCGAGCGCTCCAGGCATCTTGAGGTCGGCCAGCATCGCCAGCAGCCGTTCCCGGCGCGACGGGGCGGGGATGCGCTTCGTCATCGCGTACCCCCGGCGAGAGCCGCGTAGACGGAGAGGGGACGCTTCTCGACCGCGACCAGCCGGGGGACAGCGACGTCGGCCGCGATCAGAGCAGGCGCAGAGACCGCGGGCGCGGAGACCGTTCGGCGGACGGTGTCCGTCCGGAGCACCAACGAGCGGTACGGGCTCTCGGCCAGCGGGAGCAGGGTCCCGATCTCGGCACGCTCGAACCGCTCGCGCGGGACCTCGCGCGTCGTGCCGTGGACGCGGTCGTTGGCCCGCTCCAGCCAGCGCGAGAGCTCGCCCGCGAGGTGGTCGTCGCCGACGAAGTCCCGGCCGTAGACGAAGTTGTCCCGGACGTAGCGGATCGGCCGCTCGACCTTCCCCTTGGTCTTGGCCCGGTACGGGCGGCAGGCGCGGGGCCGGAAGCCCCAGTGGGCCGCAAACCGGAGAAACTCCTCGTTGACGACGAGCTGGCCCCCGAGGAGCCGGAGGTCGGCCGTGACGACCGACTTCATCTGATCGAAGAGGATCTCCCGTGGGACGCCGCCGAAGGCCTCGAAGGTGGCCTCGAGACCGTCGAAGAGAGCCCGCATGTCCTGCCGAGCGGAGAAGCGGAGGAAGAGGAGCCGGGAGTACCCCAGCACGGCGACGAACGCGTAGCGCTTGCCCCAGGGGAAGTGGAACTCGGCGAAGTCGACCTGGGCCTGGTGCCCCGGTGGCGTCTCGAAGCGGACGACGGGCTCGGGGGCGGGTCTCGGTCGGACTTGCCGCACGAAGTCGCGGACCTGGGCGTAGCTGCCGGTGTAGCCGGCCGCGCGGACCTCCTCGAAGAGGCGGACGGCGGAGAGCTCGGGGTAGTCGGCCAGCCGCGTCCGGACGATCTCGCGGTAAGGGTCGAGCTTGGTCGGGCGAGGTGGACGGGGCTTGTAGCGCGGAGGCTCATCGAGGTCGCGGTCGAGCTCTCCGGCCACGATCCATCGGCGGATGGTCCGCGCGTTAATGCCGAGGCGCCGGGCGATGTCGGCCTTGGAGAGGCCCTCGGCGAGGTAGTGTCTGAGCAGCATGTGGGCTTCGAGTCCGATCACGGGTGCTCCGGGAAGTGGAGCGCCCAAGTTGGAGGTGTGGACCGGACGGGCTCACCGACTGGCGGTGGCACCGGGCGGCCCTGGAGGGGACCACACCCCGGACATTTTCACCCGACGAAGACCGGCAATTTCCAACCGTCGCCAACACGCCCACGAGCCACGTCCCCCTCTCATCTTGCCCTCGTCATCCTGAGAAGCTGTTTGGCGGAGCTGCCTTCCCCTCCAGCCGTCATTCCCGCGCACGCGGGAGTCCATGCGGGGTGGCTCGCCGGGCGCTCGGTGGCCGGAGGACCCCTCACCCCCGGATCGGGTCCGGGGCAGGCTCCGTCCCTCTCCCGGTGGGAGAGGGGACCCCGTAGGGAGCCTCCCCTCGCCAAACGGTTCCTGAGCGCCAGCGAAGGGTCTCGACGCCGGCCCCCGAGCCACGAGGGACGGCGGCGAAGGGCTTGGGCGTCGTGCTGAGATCCTTCGCTCCGCTCAGGATGACGAGTCTGGGGCGACAGGCCTCGTCCGCTCCTCCGGGAGCACCGAGAGGACGCCTCACCGCCCGCGCCTCGCCGCTCGCGCCCCGAACCTTTCCCCCCGCCGTGCCGTCCCCCGACCCCTGTTGCAACAAGCGCCCCTGCCGACCTCCCCGCTCCGCACGTCTGCGACCTTGTTCGCGCTCTGGCTGCTCGTCTTCACGTCGGCCAGCCAGACCATCATCGTCACGCCGATCCTCCCGCTCATCGGCGACGAGCTGGGCGTGGGGACCGGCCCGCTGGGGCTCCTTGTCTCGGTGTACTCGTGGGTGCTCGCGTTCGCGGCCCTGGTGATGGGCCCGATCTCGGACCGGATCGGCCGCCGCCGCGTGCTCATCGCCGGCTCGGGCGCCCTCGTGGTCGCCCTCGCGCTCCACGGCCTGGCCAACTCGTTCGACGTCCTGCTCGGGATGCGCGTGCTGGCCGGGGCCGGCGGCGGGATCCTGTCGGGCGCGGCCGTGAGCTACGTCGGCGACGCGTTCCCGTACGAGCGGCGCGGGTGGGCGACGGGCTGGGTGATGAGCGGCGTCCCGTTCGGATTGGTGCTCGGGATCCCCTTGGGCCGGGCGCTGGCGGTCGCGTTCGGGTTCCGGATGCCGTTCGTCGCGTTCGCCGGCGTGATGGCCGTCGCCTTCGTGCTCATCCTGACCGTCGTCCCCCAGCCCGACGTCCGCCTGTCCGACGAGCGGCCGACCGTCTGGGGCTCGCTCCGCCAGTACGGCGCGCTGCTGGTGGGGCCCGGCGGGACGGGCGCCGCGGCGGCCACCTACTTCCTGATGTACCTCGGGCTGGGCCTCCTGATCGTCTACCTCCCCCAGTGGCTGACGACCCAGTTCTCGCTCGACGTCACCGTCTTCGGTCGGCCGCTCGAAGTGTTCGGGCTGCCGCTCGACCTGATCGCGACGCTGTTCCTGGTGGGCGGCGTGGTCAGCGTCATCGTGAGCCCGCGCGCCGGGACGTTCTCCGACGTCGTCGGGCGGAAGCCGCTGATCCTGGCGTCGTGCCTCGGGCTGGCCGTCGTGACGGCGGCGCTGCCGTACGTCGTGACCGAGCGGTGGGTGGCCTACCCGCTCTACGTCGCCATCATGGGCCTGTTCTCGCTGCGGGCGGCCCCGCTCCAGGCGCTCTTGACGGCCTTGGTGCCAGGCCGCCAGCGCGGCGCCTTCCTGTCGCTGACGATCGCCGTCGGCCAGATCGGGACGGGCGTGGGGGCCGCGCTCGGCGGCGTGCTCTACACCGAGAGCGGGTACGCGGCCAACACGGCGGCCTCGGCGGCCGTCATCCTGCTGATGGCCGGCCTCGTCTGGCTCTGGCTCCCCGAGCCGACCGAGCAAGCCGTGGACGCGGTGGTAGAGGGTGGAGAGTAGAGGGTGGAGAGTAGAGGGTGGCGTTCACCGCTCGACGAATCGGTCGGCGCGTTGGATCATCCGACGGATGCGGCCTCCGATGTGGCCCCACGCCGTGTCGAAGTCGTCGTACTCGGCTTGGGAGAGGTAGCCCGCCAGTCGGGCGTGGTCGAGCCAGGCTTGCGTCTCGTTCGCTTCGGCGAGAGCCTGCGTCAGCTTCTCGGCGAACGCCCCCTCGTACCGACGACGCCCCCAGGCCTCGGCGATGAGCGCGCCGACGGCGCGGGACGACCGGCGGATCGGGTCCGTCAGCGCGTAGCGCTCCTCCTTCGGCCATGACCGCGTCCGGTCGAACAGGCGTTTCGCCTCCCGCAGCGACTGGCGGTACGCATCGAGATCGCGGAAGCTGGTGATCTGGGCCATGAGGAGAAAGACCCTCATCCGCTTGCGGTCTAACCACTCTCCACCCCCTATCCTCTACTCTCCATCCCCTACAGCCCGGCGGCCAGCAGCGCCGGCAGCGCGTCCCCCGTCGAGACGACGACGCGGGCGCCGGCCTCCATCAGCGTCCGCCCGTGGGCGTCGAGGTCGTGGCCGGGGGGGACCACGCCGATGGCGACGCACCCGGCGGCCACGGCCGCCCGCATGTCGTCGACGGTGTCGCCGGCGAAGGCGGCGTCGGACGGGGCCACGTCGAGGGCGTCGAGGGCGATCTCGAGGCCGTAGGGGTCCGGCTTCTCGCGGCCCGCCTGCTGATCCATCCCGACGACGACGGGCACCAGCGGGCCCCACTCGAACCGGTCGAGCGTCCACTGGGCGTCGGCCTCGGGGCGGCCGGTGACGAGCGCGAGCCGGTAGCGGTCGGCCAGGGCTTCGAGCGTGGCCGTGCGGAGGGCCGGCGGCTCGGTCGCGATGAGCCCGTCGTAGGCGTCGCCCCGGTAGACCTGGACAAAGTGGGACTTGATGGCCTCGAACGACGCGTCGCCGCCGGCCTCGCGGACGAGCGCCTCGCTCAGCACCCAGTCGTTGTTGAACCCGCCCTGGTCCTTCTTCGCCTGGATCTGCTCCGGCGTCGGGCCCTCGCCGACGAAGTGGGCCACGGTCTCGGTGATGGCCCGCCGGTACGAGCCGCGGACGTCGACCAGGACGCCGTCCATGTCGAGGAGGAGGGCACGGAGGGGCAAGAGGCGGGGGGCGTGGCGAGGGGCCAAGCTACGGGCCCCGGCCCTACGCCCCGTCGCCCCCGGCCAGGAACGCCTCGTTGCTGTCGGTCCCGCGCATCCGGTCGAGCAAGGCCGGGAGGGCGTCCACCGGGTCGAGGCCGGCCAGGTCGCGGCGGACGGCGTGGATCCGGGCGAGCCGGTCGGGCGGGAGCAGGATCTCCTCGCGGCGCGTGCCGCTCGCGGCGAGGTCGACGGCCGGGAACAGCCGGCGGTCGGCGAGGTCGCGGCGCAAGACGAGCTCCATGTTGCCGGTCCCCCTGAACTCCTCGAAGATGACGTCGTCGGTCGGGTTGCCCGTCCCGACGTGGGCCGTCGCGATGACGGTCAGGCTGCCGCCCTCCTCGACGGCGCGGGCGGCGCCGAACAGCCGCTTCGGCCCGCGCAGCGCGCCCGCGTCGACGCCGTCCGACGCTGCCCGGCCGGCGTTCTCGCCCGCGGCCTGGTGGGCCCGCGCGAGCCGCGTGATCGAGTCGAGCAACACGACGACGTCCTGGCCGGCCTCGACCAACCGCTTGGCCTTCTCGAGGACCAGGTCGGCGATGTGGACCTGGCGCTCGGGCGCCTCGTCGAACGTCGACGCGACGACCTCGGCGCCCGGCGTCGCGCGCTGGAACTCGGTCACGTCCTCGGGCCGCTCGTCGATGAGCAGGGCGATGACCGTCGCGCCGGGCTCGTTCACCAGGATCCCCCCGGCGATCTTCTGGAGCAGGACCGTCTTGCCCGACTTGGGCGGGGCCACGATGAGCCCCCGCTGGCCCTTGCCGATCGGCGCGAACAGGTCGGTCACGCGCGTCGTGAGCTCGTCGGGCGTCGTCTCCAAGCGGATCGGCTGGTCCGGGTAGGCCGGCGTGAGGAAGTCGTAGCTCGTCCGCTCGTCGAAGGCCTCGGGCGTCCGGCCGTTGATGGAGTGGACCCGGATGAGGGCGAAGAACCGCTGGCCCTCCTTGGGCGGCCGGATCTGGCCGTCGACGGTGTCGCCGACGCGGAGCGAGAACCGCTTGATCTGGCTCGGGCTGACGTAGATGTCGTCGGCCGAGGGGAGGTAGCTGTACTCGGCCGAGCGCAGGAAGCCGTACCCGTCGGGCAGGATCTCCAGGACGCCGGTCTTGCGGATGAGCCCGTCGAGCCCGATCGCGTAGGGGTCGAACCCCTGCATGTAGTCCGGCCAGCTCGGCGAGATCGGCTGGCGGACGCGGGACGACCGCGTCCGGCGGGGCTCGCGGCGCGGCGCCGGCGGTGCCTGGCGTTCGGGGGCCCGAGGGCGCACGGCCGGGCGGTCGTCGGGCGCCACGGCCACGCGGGGCGGGAGGTCCGTGTCGCCGGCGTCGGCGTCGGCCTGGGCGCCCAGGATCTCGTAGATCAGGTCGCGACGCCGGAGGTCGGCGTAGCCGGCGATCCCGAGCTGTCGCGCGATCTCGTAGAGCTCGGAGACCTTCTTCTGCTCGAGCGCAGCGATGTTCATGGGGGGAGCCTCGGCCCAGGCGGCGGAGGAGGAGACGGGCGACGGGCGGCAGAAAAGAGGCCGCCCGAACGTCGGCAGAGAGGGGCACGGCCGTGGGGGCCGAGGGAGGTCTAACCCACGGATCCCGACCGGGTTCGCGCCAGGACGGCGGCGACCGTGAGGTGCGACCCGGTCACGAGCATCCGGTCGTCGGGCGCGGCGGCCTCGGCGAAGGCGTCGAGCGCGGCGCCCGCGTCGGCGACCTGGAGGCCCGGGACGCCCCGCGCTCGGAGGCGGTCGGCCAGCGTCGAGGGCGCGAGCGCCCGGTCGCCGTCGAGCGGGACGACGAGCGCGCGGGCCCCGTGCCCCGCGAGCGCGTCGGCGAGCGCGTCGGCGTCCTTGTCGGCCATGATCCCGACGAGCGCCCACAGCCGCCCGCCCTCGGGGACGGCGATCCCGTCGAGCGCGGCCCGCCAGCCGTCGGCGTTGTGGGCCACGTCCAAGACGACGCGCGGGTCGCCGGCGAGCGCCTCGCCTCGGCCTCGGAGCCCCGACCGCGCGGCGACCTCGGCCAGGCCCAGGCGCACGGTGTCGGGCGCCGGCCGGCGGGGCGCGAGCGCCACCTCGACCGCGCGCACGGCGAGCGCCGCGTTCCACGCCTGGTGCCGCCCCGGCAGGCCGACCGCGACCTCGCCGAGGTCGGCCGCCGGCGTCGCCAGCCGGACCCGGAGCGGCGACGTCCCGACGACCTCGACGGCGCAGGTCCGGCGGACGTCCTCGGGCTCGGCCCCGCGCCGGACGGCCTCGGCCTCGACGGCCTCGCGCGCCGGGCCCTCGACGGCGTGGACCAGCGGGACGCCCGGCCGCGCGATCCCCGCCTTCTCGCGCCCGATCTCCTGGACGGTCTCGCCCAACAGATCCATGTGGTCCAGCCCGACGTGCGTCACGACCGACACCGCCGGCCGGACCACGTTCGTCGCGTCGAGCCGCCCGCCTAGCCCGACCTCCACCACGGCCAGGTCGACGTTCTGCTCGGCGAAGAACAGCAGCGACAGGGCCACGGTCGCCTCGAAAAAGCTCGGGCCGACGGCGTCGATCGCGTCGCCGACGCGGGCCACGGCGTCCTCGAGCCACGCTTGGGACGCGGGCTCACCGTCGACCCGCATCCGCTCGCGCAGCGTGGCCAGGTGGGGCGACGTGTGGAGCCCGACGCGCAAGCCCAACGCGCCGGCGACGGCCGCCGCCAGCGACGCCGTCGACCCCTTCCCATTCGTCCCGGCAATGTGGACGGCGGAGAACGACTCGTGCGGCCGGCCGAGGGCGCCGAGGAGCGCCGTCATCCGCTCCAGCCCGGGTTGGTACGCGGCGGTGTCGGTGGCGAACCGCGGCAGGGCCAGCAGTCGGTGCTCGGCGTCGGTCACGAGGAGGGGGCGGGGTGGAGAGCAGAGAATAGAGGATGGGCATCCAGATCTGGGTGAGCCCGGCTCTACGTCGCGTGGCGCCACCCGATCGGGAACGCCGCGCGTCGCGTCGCGACAACTCGAAGGACGGTTCTACTCTCCACCCTCCACTCTCTCCACCCGCCGCCGGTCGCCGCCGAGGTGGGACAAGCGGAGCCAGACGGTCCGCGCGGGAAGCCAGCCGGCGCCGCGCTCGGGCCACTCGACCAAGGCGACGCCGTCGCCGTCGAGCAGCTCGTCGAGCCCCAGGCGGCCGGCCTCGGCCTCGGTCTCGACGCGGTAGAGGTCGAGGTGCAAGAGCGCCCCGTCGCCGTGTTCCTGGACGAGCGCGAACGTGGGCGAGGTGACGGCGCTGCCGTCCAGCCCGAGGCCGTCGGCGACGCCCTGAGCGAGGTGCGTCTTGCCGGCGCCGAGGTCGCCGGACAGCGCGACGACGTCGCCGGGAGCGAGGCGGGCCGCGAGCCGGCGGCCGAGCGCGCGCGTCTCGTCGGCGCTGGCGGTCTCGTCGGGCAGGAGGTCGGAGAGGTCCACGGCGTGCCAACGCCCGGCGCGCTGGCGCGTTCTCCCGCGGACCCCCGCCGCGCCGCCGGCGTCCGCGCTCCATGCCCACCGTCCACGACCTGGCCGACGCGCTCGCGCCGGCCCTCGACCGCGCCCGCTACCACCGCGAGGGCGACCCGGCCGGCGTGTGGCTCGCGTCCGACCGCGACGTCCGCCGCATCGGCCTGCGGCTGGAGGCCGGGCGCCCGCCCTACGCCTGGGCCGACGGCCTCGACGCCGTCCTCCTCCACCGGCCGTTCGGGCTGTGGCCGGCTCGGCTGCCGGCCGGCGTCGGCGTGCTCGCGGTCCACCGGTCGCTCGACGACCGGCTCTCGGTCGGCACCGACCCGGCGCTGCTCGACGCGCTCGGCTTGGTCCCCGACGACGAGCCGCTGCGGCGCCGCGGGGCCCCGATCGGGCACGTCGGCCGCCGCCGACAGTCGCTGGCGGACGCCGTCGCGGCGGTCGTGGCCGCGCTGGGCGGCGTCGAGGAGGCCGTCGGTCCGGAGCCCGACGTCGTCGAGGCGGTCGCGCTGGCAGGCGCGATGACGGCCGAGCTGGTGGAGGACGCCGCGGCGCGCGGCGCCGGGCTCTACGTGACGGGCCAGATCCGTCGCCCGGCGCGGGCCGCGGTCGAGGCGTGCGGGATGCGGGTGGTCGCCGTCGGCCAGGACCGCGCCGAGGCGTGGGGGCTCCGCCAGATCGGCCGGCTCGTCCAGGCGCGGTGGCCCGAGGTCGAGGTCGTCGAGGTGGACCTGCCGCCGCGGGGTCAGCCCGTCTCCGCGTAGCGGTCGTGGTGGGCGGCGCAGCCCGGGTTGAAGCCGGCGCCGCACGCGGGGCACGCGTGCTCGGCGTCGAGGTAGGCCGGCCACGTCAGCGTCGTGCGGCAGGCGCCGCACCGGACCGACGGCTCGCCGAACCGAGCGCGTGGCCAGACCTGGGCGGCGTGGCCGGCCGCCTGGTCGTGGCAGCGGTGGCACGGGTAGAACACGTCGCAGCAGCCGAACCGCAACGCGACCACGTCGAGCGGCCCGTCGTAGTGAGCGCACCGCGTCTGGGCGTCCACCCCGACGCCCCGAAGGGGGACCTCGAACCGGCCGTCGAGGGCCGGCGCGAGCGTCGTCCGCGTCACGCGTCCGCGATCCGCCGGAGCCCGGCGTAGCCGCCGGCCACGAGCCACACCTTGGCCAGGTCCCACCCGACAAACAGCAGGCAGCCCTTCACGATGGACTCCCACCACGTCGCGTGGCCGGCCGCCACGTGCAGCCACGCCACGCCGACCGTGAACAGCAGCGCCGCGCCCGCCGTCATGGCGAGCGCTGAGCGCCCGAACGTCCGGCGGTCGTCGGTGAGCCGCCCGACCAGGAGCGCGACGAGCGGGTACGCGAGCAGGTAGCCCGCGGAGGCCGACGACGCGAGGTAGCCCAGCCCGGACGCGCCGCCCGCGAACACGGGCAGCACGAGCCCGGCGGCGAGGTACAGCGCCATCGCCAGGAACCCGTTGCGGCCGCCCAGGAACAGGCCGGCCCCGTAGACGGCCACCGTCTGCAGCGTGATCGGCACCTCCCACAGGTAGATCCGCGCGTGCGCGCCGAGCGCCACCAGCACCGCGAACCCGACGACGCCAGCCACCTGCACGGCGAGCGGCGCGTCGGACCGGCGGAGGGCGTCGGCGAGGGTGGGGCGGGAGAGGGCGGCGCTCTGGGACATGGGTCGGCGGAGAGAGGGACCCGAAGATACCCGACGGCTCGGGGCCACCCAACGCGCTGCGTTTCAGGACGACAAGAGGGCGGCGTGGGGGAGAGACTCGAACGAGGCCTCGCCCCCACGCCTCCCGAACCGTCACATCCCCCAGGCCGCCTTCAGCCGGCGGGCTGCCAGGCCCTGGGCCTCGCCCGCTTGCTCGAGGACGGCGCTCATGCCGAAGAACTCGTGCGTGACGCCCGAGAACACGCGCCGCTCGACGTCGACGCCGGCCGCCTCGAGCGCGTCGGCGAGGTCGCCGCCCTCGGCTTCGAGCGGGTCGATCTGGGCGTTGATGACGGTCGTCGGCGGGAGCCCCGAGAGGTCGGCCTCGACGAGGTCGACGTAGGGGTACTCGCGCGTCCGCCAGTCGGGCGTGTAGTGGTCGAAGAACCACTCCATGCCGCCCCGGTTGAGCGGCAGCGCGTTCGCGTAGCGGTCGTAGCTCGCCGACTGCACGTCGCCGTCGGCGATGGGGTACACCGAGACGATGGCCGCCGGCATCGCGGCGCCCTCGTCGCGGGCGCGGATCGCCGTGGCCACGGCGAGGTTGCCACCGGCCGACTCGCCGGCGAGCGCGACCCGAGCGGGGTCGCCGCCGATCGAGGCCGCGTTCTGGACCACCCACTGGTAGGCCGCGAAGGCGTCGTCGTGGGCCGCCGGGTAGGGGTGCTCCGGCGCCTGCCGGTAGGCCACCGACACGACCACGGCGTTGGCCTGGGTCGCCAGCGCGACGGCGCCGGCCTCGTAGGTGTCGAGGTCCGCGATGACCCAGCCACCGCCGTGGAAGTAGACGACGACGGGCAGCCGGCCGCTCGCGCCCAGCGGCGTGTACGTCCGGACGAGGAGCCCCTGGCTCGGGCCGACCGGGATCGTGCGGTGGTTGACGGCCACCGCGGGCGGCGTCGGCGGGAGGCCGGTCTTCATCAGCAGGTCCATGACCGCGTTCGTCGGCGTCTTCTCCATCCGGGCCTGGAAGCCGGTGAGCTGCGGGTACGGCACGTTGCCGTACGCCATCAGCTGGTCGACGACGGCCCACATCTGGGGGTCGATGTCGGGCGCCCACGCGGGCTTGGGCGCCCTCGTCGTGACCTCCATCGGGTCCGTCTGGCCGACCACGGGTCCTTGCGGAGTCGGCATCCGGTCCGGGTCGGTGCCGGACGTGGCCATGCAGCCGGCGAGCCCGACGGCCAGCGCGAGGCCGAGGAGAGAGTACAGAGGCTTCATCGAGGGGAGGGGGGAAAGTGGCGGCCCTGAACCCGTCCGCTCTCCGCGCCGATCCGCCGTTTGCCCACGTTCCTCCGATCCCCCGGAGCGCTCTCAAGGGTTCCCCCACGCCCGTCGCGAGCACGCGCCGGCCCTCGAACGGGCGGCTACCGCTCGTCGCCCGGCGCCCTCGACCCGTCGGCCGGGGCGTTCCCCCGGAGGTCGAACTCGACCCGCGACTGGACCCCAGCCTGGACGACGACCGTCCGCTCCTCCGAACCGAGCTGCGGGTGCGAGACGGTGACCGTGTGGGCCCCCGCCGGCAGCGTCGTCCGGTAGACGACGTCGGTCTCGCGGCGGTGCGTCGTGCCGTCGATGACGATGCGGCCCCACGGCTGGACGAGCACTTCGAGCGTGCCGGTGCCCACAGGCGCGGTAGCGGCGGGTGCGGGTGCGGGTGCGGGTGCGGCCGGCGGCCCGGCGGGCGGGCTGGGCCCGGCGGCCGGGCTGAGGGGGCGGAGGGCGACGGCGACCTCGAGCGCGCGGTCGGCCGGGACGTCGACCTGCCGGGTGGTCGCCTCGAAGCCCTGGCGCGCGACCGACACGGCGTGCCGGCCCGGGCGGAGGCCGCCCAGCGACAGCGGCGTCGCCCCCACGCGCCGTCCGTTGAGGGCGACCGTCGCCCCCGACGGCGACGACGTCACCCGGAGGTCACCGGTGGCGTCGAGGCCGGGCGCTGGCGTCGCCTCGGCGGTCGCCGGCCCGGTCGGGTCCCCTTCCAGGTTCGGGTCGGTCGCCGGGACCGGCCGCATCTGCAGCGGGTCGAAGATGAGGTCCGTCGTGACGCCCCCGATGGCCATGAGAACGGTGTCGGCCAGCGTCGCCCCGTCGGGCGCGACCACCCGGACCCTCCGCGCGCCGCCCGCCACACGGTCGAGCCAGAGCGGCATCGTGCCCACCGAGTCGCCGTCGACGAAGACCGTGACGCCGGGCTCGCTGACCCCGTCGATCCAGAAGCTGGCCAGGCCCTCGTCCTCGTCGCCGACGGCCTCGCTCTCGACGGAGCCCCCCGCGGCCGCGGCGGGCGCGAGGCCGTCGTCGTCGCCGGTGAGCCCGTACGCCAGGAGGGCCAGGCCCGCCAGCACGACCATGGCCCCGCCAAGGACGACGTTGCGGACGACGGCGCGCGGGTCGCCGGCGACTTCGAGGTGGGCAGGCCGCGGGTCGCGCGGAGGGGAGGGAGGGCCGAACACGACGGGGCGGGGTGCGACAGACCGAGAGGAGGGGCAACAGGATAGGACCGGCGTGCTGGCCGACCAAGCGGCGGCCGCCACGGGACCCCGGCGCGGGTCTCCTCCTACGTCCGGTGTAGGCGCTGTCCGACGCCCACGGAGTGGGTAGGCACGGAAGCACGGTCCTCTCGTCCTTTATTAAGCATCCACGGTGCCGAGAAGATCCTGTCGCCCGGAGACGCGTACTGAAGTTGAGGCAGCGACGGCGGCCCCGTGCCGTATGTGCTGGCGCGGGCCTATCCTGCCGACGTGACCCGACCTATGCCGCACGCGCGGCGGCTCCCCAGACATGTCTTCGATCGTTCCGTCTCTCCGTTCCTCGGCCCCGCTCGGCGTGCTCCTCGTCGGGCTGATGTGGGCTCCAGGCCTCCGGGCTCAGCCCGCCCCTGCTCCCGTGTGCGACGGCGCATTGGCGTCGGCCGGGCAGCGGTATGTGGAGCGGGCCTACGACGCCGTCGAGGCGCTCGTGCTCGAGTGCGTCTCCCGTCCCGAAGCGGCGCCCGCCGACCTCGTCCGGGCGCACCGGCTGCTCGCGCTGTCGTTCATCAAGCGGGACCTGATGGTGGAGGCTCAGGGGGCCGTCGTCAAGCTCCTGAGCGTCGACTACGGCTACGAGCCGGACCGGCTGCTGGACCTCCCGCTCTACGTCGCCCTCGTCGACGTCGTGAAGGACCAGTTGAGCGTCGCGGCTCCGGTGGAGCGGTCGGTCGCCGTCGCGACGTCTGCTCCGTCCCGGGCCGACGTCCCCTCGGGGATCGACATCAACACGGCGTCGGCGGAGCTGCTGGACACCGTCCCCGGGATCGGCCCGGCGCTCGCTGGGCGGATCCTCGCGTTCCGGGAGCAGAACGGACCCTTCCGGTCGGTCGGAGACCTGGAGCGCGTCCGCGGGATCGGGCCCCGCTCGCTGGAGCGGATGGCCCCCTACCTCACAGCCAACCGGCCGACGCGGTGGGTCAGCTCGGCCGGAGGCGGGGTGTCCTCGGTGAGGCTGCCGGACGGGCCGTCGCCGGTGCCGTCGGGGCCCCGGGTCAACCTCAACACAGCCACGGTGGAGGAGCTGGACACGCTCGACGGCATCGGCCCGGCCCTCGCCGGTCGGATCGTCGAGTACCGAGCGAGCCACGGTCCGTTCCGGAGCGTGAGCGACGTCCTGCAGGTCCGCGGGATCGGGCCGCGGACGCTGGAGGGGTTCGCCGACCAGGTGACGGTCGAGTAGTCCCCATCCCTCCACGCTCGGGCCCACGCCGAACCACCACGAGGCGGTCAGGCTTGGGGTGAGTGGCTCCGAGGACAGTCGACACACGGGCTCTGCGCGTGCGGGTCACGGTCGGGAGTCGCCCAGGTTCGACCGGAGGGTGTCGTACGTCTCCCGCAGTCGCGGCGCGCTCACGCGGATCCGGCCGTAGATCTCGGCCGCCACCTCCTCGCGGTAGACGTGCGACGACAGGTTGCGGTCCTCCAACATGCCGAGCCATGCGGCCTCGTCGTCCAGCCAGCCGATCCCGAACGTGGCGCGGAGCACCGACCTCGGCGTCTGCTCCTGGACGCCTTCGGTCGCGAGCGCGTCCTTCAGCGCCTTCCACATCAGCTCGAACGTGAACTCGAACCGCTGGATCGTCCCGTCGATCGCCAGCGGCGCGTCGGGTGGGACCGCCAGCGCCTGGTCGAGCCGGTCGAGGGCTCGGCCAAGGCTGTCGAGCCGGTCGCGCAGGCGGTCAGACATCGACGCCCTCGGCCTCAATCCGCTGGCGGAGTCGGTCCGGCGCGTGGTCGAGCCGGACGAGGTCGACGTGGTAGAGCGTCCTGGCCTCTTGCGCGTCGGCCCACAGCCGGAGCCACGCGGCCCGGTCGAGGCCCGGCGCGTCGAGGGCGAGGTCCACGTCGGACCGCTCGCGGTGGTCGCCGCGGGCGCGCGAGCCGTAGAGCACGACGCGGCGCACGCCCGGCGCCGCCGCCAAGCGCGCGACGAGAGGCCGGACCGACGGCGGGACGCGGGCGGCGGCGTCCACTAGAACGGGACGTCGGTGGCCGGCGGCGGGAGCGGCGGCGGGCCGTCCGAGAAGCCGTCGCCGCCGGACGGGAGCGCGCCACCCGGCCCGTCGAGCGGCGGGTAGTCGTCGTAGCCGCCCGACGTGTCGCTGGCGACGTAGCTCGTCAGGTTCTCGAACCGGGCGTACTGGTTCACGAACGCCACCTTGACGTCTCCGATGGGCCCGTTCCGCTGCTTCCCGATCAGCAGCTCGCCCAGCCCCTCGGTCGAGTTGCCGTTCTCGTCGACCGTGATGCCGTAGCGCTCGGCGCGGTAGATGAACATGACCACGTCGGCGTCCTGCTCGATGGAGCCCGACTCGCGCAAGTCGCTCAGCTGGGGCCGCTTGTCGCCGCCCCTCGTCTCGACGGCGCGGGACAGCTGCGAGAGCGCGATGACGGGCACGTCGAGCTCTTTGGCGAGTCCCTTGAGCGACCGCGAGATCTGGGCGATCTCCTGCTCGCGGTTGCCGCTCTGGGCCTGCGTCGTCCCGTGCATCAGCTGGAGGTAGTCGACGATGACCAGGCCGATGTCGTGCTCGGCCTTGAGCCGGCGGCACTTGGCGCGGAGCTCCAGGATGCCGAGCCCGGCCGTGTCGTCGATAAAGATGTTGGCCGCCGAGAGCCGGCCGGCGGCGCGCGCCAGCTTGGGCCAGTCGTCGTCGTGGAGCCGGCCCGTCCGCGCGCGCTGGGCGTCGACGCGGGCCTCGGACGTCAACAGGCGCTGGGCGAGCTGCTGGGCGCTCATCTCGAGCGAGAAGTAGGCCACGCCGGCCGGCTTCTCGGGGTGGAGCGCCGCGTTCCGCGTGATCGCCAGCGACAGGGCGGTGTTGTGCGTCACCGTCCCGTCTTCGAGCAGGAAGCGCCGGTTGCCGTCGATCGTGAACCCGTAGTAGTCATCGACGCCGTCGGGCTCGAGGGTCAGGCCGGAGACGGTCCAGTCCCGGGAATCGGTCCACGGCGGCGAGGTCTTCCGGACCACGCGCGTCGGGATCTCGGAGACGTCGCCGTTGAACCGCACGCGCCAGACGACGCCTTCGAACCCCGTCTGGCTCCGGGCCACCTTGGCCTCGAAGGAGGTCCGGTAGCCCAGCGAATCGCAGAGCCGCTTGACCTGCTCGGCGAGCCGCTTGTTCGTCTGGGTGATCTCGATGGTCCCGCCGTGCCCGGCATTCCGGTGGCCGTCACTGTCGACGAGCCCCGCCAGCAGAGCGAGGCGCTGGCGGCGGCTGGTGGCGAGGTAGGCGTGCGGGATGTGCTTGTCGCCGAGCGCGCCGATCTCTCGGAGGCGAGCCTGGACGGAGTCGGTCCTAGAAGCCCCTCCTCGTCGGCCGGTGACGAGGTAGGCGGGGCCGCGGTCGGCGTCGTGCACCGTGACCGTTTCGCCGCGCGCCTCCGCTAGCTCGTGCAGGTACTCGACGACCTCCGGGTCCTGGCTGTACACGCGGGCGCTATCGCTCTTGCCGTCGCCCAGCCAAAGGCCGAGGAAGTACGGGTCGAGCGGGACCTCGCGCTCGGGGAACTCGATGGCCACCTTGTACCCCTTGTGGTCGTTCTGCCACTTGGGCGAGCGCGCGAGGTAGTCGCGTACCTCGATGTCGGTCACGGTCCCGCGCGGCTCCGGGTCTCCGCTCCGGCTCTTCTTGACGGAGAGGATGTGGCTCGCGTTGACGCGGTAGTCGATCCCGTACGTCTGGCGCACCCACACCATCTCCTCCCGCCCCCGTGCCAGCGAGAGCACGCGACGCGGCGTCGAGTCGTCGCCCATCAGGAGATCGCCGACCACGACGTCCTCCACCCGCTTGAGCGTCCCGTCGAACATCATCACGCGCGTCCCCTTGCCGAGGCACTTCCCCATGGAGGGCCGGGCCGCGATGATGACCATGTCGGACGGCTGCCAGCCGCCGGTCATCGCGTCGAGCGCCGTGAAGCCCGACGGGACGCCCGTGATGCCGCCCTCGCGGCCGTGGATCGACTCGAGGTGCTGCATGGTGGCGTGCACCACCGAGTTCATGTCGACGGCCCCCTTGCGGAGCTGGGACTCCGAGATCTGGAAGATCTCGCGCTCGGCGTTGTCGAGCAGGTCGAACGCGTCCGTCGTCGGGTCGAACGCCTGGCCGACGACGCCGGTCATCGTCGTGATGAGCTTGCGGAGCAGGCTCTTCTCCGCGATGATCCGGGCGTGGTACTCGACGTTGGCGGCCGAGGCGACGCGCGTCGTCAGCTCGGTGAGGTAGTAGCCGCCGATGCCGTCGTAGTCGCCGCGGCGCTTGAGCTCCTCGGTGAGCGTGATCAGGTCGACCGGGTTGCCGCGCTCGAAGAGCGCCTCGACGGCCTCGAAGATCCGCTGGTGCTTGGGGTCGTAGAACGCGTCGGCGGGCAGGATCTCGATGGCCTTCGGGATCGCCTCGCGCTCGATGAGGAGCGCGCCCAGGACCGACTGCTCGACCTCGACGGCCTGGGGCGGCATCCGCCCGGCCTGCTGCTGCATCGGCAGCACGTTGAGCGGGCGCCGCCGCCCGCCGGCCATCTTCTCGATGGGCACGCCGGGCATGTCCTCGTCGATGCGGAACGGGCGCTGTTGGAAGTCGTCGGGGTCGGCCATTGCGGAGGGCAAGAGGCATGGGGCACGCGGCAAGGGGCGAGGGCCTCACGCCCCATGCCCCTTGACTCATGCCTCTGTCAACTGGTCGTAGCGGGTGCGGAGGAGCTTGACGTCCTCCCAGGTCGGCCGCTTCCACTGCGGGTTGCGCAGGAGCGCGGCCGGGTGGTAAGTCACCAACAGCGGCAACCCGTAGTAGTCCTGGAACGAGCCCCGCAGCGACGCCAGCGACGACTTCTTGCCGAGCAGCCCGTTGCCGGCGCTCTTGCCGACGGCCAGGATCACCCGGGGGCGGACCAGCGCGATCTGCTTGTACAGGATCGGGATGTGGGCCTCGACCTCCTCGACGAGCGGGTCGCGGTTGTTCGGCGGCCGGCTCTTCAGGATGTTCGTGATGTAGACCTCCTCGCGTTTAAAGAGGACGGCCTCCAAGATCTTGTTGAGCAGCTGCCCCGCGCGGCCGACGAACGGCTCGCCCGTCCGGTCCTCGTCGGCGCCCGGCGCCTCGCCGACGATCATCAGGTCGGCGTGGGGGTCGCCGGTGCCCAGGACGGGGTTGATCCGGTCGCGGTCGATGGGGACGAGCTCGGTCTCGGCCAGCCAGTCGCGGACCTCGTCGAGCGAGGCCAGGTCGCGGAGCGGCGAGTCCTCGGGGACGAGGGCTTCGATGCGCTCGTACGGGGACAAGGTCTCGTCGAGGCTGGGGTCGGGCAAGTCGCCAAAAAGGTCAGGCACGTCGTCGTCGGGTGGGTCGGCGTGTACGGTCGGGGGCGCGGCAAGCTCCGAGGCAGCGGCGGAGTCCGGCGCGTCCCCGGGAGGCTCCGGCAACGTCGCCGAGGCGGGTGCCGTCGGGTACGCTGGGCCGGCCTCGTCCGTCGCGCCGAGGTAGCGGACCGGCCCAGCGATCCGGCGCTGGAGGGCGATCAGGGCGCGCGCCTCGCGCACCACGTCGGCGAGGGCGGGGGAGGCGTCGGCCACGCTCGGGGTCTGGGGGGACCGGCAAGGTAGAGGGCAACGCGCGGCTCCGCCCACACCGTGGATAAGGGTGTGGACAACGGGGCCTCAACGCCTCTCCTGAGCTCCAGAGCTCGGTGCGGACGACCGCTGGGCTACCTCGCCAACACCGCGCGGACGGCCGGCTCGATCCGGTCGGTCCAGGCCGCGTAGGCCTCGCCGGTCGGGTGGAGCCCGTCGGCCACCACGAGAGCGCCCTGGCCACGCGAGAGCATCGTGACGTCGACCCAGGCCACGCCGGCCGCCTCGGCCTCGCCACGAGCGGCGGCGTTGACGGCGTCGACCTCGGCGGTGATCTCGTCGGCGGTCCGGCGGTCGTCGTGGGCGAACGGCGTCGCGCCCCAGTCCGGCACCGACACCGCGACGACGCGCGCCGGGTCTCCGCCCGCCAGGCCGACGGCCCGGGCCAAGAGAGCCCGGTACCGCGTCCGGTAGCCGTCGACCGGCAGCCCGCGGTACTGGTCGTTCACGCCGATCAAGAGCGTCACGACGTCGAACGGGCCTTCAGGCGCGGCGTCGTCGATCCCCGCGTCGAGCTCCTCGGCCGTCCACCCCGTCACGGCGACGACCTCCGGATCCGCCACGGCGACTTCGTCGGCGCGCAGGCGGGCGGCGAGCTGGGCCGGCCACCGCTCCTCCGGGGCAACGCCCTCGCCGACGGTGTACGAGTCGCCCAGGGCGAGGAACCGGGGAGCGGGCGTCTCAGGCATGCAGCCGGCGTCGAGGAGGGCGAGAGGGGCCCGCCGCGTCACGCGGTGACCGCGTCCAAGATCGCCTCGGCGACCTCGGCTTTCGGCGCCGTCGCGATCTCGACGCGGGCGCCGTCGGCCCCGAGCAGGGTCACGCGGTTGGTCGAGGCCCCCATGCCGGCGCCGGGCTCGCCCTGGACGTTGAGCGCGATCCAGTCGAGGCGCTTGCGGTCGAGCTTGGCCCGGGCCTTAGCCTCGGGGGCTTGCCCTGAGCCCGCCGAAGGATCGTGCGTCTCGAGTGCGAAGCCGACCAACGTCTGGCCGTCGCGCTTGCGCTCACCGAGGGTCGCCAGCACGTCGGGCGTCCGGCGGAGCCGAAGCGTCAAGTCGCCGTCGCCCTTGGTCAGCTTGTGGTTGGAGGGCTCGGCGGGGGCGTAGTCGCTGACGGCCGCGGCGGCGATCACCAGGTCGGCGTCGGCGTGGGCGAGCGCGGCCCCGAGCAGGTCGTCGGCCGTGACCACGTCGACGCGGTCGACGCCGGGCGGCGTGTCGAGGGCAACGGGCCCGGCCACGAGCGTGACGCGGGCACCGCGACGGGCGGCCGCGGCGGCGATCGCGAACCCCATCGTGCCGGTCGACCCGTTCGACAGGAACCGGACCGGGTCGATGGCCTCGCGCGTCGGCCCGGCGGTCACGAGCACGTGGCGGCCCCGAAGCGTGTGGGGGCCAGGGGCCGCGGTCGGCTGAGGCGCAGGTCCATGCGAACCCTGGACCCCGAGCCCCGACCCCCTCGCAAGCCACTCGCCGATCGCCTGCACCAGGTCCTCCGGCTCCGGCAGGCGGCCGTCGCCGACGAGCCCGCTCGCGAGCTCGCCGTGGGCGGGGTCTACCACCTCGACGCCGTCGGCGCGGAGCTGGGCCACGTTCCGCTGAGTCGCCGGGTGACCCCACATGTCGTGGTCCATCGCTGGGGCGACCAGGACGGGGCACCGCGCCGAGAGCACGACGGCCGTCAGCATCGAGTCGCAGAAGCCGCCGGCCAGCTTGGCCAGCGTCTGGGCCGTCGCCGGCGCGACCACGACGGCGTCGGCCCACAGGCCGAGCTCGACGTGCTGGGTCCACGCCGTCTGGGCCTCGCCCGCCTCGGGGAACAGCTCGGACAGGACCTCGCGGCCGGCCAGCGTCGCGATCGTCAGCGGCGGGATGAACCGGGCCGCGGCCGGCGTCATCACCGGCTGGACCTCGGCGCCGGCCTTGACGAGCCGGCGCGTGAGGTCGGCGGCCTTGTATGCCGCGATGCTCCCCGTGAGGCCGAGGACGATCTTTTTGCCTCTGAGCGACACGGAGCGGGGGGCCGCGCGTGCGGCCGGTTACTCGCCGCGCGCGCGGTCGGCCGCGTCGCTCTCGGCCGCCGTCGGGTTGCGGAAGTAGAGCTCGTCGCTCAGGAGCTCGTCGATGGCCGCGCGGCTCGGCTTGGGCTGGCGCTCGTACTCGAGCGAGATCCGGAGCTGGTCCTCGTTGGAGCGGAGCTCCTCGGCCGGGTCGAGCGACAGGTCCTCGAAGTAGCTCAGGCGCTGGTCGAGCTCGGCCTTGGTCTTGGCCGAGAGCTGGCGGGCGCGCTTCGAGAGCACGGCGACGGTTTCGTAGAGGTTGCCGGTCTCGGCCGCCATCTTGGCCGTGTCGAGGGTCTGGATCGCCATGAGCAGTCGGGGTGCAGGATTGAGAGCGGCACAGACTACGAGCGCCCGCGCGGCGTGATCGGGAAGAACAGGGGAAAGGGACACGGAATGAGAGAGGGATGCGGGAGGGGAGAGGGATGGAGGGATGAGTGGAGCGCCTGCATCCCTCCGTCCCTTATCCCTCCACCCCTCCACCCCTCATCCCTCTCTCTGCCAGAAACGCCCGGACGTGGCCGACGGTCTCGGCGACCGCCGTCTCGAGGTCGTCGTTCACCACGACGGCGTCGAAGGCGTCGGCGTGGGCGATCTCCATCTGGGCCCGCGCCAGCCGCATGGCCACCTGCTCCGGCTGCTCGGTGCCGCGCGCGCGGAGCCGGTCGGCCAGGGTGTCGAGGCTGGGCGGGGCGATGAACAGCGTCCGCGCGGCGTCGCCGTAGAGCTCCTTGACCCGGAGCGCCCCCTTGACGTCGATGTCGAGGACGACCGCGCGGACGCCCTCGGCGACGGCCGTGTCCTCGACGGCCTGGCAGAGCGTGCCGTAGAACCGGCCCGGGTACACCTCCTCGACCTCCAGGAAGTCGCCGGCCGAGAACCGCGCCGCGAACGCCTCGGGCGACAAGAACACGTAGTCGACGCCGTCGCGCTCGCCCGGGCGCGGGGCGCGCGTCGTGGCCGAGACCGAGAACCGGAGGCCGTCGACCTCGGCCATCAGCCGCCGCGCGAGGGTCGTCTTGCCGGCGCCGCTGGGCGCGGTGAGCACGATGAGGGTCATGGGGGAGGGGACTGGGGACGTGGGGACTGGGGACCGGGGGAGGGGAGTCCCGAGTCTCTCCGTTCCCAGTCCCTCACACGACGTTCTGGACCTGCTCGCGGATCTTCTCCAGCTCCTCCTTCATCGAGACCGAGAGGCGCGTGATCTCGGCGTCGTGGGCCTTCGACCCGATCGTGTTGACCTCGCGGCCGACTTCCTGGGACAAAAAGTTGAGCCGCCGGCCGACCGGCTCGGCCGCGTCGAGGGCCTCGCGGAACTGGTCGAGGTGAGACCGGAGGCGGACCGTCTCCTCGGTCACGTCGAGCTTGTCGGAGAGCAGGACGGCCTCCGCTTCGAGACGGCCCGGGTCGAGGCCGACGTCGGCGAGGTCGGCCAGGCGGTCGCGGAGCCGCTGGCGCGCCGCGTCGAGGCGGGCCGGCGCTCGGGTCTCGACCTCGGCGACGAGCGCGCCGAGCGTGTCGAGGTGGTCGGCTAGGTCGTCGCGGAGCGCCGCGCCCTCGGCTTGGCGCATCGTGTCGAGCCGAGTGAGCGCCTCCGCGAGCGCGGCGCGGAGGGCCCCCCACGCGGCCTCGGCGGCGGCGGCGTCCGGAGGAGCCGGGACGAGCACGTCGGGCGCGCGCAGGAGGTCGGCCAGGGTGACGGACTCGGGGCCGAGCCCGGCCGCCGCCGCCGCCTCCCGAAGCAGGGCGCCCTGGGCGGCCGCCGCGGCGGGGTCCACCCGGAGCGGACCGGTCGCGGTGCCGGACCCGACCATCACCTGGACCGTCGCGTTGCCACGCTCGATGACGTCCTTGACTTGTCCCTGCACGGCCGCCTCGTGCTCGGCCAGGTCGCCCAGCCCGCGGACGGTCACCTCGGCAAACCGGCCGTTGACGGTGCGGACCTCGACGGTCGCGTCGGCCTCGCCCTCGCGGGCGGTGCCGCGGCCGAACCCGGTCATGCTGCGGAGCATCTGGGAAAAGGGGGGAGGAGGCCGAGTGTGGGAGGAGGGGGTGTGGGAGGGGACACTCCCTCCTCCCGCACCCCCACACTCCTCCCGGGTTGGAAATGAGGGGTGTGGGAAGCGGCGGCATCGGCCACGCCCCCGCTCCCACACCCGGAGGCCTCAGCCGGCCATCGCGAGGGCGCGGACGGCGTCGGCGAGCATCGTCACCTTGGGCGCGTCCGACGAGTCGCCGGCCATGGCCGACAGGCCCGTCGCCAGCTCCATCAGCGCCGTGCGGCGGGTGGTGCCCGACACGGTCTCGGCGCTCTGGAGCGCCGTGCGGACGAGCGCCAGCTCGGCCGGCGCCAGGCCACGCGAGCGCTCGAGCTGGTCGGCGTAGGCCCCGGCGAGGGCGAACGACGGCGGCCAGTCGTACTTGGGCTGGCCCTGCGCGTTGAGCTCGTCGAACCGGACCGTCTCGGCGGCGGCAATCTCGTTGGCCGAGAGGTACCCGCTCGGCTCCAGCGTCAGCACGTCGAGCCCGCGCGCGATCTCGGAGCTGACGATGAGCCCGTTGTACCAGTAGACGGACCAGCTGCCGCCCATCTGGAACGACTCGGCGTCGATGGGGCCGCGGTCGAAGAAGGCGATCTCGACCGGGTTCGCGGCGTCGGTCCAGTCGAAGATCGAGATGCCGCCCTGGTACCAGCTCTGGACCATGACGTCGCGGCCGGGGATCGGGATCAGCGAGCCGTTGTGGGCCACGCAGTTCTCGGTGCTCGTCTGGGCCGCCGGGATCTTGTAGTAGCTCTCGAAGTCGAGCGCGCGGCCGTCCTCGATGGTGAAGATGGCGTTGGCGCCCCACTCACGCGGGTCGCTGGCGCGGCACTTCGGCTGGCCGCCGCCGCCCCACTCGTCGGTAAAGAGGACCTTGGTCCCGTCGTTGTTGAACGTGGCCGAGTGCCAGTACGAGAAGTTCGAGTCGGCGACGGCCTCGAGCCGTGTCGGGTTGACGGGGTCGCGGATGTCGAGGAGCAAGCCGTAGCCCTCGCACGCGCCGCCGGCCAGCCCGATGGCCGGGTAGAGCGTGATGTCGTGGCACTGGGTCGGGCCGGGGCGCGGGCCCTCGGCGTCGGGATCCGGCCCGCCGAACCGCTCGGCGATGATGGCCGGCAGGCGCTGGCGGAGCATCGAGCTGTCGGCCGCCGTGGGCGCGCCCTCACCGCCGCGCTCCATCACCATCTGGCCGAGCAGCACCTGCGCGAACGGATCGGGGACGACGCGGTCCTGGCCGCCGAAGGTGGCGATGAACTTGCCCTCGGCGCGGGCCCGGTCCATCGCGGCGACGTCGTCGGGCGCCAGCCCGTGGGTCTCGGGCTCGGTGAGCCCCTCGAAGATGCGGGGCGAGCTGACGATGGCGGCGGCGGCCGGGTTGTCGAGCGGCACCTTGATCACCTCGATCCGGAACAGCGCCGAGTTCGGGTCCTCGTCCGGCGACGCCGAGACGCAGTCCGGGAGCTCCTCCGCCGGGCGGACGCCGGCCGAGCCGGACACGTAGACGTACACGTTCTCGTCGTCGTCGGGGTCCTTCAGCACCGAGTGCGTGTGCGAGCCGCGGCACGTCTGGACGTTCGAGACGTACTCGGGATTGCGGATGTCGGAGATGTCGAAGATGCGGATGCCGCGCAGGCGGTCGGCGCTCACGGCCTGGTCGACGCCCTGCGTGCCGCAGTCGAGCCGTCCGCCCAACCCCTCGCCCGAGACGAACATCAGGTTGCCGTAGACCGAGACGTCGCTCTGGGACGCCGGGCAGACGTACTCCGTGACCAGCTCCGGCGCCGCCGGGTCGCTGAGGTCCCAGATCTGGACGCCGTTGTAGTTGCCCTGGATGGCGTAGTCGCCGCTAAAGGCGAGGTCCGAGTTGGTCACGCCGACGAACGCCTCCGGCGGTGCCGTCTCCGAGACGAGCTCGAGGTTCCACAGCGCCTGCTCGGCGTCGAACAGACCGGCGCCCAGCCCGACGCGCGGGTCGGGGCTCGGGGCCGCGGTGGTCATCACAGGGCCGGACATCGACGGGGCCGGCCCGTCGGTCGCGGGGACGATGGCGGGCGAGGCGCAGCCGGCGGCGAAAACGACGGCCGCCAAGGCGCCGAGACGAGGAGTGGCGAAGGGTCTCATGGGTGGGGCAGGAAACGGAGAAAGAAGAGCCAAGGTCAGTCGGAGAGGGCGTCCAGCATCAGCTCCATGCGGGCGATCTCGGTGCGCTGGTCGACCTGGACGTCGGAGGCCAGCTTGAACGAGGCCTCGTCCTGGCCGGCGCCGTCGACCGCGAACAGGTCCTCCACCATGACCACGGCCCCGCCGTGGTGCTGGATCATGTAGGTCAGGAAGAGCCGGTCGAACTCGTTGCCCCGCGCGGCGTCGAGCTCGTCGAGCTGGGCCTGGGTGAGCATCCCCGGCATCCCCAGGTGGTCGTGGCCCATCGAGCCGTGGTCCATCTGGCCATGGTCCATCGCGCCGGCCGGTGGGTCGCCGCCGGCCATGTGGATCATGAGCGTCGTGCCCTCGATGTGGATCTCGGGGACCGGCTGGTCCCGGTCGCGGAGCCACCGCTGCATCGTCTCGATCTCGTCGCGCTGGGCGTTGTCGATCCGGGCCGCCAGCCTCTGGACGGACGCGCTCGCGCCGTTCGTGGGCGCCATCGCCGACATCACGAGCGCCTGGGCGTGGTGCCCGATCATGCCCGTCATGAACTGGACGTCGGCGTCGGTGAACCGGGTCTGGGCGGCCTGCTGGCGGGCCCAGTACAGCGCTTCAAGGTCGCCCGCGTCGGCCGACGCGGGGGGCGGAGCCGGGGGAGGCTCGGCGGCCGGGGCCGAGCCGGCACATCCGGCCAGGGCGAGGGCGAGGGCCGGGAGGGCGAAGCGGGTCATGCGAGGGGCGGCCGTGGGCTCCGCACAAAGTACGCGGCGGCCGGCCCCCGGACGCGCAGGTTCCGAGCGGCCATCAGCCCTTCGGTGCTCGGAGGTCGGCCTCGTGGAGACGGTACGCCAGCGTCTTGAGGTGGTCGGCGTCGCGGCGGACGATGGCCAGGGCGACGCCGTACAGGTCGGTCGCCTCGCCGTCGAGGGCCGCGCCGCGCGCCCACGCCTCGGCGGGGACCGCGGTGAGCGTCTCGCGCAGGCCGGCGCGGGCGGCGCGGAGGTCGGCGAGCAGGTCGTCGAGGGGCCGGTCGTTGGCGCCCTCGGGCCCGGTCGGCGAGGGCGTGTCGAGGGCGGGCGCGTCCTCGGCCTGGAGCCGGGAGACCCAGACCGGGTAGACGTCGCGGTCGAGCGCGGCGAGCGCGGCGAACGTCTCCTTGGCCGACAAGTCGCCGGGCATCGGGGCCTGGTCGACGGCCCACGCGGGCAAGGCGCTGAGGAGCGGGGCGAGCGCCGTCGCCTCGTCTTCCAGCCAGCCGAGTTGGTCGAGGAGCGCGGTGCGCCGCGCCGCCAGCGTGGCCGCGTCGCGTCGGGGCTCCGAGTAACGGTCGAGCGCAGACATGGGGCTGGGGACTGCGGGGGCTGAGGACTGCGGGGGCGAAGAGACCGAGCGTGTCTGACCGCCCTCGGTCCCCACGGTCCCTACGCTTCGATGTCCTCCGCGAGTGGCTCCTGGGGGTTCGAGAGCGGCGCCTCGGCGACGGCGTCCTCGACGCGGGCGACGTAGTCGAGCCGGTTCCGCAGCGTGTGGACGTTGTTCTCGGGCTTGTGCTGCCAGTCGCCGGCGGGCTGGCCGTTGCGGCGGCGCTCGAGGAAGTCGAGCCGGTCGACCAGCCGCTCCTTCGGGACGAGCAGCTTGTCGAGCCCGAAGTGGGCCTCCTCGCGGTCCTGGAACGTCAGGTCGTACTCCTTCGACATCACGATGGCCTCCTCGGGGCAGACCTCCTCGCAGAACCCGCAGTAGATGCACCGGAGCATGTTGATCTCGAACCACTCCGGCTCGCGCTCCTTGATGTCGTCGGCGACCTCGTGGGCCTGCATCGAGATCGCGAGCGGCGGGCAGCTCCGGGCGCAGAGCCCGCAGGCGACGCACCGCGGCCGGCCCTGCTCCTCGACGAGCACCGGGCGCCCGCGGTAGCTGTCCGGCGGGTACCACTGCTCCTCGGGGTACTCGAAGGCGTAGCTCTCGAGCGACATCTTGGACGCCGAGTAGCCCAGCCCCTTGAAGATCTCCGGGAGGTAGAGGCGCTCCCAGAAGTTGAGCTTCCGCTCGTCGGGCGTGGCGTTGTTGACGGGCGTTCCGGGCATCGGGGCGGCGTGAGGCGGGGGTCGGAAGCTACGCCGGCCCGTGCACGGGGTTCGCCTGGCGGCCCCGGCCTGACGCCGGTGGATGGCGACTTCTTGCGGATGCCATCAGGCGGGGGCTCGACAGGGCCGGCCCTGTCGGCGGCCGGCCGCGTCCGTGGGACCGTGCGGACCGACGCTGCCCGGGCTTCTTCCCGCGAGCCGGGTTGAGGCGGAGATCCAGAGACACCCCGCCGTAGGTCTCCTCGGCATTCACAGTCGTAAACGCCCGCAGGCCGATGCCGAACGCGCCGGCCACCGGACCGTGAACGCCGACTTCGACGGGGAGCCCGACGGCCACTGGCGACACCTGCCGCCCGCCGTCCGTCGGGATGCAAAAGATGAACGCGTCGATGCACGGGCCGGCTTCATGCCGATGGGTTCGCAGGGCCGCGACGCCGGCCTGGCCCGTCGCGTGCCACCGTCCCACCGGGAGCGCGTACCCGACGAGGACCGCGCCCTCCAGCGTCCGATCCCTCGAGATCTCGAACAACCCCGTGGCCACCTCCCGGTCGAGCGCGTTCGACGACAGCCGCGCCGTGGCGAGGGTCCGCCCGCGCCGGACGGACACGGCCCCTCCGAGGTGCACGCCGTCGCCAGAACTGAGCCCGAGCGACGTGCTGAGCGTGACAGGAGTTCGCTCTACGGGTTGCGCCGTGGCGACGCCAACGAGAAGAGAGAGGACGAGCAGCCGGATCATCGGGGGCGCCAGCGTGGCGGGAGCAGGGGCGCACAAGGTGAGGCCTTCCCGCACCGGCCTCCTGATCCGTTCGCACTACCCGGCCTTGACGATCCCGTTCTCCCAGGCCCACGCGACCGCCTCGCGCGCCGACCCGACGCCGAGCTTCGAGTACACCGCCGCGAGGTGGTTGCGGACCGTGTTCTCGGCGATCCGCAGGCGGTCCCCGATCGTCCCGTTGTCGAACCCCCGCGCCATCAGGACCAGCACCTCGTGCTCGCGCCCGGTCAGCGGCGACAGCATCTCGGGCTTGCGCGGGATGGGCACGAACCACCGGCCCTCGCCGCGCCAGACCGCCAGCACGGCCTCGCGGACCGCCGTCGGGTGCTGGTCCTTGGTGATGTAGCCGGCCGCGCCGGCGTCGAGCAGGCCGTGGATCGTGGCCGAGTCGTTGTACGCGCTGAGCGCCAGGATCTTGGTCGGGCTGGCCTCCTCGGCCAAGGCCGCGGCCACCTCGGGGCCCGACCGCTCCGGCATGTTCATGTCGAGCAGCAGCACGTCCGGCTCGAGCCGGCGGACCATCTTGAGCGCCTCGTTGCCGTCGGCCGCCTCGCCGACGACCTCGACCTGGCCGCCCTTCTTCGAGGGCGTCGCGGATGCCGGCGCGGAACACGGGGTGGTCGTCGGCGACGACGACGGTGACGACGTCAGGCATGGGCGGGGGCAGGTGGGGCCGCGGGCAGCGGCCCGAGGGCGGGGACGGGAACGGAGAGGGCGACCCGGGTCCCGCCGAGCGGGCTGGGGCCGATGGAGAGGGTGGCCCGGAGCAGGTCGGCCCGCTCCTGGATGCCGAGCAGGCCGTAGTGGCCCCGGGCGGCGTAGGCCAGGCCGTCCGACGACGGGGGCCCGACGCCGTCGTCGTCGACGGTCAGGACGAGGGCGCCGTCGGCGACGTCCAGCGCGATGTCGATGCGCGAGCCGTCGGCGTGCTGGACGGCGTTGTTGAGGGCCTCCTGGGCGATCCGGTAGAGCGCGAGCCGCTTCTCGTCGCTGAGCGCCGGCCCGTCGGCCGCGGCCCGGGCGCCGGCACTGACCCGGAAGCGGACGTCGAGGCGGGCGTCCTCGCTCCACCCGGCCCGGTCGGCGAGGGCCGCCAGCGCCGCCGCCACGCCGAACGCGTCGAGCGCCGACGGCCGGAGCTCGTCGCACAGCGCCCGCAGCTCGCCGACGACCGCCGTCACGGCCTCGCGCGCGGTCTCGCTGCCCGACCCGCCCAGGGCCATCTGGACGGCGCACAGGTCCTGCACGGGCCCGTCGTGGAGCTCGCGGGCGACGTGGGCGCGCTCGGCCTCGCGGGCCGCCGCCAGCCGCCGCCGGAACTCGGCCCGCGTCCGCCGCGCCCGCCGCGCCCGCCGCTCCCACACGACGGCCCCGCCGACGAGCGCGATCAGCCCGACCGCCAGCAGCCCCAGCGCTAGCGTCCCGACGGGGACGGCCGTCGCCAGCCGGACCACGGCCCGGTCGTCCACGTCGAGCGCGAAGGGGACCGAGGCCGGCGACGACCGGGGCGGGTCGAGGGCCCCGGCCCGGGCCGCCCGGTCGAGCGCGTCGACGAACGCCGCGTAGGGGATCGTGACCGACGGCCGCCCCTCGGCGCCCTGGCCGAACACGACCACGCTGTCTCGGACCACTTGGTAGTGGACCAGCCGCCCCCCGCCCTCGACGAACCCGTCCGACGACGGCCGCCGCGCCTCGGGCTGGGCGGCCAGAGGCGCCGCGAGGAGGAGGGCGAGGCAGAGCGGGCGCACGGGTCGGGGAAGGGGACGGCCGCAAGCTAGGCCGCTCCGCGCCCGCGCCCTGGTGCGGACGGACTACGGGGAGGAGGGAGTATGGGGGTGCGGGAGGGGGGAGAGTGTCTCGACCGAACTCCGCCCACACTCCCCACCCCTTCCGCACCGCGCTACGCCGCCTCGCCGAGGGACCGCGCGCCGTCGACGAACGTGAGCCAGCCCTTGGGGTTGGCCACGTCGCGGAGCGCCGCGAAGTAGGCCGCCTGGAGCTCGGCCGTGATCGGGCCCCGGCTGCCCGCGCCGACCGGGTAGTGGTCGACCGAGCGGACCGGCGTGACCTCGGCCGCGGTCCCGGTGAAGAACACCTCGTCGGCGATGTAGAGGGCCTCGCGCGGCAACGACCGCTCGACCACCGTGTAGCCGCGGTCCCGGGCGATCTGGATGACCGAGTCGCGCGTGATGCCGGGCAGGATGGACAGCGTCTGCGGCGGCGTCGCGATCTCGCCGTCGCGGATCACGAACAGGTTCTCGCCCGAGCCCTCCGACAGCAGCCCGTCGACGCTGAGGGCGATGCCCTCGGAGAACCCGTTCTTGATGGCCTCCATCTTGATCAGGCTCCCGCCGAGGTAGTTGCCGCCGGCCTTGGCCATGGCCGGGAGCGTGTTCGGCGCCGGCCGGTTCCACGACGACACCTGGACGTCGACGCCCTGCTCGACGGCCTCGGCCCCGAGGTACTGGCCCCACTCCCAGACCGCGATCGCCGTGTGGACCGGGTTGTTCAGCGGGTTGACGCCCATCGGCCCGTGGCCGCGGAACGAGATCGGGCGGACGTAGCACGACGCGAGCCCGCTCGCGGCGACCGTCTCGACGACCGCGTCGCACAACGCGTCGACCGAGTACCCGACGTCCATCCGGTGGATCGTGGCCGAGTCGACCAGCCGCGCCATGTGCTCCCGGAGGCGGAAGATGGCCGGCCCCCGGTCGGTGTCGTACGCGCGGATCCCCTCGAACACGGACGAGCCGTAGTGGACGACGTGGGAGAGCACGTGGATGGTGGCGTCCTCGTAGGCGACCAGGTCGCCGTTGAACCAAATGCGGGGCTTCGACATGGGGAGGGGGAGAGGGGACGGTCTCACAGGCCGGACCGAGTCGGCGCCCCGGACGCGTCCGCGAGGGGCGACGGAGGATAGGCGGGGCCCGGGTATCGGAAGCGCTTCCGGTACCGTTTCGGCTCAGTCTTCGCGCCCGATCCGGGCGGCCCCGGCCGCCCGGAGGCCCGTGCCCTTTCATGCGCCCCTCATGTTTGGCCTCGTCGGAAGGGCCACCTTGCGGTCCATGCCCGCCGCCATCCACACTCTGGCTCCGAGGGGGCGCCCCCGGGCGCTCCGCGCCGTGCTCCTGCCCGGCGCCGGCGCCCACGTCGAGGCGTTGGTGCGGGCCTACCTCCCCGACCCGTTCCTCCTCGCGGTCGGCGTGCCCGGCCCGCGCGACGACCTCGCGGTCGTGTGGTGGGACGGCGTGGCGCCGGCCGGCGGGCGCCTGGCCCGCGTCGACGTCCCCCTCGTCGCCCTGTGCGCCGGCGGCCCCGACGTGCAGGCCGCCGCGCTCGACGCCGGCGCCGACCACGCCCTGGCGCTGCCGGTCTCGGCCGGCCTCCTCCGGGCCGTGTGCGCCGCGTGCGCCCGCCGCTGGACGCCCGGTCCCGCCGACTCCGCGCCGCCGGCCGCCGCCGGCCCGCTCCGCCTCGACGAACGCGCGCGGACGCTGGCGGTCCACGGGCGGCCCGTCCACCTGACGCTGCGCGAGTTCGACCTGCTCGGCTACCTCGTTGGCCACGAGGGGGTGGCGTGCTCGCGCGACGAGCTCCTGGAGGGCGTCTGGGGGATCGACTTCGAGACCGGCACCAACACGGTCGACGTGTTCGTCTACGCCCTCCGCCGGAAGCTCCGGGCGGCGGGCCTCTCCGGCGCCATCGAGACCGTCCGCGGGGTCGGCTATCGCCTGGCGCCCGGCCTCCTCTAGCCCCGCCGTCCGCGGCGTTCCTGTGCCTACATCTCCTGTCCTTGGACGGACGCGCGTGTCCGACGCCGTCCTCGACACCACCACGACGATCGCCGCGGGCGAGGTCCGCGGCGTCCTCTCGGTCGAAAGCCTGGCGGGCGGGGCCGCCTTGGGCGGCGCCCTGGGCGCCTCGCTCGGGCTGGTCCAGGGCGGGCCGCTGGGCGCCGCCGTCGGCGCCTCGGCGGGGGCGGCGGTCGGGGCCGCGGCCGGCCACGCCATCCGCGACCGCCAGCGCCGGCAGACGTTCTCGGACGTCGGCGGCGCCGTCGCGCCGGCCCTCCACGTGGCCGTGACGGCCCGCTACGGCGAGGACCTGGTCGCGCTGGCGGGCCGCGTCCGCGCCGAGGTCGAGGCGGCCCTGCTCGACGTGCTCGGGCTGCGGCCGGGCGGCGTCACGGTCGAGGTGGTCGACGTGATCTCGCCGGAGGCCGCCCACGCCGGCGCCCCCATCTCATGACGAGCGCCCTCGCACCGGACCCCTGGGTCGACGCCGCGGCGGCCGTCCGCCACGCCGTGCTCATCACCGAAGGCGTGGCGGGCGTGTCGGAGAGCGCGGCGTTCCAGACGCGCGGCCCGGGCGGGTCCGTGGCCGGCGTCGCTCTGAGGGCCGCGCCCGGCGGCGCCCACCTCGCCGTCGGGGTCGTGGTGGGGCTGGACCTGGTCGCCGACCCACTGGCGGACGTGGCCCGGTCGGTCCGCACGGCGGCCCGGGCAGCGTGGGAGCGGGCCCGTTTGGTGGGGCCGGAGGGGACCCCGCTGACGGTCGCCGTCGACGTCCACCTGGTCGACGGGACGGGCGGATGAGCGGCCGGTGCTCTGTCGAGACGGTCCGGACCGATGCCATCGCCGGACCGATGCCATCGAACGTGTCGGGTCCCTCGCCTCCGCGACACCTCGTCTGGGACGGCGTCGAGGCCGGTCGCGGTCGATGACCGGGCACGCGGCCGGCTTTAATCCGTCGCTCATGTTTTCCCCCAGGCCGGGGCTCAGATTGCCTCTCCTCCGCACGCCCTCGTGAACGACCTCGCCCTCCGTCTCCTCTGGCGCCTGACCACCGCGCTCGTCGCGCTCGCGCTGCTCGCGTTCGGCGTCGGCGTGTTGGCCCACGCGCTCGACGCGGTCGGGCCGATCAGGCTGCTCAGCCGGGGCGGCGGCGAGCTGGCGCTGAGGCTGGACCTGACCGAGCTCCCGCTGCGGACGCGCTGGCTGTGGGCGGCCCTGGGCCTGGGCCTGACGCTGTTGGGGCTGGCGTTCGCGTGGCTCGCCGCGGCGCGCTCGACGGCGTCGCGCGAGCGGTCGGCCCGGGTGACGCTGAGCGGGGCGTCGCGGAACGGGATGTACGGCTCGGGCGCGGTGACCGTCGGCATGGAGAGCCTGCACGCGCTCGTGGCCCACGCGGCCGAGCGCGACCCGGCGGTCCGCGAGGCCGACCCCGTGCTCCGGCTCCGCAAGGGCGGCTGGGTGCTGGCGTGCCGGCTCTCGGTCGTCCCCGACGCGTCCATCCCCGACCTCACGGCCCGGGTCAAGGCGTCCCTGGCCCAGGCGCTCGAGCGCCACACGGGCCTGCCCGTCGTCCGCACCGACCTCGACGTCCAGGTGTTCAGCCTGGACGCCCGCATCCGGGTCCACTAGCCCCCGCCTTCCCCCCATGGGACCCCGAGACCCTTTCGCCTCCCGCCCCGCCCCGCCCCGGCCCCCGGCGGACTCGTCCGACGGCCCGACGCCGGACGGGCCCGTCCGCGTCCAGGCCCAGCCGCCGGTCCTCCACCGGGCCGACGCGGCGGCGGGCCGCCGGAACGCCGTCGCCGTCGGCGCGGCCGTCGGGCTGGGCGTGGGCCTGCTGTTCGTCCTGCTCACGCCGGGCCAGGCGCTGCTGGTGGTCGTGCTGACGGCGCTCGGCGCCGCGCTCGGGGCCATCGTCCGGTCCGCCTTCCGCGAGGGCGTCGACGTCGACGCCGCCTGGCGCGCCCTGCGCCGCCGTTAGTCCCGCCGGCCTCGGCCGGACCGGAGCGTCCCGCTCCACCCTCTCTCTCCCCACACTCTCATGGCTACCGACTCCAAAACCAAGACCGACACCGCCGTCACCAAGACCAACGGCAACGACGGCTCCCTGACCCTGCCCGGCTCGTCCGTCCTGGTGGGCGACGACGGGAAGACGGTCGTCCACAACCAGGTCGTGGCCAAGATCGCCGGGCTGGCGGTCCAGGAGATCGAGGGCGTCCAGCGGCTGGTGCCGTACGGGCCGGGCCAGACCGTGTCGTCGTTCGCCAAGACCATCACGCGGTCGTCGATGCACGAGCTCGGCGTCAACGTCGAGGTGGGCCAGAAGGAGGCGGCCGTCGACGTCCGGATCATCACGAGCTACGGGGCCTCGATCCCGGCCGTGGCCGACGGCGTCCGCCGGAACGTGTCGGACCGGATCGAGCAGATGACGGGGCTCCAGGTGGTCGAGGTCAACATCGACGTGGTCGACCTGTACTTCCCCGAGTCCGAGACCGACGAGCCGGCCCCGATGCCGTCGTCGACCGGCCCGCGCGTCCAGTAGCGGGGCCCGGAGCCGGGCGTCGCCGACGCGGCCCCGGCCGCGCACGGATCTCACGTCCGGCCCCGCTCCCCAGTCCTACACTGTCGGTCCCGCCTTACTCCCCCCGCCCATGCGCCTCGCCCTCTTCTCCCTCGCCGCCCTCGTCACGGTCGTCGCCTTGCCCGCCTGCGACACCGGGGGCACCGCCATCGAGCCCCCGACGGCGGCCGACGTCGCGGGCGTTTACACGTTCGACGCGTTCCGCTTCCAGCCCGAGGCGGCGGCGCTCGCGCCGGTCAACGTGCTCGACACGCTCGTCGTGGCCGAGTCGTTCATCGAGCTGCTCGACGGCGGCCAGGCCACGCTGCGGTTCCGCCGCGTCGGCGGGACGACGCGGTTCGTCCCAGGGACCTTCGAGGTCCGCCGCGAGGAGATCCGGCTGACGTTCCAGGGCGGCAACGAGGCCACGCTGGGGCGGCTCGTCTTGCCGAACGTGCTCACGTTCGACCGGACCGAGACCACCCTGTCGCTGGAGGACGACTTCACGGCCAACCTCGAGTCGTACGACTCCGCCCGGTACGCCGGCTTCAGCTCGATCCCGGGCACGCTCACGATGCGCCTGAGCCTCGACGACGACACGCCGTAGCGCGTGGAGGCCGAGCGCGAGACCGTAAACCTCGCGCCCGGCCCCGTCGCCTCTGTCCCTCTGAGAGGCGGGAGCCCGCCACTCTGCCCACGTCCGCCGACGGCGCTCGCCCTCGGTTCCCCCCCTTCTGGTCGTCCCTCATGCGTTCGCTACTCCCTTCCGTCCGTCCCCTCCTCGCCGTCGGGCTGGCGGCGCTGGTCGCCACCGCCCCGCTCGCCCAGGTCGAGGGCGTCGGCTACCGCATCGCGCCGTCGGCGACCTACGTCCTGTTCGACGGGGACGCCGCGCTCTCCGACGGCCTGCTCTACGGCGGCGGCGCGGGGCTCTCGTTCGGCGAGTTCCTCGAGCTCAACGGGGCGTACCTGTTCGGGACCGGGATCGAGACCGACTACTCGGGCTTCTCGGGGATCGAGGAGGACCCCGAGCTCCAGGCGGCGCTGGCGGCGCTGCCGGCGCGCGAGGTCGGCGTGCAGCGCTACGGCGGCGACCTCAAGCTGAACCTGTCGAACGGCGCCATCATCCCGTTCCTGCGCGGCGGCGCGGGCGTCGTCCGGTTCTCGCCCGACGAGCGCGAGGCGTCGCGGAGCCTGTACCTGCTGGGCGGCGCCGGCCTGCAGTTCGCCGCGGCCGACCGCTACACGCTGACGGTCGGGGCCGAGGCCTTCGCCTACCGCTACAACCCGGGCACCACGTTCTTCTCGCCGGCCGAGCTGGGCGCGGTCGGGCTGGGGGTCGAGGACTTTAACCAGGTCGAGGTCATCAACCCGGCCATCCGGGCCTCGCTCCAGCTCTACCTCGGGGGGCGCCGACCGGGCGAGCTGACGGCGCTCGACCGCGAGTTCCAGCGCCAGTTCTCGGGCGGGCTCTCGGGCCTGAGCTTGGTCGTCGAGCCGTTCTACTCGCGCGTCGACTTCGACCCGTCGTTCGACTTCTCGAACCAGACGTTCGTCGGCGTCGAGGCCGGGTTCGACGTCGGGCCGCTGGTGGGCCTGCGCGGGTTCTACGGGCGCGGCACGCCGTCCGGCGACCCGACGACGTTCGAGGACATCGCCATGTTCGGCGGCGACCTGCGGCTCCGGCTGAGCGGGGGCACCGGGCTCGTCCCGTTCCTGACCGTCGGCGCCGGCTTGGTCGACGTGCTCGACGGCTACGCCGACGTGTTCGACGAGGGCGACGAGGGGGTCGACCGGGCGCTCGCCGAGGACCGGCCGTTCGCCGTCGGCGGGGCCGGCGTCGAGATCCCCTTCGGGCCGCGGCTCCGGGCCGTCGGCGAGGTCCGGACGCTGGTGATGAGCACTCAGGAGGAGGGCGACGTGAGCCGCCCCGACGACGTGTTCTTCAACCCGATGTACCGGGCCGGCCTGTCGTTCGGGCTGGGCGGCGACTCGGGGAGCCGGGTGGCGGTCGTCCGCCAGAGTGACCTGGAGGTGGAGCGGGCTCGGCTCGAAGCCGAGCTCGAGGCGCAGCGCGCGGCGGCCGAGGTCCGGGAGTCCGAGCTCCAGCTCGCCATCGACCAGGCCCGCGAGGACGGGGACGCGGCGGCCGTCGTCCGCCTCGAGGCCCAGCGCGCGGCGGCGCCGTCGGTCGTCGTGGGCGGCACGCCGGCCGCTGGCGGGGCTCCGCGGCCGGGCACGGTCGGCGCTGACGGCGTCGCGGCCACACTCCCGACTCCGGTTCGGACCTCCGGTGGCGAGCGGATCGTGACGATCCCGCTGCCCGAGACCGGCGAGCTCTACGTCCGTTACGGCGACTTCGAGGGCGGCTCGGCCGTCGAGTCGGTCTACGGGACGGAGGCGGCGGGCCGGGCCGACCCGGCCGTCGCCGGCGTCAGCGAGGCCGACTTGCGCGAGGAGGTCCGTGCGGCCCTGCGCGAGGCGCTCGCCGACCAGGACGTGGCCGGCGACGCGCTCACCGAGGACGACCTCGCGTCGATCCAGCGCCGCATCGAGGACCAGCTCGCCGCCCGCATCGGCGACCGGTTCCGCGACGACGACGGCGTCACGGCGGCCGACCTGGCCGCCCTCGAGCGGCGGCTCGAGCTGGCGATCGCCGCGCGCGACGCCCGGACGCCGGCCGCGCCCGTCGTGGTGACGCAAGACGGCGAGGTGCTCACGCCGGCCGCCCCGCCCACGACGACCACCCCGGTCCTCCTTCCGGAGGCGCCGGCCGACCTGCGGCCCCGCGGCTTCTACGCGGTCTCGCCGACGGCCGGGCTCGGGTTCGGGCGGACGGGCAACGTCCTGGTCGGGCTCCGCGCCGAGTACGCCTCGGGCGGCTCGCTGACCTATCTGCCGGAGCTCCTGGTGAGCGTCGCCGGCCGGCGCTCGTTCACGCTCAACCTCGACACCGCCTTCCAACTCCCCGTCGCCGCGCTCGCCAGCTACGGCGCGCCCTACGTCCGCGTCGGCCTGGGCGTCGTCAACACGGGCGCCAGCGACGACCTTCCGGACACGTTCGACGAAGAGGTCGACGACGGCGGCACGGCGGTGGCCTTCAACGTCGGCCTGGGGGCCGACGTGGTCTACGGCGGCGGGCGGTTCTTCGTCGACTTCAGCACGGGCAACTTCGGCCGCTACAACCGCCTGACGGCGGGCTACCGCTTCCCGTTCGGCCGGCAGGTGTACTAGAGGACCGAGGAACCGGGACTCCGGCGGACGCCTCGAAAGGCCGACGCGGACGTCCCTCACACTCTCCCATGATGTCTCTCTCTCGTGTCGCCGTGTGGGCCGTGGCCGTCAGCGCGCTGGCGGCCAGCCCGGGCCAAGCGCAGGTCGCGGACTCGGTCGCGGTCGGCGACTCCGTGTCGGTCGTCGTGCGGTCCGCCGCCGGCGCGCGGCCCGTGGCGACGGTGCCGTTGCCGAACGGGGCCGGCGTGCTGTACTACCGCTCCGGCTCGGGCCCGGCCCGGTTCCGGCCGCGCATCGGGGCCCGCCGCCCGGCCGCGCTGCCGGCGGGCGACGTGGACGCCGTCCGCCAAGAGCTGGGACTGACGCCGTCGACGCGTCCGCGGGGGGTGGCCCCGTCGGTCGGCGTGACGCGGCTCGACCTGCTCCTGCTCGAGCGGGACCTGCTCGACGCCATCGACCGGCGGCTCGCGCGGCTCGACGTCGGAGCGGTCCCGCTCCCAGCGGCTCCGGGCGCGCCGGTCGTCGTCGTGCCCGGCCGTCCGCGTCCGGTGGCGCCCGCCACGCCCGCTCCGGCGCCCTCCCCGGCGCCCGGCCCGGTCACGGTCGAGTCCGTCGAGCGCGACGTCTTGGAGACCGGCCTGTTCCGGACGTCGTCGGTCAACTTCGAGTTCGCCAAGGCCGACCTGATCCCGACCTCGGCCGCGACGCTCGACATCGTCGCCGACGTGCTCCGCCGCTACCCCGCGCTCCGCGTCGAGGTCGGCGGCCACACCGACGACCGCGGCTCGGACGCGACCAACGACCGGCTCTCCCAGCGCCGCGCCGAGTCGGTGCTCGACTACCTCGTGGCGTCGGGCGTGGCGACCGACCGGCTCGCGGCGGTCGGCTACGGCGAGCGGCGGCCGGTGGCGTCGAACGAGACGGAGACGGGCCGGGCGCTCAACCGGCGCGTCGAGTTCGTCGTGCTCAACCCCGGCGCGGCGACGCCTCGTCCGGCGGAGGTCGCCCCGGCCACGCCCGCGCTGCGCGACGTGATCCGCGAGGAGCTGGAGCGGATGCGCCAGGACGGGTGAGCCGGCAGGACGGTGCAGACGCCTCGGTGAGTGGCAGACTGCGCAGCGCGTCAGTTGTCGGTCATGACCGCGTTGCCTTGTCCGTCGTATCCAATCTGGCAGCCCGCGATGAGGATGCAGCTTGTCTCGGTCGTCATGTTGTCGTTCATCTGGCGCATCAGGTCGAGCGTGTTCATCTGCACCTGGCCCCTCATGATCGCCGCCTTCTGAGCAGTCATCGCCGCGAACGTCTCGGCGATGCGCGAGTAGATCTCCAGCTGTTCGCGGAGCGGAGCCTGCCGGACCTGTGACCGCAGCGCGTAGTCGAAGATCGAGCCGTCCTCGAGAAACTGGAAGGTGACGAGCGGGCCGAGGACTCCGTCCCAGCTCGCGAAGTCCTCAGGCGGCGCTTGTAGGATCTGGACCGTGAAGACCCCGTCGGTCCCGGCTTGCCGGGCCGTCATGGCGATCACCTGATCGCGGCCCCCGAATCGCGCTGTGGCGAGCCCCACGTGGAGGGGGTTGCCGAGGAGCTGGACGTGCGACGGCACGAGGGCCACCGGCAGCAGAGCGACGTCTTCCAGCCCGTACTGGTCCGCGACTTTCGTCATGGCCTCTCGCGCGTCTCGCGCTTCTCCGGGGTCGGTGGTCCAGAGGCTCAGCTGAGGCGAGGCGGGGTCGCCGGGCCGCGCCACCCAGAAACCGCCGTCCGCCGTCCAGCCGGGGACGTCCCACCCGTCGCCGGTCTCGGTGTAGACCGGCAGGGGCGCCGTGTCCACGTGCGTCCGCGACTGGGCCGCGGCGTCCGTTGGGAGGCCCGCCAGGACCATCAGGGACAGGACGGACAAGAGAGTAAAGGGGCGCATGAGGGGTCGTTCTAGGGAGCCGCGTGCCTGTCCACGCCTCCGTGCCGACCGAGAGTTACGGACGGGCTGTGGCGTGAGGTCAGCGGTCGTTTCGCCAAATGTAGAGAGTAGGGGGCGGAACGGTCGCCGTGGTAGAGCGGGTTCACGCGAAGTCAGGCGTTGGGCCCTCTGGTGCTTCCAAATGAGACGGCTGGTGTGGAGGCCACTCCAGTCCTCAGCGAGTCATCGGGGGCTTGCTCCTCGATTGCTTCCGAAGAGGGGTCGCGGCCGGCAACCGATTGGCGTCGGCCAGCAAATGGCGACGGGCCGTCGAGGTCGCAGCGCTCGACCTCGACGGTCCCACGCTTCGACTCGATAGGGGACTGCCAGCACTCGGACTAGCCCACGCGGGCGGCGGGTGACGTCCAAGTCGGTGATTACTTCGTCAAGAAAGTCAAAGGGGACGAGGAGCTCGGCTACGCCGACGCCAACTTCGAAACGAACCTCATGGTGTACCACGGCCTCAACGGCTCGGCTTCCGGCTCTCGCTGACCCTGTAACTCAGCGCGCTTCCCAGGCTGGCCCTCCGGGACGCGGACGCACGACAGGTTCACCCGTCCCGTTCACACCTAAACGACCACGCACTTCCGACGTGATGCCTCTTGTTCCTGAGACCCGGTGGGTCCCCCTCATTGTCCTCGTCGTGGCCGCCCTCGGATGCGACACGGGGACCGACGCCACTTGCGAGCCGGCGGCTTCCGTCTCCGCCACCTACGGCGAGAACGCCTCGCTCGCCATCGCCGACGAGGCCGGGTGCCGCATCGAGACGGCCGGCGCCCTGGCCGGCCTGGTGGACTACCCGTTCGGGCCCGAGCGCGACTACGCCGTCGCCCCGACGTTCCTCGTCACCCTCGACGGCCCGATCAACGATGGCGCCTCCGTCCGCCTCGGGTTCGGCGGGGCCGAGGCGCCCGCGCCGGGGCGGTACCCCGTGACCGACCTCCGCGGCGCCGACGGCCGGTTCGGGCCGACGCCGGCCCGGTTCGCCCCCGACGCCGTGTACTCGTTCACGACGAACGGGGACGGCCAGGGGTACTGGTTCGCGACCGGCGGCGAGGTCGTCGTCGAGCGGTCCGACGGCTCCGGGGTCTCGGGGACCGTCGAGGCCACCTACCTCCACGGCGGCGGCGGCCGGCCCGTCACGGTCCGAGCCCGGTTCCGGGCCGTCCTCAGCACCCCCAACTACGGCCAGTTCTCGAACCCCCACGGCGGCTGACGCCCCCCGGCCCCTCTCCCCCACGCCCTCCGCTCCCATGTCCCGGCTCCTCGCGCTCCTCGTCCTCGCCCTCCCCCTCGCCGCCTGCGACTCCGGCGGGCCCACGGGCGACCCCGACGGGCCGATCCTCCCGGTCGCCACCGGCAACACGTGGACCTACTCCGCCGACGACGGGAGCGAGCTCGTCCTGTCGGTCGGCGACGAGGTCGCGGTCGACGGGGACCCGTACCACCGGCTCCGGATCGAGGAGGACGGGGAGGTGTCGGCCGACCCCGAGTACGTCCGGTCGGTCGGCGCCGAGGGACGGGGGGCCGAGCTCCTGTACCGGGTCGAGCTCGCCGGCGGCGGCGTCTACCGGGAGTCGACGGAGTACCGGTACCCGGTCGAGGACGGGCGGTACGTCGTGGACGGCAAGCCATACGACGTCTCGCGGGAGCGGGTCACGGTGCCGGCCGGGACGTTCGACGTGGTGACGTACGCGGGGTACGACGCCGACCCGACGGTGACGACGTCGTTCGCGCCCGGGGTCGGGATCGTCCGGTTCTTCGACGGCCAGACCTCGCGCGAGCTCGTCGCGTACGACGTCGAGTGAGGCCGGTGGGCGGTGAGGGGCTCGAACCCCCGACCCTCTCGGTGTAAACGAGATGCTCTAACCAGCTGAGCTAACCGCCCGCGTCCGCCCTGGCGGCGGCGCTCAAAAAAGGGCCGGCCGGCGGGTGCCGACCGGCCCTCGGAGCGGGAAACGGGACTCGAACCCGCGACCCTCAGCTTGGGAAGCTGATGCTCTACCAACTGAGCTATTCCCGCAACGCGCGCCCTCGCGGACGCGAATCCCGAAGGTACGGGATCTCCGCGAGCCCCGTCAACACGTGCCCGCCGTCCGGCCCGAAGTCAACGGCCCTTCACGGGCGCCCCACGGGGGCACGGTATCTTTTCGGCCCGCCGCCCGCGCTTTGGCCCGAGCGGCGGTCTCGTGTCTCCTCCGCCGGCCCGCCGGGCGCTCTGCCCGCCGCCGCCCGCCGCCGCGCCCCAGGCGCCCCCCGATGAAGCGCACCTACCAGCCCAGCCGCCGCAAGCGCGCCAACAAGCACGGCTTCCGCTCGCGGATGGCCACCAAGAACGGCCGCAACGTCCTGGCCCGCCGCCGGGCCAAGGGCCGCCACGCCCTGACCGTCCACGACACGAAGTCGGGCAAGTAGCCCGGCGCGCGTCGCCAGCCCCGTGCGGCCGACCGCCTTCCCGCGCTCGCGCCGCCTCAAGCGGCGCCGGCTCCTGCGGCCCCTCTTCGACCGAGACCGGGCCGACGTCGAGCGGGTCCGCGCGGGGACCGTCGTGCTGCTCGCCCGGACGGTGCTGCGCGCCGAGACGGGCCACGACGTCGGGCTCCAGGTCGGGTTCGCGCCGGGCCGTCGCCGGACGAACGCGCTCCGCACCCGGGTCCGCCGGCACTTGCGCGAGACGTTCCGGCTCTGCCAGGGCCCGCTGCTCGACCGGTTCGGCGACCGCCCGGACGCGCTCACGGTGATGGTCCTGTTCCGAGGCCGTGACGACGCGGCCGCCGAGGCCATCCGCCGCGACCTCCCCCGCGCCCTCGATCGGCTGGCGGACGTCGACTTCCGGGTGGCCGAGCGCGGCCTCCCACTGCCCGGCGAACCCTCCGACCGCGAGCGCCCGTAGCCGCACGCCCCGGCCGTCCTCCCCCCAACGCATGGAACCCCAGGGCCTCGACCGCACCGCCATCGCGGGCATCCTCCTCATGTCCCTCATCCTGGGGCTGTGGATGATCCAGACCGCGCCGACGCCCGAGCAGGTCGAGGCCCAGCGCGCCGCCGCCGACTCGGTCGCCGCCGCCCAGGCCGAGCCCGAGCTGGCGCCCGCCGAGATCGAGGTGCCCGACGACGGCGCGATCACGGTGCCGACCGACTCGGCCTTCGCCCGAGCGCTGAACCAGCCCGAGCGGCTCCTCACCGTCGTCACGGACCGGGTCGAGGCCACGTTCTCGACGCAGGGCGGCACGCCGGTCTCGTACAAGCTCCGGAACTACGACAAGTCCAAGACCGACGAGTCGGTCGAGCTGGTGTCGAACCCGGAGGGTGCGCTCGCCATCGGCGTGCTGCCGTCGCGCGGGGAGTACCTCGACACCCGGGCCCTGTCGTTCACGCCGGTCCTCGACGGCCAGCCGTTCACCGGCGACACGCTGCGGATCGAGGACGGCGAGGCCGACCTTCTCTTCGAGGCGCCCGTCGGCGCCGGCGCGGTCCGGCTCGTCTACGGGTTCCACCACGACTCGTACGACCTCGACTTCCGTGTCGAAACGCCGGGCACCGACCTCCTGGCGCAGGGCGGCGGCTACGAGGTGATCTGGGACGGCGCCCTCCCGCTGGCCGAGGCCGACCCCCAGGGCGAGACCCAGCAGGCCGGCGTGTTCGTCCAGACCGGCGGCGAGACCGAGTCGATCAAGCTGACCGAGGCGGGCGAGCCCGAGCCCCTCGTCCGCACCGGCGCCGTCGACTGGGTGGCCGTCAAGACCAAGTTCTTTATCGCCGCCCTCATCCCGACGACGCCGGCCGACGGCGCTCGGCTGACGGCCTCCCAAGAGGGTGAGGCCGACGAGTCCGACAGCGGCTTCGCCCAGGACTACGCGGCCCGATTGGAGATGCCGCGCTTGGGCGCTGGCGACGCGGCCACGTTCACGTTGTACCTCGGCCCCCTCGAGCTCCGCCGGCTCGCCGACTACGGCCTGTACGACACGGTCGACTTCGGGGCGTGGGTCGGGTTCGTGATCCGGCCGATCGCCCAGTACGTCGTCGCCCCGACGTTCGCGTTTCTGTCGACGTTCCTGCCCAACTATGGGCTGGTGATCCTGCTGTTCGCCTTCCTGGTCAAGATGCTCCTGTGGCCGCTGACGGCGGTGAGCTACCGGAACGCGGCCAAGATGCGCGAGCTCCAGCCCCAGCTGACGGCCGTCAAGGAGAAGTACGGCGACGACCCGCAAAAGCAGCAGGAGGCCATGATGGGCGTCTACAAGACGGCCGGCGTGAACCCGCTCGGGGGCTGCCTCCCGATGCTGCTCCAGTACCCGCTGCTCATCGCGCTGTGGCGCTTTTTCCAGTCGACGCTGGTCCTCCGCGGCGAGTCGTTCCTGTGGGCGGCCGACCTGTCGGCGCCGGACCCGGTGTTGCCGCTCCCGTTCACGATCCCGTTCGTCGGCGACTACCTCGCCGGGTTCACCATCCTGATGTCGGTGTCGATGGTGGTCTCGATGCAGCTCTCGATGTCGTCGTCGACCGGGATGGGCGGGACGCAGCAGAAGGTGCTCATGTACCTGATGCCGGTCATGTTCTTCGTGTTCTTCAACCGGTTCCCGTCGGGCCTGTCGCTGTACTACCTCGCGTTCAACCTCTTCTCGATCGTCCAGCAGCGGCTGATCAACAAGCAGGTCCACGACGCCCACGAGCGCGGCGAGACGCCCGAGATCGACAAGGCGGCGGCCGTCGCTGAGAAGGCGGCGGGGAAGAAGAAGGGCGGCAAGCGCGCCAAGCGGCCCGGCCGCAAGGGCGGGATCACGTCGCAGGTGGTCTCGAAGAACGGCCGCGCCGACACGAAGAAGGGCAAGAAGTAGAGTGGCCGCGGTTCGCCGGACGAGGGCATCCGTGATACGTGATGCGTGATTCTCCCGACGAAGCTCCCGTCACGCATCACGCATCACGCATCCCTGATGCCCCGGAGGACGAACGCACGGACGCCCCCACCATCGCGGCGCTCGCGACGGCCCGGGGGACGGCGGCGCTCGCGGTGATCCGGGTGAGCGGGCCGGACGCCGTGCCCGTCGTGGCCTCCTGGTTCTCCGACCCCGCGCTGACCGAGGCCGACGGACGGACGGTCTGGGTGGGCTGGCTCTCCGACGCCGACGGGCACCGGGTCGACCAGGTCGTGTGCGTCGTCTGGCGCGGGCCCCACTCGTCGACCGGCGAGGACGTGGTCGAGGTGACGTGCCACGGCGGCGACGTGGTGGCCGGCGCGGTCCTGCGGGCGCTCTACGACGCGGGCGCCCGGCCGGCGGCCCCGGGCGAGTTCACCCAGCGCGCGTTCCTCAATGGCAAGCTCGACCTGGCCCAGGCCGAGGCCGTGGCCGACCTCATCCACGCCGAGAGCCGGGTGGGCCACCGCGCCGCCGTGTCGGCCCTCCGAGGCCGTCTCTCCGACGCCGTCGCCGCCGTCCGCCAGTCGCTCGTGCAGACGGCCGCGCTCGTCGAGCTCGAGCTCGACTTCGGCGAGGAGGACGTCGCGTTTGCCGACCGAACCGACCTCGCCGCCCTGCTCGTCACCGCTGACCGCCAGCTGGCCGACTTGATCGGGACGGCGCACCTCGGGGCGCTCGCGCGCGACGGTCTTCGTGTGGTGCTTGGCGGACGGCCCAACGCCGGCAAGTCGACGCTGCTCAACGCGCTCGTCGGCGACGACCGCGCCATCGTGGCGCCGACGCCTGGGACGACGCGCGACGCGGTCGAGGCCGAGGCCGAGGTCGGCGGGCTCCGCGTCCGGTTCGTCGACACGGCCGGCCTCCGCGAGACCGTCGACGCCATCGAGGCCGAGGGCACGCGCCGCGCCCGCGCCGCCATCGACCGCGCCGACGTGCTCGTCTACGTCGTCGACGCGAGCGTCGGGCTGGACGCCGAGGAGCGGGCGTTCCTGGACAACCTGGACGAGCGCCAGCCGGAGGTGGCCGTGCTCGTGGTGATGAACAAGGCGGACGTGGTGAGGGGGGGGGCGCTGGCTGGTGTGGAAAGGGGGAAGGGGGTGGAAGGGGAACGTCAGGCGGCGGACTCCTCTCTCTACCCCCTCCGCCCTGTCCACCCCTTCCGCCCCCTCTTCCTCTCCGCTCGCGACGCCCTCGCCGACCCTGCCGCGCTCGACGGCCTGCGCCGGTCGATCCTCGACGCCGTCCGGGTGACGGGCGCGGAGGGAGCCGAGGGCGGGCTCGTCGCCGTCAACGAGCGGCATCGGACACATCTCGACGCAGCTCGCGCCGCGGTCGGCCGCGCCCGGCAGTCGCTCGCGGCCGGTGACGGCGGCGACACGCTGGCGCTCGACCTGCGCGACGCGCTCCACCACCTCGGCCTGGTCACCGGCGCCGTCACGACCGAGCACGTGCTCGACGCTGTGTTCTCCCAGTTCTGCATCGGCAAGTGACACGGGCCGGAGTTGCGCAGTCGGACGCGGACCGCCCTCCACACCCCCAGGTCGTCATCCCCGCGAAGGCGGGGGTCTAGGGTGGCGAGCCGAGGTGTCCCCTGAGCGCCTGGATGGGCTGCGCCGTCCTCGAAGACTCGGGTCCCGCCTTCGCGGGAATGACGGTATAGGAGGAAAAGCCGGCTGCGTACCTCTTGACGGGATCGCGGAGAGCTGTGCGTCGCCATACGATGTCCCCTCTCCCTCGGTGTGAGGAACAGAGCCTGCCCCGGACTCGACCCGGGGTGAGGGCGGGTCGGGCGGGGGGACCATGCCACACCGGACCCTGCGAGACTCTGTCGGAGCGCGCCGGCGGCGCACTCGCACCGCCGATGTTACACGCTCGTGAGGACTTAGGGCGACAGGGTGGGGGAGACTGGGGCTCCACCCACGGACCTCCCTCCCGCCATGCTTCGATCCTCCCTGCTCCTCGCCCTGGCCGTCGGCCTGGTCGCCTGCGACTCGTCCGACCCCGTCGACCCGCCCGTCGAGACCAGCCGGTTCCGTGTCGAGATCGCCAACGTCGGGCCGGCGTTCGGCGTCCTCAAGAGCGGCGTGTTCACCACGCCCGTCGGCGCGGACGCGCCCGGCCCGATCTTCCCCGGCGACGCCTACGAGTTCTCGTTCACGGCCGGCACGAACGTGACGCCCGGCAGCGGGATGCGCCTGTCGCTGGCGACCATGTTCATCCAGTCGAACGACCTGTTCTACACGTTCCCCGCCGACGGGCTCGCGCTCTACGACGCCTCGGGCGCGGCGCGGACCGGCGACGTCACCGACGAGATCCGGCTCTACGACGCCGGCACCGAAGTCAACCAGGAGCCCGGCACCGGCGCCGACCAAGCGCCGCGGCAGGCGGGCCCCGACACCGGCGCGGCCGAGAACGGCGTGGTCACCCGCGTCGACGGGACCGACGCGGACGGCTTCGTCTACCCGGCGGCGTCCGACGTGATCCGCGTCACGCTGGCGCACGACGGCGAGTCCGCGTTCACCGTCCGCATCGAGAACGTGTCGACGGGGTCGACGCTGCCGACGAGCGCCGGGCCGGTCGCCGTGCCGTTGTCGCCCGGCGGCTGGGCCGTCCACGTGGACGCGGTCGACTTTTTCGAGAGCGGCGCGGCGGCGTCGGACTGGGTCGAGGCCATCGCCGAGGACGGCAACGCCGGCCCGTTTGCCGACGCGTTCGGCCCGCTCACCGGCGTGACGGTCCCGCTGTCGCCGGGCGCCGTCGTGGTCCACGGCGACGCGGTCGACTTCTTCACCAGCGGCGGTGCCGCCGGCGCCGGCATCGAGGGGATCGCCGAGGACGGGAGCCCGGGCGCGCTTGTGGCCGCGCTCACCGGGGTCGAGGGGATCCGCAGCGTGGCCGCGTTTACGACGCCGGTCGGCGCGGGCGGTCCGTCGCCGATCGGGCCGGGCGGGAGCTACGCCGTCGAGGTCGAGGCGGCGCCGGGCGACCGGCTGTCGTTCGCGACCATGTTCATCCAGTCCAACGACCTGTTTTACACGTTCGAGGCCGACGGCCTCGCCCTGTTCACCGCTGCCGGCGCGCCGGTCTCGGGCGACGTCACCGACCGCGTGCTCCTCTACGACGCGGGCACGGAGCGGAACCAGGAGCCCGGCGTCGGGCCGGACCAGGCGCCGCGCCAGGCCGGACCGGACACCGGCGACGACGAGGGTGGAACGCTGGGCCGCATCACCGGGACGGACGCCGCCGGGTTCTCGTACCCGAGCGCGTCCAGCGTCATCCGGGTGACGGTCACACCGATCAACTAGCGGTCCCGGCCCACGCCATCGAACGGCGGGGAGAGCCGATTGCCAGGGCTACCGCATCCTCTCCCCTTTGTCATCCTGAACGGAGTGAAGGATCTCAACGCCGACGGCGGAGGCCGTCGGAGCCGGCCCGGCAAGTCTCGGAGTCCGAGGTGAGATCCTTCGCGTTCGCTCAGGATGACACCGTAGGCGAGGTTGCGATAGCCCTGGGCCGATTGCCCTCCCCGTCGTTCTGCTGGACCGCCCGCGCTACACTGGACCCATGACCGACGTGCCCTCCGCCCGGCCCGCCCGCGTGCTCCTGGTCGAGGACGACGGCGACCTGTCCGACCTGCTGGGCCTCCACCTCCGCGAGGCCGGCTACGCCGTCGAGGCCGTGGCCGACGGGGCGCTCGCGCTCCAGCGGGCGCTCGCCGATCCGTACGACGTGGTCGTGCTCGACCTGATGCTGCCCGGCCTGGGCGGGATGGAGGTCTGCCGCCGGCTCCGCGAGGCGGGCCGGACGGTCCCCGTCCTCATGCTGACGGCGCGCGGCAGCGAGACCGACCGCGTGCTCGGGCTCGAGACCGGCGCCGACGACTACGTCCCCAAGCCGTTCTCCGTCCGCGAGGTGCTGGCCCGTGTCGCCGCGCTGCTCCGGCGCGTCGACTACGACCGGCCGCCGGCCGACCCCGACGAGGCGCTGCGGTTCGGTGCGCTCGCCGTCTTCCCCCAGCGGGCCCGCGTCGAGGTCGGGGGCGAGGCCGTCGACGTGACGAAAAAGGAGATGGACCTGCTGGTGTGGCTGGCGCGGCACCCGGGGCGCGTGTTCAGCCGGCAGGAGCTGCTGGACAAGGTGTGGGGCATCCAGTTCGCCGGCTACGCCCACACCGTCAACACGCACATCAACCGGCTGCGGGCGAAGGTCGAGCCGGACCCCGCGTCGCCCGTGTTCGTCCAGACCGTGTGGGGCGTCGGGTACCGCTTCGCTGAGCCGTCCGAGATCGATGCCTGAGCCCGCTATCGCCGTCTGGAATCGGTTCGGGGTCCGCCTGTCGGCGCTGTTCCTGGCGCTGTTGCTGGTGCTGGGCGTGGCCGTGCTCGCGCTGGGCGCGCGGGCCACGCGTGACGCCGTGGCCACGGCCGACCAGGCGCTCCACCTCGACTTCGCGGCCGAGCTGGCGCCGCGCTTCCAGCCCCACCTCATGACCGAGATCGACTCGGTCGCCATCGCCGACATCATCGGGGGGCTGTCCCAGGTCAACCGCCGGATCGACGTGTACCTCTTGGGCAGCGAGGGCATGATCAAGTCGTGGTTCATGGACGCGCGCGGGCGCCCGCTCGACCCGGTCGTCGACACGGCGCCTCTCGACCAGCTGATGGCCGGCGCCCGACCGCCCGTGCTCGGGCCGGACCCCGCGCGGCCGGGCGAGTCGAGGCCGTTCAGCGTGGCGCCCATCGAGATCATGGGCGAACAGGGGTGCTACCTCTACGTGATCCTACAGGGCGAGCGCTACGACGACGTGGCGGCGGCCCTGTGGCCGAGCGCGCTCGGGGGAGCGGCCGCCCGGGGCCTGGCGCTGGCCCTCGGGCTGACCGCGCTCGTCGGCGTGCTGGCGTTTTGGGGGCTCACGCGCCGGCTCCAGCGGCTGACGGCGACGGTCGGCGCGGTCGAGCGCGGAGCGCTGGCGGTCCGCGCGAGCGAGGGCGGGGCGGACGAGGTCGGCGCGCTCGGGCGCGCGTTCAACCGGATGGCGGCTCGGATCGAGGCCCAGGTCGAGGCGCTCCGCCGGACCGACCGCCAGCGGCGCGACTTGATCGCAAACGTGAGCCACGACTTGCGGAGCCCGCTGGCGTCGCTGAGAGGCTACCTCGAGACGCTGGCGATGCGCCCCGACGCGCCGGCCGACGAGCGCCGTGCCCACGTCGCCCGGGCGCTCCGCAGCGCCGAGCGGCTGTCCGGCCTGGTCGCCGACCTGTTCGACCTGGCCCGGTTCGACGCCGCCGAGATCCGCCCGCGCCCCGAGCCGACGGCGCTCGCCGAGCTCGCCGCCGACGTCGTGGCCGACCGCCGGGCCGAGGCCGTGCGCCGCGACGTCCGCCTCCGCGTCCGTGCCCAGGACGGGCTGCCGCTGGCTCGGCTCGACCCCGGCCTGGTCGACCGGGCGCTCGGCAACCTCATCGACAACGCGCTCCGGCACACGCCGCCCGGCGGGGCCGTCGACGTCGAGGTCACGCGGGCCGACGCGTCGGCGCTGGCCGTCGCGGTCCGCGACACGGGCGAGGGGATCGCGCCGGAGCTGTTGCCCCGCGTGTTCGACCGGTTCGTCCGCGCCGACCCGAGCCGGACGCCCGACGGCGGCGCCGGCCTGGGGCTGGCCATCACCAAGCGGATCGCGGCGCTCCACGGCGGGACGGTCCGCGTCGAGAGCACGCTGGGCGCGGGCTCGACCTTCTCGCTCGTCCTGCCGGTCGAGCCGCTCGTGACCCGCGACGTGCCCGAGCCGGTGGCCGACCGCGTCGAGGCAGGCGAGGGGTGAGCGGGCGCGGAGAGACCAGAGCGTACCCTTACGGCTCCTCCGCCCCCGCCGCCATGCTCCGCCTCGCTGCCGTCGTCGTCCTCACACTGACCGCCTCGGCCCCCCGGGCTCAGGAGGGCTGGCCCCGGGCCGACCCCGCCGATGTCGCCTCCATCGACGCGATCATGGAGGCCGTCTACGACGCGATCTCCGGCCCGGCCGACGAGGCTCGCGACTGGGACCGGTTCCGGTCGATGATGCACCCGGAGGCCCGCCTGGTCCCGGCCAGCCGGCGCCCCGACGGCACGGCCGCCCTCCGCGTCCTGACCGTCGACGACTACGTCGACCTCGCCGGCCCGCTGTTCCGCGACGGGCCGATGTTCCAGGGCAAGGGGTTCTACGAGGTCGAGGTCGCCCGCCGCGTCGAGCGCTACGGGACCGTCGCCCACGTCTGGAGCACCTACGAGAGCCGCCTCGACCCCGCGGAGGACCCGTTCGCGCGCGGCATCAACTCGTTCCAACTGTTCTGGGACGGCCGTCGGTGGCACGTCCTGACCATCTTCTGGCACCAGGAGGACGCGGCCACGCCGATCCCGGCGCCCTATCTGCCGGAGGGCGGGTGAGGAGGTCGCCGGCCGCTCGCGAGCCCGAGCGGCGGTCGGGGCGGTCAGGCGAACACGCGGTCGGACGAGAAGTGGTGGGCGTCCGAGTTGGCGTAGCGGAGCTGCCACGTGTCAAGCTGTTCCTCGGACAAGCCCGTCACCATCTCGGCCACCTCGTCGATGGTGGAGTCGACCTCGGAGACCATCCCGGCGAGTTGGTCCGAGTCCGACGTCATGGCGGCCCACACCTTGAGCGCCGAGAGCTGGTTGAGCACCCGGTCGGTCAGCATCTCGCGGATGTCGTGGATCGCCTTGGCGCGGAGCCGCCGCTGGCGCTCGCGGTCCACCCACTGGATCGCGATCTGGAGCGCGAGCAGGCTGGCCCACGCCGTCCCCCCGGAGATCAGCGGGCGGACGCCCGCCAGCACCATCGCCGCGATGAGGGTGAACAGGACCGCCGTCGCCGTCGCGAGGTAGAGCTCGAACCGACGGACAAAGTGGGAGGCGAGCGGGTGCATAGGGCGCGTCTGCAGAACCCCGTGAGTATCGGCCGGCTGGAGGGGGCGTCTTAAGAAATTCCCCCGCTTAGGCGCCCGGTCGCCTTCGCGCGGAATCCAGAGCCGACGCCGCGGGCCCGGCCTATCCTCCAGCCGACCCCCCGCCTCTCTCCCATGAGCCCGGACACGTACGACGTCGTGGTGGTGGGCGGCGGCCACGCTGGGGCCGAGGCCGCCCATGCCGCCGCCCGCCTGGGCGCCCGCACCCTGCTGGTGTCGATGACCCTCGACACCCTCGGCGCCATGTCGTGCAACCCGGCCATCGGAGGCGTCGGCAAGGGCCAGATCGTCCGCGAGATCGACGCGCTCGGCGGGCTCATGGGGACGCTGGCGGACGCGACCGGCCTCCAGTTCCGGATGCTCAACACGAGCAAGGGGCCGGCCGTGTGGAGCCCCCGGTGCCAGAGCGACCGCGCGCAGTACGCCGCCGCCGCCCGGGCCGCGCTCGAAGCGACGCCCGGCCTGTTCTTCCGCCAGGACATGGTCGTCGACCTGGTCACGCGCGCTGGCGCCGGCGGCCGGCCCGAGGTGACGGGCGTGCGCACCCAGACCGGGCTGGAGATCCAGACCCGCGCCGTCATCCTGACGTCGGGCACGTTCCTCAACGGGACCATCCACCTGGGCGAGCAGCAGTTCGGCGGAGGCCGAGCCGGCGCGCGCGCGGCGGTCGGGCTGAGCGCGGCGCTGGCGCGGCTCGGGTTCGAGCTGGGCCGCCTCAAGACGGGCACGCCGCCCCGCATCGACGGGCGGACCGTCGACACGTCCGCGTGTGAGGAGCAGCCCGGCGACGCCGACCCGCGCCCGTTCTCGCACCTCACCGACGCGCTCCCGACCGAGCAGCGGTCGTGCTGGCTGACGTGGACGTCGCCGGCCGTCCACGACACGCTGCGGGCCGGGTTCGAGCGCTCGCCGATGTTCGCCGGGCGGATCGAGGGGCAGGGGCCCCGCTACTGCCCGTCCATCGAGGACAAGATCGACCGCTTCGCGGACAAGGACCGGCACCAGCTGTTCCTCGAACCGGAGGGCTGGGACACCCACGAGGTCTACGTCAACGGGTTCTCGACGTCGCTGCCCGAGGACGTCCAGACGGCGGCGCTCCGCCAGGTCCCCGGGCTCGGACGGGCCCACGTGCTGCGCCCCGGCTACGCCATCGAGTACGACTACGTGCCGCCGCACCAGGTCCGCTACACGCTCGAGACGAAGGCCGTCGGCGGCCTCTTCCTGGCCGGCCAGATCAACGGGACGACGGGCTACGAGGAGGCGGCGGGGCAGGGACTGCTCGCCGGGATCAACGCCGCGCGCCGGCTGGGCAACGAGGACGGCGTGGTGCTCGGCCGCGACCAGGCCTACCTCGGCGTGCTCGTCGACGACCTGGTGGCGAAGGGGACCGACGAGCCGTACCGCATGTTCACGTCGCGCGCCGAGCACCGGCTCCTGCTCCGTCAGGACACCGCCGATCGCCGGCTGACGCGGCTGGGCCACGCGCTCGGGCTGGCATCGCCCGAGCGGCTGGCGCGGCTGGAGCAGAAGGAGGACGCGCTCGCCCGGACGCTCGCGGCGCTGGAGGCGACCAACGCGACGCCCGACGCCGTCAACGGCTACCTCGACGCCGTCGGCACGGCGCCCATCGACCAGCCGACGCGGCTCGCTCGGCTCGCGCTCCGCCCCCAGATCGACCTGAGCGCGATGTTGTCGGCGACCGGGCAGGGCGACCTCGTCGCGACCGGGCCCGGGATGGAGCGGACGGCCGAGCTGGCGGCCGTCGAGCTCCGCTACGCCGGCTACGTCGAGCGCGAGCGCGAGCTGGTCGAGCAGATGCGGAGCCTCGAGCGCTGGCGGATCCCCAACGACTTCGACGTCGGCGCGGTCGCGGCGATCACGCACGAGGCGCGCGAGAAGCTGGCCCGCATCCGGCCGGACACCCTGGGCCAGGCCTCCCGCATCTCGGGCGTCAGCCCGGCCGATGTCCAGGCGCTGATGGTGCTCCTGAAGCGACACCGCACCGCCGAAGGCGACGGGTCGGCTCCGCTCGCCACAGGCTCCGCCGCGCAGGAACCGGCGCCGCTAGCCGGAGCGTAGCCGGCCCGTGATCGCCCACCTCCCCATCGACCTCGACGCTCGCCAGCGCGAGACGATCGACGCCTACGTCGGCCAGCTCGAGCGCGTCAACCGGCAGGTCAACCTGGTGGCCCGGCCGGCGTCCCGGGCGGAACTGGAGCGGCACGTCCGCCACTGCCTGGCGCTGGCGACGCGGCCGTTCCCCGACGGCGCCGTCGTCGTCGACTGGGGCACGGGCGGCGGGCTGCCGGCGATCCCGCTCGCGGTCGCCTTCCCCCGGATCACGGTCGTCGCCGTCGACGCGGTGGGGAAGAAGACGGAGGCGGTCAAGCTGTTCGCGCGGCGGCTCGGGATCGACAACGTCGAGGCCTGGAACGGCCGGGCCGAGGCCTACGACGGGCCCGCGCCGCACCTCTCGGTGAGCCGGGCAACGGCCCCGCTGGCGTCGCTGTGGAGCTGGCACACCCAAGCTCGCGCCGACCCGCTCGGCGACGTCGCGGACGGGGCGTGGGCCTCGGGCTTGGTCTGCCTCAAGGGCGGCGACCTGGGCGCCGAGGAGGCCGACCTCCGCCAGTCCGCTCAAGTCGAGGTGACGAGCTGGCCACTCGATCCGATCCTCGGGTCGGAGTGGTCCGACAAAGCGCTCGTCCACGTCGCCGAGCCGGCCTGAAACAGACCGCGCCCGCCGGGTGCGGCCGGCGGGCGCGGGATCGGCGCGGCGGGGTGCGAGGACCGCCGGCCGAGGTGGGAGGGCTAGTAGCGTCCGCGGCGGCCGCCGGTGGCCGGCCCGCCGAAGCGGTAGCCCAGCGAGACCGTGAACGCCTGGTTGCGGACGAACAGCGGGTCGACCGGGACGCCGTCGATCTCGTCGTCGAACGCGTCCTGGAGTCCGATCACGTAGCGGAGGTCGACGCCCACGGGACCCGACCAATAGTCGGCACCGAGCGCGACGCCGATGTCGGTCCGCGTCTGCTCGTCCTCTTTCGGCCCGCGGTCGGGGGCGAACTCGGCCCGGACGGGAATGCCGATCTGGGGGCCGGCGTAGAGGCCCGCGTCGGCGTAGCGGCTCAAGGGGAGCGCCGCGCGGAGCAAGATCGGGATGTCGAGGTAGTCGAGTTTGTACGTGCCCGCCCCGTTGTCCTGCTCAGCGCCCTCCTGACTGTACAGGGCCTCGACCTGGACACCTAGGCTCGGGCCGATGTCGAACCGCAGACCCGCGCCGCCCGACGCGCCGAGGCGGGGGTCGTAGATGAGAGCGTCCTCGCCGGAGAAGAAGGCGGTGTTGAGGCCGCCCTTTAGCAAGAACGAGGTCTGGGCGGAGGCCGGCGCCGCGAACAGGGCGAGGGCGACGAGGGCCGTAGAGAAGGAGGCGAGGCGCATGGGTCCGGGGGGAAGGATGGGGATGACGTGTGCGCGAGGGACCCGGTGGCGGGTCTGGGAGTCGAGTCCCAAGCCGCGGGCCAACCGCGCCCGGTCTCGCCTCCACGCCGTCTTCCCCCGCAGAAACGAACCGTTCGCGGGGGGCGCCGTTGACAAATCCGTGTCACCCGTCCGATCCTCCGGACGCCTCCGCCCGCCGTCGTCGTCACCCCCGCCCGGCCCCCGATGCCCCGTTCCGACCGCTCGCTCAACAAGACCGAACGGCTGTTCGCTCTGGTGCTCCTGCTCCAGAACCGGCCGAACATGACCTCCCGCGACCTCGCCGAGCACTTCGCCGTGAGCCGCCGGACCATCTTCCGCGACTTGCGCACGCTCGGCGAGAGCGGCGTCCCGCTGACCTACGCCGACGCCGGCGGCTACGAGATCCTGGAGGGCTACCAGCTCCCACCGTTGATGTTTAGCGCGCGCGAGGCGGCCACGCTCCTGATCGGCACCGGCTTCACCAAGCTCCAGCCCGACGCCAGCCTGCGCGCCGACGCCGACGCCGTCGCCATGAAGATCCGCAACGTGCTGCCCGAGCCCGTCCGCGACTACATCGACCGGTTGCAGGAGCAGACGGTGCTCGCGCCGTTCAACGAGACCCAGGCCGGCGGCGGCGCGACGGAGGACGAGGAGGGCCTGTGGTTCGACCTGTCGGAGGCCATGGCCCGTCGGCGCGTCGTCAAGATGACGTACTACGTGGCCAGCCGCGACGAGGAGACGGTCCGCGAGGTGGACCCGCTGGGGTTGGTCTACTACTCGGACCACTGGAACCTGATCGCCTACGACCACCTGCGCGACGACATCCGCAACTTCCGGCTGGACCAGATCAAGAAGGCCCGGACCCGGTTCGACACGTTCGAGCCGCCGGCCGGGTTCGACCTCAAGGAGCACCTGCGCGAGCGCGGGACGAGCCCCGAGAACCACCGGATGACGGTCCGCTTCCGGAACCGGGCGTGGCGCTGGGCCCGCCGCGCCGTCCCCGCCGACGTCGAGCAGGAGCGGCCCGTCGGCGACGACTGGACCGAGGTCACGTTCGAGTTCGAGAACCTGGCCTACGTCGCCAAGTGGCTGCTCCGCTACGCGACCGACGCCGAGGTGGTCCGGCCGGACGCGCTCCGCGACGAGGTCGCCGAGCAGGCCCGGGCCGTCGCCGAGATGTACGGGGTGGTCCCGGCATGAGCGCTCCCACGGACGGGTCCCGGCCGGAGGGCTACGTCGTCGGCGTGATGACGATGGAGGTCGAGGGCCGCGACTCGGAGCGGTTCCGGCGCCGCGTCGACGTTGCGGCCCAGGCCGTCGACGACGTGCTCACGGCCGCGCTCGGCGTCCGCGTCGTCCTCCACGCCTTCGAGGGGCCCCACCTGACGCCGACGGCGGGGGCGTACGCGCCGCTCGACTTTTTGCAGATCGGGATGGCCGAGAAGCTCGAGCGCGGCGTCCACTTCCTGCTCATCGTGACCGAGGTCGACCTGTCCACCTCGACGCTGTCGTACACGCTGGCGTTGCCGAGCCAGCTCACGAATGTGGCCGTCGTCTCGACGAAGCGGCTCGACCCGGCCTTCTGGGGCGACGACCTCGACGAGGCCGCGGCCGACGACCGGGCCGCGCGGCGGCTCGAGACGCTGGTGCTCCACTCGTTCGGCCACCTCCTCAACCTGGCCCACGACCCGGACCCGTCGAACGCGATGTACGACTTCGCCGGCGTCGAGGAGCTGGACACGATGGGCGCGTTCTCGGAGCCCCAGTGCGCGGCGATGCGGCGGGCGATCCCCCGCGAGGCCCACGAGCGGACGGCCACGAGCAGCCACGCCGTGTTCGTCCTCAAAACGCTGGGCCGGGACTGGCGCAGCATCGCGGCGGCCGTCGCCCGGGCCAACCCGCTCCGGCTGGCGACCCAGCTCCCGACGATGGTCACGGCCGCGCTCTCGGTCCTGATCTTCCTGTTCTTTACGCCCGACATGTGGGACGTCGCGAGCACGGTCGACCTCTACCAGATCGTGCTGTTCTCGGTCATCACCGTCGTCGCGTCGACGGTCGTGCTGTACCGGGCGTTCGCGTTCGGGCGCGTGACCGGGCGGGGCCGGGTGCTCGCCGAGTCGACCGTCGTGACGAGCGCGGCGACGGCCGTGTGTCTCTTCTTGACGATGGCCACGCTGTTCGCCATGTTCGCGCTCGCGACCTACGGCGGCGTGGTCACCATCTTCCCCCGCAAGCTGATGGAGACGTGGCCGACCGTGGACCCGGCGGTCCGCCCGCTCGATCACATCAAGCTGAGCCTGTTCGTGGCCGGGCTCGGCCTGCTGGCGGGCTCGCTCGGCGGCCGCGCCGACAGCAAGGACCTCGTCCGCGCCGTCCTGTTCGTCGACGAGGAGTCGTAGTCGCCGTGTCTGCCGGTGTGCCCCACCCGCGCTCTTGTGGGAGCTCTCCAGACCTGTCGTCCTGAGCCCGGCGAAGGATCTCAGCTTGGTCCTCCGAGCCCGTCCACGCCGGCGCCGAGGGCCTGAGAGTCCGGCGTCGAGATCCTTCGCTGGTGCTCAGGATGACAACGCGGAGTTTGCGCACAAGCCCTAAATGACCTCGAAGTCCGCCCGGACGCCGACGGCGGTCTCGACGATGTTGGTCACGCTGACCGTCACGTCGCCCTCACCCTGGGTCGTCTTGTGGTAGATGGTGCCCTCGAAGGTGGCCTCGTCGATGTCGGTCGAGATGGCGGCCCCGTCCTCGTTGGCGAAGAAGACGCCGCGGTACTGCTTCCCCTCGAACGTGTCGACGGGGAACACGTAGCCCTGGCCTTCGATACCGGCCAGCTTCGCATCGTGGAGTTCGTAGAGCGCCAAATCAAACCTCGTAGAGTGTGGGACAAACGGGCGCGCGCTCGGGCGGACGCGGGGACTCCGCTCCGCGCCGAGCCGCGCCGACCTATCCTTCAATCGACCATCGCCCCGTGGGGTTTCTCCCGACCCATGATTCTGCTCCGCTCCGCCCGTCTCCTGCTCGCCCTGGCCGCCGTCGCCGGGTGCGCGCCGGCTGTCGTGGCTCCGCCCGCTCCGGCGGAAGCCGCTTCTGAAGCCGTCCGGTTCACCGTCCTCCACCTCAACGACGTCTACGAGATCACGCCGGTCGAGGGCGGCCAGGTGGGCGGGCTGGCACGCGTGGCCGGCCTCCGCCAGCAGCTGCTCGCCGAGAACCCCGCCACGATCGCGCTGATGGCCGGCGACTTCCTGAGCCCGTCGGCGCTGGGCACGGCGCGGGTCGACGGCGAGCGGCTCTACGGCAAGCAGATGGTGGCCGTCCTCAACGCGCTCGGGCTGGACGCCGCCGCGCTCGGCAACCACGAGTTCGACGTCAGCGCCGACGCGTTCGCGGCGCGCGTGGCCCAAGCCGAGTTCCCGTTTGTCTCGGCGAATGCCGTCCGGCCGGATGGGACGCCGTTCCCCGGGGTCGCTCAGCGGCTGGTGCTGCCGGTCGCCCTAGCGCCCGGCGACACGGTCCGCGTGGGCGTCGCGAGCGTCGTGCTGCCGTCGAACCCGAAGGACTGGGTCCGCTACCTCGACGCCGACTCGACGCTGCGCGCCGAGGTGGCCCGGCTCGACGCCGAGACCGACGTCGTGATCGGCCTGACGCACCAGGCGTTCGCCGACGACGTGGCCGCGGCCGCCACCATCCCGGGCCTCGACGCCGTCCTGGGCGGCCACGAGCACGAGAACGTCCGGGCGTACCGCGGGCCCCGCTTGGTCCCCGTCCTCAAGGCCGACGCGAACGCGCGGACCGTCTACGTCCACCGCGTCACGCTCGACCGGGCGACGGGCGCCGTGACGGTCGCCTCGGAGCTGGTCCCGATCACGCCGGCCACGCCCCAGGACCCGGCCACGGCCGCCGTCGTCGCCGAGTGGGTCGAGGTCGCGAGCGCCGGCTTCCGCGCCGACGGGTTCGACCCAGACCGCGTGGCCGTGGTCACGACCGAGGCGCTCGACGGCCGCGAGAGCACCGTCCGCACGCGGCCGGCCCGGCTGGGCGCGCTCATCGCCGAGGGCTTCCGCCGGGCGGGCGGCGCCGAGGCCGGCCTGTTCAACGGCGGCTCCGTCCGCGTCGACGACGTGATCCCGGCCGGCCCGTTTACCGAGTACGACGCGATCCGCGTGCTGCCGTTCGGAGGCGAGGTGGTGACGGTGCAGATGCCGGGCGCGCTGCTGGCGCGCGTGCTCGACCAGGGGCTCGCGAACGCCGGGACCGGCGGCTTCCTCCAGACCGCCGCCATCGGCCGCGACGGCGACGGGTGGACGGTGGCCGGCGCGCCGCTCGACCCGGCCCGCATCTACGCCGTGGCCACGAGCGACTTCCTGGTCTCCGGCCGCGAGACCGGCCTGGACTACCTCGACGCCGAGACGAACCCGGACGTGGTCCTCCTCGGCGAGCACGGCGACGTCCGCCGGGCGCTCCTCGACGAGCTGGTGCGGACGTACGAGTAGCGCCCGCGCGCCTGACTCCAAACAGGACGTGGCCGCCCCCGCGCGCTGAGGCGGAGGCGGCCACGCGGAGCCGACGAGCGGTCTGGGCTAGCGGACGACGGTAAAGCGGGCGGTCACGACCTCGGCCCCGGCCTGCACGCGGGCGACGTAGACGCCCGGCGCGAGCGCGTCCGTGTCGACGCGTACGGTGTGCCAGCCGGCCCCGTGCGAGGCGGCGTCGGCGGCCACGCGGCGGCCCTGGACGTCGTAGACCTCGACGGCGACCTCGGCGGCCTCCGGCAGCCCGAACGCGACGGCGACCGGCCCGCGCGCGGGGTTCGGCGACACCGACGCCAGCGTGAGGGCGTCCGGCAGCGCGCCGTCGGCCACCGACGCGTCGGCGCGGAGCCCGCTCGCCAGAGAGCCGGCGCTCGGGACGATCTCCCACGGCGGGGCCGAGGCGTTCGTCCAGAACACGTTGCCGGCGCCGTCGGAGCCGAGGTAGCCCCGCCCGTCGCGCTTGTTGCGGATCGTGAACCCGACGCTGGTCGACTCCACGAACCACCGCTTGTCGTCGCCGTCGGTGTTGCCCTCGGCGGCCCAGCGGACGGCGCCGCCGCTGCTCGTGTCGAGCACGCCGCGGCCCGCGCGGCGGCAGTCGATGAGGTAGGTGCCGTCGCCGTTGGCGATGAACCGCCACTCGCGGTCGTCGCCGCCGGTGAGCGTGGGCGTGACGCGGACGACGCCGTTGCTGCTGGCGTCGAGCACGCGGCCCGACGACGCCGGCTGGAGCCGGTACCACACGCCCTCCTGGGGGACGGTCGGGGTCGGGGTCGGCGGCGGCGGCGGCGCTGCCTCGGCACCGCTGACGGCGACGTAGCCCTCCAGGCCGGCCCCCCGCGCCGACTGGATGGCCTGCGTCGTCGCGAAGGTGGCCGTCGAGCGCTCGGCGGTCGCGCCGACCGCGAAGGCGCTGCCGCGCACGGCCACGGCCGTGCCCGTCGACTTGTGGGAGCCCGTCGAGCTGAAGGCCGTCCAGACCTCGCGGCTGCGGAAGTCCGGCGCGATCACGAGCAGGAACGCCTCAGCCCCCTCGTACGCCGTCACCGGCGCGCCGCCGATGGTGTGCGCGTCGCCACGCCCAGCGATGCTGGCGTTGGCCTGCCCGACGACGTAGATCCGGCCTGTGGCGTCGGCGGCGACGCCGCGCGGGCGGACCGTGTTGCCCTTCCCGCTCGACAGCCGGCCCAGCACAGGCTGCATCTTGACGACGGCGCCCGTGGCCGGCTCGAAACGGCCGACGAACGTCGTCGGGATGGCGCCGATGTTGTACGCGTTCGTGTAGGCGTCGTACTTGATAAGCTCGCTCGACGAGAGCCGCCGGCTGGCCTGCTTGGGGTCCCACGAGAACGTGGTGTTGCCGCCGTGGGCCTCACCGACGAAGTACAGCAGGCCGTCGTCCCCGATCGAGACGCGGTAGCCGCGGCTGTCAGCGACGTCGGGGTTCTGGGCGCCGCGCGCGACCGAGCCGGCCCAGTCGTAGTTCGTCCACGTCGTCGAGCTCATCGAGTACGGGAAGGCGCGGATAAAGGGGACCTGGATCGGCTCCTGCCCGGTGTTCTTGTTGTTGTAGCCCGTCACGATGACCAGGCCGTTGGCCGCGTCGACGGCCACGTCCTCGACGAACGAGTCGCCAAACTGCCTGGCGCCGATCTGGCCGCCGTTGGCGTTGTAGACCACCACGCGGCGGTCCGAGCCGAGCGCGGCCACGGTTCCGTCGGCGCCTCGGGAGACGCGCGCGACGCTGCTCTGGCTGGCGCTCCAGACGACGGCGAGCCCGTTGAGCACGACCGGGCCGACGCCCTTCGCGGCCACGACGGACCGCCCGTCGGCGCCGGCCTCGACGTCCAGCACGGCCTGCCCGACGCGGATGCCGCCGAGCACGGAGCGCCCGTCGGAGGCGAGCCGGAGCACGTAGCCGGCGCCTCCGCCCAGCACGTCCGTGGTCGCGATCGGGGTCTGGAACGACGCCGCCGTCCCGCCGACGAGCACGCTGCCGTTCGGCAGGATGCCGACGCCGTCGACGGCGTCGTCGCCGGCGCCGCCGAGGTAGGTGGCCGCGGTGGCCGGGAGGTCGGTCTGTGCCTGGACGGGCGCGAGTAGGGCGAGGCCCAACAGGAGGAGTAGCCGGGAGGCGTACATAGGAGCGGAGATCTGTGTGGTGGGAAGGCCCGGCGCGGTCGGAGAGAGCCCAAGGGCGCGCGAGGCAGTGGTCCGATAGTCCCCCAGTTTTGAGACGATGACAAGCGTTTCGCAAAACAAAATATCGACCTCAGCCTGATGGTCTCACGAGGGAGGTTGGACCGCCCCCACCGTTTCCTCCACTCGCTCCCACCGAGCCCTCCCCGACGAACTCCAACCTGGTAGAGATCGGAGGTACGCAGTCGGCTTTTTCTCCTGTGCCGTCACTCCTGCGAGGGGGGAGCCCAGGCGTTCAGGGGACACCAACGCTTGGTGTGAGTTACCGGACGTGGCTCCAGCGTCCAGGACCGAGGCTCCCTCCTTCCCACCCCGTCGTTCCCGCGAAGGCGGGACCCGAGTCTTCGAGGACGGCGCAGCCCATCCAGGCGTTCAGGGCACGCCGCTACTCGCCGCTCTGGATCCCCACCTTCGCGGGAATGACAATCTGGAGGGTGCGGAGGCCAGTCTGCATTCAACGGCACGACTCCTAAGAGACCCCTCGTGGGGAGCGAGAGGGCTCCTCCGCTGGGGGCCGACGCGTCACCGGCGGCGCCCTCCAGTCCGCGCCCAGAGCCGGTGTGGGTCTCGGCTCCGTGTGTGCGGGCCGTCGCTAGCCAGAGACGGCATCCCTCGCCCGCGTAGGCGCTGAGAACCGTGCCCATGTAGGCGACGAGGCGGCAGCGGGGCTCGACCGCGCGACCGCGAGGAACGGACCCGCCGTCGTTACCGCGCGCAGACGCGGATGTCCTCGTCGATCGCCGTCACCGTGACGTCGAACTCGATCGTCGAGCAGGCCGGGATCCCGACGCGGTCGTCGTCGGGGTCGCGGTCGGGGATCACCCGGGTGCCGTAGCCGAGGTCCGGTGGGATCCGCACCCGCCGCGTCTGCCCGACCCGCTGCCCGGCCAGGCCGAGGACGAACCCCGGGAGGTAATCCCCGGCGGTGAAGTACGCGTTCGAGCGCTGAGGCGTCAGGACGAACCGCAGGACCCCTTGGTCGAACGTCCCCGACCCGTCCGCCAGACGCCCGACGTAGCGGACCGTGACGCAGTCGTTGTCTTCGATGGCGTCGCCGAGCTGCGCGTCGTCCGGCGTCATGTCCTCGGTGGCGAACGTGTCGGTCGACATGCAGGACGCGGGGGCGTCGCCTCCGCTGTCGCAGCCCGAGAGGGCGGGGGCGCCGCCAGCGACGAGGGCGAGAAGTCCGAAGAGAGCCAGGGGACGGAGCGAGCGCATGGGCAACGTGGGGGACGGCCGGGAAGCTAGAGGGCCCACCGCCCGGGAAGGTCGCCGGGACGCCTTTTCACCCCGTCCGGGCCGTGCCCAGCGCGCCCGGGTCGACGCGGTCCAGCAGCGTCCGCAGCGTCTCGAAGCCGACGCGGGCGCGGGCCTCCGCCCACGGCACCCAGGCGACGGCCTCGATCCCCTCGCGCTCCTCCGGCTCGAACTGCTCGGCCGTCGTCGTCATGGCGTACCACCGCGTCGTCTTGACGGCGTAGACGTCGCGCTTGGTCCAGGGGTAGCCGTGGACCGTGTCGCCGAGGTCGGCCGTGATCCCGATCTGGCCGGGGTCGATGCCGACCTCCTCGGCCACCTCGCGCCGGGCCGCCTCGCGGACCGTCTCGCCGTCGTCGAGCTTGCCCTTGGGCAGGTCCCACGCGCCGCGCCGGAAGATGAGCAGCACCTCGACGCCCTCGGCCCCGTCGCGGACGACGACGCCGCCGGCGGCCCGCACCGGGACCGGGGACCACTGGTCGCCGTCGGGGTCGACGTTGAGGACGGACGCGCGGGGGACGGCGGCCGTCGTCGGGGGGTCGCCGTGGAGCGAGAGCGCGTCGCCGTCGAGGACGAGCACCCGGCCGAGCTGGCCGTCGGGCGACACCGCCGCGCGGTGGGCGGCGTCGAGGTCGCGGTACAGCCGGAACGGCTCGCCGTCGGCCTGCCAGCCGTCGGCCGGGACGGGGTCGTGGGCGCGGACGAACGTCGGGAGGAAGAGGAGCACGGGGACCGGATGGGGACGGGACCGGTAAGATCGCCGCTCCCGCGTCCCTCTACCGACCCCTCCCCTCCGATCGCATGGCGTACGACGTCGACCTCCTCGTCCTCGGCGGCGGTGCCGCCGGGCTGACCGCCGCCGGCACCGCCGCCAACCTGGGCGCCAAGACGATGCTGGTCGAGCGCGACCGGCTGGGCGGCGACTGCACCTGGACCGGCTGCGTCCCGTCCAAGACGCTGCTCCACCACGCTGACCTCCGCGCCGACGCCGCGGCTGGGCTCGCCGACGCGGCCTGGGGCGACGGGGCCGTCCCCGATCTGGGGCCCGTCGACTTCGCGGCCGTCATCGCCGACGTCCACCGGACGCGGCAGGAGATCTACCAGGACGCCGACGCGCCCGAGATCTTCGAGGGGTTCGGCATCGAGGTCGTCACGGGCGACGCGGCGTTTACGGGCCCCCACGCCGTCCGCATCGACGGGGCCGAGGGCGCGCGCGAGGTCACGTTCCGGATGGCCATCATCTGCACCGGCGGGCGGGCCGCGCCGCCGCCGATCCCGGGGCTCGACGAGACGCCGCACCTGACGAACGAGGGCCTGTTCGAGATCACCGAGCTCCCGCGTCACCTGGTCATCGTCGGCGCGGGCCCCATCGGGTGCGAGATGGGGCAGGCGTTCCGCCGGCTCGGCAGCGAGGTCACGATCGTCGACCGCGCCGACCGCCCGCTCGGCCGCGACGACGCCGACCACGCCCGGATCCTCCAGCGCGCGCTCGAACGAGAGGGCGTCCGCTTCGTGATGGGCGCCGACGTCGACCGGGTCGAGGGCGAGGCTGGAGCGGTCACGCTCTCGCTCTCGCGCGACGGCCAGTCCGAGACCGTCGACGGCGACACGCTGCTGATCGCGACCGGCCGCAAGCCCAACGTCGAAGGGCTCGGGCTGGAGGCGGCCGGCGTCGCCGTCGAGGACAAGGGGATCACGGTCAACGAGCGGTGCCGGACGTCGCAGCGCCACATCTGGGCCGCCGGCGACTGCACCGGCGAGTACGCCCTGACCCACATGAGCGAGCACATGGGGAAGCTGGCGGCCACCAACGCCATCCTCAAGCTGCCGTCGCCCATCGACCGCGACGGCATCGCGTGGACCACCTTCACCACGCCCGAGGTCGCCCAGCTCGGCCCGACGGAGACCGAGCTCCGCGAGGACGGCCGGTCGTTCGTGACGTATCGGTTCCCCTATACAAAGGTCGACCGGGCGCTGACCGAGCACGCCACGACGGGCCACATCAAGATCCACGCGACCCGGTGGCGCGGCAAGATCCTGGGCGCGAGCGTCGTCGGCGCCCGCGCGGGCGAGCTGATCTCGATGCTGGCCGTCGCCAAAAAGGGCGGCGTCTCGGTGCGGACGGTCTCGGACACCATCATCCCGTACCCGACCTACGGGCTCGGCGCTCGCCGCGCGGCCGACCAGTACTACGTCCAGAAGCAGTTCCCCGCCGCCATCGGCGCCGTCAAGCGCGTGTTCGGCTACCGGGGCTTGACGCCGCCCCCGCCCGACCCCGACCGCGTGCTGTGACGTGGCCTCTCCCTGGTTGCTGGGGGCGCTCGCGCCGACGCCGCTTCTCCCCACAGGTGAGGGACGGTGCGAGGGACCGTCGTCCTCAGCGTTTGGTGACGTCGCCGCTCCTCCGGCTCGCCGCTCTCGGCCTGCTCACGTTCGCCGCCGACGCGAGCGCGCAGGTCGACCGCTTCCGGACGATCGGCGCGCTCGACGGCGTCCCGGCCCTGGCCGACGGCGACCGCTTCGGCGTGGCCGCGGCTAGGCTCGGCGACCTCGACAGCGACGGGACGATGGAGGTCGCCGTCGGTGCCTACGGCGACGACGCCGGGCGAGGAGCGGTGTGGCTCCTGTCGCTCTCGCCCGACGGGGTGGTCCGCGACGCCCGGCCGATCCGGCTCGACGGGACCGAGGCTGGCGACGCGTTCGGGACGGCGCTGGCCGCGCTCGGCGATCTCGACGGTGACGGGACGATGGAGGTCGCCGTCGGCGCCGACCGTGACGACGACGGGGGCGAGAACCGAGGGGCTGTGTGGATCCTGTCTCTTGACGTCGCCGGCGACGTCCGGGCCACTCGCAAGATCAGCGCGACCGCCGGCGGGCTGGACGACGCCCCCTCCGACGGCGACCTGTTCGGCCACAGCGTCGCGGCCCTCGGCGATCTCGACGGCGACGAAATCCCGGACCTCGCCGTCGGTGCGGACGACGCGGACGACGGGGGGCCCAACCGGGGCGCGGTCTGGATCCTCTTCCTCCGCGCCGACGGATCGGTCCGCGAGAGCCAGCGCATCAGCGACACGGCGGGCGGTTTCGACGGCGTCCTCGACGACGACGACCTGTTCGGCCAAGCCGTGGCCGGGCTCGGCGACCTCGACGGCGACGGAACGCCAGATCTCGCGGTCGCAGCCTCGCTCGACGACGACGGGGGCGACGGCCAGGGCGCCGTCTGGATCCTGTTCTTGCGCCCCGATGGGACCGTCCGTCGGCACCAGAAAATCAGTGTGACCGCCGGCGGCTTCGGCGGCGTGCTCGACCCGCTCGACATTTTTGGCAGCTCGCTCGTGGCGACAGGCGACCTGGACGGCGACGGCACGCCCGACCTGCTCGTCGGCGCCAACCGCGACGACGACGGCGGGCCCGACCGCGGCGCGGGCTGGCTCCTCTTTCTCCGGCCCGACGGGACCGTCCGGGACGCGCAGAAGCTGAGCGCGACCACCGGCGGCGCCCTCGGCCCGCTCGCCGACGGCGACGAGTGGAACCCGACGGCCGCGCTCGGCGACCTCGACGGCGACGGAGCGGCCGACCTCTTGTTCGGCTCCCGCCTTTCCGACCTCGGCGGCCCGACGCGCGGCGCGGCGCGGGTCCTGTTCACCGGCTACGCCGTCGAGGTCGAGAACCGGCCACGGACGCGGGCGCTCACGCTGGAGCCGCCGGCCCCCTCCCCCACGCGAGGCCGGGCCGAGATCCGGTTCACGCTCGGCGCCCCGTCCGAGGTCACCGTCCGGGTGATCGACGTGCTGGGCCGGACGCTCGCGACGCCGGTCGACGGCGAGCGGTTCGCGGGGCCCCACCGCGTCGTGCTCGACGGGTCGCGGTGGCCGGCCGGCGTCGTGGTCGTCCAGGTTCGGGCGGCCGGCGTGTCGGCGAGCCGCCCGCTCGTCGTCGTCCGCTAGAGGAGGTCGGCGAGGGGGGTGAGCGCCCCGTCGCCCGAGACGTAGGGGTTGGGCAACGTGTCCGGCTGGGCCACGGCGACCGACTCCGGCGTATCCGAATCCTGCGCGTCGGTCTCGGGTCGAGCCGGCAGCGTGACCCGGAACGTGGTGCCGACGTCGACCTCGCTCTCGACGTCGATGGTCCCGCCCATCAATGTGACCAGGCGCTTGGTGATGGCGAGCCCCAGGCCGTTGCCCTCGGCGACGCGCCCGTGGCCGGTCGAGGCCTGCTCGAAGTCCTCGAAGAGCCGGGGCAGGAAGTCCGCCGGGATCCCGTGGCCCGTGTCGGAGACGCTCACGACGAGGTCGCGGTCGGACCCGTCGACCGTGACGACGACGTGGCCCCGGCTGGTGAACTTGATCGCGTTGCCGACGAGGTTGGTCACGACCCGGCCGAGCGCGTCGGGGTCGAGGGTGGCCGGGACGACCGAGTGGCCGGGGAAGGCCCGGAGCGGGACGCCCTTCGCGTCGGAGAGCGGGGCGAGGGCGCCGACGGCCTCGCGGACGACCGCGGCGGCGTCGACCGGGCGCGGGTGGAGCGCCAGCCGCCCCGCTCTCAGCTGGGCCGACTCCAGGATGGCGTTGACGGTCCGGAGCAGGCGGTGGCCCCCGCTCAGGACGTGGCCCGCGAGCCGGTGGACCTCGGGGTCGGGGCCGTGGTCAGTCAGGATCTCGGCGAACCCGAGGACGGCCGTGAGCGGCGTCCTCAGCTCGTGGCTCGCGTTGGCCAGCATCGTGTCCTTGAGGGCGTCGGCCCGGCGGAGCTCGGCGTTGAGGCGGTCGAGCTCGTCGGCCCGGTCGCGCTCGGCGTCGGCCCGCTTCCGGTGGTGCCGGCTGGCGGCCCACGCGACGGCGGCGACGCCCGCGCCGGCGGCGAGCGCCGCCAGGAGGGCCGCCCACGTGGTGAGGTACCACGGCGGCGGCACGCGGACGGCGACGGTGGCCGGGCGGGCCGGGGCCCCCTGGGCCGTCCGCGCCTCGACGCGGAACGCGTAATCGCCCGGCGGCAGGTTCGTGTAGTCGCGGAACCGCTCGTCGCTCCAGGCGCTCGGCCCGTCGTCGTGGCCGAGGAGCTGGGTCCGGTAGCGCGTTCCGGCGGCGTCGTTGAACGCGGCGGCCGAGAACCGGAACCGGACCGGCTGGCGGTAGGGCACGGTCGCCGTCCCGTCGTCGGGGGAGAGGGCGGCCCCGGCCCCAGCCCCGCCGGCCTCGACGGACCGGACGAGCGCGGGCACGGCCACGTCGTAGCGCGTGTCGGGCGCGGTGCTCAGGCGGAGGAGGCCGGACGTGGTCGGCACCCACAGCGCGTCGTCTTCCAGCAAGAGGCCCTGAACGCCGGACGTCTGGCGGAGCGCGGACGGAGTGACGTCCTCCCACCCCCCGTCATGCGGGGCCAGGGCTCGCAGGTGGTCGCGGCCCGAGATCCAGACGCGGCCCTCGCCGTCGGTCCAGACGCCGTAGCCCTGAGCAAGGTCGCCGACGGTTTCCTCGACGGCATCGGCGAGCGTGTCCATCCGTGCAAACCGGATCTGGTCCCCGCTGTCGTCGACCTCGTACGGTCCGAGATCCGCGAGCACGACGAGACGTCCGCCGATATTCTGGACAGCGGCCGAGCCGTCGGGGACCCCGTCCTCCGAACCGTAGGCGTGGGAGACTCGGCCATCCGCCGCGAGTCGGATGAGGCGTCCGCCCATTTCGACCACCCAGGCGCCCCCGTCCTCGGTGGGGTAGATGGACCGGACTTCGCCGTCAACGCCTTCGGCTCGGCCCTCCTCCACCCAGGCGTTGCCTAGTGGGTAGAGGACAGCGAGACCAGATCGGAGGCCTGCGTACACGACAGGAGTCGCCGCAGTCTCTGTAGTGACCAATGAGAACGCTTTCTCCGGGAGCACGATGGTTGCGGAGAGACCGTCAGCGACGAACACACCACCGGTTGCGGCCACGAGCAAGCCGCGCTTTGTGGAGAGCAAGTCCCAGGCCTGGCCAATCGGTGTGCCACCGGCCAGGACGGGCTCGAACCTAGCGGGTGCGGCGTTGGTCGAGGGGCGGAGCCGGTACACACCCCGGCCCGTCGCGGCGTAGAGGCGACCCTCGTGGCGGACGACCCTGTAGACCACGCCGTCGACCCCGAGACGAGAATCGAACGTGGTGAGAGGGGAGCCGACATCGACGCGAGCGACCCCGTCCGACAGGGCGAGCCAGAGACCCCCTTGGGAGTCGGTGGTGCACCCGATCACCAGATCGTCCGGCGTGAGGCCCGCCGCCGGCCCGAGCCGTTCCACGACCTGTCCGTCGGGAGTGATCACCAGCACACCGCCGCCGGTCGTGGTGACGGCGAGCGCGCGGCCGTCGGCGACGGGGCAGCCGTGGTACGCCCGCGTCCGCTGCAACGCCGCGGTGGCCTCGGTCGGAACCGGGATGAACGGGTCGACGGCGCCGGGGTCGAGCCGGAACAGCTCGTCGTCGGTGACGACCAGGAGCGCGCCGCCCGGGACCCCGTCGAGGTCGAGGAGCGCGCGGGCCGGCACGTCGGCGATAGCCTCACCTCCGCCGACCGGGACGAGCGCGCGGTCGACGTAACGCAAGAGGCCGCTCCCTTCGAGCCGGACGTAGAGGGCGCCGCCGGCCTCGAACGCTTTGTGGAACCGGCGGCCCTGCGGCGCGCGCTCGACGTCGACGACTTGCCCGCCGACGACGTACAGGAGCCGGTCGAAGGCCTGGAACAGAACGCCCTCGTCGGACGCCACGGCGGCCCAGAGGGTCGCCCCGTCGAGGTCGGCGCCCCCGGCCACCTCCCGGTACGCCAGGCGGCCCGTGGTGTCCGGCGCCAAGACGCCGATCGTGCCTTCGCCCCCGACGTGAACGTCTCCGCCCGGACCGACGGTGACCGCGCGCGCGCGGAACCCCGGGACGCCGATCAGCCGCCAGTCCGCCCCGTCGTATTCGAGGACGCCGTCGGAGTTGGCGACGTAGACCAAGCCCGACGGGGCTTGCACGACGTCCCACGACTGACGGTGCCCTCCCGTAACGTCCGGGCTGAATCGGTCCGCAAATGCAGACACACCCCGCTCCGGGTGGCCGGTGGACGGTCCGAGCACAGGCCCCTCGGGCGCGGCCTCTGCAGCGCTCGGGCTCGTCACCGGCTCTGCACCTGAGTCGGAGCGGAGGGTCGATATGAGGATGGCGGCCACGAGCGCGCCCGCAACGACGGCGCCCGCGACAAGTGCACGTCGTGGAATCATGGGCGGGGTATCGTCGCTGCGTCTCGGAACTTTAACCCTTCCGTTCGGATCCCTTCCGTGACGTGCGGACGTATCATACCCTTCCACCAACCCCCGACGTCATGAGCGGACTCCTCTCTCTCTTCCTCACCTTCCTCTCGTTCTCGAACGCCACCGGCACCGGTGGCGGGAACAACGGCGGCCAAACCCGCCCCGACGGCGATATCCTCGACTAAAGGACCTCTCTGTTTCGGTGCTCTTCGGAGCGCCCGTGAGGCCTCGAGCGCCGCGCCCTCCTGGGGTGCGGCGCTCGTCGTCTTGGGAGGCCTGAGCGTTTCAGCGTGGCCGAGAGGCTCGGGAAGCCGGTCCGGCAGACGTGCGAGACTCGTCGCCAAACGGTTGGCGTCGTAGCTCGGCAGCGGCGCCCATGCGGACCTGGGTGTTCTACCTTGTCGCCCCGCCCCTCGGCGCGCCCCGTGCCCCGCTCCCCCTCCGACGACGAGATCCGCCAGCGGTACGGGCTTCCGCCCGGGACCCGGGTCGTCCGGCTGACTCCGGACGCGCTCGGCCGGGTCCGCGTCACGCCCGACGCGTTCGCCTACGTCGAGGTCGCGTCGGCGCTCGAGGGGGCCGCGTGGGACCGGCCCGTCGTCGTGGCCGGGACCACGGCCCGGCTCACGGTCCAGGGCACGATGGTCGGCGACGGGGCCGGCGGGGTCCCCCCCGCCCGGGTCGAGGTCACGCTGAAGGACGCCCGGGACCGGACCGTCGGGCGCGGCGACGGGCCAATGCACCGGGACCGGGCCGTCGTCTCGGTGGCCGTCGACCGCCGAGCGGCCGAGCAAAACCCTGACGGCGTGCTCTGCGCGGCCGACGTCGAGATCCGAGACCTGGGGCTGAAAATCGTGGGCGCGCCGCTGTTGGTGCTGCCGTTCGCCGTGCTCGACGACGCCCGGTGGTCGGCGCCCGAGGCGAGAGACGGCGACGTCGTGGTCCTCTCGTGCCGGCTCTCGGGGACCCCGGCCGGGGTCGAGCGGGCCGGGCGCGAGCCGGTCGAGGTCCTCCGCGGCGACGAGGGCGGCGACGCGTTCGAGCCCGTCGCCGCGCTCCGGGCCACGGTGGACCGGGGCCGCATCGAGGTCCAGTGGCGGGTGGGGTACGAGGCCGAGGGCAAGGCTCGGATCGCGACGCAGGCCGACCACGACGCGGTCACCGCGTGAGCCGGGGCCGGGCCGATGCCCGAGGGGCCTCCGGCACGGTCACCACCGGGCCTCGGCGCGGACGAACAGGCGCGGCGCGAGCGTCGCCCCGAGCGGGTGCCGCCGCTCCGGCGCGCCGAGCACGTTCCGGCCGCCGAGCGACAGACGGAGGCGGTCGCCCCAGGCCCGCTTGCTCAGGCCGAGGTCCAGGAGGACGGCGGCCGGCAGGTCCGGCAGGCCGTCCCACGTCGTCGCGGAGCGGGCGTCGAGCCGGGCCCACAGCGCGAGCCGGGTGTCGGGGCGGACGGTGGCGTCGACGGCGGCGCGGAGGCGGGGGAGCCGGGCCCAGGCGTCGGTGAACGCGGGCGTGCCCGAGACGGCGCCCTGCGCCCGAGCCTCGGCGCGGACCCAGACGCCGCCGTGCCACGCCGCGCCGAGCCGGCCGACCACCGCGGTTCCGCTCGCGTCCCCGACGTCGGTTCGCTGTCCCTCCGCCGACGCCGTCAGGCGGAGCAGACCCCGACCGCCGCTCGCGGACAGCCGGAGCCGGGCGGCATCGGATGGGCCGTCGGCGTCGGTCGCCGTGCCGAACTCGTCGTAGCCGCGGGCCGTCCACGCGGCCAGGCCGGTCCGCTCCTCCGCGAGTGCCCGCCGGGCCGAGCCGTCGAGCCGCGCGGTGACGCCGCGCCACCGGCGCCACGCCTCGACCTGGACTCCGCCTCCGAGGCCACCGCCGACCACGCCGGCGAGCGTCGCGGCGACTCCCTCGCGCCGGACCTGAGTCCACGCCCGGCCCGTCGCGACCCCATCGTCGAAGGCGTCCGCCGTGGCCGCCGTCCGCTCGGCCTGGACGCCCGCAGCGACGGACCGGTCCGCCCGTCCGACGCGCGCCGCGAGCGCCACGTCGAGCCGGCTCTCGGCCCACGACGGGTCGAGGGCGAGCGCGCTCCAGTCCGGCCGGTCGAGGTCGAGGCGCGCGGCGTGGGCGTGGCCCCACAGGTGCACGTCGCCCCGCGACCGCGCTCCGGAGACCGTCGCCTGCGCCGAGGCGTGGGTCAGCGGGACCTCGCGAGCGACCTCCGGCACGAACGGGAGGTCGGCGAACCGGCGGACGGCGACGCGCGCCCGGAGCCCACCGCCCCGGGCCGCCAGCGCCACGACCGGTCCGATCCGCTTCGGGTAGCGCCCGACGGACGCCGCCAGCGTGCGGGGGAAGATGGCCGGATCCGTCGGTAGAAAATCGCGGTGGCGGAGGGCGAGCCACACCTCGGCGCCCAGGGGACGGACGACGGCGGCGGCCTCGACGTCCGGCCCCCAGCGGTCGACGTTGGGGAGCGACGGGTCGAGGTAGCGCTGCGGGCCGGGGTCGCCGGTCTCGTTGCCGAGCGAGACCGCGCCGTAGAGGCGGCGGGCCGGCGGCCTCGTCTCGACGTCGATCCAGGGCCCGCCGAACGCGCCGCCCGCGACGCCGTTGCCCGGGCAGACGACGACGCGGGCGACCTCGGCCAGGGCGACCGGCAGCGCCTCCAGCCCATCGGGCTCGATGCCGGCGCCGCGCGCGGCTGGCGCCCCGTCGACCCACACGCGGACGCGCGAGCGGCCCGGGAGGCCGACGCTCGCGACCGGGTCGAGGTCGAACCCGTCGACCGTCACGCCGTCCAGCAGCAGCGTCCGGCGGACGACCTCGTGGAGGTGGACGGCGCCCGACGCGTCGAGGTCGGCCCGGGTGACGACGGCGCCGCCGGGGCACGGCGCGTCGAGCGAGTCGGCCGGGGCCGTGGCCAGGAGACCGGCGAGGAGGAGGGCCGTCACCGGACGAGCGTGCGGAGCCAGCGCGGCGCGTCGAGGCGAACGGCCAGCCCGCCCGTCGCGGCGACGAGCGTGACGGGCTCGGCCAGCGTCAGGCGCGTCCCGTCGACCTCGGCCCAGACCTCGGCGCGGCCCCACCGGAGCGCGGCCCCGGCCCAGGCCCCGACCGCCAGCTCGGTCTCGTTCTGCAAGTTCCCCGCCTGGTCGTCGTCGATCTGGAACCGCGCGGCGCCGACGCGGACGCCAGCCCCCAGACGGACGGGCCCGACGTCGAGCGCCGGCCCCCAGCCGAGCGTCGGGACGACGAGGGAGAACTCGGGGACCGTCTCGTCGGGCGCGTCGTAGACCGCGACCCAGACCTCGGCGCGCGCCCGGCCGCCGTAGGCTGGAGCCTCGACGCGGGCGCTCAGTCCGGCCCCAGCCCGCCACGTGTCGCCGAAGCCGCCGGCCACCGGGACGAGCCCGCCCACGCCCGGCGTCAGCGTGGCCTGGGCCGGCTGCGCGTGGGCGGCGGCGACGAGGAGACCCGCGAGGAGGAGGAGACGCATCCGGCCGAAGCTAGGCGCGGGGTCGCGCGGCACCGATGAGGATCACGCGCCCTCTCCCTCCGCGACCTAGTGCGAAAACCGGAGGTCTTCTGCGGATCGAGACCGGAGAGGGTGGGAGGGGTGGAGAGGATGGGGCGGGCTCCCCCACCCCTCCGCCCCGTCCGGCGCCGCGAGCCCGCACTGCGCAGCGGACTCCTCGCCGACGCACTGAGGAGTCGACTCTCTCGACGGCGCGGCTCTTTCCGGGTCGAGCGGCCTTTCACCCCATCTGACATCGAGGGCGGAGGGGTAGGGGATGGACCGGCCGGGTCGACTCGCCCTCCATCCTCTACTCTCCATCCTCTACTCTCCATCCTCCAACGCCTCCGCCACGGCGGACTGGACGAACGCCCGGGCCGCCGCCTCGCCCTCGGGCACGTCGCCCCAGAACAACGCCTCCTTGACGGCGCCGATGGCCGACCGCTGCGGCCCGCGGAGCTCGCGGACGGCCGACTGGAACAGGGCGCCCCGGCGGACCGCCTCGGCCTGCCGCGCCAGCACGAACGCCCACGCCGGGTCGTGCTCGTTGGGGACCTCGCCTTCCAGGACCGCCTCGCGCACCCACTCCTTCAGCATCCCGACGGCCACGCCCTCGTCGAGCCCGAGCTGCGCCTTGATCTCGTCGCCCGAGACCGGCGGCTCCCAGTTCCGCATCCGGTCCCGCTCCTCGACCTCTCGGAAGCGCGCCTCGACCCGGTCGAACCCGGCGAGGTAGCGGCGGACGCGGCGCGCGTTCTTGCTCGTCACGTCGGCGCGGACGAGCAGCATCAGGTCCTCGACGTCGTCGCCGGCGTCCATCAGCAGGCGGCGGACGGCCGAGTCGGTCACGTCGGCGTCGACGAGCGCGGCCGGACGGTGGTGCAGGCGGACGACCGTCTGGACAAAGTCGAGCGGGTCGCCGAGCGGGAGGCGGAGCCGGCGGAACACCTCGGGGATGATCTCGCGCGGGCCGACGTCCTCGTGGCCGTGGAACGTCCACCCGGTCCCGGGCTCCCACCGCTTGGTGACCTCCTTGCCGACGTCGTGGAGCAGCGCCGCCCACCGGAGCCACAGGTCGTAGCCGTCGGCCCGGTCGCCCACGCCGACGCCGCGCTGCAAGTGGGCGAGGTTGTCGACGACCTCGAGCGTGTGCCAGAAGTTGTCCTTGTGGGCCCGCCCGCCGACCTCCTCGACGCCGGCCAGCGCCGTGACCTCGGGGAGGATGTGCTCGAGGAGCCCGGTCCGGAAGAGCAGCCCGAGCCCGGTCGAGGGGACCGGCGCCGCGAGCAGCTTCCCCAGCTCGTCCGTGACGCGCTCGGCGCTGACGATCTCGATCCGCCCGGCCGCGGCCGCCATCGCCTCGACCGCGTCGGGCGCGACGTCGAACCCGAGCTGGGCCGCGAACCGGGCGGCGCGGATCATCCGCAGCGGGTCGTCCTCGAACGTCACGGCCGGGTCGAGCGGCGTCCGCAAGGCGCGCGCGTCGAGGTCGTCGAGCCCGCCGAACCGGTCGGCGACCTCGCCGAACGTGGCCGCGTTGAGCGACGCCGCCAGGGCGTTGACGGTAAAGTCGCGCCGGGCGAGGTCCTGGTCGAGCGTGCCGTCCTCGACGATGGGCTTGCGGCTGTCGGCCCGGTAGCTCTCCGTCCGCGCCCCGACGAACTCGATCACCAGCCGCTCGGCCTCGTCCCGTCCCGTGAGCGCCGCCAGCCGGCCGGTGGGGACGGTGACGGCGGCGGTCCCGAAGGCGGGGTAGACCGCGGGCGCCTTGACGCCGAGCGCCTCCGACACCGCTTGGGCCAGCGCGATCCCGCTCCCCGGCCCGACGGCGACGACGTCGAGGTCGGTCGTCGGCCGGCCCAGCAGCGCGTCCCGCACGGCCCCGCCGACCGCGTACGCCTCGACGCCCAGCCGATCCGCCGCCTCGCCGACGCGGCGCAGGACGGGCTCGAAGGGGAGGGAGAGGGGCATCGGGCGGAGAGGGTGGAGAGGGTGGAGAGGGTGGAAGGTGCCGGGCTCGCCACCGAGCGTCAACCCGGTCTGGGGGAAGACTCCGCTGAACCCGTGGGACGAGCCGCGTCCGCCCGCTTACCGCAGCCGCTCCTGGACGCGTTCCACCAAGCGGAGCGTGGCCAAGGCGTCGTCGAGCGCGTACGGGGCGGGGCGGCCCGCGGCGACGGCGACGACGAACGCGCCGACCTCGGCGGCGTCGGCGTCCGGGTGGGGAGGGTGGGGCGCGAGCGCCGCGCCACGGCCCTCGGCCTCGACGCACAGGGGGCCGGCCAGCGACCGGGCCTCGACGCGCGAGCCCGGCCGCGAGGCGTAGAGCGCGACCTCGTCTTGGGCGACGTGGTCCGAGAAGCGGACGGTGGCCTGGGCGTACGCGCCGTTGTCGAACCGGCCCGCCAGCACGATCGCCCGGAGCGCCCGTCCGTCCCGCTCGGCGACGGCGTCGAGCCGGCCGACGTCGCGGCCGTCGGCGAGGGTCGCGCACAGGTCGAGCGCGCCGGCCAGCAGCGTTGCCCAGCCGGCCCGGGCGAGCGGCCCGTCGAGCCGGGCCACCAAGGCGAGCGTGACGAGCCGGGCCGCCCACCCGTCGGGCACGCCGGCGAGCGCGGCCGTGGCCCCGAGCGGCCGGGCCACGCCGACCTCGACGCCGGCCTCCTCGGCCCGGTCGCCCAGCGCCCCCGCCGCGCTCGCCGAGACGGCCGGCGGCCACAGCAGGAACGCGTGGGCCCCCGACCCGACGGCCTGGGACGCCCGCGCCACGCGGTCCTCGACGGGCCCGCCCACGACGACCACGCGCCGCTCGCCCGCCGACGTGGCGTCGCGCGAGGGGAGGCCGAGCCGAGCGGCGAGGTCGGGCGCGCCGACGATGGTGACGTGGGGGAGCATGGGTCCGGGGGGGGCGTCAATCTACCCGTCCGGTTCATGCCGTCCGCGCGCGGCCCGCCTACCTTCGTGGACGTCCTCCCCCGATCCATGCGCGCCCTTCGTCTCTCGGCCCTCGTCGCCCTCGCGTCGGTCCTCGTCCCGGCCCTCGCGGCCCAGACCGTCCCCGCCCGCGGCGCCGACGACACGTTCGAGGTGGCCGCCTGGAACGTCGAGCACTTTGGCAACGCGTCGCCCGGTTTCGGGCCGTCCAACGAAGCGCTCCAGCAGAGCAACGTCGAGGCCGTTATCGCCCAGGCTGGAATCGATCTCTGGGCCTTGCAGGAGGTCGCCACCTCGGAGGCGTGGTCCACGCTGATCCAGGCGCTTGGGGACGACGGATACTCGGGGCGGTTGGGGCCCGAGACGCCCGGCAGCTTCCAACTCCGCCTCGCGTTCGTGTACGACAAGGACGTGGTCACGCCCATTCGGGCCGAGCCCATCCTTTCCGGTGGCAACTTTGGCGGTCGCCGGCCCTTCGAGATGCAGGCCCAGGTGGAGGTTGGGGGCGCGACACGGACGGTCTATGTGATCGCGCTCCACGCCAAAGCCGGCACGGGCTCAGACGACTACGCGGACCGCCTGGCTGGAGCGGCCGAGCTCAAGGCTCACATCGATGGTCGGGTCTCGCGAGGCGAGGAAGTCGTCTTGCTGGGCGACTACAACGACCTCCTTCTCGGCTCGACGCGGTCGGGACAGGCGTCGCCGTACAAAGCGTTCGTGGACGACGACACGAACTACGTCGCGGCGACGCTCCCGCTCCAGCAGGCCGGCGTCAACACGTTCTGCCGGTCGTCGACGTGCGCCAGCGGCGACACGCGGGACCACCTGCTGTTCACGGCCGGCCTGTCCGACGCCTACCTAGCCGGCTCGGCCGACCGGTTCGGCGAGGTGCTCACCGGCGTGAGCGGCTACGTCAGCACGACGTCGGACCACGTGCCGGTGCTGGCGCGGTTCTCGTTCCTGGCCACCGACGTCGCCGACGACCCCGAGCGGGGCGTGGCGCTGCTGCCGTCGGCGCCGAACCCGTTCCGCGCCGACACGCGGCTCCGGTTCCGTCTCGACGCGCCGGGCGAGGTCCGCTTGGAGGTGTTCGACGCGCTCGGCCGCCGCGTGGCCTCGCTGTCGGGGCCGTTTGGCGAGGGCGAGCGCGCCGTCCCCCTCCGCGGCGAGGGCTTGGCGCCGGGCGTCTACGTGGTCCGGCTGGAGGCGGCCGGCGTCGTCCGGACCCAGCGGATCGTCCGGGCGGAGTAGCGGCGGCCGGGCGCGACGCGGCCGGTGGCCCCTCCGGCCAGGTGCCGGGAGTGACGACGCGAGGCCACGCCGAACGGTTCAACCGAATCCGGCCGGGACCCACGCCGTCGGCCGGCGCCGACGGAGGGTGGCCTCGGAGTGACCGCACGCGACCGACTCCCCCCGCTTCTCGACCGGTCGCTTTGCTCTCAGGCCGAAAAGCGGTCCCCTTCGCGAGCGAGAGGGACAGTCCGAGTGCCCGTTGAGCGGTCCGAGGGGCGCTCGGACGGGGGGAGCGCCGGGCGGGTGAGCGGACAAAAAAAGGGCGGCGGCCCCATGAGGACCGCCGCCCGAGAGCGTGAGCTGGGGGGCTTAGTAGCCGCCGCCGCCGCCACCGCGGTAGCCACCACCACCGCCGCCGCCGTAGCTGCCGCCACCGCCGCCGCCGCCGCGGTACCCACCGCCGCCGCCGCCGCCACCGGAGCGCTCGCCACGCGGGCGGGCCTCGTTGACCGTCAGCGGGCGGCCGCCCATGTCGTGGCCGTTGAGGCCCTCGATGGCCGAGTCGGCCTCGCCGTCGTTGGACATCTCGACGAAGCCGAAGCCACGCGAGCGACCGGTGTCGCGGTCCTTGATCACGGTCGCCTTGTCGACGGAGCCGTACTCTTCAAAAAGGCCGCGAAGCTCGGCGTCGTCCGACGAGTAGGGGAGGTTCGCGACGTAAATGTTCTTCATCTCTACGGGAGGTTGAGGGGGAGCGCCGACAGGGAAAGGCGAAAGACGTTGTGGGCCAGAAAGCTCGACTCGGATCTGTCGGCCCCGCGTGCTCCAGTGATAGCAGAGCCCGCGATGACTCGCCAGACGGCGGGCCCCACGGGCAGGTAGAGCCAACATACCTCCTGAGGGGCCGAGAGATCCCCCACGCAGGGATTTCGTACGTCGGCGTCCGGCCCTGCGCGGCGGAGGGTCAGTCGAGCCCGTAGGCGTCGGCGATCTGCTCGGCCGTGAACGGCTGGCGCTCGGACGGGGGCAGCGCGTCGCGCGTGACCACGAACGGGCCGATGGCGAGCGCGTCCATGTGCGTCCGCCGGAACACGCGGACGGCGTCGGCGGGGTGGTGGACGATGGGCTCGCCGCGCACGTTGAACGACGTGTTGACCAACACCGGGCACCCGGTCTGGGCCTCGAACGCCTTGAGGAGGTCGTAGTACAGGCCGTTCCGGGCCCGGGTCACGGTCTGCACCCGGGCCGAGCCGTCGACGTGGGTGACGGCCGGGACCGCGCTCTCGACGCGGCCCATCCGCCCGAGCCCCTCGCCCCCCGATCGGGTCTGGGGCCGGCTCTCGACACGGGCCCCGCGCACCGGGCCGACGAGGAGCATGTAGGGGGAGGAGGGATCCCGGAGGGTGGAGGGGTGGGAGAGGGACGGGTCTGGCACCTTATCCATTCCTCCCACATCCTGCATCCCTCCGAGGTCGAAGAACTCGTCGGCCCGCTCGGCGAGCACCGAGGGCGCGAAGGGGCGGAAGCTCTCGCGGAACTTGATCTGGAGGTTGACGCGCCGCTGGACCTCACGGCCTCGCGGGTCGGCCAGGATGGAGCGGTGGCCCAGGGCGCGGGGGCCGAACTCGGCGCGGCCCTGGAACCAGCCGACCGTTTTCTCCTGGGCGAGGAGGTCGGCCACGCGGGCGCACAGGGCGTCGTCGCCGGCGTACTCCTCATAGGTCAGCCCCTCGGCGTCGAGCGTGGCGCGGATCTCGGCGGGAGACCACTCGGGGCCGAGGTAGCTGCCGCGCATGGCGTCGTCCGGGTGGACGGTCCGGCCCAGCCCGGCCCACTCATGGGTGGCCACGAGCGCGGCCCCGAGCGCGCCGCCCGCGTCGCCGGCCGCGGGCTGAACCCAGACGCGGTCGAACGGGCCCTCCCGCAGCAGCCGTCCGTTCGCGACGCAGTTGAGCGCGACGCCGCCCGCCAGGCACAGGTGGGGCTCGCCCGTCTCGGCGTGGACGTGCCGGGCCATCCGCAGCACGGCCTCCTCGACGACGGCCTGGACGCTCCGCGCCAGGTCCATCTCGCGCTGCGTCAGCGGCGACTCGGGCTCGCGCGCCGGCCCGCCGAACAGCGCCTCGAACCGCCGGCCCGTCATCCGCAGGCCGACCGGGAACGTGAAGGCGTCGGCGTGGAGCCGGTACGAGCCGTCGGCCCGGAGGTCGACCACGTGCTCCAGGATCGCGTCGACGTAGCGGGGCTCGCCGTAGGGCGCCAGCCCCATCAGCTTGTACTCGCCCGAGTTGACCTTGAAGCCGCAGAACGTGGTGACGGCCGAGTACAGCAGCCCCAGCGAGTGCGGGAAGTGGATCTCCTGCCGCAGGTCGAGCCCGTGGCCCTCGCCGACGCCCCAGCTCGTCGTGGCCCACTCGCCGACGCCGTCGGTGGTCAGGACGGCGGCGCGCTCGAACGGCGACGGGAAGAAGGCGCTGGCGGCGTGGCTCCGGTGGTGCTCGGCGAAGACCATCGGCCCGTCGTAGCCGCCGAGCTCGGTCCGGATGACGTCGGGCGTCCAGAGCTTCCGCTTGAGCCAGACCGGCATCGCCTGCAGGAACGACGCGAGCCCGCGGGGCGCGTACGAGAGGTAGGTCTCGAGCAACCGCTCGAAGGTGAGCAGCGGCTTGTCGTAGAAGGCGACCGCGTCGAGGTCGGCCACGGCGATCCCCGCTTCGGCGAGACAGTAGGCGACGGCGTGGGTGGGGAACGACGGGTCGTGCTTGCGCCGCGTGAACCGCTCCTCCTGGGCCGCCGCCACGATCTCGCCGTCGCGGACGAGCGCCGCCGCGGCGTCGTGGTAGAAGCAGGAGAGGCCGAGGACGGTCATGCGTGGGTCGTGAGGCGCCGGACGTGGGGAGCCCCCCCACGCTCCACATCCCGCGCGCTAGAACGGCTGACGCCACGAGTCAACATCCCGCATGGCCCGCTCTGCGTCGCCGACGCCGTCGGTCCCTCCCCCCTCCGTGCCGTCGTCCTCACGGACGCGGGGATCCACACGATCTCGCAGCCGATTGCAGTCCCGCGTGGATTCCCGCGTGCGCGGGAATGACGCTTCTGGGTTGGGAGGGCAGATCCACGCATAGCGCCAGCTGTGCTAGAAGTAGCGCTCTAGGCTCTCGCGGTCCGGCCGGCCGTCAGTCCGGTCGATCCAGTAGCTCTGGGCGTCGGGGTCGGGCCGGCGGTGCATCGGGTCCTTGCCCAGCAGCCGCAGCACGACGGCGACGGGGACGACGGCGACCGCGAACGCCGCCGTCAGCAGGACGCGCGTCATCACGAAGCCGAGCGCGAACGCGAGCGTCATCCAGCCCGTCCGCACGGGGCGCAGGACGACCGGGGCGACGCTGCCCAGGACGACGAGCGCGCCGCCGACGCCGCCCAGCGCCCAGACGGCCGGGCCCGCCCCGCGCCGCCACAGCAGCAGCCCGCCGATGGCCAACAGCACGCCGCCCACCACCCACCCGAACTGGCGGAGCGCCCGGGCCGACGGGTCGAGCGCGCGGACCTCGTCGCGGACGGTCTGGAGCAGGGACGGCGAGGCGGACACGGGCGGGCGGGGGGACGTCGCCAAGCTACCGCCCGGCCGGCCGGTACCGGGCGCGGCTAGCTTCCCCGTCCCCTGGCTCCCCATGCCGACGATCCCGCTCGCCCCGCGCACGCCCCTCGCCGTCGCCCTCGCCGTCCTGGCCCTGCTCGCCGGCTGCGGACGCACCGACGACGGGCCCACGCTGGGCCTCGGCGACCTGCCGCCGGTGCCGGACACGCCGCCCGCGTGGGCCGCCGGCGCCGTCTGGTACGAGATCGACGTGGACCGCTTCCGCAACGGCGACCTCTCCAACGACCCGACGCCCGCGGCCGTCGCGGCCGGCGCCGTCTCGACGGCCGCCCTCCTGGGTGCCGGGTGGCAGCCGACGGCGTGGACCTCGGACTGGACCGCCCGCGCCGACTGGGAGCGGGCCCTCGGCGACCCCGCGCTGACCGTCCCGCTCCGGCGCTACGGCGGCGACCTCCAGGGCGTCCTCGATCGACTCCCCGCGCTCGACACGCTCGGCGTGACCGCCCTCGTCCTGCGCGTCGCCGACCCCCAGGCGCCCCACCACGTCGCCCCCCACCTCGGGCCGCGGCCGACGCGGGACCGCGAGGCGGCGGGGCTCGAGACGCCCGGCGACCCCGAGACGTGGGGGACCACCCAGGCCGACGTCCTGCTGCTCGACCTGGTCGAGGCCGCCCACGGCCGCGGGATCCGCGTCGTGCTCGACGTCGAGTGGCCCGGCTCGCTCGCCGCGTCGTTCCCGGCCCACGCCGACAGCGCCGAGGCGAACGCGCTCGCCATCGCCGTCCGCTGGCTCGACCCCGACGGCGACGGCGACCCGGGCGACGGCGTCGACGGGTTCCGCCTGGACGCCGACGCGGGCAGCGCCAACTTCCGCGGGGCGCTCCGCCGCGTCGTGAAGGCGATCCAGCCCCACGCCGTGCTCGTCGGCCGCGTCGGCGGGCCGGCCACCGACGCCGTGGGCGCGTTCGACGCCCTCGCCGACGGCCGAGCGTCCCGGGTTCTCCGGCAGCTCCTCGACCCGGCCGGCCCCCAGGTCTCCCCGGCCGACGCCGCGGCCGAGCTGTCCGACCTCTACGCCGCCACGGCGGCCGACCACCTCCCCGCGTTCTGGTCGATGGCCGGCAACGTCGGCGGCCCGCGCCTGCTGACGGCCCTGGCGAACGCGAACGTGCTCGACGACGAGGCCACGCCCGCCTCCTGGCCCGGCTACGACGCCTCCCAGCCTGGCCCCGATGCCGCTCACGCGGTCGGGATGTACCGGCTGCTCCAGGCGACGCTGCCCGGCGCGCCCCACGTCTTGGCCGGCGACGAGGTCGGCGTGTGGGGCGCGCGGTCGCCCGACGACCGCCGCCCGATGCGGTGGGACGACCTCGACTACGCGCCCGAGGCGGCCGACTCGACGCGGCCCCCCGTCCCCGTCGTCGCCGACGGCGCGCTGCGGGCGCTGACGAGCCGAGCGCTCGGCCTCCGCCGGTCGCACACCGACCTGTTCGTGCGAGGGACGCTGGCGTGGGCGCCGATCGGCGACCTGCTCCGATTCACGCGCCAGACCGAGCGCGAGCGGGCCGTCGTCGTGGTGAACTTGGGGACGACCCCGGAGCGGGTGGCGGTGGACCTGCCGCTGGCGTTCCACGTCGGGACTCGGCCGGTGGGCGAGGCCGGGGCGGTCGTGCTGGCTCCGCGCTCGGGCGCCGTGTTCGTGGGTGGAGCCGGGGCGGGCGCGAGCGAAGACATCTGAGTGGTGCGTCCAACCTCCATGGCCCGACAGCAACAGGTGGGCAGTTCACCAAGCAGGTCTGCGCACGTACACGGGCCAACGGCGAGTCGCCAGTCGAACGCTCGCGCTCGCTACGGGCCACGGCCCATTGGCCCCCTCCCGAGCCCCGCGCGTCCAAACGTAGTTCCGTGGACGTACGGTAGGCCGACGCGTCGGGCATAGGCCGTCGGCTGGGTGGCCCGAACTCCAAGGGCGGCGGGGTGGACCGGTCGAGCGCCCGTGCCGACCTTGCGGCTTCCTCCCCGACCGCCCCATGTCTCGCGCCGTCCTCGCCGTCCTCGCCTTCGGGCTCGCCTCTGCCGTCTCGGCCCAGCCGATCGACCCCGACGCGGCGCCGGTGGCGGGCACGCTCTCGCCTAGCGGCGTGGCCGCTTCGGTGGCCTTCACCGCGCGCACGCCCGTCGAGCTCCCGCTCTCCGAGGCCGGCTGCACCGGCTACGTCGACCCGACGGCCCCGGACGTCGTCGTGGACTGGGGCGGTGGCGACCTCCGGGTGTGGGTCCGCACCGCGTTCGACGCGACGATGGCGGTCCACCGCCCGGACGGCACGTGGGCCTGCGACGACGACACGGAGGGGGTGCTGCCGGTCGTCGAGATCCCGTCGGCGCCGGCCGGGCGTTACGCGGTCTGGCTCGGCGCGTTCTCGCCCGACCCCGACGAGCCCGAGGCCACCCTGTACGCCGGGCCGCCGCCGCCCCGACGCCCGCTCGACGCCCGCGCGACGCCGCTGGCGGGCACGGTCGAGGCCATCGGTGGCTTCGAGGCCGCCCAGGGCGCGCTCACGCTCTCGGGCTCGGCCGGCGGGCCGGACGCGCTCGAAAGCGTCGACCTCGACGCCAGCGACACAACCTGCACCGGCTTTGTCGACGCGGCCCGACCGACGGTCGCCATCGACTACGACGCCGACGGCGGCACGGGCGTGCTGACGATCGGCGCGAGCGCGCTCGACGCCGACCTCGTCCTGGCCGTCAAGGGGCCCAGCGGGGTCGTGTGCAACGACGACTTCGACGGGACCGACCCGGTCGTCCACGTCTACGAGCCGGCCAGCGGGACCTACGCGGTCTGGGTCGGGACGTTCAGCGCCGTGACGGAGACCGTCGGCGCCACGCTGACCGTCGGCGAGACGGACCGGATGGACGACGTGTTCGCGGAGGACTACGACTACGACTACGAGCCGACGCCGTACTCGGAGGGGACCTACGTCCCGCTCGACCTGGACGCCGTCCCGGTCGCTCGCCTCTCGGCCGACGACTCCGACGGCGACTCGGTCGGGGTCACGGTCCGCCCGTCCGGCCCGAACCCGGTCCAGGGCACCGAGTGCGCCGGCTACGTCGAGGCCGGGGCCACGGCCGCCCTCGACCTCCGCGGCGACGGCCCGTTCGCGATCACGGCCTCGTCCGACTCCGACCTGACGCTCCTCGTGCGGACGCCCAGCGGCGGCTGGTTCTGCAGCGACGACGCCGACGGGCTCGACCCGGGCGTCCAGATCGACGCGCCGGAGGCCGGCCGCTACCTCGTCTGGGTCGGCGCCTTCAGCTTGTTCGGCGAGCTCGGCGACGAGGCGCCCGTCGAGGCCACCGTGTCGGCCATGCCGGGCGAGGTCGTCGTCAGCGGCGGCTACGACGGCGGCTTCGGGGGCGTGTCCCAGTCCGACGGGGACTACGCCGGGTCCGACATCGTGGCCGGTCCGGGCGGAACGGCGCTGGCGGTCGGCGCGATGGACACGGCCGACGTCGAGGCCGGCGGGACGGTGCAGAACCCGGTCGTCGGCGAGGCCTGCCACGGGTTCCTGAGCGCCCGCCCCTCGGCCACCGTCGACACCGACGGCGACGAGGTGACGGTCTCGGCGACGGGCGACGAGGACCTCACCATGGTCGTCCAGGCTCCAGACGGCACCTGGACGTGCAGCGACGACGCCGACGGCTCGGACCCGGCCGTGACCGTCGGCGCCGGGCCCGGCACCTACTCGGTCTGGATCGGGACCTACTACCGGCGGACGGAGCCGGCCACGGCGACGCTCCGGGCCGAGTAGCGGGGCCGGAGGGACACAGAACGATCATGGAGAGCCGGCGTATCGGACGGCACCAAACGCGCTCGGCACCGCGTTTGCAGGCTCCTCGGTCCTCCTTGCCCTCTCCGGTTATGCGTCTCGCTTCTCTCTTCGCCCTCGCGCTCGCGGCCGTCGCGCTGCCCGCCCAGGCTCAGCCCCGGGCCAACGGGACCCCCGCCCACGCGGTCGCCGTCGCCGACGCGCCCGTCTCGGTCGCGCTCCAGGCCGGCGGCGGCGACCGGAACGCCGTGCCCGGCAGCGGGTGCTCGGGCTTCATCAACAACGCCCGCCCGTCGGCCAAGCTGACCGTCTCGGGCGACGGCCCGCTCTCGATCTACGCCGTCTCGGGCTCGGACACGACGCTGTTGGTCTCGGACCCCGCCGGCCGCTGGCACTGCTCCGACGACGCCAACGGGAGCAACCCCGCCGTGACGTTCGCGCGCGCGGCGCCGGGCTCCTACGTGGTCTGGGTCGGCACGTTCTCGCCGAACGAGGGGGCCGAGGCGAAGCTCTCGGCCGTCCGCGGCCAGCCGGCCTGGTAGGCGCGGGCCTACGGCTCGGCCCACTCCTGTCGCCATGATTTTCCCCAGGGTTCCACGCCGATGGGTGGCCCTCGCCGCTCTCGTCTCGGCCTGCGACGCCGGCGGTCCTGAGCCTTACGTGGTCGAGGTCTCGGCGGCCGAGCCGATCCAGACGGAGGACGGACGCTCCGCACTCCGATTCGAGGTCCGGAACACGGGGACGGCTCCGCTGGAGTCGATCTTCCTCGAGGTCCAGACGCCGCCGATACAGGACGCGTCCGTCGGTACCCTGATCAACGGGCTGGGACCGGGCCAGGCCGTCGTGGCCGAGGTCGACCTGTGGCACCTCTCGCCCGACGTCCCCTACGACTGCTACCGGACAACGGTAGCCGCGTTCGCGCCCGACGTCCGCACGGCCGTCGTGGAGCAGGCCGGGCCGAGCACCTGCAGGTAGACGCCGAGCAGAGCCGCCGCATTCGGAGCGCGCGAGACGCCCCGCGTCCGGGTCAGGTCTGGTCGGTCCGGAGCGCTTCGAGGAGCGCCGACAGGCGGCCCAAGTCGGCCGACGAGAGGTGGCCCCCGATCCGCTCGATGGTCTCCTGGAGAGGCCCGTCCAAGCGTCCGAGGACGTCGAGCCCTTGGGGCGTGATCTCGACCTCGACCACGCGGCGGTCGTGCTCGGCCCGCTCGCGCCGGACGAGCCCGCGCGCTTCCAACCGGACGAGCAGGCGCGTCACGTCGGGCGTCCGGTCCAGCAGGCGCTCGCCGATCTCGGAGCACGCGTAGCACGCCGGGTGCCGCCCGCGCAGGATCCGCAGGACGTTGTACTGGGCCTGGGTGACGCCGTGGGGCGCCAGGGCCGCCGCGATCTCGCCCGAGATCCACGACGACGTCGCGAGCACGTTCAGCATCGCCTCGTGGGCGGGGGAGGCGAAGCGGTCCTGCTGGATAAGGTCGGCGAGCGTCACGACGGGAGGTGGGGCGGGCGCGGTCGTACGGTCCCCGCGTCGGCCGTTGTTCCAACAGCCGTCGCCGGTCAGCGGTCGTCGGAGGTCCGGCGCGACGGCGTCGCCTCGGCCCACCCGTCGCCGGTCGGCGGGGCTGGCGCGACCGGGAGCGCGAACGCGAAGGCGGACCCGTACCCGACCCGGCTCTCGACGTCGAGCCGCTGCCCGTGCGCCTCCAGGATGTGCTTGACGATGGCCAGCCCGAGCCCGGTCCCCCCTCGGACCCGCGACCGGCTCTTGTCGACCCGGAAGAACCGCTCCGTCAGTCGCCCCAACGCCTCCTCCGGGATCCCGATCCCGTCGTCGACGACCCGGACGCGGACGTCGCCCGTGTCGCGGGCCCGCGCGGTGATCTCGACGTGGCCGCCGGGCTTGTTGTAGGTGATGGCGTTCTCGACCAGGTTGGCCAAGACCTGCCGGATCCGGTCGCGGTCGCCCACGGCGGCCAGCCCGGCCGGCACCCGGGCGGCGAGCGCCACGTCGTGCTCCTCGGCCACACGCTCGAGCCCCTCGGCCACCTCGGTCGCCAGGGCGGCCAGGTCGAACGGGGCCCGGTGGACCTGGAGCCGGCCGGTCTCGAGCTTCGAGATGTCCGAGAGGTCCCGGGTGAGCGCGTCGAGCCGGCTCGCGTTCTGGGCGATCTTCTCGACGAACCGCCGGCGGACGCGGTCGTCGTCGAGGGCGCCGTCCAGGAGCGTCTCGGCGAAGCCGGAGACGGCGAAGATGGGCGTCCGGAGCTCGTGGCTGACGTCGCCGAGGAACTCGCGGCGGTAGCTCTCGGCCCGCTCGAGCCGCTCGATCTCGCGCTGGAGCGTCCGCCCCGCTCGCCCGACCTGGTGGATAAGCGCGTCGAGCTCGTCGCGGCCCGTGGCCGGGAGCGCGGCGAGCGCGTCGAACCGCCGCTTGCGGGCCTCGCGGAGCGTCTGCCGCGCCAGCTCGAGGCGCCCCGCGACCTGTCGCGACACGGCGACGTAGGTCGCGACGCCCGCCACCGCGGCCAGCGCGAGCGCCATCCACAGCCCGGTCGCGAGCCCGTCGGCGAGCCCGCCCGCCACCGCCGCCGCGCCGCCGACGGGCCCGGCCACGGCGCCCGCCACGCGGAGCGCCAGGCGGTGGACTCGGGCGGGACGTGGGACCGGTGCCGTCAACGGGGAGGGGGGAGTGGAGGGGAGAGGATAGAGAATGGGGACGGCGACAGGACCCCTTCGCCGCGGGCTGTACCCACGAAGCCTCCCCAGTGCAAAAACCGGAGGTCTTCTGCGGATCGAGACCGGAGAGGGCCTGGGACCGGAGGGGCGAAGAGGGCTCGTGAGTTGGCCCTGGTCCCTTCGTCCCCTCTGCCCCCGTCCGGCGTCGCGAGGCCTCCACAACGCAGTGGGCTCCTCGCTAAAGCACAGTGCTCCGCCACAGAGAGGTTGTCGGGTCGGCCCCAGGCGCCTTCGATGCGTGCTCCGTGATCCGTGACTCTCATCGGGAAGGATCGCGCATCGCCGATCTGGACCCGTCAGAGTTGCTGTGACGCTCCACTAGACAACGACCGGCCAGACCGGGCCCTGGAGCGAGCCGTGCCAGCGAAGCCAGCGCGTGGCACCCTCCGCTCTCCGCGCCTCAGCCCTCGCCGAGCGTCTCCGCCAGCCGGTACCCGACGCCCTTGACGGTCTCGATGTAGTCGCTCCCGATCTTCTCCCGGATCTTCCGCACGTGGACGTCGACGGTCCGGTCGACCACGACGACGTCGGCGCCCCAGACGGCGCTCAGGAGCTCGTCGCGCTCGAACACGCGGCCGGGGTGGCTGGCCAGGAAGAACAGGAGCTCGAACTCCTTGCGCGGCAGGCGGAACGTCTCGTCCGTCGCCGACCGCTCGACGACGTACCGGTCGCGGTCGACGACCAGGTCGTGGACGCGGACCTGGGTCGTGGTGGCCTCCCCCTCGCGCTCGACGCGCCGGAGCAGGGCCTTGACGCGGCTGACCAGGCGCCGCGGCGAGACCGGCTTCGGGAGGTAGTCGTCGGCGCCGGCGTCGAGGCCGGCGATCTCGTCGCGCTCGCCGGTCCGCGCGGTCAGCATCAGGATGGGCGTGAGCCGGAGCGGGGCGCGCTGGCGGATCTCGGCGGTGAGCGTGACCCCGTCCATCCGCGGCATCATGATGTCGACCACGACGACGTCGGGCTTCTCCGACTCGGCGAGGGCCAAGCCCGCCACGCCGTCGGTGGCCGTGAGCACGGCGAAGCCTTCGGACTCGAGGGCGTACTGGAGGAGCTCGACGAGGTCGGGCTCGTCGTCGACGACGAGCACGGTGGGGCGGTCGTCGTCGAGCGGGCCCTCGGAGGCGTCGGCCATGGGGAAGGGGGGCGGGCGGACGCCAAGCTAGGAGCCCGTCCGTCTCCGGGGTGTTACCGGAGTGTATCCCCCCCGCCGGCTACGCCTCGCGCAACGCCAGCCGGATGAGGTCCTCCGCGGACTGGGTCCCGGGGTGCGCCCGGAGCACCTTGCGGAGCCGCTTCTCGGCCTCGGCCCGGCTCAGCCCGAGCGCCTCCAGGCCGGACCGCGCGTCGGACCGTGCGTCGGCCGCCGCGCCGTCTCCGCCGAGCGCGCCGCCGGCGTCGAGCCCGTCCATCCCCGCGAACTTGTCGCGGAGCTCGACGACAAGGCGCTCCGCCGTCCGTTTGCCGATGCCGGGTACGCGCGTGAGCATGGCCGCGTCGCCCGAGACGACGGTGTCGCGCAGCTCGCTCGGGCTCATCGCGCTCAGCGCCGCCAGCGCCAGCTTCGGCCCGACGCCGCTCACGGCCGTCAGTGTCTCGAACGCCGTCTTCTCCGGCTCCGTCGCGAACCCGTAGAGCGTCATCGCGTCCTCCCGGACGACGAACGCGGTGACCAGCTTGGCCGGCTGCCCCACCGCCGGCAGTTTCTCGAACGACGACGCGGGGATGAGCAGGCGGTAGCCGAGGCCCGCGGCCTCGATGATGGCCTCGGTGGGCTTCTTGTCGGCGAGGGTGCCGGAGACGTAGGCGTACACGAGTCGGAGAGGGGAGACCGGGCCAAGCTAGAGCCACGCGGTGCCACCGTCCCGGCACGGGTCTGCGCCTCCCAGGGCGAGCGCATGCTAACCCGAGACCCCCCGCTTCCCAGCCGGTCGCTGCGCTCCCAGGCTCGGAAAGCGGTCCCCGTTTCGACGGGGGGTCCGGGCTGGAGATCATCAGCATGCGCTCGCCCTGCTGCGCCTCCCGGCTCGTCGCGACCGTCTGGCCCCGCGCCGGAGGAACGGGCCGAGCCAGCTCGAACCGGCACGGCCGGGCGTCCAGCCTCCCCACCGACGATCTACGCCTCGTCGCGGAGCGCGTCCAGGAGGCGGCGGGCGGCCGAGCCGCGGTAGCTCCCCTGCTCCACGAGGCCACCGAGCACGCGCGCGGCCTCGGCGTCGCGGCCCCGGTAGACGAGGACACGCCCCCAGGCGAGCCGGGCCTCCTGAGACACCCACGAGGTCGGGTCGGCCTGGCGGGCGACCGTGGCCAGGGAGTCGGCTGCGGCGTCGAGGCGGGCGGCGTCGTAGTGCGGGAACAGGCCGTGCGTCGACCGCCGTGCGTCGCGGACGGCGCCGAGTGCGCGCGCCAGCTGTTCAGAGTCGGCGGCTCGGTCTGGTCCGCGGAGGACGGGCGGCGTGACCGTCTCGATCTCGCTGAGCCCGGCCACGCGTGCGCGCTCGGGGACGGCGGCCGTCGACACGGCCAGCACGACGGCGTAGGCGACCGTGACGGCGGCGACGGCGGCCACCCAGCGCGGGGCTCGGCGCCGCGCCGGGGCCGCCGGCGAACGGTCGAGGCGGGCGCGGCCGGGGAGCGAGTCGCCGCCGAGAGCCGGCGCCTCCGGCAACGTGGACCCCGTCAAGCGCTCGAACCGAGCGATCGGGTCCTCCACGCCCGCCTCGAGCTCTCGCAGGCGGGCCTCGACGCGGTCCGTCTCGGCGGCCATGTCGGGGAAGGCGGCGAGAGCCCGACCCATCCGACGGCCGACGGTCGCCCGGGCCACGTCGTCGGCGTCGGGGGGGGCGGTGGCCGCGTCGACGAGGGCGGCGAGCCGGCGCGCCTCGGCGTAGGCCTCGGCCCACTCGGGGAGATCTCGGAGGCGTAGGTCGGCTGCCGCCCGCTCGGGCGGCGAGAGCGTGGGGTAGGCGTCGAGGAGGGAGACGATGTCGGACACGACGGGGGGATCGGTGCCTAGAGCTCAGCGAAGAGGGGCCTCCTAGCGGGGCTCCTGGCGATCAACGTGGTGGGAAAGGAACGTGGCTCATCGAGCAGCCCGCGAGACGCCGCCCGGTGACGGACGAGGCGCAGACCTCAGCCCCTGCACGAGCTCCTTGTCGGTCGAGAGCGGGGCCTGGACGTCCTCCGTGGCGACTCCGCATTGGGGACTCGTCACGGGCCCTCTTAGACCCTGCGGGCGGGTGGATCTAACCCCTCCGTTTCCCCACTCCCGGGACCTCACGCCCATCGGGGGGCGCGTCGGTGTGGAGCGCGCGGAGATCGGGGTCGGCGCGGAGGCGCGCGATCGCCTTCGAGTAGTACGTCCGGGCGGTGGCGAGCGGGTGGCCGGTGGCCTGGGCGATGTCGTGGTAGGACCGGCCCTCGAGCAGCCGCATCCGGGCGACCTCGGAGACGGCCGGCGGCAAGGCGTCGATGGCCCGGACGATGAGCCGGCGGACCAGGACGCGGTCGAGCCCGTCGGCCGCCGAGGCCGGGACCGGCGCGAGGTGGTCGTCCATCTCGACCGTCGGGCGCCTGCGGGCCCGGTACGACAGGAGCACGTTCCGGCAGACCACGCTCACGAACTGGGGGAAGCGCTCGGGGTCGCGGACCGTGTCCATCGACCGGAACGTCCGTCGGAAGGCCCGTTCGATGACGCCGTCGAGGTCGCTCGGGCTGCCGGTCCGCTCCCGAGCGAACTTGCCGTAGAAGTACCACACGATGTAGCAGTAGGCCCAGAGCTGGACCGTCTGCCGGTCGGCGTCGTCGCCCGTCCGCCGCCACGTCAGGAACGCGTCGCGGGCGGCGTCGAAGTCGTCGACGCCGAAGGGGAGGTGGCGCGCGAGCGCGCCGAGCCGGGCGGAGCGATCGAAGGGCACGAGCCGGTAACCGTCGGTCAGACACGAAGATAGAGGTCCCCCGGAGGGCCGGGGAAGAATCCTTGAACCCGGTCGAATCGGGCCTCCGAAGGGCCTCGTCACGTTGACCGCCCGGGGGCGCGGGGTCTAGCTTGGACCCTTCGATTGCGCCCAGTCCGCACCTGACTCGCGGACGGCCGGCGCGCCGGTCGCGGTGCGGTCGGGACGGCGGCGCTCTGCGCCGGTCCCCGGGCCGCCCGCTTTTTTGTCCGCCGGCGACGCCGCCCGGGCCCCAGACCCTCCCCCTTATGAACACGACCTCGTTCAAGACCTACAGCGCCAAGCCCGGCGACGTCGAGCAGGCCTGGCACGTGGTGGACGCCGAGAACGTCGTCGTCGGCCGCCTGGCCGCCCGCGTCGCCACCATCCTGCGCGGCAAGCACAAGCCGGAGTACACGCCCCACATGGACGTCGGCGACCACGTCGTCATCGTGAACGCGGGCAAGGTCCGGTTCACGGGCAAGAAGGAGACCGACAAGCAGTACTACCGGCACTCGGGCTACCCCGGCGGCATCCGCTCGCGGACGCCCAAGGAGGTCCGCGCGACGCACCCCGAGCGGATCCTGGAGAGCGCCGTCAAGGGGATGCTCCCGCGCACCAAGCTCGGCCGCGACCTCTACCGCAAGCTCCACGTCTACGCCGGCCCGGACCACCCGCACGCGGCCCAGCAGCCGGAGACGCTCACCATCGACTAGTCCCGCGAGGGTCGGCCCGCGCCGACCTGCGCACTCCGACCCCTCGCACCCTCCCAGTATGGCAACCCAGTACCAGGCCGTCGGCCGCCGCAAGACGTCGGTCGCCCGCGTCTACCTCCGCCCCGGCGCCGGCAACGTCGTCGTCAACAAGCGGCCGCTCGCGGAGTACCTCCCGACGACGATCCGCCAGGCCTCGGCCACGGCCCCGCTCGACTTGACCGAGCTCCGCGGCCAGTTCGACGTGCTCGTCAACGCCAAGGGCGGCGGGCTCACCGGCCAGGCCGAGGCCATCCAGCTCGGCATCGCCCGCGCGCTCGTCGAGTTCAACGAGGACCTGCGCAAGCCGCTCCGCGACGCGGGCTACCTCACGCGCGACCCCCGCATGGTCGAGCGCAAGAAGCCGGGCCAGCCCAAGGCCCGCAAGAAGTTCCAGTTCAGCAAGCGGTAAACCGCTCGGGTTCGGGGTTTGACGGTTCAAGGTTCGCAAGGTGCTTCACCTGAGCGAATCCTGAACCTCGAACCCTGGACCCCATCTCACCCCTCGCCCGAGCCGCTGGCGGGTGCCCGACCTCGGCGTCGGGTCGCCAGCGGTGCCGACGGCGGGGCCAGGCACAACCTCCGGCCTCCGGGCCACACCCAGACCACGACATGGCACGCGCCTCGATCGAAGACCTCCTCCGCGCCGGCGCCCACTTCGGGCACCTCACGAGCCGGTGGAACCCGAAGATGGCCCCTTACATCTTCATGCAGCGGAACGGGATCCACATCCTCGACCTCAAGCAGACCCAGACGCTCCTGGACCAGGCCGCCGACGCGGCCGCCCGGTTCGCCTCGAAGGGCCGCAAGATCCTGTTTATCGGGACGAAGAAGCAGGCCCAGAACGTCGTCCGTGAGCAGGCCGAGCGGGCCGGGATGCCGTTCGTCGTCGACCGCTGGCAGGGCGGCATGATGACCAACTTCGCGACCATCCGCGGCAGCCTGCGCCGCATGGAGACGCTGCGCCGCGAGGAGGCCGACGGCACCACGGCCAAGCTCAAGAAGAAGGAGCGCCTCATGCGCTCGCGCGAGCTCGAGAAGCTCGACCGCGTCCTCGGCGGCATCTCGGACATGGGCAAGCTGCCCGGCGCTGTCTTCGTCGTCGACGTCAAGCGCGAGCACATCGCCGTCGACGAGGCCCGCAAGCTCAACATCCCGATCATCGCGCTCGTGGACTCGAACGTCGACCCGGACCTGGTCGACTTCCCGATCCCGGCCAACGACGACGCCATGAAGTCGGTGGCCCTCTTTACCGAGGCCATCGCCGACGCCATCGTCGAGGGCCAGAAGGCCGGCGCCGTCGAGCGTGACGCGGCCGTCGCCGAGGCCCAGAGCCGCGCGGCCGACGAGGTCAAGGCGGACGCCGAGGAGGCCAAGGCCGAGGAGGCCGAGCCGGTGACGACGATGGCCGACGCCGAGGCCGAGGCCAAGACGCAGGCCGCCATCGACAAGACGGCGTAGCGCCCAGGCCGGCTTCGCTCCGGGACCCCGCTTGAGATCGGCACGCGATGCGTGATACGTGACCCGTCCGGCCGCCGTGCCGAGGTCGAGTACCCTCACGTGTCACGCATCACGCATCTAAGAGCGGCCCCCACACTCCCCCACACCCCCGAACCCACCCCACCCATGGCAATCAAGGCACAGGACGTCAAGACCCTCCGCGAGGCCACCGGCGTCGGCATGATGGACTGCAAGAAGGCGCTCGTCGAGGCCGACGGCGACTTCGACAAGGCCATCGAGATCCTGCGGACGAAGGGCCAGAAGGTCGCCGCTCAGCGGGCCGACCGCGAGGCGTCGGAGGGCGCCATCGTCACGGCCACCTCGGCCGACGGGGCCACCGGCGTCATCGCCGAGGTCAACTCGGAGACCGACTTCGTCGCCCGCAACCAGGACTTCGTCGACTTTGCCCAGTCCATCGCCGACGCCCTGCTCGCCGCGCGCCCGGCCGACCTCGACGCGGCCCGCGCCGGGGTCCAGGTGGGCGGCCAGCCCCTGGGCGACGCGCTGATCCAGATGACGGGCAAGATCGGCGAGAAGATCGACGTCCGCCGCTTCGAGGTCGTCGAGGCCGGCGACGGCGGGACCGTCGTCGACTACATCCACCCGGGCGCCAAGCTCGGCGTGCTCGTCGAGATGACGGGCTCCGGCGACTTGGCCGAGGCCGGCCGCGACGTCGCCATGCAGGCCGCCGCTATGAACCCCGTCGCGGCCACGCGCGCCGACGTGCCCCAGGACGTCCAGGACAAGGAGCTCGAGATCGGCCGGGAGCAGGCCCGTGCCGAGGGCAAGCCCGACGCCATCCTGGACAAGATCGCCGAGGGCAAGCTCGGCCGCTACTTCAAGGACAACGTGCTGGTCGAGCAGCCGTTCGTGAAGGACTCGTCGCAGACGGTGGCCCAGATGCTCAAGGGCCAGGGCGCCGACTTGCGCCGGTTCGTCCGGTTCGCGCTCGGCGGCTGAACTCACTCGTCGTCTCCGCAGAACGGGGTCCGACGAGTAATGGGACCGTACTGTACGGTAGGCGGGAGTCGAGGCCACGTCAGGGCGCGGGAGGGCCACCGCGTGGTCACCGGGTCCCCTCGCCCGGCCCGGTCCAGACCACGCGACCACCGTTCGTCCAGATGAGCCCGGCGCCGGCCCCGGAGTCCGCTCCGGGTGGCCGACGACGCCCTCGATCCTGGCCCGTTTCGGCCGGGGCTAGACCACTGGACTTCCGATGACGCCGGTCGCCGGAAGCCCTCGCAGCCGCGCCGGCTCGGCCTCCGCCGGACTCCTCGGGGGACGGACCGCCGGGCCCGCCCCTGCGCGCTGGGAAGGGCGGTCGCGAGCGCTACCGGACAATCCCGTTCCATTGGTTGTGGTAGGCCTACCTCGGAGTGCGGCCCGGGGTGTGGGCGGACGTCCGCTCCCATCCGCCCACACTCCTCCCGGAGTCGGGATCACTCCACGGTGATCGTGTACGCCAGCGACGTCCGGCAGGTGGAGGAGTCGGTGCCGAAGGCCGTGATCGACTGGGCCCCGGCGATGTTCTGGAAGCGGCCGTCTCGGAAGTCGTAGGTCCGGTTCTGCGTGACGTCGTCCGCGTCGGGGTCCCGGCTCGTGGTCGTGTCCCACTCGGTCATGGAGAAGGCGAGCGTGAACGCGCTGCCAGTCTCCTCGGGGAGCGAGAACGTGATGGTCTCGCGGACCGGGAGCGTGCTGCCGTCGTCGAGCTGGACTGTGTTGTCCGACGCCCCGTTGGTGCCGTACGCCCCGTTGGGGATCTCGACCACCCGGCCGACGGCCTGGTTGCGGCCGTCCACGACGGCCACGCGGAAGTGGAAGTCGCCGGGGTTGTCGCCGGCGTCGCAGTCGCGGACGGCGGTGATCCCGTCGAGGGAGATCGTGATCGCGGCGGTCACGGAGCCCGGGTCAGTCCCGGGGTCCGGGTCGGGGCCGGCGCTGTCGCAGGCGCCAAGGGCTGGAAGGAGGGCGAGGGCGAGGAGGAAGCGGAGCGAGGTCATGGCGTGTCGGAAAAGGACGGAGGAGAGAGGGCGTCGGATGGACCCTCACCCCGAAGCGCACCGATCCCGCCGCAGACCGGACACCGGCCCGTACCTTTTGTCTCTGCACCACTTGTCGATGCCCTCCGCCGACGTCACCGCGCTCCTCGCCGACTTTCAGGCCGGCGACCGGGACGCCATCGACGCGGTCCTTCCCCTCGTCTACAGTCAGCTCGAGGAGATGGCGCGGCAGCGGCTCCGTAGCGAACGCGACGGCCACACGATCGACACGGCCGCGCTCGTCCACGAGGCCTACCTCAAGCTCGTCGACCAGACCCGGGCCGACTGGCAGAGCCGCTCGCACTTCGTCGGCGTGGCCTCGATCGCCATGCGCCGGATCCTGGTCAACTACGCCCGCGACCGGCGGGCGGCCAAGCGCGGCGGGGGCGAGCTCGCCGTGACGCTCCACGACGGCGAGGTCGGGGGCATCACGCGGACCGACGAGCTGCTGGCGCCCGACGAGGCGCTCGGCCGGCTGGCAGCGCTCGACGAGCGGTCGGCTCGGGTCGTCGAGATGTGGTTTTTCGGGGGGCCGGAGCAGGCCGAGATCGCCGACGTCCTCGGCGTCTCCGAGAAGACCGTCCGCCGCGACTGGCAGGCGGCTAAGGCATGGCTCAGCCACGCGCTCCGCGACGACCCGCCGGCAGTGTGACCGCTCGGGCGGCCGGACCGTGCGCTCGTCGTAGACCTCATCCCCTCCGACATGGCCGACGCTGCCGAGCGCTGGACGCGCATCCAGACCCTGTTCGAGCAGGCCCGCGAGCGGCCTCGCGACGGCCGGCGACGTCGAGGTGTCCGTGTTCGACGTCCTCGGCCGCCCGGTTGCCCAGCTCCACAGCGGGCCTCTCGCGCCGGGTACGCACTCGGTCCGCGTCGACGTCGCCGGGCTTCCGGCCGGGGTCTACGTCGTCCGCGCCGTGACGGCCGCGGACGCCGCCGTCCGGCCGCTCGCCGTGGTCCGGTAGCGCCGCGACCCCGGCGGCGTAGCGAAGCTACGCCCCATCGATGAGCCGCTGGAGCACGTCGCCCAGATGCTTGCGAACGACGTCCCCGCCGTCGCCCAGCGTCGACGTCCCGATCACGTCGCGCGTCAGCGTGAACCCGAACAGGACCGCGACGACCAGGCCGGCCCGCTCCCGAGCGTCGGGCCCGCCGAGCCAGGCCGCCAGCGGCGAGACGACCTGCTCGGCGAGCGCGGCCCGGAGCACGCCGCCCGCGTCGGGGTGCGGCGCCGAGTGCAAGAGGACCAGCGTCGGGTCGAACCCGGACCGCCGGGGCCGCAGGAGGTAGCGCGCCAGCCGGTCGCCGAGGGTGGCCCGGTCGCCCACCAGCAGGTCGCCGATGGTGAAGCTGTCGCCGACGACCTCGGTAAACAGCCCCATCTTGGACCCGAAGTAGCGGTTGATGAGCGCCGCGTTGACGCCGGCCTCGGCCGCGATCTCGCGGACGCCGACCTGGCCGTAGCCGGCGCGCGAGAACTGGCGGCGGCCGGCGGCCAGCAGGCGCGCCCGCGTGGCGGCGCGGTCTCCGGTGACGGGGGGCTTGGGACGGGCGGCCATGCACGGGGGGAGGGGAGGGCCTAGGTAAACCGCCGCCGACCCCCGGTTCCCAAGCCCCGAGCCCAGGACGCCGTTGCCGGCCTCGGCCACCGGGCCGTACCTTCGGGGCCGCTCCCGCCGCCCCCGTCTTATGCCGTCCGACGACCCGTCGTCCCCCACGTCCTCGCGCGGGGACGGCCTCCGCTACCGCCGCGTCCTGCTCAAGCTGAGCGGCGAGGCCCTGCTCGGCGAGAAGGCGTTCGGGATCGACCACGGCGTCCTGGGCCAGTACGCCGCCGACGTCAAGGAGGCCGTCGACCAGGGGGCCCAGGTGGCCCTCGTGATCGGCGGGGGCAACATCTTCCGCGGCGTCTCGCCGCAGGGCGAGAAGATGTCCAGCCGCGCCCACGCCGACTACATGGGGATGCTGGCGACGATGATCAACGGGATGGCGCTCCAGGACGCCTTGGAGGGCGTCGGGCTCCACACCCGGCTGATCTCGGCCATCGACATGAACGAGATCGCCGAGCCGTTTATCCGGCGCCGCGCGATCCGTCACCTCGAAAAGGGGCGCGTCGTCGTGTTCGGCGCCGGGACGGGCCACCCCTACTTCTCGACCGACACCGCCGCCGCGCTCCGCGCCGCCGAGATGGACGCCGAGGTCATCTTGAAGGGCACGCGCGTCGACGGCGTGTTCACGGCCGACCCCGAGACGGACCCGTCCGCCCAGCGCTACCACACCATCCACGGCGCCGAGGTCATCACGCGCGACCTCCAGGTGATGGATCTCACGGCCGTCACGCTCGCCAAGGAAAGCGGCCTGCCGCTCATCGTGTTCAACATGAACCGGCCCGGCACCTTCGCCCGCGTCCTGCGCGGCGAGCCCGTCGGGACGACCGTCCACTGGGACGTCCGGGACGAGCCGCTCGTCCTGGCCTGACCCCCCACCCTCCGCTCAGACTCACACCCATGATCGACCCGCAGCTCCAGGAGGCCCTCGACGAGGCCGAGATGGACATGGACGCCGCTCTCGACCACCTCGTCCACGAGCTCAACACCATCCGCGCCGGCCGGGCCAACCCCCAGATGCTCGACAGCGTCCGCGTGGAGGCCTACGGCGCGACGGTCCCGCTCAACCAGGTCGCCAACACGGCCGCGCCCCAGGCCGACCTCATCACGGTCTCGCCGTACGACAAGAACACGATCGGGGCCATCGAGCGCGGCATCACGAACGCGAACTTGGGCCTGAACCCGACCAACAACGGCTCCCAGATCCTGCTCTCGATCCCGCCGCTGACGGAGGAGCGCCGCCGCGATCTCGCCAAGACGGCCCGGGCCCGGGGCGAGGAGGCCAAGATCTCGATCCGCAACGCCCGCCGCTCGGCCAAGGACACGATCAAGAAGACGGCCACCGCCGAGTCGCTCTCCGAAGACATGCAGTACGAGTCCGAGCAGACGCTCCAGGAGATGACCGACCGCTACGTGGCCCGGATCGACAAGACGCTCGAGGCCAAGGAGAAGGACATCATGACAGTGTAGGGCGCGGTCGCGGCCGGCGCTCCGGGCCCCGTCTTCGGCGTTCCTTTGGATCCGCCCGGGGCCCGAGCGTGTAGATTTCCGTCCCCGGAGAGGTGCCCGAGTGGCTGAAGGGGCACGCCTGGAAAGCGTGTGTGCGGGCAACCGTACCGAGGGTTCGAATCCCTCTCTCTCCGCCCAGAGACCCGGTCCGTGCGATGCACGCGAGCCGGGTCTCGCGTGTTTGAGGCCCGTGTGGGCGATCCGCAAGCGGCCGAGAAGCACGAGGTCGGGGCGCCGCCCCACCACAGAGCGACGCCCCGACGGTCGTGCCGGACCTCCCTGGTTCGGCCCGAGACGGGAGTCTACACCCAAGCGGACCCAGACCGTCCCGGAGGCACCCCTCTGCCGGCGACGTCCTACCGGCGCGTCGGCGGGGGTCCTACACGAGGCCCTCCGGTAGCCGAACCGACCCGCGTCAGAGCGGCCCGCGGACGGCGTGGGTGGCCACCGTCCACAGGATCTTGGCGCCGGCGCGGACGGTGCCGCTGACCGTCCCCGTGATCTTGGACCGCCCGACCCGCCTGCGGTAGGCGACGGGCACCTCGGTCGTCCGGAGGCCGGCGCGGGCGGCGCGGACCTGCATCTCGACCGTCCACCCGAACGTCGGGTCGCGCATTCCCAACTGTTGGTACGCCGCCCAGCGGACGGCGCGGAACGGGCCGAGGTCGGTAAAGCGAACGCCCCACCGGGCCCGCACGAGCGCGACGGCCAGGGCGTTGCCCCACCGGGCCTGCGGCAGCAGCGCGCCCGGCTCGACGCGCCCGGCGCGCTGGCCGAGCACGCGGCTCCCGATCACCAGGTCGGTTTGGCCGCGCTCGATGGGCGCCAGGATCGCGGAGAGGTCGGCGGGGTCGTCGCTCCGGTCGGCGTCGACGAAGGCGACCACGTCGGGTGGGCGGCGGGCGACCTCGGCGACCCCGGCGAGGCAGGCGCGGCCGTAGCCCGCGCGCGGCTCCGAGACGACCGTCGCGCCGGCGGCGCGAGCGACCTCGGCCGTCCGGTCGCGCGAGCCGTTGTCGGCCACCACGACCTCGGCCACCCGCCCCGTCGCCAGGATCTCGCGGACGACGGTGCCGACCGACGCCTCTTCGTCTCGAGCCGGAATCACGACGGCCACCCTCATCCACGGCCGTCGACGAATCCGACTCGGGTCACGCTGTCGACCGGGAACGGAATCGCGAGCGAGACCGGCACGACCCACCCCACCCCGCCGACGCCGCTCGACACGGGGACCGGCTCGTCGCTCCTCGCGAGCCCTTCGAGCCGGGCGTCGATCAGGACCGGGTCGCCCGTCGACGCGCCGTAGAGCAACGTCGTCGCCCGGACCTCGGCGGCGTCGAGGAAGGCCAGGAAGGCGAAGCCGCCGCTCCCCGACTGGGGCGACGTCAGGGCCGTAAACGAGGTGTCCCGGCCGACGTCCGGCCGGCGGACCTGGTAGCGGATGACGGGCTCCGCCACGCGCCCCTCAAAGGCGGCCACCTCGACGCGGACGGTCGACGTCGGGGGCACCGGGCTCGCGGTGACGACGGGGACGGGCAGGCGGACGGTCGCCGTCGAGCGGGCGCCGTCGTCGCGGACGACCTCGACCCGGTGGACCTCGCCGGCGGCGACCGGAAGGTCGGCCACGAACAGGTGGGCGCGGACCCCGCCCGCGAGCGTCACCACGGAGTCGCGCCACGCGGTCACCCGGCCGGACGTCAGCTCGGTCGACGTGACGGTCGCCGCGAGTGGGTCGGGCGTCTCGAACACGTTCGAGGCGAGGTCCTGGACCCGGAGCGTCTGGCGGTCCGTCCGTCCGTCGAGCGTGCCGAACACGGCGAACGCCCGGCCGTCGTCGGCGCGGGGGGTGAAGGCGTCGTCGCAGGCGCCCGTGAGCAGGGCGAGCGCGAGCAAGAACGCTGGGCGCGTCACTCGACCTCGACGCGCAGGCCCAGCGTCGGCAGGAGGGGCAGCTGGTCCACCCGCTCGGCGCGGAGGGCGTCGTAGTAGAACACGTTGGCCCGGTCGGTAGCGTTGAGCACGGCCGCCTGCACGACGGCGCGCGCGCCGGGGATCCGGAGCGCCCACTCGGCCGAGACGTCGAGCCGGGCGTACGGCGGCGTCCGCGCGCCGTAGGGCTCCGGCGCCAGCAGGACGGTCGGCTCGCCGAGCGCCGTCTCGATCGGTACGCCTCGCCTCAGGTCCTCGTCGAGGTCGAGGAAGGCCCCGACGACCTGGGTGTAGGGCCGACCCGACGTCAGCTGGACGGCGACCGCCAGCGCGAACGGGCCCCGCTCGACGCGGCCGTCGACGGCCAGCCGGTGCGGCCGGTGGAACGGCGGCCGGTACGTCCGCTCGGCGTCGCGGTAGGCCAGCGACTGGGCGCCGTAGCGGGCGTCGAGGCGGACGCCCGGGAGCCGCACGGCCGCCGTCAGCTCGACCCCGCGGGCGTCGCCGTTGGTCGACAGGAGCCGGCCGTCGAGCAGGATCGTCTGCCCCGAGAGCGCCTTCGCGTAGCCCTCGACGCCCAGCCGGAGCGGCCCGACGACGCCCTCCCACCCGGCGAGCACGTGGACGGCCGTCGGGACGGGGAGCCCCGCCTGCGTCGTCGTCCAGGCCGTGAACACGTCGCCGACGTCGCGCTGGTCCTGGAGCCCGACGATCTCCTGGCGGTAGACGCCGGCCGCGGCGCGGACCACGTGGCGCCCGACGGCCCACGAGACGAGCGCGCGCGGCTCGACCGACGTCGTCCGCGCCTGGGCGGGGAACGTCTGGACGCGGAGGCCCGGCTCGACCCGGACGCCGCCGCCGAGCGCGAGGTCGGCGTCGACAAAGACCGAGCCCTCGCTCGTGTTCTGGCGCGCCTCGGCGCCGGGCCGGAAGGCGTAGCGGAACAGGTACGACGACGTCTGGATGCCCGTCCGGATCGTGTGGGGGCCGAGGTAGTAGACGTAGCCGAACCGGCCGCCGTACGTCTGCGCCTCGGCCTCGCGGCGCGGCGACCCCACGGGCTCGAAGGTGGTCGTGAACCGGGACGCGTACGCGCTGATGTCGATGGCCGCCGCGAACGCCGACGAGATCGAGAAGAACCGGCCGCCGGCCGCCTCGGTCCGCGTCGTGATCCGGTTGCCGTTGATCCCGACGTCGCCGTCGTCGGCCGAGAGGAGGGCCGTCGCCTGGAGCGTCGACGTCGCGTCGAGCCGGGCGTGGGCCTTGGCAAAGGCGTCGGAGAACCGGTACGGCAGGTCGACGCCCAGCACCTCGCCCGACCGCTCGACGACGGACTGCCGGGCCGACGCCAGCAGCGACACGTCGCCGGGGACCACCGGCACTTCGAGCTCGGCCCCGACCAGGACCGGCGACGCCGTCACCGCCCCGCCGACGCGCCGCTTGTGGCCCGTCCGCCCCGTCACGTCGACGACCGACGCGATCCGCCCGCCGAAGCGGGCCGGCCAGCCGCCCGTGTAGACGTCGGCCGAGCGGACGACGCCGGCCGGCAGCGCGCTGTAGCCGCCCAGCAGGTGGAACGGCTGGAACAGCGGGATGCCGTCGATCAGGACCAGGTTCTGCGTCGGCGTCCCGCCGCGGACCGAGAGCTGGCCGCCGCGGTCGCCGACGGTCGAGAGGCCCGGCGCGACGAGCAGCCCGGCCGCCAGGTCGCCGCCGGGGTCGCCCGTCGGGAGCGCCGCCAGGTCGGCGGGGCGGAGCCGCGTGAGGCCGGCCTCGCGCAACGCTTGGGCGGGCGCGGCCTCGACCTCGACGCCGCCGAGCGCGGCCGTCGCCGGCGCCAGGGCGACGGCCAGGTCGCGGCGCTCGCCGTCGGCCAGCACCAGCGTGTCGGCCGACGCGGCGTAGCCGACTGCCGACACGCGGACGAGGTAGCGGCCGGGCCTGAGCCCGCGGAACACGAACTGGCCCTCGGTCCCCGTCGCCTGCCCCCGCGCCGCGCCGGCCGCGTCGACCAAGGCCACGGTCGCCCCGACGATCGGCCCGGCCGTCTCGGCATCGGCCACGACGCCGAACAGGTCGGCCTGGGCCTGGGCGCTGGCGGCGAGAAGGAGGGCGAGGAGGAGAGGGCGGAGCACGGGGCGAGAGTTTACGGGCGCGGTGGCCCGCTCGGAGGGCACGACGCGGACCCCGGGGGCGGTCCCCGATCCAATGCGCCCGCCGCCCGCCCAGGCCGCCGCCAGCGGGCGGCGTGACCCGAAGGACCCGGGCGGCGGCGGGAACGGTAGACGCCTCAAACGAACGTCGGTCCGATGCGGCTCCCGCTCCTCGTCCTCCTCTTGGCCCCCGCTGCGTGGGGGCAGTCGGGTCGGCCGGCCGCCGAGGCCGAGGCGCTCCTGGCCGCCGGCGACTCGTCGGCGGCCTACCGCGTCGTCCGCGACGGGCTCGGCGACGCCCCCGACGACGCCGCGCTCCGCCACCTCAAGCTGGCCCTCGAGCTGCGCGGGCACGGCCGGCTCGTCCAGGCTCTCCCGCGGCCGGCGAAGCAGGCCCACTTCGTCGGGAGCGCGCGGCGGCTCCTCCAACGAGCGCCGGCCGACACGCTCGCGCTCCGCGTGCTCGCCGAGGACCACGTCTGGACCGCGCTGAACTGGCACGACCGCGCCGCACTCGGGCACATCAAGACCATCTACGGCCGGTTCGTGAGCGAGGAGGAGGTCAACGCGCGGCAGGGACGCGGCCGGTTCTCAACTTCGCACCGGCAGGCGATGGCGCCCGATCTCGACCGGAGCGGCCGGGCTCGCGACGCGCACGAGGAGGCCACGGCGCTCCTCGACCGCTGGTTCGCCGTCGACCCGGGCGCCGCGCGGGCGCACCAGCTCGCGGCCTCGCTCGCCGTCGTGACCGAGAACTGGGCCGGGCTCGACGCGCTCGCCGGCCGCTTCCGCGCGGCGTCCGACCACGTCGGCGCCGACCTCCACACCGGTCTCGCCCGCTATCGCCTCGGCGATGCGGCCGGGGCCGAGGCCGCCTTCGACCGGGCGTTCGCGCGGATGACGCCGGCCCAGCGCGCCCGCTACGACAACGTCCGGATGCTCCTCCCGCTCGGTCGCCGCGCGGCGTACGATGCCGACCCCGAGGCCGTCGCCGACTCGTTCTGGACGGCCTCCGACCCGCGCTTCTTGACCGAGGCCAACGAGCGCCGGGCCGAGCACCGCGCCCGCGTCGTCGAGGCCGACTTGTTGTTTGGGCTGGCGGCCGGCGACCTGTTCACGGACGTCCCTCGGCGCGGAGCCGAGACGGACCAGGGCCAGATCTGGGTCCGCTACGGGCGCCCGAGCGAGTCCATCCGGTTCGTGTCCGACGACGATGCCACGCCGGTCTACGAGTTCAACCTGCTCCACGGGGTGTGGGACTACCCCGACTTCCAGTTCGTCTTCGACGACCCCGAGCGCGACGGCCAGTTCCGGACGTACAGCCCGCCGGCCTTCGCGTTCAGCGCGACCCGCTCGGCGGTCCACGACGACTTCGTGGCCCAGGACGCCCAGATGCAGCGCGACGACCCGCAGCGGACCCAGGTCGCGCCCGAGACCGCGCTCGACGTGCCGATGCTGGCCTCCCGGTTCCGGTCGCCAGACGGCGGCACCGACGTCGTTGTCGGGTTCGGCGTGCCTGTCGGTGGGGCCGAGGTGCCCGTCCGGACCGGCGTGTTCGCCTTGGCCGGCGGTGTCCTGAGCCGGGTGGTCGACGATCGGGACGAGCTGGCGGACGGGCGCGTGCTGCGGAGTGGCGGCGAGCCCGTGTGGTCCGGCGCGGCGACCGTCCGGTTGCCCGGCGCCGGCGAGGTCCGCGTCGAGGTGGAGGGGGCCGGCGGCACCGCGCGTGGCACGGCGACGGAAGCCGTCGAGCCGCTGCCCGGCGGGTTCGGGGTGAGCGACCTGCTGCTGGCACTGTCCGTCGACGACGACGGCCGGGGACTCGTCGTGCGCGACGGGCTCGGCATCGTGCCGGCGCCTCGGGCCGCGTTCGCCACGGCCGATCCCGTCTACGTCGTCCTGGAGGTGTACGGGCTCGGGCTGGAGGACGGGCGGACGCGGACGACCGTCGAGGCGACGCTGCGGCCCCAGGCGCGGCGCGGCGGTTTGCTCGGGCGCGTCTTCGGCCGCGGCCAGGGCCCCGGCGTCTCCGTGCGGACCGAGGCCAGCGGCTCCACTCCTGACGAGCTCGTCTCGTTCTTCGTCGACGTCCGGGACCAGGACCCCGGCCGGTACACGCTCTCCGTGACCGTCGCCGACGAAACCACCGGCGCCACGGCGTCGGCCGAGCGGGAGGTGGTTCTGGAGTGACGGTTCGGGGTTCGAAGGTTTGGGGGTCATCGGGCCCTGGCACCGTGCCGTCCTACGACGAACCCGGAACCCGGACTGAACCCGGCCGTGGCCGGAGCCGTCGCCAGCCCAGCGCGCCCCAGAGCCCGAAGCCGAAGGCGTTGAGCCACCCGTGCCGCGCCGCCATCCAGGCCACGTCGGGCGGGTCGAGGCCGAGGCGCGTGCCGAACTGGAACCACGCCGCCAGGCCCATCGCGAGCACCAGCGCGCCGCCCGAGGCGGCCACCATCAGCCCCGCCGTCCGGTCCTCGAACGCGCCGGCGCGGACGAGGCCCAGCGCGCCGACGCCGGCCGCCGACCCGGCCAGCAGGGCGACCCCGACGGACTCCACGGCTGCGCCTCCGCCCGGCCCGCGCCCCCACGCGATGCCGAGGGCGACCGCCCAGAACCCGGCGACGAGCCCGGCGACGAGGGCCCCGTGCAGGCGTCGCCAGCCGGCCGGGAGCGTCCGCCCCAGGAGCCCGGCCCAGACCAAGGCGAACGCACCGGCGTAGTGGACGTGCGCCGCCGTCAGAAGGGCGACGAGGGACGAGTACCCCGTGTCGACCCCGGACCGCGCCAGGACGAGCCAGACGGCTCCGCCCGGCAGCGTCGCCCAGCCCAGTCCGAGGGCGACCTCGGCCGCGTCGAGCGTCCCCGACCGCCAGTGGCCGACGGCTTCCGCGAGGGCCCACGCCGCGAGCACGGCCGTCGGCACGAGCCAGAGCACGGCGAGCCCGCCCGCAAGTGGGCCCACCGGGACCACGGTGGCGGCGGCGGCGCCGAGCGCGCCCGGCGCTAGCAGCCACGACGCGGCCGTCAGCAGGCGCGGCGCCGGGCCGAAGGACGCCGGGACGCTCGCCGTCAGGAACAGCGGGACGAGGGCGAGCGGCGCCAGGAGCACCAGGTGGGCCACCTCTTCCGACGGGCCCGGCGCGGTCGCCAGCGGGACGAACAGGAGCGCGACCCACGCGAGCATACCGGCGAACGCGATCCGGGTGAGGCGTCGGGAGAGGGCAGGCACGGACGAGCGGCTGGAAAGCCGAAGGGTACGCCGGCGCCCGGGGCACGTGCACCCCCGTCCGGCCCGTTGACGACCCTCCAGAAACCGACCGGGACCCCCCCCGTACGCCGCCCTCCTCCCGGACCCGCCATGCGCCTTCCCCTCGTCCTCCTCGTCGCCCTCGTCGGCTGCCAGCAGCCGGCCCTCTCCCAGCAGACCGACGGCCCGCTCACCGTCGAGGCCCCCCTCGGTCAGGGCGCCGGCGCCCTCGAACGCGTGGACGGCGAGCTCGCGACGAGCCGGCGGACGGCCATCACGCGCGCGGTCGAGGCGGCCAGCCCGGCCGTGGTGTCGGTCAACGTGATCGAGGTCCGCAACTACGTCCGCCGGGCGAACCCCATCGAGGAGTTCTACTATGGCCGCCGGATCCCCGACCAGCTCGTCCAGCGGGAGGTCCAGGCGCTCGGCTCCGGGTTCGTCATCTCCGACGACGGCTACATCGTGACGAACGACCACGTGGCCGGCTCGGCCACCAAGATCACGATCGCGTTCCCCGACGGGACCCAGCGGTCGGCGACCCTCGTTGGGAGCGACCCCGAGACCGACATCGCGCTCCTCAAGGTGGAGCCCGAGCGGCCCCTCCCGTACCTCGCGTTCGAGGAGCAGGGCGACGCCGTCGTCGGCGAGTGGGCCATCGCGCTGGGCAACCCGTTCGGCCTGTTCGAGGCCGCCGAGCCGACCGTCACGGTCGGCGTGGTGAGCGCGATCGGCCGCGACTTCCCGGCCCAGCAGGGGCGCGTCTTCCGCGACATGATCCAGACCGACGCGGCCATCAACAGCGGGAACTCGGGCGGCCCGCTCGTCAACGCGCTCGGCCGGGTGATCGGGGTCAACACGGCGATCTACTCGCGGTCGGGCGGGTCGGTCGGGTTGGGGTTCTCGGTCCCGGCGTGGCGCGTCCGCCAGGTGGTCGCCGAGCTGCGCGAGAGCGGCGTCGTGGACCGGTCGTTCTACACAGGCCTGAACATCCGCCCGGTGAGCCCCCGGCTGGCGCAGCAGCTCGGGCTCGGCGACGCCCGCGGCTTGGTCGTGACGTCGGTCGAGTCGGACAGCCCGGCCGAGCGGGCGGGCCTGCTCCCCCGCGACGTGATCGTGTCGATCCAGGGCGAGGCGGTCGCTTCGAACGAAGACGTCCGTGACCGCTTGGTGGACAGCCGGGCCGGCGACGGCGTCCGCCTGGGCGTCGTCCGCCGGGGCCAGACGCTCGCCGTCGACCTGACGCTGGGGGAGGCCCGATGACGGAGTTGCGCGGGGGGTGCGGGATGCACGAGGGCGGAGGAGCGAGGAGGCCTTGCCGTAGAGTCTCCCCCTCCCATCGGAAGGGGGACGGGGGGAGGGCTCTTGCGGACCAGCACGTGGACCGGGCCAGCGCCCCTCTTCCGGCCTCCCCCTGCCGGGGGGAGGAGACTCGTTTCGCTACGCCGTCCCTCTATCTCTCTGTCCCTCTCTTGCTCGCGCTGACCCTCGCGGGGTGCCTGCCGTCGAGCCAGAAGGAGAACAGCCGCGCGATCTCGCCGGCCGACTCGGCGTCGATGGCCCTCGCCGAGACCGTCCCCGTCGACACGCTGGAGGCGGTCTGGACGGCGCAGGCGCCCCCAGCCGACCCGATGCCCGTCCCGTCGACGCTGGCCTGGGTCGGCGACGCGCTCGCGGTCGTCGAGACGCAGCAGGGGAGCGTCCGCCGGTTCTCGGCCGGGGGCGACTACCTCGACCGGACCGACCTCTTGGCGGAGAGCTTCCCCTACGTGGCCGGCGTACGGGGCGACACGCTCGTGGTGCTGGCGCGGGGGCGAGGGGCGCTGCTGTGGGTGGTCCCCGGGCAAGGCGTCGTGCGCGAGGTCGCGGCCCCGGCCGGGGCGACGGCCGCCGTCGCGGCCCCGGGCCTGCTCGCCGTCCGTGTGGGGGGCGGGCCGGACACGCGGGCGCCGGCCGTCGTCCGGCTCGACGACCGCGGGGCCGAGACCGGCCGTCGACCGCTGGCCGGGCCGGGGTGGCGGTCGGTCGGCTTCCTGCGGGCCTGGGAGGGCGACGTCGCCGCGCTCTCCGGCTACCGGCCCGTCGTCGACCGGGTGCCGGTGGAGGGGACCGGGCTGGGCGCGGCCGACACGCTCGCGCTCGCCGGCTTCTCCTCGACCCAGCTGGTCCGCTCGGCCCAGTTCGTGCGTGGGGACGTCGACGAGCCGCCGCTGCTGGCGTCGAGCGCCGCCGTGCTCGGCGGGCGCCTGTTCGTGCTCAACCTGCGCTCCGACCACGTCCGCATCGACGTTTACGACCGCGAGGGCCGGCTCGGACGCGTGCTCGTCAGCCCGACGCGCGGGATCGAGACCGACGTGGCCCTCGACCTCGCCGTCCGCCGGGCCGGCGAGGCCGTCGAGGTGGCCGTGCTGATGGCGCGCCCGCCGGGCGTGCTCCAGACGCCCGAGAGCCGGATCCTCCTTTACCGCTGGCGCGACCGGTGACGCGAGCCGGCGCGGGGACACCATGCACGGTGTCCCCGCCGGATCATCGGACCACCGTCACCGTCCGCGAGGCCCGCTCGGCGCCGGCCACGATGCGGACCACGTAGACGCCCGGCGCCAGCGTCGCCGCCGGGAACGGGAGCTCGTGCGCGCCGGCCGCCATCGGCGCTTGGGCGAGCACGGCCACCCGGCGACCGAGGGCGTCGAACACGGCGACCGACACGTCGGCGGCGGCGGCGAGCGCGAACCGGACGCGGCCCGCGGGCCCGACCGGGTTCGGGTCGACGCCCGAGAACGCGAACGTCTCGCTGGCATCGTCCTCCGAGTCCACCGGCGTCACGCTCAGCGTGAGCGGGATCCGGACGACGGGCTGGGACGGGTTGTTGGTCAGGAACGTGATCTCGTCTGCGCGGTCCCCCGGGTCGAGGTCGCGTCCGTCCACCTCGATCTGGACGTCGAACGCCTCCTGGGGCTCGATCGAGCGGTCGGCGAAGATCGGCGCTCCGGCGCGGACGAGGGTCCCGACGCTGGCCGGGACGTCCGGCGGGTCGAACCGGACCAGCCGCGACTGGACCGCGCTGCTGGCGTCGGGCCGCGTCGTGACGAAGAACGACCCGTCCGGGTCGAGCCGGTCGCGCAAGACGCCGTACACGCCGATGGACCCGCCCAGGATCTCGCTCGAGAACGCCCCGCCGCCGGTCCCCCCAAAGGCGACCCCGAACTGGTCGCGGACCAGGAGCTCGCTGGCGAGCCCCGTCGTCTCGAGCAGGCCCTGGGTGAACGAGATGCCCGGCAGCGACGTCGCGCCGTCCTCGACCTCGCGGCCGGCGACGAACGCGGGGTAGCCCGGCAGCAGCTCGCCGTCGGCCGTCACCGTCAGCAAGGCCGACGTCTGGAACGAGCCGATGACGAACGCGTCGAGCTCGGGGCTGTAGTCGACGCCGAACGGGGTAAAGTCGAGGGCCGCTTCGCGCCCGGTCGGCACGATGGCACCGTTCGCGAGCTGGACCTCGACGAGCCGGACCGTCTCGAACAGGGCGAGCCAGAGCGACCCCGTCTGGGTGTTGTAGGCGATGCCGGTGACGGTCGCGTTGAGCGCCGCCGAGAACGTCTGGCCCTGGTCGGACAGGTCACGCGGCACGACCGTGATCGTGGTCCGGTCCTCGCGGCTGCCGTCGACCACGGCGATGCGGCCGTCGCCGAGCTGGGCGAGGTCGTAGAGCAGGGGCGAGGTTCCGAACCCGATGGCGCCCAGAACGTCGCCGTCGGGGAGGACCGAGGTGCGAGCTGCGGTCGCTGTCCTCGGCGCGCGGTCGGTGACGGCCGTGCCCGGCGCGGCGTGCCCGTCGAAGCGGGCCCGGCCCAGGGTGGCGGCGGCCCCGGCCTCGAACCGGCTCGTCGCCGGCTCTAGCACGCGGACGTACGAGAGGGTCGCGTCGCCGCCGTTCCGCAGGCGCAGCGTGGCCTCGGCGACGTCGCCGCCGGGGACGGAGACCGGCGGCACGGCCTCGGCGACCGCGACGGTGGGCAAGGCCGGGTTGCCGACGGTAAAGTCGACGAGGTAGGGGGCCGGGTCGTCGCCGGGCTGGTCCGTCCGGAGCTCGACGCTCCCGCGGTAGAACCCGGCGTCGAGCCCGCTCGCGTCGGCGGTCAGCTCGAGGGTGATGCTCCCGTCGCCCGGGATCACGCCGGCCACCGGGGTCACGAAGAACGGGACCTCGCCCGGGGCCGTATCCACCACGATGTCGTCGACGAACCAGCCCTCGTCGGTCACGCCCCCGTCGCTGTCGAACCGGAACGCGAAGAAGATGGGGGTCGGGAAGCCGGCCAGGCCGGGGACCTCGACGGTCACCGTCTCCCACCCGTCGTCGGTGTTGCGCAAGATGCCGCCGTCGGAGGTCGCGACCTCGTCGTAGGAGCCGCCGCCGTCGAACGAGACCAGGACGGTGGCGAAGTCGAAGCCGGCCTCGGCCTGGAGGTAGTGCGCGAACGACAGCGTGATGCGGCTGTCCGGGCTCACCCCGCTAAAGTCGATGGCCGGCGTCCGGATCTGGCCGAGCGAGTTGTTCGAGTACTGGGCGTCGCCGCTGAGCCGGCCGAAGTAGAGGGCCGTCGGCACCGAGTGGCCGGGGAGCGCGGCGGGGCCCGTCGTCCGGGTCTGCCAGCGGTCCGGGGCCGCCTTGCTGTTGAACGAGAAGCCCGCGAGCGGGTTGGCCCCCTCGAAGTCGCGCGCGAACAGGGGCACCGCCGTGCGCGACGCGTCCGACGTCTCGGGGAACTCGAAGCCCCGCGTGACGAGCGACGTCAGGACGCGGTACGTGAGGTCGAACGTGCCGGCGTTCGACACGGGGATCGTGACCGTCCGCTGCTCGTCGTCGGCGAGGTCGCCGAGCGACGCCGGCACCGTGCCGACGGTGAGCTCCGGCGCCACGGCGCCGCCGACCGTGAACACGACCGGGACCTCGATCACGCCGCGGTCGTCGTCGTTGGTCCGGAGCCGCACGACGCCCTCGCCGATGGCCTGCCCGCCGAACCCGCCGACCTGGAGCACCAACGTCGCCGAGCCGCCCGGCTCGACGGTGCCCTCGGCCACGGTGACCGTCAGCGTCGGGCTGGCCGTGGTCGGGAAGAGCGTCGTGATCTCGGCCTCGACCTCGAACTGGAGCGGCGTCGCCGGGTCCACGTTGCCGACGACGAGGGGGACGTCGACCGTCGCCCCCTCGTCGACGTCGCCCAGGTCGACGGGCTCGGTGACCAGGAACCGGTCGTCGATGGCTTGGCCGTCGACGCTCAGGGCGATCGTCGCCGTCGGCGGGTCGAAGTCGATGGTGTAGCCGATGACGTCGAGCATCCGGAGGTCGGCGTCGGTGAACTCGTCGCGCGTGCCGCGGCCCAGGTTCGGGTCCATGATCCCGATCTTGCGGTCGGCCCCGAGCGAGGGCGGGCGGAGCGCGTCGTCGCGCCAGTGCGAGGCCTGCTGGCCGTCGCCACCGGTCCGCGCGCCGGTGGCCGTCGAGACCTCGACCTCCTCGAGCCCGTCGAAGAACACCTGGACCGGGGCGAAGTACTCCCGGCCGTTCTCGACCACCAACACCTCCTCGTTCGGAGGGCCGGGCGTCACGACGCGCGGGGCCGTCTCGAAGCCGACCCCGTCGGTCAGGCTCTCGCCCGGGGTCACGTCGCCGGGCCGGACGCGGAACAGGTCCCACGGCGTAAACAGCGGGTTGTCGCTCGCGGCGTTCGACGCGATCCCGATGGCGGACGTGAACCCGAGCGCGTGTCCGATCTCGTGGATGGCGACGCCCTCGAAGTCCGTCTTGTCGCCGTCGACGCCGTCGGTCGGGTCGAAGTCGTAGGGGAACGCGTCGTTGAACCCGATCGAGGGGACGCTGCCGAACCCCGCGTTGGGGTTGGTGGCGCGGGGCTCGTAGCCGAGCACCTGGAGCGAGATGAGCCCGCCGATGCCGCGCCCGAGCGGGCCGAGGTCGCTGCTGGAGGGCGTCGGGACCGGGATCGCGTTGTAGAGCGCGAGCTGCTGCGGGTCGGAGGTGGTCGCCCGCAGCCGGGCGACCATGTCGGCGGCGCCCGCCGTGCCGCCGGCGAAGCGGAGGTTCGAGTCCGTCGAGCCCAGGACGTTGGTGGGGTAGGGCGTCCCGAACCGCTCGGGCCCGAAGTCGACGTCGATCACCGTCGTGACGTCGTTCCGGATCACCCGCTCCCACCGGGCCGCTGAGCGGCGGAAGGCCAGGAGCGCCGCCGGCCGGTCCAGGAGCTGGTCCGTCGCCCGCAAGATGATCCGGAAGTCGGAGACGCCCTCGGCGTTGAGCGACGGGAGCGCCGTCAGGCGGACGCTCGGGCCGGCCACGCGGGCCGAGGCGTCGCGCAAGCCCTGGACCTGCGCCTCGGTGGCGAGGTCGCAGGCCAGGCCGCCGTCGGGCCCGGCCGTCAGGATGTGGACGCCGGCGTGCGCCGGCAGCGAGGCCTGGGCCTGGACGGGCAGCGCCAGCACGGCGAGGGCGAGGAGGGCCGCGAGGCGGACGAACGACGAGGACATGGACGACAGATGCAAAGGGGCACACATGGTACGACACCCCCCCGCCGGGCGAAGGGCACGGGCGTTCACCCGGCCCGTTCGTCCGGCGTCGAGATAGGGCACCGGGAGCGCTCGCGAGGGCGGCGCGTTCGAGGCGGCCCGATCCTCACCGCACATGCGCACGCTCGTCCTCGTCGCCGCGCTCGTGGCCCTCGCCGGCTGCGCGTCGGCCGACTCGTCTCTCACTCGGGGCGAGGCGTCGGGCCCGCTCCGCCTCGACGGCCGCGCCTGGGTCGCCGGCGACTCGCTCCGCGCCGATCTCCGCCTGACGAACACGAGCCGACGCCCGCTCGCGGTCGGCTACGGGGCGTGCTCGGCGACCGTGCTCGGATGGCCCGACTCGCTCCGCGCCGGGCCGCCCGCGCTCACCACGGCCTTCGTGCGGACGGCCGACGGCTACGGGATCGGGTGCCCGCTCTACCTCGCCATGCGGACGCTGCCGCCGGGCCAGACCGTGACCGCCGACGACACCCGTGAGTTCCGCGTCGTCGCGTCGCTGGCCGAGGTGCTGACCGACTCGATCCCCGACGGCCTCTACTGGCTGACGGCCGTGTTCGACGTCGACGAGGTCGACAGGTCCCGCGATGGCGGCGACACGCTCTCGGTCGATCTCGGGCCGCTCGACTTGGCCGTCCGACGGCCCCCTTTGGTGGCCGAAGCCTTCCGCGTCGGCGTCCGGTTCGCGGCCGACAGCGTCCGCGTCGAGGACGAGCGGATCCGCGCCGTCGTCCGCGCCGTGCCGGTCTCGCGGATGGGGCCCGACGTGGTCGGGTGGGCACCGTGCGCCGTCGACGTGTGGGCCTTCGCCGACCCAGACCGCCGCGACGCCGCGCCCCGCTCCGGTCCGCCCGACGCCGAGACCGAAGCCGCCTGCGGCCAACCCCCGCCGACTCCGTTCGGGGGGCACGACGGCGACAGCCCGCCGTTTTACCTCGGCATCGAGGAGCCGCTCCGGGCCGAGGTCGACGTCGCGCTCGCGGACCTGCTCGGCGACCGACCGCCCGGCCGCTACGCGCTGGCCGTCGCCGTCCGCACGTTGCGCGGGCCGTACGATCCTCGGGCGTTGCCGCCGGTGCTGCTCACGCTCGGCGAGGTCGACTGGCAGCCGTAGCGGATGGGGAGGAACGGCGCACGGCGGGCGGCGTGAAGGGACGCCACCGACTGCGATCCCCCCGATGCCCGACGTGTCCGCCGCCCGTACCAGCGCGGCCCCCCAGATCTCCACGCTCGGCGACCTGCGCGCCAGCGGCTACGCGCCCCGCTCCGTCAAGGACGAGGTCCGCGCCAACCTGATCGCCCGGCTCCAGGCCGGCGACGACGTGTTCCCCGGCGTCCTCGGGTTCGACCGAACGGTCGTGCCCCAGGTTCAGAACGCGCTGCTGGGCCGCCACGACTTTATCCTGCTCGGGCTGCGGGGCCAGGCCAAGAGCCGGATCGTCCGGCTGCTGCCGTCGCTGTTGGACGAGTGGGTGCCCGAGGTCGAGGGGAGCGAGATCCACGACGACCCGCTCGACCCGGTCTCCAAATACGCCCGCGACGTGATCGCCGAACGCGGCGACGACGCGCCGGTGAGCTGGCTCCACCGCTCGGCCCGCTACGGCGAGAAGCTGGCGACGCCGGACACGTCCATCGCCGACCTGATCGGCGACATCGACCCGATCAAGGCGGCCACCCGCAAGCTGACCTACGCCGACGAGGAGGTCATCCACTTCGGCATCATCCCCCGGACGCACCGGGGCATCTTCGCGATCAACGAGCTGCCGGACTTGCAGCCGCGCATCCAGGTGGGCCTGCTCAACATCATGGAGGAGCAGGACATCCAGATCCGCGGGTTCAACGTCCGCATCCCGATCGACGTCTTGATGGTGTTCACGGCCAACCCGGAGGACTACACCAACCGCGGCTCGATCATCACGCCGCTCAAGGACCGGATCGACTCGCAGATCCTGACGCACTACCCGCGCGAGCTCGGCATCGGCATCGAGATCACGCGGCAGGAGGCGTGGAGCGACCGCGACGGCGGCGCCACGGTCGCCGTGCCCCACGTGTTCCGCGAGATCGTCGAGCAGGTGGCCTTCGAGGCGCGGGCGTCCGAGTACGTCGACCAGAAGTCGGGCGTCTCGGCGCGGCTGACGCGGGCGGCGCTCGAGGACCTGGTGTCGGCGGCCGAGCGCCGGGCGATCGTCCACGGCGAGGCCGAGACGACGGTCCGCGCGAGCGACCTCGAAGCCATCGAGCCGGCCGTGACCGGGAAGGTGGAGCTGGTCTACGAGGGCGAGCAGGAGGGGGCGCAGGGCGTGGCCCGGGCCCTCGTCGGCAAGGCCGTCGCGACCATCGTCAAGACGTACCTCCCGGACCCGACCGAGAAGGGGTCGGGCGCGTCCGGCGGGCGGGCGGCCTACCGCGAGGTCCTCGGCTGGTTCTCGCGCGGCCACACCGTCGACCTCGACACCGACTTGGCGTTCGCCGCCTACGCCCAGCAGCTCGACCGCGTCGACGGGCTGGGCGCGCTCGTCGACGCCCACACCGCGCCGACGTCGCCGGCCGAGAAGGCGTCGATGATGGAGCTGACCTTGGAGATGCTCCACCAGCACTCGCTCCTGGGCAAGGACGTCGCCGACGACGGCGCGAGCTACGCCGACATGATGGGCTCGGTCTTGTCCGGCCTGGGCTCGTTCGGCCCCGACGACGAGGACGACCAGGACGACCCCGACTACCGCCGCTACGGCTGATCGTTGGGGAGCGTCTGGGCGTGACGGGTTCCGTCCGCAGCGGAGCGACCGGACGCGGGGCGGGCCTGCCGCGATGTAGGGGGATCCCCGGGGAGACCCCCGCGGGGCGAGCGCGTACGCCTAGGGACTTCCCCCTTTCTCGATGCGCCTGCCCGTCCTCCTCGCCGTCCTTCTCGCTGCCCACGCTGCCGCCGCTCAATCCCCGCCACGGCTGGCCGAGTCGGAGGACCTGGTCGTGGCCGTCTCGGAGGCGGCCCCGCTGTCCTCGCAGAGCGCCGACGGAACGTGGGACGGCCTGGGCGTGGCCTTTGCGCAGCAGGTCGGGCAGGGGCTCGGCCGGGGCGTCCGCTTCCTCAGCGTCGCGCCGGACAGCGCCCTGGCCGCTGTCGCCGACGGCCGCGCCGACGTCGCGGTGGTCTCGACCTCGGTCGAGGGCGAGGCCGTCGTCGACTACACGGTGCCGTTCTTGGGCGCGCGCTTGGCCGTGGCCCAGAAGTCCGAGAGCGGCCCGCTCGCCGTGGCCGGCCGCTTTTTCTCGCCGACCTTCTTCAAGATCGCCGCGGGCTTGGCGCTGCTGCTCCTCCTGATCGGCGTGGCGATGTGGGCCGCCGAGCGCAAGGCCGAGGGCGACGACTTCCGCGAGGACCGCGCCGGGATCTGGGACGGCTTCTGGTGGGCCGGCGTCACCATGACCACGATCGGCTACGGCGACACGGTCCCCGAGACCGTCCCCGGCCGGTCGATGGCGCTGTTGTGGATGTTGGTCTCGATGGCGCTGACGGCCGCGCTGACGACGGCGCTGGTGTCGGCCCTCGGGGTGGGCTCCGGGTCGGGCTCCGGGTCCGGCTCGCTCCAGCTGCCGGACGACCTCCAGGACCGGCGCATCGGCGTCGTGGACGGCTCGGCGGCGGCCGGCGTGCTCCGCGACCTCGCCGTCCAAGCGCAGCCGTACCCGACCGTCGCCGCCGGGCTCGCCGCCGTCGAGGCCGACTCGCTCGACGCCTTCGCGGACGCCCTCCCGCGCCTGCGGACCACGCGGTCGTCCGACTCGGACCTCGAGATCGTGTCCTCGGAGGTCACCTTCGACCGGTGGGCGCTGGCCGTCGCCGAGGGCAGCGACCTGCGCGAGCCGCTCGGGCGCGCCGTGCTGGACCGCCTCCACAGCGCCGACTGGCCCGAGACCGTCCGCCGCTACACCGAGTGAGCGGGTCGAGCGCAAAGCCTGAGGTCGCCCATGCGCGGAGGTGAGAGACGAGGGAGGAGTGTGGGGGCATGGGGAGGAGGGGATGTCTCGTCAGGAACGCTCTCGCACCCCTACGCTTGGTGTGGAAAGGCGGAGCGTCCTCGGCCAGCGCGTCACCCAACCCAGCCGTCATCCCCGCGAACGCGGGGACCCATCCGGTCTCGCGGTCGACGGCGGCCCGGCATGGATTGGCTGGCGCCCCCCGCCTGCTCGGGAGCCGGCTCGCTCGCGGTCCCACGTTCGCGGGAACGACGGGAGTGTCGATCCTGGACGCCTGAGGTCGCGTCCGACCGCTCACGCCAAGCGTTCCCCTCCCCGTCCAACCACGCCTCCGCTACCCCGGCCCGACGGCGACGCCGGCCGTCCGGCGGTGGGCGAACAGCAGCGACGTCTCGATCCGGGCCACCTCGGGCCGCTCGGTAAACGCCGCCAGCGCCAGCGTCCGCAGGGCCGCCGTGTCACGGACGGCGACGTGGACCAGGAAGTCGCTCGCGCCCGTCGTGTGGAACACCTGGACCACCTCGGGCAGCCCCAGCGCGTGCGCCTGGAACGCCTCGACGAGTGGCCGCGCGTGCTGGCGCAGCGTGACCCCGATCAGGGCCTGGAGCCCCGCGCCGACCGCCTCGGCCGAGACGTCCGCGTGGTAGCCGACGAGCACGCCGTCGGCTTCGAGCCGGCGCGTCCGCGTGAGGGCCGTCGAGGGGGCCACGCCGACGGCGGCGGCGAGCTCCTTGTTGGAGGTCCGCGCATCGTGCTGAAGACGGGCCACGATCTGGCGGTCGATTCGGTCGAGCGGTCGCATAGGGAGCGGATTCCGAATCCTGTTCGGCATCGTTGGGGATGACGACAGGATAGCCTACTGTGGAGACAGATCACGACCCACACGTTCGCATGGAGCTCCGCCCCGACCTCGCCACCCGCGCCGTCCACGCCGGCCGCGCCGACCTCGCCGCGCTCGGCGTCCACGCCCTGCCCATCGACCTGTCGTCGACGTACCCGTTCGCCGACCTCGACGGGGCCACGGCCAGCCTCGACGCGCTCGTGGCCGGCGACAAGTCGGCGCCGAACCCGGTCTACGCCCGGCTCCACAACCCGACCGTCGCCCGGTTCGAGGACGCCTTGGCCGACCTCGAGGACGCCCCGGCGGCCGTCGCCTTCGCCAGCGGCATGGCCGCGCTGACGGCCGTCCTGCTGGCGGCCCGCGCGACGCCCGCCGCGCAGGCGGGGAGGGGCCACGTCGTCGCGACGCGCCCGATCTACGGCACGACGGACCACCTCCTGACGTGCGAGCTGATGGGCCTCGACGTCACCTGGACCACGCCCGACGGCGTCGCCGACGCGCTCCGGCCCGACACCTGCTTGGTCGTCACCGAGACGCCGGCCAACCCGACGCTGGCGCTCGTCGACGTCGCCGCCGTGGTGGCCCAGGCCGGCGACGTCCCCGTCCTGGTCGACTCGACGTTCGCCACGCCGGTGCTCCAGCGGCCGATGGCCCAGGGCGCGGCGCTCGTGATGCACTCGGCCACCAAGTTCCTGGGCGGCCACGGCGACGTGGTGGCCGGCGTCGTCGCGTGCGGCGAGGCGTGGGCGCGGCGGCTCCGCCAGGTCCGCGTGGCAACGGGCGCGCTCCTCCACCCGCTGGCGGGCTACCTCCTCCACCGCGGCCTGACGACGCTGCCGCTGCGCGTCGAGCGCGCTCAGCAGACGGCGGGCGACCTCGCGGCGCGCTTGGCGAGCCACCCCGCGGTCGAGGCCGTCCACTACCCGGGCCTGCCCGGCGGCGACCCGCTCGGGCTCGTCGGCCGCCAGCAGGACGGGCCGGGGACCATGCTCGCGTTCGAGGTCGCGGACTACGACGCGGCCCGCGCCGTCGTCGAGGCGGTCCGCGTGATGACGCCGGCCGTGAGCCTGGGATCGGTCGACACGCTGATCCAGCACCCGGCCGGCCTGACGCACCGCGTCCTGAGCGACGACGCTCGTGCCGAGGGCGGCATCGCGCCGGGCCTGCTCCGGGTGTCGGTCGGCCTGGAGAGCCCGGCCGATCTGTGGGCGGATCTGGCTCGGGCGCTCGCCGTGGCCCAGCACGCCGCCGTCCCAGCCTAGCGCCGCGGCTCCACCAGCTGCCCGTCGACCACGACGACCTCGACCCAGTTCGAGGCGCCTCCGGGCGGCGCCGCGACCACGCGGATCCGGCGGCGCCCCGGCCCCACCGCGTCGAGGTCCAGGACCAGCCGGTCGGCGTGGACGTCGAGCGCGTTCTCCTCCAGCACCCGGTTGTCGACGAGCGCGACGCCGTCCTCGTCGTCCAGCATGAGCGGCGCCCCGTCGGCGGACCGGGCCACGAACACCAGCAGGCTGGGGTCGGCCGAGTCGAGCCCGACGAGGCGGAGGTCGAGCGTCCGCGAGTCCTCGTGCCGGGTGGCGATCACGTAGCGGACGCCGTCGACCTCGAACGGGACGAGCACGGGCGGCACGGCGTCGGCGGAGGCGCGGACGACGACGCGCCCGGGGCTCACCTCGTCGATGGTGACGTCGGGCAGGGCGAGGAACGAGACCGCGCCGGCGCCCACCAGCCCGGCCACGTCGAGCGTGTCGGAGCGGCCGTCGCGGAGGTCGACGACCGGGATGACGCGGGCGACGGGGCCGGCCGCCGTGTCGGCCAGCGCCAGAGAGGCATCGGGCGGCGGCGCAGGCGGCGCCGACGGACGCGGTGCGCAGCCGGCGACGGCTACGAGAAGGGCGAGGAGACGGAGCATCAGCCGGTGCGGAGCGCGTCGATCAACTCGTCCTTCGTCATGTCGCTCCGGCCCTCGACGTCGAGCTCCTGGGCGCGGGCGTACAGCTCGTCTCGGGTCCACTCGGGGTAGGGCGTGGCGTGGCCCCCGGCCTTCGACGGGTGCATGTCGCCGTGGGCCTGGGCGTTGGCGATGGCCGCCGACTTCTGCGTCGAGTAGCCCTTGTCGCGGAGCGCCTCGTAGGCCTCGTCGTCCTTGATGCTGGGGCCGTGGTCGTCGGGTCCTTCGGGCATGGGGGAGGGAGAGGAAGGGAAAAGGGGATGCGCCTCCGGGGCGTCGGTTTCCGGGGGCGGGCGGTCTCGGGGATGGCCCCACCGCCCGCTCACACCTCGGGCGGACGCCGGTTCGCCTTCTTCTCGGACCGCTGGCGCTTGGCCTCAAGGCGCCGCCGCTTCGATCCCTTCGTCGGCTTGGTGGGGCGGCGGACCGCGACGGGCCGGGCGGCCTCCTCTAGCCGGCGCCGCAGCTCGGCGACCGCCAGCGCCTTGTTGCGGAACTGGCTCCGCGAGCGCCGGGCCATCACGACGGTCCCCGTCGGCCGGTGCGTCAGGCGGACGCCCGTCTCGACCTTGTTGGCCCGCTGACCGCCCTTCGTGCTGCCCGACAACGTCTCGACGTCGCATTCGGCCATCAGGTCGTCGTTGGTCTGAGGGATGCCGCTCATCGCGCGGACCGCTCGGCTGGGGACAGGGTGCGGAGGTCGGGGGCCACGAGGGGAGGGGGGGAGGCAAGCCGATGTACGGTGCGGACCGGCACGACGGTCCCGTAGACTCGCCGCGGTCCTCCCGTCCGCCCATGCCACGTCTCGCCCTCGCCGCCGCCCTGGTGCTGGCGGCCCCCGCGCTCGCCCAGCCGACGCCGCTCGCCCCGCTCGACCTCGCCCTGGTGGCGACGCTACCGCCCGGCGCCGTCGGCGTCGCCTACGAGCCGGCCGAGGGCCAGCTCTACGTGCTGACCGGCGGCGGCGACCTGTACCGCCTGCGCCCCGAGGGCGGGGCCGAGCTCGAGTTGGTGGCCACGTCCGACGAGCACGGCGCCCCGGTCCCCACCTACAGCGTCGCCATCGACGGCGCGGGGACGATCTTCCTCGTCGGGAGCCGGCGGACCGAGACGACCAACGTGGGCGTTGTCCGCCGCGGGCGCGTCGAGACCGGCGTCCGCGTGTGGTCGACGGTCGCCGAGACGGCGCCGTACCCCTACGGGCGGACGGCGTTCGACCACAGCCTGAGCGCCGTCGCCGTTTCGCCGGACGGGACGTGGCTCTCGCTCAACAGCGGCTCGCGCACCGACCACGGCGAGGTCCAGGACGGCGACGGCGCGTTCCCCGGTGTCCGCGAGGTCCCCCTCACCTCGGCCATCCTGCGCGTCCCCGCCGACGCCACCGACCTGGTGATCCCGGCCGACTCGACGGCGCTCGTCGACGGCGGCTTCCTCTTTGCCGACGGGACCCGCAACAGCTTCGGGCTCGCGTTCGCGCCCGACGGCGAGCTGTTCGGGGCCGAGAACTCGGGCGACCGCGACGACGGCGACGAGCTCAACTGGCTCCGCCCCGGCCGCCACTACGGGTTCCCTTGGCGGATGGGGACGAACGACACGCCCCAGCGATTCCCCGGCTACGACCCCGACGCCGACCCGCTCGTCAACCCGGCCTCGACGGCCTACCAGTCCGGCGCGTTCTACGACGACCCGACGTATCCGGCCCCGCCCGCCGGCGTCGCGTTCACCGACCCGATCTCGAATCTCGGTCCCGACGCGGACGAGTTCCGCCAGCCCGACGGCACCATCGTCGACGCCAGCGACGCCGGGCTGGTGGCCACGACGTTCACGCCGCACCGCTCGCCGCTCGGGCTCGTCTTCGTCGAGCCCTCGCCGGAGCCGGTCGTGGCGTGCGACGCGGTCGTGCTGAGCTGGACCGACGGCGAGGACGCCAGCGGCTCGCTGCTGGCGCCGTTCGAGGACCCGGGCGAGGACCTGGTCTGCCTCCGGTTCACCGACGACCGGACGGCCGTCGAGGCCGAGCGCGTTGTCGCCGGCTTCCGCAACCCCATCGCCGCCACCGCCATCGGCACGACCGTCTACGTGGCCGAGTTCGGCGAGCCGTATGGGCTGTGGGCCATCGAGACGTCGGGCGTGTCGACGGCCCGGCCCCCCGACGCCGGGGTCGCGCTCGCCATCGGCCCGAACCCGGTGCGGACGGTGGGTACGCTCGAAGTGACGCTGGACGCGCCGCGCCAGGCCACGGTCCGCCTGGCCGACGTGCTCGGGCGGACCGTGGCGACGGTGTGGGACGGCCCCCTGGCGGCCGGCACACATCGGCTCGGCGTCGACGCGAGCGGCTTGGCACCGGGCGTCTACCTCGCGGTGGTCGAGGCCGGCGGCGGCCGGATGGTGCGTCTCCTGACCGTCGCGCGCTGAGCCGTCGCCTAGCTTGGCTACTCCGCTGTCGCCCCGGTCGTGCTCCGCTTCCTGCTCCTCGTCGCCCTCGCGTTCGCCGTCATGGAGGTGGCGTCGTACGTGCTCCACCGGTTCCTCTTCCACGGGCTGCTGTGGAAGGTCCACCGGACGCACCACGACCCGGCGCACGGCCACGGCAAAGGGCTGGAGTGGAACGACCTGTTCTCGGTCGGCTTCGGGGCACTGTCGATGGGCCTGATCTGGGCCGGCCGTGCCGACCCGCTGGCGAGCACGGCGTTCCCGCTGGGTGTCGGGATCGCCGTTTACGGGCTGCTTTACTTTGTCCTCCACGACCTCTACGCGCATGGGCGGCTGGGCCCAAAGAAGACGTCGGTGGCTGCGGCGCAGGCGGTCAAGCGGGCCCACGGCCGGCACCACCAGTCGCTGTCGAAAGAAGGGCAGGAGCCGTACGGCCTGTTCCTGTTCCCGCCGTCGATGGGCCGCCGGTTCGTGCGACGGCGGGACCGGGCTGCCTAGGCTCGTCCGGCGGCGGCCGTCAGTCTCCGACGGCCGTGACCTGCGCCTTCAGTCGGTAGCGGCCGGGCTCGGCCTGGTGGACGAGGAGGACGGCCACGACCGGCCGGTCGTCTCGGCGGCTCGTCCACGACGAGGTGGCGAAGCCGTCGGTCGAGCTCTCGCCGGCGGGGTCCCACCCGGCTGCTGCCATCTGGTCTCGGTAGTGAGCGGCCACGTCAGTGACCGAGAGGTCGGTCGTGAGGTCGGCCGTGGAGTCGTAGTCGTCGGAGCCGCCCCCGCCGCCTCGCGGGCGCTGGTACGCGCCCGGCGGCGGCCCGAGCGCCGGGAGGACGCCTTCGAGGGTGGGGTGGAACTGCCGGGCTCGCCCCAGCGGCGTTCCCGAGAGGTCGACGACCCGCCGCGTGACCCGGACGTAGGACCCGCCGGCCGGGCGGGAGAGGAAGGTGACCGCCACGGCGGTCCGCGAGCCGTCCCGGTCCCGCGTGTACGAGAACTCCCTCTCGCGGCCGGGCGGAGATCCGCCCGCAACGAACCCGCTCTCGGTCTTCCGGCGGAACTCGTAGGGCTCTGGCGTCGGCGTCCACCCGTCCGGGCCCGCCTCGGCGTAGTCGGCCGCGGCCTCCGTCACCGAGACGTCCAGCCGGGCCACCCCGATCACAAAATCGCCCGCCAAGGAGCCCTCTCCACTCACCGAGTACGTGGCGAGCGGGACGGCGCCGTCGGGGAGGAACGGGGCGAGGTCGCCCGTCACGCGCCCGACCTGGATCCGGTCGGGCGACTCCAATCCCAGAAGGCCGTACACGACGTCTCCGTCGATCGTCGTCGGCTGAGCGAGGGCGGCGTGGGCAAACCCCAGGAGGACGGCCAAGAGGAGTCGTCGGGGCATCGTCCGGTGGAATCTGGTGGGGTCAGGGTAGGGCCCCGCCGTCCCCACGTCAAGGCGATCCTCGCCCAGCAGCGCTCTGGCCAGGGCGAGCGCATTCTCCCGTGCTCGCTGCTCCGGGGCCTCACCCTTGTCATCCTGAACGCACGTGAAGGCATGCCCTGAGCGGAGCCGAAGGGATCTCGACGCGGTGCAGGAGTCGTGGGCGACGGTGAGCCGGAGCTCGACGATCGTGCGGAGATCCCCCGCCTTCGCGGGGGCAGGCCTTCGCTCGGCTCCGGATGGCAAGGGGGGAGAACGTGCTCGCCCTGGCGCTCTGGCCGAGGCGGGGTCTCAGCGGCGCGCGCCGTCGCTAGCTTCTGTCGTCGCCCACCCCCGCCATGTCCGAGCCGTCGTCCGCCCCCCCGTCCGCCTCCAGCGAGGAGGACCGCGCGACGGTCACCGACGCGCTCGGCGGCGACCAGCGGGCCTACGAGCGGCTCGTCACCAAGTACCAAGGCCCGCTCCGCCGCCACGTCGGCAAGATGGTCCGCGACGCGGACCAGGTCGACGACCTCGTCCAGGAGGCGTTCGTCAAGGCGTTCGGGTCCATCGAGAGCTACAACCCGGCCTACGCCTTCTCGACGTGGCTCTACCGAATCACGACGAACCACACGATCGACTACATCCGCAAGAAGAAGCTGCCGACGTTCTCGATCGACAAGCCGATCCAGACGCGCGACGGCCAGCTCCAGATGGAGCTCCCGGACTCGACCTACCGTCCGGACCGGGCCATCGTGACCGACCAGCGCAACGCGATCCTGCGCGAGGCCATCGAGGGGCTGCCGGAGAAGTACCACCGGGTGATCGTGATGCGGCACCAGCAGGAGCTGAGCTACGAGGAGATCGCGACCGAGCTGGACCTGCCACTGGGGACGGTCAAGGCCCACATCTTCCGCGCCCGCGCGCTGCTCAACAAGGCGCTCCGCGCCCGCCGCGCCGAGCTGGAGTGAGCGCGAGCGGTGAGCGGTCTCGCGGGCTCCGTCCCGCGAGTCGTGTCCCCCACCCTGTCATCCTGAGCGCCAGCGAAGGATCTACCAGACGCTGGCGCCGGGTCGGTCTGGGCTGCCCCGAGCCGCGGGCGGCTAGTGGCCTGTCACAGAGAGCGTGACGGGTTGGCGCGTAGCGGTCTGGATGCGTGATCCGTGAGGCGTGAGTCTCGCCGGGAAGAATCACGAATCACGCGTCCTCGATCTGGAACCCGCCAGAATTGCTGTGGCGCGGCACCAGGCCCTTCGCCCCGCCCAGGACGACGAGGGATGTCGGCGCCGTCCGTCCGCTGGCGACCTCGGCAGCCCGTTCCCCCTGTCCGTCGTCTGCCGGCCGCCACCCGCTCGACGTGATTTCTAGGACTGGAAGCGCTTCGAGGGCAGGCTCCGCCCCGATCCGGTTGTCGGCGTCGACGCGGGGCGCCTAGCTTCCGCGCCCCGCCCGCCGACCCTATGCCGCCCGCCCCCCACGTCTCCAAGTTCGGCGGCACCTCCGTCGCCACGCCTGAGCGGATCCGCCGCGTCGTGGAGTTGGTCGCGGCCACCGAGGCCGAAGGGCGGAAGGTCGTCGTGGTGTCGGCGCTGGGCGGAACGACGGACGACCTGCTCGCGGCGCTCGACGCGGCGCTGGCGCGGTCCGGCCACGCCGACGCCGTCGCCGCCGTCCGCGACCGGCACGAGTTGGCAGCCGACGCCCTCGCCACCGACGAGGACCGCGCCGCGCTCCAGGCTGTCCTCGACGCCCGTCTAGGCGAGCTCGAGGACCTGCTCGACGGCGTCTCGCTCTTGCGCGAGGCGACCGCCCGAACGCGCGACGCGGTCCTGGCGACCGGCGAGCGGCTGTCGGCGCCGATCGTGGCCGCCGCCTTCCGCGCCGCCAGCCACACGTCGGTCGCCCTGGACGCCGCCGAGCTGATCCGCACCGACGGCCAGTTCGGCGCGGCGGCCGTCGACCTCGAGACCACGCGCCGGTTGACGCACGCCGCCGTCGCCGCGCTCGCGCCCGACGGCGTCGCCGTCGTCACCGGCTTTATCGGCTCGACCGCCGGCGGCGTCACGACGACGCTGGGCCGCTCGGGCTCGGACTACACGGCGACCCTCCTGGCCGGCGCGCTCGCCGCCGCCGCGTGCGTCATCTGGACCGACGTCGCCGGCGTCTACACGGCCGACCCGCGCCTGGTCCCCGAAGCGGTCCCCCTCGCGCGGCTGAGCTACCGCGAGGCCGCTGAGCTCGCCTACTTCGGCGCCCAGGTCCTGCACCCGCGGACGATGCTGCCCGCCGAGCGGGCCGGCATCCCGATCCAGATCAAGAGCACGCTCGACCCCGACGAGCCGGGCACGCTGATCTCGAACGAGACCGACGCGCTTGACCTGCGCGTCAAGGCGCTGTCGGCCGTCCGCGACCAGGCCGTGGTGACCGTCGAGGGCGGCGGGATCCAGTCGGTCGTCGGCGTGAGCGCGCGGCTGTTCGAGGCCCTGTCGGCGGCCGGCGTCAACGTCCGGATGATCAGCCAGGCGTCGAGCGAGCAGAGCGTGTGCGTGGTCGTCGACGGGCTCGACGCCGAGGCGTCGGTCGACGCGTTGCGCGACGCGTTCTCCAGCGAGATCGCGCGCGGCGACGTCCGCAGCGTCGAGGCGATCCCGGGCTGCGCGGTCGTCTCGGCCGTCGGCGAGGGGATGCGGCACCAGCCCGGCCTGGCGGGCCGGCTGTTCGCGACGCTGGGGCGGGCCGGCGTCAACGTGCTCGCGATCGCCCAGGGCGCCGCCGAGACCAACATCTCGACGGTCGTCCGCCAGGCCGACGTCCGGGCCGCGCTCGGCGCGCTCCACGAGGCGTTCCCGCTGCGGCGCGCGCGCGTCCACGTCGTCGTGATCGGGACCGGGACGGTCGGCCAGAAGCTGGTCGACTTCCTGGCCGAGCACGCGCCGGTGCTGATGGAGCGCGACCGGATCCACCTCCGACTGGTCGGGCTCGCCAACTCGCGGCGGATGGCGTGGGACCCCGGCGGCCTCCCCCTGGCCGACGGCGTCGCCGTGTTGGACGGCGCGGCGGCGGAGATCGCCGACCTCGACGTGCTCGACGAACGCCTGCTCGCCGGCGGGCTGGAGCGTCGGATCGTGGTCGACGCGACGGCGTCGGAGGCCGTGGCCCGGCGCTACGTGGGCTGGCTCGAGGCCGGCGTCGGCGTCGTGACGCCGAACAAGAAGGCCAACACGCTCGACATGGCCTACTACCGCGACCTGCGCGAGGCCGCCGGCCGCCGCGAGGTGAGCTACCACTACGAGACGACGGTCATGGCCGGGCTCCCCGTCGTGTTCACCGTCCGCGACCTGCTCCGCTCGGGCGACCGGATCGACCACATCGAGGGCGTGTTCTCGGGGACGCTGGCGTTCCTGTTCAACCGATTGGCCGAGGGCGCCGCGTTCTCCGACGCCGTCCGCGAGGCCAAAACGAAGGGGCTGACCGAGCCCGACCCCCGCGACGACCTGACGGGCGAGGACGTCGCCCGCAAGCTGCTCATCCTGGCGCGCGAGACCGGACGCGAGGTCGAGCGGGCGGATCTCCAGGTCGAGTCGCTCGTCCCGGCCGACCTGGCCGACGTCTCGGTCGACGCCTTTATGGACGGCCTCGGCGCCCTCGACGCCGACTGGGCTGGGCGCGTCGCGGCGGCCGAGGCCGAGGGCCAGCGGCTCGCCTACGTCGGCCAGATCACGGACGAGGGGCTGAGCGTGGGCGTCCGCGCCGTCGATCGGGCGTCGCCGTTCGGGGGCTCGCGGGGGACCGACAACGTGATCCTGATCCAGTCGGCGCGGTACCACGAGACGCCCTTGGTGGTGCAGGGCCCGGGCGCCGGGCCCGAGGTGACCGCCGCCGGCCTGCTGGCGGACCTGGTGAAGGCGGCCGAGCTGATGCCGTGACCGACTGCCCCGACTCCGTCACCGTTTTCGGCCCGTGCACCTTGTCCAACCTGGGCCCGGGCTACGACGCGCTCGGCCTGTGCATCACCGGCCCCGGCGACCGCGTCACGGCCTGGCGGACGGACGCGCCCGGCGTGACGGCCGAGGGGCCGCCCTCGCTCCCGACCGACGCCGCGCGCAACACGGCGGCCCGAGCAGCGGCCCACGTCTTGCGCCAGGTCGGCGCCGAGGGCGGCCTCCGGCTCCGCATCGAGAAGGGGATCCCGATGGGGTCCGGCGTCGGCGGGTCGGCGGCGAGCGCGGTCGCCGGCGCGGTCGCGGCCAACGAGGTGCTGGGGCGTCCGTTTCGCAAACCCGAGCTGGTCGAGGCCGTCCTGGAGGGCGAGCGGGCGGCCGGCGGCTACCACGGCGACAACGTGCTGCCGGCGCTCTTGGGTGGGCTCGTGCTCGTCTCGCCGTCCGACCCGACCGCCTACCGCCGGCTGACGTTGCCGGCTCCGCCGCCGCTCGCCGTCGTCCTGCCCGCCGTCGAGGTGCTGACGCGCGACGCGCGCGCGGTCCTGCCCGCGACGGTCGCCCACGGCGACGCCTCGGCCCAAGCCGCCGAGCTGGCGTTCTTGGTGCGGGCCCTCCTGGAGGGCGACTGGGTCGCCGCCGGCCGTCACCTGATGCGGGACCGGCTGGCCGAGCCGTTCCGCGCGCCGCTGGTCTCGGTCTACGACGCCGTCCGCCAGGCCGCGCTCGACGCGGGCGCGGCCGGCTGCGCGCTCAGCGGCTCCGGCCCGGCCCTGGTCGCCCTCGTCCCTGACGGCGACGCCCAGGCCGTCGTCGACGCGATGGTGGCCGCGAGCCGGGGCGGTGGGGTCGAGGCGGAGGGCTGGGTCGCCCGCGTCGACCCGCAAGGCGCTCGGGGGGTCGATGGCTGACCGCGCGGCGCTGCGACCCTCGCGTCCGTGCCACCCGTCGGGGGCATCGCGTCGGTCGTTGATTCCTGATGGCTCTCGCACCACCGCTCATGCCCACTCCTCTCTACGTCAGCACGCGCGGCGGCGGCGCGGCCGTCCCGTTCCGCGACGCGCTCCTGGACGGGCTCGCGCCCGACGGCGGGCTCTACGTCCCGACGTCGGTCCCGGCGCTCCCCGACGGCTGGGCGACGGCCGACGACCGGGCGGATCTCGGCGCCCGCGTCCTGGCCGAGTGGCTCGACGTGCCCGGCCTCGACGCGCTCGTTGCCGACGCGCTGTGGTTCCCGATCCCGCTCGTTGGGTTGGGCGACGGCGTGTTCGTGTTGGAGCTGTTCCACGGGCCGACGCTGTCGTTCAAGGACGTCGGCGCGCGCACGATGGCGCGGCTGATGGCCGGCGCGCTCGACGGCGACGAGGTGACCGTCCTGGCGGCGACGTCGGGCGACACGGGCAGCGCCGTCGCCTCCGGCTTCGAGGGCGTCCCGGGCGTGCGCGTGGTCCTGCTCTACCCCAAGGGCCAGGTGAGCGCGGTCCAGGAGCGCCAGCTCATCGCGCAGCGCGACGGCGTGCAGGCGCTCGCGGTCGAGGGCACGTTCGACGACTGCCAGCGGCTGGTGAAGGCGGCGTTCGCCCACCGCGCGGGCGGGCGCCGACTGTCGTCGGCCAACTCGATCAACATCGGCCGGCTGCTGCCCCAGATGCTCTACTACGTCTGGGCAGCGCGGCAGCTGGCCGGCGAGCCGGCCACGTTCGTCGTGCCGAGCGGCAACCTGGGCAACCTCACCGCCGGCACGCTGGCCCAACGCGCGGGCCTGCCGGTCGCCGGCTTCGTGGCTGCCCACAACGCGAACGACGGCTTCCCCCGCTTCCTGGACGGGGCCGACGTCCCCGCGGGCGACTCGGTGCGGACGCTGTCGAACGCGATGGACGTCGGCGTGCCGAGCAACCTCGAGCGGCTGCGCGCGCTGTTCTCCGACGAGGCCCTCCGCCAGACGGTCCGGGGCGTGGCCGTCACCGACGACGAGACGACGGCCTCGATGCGGACGGTCCATCAGGCCACCGGCTACCTCGCCGATCCGCACACGGCCGTCGGGCTGGAGGCCGTCCGGCGCTTGCGGGCGCAAGGTGAGACCGGGCCGGCGGTCGTCCTGTCGACGGCGCATCCGGCCAAGTTCCCCGACGCCGTCGCCCGAGCGACCGGCGTGACGCCCCGCGCGCCCGCTCGGCTGGCGACGCTGTGGGACGCGCCCGTCGCCGTCGACACGATCCCGGCCGACCTCGACGCGCTCCGCCGGTACCTCTAGGCGTCGCCGACGGCCCGGAGCCTCCGGCGGGTCCGCACGAACCGCCACGCCCCGTACGCCCCCACGAAGACCGAGAGGGGGAGCGCTGCGATTCCGAGCGTCGTCGCCCACGTTTCGTCGACGAGGTGGAGCAGGGTGACGCCGCCGGCCAGCAGCGCCAGCGCCGTCCGGGCGTAGGCGAGCAGCGTCCGCTCGTTGGCCAGCACCGTCCGGTCGAGCGCGAGCCGGTCGCGGAGCGTGAGGTCGGCCTCGGGGACGGTGGCGTACGCGGGCATGGGCGGGGGGGCGTCGTCGTCGGACGGGCGGACACCCAGCCGGCGTGCGCGGTTCTGGGCGGCTCCGCCAGCGGGCCTATTGCGACAACGGGGCCGCGCCCTCGTACGGGTCGACGTCCTCGTCGACCGAGTAGCCGCGCTCCTCGTCGCTGTCGTCGTTGGCGCTGCCGAGCGCCGCCGCAACGATGGCCCCGATGACGAGGACGGACAGGAGTGCGACGATCCAGAAGCGGCGGGACATGGTCAGAGGGCAGGGGGGAGCCCTCGAAGCGCCTCGGCCGTCGCCCGGTTTCCGCCGCGCCGGACCCCCGGGCTTCCCTGACGCCGGTCGCTGGTCGCGCTCTGCGGAATCTGCGTGGCCGTCCGCTCCCTCCGTTCCGCCCCGGTGGCCTCCCATCTTCACCCGGTTCTCGGGAGCGGTTCCGGGCGGGGCGGCGTTGGGGGCGGGGTATCTTGCCCGGCCCCCCTCACCCCCAGCCGCGCTCCGGCGCTCCCCCCATGGCCCGTGTCGATGTTGTGATGCCCAAGATGGGCGAGAGCGTGATGGAGGGGACGGTCCTCGAGTGGAAGAAGGCCGTCGGCGACACGGTCGAGCAGGACGAGACGCTCCTCGAGATCTCGACCGACAAGGTCGACTCCGAAGTGCCGTCGCCCGAGGCCGGGCGGATCGTCGAGATCCTGGTCGGGGAGAACGACACGGTCGACGTGGGCACGCCGATCGCCGTGATCGAGACGGACGTGACGGCCGAGGTGTCGGCGTCGCCGGCGACCGCCCCCCCGGCCGCCGAGCCTGAGACGGCGCCAGCCGGGGACGAGCCCGAGGCCAAGCCCGCCGCGCCCGTGATCCGCCCGGTCGACGCGGCCGGCGACGGGGCCGAGACCCCCGCCGAGGCGCCTCCGGCTCCGGCGGCCACCGACGCCCCGGCGACGGGCGGTGCCCGGACCGAGGTGGTCATGCCCAAGATGGGCGAGAGCGTGATGGAGGGGACGGTCCTCGAGTGGAAGAAGGCGGTCGGCGACACGGTCGAGCAGGACGAGACGCTCCTCGAGATCTCGACCGACAAGGTCGACTCCGAGGTCCCCAGCCCCGAGGCCGGGACGCTCCTGGAGATCTTGGTCGAGGAAGGGGAGACGGTCGACGTGGGCACGCCGATCGCCGTGATTGGCGCGGCCGGGGCGGTCGCGGAGTCCGCGCCGTCGGGCGGCGACGGCTCCGAGGCAACGGACACGGCCGGCGCGCCCGAAGCGTACGAGAAGAGCTACTCGGCTGGGGAGGGCGACACGGCCTCCGCCGCGCCGGCCGTCCGCGAGGCCGCCGGCGCAGCGGCGGCGGCCGCCGCGACCGCGAACGACGCCGGCCCCGCCGGCCCGATCCCGAGGCGCGACGAGGCCGGCAACTTCTACTCGCCGCTCGTCCGCTCGATCGCCGAGGCCGAGGGGCTGGCGCTCTCCGAGCTCCAGTCCATCGAGGGCACCGGCTCCGACGGCCGCGTCTCCAAGGCCGACGTGATGGCTTATCTCGACGCGCGGGGCCAGGCCCCGGCTCAGCCGTCGGCGCCCGCGCCCAAGAGCTACGGCGCCGAGAGCCCCGCGCCGTCCGCCGCCTCGGCGCCCACGCCGGTCGCCCCGGCTCCGTCCGCGCGCCAGGCCCCCGCGACCGCACCGAAGACGGCGCCGAAGGCAGCCCCGGCCTCGCCCGACTCCGCGAGCGACCGCGTCGAGGTGGTCGAGATGGACCGGATGCGCCAGCTGATCGCCGAGCACATGCGCCGGTCGAAGGACACGAGCGCCCACGTGACCAGCTTCGCCGAGGTCGACGTGACCGGCCTCGTCCGCCACCGCGAGGCCCACAAGACGGACTTCCAGGCACGCGAGGGCGTCAAGCTGACGTACACGCCGTACTTCATTGAGGCCGCCATCGAGCCGCTCCGCCAGCACCCGCTGATGAACGCGTCCGTCGAGGGCACGCGCGTCCTCATCAAGAAGGACTACCACGTCGGGATCGCGGTCGCGCTCGGGACCAAGGGGCTGCTGGTCCCGGTCGTCCGCAACGCGGGGCAGCAGAACCTGACCGGCCTGGCCCACACCGTCGCCGACCTGGCGCAGCGGACGCGGACCAAGAAGCTCCAGCCGGACGAGCTCCAGGGCGGCACGTTCACCGTGACGAACGTGGGCAGCCTGGGCAGCCTGATGGGCACGCCGATCATCAACCAGCCCCAGACGGCCATCCTGTCGCCCGGCGCCATCGTCAAGCGGCCGGTCGTGATCGAGACCGAGGCCGGCGACGTCATCGCCATCCGACACATGATGTACGTCTCGCTGAGCTACGACCACCGGATCATCGACGGGGCGATGGCGGCCAGCTTCCTCGCGGCCTACCGCGAGCAGCTCGAGGCGTACACCATCGACACCCCGCTCGCGTAGGGCCCGGCGCCGACGGTGTAGCTTGCGGGACCGCCCGGCCACCCATGTCCTCGCCCGCACCGTCCGCTCCCGAGCCCGCCCTCCTGGGCGCTGCCCGCCTGCTCGCCGAGGGCCAGCCGGCGGAGGCCGCCGAGCGGCTGGGCGCCCTCGTCGCCCAAGCGCCGACCTACGCCGCGGCCCACGTCCTCCGGGCGACGGCGCTCGAAGCGGCCGGCCGGATCGACGAGGCGCTCGTCGCGTGGGGCCGCGCGTCGGCGCTCGTCCCGCGGAGCCCGCTCGTCCACCGCGAGCGCGAGCGGTTGCTGGCGACCCAGGTCGCCGGCGAGGCCCCGGTCGGGCTCCCGCCCGCCGTCCCCGCCCCGCCGGACGGCCCGGCCGACGAGGGGCCGGACGACGACGAGGCGGAGGCCCTGCTCGCGGAGATCCTGGCCTCGACCGGCGGCGTGCCCGCTCCCGACCTCTCGGCCCTCGACGCTCTCCAGGCCGCCGACGCCGCGGGCGACCCGTTCGACGACGAAGACGCCGACGGCCCGCTGCTCCACTTTGGAGCTCCGGCGTCCGCGCCGCCGTCGGACGCCGGCCCGCTCGCGCCGGACGACGCCGCGCCGGACGAGCCGCAGACGCTCGACGCGTCGGACCTCGTCTTCCCCGATGCTCCGAGCGACCCGCTCTCGACCGCCCCCTCTGGGCCCGACGAGCCGGCTCTCGACGGACCGCCATCGCTGGGCGCGGCGAGTGAGGACGACGAGACGGGGTTCGCCCCGATCTTCTCGCCCGAGGGGGACCTCCCCGCCCCGCCGTCGCCGGCCGGACCGCCGGGCTCGGACGACGACGGGTGGGACGTGGTGGCCGAGTCCGACGTGCCGACGCCGCCACCGGGGGCGTACGCGGAGCCCGACATCGTCTCCCCGGAGGAGTCGATCGCCGAGCGCCTCCACGAGGACCCCTTCCCCGACCTCGACGCCGTCGTCAACGAGTTCGCCGCGCCGCCGGCCGGCGACCCGCCCGGCGAGCGCTCGGTGGCCGACGAGCTGGACGCGCTGATCGCCCAGCTCGAGGACGCCCCCCGCATCCGGCCCGACCCCGACTACCGAGGTCCTGAGGTCTCGCTCGACCACGGCGACGTCGACGACATGGCGTCGGAGACGTTGGCCAAGATCTACGTCGCCCAGCGCCAGTACGTCGAGGCGGCCATCGTCTACGAGAAGCTGGCGGCCCGCCAGCCCGACCAGGCCGACGCCTTGCTCGACCGTGCCGCCGAGCTCCGCCAGCGCGGCGGATGAGGATCCTCGTCGCCCTCGCCCTCGCCGCGCTCTGTGCCCCGGCCGGGCGCACCCAGCCGCTCGCCCTCCCGTGCCAGGGCATGGACGCCCGGGCGTGCCGCTCCGAGCTGCTCGCGAACGGCGTGCCGATCGTGCTCCTCAGCTCCGTGGGCCCCCTGGCCAGGGGCGGGGCACCGACGGCGGTCGTCGCGGTCGCGGCCATCGGCGGCGCCGTTGTGGGCCCGGCCGTCGGGCTGGTCGACGCCGGGCTCGGCGCTCAGGCCGCTCGAGGGATGGCCGTCCGAGCGGGGGCCCTCGGCGTGACCGTCGGGCTCCTCGTGCTCCTTATCGACCCCGACGAGGCCGAGGGGTTCTTCGACTTCCGCCTGATGGCCAAGGGGCTCCTCATTGGGGCCCCCGGCGCCATCGTCTGGGCGCTCTCCGTCGACCACGACGTCGAGGCGCTCCGCCAGCGGCTCCGCCAGGACACGGCCCGGAGGGCCCGCCTCCGCGTCGCGTCGGCGGGTGGAGGCGCGGCTCTCGTCGTCGCGGTCCCCCTGTGAGCGGGCCGTCCGCCCTCGCCCGCCTGCTCCGCCCCGGCCCGCGCGTCGTGGCCGGCCTGATGAGCGGGACCTCGCTCGACGGCGTCGACGCGGCCATCGTCCGGCTCGACGGGTCCCGGGCCGATCTCCGGCTGGAGCCGCTCGCCTTCGTGAGCCGGTCGTACGACGCCGAGCTGCGGGCGGCGCTGGCGGCTTGTACCGAGACGGCCACCTCCAACGTCCGGATGGTGAGCCAGCTCCACGCCCGCCTGGGCGACGTGTTCGCCGACGTGGCTGAGGAGGCGTTGGAGGCGGCCCATCTGGAGCCCGGCGCGCTCGACCTGGTCGGGAGCCACGGGCAGACGGTCCAGCACGTGCCCCAAGCTGAGGACGTCGCCGGCGTCCCGACGCGGTCGACGTTGCAGATCGGGTGCCCGGCCGTGCTCGCGGCTCGGCTCGGCGCGCCGGTCGTGGCCGACTTCCGGGCCGGCGACGTCGCCCTCGGCGGCCAGGGCGCCCCGCTCGCGCCGACGCTCGACGGGGCCCTGTTCGCGCACCCGGACGAGACGCGCGTGCTCCTCAACCTGGGCGGCATCGCCAACCTGACCGTCCTGCCGCCGGGCGGCCCGCCGCGCTCGGCCTTCGACACGGGCCCGGCCAACATGGTGCTCGACGCGCTCGCGCTCCGCCTGACCGGCCGGCCCTACGACGAGGCCGGCGCCCTGGCCGCCCAGGGCACGCCGGACCCCGTCTTGGTCGACGACGTGCTCGCGGCGCCGTTCTTCCAGGCCGCGCCCCCGAAGTCGACCGGGCGGGAGGACTTTGGCGCGCCGTTCGTGGACTGGCTCGTCGGCCGCGGCCCCTCGTCCACGGCCGACCTGCTGGCGACGGCGGCGTCGGTCACCGCCCGGTCCGTGGCCGACGCCGTCCGGCGGTTCGTGGACCCGGCGCCGGCGCGGGTCATCGCGAGCGGCGGCGGCGTCCACAACCCGACGCTGATGGGAATGCTGGCCGACGCCCTCGCGCCCGTCCCGCTGGAGACGACGGCGGCCCACGGGCTCGACCCGGACGCCAAGGAGGCGGTCCTGTTCGCGCTGCTGGCCCACGAGTGGGCGAACGGCGTCCGCACCGGGTTGCCGGCCGTGACCGGCGCGTCGCGCCCGGCTTTCCAGGGCTCGCTGACGCTGCCGTGACGCGAGCGGTCGGAGCGGCGGCTCGTCGGGCACACGCTCCTCGCCCGCTATGCTCGTTCGCTCCGCGCTCGTCGTCCTCGCCGTCGTCCTCGCCGGGTGCGGCGGCGGTTACCGGACCACGCTCCTGCCGACGGCTGGGGCCGGAGAGCTCCCCTACCAGTATCGAATCGAGGTCCCCGACGGCTACGACGTCCGCTCGGTGGACTACGACGCGGCGCTCGTGGGGCTCGCCAGCGGCGACTCGTCCGGCACGAGCACGTCGGTGGCCGGGCGCGGCGTGGTGACGGTCTACGCCGTCGAGACGTCGACCGGCCACGAGGTCGTGCTCATCTACGACGACGTGCTCGCGCGGTCGTCGCCGACGGCCATCGTCCGCGTCGAGCGGGCCGGCCGTGCGCGAGCGGAGAGGCGCTGAAGACGGTGCGGAGGCGGCACGGCCGGGCGCCGGCTACGTTGACGCCAGCCCCGACCGCTGACCCGCATGCCCGACCTCGACCTCCCGCTCGATCCCGACGACGCTGCCCCCGACGGAGCCGCGCCGTTCACGCCGGTCTCCGAGGTCGGCGAGTTCGGCCTGATCGACCGGATGCAGGCCACGCTCGGCGACGCCGCGAGTGCCCGCGACCTGATCGCCGGCATCGGCGACGACGCGGCCGTCTACCGCGTCGGCAGCGCCGGCTCCGACGGCCCGGCCCGCGTCCACGTCGTCACGACCGACGCGATGGTGGAGGGCGTCCACTTCGACCGGACCTACGTGCCGCTGCGGGCGCTCGGGTGGAAGGCCATCGCGACGAACGTCAGCGACGTCGCAGCCATGAACGCCCGGCCCCGGTTCGCGACGGTCGCCCTCGGCCTGCCCAACAACCTGTCCGTCGAGGGGACGGAGACGGTGTACGCCGGCATCGCCCAGGCGTGCGAGCGCTACGGGTTGGCCGTCGTCGGAGGCGACGTGACGGCCTCGGCCCGGCTCACGATCACGGTGACGGTCATCGGCGAGGCCGAGGAGGCGGCCGTCGTCTACCGGCACGGCGCCCGGCCCGGCGACCTGCTGTGCGTGACCGGCGACCTGGGCAGCGCGGCGGCCGGGCTCCAGGTCCTGTTCTCCGGCAAAGAGGCGATGGAGGCGGACGCCGAGGGCGACGGCGCCGCGAGCACCCAGCCGGACTTGGTCGAGTTCGCCTACGTCGTCGAGCGCCAGCTGATGCCGCAGGCGCGGATGGACCGCGTCGAGGCGTGGGCTGAAGCCGGCGTCCGCCCGAGCGCGCTCATCGACGTGTCGGACGGGCTGGCGTCGGAGGCCCATCACCTTAGCCAGGCCGGGACGGTCGGCGCGGTGATCGACGGCGGCTTGTTGCCCGTCCACGTCCAGACGGCGCTGGCGGCCCAGCGGTTCGACCAGCGGCCCGAGGCGTTCGTGCTCTACGGCGGCGAGGACTACGAGCTGCTGTTCACGCTCCCCGAGGCCCAGGCGCCACGGCTGGCGGCCGACACCTACGCCGTCGTCGGCCAGATCGTGGAGCCGGACGAGGGCGTCGTGCTCCGCCTGCCGGACGGCAACCGGGTCCCGCTCCGGGCCGGCGGCTACCGGCATTATTAGCGAGCCTCGGCGGGCTGCTGGGGCCGCGTCCCGAGTATCATCCGCGTCCCTCTCCTTTGGTCCCATGGGTCTCCGACAGCAGATCGCGGCCGGCTTCGCGGTTCTCCTCGTGCCGCTCGCCATCGTCGCCCTGATCGCGCTCTCGACGATCTCCCGGCTGGGGGGCGTCGTCGAGGCCGTCCTGGAGGACAACGAGCGGAGCCTGGCGGCGGCGGCCGAGATGACCGGCGCGCTCGAGCGGCTCGACAGCGCCGCGCTCCTGTCGCTGCTCGACCGCGACGCCGAGGCCGGCGCGATCGCCGAGCCGGCCGCCGGCCGGTTCCGCCAGGCGCTCGCCGTCGCCGAGGGGAACCTCACCATCGACGGCGAGGGCGAGATCGTGGCGACGGTCGGCCAAGCGTTCGACGACGTCGAGCGGGCGTCGGCGACAGTAGCGGGCGCCGACCCGGACGCCGCTCGGGCAGCCTACGCCTCGACCTTCGTCCCGGCGTTCGAGCGGACGCGCGACGGGCTCGCGGCGCTGGAGACCGCGAACCGCCAAGCCGCCGGCGTCGCCGCGAGCGACGCCCGGTCAGTGGCGCGGACGGCGTTCTGGAGCGTCGCGCTCGGCGCCACGCTCGCCTTGGTGCTGGGCGTCTGGGCCGCGGCCCGGCTGTCCCGCCAGATCGCCGAGCACCGGTGACGCTCGCTCTTCTCCCCCCTCCGTTGAGCCCTCAGCTTCGGTTTCGTGCGGCCGTCGGTCGCGCGCTGAACGGCGTCGAGCCGGTCCGCCTGGTCCTGTCCGGGTACGTCGCCTGCGTGGTCGCAGCCTGGGTGCTGCTGTCGCTGCCGCCGGCCCAAGCCGTCGGCGGCACCTCGGCGCTGGACCACCTGTTCATCGCGACGAGCGCCGTCTCGACGACCGGCCTAGCGACGGTCAGCCCGGGCGGGTCGTACTCGCTGTTCGGCGAGCTCGTGATCCTGCTGTTCATCCAGATCGGCGGGATCGGTTACATGTCGCTCGGGTCGTTCATCGTGCTCTCGCGCGGGCGCCGGCTCTCGACGCCGCGCACGCGAATGCTCTCGGCCGACTTCTCGATGCCGCGCGCGTTCTCGCTCGACGAGTTCGTGCGCGGCGTGGTCGTGTTCACGCTGTTGGTCGAGACGGTCGGGGCGCTGGCGCTGTGGGCGCTGTTCTCCGACGCCGGGGTCGAGAACGCGTTCTACCAAGCCGTCTTCCACTCGATCAGCGCATTCTGCACGGCGGGCTTCAGCCTGTTCGACACGAGCCTGGAGGCGTTCGCCGGCAACACGGGCGTCAACGTCGTCGTGGCGGCGCTGGCGTACCTCGGCGCCATCGGGTTCATCGTGGCCGTCGACGTGTGGCGGGTCTGGACGGGCAAGCAACCGCGGCTGACCACGACCTCGCGCATCATCCTACGGCTCACGTTGGTGCTCACGTTGGCGGGGACGGTCGGGCTGTTCTTGACCGAGGGGCTCGCCATCGCGCCGACGCCAGCGCTCCGCTGGCTGGCCGGCTTTTTCCAGGCCATGACGGCCATGACGACGGTCGGCTTCAACACGGTCCCCATCGCGGACCTGAGCCAGGGCGCCCTGTTCCTGGTCCTGCTCCTGATGGTGGTCGGCGCGTCGCCCTCGGGGACTGGCGGCGGCGTCAAGACGACGACGGTCTCGGCCGTCTACGCGGTCGTCCGGAGCGTGCTGCGGGGCGAGCCCGAGATCACGTACCGTCGCCGCCGGGTCCCGACCGACCGGGTGTTCGCCGCCGTCGCCTCGTTCGCGTTCTACGCCGCCGTGCTGACGGCCGGTCTGCTGGCGCTCACGTTGACCGAGTCGGCCGACTTCCTGACGCTGGCGTTCGAGGCCGCGAGCGCGCTCGGGACCGTCGGGCTGAGCATGGGCGCGACGGGCGACCTGACGGTGCTGGGCAAGCTGACGGTGATCGGGCTGATGTTCGCCGGGCGACTCGGGCCGCTCTCGTTCGGCTCGGCGCTGTTCCTGCGCGAGGCCCAGGACGCCGTGCTCGCCGAGGAAGTCGAGGTGATCCTCTGATACCCCGTCCGCTTGCGGCCTGCGGTACGGAGTGCGGGCGCGTGGGGAGGGAGCGGTCCTCCATGTGGAGCGAGGTCAGGTGTCGGCTGGCGTGTCTTTGTAGGCCAACCCCCACCGCTGCATCGCCTCGAGCGCGGGCACCAGGCGGCGGCCCTCGTCGGTCAGGGCGTACTCCGTCTTGGGCGGGACCACCGGGTAGACGGTCCGCGAGACCAGCCCGTCGGCCTCGAGCTGGCGCAGGCGCTGGGCGAGCACCTTGTGCGAGACGCCGTCCAGGCGCCGGCGGAGCTCGGAGTAGCGGAGCGTCCCGCCCCGCAAGTGCCACACCACCAGCGCCGCCCACTTCGCGCCGACGGTGCTCAACGTCAACTCGACGGGACACCCGTACGTCCGGTCCTGAAGCGTGAACTGGACCATATCTAACCAGACGGTGTGTACCGCACCGAACGGTGCGTTCTTGACGAGAGGGAAGTGGCGCCCCAAACTAGGGCACCTTCTCCCCCCCTGGCATGAACACGCGCGTCCTGATGGTGGTCTCGAACCCCGCCACCTCCACCACGGTCGGAGGCCCCGTCGGCTTCTGGGCCTCCGAGCTGATCCATCCCTACGACGCCTTCACGGCGGCCGGCTACGACGTCACCGTGGCCAGCCCCGACGGCGGGCCCGTCGAGCTCGACGCGATGAGCGACCCCGACGACGCGAGCGGCTACTCGGCCGACGACACGTTGTCGAAGACCTACCTCGACCGGCCCGACTTCCGCGCCCTCCTGACCGACACACCGGCGCTGGGCGACCTCGACCTCGACGCCTTCGACGCCGTCGTCGTCTGTGGCGGGCAGGCGCCGATGTTCACGTTCGAGGCGGCCACCGACGTCCACGCGGCCGTCCGCCAGTTCTACGACGCCGGCAAGCCGACGGCCGCGCTCTGCCACGGGACCTCGGCCCTGCTCTACGTCCGCGACGCGGACGGCACGCCGTTCCTCCAGGGCAAGACGATCACCGGGTTCGCCAACACGGAGGAGGACCAGGCCGACGTGATGGTCGGGCAGCCCGTGATGCCGTTCCGGATCGAGGACGAGGCGCGCAAATTGGGCGCCGAGTTCGTGACGGCCCCGGCGTGGACCCCGTTCGCCACGCGCGACGGCCACCTGATCACGGGCCAGCAGCAGCACTCGGGCGCCGAGACGGCCCGGCTCGTGATCGACACCCTCAACGCCCCGCACCCATGACCCTCGCCATCATCGGCACCGGGAGCGTCGGCTCCGCGCTCGGGCCCCGGTTCGCCGCCGCCGGCCACACCGTCGTCTACGGCTCGCGCGAGCCGGACCGCGCCGACGTCCGCGCGCTCGTGGCCCGGACGGGGCCCGACGCCTCGGCCGCGCCTCCTGCCGACGCCGTCCGCGACGCCGACGGGGTGGTGCTGGCGACGCCGTGGGAGGCCACGGAGGCGCTCGTCCGCCGCCTCGACCTCGACGGGAAGACGGTCTTGGACACGACCAACCCGCTCTCCTTCCCCGACCTCGCGCTCGTCGTCGAGACCTCGGCCGGCGAGGCGGTCCAGTCGTGGGCGCCCGGCGCTCGTGTGGTCAAAGCGTTCAGCACCGTCGGCGCGAGCGTGATGGCCGACGCCGACTTCCCCGGCGACGTCCGCCCCGTGATGTTCGTCGCCGGCGACGACGCGGACGCAAAGGCCACGGCGATCGAACTGGCGGAGGCGCTCGGGTTCGAGGGCGTCGACGCGGGCGGGATCGCGCGGTCGCGGGCGCTGGAGCAGCTGGCCGTGTTGTGGATCGCGCAGTCGATGGCCGGGGGCCGCGAGCACGCGCTCGGCGTGTTGCGGCGGTAGGACCGGGGCGACGTCGCCGGAGTACCATCGCTCCGCCGACGTCCCACACCCGATGGCCCTCTCGACCGACCTCGACGCCTTGCTCGCCCGCGTCGACGCGCTCCGCGACGAGATCGACGCGATGCGCCCGCTCTCCGAGGAGCAGGTCGGCCGAGCCATGCAGCGGCTCCGCATCGAGTGGACGTACCACTCGAACGCCATCGAGGGCAACTCGCTGACGTACGGCGAGACACGGGCACTGCTGATGGAGGGCGTCACGGCGCACGGCAAGCCGCTCAAGGACCACCTCGACATCGAGCGGCACCGGGACGTCGTGCTCTACATCGAGGCGTTCGTCAACAGCGACGAATCGCTCCGGGTCGATTTCGTCAAGGAGATCCACCACCGTCTGATGGGGGACGAGTACGAGATCGAGGTCGAGCTCCCGGACGGCCGGCGCGAGCGGCGTATGCGCAGGGGCGGGGATTACAAGGAGCACCCGAACAACGTCCGCACGCCGACCGGCGAAATCCATTTCTACGCCCCGCCCGTCGAGGTGCCGGGCCGGATGGCGGAGCTGATGGAGTGGCTCCGCGGCGACGAGGCGGCGGCGATGCACCCGGTCGCTAGGCTTGCCATCTTCCACCATCGGTTCGTTGAGATCCACCCGTTCCCGGACGGCAACGGCCGCACGTCGCGCGTGCTGATGAACATCCTCTCGATGCGGGACGGCTACGTCCCCGCCGTCCTCCGCCAGGAGCGCCGGTCGGTCTACTACGGCGCGCTTGCCGAGGCGGGATCTGGCGACGACGAGCCGATCATATCGTTCGTGGCGGGGGAGCTGGCGGAGACGATGGAGTTGTACCTGCGGGCGCTGAGAGGGGAGCCAGATCCGACGGCATTCGACCGTCGCGTCCAACTCTTGCGCCGCGAGGTGGAAGGCGCGAAGTCTCGAACCCAGTTCTCAACAGATGAGGTTGCTCGCTACGCAGAGAGGTTGCTCGTTCCATTCCTCGAGGAGGGAGAACGTCGCGTTGCTCAGCTCTCCACTCTGTTTGGAACCGTGAAGCCAATCACGACGGCGACTCGATCAGACGGGAATGAGTTTAGTGGAGATGAGGCCAGGGCAGCTATAAGGGAAGGGGACGCTGCATCATTCGTTTTGATGTGGAGGTTCGAGTCTTTGCCGTCAAAGCCCTCTATTGATGTGATATGCCAGTGCAAAGGCGAGTTCTTAAATGACGCACTAATAGTCAATTGTTTACCGAAGCACTCTGCCTTCAATCTCAAGCCGGGACAACCGCTCGGCGAGGAGAACGTGATGGCATTAGCTGACGCCACCTTCGATCCTGTGGTGGAAGCTGTCGAGAGTGCTGTCCGGGAGTAAACCACTCGGACACTGTTGGCGAATCTCAATTCCGAAGGCGGCTCATGCTCCGCGGCGGAGCCGACCTGCGAATGCAGCCGAGGTCGGCGGTCACAGACCGCGGCCGAACGGAGGCCAGCTCACATCGGCGAACGGGGAGGCGGTCAAACCTTCCGTTCTCAGTTTCGCCAACAGTATCCCACTCGTCTCTGGGAGGACTCGTCCGCCTTTGCCGAACCTTCGCCCGTCTGGCGCCCTCCGTTCACGGGCGCGCGCGGGGGCCGACGGTAGCTTCGGCGAACACGCCCCGACACGCACCCACCATGGAAACCGTCCCGCCCGCCATCGGCACCACGACCGGCGAAGTCTTGCAGGTCATCGGCCCGGTCGTCGACTGCGAGTTCCCCGCCGACGCCGTCCCCGAGATCTTTGACGCCCTGGAGATCGACCGCGGCGACGAGCCGACGCTCGTCCTCGAGGTGCAGCAGCACCTGGGCGAGAACCGCGTCCGGACCATCTCGATGGACTCGACCGACGGCCTGACGCGCGGGACGACGGTCGTCAACACGGGCCGGCCGATCGCGATGCCGGTCGGCGAGGCCGTCCGCGGGCGGCTGTTCAACGTCGTCGGCGAGCCCATCGACGGGCTGCCCAAGCCCCAGGTCACGGAGTACCGGCCGATCCACGCCGAGCCGCCGCCCTACGACCAGCTCGCGACCTCGATCGAGGTGCTCGAGACCGGCATCAAGGTCATCGACCTGATCCAGCCCTACGCCCGTGGCGGCAAGATCGGCCTGTTCGGCGGGGCCGGCGTCGGCAAGACGGTCCTGATCCAGGAGCTTATCAACAACATCGCCAAGGGCCACGACGGGTTCTCGGTCTTCGCCGGCGTCGGCGAGCGGACGCGCGAGGGCAACGACCTGATGCGCGAGATGCTCGAGTCGGGCATCATGAAGTACGGCGACGCCTTCATGCACTCGATGGAGGAGGGCGGCTGGGACCTGTCGACCGTCGACATGGACCAGCTCCGCGAGAGCCAGGCGACGTTCGTGTTCGGCCAGATGAACGAGCCGCCCGGCGCGAGGGCCCGGGTGGCGCTCTCCGGGCTCACGCTGGCCGAGTACTTCCGCGACCAGGGCGGCGCGGACGTGCTCTTCTTCGTCGACAACATCTTCCGCTTTACCCAGGCCGGCTCCGAGGTCTCGGCGCTGTTGGGCCGGATGCCGTCGGCCGTGGGCTACCAGCCGACGCTGGCGACCGAGATGGGGACGATGCAGGAGCGGATCACGTCGACCAAGAACGGCGCCATCACGTCGGTCCAGGCCGTCTACGTCCCGGCCGATGACCTCACGGACCCGGCCCCGGCCACGACCTTCGCCCACCTCGACGCCACGACGGTGCTCTCGCGCGCGATCGCGTCGCAGGGGATCTACCCGTCCATCGACCCGCTCGACTCGACGTCGCGGATCCTGAGCGCCGAGGTCGTCGGCGAGGAGCACTACCGCGTCGCCCAGGACACGATGGAGCTGCTCCAGCGCGACAAGGAGCTCCAGGACATCATCGCCATCTTGGGCCTAGACGAGCTGTCGGACGAGGACAAGCAGGTCGTCAACCGGGCCCGGCGCGTCCAGCGGTTCATGTCGCAGCCGTTCTTCGTCGCCGAGCAGTTCACGGGCACGCCCGGCAAGTACGTCAAGGTCGACGACACCGTCCGCGGCTTCAAGATGATCCTGGACGGCGAGCTCGACCACCTGCCCGAGGGCGCGTTCCTCTACAAGGGCGCCATCGAGGAGGTCATCGAGGCTGGCGAGAAGATGCTCGCGGAAGCCTAGCGAACGCGGACGTCGGAACGCGGAAGTGGGGAGTAAGTCCTCACTTCCGACTTCGCACTTCGCACCTCCCCCTTCAAAATGGCTGACTCCCTGCTCGTCGAGATCGTCTCCCCGGACCGCGCCGCCTACCGCGGCGAGGCCCGCGCCTTCCGCGCGCCCGGCGTCGAGGGCTCGTTCGAGGTCTTGCGCGGCCACGCGCCGATGCTGGCGGCCACCCAGGTCGGCACCGTCACCGTGACGACGCTCCAGGGCGAGCGCGTGTCGTTCGCCACGTCCGGCGGCTTCGTCGAGGTCTTGGACAACCACGTGATCATGCTGGCCGAGACGGCCGAGCCGGCCGGCGACATCGACGTCGACCGCGCGCGGGCGGCCGAGGAGCGGGCCGCCGAGCGGATCAGCGCCGCGCAGACGCCCGAGGAGCGGGCCGCCCTCGAGGCCGAGCGCGACCGGGCCCGCAACCGACTGCGGACGGCCATGAGCCAGGTCTAGCGAGGCCGAGCGGTCGCTGTTCACAGAGGATTGGGCATAGGCTTCGCGCAACGTTCTTGACGGCCTCCGGGGTCGGCGCTACCTTGGGTCATCGGGTCGAGCACGCCCAGCCCCGCCCTCCAGGGCGAGCTCCCCGACTTGAGCGTCCGACGGTTTTCCGTCGGGCGCTCTCTTTTTGGGCTCGCCCCGGGGTGGCATGGGCGCTCGGGCCTCGTCAGCCGGCGGCCTCGACCATCGGGCGCAGCGTGTCGGCGACGTAGGTCGCCAGCTCGGTCGGCGTGGTGCTGGCGTCGGTCCTCGCGTCGCCCGAGTAGCCCGGCGTCCCGATCCTGGTGTAGAGCGTCACGACCCCCCGGGCAACGTCCGGGCTCGCGCCCATGCCGAGGAACTGCTGGAGGAGCGCCTCCTCGGGCACCTGCTGAGCCCCGACCGGCCGGCCGAGCCCGTCGCTCAGGATCTCCGCGGCCTCGGCGTACGACAGGTCGCCCGGGCCGTGGAGCGGGACGATCTCGACCCCCGTCCAGGCATCGTCGACGAGGAGGTCGGCGGCGGCGGCAGCGATGTCGCGGGTGGCGATCATGCCCGTCCGCGTGTCGGGGGGGAGCGGAAAGAACACGGCGCCGGCTTGGGTGATCGCGCCGATCTGGGCCTCGAAGTTCTCCTGGAAGAACGTGGGGCGGAGGTGGCGCACGGCGGCGCCCGTCTCCCCGGCCACGGCGTCGAGCGCCGCCTCGACGCGGCCGAGCCCGCTGACAGGCCCGTGGCCGTCGCGGTCCTGGGCGCCCTCGGACGACAGGTGGACCACGCGGGCGATCTCATTTTCGCGAACGGCGCCGGCCGCCGTCTCGCCCATCGACTCGTAGAAGCCGAACAGGTCGGGGGCCGTCCACACGTTGGGCGTCAGCCAGAACAGGGCGTCGGCGCCCGCCGTGGCCTCGCGGACGTAGGCGGCGTCCTGGAGGTCGCCCTCGTGCGTCTCGACGCGGTCGCGGACGTCGGCGGGAAGCCGGGAGGCGTCGCGGAGCAACAGGCGGAGGTCGGTCCGGTCCGCGTCGAGGAGCCGGCCGACGAGGGCCGAGCCGATGTGGCCGGTGGGGGTGGTGATGGCGATGGACATGGGGAGGGGAGGAGTGAGGCCGAAACATCGGGCTGCGTTGCCGGACGATCCATGCCGGCAACGCCGTACCTTCGTGCCGATCGTCCACGACGCCCATGGAGCCGCCCATCGACTTCGACCCGCTCGACGCCGCGCTCGGGGCGCTCCAGCCTCGGGGCGCGTTCCTGTTCCGGAGCGAGCTCGGCGCCCCGTGGGGGTTCGCCACCGACCCCGGCTTGGCCACGTTCCACATCGTCGAGTCCGGGCGGTGCGTGCTCGCGACCGACGGCCAGACCGAGGTGCTGGAGGCCGGCGACCTGGCCGTCACCCCGCACGGGTCGGCCGCCACCTTCGCCGACGCGCCTGGCCGCCCCACCCCGGCGTTGGAGTCTCTGCTCGGCGGCCCGCCGCTGGACCCGACGCGGGTGCTCGGCAACGCCGAGACCGGGCCGCAGACGGTCCTGGTTTGTGGCGGCGTCGCCTTCGACGACGCCGTGCCGCACCCCGTCCTGGACGCGCTCCCGCCCGTGTTCGTGCTGCGCGGGGCCATGCTCGACGGGACGCCGTGGCTGTCGAACACGCTCCGGTTCCTGGCGTGCGAGTCGCGGAGCCGGCGGCCCGGCGCGGCGACCATCATGGGCCACCTGGGGAGCGTCGTGTTTGTCCAGGCCATCCGCGCCGCGCTCGCCGACGGGGCCCAGGCGCCGGGCTGGCTCGGCGCCCTCGCCGACCCGTACCTCGGCCCAGCGCTCGTCGCCATCCAGTCGGCGCCGGAGCAGCGGTGGACGGTCGAGGCGTTGGGACGCGAGGCGGGCTTGGGGCGGTCCGCGTTCGCCGCCCGGTTCCGGGCGTCCGTCGGCGAGTCGCCGATGCAGCACCTCACACGCTGGCGGGTGTACCGCGCGGGCCAGCTGCTGCGCCACGACGTGCCCCTAGCGGAGGTGGCCGGGCGCGTCGGGTACGAGAGCGAGGCGGCGTTCGGGCGCGCGTTCAAGCGGTGGACGGGCCGGCCGCCGGGCGCGGTCCGCCGCGCGGCCTGAGGCGGCGCGGGCTACCTTCGGGCGTCTCCCCCCGACACGTCCCGTGGCCTTGTCCTACACGCTCCGCGAGGGGCTCGCCGGCTTCCGGCGGGCCAAGCTGGCCGCCGCGACGAGCGTCGTCGCGCTCGCCATCGCGCTCGTCCTGATCGGCATCTTCGCCTTGCTCGGGTGGCAGGGCCAGAACGTGGCCGAGGTGCTCCGCCAACGGGCGAGCGAGGTCGAGGTGTTCCTGGACGACGCGGCCTCGGCCGAGGCCGACGCCCGGATCGGCGACCGCCTGCGGAGCGTGGCTGGCGTCGACTCGGTTCGCTACGTGTCGCACCAGGAGGCCGCCGAGATCTTCCGCGACGCGTTCGGCGAGGAGGCCGACCTGTACGACGACGCCCAGTTTCTGCCGGCCAGCTTCCGCGTCCGCTTGGGCGGGGCGGCGGCGTCGCCGGACTCGCTGGCCGCGTTCGCCGAGGCCGTCGACGGGTGGACGGGCGTCGACGAGGTGGCCTACGACCGGGCGTCGGTCGAGGCCGTCGAGCGCAACCTGCGCCTGTTCTCGGGCGTCGGGCTGGCCGTGGCGCTGCTGGTCGTGATGGCCGCGCTGCTCTTGGTCGGCAACACGGTGCGGCTGTCGATCTTCTCGCGCCGGATGCTGATCCGGACGATGAAGCTGGTCGGGGCCACGAACGCGTTCATCCGGCGGCCCTTCTTGATCGAGGGCGTGGTCCAGGGGTTGGCGGCCGGCGTGGTGGCCGGGTTGGTGCTGTGGGGGCTCTACGACCTGTTCCTGCGCTTTATCCGCTCGGCCGACGCCGGGAGCCAGGCCGTCGGGTGGCCGGGCGGGACGCCTCTGGTGTCGATCGCGGCCCTCGTCGCGCTCGGGCTGCTGCTCGGGTTCGTGGCGTCGACGGTCGCCGTGCGCCGGTTTATCCGCAAGGTGGACCTGAGCTGAGCGGCCCCGGCACCGGGCCACGTGCGGTTTCAGTGGGGGCTGAAAATGGGACCCTCCTGGGAAAGCGGCTCCCAGAGGCCGGAATGAAGATTATGTTGCCGAAAGGGCTTCCGCCCCGCTGGCTCCCCCACACCCCCTACAGATGAAACAGGCTACTCTCGCGCTGTTCGCCCTCGCTCTTGCCGCCGGCCCCGCCGCCGCGCAGCAGAACGTCCGGGCGACCGCCGCCAACATGTACGACATCGCCCTCAACGGCGACGACGTCACCATCGACGCGAACCTCGATGACTGGAACGACGCCCAGTTCCTCTTCTTCAGCCAGGACGAGCCCAACTTCTTGACCGCCGGCGGCGGCCCGATCCAGGGCGTCCCGGAGTCGCCTGCCGACTTCTCGGGCTTCTTCGCCATGAAGTCGGACGGCGAGAACATGTACTTCGCGGTCCGGGTCCGCGACGAGGGGGCCCCGCTCTACGACGCGCCGGCCACGCCGAACCTCGCGTTCGACTTCGACCACCTCTCGGTCTACCTCGGGCTGTACGACATCGGCGAGAGCGGCGTCAGCCCGCACGTCGAGGCGGTCGGCGAGGAGGCCGACAACGCGGCGAACTTCCAGTTCCTCGACGCCGACGGGAACCCGTTCGTCGCCACGCCGGGCCGGACCTACCGGATCGGACCGGGCACGGACAACTCGGGCACGACGCTCGGGCCCGACCACCAGTTCTACATCCGGGCCCTCGACTACGGCGGCGACGGCAGCGTGGTCATGGGCGACGACGTCCAGACGTACATCGGCGGCATCGTCGACTCGGCAGCCACCAACACGACGGCGGCCACGCGCTTCCTCACCGACGACGCGGGGACGGAGGTCGGGTACATCCTGGAGTGGCAGGTGCCGCTCGCGAGCCTGGCCGGCGACATCAGCAGCCGGCCCGAGTTCGCTGGCATTGAGTACCCGCTCTACACGCCTCAGGACGGCGACGTCATCCCATTCGATTACGACGTGACGGACCGGGACGTGCCGGACGGGCTCAACGTGTTCATGCGCGGGAGCAACAACGGGGCCCTCTTCCGGGACTCGTTCAACTTCGGGCTCCGCGGTCGCTTCGTCGACCTGTCGCAGCGGGGTGAGGGCGAGGCCATGTCGCTCTTGGGCAAGTACTTCATCAACTACGACGAGGATCTCGACGTCACCATCGACGGCAGCACCGACGAGGACTGGGCCGACGCCCGCTGGATCGGGTTTAGTCAGGACGAGCAGAACTTCCTGACGGCCGGCGGCGGCCCGATCCAGGGCGTCCCGGAGTCGCCCGCCGACTTCTCGGGCTTCTTCTCGATGCAGGCGGACAGTGAGAACCTGTACTTCGCCGTCCGGGTCCGCGACGAGGGGGCCCCGCTCTACGACGCGCCGGCCACGCCGAACCTCGCGTTCGACTTCGACCACCTCTCGGTCTACGCCGGCTTGTACAACATCGGGCTGATGGATGGAAGTCCCCATGTTGAGGCGGTCGGCGAGGAGGCCGACAACGCGGCGAACTTCCAGTTCCTCGACGCCGACGGGAACCCGTTCGTCGCCACGCCGGGCCGGACCTACCGGATCTCGCCGGAGTCCGACAACTCCGGGACGACGCTGGGCCCGGACTACCAGTTCTACATCCGGGCCCTCGACTACGGCGGCGATGGCAACGTGGTGATGGGCGACGACGTCCAGACCTACATCGGTGGAGTCTCGGACACGACCGCGTCCAACACGACCGCGTCCACGACCTTCCTGACCGATGAGAACGGGACGGAGGTCGGATACATCTTGGAGTGGCAGGTGCCGCTCGCGAGCCTGGCCGGCGACATCAGCAGCCGGCCCGAGTTCGACGGGATTGAGTACCCGGAGTACTCCCCGACGCTCGGGGACATCATCCCGATGGACTACGACGTGACGGACCGGGATGTGCCGGACGGGCTCAACGTGTTCATGCGCGGGAGCAACAACGGGGCCCTCTTCCGGGACTCGTTCAACTTCGGGCTCCGGGGCCAGTTCGTGGACGGCTCGTTCGCGATGGCGAACCCGGTCGCCGAGGAGGACGGCCCGGGCCGCCGCGCCGACGGTCGGCTCGAGGCGCCGCGGCCGAACCCGTTCTCGGGCTCGACCCGGATCGCGTTCACGCTCGCCCAAGCCCAGGACGTCCGGCTCGAGGTGTTCAACCTGCTCGGCCAGCGCGTCGCCGTGCTCGCCGACGGCCCGCTTGCGGCCGGCGACCACCTGGTCCCGTTCCACGCGGCCGGCCTGCCGGCCGGCGTCTACCTCTCGCGGCTGACGACGGCCGACGGCGAGGTCCGCGTGGCCCAGATGGCGCTCGTGCGCTAGCCGGAGGGCGCGCGGGGATGCCCTTCCCTGTGCGCTGTATGTGACGAGATTTACCGGGCGCCGGCACCGCGCCGGCGCCCGGTTTTCTGTACCGACACCACTGTGATCCGACCGCTCGCCCTGCTCGCCCTCGCGGCGACGCTCGCCGCCAGCGCCCCCGCTGCCCAGACGACCGGCAAGATCTCCGGCGTCGTCCGCGACGCCAACGGAGAGCCGTTCCCCGGCGCCAACGTCCGCATCGAGGGGACGACGCGCGGCGCGGCCTCCGGCGTCGACGGCACCTACTTCATCATCGGCGTCCCGTCGGGGACGTACACCGTCGTGGCGTCGCTGCTGGGGTTCCGGTCGGTCCGCGTGACCGACGTCGCCGTCCGCGTCGACCGGACGACGGAGCTCGACTTTGTGCTCGAGGAGGAGTCGGCGGCGCTGGGCGAGGTGACGGTCGTGGCCAGCTCGGAGCTGATCCAGACCGACCGGACGTCGGCGTCGGCCAAGGTGACGGGCGACGAGATCCTGGCGCTGCCCGTCGACAGCTTCCAGGAGACGGTCGCGCTCCAGGCCGGCGTCACGCGGACGGCCGACGGCGCGATCCACATCCGGGGCGGCCGGGCGTCCGAGGTCAAGTACTACGTCGACGGAGTGGCCGTCTCGAACCCGTTCAACAACGGGCTAGCGGTGCCGGTCGAGAACTCGGCCGTCGAGGAGGTCGAGGTCATCTCGGGCACGTTCAACGCCGAGTACGGCCAGGCCAACTCGGGCATCGTCAACATCGTGACGCGCTCGGGCGGGACGCGGCTCTCGGGCTCGTTCATCGGGAGCGTCGGCGGGTACCTGTCGTCGAACGACCGGGCCTTCTTCGACGTCGACCAGGCGAGCCCGACCGGCGAGCGCTACGCCGAGGCGTCGCTGGGCGGCCCGACCCCGGTCCCCGGCCTGTCGTTCTTCACGAACGCCAAGGTCACCGACCGCGACGGCTGGCTGTTCGGGCGCCGCGTGTTCACGCCGTCCGACAGCTCGAACTTCAGCGGCGACCCGTCGAGCTGGGTCATCGCCGCCTCGGGCGACTCGTCGGCCGTGCCGCTGAACGGGTCGTCTGGCCTGACGGCGTTCGGGAAGCTGGACTACTCGTTCCTGGGCTCGATGCGGCTGTCGTACTCCGGCACCTACGCCGAGTCCGAAGGCCGGTTTTACAGTCACTTCTACCGGCTCAACCCGGGCTTCCTCCCGACCCAGCGCTCGACCTCGACCAACCACCTGGTCGCGTTCAACCACATCGTCGACACGCGGACGTTCTACGACGTCCGGCTCTCGGCCTTCACGACCGACTTCGGGCAGTCGGTCTACGACGACCCGCTGGACCCCCGCTACCGCGACCTGTTCGGACGCGGCAACCAGCCGGCGTTCGTGTTCAACACGGGTGGCGTCGACCCGCGCCACATCTCGCGCCAGAGCACGACGCTGGGTGTCGACGTCGACGTGACGCGCCAGTTCGGGAGCGCGCACCTGGTCAAGGCCGGCGTCGAGGTGAAGCAGCACCGGCTCGACTTCCAGGAGTTCTTCGTCGAGGTGGACCCCCGCCGGTTCGGGTCGCTCGACCCCCAGATCGCGGACCCGTCCACCAACCGGAACAACGGCTACGACCAGCGGCCGGTCGAGGCCGCGCTCTACCTCCAGGACAAGATCGAGATCGAGGACCTGATCGTGAACGCCGGCCTCCGGCTCGACTACTTCGACGCCAACGCCCGCGTCCCGACCAACTTGCGGGACCCCCAGAACGTGCTCGACCCCCAGCCCGACGACGTCGCCTACACCGACGCCTCGGCCAAGGTCCAGGTCAGCCCGCGGCTCGGGTTCGCGTTCCCCATCACCCAGCGCGGCGTGATCCACGCCTCGTACGGCCAGTTTTTCCAGGTCCCCGAGTTCGGGCGGCTCTACGAGAACTCCGAGTTCGAGGTCGCGCTGGGCAGCTTCAACACGTTCATCGGCAACGCCGACCTAGAGCCGCAGCGGTCGACGGTCTACGAGATCGGGATCCAGCAGCAGGTCGGCGACCACTTCGCGGTCGACGTGACGGGCTACTACCGCGACCTGCGCAACCTGTTGGGCACCGGCCTCTACGAGACGCTGACGGGCGGCGACACCTACGGCCGCTACGAGAACGCCGACTTCGGGAGCGTCCGCGGCGTCACGGCCGCGCTCACGTTCCAGTTCCTCGACGCCGGCTTGCGGGGCGGCATCAACTACACGTTCCAGTCGGCGCGCGGCAACGGGTCGGACCCGCGCCAGGCGTTCCTCGACGCCCAGGGCAACAACGCGGCGACGCGCGTGCTCGTCCCGCTCGACTGGGACCAGCGCCACAACCTGTCGGCGAACGTGTCGGTCCGGGCGGCGGGCTGGACGGTCGGCGCCATCGGCGAGTTCTACACGGGCTTCCCGTTCACGCCGCGCGACGCCCAGCGCGTCCAGATCGTCGAGCTCCGCAACCTGGCCCGCTACGACGGCGAGCTCCGCCTCGACTTGCGGGCCTCGCGCGGGCTGACGGTCGCCGGGCTGACGGCCCAGCTGCTGGTGATCGGCGAGAACCTGCTCGACGCGTACCGGGCCGACCGCTTCCCGGTCATCTTCCCGTCCGAGTCGGCGGCCCAGGTCGAGAACGGGCTGGCCCGGATCAACTCGCTCCGCGACTTCCGCTACAACCCGGCCGTCCAGCCGGCCCCGCGGTCCGTCCGCGTCGGCCTCCAGTTCGACTTTTAGGATGACCGACCCGATGCGCTTCCGTCCCACCTTCCAGATGGCCTCTATCGATACGTCCTGCCTTCGAGCCGTAGGGGCTCGCCGGTGGCGTGCCCAGGTCGGGCGTGCTCGCACCGGGCACGCCACCGGCGTGCCCCTACGGGAGACAGATCGGAAGCACGAGGGGCCAAGCTCGCGGTGGGCTGCCGCGCTCGCGCTGGCGCTCGTACTGGCGGCGGGCGCGAGCGCCCAGGTCAACCAGTCGGGCGTCTACATCAACCCCGAGCCGGGCGTGCGCGAGTGGCGGACGGATCTCAACGTGAACGGCAACCAGGTCGAGTCGGTGGTGACCAACACGGGCGCGGTCGGCAAGGGCAACGAGACGATCAACCAGGCCGGCGTCTGGCCCAAGGGGACCGGCCACGGCCACCTCCACCAGATGTCGGGCATCGTGGCCGCCCAGGTCCCCAACACGGCCGGCGTGCCGACGGTCGTCGTCAGCGACGGCTACAGCGACGCGAACTCGGGCCCGCTCGCCGAGACCGATGGGCGCGTCGAGTGGAAGTTCCAGCCCAAGCCGGGCTACTACCGCCGCGAGTCGGCCGACCCCGAGATCGCCAACTCGCTCAACCCGCTCTCGTGGCCGGCGACGTGGCCGGGCCGGCCGGCCGAGTGGAACGGGCTGTGGAACGGGTTCTTCGGGCTCAACCAGTTCAACGCCGACCAGGAGGTGTTCTACGTCATGGACGACTGGACGAACCGCGAGTTCGAGGTCTTCCCGTTCGGGCCGGGCCAGCCGCTCCTGCGCGGGCTCGGGTTGCAGATCGACGTCCGCCTGTTCCAGTGGTCGCAGGCGCTCGCCAAGGACATCCTGTTTATCCAGTACGGCGTCTCGAACACCGGCCAGATCGTCTACACGGACCAGCTCGCCCAGAACCCGATGTTCTTCGGCGGCTACACCGACACGAACCCGGCCGGCTCCGGCGCCTCAGACGACGCGGCCGCCTTCAACAAGCAGGCCGACGTCGTCTACGGGTGGTCGCAGACCGGCCGCGGCACCTGGGTCCAGTTCCCCGAGATCCCGCCCGGCTACGTCGGCTGGAAGTTTCTGGAGAGCCCGTCGATCTCGGACGACGGCATCGACAACGACGACGACGGGCTGACGGACGAGAGCCGCGACAACGACGCCGGCGCGCTCATCACGGGCCCGTGCGGGATCTACGGCCCGACCCAGGAGCACTGGGCCGGCGACGAGGACTGCGACTGGATCGCCGCCATCGACGACCGCGGGTCCGACGGCATCGGGCCCGAGGAGGAGGGCTATCCCGGGCCGGACGCCGACGGGTCGGAGGGGAACGGCCGGCCGGACCAGGGCGAACCCAACTTCGGCCGGCTCGACAAGGACGAGTCCGACCAGGTCGGCCTGACGTCGTTTAACGCGCCGCTGTTCGGCGTGGTCGACGTCAAGGACGAGCCGGCCGTGTGGCGCCGCTTGCAGCCGGGCTTCTTTGACGTCCCGCAGCAGGGCGTCAACCAGATCTGGATCTTCTCGTCGGGCCCGTTCGGGCTGGCGCCGGGGCGGACCGAGCGGTTCTCGACGGCCTTCCTGTGGGGCGCCAACGAGCAGGCCATGTTCCGGACGGCCCAGGTCGCCCAGCGGATCTTCGACGCCGACTACCGCTTTGCGCGCCCGCCGCGCCAGCCCCAGCTGACCGTCGTCCCGGGCGACGGCCGGGTGACGCTCTTGTGGGACGACCTGGCCGAGCTCTCGCGCGACCCGATCTACGGCCGCGACTTCGAGGGCTACCGGATCCTGAAGTCGACCGACCCCCAATTCCGCGACGCCCAGGACATCACCGACGCGCTCGGCAACGACGTCTACAAGCGCGCGCTCGCCCAGTTCGACCTGGTCAACGGGCTGACCGGGCCGCACCCGCTGCAGTTCGGCGAGGAGATCGGGCTGCCGAACGGCGTCCACTTCTACATGGGCGAGGACACCGGCTTGCAGCACTCGTACGTCGACGAGGACGTCACGAACGGGCGGACGTACTACTACGCCGTCCTGGCCTACGACGCGGGCTACGACCTCGACTTTTTCCAGCGCGGCATCGCCGACATCGACAACCTGTTCCCGATCTCGCCGGCCGAGTCGCCGGCCTCGATCACGGTCACGAACGGGGTCGTCACCAAGTTCGACTCGAACACGGCCGCGGCGACGCCGAACCCAGCGCCGAGCGACACCGAGCCCGGCCGGGTCGAGACGGAGGCCGGCGGGCGCCTGGCCCGGGCCGAGGGCGCGGCGACGGGGACGATCCGCGTGATCCCGCTCTCGGGCGACCTGCTCCGCTCGACGACCTACACCATCACGTTCAGCGAGCGCGGCGTCGGCTCGGCGGTCGACCTGCGGACGGCCACGTTCACCGTCACCGACGGCGACGGCCGCGTGGTCGTTGACGCGGCCCCGGTCCCGACCACGGCCGACGGCACGTTCCAAAACGTGTGGACCTACGAGGTCCTCTCCGAGGGCTTCACGCTGCTGTTCGAGAACGCGGCCCCGACCGAGTCGGCCGTCCAGCTCGCGTCCGGGTGGACGCCCCCGTCGGCGACGAACGTGCTGGCGGAGCTGGCGACGACGCCGGCGTTCGGGTTCGACACGGCGCCGCTGTGGGCGATCAACGCGTCGCTCGAAGTGACCGACGGGCCGAGCGGCCAGGCGTTCACGTCGCTCTCGGGCTCGGCCACCCAGCAGGTCTTTTTCCGCATCGTCAACGAGGACACCGGCGAGCCCGTCCCGTTCGTGTTCACCGAGCCCCGAGGCACGCGCAACGGGATGATCGACCTGGGCGAGTCGGTGACGCTGGTCTTCCGCAACGAGCCGGGCGACTCGCGCTTTTCGCAGGCGTGGACGTTGCGGTTCGAGCCGCCCAACGCCGCCGACGGGACGCCGCTGCCCGAGGGCCAGATCGTGCTCCCGCAGCCGGGCGACCGCTACGAGATCCGCTCGCCGATCCCGTTCCTGGCGTCCGACGCGTTCCGGTTCTCGGCCACGGCCGCCCGCTCGGTCGAGAACGCCGACGAGTCGCTGCTCGACCGGATCCGCGTGGTCCCCAACCCCTACGTGGTGGGCAACGCGGCCGAGACGCGGCCCTTCTTGTCAGGCCGCGGCGAGCGGAAGATCTTCTTCCGCAACCTGCCCGCCCAGACGCGGGTCCGCATCTACACCGTCGCCGGCGTGTTCGTCCGCGAGATCGAGGGCGTCAACGGGATCGCGACGTGGGATCTCCAGACGAAGGACGGCCTCGAAGCCGCGTTCGGGCTCTACTTCTACCAGGCGAGCGCCGAGGGCATCGGGGAGACCGTCGGCCGCTTCGCCATCATCAACTAGAGGACGCCGTGACGCTTTTCACTCTCCTGCGGTGCGGCGCCGAGTCGAGCCCCGACGCGCTCCGGCCGAGCGCTGGCGTGCGGTCGCCGGGGGTCTGGGCCACAGCCGTTTCTTCCTTGGACACGACCTCCACGTTCTCTGCCGACTGCAAAACAAAAAAGAGGAGTCATTCCCGCGTAGGCGGGGACCCATGCAGCGTCGCATCAGCGGGCGGAGCCTCAGGGGCTCCTACCTTCGTGCTGGCGCAGGTGGCTCGCGGTCTCCGAACTCCCCCTCCCGTCATTCCCGCGCACGCGGGAACCCAGGGTCCGGGGACGCCCGGCCCGAAGGCCCCAGGTCCCTCGTCGCTGTCCGAGACCGACGAGGTCGGTGATTCAGAGGGCACCGTCATTCTGGATTCCCGCCTTCGCGGGAATGACGATATGAGAGAAAGCACGTTGGACATACCTCCCCCTCTCAGCGCCCATGCGGGGATGTCTATTGGTTGTGAGGAGCCCACTCGCGAGCCCTCCGGGAGGAAGCGGCGCGGGGAGACGCCGGCGCGCCAAAGGCTCGGGGCGCAAATGGCCGCGCGGCTGGCGCTCGCCGTGGCCGTGCTCACTCTCGCCGCCAGCCCGGCGATGGCGCAGAGCCGCGTCGGGACGACGGCCGGGGCGTTCCTGGAGATCGCTGCCGGGGCCCGCTACATCGCCACCGGCGAGGCCGCCGTGGCCACGGCCGACGACGCCGGCGCCCTGTTCTGGAATCCGGCCGGCATCGTCCACGTCCCCAACGGCGAGGCCTCGTTCCAGCACACCGAGTGGGCCGCGGGCACGCGCCTCGAGTACGCCGCCGGCGTCTTGCGCGTGGGGAGCGGGGCCGTCGGGATCCACGCCTACCTGTTCGAGTCGGGCGAGATGGACGTGACGACGCTCGAGTTCGAGGACGGGACCGGCGAGACGTTCGACGTCCAGGACCTGACGGTCGGGCTGAGCTACGCCCGCCAGCTCACCGACGCGTTCGACATCGGGGGCACGGTGAAGTACGTCGGCAGCCGCGTGTTCCGGTCGAACGCCTCGGCCGTCGCCGCCGACATCGGCGTCCAGTACCGGACGCCGTTCGACGACGTCACGCTCGGGTTCGGCATCTTCAACTTCGGGACCGAGATGCGGCTCGACGGCGACAACTTGGTCACGCGGACCGACTTCGACCCGGGCACGGCCGGCGACAACGACGGCGTGCTCTCGGCGCTCACGACGCAGTCGTGGGACCTGCCGCTGCTGTTCCGGATCGGCGTCGCCTACGACGCGCTCCAGCTCGACAACGTCCGCGTGCGCGTGGCCTCCGACGCCTACTTCCCGAACGACAACAACCAGTTCGTCAACGTCGGCGCCGAGGTCACGCTGATCGACATGGTCCACCTGCGCGGCGGCCTGAGCAACCTGTTCCTCGACGACACCTTCGGGCAGGGGATGCTGCGGCTGGGCGCCGGCCTCGAGATCGGCGGCGCGATCCGGGCCGATTACGCCTTCGCCGACCGCGGCGACCTGGGCATGATCAGCACGCTCGGCGCCTCGTTCCGCTTCTAGGTGGCCGCCCGACTCCCGGCCCTCGCGCTGGCCCTCGCGCTCGCGGCGTGCGCCGACGCCCCCGGCCCGGCTGTGGTGGAGGACCCCGTCGTGGCGTCCGTCGCCGGCGTCGAGGTTCGCCAGAGCGCGTTCGCCGACGAGTACCGCCGGTTCGCCAGCCTGGCGCCAGTCCCCGACGGGCTCGACGCGCGCCGCGACTACGCCCGGCTGATGCTGGAGCGCGCCTGGGTCGCCGCCGTCGCCGACTCGGCGGGGCTCGGCGCCTTGCCCGAGGTCGAGGCCCACGTCGAGCGCCGCCGCCGCTTCGCCATGCGCCGCCGGTTTCTGGAGGACTCGCTCGGCGCCCGGATCGCCGAGCCGACCGAGGCCGACGTTCAGGACGCGTTCCGCCGGCAGAACACGCGCGTCCGCGTGCGGCAGGCGTTCGCGCCGACCGAGGCCCAGGCTCGGGCGCTGGCGGCGCGCGTCGCAGCGGGCGAGCCGTTCGAGGCCGTCGCCCAGTCGTCGATGGCAGCCGTCGGGATCGACGCGACGGGCGAGATGGGGTGGGTGACGTTCAACGACCTCGACGAGACACCCGAAGCAGCCGTGTTCGCGCTCGATTCGGGTGAGGTCTCGGCGCCGGTCCAGTCGCTGCGCGGGTGGCACGTGTTCCAAGTGGTGGACCGCGAGGAGACCGTCCGCCTGGACGTGTCGGCGTTCGAGAACGCGCGGGAGCGGCTGGCCGCCGAGGTCCGCCAGCGACGCGTTGATGAGGCCGGCGCTCGGTACCTCCAGCCGCTCTTGGAGAGCCACGAGTTGGCCGTCCGGCTGGAGCCGCTGCGGGCGCTGTGGCCGTCGATCGCTCCACTCGTGCCCGACCGCGGCGAGACCGAGGTGCTGGCCGAGGCGCGGGCCGTCTTGCCCGGCTTGCAGCCCGAGGGCGTCACGCGGTCGACGCCCGTCGCGACCGTCGACGGGCGCCCCTTCACCGTCGGCCAGCTGCTGGACGAGCTGCCCGAGATCGCCGTCGAGCTGTGGACGCCCGACTTGCGGCAGGCCGTCGAGGTGGCCGTCCGCGACTCGATCCTGACCGCCCGAGCCGCGGCGGTTGGCGCCGCCGACGCGCCCGACGTCGCCCGGGAGGTCGAGGCCGCCCGGCGGACGGCCCTTTACTACGCCGGCCTGCGGGCGACGCTCGACACGCTCGACCTCGACGCCCACGCTCCACGGTTCTACCGCCTCTGGCAGCACGGGCTCGTGGCCGAGCGGACGACCCGGTTTACCGTCTGGCCGTTTTCGAACCGTGAGGCGGCCCGCGGCGCGCTCGCCCGGGCGAATGCCGGCTCCAACTGGGACGCCCTCGTCGCGTCGGTGGGCGTGGCCGGCGAGCCGCGGACCGACACGGCCGCACCCGGCGAGCGCGGGCCGTTCGGCGTGCATACGTTGCCGCTGGCGGCGCCCGGCCGCCGCGCCTTGGTCGGCCCGTTCCCCGAGGGCGACCGTTGGGCCGTCGTCGAGGCGACGGCCCGCGATGACGAGACGGAGCCGTTCGCCGACGTCCGCGCCGAGGTGTTGGCGGCGATGGCCGCCGAGCCCCGGGCCGTCGCCCACCGCCTGCTCCTCGACCGCGGCTTCGACCCCGACGCCGTCCGCTTCGACGACGACGCCCTGCGCGCGGCGCTCCCGCTCGCGCGCGCCCAGCCCTCCGGCCACATGATCCGCCTCGTCCCCTTCCTCGCGCTCCTGCTGACGGCCGCGAGTTGCTCGTCGGACCCCGTCGGTCCCGGGCCCGTGGATCCCCCCGATCCCGTACCGCCCGACCCGCCCCAGCCGTCGCTCGTCGAGCTGCGCGGCGTCTGGCTCACGAATGTCGACTCGGACGTGATGCTCTCGCGCGCGGGCATCGCCGAAGCGATGGAGTTTTTGGCCGACCACCACTTTAACGTGGTCTACCCGGTCGTGCTCAACGCCGGCAAGACGCTGTACCCGAGCGCCACGATGGAGGCCGTGACGGGCGTCCGCATCGACCCGCGCTACGCCGGGCGCGACCCGCTGGCCGAGATCGTCGAGGAGGCCGCACGGCACGACATCGCCGTGATCCCGTGGTTCGAGTACGGGTTCGCCTCGTCGTTCAGCCTGAACGGCGGGCCCATCCTGGCGGCCAAGCCCGAGTGGGCGGCGCGCGACCGCGACGGGAAGCTGCTCACCAAGAACGGGTTCGAGTGGATGAACGCCTACCACCCCGAGGTCCAGCAGTTCATCCTGGACCTGGTCCTGGAGGTGGCCCGGGCCTACGACGTCGCCGGCGTCCAGGGCGACGACCGGCTGCCGGCCCAGCCGTCGGAGGGCGGCTACTCCGCCTTCACCCAGCAGCTCTACGCCAGCGAGCACGATGGCAAAGAGCCGCCGCGCGGGTGGCTCGATCCGGACTGGCTCCGCTGGCGGGCCGACAAGCTCAACGCGTTCGCCGAGCGGTACTACGACGAGGTCAAGGCGGTCGACCCCGCGCTCCAGGTCTCGTGGTCGCCGAGCATCTACCCGTGGGGCTACCGCAACTACCTCCAGGACTGGCCGCGCTGGGCCGACGGCGGCTACGCCGACCAGATCATCCCCCAGAACTACCGCTACGACCTCGGCGCCTACAAGACGACGCTCGAGACCCAGCGGGCCGCCGTCTTGGGCATCGCCCCCGGCGCCGACGCGGTCGTCTACCCCGGCGTGCTGATGAACGTCGGCGACTACGTGATCCCGGCCGACTACCTCATGGGGCTCATGCAGCACAACCGTGACCAGGGCTACAACGGCGAGGTCTTCTTCTTCTACGAAGGCCTGCGCAAGAACGGCGACGCGCTCGCGGACACGTTGCGGGCGACCTTCTACGCCGAGCCCGCCCGCCCGCCCTTCGGCGACTAATGTGGGTGTCTGGAGACATTCGACACACCGAGATCTGGTTCAGCGTTCGGGGTTCAGGGTTCGCAAGGGCCACCACGTCAGCGAACCCCGAACCTTGGACTCCGAGGACCGGACCTCGACGCAAATCACCCTAGCCATCCGGCCGCGGCCCCTCACGCCGTCTGCCAGCCACTTCCGCCACCCTCCCAACTCTGTCATCCCGAGCTTGTCGAGGGATCTCGACGCGTCCCGCCGTGCCCCGACCCCTCACCGTGTACCTCCTCGCCAGCCGGAGCCGCGTGCTCTACGTCGGCGTGACGAACGACCTGAGCCGCCGGCTGGCGGAGCACCGGGCCGGCGACCAGGGGTTCACGGCGCGGTATCGGATCGGCCGGCTGGTCCACGTCGAGGAGTACCCCGCTCCGCGGGACGCCATCGCGCGCGAGAAGCAGCTGAAGGGATGGCGGCGGGCGAAGAAGGTGGCCCTCATCGAGACGGGCAACCCGACGTGGCGCGACCTCGACGCCTCCCGCTACGGGTGGACGGCGACGCCAGTGACACGACCGCGGTCGACGGTGACGCGTCGAGATCCTTCGACTGCGCTCGCTGACGCTCGCTCCGCTCAGGATGACGGTGAGCGTGGCGGGGGAGGGATGGACGGGGGACACACGAGGTGGGCCAGCCCGACAGCAACAGACGGGCAGAGCGCTGAGCCTGCCGAAGGATTTCGACGGCCTGTCCTGAGCCTGTCGAAGGGCGCCACCGTCGACCGCACGCCGGCACCCGAGGCGCGAGACCCCCGAGCTGGCGCCCAGGACGACGCGCCCCGCCCGTAGCCCTCCACGACCCTCGCCCGACGCCCATGCACCCCATCGACTACGCCGTGATCGGCGTCTACATCGCCACCATGATGGGGGTCGGGCTGTGGGCCCAGCGCCGGGCGTCGCAGAGCATCGACGGGTTCTTCCTGGGCAACAACGAGATGCCGTGGTGGGCCCTCGGCGCGAGCGGGATGGCGTCCAACCTCGACGTCTCGGGCACGATGGTGATCGCGGCGCTGGTCTACGCGCTCGGCATGGACGGCTTCTTTATCGAGATCCGCGGCGGCGTCGTCCTGGTGATGGCCTTCTTCATGATCTTCATGGGGAAGTGGAACCGTCGGGCGAACGTGATGACCACGGCCGAGTGGATGGAGTTCAGGTTCGGCGACGGTCGGCAGGGCCAGGCCGCGCGCATCCTGGCGGCCGTGGCCAACCTGGTGTTCGCGATCTGGGTCGTGACCTACTTCGCCGCCGGCGCCGGCATCTTCCTGGGCACGCTGCTCGGGATCAGCCCGGACCTGGCGACGATCATCATGGTCGCGCTCGCGTCGGTGTACACGATCACGAGCGGGCTCTACGGCGTCGTCTACACGGACGTGCTCCAGGGCGTGCTCATCGGCGGCGTCATCGTCTACGTGGTCGTGTTCGTGATGGCAACGGTCGACCTCCCGGCCGCCTTCGAGGTCTCGGTCCCGCTCGGCGACGGCGCCTTCCAGACGCTCCAGACCACGCGCCAAGCGTGGTCCGACATGACGCCGTCGTGGACGCTCGACCTGCCCGGCGCCTACAGCCAGTACAACCTGCTCGGGCTGGTCGTCGTGTTCTACCTGTTCCGGTCCGTCGTCGACGGGATGAGCGCGCCGGGCGGCTACATCATCCAGCGGTTCTACGCGGCCAAGGACGAGCGCGAGGCCGGGTTGCTGAGCCTGTTCTGGATCCTGCTGCTGGCGTTCCGGTGGCCGTTCATCGTGGCCATCGCCATCCTGGGCATCAGCTACGGGGCCTCGAACGAGGTCATCGCCAACCCCGAGGAGGTGCTGCCGACGGTGCTCCTGGAGCTGTTCCCGGTCGGGCTGAAGGGGTTGTTGGTGGCCGGGCTGATCGCGGCGGCCATGAGCACGTTCGACTCGGTCGTCAACGCGGGCGCGGCGTACTGGGTGAAGGACTTGTACCAGCGGTTCCTGCGGCCGGACGCGAGCGACAAGACGCTCGTCAACCACAGCCGCGGGGCGTCGGTCGTGATCGTGGTGCTGGGGACGGCGTTCGTGTTCCTGTTCGACAGCCTCAACGACCTGTGGGGCTGGCTGACGCTGGGCCTGGGCGTCGGCCTGATCGTGCCGCAGTTTCTGCGGTGGTACTGGTGGCGGTTCAACGGCTACGGCTACGCCGGCGGCACGGCGGCCGGCATGGTCATCGCCATCGGGCAGCGGCTGATCGTCCCCGACTTGCCCGAGCTGACCACGTTCTTCGTCGCCTTCGGCGGGACGCTGGTGGCGTCGGTCGGCATCACGCTGGCGACGACGCCGACCGAGCACGGCGTGCTCCGCACGTTCGTCGAGCGGACGCGGCCGTTCGGATTCTGGCGCCCGGTCCGCCGCGAGCTCTCGCCCGAGATGCGGGCCGACATCCGGACGGAGACGCGCCGCGACATCGCTGGCATCGTGATCGCGGTGCCGTGGCAGCTCGTCCTGTTCATGACGCCGATGGTGATGGTGACCAAGCGGTGGGACCAGTTTTTCGGATTGCTCGCCGTGTTGGCCGCCCTCTCGGTCGCGCTTTACTTCGTGTGGTACCGGCACTTGCGCACGGCCCCGTTCTCGTCGGCCGAGACCGTGCACAAGCAGCCCCAATCCGTAAGCTGACCTTCCCACTTCCCGACGCTGTCGTCCCCCGACGAGCTCGGAATGGCGGGACGGCGAGGCCCGCAGCCGGACGACCCACACGACTGACCCCATGAACCGACGCTCGTTTCTCTCGCACACCGGCGCCGCCAGCGCGGCCCTCGCCGTCGCGCCCGGCCCGGTCGTCTCGGGGCGGTGGTGGCGCGGCCGGCCCACGGCCGACACCGACATCCTCATCTACGGCGGCGGCTGCGGCGGCTTCTGCGCGGCCGTCCAGGCGGCGCGGATGGGGGCGACCGTGACCGTCGTCGAGCCGAGCCCGTGGATCGGCGGGATGCTGACGGCGGCGGGCGTGAGCGCGCTCGACGGCAACAAGTACGGCGCCGGCGGTGGGATCGTCCACGAGTTCCGGGAGGCGCTGGTGGCCCACTACGGGAGCTACCAAGCGCTGTTCACGGGCTGGATCAGCTTGTACAACTACGAGCCCCACGTCGGCCACGGCATCTTGCAGGCGATCGCGGCGCCACTCGTCGAGGCCGGGCGGCTGACGGTCCTGACCGATACCGAGGTCGTCGCGGTCGGGCGCGAGGGCGAGGTGCGGACGGCGACGGTCCGCCAGCCCGACGGCTCGACGGCCCGCCACGCGGGCTCCGTCTTCGTCGCGGCCGACGAGTACGGCGACGGGCTCGCGATGGCCGGCATCCCGTACCGGCTGGGCCGCGAGGCGCGCGACGAGACGGGCGAGGCGTCGGCGCCGGTTGTGGCCGACGCCCGGATCCAGGACTTCACCTACGCCGCGACGCTCGAACGCCGGCCCGGCGCCGCGGCGCCCGCGCTCTCCGACGTCGAGCGGGCCTACCACCGCCGGTTCGCGTGCAGCACGACCCAAGACTGCGCGACGCCCGACGCCGACCTCTTGAACCACGGGCTCCACGACTGGGAAAGCTTCATCACCTACGCCGAGCTGCCGAACGACAAGGTGCTCCTCAACTGGCCGCACCACTCGAACGACTACCCGTCACCCGTGGCCTTTATCGAGGACCGCTTTTTCCGCCAACAGCACCTGGGCGCGGCCCGGCTCCACACGCTGCAGTTCGTCCGCTACATGCAGACGACGCTGGGCCACCCCGAGTGGCAGATCGCGACCGACGAGTACCCGACGGCCGACCATCTCCCGCCGATCCCCTACATCCGCGAGGCCCGACGGATGGTCAACGGCCACGTGATGACCACGGCCGACGTCGTCGCCCAGGACGGCGACCCCCGCGCGCCGATGCAGCCGCACAGCATCGCCGTCGGCGACTACTTCCTCGACCACCACCACGCCGAGCACCACCTCCCACCGGCGTCGCGGCTGGTCGAGGACTTCCCGGATGCGGCGCCCTACCAGATCCCCGCCGAGGTCCTGTTTCCCGCCGAGGACGACCGGACCCTCGTCGGCGAGAAGAGCATCGCCGTGACCCACATCGTCAACGGGTCGACGCGGTTGCAGCCGCCGGTCATGCTGATGGGCCAGGCCATCGGCGCGTTCGCGGCGCTCGCGGTCGACGCCGGGCGGGCGCCGTCGCTGGGCGACACGGCCCGGGTCCAGCGGGCGCTCGTCGAGGCCGGCGCCCCGGTCTACATCGTCTACGACGTCGGGCCGGACCACGCGCTGTTCGCGCCGGTCCAGCACCTCGCGCTCGCCGGCATCCTGGGGTCCGACGACCCGACGACGCTCGCGCCCGACGCGCCGCTCGCGCCCGACGCCGCCGCGCGGTGGACCCAGCGCGCGCTCGACTCCGGGCTCGTCCACCCGCCGTCGATCCCCGAGCCGGCCGAGGGCACGACGCGCGGCGCGTTCCTGGCCGACCTCGCCGTCGTCATCGTCGCCACGTGACCAGAGTGTCTGCCGAGCTCCCCCCCATGATCCAGCTGACAGGGACCTTCCTCGACGAGGTCACCCACGACATCTCGGCCCACAACTGGGGGCCCGACGACTGGGCCCGCGACTTCGACGCCATGCGCGCCGTCGGCATCGACACGGTCGTGCTGATCCGGTGCGGGTACCAGCGCCGAGCCACGTTCGAGTCGCCGATCCTGCGCGAGCGGATGGGCGCCTACCCGGTCCACACCGACCTGGTCGACCTGTTCCTGGAGCAGGCCGAGCGGTGCGGGATGGCATTCTACTTCGGGACCTACGACAGCGGCACGTTCTGGACGTCGGGCCGCTACCAGGAGGAGGCCGACCTCAACAAGGCGCTGGCCGACGAGGTGATGGCGCGCTACGGCGACCGGCCGGCGTTCCGGGGGTGGTACATCTCGCACGAGATCGACACCTACGACGAGGGCGTGATGACGGTCTACCAGGACCTGGCGCGCCACCTCCGCGGGCTCAAGGACCAGCCCATCTTCATCTCGCCCTACATCCGCGGGATCAAGCAGTTCGGCGACGCCGCGATCACGTTGGGCGAGCACGTCGCGTCGTGGCGAGACGTGTTCGCCCGGCTCGACGGGTTGGTCGACGTCGTCGCGTTCCAAGACGGCAACGTGTCGCTGGGCGACCTGCCCGACTTCCTGGCCGAGAACCACCGCCTAGCGTCCCAGCACGGGCTGACGTCGTGGAGCAACGTCGAGTCGTTCGGGCGCGACGTCCACATCAAGTTCCCGCCCATCGACCACCGCGTGCTGCGCTACAAGATGGAGGCCGCCGCGGCGGCCGGCGTCGACAAGCTGATCACGTTCGAGTTCTCGCACTTTATGAGCCCGCACTCGATCTACCCCGCCGCCCGCAACCTCTACCTCCGCTACGTCGAGTTCCTCGAAGAGCAGGGGTTCGACGGCGCCGACGCCCGCGCTATCCACGCCGCCGCGCGGTAGCGCTCCGTTCGTTCCTCTTGCGACCTTCGGCAGTTTCCGAACGAGTCCACTCTCCTGGCCATGGAGGACCGAACGAGAGGCCCGAGGCGGATCCAGGGACATCGCAATCTCCTCCAGCAACGTCATCCTGAGCTTGTCGAAGGATCTCGACGCTCATCACGACGCCTCGCGGTTGCCCTCAGCGCGTCGAGATCCCTCGACTCCGGCCGCAGACGGCCTCCACTCGGGATGACGGCGCGCTACGCCGAACCGTCGCTCAGGTCGACACCACCCGCACGCTGCACAGCCCAATGACCGTCACCTTGCCCCCGGGCGTCGACGCGGCCACGTTGGGCGCGCTCCGCGACCGCTACCACACCGAGCTGTTCGACCGCGTCGTCCCGTTTTGGGAGCGCCACTCGCCCGACCGCCAGCACGGCGGCACGTTCAACAACCTCGACCGTGACGGGGCGGTCTTCGACGAGACCAAGCACGTCTGGCTGATGGGCCGCCAGGCGTGGCTGTTCTCGACGCTGTACCGGACGGTCGAGCCGCGCCCCGAGTGGCTGGCGCTGGCGGCGTCCGGCGTCGCGTTCCTGCGCGCGCACGCCGTCCGCGACGACGGGATGGTGTACTTCCACCTGGCTCGCGACGGGCGGCCGATCTACCGCCAGCGGAAGATCTTCTCGGAGTGCTTCACGGCGATGGCCCTCGCTGAGCATGGCCGCGCCGCCGACCGCCCCGAATTGATCGCCGAAGCCGAGGCGCTGCTCGAGCGGATCTTCCGCTGGGCCGAGGACCCGACCGAGATTGGGCGCCCGGCGTTGGCGGGGCAGGCGCCGTCGATCTCGCTCGCCGTCCCGATGATCCTGCTCAACTTGATCGAGGAGGTCGCCGGCGACGACTGGCGGCGGTACTCGGCCGAGGTCGACGGCCTGCTCGACCGGGTCCGGCTCCACGTCCATGAGGCCGAGGGCGGCGTCGAGGTGCGCGAGACGGTGGCCCCGGACGGGTCGCTGCTCGACGGGCCCGAGGGCCGGCTGCTCAACCCGGGCCACGCCATCGAGGCCGGGTGGTTCGTCCAGCACTGGGCCCAGCGGCTCGGCCGGCCGGAGCTGTCGGACCTGGCGCTCCGCGTCGTCCGCGACTCCCACCGGCGCGGGTGGGACGACGAGCACGGCGGCCTCTTCTACTTCCTCGACGCCGACGGCTTGTCGCCGACCCCGCTCGAGTGGTCGATGAAGCTGTGGTGGCCCCACTGCGAGGCCTTGTACGGCCACTTGCTCGGCGCCTCGCTCACCGGCTCGGCCGACGACTGGGCCGCGTTCCAGCAGGTCGACGCCTACACGTTCGCGCACTTCCCGGACCCAGAGTACGGCGAGTGGTTCGGCTACCTCGACCGCGAGGGCCGCGTGACGCACCGGTTCAAGGGCGGCCCGTACAAGGGGTGCTTCCACGTCCCGCGGTCGCTCCTGCTGTGCAGCCGCCGGCTGGCCGAGATGGCGGACGCGGCTTGAGGTGTGACGTGGGCGGCAACGAACGCGGCTACAGGGTGTCTGAATGGGGGAAGGCGCGAGACGCCGACCGCGCCCGTTGAGACGACACTGCTCTCCATCGCCCGCTCTCATGGTCTCTCGACTGCTCGCCCTCGCCGTCCTCCTCGCGTCCGCCACGGCCGCGCTCGCCGCCGTCCCCGCCGACGACGGCGCCATCGCCGGGACCGTCACCGACGTCGACGGTGAGGCGGTCGTCGGGGCAACCGTCGAGATCCCGTTCCTCGGCCTCGGTGCGGCCACCGATGCCAACGGGCAGTACCGGATCGCCGACGTGCCGGCGGGCCTGCACCGCGTGACGATCCGTATCGCCGGCTACCGGTCCGCGGTCCGGTCGGTCCGGGTGGAGCCCGGCGCCGCCGCCGTGCTCGACGTCGCGCTCGACGCGGCTCCGGTTCTAGACGAGGTGGTGGTCGAGTCCGAGAGCAGGAGCGCCCAGAGCGACATGGCCGGCGCCGTCCGCGTTCGCGGGCAGGTGGCGCGCACGCCGGGGATCGCGCCGCCGCCGGCGCCGGCGATGGTCGCCCCCGCCAATGGACAGTTCTACAGCGCCGGGGCCCCGATGTCGCCGCCGCCGACCGACCGCGAGGGCTACGCGCCCATCGACGAGGTCGGGTTCAAAACGGCCGTCGACGCGCCGCTGTCCACGTTCTCGATCGACGTCGACCGCGCGAGCTACGCCAACACCCGCCGCTTCCTAGAGAACGACCGGTTGCCGCCAGTCGACGCCGTCCGCGTCGAGGAGTTCGTCAACAGCTTCGACTACGGCCTTGAGGGGCCAGGCGACGGGCGCCACCCGTTCGCCGTCTCGACCGAGGTCACCGACGCGCCGTGGGCGCAGAACCACCGGCTGGTGCGGATTGGGCTCCAGGGCCGCCGCATCGAGACCGAGGACCTGCCGCCGGCCAACCTGGTCTTCCTGATCGACGTGTCCGGCTCGATGCAGGCGCCCGACAAGCTGCCGCTGTTGCAGCGCGCGTTCCGCCTGCTGGTCGGCGAGATGCGGCCCCAAGACCACGTCGCCATCGTCGTCTACGCCGGGGCCTCCGGCACGGTGTTGCCGCCGACGTCGGGCCGCGACAAAAGCCGCATCCTGCGCGCGCTCGACGGCCTCCAGGCGGGCGGCTCGACGGCCGGCGCCGAGGGCCTCCGCCTGGCCTACGCCACGGCGCGCGAGCACTTCGACGCTGGCGCCACCAACCGCGTGATCCTGGCCACCGACGGCGACTTCAACGTGGGCGTCTCGTCCGACGCCGAGATGCAGCGGCTCGTGGAGCAAGAGCGCGAGAGCGGCGTCTTCCTGAGCGTCCTCGGCTTCGGCACGGGCAACCTCCAGGACTCGAAGATGGAGACGCTCGCCAACCACGGCAACGGCAACTACGCCTACATCGACGGCGTCCGCGAGGCCGAGCGCGTGTTCGTACGCGAGTTCGGGGGGACGCTGTTCGCCATCGCCAAGGACGTCAAGGTCCAGGTCGAGTTCAACCCGGCGCGCGTGGCCGGCTACCGGCTCATCGGCTACGAGAACCGGGCGCTCGCGAACGAGGACTTCAACGACGACCGGAAGGACGCCGGCGAGCTCGGCGCGGGCCACACCGTGACGGCGCTCTACGAGGTCGTCCCGGCCGGCGTCGCGGTCCCGACGGCCGGCGTCGATGGGCTCAAGTACCAAACGACGCCCGCGCTCACCGACGCGGCCGACAGCGGCGAGTGGCTGACGGTCAAGCTCCGCTACAAGCCGGCGACGGGCGCCGGCACGTTCGCCGACGAGAGCGTCCGTTTGGACGTGCCCGTCGCCGGGCGGTCGGTCCCGCTGGCCCGGGCGTCCGAGGCGACGCGGTGGGCCGTCGCCGTGACCGAGGCGGCGCTGCTGCTGCGCGACAGCGAGTACGCGCCGGGCGCGTCGTGGGACCACGCGCTCGCGCTCGCCCGCGACGCCCGGGGCGGCGACGCCCACGGCGACCGCGCCGAGTTCGTCCGCCTGGTCGAGACAGCGAAGGCGCTCGTGGAGACGGAGGCCGCTCGCCGCGACCGTCCCGTCGCGCTCGGCGACTAGGCGCAGTGACTCGGTGCGTCAGTGGGTCAGGGGATCCGTGCCTCGTACGGGGCTGCCGCGCGTTCTGTTGACGACACAGATGTTGACGACACAGACGGGGAGAGTCCTCCCCGCGCAGGCGGGGGCCGGTGGACACCGTAGGCGGCGGGGACGTCGACGAAGACGTCCTCCCCGCGCAGGCGGGGGCCGGTGCGGCGCTCCGCCAGCGTGCCGGACGGCGTGCTCGATCCGGAGACGTGACGAGAGCTGGAGACCCTGTGTGCAGCGAGGGTCCGGCTGCCTGCGTGCCGACGCCCCGGTCCCTCGTCACGGGACGTTCCCGCACCGCCTGTTTCGTTCTGCCGGGCGGAACGGCGTCGTGACCGCACGGCGCGCGGTTGGGGCTGTGGCACGGGATTGGATCTGGTACGTTCATGTCGACGCCCTCCCGTCCCTCCTCGTTGGACCTCCGCCCCACCATCGCCCGCCCCGCGCCCCGGCCGGCCCCGGCGCCTCGCAAGCCGACGCCGTCGAAGAACCCGTTCACGCGGTACTGGCGGGCACTCACCGACTCGGAGTCGTCGTGGGGCCGCCGGCTGGGGGTGGCCGTCGGCGTGCCGCTGGTGGTGGCCCTCGCCAGCGTGGCCTTGGCTGGAGTCGCGCTCGCCGGGTATGCGTGGACGCTGCTGCCCGAGACGCCCGACGCCTATGCGCTCGCCCGGGCCACGCGGTCCCAGCCGACCGTCGTCGTCGACGTGCGGGGCGAGCGGCTGACCCAGTTCGAGCCGGCCTTCCGCGAGTGGGTCCCCCTCGACTCGATCCCGGTCCACCTGGTCCAGGCGCTCATCGCGACCGAGGACCGGGCGTTCTACCGCCACTCCGGCGTCGACGTGCGGCGGAGCGCGGCGGCCATCTGGAACACGGTCCAGGGCGACCGCCAGGGCGGATCGACGATCACCCAGCAGCTCGCGCGCAACCTGTTTCCGGACGAGATCGGCACGGCGGGGACGGTCGAGCGCAAGACGAAGGAGGCGCTGGCGGCCCGCGCCATCGAGCGCGACCACACCAAGCGCGAGATCCTGGAGGCCTACCTCAACACGGTCCCGTTCCTCTACAACGCCCACGGCGTCGAGATGGCCGCGCGGACCTACTTCGGGACACACGCCCCCGACCTGACGGTGCCGCAGGCGGCGATGCTGGTGGCGATGCTGAAGGGGCCGAACCAGTTCAACCCGGTCCGCCACCCCGAGGCCGCGACGGTCCGGCGCGACCTGGTGCTGCGGCTGATGGCCGAGCAGGGCGCCATCTCTCCGACGGAGGCGACGGCGTTCCAGGCCGAGCCGTTGGGCGTGGAGCTCGTGCCCCAGCCGTCGACCTACAGCGCGGCGCCCCACTTCACGGCCGCCGTCCGCCGCGAGCTCGAGGCGTGGGCCCAGCCGCGCGGCTACGACATCGACCGCGACGGGCTGGTCGTCCGGACGACGCTCGACCTGACGATGCAGCGCGAGGCTGAGGCCGCCGTCGCCGAGCGATCCGAGCGGCTCCAGCGGACCGCCGACGGCCAGTGGCGCCGCGGCGTCCCGCGGGCGGCCCTCGACGCCGCCATCGAGCGGACGACCGCCTACGCCCGCGCCGTCGACCGCGGCCTCGACGCCGACGCCGCTCTCGCGTCCGTCCGCGACGACGACGCCCTCGTCGACTCCGTGGCCCGGTCCGTGCGCCGGGTCGAGGCGGCGCTCGTCGCCATCCAGCCCGAGACCGGCGCCGTCCGCGCCTACGTCGGGTCCCGCGACTTCGCCGTCGACGAGTACGACCACGCGGGCGTCGCGCTCCGCCAGCCGGGCTCGACGTTCAAGGCGTTCGTGTTCGCCGGCGCGCTCCAGCGCGGCTACGGGCCCGACGACGAGATCGAGGGCGGCGCCGTCGAGATCGTGATGGGCGACGGGACCGTCTGGGCTCCGTCCGGCGGCTCGTCCCAGGGCACGCTCACCGACGCGCTCGCCTTCTCCAAGAACAACGTGACGGCCCGACTAACGCACGAGATCGGTCCGCACCGGGTCGCCCTGGTGGCCCAGCGGATGGGCGTCACGAGCCGGCTCGACGTGGTCCCGTCGATCGGCCTGGGGACGAGCCCGGTGACGCTCCTGGAGATGGTCTCGGCCTACGCCACCGTCGCCAACGACGGGCTGCGCCGTCGGCCCCGTCTCATCACCAGCGTCGAGACGTCGTCGGGGACCTTGCTCGACACGTTCGCTGGGAACGGGACGCAGGCGCTCACCCGGCGCGACGCCCGCAACCTGCTCGACATGCTGCGCGCGGTCGTCGACCGGGGGACCGGCCGGCCGCTCCGCGAGCTGGGCGCGACCGGCGACTTGGTCGGCAAGACGGGCACGTCGCAGGACTACGCCGACGGCTGGTTTATCGCGATGCGGCCGGGGCTGGCCGTCGGCGCCTGGGTCGGGTTCAACGACCAGCGCGTCACGTTCCGCTCGAAGACCACCGGTGAGGGCTCGCGGACCGCGCTGCCCGTCGTCGGCGACTTCTTGGTCCGCGTCCAGGACCGGCTGCCGGACGTGGCCTTCCCGCCGCCGCCCGGCCGCTACCAGGCCCTCGACTTCGACCCCGACGGCGACTCGCTCCTGGTCGACGACCCCGACGTGGCCGGCTTCACGGCCGAGGACTACGAGTGGTCCTACGGCGAGGACCCCTACGAGCCGGCGCCCATCGACGACGCCGACGTCGAGCGGCCGTTCGAGGACCGGCCCGACCTCCGCCAGTCGCCACCGGCCACACGCCGCATCGGCTGGGGCGGGGACGGCCGGCGCACGGACTCCGACCGTGGGCGCGCCGAGCCCGCACCGTCGCCGCGGCCCGCGCCGACTGTCGGGCCGGCCCGGCCGCCTTCCGACCCCGCCGCCCCGCCGGCGGTCCGCAATCCTAACAACCGGGGTGGGATGACGGCCGAGGAGATCATCGAGCGAGCGCGAGACGGCGGGTAGAGAACCGTCTGCGGACGGCGCGACCCGGGGCGAGGGCAGGTCGGGCACGACGCCGTGCACAGTGGACCCTCGGAGCCCGTATCAGAGGGAATCGGGTGAAGCGCGACGCCGGCAGGAACGGCGCGTCGCCGGGGCCGCTTCACCCGTCCCCCCTCACGCCTCCGCCCATGCCCCGCGTCCTCCTGTTCACCGGCAAAGGCGGCGTCGGCAAGACGACGTGCGCCGCGGCGACCGCGCTCGCCTGCGCCGGCCGTGGCCAGCGGACGTTGGTCCTCTCGACCGACCCCGCCCACTCGCTCGCCGACGCCGTCGACCGGCCGCTCGGGCCAGAGCCCCGCGCTCTCGCGCCGAACCTGGACGCGATGGAGGTCGACCTGTACTACTCGATGCGGAAGTACTGGGGCAACATGCGCGAGCTGGTCCGCGCCGTCCTGCGGTTCCAGGGCGCCGACGCCATCGCGGCCGAGGAGCTGGCGGCGCTGCCCGGCATGGGCGAGGGCTCGGCGCTGCTGTGGCTCGACGAGTTCTACCGCTCGGGCGACTACGACGTGATCGTGCTCGACGCCGCGCCAACCGGCGAGACGCTGACGCTGCTCACGCTCCCCCAGGTCACCCAGTGGTGGCTCCAAAAGGCCTTCCCCCTTCAAAAGACAGCGATCAAGACCGTCGGCTTCGCCGTCCGCAAGACGACCGGCGTGCCGTTGGACCGCGGCTACGAGGAGCTCGACCGGCTGTTCGGCAAGCTCGGCGAGGTGCAGGAGGTGCTGCAGGACCGGGCCGTCACGTCCGCCCGGCTCGTGATGAACCCGGAGCGGATGGTGATCCAGGAGGCCAAGCGGGCCTACACCTACCTCCAGCTCTACGGCTACGGCGTCGACGCGGCCGTCGTCAACCGCGTGATCCCGGCCGACGACGCGGGCGGCGTCATGGCGAAGTACGTCCAGGCGCAGGCCGGCTACCTCGACGAGATCGAGCGGTCGTTCGCGCCGTTGCCCGTCCTTACGGTGCCCCACCTCGGGGAGGAGGTGTTCGGGCTCGAGCTGCTGTCCCAGATCGCCGAGGGCCTCTACGCCGACCGCGACCCGGCGGCCGTCTACCACTCCGAGCCGTCGTACAAGGTCGAGAACGAGGGCGACGACTACACCGTCTCGCTCCGCGTCCCCGGCGCCGAGCCGGGCGACGTCGAGGCCGAGCAGTTCGGCGACGACCTGGTGGTCCAGATCGCCAACCAGCGGCGCAACGTGACGCTGCCGGCGTTCCTGGCCTACTACCGGCTGGCCGACGCCCGCGTCGAGGACGGTTGGCTTCGCGCCCACTTCGAACCCGAACGGGAGGAGGGAATCCGCAAGTAGGAGGTGGTTGTTAAGTCGTTAGTCTTTGCCGAGGGACACGGGGGATTCCACGAGATTGTGGGGTCGCCCCCCCCGTCCTCCGGCCCGGCCTGTCGGAGGGAGCGGCGTCGGAGCGGCGCTCCGGGGTGACGAGGAGGAGGTTCTGCGCGGCCGCTCGGAGGATGGCCCACGTCGTCTCCGGCCCTCAGGACCGGCGCTGCTGGAGAGAGAGACGCGCTCGCCCTCTAGCTTTCTGGCTGCCTCGCTTAACGGCGCCGGCGCACACCCGATACAGGAGGGGACCCTCCTGATCCCCGCCATGTCGCTCTCGAACCGCTCGCTCCCCTCAGACTTCGGTGGCCTCGGGTTTACCGACCCCACGAGCGAGTTCCTCCGCATCACGACGACGGAGGACGGGGCGGGCCAGGCGACGGTCGACGGGGTGGTCGTGATCCCGGGGCTCCCGGTCTGCCGCGTCCGCATGAAGACGGACCCGGACCGGATCCACCGGTACGGCCCCGGTCGCCAGGCCCTGCTCGGCTACGTCCGCGCGGCGCTCCACGAGGACGTGATGGTCGAGCTGCCTTGGAACTGATCTGAGGCCGCGAGGGAGTCGTCCGCGGGGAATCGCCGACGGTCCGTCGACGCGGCTATGCGTCGGCCCCGAACCCGTCGCCGGTGCCCTTGAGCGCGGCCCGCAGGGCGACGCCGCCGTTGGGGTCGAAGTCGAGGGTCCGGATCGGGAACGGGATCGTCACGCCGGCCTGGTCGAACGCGGACTTGACCGCCTTGATCGCCTCGCTCTGCGCTTCGAGGAAGTCGGTCTGGCGCGCGAAGTCGACCCAGAAACGGACGACGAAATTGATCGACGAGTCGCCGAACTCGGTAAAGTAGAGCTGGACCGGCCGGGCGCTCTGGCGCACCTTCAGCCCCTCGATGGCCGCCACGGCGACGCGCTGGGCGTGGGCCAAGTCGTCGCCGTAGCCGACGCCGCACGTCAGGTCGACGCGCCGCTCGGCGCGGGCCGAGTAGTTGACGATGGCGTCGCCGTAGACCTTGGCGTTGGGCAGGATGACCTTCTGGCCCTGGAACGTGTCGATGATCGTCGACCGGAGCGAGATCTCGCGGACGGTCCCGGTGAACCCGCTCGTCTCGATGATCTCGCCGACCAGGAACGGGTTGCGGATCGCCATCAGGACGCCCGCGATAAAGTTGGACGCGATGTCCTGGAACGCGAAGCCGAGCGCGAGCCCGACCACGCCGGCCCCGGCCAGCAGCGTCGTCACCAGCCCGTCGAGGTCGAGGACGGTCAGCGCGATGAACGTGCCGGCGGCGAGGACGGCGACGTAGGCCAGCGTGGCCACCAGCCCGACCACGTTCTTGGCCTGCGGGGCCCGGTCGGTCGTCCGGTGGAGCACGCCCTCGACGATGCGCCGGACCGTCCGCGCGAGGAACGCCGCCGCGACCACGATGAGGACGGCCAGGACCAGGTTCGGCAGCAGCAGGACGAACGACTCGACCCACCCCCGGAGCTTGTCGACGATCCCGAAAGCGGTCTGGCCGACGCTGGCAGCGGTGGTGTCGGCGGCGGTCGAGTCGGCTTGCATGCGCGGGCGGAGGGGCTGGAGCGAGACGGGAGCTACGAGGACCCGCGCGCGCGGTTCTCCGCCCGGGCAGGGTCAGTCCGCGTCCGACACGGGGGCGGTGGCCCGGTCGAGGGCCTGGACGAACACCTCGACCGGCTGGGCGCCCGACAGCGCGAACCGCTCGCCGAAAAGGTACAGCGGGACACCGCTGATCCCGGACCGCCGCGCGATCTCCTGGCCCCGGTGGACGTCGGCCTCGAACCGGTCGTCGCCCAGGAGCTCGCGGGCGTCGGCACCGGGGATCCCGGCGTGCTCGGCGATGGCGACGACGTCCTGGGCGTCGTTGAGGTCGCGGCCGTCGGCGAAGTAGCCCTCGAAGAGGGCGTCGACGGTCTCCCACTCTCGGCCGTAGCTCCGCCCCAGGAGGATCAGCCGATGGGCGTCGGTCGTGTTGGGCGCGCCCGAGAGCCGGCCGAAGTCGAACCGGAGGCCGGTCGCCTCCCCGGCCCGGGTGACGTGAGCGAACGCGGCCTCGCGCCGCTCCGGCCCGCCGAACTTCCGCTCGAAAAAGTCGGCTGGCCCGCCCTCGCGTGGGAGGTCGGGCTGGAGCTGGAACGGCCGCCACCTCCGCTCGACGCCGATCCCCGGCCGTTGCGCCAGCGCCGAAGCGAGGTGGGCCTCCCCGATGTAGCACCACGGGCAGGCGATGTCAGCGAATACGTCGAGGGTCATGGGGAAGGGGGAAGGGGGAAGGGGGAAGGGGGAAGGGGGAAGGGGAAGGGGGAAGGGGGAAGGGGGAAGGGGGAAGGGGGAAGGGGCGGTCGTGGAAAAGTTCCGCACGCCTCGCGGCACGCCTCGTGGCCCTAATCGGCCACAGGAGAGCCTGAGGGCCACTTTGTCCCACGCCCCACGCTCACGCCCCCGTGACCATCGGCGCGCCCCCGACGGCTTCTTCCGAGGAGGCCAGCCGGAGCATGTAGTCGGCGACGTCGGCGCGGGAGATGCTGTGGCCGGGGCCCATCGAGAGGTAGCCCGTTTGGTACTGGCCGGTGTGGGGGCCGTCGGTCAGGCGGGGCGCGCGGACGGCGGTCCAGTCGAGGCCGGACTGGCGGAAGGTGTCGACGTGGGCCTCGGAGTCGGTCAGCAGCGGCTTCACGACCACGCGCATCACGCCCCGCATGAGCGCGGGCCCGAACCCGCCGGGGTCGCGCGGGTCGGCCACGCCGGCGCCGGTCTCAGTCACGACGCGGCGGACGCCGTGGCGCTTCATCGCCTCGACCACGAGGGTGGCCGACCGCCCCAGGACGTCCTTCGGGGAGTCCTTGACGTGGCCGAGCGTGAGCAGGACGGCGTCGGCGCCGTCGACGACGCGGCCGACGACGTTCGGGTCGAGCGCGTCCCCTTGGACGACGGTGAGGCGGTCGTGCTGGACGCCGAGCTTCGAGGGCGTGCGCGCGAGGGCGACGACCTCGTGGCCCGCGTCGAGGGCCTGGGTGACGACGTGGCGTCCGGTGCGGCCGGTGGCGCCGAGGAGGGCGAACTTCATCGGGGGGAGAGGGGTTGGGAGCCTGAAAGACGCGGCCCCGCCCGTCCCCTGTTTCCGTCTGGGTTCCGCCCGGTAACCGCTTTCTGCCATGCCCGCCGACGCCGACCGCCACCGAGGACCGTGTCCCGTCCAAGACGCCGTGGGCGCGCTCGGGGGCAAGTGGGCGGTGGCCGTGGTCGGGCGGCTGGCGCGGGGGGAGACCCGGTTCGGCCGGCTCCGCACCCAGGTCACCGACGCCGACGGGGCGTCCGTGTCGTCGAAGGTGCTCGCGGCCGAGCTCCGGCGGCTCGCCGAGGCCGGCGTCGTCGCCCGGCGCGAGCGTGGCTCGGCCGTCGCCTACCGGCTGACCCCGCGCGGGCAGGCCCTCGTCCCGGTCCTGGACGCGCTGGGCGAATGGTCCGAGGGCGAGCCTGGGTCTCCGCCCGGCACCGCGTGATGGTTCTGGTTCGGGGCACGGACGCCGTCGCGGCTCCGTACCCTTCGCCGCACTCCTCCCCCCGACCATGTTTCTCCACGAGCTCCGCCCCGAGCAGCGCCGCGCCTTCCTCGTCCTCGCCCGCCAGGTGATCGACGCCGACAACCGGCTGGCGATCCAGGAGGTCGAACGGCTCGACCGCCTCTACATCGAGGCCGGCGTCGGCACGGAGACGGCGGGGGCCCCCGGCGGCGTCGGCGACCTGAACCTGCTGTTCGGGACCGACCGCTCGCGCGTGGTGGTGCTGCTGGACCTGCTCCTGGTGGCCTACGCCGACGGGCACCTCCACCCCCGCGAGATCGACGCGGTCCGGTCGGTGGCCGCACGCTTGGAGGTCGACGCCGGCACGTTCAGCGAGGCGCTCGACTGGGCCCGTCGGCACCAGGCGTTGCTGGTCGAGGCGGAGTCGCTGGGGACGGGCGTCGGGTCGCCGTAGCGGCCGTCACCCCAAGCGAGGGCTCGCGGGCTGTGTCCACGGGTTATCCACCGCGTGGACAACGGCGCCCGTCTAGCTTCGTGGGACACCCGACCGTACCCGCGTGAGCGACCAGAAAATCATCTTCTCCATGCTCGGCGTCGGCAAGACCCTGCCGACCGGGAAGAAGATCCTCGACAACATCTACCTCTCGTTCTACTACGGCGCCAAGATCGGCGTGCTCGGGCTGAACGGGGCCGGCAAGTCCACCCTCCTCCGCATCATCGCGGGCCGGGACGACAAGCACGACGGCGAGATCCAGAAGCAACCCGGCCTGACCATCGGGATGCTGGAGCAGGAGCCCGACCTGGGCGACCCGGCGCGGACCGTCCGCGAGGTGGCCGAGGAGGGGATGGCCGAGGCCGTCGGCCTGCTCAAGCGCTACGAGGAGATCTCGGCCGCCTTCGCCGAGCCCGACGCCGACTTCGACGCGCTCATCGCCGAGCAGGGCAAGATCCAGGAGGACATCGACCGGCTGGGCGCGTGGGACGTCGACGCCCGGCTCCAGCAGGCCATGGACGCGCTCCACTGCCCCCCCGGCGACGCCCCGATCGGCCCGCTGAGCGGCGGCGAGAAGCGGCGCGTGGCCTTGGTCCGCCTGCTCCTCCAGGCGCCCGACGTGCTCCTGCTCGACGAGCCGACGAACCACCTCGACGCCCGCTCGGTGGCGTGGCTCGAGCAGCACCTGGCCGGCTACCCCGGCACCGTCATCGCGGTGACGCACGACCGCTACTTCCTGGACAACGTCGCCGGGTGGATCCTGGAGCTCGACCGCGGCAAGGGCATCCCGTTCGAGGGCAACTACACGCGGTGGCTCGAGCAGAAGGAGGCCCGGCTCCAGCAGGAGGAGAAGGAGGCCAGCAAGCGCCAGAAGACGATCCACCAGGAGCTCGAGTGGGTCCGCCAGAACGCCAAGGGCCAGCGGACCAAGTCGAAGGCGCGGATCGCGCGCTACGAGGAGCTCCAGGCCGGGCTCTCGGACGAGCGCCGCGACGAGCTCAAGATCTACATCCCGCCGGGCCCGCGCCTGGGCACCATCGTCGTCCAGGCCGAGGGCGTCGAGAAGGGCTACGGCGACCGGACGCTCGTCGAGGACCTCACGTTCGACCTGCCGCCCGGCGGCATCGTCGGCATCATCGGCCCGAACGGCGCCGGCAAGACGACGCTGTTCCGCATGATCACCGGCTCCGAGAGCCCGGACGCCGGCACGTTCACCGTCGGCGAGACGGTCCAGCTGGGCTACGTCAACCAGGACCGCGACCTCGACCCCGACAAGACGGTCTGGGAAACGATCTCGGGCGGCTCCGACTTTATCCAGCTCGGCACGCGCGAGGTCAACTCCCGCGCCTACGTCGGTCGGTTCAACTTCGGCGGGTCCGACCAGCAGAAGAAGGTCGGCACGCTGTCCGGCGGCGAGCGCGGGCGGCTCCAGCTGGCGGTCACGTTGAAGGAGGGGGCCAACGTGTTGCTGCTCGACGAGCCGACCAACGACCTCGACGTCAACACGCTCCGCGCCCTTGAGGAGGCGCTGCTGGCGTTCGGCGGCTGCGCCGTCGTGATCTCGCACGACCGCTGGTTTCTCAACCGCGTGGCGACCCACATCCTGGCGTTCGAGGACGGCGGCGTCTTCTTCTACCCCGGCAACTACGCCGAGTACGAGGACGACCGCAAGGCCCGCCTGGGCGTCGCCGACGACGAGCCCACGGGGCCGCACCGCCGGCTGACGCGAGCGTAGCGGGTTCGGGGTTCGCACGGTGTTGGCCCTCGCGAACCCTGAACTTGCCCGCTGACACGCCCTCGGCAGTCGCCGCCCGGAGATTCAGACCCGGCCCCTCCGGGCCCAGCCGTAGCTTCGGCGCCGGCCTTCGGGCCACGCTGTCACCTGCCTTTCCCCATGAGCGAGATCACGTTTGGTACGGACGGCTGGCGCGCCGTCATCGCGGAGGACTACACGTTCGAGAACCTGACCCGGGTCGCTCGGGCGACGGCGGCCTGGGTTCAGAAGCAAGACGACGGCGACGGCTCGGTCATCGTGGGCCACGACACTCGCTTCCAGGGGGACGCTTTCGCCCGCCACGTGGCCGCCGTGTTCGCCACGCTCGGGGTCCGCGTCCAGCTCGCCGACGGGTTCGCGACGACGCCGGCCGTCTCGTGGGCCACGAAGGCGCGCGGCGCGACGGCCGGCATCGTGATCACGGCCAGCCACAACCCGCCCCAGTACAACGGGTTCAAGGTCAAGGCCCACTTTGGCGGCCCGGCCACGCCGGCCATGATCGCCGGGGTCGAGGCCGAGCTGCCCGCCCTCGACGGGGCGTTCACGGCGACGCCGTTCGACGCGCTCGTCGAGGATGGCCGGATCGAGACGTTCGACCTCCAGGCGGCTTACACGGCGCTTCTGAGCGAGCGGATCGATGTCGAGGCCATCAAGGAGGCCGGCACGCGCGTCGCCTACGACGCGATGTACGGGGCGGGCCAGGGCGTCGTGACCGAGCTGCTGGGCAAGGCCCGCGTGACCGAGCTGGGCCACGAGCGGAACCCGGGCATGCACGGCCAGGCGCCCGAGCCCATCGAGCGGAACCTGAGCGCCCTCCTCGAGACCGTCCCGGCCCGCAACTGCGCCCTGGGCCTGGCGACCGACGGCGACGCCGACCGGATCGGGCTCGTCGACGAGGAGGGACAGTTCGTCGACTCCCACAAGATCCTGGCGCTCCTGGTCAAGTACCTCTTCGAGGAGAAGGGCCTGCGCGGCGACATCGTCAAGACGTTCTCGACGACCGACATGCTGGACCGGATGGGCGAGGCCTACGGGCTGACGGTCACCACGACGCCGATCGGGTTCAAGCACATCGGGCCCCAGATGGTCGAGGCCGACGTTCTCGTCGGCGGCGAGGAGTCGGGCGGAATGGCCGTCAAGGGCCACCTCCCCGAGCGCGACGGGCTCTACATCGGGCTGACCGTCGCCGAGATGATGGTCAAGCGCGAGCGGACGCTCTCCGGCTTGGTCCGCGAGCTGATGGACGAGTTCGGGCCCCACTACCAGTCCCGGACGGACCTCCACACGACCCCGGCCCGCAAGCAGGCCGTCCTGGCCCAGCTCGACACGGCCGGCCTCGACGAGGTCGACGGCCGGCCGGTCACGGCGACCGAGACGCTCGACGGCTACAAGTTCCGGGTCGACGGCGGGTGGCTCCTGTTCCGGCCGTCGGGGACGGAGCCCGTCTTGCGGGTTTACTCCGAGGCCGCCAGCCAGGACGCCGCCGACGCCCTCGTGGCCTGGGGCGTCCGGTTCGTCGAGAGCGAGGCCTGAGTGGGTCCTTCCGATTGGACCCACACCCCCCAGCGTCCGTGCCGACGTTGAGCCGACTCGCTATGACTCCTCCGACCCGCTCGTTCCTGGCGCTCGCCGTCCTCCTCGCCTTGCCGGCCTGCGACAGCGCCGCCGCCGACGGAGACCTGGCCGAGAACACGTTCTCGATCCGCGTCGACGACGGGGAGCCGGAGACCCGCGCCGAGGCCCACCACGGGTCCTACGTCAGCGCGGCGACGGGGCGGACGTTCGCGATCGTGCTCGGGGCGCGCCCGTTGAGCGCGCCGCTGTCGCTGGCGGCGCCGGCCGTGGGCTTCGCCTTCGACGGGGCCCAGGTGGGGCCCGGGACGTACGAGCTGGCGCCGGTCAACCCCAGTGGCGAACCGCCCGAAGGCGCGTTCGTCGGGGTCTACATCGACCCGGCGCGGTACGTCGTGCGAGAGCCCGGCCGGGGCGTCTTCTACACCGGAGGCGGCTCGATCACCATCGACGAGATCGGCGACGGGCGGGCTCGGGGCACCTTCGAGATGGAGGTCGCCGAGTCGGGCATCGGCGTCTCCTCCTCCGACGTCGGGGTCCGGGTGACGGGCGCGTTCTCGGCCGTCGAGACCGACGCCTTCGGCGACGAGGAGTCGTTCTGGCGCTAGGGTCTGGGTCGGAGACGCGACGGCAAGACCGCGCGAGGCCCGGCGGGACGCACAGTCTCAGGAAGTCGCCTTCGCCGTCCTCGAGCTCGCGTCGGTCTGATGGACGGGCCGTCCTACAAGTCGGAGACTCGTGCTCGGAGCCGCGCCTCGCTCGTCGCCCAAGGAACGGCGCTGGCGTGCCTCCGCGCCAAACGGCTCCCCAGAGTGACGTCTTCGCGCGGACCCTGGTCCTCTTCAGAGGGAAAGCGTCGTCGGGCCGATTGACGAGCGCTGCCATGGGATGGGGCCGGACATGGCACTCGCGGGCTGGCCGTCACGGCGAGAAGTCAGACGGGACCTCTCCGAAGAGGGGTCCCGCCTGCTCGGACCAGTGCGCCGGTTAGTTCACCACCACCTTCTTCGTGTGGACCTGCCCGTCGGCGTCGGTCTTGCGCACCACGTAGAGCCCGGCTGGCAGGTCCGAGACGTCGAGCACCACCTCGCCTTGCCCGGCCATCCGCCGCACGAGCCGGCCCGTCACGCTGAACAGCTCCAGATCGGCCGACCCGGGGAAGACTACGTGCAGCTGTCCGCCGCTGACCGGGTTCGGGTAGACCCGCATCGGTTCGGTCTCCGCCACGACGGCCGCCGCGCTCACCGTGCGGGCCGCCGCACTGCTCGCGCTGCTCACCTCCACGTTGTCCCAGTAGTGGAACTCGTCGTCGCCCGAGTTGCGCGCGCGGATGACGACCCGCAGCGTCTGCCCCTCCAGGTTGTTCGCTTCCAGCGTCCGGACCGCGCCACCGTTGAAGCTGTTCCGGAAGAAGGCCAGTTCGACCTCGGGCCCACCGTCGAGCTGGTAGAGGACCTGGAGGTAGTCGGGGTCCTCCATCGGCCCGACGCTCTGCACGTCGAGCCGCAGGCGGGACGGGCCGCTCAGGGCGATCTCGCCGCTCCGCCAGACCGCCTCGTTCCCTGTCGCGTTGGCCCGGAACCGGCCGTCCTCCACCGAGAACGCGCCCCCAGACGACGTGGTCGTCCAGGCCGTGGCCCCGGCGTCCGAGGTGGCCCCGTTCGGCAGGTTGGCAAAGTCCTCGCGCCAGGCGGCGCCGCCCGAGCCGCTGGCCTTGGCGATGACGACGTAGTTGGTGGTGGCACCCGAGGCGCCGGTCGCCAAGTTGCCGCCCAGGCTCACCGCCCCGGCCCCAAAGGCCTTGCGGTACAAGGCCAGGGTGGAGGTGCCGTTGTCGGTGACGCCCAGCGTCTGGCCCGTCGCCGTCCAGCCGGAGAGCCAGTTGGGCAAGCTGCTCGCCCGCGGGTCGTAGGCCACGTACACGTTGGCCGCTTGGGAGAGCGTGAAGGTGGTCTGGACGGCGGTCGTGCGGTTCTTGTCGTTGTTAGCCACGCGCACCACCGTGCCGCCGAGCAGAGCGGAGGGGGCCGACGTCACCGTGTAGTCGCGGTCCGTGTAGTAGACCAACCCCGTCTCCAACGTGGCCGTCTTGTAGCTGTTTGGCGAGAGGGCGCTGATCAGCGGGCCGCCAGTGGTCTGCCCCTGCTGGGTGACGATGACGGTCCGCGTCAGGCCGCCGCCCGAGAAGCTGATGCTGCCCGAGCGCGGGTTCGCGCCCGTGTGCGACGTCGCCGTCACGGTGACGCTGCCGTTGCCCGTGCCGCTGGCCGGGGACAGGCTGAGCCAGCCGAGGCTCTCGCTGGCCGTCCAGCTGACGTTCGAGGCCACGCTCACCGACTGGCTGCCGCCCGCGGCCCCGAAGCCGAGCGTGCCCGGCGCGACGGTCAGCATGTTGGACGGGCCGGACCCGGCCCGGATGACTGCCCGCCGGTAGCTCGTCAGCGCTGGGTTGCCGTTGTCCCTCACCTGGAGGATGACGTGGATCTCTTGGTCGGGGCCGAGGTTCGACGGGACGCTGACCGAGGCCTGCGCGCTGGTGCTGTTGGTCACCGTGACGTTGCCGTTGTAGTCTCCGGCTTCTCGGTAATAAAACCAGTCGTACGAGAGCGCGTTTCCGTCGGGGTCGGTCGACCCGGCGGCCGACAGGACGGCCTGGCTGCCCGGGGCGGCGTCGACGTAGACTACGTCGAGCGAGGTGTTACCGTTGAGCCGCGCGGTGGGCTTGTGGTTGGCCGCCGCGTAGCTCTTGACGCACCAGTCCATCCGTGCGGCGAACTCGTTGTTGTACGCCTGCCGCCAGCGGTAGACCGTGGCCCGGGGGTCGGTCTTCCCTTCGTACGTGTCGGAGGCGTCGTTGTAATAGGTGCCGACCCACCGGAAGCGGCCGCCCCACCCGCCCCAGTCGGGGTTCTCCGGAGAGTGGAGCCCGTTGTTCAGGAAATAGAACCAGGAGGGCGTGTCCCCTTCTTTCATGCTGTCGTAGGGGAACGACCGCTTGGTGTAGGCCTTCGGCGGATATAGGGCGCCCAGGGGTCCGTGGTTGCTGATCACGTTGGCGTCGACCCAGTCGAAGCTTACCGTAGCCAGGTCGCCCTTGTAGAACATGCCGCGGTACACACCCATCCACCTGTCATTTTTGTTGTCGCTCAACACGTAGAACAAGCTCGGGTGACTGGCGATGATATCAAAAAATATCTCATCTTGGTCACTGATGTCGTGCACTCTGATCTTGGCGATGAACGCGTTGTAGGCAGCCGTGCTGCGGGTGTTCTTCACTTTCCAGAGAGCCTGCGCCAGGTCGGTCTGCCCGCCCCAGATCGACACGTTGACTGGACGGGGGTCGTCCCGGTCCACCACTGTGATGATCCAGTTCGATCCCTCGGTGTCCTTGCCAGCCCCCACGTTGTTCCACCCCCGGGACTTGTTGCCCGACTTCACAATCGAGCGGAGGTAGCCAGCCGTAGGGAACCCGCTGTCGTGTAGGATCAGGTTTGGCCGCACAAGGTCGTACTTGTCGATGGTCGCCCGGATCAGGTCCGGGCGCGTGATCTCCTTGTCGAGCTCACCAGGCGTGCCCGACGCCGAAGCGATGAGGGCTTCCAAGTCGAACTCGTTGGAGTGGACCATCAGCCGGACCATGGCCTGCTGGTCATCGGGGTCGCCCCCAATGTCGGTCGTGACAATTAAGCGCGGTTTGTCGGCCGCTCGCGATGGGGCGGTGGACAGCAGTAGACAAAGAAGCAGAAAGACGCCGTTCAGAAGGGTGTAGCGGTTTGTCATGGACGTGGTGGGGATCGCCGATGAGAGGGAGCGGAGAATCTGACGGCCGAGACCATGCACGACCCCGGCCGATCGGCGCAGGATAGGCCTTTCGGTAGCGGGAGCCTAGCCGCTCGGACATAAAATTTCTGATCTGAGAAGACTTGTCTAACGAGCTCTTCGACAAGGGGGCAGTGCCTGTTCGGTCACCGTCGGGCTGCCCGCCAGAACCAACCGTCCGGTCGTGGAAAGGCGCCCCACGTCGACGAGCGGAAAAACGGCGTGGAGGAACACGGCGTTTGCTAGCTGCCTCTCGCAGGGGCTTAGAGCTCTCCCACCAGACGGACCCGTACCCCGACGTTGCGGGCAGTTGCCATGGGGATCCCCGTCCTATGGATCGGTCCTAACAGTAGAGGGACAACGCTCCCAACGTCGTCGTCGCTATCTCGGCCTGTGACCGGGGCTCGCCGGGACGGTAGCCGGGGACCAGTCCCCCGGCTCGGTCGCGCCGCCTGCGCTCAAGCCCCTCACCGTGGCCGCCGGAGGCCGACCTCGTGGCGTCGCCGCTCGGACATGGGAGGCACAGAGGTCGCCGGGAACGGTCTGCGTCGAGTTAGAAAGACGGTGGGTGCGGCGTCGCGGCCACCGGCTCACGGGCCAACCGCCCTGGCGCTAGCCCTCATCGGGCGTCTGGCGAACCGTACGGGCCGTGTCTTTGGCGACAGCGTCGGCGCGGCGTTCCAGGGCGAGGACCCCGTCGGTGATCGACTGACGGAACGGGACAAACTGAGCGTCCGACGTGTCGGGGTAGGCGCCGATCCGGGCGCTGAGCCGGGCGCGGTCGGCCGCGAGCGAGTCGACCATCCGGAGCCGGCGGCCGGTCGTGTCGGCAGCGGCAGCGGCTCGGAAGGCGGCCAGCCGGGCGTCGAGCGCTCCGAGACCGCGGACGGCAGCGGCCTGGAGCGCGTCGTAGGTCGGAGCCGCGTCGTAGCGGGCTCGGCGGACGGCCTCCGCCAGCCGCTCCGTTTGGGCGCGGACCCCCTCCCGGGTCGAGTCGAACCGGACCGGCGGCGTCGGGCGCAGGCTGTCCAGGCGGACCTGGAGCCGGCGGCGGTCGGCCCGCAAGCGGTCGAGGACGGGTGCGTAGGCGGCCTGCGCGACCGAGTCGCTAGCGGCGGCCTCGGACTCCAACTGAGCGAGGTCGGCGTCGAGGTCGATCGTCTCGCGGAAGACCTCGGCCCGGAACCGCTCGACGTCGGCCTCGGGGACGGCCACGGTCGTCGCCGGGTCGGGGGGCGTGTCGTCGCACGCGCCCAGGGCGAGGGCAGCGGTGAGGGGCAGCAGGAGGAGCAGACGCACGAGCGGAGCGTGGGGAGGACCGGACGCAGAACGCGGGCGACCCGGCGTCGGTGCCGGGCCGCCCGCGAGGATGGGGCGGGGGCTTATCGGGCGACCGACCGCTCTTTGAACTTGTTGACGGCCCACAGCAGAACGACCGCGCCGAGCGTGGCCACCAGGATGCTCCAGATCAGGCCGCCGTCGTCGTTGAGCCCGATGAGTCCGACGAGGAACCCGCCGATGAGCGCGCCGACGATGCCGACCACGATGTTCATGCCGAGGCCCATGTCGGCCTTCATGATTTTCTCTGCGAGGAAGCCGGCGATGGCGCCGACGATGATCCAGAAGATGAGTCCACCGATCATGGGGAGGGGGGGTCAGGTGAGGGCCCCAGGTACGGCCGCCACGCCCGAAAGGTCCGTCGCGCCTCGATGGCGTCGTTACCATCTCGCTTCCCGCTCCGCGCCCATGACCGCCGTCCTCTGGATCCTCCAGGTCCTCCTCGCCGCCGTTTTCCTCGCCGCCGGCGGGCTCAAGCTGGTCCGCCCGAAGGAGGCCCTGCTCGACAAGATGGGGGTGCTCGCGGCGTATCACCCGCTCACGATCCGGGCCATCGGGCTGGCCGAGGTGCTGGGCGCCGCCGGGCTGGTCGTGCCGCCGCTGGTGGGGATGGGCGGCTTGGTGCCGTGGGCCGCGCTCGGGCTGGGCTCCGTGATGGTGGCGGCGGCCATCGCCCACGGCGAGCGCGACGAGTGGGCCCGAGTCGGCGTGCCCCTAGTCCTGATGGTCCTGGCGGTGGTGGTCATGGTCGGCCGCAGCTCGGACGTGCCTCTGTAGCCGAGGTGCGCGGTCGGGGGGACGGTCACCCCACCTCCGGCACCGCGAACGGGAACGCGAGCTGGCGGCCGGCGCCGGCCGGGACGAGGCCCGACACCGTCAGGCCAACGAGGCGCACGGGGCCGCTCGGCGGCGCCGGCCGGTGCAAGAGGGCGACCCCGACGCCGAGCAGGTCGGCCTCGACGGCGACGGGGCCCGGCAGCGTGGCGCTCCGCTGGGTGATCTCGAAGGCGGCGCTCTTGAGCTTGAGCGTGACCGTCCGCCCGGCGAGCCCGTGGCGTGCCAGCCGCCGGGCCAACTCCTCCGCGATGGGCCCGAGTCGCCGGGCGAGCGCGTCGCCGCCGCGCGTGTCGTGCCGGAACGTCCGCTCGACGCCGACCGACTTGCGGACGCGGTGGGGGTGGACCGGCCGGTCGTCCTGGCACCGGGCGACGCGCGCGAGCCACCCGCCGACCTTGCCGAGCGCCGCGCGCAAGTCGGCCTCGGACCGCGCCTGGAGATCGGCGCCGGTCTCGATGCCGAGCGCCCGCAACCGCCGAGCCGTCGCCGGGCCGACGCCGTGGAAGTCCTCGACGGCGAGCCCGGCCACGACCGCCGGCGCCTCCTGGGGCGTGATCACCCTCAGCCCATCGGGCTTGGCCATGCCCGAGGCCGTCTTGGCGAGGAACTTCCCGAACGAGACGCCGGCGCTCGCTGCCAGCCCCGTCGTCTCGCGGATCTCGGAGCGGATCGCCTGCGCGAGCAGCGTGCCGGACGCCGGCCCGTCGAGCGGCTCGGTCACGTCGAGGTAGGCCTCGTCGAGCGACAGCGGCTCCACCAGATCGGAGTAGCGCGCGAACACGGCGCGGACGTCGTCGCTGACGGCCTTGTAGGCGTCGAACCGGGGCGGCACCACGACCAGGTCCGGGCACAGCCGCCGCGCGTGCATCATCGGCATGGCGCTGTGGACGCCGAACGGGCGGGCCTCGTAGCTCGCCGCCGCCACCACGCCCCGCCCGCCGCTCCCGCCGACGGCGACGGGCCGGCCGCGCAGCGCGGGGTCGTCGCGCTGCTCGACCGACGCGTAGAACGCGTCCATGTCGACGTGGAGGATCTTGCGGGGCACGGCGCGGAGTCTACGGCTCGGCCCGGCGCGATCTTGGCGTCCCCCGCGTTGCCCCGCCGTGTCCCGCCGCCTCGCCCTCGTCGTCGCCCTCGCGCTCACAGCCTGCGCCGACGAGACGCCCCCACCGTCCGCCGCTGCCGAGCCGCCCGTCGACCTGGCCGTCCCCGACGGCGTCGCCGTCCCGCCGGCGATGGCCTACGTGCCGGGCGGGACGACGCGCGTCGGCGTGCTGCCGGGCGAGGGCGGGATGCCCCACGAGCGGCCGGCGTTCCAGGCGACGGTCGCCCCGTTCCTGCTCGACCGCTCGCCCGTCACCGTCGCCCGCTTCCGCACGTTCGTCGACGCGACGGGCCACCAGACGCAGGCCGAGGCGTTCGGCGACGGCGCCGTGATGGACCAGACGTCGGGCGCGTGGGGCCTGGTCACCCGTGCCGACTGGCGACGCCCGCGGGGTCCCGAAGGCCCCGAGGCGCCCGACGACCACCCGGTCACGCAGGTAAGCTGGACGGATGCCGCCGCCTTCTGCGCCTGGGATGCGAGCCGGTTGCCGACCGAGGTCGAGTGGGAGCACGCCGCCCGCGGCGCCGGCGACGACCGGAGCCCCTACGCCTGGGGAGACGACTTGAGCGAGGGGGGCCGGCTCCGGGCCAACACCTGGACCGGCTCGTTCCCCGGCGGCGACGACGGCGCCGACGGCTTCCGCGACGGCACCAATCCCGTCGGCGCGTTCGGGGCGACGCCGTTGGGGCTCACCGACCTCGGCGGCAACGTCTGGGAGTGGACGGCGTCGTGGTACCAGCCGTACCCACTCGGCCCAGACGCCGGCACGGCGCAGGCGGTGGCCGGCCCGACCGGCGAGCCGGAGCGGGTCCAGCGCGGCGGCTCGTTCCTCTGCCACCCGTCGTACTGCCACGGCTACCGCGTCAGCGCGCGGAGCCACGCGACGCCCGAGTCGTCGTTCGCCCACGTCGGCTTCCGCTGCGCCCGCGACGTGCCATCGGGGGACGTCGCGAGCCGCTAGCCGAGGTCAGCTCCGCGGGCCGAAAAAGTACCAGAGCAGGAGGCCGCCGACGGGGAAGAAGAACACGAGCGCGCCCCACAGGACCTTCGAGCCCGTGTCGGCCGAACTGTTGAGGATCTGGACGAGGGCCCAGATGTCCACCACGAGCAAGATCAGGCCGCAGATTCCACCCGGCCCGCTCATGATCATCTCGCCGACGTTGCCGCCGGCGCAGCCGGATAGGAAGAGTGCGAACGCGCCGAGGGCGAGGACGGGGAGAGTGCGGAGGCGGTCCATGGGATCCGGGGGGGAGGGGGCGACGGGGCTACCGCTGGTTGTCGCGGACGACGCGCTGGCCCCACACCAAGAACACCAGCAGGCCGACGACCGGGATGCAGAAGAGGGCGATCAAGAACACCTTGGTGCCGATCGCGAGGTACGTCTTCCACGTCGCGAGCGCGGCCAGCAGAGCGAGGACGCCGTTGAGGACCGCGATCAGCGTGAGCAGGAGCGTCTTGGCTAAGCCCGCGAGGGTGGCCGCCAGAGTCGCAGCGAGGACGAGCGTCATGGGTTCGGTAGAGATCGGAGCGCCCTACGGCGAGACCGTTTCGCAGGTTGCACCGGATCGAGGACCGGACGGGCTCGCCGAGCTCGTCCCAGGTCCTACGGGCGGGACCCAAGCACGTCGTAGGGACACGGCTGTCGCGCCCTCACCGAGAGGGAACGGTTAGCTGGGCCGTGTCCCACGCGAGAGGTCCGCCGAAGAAACCCTCAAAACTCGCGCGGTCCACTGGGCTCGCCGACGCGTGCCCGTACGTTGCCCCCATGCGCATCGCTGACCTCGACCTCGGCCCCCGCCCGCTCCTCCTCGCCCCGATGGAGGACGTGTCCGACCCGCCGTTCCGCATCCTGTGCAAGCGGTACGGGGCGGACCTGCTGTACACCGAGTTCATCTCGGCCGGCGGGCTGGCGTACGGCGCCGAAGGGTCCGTCCAGAAGCTCGAGTTCTACGAGGAGGAGCGGCCCGTCGGCATCCAGATCTTCGGCGGCGAGGTGGAGCAGGTGCGAGAGGCGGCGCGGATCGCGGACGCCCAGGACCCGACGCTCATCGACATCAACTTCGGGTGCCCCGTCAAGAAGGTCGTCTGCAAGGACGGCGGGGCCGGCATCCTGCGCAACCTCGACAAGATGGAGGCCATCACGGCCGCCGTCGTCGACGAGGCGACCCGGCCCGTCACCGTCAAGACGCGGCTGGGGTGGAACGACGAGTCGATCCGGATCGAGGAGGTGGCCCGGATGCTGGAGGCGACCGGCGTCGCCGCGCTCGCCGTCCACGCGCGGACGCGGGCCCAGATGTACCGCGGCGACGCGCGCTGGGAGTGGCTCCCCCGGATCAAGGCCGCCCTGCGCGACATCCCGCTTATCGGCAACGGCGACGCGGCGACGCCCGAGCGCGTCAGGGACATGTTCGACCAGACCGGCGTCGACGCCGTGATGATCGGGCGGGGCGCCATCGGCAACCCCTGGATCTTCCGCGACGCCCGGGCCTTCCTGGAGACGGGCGAGGTGCCGGACCCGCCGTCGTGGGAGGAGCGGATCGCCGTCGTCGCCGAGCACGTCACGCTGAAGGCCGCGTGGCTCGGCGAGCGCAAGGGCGTCCTGGAGATGCGCCGGATGTATGGCGGCTACTTCAAGGGCCACCGCGGCGCGAGCCAGCTCCGGATGCGGCTGATGGAGCACCACACGCGCGACGGCGTGCTCGACCTGCTCCACACCTGGCGCCCCGAGGACGAGGAGACGCGCGTGCCGGTCGCCCGGGCCGTCGGCAAGCCGGCCGCGATTCCGGCCCGGTTGCCTCGCAAGGCTCGCCTGCCAGAGCGCGCCGCGTGACCGTCACGGCCGAGCGGTTCGAGGACGTGTCGGAGACGGGCGACCCCCACCCGTTCGACTACCGAGGCGTCGTCTACCGGTTCGCGGAGGGCCGCCGGACGCTGGTCGCCCGGGCCTACGACGACGAGCCGGGCCGGCTCTCGTTCCTGTCGTGGGACGACGGGCGGCTGATCCGGCCCGTGCCTCCGCCCCGACTGCTCGGCCGGGCCGTCGCCCACGCCCGCGCGGAGTTGGGCGCGACGGACGTCCGGCTTCTGACGCAGCGCGGCTACGTCTCGCTCGGCCGCGGAGCGAGGGCACTTCGGTGAGCGTGCCGGGTACACGGGGGGCTCGTCCCACCACCGCCTCAGAAACTGTTCGGTACGAATCGCTAGGCCCGCCCCGCCCCCTTGAGGGGGCTCCCGCGCAGCGGGTGGGGGTGTTCATCCGACCACCCCACCCGCCTGGACACCCTCCGCCCGCTCCGCGGACACCTCCCTCAAGGGAGGGGTCCCCTACCAAACAGTTTCTCAGACATGCGACTCGCCGCCCTCGCCCTCCTCGCCGTCCTCCTCGCCGGCTGCTCGACCACAGACGACGCGCTACCCTCGGTCGTCGGCCTGTCCGTTGCCGAGAGCAACGCCTCCGTCGCCGTGTCGGTCGACCGCTTGACCGACGCCCTCGACGCGGCCGAGCCGGTCGGCATCGTGGCCGAGGTGGACCACGCGGCGAACGCGGCCGGGGCCGGGCTCAGGCTGCGCCCGACGCGCGTCGTCCTGTTCGGCAACCCGGCGCTGGGGACGCCGCTGATGCAGGCCAACCCGCAAGCCGGCCTCGACCTCCCGCAGAACCTGCTGGTCTACGAGGACGGCGAAGGGCGGACGATCGTGGGGTACAACAGCACGGGGTACCTCGCGCGGCGGCACGGCGTCGGGTCGGTCGGCACGCTGAGCCAGATCGAGCGGGCGCTCAGCACGTTCGCGATCGTCGCGGCGGCGGGCAGCGGCACCGTCACCATCACGACCAGCGGCCGGGGCGTGTCTCGGGACGAGGGCGTCGTGACAGTCGCCAGCGCCGACGACGTGGCGACGACGTACGGCCGCCTCCGGTCGGCCATCGCCGGCAACCCCAACCTGACGATTGTGGCCGAGCTGGACCACCAGGCAAATGCGGCGTCGGTCGGCCTGGAGCTCCCGCCCATCCGGCTCATCGTGTTCGGCAACCCGGCGCTGGGGACGCCGCTGATGCAGGCCGGGCAGACGGTCGGCATCGACCTCCCGCAGAAGATGCTGGTGTACCAAGGCGCCGACGGCGAGACGCGGGTGGCCTACAACGACCCCGGCTTCCTCGCCGACCGGCACGGCCTGGGGAGCCCGGCCGAGGTCGGCACCATCCGAGACGCGCTGGCGACGCTGGCGACTGTCGCGGCCGGGCTCGCGGCGCCGAACGGCTCGTAGACTTCGGGTCCACCCGCCCGATCGACCGATGCGTCTTGCTGCCGTTGCCCTCGCCGCGCTCGTCGCCGCCACACCCGCCCTCGCCCAGCGGACCGTCGTCCACTGCGGCACGCTCCTGGACCCGGCCACGTCGATGGAGCCGATGCGCGAGCAAACGGTCGTCGTCGAAGGCGGCCGCGTCGTCGAGGTCGTCGCCGGGTTCACCGACGTGGCCGGGGCCGTCGACCTGCGCCGTGCGACGTGCATGCCGGGCCTGATCGACAGCCACACGCACCTGACGAGCGAGAGCCGCAAGGACGGCTACATCGACAGCTTCCGCCTGAGCGCGGCCGACCGCGTGCTCCAGGCCGTTCCGTTCGCTCGGTCCACGCTGATGGCCGGGTTCACGACGGTCCGCGACGTGGGCGGGGCGGAGGGCGCCGACCTCGCCCTCCGCGACGCGATCCGCCGCGGCGACGTCGAGGGGCCCCGGATGTTCGTCGCCGCCAAGAGCCTGTCGATCACCGGCGGCCACGCCGACCCGACCAACTCGTACCGCGAGGACATCGTCGGCGTCCCGGACGAGACGCTCGGCGTCGTCGACGGAGTCGACGGTGCGCGGCGGGGAGTCCGCCTCATGATCAAGCGCGGCGCGGACCTGATCAAGTTCACGGCGACCGGCGGCGTGCTCTCGCTCCAGGGCGACGGCTCGGGCGCGCACTTCTCAGAGGCCGAGATGCGGGCCATCATCGAGACCGCACGCGAACGCGGGCTGACGGTCGCCGCCCACGCCCACGGCGACGAGGGGATGCAGCGGGCCATCCGCGCCGGCGTCTCGTCGATCGAGCACGGGACCTACATGTCGGACGAGACGATGGCCATGATGCGCGAGGCCGGCGTCTACCTCGTCCCCACCATCACCGCCGGCAAGTCCGTCGCCGACTCGGCCCGCATCGAGGGCTACTACACGCCCGTCGTGACCCAGAAGTCGCTGACGATTGGCCCGCTCATCCAGGACACGTTCCGCCGCGCCTACGCCGCCGGCGTGCCGATCGCGTTCGGGACCGACGCCGGTGTCTTCCGCCACGGCCGCAACGCCCGCGAGTTCGTCTACATGGAGGAGGTCGGCGTGGGGTTCATGGACGCGCTCCGGTTCGCGACGGTCAACGCGGCCGACCTGCTGGGCCGAGGCGACATGCTCGGCGCTCTCCAGCCGGGCTACGTCGCCGACCTGGTGGCCGTGATGGGCGACCCACTGTCCGACGCCTCGGCCATGCTCGACGTGGCCTTCGTGATGAAGGACGGCCGCGTGGTCAAGCGCGACGGCCGGTTCGTCCCGAGCCCGGCGCGGGCGCGGTAGCCGAAGACAGGGCCTCACCCGAAGTCCCCCTCCTGTCCAGGAGGGGGACTCCCCGGCGGGCCTCGGCACTCCGACGGGCCTCGGCGCTTGGTCACTTGCGGTTCGGGCTCCGGCTCCAGCGGTACCTTCAGGGCCCCCCACGACCCCATGCAGACCGACCTCTCCCTCGCGGGCGACGCCCCGCGCCCCAAGCTCTACGTCGCCGTGGCCGGCAACATCGGGGCCGGCAAGAGCACGCTGACCCAGATCCTGGCCGACACGTTCGGGTGGGCCCCGTTCTTCGAGTCCGTCGACGACAACCCGTACCTCGCCGACTTCTACGACGACATGCGGCGGTGGAGCTTCAACCTCCAGGTGTTCTTCCTGTCGAGCCGGTTCAAGCACCAGAAGGCCATCGAGGCCCAGTCGCGGTCCGTCGTCCAGGACCGGTCGATCTACGAGGACGTCGAGATCTTCGCCCGCAACCTCCACGAGATGGGCCTGATGGACGGGCGGGACCACGAGAACTACGTCGAGCTGTTCTCGATCATGGCCGGCTACCTCCAGCCGCCGGACCTGCTGGTCTACCTCCGCGCCGGCGTCCCGACGCTCGTCCGCCACATCCAGGCGCGGGGGCGCGAGTTCGAGTCGTCGATCCGGCTCGACTACCTCGAGCGGCTCAACGAGCTCTACGAGGACTGGATCGAGCGGTACCCGCACCCCAAGATGGTCGTCGAGACCGACGACCTCGACTTCGTCAACCAAGACGAGGACCGGTACGAGATCCTGAGCCGGATCGAGAGCCGGCTGTTCGGGCTCTTCCCGGTCGAGGGGTAATGCGGCCGGCCCGGGCGCTGGCGCTCGCGGTGCTGGCGGCAGCGCCCGCGCTCGCGCAGACGCCCGACACGACGGCGACGGTCCGCGCGTCCCCGGCGGACTCGCTCGCGCCCGCGGTGACGGTCCCCCCGCGCGCCGCCGTCGGCCCGTTCCCGCTGGCGCCGGGCCGACCGGTCACGCCGGTCCCCGCGACGACGGCCGCGCTCGACTTGGGCCTGCTCGTGGCCGACTCGCCGACGGCCCAGGCGGTCGCTCCGTCGGCGTTCGCCTACCGCCTAGGGGCACCGGGGCGGACGGCTGGGCTCTCGATCGACGGGCTCGACCCGTCTGCCCCCGCGCTCCTTCTGGACGGCCGACCGCTGCTCGACCTGGTCACCGACGCCCCGCGGTTCGACCTGCTGCCGCTGGCGGCGCTAGGCCCGCTCCGCATCGGCGACACCGCGCTCGGCCGGGCGACGGGTGCCGAGGCCGGGCTCCGCGATCTGCGCGTCGGCGTGCCGGTGACGGAGCTGCGGTACCTCGGCGGGCAGGGCGGGATCCAGCACGTCTCGGGACTGCACGCCCAGACGCGACGGCCGCCCGGGTTCCTGCGCGGCGGCAGCGACGCGAGCCGCCTGACGCTCACCGGCCACGCCGCCAGCCGCACCGCCGACAGCCCGCGCGACGGCGCCGACGTCGCCCACACCGACGCCTTCGGCCGGCTCCTGCTCACCCGGCCGGGCGTCGCTGCCGAGGTCGGCGTGTCGTACACGGACCGGACGGAGGGCGCCCGGGACGGCGTCGTCCCTGGGGCCGGCCTCCCGGTGGCCGGCCTCTTCGACCCGGCCACGAGCCGCGTGATCGGCGCCGGCGCCACTCGGCGGACGCTGCGGACCGAGCCGTGGCTCCGCCTCCGCTTCCCGCTCGTCGCATCGGATCCGACCGAGGTCGGTGGGTCGGTGGCCGTCCAGCGGATGGTGTTCGTTCCGACGGACGGGACCGGCGACACGGTGCGGGTCCACGGTCGGCGGGTGGCGGCGTACGCAGCGCAGCGGCTCTCGGCGGGTCCGCACGCGCTCGGGCTGCGGCTCGACCTGTCGGCCGAGCCAGCGCCCGGGCCCGAGACCGGCGCGCTGCCCGGGGCCGACGCTCGGCTGGGGCTCCACGTGGCCGCGACCGACTCGGTCCGGCTGGGCCGCGTCGCCCTCGCACTCGGTGTGGGCGCCCACCAGGTCGACGGCGAGCGGTGGCCGTCGGCGTCGGCGCGGGCGACGGTGGGAGTGTTGTCGGCCGGCGTCCGGGTCGGCGGGCGGGCCCGGTCGTGGCTGGAGCGGGTCGGGCTGGCGGGCCGCGTCGTGCCGGACGCGACGGACGGGACCGAGCAAGCACTGGCCGCCGACGCCGCGCTGTCGCTGACCCGGGGCGACGGGCGCCTCGGCGTGCGCGCGTTCGCGAGCCAGACGACCGACGGCCGGCACCTCGTGGCCCTCGACGACACGCTGTTCGCCGTCGTGGTAGCCGAGGGCGCCGTCGCTCAGGGCGGCGTCGCCGTCTCGGCGGGCTGGCGCGAGAGCGCTCGGCGCGGGGTCTACGTCCGGCTCGGCGCGACGGCCCGCGCCGTGGCCGACCCGTCGACCGACCTGGGCGATCGTCTCGACGCCTCGCTCCCGCGCGTGTGGGGAACGGGCCGGGTCGGCCTCCGCGCCGAGGACGTCGGCGACGGCGTGCTCGACCTCGACGTGGCCGTGGCGGGCCAGGCGTGGACGGCGTTCCGCAGCCGCCGCGTCGAGCCCGCCACGGGCGCACTCGCGCTGCCGCTCCCGGGCTCATCGCTCGGCGCCGAGTTGCCGGCGCGCGGCCTCGTCGGCCTGGAGGCGACGGCCACCTTCAGCGCCCGCGCCTCGCTGTTCCTCCGCTACGACCACGCGCTCGGCGAGCGCGCCGCCGACGCCGTCGTCACGCAGGGCGAGCCGCTGCCGCCTCACGTCCTACGCTTCGGCGTGTTCTGGGCCCTGCTGAACTGAGGGAGGGATGCGGAATGGGGAGGGATGGAGGGAGACGGCCCATCCTTCCACCCCGGATCCCTCCATCCCTCCCCGTCACCCTGCCGCCTCGTCGGCGACGCGCCAGCCGTACTCGAGGAGCGGGCGGACGGCCTCGGCCGTCTCCACGATCAGGTCGGCGAAGCCGGGCGAGAGCACGTCGTCGTCGGTGACGTCCTCGCGGGTGGCCGCGAAGCCGCCGCGCCAGCGGAAGTAGTCCGCGGCGGCGTTCTCGCGCTGGTCCTCGAACCCGCGCGGCATCCGGGTGAGCGGGCTCCCCGCCGTCTCGAGCGTCAGCCCGGCGGCCTCGACGTCCTCGACGATCTGCAGGAACTCGTCGGGGTTGGCCGACAGCCGCGCCCGCCAGTGCCGGAGGAAGTCCTTGTCGGCCCGCCAGAACCCGCCGCCGATCCGGTTGGACTCGGGCTCGACGTGGATGTAGAGCGCGCCCGGGGCCCGCTTGTCGCCGTTGCGCGACAGGGCCGCCGCGACGTGCGTCTTGTAGGGGGCCTTGTTCTTCGAGAACCGGGTGTCGCGGTAGATCCGGAAGACGGACCGCTTGGGGTCGCCGGTGAGCGGGAGCCCGCGCTCGGGGAGCCGCCGGCTGAGGTCGGCGACCAACATCCGCATCGGGTCGCGGAGCTCGTCGACGTAGGTGTCCTTGCGGGGGCGGAACCACTCGCGGTCGTTGTTCCGCTTGAGGCTCTTGAGGAAGACGAAAGCCTCGTCGGTGAGGCCGGGGAACGGGGCGAGGAGGTCGGGCGGGGAGGCGAGCACGAAGGAGCGGGCGGTTGAGAGCGAAGCGTCAGCCGGGTCCTACGCACGAGCGGCGCCGGGTGTCCTGGGCCGTTTGTGGAGGCGCCCCGGTTTCCGGGGCGCCCGCGTTGCGTTCACCCCGCCAGCTGGCGGGCGGCGAGCGCGGCGAGGAAGCCGGTCCCCGTCCGCAGCGCTTGCTCGTCGACCGTCATCCGGGGCGTGTGCAGGCCGTGCGTGATCCCAGCCTCCGGGTTGCCGACGCCGAGCACCGAGAACGCGCCCGGGATCTGTTCGGTGTAGAAGGCGAAGTCCTCCGACGCGTACCACATCGGCAGGTCGATCACGCGGTCGGCGCCGACGAACGCGACGGCCGTCTCGCGCGCGAAGGCCGCCGCGTCGTCGTCGTTGCGCAGGACCGGGTAGCCGACCACGATCTCGACCTCGCACGTGGCCCCGAACGCTTCGGCCGTCTTCTGGGCCGTCCGCCGGATGACGTCGTGGGCGCGGAACCGCCAGTCCTCGTCCATCGACCGGAAGGTGCCCGCCAGGCGGACCTCGTCCGGCAGCACGTTCGTCGCCCCGTCGGCCTGGACGCGGCCGAACGACAGGATCGAGGGGACGCCCGGCGGCCGGTTCCGCGCGACGACGGCCTGGAGCGCCGTCAACACGTGGGCCTGGACGAGGACGGCGTCTACCAAGAGGTGCGGCGCCGCGGCGTGGCCGCCGGTCCCCCGGACGGTGAGGTACACCTCGTCCGCCGACGCCATGAAGGTGCCGGCGCGGACGCCGAGGGTGCCGGCCGGGAGGTCGGGGAACACGTGCTGGCCGAAGATGCGGCTTGGCCCGTCGTGGCCGCCCATCGGGCCGAGCACGCCGTCCTCGATCATCACGCTCGCGCCGCCGGGCGCCTTCTCCTCGCTCGGCTGGAACACCAGGCGGACCGTGCCGGCGAGGTCGTCGCGCAAGGCGTGGAGGACGCGCGCGGCACCGAGCAGCATCGCCGTGTGGGCGTCGTGGCCGCAGGCGTGCATCCGGCCGTCGATCTCGCTCGCGAAGTCGAGCCCGGTCGCCTCGGTGATCGGGAGCGCGTCGATGTCGGCGCGCAAGGCGACGGTTGGCCCGGGCCTCGCCCCTTCGATGTGGGCCACGACGCCTGTCTTGGCGACGCCCTCCGTCGGCTCGATGCCGAGGTCGCGCAGGGTCCGGGCGATGAGCGCGGCCGTCTCGTGCTCCTCGAACGCCAGCTCGGGCCGGCGGTGGAGCGCGCGGCGCAGGCGGACGACCTCGGGGAAGGCGTCGTCGGTGAGGGCGTGGATCTGGTCGAGCATGGAGTCGATGGTGGGGGGAGCGTACCCTGTCCTCTCTGAGTCAGGGCTATCGTGTCTGCTGTCGACGGCGAAAAGAAGACGAGTCATTCCCGCGCAGGCGGGAATCCAGAGTTCGGGCGCCGGGTCGCGGGCTGGCTCCGACGTCCCGCTGCTGGCCTGGACGCCGAGGGTGGCGGGGGCAAGTGCCTCCATTCTGGATCCCCGCCTTCGCGGGGATGACGGAACGGGGGGAGCGCCCAGCAAGAACCTGCTCCTCCAAGCTCTCGGAGGGGGAGGGCAGACGCAGCTACGCGCGGGCGGGGGGAACGATCTCGTTACACTCCCTTTCCATCGGAAGCGCTTCCCAACCTCCCACGCTCATGCTCCTTCGCGTCTCTCTCGTCGCCGCTCTGCTGGCGGTCCCCCTCGTCGCCGTCGGCCAGACCGCGACCGACGTCACCCTCACCGACACCGACGGCACGGCCGTCGCCATCGACCGCGACGACTACGGCGTCCCCCACATCACCGCCGAGACCGAAGCGGCCGTCTTCTTCGGCCAGGGGTTCGCGACCGGGCAGGACCGGTTGTTCCAGCTCGAGACGTTCTGGCGGACGGCGACGGGCCGGCTCGCCGAGCTCCAGGGCCCGGCCGCGCTGCCCCAAGACCAGGGCATCCGCACGGTCTACTACACGCCGGCCGAGCGGGCCGAGCAGTTCGACGACCTGTCGCCGCGGCTCCAGACCATGATCTCGTCCTACGTCGACGGCGTCAACGCCTACATCGACTCGACGCGGTCCAACCCGGCCGCCTACCTCCCGGCCGAGTACGCCGTCGGCGGGTTCCAGCCCGAGCCGTACACGGTCGACAAGGCGATGGCGGTGATGCAGTTCTTTATCCGCCGGTTCGGCGAGATCGGGGGGAGCGAGCTCACGCGGCTGGCCGAGCTCCAGGCCAACGGCTCGGACTGGTTCGAGGCGAACCGGCCCGTCAACGACCCGACGGCGTCGGTGACGATCGAGGCCGAGAGCCAGGCGGCCCCGCCGGTCGGCATCCGCTACGACGGCCCGGCCGTGGACCCGGCCGTCGCCGCCGAGGTCGAGCGCCAGCGCAACGCGATGACGGCGTCGCTCATCGCCAACGGCGTGCCCCACAAGTTCGGCTCGTTCGCCGCCGTCATCTCCCAGGCCAGGTCGGAGACGGGCAACGTGTTGCTGCTCGGGGCGCCCCAGATGGGCGAGCCGCGCGTCGACGCCAAGGCGGTCACGGCCGAGTACGAGCTGCTCGTGGGCCCGCCCGAGGGCGACGGGCTCCACGTGGCCGGCATGAGCGTGCCCGGCATCCCCGGCGTCATCATCGGGCGGACGCGCGGGCGCACCTGGACCTTCACGACCGGCTTCACGGACAACACCGACACGTTCACCCTGACGCTCGGCCCGCCGACGGGCCAGGGCATCCCGACCTACCTCTACGACGGTGCGTTCCGCCCGGCCGAGGCCGTCACGTCGACGATCAACGTGCGCGGAGGCGACCCGGTGACGGTCACGAGCTTCCGCTCGGTCTACGGGCCGGTCTACTCGCTCGACGCGGCCAACGGCCGGGCCTACTCGTATCGGTACGCCTTCGCCGACCAGGAGCTGGAGATGGCCGAGGCGCTGCTCGACGCCTGGGACGCCACCTCCATCGACGACTTCCGGGACGCCGCCGCGCGCATCCCGGTCTCGTTCAACATGTTCTACGCCGACCAGGAGCAGAACATCGCGTTCTGGCACGTCGGTCAGTACCCGGTCCGCCCGGGCGACGCCGACCCCCGGCTCCCGCTCCAAGGCGACGGCTCGCAAGAGTGGGTCGGGCTGACGGAGTTCGCCCAGCAGCCGCAGTCGGTGAACCCGGCGCAGGGCTACTTCGCGAACTGGAATAACAAGCCGGTCGCGTGGTGGAACCAGGGCGACAACGTCTCCTGGACGTCGACCGCGCTGGGCCGCACGCGGGCCTACGACGGCGTCGAGGCGTTGAAGGACCACCTCGAATCGGTGGGGTCGGTCTCGTTCGAGGAGCTCCAGGAGCTGACGCGCGTCGTCCGCACGAACGAGAAGTACCCGGAGTACCCGGCGACGTACCAGCAGGTCGTCGAGTTCTCGGCCTTCGGGAGCTACGCCGAGAACGTGATCCCGCCGGGCCAGAGCGGGTTCGTCAACGCCCAGGGCGTCCCGAGCGCCAACTTCGCCGACCAGTGGCCGCTCTACCAGTCGTCGGCCGGGGAGGGCGAGATCGAGATGAAGCCGTTCACGTTCATCGGCGCCACCGACGTGGCCGAGGAGGCCGGCCCCGAGGCGGCGGCTGGGCTCGGGCTCCCGTTCCCCAACCCGACGGCGGGCCGGGCGACGCTCGCCGTCCGGCTCGCCGCCGCGGCCACGGTCGACGTGTCCGTGTTCGACGCGCTCGGCCGCCGGGTGGCCGTCGCCGCGTCGGGCCCGTTGGCCGCCGGCGACCACGCCGTGTCGCTCGACACGGCCGCGCTCGCGCCCGGCGTCTACGTCGTCCGCCTGGTGGCCGGCGAGACGGTCCAGTCGCGCCGCCTGGTGGTGACGCGCTGACGTCTCCTCCTTTAGGCAACGCGGCCCCGCTCCGAGCGCTCGGAGCGGGGCCGCCGCGTCCGAGGGCGACGCGTCGGACTTAGTTGAACCCGATGCCCGAGACGGCCGGCCGCTCGTCGCGGTTGGCGAGCTCCCAGGCCGTCCCGAAGACGAGCCGCCCGATCCGGGCCATCCGGTCGTAGTCGATCTTGTCGGCGCTGTCGCCGACGCCGTGGTAGTCCTCGTGCGTGCCTGTGAAGTAGAAGATGAAGGGCACGTCGTGCTTGCCGAAGTTCCAGTGGTCGCTCCGGCGGAAAAACTGGTTCGGGTCGTCGGGGCTGTTGAACCGGTCGGAGAGCAACAGGCCCTGCGCGGTGGACTCGTTGACGGCCGCGTTCCAGTCCGAGAGGTCCTGGCTGATCAAGTCGCCCCCGATGATGTAGACGTAGTCCGTGGTGTCGAACCCGCGCTCGGGGTCGTACCGCCCGATCATGTCGATGTTGAGGTTGGCGACCGTGCTCTCCATCGGGACGAGCGGCTCGCGGTCGGCGTAGTACTCGCTGCCGAGCAGGCCCTTCTCCTCGCCCGAGACGTGGAGGAACAGGACGGACCGGCGTGGGCCGTGGCCGTCCTCCTTGGCGCGCTGGAACGCCTCGGCGATCTCCAGGATGGTGACCGTCCCGGAGCCGTCGTCGTCGGCGCCGTTGAAGACGACGTCGTCGCCGGCCCCGTGGTCGCCGACGTGGTCGAGGTGGGCGGAGACGACGACGAACTCGTCCTTCAAGAGGGGGTCCGACCCCTCGACAAAGGCGACGACGTTCTCGGACATGACCTGGCCCCGGTCGTACTCGGCCTCGACGGCCAGCGTCAGGCCGGTGTCCCCGAGCGGGTAGCCGTCCGGCCCGGCGTCGATGGTCGCCGCGTCCATCATCAGGTCGAGCGCTTGGCGCGACGTGAACAGGATCGCGGGGAGGTCGTCGGCCTCGTCGGTGTCGAGGGCGGGGAGCGAGAGCCGACCGGCTTCGAGCGCAGCCCGTGCGCGGTCGGCGAGCCCGGCGGCGTCGGGCGCCGTCGCCAGGATGGCGGCCCGTCCGCCGGCGGCCTGGACGGCGGCGAACGCCGCGCGCGTGGCCCCTTGATCGGCGCCGGGCGTCATCACCACGTAGGCGTCGGCCAGGTCGAGGCCGTCGAGGTCGGCGCCGTCGCCGGCGTAGACGACGCGGGCCGGCGTCGCGTCCGAGACCTCGCCGTAGGCCGGGACGAGCTGGGCGTCGGTCGCGCCCGCTTCGAGCGTGCTCGTCACGACGGGCGTCCCGTCGTGCTCGACGCGGGCCGTCAGCCGGCGGAGCGTGGGCTGCTCGAGCGCGAACGGCTGGAGGTAGCCGTCGAGGGCGTAGGGCCCCGACGCGGTGCCCGTGCCCCGGGCCGGGACCCCCATCGTGGCGTACTCGCCCGCGAGGTAGCGCGCGGCGAACCGCTGCCCCGGCTGCCCTGTCTCACGGCCTCGGAGGAAGTCGTCGGCGTAGACGTAGAGGTGGCCGGCGAGCTCGGCCGGCGTGATGGTGGCCTGGTAGCGCCCGACGAGGTCGGGATCGGACAGGGCGGACGGCGTCTGGGCAAACGCCGATGGGGCCAGAACGAGCAGCGTGGCGAGGGCCACCGCGGAGAGCCTCATGGGAGTCGGGGAAAGGCCGGGGGGAACGGGTGCTCCGGGGACCTACGTGCGCACCGTGCGCATCTCTTGCGCAGTTCGTCCGAGCTAGGTCTGGAGATGTGCCCCGTAGTGTGGAGAGCGTGTGGGATCGGACCCGTTCTGTGGGGAATGGAGGGGGGAACGATACCTTCGTGACTCGAAAGGCACGGACCTTGATAGGACGTGCTCGGGCGCCGGACGCGGCCCCACACAACAACGGTCCCATCCCGTTCGACTCAGATGCCGAGCCTCTCACAGGGGACCCTATTCCCCCCGTTGAGACGCGTTCTGTACGGTATCTTCAGACGGTGCGCCTATCTTGAACTGCGTACGGGCCCCCGGGTCCGTAAGCTTAGGACGGGCGCTCCCCCAGGTGCGACTCACTAGGTGCGACTCAGCATACCCCCCTCACTCCTCCTCACACCATGACGAGTACGTCTACTCTCAGAACTGGGTTTACCCGGTTCGTTAATCACCTGGCCGCGCTGGCCCTCCTGCTCGTTGTAGCAGGGGGCGCGTCTGCGCAGTCCACCATCTTCGTCGACTCCAACGGCGGCGACGATGGCAACAACGGCCAGTCGGCGACGATCGGCGCCGGCGTCAACGGCCCCGTCCGGACGATCGACCGCGCGCTCCAGATCGCGCGCAACGACGCCGCAGGCAACACGATCTCCCTCGAGGCCGGCGAGTACGACGCCGACCTCACGGTCGCGAACGCCGGCAGCGCCACCAACCTCAACACCCTCACGTTCCTCGCCCGGCCCGACCAGGCCGGCAACACCGAGGTCGAGCTCGACCTGAACGGCGGCACGTTCCAGACGGAGACGTCGGGCTTCACGTTCGCCCGCCAGGGCGCCGGCACCTTCTCCTTCATCGGAGACGGCACCGTCGACTTCCAGTCGGGCTCGGTCGCCTTCGGCAGCGGCATCGTCTCCTTCGACGACGTCAGCGTGGTCGAGCGGACGAACGCCACCACGACCGGCACCGTGGTCTACGGCTCCGTCCCGGACGTTATCCGGTTCAACGGTGACGCCGGAACCAGCCAGGGCACGCTCCTCCCGGCGTCGCTCGACATCGCCGACGGCACCCTGCTGATCGACGTCGCGCTCGGCTCGGTGGCCTCGACGGTCAACGACAACGCCCGGACGTTCACGCTCGGCACGACGGGCCTCACGCTCGGCGACGACGGCGGCCAGATCACGCTCCAGATCCGTGACGGCAACACCGTCGCCGGCACGATCACGACGGTCGACGGCAACGGCACGGAGGCTGACGGGAACAACGTCACCATCGACGGCGAGGGCTCCATCGGGACCCTCATCGTGGCCGGTGCGCGGACCATCTTCAGCCTCCAGGAGGACGACGTCGACGGCGACTCCGACAACCAGGCCGGCACGGTCCTGGTCCAGTCGGGCCAGTTCGTCCTCCCCGACGAGGATGGCGACATCGAGCGGTACACGGTCGGTGGCGACTTTATCCAGTCCGGTGGCCGCGTCCTCACCGAGGACGGCCTCGATCAGGACAACGAGGACACGATCCTCGTGGTCAAGGGCAACTTCCGCCGGACGTCCAACGTGGCCGGCAACTTCGCGCCGATCAACCTCTACCTCGAAGGGACGATGGACGCCGAGTTCGCGCCGGGCACCAACCTGACGCTCAACTCGCTCCACATCAACGAGACGGACGGCACGGCGGCCTCGGTCAAGACGGTCACGTTCCTCCAGGACATCACCGTCACCTCCGACGCCACGGGCACGAACGCGCAGGGCAACATCATCCCGTTCATCGTCACCAACGACGCCGAGGTCGACCTCAACGGCAACCTCGTCAACATCACCAACGGTGGTGAGTCGATCGTCGACGGCACCGTGTCGGACTCCGACAACAGTGGTGCGGTCCGCTTCACCAACAGTGGTGTCGCGAGCGGCACGGGCGTCTACAGCTCGATCCTGGTCTCCGGCCCGTCCATCACGGCCGAGGACGAGTTCGAGTTCACGGGGGCGCTGATCCTGCTCGACGGCGGGATCAACATCTCTGGCGACGTGTCCCCGATCGGCCCGAACGCGTCGGTCATCGTGAACATCGCGGCGACCAACGACCCGCAGATCACCGGCTCCTTCAACGGTGACGAGGTCGAGTACGACCTGGTCTACCAGGACTCGGAGGCTACCGCTGGCGACAGCGACACCAACGGCACCTTCGTGGCCGGCACGGAGTTCGACACGGACTTCGTCCGGGACCTCACGGTCGACGTGACGAACGCCACCGTCGACGCGTCGGGAGTCGAGGACGGCATGATCTCCGGCGACGTCATCGTTCGCAACGGCAACATCGGCTCCACCACGGGGACGGTCGAGACCGCTACGCTCGAGTTCGACGACCAGGACATCGTGGTCATGGGCTCGACGACGATCGAGGACAACGCGATCCTCGACCTCGGCGACGGCGCCACGTACGCCGTCTCGACGGCGAACAACGTCCTCGACGGGACGATCACGTCCGACGACGACGACGGCTTGCTCATCCTCCGCGATGGCTCGACGATCACCGGCACGCAGACGACCCGGACGGCCGAGGACGGCTCGACGGCTCGCGCTGCTCAGTCGGAGTCGACCATCGAGGCCAACATCCGGCTCAACAACGACGCCTCGGCGTCGCTGCTCCAGATCCGGGAGATCGAAGGCGACATCTTCGACCAGGCCACGGGCTCCGGCGACGCCGGCACGCTCACGCTCGGTCTCATCGCTGACGACGAGGACATCGACGACGAGCGGTTCAACAAGAACCGGAGCGGCAACGTCGACGGGACCGTCACCCTCGACTTCTCGACGCTCGCCCTCGCTTCGGACGTCCAGTTCACGGAGGACGACGGGACCATCACGATCTCGACGCTCAACACGAACACGTTCACGTTCTTCACCGAGGCCGAAGGCACCGGCGACAACGACGACGGTCCGTCCGCGCTCGTTCTTAGGAACGACGTGATCGGCACGGGCGCCGTGTGGCCCAGCTCCGATCTCACGATCAGCAAGATCGGCACCGCGCCGCAGACGCTCGTCATCCCGGTGTTCCACCCCGGCGACGACGAGGAGGACGACATCACGGTCGCCTCGAACATCCGGGTCACCAACGTGCTCCGGATCACGGGCAACCTCGACGCCGAGACCGCGGACGATCAGGGGGACAACAACCCCGACTACGCCGTGACGCTCGAGGGCATCGATGGCTCCGTCCCGACGCTGATCCTCGACGAGGACTACAGCATCGCGAACGACGGTGGCAACGAGCCCGAGAACAGCACCGACCGCGAGCTCGTGATCAACGGTCCCATCAACCTGACGATCAACGAGTCGGAGGACGTCGACGACTACACCCAGCTCGTCCTGGCGACTCAGAACGTCCAGGCGCTGACGGTCAACAACGAGGCGATGCTGAACGACGAGAACGAGACCTACACGGTCGCGTCCTTCGTCACGTCGGCGGCCACGGCTGACCCCGACGGGGACTTCAACACCCCCAACGACGAGCCCGGCCGGCTCGACCTCAACTCGAACAGCCTGTCTGTTCTGGGTGATGTCACGCTCGGCTCGGACGGTGCGGTGTTCAACACGGCCGCCGGCAACGACGACCGCGTGTCCACCACGGGAGTGGCCAACTCGGACTACTCGACGTTCTCGTTCATCGGTGCCAACGACGCTACGCTGTCGGTGACGCCGAACGCGAACACGGGCGTGACCACCTTCGGTGACGGCGTCGACCTTCGCCTCGCGAAGGACTCGACGACGACCGAGGTGACCCTCGTGGGTGGCTCGCTCGTTTTCGACGACGACTTCGACGGGGCCGCTGACGACGACGAGACCTTCATCCTCGAGCGCGGCACCTTCGTCGCGGGCGACTCGGACGATCCGAACGGGACCTACATCCGTCTGGATCACAACAACTCGCTCGGAGGCTCGATCTCGTCCGACTTCGGTCAGGGCTTCGTGTTCGTCCCGGCGAACACGCAGTTCCCGGAGGCCTACATCGAGGGGAACGTCCGCAAGCGGATCTTCTCCGACCCGACCGTCTTCGGTGGCGACACGACCCCCGGTCGCGTGGTCTACCCGGTCGGCTCGTCCGACGGTTCGGGCGAGGGCTACGCTGAGTTCGTGCTCGACTTCGAGAGCATCGCTCAGGACCAGTCGTTCGGCGTCCGTAGCGTGACCGTCTCGTTCATCAACGAGTCGCCCAGCGGTGAGCTCGGCCTCCCGATCACGCGCGCCGACGGCGTGACGACGATCGACGAGACCGGCCTCTTCTACTGGCTCGTCACGTCGAACCCGAGCCTCGGTCAGAGCACGCGGTTCAACGTCGAGGCTCGCTACGACGGCTTCGAACTCGTCACGGCGACCACGAACGACGGGACGCCGACTCTCGTCAGCGACCTGACGCTCATCCGCCGTCAGTTCGGCGACGAGATGACGAACCCGTACACGCTCGTTAGCGAGACGTACGACAGCTTCTTGCTCCAGGACCCGGACAACGCTAGCGACAACGAGCCGGTGGTGATCGCGGCGGACGCTCAGGCGTTCCTCGGTCCCCAGGGCACCATCTTCACCTACGGTCTCGACGCGGGCAACCGCGCCGTCGCCAACGGTGGGGACGTCCCGACGGCGTTCGCCCTCAACGGCAACCGTCCCAACCCGTTCAGCACCCGCACGGCCCTCAGCTTCGACCTCCCCGAGGCCGCTGAGGTCTCCGTCGAGGTGTACGACGTGATGGGTCGCCGCGTGGTCAGCATCGACAAGGGTGCCATGACCGCCGGTGCCGACCAGCGTGTCGAGATCGACGGCTCCGGCCTCGCCTCGGGCGTCTACGTCTACCGCGTCAACGTGGTGGGTGCGTCCGAGACCTGGACCCGGAGTGGCCAGATCACGCTCACCCGCTAAGGTCTCCTGACCTTATCGACAGGCTCGTGGGGCCCCGGTGCGCAAGCGCCGGGGCCCCACTCTGTTTGGGGCCGTTCTGCGTCCTCCGGTCGGCCACGCGCCTCGGAACGCGAGGCCTCGGACGTCGCTGCGGTATCCCGCGCAAGGGGAGCGCAAGGCGGTCGCGATTCCCTCTGGCATCCGGTCCGCGACGGCATCGACGGAGGTGGCTCCCGTCGACGAGGGACGTTGCCGGCCGACCCTGGCATCGCCCCTGAGTGCTGTGGCCTCCTCCTGACGAGCCCGTGCTCGGCTCGGCCACCACCCGTGTCCCCGCGCAGGCGAGGAAGGGGGACTTCCTGACGAACGCCATCGCCCCCCGGCCCGGCAGCAGCCGATGGCCACAGCGCTGAGGGCCGAGTCGCCCCGCTCCCCCCTGACGGCCTTAGAACAGCCGGCGACGCTTGTCGAGGTAGGCCCGCAGCGCGTCGGCGTAGGGACGGGCCGTGTCGAGCAACTCGTAGTCCACGCTGGACTCGCGACACGCGCGGCGGACGGACGCGATGAACGCCTCCGACGCTTCCCGGTACCCCTCGCGGACCTGGGCCGGCTGGAGCGTTCGCTCCTCCCCCGTCTCGAGATCGCGAACGCGGACGGGCCGGTCCTCAAAGTCGAACCGCTGCTCGGTCGCCGCGTCGAGAACGTGGAACACGATGACCTCGTGGCCCCGGTGACGGAGGTGTTTCAGCGCGCGGATCGTGTCGTCGGCGCCCGACGTGGACTCGAACAGGTCGCTGATGACGACGACGAGGGACCGGCGCGGGATGCGCTCGGCGATGTCCTGGAGCGCCGCCGCCGCGTTTGTGTGGGCCTGCCCATCGGGCGTGTCGGCCAGCCGGGACAGGCGCGCGAGCAGTGACCGGACGTGCGTCCGCGTCGACTTCGGGGGGACGACCGTGTGGACATCGCGGTCGAACGCGATGAGGCCCGTCGCGTCGCGCTGGCGGCCCATCAGCACGTGGAGCGCGCCCGCGAGCGTGGCGCCGTATCCGAGCTTCGAGACGCCCGCCTGCCCCGCGTACTGCATCGACGCCGACGTGTCGAGCGCCACGTAGTGCCGCAGGTTCGTCTCCTCCTCGTAGCGCTTGACCACCAGCCGGTCGCTCCGCCCGTACACCTTCCAGTCGACGTGTCGGAGCGCGTCGCCCGGGTTGTAGGCGCGGTACTCGGCGAACTCGACGGAGAACCCGTGATAGGGGCTCTTGTGGAGGCCCGTGATAAACCCCTCGACGACCGTTCGGGCGCGCAACTCGAACGACTCGATCTGAGCGAGGTCGGCGGGGGAGAGGAGGGACGCGTCGGCCATGGACGGGGGTACGCCGGGTCGAGGGCGCCGGTGCCCTCGGTGCGCGTCGGCGTTGCCCGTGAGCGCCGACGCTTCTCACGCCGCGCTGGGTTCCCGCTCCCGGGCGGCGCGGCGGTAGCTTTCGGCATGCCGCCCTCGGACCCGGTCAAGGCCCACCTCCTCGACGCCGCCGACGTGGCGCGGACGCTCGACCGTCTGGCCCGCCAGGTCGTCGAGGAGCTGGACGACCAAGCCGCCCCGGCCGACCGGCTGGCGCTCGTCGGGATGCAGACGCGAGGCGTCCACCTCGCGCGGCGGCTGCGGGACCGGATCGAGCGGATCGAGGGCGTCCGCCTGCCGTTCGGCGTCCTGGACGCCACGTTCTACCGCGACGACGTCGGGCTCGGCACGGGCCGCCCGACGCCGGTCGTCCAGCCGACCGACATCCCGTTCTCGCTCGACGGCCGCCGCCTCGTCCTGGTCGACGACGTCGTCTACACCGGTCGGACGACGCGGGCCGCGCTCGACGCGCTCGTCGACATGGGCCGCCCGGCCAGCGTCCGCCTGCTGGCGTTCGTCGACCGCGGGCTGCGCGAGCTGCCCGTCGCCCCGGACTACGTCGGCCGCCACGTGCCAACGGCGCCCGGCGAGCTCGTCCGCGTCCGGCTTCAGGAGGAGGACGGCGAGGACGGCGTGTGGCTGGTGGAGAAGAGGGTTCCGGGTTCAGAGGTCCAGGGTTCGACGGACCTCCCTCCGTCGCAAATCGACTGACGATGTCTGCACCGACGAACCCCGAACCCCGAACCCTGGACCCCGCAGCGGCACTCCGCCACCGCCACCTTCTCGGCCTGGCGGACTACGCGCCCGACGAGATCCGGCTGGTCCTGCAAACGGCGCGGGCGTTCCGCGAGGTGCTCAACCGGCCCATCAAGCGCGTCCCGTCCCTCCGCGGCGTGACCTGCTGCAACCTGTTCTTCGAGAACTCGACCCGGACGCGCCTGTCGTTCGAGCTGGCCGAAAAGCGGCTCTCGGCCGACGTCATGAACTTCTCCGCCAGCGGGTCGAGCGTGTCGAAGGGCGAGACGCTCAAGGACACCGCCCGCAACATCGAGGCGATGAAGGTGGACCTGGCCGTGATCCGCCACCGCTCGGCCGGCGCCGCCCACTTCCTGACCCGGTGTATTGAGGGGATCGTCGTCAACGCGGGCGACGGCCAGCACGAGCACCCGACGCAGGCGCTCCTGGACGCGCTCACCGTGTCGGACTTGGCCGTGCCGGGCTGTGACGGACTCGCGGCGTTCGACTTCCGCGGCTTGCGCGTGACCATCCTGGGCGACATCGCCCACAGCCGCGTCGCCCGCTCCAACGTCTACGGACTGACGGCGCTCGGCGCCCACGTCACGCTGTGCGGCCCGCGGACGATGATGCCGGCCGAGGTCGAGACCGCGCTCGACGGCCGCGACGTGAGCGTCACCGACCGGCTCGACGTCGCGCTCGACGGGTGCGACGTGGCGATGGCGCTCCGCATCCAGCTCGAACGGCAGGGCGCCGAGATCGGGCTGACGCCGTCGCTCCGGGAGTACCACACGATGTACGGCGTCCGCCCGGAGCACCTGGAGCAGAACCCGGACCTGTGGGTGATGCACCCAGGGCCGGTCAACCGCGGCGTCGAGCTGGCCGGCGAGGTCGTCGACTCGGACCGGTCGGTGATCCTGGACCAGGTCACGAACGGCGTCGCCGTGCGGATGGCCGTGCTCTACCTGCTCGCCGGCGCCGACACGTTCACCGACGCCGAGCCCGGATCGTGACCCGCCTCGCGCTTCTCGCACTCCTGATGGCCTCGTCCGCGTGCGCGCAGGACGTGCCGAAGCCGGTCGTCGGTGCCCAGCGCGTGATCGCGGTGACCATCGACGACCTGCCCGTCGTCGGGTTGGAGGGCGGGTTGGCATACCAGCAGCGGGTCACGCGCGGTCTCCTGGCCCAGATCGCCGCGGCCGGCGTTCCCGTGACGGGCTTCGTCAACGAGGGCAAGCTGGATGTCGAGGGCGAGCGCGAGCCGCGCACGGCGCTCCTCCGGGCGTGGGTCGACGCCGGGCTCGACCTCGGCAACCACACGCGCGATCACCCGTCGCTGTTCGACACGCCGCTGGCGGAGTTCCGAGAGCAGGTCCGCCTGGGCGACCCGGTCACGAACCGGCTGCTCGCGGCCCGCGGCGACTCGGCCCGCTTCTTCCGGCACCCGTACCTCAACACCGGGCCCGACCTGGAGACGAGGCGGGCGTTCGAGGCCTGGCTCGGCGACGAGGGCTACGCCGTCGCTCCGGTCACGCACGACAACGCCGAGTACGTCTACGCCCGCGCCTACGACCGCGCGGCCGGCGACGGCGCGCTCCGAGCCCGCATCGCCGACGCGTACGTCGCCTACATGGACACGACGGCCGGCTACTACGAGGCGCTCGGCCGCGACCTGTTCGGCCGCGAGGTCGCCCACGTCCTGCTGATCCACGCCAACGCGCTCAACGCCGACCATCTCGGCGCGCTCCTCGCGATGTTCGAGCGGCGCGGCTACGGGTTCGTCTCGCTCGACCAAGCGCTCCGCGACCCGGCCTACCTGTCGGACGACACCTACGTCGGCCGCGCCGGTCTCTCGTGGCTCCAGCGGTGGGCTCTCACCCGACGCGTTCCGTTCGAATCGGAGCCGCCCGCGGATCCGTGGGTGCAAGACGTGGCGTACCCCGAGCCATGAGCAAGAGACAAACGGTCGTCGGCTGGCGGGAGTGGGTGGCGTTCCCCGAGATCGGGCTGCCCGCGGTCCGCTGCAAGGTGGATACGGGTGCGGCGACGTCGGCGCTCCACGCGCACGACGTCGAGGTGGTGTCGCGTGGTGGGGAGCACTGGGCGCGGTTCGTGGTCCACCCGTTCTTCCGCCGCCACGAGGGGCTCGCGGTCACGTGCGAGGCGCCCGTCGTCGACGAGCGCGATGTGACGTCGTCGAGCGGCCACGTCGAGGCACGCGTCGTGATCGGCGTCATGTTCCGGCTGGGCCTCAAGGCCGACGCGCCCGAGTGGCCCATCGAGGTCACGCTGACCGACCGGCGCCAGATGCGCTTCCCCATGCTCCTGGGCCGCGAGGCCATGGCCGGCCGCGTCCTGGTCGACTCCGGCGACTCCTTTCGTCTGGGCCGCCCCGACCACCCCGGAGCTTTTTACGAGTAGGGATTTGGCAAGTCTCGACAACTCAGCGGGTTCGGTACGCCGATCCGACCCGTCGCCCTCTTTGGCCCTAACCTGCGATATCCGTCAACCCCGACGACCTCGTCCAATTCCACCCCTATGCGCCTCGCCATCCTCTCCCGCAATCCCTCCCTGTACTCGACCCGGCGGCTCGTCGAGGCGGCTGAGGCGCGGGGCCACGAGGTCCAGGTTCTCGACACGTTGCGGTGCACGGCGCACCTGACGGCCGACGGCCCGGCCGTCCACTACCACGGCGAGCCGCTCGACCCGCCGGACGCCATCATCCCGCGCGTCGGCGCGTCGATCACGTTCTACGGGCTGGCCATCGTCCGCCAGTTCGAGGCGATGGGCGTGTGGACGCTCAACGGGTCCGTCGGCATCACGCGCTCGCGCGACAAGCTCCGGGCCCACCAGTTCCTCGCCAAAAAGGGGATCGCGCTCCCCCGCACGGCCTTCGCCCACCAGGCCGACGACGCGGCCGACCTGATCACGTCGGTCGGCGGGCCACCGGTCATCGTCAAGCTGCTGGAGGGGACGCAGGGCGTCGGCGTGGTCCTGTGCGAGACGAAGAAGGCGGCCGAGAGCGTGATCCAGGCGTTCCGCGGGATGAAGGCGTACCTGCTGGTCCAGGAGTTCATCAAGGAGGCCGGCGGCGCCGACGTCCGCCTGTTCGTCGTCGGCGACCGCGTGGTGGCCGGGATGAAGCGGCAGGGGGCCGAGGGCGAGTTCCGCTCGAACCTCCACCGCGGCGGGAGCGCGAGCACGATCAAGATCAGCCCGGCGGAGCGGAAGACGGCCGTCGCCGCGTGCCGCGCGCTCGGGCTCAAGGTCGGCGGCGTCGACGTGCTCCAGTCGGAGCGCGGCCCGCTCGTGCTCGAGGTCAACTCGTCGCCGGGGTTGGAGGGGATCGAGGTGTCGACCGGGAAGGACGTGTCGGGCTCCATCATCTCGTTCGTCGAGAAGAGCCTGGCGGCGCGGGCGGGCGAGCGGACAGCCGCGCCCGCTTGAGGGCGGAAGGTCGAGAGCAGAGGACGCCGGCTTTTCCTCTGTTCCCTCCGACGACGGAGGACCGTTAGCCCGCGGCCACCATCCGGCCCTCCGGCGCCAGCACCGGCGCGACGACGGCCGCGACGAGCGCGTCGAACACGACCCGCGTCTCCCAGTGCTCGTTGTGGGCCACGAGCGGGACGCGCGCGGCCGAGTCCTCGACGTCGAGGACGCAGTACGGGCACGCCAGCGTGCCGACGCTCTCGTGCAGCCGCGCCAGCCGCTCGTGGACGTCGCGGCCCTCCCCAACGTGCTCGCGGAGGTGGGCCTTCGTGTGAGGCACGTCGTACAGGTCGAGCGCGCTCCCGATGATGTCGCGCGGCGAGTGGACGTTGACCCAGGGGAACGTCCGGTACGCGACGTCCTGGATGAGCGGCTGGACCGACGTCGCGAGCGCCTCGCGGACGCGTGACAGCGACTGGTTCTGCGACCGGAAGATGTAGGCCGTCTTGTCGAGCGGCGACCCGAACGTGAGCAGCAGCTTGGTCCGCCCCAACACGTCGACGGGGTCCTCGGCCGCCGCGTCGAGGGTGAGCGCCCGGTTGAGCGCGTCGTACGCGACGACCGACCCGAGCGAGTGGCCCACGATGGCCACGTCGTCGTAGGCGAACCCGCCGTCGCGGTCGCGGCTGTGGTACACGCCGTGGAGCAGCGTCGACGTGACCTCGCGGATCGCCTTCCGCAGCTCGGCGAAGCGGTCCAACGTGTGCGACGACACGTAGGCGGCGACGTCGCCGAAGTACTGCACGATGACGCCGCGGAGCAGGGCCGACACGCCGAAGAGCAGGAACCACACGGCCAGCCGGAACCACTGGGCGTCGATCACCCCGATGCTCCCGGTTGCCAACGCCTCCGGCACCCGCGAGGCCGTCAGCCCGACGACGACGGCCACCACGACGGCCACGACCGCCGCCGTCAGCGTCAGCCAGAGCGCGGTCTCGCGCCAGCCCGACAGCGGCCGGCCCTCATAGTCGTCCCCTCGCTCACGGGCCGCCCGGTACTCCCGTTGGAGCCGCTGCCCGTGCCGCAGCGACAGCCAGCCGCTCACCGTCGCCCCGACGGTCAGCACGCCGGCCACGATGGCGAGCGGCGTCGCCGGCAACCAGTCCAGGCCCGACGCCTGGAGGAGGACCGACAGCGTCAGCAGGCCCGTCGCCAGCGTCGCCACGATCCAGCCGACGAGCCCGAGCTGGAGCCCGCCCAGGAACGCCCGTCGGCCCGGCCCCGGGCGGGGCGCCGAGTAGTCGGCCGTCTTGGCGGCGACGGCCAGCAGCGCGCCGAACACGAGGGTCACCACGAGGTAGCCCGTGACGATCGTCGTCAGCGCCGACGGGAGCTGGCCGCTCGTATCGGCCCGGCCCTCGGCGAGCACGTCGTAGCCGGCTTCCAGGACGACGGCCGCGATCACGCCGTTGAGCAGGACGAGCGAGCCGAGCACGAGGGCCGTCGTCAGCAGGCCCAGGAACGTCCTGACCTGGACGCCGTGGATCGCGTTGTGGCCGAACATGAACCGCTCCAGCGGCTGCCCGACGCCCTTCCGCAGCCCGTTCCACGCGCCTCGGACCATGAACCGCATCACGTCGCGCAGGGAGACGCGGCCCTCGGTGAGCGGAGCCCAGTACGCCTCGTAGAGGTGGACGTGGAGGGGCACGTCGGCGCCGTCGAGCTGGACGCCCATCTCCAGACGCTGCGTCCGGACGTCGCCGAGCGGGGCCGTCCGCGCGGTGACCGTGACGTCGGTAACGGCGCGGCCGTCGAACGTCCACCGGCGGAGCGCCCGTTCGAGACCGTTGGCCGCCATGTCGAGCGTCGCGAACGGGAGCTGCTGCCCCATCCCGTGCGTGACGAAGACGGCGACCGGCTTCGGCGCGTCCGTTGTCTCCCGCGGGGCGGGCGGCGGGGCGGCCTCGGCCGGAGGCCCGTCGCCGACCGCTGCCGGAGCCGGGGCCGCGACCTGGTCGAGGACCGGCTGGGCCTCGGGGTACGGCGCCGTCGTCGGCCCGTCGACACGGAGGGCGGTGGCCGACTGGACGTTGATCTTCATGGCGGGGGAGGGGGAGGTCTGGCCTAGACTCGGGAGGAAGCCGCCGTCTACCTTCGGGGTCCCGTCTTTCCGCGGCCCACTGCTCAGCCGGCTTCTCTGGGCGGGTCGCGCCCCGCGGTCGGCGCGGCCATGATCAGTTGAGGAAACGGCGCACGAGTCTGTCCGGCCGCCGCTCGCGCCTGGGGCTAGGTTGCCAGCCCTCGGCCGCCTTGATGAGCCCCCAAACGAAGTCCGTCCTCCACGACCTCGGAGGCATTCTGTACGCGCCGGGCCTCATCGCGCTCACGGCCATCGTCGTGGCCCTCGTCGCCGACGAGCGAGACCTCGTCCCTGAGATGGCGATTACTGCTGCGCTGAGCCTGGGCCTCGGCTGGGGCCTCCGCCAGATGTGCCGCGTCGAGGACCCCGAGCTCCGGTCGCCGTTGGAGGCCGTGACCGTCGCGGTGGCCTGGATCGCGTGTGCCCTTCTGGCCGCGGTCCCGTTCGTTCTCGCGGCCTACGATGCTCCGGTCACAGACACCCTGGCGGTGTTCCGGGACCCGTGGAACGCCCTGTTCGAGTCGATGTCCGCACTCACAAGCACCGGCCTCTCGGTGGCGCCGGACCCCAGCGCGCTCCCTCGGGCGCTCCAGTGGTGGCGAACGGCATTGGAGTGGGTCGGCGGGATGGGCGTGGTGATCCTGGCCCTGACGTTCCTCGAGTCCTATGCGGCCCACAACGATCTCCTGGCGAACGAGATCAACGTGGCCGAGTTCGCCGAGGAGGCCGAGCGGCCGGCCCGCCGGCTGTGGGCCGTCTACTCCGGCCTCAGCGCGGTCTGCGTCGGCGCGTTCTGGGCGGCGGGGATGCCGCTCTGGGAGGCCATCAACCACGGCCTGGCCGGGATCGCGACGGGCGGGTTCACCGTCACCTCGGACGGGTTCCGGAGTTACAGACCGGCGATCAAGGCGGTTGGGATCGGCGTGATGGTGCTGGGGGGGATGGACTTCGCGCTCCACGCTCGGATCGCCTTCGAGCGCGATTGGGCCCGCCTCGCCAAGGACGCCCAGACGCGTGGCCTCTTGATCGGCTTGGTCGGCGGCGGCGTGCTGCTCGCAGGCGTGACGGCGCTCCAGGGCGACGACGGGACGACGCTCGACGCCGCGTTCCTGTGGGCGAGCGCGCTTGCCACGTGCGGGTTCTCGTCCGTCGACCTCCCGTCGTGGTCGCCGGCCGCCCTGTTCGTCCTGATCGCCGCGATGTCCGTCGGTGCTGCCGCGGGGTCGACCGGGGGCGGGCTCAAGATCCGCCGCGTGGCCGTGTTGCTGAAGACGGTCGTCTGGCAGGTCCGCAAGCGAGACGACCTTCGCGAGCGGCGCTACCTCTACGAGGGCGAGGCCCTCGACGACGGCCGAGCGTTCGATCTGGTCCGGAAGGCGACGACGCTGGCCGTGGCGTTCCTGGTCTCGCTTGCCGTCGGCACGCTGGCCCTGATGCTGACGGTCGAGGACCGGTCGGGCCTGGACCTCCTGTTCGAGGCCGCGTCGGCGCTCGGCGCCGTCGGCCTGTCGTCGGGCGTGACGGGACCCGAGCTCGCGGCGACGCCCAAGGCGGTCCTGGTCACGCTGATGTGGCTCGGGCGCCTCGAAGTCATGGCCGCGCTGATGATCGTCGCGGCCGTCCTCGACCGGTCCCGCTCGGGCGAGTAGCCGCCGCTAGGCGGTAAGGTCGGCCTCGATCTGGGCGATGGAGTCCCGGAGCTCGGCGGCCGTCTCGAACTCGCGAGCCTCAGCAGCGGCCTCCATCTCGCGCGTGAGTCGGGCCACCAGGTCCTTCTTCTGGTCCGCCGTGAGTCCTGGTGGCTGGGTCGGCACAGAGGGCGCCCCCAGGGCCGTGTGGACGGCAGCGACAAATTGGGCTGCGGCCTCCACGAGAGCTGTGGCGTCCGCAGGCGAGAAGCGCTCGCCGTCGTCGTAGTCCGCTTCCATCCGAGCGTCGGCGAGGCGTCGGAGCGCCCGGCCCGTCGTGACATCGACGTCGCCGGTGCGAACCAGGAGCCGGTTGAACTCGACGGCGACGCCACGATGGGTCGACGGCTCCGAGCCCCGGTCGGCCAGAGCTGCCCGGGCCGCGTAGAAGGCGGCGTAGTACGCTCTGGAGACGGCGTCTCGTGTGAAGCCGAGGGCCGCAAGCGCTCGCGAGGCCGCGAGCGTGACGCGAGCCTGGTGGAGGGGGCCCCGACTCACGCTGGGATTCCCTCCCGCCGGACGACCCGGAGAAACGAGCTGTCGGCGGCCTCGAACTCCGTGACCGACCGGGCAAGAAGCGACAGCATCTCGCCCGCTTCCATCTCCAGGTCATAGGAGAGGTCCACGAGCCGGTCGATCTCGGTCAGCGCGTGAACCTCGCCATGAAGCAGAACGAGGAGGTCGACATCCGAGCCCGGCCCCGCCTCGCCCCGAGCGTAGGACCCGAACAGGCGGAGGCCAGCGAAGCGGTCGCCGTACGCCTCCTCCAGCCGGCGCTTGAGCCGGCGGACGAGCGGGAGGATGTCGTCGGGGCCTCGCCCCGCAGGCGGGTTCTGCGACATGGCCGCAAGGTAGGGCGCTCAGGCGGCGAGGTCGGCCTCGATCTGGGCGATGGAGTCCCTCAGCTCGGCGGCCTTCTCGAACTCGAGGTTCTCGGCCGCCGCGTCCATCTCGCGCGTGAGCTGGGCCACCAGGTCCTTCTTCTGGTCCGCCGTGAGGTACTTCACGACGGGGTCGGCCACCTTCGGCAACTGGTCCGGGCCGGCGTAGTAGGTCACGGCCTGCTTGGCCCTACGCTCGTCCTGCTCCGCCTTGTGGTCGGCGATGGCCGTCCCCCGGCGGACCTCGTCGATCGACTTGGTGACCGTCGTCGGCGTGATCCCGTGCTCGTCGTTGTAAGCCGCCTGGATCTCGCGGCGCCGGTCGGTCTCGTCCATCATCCGCGCCATCGAGTCCGTCACGCGGTCGGCGTAGAGGACGACGAGGCTGTCGGCGTTGCGGGCGGCGCGGCCGGCGGTCTGAATGAGCGAGCGCTCCGAGCGCAGGAACCCCTCCTTGTCGGCGTCCAGGATGGCGACCAGGTTGACCTCCGGGAGGTCGAGCCCCTCGCGGAGCAGGTTGATCCCGACCAGCACGTCGAACTCGCCGAGGCGCAGGTCGCGCAGGATGTCCACGCGCTCCAGCGCGTCGATGTCGGAGTGGAGGTAGCGCACGCGGACGCCGAAGCTGTCGAGGTAGTCGGTCAGGTCCTCCGACATCCGCTTGGTGAGCGTCGTTACCAACACGCGCCCGCCGGCCTTGACGCGGTCGCGGATCTCGCCCAGCAGGTCGTCGATCTGGCCCTCGACCGGGCGGACCTCGACGACCGGGTCCAGGATGCCCGTCGGCCGGATGATCTGCTCGACGACGACGCCGCCCGACTGCTCGAGCTCGTAGTCGGCCGGCGTGGCCGAGACGAAGGAGACGTTGTGGTGGAAGGTCTCGAACTCCTCGAACGTCAGCGGCCGGTTGTCCATCGCCGACGGCAGGCGGAAGCCGTGCTCGACCAGGTTGAGCTTGCGCGCCCGGTCGCCGTTGTACATCCCCCGAACCTGGGGGACCGTCACGTGGCTCTCGTCGATGACCATCTGCCAGTCGTCGCCGTGGTTTTTCTGGAAGTAGTCCAGGAGGCAGTACGGCCGGGTGCCGGGCTCGCGCCCGTCCATGTGGCGGCTGTAGTTCTCGATGCCCGAGCAGTAGCCGATCTCCTTGATCATCTCAATGTCGAACAGCGTCCGCTGCTCGATCCGCTGGGCGGCGATCAGGTTGCCCTCGTTGCGCAGGATCGCCAGCCGCCACCGGAGCTCCTCCTCGATCCCGGCGATGGCCCGGTCGACCTGGTCCTTCGGCGTCACAAAGTGCTTGGCCGGGTAGATCGTCAGCGTGTCCTGCTCCAGCACCAGCTCGTCGCCGGTGAGCGGATTGATCCGGGCGATCCGCTCGACCTCGTCGCCCCAGAACACGATCCGGTACGCCTGGTCCTCGAAGTAGGCCGGGAACACCTCGACCACGTCGCCGCGGACGCGGAACGTGCCCGGCGTAAAGTCGACGTCGTTCCGGTTGTAGAACACGTGGACGAGCTTCATCAGCAGCTCGTCGCGGTCGACCTCCTGGCCCGGCGTGACCTGGACGAGTTGCTTTTTGTACTCGTCCGGGTTGCCCAACCCGTAGATGCACGACACCGACGCCACGATCACGACGTCCTTCCGGCCACTCACCAGCGCCGACGTCGCCCGCAGCCGCAGGCGGTCGATCTCCTCGTTGATCGCCATGTCCTTCTCGATGTACGTGTCGGACGAGACGATGTAGGCCTCGGGCTGGTAGTAGTCGTAGTACGAGATGAAGAACTCGACGGCGTTCTGGGGGAAGAACTGCCGGAACTCGGCGTAGAGCTGGGCCGCCAGCGTCTTGTTGTGCGAGATCACCAGCGTCGGCTTCCCGACGTTCCTGATGACGTTCGCCATCGTAAACGTCTTGCCCGTGCCCGTCGCCCCGAGCAGCGTCTGGTACGGGTCGCCGCGGAACAAGCCCTCCGTCAGCTCGCCGATGGCGCGGGGCTGGTCGCCCATCGGGCGGAACGCCGTCGAGAGCTGGAAGGGCGAGTCGATGCGCTGGATCGTGGCCATCGGGCGTGTTCGCGGTGGGGCAGCCGGGGAGGATCGCATGCCGAGCTGACAACGGTGCGTCGCACCCGGTGTACCGACGGAGTCGGCGCCGGTTCACTCGGCGGCCGCTCTCGAACGAGTCGCGCCCCGCGCCAGACGTGCTGGCGAGGGGTGCGGGATCCGGGCGGGCGGGTCGGCTACCGGGCGGCCAACGGGACGCGCGCAGCGGTGCCGGGGTCGACGACGGTCGGCCTCCCGTCCAAGATGTCGCCGAGCCAGTCGCGGTAGGTCACACCGGCCGACGTGCCGTTGTAGCGGTCTGGCTTGAGCAAGAAGGTGTGGTCGTCGCCCTCGGCGTAGTAGGTGGCCCACCGGGGAGAGAGCCGGGCGCGGAGGTCGCGCAAACCCGCCGCAAACTCCTCGTCCGTGATCTCGTCGCCCGGCGCCTGCCCGAAGCCGAAGAACCCCTGGAAGACGTCGTCGCCGAGGTAGCTCGAGAAACCGAACGTCGCGGTCGGGTAGGTCTCGGCGTAGTAGTTGTAGATGCCCTGGAAGGCGTCCGGCCCGAACAGCTCGGGCGCCTCCGGGAGCGCCGCCGACGCGTTGTACAACCCGACGAGCTGGCCGACGAGTCGGGGGCTCAGGACGTCGTCGGCGTAGACGACCGGGCCCGAGTCGTCAACGGCGAAAAAGTCGGAGCGGGGGAAGGCCTGGGCCGTCGCGCCCGCGTTGAACAGCACGCCCAGACCGCCCGCGCTCGACCCGGTCAGGAGCACCTTTCCGGGCGTGTCGAGCCCCTCGGCTAGAAGCGCCAGCGCCCGCTCGACGTTGCGGTGCCCGACGAACTGCTGGGTCCCCGCCACGCCGGCGGCCTCGAGCAACGAGTTGTTCACCGACGACCCCGCGTGGACGTCGCCCGTGCAGTACGGGACGTAGACCATGTTGTAGCCTCCGACCGGGTTGTCGGCGCTCGTGCTGAAGAGCCCCGCGTTGCCGACCGCCGCGACCTTCTCGTCGAAGTCGGCCTCGGAGAAGCTGGGCCGGTTGGCCCGGGGGTCGCAGGTGATCGCGTTGAAGCAGGCGCCGCCCCCTTCGAGGTAGATCACCAAGTCGTCGGCGCCCTCTTGCAGGCGGACGCCGATCCCCGTCGAGGACCCGTCGCGGCACTGGCTGCCCTCGACGTCGATGAACGTCCACTGGCCAAGGTTGGCCTCCGCCTCGGCGAGCGCGCCGTCCGTCTCAGACGAGTCGCAGGCGGGGAGGGCGAGGAGCAGCGCGGCCACAGCGGCGAGCGAGCGGAACCGGAGCATGGGTGGGGGGGGGTGGGAGGGAGCCCGAAAGCTATCCCCGCACGGAGCGGCTCCGCGGGAATTGTCAGTGCCCTGCAACCCGTGTCGGGCTGCGGGCCCACAGGCGGGGCCCCCCACACTCCGCGGCGACGGCGCCCCGTGGCGCCGGCCCGAACCTGTCCCGAGCTTCGGAGTCTGTCGGCCCTCCTCGTACCTGCTGTGGCGTACTGGCTCTGGTCCCTCCCCCCCGACGTGTTCCCGGCCGCGGTCCGGGCGGGGACGTTCGCGCTGTGGCGGCAGGGGCGGAAGCGGCTGCCGGAGGTTCGCGCTGGCGATCGAATCGTGGCCTACCTCTCGGGCCACCAGGCGTTCGCCGGCGTGTTCGAGGCCGTCGGCGAGCCGTTCGAGGACGCGACGGCGCTGGCGCCGGGCCGGCACCTTCCGCACCGGCTCCGCGTCCGTCCGCTCGCCGTGCTCCCGGAGGAGCTGTGGGTCGCGAGCGACCGCGTCGCCGACGACCTCCGCGTGCTCGACGAGTACCCGGAGGTCGATCGGGAAGTGCGCTTCCGACGTGTCGTGCAGCAGGTGCTCCACCCGCTCCCCGCCATCGACGGACGGGTGCTCGAGTTTGTCGTCCGCGCCCGGCTGGGCGTCGACCCCGAGGCGTTGATGGAGGCCGTCGAGGCGGTCCGCGACGCCCGTCGCCACGCCGACGCCGCGGTGGCCCCGCCGGTCCCGTCCGCCCGCACGGCCGAGCCGACGGTCGGCTACGTCGCGCCAGCCGCATTCGACCGTTCAGCGGCGATGGGGCGGTTGATCCAGGCGATCGCCGCACGCGGGTTCCGATTCGAGCCGTGGGAGGTGGCCGCGTACGTGACGGCTCTGCGGACCAAACCGTTCGTGCTGCTGGCCGGCGTGACGGGCGTCGGCAAGAGCCGGCTGCCGGTCTTGGTCGCGGACGCGACGGGGGGACGGGCATCCGTGCTCCCAGTCCGCCCCGACTGGACCGACCCGGCCGAGACCCTCGGCTACACTGACCTCTCTGGCCGCTTCCGACCTGGAGCCGTGCTGCGCGCCGCCCGATCCGCGACCGACGACCCGGAACGGTTCCATACGCTCGTGCTGGACGAGATGAACCTGGGTCGGCCGGAGCACTACCTCGCCGAGGTCTTGAGCCGGATGGAGGCCCGTGCTCCCGCTCCGGGCGGCTACGAGAGTCCACCCCTCGTGTCGGAGATGCTGGGGCCGGGAGAGGCTCTTTGGCAGGCCGTCCGCCTGCCCCCGTCTCTTGGGATCGTGGGGACCGTCAACGTGGACGAGAGCGCGCACGCGTTCAGCCGGAAGGTGCTCGACCGGGCGTTCGTGCTCGAGCTGAGCGCTCGCGATCTCGGCGAGTGGCAGACGTCGCCCGGACGCTCCGACGCCGAGCGGTGGCCGGCCGGCGCGTGGGCTCCGCGGGCCGTCCGGCTCGGCGAAGGGCTCGACCTGTCCGCCGACGAGCGCGCCGTGGTCGACCGAGCCGCCGCCGCCGTTGCCGAGGCGAGCCAGACGTTGGTGCCCGCCGGGCTGGGCGTCGGCTACCGGGCGCGCGACGAGGCGGCCCTGTTCGCCCTCCACGCCTCCGAGACGCCAGACGCGTTTCGGACGGCCGACGGTATGGCCGTGGACCCCGTCGACGTGGCGCTGACGATGAAGGTGATCCCGCGGATCGACGGCGCCCGCGCGCCGGCTCGCGTGGCCGTGTACGCGCTTCTCGGCTGGGCCATCGACGGCCGCGCGACGGACGCTCGGAGCGCGCGAGCCCTCGTCGACGACTGGGCGGACGGCGGGCGCGGGCCCGTTGTCGAGGGCGCTCGGTTCCCTCGGACGGCCGCACGCCTCGCCCGGATCGCCGAGGGCGCGCTCGACGACGGGGTCGCCTCGTTCTGGGCGTGAGCAGACGGGGCTCAGGCGCCGGGCAGGGTCCGTTCCGACTCCGCGAGGGCCTCTCGGACCTGGTGAGCCGTTTCCACGAACTCGGCGGCCGACGTGCTGAACCCGGGGTCGACGGGGAGCGAGAGGTCGAACGTGAGATCGTGGCCGTCGTCGACGGAGACGGCGCCGAGCCGGAGGAGCCACCCGGCCATCCGCTCGTTCTCGCGCCCGACGACGCCCCGCAGCGTGTCGACCCCCACCGTCGGGGCGACGATCGACAAGACGGCCAGCAGCACCTGGCCGACCCCGTGACCCTGGACGGTGTCGAGGACGGTGAGCGAGAACTCGGCCACGGTCTCCGGGCCCAGACGGACGAACCGGCCGACGCCGAAGCCTGGCGCTGCCGGGTCGTCGAGGTCGAGGGCGACCCAGGCCACGTGGTCGTGGCCGTCGACCTCGGTGAGGTACCGGAGGTGCGCGTCGCTCAGGGTCGAGACGGACCCGAGGAAGCGGAGCCGGCGTGAGCTCGGCGAGAGCGCGTCGAACCCGGCCGACAGACGGTCCCGGTCGGCGGGCTCGATCGGGCGGAGCGCCATCGGGTGCCCGTTGCGGAGCGTCAAACGGAGGACGGGCGGGTCGGGCACGTCGAGGCGGAGGGCGTGCGGTAGCATACGATGTGCAGACGCTGTTCACCGTCGAGACCCCCGGGGTCCGCCTCACCTGGAGCGGACCCCTAGCGGCTCACCCCGGCGCCGCCCCGGTCTCGCTCGCCGCGGGCTCGGAGACGCCTCGCCTGGCCGCGCCCTCCGGCCCCGTCGTGTTCGAGGAAGAGACGTCGTACCTCGTGCTTCTGCAGAGCCTCGACGGGGCGCCGGTCGCGCTCGCCCACCGCGACCCCGTGGTGGTCGGCTCGCTCGCCTCGGCCGACGGCGGGCGCGTGGTCCACGGCCGCGTCCGACTGGGCTCGCAAGCCGGTCGGACCCGGTTCGCAGTGCAGCGTGGGAGCACCGTGTCATTCGAGATGGAGGTAGACGTGCTCCCCACCAAGGTGTCCGTCGGCGACGTCACCGCGATGCGGGCGGAGGTCGAGGCGTCGGCGGCGGGCCTGTCGGTCGCCGCCCTCCGCCCCACGACGATCGGGATCTCGCTCGGCGCGGACGATCCGTCGCCGCCGGTCTGGCTCGCCGTGCTGGGCCAGTCCGTCCACGAGCTGGCCGACGCGGTCCGCGAGATCGAGCGCCGACCGGTGCTTGACGTGGTCAGAACGGAGGAGGAGAGGCGCACAGGGCAGATTCGCCGGCCCACCGCAGCGACCCGCCAGACCGCTCGTCGGCGGGGCTTGCACGCACCGACGTTGCGGGCCCGGCCGGCCGTCCTCACCCTGGACACGCCGGCCCATCGGTGGCTGGCGGCTCAGCTCGACGGCGCCGCCAGGCGCCTGGCCACGCTCGTCCGAGAGGAGGGAGCACGGCGACCGAGCCGACGACGCGACGTGGTGGTGAGCGAGAGCCACGACGTGGGGTCCAGGCTGGACCTCGTTCGATCTCGGCCGCTGTTCGCGTCTGTGGGAGAACGGACGCCGGCTGTCCCTCCCCTCGTGCTCCGACGGGCTCCCGCTTACGCCAGGGCGTTCGAGGCGCTCCGCCGTCTCGACCGCGGCCTCGACCTCCGCGCGGGGGCCCTCGACGTGTCGACCCAGGACCTCGCCGTGCTCTACGAGACGTGGGCCGCGCTCGCCGTCGTCCGCGCCGTCGCCGAGGGTCTCGGGGCGTCGCCCCCGCTCCGGCCGTTCGGCATCGACACCATCGGGACGGACGTCCGGCTGCGGCGCGGCCGTGCCCACGCGGTTCGGCTGTCGGGTGGGGGCGTCGAGGTGGAGGTCGTCTACACGCCCCGGTTCCCCGCGCCCCCGGCGCTGCTGGCCCAGCGCCCTGACCTCCTGCTCAGCGTCCGCCGCGGCGCCGAGCTCCGGCGCGTGGTCCTCGACGCGAAGTACCGGCGCGACGACTCGGCCGGCTACCGGCGACGCCACGGGGCGGCCGGACCGCCCGAGGACGCGCTCGGGACGCTCCACCGCTACCGCGACGCCATCGTCCAGGGCCCGCCCGTGGCGGTGGCCGCCGCCCTCTTCCCCGGCACGCCCGACGACCTCTTCTACGGCTCCCGGTTGTGGACCAGCCTCGACACGCTCGGGGTCGGCGCGATCCCTCTCCGACCCGGCGCGGAAGGCGCGCTGGCCACGTTCATCGCCGGCCTTGTCGGGCCCGGGTAGCTTCCCGGGCGGCGAGGGCCGCGAGCGGGACCTGGTCGGTCGAGATCACGTCAGCGCCGGTGGCCAGGAGGGCGCCGTAGGGGTCGGGCGAGGCCGCGCGGCGCGCCGCTTCGTCGATGGCGCCGAAGGCCCCAGCCTGGGCCCGGATGCCCGCGGCATGGAGCCGCGCGACGACCGCCGGGTCGGGCACGCCGACGCCCGTCCACGCGATCACGCGGTCGGGGTCGACCGGCGCCGCCAGCAGCGCGTCGACGTCGGCCAAGGTCTCCGTCGTCGCCGAGACGACGAGGTCGGGCGCGAGCGCGAACAGACGCTCGTGGTTGTCCATCGAGTACGTGATGACGGCGACGCGGTCGGCCGCGCCGGCCTGGCGGACGGCCGTCACGAGCTCCGGAGTCGGCACGTCGCGTTTGACGTCGAGCATCAGGACCGTGCGGCCGTCGACCCAGGCGAGCGCCTCGGCCAGCGTCGGCACGCGGAAGGCGGTCACGATCCCGGCCTCGGTGACCAGCCGGAGGCTCCGGATCTGCGCGAACGTCGTCGCGTCGACGCGGCCCGTCCCGGTCGTGGTCCGGTCGAGCGTCTCGTCGTGCATCAGGACCAGGACCCCGTCGGCCGTCCGGCGGACGTCGGTCTCGATAAACGCGGGCGCGTGGTTGAGCGCGTACTCGAACGTCTCGATGGCGTTCTCGGGCAGGCCCGGGACCGGCCCGCCGCGGTGGGCGCTGACCAGGACCGGCGCGCCCTCGGCCCACCGGAGCGACCGGGCGAGCGCGTCGGCCGTGGCGTAGTCCCGGTAGTGGACCGACGAGATGGGGACGGCGACCCGGTCGGCGGGCCGCTCGGCAAGGCGGACCGGCCGCGGCGTCCCGCAGGCGGCGACCGCGACGACGACGAGGAGAAGGAGAACGCGGCGCATCAGGAGGCGGCTTGAGCGACGCCGTGCTTGAGCCGCGCCAGGACGCCGGCGAACCCGTGCTGGCGCTGCGGCCCGAGCAGCGCGGCCACGCCGAGCTGCTGGAGCAGGTCGTCGGGGATGGCCGCGACCTCGTCCGGCGTGGCCCCCTCGTAGGCGTCCATCAGGATGCCGACGAGGGCCCGCTGCGTCGGCGCGTGGCCCGGGATGTCGGCGTGGAGGTGGACGGCCCCGTCGTCGACCTCGGGGAAAAAGTAGACCTCGGCCTGGCACTCGTGGACCCGGCCGAGCCCGGCGTCGCGCGCGGCGCGGTAGCGCTCGGGGAGCGGGGGGAACTGGCGCGCGTGGTCGAGCAGGAGCTCGATCTGGAGGTCGCGAGGGACCGACGCCAGCTCGTCGGCGATCTCTTGGAGGCGGGGGGTCATCGGGGAGTCGTGAGTCGGTCCGTCAGTACGTCGGAGAGGCGGGCGGGGTTGGCCACGCCAGACGGCGCCCTCGCGCTGCCTCGGGGTCTACCGTCTCAGAGACTGTTGGGTAAAGGACCCCTCCCTTGAGGGAGGTGCCCGCGGAGCGGTCGGAGGGTGGTCGGGCGGGTGGGGTGGTCGGACGAACACCCCACCCGCTGCGCGGGAGCCCCCTCAAGGGGGCGGGCCTGGCGATTCGTACCAAACCGTTTCTCAGTCGTCGACGTCGCCGTCGTGGCTGGGGACGCCCTTCTCGACGGGGACGCCGACCAGGTTGCCCCACTCGGTCCACGAGCCGTCGTAGTTGCGGACGTCGTCGAAGCCCAGGAGGTACTTGAGCACGAACCAGGTGTGGCTGGAGCGCTCGCCGATCCGGCAGTAGGCGACGGTCTCGTCGGCCGGGTCGAGGCCCTGCTCGTCGAGGTAGATGGCGGCCAGCTCGTCGCGCGACTTGAACGTGCCGTCGGTGTGAGCCGCCCGGCTCCACGGCACGTTGCGCGCGCCCGGGATGTGGCCGGCCCGGAGCGACGCTTCGGACTGCGGGTTGCCGGGCGCGTGCGAGATCTCGCCGATGTACTCCTGCGGGCTCCGGACGTCGACCATCGCGCCGCCCGCCTGCATGTGGGCGAGTACGTCGTCGCGGAAGGCACGGATGGAGGGGTCCGGGGTCGTCGCCGCGTAGTCGGTGCTGGGGTACGTCGGGGCGTCCGTCGTCATCGTCCGGCCCTCGGCCTCCCACTTGGCCCGGCCGCCGTCCATGACGCGGCAGTCGGCGTGGCCGAACATCGTGAACGTCCAGAAGGCGTAGGTCGCCCACCAGTTGGCCTTGTCGCCGTAGAACACCAGCGTCGTGTCCGGACGGATGCCGAGTCGAGAGCACAGGGCCTCAAACTGCTTCTGGCTGATGTAGTCGCGGACGTCGGGGTCCTGGAGGTCCGTCTGCCAGTCGACGTGGACGGCGTTGTGGAGATGTCCGGTCGCGTAGAGCAGGACGTCCTCGTTGGACTCGATCACGCGGACGCGAGCGGTGTCGGCGAGGTGGCGGGCGACCCAGTCGGTGGAGACGAGGACCTCGGGGTGGGCGTGCTCGGGCATGGAGGGGACAGGGGGAGGGCCCGAAGGTACTCGGCGGGCGAGGGCCGTCGCGGTGATAGGCGGGACAGGGAAAAGCCCTCCCACTCTCTGGTGACTTCGACGATCCGTGTTCTCCTCCATCCCGCCGGACTGTTCGGTGGACTGGTGCCCTCCCCCTCCCTGGCAAATGTTTGTGACTGAGTCACTACTCAGCCTAAGGTGCCGAGCATGCTACGATAGCACATCAGTACCTTGTGGACGGCGTAGGAAGACATAGTTTTCAAGCGATTCGCCCCCGGACTTCACTCTCACTCCATTTTAAGGCACTCACATGCGACACTTATCTCTCATCATCTGCATTGCTCTTGTTGTAGCTCTTGCTGGCTGCGACTCGGCCGATCCTTATTCTACCGCTGACGCCGGCGGAGGGGCTACGGTCAGTGGCCCGTCCGAAATGCGTCCTGGTGATACATGCACATTTACTTTAAATGGAGGAACTGTATCTAGTCTAGGTTGGGGCGCTGACTACGAGTTTACTGTCGTCAATCAATCAGGTAATTGGGCAAACATACGGGCTGACTACATTGATTCTAGTGGTCACAACCTTGTATTTGCTCATAGCACACTCGGTTATCCGATCAAGAAGAAGGTGACCGTGTCCCATAGCGCGCCACCGTGTGAGTTCTAGACTCTTCCACTCTGGCTCCCTAGGCCCTCTTCCCGCACCGCTGCAGGAAGGGGGCATTTGTTTAGGGACAGTTGCTTGCCCTCTACTGCATTGGTCGTCCTCCGCCTTAGCAGTCCCATATTCCCAACGCCCGCGGGTGGAGGGACTCTTGAAGCTGTCCCGGGTAGCGCGCAGGCTCTTCACAGGGACTCCCACCGACTGACCACATCGGACCGTAAGCGCGCTCTGGGGCCGCCAGGCCCGAGTCCGTCGGGCATTTGTGGGGGGAAAAACGAGGGGACGCCCGGGTGCCTTGACACTCTTTTCGAGGGCCGGCTATATTCGCCCCGTCGCTTAACACGTCCTTTACCGAACGCCACCCGCTCAGGTTGATACCGTCCTCTTTCTCTCAGGACCAGCCGAGCGTGCGTGGGCACGCCAGGGCGAAGCGCGACCGTGGGGTCGCATGGGCCGTTCGGGCGGCCCTGGACCCAGACTCGGGGCGTGGGCCTCGTTCCCAGTGCTCCGACCTTCGGGTCCCGGCATCTCCCGACCGGCGTCGCCTGACGCCTTCCCTCCCGGGCCTTTGGCGCTCGGGCTCACACACCACCCTTCAGGAGGTAGCAATGTTTCGTTCACTGAGCACCGTCGTGCTCCTGCTGCTGTTCGCGCTGCCCGGCGTGGCGCTCGCGCAGAACACAGGAAAGCTGTCCGGCCGCGTGACAGACTCCGGCACCGGTGACCCCCTTATCGGGGCCAACGTGTACCTGCCGGACGTCCAGCGCGGTGCGGCCACCGACATCGACGGCAACTACACCATCCTCGGCATCCCCGTCGGCCAGTACGACATCCAGTACTCGTACACCGGCTACGAGGGCCAGACGCTGACCGGCGTCGAGATCTCCCAGGGTCGGACCCGGACGGTCGACATCGACCTCTCGTCGCAGTCGATCGGCGAGGTCGTCGTCGAGTACGAGCGGCCGCTCATCCAGGCCGACGCCATCGGCGTGCCCAAGGTGGTCACCGGCGCCGACATCCAGAACCTCCCCGTGCGCGGCGTCGCGAACGTGGCGGCCATCCAGGCTGGCGTCGTGAACAACGACGGCAGCGGCGACCTCAACATCCGGGGCGGCCGGAGCGAGGAGGTGGCCTACTACGTCGACGGCGTGAAGGTGCTCGGGGGCTCCCCGGCCATCCCGCAGCAGGCCATCGCCGAGCAGGAGATGCTCATCGGCACGATCCCGCCGCAGTACGGCGACGCCACGGCCGGCGTCATCTCGATCTCGACGCGGTCGGGCGGCAACAACTTCTTCGGCGCGGCCGAGGCGATCACGTCCTACGGCCTCGACTCCTACGGGTACAACCTCGGCTCGCTCTCGCTCGGCGGCCCGATCCTCCGGGACCGGGTCAGCTTCTTCGCGTCGGTCCAGGGCACCTACGCCGAGGACGCGAGCCCGTGGGCCATCGAGACGCTCCAGCTCAACGACGACCTCTACAACCAGATCCAGGACTCGCCGCAGGTGATCCGCGTGAGCCGCGAGGCGGCTGACGCTGGGGAGCTCACGGTGAGCCCGCTGTTCCAGGACGACACCTTCGCGTACCTCCCGTTCCCGGACGGCTTCTCGCTCCCCTCGGGGGGTGCGGCCCCGGCCGACTCGCTCGCGGGCCTCCTGGGCCTGAGCGGCGGTGGCGACATCCAGGCGGTCCGCTCGGCGTACAGCCTGTTCTCGGACCCGAGCCAGTTCTCGTCGCGGTCCGGCAAGGACGACCCGCAGACGGAGATCTCGACGACCGGCAACCTGGAGTTCCGCCCGATCTCGGGCGTCAACCTCCGGATTGGTGGGGCCTACGCGTACAGCGAGGACCGCGGCTTCAGCTACGACCGCTCGTTCTTCAACCGCGAGAACTTCTCGACGGACGAGGACGAGAACTACCGCGGGTTCGTCTCGCTCCGGCAGATCTTGTCGAACACGGCGTTCTACCAGATCCAGGGCGAGTACTCGGCCCGGGACTTCGTCTCCTACCCGGAGGCGTTCGGGAGCGACATCCGGAACGTCGTCAACTACGGCGACATCGACGCGCCGCAGAACGCGGTCGCCGCCCGGTACTACTCGCTCAACAACGCCGGCAACTACACCCGTCAGTTCTCGGACGGCAACCTCAACGTCCCGAGCTCGCTCGGCTTCGTGTTCAGCGGCCCCGGCTCGCCCTTGGGCGGCACGGTGTACCAGCAGTTCAACCAGGAGCAGTTCCGCGTCTTCGGCTCCGCCCAGACGCAGATCGGCGTCCACGAGCTCTCCTTCGGGGGCGAGTTCGAGACGCTGACCCAGCGGAACTGGTCGATCGGCTCCGATGTCCGCTCGTTCGCGCGGTTCATCGAGGACGCCGACGGCGCCGAGATCGAGACGGTCGACACGGACGGCGACGGCGAGTTCGACGCGGGCATCGCGTCGTACGACCAGATCGACTTCGAGGACGCCGGCTTCGAGAACAACGTCAACTACTACGGCTACGACTTCCGTGGCCTCAACGAAGTTGACGAGCAGAGCGTCACGGCCTACGCCGACGGCTCGAACCGCAACATCGCGCCCTACAAGCCGATCTACTACGGCGGCTTCCTCCGCGACCGCGTCGAGTTCCGCGACATCGTGATCGACCTCGGCCTGCGGGTCGACGTGTTTGACAACAACACGCTCGTCCTGCGCGACCCGTACGCCCTCGTCGACCTCTACCGCGTCGACGACCTCGGCGCCAACATCCTCGACGCTGACGGAGCGGTGCTGGTCACGGCCCCGGGCTCGATCCCGGCCAACGTCGACGGCGACTTCGCCTTCTACCAGAACGGTGGGACCGTCGTCGGCTACCGCGACAACGAGGGCGTCTTCTACGACGCCAACGGCCAGCCGGTCGAGGACTCGGCGGACATCACGGACACGGGCAGCCCGCTCGCACGGGCCAACGGCCTGTCCGACGGCGCCTTCGAGGACTACGACCCGGCCCTGACGGTCATGCCGCGCATCGGCGTGACGTTCCCGGTCACCGACCGGGCCCTGTTCTTCGCGTCCTACAACGTGACGAGCCAGCGCCCGAGCGAGAACGCGTTCGCGTCGATCCGGGACTTCTCCCGAGTCGCCAGCCGGTCGGGCACGCTGAACAACTCGAACCTGCGGCCCGAGACGACGACCCAGTACGAGCTCGGCTTCCGCCAGCGCGTCGGCCAGCAGGCCGCGCTGACGCTGTCGGGCTTCTACCGGACGCAGCGCAACAAGGTCACCCTCCGGAACCTCAACGACGCGTTCCCCTCCGGGTACACGGCGTACACCAACCTCGACTTCACCACCACCAAGGGCGTCGAGCTGGCGTTCGACCTCCGGCGGACCCGCAACCTCGCGATCAACGCCAACTACACCCTCTCCTTCGCGGAGGGGACCGGCTCGGACTCGCGGACGGCCCGGATCATCGCCTGGCGGAGCGCGACCAACGTCTTCCCGGAGACGCTGGCCCCGCTCGCCTTCGACCGGCGGCACAACCTGAACGTGTCGCTCGACTACCGCCTGGGCCAGGACGAGGGCCCGATGGTGGGTGGGGTCTACCCGCTCGCCGGGTTCGGCTTCAACCTCCTGGGCGTCCTCCAGAGCGGGAGCCCCTACACGGAGCTCGACGACAAGGGCCTCGAGAGCCCGATCCTCCAGTCGACCAACGGCGGAGCCGTCGGGACGGTGAACTCGGTGTACCTGCCGTTCACCAACCGCTTCGACCTCAAGGTGGACCGCGCGTTCGACCTCGGGCCGGCCGCCTTCCGCGGCTACGTCTGGGTCCAGAACCTGCTCAACACCGACCAGGTGTACTCGGTCTACCGCGACACCGGCCTCCCGGACGACGACGGCTTCCTCGCGACCAACCCGGACGCGGTCCGCGCGCTCCCGACGGCGCTCGAGCGCGACGCCTTCCGGTACCTGTACTCGCAGTACGTGGCCTCCCCGGTGGTCCTCGACACGTTCGGTGTCAGCGGCGGCGAGCTCTACGGCCTGCCGCGCCGGATCCGTCTCGGCGTCACGCTCGACTTCTAAACCGGTCCTGGACCGATGCGCGTCCCCGGCCCGTGCCGGGGGCGGCCCCCACTTGCACCCCTTGTTCATGAACGCTTTGTATCCACTTACCCGACGGCTGACCGTCGCGCTGGTCGGGGCCCTCGCCCTGATCGGGCTCGCGGCGCCCGCGCAGGCTCAGGCCAACTGCGAAACGGGAACGGCCGAAACCCTCCTCGACGTCAACAACGTCCAGGCCGTCCTCTACAACATCGGCGGCCTTTTCTGGCGCGGCTCCGGCGACCGCTACGAGGTCCCGAGAAACAGCGGCCTCAAGTCGGTCTTCGCCTCCGGCATCTGGGTCGGCGGCGAGATCGACGGCGAGCTCCGCTTTGCCGGCTCCACCTACGGCCCGTGGGAGTACTGGCCCGGCCCGCTGACGGCGGCCGGCACGGTCGACCGCGCCACCTGCCAGACCTTCGACCGCTTCTGGAAGGTCAACCTCACGGACATCCGCGCCTACGACTCCGGTGAGGCCGCCACGGGCGACCTCTCGTCCTGGCCCATCGCCTACGGCGCCCCGTTCTTCGTGGACACGAATGGCAACGGGAAGCGTGATGCTGCCCTCGACGCCGACGAGGACGGGACCCCAGACGAGCCCCGCGTGGAGCTCCAGCTCAACGACCCGGGCTACGGCACGCGTCAGATCGACCTCGCCGGTGGCGAGCGCCCCGACATCGTCGGCGACCAGGGCATCTGGTGGGTGATGAACGACAAGGGCGGCTCGCACGACTGGAGCCAGACGACGGCCATCGGGCTCGAAGTCCGGGCGCTCGCGTTCGCCTTCTCGACCGCCGACGCGCTCAACAACACGACGTTCTACCGGTACCAGTTTATCTACCGCGGCACCCAGCCACTCCAAAACACCTACATCGGGATCTTCTCCGACCCCGACCTCGGCAACGCCACCGACGACTTCGTGGGCTCGGACCCGGAGCTCGGCCTGGGCTACGTCTACAACGGCGACAGCAACGACGAGAACGGCTACGGCACCACGCCGCCCGCACTCGGCTACGACTTTTTCCAGGGCCCGCTCGTCGGCGGCAGCGAGGGCTTCAACGACGGCCTCGACAACGACGGCGACGGCGAGGTCGATGAGGAGGACGAGCGGCTCGCCATCGAGAAGTTCTTCTACTTCACCAACGGCGGCACCGTCACCTCGGACCCCGACAACGGGGAGGAGGCGTACTCCTACATGCAGGGCTTGTGGAAGGACGGCACCCCGCTCAAGGAGGGCGGCGACGGCTACAACACGAACGGCCCGCAGGTCGACTTCGCCTTCCCCGGCGACCCCCCGCGGTTCTGGAGTGAGTACAACGTCGACGGTGCCGGACGCTCCAACAACCCGGCCGACCGCCGCTTCGGTGTGTCCTCGGGCCCGTTCACGTTCCAGCCGGGCCAGACGCAGGAGATCGTCTTCGGCATCATCTGGTCGCAGGCCCAGGGCGCGACCGTCCAGCCGCAGATCGTCTCGGTCCGCCAGTTGAAGTTCGACGACCGGACCGTGCAGGCCGCCTTCAACGCGGACTTCAGCCTGCCCACGCCGCCCCCGGCGGCTACTGTGACCGCGACGGGTCTCGACCAAGAGATCATCCTAACCTGGACCTCAGAGACGGGTGATAAGAATGACTTCTTCGACTACGAGGTCGAGAGCCCGTTCGCCCCGGACGCCGCGACCGACCGCACGTACAGCTTCGAGGGGTTCAAGATCATCCAGTACCGGGGCCCGGCCGACCAGAACGGCACGCTCGTCGCGACGTTCGACCTCAACAACAACGTGACGACGGTGATTGACGAGGGGCTCGACCCGCTCGTCGGCGAGGTCGTGACGGTGGTCCAAGCCCAAGGCTCGGACAATGGGTCGGCAACGTTCACGCCAACGTCGATCTCGCTCACGACCGACATCTTCACCAACGGTCCCCTCCGCAACGGAACGAGTTACTACTACGGCATCCAGCCGTACGCTGTGAACGAGGCCTCGACCGGTCAAAAGGTGTTTGCGGCCCCGGTGACGCGTGTGGAAGTGCGTCCAACCCTCGTCGGACAGGTGACGACCAACACGACGACGGGCTCCGATCTTGACGTTGAGCTTGGCGATGCCAACGTGGGTGAAGGCAGTGTGGCGGCGAGGGTAACCGACCCGACCGCCATCACGGGCGACACCTACCGGGTCGAGTTCTTTACGCTGGTCATCGGTACCGATGAACATGGTACCGAAGACCCCGGCGACGACACGGACATCACAGCGACGACCTACCGAGTCATCAACACGACGACCGGGACGACCCTCCTCGACGGCGCGGACTACTTCGCCAGAAATGGAACGGTCCTTCCGCAGCTTCCGGGTATTCTGGAGGCTGAAGGTCTCGTGTTCGACGTGGTTGGGCCCGATCCCCAACTCGCTCAGGTCGCAGAGATCGTAGGGGGGGCGATCGTTGACGCCAACGTCGGGTTCTCACTCAACTCGGCGGGCAACCCGCCTCGCTACTTCATTTCGGCGAACGGGGCGTCCGCAAGCCTCTCGTCCATCCTCGGTCGGACGGACTGGCAAGGGAACGTGGCGGCGCGTGCCCCGATCGACTACGAGCTCCGGTTTGTTGAGGACCCCGAGACGAATGGCCAGGTGGTTTTGAACCGCCAGGCAGAAACGGCGGAGACCGTGTTCATGCTCGGCTGGCAAGAGGGCCCGACCCTCGATGCCCTCTCGACGTTCGGTGAGGTCAACGAGACTTACGGCCGTCTGCCGTTCCAGGTCTTCGAGATTTTCCCGGATGGAACGGAGCAGCAGGTCATGGCCGCCATCCTCGATGACGCCGACGACCGGCTCTACAACCCCTCGGAAGGACAGCTGGACTATTCCTTCGGGAACAGCGACGTCACTTACGACCGGATCTACGCCCGCAGCGTCCCCTACGACGAGGCCGCCATGCTGGCCGATCCGCTCGCAGCCAACGATGCCTTTTTTGGGGGCACCCCAACACTCGGCCGGATTGTGGTCATCCCGTTCGGGGGGCACGCGAACCTGCCGGCACCGGGGACAACGATCAAGTACATCACGACCAAGCCGAACCTGCCGGGTGACACCTTCACGTTGAACACGGCGGAGATTGCGGCTCAGGGAGCGGATGAGCTCGACCCTGCGGATCGGGAAGCTGCGCTGGACCTGATCGCGATCACGCCCAACCCGTACCGTGGCTTCTCGGGCTACGAGACGTCGGGCAACCAGTCGATCGCCCGGTTCGTGAATCTCCCGGCCCAGGCGACGATCCGCATCTTCACGCTCAGCGGCACCCTGGTGCGGACGATCGAGAAGAACTCGCCGGCCGCCACGATCGACTGGAACCTCAAGACCGAGGCCAACCTCCCGGTCGCCAGTGGGATGTACCTGATCCACGTCCAAGGCCGCCAGGCCGACGGCGCGGTGATCGGCGAGCGCATCCTGAAGTTCGGCGTGATCCAGCGTCGGGTTCAGCTCGACGTCCTCTAAGCCATCCCTACCTATACCCTCCATACCATGTACCGCACACTCCTTCTTCTGGCCGCGCTCGTCGTCTCGGCGCCAGCGATGGCCCAGGGGCGTGACGTCCCAGGTGACGAGCGGGCGGGGACGGCTAGCGCCCAGTTCCTGCTCGTCCCGACCACCGCGCGGACGACGTCCCTCGCCAACGGCCTCACGGCCGGCCTCAGCACGGTCTCCGGGCTTGAGGGTCTCCAGTCCAACCCGGCGACCCTCATGAACAACTCGGACACCGAGGCCATGTTCAGCTACATCAACTTCGTCGCCGACGTCGGCGTCAACACGTTCGGTGTGGCTCAGAACTTCGGCAACTCGAACGTGGCCCTGTTCGTGACCTCGTGGGACCTCGGCGACGTCCCGCTCACCTCGGCGGCCTCGCCGGACCCGACCTCGGTCGTGTACGACGCCTCGACGTTCGTCGTCGGCGCGACGTACGCCCGCCAGTTCACCGACCGCATCGCGGCCGGCGTCACGGCGAAGGCCGTCGGGGAGACCATCGACGACGTCAACGGGTCGGCCGTGGCGTTCGACGCGGGCGTCACGTACTCCGTCGGGGAGTCGGGCCTCGAGTTCGGCGTCAGCCTCCGGAACTTCGGGACCAAGATGAGCTACTCCGGCAACGGCCTCGGTGGCTCGAACCCGATCAGTGGGTCCGGCGGCACCGGCGCCTTCCCGATCCGGATCGACGCGGACAGCTACGAGCTCCCGTCGCTCCTCAACTTCGGGGCCTCCTACACGCGCCAGTTCGCGGGCGAGGTGACGGCGACGGCGCTCGGCAACTTCCGGTCGAACGCCTACGACCAGCCGGAATTCGCCGGCGGCCTCGAGCTCGGCTACGCCGACCTGCTCTACATCCGCGGGGGGGCCAACCTCCTCCCCGACTCGGACGTGAGCGCCTCCGACTTCTGGAGCCTGGGCGCCGGCGTGAACCTGCCGCTCGCGTCCTCGGGCGTGGCGGTCGACTACGCCTTCCGGTCGATGGGCGACCTCGGCGACGTCAACCTGATCACGGCCTCGCTCCGCTTCTAGCGGACGCGGTCGGCGGGCCTCGGCTCGTCTCTGCGGCCCCCGCGTCGTCCTCCGGGACGGTGCGGGGGCCGCTTTTTTGGCCCGGCGTGGGGTGCCGGTGACGAGACGGAGACGTCGCTCGGCGCGTAGCTTGGGCGCTCTCAGATCGGTGTGCAACACGTGTTCGGCAAGCAGAGTCTCGGAAGCGCCTCGGCCGGCTGGTCCCAGGCGGCCCTGTGGGCGGGCGCCGCGTGCGTGCTCGGCCTGGCGGCGTGCTTCAGCCCCCGCCCCCAAGCGGCGGACGAGCGGTTCCTCAACCTCGCGCCCGACGTGGCCTACGTCGGCGACGCGACGTGTGCGACGTGCCACGAGGAGCTCTACGCGAGCTACCAGACGCACGGGATGGCCCAGTCGCTCTACCCGCTGACGGCCGAGAACGCCGTCGAGGACTTCTCGGGCGTCGAGGTCCGCCACGAGCCGACGGGGTTCGTCTACGTCGCCCAGCGCGACGGCGACCGGTTCGTGCAGGAGGAGTACCGGGTCGGTCCCGACGGCGCTCGGGACCACCAGCTCACGAGGGAGATGACGCACGTGGTCGGCAGCGGGTCGGCCGCGCGGACCTACCTTGCGGAGGAGGGCGGGCGCCTCTACCAACTCCCGCTCACGTGGTACACCCAGGCCGACGGCGGCGCGGGGCGGTGGGGGCTGAGCCCCGGCTATGCCGAGGAGAACGCCCGGTTCGACCGGACCGTCCCCGAGCGGTGCATGGCGTGCCACAACGGGACCAGCGAGCCCGTCCCGTTCGCCGACGGCAAGTACGCCAGCCTGGCGACGGGGATCGGGTGCGAGTCGTGCCACGGGCCGGGCGCTCTCCACGCCGAAGCCCGCCTGGGCCAGCCCGACGCGCCCGACTCCGTCGACGTCACCATCGTCAACCCGAAGTGGCTGGCGACGGACCTGCGCCTCGACGTCTGCCAGCAGTGCCACCTCAACGGCGAGGTGTCGGTGCTGCGCGAGGGCGAGACGGCGCAGAGCTACCGGCCCGGCCGGCCGCTCTCGGCCCACCGGGCGGTCTTCGCGTTGGCCACGGACGACCCGAACCGCGTCAGCGTCATCTCGCACGCCGACCGGATGCGCCAGAGTGCCTGCTTCCAGGAGTCGGTCGCGATGGACTGCGTGACGTGCCACAACCCGCACGAGGGGTTCCGCGACAAGGGCCCTCAGTACTTCAACGCGACGTGCCAGACGTGCCACGCGCCGGACGCGCTCCAGGCCGCCATGCCCACGCCCGCCGCGAAGGAGCAGCACGCCGCGGGCGCCAACTGCTTCTCGTGCCACATGCCCAAGGTGGTGGCCGACGACGTGCCGCACGCCTCGTTTACCGACCACCGCATCCGTGTCGTCGGCGACGACCGGGTCGTGGGGACGGCCACCTCGGGCGACCTCCGACCGTACTTCGAGGCCGACCGCGAGGACGGCGTTGAGGAGGGGATGGCGTACGTGATCTATGCGCGCCAGGGAGGTGGCGCGGCGGCGTTCCGGCGCGGCGTCTCGCTTCTCGAACAGCGACTCGACGAGCGGCCGGAGGCGGGCGAGGGCCAGTACCTCCTGGGCTACGCCTACCTCCAGACGAACCGGGCCTCCCAGGCCGTCGCGCCGCTCCAACGCGCGCTCGCGGTGTCCGAGAACCCGGAGCGGCTCAACGCGCTCGCCCAGGCCTACGAGCAGACGGGCCGGCCCCCGGCGGACGCCGAAAAGCTCTATGCCCGCGCCGTCGCCCTCCAGCCCGCCGCGGCCGACGTCCGCGTCAACTACGGACGCCTGCTAGAGGCGCAGGGGCGGCTGTCGGAGGCGGTCCGGCAGTACCGGGCGGCCATCGCCGAGGAGCCGTGGCTGGCCCAGGCCCACGTGCTGCTCGGCGGCGCGCTCGCCAAGGGCGGCGACCTGCCCGGCGCCGTCGCCGCTCTGCGGGAGGCGGTGACGCTCGAACCCGACCAAGCCGACGCCCTGACCAACCTCGGCGTCCTGGTGGCCCAGGGCGGGCAGGTGGACCAGGCCGGTCGCCTGTTCCGCCGGGCCGTCGCGGCCGACGCGCGGAACGCCAACGCCCAGGCCAACCTCGCGCTCTACTGGCTCAACGAGGGGCGCCCGCAGGACGCGCTCACCCACGCCCAGCAGGCGCTCGCGCTCGACGCGACCCAGGGGACGGCGCTCCAGGTGCTCGACGTCCTCCGCCAGTCCGCCGGGTGACGTCGGTGGCTACGGTTGCCCGACGGCCTCCAGCTCGGGCACGGGCAGCCCGGCGAGGTCGGCGGCGATGCGGGCCGCGTGGATCCGACCGTTCTCGATAAACCACCGGCTCGTGGCGTAGCCGCCGCACACGGTCCCGGCGAGGTAGACGCCCGGCCGCGTCGACTCCATCGTGTCGGGGTCGACGACGGGCGCGCGGGCCTCGCCCTCGAACGCCAGCCCAAGACCCTCCAGAAAGCCGAAGTCCGGGTGGTAGCCGGTCAGGAGCAGCACGAAGTCGGCCGGGACGGTGAGCGGCCCGCCGGGCGTGGCTAGGCGGACGGCCTCGGGCGTGATGGCTTGGACGGTCGTGCGGAAGTGGGCCGCGATGGCGCCCTCCTCAATCCGGTTGAGCAGGTCGGGCCGGATCCAGTACTTCACGCTCGTCGTGATCTCGTCGCCGCGGACAGCCATCGTCACGTCGCCGCCGTGGCGGTTGATCTCGAGCGCCGCCTTGGCCGCCGAGTTTTTCGCCCCCACCACGACGGTCCGCCGGCCGCTGTAGCGGTACGGCTCCTTGTAGTAGTGCGAGACGTGGGGGAGGTCGTCGCCCGGCACGCCGATCCGGTTGGGCTGGTCGAAGAACCCCGTCGCCACGACGACGGCGCGAGCGGCGTGCGACCCCTTGGAGGTGACGACCGTGAACGCGCCCCGCTCGCCGTCGACGCGCTCGACCCGCTCGCCCAGACGGACGTCCAGGCCCTCGCGCTGGGCGACGCCGCGGTAGTAGTCGATGGCCTCCTCGCGTCGGGGCTTGTAGTAGGTCGTCGCGAGCGGGTGCCCGCCGATCTCGAGCAGCTCGGGCGTCGAGAAAAACTCCATCTGGGTCGGGTACCCGACGAGCGAGTTGACGAGCGCCCCCTTCTCGACGACGCGCGCGGTCAGGCCGGCGCGCGTCGCTTCGAGCGCGCACGCGAGCCCGATCGGGCCCGCACCGATGACGAGGAGGTCGACGGGGTCTGTCCGGGGCGTTTCCATGGCGTCACAACCCACGGGCCGCCGCCGGGGTTGCCCGGCCGCCGTCAAGAGGAGGCGGAAAGGCGGGGCGCCCGTCCCGTGCCGCCGTCCTCATTCCGGCTCGGCGGGGCGGTGCGGAGGAGGGTCCCCGTCGGCGCCGTCGCCGGCGACGGCCGTCGGCGACGGCGTGCCTCGGCGGGCGCGGAAGAACGAGCGCAGCAGGTCGGCCGAGGCCTCGGCCTCGACGCCCGAGACGGTCTCGACCTGGTGGTTGAGCCGCCGGTCACCGGGGATGTCGTACAGCGTCGACGCCGCGCCGGCCTTCTCGTCGAGGGCCCCGAACACCAGCCGGTCGATCCGGGCCCAGACGAGCGCGCCGGCGCACATCGGGCACGGCTCGAGCGTGACGTAGAGCGTGCAGCCGTCGAGCACCTTCGTCTGGAGCGTCTGGCACGCCGCCGAGACCGCCAGCATCTCGGCGTGGGCCGTCGGGTCGGCCAGCCGCTCGACCTGGTTGTGGCCGCGCCCGACCACCTGCCCGCCCCTCACCACGACGGCGCCGACCGGCACCTCGCCCGCCTCGAACGCCCGCTCGGCCTCCATCAGCGCGAGCCGCATCCAGCGGCGGTCGGGGTCGAGGAGCGAGGCGAGCGACATGGGAGGAGAGAGGGACGGAGGGAAGGGGAGGGACGGAGGGGTTCGGGGTCTCTCCTCATCCCGCATCCCTCGACAGCGGCATCGTCATGCAGCGGGGGCCGCCGCGGCCGCGCGAGAGCTCGTTGCCCGAGAGGCGGATGGCGATCCGGGCGTCCGACGTCGCCGCGGAGTCGCCGTAGAAGCCGAGGAAGCTCTCGGCGTCGACCACGTGGAAGCCCTCGGCACGGAGCGCGTCGTAGGTCGCCCGGTTGCGGGCATAGCCCACGACCAGCCCGGGGCGGATGGCGAACAGGTTGGCCCCGTCGGTCCACTGCTCGCGGCGCTGGCGGATGGGGTCCGAGCCGCCGCAGGGGACGAACGTGAAGCTCCGGCCGGTCGTCTCCTCGAGCGCGTCGCGGAGGGTCCGGCACGGCCGCAGGCGGAGGTCGGCCGGGTCGCCGTCGATGGCCTCTAGGATGAACGTGTGGTCCTCCGCGCCCTCGATGATGGGGGGGAAGACGACGCACGTGTCGGCGTCGGCGAAGGTGAACACGGTGTCGAGGTGCATGCAGTAGCGCGCCTTGGGGAGGTTCACCATGACCACGTGCTCGACCGCCGTCCGCGTGAGCAGCTCCCTCGCCACGGCCAGGACGCCGCCCAGGCTCGTCCGCTCGCTCTGCCCGACCAGGACCACCTGCTCGTCGACGACGAGCAGGTCGCCGCCCTCGAACGAGACGTCCTCGGGGAGCTCGATCACGCGGTCGCGGGCGTCGGCGAAGCGGGGGTGGTGGGCGTAGACCGTGCCCATGATCACGCTCTCGGGCGCGCGCGCCGCCGTGGCCGCGTGGCTCAGCAGGACGTGGCCGCCGACGACGGCCGAGAGGTCGCGCGTGAAGAGCAGGTTGGGCACCGGGAGCGCCGAGACGGGGAACGGCGCCTGGCCGGTCACGGCGAAGTGCAGGAGCGCGCCCGGGTCGAGCCCCTTCAGCTCGCTCTCGTAGGCCTCGAAGTTGCGGTACGGCATCCGCTCGATGAGCCCGTCGACGAACGCGGTGCGGGCCTCGGCCTCGGCGAACGTCTCGCGCAGCAGGTCGGTCACCTGGAGCACCGCGTCGTCGCGCCCGACGGCGGCCCGAAACAGGCGGACGAGCGCCGCGTGCTCCTCCCGGGCCTCGTCGACGAACAGGATGTCGTCGAATAGCAGGTCCTCGGCGTTCTCCGGCGACACCAGCGCCATCTCCTCGCCCGGCGTGTGGACCACCACCTGCCGGAGCGGCGCCGTCTCGGACGGGATCTGGAACGGGGCGACGGCGGTCTCGACGGGCATGGGCTCGGGGGTGGAGCCCGCAAGCTACCAAGCCCCGCCCGCCGACTCAGCGGCGCCCCTTCTCCCGAACGAGCTCGACGAAGCGCAGGACGGCGGCCACTACGATCAGCACCACGATCACCTTCACCACCAGCCCGAGCAGCGCCCCGGCCAGCTTGAGCACGAACGCGAGCACGCCGAACGCGGCCACGAGTACGATCGCGGCGAGGAGGATCTGGAGCAGGCGCTGGATCAGCATGGTCCGGGGCGTCAGAGCTGGAAGGCTTCGTAGGCAACGAGGGGGCCGCCGTTCGCCGGCCGGCCACCCGAGACCACGATTCGGTTGCCACCGAAAATAGTTGCGACGTGGTCCGACCGGGGGACCTGAAGCTGGAAGGCGCTCGGGAATCGGAAGGTCCGGTCGGCCTGGGCTGCGTACACCTCGAACGTGCCGACCGGGTTGCCGGCCGTGTCGCGCCCGCCGACGACGAGCGCCAGGCCGTCGCCGAGGTCGACGGCCGCGGCCCCCGCACGCGGCGTGCCGAGGGGGGCCGCGGTGCGGACGTCGAGGCGGAACGGGAAGACGCCGACGCCGGGCGTGGACCACCGCAGCGCGAGCCCCGTGCCCTCGTCGCCGGTCAGGCCGAACACGGCGGCCGTCGCCGGGCTGGTCGGGACGAGCGTCGGACTCGCCACGGCGGCGAACCCGCTCGCGCCCCCTACCGGGGACAGCCGCTCCAGGCGGACGGGCCCGGTCAGGACCCGGTACACGTCGATCGTCTCGGACAGCGCCGCTCCCGTCGCCGTCGGCACGAACCCGCCGAGCAGATAGAGGTAGGTCTCGCCGTCGAGCGTGACGGCCCTCGCGACGTGGCCCGCCCGAGCGGGCGCCTCCACGTCTCCGACCACCTCGACGGCCTGGCTCGGCCCGTCCGGCGGGACCCACTCGGCCTCGCGGACGAAGTCGGAGGGGGACGTCGGGTCGAGGCGCGTGGCCCCGCCGACGAGCAAGACGCCTCCGTCAACGGGGGTCGCCGTGTGGGCCGCGCGCGCGGTCCGGAGCGGGACCTCTTCCGACGGGACCCGGGGGCCGGCCCGTTGCAGCCGCGACGCCGAGGCGAGCGCCGTGCCCGACCGGCCGATCCCCCCCGCGACGATCGCCTGGCCCGGCGCCGTCTCCGTCGACGTCGCGCCGGCGCGGGCGACCCCGTCGTTGACGCCCGTCAGCGGCTCCCGGAGGGCGGGGAGGTGGACCGCGTAGAGCGTGTCGAGCCGGACCTCACCCGCCGCGTCCGTGACCGAGATCGGGTACGTGTTGAGGCCGCGGTCGAGCGTCCGCTCGTAGACGAACGCGCTCGCCGCGGAGTCGAAGGCGACCTCCTTGTTCCGGATCCGCAGCGTGAGCGGGCCGGCGGGCCCGTTTGGGACCAGCGTCAGGCGGAGGTCCGGGTCGAGGAACACGACGTCCAGGTCGGGCGACGTGACGGCCAGGTCCGTCCCGATGGGGTCGATGGGAACGCGGTCGCAGCCGGCGACGACGAGGAGGCTCGCGAGGACGAGGAGGCGCACAGGCGTTAGGAGGCGTAGTCGACGCGGTCGAGGACGAGGCCGTGGGGCGCCGCCGCGGGGCCCGCCGCTCGGCGGTCCCGGGCGGCCAGCACGTCGGCCACGTCGGCGGGAGCCCGGCGCCCGCGGCCGACCTCGACGAGGGTACCGACGACGGCTCGGACCATGCCATGCAGAAAGCGGTCCGCTTCGATCTCGAAGTCGAGGTCGCCCGGCCGGTCGCCGGCCGTCCAGCGGGCCCGCGTCACGGTGCACATCCGGTTGGTGGTCTCCGACTTCGTCCGGCAGAACGACGAGAACTCGTGGCGGCCCAGGAGGTGGCGGGCCCCCTCGTTCATCGCGTCGAGGTCGGGCGCGGGCCGCAGGAGCACGCGCGTCCGGCGGTCGAGCGCGCGGGGCTCCGCCGACGCCCGGTACACGTAGCGCCGCCGGCGGGCGTCGTAGCGGGCGTGGAACCCGTCGGGCGCCGCCTCGGCCGCGAGCACGACGACCGTCGGCGGCAGCAGCCCGTTCAGCGAGGCCCGGAGCCGCCGCACGTCGACGGCCGCCTCGGTCACGAGGTGGGCCACCTGTCCCCGCGCGTGGACACCGGCGTCCGTCCGCCCGGACCCCACCACGCCGACCGGCTCGCGCAAGACGGTGGCGAGGGCCGCCTCAATCGCGCCCTGGACGGTCGGGCCCTCGGCCTGGACCTGCCAGCCCCGGAAGTCGGTCCCGTCGTACTCGATCAGGAGGCGGGTGGTGGGCACGGGATGGAGGGATGGAGGGATGGAGGGATGGAGGGATGGTTCCGGCGCGTCGAAAAGTTCCGCCGACTTCGTCCGCTTCGGTGGCACTCCAGGCCGCGCGTCCTCACCTTCCGCCTTCCGCCTTCCGCCTTCCAATGCCCCCCCGCGTTTACCTCACCGGCTTCATGGCCTCGGGCAAGAGCACCGTCGGTCCGCTCCTGGCCGACCGGCTGGGGTACCGGTTCGTCGACCTCGACTGGCTCGTCGAGGCCCGGGCCGAGCGGACGGTCGCGCAGCTCTTCGCCCAGGGGGAGGCCGTCTTTCGGGCCGCCGAGGCCGAGGCCCTGCGCGAGACGACGGGGGGCGAGGGGCTCGTCGTGGCCACCGGCGGCGGCACGCTCGTCGACCCGGCGAACCTGGCCGTCGCCCGGACGGCGGGGCCCGTCGTGTGGCTCCGGTCGTCCGTCCCAGCGCTGCTCCGCCGCGTCGGCCGCGCCCGGCGCCGTCCGCTCTTGGCCGACGCCGCCGGTCGGCCCTTGCAGGGGAGCGCGTTGGCCGAGCGGGTCCGCTCGCTCCTGGCCGCGCGCGAGCCGTCCTACGCCCAGGCCGACCTCGCGGTCGACGCCGACGCGCCGGCCGACCTGGTCGCTCGGGAGGTGGCCGAAGCCCTCGCCGGGTGGCGACGGGGCGGCGGAATCTGACCCCGAAGCCGGCGACGCCTTCCGCCGCTCTCGCCACGTCACCGAGGCGTCAGCCGGAACGAGCGGCGGTGGTGTGGGCTCGGGCCGTGGGCGGCGAGGGCGGCGTAGTGGGCGGCCGTCGGGTAGCCCTTGTGCCGAGCCCAGCCGTAGACCGGGAAGGCGGCGTCGAGCGTCACCATCTGCTGGTCTCGGGCAACCTTGGCGATGACCGAGGCCGCCGCGATTGACAAGCTGAGGGCGTCCCCCTTGACGACCGTCTCCTGCGGGCACGGCGCCCCGGGGACCTCGCGGTTGCCGTCGACCAGGAACACGTCGGGGACGAGCGGGAGGGAGGCCGCCGCCCGCCGCATGGCCTCCATCGACGCCCACAGCACGTTCAGCGCGTCCACCTCCGCCGGCGAGCACGCGCCGACACCGACCGCCAGCGCCTGGCGGCGGATCTCGGGGACGAGGGCCTCTCTCGCCTCAGGCGACAGCTTCTTGGAGTCGTCGAGGCCGGGGAGGTCCGCGTCGGGCGGGAGGACGACGGCGGCGGCCACGACGGGCCCGGCGAGGCACCCCCGCCCGGCCTCGTCCAACCCGACGACGACCCGCCGGCCGGCGGCCCAGTGGCGACGTTCGAGCGACAGGTCGGGCATGGCGCCGAACCTACGAACCCCGCGCCGTACTCAGAGGTGAGGCCTGAGTGCTCTGCCCATCCGTTGCTGTAGGGCTGGCCCACCTCACGTGTCCGTCGGAGAGTCCCCCTCCTGGACAGGAGGGGACGGGGGTGGTGGATCGGGCCGAGAGCCGGGTGATAGAGACTGGACACAGCACGAAGTCAGGATCACGGACGGGTCCCGATACCATGGAGCAGGGCGTGGGGCGTCCTCTCGCGTCCCCGGCCGCGTCGTGAAGTGGGGCGAGCGCATGCTCTTTGCGTCGTCGCTCCGCCCTTCCCCTCACCCTCAGGGCGAGCGATGCTACTGATCTCCGGCTCGGACCCCCCGTCCGAGCGCCCATCGCTCCGCTCAGCGGGCGCTCCGACGGTCCCCCTCAAAAGGGGGACAGCTTTCCGAGCCCGGGAGCGCAGCGACCGGCTGGGAAGCGGGGGGTCTCGGGTTAGCATACGCTCGCCCTGCCCTCACCCTGAGGGAGAGGGGACATGGTCGGGCGACGCGCAGCCCTCTTCGCGATCCCGCATGAGATCCCCCGCCTTCGCGGGGGCCGGCTCTCCGCTCGGCTCAGGGCGGCACGAGCGGGAGAATGCGCTCGTCCTGCGTCGTGAAGCCGGTGGGGTTGAAGCGAGCCATGAAACCATCTATCTTGGCCCGCGTCACAGACAATGTCCGGCGCGCGAACCCAACCGACGCCGCGCAGGACTTCAGGGCCAGGTCACAGCCGTCGCAGCGGAGCGAGGCGCAGCGAGCGTTCGACCACCGGCCTCCCGTACTCGTTTTCCGGCCCGGGCTTTGCCTCGGGCCAGGAGCCCGGCACACCGGCGGCGCGGCCGCCTCTGCCCCGGCTCCACCCGCAGGCGGGCGCTGCCCGTGCCCTGCGCGAGACCTTCCCTAGGGAGACCCACGGCCCACGCCGACGCTCCCTCCCCGACCGCGCTCCCCTGGGGGCGCTCTGCATCGCTACCCCGCCACTCCATGGCTGACAAGACGAGCGCGACGGCCGACGCCGACGCCCCCGAGACGGACACCCCGGACACGCCCAAGCGGCGCCGCTCCCGGGCCCACGTCATCGACCTGACCGACTCCGGCTCTTCCAACGGAAGCGACGCGGAGGCGCCCGAGCCCGACAAGCCGGCCCCCAAGCGCCGAACGCGGAAAAAGGCCGAGCCGGAGCCCGCCGAGGCCGAGGCCACCGACGAGGACGCGCCCAAGCGCCGCCGCCGACGCACGCGCGAGGCCGAGCCGGTCGCCTCCAGCGACAAGCTCGACGACGACGAGGCCGCGTCCGAGTCCACCCCGCCGAGGGGCCAGGCCGAGGGCGGGTCCGACGACGACGACGACTCGGACGACGAGTCCGGTGGCGGGCGCCGTCGGAAAAAGCGGAGCCGCAGCGGCAACAAGAAGCAGGAGGGCGGCGGCCACCCGGGCGAGCCCTTCGAGGGCATGCTCGAGCTGATCGGCGACAAGAAGTTCGGGTTCATCCGCGAGCTCTCGACGTCGCTCGCCAAGGGCGACAACGACCCGTTCATGCCGCCGCCGCTGATCCAGAAGTTCAACCTCCGCGATGGGGTCCAGCTGAAGGGCTCCATCAAGCCGGGCCGGAAGGGCGCCTGGCAGGTGTCGGAGGTGACCGAGGTCATGGACATGGACCCCGAGGCGTGGTCCGAGACCATGGACTTCGACGAGGGGCTCGTCATCTACCCCGAGGACAAGCTCAACATCGTGAGTGACGCCTCGGACGTGTCGATGCGCGTCATCGACATGGTGTCGCCGCTCGGCAAGGGCCAGCGGGCGCTCATCGTGGCGCCGCCGCGCGCGGGCAAGACGTTCATCCTGAAGGGGATGGCCGCCGGGCTGGCGCAGAACCATCCCGAGGTCAAGCTCGTCGCCCTCCTCATCGACGAGCGGCCGGAGGAGGTCACCGACTTCCGCCGCAACACGGACTGCACCGTGTTCGCGTCGTCGAACGACGCCGGCGAAGACAACCACGTGCGCGTGGCCACGCTCGCCTTCGAGTACGCCCGGCGGCTGGTCGAGCAAGGCCACGACGTCGTCATCTTGCTCGACTCGCTGACGCGGTTGGGGCGGACGTTCAACTTGTACGGCGGCAACTCCGGCCGGACCATGTCGGGCGGCCTGGACGCCCGCGCGCTCTTGATGCCGCGCAAGATCTTCGGCTCGGCCCGCAACATCGAGAACGGCGGCTCGCTGACCATCGTCGCGACGGCGCTCGTCGAGACGGGGTCGCGCATGGACGACGTCATCTTCGAGGAGTTCAAGGGGACCGGCAACTCGGAGATCGTCCTCGACCGGGACCTGTCGGAGAAGCGGATCTACCCGGCCATCAACATCCGGCGGTCGGGCACGCGGAACGAGGAGCGGTTGGTCAACGACGACATCGCCCACGCCCGCAACATGCTCCTGCGCGCGCTCAACAGCCGGTTCCCCGACGAGGCCATGCAGGCGCTCATCAAGCAGATCCAGCTCAGCCCGTCCAACGAGCAGATGCTGACCGAGCTGATCCCGGAGTAGAGGAGGGCACGAGGCATGAGGCATGAGGCACGGGGCATGGGGGAGATCGACCCCGTGCCCCGTTTCTCTTGGCTCCCACGAGTTAGATCGGCGCCGGCGACGGGTCTACCCGGCGACACCCCCACCCGCCCGTGCCGTCCGACTTCCGCCCCGGCGTCGCCGGGGAGCCCGAGATCACAGAGGTCCAGATCGGCTACGTCCCGATCCGCGATCGGCCCGAGGCGGACCGGCCCCGCGAGAAGCTGCTGGCCCACGGCCCAGCCGCGCTGAGCGACGCCGAGCTGGTCGGGCTGGTGTTCGGGAGCGGGACGCGCGTGGGCGGGCGGAGCGTGTCGGCGGTCGAGTTGGGGCAGGCGCTGCTCCGCGCGTACGGGTCGCTGGCGAAGCTGGCGCGACGCGACGCGGGTCAGGTGGCCCAGTCCACGAAGGGCGTCGGCCCGGCGAAGGCGGCGCAGCTGGCGGCCGTGTTCGAGATCGGACGGCGCGTGGAGGCGGCGCCGCCGGAGGACCGCGTCCAAGTCCGCAGCCCGGCCGACGTGGCGGCGGCGTACGGCCCGCGCCTGCGCGACCTGCCGCGCGAGGTGTTCGTCGTGCTCCACCTCAACACGGCCAACGTCGTCACGGCCGAGTACACGCTGACGACCGGTGGGCTGGCGGCGTCGATCGTCGAGCCGCGCCAGGTGTTCGAGCGGGCGATCCTGGAGCACGCCGCGTCCGTGGTCTGCCTCCACAACCACCCGTCGGGCAACCCGGAGCCGAGCCGCGAGGACGTCGCCATCACGAAGCAGCTGTGCGAGGCCGGCCGCGTGCTCGGCATCCCCGTCCACGACCACGTCATCATCGCCGGCCGCGGGTTCACGTCGCTCGCCGAGCGCGGGCTGATGGGGGGGTAAGGAGCGGAGAGTGTCGAGAGCGCGGCTGGCGCCGCGAGAGCGCGGAGAGCGCGGAGAGCGCGGAGAGCGCGGAGAGCGCGGAGAGCGTCGAGAGCGTCGAGAGCGCAGAGATTGTCAACCATGAGCATCCAGCGTGTGTCGGACCTCCACGTCTACGGCGAGGCGTTTTCATGCGCGATGGAGCTGTTCGAGGCGTCGAAGGAGTGGCCGAAGGAGGAGCGGTACGCGCTGACGGATCAGATCCGGAGGTCCTCGCGGGCCGTCTGTGCGAACCTGTCGGAGGCGTGGGCGAAGAGACGCTATCCGAGACACTTCGCGAGCAAGCTCTCCGACGCCCACGCCGAATCGGAAGAGACCCTGACATGGCTCCGCTTCGCGACCCGCTGCGGCGATCTCGACCCCGAGCCCGCCGACCGGCTGGCGGCGCGGTACCGTCAGATCAACGCGGGTCTTCTCCGGATGGTCGCGACCCGCCACCGCTGGAGCACGGGCGACGCGTCGTAGCCTTCGCTCTCCGCGCTCTCCGCGCTCTCCGCGCTCTCCGCGCTCTCCGCGCTCTCCGCGCTCTCCGCGCTCTCCGCGCTCTCCGCGCTCTCCGCGCTCTCCGCGCTCTCCGCGCTCTCCGCCGTGCCCCTCACCGTCCAGGCCTTCGTCGTCAGCCCGTTCGCCGAGAACACCTACGTCCTGTCGTCCCAGGGCGAGGCCGCGATCGTCGACCCCGGGACGGCGTCGCGCGCCGAGCGCCAGGCGGTCGAGGCGTACGTCGAGGCCGCCGGGCTGACCGTCCGCCACCTGCTCCTGACGCACGGCCACCTCGACCACGTCTTCGGCTGCGCCCACTTCGCGACCCTCTACCCCGACGCCGAGCACGGCGGCTGGCAGATGCACCCGGCCGACGGTCCGCTCCTCGACCACGCCGTCGTCCAGGGCGAGATGTACGGCGTCCGAGTGGACCCGCCGCCGCCGGCCGCCCACGACTTGGCGGCCGGCGACGAGGTCTCGCTCGGCGACGTGACGTTCCGCGTGCTCCACCTGCCCGGCCACTCGCCCGGCTCCGTCGCCTTCTACAGCCCGGCCGACAACATGCTCGTCGGCGGCGACGTCCTGTTCCAGGGCTCCATCGGGCGGACCGACCTGTGGCAAGGCGACCTCGACACGCTGCTGGCGTCGATTCGCGACCGCGTGCTCACGTTGCCCGACGACACCGTCGTGCTTTCCGGCCACGGCTCGCGGACGACTGTCGGCGCCGAGCGCCGCGCGAACCCCTTCCTCCAGGACCTCCGGTGACAGCGCGGGACCGGCTCCGGTGGGCGGCCCCAGCGCTGCTGGCCGCGGCGATGCCGCTCGCGTCCCGCCTCGTCGTGTGGGCCGTCGCCGACGGGCGGCCGTTCGCCAGCGAGCCCGGCGTGCTGGCGTTCCAGTCGGTGTGGGCCGCGATGCCGTTCGGAGCCCTCACCGCGCTGGCGGTCCTGACCCGCCGCCGCTGGGCCGACGTCGCCCTGGCGGTGAGCGTCGGGCTGGCGCTGACGGCCGCGGTGTGGACGTGGGCGACGTGGGACGGCGTCCTCGCGGCGACCGGGCGGTCCGACGTCGTCGGCGCCCACGTCGGGCTCGGGATCGTGCTGCTCGGGGCGCCCGTCGCGCTCCTGTCCGTGATGGTGACGGCGGCGGCCGTCCGGGCCGCGTTCGTGTCGAGGCCGGACGGCGGGGCGTGACCGCCCCGCGCCCTCAGCGCTGGCCGCGCCCGCCGTTGCGGCCCCGGCCGCCGGAGCCGGCGCGGCCCTTGGTGTTCCGGCCACCGCCGCCCTGCGACTTCTGGCGCGAGCGGTGGCCGCTCGGGTTGGACCGCTTGGCGTTGCCCATCGCCGCGGCCATCGCCGGCGGCTCGAACCCGGCGATGCGGACCTGCTCGATGGACCGGCCCGTGTGCTTCTCGATGGCGTCGAAGTTCGACGACTCCTCGGCCGAGACGAACGTGATCGCGTCGCCCGTCGCTTGGGCGCGGCCCGTCCGCCCGATCCGGTGGATGTAGTCCTCCGGCACATTCGGCGCGTCGAAGTTGATGACGTGCGAGACGCCGTCGACGTCGATCCCGCGCGCGGCGATGTCGGTGGCCACCATGATCTGGTACTGGCCGGCCTCGAACCCCTTCAGCGCGCGCTGGCGCTGGCCCTGGCTCCGGTTCGAGTGGATGGCGATGGCGTTGAACCCGGCCCGGTCGAGCTTTTTCCGGATCCGGTCGGCGCGGTACTTGGTCCGCGAGAACACGATCATCCGGTCCACGTCCTCGGTCTCGATCAGCCGCTCCAGGAGCGCCTGCTTCTCCGACTCCGCCACGCGGATCGCCCGTTGGGTGACGGTCGCCGCCGGGTCGCGGCGCTCGCCGATCTCGATGGTCTCGGGCTTGTACAGGATGCTCCTGGCCAGGTCCTGGATCGGCGGCGGCATCGTCGCCGAGAACAGCAGCGTCTGGCGCTGCTCCGGGACCGCGGCCACGATCTTGCGGATGTCCTTGATAAAGCCCATGTCGAACATCCGGTCGGCCTCGTCGAGCACCAGCACGTCGACGAACGACAGATCCAAGACGCCCTCGCCCATGAAGTCGAGCAGGCGGCCCGGCGTGGCGACGACGATGTCGATCCCGTTGCGGAGCGCGTTCCGCTGCTTGCCTTTCCCGACGCCACCGTAGATGGTGGCCACGCGCAGGCCCGTGTGCGTCCCGTACTGGGCCGCCGCCTCGGTCACCTGGATCGCCAGCTCGCGCGTCGGCGTGACGACGAGCGCGCGGATGGGCCGCCGCTTGCCACCCGACGGCTCTTTGACGAGGTAGTCGAGGATCGGCAGCACGAACGCGGCCGTCTTGCCGGTCCCCGTCTGGGCCACGCCGACCACGTCGACGCCGTCGAGGGCGAAGGGGAGCGCGGCGGCCTGGACCGGCGTGGGCGTCGTGTAGCCGGCGTCGGCGACGCCGCGGCGGACGGACGGGGCGAAGTCGAAGGCGTCGAACGAGTCGGCGGGGGAAGCGGGCATGGGTCGTCGTAGAACGTCCGCGGGGCGCTGGCGGGGCCGGGAGTCGGCGGGGCCAGGCAGGCGGAGCGGGAAGCAAGGTCCGCTTCCGAGAGTCACGACGGCGCGGGCGCGCCTCCGGCCGAATGCGGGGGAGCATTAAAGGTCGGGCGGATCGCGCCTGTTCGCCTCTGCGGGCCCTTCGCGGAGACACCGGGCGGGCGGCTCGCGTCGGAGCGGACCGGTCGGGGGAGCCCCTCTCTTTTTCTCTGGTGGTTGTACTCGCCCGAGCGCGAGGTCCGTCTCCGGGAATCCTCTCCCCGCTTCCTCCGTCCATGGCCCTCCGCTACGCCGCCCTCCTCCTCGTCCTGGTCGCAGGTCCGACCTGCGCCCAGGACGCCACCTGCCAGCCCGACGCCGCCGCGCTCGCCACGCTCCTCCGCGCCGACTACGCCGGCCGCGACCTCCTGCTCGACCCCGACCGCGCGGCCGGCGTCGACCGCTTGCTCGCCGAGTCCCGGGCTGGACTGAGCGAGGCGGGGTGCGACAGCCTGCTCAACGCGACGACCGGCCTCTTCCCCGACGGCCACCTCCGCGTAGACACCCGGTCGTCGCTGTTCAACGTGCGGGCCGGCGACCGCCGGTTCGCCCCGTGGTCCGGCGAGCTTGAGGTCCGCGCGTTGGGGACGGAGGCCACCGTCGTTCGCATCCGGTCGTTCGGCCTCGACAACAAGGCCGCCATCGACAGCCTGCTGGCGGCCCACGCCGACCGGCTCCGCTCGACGCCCTACCTCATCGTCGACGTGACGTCGAACGGGGGCGGGGGCGACGGCGCCTTCTCATCGCTCCTCCCCTACCTCTACACCGACCCGATCCGGCCGGCCGGAATGGAGCTCGCGGCGTCGCCAGGCAACCGGGCCGACATCGCCAACTACATGGACGACCCACGGATCGACCGGGAGACCCGGGACTACCTCCACACGCTCGTCGACCGGATGGACGCGGCCACGCCGGGCTCGTTCGTCCCGATGGGCGAGAACGGCGAGTTCGACACCGTGCTCGACTCGGTCTACGCCTTCCCCCGCGCCGTCGCCGTCCTGACCGACGCCGGGACGGCGAGCTCGGCCGAGGAGTTCGTGCTCACGGCGCGCTGGAGCTCGAAGGTGGTCGTGGTGGGCGGCGCGACCGAGGGCGCCCTCGACTACTCGAACGTCCGGTCGGTGCCGTTGCCGGGCGGCGTGCGCGTCGCCCACGTCCCGATGACGCGGCGGACGTGGCTCCCGGAGACGTCGATCGACGCCGGCGGGATCGCGCCCGACGTGCTCGTCCCCGACGGCGTGCCGGACTGGGCCGTGTTCGCGCTCGGCGTGCTGGCGGAGCGGGGCCACCTCGCCTCGCGGTGACCCCCGCCTCGGGACCGAGGCGAACGGAGTCAGGGAAGCGGCTGGGACCGAACCCGGCCCTTCCGGTACGTCACGAACCGGCCCTCGACCCCGCCCTCGTCCAGGGCCAGAAGGCTCAGGACGACCCGTGCGGTCTCCTCGGGGTCGGACTGGATGAACCGGAGGTAAATCACGCCGGGCGGCGGTGGGTCACCGTCTTTGAAGATGCGCTCGCCGATGTCGCTGTCGAACGTGACGAGAACGCAGCCCAGCCGCCTCGCCAGAGCGATCACGTCGGGATCTTCCATTCCCTTGTGCTCCTCCATCACCGAGACGACGTCGAGGTCCTGGCCACGCAAGAGGGCAACGCTGGGAGCGGGGACGTTCTCGTCACTGAGGAGCTTCATAGGTTTGGTCGCGGACGCCAAACGCTACGAAATCCACCGCGCCACCCGTCCGTCACGCCTCAGGGCGAGCCCCCGGCGTCACGCTGCGGAGCGCCGGGCCGGAAGCAGGCGGACGTCCTCCGCCGTCTCCGAGGCGAAGGCGAACACCGCTTGGAGGTCCTCCACTGTGAGGTGGGGGTAGCTCTCCAGCACCTGTTCCTGCGTCCACCCCGCCCCGAACAGCTCCAGCAGGAAGGCCACGCCGATCCGAGTCCCCTTGACACGGACCTTGCCCCCGATGACGTTGGGGTCGGAATCGATTCGGTCTCGCCAGTCCATGCCCGATGATACGTCGTCAGCGCCGTTGGGCTCCCTGCGAACGGGGCCGTCGTCACGCGCCGTAGCCCTGGACGTCGGCGGCGACGTCGGCGGCGGTGGCCCCGGACAGGAGCTTGAGCGACGCCGGCTCGGCCCGCTTCTGGAGCAGCTCCAGCGACAGCGACACCAGCTCGCCCATCGTCACGGCGGTGCGGAAGGCGGGCTCGGCGTAGTGCGCCGCCAGGCTCTCGCCCAAGGCGACGACCGACGCCGGGGGCGCGATCAGGTCCTCCCGCATCACGGCCATCAGCTCCTCGTAGCGCCCGTGCGTCACCCGGATCCGGCCCGCCATCAGCGCCCGCTCCTCCCGCTGGTACTGGTCGACGGTCGGCTCGGTGAGCAGCTCCAGCCCGAACGCGATGACGGGGTTGTTGGGCGGGAAGAACTGCGGGAGGTACACCTGCTTGCGGGCGTGGTGGCTCTGCTGGTCGAAGTCGATGGCCCGCATCCGGAAGTGGAGCTTCTCGAAGTCCGGCGTGATGTCGACGACCCAGTTGCCGGCGTGCATGTCGCCCAAGAGCCGGACGAAGCACCGCTCGTTGAACTTGACGAACTCCTTGGCCAGCCGGACCTGATCGAACCGGTTGTCCGGAAGCTGCTCGCGCATGAAGGCGTCGCCGGGCAGCCCGATGATGTGCTCCTCGATGATGGTCTGGTCGCGGAGCTCGGGGCCGTCGACGCGGACCAGGACGTTGATCGAGTTGGGCGACAGGATGTGCTCCAGCTCGAGGCCGTAGACCCGGCTCGCGTCGGCGCGCTTGACGTAGAAGTAGTCGAAGTTCTCGTTCAGCCGGTTCACGATCCGGACCCGGAACGGCAGCGTGTTGCCGTAGAGGCACAGGTCGATCCGGTCGACGTAGAGGTGCTCGACGGTCGACAGGTCGCCGGCCGACTTGAGGAGCGCGTAGGTCATCCGGAGCGCGTCGTGGATCTCGGCCTGTTCGGCGGGCCCGTAGTAGACGCTGCTCCACAGCGTGTCGTCGCCGTGCTCGTCGTAGAGCGGGAACTGGCCGACGTGCCGGGCCAGGTCGTCGTAGCTCACGCCGCCCTCCGCGATCCGGCCGTACGCCCGGAGGTAGTCGGCGAGGTGGTCGCTGACGGGGTACGCGGGCTTCTTCTTCGAGATCAGGTTGCGTCTCGGTTCCACGGGGCGTCGGTCGGGCGGGCCGCAGGGTACGACCGCCCCGAACCCCGGTGCCCCCCGCCCGCACCGTCCGGACGCCGACCGGGCCCCGCGCCGGTACCATCCCAACCGGGGAGCGGACGCACGCTCGTCGGCGGCGACCCGGACGTGGTGAGCGCCAGACGTAGCCGCAGAGCGGCTAGAGCCGGAAGGAGAGGCCGGCCCCGAACAAGAGGTCGGGGGCGCTGTCGGTGAGCCCGGCGTCGAACGAGGCGTCGAGCTGGACGTCGGGGGAGAGCCGCAGGAGGAGGCCGCCGCCGGCCAGGACCGGCGTGCTGCCGTCCTGGGGGTAGGCACCAACCTCGGCGTAGGCCGAGACGGCGTCGGCCAGCGCCGCGCTGACCACGGCGACGGCCTCGGCGGCGACCTGGGTGTCGGGCTCGCCGTCGGTGACGGTGGCCCCGAGCACGGTCGTGAGCCCCAGCCGGTCGGTCAGCGTCCACCCCGCCACGGCGCGGGCGGCCCCAGCGACGCGGCCGGCCTCGGTCGTCGGGATCGAGATGGACGGGATGAGGGCGACGGTCGGCCCGTTCGTGGCGAGCTGGACCTTGGCTCCGATCTCGACCACGTCGAACCCGGCGTTCCCCTCGGAGTCGCTGCCGCCGCCCACCGGCGTGTCGACGGCGGCGCGCGTGACGTCGTAGACGGACGTCGCGGCGCGGAGCTCGAGGGTCCTCGTGATGCCGTAGCGGAGGGCGACGGGGAACGAGAACGTCGTCAGGCTGCCGCTGAAGCCCGCAACTTCGGGGCCGTCGAGCCGGGTCGCTTGAGGCGTTCCGGCCTCGACCTGGAACGTGCCGCGTGGCACGACGGCCGCGCTGAACCCGAGGCCGGGCCGGTCGGTCGAGATCTGGGCCAAAGCAGGAGCGCTGGCGGCGAGCGACAGCAGGGCGAGGAGGAACGCGCGGAGGGGCATTGGAGAGGGGGAGGCGTGAGGGGGCCTGAGGTTACGAGACTACGGCCGTGACGCTCGTCGTCCGGGCAGGTGGAGCACACCGTGGGACGCTTGCCCATGCCGAAGACGAACCGTGTCCACGCGATCCGCCAGGTCCAGAGCGGCCCCGGCCCGCCGGTCCTCCAGAGCGTTCGCTCGCCCCCGAAAGGTCCCTCAGTGCTCTGTCAAGCGGCTACTGGTGGGTAGAGCGAGCACCGGGGTCCGTCAGAGAGTCCCCCTCCTAGACAGGAGGGGACAGGGGTGGTCGACCGAGCCGAGTGCCGACCCATCAACATGAGCTTGACGCAGCACTCAGAGCCGCTCGATCCGCACCCGCGCTGTTCCCGAGCGGACCATCCCGAGCCGCCGGGCCGCCGCCTTCGACAGGTCGATCACGCGCGAGCCGTGGAACGGGCCCCGGTCGTTGACCCGGACGACGACGCTCTGGCCGGTCCGCTCGTGCGTCACCCGGAGCCGCGTGCCGAACGGCAGCGTCCGGTGGGCCGCCGTGAGCCCGTCGGGGTCGAACCGCTCGCCGCTGGCGGTCCGCCGGCCACGGAAGCGCTCGCCGTAGAAGCTCGCGCGGCCGGTCCCGACGAGCGCGCCCGCCGCGGCGACCGGGGCGGGAGACTCGACGGCGAGAGCTGCCAGCGCGGCCGAGTCCGGCAAGGCCACCACGACGCCGGGCGCGGGCGACCACACGACGTCGGAGGGCGGCGGGGCGTCGGACGGCGACGAGACCAGCCGGACGGGGGGCGACGTGGGCGCGGCCGCCTCCGAGGAGGGCGGCGTGGGGAGGGGGCGCCTGCGGGCCTGGGCCTCGGCGTCGGACGTCGGCCCGAGGGCGAGGACGACCGTGACGAGGGCGAGGCAGGCAGGGCGCAGGGCTCGGGCCGGGCGCACGGCGAAAGTCTACCGACCGACGGCAGGTCTGCCAAACATGGGCTCCACACGTCCCGCTCACGCGCCCTTCGCCGACCGAACCCGCTCCTTCCCTGTCGTCCCAAGCGGAGCGAAGGACTTCGACGCGGTCTGCCAGTCGCAGGGAGCGGTGACGACATCGACGAGGCTCACGCTGAGGTCCTTCGCGATGCTCAGAATGCGGTGGATCTGCCTTTCCCCCACACTCCTCCCGAGTGCGGATTCACACCGCCACGCCCTCCACGACGCGCTGGTAGTGGGCCTCGTACCGAGGCACGATCCGGTCAATGTCGAACTGCTCGACGGCGCGGGCGCGCGCGGCCGTCGCCATCCGGGCGTGGAGGTCGGGCGTGGTCAGGATCGCCCGCGCCGCCTCCGTCATCCCGTCCACGTCGGCGATGGGACGGAGGAAGCCGGTGACGCCGTCGACGTTGAGCTCGGGGAGGCCGCCGACGTCGCTCGACACGACCGGCACTCCGCACGCCATGGCCTCGAGCGCCGCCAGCCCGAACGTCTCCGACGCCGACGGCATCAGGAACAGGTCGGCGATGGACAGGATCTCCTCGACCGGCTCCTGCTTGCCGATAAACCGGACGTCGGCCCAGACGCCGGCGGCGCGGGCGGCGGCCTCCGACGCCGCCCGGTCCGGCCCGTCGCCGACCATGAGCAGCTTGACGCCGCCGGGCTGGCCGTGGCGCGGGTGGCCCGACGGCCAGGCGCCCCGGGCGTGGAGCCGCGCGAACACCTCGACGGCGTCCGGCGCCCGCTTCACCTTGCGGAAGTTGGAGACGTGGGCCAGGAGGCGCTCGCCGTCGGGCGCGATGGCCCGCTTAAAGTGGTCCTTCGGCTGGCGGCGGAAGCGGTCCGTGTCGACGAAGTTGGGGATCACCTCGATAGGGCTCGCCACGTCGAACGAGTCCAACGTCTCCTGGCGGAGCCAGTCGCTGACCGCCGTCACGCCGTCGCTCGTGTCGATCGCGTGCTCGACGACCGGCTTGAACCCGGGGTCCTTGCCGACGAGCGTGATGTCGGTCCCGTGCAGCGTCGTCACGACGGGGATCGAGAGCCCCTTGCCGCGCAGGATGTCGCGAGCCAGGACGGCGCTCGTCGCGTGCGGGATCGCGTAGTGGACGTGCAGCAGGTCGAGCCCCTCGTGCTGAGCCACGTCGATCATCTTCGACGCCAGCGCGAGCGCGTACGGCGGGTACTCGAACAGAGGGTACGTGTTGACGCGGACCTCGTGGAAGAACACGTTCTCGACCATGTGCTCCAACCGGAGCGGGAGCGCGTAGGCGATAAAGTGGACCGTGTGGCCGCGTGCCGCGAGCGCCTTGCCGAGCTCCGTCGCCACGACGCCGGAGCCGCCGAAGGTCGGGTAACAGGTGATGCCGATCGTCATGGGGCGCCGAACGCGGCGGGCTGGGCGGAGGTCCGCCTACGAGGAAGGATCACAGGCGGACGGGCCCGCCGCCGCCGGCCTTACGAGTCCATCCCACTCGCCCCTGGCACCGCTCCCGCGGGCGCCGAGCGAACCGGACGGGCCGCCGTGCCGTTCCCCCGCCGCTCGCCTCCTCCTCGCTTCCCCCCACCATGCGGTTCCTCCCCCTCGCCCTCCTCCTCGCGCTCGCCGCGCCCCAGGCCCAGGCCCAGATCATCCCGTCGATCGACATCGGCATCGCCGGCGGCGTCAACTTCGCCAACCTCTCCGACGCCACCGGCCTCGACCTGGAGAGCTCGACGGGCTACCACATCGGCCTCTACGCCGACGTCGGTGTCCTCTTCGCCTCCGTCCGCACCGGCGTCTACTACGTCCGCGCCGGCGACATCCGCGAGCTCGGGGACGGGACCCCCGACGACTTCGACGCCTCGTTCGACTACGTCGCCGTCCCGATCGATTTCCAGATCAAGACGCCGACCCCCCTCTTCCAGGCCTACGCCCTCATCGGGCCCGAATTCCGGTTCTCGGTCGACGGGCTCGACACGTTCGAGACCGAGAACGTCCAATACGCCGGCAACATCGGCCTGGGCGTGCGCGGCGGGCTCCCGCTGATCGGGCCGAGCGGCTACCTCGAGCTCCGCTACGGCCGGGACTTTTCCGGTCTCCGCTCGGGCGGAGGGGACGACGACGTCAAGATCCACCTCGTCATGATCCGCCTCGGCGTCGGCATCTGATCGGGTGGAGCGGGGGGCGATGGCGTCGCCGGCCGCCGACTCGGAACGGAAGAGGCCCGCCCCGAGCGCTCGGGGCGGGCCTCCTCTTATTTAGGCGGGCGGTGGCTCCAACCGGCGGAGACGGGGAGCGAGTGCGAATGGCTCACCCCTCACGGCTCAGAACCGGAGCAGCGCGGCGGCGGGCCCGTGCGGCGCGAGCGCTTCGCGGCCGGCGTCCGAGTGGACGAGCTCGAGGCTGGCGCCCTGCTCCATGGCCTTGTCGAGCATGAGCTCGACCAGGTCCGGGACGGCCCGGATGTCGCCGCCGGTGGCGGGGTAGGTCCCCTCGGTCTGGGTCGTGAGCATGCCCGAGGCCGCGTCGATGCCGCCGGCGATCGTCTGGTCGCCGTCGACGACGAGCGTCATGACGCGCTGCTGGTTGAGCATGTCGAGCGTGTCGTCCAAGCCGGCGACGGCGCGCGACGACAGGAGCTCCTGGACCTTGCCCAGCGTCTCGACCTCCTCCCGGGCCTCGACCTCGCGCTGGGCCGCGTCGGCGGCCTCGGCCACCTCGGCCGTCGTCGCGAGCGTGTCGCAGGGGAAGCCCCCGGCGACGCGCTGGCGCGTGGCCTGGTCGAGCTTGTCGAGAAAGTCGGCCTCCATGTCGGCCGGGGCCGAGTACAGGACGTGGCGGGCCTCCAACGTCTTGGTGATCAGCTCGAGCGCGTGGGCGCTCCGCTGGGCCTGCTGACGGCGGAGCTCGGCCTTCCGGTCCTGCTTCTGGTCCTTCGACACCAGGTCGGTCACGGCGAACTCCTCGCCGTCGAGCTCATAGACCTCCTCGACGAGCCCGATCTGGGCGAAGAAGAACCGGCTCTTGTGCATCGACAGCAGCGCGAGCACGAACCGGTCGTTCTCGTCGCGGACGCGCGCCAGCGGCCGGACGTACGGGTTGTCGCCGACGTGGACCGAGTTGGGCAGCGTGATCGCCGTGCCGAGCTGCTCGAACAGGCCGATCTCCTCGCACGCGAAGAACACGACGCCGCGGCCGGTCCTGGGCAGCCCGGCGTCGAGGGCCTCGTGGATCCGCTCGCACTCGCGCTCGACGGCCTTCTTGTGGCCGCCGGCGTCGGCGACGGCCCGGTCGCACAGGTCCTTGAACGTCGTCGCCCACGTCGTCCCGAGCCGGGCCTCCGGCGTCATCTCGAGGTAGAGGCTGACGATGGGCGCGCCGGTCGAGCGGGCGTCGTTGAGCCGCGTGAGGTGGTCGGTCGAGAGGAAGTGGAAGCCGGGGGTCGTCGTGCGGCGGCGGAGCTCGGCGAGCAAGGCGTCGCGTTCTTTGGGGTCGAGAGAGGAGGGCATGGTGCGGGAGAGGGATGGAGGGAGGGGAGGGGGAGGAAGGGACGAGGGGGGCGAGGGAGCGGCATCTGCCCGTCCCTCCGCGCCGCACCCCGCACCCCTCCGGCCTAGGCGTCGGGCAACGGGTCGCCGGTGTACGAGTCGACGGCCGGGTCGTCGTCGCGGGGGTCGTCGGTCGAGCCGAGCCGGGCCAGGAGCCCCTCACGAGCGAGGCCGAGGCTGGCGGCGGTGTCCTTGAGCGAGGCGTCGAGGATCTGGGCCACCTCGGGCAGGCTCACCTCGAACTCGTCGTGCAGGATGACGCCCTGGCGAGCCTCGGCCTGGAACGAGGCGTCGGCGAGCGCGGCGCGGTCGGCGTCGGAGAGCCCGTCGAGGCTCCGGTCGATCTCGGGGTCGGCCGGCTCGGACCCGGCCACGATCTCCTCGTAGGTGTCGACGTCGAACGGCTGGCGGAACTCGTAGAACTGCTCGCCGACGGCGTCCTGGTCCTCGTTCGTGGGGACCTCCTGGTCGAGCGAGATCGCCTTCCGCTGGGCGTAGCGGTCCTCGCGCTGGGCGTAGCGCGCCAGCGACCGCGTCTGGAGGCCCAGGAGCCACGCGCGGAACCCCATCCGGCCCCCGTCGAACCGCTCGCGGCGGTCCCACGCCCGGAGCAGCGTCTCGCCGACCAGCTCGCTGGGCGTCAGGTCGACGACGCGCTCGCCGGCCGCGGGCTCGCCCGAGACGAGGTCGCGCTCGACGGCGAGCTGGCGCTCGGCGGCTTGCTGGAGCGTGTCGAGGTAGGGGGAGAGGGCCTCTTCGAAAGCGTCGCGGTCGCCGTCGAGCGCGCGGCGCCAGGCCTCAGTGGCCGGGTGGTCGGTCATGGGAGCGGGAGGGAGAAGGGAGCGGCCGTCGGGGGCCGGTCGGTGTCAACCGGGCCGGGGCGCCGGAGGATCCGGGCGGGATCCCCGAACCGCACGGCCGGCCGGCCCCAGGCCTCCCCGACTCGTGCTCCCTCCGCGCCCTACTCCGCCAGCGTGACCACGATGGGGAAGTGGTCGCTCACCGCGCGCGGGTCGTGGGCGTGCACGAAGCGGACGTCGACGACGCGCCGGTACAGCGCCGGCGACAGCAGCACGTGGTCGATGGCGCCGAACTCGCCCGCGTCGAACTGACCGTCGCCGTTGCGGTCGTAGAACGACGTGAACCGCTGGGCCGGGGCCACGTCGCCGAGCACGTTGACCAAGTCGTCGTCCGGCCCGGGGCCGGCGCGCTTGACGGTCGCCAGCACGTCGGTGATCGGGCGCGAGCCGGCCCGGTCGAGGACGGCGTCGTCGAAGTCGTTGAAGTCGCCGAGCGCGATCACCTGGCGGCCGGCGGCGACCTCGGCGGCGACGAACTGGCGGACGACCTCGGCCTGGGCCTGGCGCCGGTCGCGCCGCTCGACGTCGTCGGGCCGGGCCAGGAAGTGGACGCCGACGACCGTCGCCGGCGTCCCGTCGGGGAGCGTCACGTGGGCCCAGAGGTTTTTGGAGACGCCGTAGAGCGCGTCCGTCACCCCGACCGGCACGCGCTCGTCGACCCGTCCGGCGGCCTCGACCGGGAGCCGCGACAGCAGCCCGACGTCCTGGCCCGTGAACGTGTCGCGCCCGTCGACCAGCACCGCCTGGTAGCCCAGGTCCGCCAGGCTCTCGTCCACCAGCATCTGCAGCGTCGCCAGGTCCTCCGTCTCGGGGATCAGCACCAGGTCGGCGTCCAAGCTGCGGACGACGGCGCCGACGGCGTCGCGGTGGGCACGCGCGGCGGCGGGGTCGCCCTTCCACGCGAACGTTGCCGACCCTTCGTCACCGGCCCCGTCGAACAGGAACTCCCCGTTGAACGTCGCCACGCGGATGCCGTCGATCGTCCAGGTCGGCGCCGGCTCGACCTCGAAGGCGGGGGGCGGGGTGCCGGGTGCGGGCGGGCCAGCGCACGCGCCGAGGACAGCGAGCAGGACGAGGAGACGGGCCATGAGGTCAACAAAAAAGGGGGCGCGTCGCTCGGATGCGCCCCCTCTGTAGGGGATCCTCTGAGGGACCTACAGCTTCAGCGCCGCCGCGACGCCGGAGTAGAACCGGAACCGCTTGGGGTCGACGCGGAAGCCGGTCGGGCGGACCGGCACGTGGCCGGCGGACCAGTTCGGGGCCTTCGCGCCCACCATCGACCGCTCGCTGTAGAAGTGGCGCGTCCGCTCGGGGAACGGCCGGGCCGAGGCCGGGGCGTAGTACACGGCGTGGGCCACTTCGAGCGCCCGGACGAACGCCGGCGAGTCGGCCGACGGCGCGAGCGACGTGTAGAGGCGCCGCTTGGGGTTGCCCGGGTTGAACGCGCTGAACTGGTACGGGTCGAGCACGACGTCCTGGTACTCGCGCTCGCCGCGGTAGCCCGTCTCGACGCGGTTGCGGATGACCCAGGCCACCAGCTCCTGCTCGTCGGCCCGCTTGGTCTCGGAGTAGATGCACCGAGCCAGCCAGAGCACGTCGTCGCTCACGGCGTCGAGGGAGAACGCCGGGGGGGCGTTGGAGACCAGCGAGACGGGGATCTCGTCCCCGGACAGGTCGGTCGTCGCGTGGATCGTAAAGAAGAGGGCGAGCAGCGGGAGCATCCCCGCGAGAACAATGGCGAGCCCTGTGGCAGTCCCTTTAGCGATCGTGCGCATTCAATACCTGTGGTGAGCCAGAAGAGCGATCCGGGAGGTCCAACGCGAGAACCCGGCCGAATTCGTGAAGGCGTAGCGGAGGGGCGATAAAGCAGAGGTGAAGGGAGAAGGAGAGGCCCGTGGGGCTGAAATGAGGCCTTCCCAAAGGCGTGCCCGAACGGTCTTTTCACACGCCGTCGGCACACCTCGCTCCGTGGAGATGAGGTGGTGTCGGGGACCGTCCACCCCGGTGTTCCGTAGTGGCGTCGGCCGTGGACACTCCCGCCCCCCGCACAGGACCCCGTGCCGACCGCTCCGCTCCGCCTCCTCGTCGACGCCAACGTCCCGGATGCCCGAGCGGCGTTCGGAGCGCTCGGGTCGGTCCGCCTGCGGCCGGGACGCGAGATCACGCGCGCGGCGCTGGCCGACGTTGATGCGGTCGTCGTCCGGAGCGTCACTCGCGTCGACGAGGCGTTGCTGGACGGGACGCCGGTCCGCTTCGTCGGGACGGCGACGGCCGGCGTGGACCACGTCGACCAAGCCGCCCTCGCGGCCCGCGGCATCGTGTTCGCGTCGGCGCCCGGCTCGAACGCGGCCTCGGTCGTGGACTACGTCGTGGCGTCGCTGCTGGCGGTCGCCGCTGACCGGCGTGAGGCGTTGGCCGGACGGACGCTGGGCGTCGTCGGCGTGGGCGAGGTGGGGGGCCGGTTGGTGCGCCGCGCCCGGGCCCTCGGCCTCCGTGTCCTGGCGAGCGACCCTCCCCGTACCGCCGCCGGGCTCGGCCCCATCGACCTCGTCCCCCTCGCGGACCTCCTCCGCCAGTCCGACCTCGTCTCGCTCCACACGCCGCTCACCGCGCCAGCCGAGAGCCCGTGGCCGACGCTCGGCCTGATCGACCAAGACGCCGCCCAGGCGATGCGACCCGATGCGTGGCTCGTCAACGCGGCGCGGGGACGCGTGGTCACGACCGACGCCGCGCGCGTGCTAGCCGAGAGCCGGCCGGTCGTCTTGGACGTGTGGCCCGGGGAGCCCGAGCCAGATCCTGCCCTCGTCGACGCCGTCACCCTTGCGACGCCTCACATCGCCGGCTACGCGCTCGACGGGAAGGGCCGCGGGACGACGATGATCGCAGCCGCGCTGTACGAATGGGCCGGCTACGGCGTCCGGCCCGACCTCCCCGACGCCTCGCCTCCGCCCGTCGTTCAGGCGCCCGACTCGGCCCTCGCCCCGACCGCCTGGCTCGACGCCCTCGCCCGCCAGGCCACCGACGTCCGCGCCGACGACGCCCGGTTCCGAGCGGCGATGGCTGAGACCACCGGCGACGTCCGAGCCGCCGCGTTCGCCGAGCTCCGCAAGACGTACCCGGCGCGGCGCGAGATGAGCCGGTTCGTCGTCCGAGGCCACGTGCCGGAGTCCTTGCGCAAGGCCGTGGCCGACGGGCTCGGCATGGGACTCGGGTGAGGGCCCCCCTCTGCGCTCACCGCTCACCGCTCACGGCTCACAGCGGCAGGTTGCCGTGCTTTTTGCGGGGGAGCGTCTGGACCTTGTTCGCCAGCAGGCCGAGCGCGCGGATGAGCCGGCCCCGCGTCTCGCTCGGTCGGATCACGTCGTCGACGTAGCCGCGCTCGGCGGCGACGTAGGGGTTGGCGAAGCGGGTCCGGTACTCCTCCGTGAACTCGGCCTCGGCGGCGGCGGGGTCGTCGGCCGCGGCGATCTCGCGCTTGCGGATGATCTCGACGGCCCCCTTCGGCCCCATCACCGCGATCTCGGCCGTCGGCCACGCCAGGTTGAGGTCGGCGCGGATGTGCTTCGAGTTCATCACGTCGTAGGCGCCGCCGTAGGCCTTCCGCGTGATGACGGTGAGCTTGGGCACGGTCGCCTCGCAGAAGGCGTAGAGCAGCTTGGCCCCGTGGCGGATGATCCCGTTCCACTCCTGGTCGGTCCCGGGCAGGAAGCCGGGGACGTCCTCGAACACGACGAGCGGGATCCCGAACGCGTCGCAGAACCGGACGAACCGGGCGCCCTTGACGGAGGCGTCGATGTCGAGCACGCCCGCCAGCACCGCCGGCTGGTTGGCGACGACGCCCACGGAGCGCCCGCCCAGCCTGGCGAACCCGACCACCAGGTTGGCCCCGAAGTCCGGGTGGATCTCAAAGAAGCGCCCGTCGTCGACGACCCGCCCGATGACGTCGTGGATGTCGTACGGCTTGTTGGGGTTCTGGGGGACGAGCGCGTCGAGCGCTGGGTCGGCCCGGTCGACGGGGTCGGAGGTGGCGTGGCGCGGCGCGCCGTCCTCGCAGTTGGACGGGAGGTAGCCCAGCAGCTCGCGGATGCCCAGCAGCAGCGCGCCCTCATTCGTGAACGCCCGGTGGCACACGCCCGACTTCGACGCGTGCGTGTCGGCCCCGCCCAGCTCCTCCTGCGTCACCTCCTCGTTCGTGACCGTCTTGACCACGTTGGGGCCGGTCACGAACATGTAGCTCGTGCCGCGCGCCATGAACACGAAGTCGGTGATGGCCGGCGAGTAGACGGCGCCGCCGGCGCACGGCCCGAGCACGGCCGAGATCTGGGGCACCACGCCCGACGCCAGCGTGTTCTGCAAAAAGATGTCGGCGTAGCCGCCGAGCGCGGCCACGCCCTCCTGGATGCGCGCCCCGCCCGAGTCGTTGAGCCCGATGACGGGCCACCCGTTCTCCATCGCCAACTCCATCAGGCGGACGATCTTCTCGGCGTGCGCCAGCCCCAGCGACCCGCCGAACACGGTGAAGTCCTGGGAGAAGACGGTCACCGTCCGCCCGTCGACCGTGCCCCAGCCCGTCACGACGCCGTCACCGTAGGGGCGGCTGTCCTCCAACCCGAAGCCCGTCGCTTGGTGGCGGACGAACGCGCCGGTCTCGACGAACGAGCCCGAGTCGAGCAGGATCTCGATCCGCTCGCGCGCGGTCAGCTTGCCGCGCTCGTGCTGGCGGTCGACGCGGGCCTGGCCCCCGCCCTGGCGGCTCTCGGCGCGTCGGCGGTCGAGGTCGGCGTAGAGGTCGGCGTGCGTCTGGGCGTCGGAGGTCGGAGCGTCGGGCATGGAGGTCGGAGCGGGTCTCGGAAGCTACCGACCGCTCGGCGTGCGGTCGCCCGGTCACGCCCGGCCCGCTGCGGACTGGCGCGGGCCGCCGGCGGTCCGCACCTTCGCCTACCCCCCCCGCCCACCGTCTGCCCATGCTCGACCTCCTCGCCTTCGACCTCGACGGCACCCTCGCCGACACCGAGCCGCTCAAGGCCGAGTCGTACGCCTGGGCCGCCCACCGCTTGCGCCCCGACCTCGACCCGGCGGATGTCGAGCGAGCCTACGCCGACTGCATCGGTTGGTCGCGCCGGGAGATCTCCACCTCCTTGCTTCACCGATTCGGGCTGGAGGACGCCGCCCGAGCGCACGACGGCTCGGTCGAGCCCTGGGCGAGCTACGTGGCCGTCCGCCTCGACCGCTACCGCGAGATGCTGGCCGACGGCGACCTCGTCCGGTCCCACGCCCGCCAGCACGCGGTCGCGCTCGTCCGCGATGCCCGGTCGGTGGCCCGGTCGGTCGCGCTCGTCACCACGAGCGGCGCCCGGAACGCGGGCCTGGTGCTGGCGGGGCTGGGCCTGGCGGACGCCTTCGACACGGTCGTCACGGCCGACGACGTGGCCCAGACGAAGCCGGACCCCGAGGGCTACCGGCTCGCTCTCCACCGGCTCGGCGCCGACGCCAAGCGGTCCCTCGTGATCGAGGACTCGCCGGCCGGCACCCGGGCCGCGCTGGCGGCCGGCCTCGCCGTGGTCGTCGTCCCGGACGCGCTGACGCGGGAGGGCATCGACGCGCTCGTCGCCAGTGGCGCGCTCCCGGCCGCGTCCGTCGTCGCGATGTCGGACCTGGCCGAGACGGTCCGGCAGCGCGCGGCGGCGTTCGGATAGCGACCGGCCCGCCGTGCGGTGGCGACGCGCCGGCGGGCTAGCGCGCTCCCGCCGCGGCCTCTCGGACGACCGTCTCGAACCGCGCGGGCTCCTCGACGTGGGCCAGGTGCGCGGACCGCTCGAACCGGACGAGCCGCTTCCCGCGAGGCGCGTCGAGCGACGAGACCCAGCGCTCGGCGAGCCCGAGCGGCGCGACCCGATCGTGCACTCCCGCGATCACGTGGACGGGGACGTCGAGCCGAGGCGCTTGGGCGACCAGGTCCACGGCGAGCTTGTCCGCCATCAGCGCGCGGAGCGAGAACGTGGGGTCGCGCGCCTGGCGCCACAGGTCGCGCGGGCCGTACTCCGGCGTCGCGAGGTAGTCGCGGAGACCGGAGAGCACGAGCGCCGCCCGGCCGTGCCCGTGCCACACCCCGCCGAACCGGGCGAGCACGCCGCGCTGGCGGAGCATCTCGGCCGCCGTGTGCGGCGGAGGCCCCAGCCGGTCGAGCGCTCGGAGGGCCGCTCGGTCGCCGCCCGCCGCCGCCCGCTCGCGCGCCCACGCCGTCGACGACGCCTCCTGGTCGCGGACGTGGACGACCTGCCCGACCCCGACGTAGGCGGCGACGAGGTCCGGCCGGCCGCGAGCGAGCAAGACGCCGACGACCGTCCCCCACGAGTGGCCGACGACGAGCGGAGGGCGCCCGAACCGCTCCGCGAGGCGCTCGGCCACCGCGGCCGCGTCCGAGACGATGGCGCCGAGCGAGAGGTCGTCCTCCGCGAGCGTCCCCCTCGACTTCCCCGTCCCCCGCTGCTCCCAGTACGCGAGCGTGAAGTCGCGCTCGAGCCCGGTGTCCCGGCCGAGCGCGCGGGCGAACGGGAGGAGCGAGGCGCCGGGGCCGCTGTGGACCAGGAGCACGGGGACCGCCCCGCGCCCGGCGAGGCCGACGAACTGCCGGGTCCCGCCCGTCTCGATCCACAGGGGCTCGGTCACGATGTCGGGGCCGGCACGACGGCGGTCGTCACGGGGCGTCGAACTGGGTCTGGATCGCGTCGATGAACGCGACCGCGCTCTCGGTGTACGGGTTGACGCGGTGGGCGCGGAACACGTCGGACGAGACGATGGACGTGGCCTCGGTGTACGTCGTCGCCTGGTCGATCCGGCCGAGCGTGTCGTGGTACGCGCTCGGCGAGCCGTCGAACAGGTCCTCGACGAACCAGTCCCGGCGCTCCCGGGCGTCCGGTCCCAGGACGCGGGCTTCGAGCGTGTCGAGCTCCGAGCCCCCGGCCGCGTCGGAGTCCGGGCTCGGCGGGGTCACGGGCAGGCGCGCGGCGAGGTCGGACTGGGCGAACCGTTTCCACAGCGGCTCCTCCTCGTCGGCCGCCGGCGTCGTCGCCTCGCTGTCCGCCGCCGCCTCTTCCTCCGATCGGGCGAGGCGGCGCCAGAGCGGTTCGTCCTCCGGCGAGGGCACGTCGGCCGGGGGGAGCGAGGTCTCGAAGGCGTCGAGCGGACGCCAGCCCGTCGGGGGCGTCCCGTCGGGCGGCGCGTCGTCGGTCTCCGGCACCGCCTCGTCCGCCGACGCGGTCGGCAGATCGGGAGACGAGGCCGACGGCGTCTCCTCGAACTCGGGCTCGGGAGCGCCGGGCTCGGACGGGACCGGCGCTCCCGCGGCATCGCGGTCCCCGTCCGTCCGCTCGTCCGCACCGACGTCGCTCGCAGAAGCGTCGGCGTCGGACGAGCCTTCCGCCACGTCGTCTTGGGCGCTGGCCGGAGCGTCGTCGGGGGCCGAGGAGCCGGCCGGGCGCGGGGGGCCGAGCACGGCCGAGGCGTCGTCGCCGTCGTACTCGGGCGCGAGGTACTTGGACCCGATCGTCGGCGGACCGTCCGCCTCGTCGACGGGGAGCGAGGGAACTGGTTCGGCGTCGGGCCGGCGCGGCTCGTCTGGTTGGCTCTCCACGTCCGCGGGGCCCGCGTCCGCCGCCTCCGCAGCTGGGGGTGAGGCAACCAGGGTCGGCGGGGGAGGCCCCTCGGGGCCGACGTCGGTCGGGACGAGGGCCCGGTCGAGGACGGCGCGGAGATCGGCCGGGGACACGGCGTCGATCCCTTCGAGCTCGACGGCGACGGCGCCGGCGCCCTTGGTCATGAACAGCGGCCGGAGCAGCGCGGTCGGGACCGTCCCCGCCGGGGAGCCCACCGGGCCGACGAGGTCCAGGAGCGGGCCGAGCAGCGTTGCCCAGTCGTCGGGCCCGAACGTCGACGCCATCCGGCGGTCGATCCGCAGGAACAGCTGCTCCAGCCCGGCCCGGTCGATGGTGTCGAGCCCCTTCCGCTCGGCGTAGCGCGCGGCGATCTGGGGGAGGTAGGGGTACGGCCCGAACACGCGGATCCGGTCCAGCGCGTCGGCCATGGGGAGCGTGGCCGGGCGGTCGAGGAAGGCCACCGCCGCCAGCGTCTCGGCGGGGCGGACGAGGTGGGCCAGCGCCCGGGTCGCCGCCTCGCGGACGGCCCGTGGCCACTCGTCCGTGGGGAAGGCGACGGCGCCGCGAGCGGCGTCGAGCCACGCCTCGGTGGCCTCCCGGACGGGCGCAGCGTCGAGCCACGCCGACGGCATCGGGGCCGCGGCCTCGACGGCCGCCGCCAGCCGGGCGTGCAAGACCGGGACCAGCGGAGCGGGCAGCCGGTCGACGTCGGCCGCGCCGCGGGGGCGGTCGGCGGGGACGTCGGCGAGGACGCGGCGGGCGAGGGCCTCGGCGGTGGCGTCGAGCGCGGCGAAGGGCATCGGAGAGAGGAGAGGAGAGAGGGGAGGATAGAGAATGGAACCCCCGTCCGGCACCCAGGGCCCGCAACTCCGAGGCCCGGTGAACGGGACGGGCCCGGGGCGCGCCTACCCCTCACTCTCCATCGCCTCCGCCTCGTCGAACCGGACGCCGACGAGCCGGCTGATGCCCGGCGTCGGCATCGTCACGCCGTACATCCGGTCGGCCGCCTCCATCGTCAGCTTGTTGTGGGTGACCAGGATAAACTGGGTCGAGTCCGAGAATGACCGGATGAGCCGCATGAACCGGCCCACGTTGGCGTCGTCGAGCGGGGCGTCGACCTCGTCCAGGATGCAGAACGGGGACGGCTTGACGAGGTAGATCGCGAACAGGAGCGCCGTCGCCGTCAGCGTCTTCTCGCCGCCCGAGAGCTGGGTCAGCGAGACGGGCCGCTTGCCGGTCGGCTGGGCCGTGATGGTGACCGGCGCTTCGAGCGGGTCGTCGCCGTCGAGGGCCACGTCGGCCGTGGCGTCGCCGCCGAAGAGGTCGGCGAAGATCTTCTGGAACGCCTGGCGGACCTGGGTGAACGTCTCGTCGAAGCGGGCCCGGGCGGTCTCGTTGATCTCGCGGATCGTCTCCAGGAGCGACGCCTCGGCGCTGGCCAAGTCGGCCCGCTGCTCCTGGAGGAAGGCGAGCCGCTCCTGCTCGGTCTCGTAGCTCTCGAGCGCGAGCGCGTTGACGGCGCCGAGCGCGCGGATTTTCTGGCGGAGATCGGGGATCTGGACGCGGGCCGTGTCGGGCTGGAAGAGCTCCTCGGCCTGGAGCCGGTCGAGCTCGGCCGCCGCCTCATCAAGGTCGGCGCCGTGCTCCTCGTCCAGCCGCTCCAGCGTCGTCTCCTGGCGCGTGGCGACTTCGGCCAACCGGCGCTCGGCGTCGGCGCGGGCGGTGGCCGCGGCCTCGCGTGCGTAGCGGACCTCACGCAAGGCGCGCTCGGCGTCGGCGATGCGCGCGCGGCCCTGGAGCACGGCCGTCTCGGCGTCGGACGCCTGCGTCTGCAAGGCGTCCGTCTGGCGCCGCTCGGCGTCGAGGCGCGCGGTGACGGTCTCGGCGGCGGTCTCGGCCTGGGCGATCTCGGCCCCGAGGCGGTCGGCCTCGGCGTCGCGGTCGGCCTGGCGCCGGGCGATGTCTTCGAGCGTGCGCGCGGCCCGGTCGCGGTCGTCGCGCGCCGCCTGCGCCGCCGACTGGGCGCGGGCGTGGGCCAGGCGGGCGTCGCTCCACGCGGTCTCGGCGGACTGGCGGGCCGCGGTCGCAGCGTCCAACGCGCCGTCGGCCGTCGCCTGCCGGGCTTGGGCGTCGGACGCGTCGCGCTGGCGCGCGGCCACCGCCTCGTCGAGGGCGTCGGTGTCGGGGAGCGCGTCGACCTGCTGGCGGAGCTCGTCGGTGCGGGCCGACAGCCGGGCCCGCTGGGACTCGCGGGCGGCGGCCTGGGCGTCGGCCCGAGTCGCCGCGTCGCGGGCGCCGTCGCGCACGTCGCGGGCCGCGTCGCGGGCGGCCTCGGCCTGCCGACGGGCCTGCTCAGCGGCGTCCCGATCGGCGCGGGCCGTCTCCGCGCGCCGCTCCGCCACGTCGAGGGTGTCGCTCCGCCTCCGCCAGCGCCTCGTCCGCCTCCGCCTGCCGCTCTCGCACACCGAACCGGCCGGCCCCGACCGACAGCGTCGCCGAGCCGCCGTGGACGGCCGGGCCCGCCTCGGCCCACGCGCCGTCCCGGGTCACGAACCGGGCGTCGGGGTGGATGTCGCGGAGCGAGCGGGCGTCGGCGAGCGAGCCGACGACGAAGGTCCGGCCGAGCAGCGCCTCCAGCAGCGGGCGAAAGCGGTCGTCGACACGGGCCAGGTCGAGGGCCGGCATTGCTCCGGGCGGCACGGCGGGTCGCCCGGCGGGCGGGCGGACGCGCGACAGCACCAGGAACGTGGCCCGGCCGCGCTCGGCGTCGCGGAGCTGCTCGACCGCCGCGTCGACCGCGCCCTCGTCGGGGACGACGAGGGCCTGGGCCCACACGCCGAGCGCCGCGTCGAGCGCCAGCCGGTCGCCCTCGGCCGCGCCGACGACCTCGGCCAGCGGCGGCGCGTCGACGTCGGGGTGGGCGGCCAGGAACGCGGCGGCGCCGTCGCCGTCGGGGCCGGCCTCCACGAGCGCCCGCAGCAGGTCGGCTTGGGCCCGGGCGGCGCTGACGCCGGCCCGGGCGCGCTGGCGATCGGCGTCGGCCGCCTCGAAGACGTCGCGGGCGGCGTCGCGCTCGGCGACGGCTGCGTCGAGGTGCTGGGCCGCGGCGACGAGGTCGGCTTGGGCCGCGTCGAGACGGTCGCGGTCGGGCTGGTCGTGGGGCGCGGCCGCCAGCGCCTCCCGCTCGGCGTCGACGCGCGCGGCCTCGGCCGTGAGCAGGGTATGTCGGTCGCGGGCGCGCTCGACCGCCCGCTCGGCGTCGCGGAGCGCGGCCGTCGCCTCCGCCGCCGTCGCCCGGGCCGACTGGGCCGCTTGACGGGCGGCTCCCGCGGCGTCGTGGGCCTCGGCGCGCGCGTCGTCGGCCACCGACAGGGCCGCGTCGCGCTCGGCCACCGTCGCCTGGGCCGTCTCGATCCGTCCGCCTGCGTCGTCCTCTTCGCGTCGGGCGTCCTCGGCCCGCGCGGCGTCGGCGTCGCGCTCGCGCCCGATCCGGTCGAGCGCCCGCCGCCCGGCCGACCGGCGCTCGTCGCCCAGGCGGATCTCGGCCTCCAGCTTCTGGACGGTCTCGGCGTGCGTCCGGAGCGCACGGGCGGCGACGGCCATGTCCTGTTCGAGCCCGACGAGCGCCGTCCGCGCCTCCTCGATCTGGGCTTCGCCCGTCGCCACCTGCGCCCCCAACCCTTCGGCCTCGGCCCCGCGCTCGCGTGCGGTCGCCTCGAGCGTGTCGCGCTCGGCCTGGAGCCGCTCCACGTCGTGCGCCGCCAGCGCCAGCTCGAGCCGTCGGAGCCGCGTCGCCAGCCGCTCGTGCCGGGCCGCCTTCTGCGCCTGCCGGCTCAGGCTGCGGACCTGCTTGTCGACCTCCTCGACGATGTCGTCCAACCGCGTGAGGTCGGCCTGGGTCGAGTCGAGCCGCTTGAGCGCCTGGGCCCGCCGCCGCTTGTACTTGGTCACGCCGGCCGCCTCCTCGAACAGCCGCCGCCGGTCGTCGGCCTGCTCGGACAGGATGTCCTCGACCATCGACAGCTCGATCACGGAGTACGCGCCGGCGCCCATGCCGGTGTCCATGAACAGGTCGAGCACGTCGCGCAGCCGGCAGACCGTCCCGTTGAGGAGGTATTCGGAGTCGCCGTTGCGGTAGAGCCGCCGGGTGACGGTCACCTCGGCGTACTCCGTGGGCAAGACGCCGCGCGTGTTCTCGACCGTCAGCGAGACCTCGGCCAGGCCCAGCGCCTTCGTCCCGGACGACCCGTTGAAGATGACGCCGGCCATCGACTCGCTCCGCAGGAGCCGCGACCGCTGCTCGCCGAGCACCCACCGGACGGCGTCGATCACGTTCGACTTGCCACACCCGTTCGGCCCGACGATGGCCGTGACGCCCGGGGAGAAGTCGACGGACGTCTTCTGGGCGAAGCTCTTGAAGCCGTGGAGGTCGAGCCGACTGAGGTACACGCGGGGCCGAGGGGCGGAGCGACAAGATACCGTCGGCGCCCGTGGGCCCTGGCGCCGGGCCCCGCCCCGAGGGGGGGCGCGGGGTCCCACCACGGCCCCCACGCCCCTGCTACTGCGCGACCGTTCGCACAGCGGCTTCCCTCGCCGGGTCTTACGGACGAGTCTCGGGTTCGTGTCACGAGACGGCCGTATTCACACGCCGCCTGGGCCACGGCCCGGGCGGCGTCAGTCGTCGCGGGACGTGGTCGGGTCCTCGTCGACGGCCTCGTCGCGGTCCTCGACCCGGGGGCTCGACTTGAGGGCGTCGTCCATGGTCCGGCCGACGTAGGCGTGGCCGGCCTCGGCGACGCGGGCGCCGTCCTCGACCTCGGTGGCCGCCGGGGCGGCGTCGCGGTCGGGCTCGATGGCGTCGTCGTGCTGGTCGGCCTCGGGCTTGCGGGCCTTGGCGGCCTGGCTGTCGGAGGCGGAGTAGCGGTGGCTGTCGGGCGTGGACTGGTCCGGGTGCATGGCGGATCGGGGAAGAGGCTCGGGTGAACCCGCCAGCCCCGCCGCGGTTGCCGCCGCGGGCCCCGCCGTCCCGTACGTTGACGTCCCCCCCGAGCGTCCCCCCCATGGCTCGTCTGATCGCCCTCGTCCTGCTCGCGGCCCTGGCCGCCCCCGTCCGCGCGTCCCCTCCGCCCGACGGGTCCGCCCGCCTGTCGGCCGCGCTCGGCCGCTACCGCGCCGTCGCCGAGGCCGGGGGCTGGTCGTCCGTCCCCGACGGGCCGCTCGTGTCGGTGGGCCAGACCGACGCCGCCCAGGTCCCGGCCCTCCGCCAGCGCCTGCGGGCCGAGGGCGCCTTGGGCGACGCGGCCCTCGTCGGCGATGTGCTCGACGCGGCGCTCGCGGCGTCCCTCGCGCGCACCCAGGCCCGCTTGGGACTCGACGCCGACGGCATCGTGGGGCCCAAGACACGGGCCGCGCTCAACGTGCCGGCCGCCGACCGCGCCCGCCAAGTGGCGACGGCGCTCGACCGGGTCGCCGACCTCGACCTCCCCCGCGACGGGCGGTGGGTCCTGGTCAACGTGCCCGAGTACCGCGTCCGCGGGTTCGACGCCGGCCGCGAGGCGGTCGCCATGAAGGCCGTCGTCGGGGCCGACGCCGACGGGTGGCGGACGCCGCTCTTCCGCGACGAGATCGAGTACCTCGTCTTCCGCCCCTTCTGGAACGTGCCGACCGCGATCGCCGTCGCCGAGCTGGTGCCCCAGGGCCCGGACAAGCTGGCGGCCGACGGGTTCGAGCTCGTCCGCTCGTTCTCGCCCGACGCCGAGGTCCACGCGATGACGGCCGGGACCCTCCAGCAGGTGGTCGACGGCCACCTGCTGATCCGCCAGGCCGCCGGGCCGGCGAACGCGCTCGGCCTGCTCAAGGTGATGCTGCCCAACGCCCAGAACATCTACCTCCACGACACGCCGGCCAAGGCCTACTTCGCGCGCGACGAGCGGGCGCTGAGCCACGGCTGCGTCCGCCTGGAGCGGCCGGCGACGCTAGGGGCGTGGCTCTTGGGCTGGCCCGAGGCCGAGGTCCAGGCGGCGATGGACGGCGGCGGCCATCAGCGGGTGGATCTCGCGGCCCGCGTCCCCATCGTGATCGCCTACCTCCCCGCCTGGGCCGGCGACGACGGCGCGGTCTGGTTCGCCGGCGACCCCTACGGGCGGCTGGGCTGACGGCGAGATCGGCTACGGGACGACGTCCTGTTCGGTCCCGCGAGCGTAGATCGTACCCGGGTCGAAGTCGTGCCCCTCGGGCCACGTCACCGTCCCCGCCTCCACGCGGACCTGGGCGAAGTAGGACGGGTCCGCCAGCCGCTCGAAGAACGTGCTCCTCAGGTACGGCCGGACGTCGAACCGGCGCTCTTCGCCCGACGCGAACCGGACGTGCAGGACGCCCTCGGAGACCGGTCGGGCGTCGACGATGGTCTGGAGGGCCATCAGCGGAGCGGGTCGATCTTGAAGACGGGCTCGCCGGCGACCGCCAGCGCCCAGTTGGCTTCGAGCTCTTCGGCGTGGATCTCCATCTAGGCCTGCGCCAACTTCAGCTTGCGCCGGGGGAGCGTCCCGTCGAGCACCTCGCCGTCCGGGATCCGCAAGACCGCCTCTTCCCCCTGGTACTTGACGTGGACGTGCGGCTCGTGGTGCTGGCCCTCGTCGAAGAAGTAGAGGTAGACGACGAGTCCGTAGAAGAACGAGATGGCGGGCATGGAGCCGTCGGGAGTGCACAAGCACCCTACGGACGGACGACGGCGCGGTCTGGTTCGCCGGCGACCCCTACGGGCTGCTCGGGTAGCGACGGGGCCCCGTCCGGAGCGACCTTGCGGTCTCCTCCCCGTGGTCTCATGTCCAGCCCCGACTACCGCTTGGTCGGCAAGCGCGTCCGCGTCCACCTGTACACGCGGGCGGGGCAACTCTTGGGCGCCATCGAAGGGCGCGTGGCCGACGTGTCGCCCGGCGTGACGGTCGGGCAGGACGCCGCCGGGCGCGACATCGTCAAGGACCTGGTCTACGTCGTCGACATCGTGCCGGGGCGGGGGCCGGACGGGGAGCCGGTGCCCTACAAGAACTCGGCGGGGGCCGAGGGCGAGGGGTGGTTCGCCGTCCAGGACGTGACGGTCATCGAAGGCGACGGGCCGCCGGTGTTCGCCAACTGACAGCCTGCGGAGGGGCGGACGTGAACGCCCGGTCCGCCCCGTGCGTCGGTCGCCGAACAGGACGCGCGCTGCGGGGTTAGAAGAGGAGAACACGCCGTACGCACATGAAGCTCCTCGCCCTTCTCCTCGTCGCGCTCCCGCTCGCCGCTTGCGGCGGTGGCGCCGACGCCAGCCCGGCCACCGACGGCTCGCCCACGACCTCGGCCGATGCCCAGGGCTCCACCCCGGCGCCGACCGACTCGACGGCCACCAACGCCGGCATGTCGCGCGACTCGCTGCTCACGGCGCGCGAGCGGCTCGACACCGCGCTCGACCGCTACCGGCAGGTCGCCGACGGCGGCGGGTGGGCCCCGATCCCCGCGGGCGACTTGGTCGAGCCCGGCGACACGGCCGCCGCTCAGGTCCAGGCCCTCCGCGACCGGCTCGCGACCACCGACGACCTGGCCGGCGCCGCACCGACGGGCGACGTCTACGACGGGCCGCTCGTGGCGGCGCTCGCCGCCTTCCAGGCCCGGCAGGGGCTCGCGGTCGACAGCTTGCTCGGCGGCAACACGCGGGCCGCGCTCAACGTGCCGGCCACCGACCGGGTCGCCCAGATCGAGGCCACGCTCGACCGCTGGGACGACCTCCCGGCCTTCCCCGAGGGGCCCGACGCCCGCTACGTGATCGTCAACGTGCCCGAGTTCCGCGTGCGCGGCTTCGAGGGCGACCGCGAGGCGGTCCAGATGAAGGTCGTCGTGGGCGAGACCTACGACGGCCGGGCCACGCCGCTCTTCCACGACGAGATGGAGCACGTCGTCTTCCGGCCCTTCTGGAACGTCCCGCCGTCGATCGCGAGCGAGGAGCTGGTCGGCGACGGGACGGCGTCGCTGGACGAGCGCGGCTTCGAGATCGTCAGCCACTACGCCCCGGACGCGACCGTCTACGACATGACGGCGGCCAACCTCCGCCGCGTCGACAACGGCTCGCTCCGGATCCGCCAGAAGTCGGGCCCGGACAACGCGCTGGGGCTGGTGAAGTACATCTTCCCCAACCAGTACGCCGTCTACCTCCACGACACGCCGGCCGACAACCTCTTCGACCGGGCCGACCGGACGTTCAGCCACGGCTGCATCCGCCTGGAGGAGCCGGCCGCGTTTGGCGCCTGGGTCCTGGGGGCTCAGGGCTGGGACGAGGCCCGCGTCCGCCAGGCCATGACGACGGGCGACCGCCAAAAGGTGGTGTTGGACCAGACCATCCCGGTCTACATCGTCTACCTCCCGGTCTGGGCCGACGACGACGGCACGGTCCACTTTTCGGAGGACGTCTACGACGAGATCGACGAGGCGTAGGCCGTGGCCCACATTCCCGTCGAGGAGGTGAAGGGTGCGCGACGGCCGTCGCGTCTCAAGCCGGTGGCCGCGGGTGTGGCCGTGCTGGCGGCGCTCGCGCTCGGCCTGTTCGCCGTCACGCGGCCGGCCGTCGAGCCCGTCGCGCCGGCGCCTCCGCCGGCCGAGACCGCGCCGCCCGGCCTCCTGCCGAGCCCGGCCGACGGGGGCGCCGGCTTCGCCGTCGAGGTCGGTGGCCTGGTGATCCCGTACGACACGTTCGCGGTGACGGCCTTGCCCGGCGACACGCTCGCGCTCCGGGCCCGCTACCTCGGCGGGGAGGTGCAGGCTGAGGCGACCGACGGCGTGCTCGCTCGGACCGGGCCGCGTGCCTGGACGTGGACGGCGCCGACCACGCCGGGCGTCTCGCGCGTCGCCATTTCCGGGCCGGGCGGCGAGGCCATGGTGCTCCAGGCCCTCACCCTCGTCCCGTTCGACCACTCGACCGACGCCATCGGCGCCTACGCCATTGGGGATTACGAGGACGAGCCGATGAACGGAGACCCGGCCTACGACGAGCCGCCGGGCTTCGTCCAGGTCACGCCGGACTTGGTGGACCTCCCGGTCTCGCCGCACTTCCGCCTGGGCCAGTTCCTCGCCAAGCAGGCGTCCGGCTGGCCCAAGTACATCGTGCTGAGCGGGCCGCTGCTGCTCAAGCTCGAGCGCACGGTGGGTGCCGTCCGCGCCGCCGGCGTCCCGGCCGACGGGCTCACGGTGATGTCGGGCTTCCGCACGCCGGCCTACAACGCGGCCATCGGCAACACGACCGTCTACAGCCGCCACCTCTACGGCGACGCCGCCGACGTCTTCGTGGATGAGGACGGCGACGGCGTCATGGACGACCTCGACGGCGACGGCGCCGTCACGCGCGCCGACGCCGAGTGGCTGGCGGCCGTCGTCGAGGGCCTGACCGACGAGCCGGGATACGACGGGCTCGTCGGCGGGCTGGGGATCTACGACGCCAACGCGGTGCGCGGCCCGTTCGTCCACGTCGACACGCGGGGCACGGCGGTTCGCTGGTAGCGGGTCCCGTGCGCGAACGGGCCGCGGGGGTCAGTGGTCGGCGTCGACGGGCTCGCGCCAGCCCGAGAGCCGGTCGTCGTGGGATGGCTCCTCGCCCTCGCAGACCTCGGCTGCTACCGGGCGCTCCAGATACGCCGGCGTGGTCGCTGTCGGTGCCGGCGGGGTGGGGCGAGGACGGCGTGTTCTGGGCCGTCGTCGTGGCCGAGTCGGTGGAAGCGGTCGTTGCTGTTCTGTTCCGGCGAGGCCGGTGGAAGGCAACGGTGGTGTAGCCGGTAGCCAGGGTCTCGTACCCAGTCCGGCTGAGCCGTCACCTTCGCCGTAGGGACACGACTTGTCGTGTCTTGTCGTGTCCTTGTCGTGTCCGCCCCCCAGCCCGTCTCGCGGACGCGATGCATCGCGTCCCTACGACCGACCCGGGACACGTCCACTGGATTTGGGGTCACTCGGCGGAATCGGGTCCGTCCTCGGTGGGTTGTTCGCTCAGCCGTGCCCGCGCCGTCTCGATATCGGCCAGGATGTCCCGGGCAACTCCCTCGATCTCCTGCGCCACGTCGACGGTCTCGCCGAGGTCCAGGCGGAGGGCGACCAGCAGCGGCTCGATCTCGGGCGCCAGAGGCGACGCTTGCAGAACATCGAGTGTGGCCTCGGTGCGCCCACTCGCCGCCAACGCGGTGCTGATGTAAGTGAGGCCGGGCGCGTCTCGTGCTGTCGGGATCTGCTGAGTGAGAACTGCCAGCGCACGCAATGCATCGTCGTATCGGCCGAGAATGGCGAGTGTGACGCCTCGGTTGTGTCGTGTGTCCGGATGGTCGGGCTGGAGATCGAGGGCGCGGTCGTAGGCGTCGAGGGCCTCGTCGTGTCGGTCGAGTTCGGCAAGTGTGCCACCCAGGTTGTAGTGCGTGTTCGGGTGGTCGGGCTGGAGATCGAGGGCGCGGTCGTAGGCGTCGAGGGCCTCGTCGTGTCGGTCGAGTTCGGCAAGTGTAATGCCCCGGTTGAGGTGCGCATTCCAGTGGTCCGGTTGGAGGTAAATAGCGTGGTCGTAAGCGTCTAGTGCCTCGTCAACCTGGCCGAGGATGAAGAGAGCACTCCCTCTGTTGTAGTGCGTGTTTGGGTGGTCGGGCTGGAGATCGAGGGCGCGGTCGTAGGCATCGAGGGCCTCGTTGTGTCGGTCGAGTTGGGCTAGGAAGAAGCCACGGCGACGGTGAGACAGCGGATCGTCCGATCCATACGCGAGGATGCTGCCCTCCACCGCCAGAAGCGCCTCTGCAAGGCTGACCGAAGGCATCAACTTATAGTGGTCAATAAGAACGCCCTCTAGCCAGCGTGCGGCCTCTTCGTCAAGTGAGGCTGGTTCAATGGAGAGTAACTCCTCCAACGGAATTGTCATGTGCGGATTAGCCTCCGCGTCGAGCCGCTGGCGGAGATCCTCGGGCACGTCTGGCAGCGCGTACAGGTCCTCCCGCGTCTCGGCGACGATGCGTGCCCGGAGGGACGGTTCGGTTCGGTCCAGCACTTCGGCGTAGGCGAGGTAGTGGTCTCGCCGCTGGTCGGGCGCGAGAGCGCCAGTCTCGTGCACGAGCGCGCGGACGGCTGGCACCAGCCGGTCCCCCTCGTAGTAGTGCACCATGAACCGGACGGCCGCCCGGACCCGCGCCGAGGCCTGCCCCCGCCGCCGCATCAGGTGGTACACGTTGTAGAGCCGCTCGGCCACCTGGTACACCTTCGTCCGCCCCCGCTGGTCCACCACGCGGACGGCGCCGCGCGCTTCGAGCCGCGCCAGCTGCGCACTCACCAGACTCGTCTCCATTCGGGCCACCTCGGCGATGTCCTTGGCCGTGCCCGGGTCCCAGCGGTCGGCCAGGGCCACGAACACCTTGCGCTCCTTCGGCGCCAGCCGGTCGAGGTGGTGCTTGAAGTACTCCGTGTGCTCGTCCATCAGGTGGACGAGGTTCTCCATCAGGTCCTGGAACGAGGTCCGGGCCGCGAACTCCGACAGGATGCGGATGAGGCGCGGGTTGCCGCCCGTCAGGATCTCGACCGGCCGCAGGAAGGCGCGCGGCGTGTCCGTGTTGCCCGCCAGCTCCCAGAGGTCGCCGATCTCGTCGAGCGAGCCGAGCGGGTCGAGGTCGAGGATGCGGAAGAACTCGTAGAGCGCCTGTCCCCGGTCGTCGATCTGGTCGAACCGGCGCGTGGCCGTCCCGAGGAGCATCACGCGGGGCTCCGTCTGGAGCGTCCGCCGCAAGGCCCACATCTCGTCGTCGTCGGCGATCTGGCTGCCGATGATCTGGTGCAGGTTCTCGACGATGAACAGGAGCCGGACGCCCCGCTCGTCGGCGAAGTCCATCAGCTGCGCCAGCGCCCGGCGCGCCAGGCGGTCGGACGCCGGCTCGCTCAGCAGGTCGTCGTGGGCTTGGCGCCAGCGGGGCTCGCCCGTCTGCTCGGCCACCTGCAAGAGCGCTTCGAGCCAGAACTCGCCCGCGCTCGTGACGAGGTAGCTCTCCTCGCCGTACACCACCGGGTACCACTGGTCCCGGAGCGCCTCGTCTCGCCGGACCTCGGCCGCCACGCGGAGCACGAGCGTCGACTTGCCGCTCCCGCGCGGCCCGATCACGAGCACGTGCTGGTTCGCGTCGCCGATGTTCTCGCGAACTGACTCCATCACCGAGGCGAACTCGCGGTGCCGGACGACGAACGTCCGGATCAGCGTCTCGTCATCCAAGAACGCTGGATTGTACTTCATCGTGAGGTCGCTCATCGATCCGCGGCGGGGGTGAAAGTGCTGCCGTGCTTGGCCTGCCACCAGTCGCGGAGCAGATGGGAGCTGAACGCGAAGTGGTCGCCGTCGCGGTGGAGGTAGCCGTCGTGGTCGAGCACGTCCAAGACGTGCCGGGCGAGACGGTCGCCGTCGCGCCCCTCGAAGCCGTGGTCGTCGAGGTAGACCCGGACGGTCCCCTCGTCCAGCCGGCCGGTGACGGCGGCCTCGGTCAGGAGGTCGATCACGAACGGCAGCGCGTCGTGCGGGACCACGAGCTTCAGCCGCTCCTCGAACGTGTCCAGCTCGGCGTGCCCGCGCGACCCGAGCATCCGCGTTGTGTAGGCCGCGTCCACGTCGTCGACGGTGCACACCGTGGCGCCCCGGCGCTCCGTCACCTCGCGGACGTGGCCGAAAAACACCTGGACGTGATGAGGCACGCACACGCCCAGGCGTTCCACCACTCGCTCGGCGGCGCCGTCGGCCCAGGTCAGGCCGCACCAGTTTCCGAGCGCGTGCAGCGCGCCGAGGGCCGTGTCCTCGTCCCACGGCCGGAGGTCGACGTGGTGGAGGTGGTTGATCGTCGCGCTCAGGTGGGCAGCACGGAGGATGGGGCCGAACCCGATGGAGCCCGTCACCACGAACCGGATTCGGCCCTGGTGGCGGAGCGCCGCCGCCCGCATCCACGAGAGGAACAGGTCGGCGGCCTCCCGGCGCTCCGGCGTCGTCTCGTGCTTGGGCCCACCCAGCATCCGGTTGACCAGCACCGGCACCTCGTCGAGGAACAGGATCACCGGCCGGTCCCCCTCCGCCAGCGCCCCGACCAGCCGGTCGGCCTTCGCCTTCCACGACCCGCCGACGAGCCCCTCGCGGATCTTGATCGTGACCTCGTCTACTTGGAGGCTCTCGACCGCGTCGGCCGACGTGCCGAGCACGTTCCGAAACACTTCCAGGGTTTTGACCCACAGCCCTCGGTGTTCGCGAGTCGCCGCGCCGAGGGCAGCCACGAAGTCCTCGGCCGACTGGGCATCCTCGACGTCGACTTGGACACAGGCGTATCGGTCGTTCAGGCGCAGGCCGGCCTCGCGCATGAGGCTGGTCTTGCCGATCCGCCGCTGAGCCGACAGGTGGATGTGCTCCCCCCCGTCGAGGATCTCGATGAACCGGCGGAGCTCGTAGTCCCGGCCCCAGAAGCGGTCACCGGTCACCCAGTTTCCCTGTGTCGGTCGCAGTTTCACACTCACAGCAGATGTGTTGGCAACAGATGTGTTGCGAACGTACGGGCCCCCGGTTGCCCTGTCAAGCCCGGTCTTCTGGAGACGGGTCGAGCGACGATGACATCCGCGCCGAGGTGTGTCCCGGCGCGCGTCGTACCGATTCCGGATGATCCGTCTCTGTTTGGTCTGGAAGGTGGATGGGAGCGTGGGAGGGACTCGGACGAGACACTCCCCCCTCCCAACACGCCTCCCGGAGCGCGTCAGTGGTCGGCGTCGACGGGCTCGCGCCAGCCCGAGAGCCGGTCGTCGTAGCGCGACAGGCGGGCTTGGGCCGTCGTGGGCTCGTCGAGCCGGGCGACGTGGAACAGCGCCTCGCCCTCGTACACCAGCGGGAGCTGCGTCTTGCCGATGAGGATCCCCGCGTCGCGCGAGACCACGGGCGTCAAGGCGTCGCCGAGCGGGGCCGTCAGCGTGCCCACCTGCTCGCCCTCCTTGACCAAGTCGCCGACGTCGCGCGTCAGCCGGAGCGTCCCGCTCTCCTCGGCCCGCGTCCACCCGCTGCTCCGGGCGACGAGCGGCTCGGCGATGCGCGGCGGGGCCGTCTTGGGCAGCATCCCCAGGTTCCGCATCACCGAGACGACGCCCCGGAGACCGATCCGCACGGCCCGGTCGTCCAGGCGGAGCGCCTCGCCGGCCTCGTAGAGCAGGACCGGCACGCCCCGCTCCAAGACCGTCTGGCGGAGCGAGCCGTCGCGGAGGTTGGCGTGCAGGATGAGCGGGACCCGGAACTGGCGCGCCATCGCGACCGACTCGGGCCGGTCGAGTGAGACGCGGACCTGCGGCAGGTTCGTCCGGTCGATGGCGCCGGTGTGGAGGTCGATCCCGTGCGTGCTGTTCGCGACGACCTCCTCCATGAACAGGTGCGCCAGCCGCGAGGCCATCGAGCCGGTCGGCGAGCCGGGGAACGAGCGGTTCAGGTCGCGCCGGTCGGGGAGGTACCGCGACCGCGCCGTGTACCCGTACACGTTGACGACGGGCACGGCCAGGAGCGTCCCCCGCAAGTGCTTCAGCAGCCCCAGCCCCAAGAGCCGCCGGACGATCTCGACGCCCAGGATCTCGTCGCCGTGGATGGCCGCCGACACGAACAGCCGCGGCCCGTCGCGCCGGCCCCGCACCACGTGGACGGGCATCGACATGGCCGCCAGCGTGTACAGCGGCGCGATGGGCAGGCGGACCGTCACGCGCGTCCCGCGCGCGATCTCGGTGCCGCCGACGACGAGGGGCTCGGAAAGAGGGGGAGTCTCCATCCCGGAGGGTACGGAGAGGCATCCCTCGTTGCCGGTTCTCGGGTCGCTGTCTCTGCTCCTCCTGAGGCAGGTCGGGCGGGCCGCGGCCCCGTCGGGCTAGGTTGCCACTCCTCCCACCCGCGCTGCCCGCCATGCCCACGCACCACGCCATCGACTACATCGAGTTCACCGTCCGCGACCTCGCCGAGGCCAAGCGGTTCTACGGCGACGCCTTCGGCTGGGCCTTCACCGACTACGGCCCGACGTACGCAGGCATCCAGCGCCTCGACGGCGACGGCGAGGCCGGCGGGATGGAAGAGGCCGAGACGCTGCGGACGGGTGGCCCGCTGGTCATCCTGTCCTCGGGGGATTTGGAGGCCAGCCAGCGCGCCGTCGAGTCGGCCGGGGGGACGGTCTCGACGCCGCCGTTCGAGTTCCCGGGCGGGCGGCGCTTCCACTTTCTTGACCCGAGCGGCAACGAGCTGGCCGTCTGGAGCGAGGCGTAGGGGCGTAATTTCAATACGCCCCTACGGGAGACACGGCGGCGACACTACGCCTCGCCGGCCGGCGCCATCGGCACGTCCGCGTCGGCCGCCAGGCCGTCGCCGGTCTCCGGCAGCGGGTCGCCGGCGGGGACCGTCTCCAGCGAGACGCCACCACCCGGGGCCGCGTCGATGACGACCGCGTCGCCGTCGGCCACCAGGCCGGCCAGGATTTGCTCGGCGAGCCTGTTGGCCACCTGGCGCTGGAGCGACCTGCTCCAACGACGAGCGCGAGAGCGTGGCCGAGTATCTTGGGACACGCCCTCCTGTTCCTCCTCATGCCTGTCGTCTCCGAGCCCGCGTTTCAGACCTCGCTGTGGGCTCCGGGGCCGAGCCGGAGCGGGGCGGTCGAGCAGGCCATTCGCCGGCTCGCGCTGGCGCCGCCAAGCGAGCGGGGCGCCGTGCACACCAAGCCCGAGGTCGCCCGGTTCGTGCTTGACCTGGCGGGATATCGGGCGGACCGTCCTCTGCACACCGTCCGTGTGTTGGAGCCGTCCTTCGGCGACGGTGTCTTCCTCAAAGAGATCACCCGTCGTCTGCTCGCCTCGTGGAACCGCGAGGGGCGGCCTGGGGGAGTGGACGGTCTCCGGTCAGCGGTGCGGGCCGTTGAGATTCATCGGGACACCTTCGACACCGTCCGAGCCCATCTCTGGGGATGCCTGACAGTTGAGGGAATCGATGGGCCTGTTGCGGAGAGCCTTCTCGCAGAGTGGCTCCGGTGCGACGACTTCCTGCTCGTCCCGTTCGAGGACGGGTTCGAAGTTGTCGTTGGCAACCCGCCCTATGTCCGGCAGGAGGCGATCCCAGACGCCCTCATCGCTCGCTACCGCAAGGACTACGCGACCATCTACGACCGGGCGGATCTCTACGTCCCGTTCATCGAGCGGGGCCTGCGACTCCTCAAGCCGGGCGGACGGCTGACCTACATCTGCGCGGACCGGTGGATGAAGAACCGCTACGGTGGCCCTCTCCGAGGGCTCGTCGCGCAGAGCTTCCACCTCGACCACATGGTCGGGATGCACGGCGCGGACGCGTTCGAGGGTGAGGTCGACGCGTACCCGTCCGTGTTCACTCTCTCTCGACCGGAGGACTCGGCAAAGCCGGCGACCACCACCTACGCGGCGGACCCTCGCATAGACGACGCGTCCCTCGCGCGGCTCGCCCGTCAACTCGACGGCGAAGACGAGGACGGCCCGGTGCGCCACGTCGCGGGTGTGCTGTCGGGCGACGAGCCGTGGGTGTTCGAGGCCTCCGACGCGGTCGCGCTTCTGCGGCGTCTCGAACGGACCTACCCAACCCTTGAGGGAGCGGGCGGGAAGGCCGGGATCGGAGTCGCCACGGGTGCTGACCGTGTCTTTATCGCGTCCCCCGACGACCTCCCGATTGAGCCCGATCGCATCCTCCCGCTAGCCATGGCCAAGGACGTTCGGCCGGACGGCACCGTCGAATGGTCGGGGCGAGCGCTGGCCAACCCGTTCGCCGACGACGGCTCCCTCGTGGATCTCGCGGAGTACCCGCGTCTCCGGGAGTACTTCGAGGGGCACCGCGACGCGCTCCGCCGGCGCCACGTCGCGAAGAAGACGCCTGCCCGTTGGTACCGGACCATCGACAAGGTCCACGCCGCGCTCACGTCGCGGCCGAAGCTCCTCATCCCGGACATCAAAGGTGGCGCCGTGGTGGCGTACGACGGCGGACAGCTCTACCCGCACCACAATCTCTACGTCGTCACGTCCGACACGTGGGACCTCCGGGCGCTCCAGGCGGTCCTCCGGTCTCGCCTTGCGGAGTTCCAGGTCGCAGCCTACGCCGTGCGGATGAGGGGGGGCTACATCCGCTTCCAGGCCCAATACCTCCGGCGGATTCGCGTCCCTCAGTGGGAGACAGTCCCGGCCGCCCTCCGAGATCGTCTTTCCGCGGCAGCCCAATCCACCCGAGAGCGATGCGACGAGGTCGTATTCGAGCTATACGGGCTCAGCGACGACGAGGCCGAGACGGTTCGACACGAGACGGAGAGCGGCCGATGAGCCTGGACCTCGCTCAGTACGAGCGTCTGGCTCGCGAGGCCGTGGCCACGTTTTGGCGCTCTCGTCACGTCGCGGGACAGCGAAAGGGCGGCGTGGACACAGGAAACCGCGGCCTTGTCACTGGAGGGAAGAACCTCGACGGGTTCGACGCGCTGTTTGCCCACCTCGTCACGGCGAACGGCTTGCCCTCCGAGGCCATTTATTCCAGCACGCGACCGAGGGGCCAGAGAAGTACGACGCTCCCGGGGTTCTTCCGGCCGGTCAAGGACTGGGACGTTGTGGTCGTCCACGGAGGCCACCTCGTGGCGGCCATCGAGGTCAAGAGCCAGATCGGTAGCCTCGGAAACAACTTCAACAATCGGGCAGAGGAAGCAATCGGGATGGGCGAGGATCTTCGCGTCGCTTACCGGGAGGGACTGTTTGGAGGCCAGTCCCGGCCGTTCGTTGGCTACCTCACCCTCGTCGAGGACAGCGAGCGCTCAACCCGGCCTGTCGGCACAACGGCCCAGCACTTCGAGGTCGATGAGGCGTTCGACGGTGCCTCGTACGCCGCTCGCTACGATGAGCTCTGCCGACGTCTCGTCCGTGAAGGGCTCTATACCGCAGCGACGGTTCTCCTGTCACCTCCGGAGACGGGTACGAATGGCAACTTCCGGGAGTGGTCGCCGGACACCAGGCTCCGCGCGTTCGTCGCGAGCCTTGCGGCGCGAGTCGCCGAAGCGGCGGCGTAGACCCCCGCCTCGGCACCAAGGCGGGAGTGTTCTGCTGCCAGTGTTCGGGCCGCTACGCCTCGCCCGCCGGCGTCATCGGCATCTCCTCGGCCTCGCCGCCGGAGTCACCGACGTCCGGCAGCGGGTCGCCAGCGGGGACCGTCTCCAGCGTCACGCCGCCGCCCGGGGCCGCGTCGATCACGACCGCGTCGCCGTCGGCGACCAAGCCGCCCAGGATCTGCTCGGCCAGCCGGTTGGCCACCTGGCGCTGGAGCACCCGCTTGAGCGGGCGCGCGCCGAACGCCGCGTCGAAGCCCTCGGCCGCGAGCGCGTCCTTGGCCGCGTCGGTGAGGACCAGGCGCAGGCCGTGGGCCTTGAGCGCCATCGCCTGCGTCCGCTCGAACAGGATCTCGACGATCCGGCGGATCTGAGTCCGGCCGAGCGGGCGGAACACGACGGTCTCGTCGATCCGGTTGAGGAACTCCGGGCGGAGCCGCGTCCGCAGCATCGCCGTCAGCTCGTCGCGGAGCGCGTCGAGCTCGGCCTCGGAGATCTCGCGGTCGGTCCCGAGCGTCTGCGTGATCCGCTCCGACCCGAGGTTCGAGGTCATGATGATCAACGTGTTCGAGAAGTCGACCACGCGGCCCTTCGAGTCGGTCAGGCGGCCGTCGTCCAAGACTTGTAAGAGCACGTTGTAGACCTCGGGGTGGGCCTTCTCGAACTCGTCCAGGAGCACGACGGAGTACGGCCGGCGGCGCACCGCCTCGGTCAGCTGCCCGCCCTCGTCGTAGCCGACGTAGCCGGGAGGCGCGCCGACCAAGCGCGAGACCGTGTGCCGCTCCTGGTACTCCGACATGTCGATCCGCACCAGCGCCGAGTCGTCGTCGAACAGTTGCTCGGCCAAGGCCTTCGCCAGCTCCGTCTTGCCGACCCCGGTCGTCCCCAAAAAGATGAACGAGCCCAGCGGGCGCTGCGCCTCCTGCAACCCGGCGCGGCTCCGGCGGACCGCGTTCGCCACGGCCTCGACGGCCTCGGGCTGGCCGACGACGCGCTGTTCGAGGGCGTCCTCCAGGTGGAGCAGCTTCTCGCGCTCGGTCGCCAGCATCCGCGACACGGGGATGCCCGTCGCCCGCGAGATCACGTCGGCGATGTCCTCGGCGTCGACCTCCTCCTTGAGCATGGCGCCACTTTCCTGGACCTCGGCCAGGCGAGCCGTCGCCGTGTCGATGGCCCCTTGCAAGCCGGGGATCCCGCCGTAGCGGATCTCGGCGACGCGCGCGAACTCGCCCTGGCGCTCGAGGTCGGCGGCCTCGGTCTTGAGCCGGTCGATCTCGGCCTTCGACTCCTTGATGGTGGTCACCAGGTCGCGCTCCTGCTCCCAGCGCGCGCGCAGCCGGTCGCGCTCCTCCTCGAGGTTGGCGAGCTGCTGGGTGATCTCCTCGACCTGGGCGTCGTCGCCCTCGCGCTTGACGGCCTCGCGCGCGATCTCCTGGGTCCGGATCTCGCGCTCCACGGAGTCCAACTCCTCGGGCGTCGAGTCGATCTCGAGCCGGAGCCGCGACGCCGCCTCGTCGATCAGGTCGATGGCCTTGTCCGGCAGGAAGCGGTTGGTGACGTAGCGGTCCGACAGCTCGGCCGCGGCCACGATCGCGCCGTCGGTGATGCGGACGCCGTGGTGGACCTCGTAGCGGTCCTTGATCCCGCGCAGGATGGCGACGGTGTCCGGGACCGACGGCTCACCGACGAACACCTGCTGGAAGCGCCGCTCCAACGCCTTGTCCTTCTCGAAGTACTTCTGGAACTCGTCGAGCGTCGTCGCCCCGATGGCCCGGAGCTCGCCCCGCGCCAGCGCCGGCTTCAGGATGTTGGCCGCGTCCATCGCGCCCTCGCCGCCGCCCGCGCCCACGAGGGTGTGGATCTCGTCGATGAACAGGACGATCTCGCCGTCCGAGTCGGCCACGTCCTTGACGACGGCCTTGAGCCGGTCCTCGAACTCGCCGCGGTACTTGGCGCCGGCGATCAGCGCGCCCATGTCGAGCGCCAGGATCCGCTTGGACTGGAGCCCCTCCGGCACGTCGCCCTCGACGATCCGGATCGCGAGCCCCTCGGCGATCGCCGTCTTGCCGACGCCGGGCTCGCCGACCAACACGGGGTTGTTCTTGGTCCGCCGCGACAGGATCTGCAAGACCCGCCGGATCTCGTCGTCGCGCCCGATGACGGGGTCGATCTGGCCCTTGCGGGCGGCCTGGTTGAGGTCGCGGGCGTAGCGGTTGAGCGCGTCGTACTTGGACTCGGCGTAGGGGTCCTGCACGCGCTGGCCGCCCCTGACGTCGCGGAGCACGTCGAGCAGCGCGTCCTGGGTCACGCCCTGGCTCTGCAACGCGTTCGCCACCGGGCCGTCGCCCTGGGCGAGCGCCATCAGCAGGTGCTCGCTGGCGACGTACTCGTCGCCGAGGGCTTCGGCCTCCTGGAGCGCGCGGTCGAACGCACGGTTGAGGTCCGTGCCGACGTACTGGCCGGACACGCTCGACCCGGTCACGACGGGCAGCTTGTCGACGGCCCGCTCGGCGAGCGCCGCCAGCGTGTCGGCGTTGGCGCCGAGACGGGAGAGGAGCGTGGGGATGAGCCCGCCCTCGTCCTGCAGGAACGCTTGGAGAAGGTGGGGCGGCTCGACGCCCTGGTGGTTCTTGGACTGCGCGATCTCGAGCGCGCGCTGGACGGCCTCTTGGGCCTTGACGGTAAACTTCTGGAGGTTCATGGGTCGGGTGTCAGGCTGGCGGTCGCGGAGCGGGACCACGGCGCCGCTAGCAGGTCAGTTGTCGTTGGACGCCGCGGTGCAGAGGGTGTGCCGGGGAGGGGCCGTCTGTCAGATCGTCATCCGTTATTGGCCAAGGTGCGCTCAAGCCGCCGCCCTCGACTCGAGCCCGTCGGCTCCCGGGCGTCTGCCAGCCGCGGCCTGGCACCCGGCAACGTCTGGCTCGCCAAGGGCGGAGGGAGCCCCCGTGGCCGACATGTGCGGGAAACGCCCGGACTCAAGTCGTTTATCCCTGGGGCGGTGTGTCCGATACCCGGGGTCACTCCTCGCGTTCTCGTGACCTCGTCCTCCCCGCCTTCGGGCGGTCTCTCCCAGCCGTTCCACGCACGCCGCGTGCAGTCCCACAAGGACGCGGAGATCCAGGCGCACCGCCTCATGATCGTGGTGGGGGCGGTCGCGATCACGCTGTTCTGGGTCCTCGACCGGCTCAACGGCCTCGTCTACGACGACCCGCTCGCGTACCGCCTGATCGCGTCGGGGCTCGCGCTGTCGGTGCTCGGCCTGTCGTACGTCGTCGACTCGTTCCGCCGGCGCATCCGCTCCTCACCGTCGTCGCATCGTGCGGCATCGCGTCGTACCTCGCGTGGACGGCGGCGAAGAACGGGATCGACGCGTCGTGGGCGTCGGGGCTCTCTCTCGTGGTCGTGATGTGCGGCCTGGCCCTCGCGCTCTACGCGCGGACGCAGCGCGAGGTGATCGTGTCGGTGAGCGCGATGGTCATCATGGTCGCCCTCCCGCTCCTGCTGACCGAGCCGCCGCCGTCGGGCTTCGTGCACCCCGTCGGGTCGTTCGTGGCCGTCGTCCTGTTCCTCACGGTCGGGATCGGAGCGGCGGGCGTGTTCCGCGTCCGCGCGCTCGGGGAAGCCGAGGAGAGCGAGGCGCGCGTTCGGACGGTCGTGGACGCGGCGCCCGACGCGATCCTGCTGCTCGACGAGGCGGGCGTCGCGCTCGACGTCAACCCGGCCTTCGAGCGGATCTTCGGGTTCGCGTCGGAGCAGGTGCTGGGCCAGACGCTCGTCGGGCGCATCGTGCCGCCCCACCTCGCCGACGCGTACCGCTCGAAGCTCCGCCGCTACGTCGAGACCGGCGAGGCGGGCGAGCTCTTCGAGCGGGCCGAGCGGTCGGCCTGGAACGCCGGGGGGGAAGAGGTGCCCGTCGAGCTCACCTACCGGCCGCTCCGCACGGCGTCCGGCCAGGTGCTGTTCTCGCTCCACATCCGGGACCTCCGCACGCAGAAGGCAGCGGAGCAGGAGCTCGTCGAGGCCAAGGAGGCCGCCGAGGCGGCGACGCGGGCGAAGTCCGAGTTCTTGGCCAACATGTCCCACGAGATCCGGACGCCCATGAACGGCGTCGTCGGGATGACGTCGCTCCTGCTCGACACGGCCCTCGACCCCGACCAGCGCGAGTTCGTCGAGACCGTCCGGGCTAGCGGCGACGCGCTCTTGACCATCATCAACGACATCCTGGACTTCTCGAAGATCGAGGCCGGGATGCTCGCGCTCGAGGCCCACCCGTTCGAGGTCCGGGCCGTCGTCGAGTCGGCGCTGGACCTGGTGGCGCAGGGGGCGGCCGAGAAGGGGGTCGAGCTCGCCTACCTCGTCGAGGACGGGGTCCCCCGGTCCGTCCGGGGCGACGCGACGCGGGTCCGGCAGGTGCTGGTGAACCTGCTGTCGAACGCGGTCAAGTTCACGCCGTCGGGGTCCGTCTGCGTCCGCGTCGACGCCCAACCGGCCGACGCCGAGGTCGGGGGCGACGTCGAGGTCCGGTTCTCGGTCGAGGACACGGGGATCGGGATCGCGGCGGACAAGCTCGGGTTGGTGTTCGAGTCGTTCTCCCAGGCCGACGCCTCGACGACGCGCCAGTACGGGGGGACCGGGCTGGGCCTGACCATCTCGCGCCGGCTGACCGAGATGATGGGCGGCCGGATGTCGGTCGAGAGCGAGCTCGGCGTCGGCTCGACGTTCCGGTTCTCGGTGGTCGCCCCGGTGGCCCCGGGCGAGCGCCGGGTGTTCCTCCGCCGCGACCAGCCCACGCTCGAAGGGCGCCGCGTGCTCGTGGTCGACGACAACGCGGTGAACCGGGAGATCCTGATCCGGCTCTCGACCCGGTGGCGGATGGCCCCGGACGCGGTGGGCTCGGGGGCCGAGGCCGTCGCGGCCGTGTCGTCGGCCCGGTCGGCGGGGCGCCCGTACGACGTGGTGCTCCTCGACATGCAGATGCCCGAGATGGACGGGCTCGCGGTGGCCCGGGCGATCCGGGCCGACGCCGCGGAGACGGAGGCGCCGGGCCCGGTCGTGATCATGCTGACGTCGGTCGTCCGCGAGGGGAGCCTCCAAGAGGAGGCCCGCGCTGCGGGCGTCCGCCGGGTCCTCTACAAGCCGGCCAAGCCGGCTCAGATCTACCGCACGCTCATCGAGGCCTTCGGCGGGCGTCCGGACCCGGCAGAGACCGCCGAGCGCGCCGCTCCGGGGTCCCGTCCGGGCGACGGAGCCGCCGGCTACGGCGTAGAGCGGAGCGCGGGCTCCGCCTCGTGGTCGCCCGTCCGGATCCTGCTGGCGGAGGACAACGCGGTCAACCAGAAGGTGGCCACGCGGATTCTCGGCCGGCTCGGGGCCACGGCCGACGTGGCGTCGAACGGGGCCGAGGCCGTGGCCGCCGTCGAGCGCCAGGCCGCCCTCGGGCAGCCCTACGACGTCGTGTTCATGGACGTCCAGATGCCGGTCATGGACGGGCTCGAGGCCACGCGCCGGATCCGGGCCCTCGGCGACGCCGTCGCCCAGCCGGCCGTGGTGGCGCTGACGGCGAACGCGATGGAGGGCGACCGCGAGGCGTGCCTCGCCGCCGGGTGCGACGACTACCTCTCGAAGCCGGTCCAGCTCGACGACGTCCGCCAGGCCCTCGGACGGGCCGCGGAGCCTCGGGAGGCCGCGAGGGACCTCGCGTAGCCGACGAGCCGCAACATGTGCGGCCCTCCACGCAGGCCCGGCCGGGCCCGACCGGCGGCGCGAGTATAGGTGCGGCCGGAGGCTCCGATACCCCCGGGGCTCTCCCCCGCGTCCCGATGACCGACCCCCAGCAGTTCCACCGCCGCCTCACGGTCCGGTACGTGGCCGCCCTGTCCCTGATCGCGGTCTTGGCTTTGGTGGCGCAGGGCCTCGTCCAGCACACGCTCGGCCAGCAGGTCTCCGACGCCCGCGAGGTCAACCTGGCCGGCCGCCAGCGGATGCTGAGCCAGCGGATCGCGAAGCACGCCGTCTCGGCCCGCCTGGCCGTCGACCCCGCCGCGCTAGACCGCCTGGCGGCCGACGTCCGCGAGTGGGAGAGCGTCCACTACGCCCTGCTCGACGGCGACGCCGAGCGGGGGCTGCCCGGCCTCCGGGACGGCCCGATCCGCGACTCGCTCCGGGCGCTCTCGCCCCGCGTCGCGGCGGTGGTCGCCGCCGCGGACTCGCTCGCGGTCGCGCGGACGCCGCCGTCGGCCGACGCGGCGGTGGCCGGGCTCCTCGCCGCCGAGCGGGCCTTCCTGCCGGCCATGGACCGGGTGGTGTTCGCGCTCGACGACGGCTCGGCGGAGTCGGTCCGCCGCCTCCGGTGGGCGGAGGGGCTGCTGCTGCTGCTCACGCTCGGGGTCCTGCTCCTCGAAGCCCGGTTCGTGTTCCGGCCGGCCGTGGCCTGGGGCGCCCGCGCGCTCCGGCTCGCGACCGCCGGCCCGATGCCCCTGATGGCCGACGTGGAGGACAAGTGGTCCGAGACGCCGGCCACGCTGACCGCCTTCCGGTGGGTCATGGTGGCCGGGGTGGCGGGCATGATCGCGTTCTGGTTCGTCTACCGCGCCGTCGACCCGAGCTACTACGACCCGCTCGAGTACCGGATCGGGTACAGCCTGTTCGTGGCCGTCCTGCTCGCGCTCACCTACGTCAGCCGCGCGGTCCGAGAGGCCGTCTGGTCCATCGCGCTCGTCGTCACGGCCGGCATGGTGGTGTACTTCACCTGGCTCGGCTCGGTCAACGGGTTCGACCGGGAGTGGACCGTGGGCGTGCTCACGACCGGGTGCGCGGCGGCCCTGGCCCTCGCGCCGTACGCCCGGACGGTCGGCCGGGTGTGGCTGGCGATCGGAGCGCTCTGGGGGGGGCTGGTCGGGACGCTCGCCGTCCTCGGCGCCGAGCCCGAGCAGTTCATGGTGCTGGGGGGCTACTTCGCGGTGATCGCCGTGCTCGTCGGGCTCGGCGCCGTCACCCAGGTCCGGACGCGCGCCGCGCTCCGCGAGGGCCGCGACGCGCTCCGAGCACGCGAGCAGCTGCTGCGGACCGTGATCGACGCCATCCCCGACGAGATCTTCGTCGTCGACCGAGACGGCCGCTTCGTCTTGGGCAACGTCGCGGGCGTCCGGCGGACCTCGGCCGAGACGGCCGCCGACTTGGTCGGGAAGACGGCCCACGACCTGTTCGACGCCGAGATGGCCGACCGCGTCCACATGGGCCGGCTCCACATCGTGGAGACCGGCGAGCCCGTCCTCGACATGGAACACCCGATGGCGGGCGGACGCGTCGGGCTCACGTCCCGGGTCCCCCTCCGGGGGGCGGACGGCGTCGTCGTCGGCGTCGTCGGCGTCACGCGCGACGTCACCGAGGCCAAGCGCGCCGCGGCCGACCTCGAGGAGAGCGAGGCCTGGACGCGGTCCATCCTCGACGCCGCCCCCGACGCCATCATCACGCTGGACGAGAACGACGTCGTGGTGGACGCGAACCCGGCCGTCGAGCCGGTCCTCGGGTTCGCCCCGGCCGACCTGGTCGGGAGCGGGCTGGCGGAGAAGGGGATCCCGGAGCGGTTCCGCGACGAGCACCGCGCCAAGCTCCGGCGGTTCGCCGAGACCGGCCACACGGGCTCGCTCACGAACCGGCTCCGGCTCCCCGCCCTCCACGCCTGCGGCGAGGAGATCCCGACCGAGATCACCTTCCGGCCGCTCCGGCTGGCGTCCGGCCGGACGCTGTACACGATGCACATCCGCGACCTCCGCGCCCAGGTGGCCGCCGAGGCCGAGGTCTTGACCCAGCGCGACGCCGCCGAGCGCCAGGAGCGCCTGCTGCGGACCGTCATCGACACGATCCCGGACATGATCTTCGCCACCGACCGCGACGGCCGGTGCGTCTTGCGCAACCTCGCCGACGCCCGGGCCATCGGGCACGAGCGGCCCGAGGACACCCTCGGGCTTACCGTGTTCGACACGGTCGACGGCGAGCGGGCCCGCGAGCTGTGGGCCATCGACCAGGCCCTCATGGAGAGCGGCGAGCCGCGGGTCGACGGCGAGGACCGGGTCACGGTCGACGGCGACGAACGGATCTACCACTCGGCGAAGGTCCCGCTCCGGGGCGACGGCGACGCGGTGGTCGGGCTCGTCGGGATCGTCCGCGACGTGACCCAGCAGAAGGAGGCGGAGGCCGCGATCGTCGCGGCCAAGGAGGCCGCCGAGGCCCGCGAGAGCGAGATGGCGAGCCAGCGCCAGCTCTTGCGGACCGTCATCGACACGATCCCGGACCACATCTACGTCAAGGACACCCAGGGCCGGGCCACGCTCCGGAACGTCGCCAGCGCCCGCGCGCTCGGCTACGATTGTCCCCAGGCCTCCGTCGGCCACACCGACACGGCCGCGACCGACACCGACTTCGGGCGCGGTGCCTTCGCCGACGACCTCCACGTCGTCCAGACGGGCGAACCGGTCCAGAACAAGGAGGAGCGGGACCCCAAGGGCGGCTGGCTGCTCACGACCAAGGTGCCGCTCCGGGACGGCCGCGACGAGATCGTCGGGCTCGTCGGCGTCTCTCGCGACATCACGGTGCAGCGGGAGGCCAAGGCCGCGCTCCTCGACGCCAAGGAGGCCGCCGAGGCCGCGCGCGAGGCCGCCGAGGCGGCGACGCGGGCGAAGTCCGAGTTCTTGGCCAACATGTCCCACGAGATCCGGACGCCCATGAACGGCGTCGTCGGGATGACGTCGCTCCTGCTCGACACGGCCCTCGACCCCGACCAGCGCGAGTTCGTCGAGACCGTCCGGGCTAGCGGCGACGCGCTCTTGACCATCATCAACGACATCCTGGACTTCTCGAAGATCGAGGCCGGGATGCTCGCGCTCGAGGCCCACCCGTTCGAGGTCCGGGCCGTCGTCGAGTCGGCGCTGGACCTGGTGGCGCAGGGGGCGGCCGAGAAGGGGGTCGAGCTCGCCTACCTCGTCGAGGACGGGGTCCCCCGGTCCGTCCGGGGCGACGCGACGCGGGTCCGCCAGGTGCTGGTGAACCTGCTGTCGAACGCGGTCAAGTTCACGCCGTCGGGGTCCGTCTGCGTCCGCGTCGACGCCCAACCGGCCGACGCCGAGGTCGGGGGCGACGTCGAGGTCCGGTTCTCGGTCGAGGACACGGGGATCGGGATCGCGGCGGACAAGCTCGGGTTGGTGTTCGAGTCGTTCTCCCAGGCCGACGCCTCGACGACGCGCCAGTACGGGGGGACCGGGCTCGGGCTCACGATCTGCCAGAGCCTGGTGTCGATGATGGGCGGCGAGATGTCGGTCGAGAGCGTCGAGGCCCCGGCCCCGGGCCACGGCTCGACGTTCCGGTTCTCGGTGGTCGCCGAGGCGGCCCCGTCCGAGCGCCGCGTGTTCCAGCGGGCGGACCAGCCGGCGCTCGAAGGGCGCCGCGTGCTCGTGGTCGACGACAACACGGTAAACAGGGAGATCCTGATCCGGCTCTCGACGCGCTGGCGGATGCGGCCCGACGCCGTCGAGTCCGGCGCCGAGGCCGTCACGGCGTTCGACACCGCTCGCGCCGCCGGCCGTCCGTACGACGTGGTGCTCCTCGACATGCAGATGCCCGGGATGGACGGGCTCCAGACGGCCCGGGCCCTTCGGGACCTGGCCCCGGACCGGCCGCCCGTCATGCTCATGCTCTCGTCGATCCACCGCGAGGGGACGCTCGCGCACGACGTCCGAGAGGCCGGGATCGCCACGCTCCTCTACAAGCCGACCAAGCCGTCCCAGCTCTACGACGCCCTCATCGAGGCGTTCGACAGCCACCCGACCACCGACGGTGCGGACGCCGCGGAGCCCGCCGCTGGCGCCCCGCCGACGGCCTGGATCGTCCGGCCCGAGCCGACGCTGGGCTCGGGGCTCCGGGTGCTGGTGGCCGAGGACAACGTGGTCAACCAGAAGGTGGCCACGCGGCTCCTCGGCCGGCTCGGGGTCACGGCCGACGTCGTCGCCGACGGGGCCGAGGCCGTGGCCGAGGTCGAGCGGCGGGTCGCCCTCGGGCAGCCCTACGACGTCGTGTTCATGGACGTCCAGATGCCGGTCATGGACGGGCTCCAGGCGACCCGGGCCATCCGGGCCTCGGCCACCGTCGACCGCCAGCCGGCCGTGGTGGCGCTGACGGCAAACGCGATGGAGGGCGACCGCGAGGCGTGCCTCGCCGCCGGGTGCGACGACTACCTCTCGAAGCCGGTCCAGCTCGACGGGATCCGCGGCGCCCTCGAACGGGCCACCGAGCGGCGACAGGAGCCGGCGTAACGCCCGCCGGCGCTCGCGGAATGGGCAGGGGAGGTCGTGGGAGGGGCGCTCGCGCTCGGGCCGTCCCCGAAGCAACTGTGTTGGAAGTCAAGCGGCGACCAGAGACTCCTCCCATCGCCGCCCGTCGCGGACCATCGCGTTGAGCGACACCACCAGCTTCCGCATCACCGCGACCAGCGCCACTTTCGGCGCCTTGCCCCGCGCCACCAAGCCCTGGTAGAACGCACGCAGGGTGGGGTTCATCCGGGCCGCCGTCAGCGCGCCCATGTAGAGCGCCGCGCGGACCGACGCCCGACCGCCCCACGTCGTCCGCCGGCCCACCAGCCGCCCGCTGTCGCGCGCCAGCGGCGCCACGCCGACGAGCGCCGCGACCTGCTTGCCGGTGAGCCGACCGAGCTCCGGGACCTCCGCGATCAGCGTGGCCGAGAGCACGCGCCCGACCCCGGGCACGCTCCTGAGCAGGTCGTCGCGCTCGCGCCAGACGGCGCTGGAACGGACGGCCTCGGCGACGGCCCGCTCGGCCGCCCCCTTCTGGCCCTCCAGGAACGCCACGTGCTCGGCGACCCCCGCCTGGACCGCCGGGTCGGCCGTCCGCAGGCGGAGCCGCTCGGCCACCAGCATGTCGGAGACCTGGCGCCTCCGGGCCACCAGCGCGGCCAGCGCCCGCTGCTCGGCGTCGGGGAGCGGGCGGGGCTCGGGCCGGACGGCCTCGGCGAAGTGGGCCAGCACGGCCGCGTCGATGGCGTCGGTCTTGGCGAGCTGGCCGGTGGCGCGGGCGAAGTCGCGGACCCGACGTGGGTTGACCACGGCGACCGCTAAGCCGGCGGCGGCGAGCTCCGCTGCGGCGGCGCGCTCGATGCCGCCGGTGGCCTCGAGCACGGCGAGGGCGGCCCCGTGGCAGAGCACGACGAGGCGGGCGAGGCCGTCGTCGGTGTGGGGGACCCGCTCGGCGTGGCCGTCGGAGCGGGCGAGGTCGAGCGCGTCGGTCGAGACGTCGACGCCGACGTAGAGCGTGGACATGGGGTCGGGGTCAGGAGGGCACGGTTCCGCCGGGTCCCGGCCTTGCCGATACGGACTCGCGCGGCAGAGCCGCGGCGGTCCCGGCAACTGTTCGGGATCGGGGCAGAGGACGGCGCGGCGCCCTGGCTCCGGGACGGTCTCGGGGACCGAGGGACGTGCGGGCTACCGCGCCGGGGCCATCATACAAGGGACACCATGCATGGTGTCCCTACCGAGCGTGGTGTCCCTACCGAGTCGCCAGCGGGATGGACCGGGTCCTTGCGAAGCCCGCTCGCCTACGCCATCCCCTCCGCCTCGGCCCACGTCCGCAGGCTGGAGGCCGCCTGGTCCGAGAGCGTCGGGACGGACACCTCGACGACGACGTAGAGGTCGCCCTGCCCCGCAGCCGTCTCGACCCCCTGGCCCCGCACCCGGAGCCGCGTCCCGGGCTGGGTCCCGGGCTTGATCCGCAGGCGGACCGTCTTGCCGGTCGCCGTGCGGACCTCGCGCGACGTCCCCAGCATGGCGTCGACGGCCGAGACGGTCTCGGTCGTGACCAGGTCGTCGCCGTCGCGCGAGAACCGGGCGTCGGGCGTCACGCGGAACGTGATGAACAGGTCGCCCGGCGCGCCGCGCCCGCCCGGCGCCGGGTCGCCGCGGCCCGCCAGCTTGATCTTGAACCCGTCGCGGACGCCCTTCGGGATCGTGATCCGGACGGAGTCCCCGTTCGACGTCCGGAGCTCTTGGGGGCCGCCCTCGAGCGCCTCCTCGAACGACAGCCGGACGGTCGCGTCGACGTCCCGGCCACCGCGGTAGGCCGTGTCGGCCGCGCCTCCGGCATTGCCGGCGCCGCCGAAAAACTGGTCGAAGATGCCGCCGAGCCCGCCGCCCCCGCCGAACGTGAACGCGTCGTCGTCGAACCCGGGCCCGGCGCCGGTGGCGTCGACGCGGACGTAGGTCCCGTCGGGGGCCCGGTAGAACCGGCCGCCGCCCTCGCCCGGCCCCCCAAAGCCGTCGAACGGCGTCCCCTCGTAGCGCCCGCCGTAGGGGTCGCGGCGGGCCCGGTCGTACGCCGTCCGCTTGGTCCCGTCGCCGACGACCTCGTAGGCGGCCTGGACCTCCTTGAACCGCTCCTCGGCCGCCGCGTCGCCGGCGTTCCGGTCGGGGTGGTACTCCTGGGCGAGCGCCCGGTACGCTTTCTTGATCTCCTTGGCGGAGGCGTCGGCGGCGACGCCGAGGGTCGCGTAGTGGTCGGGGAGGGCGGGCACGGGCACGAGAGAGGGGCCCCGTGATACCGCGTGGCGGGCCCGTGCTGTTCCGCGGTGGCGTCCGGCGCCCGGATCGGGATCCTCCTCAGATCGGGCCGCGAGGAATCGGACGGGGCCCCCGGCGGTTCGAGCGACGCGCGGACCCCTCTCACCCCGTTCTCCCTCTCTCGATGACCCACCTCTGGTACTGGATCGGCACGCTCGCGATGGCCGGCGGCTCGGCCTACTTCGGGCTCGCCGCGGCGCGCGCGGGCGCGCGGCGCTGGCAGGTCCTGTGGTCGCTGTACTTCTTCATCTGCCTGATCGCGTTCGCCCTCTACCTCCTGATGGCGACGGACTACGGCTCGTACCTCGCCGACGGGGGCCACCCGACCGTCTGGATCCGCTACGTCACGTGGTTCCTGTCGACGCCGCTGCTGATCCTGGCGCTCACCTACCTCGGCCGGTCCACGCCGACGCTCACCGGCGGCCTGCTGGGCGCCAACGCGTTCATGATCGCGACGGGGTTCGTCGCGACGGCGCTCCCGGAGGACACGCCGGCCGCGCTCCACCTGATCTGGTGGACCATCTCGACGGGGGCCTACGTCGCCATCGCGCTGGCCTTCTTGGGCCGCTACAAGCGCGAGGCCCGGGCGGCCCTGCCCGCGTCGACGGCCGTGTTCGACCGGCTCGTCCTTATCCACCTCGTGCTGTGGACGGCGTACCCGGTCGTGTGGCTCCTCTCGCCCGAGGGGTTCGAGATCGTCGGGAGCCCGGTCGAGGCGGCCCTGTTCGCCGTGCTCGACATCGCGGCCAAGGTCGGGTTCGGGTTCCTCGCCGCCAACTCGCTCCGGACGATCGAGACGAACGGGGAGGCCGACGCGTTCGCCCGGGCCCAGGTCGCGACGGCCTAGGCGGGCCCGACCGCGCCGCCCCATTCCTCGGCTGCTCACTGGGCGAGTGGGGACGGGGCCTCAGCGCCCGCGCGTCGTGTCGGGGATGAGGGTGAGGACCGCGCGGCCGCCGCTCGTGTCCGGCGCCACCACGAGCTGGCGCGTCGGCGCGCCCCGACGGACGAGACGGGCGCGGGCGACGAGGACGGTCGTCGTGTCGCCGATGAGCGCGAGCCGGAGGCGGGGGTACTCCGTCAAGAGCGCGGCCAGCGAGCCCACGGCGGACGAGTCGGGAAGGGCCCGGGGGCCCAGCCGGACCGACCGGGCCGACGCCCGGTCGGGCTCGATGCCGAGCATCTGGGCCGCCTGCCGGGCCACGACGGCTTCGGCCTCGCGCGGCAGGCGCCGGGGGGCCGCGTAGGCGACCGTGAGCGCGGGCGACGCGCCGTCCTCGATCCGGAGCGTGCCCCCAATCACGAGGACGCTGTCGGGCAGCGCGAGCTCGGAGAGGGTGGCGGCGAGCTGGCCGCGGACGGTCGCGAGCGTGACCGGTGCCGGTGCCGGCGCGGCCGGCGACGGCTGTCGGACGGCGGGCGCGGTCGGGAGCGCGTCCGCGAACGCGTCGAGGTCGCCCGACGAGGCCAGCACCTGCTCGATCGAGAGCGAGACGGGCTCGCCGGCCCGCCCTTCGAGGTCGGCGGTGAGCGCGGCCTCCAGGTCATCGGTGATCCACTGCGTCGTGGCGATGCGGAGCCGGAGCGTCGACGCGTCGTCGCCGTAGGCCAGGTCCCGGTCGAGGACGAAGGCCGTGCCGTCGTCCTCGACCTCTCGCTCCAGCGCGTCGACGGCGGCCCCGACGCGGGCCTCGCGGACGAAGTGCTCCAGCGACGTCGTCAGCGGGACGGCGACCGCGACCATGAACGCGGCCACCAGCACGAACCGGCCCAGCGGCGTCGCCAGGCCCGGCAGCCGGTCGAGCCACTTGGCCCCGCTGACGAGGGCCGCGACGCCGGTCGCCTGGCCCTCGTCGTGCCACTCCCTCGCCGCCTTGACCACGTCGGCCCGGTGCATCCCGATGAGGAAGAACATGGCCATGCCGCTCAGCACGATCCCGGCGAGGTTCGCCCCGAACAGCAGCAGCGCCCCTCGGGTGTAGGCCCACTGCCCGACGGCGATCCCGAACCCGGCCACTCCCAGCGGCGGCACCAGCGCCACGGCCACGGCCACGCCCGGGATCGAGGCCGAGAGGCGGGCCTCGCGCGAGGCCGTCACCACGGCGCCGGCCAGGCCCGAGAACACGGCGATCAGCAGGTCGAGCGTGGTCGGCCGCGTCCGGCTCACGATCTCGTCGGTGACGGTCTGGAACGGGAGCGCCAGCGTGAGCACGGCCGCGAGTGCCACGATCCCGGCCGCCCCGAGCAGGATGGCCGCCGCCGTCTGCGCGAACAGCCGGCCGTCGCCGACGGCGAGCGCCAGCGACAGGCCCAGCAGCGGGCCCAGCAGCGGGGCCACCAGCATCGCCCCGATCACGACGGCCGTCGAGTTGAGCACCAGCCCCAGCGTCGCGATGGCGCCCGAGAGCAGCAAGACGGCGAAGAACGGGACGTCGGTGTCGGTCGCCGCCTCGGCCGTCTCGCGGTAGAGCGCGGGCCGCTCCCACACCCGGATGCCGAGGTGACGCCGGGCGACGGTCTCCATCGCCGACTCCTCGCTGTCGGACGGGGCGTTCTCGAGGACGGGGTCGTCGGGGGCGTCGGCCGGCGGGGCGTCGGCGGGCAGGTGGGCGTCGGGCATGGGCAGGGGAGGGGCGGCCACTGACGGCGACGCCGCCGGCTCGGATCCCGCGCCTCGCCGGGGCCGGGTCGGGGCGTGCGCGACGCGCCGTGACGGGCCGCCCGGCCGGCTCTAGCCGTCGGCGCCCGCCGGGTTGCCCGGGGCGTCGACGCCGCCGCGGGGGAGCGCGGCCGGCTTGTAGGCCGGCTCCTTGGGCGCGCCGACCTTCTCGGCCTTCTCCGCCGCCTTCTTGCGCGCGTCGATGGCCTTGTCGATCGTCTTCTTGAGCTTGCGGTAGGCGTTGGGCCGGAGGGCGCCGGGCGGGAGCAGGAACGCGAGCGCGCCCCGGCCCGGGGCCACGTCGGCCCAGGTCTCGACGGGCACGTCGACGCGGGCCACGGCCGCCGTCTTCATCTCGACGCGGCCGCCGCCGACCAACAGCGACACCAAGCCGCTCGACGTCGGCTCGTGGCCGACCACGACGAGCGTGTCGGCGTCGTCGGTCTCGGCCTGGATCTCGCCCAGGACGGCTTGGGGCGTCGCCTCGTAGAGCGCGTCGGTGACCCGGGCGGGGCCCGTCCAGCCGCCGGCCTCGGCGGCGGTCGCCAGCGTCTCGCGCGCCCGGACGGCCGACGACGTGAGGGCCCGGTCCGGCGGGACGCGCGCCGTCGTCAGGAACCGGCCCATCTTGCGGGCCCCCTTCTGGCCCCGGCTGGCGAGCGGGCGGGCGTGGTCGTCGCCGGTGTCGGCGTCCCAGTCGGACTTGCCGTGGCGGAGGATCAGGATCGTCTTCATGCGGCCGAGTCTACGGAAGGATGCCGGGGGCGGGGACCGTCGTCGTCGTCGTCGTGATCGTCGTCCCGCCGACGTCGAAGAAGACGGTGTAGCCGAAGACGAAGATGAACCCGAGCACGCCGACGACGAGGGCCACCAGGAACGCGCTGTAGGACCGCTGGAGCATCCGGTACTTTTTCTGGAGGACGCTCCCGACGCCGTAGATGTCCTTCATCATCATCTCGTAGGTCCGCGTCGAGTCCATCACGACCTGCTTGAGCGAGTCGACGTAGTCGCCCTCGGTCATGTGGCTGAAGTTGCCGAAGAACAGCAGGTTCTTGCGCTCGCGGAGCGCCCGCTCGGGCGTGATCGCCGTGCTGTGGACGCGGGGCCGCGCCGCCAGCACGGCGAACACGAGCGAGACCAGGCACCCGAGCAGGAACAGCGACGTCGGGATGTAGAGCCACGGGTTCTTCTCCATGCCCGGCGCGATCGACGCGATCAGGATGGAGACGATCAGGCCGTTGATCGAGATCATGATGTTGGCCTTGGCGTCGGCCAGCGACGACAGGTCCATGTTGACCCGGTAGCTCGACCGGAACAGGGTCTCGATCCCGCGCTTGGTGCCGAGCTCGGCCAGGGCCTGGTCGGCCGCGGCGACCGCGCCTTCGCTCGAGCCGACGGCCGTCATCGCCTTGGCCTTTCCCGTCTTCTTTTTCTTGCCCGCCGGCGCCCCGTTCGAGACGGGGACGTCGCGGGCGCCGGCCACCTGGCTCATGTCGACGACGTCGCCCGAGACGGGCAGGCCGTCGCCGGCGTCGGTCGTGCGGGGGATCGTGGGGTCCATGGCGTCGGGGGAGGGGCGACGAACGTCGCCGGCGGAGGCGCTAGGGTACGCGCGGGAGTCGATTAGTACGCAAAGCCGAAGCCGAACGTCACCAGCGTGGCCTCGTCGGACGCGCCGACGGTGAGGTTGACCACGGCCCGGTCGAGCACGCCGATCCACAGGCCGCCGCCGTAGCCGAGCTGGATCTCGTTGCTCGCGAACGGGTCCTCGTAGTCGACCGCGATGCCCTCCTCGCTGAGCCGCACGCACTCGGTCGCCCCGAAGACCTCGGCGCACGACGGGAAGTCGGACCAGACGCGGCCGGCGTCGGCGAACCCGAGCACGCCGACGGTGAGCGGGAGCACGTAGGCGTCGAGGTCGAACAGCTTGGTCCGGAGCTCGGCCGACGCCGAGGCCGCCGTCCGCCCGGCGAACCGCTCGCGGCGGTACCCGCGGACCGAGCCCGGACCGCCCAGGACGACGGCGTCGAAGAACGGGAACTCGCCGACGATGTGCTCGGCCCCGGCCCGGACGGCCAGCGTGAGCTGGGGCGACAGGCTCAGCGGGAGGTAGGCCGCGACCTCGCCGCCGACCACGCCGTAGGTGTCGGACGGGCCCGAGACGCCCGCGAGCACCGTGCTCTCCAGGGCGAACCGCAGGCCCTGCCGCGGGTTGAGCGGGTTGTCGGCGGTCGTCGCCGCCAGCCGGGCGAACCCGCCGAGGTGCGCCTGCCCTTCGAGCGCCGTCTCCGGCAAGCGGCCGACGGGCGAGCCGGCGAGCTGGAGCGAGTCCCGGCCGGGGTCCGCGTAGCGCCCGCTCGGCCCGACCACCAGCTTGAACACCTCGCCGATGGGGATGCCCAGCCCGGCGCGGGCCTGGACCCGCGCCAGGTCGATCTGGGCCAGCTCGGGCGCGAGGTCGGGCGCGCCGTTGCCGAGCCCGTAGAAGTTGCGGGCGTAGCGCGGCGTCGACGCGAAGGCGTCCACGTCGAGGTCGAAGCTCCCGAGCGCCTGTCGCATCCGGCCCGTGTAGCCGCCGGCGAAGCCGCCGGTGGCCGTGGCGTAGTTGACGGAGACGAGGTGGGTGGCCGCGAACGGGCGGAGCCGGAAGCCCGGCACGCTCCACCGCCGCGTCGCCCCGAGGAGCACGCCGTCGGTCGAGCGGTAGCCCAGCGTCGGGAACGTGTCCTTGTTGCCCAGGACGTGCTCGGTGGGGTCGTAGCGGTTGACGTCGGGGGCGGCCGAGCGGCGGTCCTCGACGCCCCGGCCGGCCTCGACGATCTCGAGCCCGTCGGGCGTGTCGTAGACGGCGACGTTGCCGGCGGGGGCCACCACCTCGTCGTCGCTGGCCCCGCCGATCACGCGGACCGCGATCGTGCGCGGGCCGTCGCCGACGACCCGGAAGGCGTCGCGGCCGGCCCGCCCGTAGAGCCGGACCTCGTCGGTCTCGTCCGGCCGGAGCGTCCGTTGGTAGAGGAGCCGGCCCGGCTCGCCGCCCTTGAACGAGCGGACGGTCACGGCCAGCGACCCGTCCGCCTGGCGGACGGCCTCGAACCACTCGCGCTCGTCGCTCCCGACCACGTCGACCGTGCCGGCGTTGAGGTCGTAGTAGTCCTCGGCGGCCTGGACCAGCTTGTCGCGGCGGGCCCGGAGCGCCGTCGTCCAGTAGTCGACGAGCTGGGGGTAGATGGGGTCCGGCAGAGCGCGGACGGCCCGCTCGATGGCGGCGTCGGGGAGCGCGGCCTGGAGCTCGCGGGCGACCGCGCGCCAGTCGTCGAGCCCCAGCTCGTTGAGGAACGGGCGGTCCTGGAAGAACCCGTTGGTGGTGAGCCCCCGGACGTTGCCGTACTTCTCGCCGATGGGCTGGAGCCGGCGGTCGCCGGCCTGGAGCGCCGGCTGGAGGAGCCCGTTGACGCCGTAGAACGCGAAGTCGCGGTCGCGCGCGATCGGCCGGTAGACCTTGCCCTGGGTGGCCGCGTCGCCGTCGAGCGCCGGGTCGAGCTCGCCGGGCTCGTAGGCGGCCCACCGCCACTGGTCGGCGTGGCGGTCCCAGTCGGCCAGGAGCATGTCGAACAGGCGCGCGCGGAGGTAGGCCCGCTGGTCGACGCGGTGGTCGTGGTCCTCGCGCATCTCCTCGCGGAGCTTCGAGGCCGAGACGACATCGGTCATCCCCTCGAAGCCGGGCACGTCCGACATGTCGTCGTCCGGGCGGATCTCGAAGAGCGCGAGCCGGCCCGCGAACGTCTCGCGGTAGCGGCCCAGGCGCGGGTCGTCCGGGACGAAGACGATCTCGGGGTCGGGCTGGGGGACGCCGGCCGCCTGGGCGAGCGGGGCCGCCACCAAGGCGGCGTACGGGTTCATGGCCGCCCGGAGCTCGAGCACGACGTCGCCGACGAGCCCGCCGCGGAGCTCGGTCGGGACCTGGGCGAGCCCGCTCTTCTCGAGCAGGCGGAGCCCGTACTCGTGGCCGTCGCCGGCCTGCAAGCGGAGCGACGTCGTCTGGAGGCCGCCGCCACGCTTGACCGGGACGAGCCCGCCGGCCTCGGTCCCCAGGTCGATCGTGCGGAACGCGACGGGCGTCTTCCACACGTCGCGGTAGTTCTCGCCGAACACGGCCCGGGTGAACGCGTCGTTCTGGAACCGCTCGGTCACGAAGTCCTCGTCGGCCGCGAGCGTCACCGTCTGGTCGAGCGGGGGCAAGTCGGCCGGGTCGACGGCGTCGGGCACCTCGGTGTCGACGAGCTCGGGGTTGGCGCCCGAGACCTCCTCCCGGAACACGACCTCGGGCCGGCCGGCGTCGTCGAGCTCGACGGTCTCGGTCCACAGCCGGCCGTCGGCGAAGTAGACGAGCCGCTGGTAGCCCGGCCGCGACGACACGTAGCGCGCGCCCGCCCCCCCGCCGGGGTCGGCCTCGCCGCCGCCCGTGCCCGAGATGAGGTGCGTCTGGGACCGGAGCGTGTTCACGACGCGCTCGTAGGTCTGCAAGATCCGGTCGTGGGACGCCGCCCAGACCAGCCCGTCGTGCGTCTCGGCGACGCGGCCGAGCGCGCCGCGGAGCGCGCGGTAGCGGGGCGACGCCAGGTCCTGCCCGCCGACCCCGAGCGTCCGCGAGGCGAGCCCGGTCACGGGGTTGCGTCGGTAGCCGGCCGACGACCCGCGCGAGATGATCGGGTGGTGCGCGAGCACGACGATCCGCGAGTCGTCGCGGTCGACCACGATCTGCTCCAGGATGCGGGCCACGTCGCCGGGCGTCCGGACGTCCTGGTCCTCGGCCTCGCCGGCCGGCCGCTCGTCGGCGTCCAAGAGCCACCACGCGGTGTCGAGCGCGATCAGGCGGAGGCCCTCGGCCGGCTCCCACTCGCGGGGGCCGCCGGACTGGTCGCCCGGTGTGAGCACGTCGGTCCCGAAGGCGTCGTCCAAAAGGTCTTCGAGCCGCTTGACGCCGTCCTCGCCCCGCTCCCAGTCGCGGTTGCCGGGCACCACGACCACGTCGGCCTCGATCCCGTCGAGCGCCGCGATGAGCGCCTGGACGGGCGCCTCGGCCCGGGCGCGGTCCGGGTCGTCCGAGGCCGGCAGGCCGCCCGCGGTGACGTCGCCCAGGACGGCCACGGTGGCGCCCGGCCCGGCCGCGCGGGCGTCGGCGGCGAGCGCCCGCAGGACGGCGTCGGACCCGCCGTCGGCGAGGTCGCCCGTGTTGCCGGTGAGGAAGACCCGGTGGGCCACCTCGCCCTCCGGCAACGGCGGGGCGGGGTCCGCGCGGATCTCGGGGGCGACGTAAGTCGCCGTCGTGGCGCACCCGGCGACGAGGATGGCGGCGAGGAGGACGGAAAAACGGCGCATGCGGCCTAGTCGGTGGGAGCGTAGCGGAGGAGGAGGCCCGGCCCATTGGGCCCCTCGCTGGATACATAAAGCGTGCCATCGGCCGCGAACGCCAGGCCCTCCGGCTGGGGGACGTCGTCCGGGAAGTCGGCGACGCCGACGAGCGTGCCGTCGGCGCCGAGCACGGCGAGGGCCCGGCGGACGGACGACAGAACGTAGAGGGCGCCCGTCGTCGGGTGGATGGCGAGGGCGGACGGCCGGAAGTTCACGTCGCTGTCGACCGCGTCCCGGTCGAGCGTGAGGACGGGCGCCTCGGACACCGTCTCGCTCGCCAGGTCGAAGGCGTAGATCGCGCGGACGCGCCCGAGGTCGTCGCCGGGCCACTCCTTGCACGCGATCAGCAGCCGGCGACGGGCCGCGTCGAAGACCAGGCCCTCGGTGTCGTTCCGGCTCTTGAGCGCGGTCTCGACCTTGCGGGTGGTCGGGACGCCGGTCGAGTCGCGCGCGACGCGGTAGAGGTCGCCGTCGCTCCGGAGCACCCACACGGCGTCGTCGGTCGCGGCGAGCCCCTCGAAGTCGCCGGCGCTCTCGAACGCGAGCCGGTCCACGACGATGCCCGTGGCGGGGTCGATCTCGAAGAGGGTCCCGATCTCGTCCTGGACCGCGCCCAGGCGTCCGCTGTGGAGGACCGTCAGGCCGGAGATCTCCCGGAGCTCGGCCGGCAGCGCGACGACGGCCTCGGGCGCGTCGAGCCGGTAGGGGATGGCGTCGGACGTGCCGGCCGGCGCGGCGGATCGCGTGGCGTCGCCGCAGGCGGCGAGCGTGAGGAGGGCGAGGAGGGCGAGTCGCATGAACCGGCGTCAACGCGAGGACGTGGCGAGGGTTCAGGGCGTGCGCGGAGGGGGCGGGAATTCTGCCCCGAGGGTCCGGCGCCCGCCCGGTGGCCCTGGATGACGGCCAGGGCGAGCGCATACTCCCACCCCCCCACAGAGTCGTCCTGAGCGGAGGCCGTCGGCGGCCGCGAAGGACCCCGACGCCGACCAGGACGGCTCGCGTCGCCCTCAGCGCGTCGAGACCCCTTCGGCTCCGCTCAGGGCACGCCTTCGACAAGCTCAGGACGACTCGTTCTGGTGAGGTTGCGATCGCCCTGGGGAGACGGCCAGGGCGAGCGCATTCTCCTTGAGTCATCGCTCCGACCTCCCCTCTTGTCATCCTGACCGCGCAGCGACGGCGCAGCCAACGGACGTGAAGGATCTCGACGCGGGGTCCCGAGCCGCAGGGAGCGGTGCCGAAGGGCTCGGGGATTGTGCTGAGATCCCCCGCCTTCGAGGGGGCAGGCTCTTCGCTCGGCTCAGGATGACACGAGTGAGAGAATGCGCTAGCCCTGGGGGACGGCCGGCCACGCCCAGGGCGGCGGGGCGACGGAGCTAGATTCCGACTCGATCTCCCGACCCCCCGTGCCCTCGTCGTCCCCCGGTTTCCGCGTCGTCACGGCGCCGCGTCTGGAGCCGCTGTTCGCGCGACTGGCGGCGACGTTCCGCGACGCCCCGCTCGACCCGACGGCGCGCGAGACGATCGTGGTCGCCCAGAACGTGGGGCTCCGGCGCTGGGTCGAGCGCGGGCTGGCCCGGGACCTGGGCGTGGCCGCCAGCCTCGACCTCCGCTCGCCGCGCGAGCTGACGACCGACCTGGCGCGGCGCCTCGCTCCGGGAGACGCGTCCGACGACCGGGCCCACCCGTTCGAGGCGGCCGGGCTGGCGTGGCGGATCCGCGCCGTCTTGGACGACCTGCCCGCCGACCCGGCCTGGGCGCCCGTCCGCGCCTACCTCGACCGGACCGCCGGCCAGACGATGCCGCTGGCGACCCGGCTCGCGGCGCTCTTCGACGACTACCAGGTCTACCGGCCGGACGTGCTGGTGGGCTGGGGACGAGGCGCGCGCCCACCCGACGACTTCCCTCACGGCGGCTGGCAGGCCGCGCTGTGGCAGCGGCTGGTCGCCCAAGAGACCGGCACGCGCGACCGCGCGACCGAGATGCTGGCGCTCCTGGACGCCCTCGCCGACCCGCCCGACGGGCTCCTCGCCCACGTCCCGTCCCGTGTCGCCGTGTTCGGCGCGCTGCTGGTCCCGCCGGTCCACCTGCGCGCCGTCCACGCGCTGGCGCGGCACGTCCCGGTGACGGTCTACGCCGTGGTGCCCGGCGACGCGGCCGGCGCCACGCACGCCCACCCGCTCCTGCGGGCGCTCGCCGGGCGGACGCGCGACTACTGGTCCGTCCTCGGTGGGCTGGGCGGCGTCGAGCGCGAGCGCCTCCCGTGCGAGTCGCCGCCCGAGACCGCGCTCGGCGGGCTCCAGGCCGCCCTCGCCACCGACACCTGCCCGCCCGCGCCGACGCCCATCGACGCGACCGTCCGCGTCCACGACTGCCACTCGCCGACGCGCGAGCTGGAGGCCCTGCGCGACACGCTGCTCGACGCGTTCGCCGAGGTGGACGGGCTCCGCCCGAGCGACGTCCTGGTGCTCGTGCCGGACCTGGCGACCTACGCCCCGCTCGTCGACGCCGTGTTCGGGGCCGAGGAGGCGGCGCCCGGGCCGCCCGGGACGGGCGGCGTGCGGATCCCGTACCACGTCGTCGACCACCCGCACGCGCCGGCATTGCGCGTGGTCGAGGCGTTCGGCCGCGCGCTCCGGTTGCACGACGGTCGCGTGACGGCGTCGGAGCTGCTCGACTTGTTGGGCACGCCGGCCATCCGCCGAGCCGCCGGGATCGCCGAGGACGAGCTGCCGCGCCTGCGCGCGTGGGTCCGCGAGTCCGGCGTGTGCTGGGGCCTGACCGCCGAGCGCCGCGCCCGGTTCGACGTCCCCGAGGACGACCTCCACACCTGGCGCTTCGGGCTCGACCGCCTGCTCCTCGGCGTGATGACGGGCGACGCCGGCGGCGGCCTGGTGCTCGGCCACCTCCCGTGCGACGTCGTCGGGGCGGGCGGGGCGGACCTGCTCGGCCGGTTCTGCGAGTGGGCCGAGGCGCTCTTCGCCTCGCTCGACGCCATCGACCGGCCGGCGCCGCTCGACGCCTGGCCCGGCCGCATCCTGACGTTCCTCGACGGCGTGTTCGACGCCCGCGAGGACGAGGAGTTGGCGGCCGTCGTGTTCCTGCGCGAGCAGGCGCTGGCGCTCGACCGGCTCCACGGCGTCACGGGTCGGGAGGGGCCCGTCTCGTTCCGCGCCGTCCGCGCCCACCTCGACGGGGCGGCCGGTCGGTTCGAGCGGCGCGAGCCCTACCTCACCGGGAAGGTGACGGTGGCGCATCCGCTGGCGCTCCGCCACGCGCCCCACCGCGTCGTCGCCGTCCTGGGCCTCAACGACGGCGTGTGGCCGCGGCCGGACCAGCCGGCCGGGTTCGACTTGGTGACGCACGCCCCGCAGCCCGGCGACGCGTCCCCGCGCGACCACGAGAAGCAGCTGTTCTTGGACGCCGTGATGGCGGCCCGCGACCGGCTGGTGCTGAGCTTCGTCGGGCGGAGCCAGAAGGACAACGCCGAGCGCGCCGCCTCGGTCTGCCTCGACGCGTTCCTCGACGCCGCCCGCCTGCACTGGGCCGCCGACGCCGAGGCCCTCGTTGTCCGCCACCGGCTCCAGCCGTTCGCGGCCGACTACTTCACGCCCGGCGGCCCGCTCGCGAGCTACGCCCGCCAGCACCGCGTCCGCGCCGCCGACGGCGGGCCGCCGGTGGCCTTCCTCGACCCCGCCCGCCGCCTGGCGTCCGGAGAGGCGCAGGCGGACGTGCTGACCTTGCGCGACCTGGCCGACGCCTGGGTCAACCCGAGCCGCCACGTCGCCCGCCGCCGCCTGCGCCTGTCGCTCGACCTCGACGACGACGCGCTCCACGACGACGAGCCGGTCGTGCTCGACGCGCTCGAGCGGTACCACCTGCGGGCGGCCGTGCTGGAGGGCCTGCTCGACGGGCTCGACGACGACGCGCTCGCGGTCCGCGTCGAGCGGAGCGGGAAGCTGCCCGCCGGTGCGCCCGGCGCCTCGTGGCTCCGCCGCGCGCTCGACGAGGCCCGGCCCGTCGCCGACGCGGTCCGCCGGTGGGGCCCGACCGAGCCGGTGGCCATCGACGTGCAGGCCGGCGACGTGCGGCTGGTGGGCACGTTGGACCGGGTGGGCGAGCGGGGCGGGCTGCGTGTCCGCCCCGGGAAGGTCCGCGGCAAGCACACGGTCGAGGCCTGGGTCGACCACCTCGCGTTGTGCGCCACGCGGCCCGCCGTCACCTGCGCCGTCGGCACCGACGACACGGCCGTCCACTTCGCCCCGGTCGGCGACGGCGACGCGCGCAAGCTCTTGGCGGCGCTGGCGCGCGGGTACCGCCGGGCCCACGACCGCTCGCTCCCGCTCTACGAGAAGGCGTCCGAGGCCTACGCCGGCGCCCTCAGCCGGTCGTCGTGGGAGGACTTTACGGCGAGAGTGCTCGACCGCGGCGCGGCGCAGAAGCCGTTCGAGCCCCACGTCGGCGCCATGACCAAGGCGCGCCGCCAGTTTTCCGACCCCTGGAACGACTTCACCGACGACGCCGACGCCTACGTGGCCCTGGCGACGCGCGGCCGCCCCGACCCGTTCGAGCCGGAGGCGCACTTCGCCAAGTGGGCGCTGTGCCTGTGGGCCCCGCTCCTGACCTACAAGCGCCCCGGGGTGCCGGAATGAGCCAGCGCGATCTGTTTGGAGGGGGCGCCGGCGCCAACGACTCGGCCGAGATCTCGTCTACGACGTCCCCTCTCTCTCTGGGTGAGAGGGCCGCTCCGTCGCCGACGGCGGACGTGGAGTCGGACGGACCCCCCGCGTTTCGGTCGGTCGCTCTGCTCCCAGCCCGAAACGCTGTCCCCCTTGACGAGGGGGACAGCCGGTCCCGCGCGGAGCGGAGCGATGGCGGGGTCGGCGGGGGGTCTCCAGGCCCTCACCGCCAGCCCGACGACGTCGCCCCGTTCGAGTACTGGGCCACGCCCGTCGAGCCCGGGCGGACGCTCGTCGAGGCCAGCGCCGGGACCGGCAAGACGTTCGCCATCGCCGGGCTCGTCGTCCGCCTAGTCTTGGAGGGCGACTGGCTGTCGGCGGGGCCCGGCGGGATGCCCGACCTCCGGCGCCTGCTGGTCGTCACGTTCACGAAGGCGGCGACGGAGGAGCTTCGGACGCGGATCCGCCGCGCGCTGCGCGTCGCGCTGGCCGTCGCCCGCGGCGAGCCCGTCCCCGAGACGTCGGCGCTCGCGGGCGACCTCCCGCTGGTGGCGCCGCTGGCGGAGCTGCTGGCGCGGCCCCAAGCCGAGGACCGGCTGCTGGCGGCGCTCGACCGGGTCGACGAGGCGGGCGTGTTCACGATCCACGGCTTCTGCCAGCGGATCCTGAAGCAGGCCGCCTTCGAGAGCGGGACGCCGTTCGAGATGGACTTCGTGGAGGACTCCGACAGCGACGCGCTCCGCTCGCGCGCCAGCGCCGACGCCTGGGCCCGCCTCACCCACGCCGACCCGCTGCTGGCCGCGCTCGCCGTCTCGCGCGGGCGGACGCCCGACACGCTCGTCCCCCACCACCGGGCCACGGCCGACTTCCCGTCGGTCCGCATCCTGCCCGAGTCGCCGTCGCTGGCCCAGGCCCGCGACGCGCTCGACCACGCCATGCGCGCGCTCGCGGAGGCCTGGTCGCCCCAGGCCGTCGCCGACGCGCTCGCCGACGTCGAGTGGAACAAGGACGCGCCGCTCGACGGCCCCGGCGCCGACGCGCTCGTGGCCCGCGTCGGCGCGTTCGCGCGCGGGGCGGACCCCGACGCGTTCCCCGGGGTCGAGGCGTGCACGACGGACGCGGTGTACAAGGCGGGCCGGAAAAACGGGCAGGCGCGGAAGGACGCGCTCCAGGCCGCGTCGCAGGCCGCCCCGTTCCGCGCGTGCGCCGACGTGGCCGAGGCCGTCGTCGCGCTCGACCGGGCGTTCACGCGCCAGTTCGTGATCGAGGTCGGCGAGCGGATCGACGCCATCAAGGCGCGCCGCGGCCAGCTCACCTTCAACGACCTGATCACGCGCTTGCACGACGCGCTCTTGGCCGACGACACCGGGGCCGTGCTGGGGGACGGCATCCGCCGCCAGTTCTCGGTCGCCCTCATCGACGAGTTCCAGGACACCGACCCGCTCCAGTACGCCATCTTCCGGACCGCCTTCGAGGGGCGGCCGCTGTACTTCGTCGGCGACCCGAAGCAGGCGATCTACGCCTTCCGCGGCGCCGACGTCCACGCCTACCTCGGCGCCCAGCGCGACGCGACGCGGCGGTTCACGCTGGGCACCAACTGGCGGAGCACGGCCGGCCTGGTCGACGCCGTCAACCGTGTGTTCGCCGGGCCCGAGCGGGCGTTCCTGTTCGACGGCATCCCGTTCCGCCCGGTCGCCGCGTCGCCCGACGCCGAGCCCGTCCTCGACGACGGCGACCTGCCGCCGCTGGTGTGGTGGCCGATGCCGGGCGAAGAGGACCGGATTCCCGGGAAGACGGCGGCGAACGAGGCCATCCCGCCCGTCGTGGCCGCCGAGATCCGCCGCTTGCTCGCCGAGGCCCGGATGCACGACGGCGACGGCGACCGGCCGCTCCGCCCCGGCGAGATCGCCGTGCTCGTCCCGTCGAAGTTCGAGATCCAGGCGATCCAGCAGGCGCTCCAGGCGCTCGGCATCCCGGCCGTCGTGTCGAAGGCCCACGACGTGAGGGAGAGCCCCCAGATCGCCGACCTCGAGCTCATCTTGCGCGCCGTCCTCCGCCCCGACGACGAGCGCGCGTTGCGGGCGGCGCTGGCGACCGAGACGTGGGGCTGGACGGCCGACCGGATCGCGGCGCTCGACGACGACCCCGGCCAGGCGGCGGCGCTGGCGACGCAGTTGCGGCGGTGGCAGACCGCGTGGCGGCGGCACGGCGTCCTCCACGTGCTCACCGATCACGGGCAGCGCGAGGGCGTCTTGGAGCGGATGCTGGCCTTCCCCGACGGCGAGCGCCGGGTGACGAACTTGCGCCACGCGGCCGAGCTGCTCCACGAGGTCGAGGCCGGCGGCGACCGCTCGCCCGAGGACCTCAGCCACTGGCTCCGCCACCGGACCGAGCAGGCGCTGCCGTCGCGCGAGATGAAGGAGATCCGACTCGAGCGCGACGACGACGCGGTCACCATCACGACGCACCACAACGCCAAGGGGCTCGAGTACGAGGTCGTCTTCCTGCCCTACCTCTGGTCGCTCTCCGAGCGCGACTACGCCCAGCAGGAGACGGTGTTGGCGCGGACCGACGGCGGCGTCGTCTATGACCTGGGCTCGCCCGAGGCGGGGGCGTTCGAGCGGCTGCGCCAGGTCGACAACCTGGCCGAGCACGTCCGCAAGGCCTACGTGGCGCTGACGCGGGCGCGCGAGCGGTGCTACGTGGTCTGGGGCGCGGTGACGTCGCGGAAGACGCGGCTCGACGCGCTCTCCGGCCTAGGCTACCTGCTGAACGGCCACGACGCGCCGGTCGGCGACGACCCCGGGTCGAGCCCGGGGCAGGCCCTCGCGGCGCACGTCGAGGCGGCCCGCACACAGGCGGCCGAGCCCGGCGTGCTGGCGGCCGCGCGGGAGCTGGACCCCACCGGCGCCGTCTCGCGCATGGTCGACCCGCCCGTGCCCGACGGCCGGCCGCTCGCGACCGTGCCGGCGCCCGACGTGGCGCTCGCGGCCCGGGCCTTGACCGACGAAGGCCGCGCCCGCACGCGCGACGCCTGGCGCCGCGCCAGCTTCAGCGCGTGGTCGCGGGGCGCGAAGGACGCCCCCTCGGACGACTCGGCGCTCGCGGCGTCCGACGAGGCCGATGAGGAGACGGCCCGGACCGACGCCGTCCCGACCGGGCTCCACGCCTTCGCCGCCGGGACGGGCCCCGGCACCTGCCTGCACGGCGTGTTGCAGCACGCCGACTGGCGCGAGGGCGACCCCGGATCAGGGTCCGGGGCAGGCTCTGCCGAGGCGGCTGCCGCGCGCAACGCGGAGACCGTCGGCCAGTGGCTGGCGACGTACGGCCTGGCCCGCCGGGGCCGTCCGCACCGGGCCCCGCTCGACCCGGCCGCCGAGGTGGCCGCGATGCTGGGGCGCGTCGCCCGGGCCCCGCTCTTCCGCGACGCCGACGGGTCGCCGCTCCGCCTGGCCGACGCCGACGCGCGGATGCCCGAGTGGGCGTTCGCCGTCCCGCTCGGCCGCGTCGCCCCCCGTGCCCTGGCCGACGCGTTCCGCGCCCACGGCGCCCCGCCCTTCGGCGCCGACTACGCCGACGCCGTCGCCCGCCTGAGCCGCGACGCCGTCGACGGGCTGATGGTCGGCGAGATCGACCTGGTCGCCCGGGCCGGCGGCCGGTGGTGGGTGGTCGACTGGAAGAGCAACCGGCTCGGCGACGACGGATCTGCGTACACGCCCCAAGCGCTGGCGGCCACGATGCAGGGCCACCACTACGGCTTGCAGCTCCACCTCTACGTCTACGGCCTGCACCGCTTCCTGCGCTCGCGCCTCGCGGACTACGCCTACGACACGCACGTCGGCGGGGCCACCTACGCCTTCTTGCGCGGGCTCGGGGAGGACGGAGGACTGGGGACGGCGGACGACGGGTCGGCGCAAGCCTCGCCTACGGCGTCCCCTCTTCTCCCGGAAGAGGGACAGAGCCTGCCCCGGACTCGATCCGGGGGTGAGGGCGGCCGGGCGCCAGCGGAGGCCGAGCCGCCGCCGGCGTCGGGAGCGGTCTCCCCCTCCCACCGGGAGGGGGCCGGGGGGAGGGCGCGCGACGCCGGGCGCGAGGGTCTGGACGAGCTCCCCTCCCGGCCTCTCCCCGCCGGGGGGAGGGGACCCCGCCGGGAGTCGTCCCCGGCCGATCCAGCCGCTGAGGTCGCCTCCCCTCGCCCTAGCTCCCTCCCAGCGGGAGGGGAGAGGGAGACGCTGGGCCGTGCGTTTGCGCCGGCTCCGGGCCTCATCCACCACCGCCCGTCGGCCGCGTTCATCGACGCGCTCGACGCGCTCCTCGCGCCCGATGCGTAGGCTGCCTCCCGACGTGACGCGGGCGCTCGACGCGCTCGCCGAGGCCGAGGCCGTCCGGCCCATCGACCTGGCGCTGGCGCGGCTCGTCGCCGGGCTCGACGCCGAGCACGCCGGGGCCGACCCCGCCCGCCAGCGGACGATGGCGCTCTCGGCCGCCTTGGTCTCGCGCGAGACGCGCGACGGCCACAGCGCCGTGACCCTCGCCGCCCACGCCGGCCGCGCGTTCCCCGAGGACGACCACGCCCGGGTCGCCTTCCGCGGCGTCCCCGAGATGCCGCCGCTCGACGTCTGGCGCGCCCACCTCGCCGCCAGCCCCACCGTCGGCGACGCGGAGGCGGGCTGCCCGCTCGTCCTGGCCGACGACCGACTGGCGCTCCGCCGCCACTGGGACGCCGAGCGCCGCGTCGCCCAGGCCGTCGCCGGCCGGCTGGCGGCGACCGACGGAGCGCCCAGCGACACCGCCCGGTCCGCCCTCGGGCGTCTGTTTCCGCCACGCGCCGACGGCGCCCTCGACCGGCAAGCGCTGGCGGCCGTCGCCGCGCTCCGTCAGCGGGCGCTGTTCGTGGCCGGCGGGCCGGGGACGGGCAAGACGTACACGGCCGCCCGGCTGCTGGCCCTCGTCCTGGCCGAGCGGCCCGGCGCCCGCGTCGCGCTCGCCGCGCCGACCGGGAAGGCCGCCGCGCGCCTCAGCGAGAGCGTCGCCGCTCGCGTGGCCGAGCTGCCCGACGCCCTCGGCGGCCCGGTCCCGACCGACGCCGTCACGCTGCACCGCTTGCTCGGCGCCCACCCGGAGCGGTCCGGCTTCCGCCACGACGCCCGCGCCCCGCTCCCCCACGACGTGGTCCTCGTCGACGAGGGCTCGATGGTCGACCTCGGCCTGTTCGACGCGCTCCTGGCGGCCTTGCGCCCCGACGCCCGCTTGGTCGTGCTGGGCGACCCCGACCAACTCCCGCCCGTCGGCGTCGGCACCACGTTCGCGGACGTCGTGAGCGAGGGGACCGGCCCGGCGCCGCCGGGCCTCGCGGCGTTCTGCGCCGAGATGGGGCTCGCGAGCGTCCCGTCATCCCCAGCTGCGTCGCCCCTCGCGGGCGCCGTCGTGGAGCTGACCGAGTCGCGCCGGTTCACGGCCGACTCGGATGTGGGCACGTTCGCCGTCGCCGTCCGCGGCGGGGCGGCGGCGGCGGCGGTCGCGGCGCTCCGCCAGCGCCCGGCGCTCGGCTTGGTGGAGGACGATCCGGCCGGTGCGGCGCTGGCGTGGGCGCTCCCGTTCGCGCGTGAGACGCTCGCCGCGGCGACGCCCGACGAGGCGCTCACCGTGCTGGAGCGGTTCCGACTGCTGGCGGCCGTCCGGCGTGGGCCGCGCGGGGTCGAGGGGCTCAACGCCGCCATCGAGGCCGCGCTCCGCGCCGAGCGGCGGGCGCGGTGGAGCCCGTACGGCCCGCGGTTCTACCCGGGACGACCGGTCCTCGTCACCGTCAACGACCGCGACACCGGGCTGGCGAACGGCGACGTCGGCGTGTGTTGGGGGAGGGGCGACGACCGGGCCGTCGTGTTCCCCGAGAAGGGCGCCGTCGCCTGGAACCGGCTGCCGGCGCACGAGCCCGCGTGGGCGCTGACGGTCCACAAAAGCCAGGGGTCGGAGTTCGACGCCGTCGGCGTGGTGCTGCCCGAGCCCGAAACGCGCGGGGCGACGCTCGTCACGCGCGAGCTCTTGTACACGGCGGCGACGCGGGCCAAGGCGTCCGTGACCGTGTTCGGCGCGGCGGCCGAGGTCGAGGGGGCCGTGGCCACGAGCCAGCGACGGGCGTCCGGGCTGGCGGCCCGGCTGGCGGAGGCGGTCATGGCGCCGTAGCGTGCCCGCATGACGCACCGCCCGGCTCGGCCCTCCGACCTCCCGGCCCTGCGCGCGCTGGCGGACGCTGCCATCGCCGAGCTCCAAGCGCCGTTCCTCGACGCCCGCCAGGTCGCCGCCAGCGCGGCGCTGATGGGGATCGACACCCAGCTCGTCGCCGACGGGACGTACGTCGTGGTCGAGATCGACGGAGCCCTCGCGGGGTGCGGCGGGTGGAGCCGGCGGGCCACGCTCTACGGCGGCGACGCGACGCCGGGCCGGAGCGCGCGCCTGCTCGACCCGGCGACCGAGCCCGCCCGCGTCCGCGCCATGTACACGCACCCGGCGCACACGCGCCGGGGCGTCGGCCGCCACGTCCTGGCGGTCTGCGAAGCGGCGGCCCGGGCCGAAGGGTTCCGCCGGTTCGAGCTGATGGCGACGCTCGCCGGCGAGCCGCTCTACCGGGCGTGCGGCTACGCGCCCATCGAGCACGTCGTCGACGAGCGCGGCGGGGCGCCGGTCCCCCTCGTCCGCATGGGGAAGGCGCTCGACGGGGCGGGCGGCTGACGGGTGCTACCCCTCGGCCTCGGCGAACCGGTGGGGCGAGCGGATCCGGTCGACCAACCGCTGGACGTGGGCCGGCGGCGGCGGCGTCGCCAGGCTCACGCCAATCGTCAGCGCGAAGTTGAGGAGCATCCCGACGACCCCGATCCCCTGCGCTTTGATGCCCAGGAACGACTCCAGGAGCGGCTCCGGGAACGTGGCCGGCGCGACCACGCTCGCCCGCATCAGCACGATCATGACGAACGTGAACGCGAGGCCGGCCGTCATCCCGGCGATGGCGCCCTGACGGTTGGCGCGGCGCCAGAAGATGCCGAGCACGATGGTCGGGAAGAACGACGCCGCCGCGAGCCCGAACGCGAACGCGACGACCTCGGCCACGAAGCCGAGCGGGTAGATCCCCAGCACACCCGCCAGGACCACGGCCACCCCAATCATCCAGCGCCCGACCCGGAGCCGCTGCGCGTCGTCGGCGTCGGGGCGGATGAGCTTGCCGTAGATGTCGTGGGCCAGGCTCGACGAGATCACCAGCAGCAATCCGGACGCCGTCGACAGCGCCGCCGCCAGCCCGCCCGCGGCGACGAGGGCCACGATGAACGCGCCGAGCCCCGCGATCTCGGGCGTCGCCAGCACGATGATGTCGCGGTTGATGGCGCCCAGGAACGCCGTCACATCGCCCCCGCTCGCCGCAATCGCCTGGGTGTCGATGAGGCCGGTCGCGGCCCAGCTCTGGACCCACGGCTGGGCCAGGAACGCCGTCGGCCCCAGCTCGACGTACTGCTGCAGGATGGCCGTCTTGGCGAAGATGGCGATGGCCGGCGCCGTCGTGTAGAGGATCGCGATGAACAGCAGCGCCCAGAACGCCGACCACCGCGCCGCCCGCGCCGACGTGACCGTGTAGAACCGGACGATCACGTGCGGCAGCCCGGCCGTCCCGACCATGAGGCACAGCGTGATGCAGATCACGTTCAGCCGGTCCGTGTGGACGAACGGGCTCGAATACGGGTCGAGGCCGAGATCCGCCTGCAGCCCGTCCAGCAGCGGCAGCGCCTAGCCGATGGCGACCTGAGGGATCGGGTTGCCGAACAGCAGCAGCGCGATCGCAACGGCCGGGATCGTGTAGGCCACGATGAGGACGCAGTACTGGGCGACCTGGGTGTAGGTGATCCCCTTCATCCCCCCGAGCACGGCGAAAAAGGCCACGATCGCCATCCCGATCCCGACGCCGACCTCGAACGGGACTTGCAAGAACCGGCTGAAGGCCACGCCCACGCCCGCCATCTGCCCGGCGACGTAGGTGAACGAGACGAAGATGGCGGCCACGGCCGCCACCAGCCGCGCGGCCTTCGAGTCGAACCGCTCGGCCACGAAGTCGGGCACGGTGTACTGGCCGAACGTCCGCAGGAACGGGGCGATCAAGAGCGCCAGCAGGACGTAGCCGCCGGTCCAGCCCATGAGGTAGACGCTCCCGTCGAACCCCTGGAACGCGATGAGGCCGGCCATCGAGATGAACGAGGCCGCGCTCATCCAGTCGGCCGCCGTCGCGGCGCCGTTGGCGATGGCCGGCACGCCCTGGCCGGCCACGTAGAACCCGCTCGTCGTGCCGACGCGCGAGCGGACGCCGATCCACAGGTAGGCGGCGAACGTCAGGCCGACCGTCACCCAGGTCCACTCTTGGATGCCCACGGCGTCAGTGGAGGTCGGCGGGCGGCGCGTCGTCCTCGGCGAGCCCGGCGGCTCGGTCGGCGCGGTCCGTCGCCCGGGCGTAGATCCAGATGAGCGCGACGAACACGAAGATCGACCCCTGCTGGGCCATCCAGAAGCCCAGCGGCACGCCGCCGACCGAGACCCGGTTGAGCCCTTCGGCGCCGACGATCGACAGGCCGAACGCGACGACGGCCCACACGACCAGCAGGATCGCGATGCGGCGGACCTGGGCGCGCCAGTGCTGCTCGGGACTCATGGGCTCGGGAGGGGACGGCGCGAGCATACGCAGCGGCCTCCCTCGGTGCACGCGCGCCGGCCCGGGTGGCACGGAGGCGCGCCGTCGCCCGCCGGTGGGGCGAGCGGCGTTGTGAAGAGCCCACGGCCAAGGCTATAGGGAATCGGCCGGGGGACGATACCCAACTGCGTCTTCTGCCCCGACCCCATGCCGACGCCGTACGGTCTCGCCGTGCTCGCCCTCCTGATAGCCGCCCCCGCGCTCGCCCAGCCCGCCGACACGCTCGAGGTCGACTCGGCGTTCGACGACCTCGCCGACCTGCTCGGGGAGGAGGTCGAGACGGCGGCGACCTACAGCCAGAAGGCGAGCCAGGCCGCCGCCTCCGTCTCCGTCGTCACGAGCGACGAGATCGAGCGGGCCGGGTACCGGACGGTCGCCGAGGCGCTGGGGCAGGTCCGCGGGTTCACGCTCTCCGACGACCGGAACTACGTCTACGCGGGCGTCCGCGGGCTGAGCCGGCCGAGCGACTACAACAACCGGATCGCCATCCTGGTCGACGGCGTCCCCGTCCGGGACGGCTTGTCGGGCTCGGCCCCGATCGGGTACAGCCTGGGCGTCCCGATGGCGGCCATCGAGCGGATCGAGGTCGTCCGCGGCCCGGGCTCGGCGCTGTACGGCGCCGGCGCCATGTTCGCCGTCGTCAACGTGATCACGAAGGACGTCCGCACGCTCGAGGGGGCCTACGGGGTCGTCGGGACGGGCCAGTACGGGAGCCTCCACGGGGAGGCCGTCGCGGCGGCGTCGCTGCCCGGCGGCGTCACGGCGTCGGTCGCCGCCTACGGGCTCGACAGCGACGGCCCCGACCTGTACTTCCCCGAGCTCGACGCGCCGGAGACGGCGGACGGCCGGGCGAGCGGGCTCGACTGGGAGCGGGTCCGGGGCGGCTTCGCGACCGTCCAGGCTGGCGCCTCCCAGGTCACGCTCCGCTACGGCGAGCGCGACAAGGGGATCCCGACGGGGGCGTTCGAGACGGCGTTCCCGCTCGAGGCCTGGACCCGAGACCGGAGGGCGTCGGCCACGCTCCGCACCGAGGCCGAGCTCTCGCCTCGCGTGACCGTCTCCGGTCTCGCCGGCCTCAACCACTACTACTACTTCGGGGAGTACCCCTACGACGACGGCGACGGGCCCTACGACTCGTTCGACGACTCGTTCTCGACGGCGGTCGACGCCAGGGCGCGCGTCCAGTGGGACCCGAGCCCGGCCCACCGCGTGGTCGCCGGGGCCGACCTCACGCGCGAGGTCCAGAGCCGGTACCGGCTCTACGACGAGTCCGAGATCTACCTCGACGCCGAGAGCCCGTTCACGTCGGCCGGGCTCTACGCCCAGACCGAGAGCCAGCTCGCCCCGACGCTCGCCGTCACGGTCGGCGCCCGCGCGGACCGGGTCCGCGGCGACGCGGCCGTGTCGCCCCGAGGTGCCGTGGTCTACGCGCCCGACGACCGGACGACGCTCAAGCTCGTCGCCGGGACCGCCTTCCGGGCGCCGTCGGCCTACGAGCTGACGTACGAGGACGTGTTCACCGGGCAGGTCGCGAACCCCCGCCTCTCGCCGGAGCGGGTCGCGACGGCCGAGGCCATCGTCATCCGAGAGGTCGGCCCTGGGCTCCGGGTCGAGGCCGCGGCGTTCGCCACGAACGTGGCCGACCTGATCGACACCGTGGAGGACCCCGAGACCCAGGCCCTCCGACTGGACAACGTCGGCCGTGCGCAGACGCGGGGCGTCGAAGTGGTGGCCGCCGCGGTCGTCGCGGGCTGGCGGTCCCGGGCGAGCGTCGGGCTCCAGCGGGCCACCGACCCCGACCTCGGCGAGGCCCTCACGAACGCCCCCGCCCACGTGGCCAAGGCGAGCGCGTTCGGGCCGCTCGGCGGCGGGGTCTGGCTGAGCGCGGGCGTGCAGGCCGAGAGCGGCCGGCGGACCGTCTACGGCACCACGACCGACGCCTACGCCGTCGTCGACGCTGCCCTCTCGGCCGACGTCTTGGGCGACCACGGCCGCGTCACGCTCGGCGTCCGCAACGCGCTCGACGCCGACTACGCGCTGCCGGGCGGGTTCGAGCACGTCCAGCTCGCGATCCCCCAGCGCCCGCGCTCGGCGTACGTCCGCCTCGACGTCCGCCTCTAGGGCGGTCTTCGGTTCTGCCCCCGCCTGCCGCGCCATGTCCTCACTCGCGACCACCGCTCTGGCCGTCCTCCTCCTCGGAGCCGCCACCGTCGGCGCCGTCGACATGGAGGTGCCGGTGAGCCGGCAGGTCCCGCTCCTGACGCGGGTCCTGGCCTTCGACCGCTCGCTCGAAGGCACGGGCTCGCTCACCGTGGCGGTGGTCTACCAGGAGCAGAACCGCGAGTCGCGCGCGGCGCGGGACGCGTTCGTGGCCGCCCTCCGGGGCCAGGCCACGACCGTCCACGGCCGCCCCGTGCGCGCGGTGCCCGTCGCTGTGACGTCGGCGTCGCGGCTTGCGGACCAGCTCCGGCAGGTGGGGGCCAAGGCCGCTTACGTCGCCCCGCTTCGGGGCCTGAGCGCCGGAGCCGTCGGCCGCGCCGCGTCCGACGCGGGGGCCCTGTCGCTCACCGGCATGCGCGAGTACGTGTCGGAGGGCGTCGCCATCGGGGTGGGGCTCCGAGGGGGGCGGCCCGAGATCCTGCTCAACCGCAGGGCCGCTCAAGCCGCCGGGGCCAACCTCAGCGCCCGTCTCCTCCAGCTCGCCACGACGGTCGACGGATGACTGCCCTTCTCGACTCCCTCCGGGCCCGCGTGGCCGCCCTGACGATCCGGGCCCGGCTCGTCCTCGCGCTCGGCGCCCTCCTGGCCGTCAACGGGGCCGTCGCGGCCGTCGTCGTGCCGGGGCTCGTGGCTCGGGTGACGCTGGAGGCGGCCCAGGAGCGGGCCGAGAGCGTCGCCCGCGTGACCGCCTTCGGGGCGGCGCCCGGCGTCGCGTTCGGGGACGTCGAGGCGGTCGCCGAGGCGCTCCGCCAGGCCCGCGAGGACGCCGACGTCCGCGTGCTCCACGTGACCGATTCCGAGGGGGCCGCGATGGCGTCCTACCGGGCCAACGACGACGTCGACGACCTCTACCAGACGCGCGTCCCGGTCCTGCTCGCGAGCGACGAGATCGGGACGATCGACCTCGCCGTAACGCTCACGCCCGTCCGCGAGCGGGTCGCGCTCTTCCGGCGGACGGCCCTGTGGGTCGTGCTGGGGCTCCTCGGGCTCGGGCTCCTCATCGTCACCGCGGTCGCGTCGGCCATCGCCCGGCCCATCGCGGCCGTCGCGGCGACCGCCCGGGCCGTGGCCGCCGGCGAGCGCGCGGTGCGGGCGCGGCCCGTGGCCGGCCCCGAGACCCGGGACCTGGCGCGGGCCTTCAACCAGATGCTCGACGAGACCGACGCCCGCGAGGTCGAGCTCGACGCGGCACGCGAGGCGGCGGAGGCGGCGACCCGCGCCAAGTCCGAGTTCCTGGCCAACATGAGCCACGAGATCCGGACGCCCATGAACGGCGTCGTCGGGATGACGTCGCTCTTGCTCGACACGGACCTCGACGCCGATCAGACGGAGTTCGTCGAGACGATCCGGACGTCGGGCGACGCGCTCCTGACCATCATCAACGACATCTTGGACTTCTCGAAGATCGAGGCCGGGATGCTCGACCTCGAAGCGGTCCCGTTCGAGGTCCGGACGTGCGTCGAGGAGGCCCTCGACCTGATCGCGCCGCGGGCGGCCGAGGCCGGGATCGAGCTGGCCTACTTTATCGAGCCCGGCGTGCCGACGGCCGTCCTGGGCGACGCCACGCGCGTCCGCCAGGTCCTGGTCAACCTTGTAAGTTGAGATCGGTGGTCATTTCGACCTCCCGAGCCGGTAAGCCCGACGCCCTCCAGGTCCAGCGCCTCGGCGCCAAGACCGGACAACAGCAGGGGCCGCCGGCTCGCCCATCTCGCTCGGAGTCCGAACAGTTGCCAGAACCAATCGGTGGCCGTCGGGCCGATGGAGTTCGATTCACGCAAGACCGGGTGTGTAGCGAGGAGCGGAGAGGACGACATGGACCCACAGACCTACATCGGAATCGACGTTGCCAAGGGCCACCTCGATGTCCACGCCCTCCCCAGCGGCGAGGCGTGGCAGTCGGCGAACGACCCCGACGGCATCGACGCACTCGTGGCGCGGGTGACGACGCTCGGCCCGGCGCTGGTCGTGCTGGAGGCGTCGGGGAAGTACGAGGCCCCGTGTGCTGCGGCCCTCGCGGCGGCCGGGGTACCTGTGGCCGTCGTGAACCCGCGGCAGGCCCGGGACTTCGGGAAGTCGACCGGCCAGCTCGCCAAGACCGACACGCTCGACGCGGCCATGCTCGCGCTCTTCGCTGAGCGGGTGCGGCCGGAGCCGAGGCCGCTCCCGGACGCCGAATCCCAGGCTCTGGCCGCGGTCCTGGCACGCCGTCGCCAGCTCATCACGATGATGGTGGCGGAGAAGAATCGGTCCCATATGGCAGCCCCATCGGTTGCCAAGGGCATCGCCAAGCACGTCCGGTGGCTGGAGCGCGAGCTCGCGGGCGTGGACGACGACCTGACCGATGCGATCCGGGAGAGCGCGGCGTGGCGGGCCAAGGACGACCTGCTCCGAGCAGTCCCCGGCGTCGGCCGCGTGCTGGCGACGACGCTCCTGGCGGACCTGCCCGAGCTCGGCCGGCTGGACCGTCGGGAGATCGCCGCGCGGGTCGGCGTGGCGCCGCTGAACCGGGACAGCGGGACGCACCGGGGGGATCGGTCGGTGTGGGGCGGCCGGGCGACGGTGCGGACGGCGCTCTACGGCGAAGTCCCTTCGCCGATGGGCGCGCTGGCGGCGGTCCGGTCGAACCCTCCGGTCCAGGCGCTCTACGAGCGTCTGGTGGCCGCCGGGAAGCCCAAGAAGGTGGCGCTGGTGGCGTGCATGCGGAAGCTCTTGGTGACCTGCAATGCCGTCATTCGAGACGGAGCTGCGTGGGAGCCGAGCAACGCGCTCACGGCTTGACTTCCAACACAGTTGCTGCTGTCGAACGCGGTCAAGTTCACGGCCGAGGGGAGCGTGTGCGTCCGGGTCGAGGCGCTGCCCGTCGACGTCGGCATCGGGGCGGACGTCGAGCTCCGGTTCGCCGTCGAGGACACCGGCATCGGGATCGCGCCGGACAAGCTCGGGCTCGTGTTCGAGTCGTTCTCCCAGGCCGACGCCTCGACGACGCGGCACTTCGGGGGGACCGGGCTCGGCCTCACGATCTGCCGGCGCCTGACCGAGATGATGGGCGGCGAGGTGTCGGCCGAGAGCGAGCTCGGCGTTGGCTCGACGTTCCGGTTCTCGGTCACCGCCGAGGTGGCCCCGGGCGAGCGCCGCGTGTTCCTCCGCCGCGACCAGCCCACGCTCGCCAGCCGCCGCGCGCTCGTCGTCGACGACAACGCGGTCAACCGCGAGGTGCTCACCCGGACGCTCGACGGGTGGGGGATGACCGTCCGGCAGGCGACGTCCGGGGCGGAGGCCCTGGGCGAGTCGGTCCGGGCCACGGTTGCCGGTGAGCCCTACGACCTGGTCGTGCTCGACATGCAGATGCCGGGGATGGACGGCGTGGACACCGCCGTGGCCCTCGGGGCCGCCCCCGGCCCGACGCCGCCGCTCGTGCTGCTCACGTCGATCGCGCGCGACGCGGCGCTCCGCGCGCGCGCCGAGGCGGCGGGCATCGCGGCCGTGCTGTACAAGCCGGCCAAGCCGGCCCAGCTCCACGCGTCGCTCCTCCAACTGTTCGAGGACGGGAGCGCTGGGGACGGCGGAGGCGCCCAGCCCGAGGCGGACGCCGACGAGGCCGCGCCGCTCGGCCACGCCGGGGGGGCGGGCCCTCGGATCTTGCTGGCCGAGGACAACGCGGTCAACCAGAAGGTGGCCCTCCGCATCCTCCAGCGGATCGGGCTCCGGGCGGACGTCGCCGCGAACGGCGCCGAGGCGCTCGACGCCGTCCGCCACCACGCCACCCTCCGGCGGCCCTACGACGTGGTGCTCATGGACGTCCAGATGCCCGAGATGGACGGGCTCGAAGCGACGCGCCTCATCCGGGCCGACGACGCGCTCGTCCAGCCCCACATCATCGCCCTGACGGCGAACGCGATGGAGGGCGACCGCGAGGCGTGCCTCGCCGCCGGGGTCGACGACTACCTCCCGAAGCCGATCAAGATCGAGGACCTCCGCGAGGCTCTCCGGGCCGAGGCGAGGGGTGACGGCGGAGGGGACCAGGCGAGGGCGCCGGCGGCCGTCGCCTGAGCCGCGGCCGGCCGTCCTCTACGACGAGGTCAGGCGGACGGGGGCTCGGCGGGCGAGAGGTCGACGGTCTCGACGTCGAGCATCCGCTCGAGTGCCTCGGTGACCTGGCGGCGGTGGCAGTGCTCGGGGGCGGCCTCGTAGCACAGGAGCGCGACGCGCTCGCCGGCCTCGACACGCTCGGCGAGGTGGCGGAGGTCGGCCTGGGCCGCGGGCGTGGCGAGGTGCTCGCCGAACACGCGCCGCATCTCGTCGTGCTGGCCGGCCTTGGCGGCGGCGCGGCCCTCGGCGGGCGTCCCGAGCCCCCGGAGGTGGACGTAGCCGATGCCGCCCTCCGCCAGGCCGGCCGCCAGCCGCGACTTGGCGAACCCGGGCTTGCGCGACCGCGCCACGGCCCGCACGTCGGCGAGCGTCTCGACGCCCGCCGCCCGGAGCGCGCGGACCACGCCGTCGAGCGTGGCCCCTTCGTAGCCGATGGTCGCGAGGCGGAGTCGAGCGGGCATGGGTCGAAGTGTTATTCGTAGGCCCCGTCGTCCTCGGGGCGGCCGCGGCGGCCGGTGATGAGCTTGTCGACGACCTCGGGCTCGGCCAGCGTCGACGTGTCGCCGATGGCGTCGTGTTCGCCCGTCGCCACCTTGCGCAAGATGCGCCGCATGATCTTGCCCGAGCGCGTCTTGGGCAGCCCGCCGACGGCGAACTGCAAAAACTCGGGCGTCGCGATCGGCCCGATCACCGTGCGGACGTGCTGGCGGAGCTGGGCCCGCAGGTCCTCGCTCGGCGCGTGCTCGGCCCCGAGCGTGACGTAGGCGTAGATCGTCTGGCCCTTGATCGGGTGCGGGACCCCGACGACGGCCGCCTCGGCGACCGCCTCGTGGAGCACCAACGCCGACTCGACCTCGGCCGTCCCCATGCGGTGGCCCGACACGTTGATCACGTCGTCGACGCGGCCGGTGATCCAGTAGTAGCCGTCGGCGTCGCGGCGGCAGCCGTCGCCGGTGAAGTAGCTACCGGGGAACGCCGTGAAGTAGGTGTTCACGAACCGCTCGTGGTTGCCGTAGACCGTCCGCGCCTGGCTCGGCCACGAGTCGGCGATCACCAGGACGCCCTCGGCCTCGCCGTCCAACACATTGCCTTCAGCGTCGAGGACTTGGGGCTGGATGCCGAAGAACGGCTTGGTGGCCGAGCCCGGCTTCTGGGGGATGGCGCCCGGGAGCGGCGAGATCATGATGCCGCCCGTCTCCGTCTGCCACCACGTGTCGACGATCGGGCACCGGCCCTCGCCGACGACGGCGTGGTACCACCGCCACGCCTCGGGGTTGATCGGCTCGCCGACGGTCCCCAGCACGCGCAGGCTCGAGCGGTCGTGGGCCGTGACGAAGGCGTCGCCCTGGGCCATCAGCGCGCGGATGGCCGTCGGCGCGGTGTAGAACTGGGTCACGCCGTGCTTGGCGACGACGTGCCAAAAGCGGCCGGCGTCGGGGAACGTGGGGATCCCCTCGAAAAAGACCTGGGTCGCCCCGTTGATGAGGGGCCCGAACACCATGTAGCTGTGGCCCGTGATCCAGCCCACGTCGGCGGTGCACCAGAACACGTCGCCGTCGTGCAGGTCGAACACGACCTCGTGCGTGAGCGACGTGTAGACGCAGTAGCCGGCCGTCGTGTGGACGACGCCCTTGGGCGTGCCCGTCGAGCCCGACGTGTACAGGATGAACAGCGGGTCCTCGGCGTCCATCGGCTCGCACGGGCACTCGGCGCCGACGGTCTCGGACGCGTCGTGGAGCCACACGTCGCGGTCGTCGTCCCAGGTCACGTTGCCGCCCGTGTTTCGGACGACCAGGACCTTGCGGACGGCCGCGGGCTCGTCCAGCTTGGCGATGGCCGCGTCGACGTTGGCCTTGAGCGCGATCGTCTTGCCGCCGCGCCGGCCCTGGTCGGCCGTGATCACGACGTGGGCGTCGGCGTCGCGGATGCGGCCGGCGATGGCCTCGGGGCTGAACCCGCCGAAGACGACCGAGAACACGGCCCCGATCCGGGCGCACGCCAGCATCGCGGTGGCCGCCTCCGGGATCATCGGCATGTAGATCATCACGCGGTCGCCCTTGGCCACGCCGAGGTCCTTCAGCACGTTGGCCATCCGCTGGACGTCGGCGAGGGCGTCGGCGTAGGTGATGTGCCGGGCGTCGTGCGTGGCCGGATCGTCGGGCTCGGCGACGAGCGCGGTCCGGTCGCCCCGCCCGGCGGCCACGTGGCGGTCGAGCGCGTTGTGGCACGCGTTGAGCGTCCCCCCGGCGTACCAGCGGATGTGGACGTCGGCCGGGTCGAAGCTCACGTCCTTGACCGTCTCGAACGGCGTGAACCAGTCGAGCCGCTCGGCCTGCTCGCGCCAGAACCCCTCGTTGTCCTCGACGGACCGGCGGTACATCGCCTCGTAGTCGTCGGGGCTGACCAAGGCGCGGTCGCGGAAGGCGTCGGAGGCGGGGTAGAGGTCGGCGTCGGGCATGGCAGCGCGGAGGACGTGTGAACCCGCCGACCGGCGGCGCCCGCAAGCGGTTCCGACGCGGACCGCCGATTCGCGCCGGGCCGTCGCTGGTGGCTCGGGGTCACGAGATGGCCGCCCTGTCGGAAACGTGACCCAACCGTCACGTCGCGTCGTGGCCGTGCCGAGTCCCTCTCTGGGAGGCGGAGGGGCCGGTCGGGGCACTCCGGGCTGTCGCGCTCTGCGCCTCTCGGTTGCGGTGGACTCCCCGATAGGGCATCTTGCCGTGTCTCCAGGACTTCGGCTCCTCCAGCCCCCCGTCGGTATGCGCACGCCTACGCCCCTCGCAGCTCTCTGCCTCGCCCTGCTCGCGACGGCCGCCTCCGCCCAGACCCCGTGCGTCGGGGGGTCCGCCGGGGCCTACCCCTGCGACGGCGTCGACCTCATGGCCCACCTCCCCCTCGGCGCGTTCGTCGCCGCCGGCTCGACGGCGCCCGCGGCGGCCAACGACGTCTGGGGCTGGACCGACCCCGAGACCGGGGCCGAGATCGCGCTCGTCGGGCTCACGAACGGGACGGCGTTCGTCGACGTGTCGGTGCCGGCGTCGCCGGTCCTGCTGGGGCTCCTGCCGACGGCCACCTCGAACTCGTCGTGGCGCGACGTCAAGACGATCGGGACCGTCGCCTTCGTCGTGAGCGAGGCGTCGGCCCACGGGATGCAGGTGTTCGACCTCACCCGGCTCCGCGGCCTGAGCGGGCCGCCCGTCACGTTCACGGCCGACGCCCGGTACACCGGGTTCGGGAGCGCCCACAACGTCGTGGTCCTCGAGGACGCCGACCTCGCCATCGGCGTCGGGGCCTCGACGTGCGCCGGCGGGCTCGACATGGTCGACGTGTCGGACCCGCTGGCCCCGGTCGCCGCCGGGTGCTTCTCGGCCGACGGCTACACCCACGACGCCCAGTGCCTCACCTACGACGGGCCCGACGCCGACTACGCCGGCCGCCAGGTCTGCGTGGCCTCGAACGAGGACTCCGTGACGATCGTCGACGTGACCGACCCGGCCGCGCCGGTCCAGATCTCGAAGGCGTTCTACCCGAACCCGAGCTACACCCACCAGGGGTGGTTCGACGGGACCCGGCGCTACTTCGTCGTCAACGACGAGCTCGACGGCGACAACGCGACGCCGACGCGGACCGTCGTGATGGACCTCCTGGACCTCGACAGCCCCGGAGTTCGGCTACTTCCACGACGGGACGACGAACGCGACGGACCACAACCTGTACGTGGTCGGGGACCGGGTCTTCCAGAGCAACTACACGGCGGGCCTGCAGATCCTGGACGCGTCGACGATCGCGAGCGGGACGATGACGCAGGTCGCGTTCTTCGACACGGAGCCGGCCAACGACGACCACGGGGCGAGCGCGTCGACGGGCGGGCAGTGGAGCAACTACCCGTTCTTCGCGAGCGGGACCGTCGTCGCGAGCGACATCAAGAACGGGCTGTTCGTGCTGGCGCCCCGCGACGGCTCGGCCGGGCTGGCGTCCGTGCCCGCGGGGCCCCTCACGGCGACCGTGCCGACGAGCGGGACGGCGACGGCCAGCCTGACGGTCTCGAACGGGGCCGGGCAGGGCGCGCTGGTGTACGCGGCCGTGCTCCGAAACCTCAGTCAGCCCGACGGCGCCTTGGCCGCCGCCCGGCCGGCTCCCCGCGCCGAGCCCTCCGTCGAAGGCGCCGACGGCTCGGACGCGGCCGGCCGGCCAGACCCGACCGCCGCCGCGAGCCGCCCGAAGCGGACCGCTGCCGAGACCCCGGGCGTCGCTCCGCTCGTGGGCGCCGGTGGGCCCGACGCCTACGGCTACCGATGGGCCGACTCGAACGAGCCCGGTGGCCCCGCCGTCGACTTCCAGGATCTCTCGGGCACCGGCGTCGAACTCAACGTCGGCGACGAGACCTACGTCGACATCGACCTCCCGTTCGCCTTCCCGTTCTACGGCGCCGACCGGGCGACGGCGCGGGTCTCGCCCAACGGGTTCCTCACGTTCTCGTCGGTGACCGCGGCGGCCTACATCAACCCGCCAATTCCGAGGCCGGACGCCCCCAACGCCGTCGTTGCCGCGTTCTGGGACGACCTCGATGCGAGCGACATCGGCGCGGTGTACGCCGGGTCGCTGCCCGACGGCCGGTTCGGCGTCCAGTGGGACGGCGTCGCCCGCTACGGCCGGGCGCAGCCGCTGACGTTCCAGGTCCTGCTCTCGCCCGACGGCCGGATCGAGTTTCAGTACGGGGCCATGACTGACGGGCTGACCAGCGCGACCGTAGGGATCGAGAGCCCCGATGGGACGGACGGCCTCCAGGTGGTCCGGAACGCGCCCTACCTGTCGTCCGACTTCGCCATCGCATTCACCGGCCCGTTCGTCTGGGCACGGACGGGCGACGGCGCGAACGGCGTCATCGCTGAGGGCGCGTCGGCAACCGTCCCGGTCGCCTTCGACGCGGCTGGCTTGCCCGAGGGGACGTACACCGCGGAGCTGGTCGTGACTACGAGCGACGAGGCCGCCTCGACGACCGTCGTGCCGGTGGAGCTGACGGTCGGTGGGGGAGGCGGCGTGTCGATCGTGGTCGACGGGCCCCGCGGGTTCCGCTACCTCGGGCCCCCCTCGCCCGGCGTGACCGTCGACGACTTGGCGGCCCAGAACCTCGTCCGCGGCGTCCCCGGGTACTACCCGGCCGCCGAGCCGGCCAACCTCTACACCGAGTACGACACCGAGACCGGGAAGTGGGACGAGTCGAAGGGGATCGGTGAGGTCCTCGCGCTCGGCCGCGCGTTCCAGTGGTTCTTCTACGACCGGAACATCGGGAACCCCGACGTCAGCCGGTCCCGCGAGCTCCCGTTCACGCTCGCCACCGACCGCCCGGCCAACACGGCCGACGTCGAACTCGAGCTGGACACGGACGGAAACCGGTTCAACTTCCTCGCGAACCCGTTCGCGACCGACCTCGACCTCACGGGGATCACGTCGTGGCCCGGCGGCGACAACCTGAGCCCGAACGCGCCCGTGTGGACGTTCGACCCCGTGGCCCGGGCGTGGGTCGCGGCGCCGGGCTCGGTCCCGGCGTGGACGGGGTTCCGGGTCCGCGCGAAGGGCCCGCGCGTGAACGGGGTCCCGCGGCTCCTCACGATCCCGGCGTCGGCCGGGGCGTCGGCCCCAGTGGCGGCGCGCCAGGCGGCCCGGCCCGGCCTGTCGTTCGCGCTCTCGGGCACCGACGCCGACGGCATCGCCATCGGCGACCGGGCCATGACCTTCGCGTTCTCCGACGACGCCCGCGCCGCGTTCGACGCCGACGAGGACGTCGAGAAGTTCCAGACCCCGGCCACGGCTACGCGCTCATCGGGGCCCGGAACGGACGGGCCTTCGTCGGCCACGACCGCCGCCCGTTCGGCCCGGCCGAGATCCCGCTGGCCGTCGAGGCCCGGGGGACCGCGGCCGCGCTCACGCTGTCGTGGGAGGCCACGGCGCTCCCGGCCGGGCTCCCGGTGGTCCTGGTGGACCTCGCGACCGGCGCCGAGGTCGACGTCCGGACCCGGTCGAGCTACGCGTTCGAGGCCCGGCCGCTCGCGGCCCACGCCGACGCCCCCCGGGCCGAGTACGCCGACGGGGCCTCGGCGACGGACCGGTTCGTCTTGCGGATCGGGTCGGGCCTGGCCTCGGCCGGGGGCGGGGTGGCCGAGGTCGAGCTGGGGGCCGTGGCGCCGAACCCGTCGTCGGGCGGGGCCCGGGTGTCGTACGGGGTCCCGGAGGCCGGGGTGGTCCGGGTGTCGGTCGTCGACGTCCGGGGCCGGGAGGTCGCCGTGCTCGTCGACGGTCCGGTGTCGGCGGGCCGGCACGAGGCGGGCCTGGGCGGGGGCCTCGCGGCCGGGGTGTACGTGGTCCGGCTGGAGGCGGCTGGCGAGGTCCTCACGCGCCGGGCCGTCGTCGTCCGGTAGTCGCCGGGAGTCCGGGGCGGGCCAAAGGCGCAGTCGCCTTCCGTTCAAACCCGTGTTGCGTCCGCAGATCCCTCCGGTTATCCTGCTTGAAGCGACTGTGCAGAGCGGGTGACATGCCCGCCCCTTTCCCCAGGACCGGCTCATAAACTCCCTGGCTCGGCCGGCCACTCCCCATTCCTTCCTATGAAGTCTCTCTACCGACTCCTGGTGCTCTGCGCCGTGGCGGCGCTCGCCGTTCCGCTCCAAGCCCAAGAGGCCACCCCACTCGCCGAGGGCAGCGCCGCCGCGTTCGACGCGCTCGCGACCAAGGCCAGCCGCGACGGGACCGTCCGCGTCATCGTCACGCTCAACGTGCCCTTTGCGCCGGAGGGGCTCCAGTCCCGGCCTGCGGCCCAGGCCCAGCGGTCCGCGATCCAGCGCGAGCAGTCGAGCCTGCTGTCCCAGCTCACCGCGCCGACCGGCGTCCGCCAGTTCCGGTTCACGCCGGCCCTGGCGCTGACGGTCACGACGGCCGACCTCGCCCGTCTCCGGCGGGCCCCCGAGGTCGCCGGCATCCAGGAGGACGTACCCGTTGCGCCCCACCGCGACCCGGCCGCGGCGCTCGGCGCCCGCCTCGACGACAGCACCGTCCTGGTCGGCGCGACGGCGGCCCACGCGGCCGGCTTCGACGGGACCGGCTACGACGTCGCCATCCTCGACTCCGGCGTCGAGAGCACGCACCCGTTCCTGACCGGCAAAGTCGTGGCCGAGGCCTGCTTCAACACGACGTCGGCCCCCAACTTCTCGACGACGCTCTGCCCGAACGGCGAGGACGAGCAGATCGGCGAGGGCGCTGGCGCCGACTGTGACGAGGCCGACTACTCCGGGTGCAGCCACGGCACGCACGTCGCGGGGATCGCGGCCGGCAACCAGCCGGCCGACGCGCCCGGCCCGACGGTCGGCGTCGCGCCTGGGGCCGGCGTCGTCGCGATCAACGTGTTCTCCGGGTTCTCGGGCCAGCAGGCCGCGTGCGGCGGGACCCCGTGCATCCTGTCGTTCACGTCGGACCAGATCCTCGGGCTCGAGCACGTGTTCGACCTCGTCCAGAACGGCGGCCGGTCGATCGCCTCGGCCAACATGAGCCTGGGCGGCGGCCAGTTCTTCTCGACGTGCGACGCGGACACGCGCAAGCCGATCATCGACAACCTGCTGTCGGTCGGCGTCGCCACGACGATCTCGTCGGGCAACGGTGGGTTCCAAAACTCGACGGGCGCCCCGGCGTGCATCTCGACGGCCGTCACGACCGGCTCGACGACCAAGGCCGACGGGCTCTCGTCGTTCTCGAACACGGCCCCGTGGGTCGACCTCCTCGCGCCCGGCTCGAGCATCCTGTCGTCGGTCGGCGGCGGCAACTTCGCGTTCTACAACGGGACGTCGATGGCGGCCCCCCACGTGGCCGGCGCGTTCGCGATCCTCAACCAGCGGTTCCCGGACGAGACGCCGGAGGAGATCCTCGCGCGGCTCCGAGTGAGCGGCGTCCGGATCCCCGCCGGCTCGCCGTCGGCGCTGTTCTCGCGGATCCAGATCGACGACGCGTTCCTCAACGCGCCCGAGTTCGTGGTTTCGCCGACCTCGGTCGACGTCACGCTGGCTCTCGATGAGGAGACGACGGAGACGGTCACGCTCTCGAACACGGCCGACGAGGGCTCGCTCGCGGTGTCGTGGTCGGCCTCGCTCGTCAACGTCGACGACCCGTCGGGCATGCCGGTCTCGAACGCGTGTGACGCGAACCAGGAGCTGATCCAGGGCGCCCGCAACTTCTTCACGACGGTCGTCTCGGGCGGCCAGGAGCTCGGCCAGAGCTTCACCGCACCGTGCACGGGCTCGATGACGACGGTGTCGCCGGCCATCTTCGGGGGCAGCCCCGCGCCGTCGTTCACCGCCACGCTCCGCGTCTACGAGGGCGCCGGCACCGGTGGCACGGAGATCGCGACCGTCCCGCTGACGGTGAACAACCCGGCCTCCGAGATCTACCTCGACATCACGCTCCCGGACCCGATCGACGTCCAGATCGGCGAGACGTACACGTGGTTCCTCGACCTGACAGCGGGGGAGTCCCGCCAGCTGTTCGCCAACACGAACCCGTACGCCGGCGGCACCCTCTACGTCGCCACGGACGGCAACCCGGCCAGCGCGACCTCGGTCGCGGCCAACGACGTCCAGTTCAAGGTCCGGTTCGGGGCCCCGCTCCTGTGGCTCTCGGCCTTCCCGACGTCCGGGACCATCGAGCCGGGCGAGTCCGACGAGATCACGCTGGGGATCGACGCGACGGGCTACCCGGAGGGCACGTTCACCGGTGACCTCGTCATCACGTCGAACGACCCGGACAACGAGTCCGTCACGGTCCCCGTCACGATGACCGTCGGTGGCGGCGGCGGCGACGACGGGATCAGCATCGTGGTCGAGGGCCCGGGCGGCTTCCGCTACTTCGGCCCGCCGGCCGAGGGCGTGACCGTCGACGACCTGGCCGACCAGAACTTGGTCCGCGGCGTCCCCGGGTACTACCCGGCCGCCGACCCGGCCAACCTGTTCACCGAGTACGACGCGACCACGAACACCTGGATCGTGTCGGACGGGACCGGCGAGGTGCTCGAGCTCGGCAAGGCGTTCCGGTGGCGGTTCTACGACAAGGCCGCCGGCAACCCCGACGTCTCGGTCTCGGTCCCGCTCCCGTTCACGCTGTCGACCGAGCTCGACGCGAACACGGCGCCGGTCACGGTCGAGCTCCAGACGGACGGGACGCGGTTCAACTACCTCGCCAACCCGTTCGGGACGGAGCTCAGCCTGACCGGGATCACCGGGTGGCCCGGCGCTGAGAACCTGGCGCCGATCCCGCCGATGACCTACGACCCGGTCACGCGGTCGTGGGAGGACGGCGCGACGTCGGTCTCTCCGTGGGAGGCGTTCCGCGTCCGGGCCAAGGGGCCGCGGACGATCGACCGCCCGCGGACGCTGACGATCCCGTCGACCGACGCCCCGGATGCTCGGACGGCCGAGACGCCGCGGCTCGCGTTCTCGCTCTCGGGGGCCGACGCTGAGGGCCTCCGGGTCCGCGACGGCGCACTGACGATCGCGTTCGCCGCCGACGCCCGCGCGGCGTTCGACGCCGACGAGGACGCCGAGAAGCTCCAGCCGCTGGCCCAGAGCTACGCGCTCGTCGGGGCCCGGAGCGGCCGCGCGTTCGTCGGCTACGACGTCCGTCCGTTCGCGAACGCCGAGATCCCGCTGGCCGTCGAGGCCCGGGGGACCGACGCCGCGTTCACGCTGTCGTGGGAGGCCGAGGCGCTCCCGGTCGGGCTGCCGATCGTGCTCGTCGACCTGGCCACCGGCCAGGAGGTCGACGTCCGCTCGCGGTCGTCGTACGCCTTCCGCGTCGCGACGCAGCCGGCCCTCGCCGAGCTCTCGACCGACGAGATGGCCGACGGCGCCGAGGCGACGGACCGGTTCGTGTTGCGGATCGGGACGGGCTCGGCGTCGGTCGAGGCCGGCGTGACCGAGGTCGAGCTCTCGGCCGTCGCGCCCAACCCGTCGTCGAGCGGCGCCCGCGTCTCGTTCGCCACGCCCGAGGCCGGCTCGGTCCGCGTGTCGGTGATCGACGTCCAGGGCCGCGAGGTCGCCGTGCTGATCGACGGGTCGCTGTCGGCGGGCCGCCACGAGGCGCGCCTCGACGGTAACCTGGCAGCCGGCGTGTACGTGGTCCGGCTCGAGACGGCCGGCCTGGTGCTCACGCGCCAGGCCGTCGTCGTCCGCTAGCGGACGTGCCCGGTCGGTGCCCGTGACCGGCCGGCGACTCGACAGAACCTGCGGCGGCCGCTCCCACCTCGGGGGCGGCCGCCGCTGCGTTGTAAGCCGCCGCGGGTCGGTCCACGACTTTGGGTGGAGCGGAGGGCCGGCGCTCGGGCGTCGGCGTACGGCAAGCGGTCCGCGTTCTGGTGCTCCTGCCTGTTACCCGTCGCCACACGCCGGCGGCTCCTTCGCAGACCAGGGCGAGCGCGTGCTGATGATCTCCGGCCCGGACCCCCCGTCGGAGCGCCCATCGCTCCGTTCAGCGGGCGCTCCGACGGTCCCCCTTCGAAAGGGGGACCGCTTTCCGAGCCTGGGAGCGCAGCGACCGGCTGGGAAGCGGGGGGTCTCGGTTTAGCATGCGCTCGCCCTGCTTTGCAGACCTTCTCCGCCCTACTACCACCTCGCCTTGCCATGCGTGCTCTCCCCGTCGCCCTCGCCCTCTTGCTCCTCGGCGGTTGCGCCGCCTCGACCGACGTGGCCCGCTTGTCGGACGCCACCTACCCCGCGCTCGCAGAGGACCTCCCGGTCGACGTGACGACCGGCGACCTCGACGTGCCGTACGAGGAGCTGGCCGTCGTCGTCGCCCGGCCCGACGCCTCGTGGCTCGGGCAGTCCGAGGCAGAAAAGATCGTCACGATGAATGAGAAGCTGCGGACGGCAGCCCGGCGGGTTGGGGCGCAGGCCGTCGTGCGCGTGAGCTACGAGCTGGCCGGGGAGCACGTGCGGGCGACGGGGACCGCGGTCCGGGTCGGTGGCTAGGCGACGCCGCTCACAACGAAACACGCCCCCGACGGCCGGAGCCATCGGGGGCGTGTCTGGGCTGCCCGACAAGGAATCGAACCTTGAACCTCCAGATCCAGAAACTGGCGCTCTGCCAATTGAGCTATCGGGCAATCGTCCGCCGGAGCGGAGCGGCCCCAATCTAGGGGTCCAGGGCGGGGCAGATCAACCCGGCCGCGTGGGCTGGGCGGCCACCGTCCCGCTCTTCGCCCCGTCTTCGCCCGTCGTGGGGGGCGGGTCGAGGGCGAGCGCCCCGTCGAGACGGGGCAGGCCGTCGGCCGACGCGGTGGGCACCTCGCGCCAGGCGGCCACGTGCTCGACGATCATCTGGCGGACGCGGTCGCGGAGCGCGGGGAGGTCGGCCTCGGTGAGCCCGGCCGTGGGCACGGGCGGGAGCACGTCCAGGCGGACGTCGGCGCGCGAGAACTGCCAGCCGTGCTTGGGGAGCGCGTCCATCGTCCCGTCGAGCGCGAGAGGCAGCACGGGCACGCCGGCCTGGATGGCCAGCCGGAACGCGCCGTCGTGGAACGCCTTGACGCGGCCGTCGCGCGAGCGCGTCCCCTCGGCGAAGAACATGACCGACGTGCCGTGCTCGAGCTTCCGCTGGGCCCGGAGCAGGACCGACCCCCGGCTCGTGGGGTCCTTCCGGTCGACCGGGATGTCGCCGGCCAGCTTCATCAGCCACCCCATCGCGGGCAGGTCGAACAGCTCCTTCTTGCCGACCCACTTCATCTCCCACGGGAGCCGCGACACGACCGGGATGTCGGCCAGCGACTGGTGGTTGCTGACCACCACGTACGGGTGCCGGAGCGTGGCCGGGTCGACGCCGCCGACCTCGATGTGCCAGGCCGGGTTGAAGTACGTGATCCAGCTGCCCATCACCCGGAACGTGCGGCCGGTGCGAAGCTGCGTCGGGGTCCGGTCGAAGAGCCGGACGAGCAGCATCGTGGGCAGCGCCACCAGGACGTCGAGGACGACGAGGGCCCAGGTCAGGGCGGAAGACAGGGCTTTCATGGGAGGGCGGCTCGGTCGGACGGGGGAACGCGGGAAGGCGCGGGACGATTCAGCGGCCATGGACGTGATCAAGGTCTTCACCGAGGAGCCCGTCGGGCTGGAGGCGCTCGTGCCCGACGACGACCCCGACGCGCGCCGCCGGGCCGCGGCTCCGGCCACGCTCGACGCCTTCATGGCCGGCCTCTCAGCGCCCTACGCCCGGGCCTACCTCGCCGGGACGCACCTCGGCGAGACACGCCGCGTCGGGCTGACGGCGCTCGACGACGCCCAAGCGTGGGTCCAGCCGCTCCTGTCGTGGGCCGCGGGCCGCGACGGGTCCGCGTTGGCCGCCGACGGGACGGTCCGTGGCGTGGCGCTCGCGGAGACGGCCTCGCTCCTGAGCCGTCCCGGCGACGTCCGTGCGCTGGCTCTCGGCCCGGCTGCGCCCGACGCGCTCGCGGCCGCCTCCGGTGGCCCCGGCCTCCGGCGCGATCACCTCCCGGCGCTCCGCGCGCTCTTGGATGGGGGCGCCTCGGTCCTCTTCCCCGAGACGGCCTTCGACGGCTGGGACTGGAGCCTCTTCTCGCGAGCCCCCCTCCGCGACCCGCTCGTCGACGCCTTCCGCCGACACCCGGCGCCCACCGTCCGGCGCTTCGTCGTGCCGTACCGGCGAGCCCGGGGCGAGCACACGTTCTACTTCGAGCAGTGGGCCCTCGACGCGCTGCCCGACTGGGCGGAGGAGGTGTAGGCTCGTGGGGGGCTCGCTCCGCTCGCGGGAACGGGGAAATGGGAACCGGCGGGAGAGCCAGGGCTGGCGCTGGCGCTCGGCGACGGACATCTTCCCGCCTCCCGCCTCCCGCCTCCCGCCTCCCGCCTCTTTCATGCCCCTCGACCTCGACGCCGCGATGGACCGGGCGCTGGCGCTAGCGTCACGCGGAGCGGGCGCCGTCAGCCCGAACCCGATGGTCGGGGCGGTCCTGCTCGGGCCGGACGGCGAGACCTGGGGCGAGGGCTGGCACCGGCGCTACGGCGGGCCGCACGCCGAGGTCTGGGCCGTCCGCGACGCCGACGCGCGGGGCCTCGGCGACCGGCTTGGGGAAGCGACGCTGGTGGTCACGCTGGAGCCGTGCAGCCACCACGGCAAGACGCCGCCTTGCGCCGACCTGGTGGTCGACCGCGGCATCCGGCGCGTGGTCGTGGCCCAGGAGGACCCGTTCCCCGCCGTCGCCGGGCGGGGGCTCCGGCGGATGCGCGAGGCCGGCGTCGAGGTCGCCGTCGGCGTCCGTGGCGGCGAGGCCCGGCGGCTCAACGAGGCGTTCCGCACCCACGTCCGGACGGGGCGGCCGCTCGTGACCCTCAAGACGGCGGCGACGCTCGACGGGCGCGTGGCCACCCGGACCGGCGACAGCCGCTGGGTGACGTCGGGCCCCGCCCGTGCGCGCGTCCACCGCTGGCGGGCCGAGACCGACGCCGTGCTCGTCGGCGCCGGCACCGCGCGCGCCGACGACCCCGCGCTGACGGTGAGGGACGTCCCGCTCGCCGACGGCCAGTCCCAGCCGCTTCGCGTCGTGCTCGACCGGACGGGCACGCTGGCGCCGGCCCTCGCTCTGTTCGACGGCGCCGCGCCCACGCTCGCCGTCGTGGGCGCCGGCGCCGAGCCGGCCTACGCCGACGCCCTGGCGGCGGCCGGAGGCGCCGTCCTCGTCGTCCCCCAAGTCGACGGCCACCTCGACTTGGGCGCGCTCCTCGACCGGCTCGGCGCGGGAGACGGGCTGCCGGCCGGCGTCCGGCCGGTGCAGTCGCTGATGGCCGAGGCCGGGCCCGGGCTGGCGACGGCGCTGCTGGCCCACGACCTCGTCGACCGGGCCACGTGGTTCGTCGCGCCGAAGGCGGTGGGGGAGGGGGTCCCCGCCGTCGGCGACCTGGGGACCGCCCGGATGGCGGACGCGCTGGCGTTCGTGGAGAGCCGGTGGGAGACGATTGGGCCGGACGCGCTCCTGGTCGGCTACCGGCGCGAGGCGTGACCGTCGGCGGCGGGGCCGAGCTCCGCCGAGACCGCACGCCCACCCGCTCTGCAGGGGAGTAGACTCCGGCCACGCTCCCCCCGCGCCCATGTTCACAGGCATCATCGAAGAGGTCGGCACCGTCGCCGCCGTCACGCCGCTGGAGGGCGGCCGACGCTTGCGCATCGCGTGCTCGTTCGCCGACGCGCTCCGGGTCGACGAGTCGGTCGCCGTCGACGGCGTCTGCCTGACGGTCGTGGCCCAGGACGCCGACGGGTTCGAGGCGACGGCCGTCGAGGAGACGCTGTCCAAGACGGCCCTCGGCGACCGGGCCGCGGGCGACGGCGTCAACCTGGAGCGGGCGATGGTGCTCGGCTCCCGGCTCGACGGCCACCTCGTCCAAGGCCACGTCGACACGACCGGCGTGGTCGACGCCGTCGACGCCCTGGCCGACTCCCACCTTGTCCGGGTGCGGTACCCGGCCGAGGACGGGGCCCATCTCATCCCGCGCGGCAGCATCTGCGTCGACGGCGTCTCGCTGACCGTCGCCCGGCTCGACGAGCCGGCGGGAACGTTCGCGCTGGCCATCATCCCCCACACTTGGGACAAGACGACGGCCGGCCGCTGGGCCGTGGGCGACCGGGTCAACCTGGAGTTCGACCTGGTCGGCAAGTACGTGCTCCGGTCGGGGGCGACGGATCGTCAGCGGGGAAACTCCTAGAGAGCGAGACGAGTCGTCAGAGGCATGGGGGAAAGTCCGTGTGTGTGGCGGGTGTGTCCCCCAAACCGAGCCGGCCGGGCTCGGGCGGGCTGTCAGGTGGGGGACGTTGGCACAGAGCGTGCGTGTGCTGCGATCACACCTAGCCCCCTGGCATCGTGACTGCCCTTTCTCTTCCCGCCCGTCTCGTCACCAGTCCCTACGCCCTCGCCCTCCGCCTCGGCGCCCTCTCGGCCGCCGTCCTGGGCGTCGCGCTCTTTTAGGGTCCGCCGTCGAGCCTCGGAGCCCATCGGCTCGCCTTGCCCTTCTTCCTGAGCCGTCCCGCCTCTCTTCGTGTTTTAGGGACCCTCCGATTGCTCGATCCGTCTCCGCCCCGCCCCGCCTCCCACGGCGAGGCGGGGCGGTTTCGCGTTTGGGCTGAGCCTCTGCCGACGGCGAGTCTGGAGAGAGGCCGGGCGTAGCTTCCGGGCCGGACTCCGTAACCCCGTGATGCAGCCCCTCGCCGACCTCGACGTTCTCGACGCCCCCGCTCCCGTCTCGTCCGCGCCCGACGTGCGCGGCGCCGACCAGCCTCACGTGATGCGGGCCGGGCCGGGCACGACCCGCGCAGCGGACGGCGCAGCCAACGGCCGGAGCGTCTACATCGAGACGTACGGCTGCCAGATGAACGTGGCCGACTCCGAGCTGGTCGCGTCCATCCTGAGCGGCGACGGCTACGCGCTGGCCGAGCGCGAGGAAGACGCCGACGTCGTGCTGATCAACACGTGCGCGATCCGCGAGAAGGCCGAGGACCGCGTCCGCGGGCGGCTGACCCACATCCGCGCGCGCAAGGAGAAGAGCCAGCCCGGCCTGCAGATCGGCGTGCTGGGGTGCATGGCCGAGCGGCTCCGGTCGAAGCTGCTCGAGCAGGAGCGGCTGGTGGACCTGGTGGTCGGGCCCGACGCCTACCGCGACCTGCCGCGGCTGCTGGCCGAGTCGCGCGAGACGGGCCAGGCCGCCGTCAACGTCCAGCTCAGCCGCGAGGAGACCTACGCCGACTTGGCGCCGGTCCGCTACGACTCGAACGGCGTCACGGCGTTCGTCTCGATCATGCGCGGGTGCGACAACATGTGCGCGTTCTGCGTCGTGCCGTTCACGCGCGGCCGCGAGCGGAGCCGGCCGGTGACGTCGATCCTGAGCGAGGTCGGCCAACTCGTCGACGCCGGCTACAAGGAGGTGACGGTGCTCGGCCAGAACGTCAACTCGTACCGCGTCGACGCCGACGGCACGGCGGTCGACTTCGCGGAGCTGCTCTACCGGATCTCGCTGCTGAGCCCGGAGCTCCGGATCCGCTACTCGACGAGCCACCCCAAGGACTGCTCCGACGCGCTCCTCCACGTCCACGCCGAGCGGCCGACGGTCTGCGACTTTATCCACCTGCCCGTCCAGCACGGCAACTCGGACGTGCTCCGGCGGATGCGGCGGACCTACACGCGCGAGCACTACCTCGACCTCGTCGAGCGGGCCCGCGCCATCGTCCCCGGCGTCGCGTTCTCGACCGACCTCATCGCCGGCTTCTGCGGCGAGACCGACGCCGAGCACGCCGACACGATCTCGCTGATGGAGGCCGTCCGCTACGACCACGCTTTCACGTTCGCCTACTCCGAGCGGCCCGACACCTTCGCCGCCCGCAAGTACACCGACGACGTCCCGGAGGCGGTCAAGAAGGCGCGGCTCCAGGAGATCATCGCGCTCCAGTCCGAGCACTCGCTCGCCAGCCACCGCGCCCGCGTCGGTCGTGAGGAGGTGGTCCTGGTCGAGGGCCCGTCGAAGCGGAGCGACGACCGGCTCCGGGGGCGGACCGACACGAACCACATGGTGGTCTTCGACCGGCCGGCCGGGCTGGCCAAGGGCGACTACGCCGTCGTCCGCGTCGACGACTGCTCGAGCGCGACGCTGCTCGGGACCTTCGTCCGCCCGACGACGCTGGCGGAGGCCGGTGGGCCGGTCGCGGCGTAGTGGGACGGCTCGGCCTGGGCGTCGCCCTCGCCGTCCTCGCCGCCTGCGACACGGCTGCGCCGGGCCTGTTCGACGTGGCCTCCGTGACGGGCGTCTACGCCGGGACGCGGACGGTCGACGTACTCGGCTCCGAGCCCGAGGTGGCCCCGGCAACCGTCACCATCTCCGCCGACGCGCCCTCGCGGACGATCTCGTTCGCGGTCGGAGTCCGCGGGGAGAGCGCCATCGTCCTGAGTGGCACGTACACCGAGGCGGGCGTGATCTCGGCCGGCAACGCGCTTGGCTCGGCCGGCCTCAGCGTCGAGTTCGTGGTCGACCCCACGGGGACGCTCCGGGGCGCCTACGCGGTGGTCGGGCCCGACAGCCTGGGGACGCCCGTGACCGGCGTGGCCGAAGGGCGGCTCGCGCCCGACCTGTTCGTCTTGACGCTCGTCGAGCCCGACGCCGGCGGCGTCCGCACCGAGATTCGGACGGTCCGGTCGCCCGCCGGCCGCGCGGCTACTCGGCGACGGCGCGGGTCTCAGGGAGCCACTCGCCGTCGAGCCAGGCGAGCCGGTCCGCCAGCCACTCCTTGAGGTGGCCGACCTCGGCCGGATAGCTCCCGCCGACGAAGGCGTTCGGCCAGACGTCTTGGTCGAGGATCGGCCACCGCTCGAAGTTGCGGGCCTGCGCCTCGTCGAGGTGCGCCGCCGTCGTGTCGATCCACGCCAACAGCGAGTCCGTCGCGAAGGGGCCCCGGCGGAGCGCCCTCCACCGCTCGCGGGCCCGCGCCTGGAACGAGTCGCTCTCGACGACGCGCAACAGCCACGACGGGATCGGGTAGGTGTCGCTCGTGTAGGGCGTGGCGTACTGGAACCCGTCGGTGCGGGCCGCGGCCCCGTAGTCGGCGTTGCCGAAGGCGAGGTTGTAGTCCCACAGCGGCCCCGCGTGGATCGGGGCGCCCGCCGCCGGCCGGTGGACGTAGGTGCTGATCCGGTAGGCGTCGACGTTCTTCGTGACCTCGCTGACCAGGACGTAGTCGACGAACGAGTCGAGGTCGAGGTGAGTCAGGAGCTCCGCCTCGGGCGCGCCGGCGACCGTGGCCGCCTCCATGGCGTCGAACGTCGCCTCGATCTCGTCGCGCTGGGCCTCGGTGAGCTCGGGGCCCTCAGGGTCGTGGAACTGGTAGCGGACGAACTGGCCCGTCACCGGATCGCGCGAGGGCCAGGTCTGGTCGCCCCCGGTCCGCTTGTCGAGCTTGGCGATGTAGCCGCCGCCCAGACTGTCCGTGTCGGCCAAGTCCACGCGGTCGCCGTCGTCCTTGACCGACTCCAGCAGGAGGTAGACGCCCTGGTAGTCGCCGTCGAGCACGACCTCGCAGAACCGCCAGCGGCTCGCGTAGCGGCCGGTCGCGCGGCCGAGGTGGTAGGCGAGCGCGTTCCGCATCAGCGACTTGTCACTGTAGGGCGCGTAGAGGACCCAGTCGTTCTCCTCCGGGAGCCCGAGGAGCGACACGTCGCGGTTGCTCCCGTCCGCCTCGCGCGTCTCGACGCCGTACTGCTTCTTGGGAAACCGCTGCGACGACGACCCGCGCCGCTCGATCCCGACCCAGCCGTCGTAGCGGAGCGAGTCGCCGAGGGTGTTCCGCGCGCCCGGCCCGTTGTCGACCACCCGCATCCGCGCCATCACCTTCGGCTCGTCGGGGATCGCGTCGCCCTCGGTCTCGATCTCGATGATCGGCAACGACGACGACAGGTTGCCCGGCTGGGCGGCGACCGAGGGCGCCAGCAGGAGGATGACGAGCAGACCGAGGGCGCGAGCAGAATGGGGCATGGGAACGCTCTAGCCGTTCGTTCCGGCGTATAGCTCGTCGAACGACACCTCGGCGTTGACGGACGCGAGCGCCAGCGGGCCCTCGCTGAGGTCCTCGGCCGTCCACCGCGCCTCGCCCTCGCGGCGGTACACCTCGACCGCCCGCCGGTCCTGCCGGACGAGCACGATCTCCTGGATGGACGGGACGCCGCGATAGGCGGCCAGCTTGTCGCCCCGGTCGTACCCCTCGGTCCGATCCGACAACACCTCAACGATGAGAGAGGGATTGGTGAGTGGGGTCCGTCTCGGCGTCGAGAACGCCCGGTCGCCGCAGACGGCCGAGACGTCGGGGTAGGTGTAGCGGCCGTTCTTCTCGACCTGGACTCGCATCCCCTCATTGTAGACGGTGCAGTCCGTGCCGGCAAACGCCCGGTGGAGAGCCACGAAGAAGTTGCCCGCGATGATGTTGTGGGGTTCGGTCGAACCGGACATGGCGAAGACCTCTCCGTAGACGTAGTCGTGCTTCTCCTCCTGGGTCTCCTCCCAATCGAAGTACTCCTCCGGGGTGAACCGGAGCGAGACGGGCGTGAGCGTGGCGGGCATCGGGGCGCGGGTGGGGCGTGGGGGAATGTAGGGGGCGCGGGGTCCGGCGACGAGGGTCGTGAGGGCCGGGCTCCTCTGGCGTAAGGCGACCGACGGCTCAGGCGTCTCCGGCCCGGCGGCGCTCCTATTTTGCAGTCTCACGCCACGTCAACGAATGGATCGGCAGGCCCTCCAAGAACGGTTCGGCATCCTGGGCGACAGCCCGGCGCTCCGGCGCGTGCTCGAGCGCGTCCGCCAGGTGGCCCCGCCCGACATCACGGTGCTCCTCGAGGGCGAGAGCGGCGTCGGCAAGGAGTTGGTGGCGACGGCCATTCACGGGCTGTCGCGGCGTCGCCACAAGCGGCTGGTCGTCGTCAACTGCGGGGCGATCCCGGAGGGGCTGATCGAGAGCGAGCTGTTCGGGGCCGAGAAGGGGGCCTATACCGGAGCGACCGACCGCCGGACGGGCTACTTCGAGGAGGCCGACGGCGGGACCCTGTTCCTCGACGAGATCGGCGAGATGCCGCTCCAGGCCCAGGTCCGCCTGCTCCGGGTGCTCGAGACGGGCCAGTTCAGCCGCGTCGGCGGGACGGCGACGCTCACGAGCGACGCCCGCGTGATCGCGGCGACCAACAAGGACCTGGGCGAGGAGGTCGGCAAGGGGACGTTCCGCGAGGACTTGTACTACCGCTTGAGCACGGTCGTCCTCCAGATCCCGTCGCTCCGCCAGCGCCGCGAGGACGTCGTGCCGCTGTTCGAGGCGTTCCTCGCGCGGTTCTCGCGCCAGTACGAGGCGCCGTACCTCCGGCTCGCGCCCGACGCCGGGGCCCTGCTCCAGCGCTACAACTGGCCCGGCAACGTCCGCGAGCTGCGCAACGTAGCCGAGCAGGCGACGGTGATGGTCCGCGAGAACCCGCTGACGGCCGAGGTCGTCCGGCCGCTGCTCCGGGGCGTCTCGGCGTCGTCCGGGCTGACGCTGGCGCCGCGGCCGGCCGAGGCCTCCGACCAGAGCCTGCTGTACCAGGCGCTCCTGGAGATCCGGGCCGAGCTCCGGGCCGTCCGCGCCGAGGTCGCGTCGATCCGCGGCGACGCGGCCGGCCGCGCGCTCGTCCACGTGCCCCGCCCGACGCTGGCCGACGCCGACGTCCGGTTCGCCGCCGACCTCTCGCCGTTCGCGGACCTGGCCGAGGTCGAGCAGGAGGTGGCCTACGAGCCGCCCGCGCCCGCCCCGTACGACGCCGCCGATACGCTGTTTGAGGTCGAGGACGACCTGTACGCCCCCGACGAGAGCCCGGCCCAGGGCGACGGCGCCCCGGTGGGCCTCCCGGCCTCGTTCGAGGCCGCCTTGGCCGAGGGCCTGCCGCTCCCGACGATGGAGGAGGCCGAGGCCGCGCTCATCGCCGAGGCCCTGCGCCGGTTCGACGGCAACCGCCGCCAGTCCGCCGAGGCCTTGGGCATCTCCGAGAGGACGCTCTACCGCAAGCTCAAAGACGATGAGTAGCGGGCACGGGGCACGGGGCACGAGGCACGGGGGCACTCGCTCGAGCAGTGCCGCCCGGACGTGGGGCATCCTGCCCCTTGCCCTCTGCCTCATGCCTCTTGCCCTCGCGTCCTGCGGCGTCTACTCGTTCTCCGGCGCGACCATCCCGGCCCAGCTCCAGACGGTGGCCATCCCGCTCGCGGAGGACCGGTCGGCCGGCGGGCCGCCCGGGCTCGACCGGCTCTTGACCGACGCCCTCGTCGACCGGTTTGTGGACCGCTCGCGGCTGACGCTCGAGACCGACGAGGGCGCGGCCGACGCCGTGGTCCGGGCCACCATCGAGCGGTACGCCATCGCGCCGGTCGCCGTGACCGACCAGAACGTGGCCGCGCTCAACCGGGTGAGCCTGTCGGTCCGCGTGGTGGTCGAGGACCGGGTCGAGAGCGGCGAGCTGCTGGCCCAGACGTTCACGGCGAGCGAGGACTTCGCGCCGGCCACCGGGCTCCAGGGCGAGGCCGACGCCTCGGCGACGGCGCTCGACCAGATCGCTCGGGACGCGTTCACGGCGGCCACCTCGGACTGGTGACCGCCGCGCTCTCGGTTCTCGCAGGGCTCGCGGACGTCGTCTACGGCGCCGCGGCGCTCGTGCTCGCCGGGCTCGGCCTGCACGCCCTCGTCCTGGCCACCCTGCGGACCGCGCTCCCGGCGCGGCCCCTCCCGGCGCGCGACGGCCCGTGGCCCGACGTGGTCGTCCAGATCCCCGTGTACGACGAGCCGGCGGCGCTCGTGGCGAGGGCCCTCGACGCCGCTTTGGCGACGGACTACCCCGGCTGCGTCGAGGTCCAGCTGTTGGACGACTCGTCGCCCGCCGCCCGCCGGGCCAACGCAGCCCTGTGCGCCGAGCGGCGGCCCGGCGTCCGCCACCTCCCGCGCGACGCGCGCGACGGCTACAAGGCTGGGGCCCTCGCCCACGGGCTGACGCGCACGGACGCGCCCGTCGTGGCCGTCTTCGACGTCGACTTCCGGCCGGCGCCCAACGTGCTCCGCGCCCTCGTCGGCTCGCTCCTGGCCGACCCCGGGCTCGCCTTCGTCCAGGGACGGTGGACGCACCCCGGCGCCGACCGGACGGTCTTGGGCCGGGCGCAGGCGGCCGTGCTCGACCTCCACTTCGCCGTCGAGCAAGCGGCCCGCGACCGGGCCGGCCTCCCGCTCCCGTTCAACGGGACGGCCGGCGTCTGGCGACGAGCGGCCATCGACGACGCCGGCGGCTGGCGGGCCGACACGCTCGCCGAGGACGCCGACCTCGCGCTCCGCGCCCAGGCCCGCGGCTGGCGCGCTCGACTCGCCGAGGACGTCGCCGTCCCGGCCGACCTCCCCGCGACGGTCGGGGCGTGGCGACGCCAGCAGGCGCGGTGGGCCAAGGGGCTCGCCGAGGTCGCTCGGCTCCGCCTGGGAGCGTGGTGGCGGGCGCCGCTCCCCGTCCGGGCGAAACTCGCGTTCACGGGCCACCTCGCGCTGTCGCTGAGCCTGCCGTCGCTGCTGGCCGTCTTGGTGCTGCATCCGGTCGTGGCGGCGGTCGGCGGGCTCGGCGCGAGCGCGGCCCTGGCGGTCCTGGGACCGATCGCGCTGACCGGCGTCGTTGGGGCGCACCTCGTCGCGCTGCGGGCGCTGCATCCGGCGTCGTGGCAGAGCCGGCTGCTCCGGATCCCCGCCGCCCTCGTGGCCCCGATCGCGCTCGTCGGGCCGGCGACCCAGGCCGTGGCCCAGGCCGTGCTCGGACGCCGGACGCCGTTCGCGCGGACGCCCAAGGGGATGCCGTCGGCGGGGGAGGGCGGAGCGGTGGAAGTCGGGCTGGCGGCTTGGTCGGCGCTGGGGCTGGCGACGCTGGTGGCGTGGGGCGCGTGGGGCGCCGTCCCGTTCCAGGCGCTGCTGACGGTCGCGACGACGGGCGCCGCGTGGGCCGTCCGCCGGACGCCGGCGGCGCCGCGCTCGCTCCCCGTGGCTACGCTGTCGCGCGCCGCGGCCTGACGGGTTCAGGGTGCGGAGTTCAGGGTTCGCCAGAGCGGGCCGCTTCCCGTGAGCCTCGCTCCGAAGCGGCCCGCCGACCGCGAGGACGCGGACGAGCAAGCCCGTCCAGCACTCGAACCCCGAACCCCGAACCCTCGGCGCCATCTCGACTTCACGGCCCGTTCCGAACCCGGTGGCCGTCGTGGCGTGGACGAGGAAACGATTCCGTCACACCGTGCCCGCCCTCTCCACCCCGTCCCCGGCCCCGATCGAGGTCCTCGGCGCCCGACGCGTCCGCGCTGGCGGCGTCGCGGGCACGCGCTACCGGCTCCGCCGCGACCACGCCTACACCGGCCACGACGACCTCGACCGCGCACTCGGGACGTTCGACGCCATCGTCCTGTCGCCCGTCGACGGGCGGAGCGGGGCGCCCGCGGTGACGCTGCTCAACGGCATCACGAAGGGGCTCGACCGGAGCGTCCCGGCCGCGACCGCGCTCGCTCGCGCCGGCCTCGGCGCGGTCCTCCTCGACACCCCGCTGGGCGGCACGCGGCGGCTGGGGAGCGGGCACCCCGGGATGGACTTGGCCGAGATGGCCCGGCGCGGCGTCGACCTCGACGTTCCGTTCGCCGCCCGCTTGTTCGACGGCGTCGCCGCCGACCTGCCCGCGGCGCTGGCGTTGGCCGAGGCGGAGCACGGGATCGGGGCCGACCGGCGAGCGCTGTTCGGCGTCAGTTTTGGGTGCCTGCTGTCGAGCCTGGCGTTCGCGCGCGACGGCGTCGGCGAGCGGCTGTTCGGCGCCATCGGCCACCCGGACCTGGGCGCGATGGCGCGCGGATTGGTGGACACGTTCTCGCAGTTTTCCGGGGTGCCCGCGACCGTCGTCGCCGGCGGCTTGCGCTTAGGGCCCGTCGCCGACGCGGCGGCCCGGCGGTTCGGCGGCGAGCCGGCCGTGGGGATGCTCCGCTTCGCCCGGCTGCTGGCGGGCCTCGGTCGTGGCGGACGCGCGCTCGACGGCCTCGACCCGGTCCGCTTCGCGCCCGACGTCGCCGACCGGCCCGCGCACTTCCTGGCGGGCGAGGTCGACCCGGTCGCCCCGCCGGCCGACGTCCGCCACTCCGCCAGCGCCTTCGCCGCGTCGACGGTCGAGGTGGTGCCCGGCCTCGGCCACGGCTGGTACCCCGGCCCGCGACTGGCCGGCGCCGAGTCGTTCGAGCGGGCCTGCGGGGCGTGGCTCGTCCGCCACCTCGCCGACTGGACGGCCTGATCGGCGTCTCGCTCTCGGCCAAGACGCCGTGGACGGGGAACGGCGACGGCGGCCCCGGTTAGCAGGCGGCCGATCCCCTTGTTCCGATGCGCCTTGCCCTCGTCGTCCTCGTCGCCCTCGCGACCCCTCTCGCGGCGGCCCAGACGCTGACCGGCCGTGTCGTCGACGCCGTGACGCAGGCGACGCTGCCGGGCGCGAACGTGGCCGTCCTCGGGCCCGACGGCCAGATCGTCGGGGGCGCCGCCGCCGACATCGACGGGACGTTCTCGGTCTCGGGGCTGACGCCCGGGACGGTCCGTGTGCGGGCGTCGTTCGTCGGCTACGACACCAAGGTCCTGGCCGACGTCGTGATCCAGGGGAGCCGGTCGACGTTCGTCCTGTTCGAGCTGCGCGAGACGGCCGCTGGGCTCGACGACGAGGTCGTGGTCACGGCCGGCTTCTTCGAGGACGAGGCCGACGCGCCGGTCTCGGTCGCCGTCCTGGGGCCCGAGGAGATCCGCCGGACGCCCGGCGGCCAGAACGACATCTCGCGCTCGCTCCTGGCGCTCCCCGGCGTGTCGAGCGGCGTCGACAACCGGAACGACCTGCTGGTCCGCGGCGGCGGGCCGAGCGAGAACGCCTACATCGTCGACGGCATCGAGATCCCCCAGATCAACCACTTCGCGACCCAGGGCGCGGCCGGCGGCGCGCTCGGCCTGCTCAACGTCGACTTTATCCGCGAGGCGACGTTCTACACCGGCGGGTTCCCGGTCCGCTACGGCGACGCCGCGTCGTCGGTGCTCGTGGTCGAGAACCGGCCGGGCAGCCCGGAGACGCTGGCCGGCGACTTCACCGTCGGCGCGACCGAGGCGGCGCTGTCGCTCGACGGCGCCTGGGGCCCGGACTTCAACTGGACGTTCTCCGGCCGCCGGAGCTACCTCCAACTCCTGTTCGAGCTCATCGGCCTGCCCATCCGCCCGGCCTACTGGGACTTCCAGAGCCGCGTCGAGTGGTCGCCGACGGACAGCGACCGGCTCGTCTACTTCGGCCTGTGGGCCATCGACGACTTCGACGTGGTCCAGCCGGAGGATCCCGACGACTTCGAGGGCCAGGAGATCGCCTCGCGCGTGCTCGACAACGACCAGCGGAGCTACACCCAGGGCGTCTCGTGGCGCCGGCTGTTCCCCGGTGGGTTCGTCACGACGGCCGTGTCGCGGAGCTACCAGGAGTTCTTCTTCGACGACCTCGACGAGGCCGGCGTCCCGCTCCTGTCGAACGACGCCGAAGAGGCCGCCTGGCGGATCCGCTCCGACGCCGATCTGAGGCTCGCGCCCGGCCTGACGCTGGGCGTCGGCGGCGGGGCCTCGCGCGAGACCGTCGCGAGCGAGTTCTTCCAGCGCGCCACGCCCGCGACGCCGTTCCCTACCGACCTCCGCTTCTCGACCGACCTCGGCCTGTGGAAGGGGTTCGGCTACGGCCAGATCACGGCGCGCGTCGGCGGGCGCCTAGCCCTCACCGCCGGCCTGCGCGCCGACGCGACCGACTTCCTGGACGAGGCTGTGGTCGCGTCGCCCCGGCTGAGCGCGTCGTTCGACCTGACCGACAAGGTCGAGCTCAGCGCGGCCGCCGGGCGGTTCACGCAAGCGCCCGAGCTGATCTCGCTGGCGGTCCAGCAAGACGGCGCGTTCGTCAACCGGCGGCTCCAGTGGATCGACGTCGGCCAGGTGGTGGGCGGTCTGGCGGTGACGCCCGTCCCGAGCCTGCGGCTGTCGGCCGAGGGCTACTACAAAGCCTACGGCGACTACCCGGTCTCGGCGTCCGACCCCCGGATCTCGCTCGCCAACCTGGGCGGCGACTTCGGCATCGTCGGCGCCGAGCCGCTGACGTCGGACGGCGAGGGCCGGGCGTACGGCGTCGAGGTGTCGGCCCAGAAGCGGCTGACGTCGCGGGTCTACGGGCTGGGCAGTTACACGCTGGGCTGGAGCGAGTTCACCGGCGCCGACGGCGTCTACAAGCCGAGCTCGTGGGACGTCCGCCACAGCCTGTCACTGTCGGGCGGCGTGCGGCTGGGCGCGTGGGAGGTCGGGACGCGCGTGACGGCGCAGTCGGGCCGGCCGTTCACGCCGTTCGACCTGGTGGCGTCGGAGGCCGAGTACGCGCTGTCGCGCCGCGGCGTCGTCGACCTCGACCGGCTCAACACCGAGCGGACGCCGGCCTACGCCCGCGTCGACCTTCGCGTCGACCGCCGGTTCGACCTCGGCCGGCGGTTCAACGGCGTCGTCTACGTCGACGTCCAGAATGTGCTCGACCGCGAGAACGTGTTCGCGCTCCAGTACACCGAGGACCCCGCCGAGCCGGACCGCCTGCGCGAGCAGACGAATGTCGGTCGCCTGCCGACGATCGGGTTCAGCGTCGAGTTTTAGACCGCGCTCACTTCGGGCGGTCCTCACCGGAGTCGAAGGGAGGCAAGGACCTTGAGACCTATCGCGTCGTACAGAGCGTATGGGCTACCAAACTGACTTTGTCGTTCACTCTCGCGAAGGCGGCATCGCGTTGTTGGTTGAGGCTAAGGGCAAACGAGGGGCATCGGCTCAGTGGGCTGCCGAGTTGCGCCGCAACATGCTCGCCCATGGCGAACTCCCCCGGTCCGAGTATTTCCTGGTCGCTGTCCCGGATCGGTTGTACCTCTGGAGGGGAGCGGGCGCCTCAGATCGACTCCCCGACCACAACGGCCCTGCCTCGGCTGTCTTCAGCCCCTACCTCAGCCAGGACGGTCCGGAGATTGGAACGCTCAGCGAATGGGGTCTGGAACTCGTCGTGTCGTCCTGGCTCCATGACCTGACCGGAGGGTCGCTTCGGCCAGGAACACGAGACGCGCGGTGGCTCCACGATTCAGGACTCCTCGATTCCCTCCGAGGTGGCCGAGTCGCGGCGGAGGTCTCTGTGTAAAGCGGTGACGGTCTACGTCGAGTCGAACTTCGTGGTGGAGCTCGCGCGCGCGCAGGAACAGAGCACGAGCTGCGAGGCCTTGCTCGCACTCGCTGAGTCAAGGGCCATCCGCCTTGCGCTCCCCGCGTACGCCTTGGCTGAACCAAACGACACCTTCCGGGGCACGGCCAAGAAGCGCGAGGAGTTGTTCGCTGCCGCCCAAGGTCCGCTCCACCTCGTGCGCCGGACGCCAACTTTCGCGAAGCAAGCGAGCGACGTGGAAGACGATTTGAGAACTCTCCTGTTCGAAGCCCAGAAACAGGACTGGCTCCAACTCCACGAGGTTCGGACACGGTTGGTCGCCGCCGCCGCCGTCTTCCCGTTGACTGGATCCGTCGTCCTCGCCGCGCAACGGGCGGAGACCGAGATGGGCCTGAAGCCTCAAGACGCTCTGGTGTACGCCTCCGTCCTCAATGCCCTGAGACGGTCCGGCGGCAAGCCCTCCCTGCTCCTGACGCGCGATACCGGGTTCGACGACCCTGACATTCGGGCGGTCCTGAACGGACTCGGTTGTGATGTCCTGGGCCGCTACGACCACGGGCTCCAGCGCGTCGAGGCGAGTCTCCGAGGCGGCGCTACTTCCGCTTGAACGAGAGCGTCAGCGGGACGCCCTCGAAGCCGAACGCCTCGCGCAGTCGGTTCTCGAGGTAGCGCCGGTAGCTCTCCTTGATCCCCTCGGGGTGGTTGGCGAAGAACGCGAACACCGGCGGCTCCTCGCGGACCTGGCTCGCGTACTTGATCTTGACGTAGCTCCCCCGCCACGACGGCGGCGACTGGCGGCGGACGGCGGCCTCGACCACCTCGTTGAGCCGGGCCGTCGGGACCCGCTTGCGGCGCTCGTCGAACACCTGGAGCGCGACCTCGAGCACCTTGTCGGCCCGCTGGCCCGTCAGCGCGGACGCGAACACGACGGGGACGAAGTCGAGGAGCCCCAGCCGCTCGCGCATCTCGCGCTCGATGTCGCGCGCCGTGTTCGTCTCCTTGTCGGCCACCAAGTCCCACTTGTTGACGACGATGACGAGGCCCTTCTTGAGGGCGTCCGCCTCGCGGAGCACGCGGGCGTCCTGGGACTCGAGCCCGCGCTCGCCGTCGATCAGGACCACGGCCACGTCGCACGCCTGGAGCGCCCGCTCGGTGCGGAGCGTCGAGTAGAACTCGACGTTCTCGGTGATCCGGGCCTTTTTGCGAAGCCCGGCCGTGTCGACCAGGACCACCTCGCGAGCGGCGTCGCCCTCGCCGATGGTGAGCCGGGCGTCGACCGAGTCGCGCGTGGTGCCGGCGACCTCGGTGACGATGGAGCGCGTCCGGCCCAGGAGCTTGTTCGCCAGCGAGCTCTTGCCCACGTTGGGCCGGCCCAGGAAGGCGATGCGGGGCGCGTCGTCGTCCTCGTCGTCCTCGGGCTCGTCGGGGAGCGCGGCCACGACGGCGTCGAGGAAGTCGCCGGTCCCGGTCCCGTTGATGGCGCTGAGCGCGAACATCTGCTCGAACCCGAGCGACCAGAACTCACTGGCGTCGAGCTTGCGGGCCTCGTTGTCGGACTTGTTGGCGACGACGATCACGGGCTGCTCGGCCCGGCGGAGCCGCGCGGCCACCTCGCCGTCGAGGTCGGAGATGCCGGTCTCGGTGTCGACGACGAACAGGATGACGTCGGCCTCCTCGATCGTCAGCATGACCTGCTCGCGGATGGCGGCGTCGAACCGCTCGGCCGAGCGGGGCACCAAGCCGCCGGTGTCGACCAAGTCGAACGTCCGGCCGGTCCACTCGACCTCGCCGAACAGCCGGTCGCGCGTGACGCCGGGCTGGTCGTCGACGATGGCGCGGCGCTCTTCGGTGAGCCGGTTGAACAGGGTCGACTTGCCCACGTTGGGGCGGCCGACGATCGCGACGAGGGCCATGAGCGGAGGGGGAGGGGGGCGGCAAGCTAGGTGGCCCGGCGCGAGGGGAGGGCGAGGAGGGGGTGGAGAGTGCGTCCGGGACGGGGCCGGCCTCCGGTCCGCTCGTCCGAAGTGCTCGTGACACAGCGCGCGGCGTGACTCGACGCCAGGAGCCGGCGGCTTGACGAGAGACGTACATTTTGGGCCAACCGGTCTGACCCCCCAGCCCATGCGCCCGCTCGCCCTCGTTCTCGCCCTCCTGTCCGTCGGCGTCCACGCCCAGGACGCCGGCTACACGTCCGACTTTATCGTGGGCGTCCAGACGCCCGACGGCGAGCCGGTGGCCGGAGCGACGGTCTTGGTCGGCGACCGAGGCGCGTCGACCGACGCGGCGGGCGAGGCGCTGATCGAGGGGATGGCGCGGGGCCGCTACCGCGTCCGCGTGTCGTTCCTGGGGTACCAGCCTCGCGAGCTGGCGGCCCGCCTCGACGGCCCCGGCCCGTGGGGCGTGATCGTGGAGATGGCCGAGTCTCAGATCACGATGAACGGAGTCGTGGTCGAGGCCCGCGACCTGAGCGGCTCGCGGCTGGCGGCCGACGGCTTCTTCGACCGGCTCCGCCTGGGGGCCGGGACGGTCCTCAACATCGAGGACCTGAAGCGTCGGAACCCGATCACGCTGACCGACGCGCTCCGCGGCGTGCTCGGGGTCCGCATCCGTCGTGGCGACCGGGGGCCGGTGGCGACGTCCCAGAGCGCGGGCTCGGAGTGCGCGCTGGCCGTCTTCCTCGACGGGGTCCCGTACCGCTACGCGAGCGAGAACCTCGACGCCGTCTCGGCTCAGAACGTCGTCGCGGTCGAGGTCTACCGCCGGCCGTCGCAGGTCCCGCTCCAGTACAACCAGCTCGGCGTGAGCGACGGCTGCGGCGTGGCGCTGGTGTGGACCGAGCTGAGCCTGGCGCAGCGGGGCTAGGGTCAGGAGATCCGTCGGCCGGCGCGTGAGGCGTTAGGGGGCTCAACGCTCGGCGAGGCGTCGAGCATGCGTCCACCCCGTCTCTGACGACGGGCGCACTGATTCGCTGGGCGACGCGTGATAGGGCTGGGTGGGGGTGTCGGGGCGGTCGTAGGCCGACCTCTCACGGATCGGTAACATTCTGTGGACGGGGGAATACGGAGCGCCCCCGAGTCGTCCTAGGGGGGACTCACCGACCCCTCCATGTCGAAGATCCCGCCCACGGGGCGCCGCCTCCTGTTCGCCCTCGCCGTGCCCGCCGTCGTGCTGGCGACGCTCGCCGCGGGGTGCGGCACGTCCGAGCCGCTGCCGCCCGCCGGGCCGACGGTCGGCCAGGCGCTCGACCCCGCTCGGGCCGACACGGCCGTGTTCGCCGGCGGCTGCTTCTGGTGCATGGAGAAGCCGTTCGAGGAGCTCGCCGGCGTGGCCTCGGTCGTCTCGGGCTTCGCCGGCGGCACCGTCCCCAACCCGACCTACGACCAGGTCTCGCGCAAGACGACGGGCCACTACGAGGTGGTCGAGGTGGTCTACGACCCGGCCGTCGTCCCGTACGACACGCTGCTCCAGGTCTACTGGCACAACGTCGACCCGTTCGACGACGGCGGCCAGTTCTGCGACCGCGGGAGCCCGTACCGGCCGGCCATCTTCGCCGGCACGCCGGCCGAGCGCGCCGCCGCCGAGGCCACCTCGGCCCGGGTCGAAGAGCGGTTCGGCCAGCCCGTCCGCGTGCCGGTGTTGGAGGCGGCCCCGTTCTACGCCGCCGAGGCCTACCACCAGGACTTCTACCGGACGAACCCCGCCCACTACCAGCGCTACCGGACCGGTTGCCGCCGCGACGCCCGCCTCGAGCAGCTGTGGGGCGACGCCGCCGGCCACCTCGGCCCCGCGCTCTAGCCCTCCGTTCCCATGAAGAAGATCGCCCTCCCCTTGGTGGCCGTCGCAGCGCTCGTCGCCCTCGGCTTTGCCTTTCTCCGACCTACCCCCCTCGACCCCATGTCCGACGCCGCCCTCAAGGACCGCTTGACGCGGATGCAGTACTACGTCACCCAGAAGGACGGCACCGAGCCGCCCTACGCCAACGAGTACTGGAAGAACAAGGAGCCCGGCCTCTACGTCGACGTCGTCGACGGGACACCGCTGTTCGCCTCGACCACCAAGTACGAGTCGGGCACCGGGTGGCCCAGCTTTTGGCAGCCGCTCGACGGCGCGCCGGTCGAGACGAAGGTGGACAAGTCGCTGTTCATGACGCGGACCGAGGTCCGCTCCGGCTCGTCCGACAGCCACCTCGGCCACGTGTTCGAGGACGGGCCCCAGCCGACCGGCCTGCGCTACTGCCTCAACTCGGCCGCCCTCCGGTTCGTCCCGGCGTCCGACCTGGAGGCGGAGGGCCTGAGCGAGTACGCCGCCCTGTTCGAGAGCGGTGAGGTGTGAGCGACGGGCGACGGGGTGTGAGCGGCGAGCCACGGCCGCCCGCTTGACGCACCGACCGCCGACTCACCGACTGCCACGCCAGCTTCCTTCCGCCATGACTCGCGTCCTCTCCCTCTTCCTGCTCGCGGCGTTCGCCGGCCCCGCGTTCGCCCAGGCCCCCGGGTCCGACTGGCGGAAGCCGTCCGACGCCGAGCTCCGCCGCCAGCTGAGCGACGTCCAGTACCGCGTCACGCAGCGGGACGCGACCGAGCGCGCCGGCTCGAGCCCGCTCGACGACGAGCACCGCGCCGGCCTCTTCGTCGACGTCGTCTCGGGCGAGCCGTTGTTCTCGTCGCGCGACAAGTTCGACAGCGGGACGGGGTGGCCCAGCTTTACCCGGCCGATCTCGCCCGACGCCGTCACCGAGCACACCGACCGCTCGCTGGGCATGCCGCGGACGGAGATCCGCTCGGCCCGGGCCGACAGCCACCTGGGCCACGTCTTCCGCGACGGGCCCCGCCCGACCGGCCTGCGCTACTGCATGAACGGGGCCGCGCTCCGCTTTGTCCCGGCGACCGCGCTCCGCGACCTGGGCTACGGTGCCTACGCCGAGGCGTTCGGACAGTAGCGGGGCGGCCAGCGTGGGGCCGACTCAGAACCGATAGATGGCGCCGACGCCCGTGTTCGGCCCGGTCGTGAGCGTGGTGTACGACTCGTCGATGGCCGCGTCTAGGCCGGCCTCGCCGAACAGGACGACCCGGTTTGTCAAGGTGTGCTCGACGCCGACCAAGGCGCCCACGTAGGGGATCTCGTCGAACCCCAGGACGGTGACCGACGGGGCGACGTACGGGACCGTCGGGCCCCCGTTCGGAAAACGGATGGGGACGGCCGCCGTCAGCACGCCGCCGACGTCGCTGTCGATGCCGAGCGAGGTGACGGCGCGGAGCCCGACGCGGTCGCCGAGCGGGAGGTCGACGCCGAGTTGGCCGCCGCCGCCAGAGGCCTTGACCGCGACGCCGATCTGAGCGGAGGCCGCCGAGGTGGAGAGGACGACCAGGACGTGGAGGGCGAGCCGCATGCGAGGGGAGGGGTGTCTAGAGACGGAGCCTCCTCGTCCGCGGCCCTCGTAACGCTCCGGCGCCGAGGGCGACGCGCGCCCTCAGGGAAGGCCGGATCGGGACCGGCGGCGGACCCCCGCCGGCGGCGTCGGGTAGCCGCCTCCCGACCCCGATGCCCATGACCGCCGTCTGGTGGATCAAGACCGACTTCCGCCTGAGCGACAACCCGGCGCTCACGGCCGCGCTCGCGCATGCCGAGACCGTCGTCCCGGTGTTCCTGTTCGAGCCGGCCGTGCTGGCGGCCCAAGAGACGAGCGCGTTCCACGTCGCCGCGTGGTGCCAGGCGCTGGCGGACCTGTCGGAGCGGCTGGGCGGCCACGTCCTCCCGATCTCGGGCGACGCCGTCGAGACGTTCGCCCGGCTCCGAGAGGCCGTCGCCTTCGACGCGATCTGGAGCCATGAGGAGATCGGGTCGGCGGTGACGTTCGAGCGGGACAAGGCCGTCGCGGACTGGTGCGCGGCCCAGGGCGTGGCCTGGCACCAGGAGATGCAGACGGGCGTGTTCCGCGGCGGCATCGACCGGGACAAGCGGTCGGCCGCGTGGAAGCGGTTCACGGCCGCCGGCCCGATCCCGCCGCCGACGCCGGCCGACCTCGCGCGCGTCCGCGTCCCCGAGGCCGCGGCGACGTTGGCCGCGCCGGTCGTCAGCCCGGACACGTTCGGGCACCCGCTCACCGACGCCCAGCGCGAGTTGCGCCAGCCGGTCAGCCAGACGGCGGCCGAGGCGACGCTCCGCGACTTTCTGTTCGACCGCGGGCAGTGTTATTCGGGCGGCATCTCGTCGCCCAACCTCGCGTTCGTGTGCGGCTCGCGGCTGTCGGTCCACCTGGCGTGGGGGACCGTCACCGGCCGCGAGGTCTACGCGGCGACCGAGGCCCGGCAGGCCGAGTTGAAAGGGGTCGAGGGCGACGACGCGGCTCAGTGGCGGAAGTCGCTCAAGTCGTTCAAGAGCCGGCTCCACTGGCGCGACCACTTTGTGCAGCGCCTCGAGACCGAGCCTCAACAGGAGTTCGAGCCGCTCAACCCGGCCTATGCCGACCTGCCCACGCCCGGCGACGAGCACCTCGACGCCTGGCTCGCCGGCGAGACCGGATGGCCGCTCGTCGACGCCTGCATGCGGTGCGCGGCCCGGACGGGCTTCCTCAACTTCCGGATGCGGGCGATGGTCACGTCCGTCGCCGTCCACACGTTGCGGATCGACTGGCGCAAGACGTTGTACCCGACGGCCCGCCTGTGGGCCGACTACGAGCCGGGCATCCACATCGCCCAGACCCAGATGCAGGCCGGCGTCGTCGGCATCAACCAGCTCCGCGTGTACTCGCCCGACAAGCAGCTCGAAGACCACGACGCCGACGCCGCGTTCGTCCACCGCTGGGTGCCCGAGCTGGCGGCCGTGCCGGCGGAGGCGATCCTCAAGCACCACAAGCGGCCCGTGCCCGGGTACCCCGAACCGATCGTCGACCGGATCGCGAGCGCGAAGTCGTTCAAGGACGACTACTACGCGATCAAAAAGCTCCCCGAGACGCGGGCGTTGGCCGAGGAGGTCTACCAGCGCCACGGCTCGCGCAAGCCGGCTCGGGCTCGGACCTGGAAGAACAGCGCGCCTCGCGCCGGCGAGCGCCGCGTCGTCAAGGCCAAGCTGGGCGCTGACCCCAGGGACCGGTGACGGCCGCCGACGCCCTCGACGTGCGCACGCGCAAGCTTACCGACCGGACCATCATCAGCCGCGGGCGCGACTACGTGCTGTGCTGGCTGATGCAGGCGCTCCGGGCGGACGAGAACCCGGCGCTCGACGCGGCCCTCGCGCTGGGCAACGAGCGCGGGCTGCCCGTCGTGGTCGTCCACACGCTCGACCACACCTATCCGTACGCGTCGCACCGCCTCCACCGGTTCATCCTGGAGGCGAGCCGCGAGCTGGAGGACGGGGTCGAGGCGCGGGGCGTTCGGTTCCTCCGGGTCGTCCGCCGACCGGGCGAGCCGCCGACGGTCGAGAGCGTCGCCCGGCTGGCCGAGCGCGCCGGCGCCGTCGTCGTCGACGACGTGCCGACGTTCGTGACGCACGCCTACGCTGAGGCGCTGGCCGACACGCTCGACCGCGCCGTGCTGGCCGTCGACGCCTGCTGCGCCGTCCCGATGAACGCGTTCCCCGAGCCCCTCACCACGACCAAGGCGTTCCGCGCCGCCCACACCCCGCTGCGCGACGAGCACCTGGCCCTCGACCTCCGCCAGTCGCCCGACCTCGACCGCTACGACGGCGACCTCGACGCTGAGCACACGTCGTTGCCGGCCGACCTCGACGACCTTATCCGCCAGTGCGACGTGGACCTCAGCGTCCCGCCCGCGCCCGGCTGGTCGGGCGCCCGGTCCGCCGCGCTCGACCGGCTCGCGTTCGCCGTGGACGAGGTCGTGCCCCGCTACAAGTGGACGCGCAACAACCCGGCGCTGGACGACGCCACGGCCCGGATCTCGCCCTGGATGCACTTTGGCGTGTTGTCGCCGCGCGAGGTGGCCCGCGCCGTTCTCGACGCCGAGGCCGAGGGCCACGTCCACCCGGCGGCCCGGTGGAAGTTCTTGGACGAGACGCTGACCTGGCGCGAGGTGTACCACCACCGCTGTCGCTGGGAGGCGGGCTGGTCGCATTGGGACGGCCTGCCGGCCTGGGCGCGCGAGACGCTGCTCGGCCACGCCGACGATCCGCGCCCGACGTTGTACTCGCTCGACCAGCTCGCGCACGGCGAGACCGACGACGAGACCTGGAACGCGGCCCAGAAGCAGTTCCTCCTCGACGGCTGGATGAACAACAACCTGCGGATGTACTGGGGCCGCCAGATCACGAAGTGGCGCCCCGACCCCCGCGACGCGTTCGCCACCACGTGCTACCTCAACGACCGCTTCAGCCTGGACGGCCGCGACGCGTCGACCTACGGCGGGATCCGCTCGGGCTTCGGCGAGGTGCGGCCGTGGAAGGAGCGGCCGATCTACGGGACCGTCGCCGGCAAGACGAGCGGGGCCTTGCGCAAGCGCGACGGCGTGCCAGAGTGGCTCGCGGAGCAGGCCGCCCGCAAGGTCACGGTCCGCGCCGAGATCCCGGCCGACCCGCCGCCCGAGTTCGACCGGTACCGGTGAGGGGTTCAGGGTTCTCCGTTCGGGGTTCGCCCCGACGAAACGTCTGACGCCGTCTCCCCTCCGGGGCCGCCGAGCGTGGTCTTGCGAGGCGCCGTCGGCGTTTCAGCACTCGAACCCTGAACCGAGAACCCTGAACCTTCCGCGTTCCCAATCCACTCGCCGGGCACGGCGGCCAGCCGGAAGCGCCAGATGCGGTAGCCGTCGGCCCCGGTGTCGGCGACATAGTCGTCGACCGTGTAAAGGCCGTCGTAGCGGTAGCCCTCGGCCGGCGCGTGCCACACGCCCCGCCCGACGCCTCGCGACACGCGGACTGGGAGGCGCCGCCGGGCGCTCTCGGCGAGCGCGAGGTTCGAGCGCGTCAGCGTCTGGTCGCCGATCTGGCGGCCCGTCCGTGGGTGCCGCGCCCCGGAGCCGGTGTAGAGGACCGTGGCCCCGTGGTCCTGGTCGTCGACGAAGGCGCAGTTGAGGACGAGCGACTCGGCGCCCTCTTTTGCGCGTCCGCAGATGCCGGCACGGCGCGGCCGGTGGACGCCCGCGAGCGACAGCGCCACGCGGTCCGCGAACAGCGCGCCGACGGCGACGCCCGGGACGTGGCCGAACATGAACGCGGGGAGCTTCGGGGACGCCCGGCCGTACGGGGGAGCGCCCGATCCGGCTCCCCCTCTATGGCTCGTTATCCGTCCGTCGACGTCGCCCTCGATGCGCTCCAGGCGCGGAACGCCGAGCTCGAACGCGAGCTCGCGGCGGCCCGGCGTGGCGGCGACGTCGAGGCCGCGCTCGACCGGGTCTGGAGCCGGGCCCTCGACGCCCAGCACAGCGACGAGACGCTGGGCGTCGCGGTCGCCGTGTTCGACGCGCTCCGGGAGCTCGGGCTGCCCGTCCTCCAGATCACCCTGAGCGGCCGGCCCGACCGCGCTGTCGGCGAGGTCCCCGCGTGGACGGCCGGCGTCGACGCCGACGGGACCGACCGCGCCAACCACCACCAGAGCGCCACGACCGGGCTCGACCTCCTCGACGCCACGTTCCGCCACACCGGTGGCCCACTTGTCCAGGCCCTCGACCCGGCCGCCTTCGAGGCCTACCTCCGCGCGACGCTCGCCCGGTACCCCGACTCGTACGCCGACCGCGTGGTCGCACGGGCGCCCCTCGCCTCCGCGACGCATTACGTCGCGGTCCCAGCGCGGGCGGACCAGAGCGGCCCCCTCGCGGCCGTGTTCTCGGGGACCCCGACGCCCGAGGCGCTCCGCACGCTCGAGCGGTTCGCCGTCCTCTTCGCCCTCGCCTACGCCCGCCACCGGGACCTCCACGTGGCCGAGGCGCGGGCCCGGACTTCCCGGCTCGACGCCGCCGCCGAGCGCGTCCGCGCCCGCGCCCTCGCCATGGGCTGGGGCGACGGCCTCGACGACGCCGTCGCCGCCGTGTTCGACGAGCTCCGGCGGCTCGGCGTCCCGTTCCACCGGTGCACCGTCGCCGCGTTCGACGGGCCGACGCGCCAGGCCCGCTACTGGTCGTCGGACGGCGACCACGCGACGGCCGGGGCCGCCGGGGCCGTCGCGGGGCATCCGCTCTACGACGCGCTCTGGGCCGCGTGGCGGGCCCAGAAGGACCTCTCGTACATCTTGGACGGCAACACGCTGGGGGCCTACCTCGACCGCCTCCGCGCCGTCGACCCCGCGCTCGTGGACGCCCACGACGCGAGCGAGCGCGAGTACGTCCACGCCGTCACGGTGCCGTCCGGCACGGTCGTCGCGTTCGCGGGCGAGCCCTTTTCCGAGGACACCGTCCAGGCGATGCAGCGGATGGCCCAGGCGTTCGAGTTCGCCTACGCCCGCCACGTCGACCTGGAGGAGGCCGAGGCCCGCGCCCGAGAGACGGCCCTCGCCGCGTCCGTCGACCGCGTCCGCGCCGAGATCGCCTCGATGCGGACAGTCGAGGACCTCGACCGGGTCACGCCCCGGATCTGGACCGAGCTCACCGACCTCGGCCTGCCGTTCGTCCAGTGCGGGGTGTTCATCGTCGACGAGGGCGGAGGCGCCGTCGGGGCCCTGCTCGCCACGCCGAGGGGCGAGCCGTTGGGGGCGCTTGCCCTGCCGCTCGGGGTCGACCGCTTGGTCGACGACGTCGTCGACCACTGGCGCCGCCAGGCGACGCTGTCGCTCGACGCGGACGGCGAGCGGGCCGCGTCGTGGGCCGAGACGCTGGCGGGCGCCGGCCTCGACATCACCGAGGCCGTGCCCAACGCGCTGGCGCTGCGGTTCGCCCCGTTCGCCCAGGGCATGCTCTACGTCGGGTCGGCGGCCCCCCTCTCCGAAGAGGACGGCGGCGCGGTCCAGGCGCTCGCCGACGCCTTCGAGGTGGCCTACGCCCGCTACGTCGACTTCCAGCGGCTCGACGCGCGGACGCACGAGCTCGAGGCCGCCCTCGCCGACCTCCGGGCCGCCCAGCAGCGGCTCGTCCAGAGCGAGAAGCTGGCGTCGCTCGGCCAGCTCACGGCCGGGATCGCCCACGAGATCAAGAACCCGCTCAACTTCGTCACCAACTTCGCCCAGCTCACGCGCGAGCTGGCCGCCGAGCTGGCTGCCGAGCTGGCCGGCGACCCGGACCGGGAGGTCGGCCGCGAGCTGAGTCGCCGACCTCGCGGCCAACGCCGAGCGCATCGAGCAGCACGGCCGCCGCGCCGACGCCATCGTCCGCGGCATGATGCAGCACGCCCGCGTCGTCGAGGGCCAGCGGGCCACGGTCGACCTCGACGCCCTCGTCGACGAGCACGTGAACCTGGCGTACCACGGCCGCCGCGCCCGGACCTCCGACTTCGACGTCGCGATCGAGCGCGACTACGGCGGCGTGGGGACGGTCGAGGGCGTCGCCCAGGACCTGGGCCGTGTCGTCATCAACCTCGTCAACAACGCGTTCGACGCCGTCGTGGACCGGGCCGCCGCCGAGGGCCCCGCCTTCGCCCCGACCGTCCGGGTCTCGACGGACGCGGTGCCCGGCGGCGTCCGGGTCCGGGTCGAGGACAACGGGCCGGGGATGGCGGCCGACGTCCGCGACCGCGTGTTCGAGCCGTTCTTCACGACGAAGCCGGCCGGCCAGGGGACCGGGCTCGGCCTGTCGATGAGCCACGACATCGTCGATCAGGGCCACGGCGGGCGGCTCACGGTCGAGAGCTCCGACGAGGGCACGGCGTTCGTCGTGACGCTGCCCCGCTGAGCCGCGGGCGCCCGCCCTACCGCCGCCCCTTGCCGACCCAGACGCGGAGCAGCGACACCAGCTGGTCCACGTTGACCGGCTTGGTGAGGTAGTCGCTGGCGCCGGCCTCGAGGCACTTTTCGCGGTCCCCCGCCATGGCCTTCGCCGTCACGGCGATGATGGGGAGGTCGCGGAACCGCTCGATTTCGCGGATGGCCCGGGTCGTCTGGTAGCCGTCGAGCCCGGGCATCATGATGTCCATGAGCACGACGTCGACGCCGTCGGTGGCCTCGAGTGCCGCGATCCCATCGCGCCCGCTCTCGGCGTAGACCACGGTCATCTTGTGCCCCTCGAGCAGGGCCTGGAGCGCGAAGATGTTGCGGACGTCGTCGTCGACGACGAGCACCGTGTGGCCGGCGAGAGCGGCCTCGGGGCGGTGCCGCCGGTCCAGCCGCTCGCGCTGGGCGTCGGAGAGCTGGGCCTCGTCGAGGTGGAGGTGGAGGGCGGTCTCGTCGAGGAGCCGGTCGAACGCCTCGACGTCCTTGACGATAACCGCCTCGGCGATCTCGTGGAGCCGGGCGGCTTCGCTGGATTCGAGGTCGCGGCCGGTGTGGACGACGACGGGCAGCGTGTCCAGCCCGAGGTCGCCGCGGAGGCGCTCGACGAGTTCGATCCCGCTCATGTCCGGCAGCCCGAGGTCGACCACGGCGCAGTCGAACACGCCTTCGGCGAGGGCCTCGAGGGCCGCCGCGCCCGTCCCCACGGCAACGACCTCGACGCCGTCCCCGCCGACCAGGTCGCCGACGAGCCCTCGGTGCGTCTCGTCGTGCACGACGACACCAACCGCCTGAGCGTCCGGCCAGGCTCAGGGCGGCAGCCCCGGCCACGACGCCGGCGCCCCCGAGCGCCGCGCCGCTCTGGGCCGTCGAGCGGGGCGTCCGCGTGTGGCGGGCGGCCGGGGCGGTCGGCGCGGGGCCGGCCACGCCGTCGCCCATCGCGGCCTCCGTGGTCACCGCCGCGTCGCGGTCCGGGGCGCGGAGCGCGGGCGCGGCGTAGACCGCGGGGAGGTAGAACGTGAACGTGCTCCCCTCACCAGGCGTGCTGACGAGGTGGATCTCGCCGCCGAGCAGGCGCGCGATCTCGCGCGAGATCGACAGGCCGAGCCCCGTCCCCCCGTACGTCCGGTCGACCGACCCGTCGGCCTGCTGGAACGCCTCGAAGATGACCCGCTGCTTGTCGGGCTCGATCCCGACGCCCGTGTCGCGGACCGAGAACGCGACCACGCGGCGGCCCGCACAGGCCTCGGTCCGGCACCGGGTCGCCGGCTGGCGCGATGCGGAGCACGACGCGCCCTCGCGCGTGAACTGAACGCGTACGAGAGCATGTTCTTGAGCACCTGCTGGAGCCGCTTCGGGCTGCTCGCGCAGGAGCTCCTCGGACTCGCGCAGGCTCCGGGCCTGGTCTTCGAGGCGCCGGTTCGTCTGCTGGAGCTCGTCCTGCTGGCTCTGCAACTCCTGCGTCAGCCCCTGCGACTGCGACAGCAGCGCCTCGGTCCGCATGTTGGCCTCGATCGAGTTGAGGACGATGCCGATGGACTCGGTGAGCTGGTCGAGGAACGTGAGGTGGTTCTGGTTGAACGCCTGGAACGATGCCAGCTCGACGACGGCCTTGACCTCGCCCTCGAACAGGACCGGCAGCACCACGATGTTGCGCGGCGCCGCGCTGCCGAGCCCCGAGTTGACGCGGACGTAGTCGTCCGGCACGTCGGTGATCAGGATCCGCTCGCGCTCGAGCGCGCACTGCCCCACCAACCCCTCGCCGACGCCGAACCGGTTGTTGAGGCCGCGGCGCTCGCGGTAGGCGTAGGTCGCCGTCAGCCGGAGCTCGGGCTCGGGCTCGCCCGGCGCCCGCTCGGCCATGTAGAACGCCCCGTGCTGGACGTTGACGAGCGGCGCCAGCTCCGACAGGATCAGCTTCGAGACCGTCTGGAGCTCCTTCTGGCCCTGGAGCAGCTGGGTGAACTTGGTCAGGCTCGTCTTGAGCCAGTCCTGCTCCTGGTTCTTCAACGTCGTGTCCTTGAGGTTGAGGATCATCTCGTTGACGTTGTCCTTCAGATCGGCGACCTCGCCGGCCGCTTCGACGGTGATCTTCTTGGACAGGTCGCCGTTGGCGACCGCCGTCGTCACCTCGGTGATGGCGCGGACCTGGGTCGTCAGGTTGGCCGCCAGCTGGTTCACGTTGTCAGTCAGGTCGCGCCACGTGCCCGACGCGCCCGGCACCTCGACCTGGCCGCCGAGCTGGCTCGACGCCGACCTCGCGGGCGACGGTCGTGACCTGCTCGGCGAACGTGTCGAGCGTGTCGATCATGGCGTTGATCGTGTCGCGGAGCTCGGCGATCTCGCCCTGGGCCTCGACCTGGAGCTTGCGGTCGAGGTTGCCCTTGGCCACGGCCGTCACGACCGCCGCGATCCCGCGGACCTGGGTCGTCAGGTTGTCGGCCATCGAGTTCACGTTGTCCGTCAGGTCCTTCCACGTCCCCGAGACGCCCGGGACCTGGGCCTGGCCGCCCAGCTCGCCCTCGGTCCCGACCTCGCGGGCCACGCGGGTCACCTCGCTCGCGAACGAGCTCAGCTGGTCGACCATCGTGTTGATCGTGTCCTTGAGTTCGGCGATCTCGCCCTGGACCTCGACGGTGATCTTCTTGCTCAGGTCCCCGTTGGCGACGGCCGTCGTGACCTCGGCGATGTTCCGGACCTGGGTGGTCAGGTTGTTCGCCATCGAGTTGACGTTGTCCGTCAGCTCTTTCCACGTCCCCGAGACGCCGGGCACCTTGGCCTGGCCGCCCAGCTCGCCCTCCGTCCCGACCTCACGGGCCACGCGCGTCACCTCGGAGGCGAATGCCGAGAGCTGGTCGACCATCGTGTTGATGGTGTCCTTGAGCTCCAGGATCTCGCCCTTCACGTCGACGGTGATCTTCTTGGACAGGTCGCCGTTGGCGACGGCCGTCGTGACCTCGGCGATGGCGCGGACCTGGGTCGTCAGGTCACCGGCCATGTAGTTCACGTTGTCGGTCAGGTCCTTCCAGGTGCCCGAGACGCCGGGCACGTCGGCCTGGCCGCCCAGCTTGCCTTCGGTGCCGACCTCGCGGGCCACGCGCGTGACCTCGCTCGCGAACGAGCTCAGCTGGTCGACCATCGTGTTGATGGTGCTCTTGAGCTCCAGGATCTCGCCGCGCGCCTCGACCGTGATCTCCTTCGACAGGTCGCCGTTGGCGACGGCCGTCGTGACCTCGGCGATGTTCCGGACCTGGGTGGTCAGGTTGTCGGCCATCGAGTTCACGTTGTCGGTCAGGTCCTTCCACGTCCCCGAGACGCCCGGGACCTCGGCCTGGCCGCCCAGCTCGCCCTCCGTCCCGACCTCGCGGGCGACGCGCGTGACCTCGCTCGCGAACGACGAGAGCTGGTCGACCATCCGGTTGATCACGTTCTTGATCTGCAAGATCTCGCCCCGGACGTCGACGGTGATCTTCTGGGTCAGGTCGCCGTTGGCGATGGCCGTGGCCACCTTCGAGACGTCGCGGAGCTGGACGGTCAGGTTGCCCGCCATCGCGTTGACGTTGTCGGTCAGGTCCTTCCACGTCCCCGAGACGCCCTCGACCTCGGCCTGGCCGCCGAGCTCGCCCTCGGTCCCGACCTCGCGCGCCACGCGCGTCACCTCCGACGCGAAGCTCTGGAGCTGGTCGACCATCGTGTTGATGGTGTTCTTGAGCTCGGCGATCTCGCCCTGGGCCTCGACGGTGATCTTTTTGGACAGGTCCCCGTTGGCGACCGCCGTCGTGACCTCGGCGATGTTGCGGACCTGGGCCGTCAGGTTGTCGGCCATCGAGTTGACGTTGTCGGTCAGGTCCTTCCACGTCCCCGAGACGCCGGAGACCTTGGCCTGGCCGCCGAGCTGGCCCTCGGTCCCGACCTCGCGGGCGACACGTGTGACCTCGCTCGCGAACGCCGAGAGCTGGTCCACCATCGTGTTGACCATCTTGGCCGTCCGCAGGAACTCGCCGCGGACGGGCCGGCCCTCGACCTCGAGCTCGACCTTCTGGGACAGGTCGCCCTGGGCGACGGCCCCGATCACGCGCTCGACCTCGGCCACGGGCTGCCCCAGGTCGATGATGAGCTCGTTGACGCACGACACCGCGCTCCGCCAGCCGCCCGTCGCGCCCGGCAGCGCCGCGCGCTCGGCGAGCCGCCCCTTTTTGCCCACCTCGTCGCGGACTCGCTCCAACTCGTCCGCTAGCTGCTCGTTGAGCGAGATGACCGCATTGAGCGTGTCGGCTACGCGGCCGACGGTCCCGTCGTGCTCGACGACGAGCCGGGCGGAGAAGTCGCCTTTCTGGACGGCCGTCAAGACGGCCAGGAGGTCCTTCGCGTCGAGGTCGCAGAGCCCGCCGGACGTCGGCACGTCGGGGGCGGCCTGGGGGAGGGGGCGCGTCTCGGGGGCCGCGTCGGGAGGAGACGGCGCGGGGGTCGCTTTCTTGGTGGACATCGGGAGGGGGAGCCGGGGGCCTGGAGGACCGGGGTATCGGTCACGGCCGATTAACTCTCTACTCCTCCGGCCCTCACATGTGCCCGCGGCCGGGGGTCGCCCTCGCGCGCGTCGAGTCCATCCGCCCGACGACCGCCCCGCGACGAGCGCTCTCGTGTCGCCGCCTCTTCGTCCTCACAGTCGCTCTTTCCGCTCGAGGTAGAGCGCCCGGCTGAGCATCACCGCCGCCTGGGCCGTCTGGTCCGTGAACCAGTAGTTGACGCCCGCGCCGACCGCCGCGCCCGCGATGGGGATCATCTGGGCCAGCTTCTGGGCCCCGAGGTTCTTGGCGATCTCGCGGGGGACGTGGCCGAGCTGCTCGCGCAGCGTGCCCGCCGCCTTGCGCCCGCGGTAGCCGCCGCCGTCGATGGCCGCCGCCGCGACCGCCAGCTCGCGCAACGCGTCCGACTTGGCCTCGCGGCTGCCGCTCGCGGCCACGTTGAAGATGGCCACCACGAGCGGCGTGTAGCCGGGCCCCTTGAGGGGGAACCCGTAGGCCGCCGCGACCTGCTGGATCAGCCGGAAGTTGACTGTGAACAGGACCGGGATGTCGGCCGCGAGCAGCAGCGCGCCGCCCAGCCCGGCCCCGCCGCCCGAGAGCGCCGCCAGCACCGAGTTCTCCGACGCGTACTGCTTGGCGAGGGCGTCGAGCTCGTCGAGCGGTTGGTCTCGGAGCTCGGCCACTGTATTCGCGTTGACGCCGGCGGCGGCGGCCTTCGCGATCACGTCGTCGGCGTCGTAGGTCCAGGCGCTGGCGTCGTTGAGCGTCGAGAGCGCCTGGGTGAGCGCGTCCGTCAGCGCGTCCGTGACGGACTCGGGGACGAACTGGTCGAACGCCCAGTCGACCGGCTTCATCGCGAAGCCGAGGGCCTGCTGGAACATCGTCTCGCCGCGTTCCCAGCGGTCGATCTCGCGCTGGGCCGTTCGTTCGTACTCGGTCAACCGCATCTCGGGGTCGGGGGTGAGCGCCTTGGACGGCGCGACCCGCGTCCGCGTTGCACGGCCTCGCGAATGGTCCCTGGGTCCGCAGTCCGGGCGTCGGCGGGGGGACGTCCAACGCCGATCCGGCCCGGACCGCTCGGTCGCCCCCCACCGACACGCCGACCCAGGCACGAGTGGAGCGTCACAGCAATTCTGACGGGTTCAGATCGCCGATGCGTGATCCGTGACGCGTGATCCTTCCCGAAGGGAGTCACGCCTCACGGATCACGCATCGAAGGCGCCGGGGGCCGACCCGACAACCTCTCTGTGGCGGAGCATTAGCGGACGACCGTCATCCGGCCCGTCGCCGCGCCCGACCCCGTGAGGAGCCGGTACACGTAGACCCCGGCCGGGAGGCCGCTCGCGTCGACCACCGCCTCATACCGGCCCGGCTCCTGGACCCGGTCCACGACCACGGCCACCTCCCGGCCCTGGACGTCGTACACGACCAGCCGGACCGGACCGACCTCGGGCACCTCGTACGCCACCGTCGTCGTGGCCGAGAACGGGTTCGGACGCGCGACGACGACGGCCAGCGCCGCCGGCGGCGGCGGCGGGGCGACGAACGCGACGGCGCCGTCGAGCGAGGGCAGCATCGCCGCGACCCCGACCGCCGCCGGGTCCGCCGTCGGGTCCGCTACCGGCGAGCCGGCCTGCCTCGCGCTCGCGAGGGCAGCCCCGCCCGAGGCGCCTGGCGCCTTCGTGAGCACGAACGCGTCCGAGTCGTAGACGACGCCCGCGCTCCGGTCGCCCACGCGGCCGGTGACGGTGTAGCTCCCGGTCGGAGCGCTGGCCGCCACGGCCCGCTGGAACGTGGCCGAGAGCGTCTCGCCCGCCTGGATGGCGACCTCCTGCGATCCGCGCGGGAGCATCCGCCCGTCGGGCAGCGTCACCACGACCCACACGTCGACGGTCTGCGCCGTGGGCTCGCCGTTCGTCACCGTCACCGACGAGGTGACCGGCCCGCCGCCGGCCGGGACTGTCGTCGGGCTCGCCGCGAGCGCGATGACCACGTCGGGCGCGCCGGCCGGCTCGTCGACGGTGACCGTGAGCGAGGCCGCGTCCGCCCCGCCGTTGCCGTCGGCGACGGTCAGCGCGAGCGTGTACGTCCCGGCGGTGGCGTAGACGTGGGCGACGTCCGTGAGGTCGACGCCCGACTGCGGGGCCGTCCCGTCGCCGAAGTCCCAGGTGTACGTGATCGGGTCGCCGTCGCCGTCGGTCGCCGCGGCCAGGAACTCGAACGTGTCGCCCGTCTCGCCCATGGTGTCGCCGGTCAAGCTGACGATGACCGGCGGCGCGTTGGCCGTCGGCTCGTTGACCGTGACGGCGAGCGTGGCCGAGTCCGACCCGCCGTTCCCGTCGGTGACCGTGAGCGCGAGCGTGTAGGCGCCGGCGGCGGCGTAGACGTGGCTCACGCTCGTGAGGTCGACGCCGGAGACGGGCGCGGTGCCGTCGCCGAAGTCCCAGGTGTAGGTGACCGGGTCGCCGTCGTCGTCGGTGGCCGCGGCGGCGTAGTTGAAGAGGTCGCCCTCGTCGCCCATCGTGTCGCCCGAGAGGCTCGCGATGACGGGGTCCTGGTTCGGCGGCGGGGGCTCGTCGACGGCGACGGAGAGCGTGGCCGCGTCCGCCCCGCCGTTGCCGTCGGCGACGGTCAGCGCGAGCGTGTACGTCCCGGCGGTGGCGTAGACGTGGGCGACGTCCGTGAGGTCGACGCCCGACTGCGGGGCGGTTCCGTCGCCGAAGTCCCAGGCGTAGGTCAGCGCGTCGCCGGCGTCGGGGTCGCTGGCGTCGGCGGTGAACGAGAACGTGTCGCCCGCGTCGCCCGTGGTGTCGCCGTCGAGGCTCGCGATGACGGGCGGGCTGTTGGGCGGCGTGCCCAGCGTGATGACGACGTCGAACGCCTGCGGCCCGCTCGTATCGTCACCGCCGTCGTCCGTCCCGCCGTCGTCCGTCGCCACGACCGTGACCGTCGCCGTGCCGCTCTGGCCGGGCTCGGGCGTGTACGTCAGCGTGCCGTCGGTATCGATGGCGGGTGGGGACGAGAAGAGGGCGTTGGCGTCGGTCGCAACCGCAAAGCTGACCGCCTGGCCGTCCTCGTCCGCGCCGCCGCCCGCGTCGATGCTCGAAGCAAAGTCGGGGACCGACTGCGGGCCCGCGTCGTCGGCCGCGCTTTGGTCGCCCAAGAGAGCGAACGTCGGCGCGTCGTTGACGGGCGTGACGGTGACCTGGAAGGTCTGGCTCGGGCTCGTGTTGTCGCCGCCGTTGGCCGTCCCACCGTCGTCGCGGACGGACACGGTGACCGTGGCCACGCCCGCCGCATTCGCCAGGGGCGTGTAGGTCAGGTCGCCCGCGGCGTTCACCGAGAGCGCCTGGAACAGGCCCGCGTTCGAGGTCAGGACGTAGGTCGGGCTCTGGCCGGACTCGTTGGCCGGGCCGGGCGTGAAGCCGGTTACGAATTCAGAAACGGTCTGCTCGCCCGCGTCCTCCTGGACGGCCTGGTCCGGGTCGGCGACGAGCGTGAAGCTCGGCTCGTCGTTGACCGGGTCGACGGTGATGGCGACCGTCGCCGTGTCCGTCTCGCCGTTGCCGTCATCCACGGAATAGACGATGGCGTCCGTCCCGAAAAAGTCGTCGTTCGGGCTGAACAGGAGCACGTCGTCGGACGGGTCACTGGGCGTGCCGCCGTCGGAGACCGAGGCGGTCCCGTTGGTCGGGCCCGTGACGATGGCGAGCGTGAGCGGGTCGCCGTCGCCGTCGGAGTCGTTGGCGAGCACGTCGAGCGGGGCGTCGGTCGCGTCCTCGAGAACCGAGAGCGCGTCGTCGTTGGCGTCGGGCGGCGTGTTGCCCGAGCCGTCGCTGACGACGATGAGCGTCAGGCGGTCGCTCGAGAAGACCGGGTCGAGGCGCTTGTCGTTCGGAAGCGTCAGGCCCTGGAGACTGGCGAAGGCGCCCGAGCGCGTGCCGGTCCACGTCAGCACGTCGAAGCTCTCGCCGGTGGCGGGGTCGTAGCTGGCGGGCACGGTCACGTCGAGCGTGCCGCCGAGGGCCACGTCGCCCGTCACCGCGAGCTGGTCGTACTCCGTCCCGACGGTCGGCCCGTCGATCTCGATGGCGAGGGCGGTCGTGGCCGTCGCGCTCATGTCGTAGGTGCCGGTGTAGGCGAGGCCGCCGGGCGACGCGCCAGGCGCGAACGTGCCCTCGTTGACGAAGCCGGACGAGGGGAACGGCCCGTCGAACGTGCCGTCGCCGCCGACGACGCCGGAGGCCGCGTTCGTAAAGACGGGCGTCCCGACCAGCTCGAACTCGGCGCCCCCAGCGATCTGGAGCGAGCCGGCGTTGGCGCCCCCCTCACGCCACGCGCTCGTCCCCTGTTGCACCTCGACCGTCCCGTCGTTGTCGAGGACGAAGAAGTTCGAGGCCGTGCTCGGGTGGTCGAACCGGAACGTCCCGCCGTTGTCGAAGACCGGCCGCGGCGACGGGCTGCCCGACCACGTCATGGGCTGGTTCGTCGTGCTCGTGAGCGTCGCGTTGTTGTCGAGCGTGGCCCCGGCCCCTCCGCGGATCTGGCCGCCGGCCCAGGCCACGTCGCCGTCGAGCCGGAGCGTGACGTCGGGCCCGAGCGTGTGGGTCGAGCCCGAGAGCGCGCCCGTGCCGGTCGCCGCCAGCGTGAGGTCCGTGTTCGTCGTCCCGAACGTCCAGTCGAGGGCGCCCGTCACCGTGAGCGTGCCCGGCCCGTTGATCGTCCCGTTCGAGAGCGCCAGCGCCGGCACGGTTTCGTCGGCGCCGAGGGCGAGCGTGCCGCCCGACACCTGGACCGTCCCCGTCAGCCCGCTGAGCGTGCCGTCGAGCGAGGTCGCGGTGCCGGAGAAGTCGACGATCCCTGCGCCCGCAATGCTCGCGGCTGTAAGGTCGAAGGACCCAGCGTTGAAGTCGAGTGCCGCGCCGGAGGCGACGGCGAAGGTGCCCGACGAGGTCCCCCCCTCGCGCCACGCGGTCGTCCCCTGTTGCACCTCGACCGTCCCGTCGTTGTCGAGGACGAAGAAGTTCGAGGCCGTGCTCGGGTGGTCGAACCGGAACGTCCCGCCGTTGTCGAAGACCGGCCGCGGCGACGGGCTGCCCGACCACGTCATGGGCTGGTTCGTCGTGCTCGTGAGCGTCGCGTTGTTGTCGAGCGTGGCCCCGGCCCCTCCGCGGATCTGGCCGCCGGCCCAGGCCACGTCGCCGTCGAGCCGGAGCGTGACGTCGGGCCCGAGCGTGTGGGTCGAGCCCGAGAGCGTGCCCGTCCCGGAAGCCGCCAGCGTGAGGTCCGTGTTCATCGTCCCGAAGCTCCACGAGAGGTCGCCAGCCACCGTGATGTCGCCCGGCCCATTGACGGTCCCGTTCGAGAATGCGAAATCGTTGAGCGAGAGGTCGGCGTCGAGGGCGAGTGTGCCGCCGCTTACCAGGACGGCCCCCGTGAATGTGTCCAGCGTGCCGCCCAGCGTCGTCGCGGTGCCGGAGAAGTCGACCGTGCCCGCGCCGTCGATCGTGATCGAGGTGAGGTCGAAGGTGCCCGTCGAGAAGTCGAGCGTCCCGGCCGTGGCGACCGTGAACGAGCCGGTGCCCGAGCCTCCCTCGCGCCACGTGCTCGTCCCCTGCTCGACCTCGACGGCCCCGTCGTTGTCGAGGACGAAGAAGTTCGAGGCCGTGCTCGGGTGGTCGAACCGGAACGTCCCGCCGTTGTCGAAGACCGGCCGCGGCGACGGGCTGCCCGACCACGTCATCGGCTGGTTCGTCGTCGAGGTCAGCACGGCGTTGTTGTCGAGGACCGTGCCCGCGCCTCCGCGGATCTGGCCGCCGGTCCAGGCCACGTCGCCGTCGAGCCGGAGCGTGACGTCGGGCCCGAGCGTGTGGGTCGAGCCCGAGAGCGTGCCCGTCCCGGAAGCCGCCAGCGTGAGGTCCGTGTTCATCGTCCCGAAGCTCCACGCGAGGTCACTCGTCACGGTCAGGGTGCCGGGGCCGTTCACGGTCCCGCTGGTGAAGACGAAGGTCGGGATTGACTCGTCGGTGAGCACGTTGAGCGTGCCGCTCGCGAGGCGGACCATGCCGGCCCCTGTGACCGTGGCGGCGGTGAGGTCGAACGCGCCCGCGCTGAGATCGAGCGTCGCGCCCGAAGCGATGTCGAAGGCGGAGGAGAGAGTGCCGCCCTCGCGCCAGGCGCTCGTCCCCTGCTGCACCTCGACGGCCCCGCCGTTGTCGAGGACGAAGAAGTTCGAGGCGGTGCTCGGGTGGTCGAACCGGAACGTCCCGCCGTTGTCGAAGACCGGCCGCGGCGACGGGCTGCCCGACCACGTCATCGGCTGGTTCGTCGTCGAGGTCAGCACGGCGTTGTTGTCGAGGACCGTGCCCGCGCCTCCGCGGATCTGGCCGCCGGTCCAGGCCACGTCGCCGTCGAGCCGGAGCGTCACGCCGTCGCCCAACGTGTGGGTCGAGCCCGAGAGCGCGCCCGTGCCGGTCGCCGCCAGCGTGAGGTCCGTGTTCATCGTCCCGAACGTCCAGTCGAGGGCGCCCGTCACCGTGAGCGCCCCGGTCCCGCCCACGGTGCCGCTCGTCTGCGTGAAGTCGCGGACGGTATGATCGGCGTTGAGTGTGACCGTCCCGCTGGAGACGGTCGCGTCGTCGTCGCCGTCGGGCACGGCGTTGCAGCTCCAGTTGGAGGCCGTCTCCCAGTCGCCGACGACGTTGGCGTTCCAGGTGCAGTCGAGGGCGTGCGCCGCGGGCGCGAGAGCGAGGAGCGCGAGGGCGGCCACGAGGGCGGGGCGTAGCGAACGGGACGTCATGGGGTTGTGAGTCAGGGGGCCGGAGAGGGCGCGGTCGACGCGCGGTCAACGGTCTGTCGGCGGGGCGCGTGTCAGCGGGGGAGGCCGTCGCCGCGCTCGAAGAGGTCCGCGAGGTCGGCGTGGATCGTGGCCGCGTCGACCTCGATCTCGCCGATGTCGAACTCGATCACGAGCCAGGCGCGGAGCCGCTCGCGGAGCCCGGCGCGGCGGGCCGTCGGCCTCGGGCGTGCGGCGAGCGACGGGATCTCCGCCCGTGGCTGCAGGGCGTGGGCGGGGAGGGCGAAGGGGCGGGTCGAGGCCATCGGATCGTGGGCTGGGGTGGAGACGGGGAGATCCCGGAGACACTGGGGGAGGCCGGAGACGGAGCGGGACGGGCTCACCGCCGCTCGTTTTTTTCGGACGGGGGGCCACGCCTGTGGCCTCGCGGAGCGTGCGCGGGGGCTCCGGCGGGCGGCAGTTGCGCGGGGCCACGGCCCGGCGCTTGACCCCTCGGGCCGGCCGTTCTTGTAGGAGGAGGTGGTCCCCTCTACGTTCCTCCCATGCCCGCTCTCGCTCCCCCTCCCGTCGGCGAGGTCACCGTCCACCTCCGCGCGTGGGCCTCCGGCGACGTGTCGGGCTTCGACGCGCTGGTGCCGCTCGTCTACGAAGAGCTCCGCCGGCTGGCGCACCAGCAGCTCCGCCGCGAGCGGGCCGGCCACACGCTCGACACGTCGGGCCTGGTCCACGAGGCGTACGTCCGGTTGGTGCGGCTCGACCGGATCGAGTGGCAGGACCGCGCCCACTTCCTCGCGTTGGCGGCGCAGGCCATGCGCCGGGTCCTCATCAACTACGCCGAGGCGCGGCGGACCCAGAAGCGCGGCGGGGGGCAGCACCCGCTCTCGCTCGACGCCACCCCGCTCCAGGTCGCCGCGGGCCAGGCCCTCTCGCTCGACGACCTCCTCGCGCTCGACACCGCCATGACGCGGCTCGCCGCGCTCGACGGCCGCCAGTCGCGCGTGGTCGAGTGCCGCTTTTTCGGCGGGATGACCGTCGAGGAGACCGCCGCCGTGCTCGACGTCTCGCCCGCGACGGTCAAGCGCGACTGGACGGTGGCGCGGGCGTGGCTCAACCGCGAGCTGAGCCGGTAGCGCGGCGGAGCGCTCGGGGGTCGCGGGGCGTCACACCTGGGGGGCGGTCTCCATTCGGGCCCGGAGGAAGTGGGGTGTGGACGGGGCGCCCGTTCCCTCGTGCTCCTACGCTCTTCCTGGACCGTGAGCCCCTGCGCACGAACCCCCGGCCTAGAGAGTGAGCCCCGACTCCCCGGGCCCCTCTTGGTGGCCTCGCGCCCGAGCGTGGAAACCGGACGACGAACCGTACTCTGTCGATCTAACCCGTTTCGGATCATGGACGTGCCGCGCTGGGACCGTATCCAGGCCCTTTTCGCCGACGCCCTCGCCGCCGGGCCCGATGCGCGCGCGACGTTCCTCGCCGAGGCCTGCCCCGACGCCGCCCTCCGCCAGGAGGTCGAGGAGCTTCTCGACGCCCACGAGGCCGACGGCCCGATGGACGTGCTCGGCGCGGCGTGGGCGCCCGCGGCCGACGTCCTGGACGTGCCGGAGGACGCGCCCCTGGCGGGGCGCCGCGTCGGGCCGTACCGGCTCCTGAGGCGGCTGGGGCGCGGCGGCATGGGCGAGGTGTTCCTCGCCGAGCGCGCCGACGGCCAGTTCGAGCGCGAGGTGGCGCTCAAGCTGCTCCGCGACGGCCTCGACTCCGACGCGTTCCGCCGACGGTTCCTCCAGGAGCGCCAGACGCTGGCGCGGCTCGAGCACCCCGGCATCGCGCGCCTGCTCGACGGCGGCCTGACCGACGACGGCCGCCCTTACTTCGCCATGGAGGCCGTCCAGGGCGAGCGGCTCGACCGCTACTGCGACGCCCGCCGCCTCGACCTCCGCCAGCGACTCACCCTCTTTCTGCAGGTCTGCCACGCTGTCCACCACGCGCACCAGCGCCTGGTCGTCCACCGCGACCTCAAGCCCTCCAACATCCTGGTGACGCCGCCCGGGACGGGGCCGACGGTCGCGGGCGACGGCGCTTCGGGCGCGGGCGTTTCCAGGGGTGCGTCCGGCGCGCCCCGCGTCAAGCTGCTCGACTTCGGCATCGCGCGGCTTCTGGAGGAGACCGAGACGTCGACGCGCACGGCGACGCGGCTGCTCACGCCCGAGTACGCCGCCCCCGAGCAGCTCGCCGGCGGCGAGATCTCGACCGCGACGGACATCTACGGCCTGGGGGTGATGCTGTACGAGCTCCTGGCGGGCCGCCGTCCCTGGGCGGTCGAGGCGATGGCGCCGGGCGAGATTGTGGAGGCGGTCTGCCACGCGGAGCCGCCGCGCCCGAGCACGGCCGCCGCGACGGCCAACGACGCCGAGGCCGTCAGCGCCGCCCGCGCGACGGACCCCGACGCGCTCGCGCGCCGCCTCCAGGGCGACCTCGACACGATCTGCCTCAAGGCCCTCGACGCGGACCCCGCGCGCCGCTACGCCAGCGCCGAGGCCCTGGCCGACGACGTCGAGCGACACCTCGCGGGGGTGCCCGTCCGCGCGCGGCCGGCGACGGCGGGCTACCGCGCCAGCAAGTTCGTCACGCGGCACCGCGCGGGCGTCGTCGCCGCCGCCGTCGCGCTGCTGGCCCTCGTCGGCGGGCTGGCGGGGACGGCGTGGCAGGCCCGAGTGGCGACGCAGGAGCGCGACCGGGCCCAGGCCGAGGCCGTCAAGGCCGAGGAGGCGCTGGACCTCCTGGTGGGCTTGTTCGAGCAGGCCGACCCCAGCCAGGCCGCCGGCGAGGACCTCACGGCCCGCGAGGTGCTCGAACGCGCCGAGGCCCGCTTGGCCGGCTACGACGGCCCCGCGCCGGTCGAGGCCACGCTCCTCGACGCGCTTGGGCGCGTCTACCAGCGACTCGGCCTCTTCGGCCGTGCGCGCCCGCTCCTCGACCGCGCGCTCGCGCTCCGACGCGCCGACCCCACCACGCCGCCCGAGGACTTGGCCACGAGCCTCTACCGCTTGGGCCTCTTCCACCACGAGAACGGCGACTACGACCGTGCCGACACGCTGCTCGTCGATGCCCTCGCTCTCCACCGCGCCGCCCTCGGCGACGCCCACCCCACCACCCTCGCGACGGAGCACGCGCTCGGCCAGACGCTCAGCCTAACGGGGCGCATGGACCACGCCCGCCCGCTCCTCGAACACGCCCTCGCCGGGCGCCGCGCGCACTTCGACGCGACGCACGAGGACGTGCAGGCGAGCACCAACGAGCTGGCGCTCCTCCTCCATCGCAGCGGCAACATGGCCGCCGCCGAGAGCCTGTTTGCCCAAGCCGTCCAGCACAGCGAGGGCCTGGCCGACCGGACCCATCCCGCCGTCCTGGAGAACCTCCAGAACCTCGCCCGGATGCGCCACCGCTTCCGGCGCGACTACGCCGGGGCCGACCCGCTGTACCGCGACGCGCTGGCGATGGCCCGGACGCTCTACGGCGACGACCACCCCGGCGTCGCCGTGGCCCACAACGACCTCGCCGTGTTCTACGACGACCGGGACGAGCCGGGCGACCTCGACCGGGCCGAAGGCCACGCCCGCGCGGCGCTCGCCATCTGGATGGCCCAGTTCGGCCCGGCCCACCGCGAGACCGCCATCGCTCGGGTGACACTCGGGAACGTCCTCCAAGCTCAGGGCCGCCTCGGCGAAGCGGAGGCCACGCAGCGCGAGGCGCTCGCCGCCCTGCGCAGCCTGTTCGGAGAGGCCCACATGTCGACCCTGTCGAGCCGGCTCCGACTCGCCGACGTCCTGGCGGAGCGGGGCACGCCGAGCTCGCGCGCGGAGGCCGACCGCCTCTACCGCGCCGCCCTCGCCACGAGCCGCACACAGTTCGGCGAGGACCACGCCTTCACGGCCATCAGCCTGCAGAGCCTCGGCCACCTGCGCCTCGCCTCCGGCACCCCGACCGACGCCGAGCGGCTGTACCGCCAGGCCCTCGGCGTCCGCCAGAGGCTCTACCCCGGCGGCCACTGGAGCATCGACGCCGCGCGGAGCAGCGTCGCCGCCAGTCTCACGGCGCAGGGCCGCTACGCCCAAGCCGAACGCCTGCTGCTCCCGAGCCTCGCCGCCCTCGACGCCCACGACGGGCGGAGCTCGGCCACACGCCGCGCCCGCGAGCGCCTGGCCGCACTCTACGACGCCTGGGGACGCCCCTCCGACGCCGCGCGCTACCGCTGAACGCCTCCGGCGGAGCGGTCGCCTCGTTTAGAGATCCGAGGGGCTCGGCGCACCGAGTCGGGTGGGGGCGGAGGGGGTGGAGAGGAGGGCATTTGCCCCTTCCGCCTTGTCCCCCTCCCCCGACCGATCCACTGGCTCGGGTCAGCCCTCCCCCAGGTCGTACTTCTTGAGCAGCCGGTACATCGTCGCCCGGCCGATGCCGAGGTCGGAGGCGGCCCGCTCGACGTTCCCGTCGTGGAGCGCGTAGGCCTGCTCGACGGCGCGGCGCTTCAGCTCCTCCAGGGGAACGACCACGTCGTCGGGCTCGAGGGCGGCGATACCGCCGGACGGCGGCCCGTGTTGCGCGGGCAGGTCGTCGGCCGGCGCGGCGCGCGTGCCTGCGCCGAGCGGCGGGAGGTCGTCCCACGACGTCGGGGCCGGCGTCGGGACGTGGGCGGCGGGGTCCTCGGCGAGGTGGTCCGGCGCGGTGCCCGCGGCGCCGTCGCCGGCCACGGCCTCGCGGACGGCGTCGCTCGCGCGGCGACCCCGGCCCGTCCGCTCGGCCCACGGCCGGATGGCCTGGGGCCCGCCGATCAGCAGGTCGGCCGGGACGATCTCGTCGGCGTCGGCGATCAGGACGGCCCGCTCGACGGTCGACTTGAGCTCGCGGACGTTGCCGGGCCACGCGTAGTCCAGGAGCACGCGGACGGCGTCGCCCGAGAGCCGTTTGCCTTTGAACTGGGCGTGCGCCGCGGTGTAGTCCTCCAGGAACCCCTGGGCCAGCAGCAGCACGTCGTTGCCGCGCTCGCGCAGCGGCGGCAGCGCGATCGGGAACTGGAAGAGCCGGTAGTACAGGTCCTCCCGGAACGTCCCCTCCCTCACCATCCCGAGCACGCTCTTGTTGGTCGCCGAGATGACGCGGCACGAGAACGTGATGGTGCCGGTCCCGCCGACGCGCGTGACCTCGCGCGTCTGGAGCGCCCGCAGCAGCTTGGCCTGGAGCCCGAGGTCGAGCTCGCCGACCTCGTCCAGGAACAACGTCCCGCCGTCGGCCTGCTCGAACTTGCCGATGTGGCGGGCGTGAGCGCCGGTGAACGACCCCTTCTCGTGGCCGAAGAACTCGCTCTCCATCAGCTCCCGGGGGATCGCCGCGCAGTTGACGACGACGAACGGGCCGACCTCGGGCTCGCCCGGCGGCGGGTCCGAGTTGAAGTGGATGGCCCGGGCCACCAGCTCCTTGCCCGTCCCGGACTCGCCCTCGATGGCGACCGTGAGGTTGCCCCGGAGCGTCTTCTGGACGAGCTGGTAGACCCGCTCCATCGCCGGGCTGTCGCCGACGATCTCCTCCATCCCGTACTTTTTGGCCACCTCGGCCCGGAGCTGCTCGACCTCGCGCGCCAGCTTGACGCGGCCCTTGAGCCGGTCTACGACCACGTCGAGCTTGACCAGGTCGTCCTGGCCCTTCGTGATGTAGTCGGTGGCCCCGCCCTTCATGGCCTCGACGGCCACGTCGGCCGTGCCCTGGGCCGAGATCATGACGACGGGCAGGTCGGGCTGGAAAAGCTGGAGCCGCCGCAGCGTCTCCATCCCCCCGATCCCGGGCATCATGATGTCGAGGAAGACGACGTCCGGGCGGAGCCGGTCGAGCGCGTCGAGCGCGTCCTCGCCGGAGTGGAACACGGAGACCTCGTGGCCGGGGGCCTTGTCGAGGCGGTACGAGAGGAGGCGGGCGTAGTGCCGGTCGTCGTCGACGACGAAGATGCGCGTGGTCACGGTCGCGGGGGAGGAGGGGGGCCGGGTATCGGCCGGCCGCCGTGCCAACTCAACCGTCCGCCGGCCTCATCACGAGATGTGTGCGTCGGTCTCGATGCCCCGGCAGAGAGAAACTGCCCCGGCGGCGCACCTTGGGGAGAGACGGGGCGTAGATTCGCTTCCACGTTTCGACAACCTTGGAATCGATGTCGCTCTTCAAAGCCCTCGGCGACCCCACGCGGCGGGCCATCCTCGACCTCCTCCGCGACGGCGACCGGACGGCCGGCGAGATCGCCGAGGCCCTCGGCCTCCCCGCGCCGACGGCGTCCCACCACCTCGGGCAGCTCCGGCAGGCCGGCCTGGTGACGTCCGAGAAGGACGGCCGGTTCGTCCGCTACGCGCTCGCCACGACGGCCCTCGAGGAGGCGGCCGGCTGGATCGCTGGCTTGCTCGCCGCGGGCCCCTCGACCTCCGACGCCCCCGCCCGGTCATGACGCTCTGGTCCCCCCTCCGCCGCGAGGCGCCGGCCCTCGTCGCGCTCGCGCTCCCGTTCGCGGCCAGCGCCGCTTGTGGCCGGCCGCTCCCGGCCCCGGCCCTGAGCGCGGCGCTCACCGGCGTCGGGCTCTACGCCGGCCTGGTCGGGCTCCCGCTCGTCGACCCGCTCGGCCGCGTCCGGTGGGACGCGAAGCCGCTCCCCACACTCCGGCTGGCGCTGGCGGTGGTGACGACGGCGACGGCGTTGCTGACCGCCCGCGCTCTGTTCGGCGGGGACGCCGAGGCGGCCCACCGCGTCGGGCTGCTGGCGACGGTGGCCCTGCTCGCCGTGGTGGGCAACGCGCTGCCGGCGCTGCCGCCGAACCTGTTCATCGGCATCCGGCTGCCGTGGACGGTCCGCGACCGCCGCGTGTGGGCCGAGACGCACCGGGCGGCGGGGCACGGACTGGTGGCCGTCGCGCTCGGCCTGGCCGCGCTGTGGCCGCTCCTCGACGCCGGCGCCTACCAGTCGCTGACGACCGCCGCCATCTTGCTCGCCCTCGCCGCCTCGGCCGTCCACTCATGGGTGTTGTCCCGCCGCCCCACCCTCTAGCCATGCGCTCGGTCTGTCTCTCCACCCTCGCCGTTGTTCTGCTGGCCCCCGCCGTCCGCGCCCAAGACGCGGCGTGGGCCGAGCGGCCCGACTCCGTCGTGACGGCCGCCGGCACGCTCCACGGCACGCTCGCGCTCCCCGCCGCCGACGGCCGCGTCCCCGTCGTCCTCTTGATCGCGGGCTCGGGCCCGACCGACCGGGACGGCGACCAGGGCGGCCGGGGCCCGGCCACGCTCCGCAAGCTGGCGCACGCCCTCGCCGCGCGCGGCGTCGCGTCGCTTCGGTTCGACAAGCGGGGGATCGCCGAGAGCGAGGCGGCCGGGGAGGCCGAGGGCGCGGGGAGCTACGCCCTGTTCGTCTCGGACGTGGCCGACTGGACGGACCGGCTCCAGGCCGACCCCCGGTTCTCGACGGTCTCCCTCGCCGGCCACAGCGAGGGCGGGCTGTTCGCGCTCGCCGCCGGCCACGCCCGCCGCGCCGACGCCGTCGTCTCGCTCGCCGGCCCGGGCATCCCCATGACGGACGTCCTCCGCCGCCAGCTCGCCGACCCCGTCCGCCTCCCGACCGAGGCGCTGCGGGCCGCGGCCACACGCGCGCTCGACGCCATCGAGGCCGGCGAGGTCGCCGGCGACCTGCCGGCCCCGCTCGACCAGCTGTTCTCGCCACGGACCCAGCGGATGCTGGCTGAGTGGGCGCCGTGGGACCCCGCGGCCGAGGCCGCCGCCTTCGACGGCCCGATCCTCGTCGTCCAGGGGACGACCGACCGGCAGGGCGAGCCCGACGAGGCCGAGCGGCTGGCGGCGGTGAGCGACCGCACGCGGCTCCTCCTGATCGACGGCATGAACCACGTCCTCGTCCAGGACGACGCCCCGCTCGTGGCGCAGGTCATGGGCTCGTACCTCGACCCCGGCCTCGCGCTCGACGAGACGCTCGTCCGCGAGCTCGCCGAGTTCCTCTTGGGCGTCGAGCGCCGCGAGATTGGCCCGGCCGCGCCGACGCCCGCGCGCGGCTAAATCCAGATCAGCCCCGCGATGCCGATCGCGAAGCAGTAGTACGCGAAGTACTGGAGTGACTGGCGCTGGACGAGGACCTGGACCGCCCGGATCGCGAACACGCCCGACCCGAACGCCACCAGCGTCCCGACGGCCAGTGGCAGCGCGCCCGTCGTCATGCCGGTCTCGAGCATGTCGAGCGACTTCAGCAGCGTCGCCCCGAGCACGACCGGGAGCAGCATCAGGAACGAGAAGTCGGCGGCCTCCTTCCGGTCGACGTTGAGGTAGATGGCCGTGCAGATGGTCGAGCCGGACCGGCTGATGCCGGGGATGAGCGCGCACGTCTGGGCGATGCCGATCAGGACGGCCTTGAGCGGCGAGAGCACGCCGTCGGGGTCCGGCCGGAGCCGCGTCAGCAACAGCAGGACGCCGGTCACGAGGAGCGCGCCGCAGACGAACCGGGGGTCGCCGAACAGGGCCTCGAGCGGCTCCTCGAACAAGAGGTAGCCCAGGAACGTCGGCACCATCGTGATCAGGACGTAGAGCGCCAGCCGGAGCGACGGGACCGGCCCGCCCGACGGCTGCGGCTCGTAGTCGATCTCGTCGCCGCGGGCCCGCTCGATCTTGCCGGGGCGGACCGCCTGGGCCCATGCGCTCCCGTCGGTCAGCGCCCCGAAGGCGTCGCGCAGGATGCGCCCGATCCGCTGGCGGTAGACGAGCAGGATCGAGAGCGCCGTCCCGAAGTGGACGAACACCTCGAACGTGACGTCGTCGGCGGCCTGGGTGTCGAGGCCGAGGAGGTACTCGCCGAGCACCAGGTGGCCCGAGGACGAGATCGGGAGGAACTCGGCGAGGCCCTGGACGAGGCCCAGGATCGCGGCTTGCCACCACGTCATGCGGAGAAGGGTTGGGAGAGAGGGGGCCGGAACCTACGCCGGGCCGGACCGCGAGGCCCGTGGAGCGTTTGCAGGGGCAGGGCTATCGCATACTCGGCTCCGTTCTCATCTCAACTCCTCCCCCCTTGTCATCCTGAACGCACGTGAAGGATCTCAACGCAGAACTTTCAGGCTTCCAGTACCGGTGCTGGGGTTCTGGGAGCCCGAGTTGAGATCCTTCGCAGGCTCAGGATGACACGGATGGGAGAATGCGATAGCCCTGTTCGCAGGGGGGGGGGCGCTACGGCGCCGACGGCGCCACGTCGAGCACGTCCTCGCGGTCGACGCGGACCAGGCCCGGCGGCCCGCCCTTGACCGGGCGGACGTACTTCCGCTCGGTCACCGTGACGGGCACGACCGACTGCGTCTTGGCCGTCGAGAACCACGCCGCCAGCCGGGCCGCCGCGGCGACAGTCGGTGCCGGCACCTCGGTCGACCGGCCGGGCCGCTTCACCACGACGTGGCTGCCGGGCACGCCGCGCGCGTGGAGCCACAGGTCGTGCGGGCTGGCGACGCGCGTGGTCAGCCAGGCGTTGCCCCGGGCGTGCTTGCCGACGAGGGCCTCGAACCCGCCCGGCAGCGGGAACCGGCGGAACGGCTCGGTCGGCCCGTCGTCGCCCCGAGCGCCCAAGAGCCGGGCGACGGCGTCGGCCTCCGTCTCCTTGAGCTCGCGCAGTTCGGCGACCGTCGTCGTCGCGCGGACGCGGGCGAGCAGGTCGGCGGCGGCCTCGGCTTGCTCGTGGACCTCGGACCACCGCGCCTCGGCCGAAGCCCGTGCCCGCCGCGTCCGCCGGGCCTTGTCGTAGTAGCGCTCGGCGTTCTCGACGGCCGACCGCGCCGGGTCGAGCGGGATCTCGACCGGCGCCCCGTCGCCCAGGATGTCCGCCAGTGTCACCGACTCGTGGCCGGGGCCCTGGTTTGTGGCGGACGCCATCAGGAGGTGGCCCCAGGTCTCGTAGCGGTCGGCGCGCGAGGGCTGCGCCAGCTCCTCGAGCATGGCCTCGGCCGAGCGCTCGCGACGGGCGGCGGCGGCGGCCAACGGCTTTTCGAGGGGGCCGTAGATCTCGCGGTAGGCCCGCTGCGCCAGCGACCGCTTGGCCCACACGCCGACCGCCGCGTCGACGGTCTCGAACGGCTCGACACGCCAGCCCTCCGGCACGTCGTCGGGAGAGACGAGGGCGAACGCCTCGGCCACCGGGCCCCGCCACATCACGACCGGCCGAGGATCCGCCAGCTCGGCCTCGACCGCGCGAACAGCGCCGAACAGCGCGTCGAGGTCGGCGCCCTCTGGCGAGGCGTCGGGGTCGAGACCGACGCGCGAGATGGCCTGGGCAGCCAAGTCGCGCGTAAAGAGAGGGACGGCTCCGGCCACGCTCTGCGCCAGCGTCTTGCGCGGGCGCCAGCGCTCGGCGAACGCCTCCGCGGTGGCCACCTCGGGCGCCGGCCGCGGCGTCGGCGCGGGCTGGCCGACGTGCTCGGCCTCGTCCAAGAACGCGGCGCGGACGATCCCGTCGGCGTCGGTCCAGAACACGTTGGGGCGGGACCCGAACAGGATGACCTGGAGGCGGCTCCCGTCGGTCAGGTCGAGGAACAGGTGCCGGTCCCGGTCGGCCACGCGGGCGCGCGAGACGCGGCGGCCGACGACCCGGTCGAGCACGTCGGCCGTGTTGCGGCGCTGGCGGCCGGCGCCGTCGGTCCGGAAGACGAGCGTGAGGGCCGGGTCGCAGATGACGCGGAGCGTGGTCGGCCCGGCGTCGGCGTCGAGGCCGAGCGACAGCTCGCGCGGGCTCTGGGTCCACGCCTCGGCGATGGTGGCGCCGGCGAGGCGGGCGTCCCACTCGTCGGCGAGGGCGCGGAGCGTGGTGAAGTCCATGGGCCGAAGATCGACCCGTTCCGGGTCTCGACTACTTCGCCACCCAGCGGCGGACCGGCACAGCGCTCCGCTCCATCCAGGCCGAGCAGCACGACGACTCCCAATGCCGATAGCTGACGACGCGGGCCTGGTAGATCCCGTGGCTGATGGTCTCCGGTTCTGCGAACGTGATGACGCACTCGCAGAGCAGGGTCGCCTTCAACGCGGACCGAAGTGTGGTCGTCCCTCGCGGGTCCACGGAGACCCTGCTGTCTCGGATCTCATAACCGATATAGGCCGTGCGGACGAGGTGCTCTCCGGTCGGCGCTTGAAACGCGAACCGGCCGTGGATGTCGGTCGCTGCGCCGATGGCCGTGTCGACCAGCCAGACGCTGGCGCCGATCAGCGGGTCGCCGGTCTCGGCGTCGGTCACCACACCAACGATCCGGCCGGTCGCGGCCGTGTCGGCGGGCTGAGCCGCGGTGGACACCGCGAGGACCGAGAGCAACAGAGCGGCACGCATGGCGGCGGGGGAGGGGGAGGCCAGGATCGGCCGGGCCCGCGTCGTCCGCAAGCCGATCCCGTTTACCCCTCGGTGTCGTCGCCGGTCATGTGGCTGCCGTCCTCGCCGTGCTCGTGGACGACGGCGCAGCCGACGCCGGCGCCCGGCGCGAGCGCGATGTCGAGCGTCCCGCCGTCGGCACCGACCTCGGCCTCGACCGTCTGGAGGTGGTACCGGTACGCCCCCGTCCGAACCGCGTGCGCCCCCGCCGGCACGCCCTCGATGGCGAACGACCCGTCGCGCTGCGACACGGCGCCGATCCCGAGCGCGGGGATCACGACGCCGGCCCCGACGACCGGCTGCCCCGTCTCGGCGTCGGTGACGACGCCCGCGAGCGTGGCCGTGTCCTGGGCGACGGCGGGGGCGGTGGCCCACAGGGCGAGGGCGAGAAGGGGGAGGAGTCGGCGCATGGGGAGGAGCGGCGGGTCGGGGCAAGATGCAACAGCGCGGTCGAGACCGCCAGCGCCCGCGGGGGCGCGGTGGGTCGTGTCCCCTGGCGACCGCCGTCCCGCCAGCGACGGCAGAGGGGGTCCTCGCGGAATGGGCTGGGGGGAGGCGGCGCCTCGCGGGTATCTCGTCCGTCCCCCATGACCGAGCCCCCCGACCTCCCGGCCCTCGCCGCCCGCGTCCGCCAGGGCGACCGGGCCGCCTTCGAGGCCCTGTTCCGGTCGGCGTGGGACGACCTCGCCCGCTACGCCCGGACGCTCGCCGACGCCGCCGAGGCCGACGACGCCGTCCAGGACGCCTTCCTCGCGCTCTGGCGCCGACGCGCCGACCTCGACCCCGGCCGCTCCGTGCGGGCCCTCCTCTACACCGCCGTGCGGAACCGACTCCTCAACCGCCAGCGCGACCACGCCCGCCGCCGCGACCTGCTCGACACGATGGACGCGCCCGACGCCCCGCCGCTCCCCGACGCCACGACCGAGGCCGCGCTACTGGGCGCGCTCGTCCGCGACCGGCTCGCGGCGCTGCCCGACCGCCAGCGCGAGGCGTTTGGCCTGAGCCGGTTCGACGGGCTGAGCCACGCCGAGATCGCCGACGTGATGGGGTGCTCGGCCAAGACCGTCGAGAACCACGTGGGCCGGGCGCTCGCCGCGCTCCGCGACCACCTCCGCCGCCACGCGCCCGACGCCCTCCTCTAGCCCGGTGCCCGCCATGCCCCTTGCTCCGCCCCCCGACGTCCGCGCCTGGATCGACCGCCAGGCCGAGCCCGACCGCGAGCCGCTCGCCCGGGCCTGGGCCGTGGCCGGCCTGGCCGCCGACGCGCCGCCCACCGACCGGCCCGACGCCGACGCCGCCTGGGCCCGCCTCGCCAGCGCCCTCGGCGACGCCCCGACGGCCACCGGCCCGCCCGTCAGCACCCGTAGGGACACGACTCGTCGTGTCCGCCCGACGGCCTCGGCACTCGACCGACGCCCGGCCCTCCCCCGTCGGACGGAGACTCCGCGCCGTCCGCCAGCCTGGTGGCCGAGGCGCGGGCTTATCGGCGTGCTCGCTCTCGCGGCCACCGTCGCTCTCGCCGTCGTCATCGGTGGCCGAGTCGAGGTCCGGGCCGACGGCGCCGTGGCCGAGGTCGCGCTGCCGGACGGGAGCGCCGTGACGCTCGCGCCGGGCTCTGAGGTCGCCTACCGGCGCGGCCTGTGGGGCGGCACGCGCCGCGTCGCGCTCGACGGACAGGGCCTGTTCGCCGTCGCGTCCGACGGGCGGCCGTTCGTGGTCGAGACCGCGAATGCCGAGGTCGAGGTGCTGGGGACCGTGTTCGACGTCCTTTCGTGGACCGGCGCAGAGGAGACGGCAGTCACGCTCGTTGAGGGGGCGGTCCGCCTGCGGTCGGTCGGCGGCGCGGTCACGCTCGCGCCTGGCGAGGTCAGCCGCGTGGCCGGGGCCGGCGCCCCGACGCCGCCGGTGGCCACCGACGTCGAGGCCGCGACGGCGTGGCGCCGGGGCGGGTTCGCCGTCGTCGACGCCCCGCTCGCGGTCGTGGCCGCGGCTGTCGAAGGGCGGTTTGGGCGTCCGGTCCGCCTGGGCGCCGGCGTCGACCCCGGCCGTCGCCTGACCCTGTTCCTGCCCGACGCCGACTCGGCCGACGCCGTCCTGGGCGACGTCGCCGCCTACCTCGACCTCCGCGTCTCCGTCGGCCCCGACGGCTACGACCTGCTCGCCCGATGACCGTCCGACTCCTCCTCGCCGCGCTCGCGCTCGCCGGGCCCGCCGTGGCCCAGACCGGCGCGGCGCTCGACGACGCGCTCCGCGACCTCGCCGAGCGCCGCGGGTTGCGGCTCGTCTACGCACCCGACCTGGTGGCCGGGAAGCGGACGGCGTGCCCGGCGGCCACCCGGGCGTCGAGCCAGCCGGCCGCCGCCGTGCTCGCGTGCGTGCTCGACGGGACGGGGATCGAGTCCCGGCCGTTGCCGTCGGGGACCGTCGCCCTCTACCGATCGGCGGCCGCCGCCCGCCCTGCCCCGTCGCGACCCGCGCCCCCAACCGAGCGCGTCGCGGTGACGCACACGCTGAGCGGGTTCGTGACCGACCAAGCGACGGGCGAGGTGCTGGCGGGCGCCGCCGTCTACGCGCCCGCCCTCAGCCGCGGCGTGACGACGAACGCCTACGGGTTCTACAGCCTGCCGCTGCCGGCCGGCCCAGTCCGCGTCGTCGCCAGCTCGGTCGGGTACCAAGCCCGGGCCGAGACCGTCGCGCTCGGCGCCGACCGCCGGCTCGACCTGGCGCTGGCGCCGGCCTCCATCGGCGAGGTCGTCGTCGAGGCCGACGAGGGCGGGGTGGGGGTGGGCCTGCGGCCCGAGACCGAGCTCCAGATGGGCCGCGTCGCGCTGACGGGCGCCGACGTCCAGGGCCTGCCGGCGCTGCTCGGCGAGGCCGACGTGCTCAAGGCCGTCCAGCTGCTGCCCGGCGTCCGCGGCGGCCAGGAAGGGACGGCCGGGCTCTACGTCAGGGGCGGGTCGCCGGACCAGACGCTGATCCTGCTCGACGGCGTCCCGGTCTACAACTCGAACCACCTGTTCGGCTTCCTCTCCACGTTCAACGGCGACGCCGTCCAGCGTGTCGAGCTGACGAAGGGGGCGTACCCGGCGCGCTACGGCGGACGGTTGGGGTCGGTCTTGGACGTCCGCCTGCGCGATGGCGACGACACCCAGCGCCGGGTGACCGGGCAGGTCGGGCTGCTCTCGACGCGGCTGCTGGCCGAGGGCCCGCTCGGCGACGACGCCTCGTTCCTGGTCTCCGGCCGGCGGACGTACGCCGACCTGGTGGCCCGGCCCTTTATCGCGGTCGCCAACCGGAACTCGGCGAAGAACGACGGCCAGCAGGTCGACCCCCGCGCCTACTTCTACGACCTCAACGCCAAGCTCAACTGGCGGCCGTCCGAGCGCGACCGCGTCTATCTCAGCGTGTACCGCGGCACCGACGCCTTCGGCGCCGACATCGTCGAGCCTCGGCCGGGTGACGCCGAGGACCGCGCGTCGGTCGGGCTGGACTGGGGCAACGTGACGGGCTCGCTGCGGGGGACGCGCGTGCTCTCGCCCCGGGCCTTCGCCGCCGTCACGCTGGCGGCGACCGACTACCGGTTCAACGTCGGCGTTGACATCCGCGACGGCGTGGGGACCGAGGACGAGATGTTCGCCCAGGCTGGCTACCAGTCAGGCATCCGCGACCTTGCGGCCCGGCTCGACCTCGACTGGGCGGCCGGCCGCGGCCACACGGTCCGCGTCGGCGGCGGGGCCGGCGTCCACCGGCTCACGCCGGGCGCGCTGTCGCTGGTCGGGACCGGCGCGCCGGGCTCGGTCCCGGTCGACTCGACGCTGGGCCCGGGCCCGACCGACGGGTTCGATGTCGTGGCCTACGCCGAGGACGAGTGGCGCGTCTCGCCCCGGCTGACGCTGGGCCTGGGCGTCCACGCGGCCGTCTACGCGACGGGCGGCGCCGTCTACCCGTCCGTCGAGCCCCGGCTGGCCGCGTCGCTCCGCGTGTCCGAGCGGCTGGCGCTGAAGGGCTCGGTCGCCACGACCCAGCAGCCGGTCCACCTCTTGACGACGGGCGGCGGCATCGGCCTGCCGGCCGACCTGTGGGTCCCCGCGACCGACCGGATCGGGCCCGAGCGCGGGTGGCAGGCGGCGCTCGGCGCGGCCGGCTCATTCCCATCCGGCCGCACGTCGTGGACGCTGGAGGGCTACTGGCGCGAGATGCGCGGGCTCGTCGCCTACCGCGAGGGCGCCGCCTTCACGGCCCCGTTCGACGACTGGCAGGACCTGGTGGAGGTGGGGGAGGGGCGGTCGTTCGGCCTGGAAGCGTTCGTCCAGCACCGGACGGACCGGCTGACGGCCTGGCTCGGCTACACGTTGGCCAAGACCGACCGTCAGTTCGACGGGATCGACGGGGGCGCCCGGTTCCCCTTCCGCTACGACCGTCGCCACGACCTGTCCGTCGCCACGCTCTACCGGCTCTCCGACAAGTTCGACGTGTCGGCCGCCCTCGTCTACGGGACCGGCGACGCGGTCACGCTGCCGGAGGCGCTGTACCAGGGCCCCGAGTACGAGTACGGGAACCTCACCAGCTGGGTCCGCCCCGAGTCGGGCAACGGGGGAATCGGGTCGCAGACGGCGTACGGCGCGCGCAACGGGTTCCGGCTCCCCGCCTACGCCCGCCTCGACCTGGGCGCGACGTGGTTCTTCCGCCGCGGCCCGCGCCCCCACGCGCTCGCGCTCAACGTCTACAACGCGACGAACCGGAAGAACCCGTTCCTCACCACACTCGACACGGAGTACGGGCCCGACGGCGCCCGCCGGCGTCTGACCGGTGTCACCCTCTTCCCGGTGTTGCCGACCCTCTCGTACCAGTTCTCGTTCTGATGTCCCGCCTGCCCCTCGCCGCACTCGCGGCCCTTCTGACCTCGGCCCTCGCCGGCTGCGACTTCACGCCGACGCTCGACGTCCCGCTCCCGGAGTTCGCCCCGGCCCTGACCATCAACGGCGTGCTCGCGGCCGACTCGACGGTCGAGGTCCGCATCACGGCGGCGGCCGACCCGTACGGCCGGTATCGCGACGACGGCGTGTTCGATGTGCCGGAGGGAGCCGTCGTCGAGCTCCTCCACGACGGGGCGCCGGCCGGCCCGCTCCGCCTGGCATCCCGGGCCTGCGAGGACTACTCGTTCTACACGCCCGACCAGGAGTTCCCGACCTACGAGTGCGGGGCGTTCGTGTCGGACGTCGTCGTCGAGGCTGGGGCGACGTACACCGTCCGCGCGTCGGCCCCGGGCTTCCCGCCGGCCGAGGCGACGGTGGCCGTCCCGGCGCGGGTGGCGGCGACGGTCGCGGTGGGCGCCTCCGTTGAGCAGCCGATCCCGAACGGGACCCGGCTCGACACGGACCTGACCGTCACCTTCCAGGACCCGCCCGGACTGGGCGACCGGTACGCGCTGGTCGTGGTGTCGGGGCCGTACTCGTACGTCTGGGAGGAGAGGGGCTGGTGCGTCGACCGGACCTGCACCGAGGTCCGGGACACGAGCTACACCGTCTTCCTCGACCGGATCCCCCTCGGCTACACCACCACCGACCCCGTCCTGCTCGCCGGGGCGCGGGCGGTCCCGTCGTCCGGGATCAACTTCATCACGTTCACCGACGAGTCGTTCGACGGCGCGGCGCGGTCGTTCCCCCTCCGTGTCCAGCAGTACCAGTACAACGGCCCGAACGACCGCGAGCGGGCGCCCCTGGCCGGCGTCTGGCTCGCGGCCGTCGACGACCGAACCTTCGGGGCGTACCAGATCACGTGGTTCTCGGGCGGCGAGGACAACCCGTTCGCCGAGCCGGCCGACCTCCCCTCGAACGTAGTCGGTGGCTACGGGCTGCTCGGCGCCGTCACCATCACGGAGGCGCTGATCGATGGGTAGGGCAAGCCGCCAGCGCTACAGCCCGAACAGGGCCGACGCGCTGAGGCCCATCATCCGCTGCGACATCACGCCCTCGAACCGCAGGCCCGCGACGGGCCCCGGGCCCACCGTGTAGCCGGCCGTGAGGTACGGCGTCGGCTGGAAGCCGGCCCGGTAGCCGGCGCCGACCGACAGGCCGCGGACGCCGGGCACCCACAGGCTCGCGTCGGCCGCGAGCGACGCGACGCCCCGCGTGTCCTCGCACAGGCTGCGCGGGCGCGCCTGCCCCGTGTCGAGGTTCCGGCACGTCGTCGGGTACGGGTCCAGCGGGTTGAGCGGGTCGTAGCCGGCGTCGGTGTCGAGCGAGTAGCTGCCGCCGGTCCGGCGCGACGCCGCGCCCAGCTCGACGTCGGCGGTCAGGAGCAGGCGGCCCGCCGTCACGGCTGCGCTGCCGGTCGCGGCGATGTAGGACTCGGCTGGCCCCCCGTCGGCCCCGCCGGAGCCGACGATCACGCCGCCGCCCAGGCCCACCTGGGCGACGGCCACGGGCGCGGCGGCGACGAGAAAGAGAGCGAGGAGGGAGCGGGGCATCGTGGACGTGGTGGGTAGGTGACTCCAACGCCGCGCCGGACCGGCGAAAGGTCACCGTCGGCGGCGGAAAGGACGCGTGGCCGAGGCGGCGGCTCACGGTTTCGGAGAGGTCGTGTGGCCGGAGGGGGTCGTGAACCCCTTATGTTGGCGAGACCTACTCGGCATCGCCATGACCATCGCCTTCCTCATCGACCGCTCCCCGATCGACCTCGTCACCATCGGGCCCGACGCCACCGTCTTCGAGGCCATCGGCCGGATGGTCGAGCACAACGTCGGCTCCATCCTGATCATGGAGGGCGACGCGCTCCGGGGCATCTTCACCGAGCGCGACTACCTCCGGCGGATCGCGCTCCAGGGCCGGACCTCGCGCGAGACGGCCGTCCGCGACGTGATGACGGCCGACCTGGTGACCGTCGGGCCGGACGAGAGCGTCGACGGGTGCCTCGCCCGGATGACCGAGCGCAAGATCCGCCACCTGCCCGTCTTGCGCGACGGCGAGTTGGTGGGCGTCGTGTCGATCGGCGACCTGGTGCGGGCGCGGCTCCAGCGGGCCGAGGGCGAGGCCGAGGGGCTCCGCCAGTTCGTCTCCGGCGGCTACCCCGGCTGACCGGTTCTGCTCGCGGCCACAGCTCCGGCGTGGGCAGGATGCCGTGGCCCGTCGTTTTCTCCAGGCGCTCCGCCCGTTCTCGGCGTCGCTACAGGCCCGCCTTGTTCATCTCGTCGCGGAAGGCGCGGAGCGGTTTGGTGGCCTCCCGGAGCTCACCGAGCAGCAACGCCCAGTCGTCGGCCCGTCCGCGCTGGCGGTAGATCTGGCGGACGGCGACGAGCAGGCGGGCGGCCTGGGCGTAGGCCGTCCGGCCCCGCTGCTCCACCAAGCCCTCGACGGCGTCGAGGTAGAGCTGGGCGGCGTCGTCGGGATGGGAGCGGGCGACGGACTCGGCGACGGCGATCCGGAGCTGGGAGCGGCGGCCGGGCCACGGCCACGCCTTCGCGGGGAGGCGGAGGAGCGCCAGCGCCTCGTCCGGCTCGCCGTCGTGAAGGAGAGTCTCGGTCAGGAGCGCGAACGCCCTCTCGGACCGGAGGCGGGTGCGGAGGGCCGCCTTCGCCTCGTCCTCGCGGCCCAGCGTCGCGCTGAGCGCGAGCACCTCGACGTAGCGGTCGAGCGACGGCCGGTCCCAGAACAGGCGCTCGGCGAGGTCCCGGGCGAGCCGGCCGTCGCCGCGGTCCCGGGCGCGCGTCTTGATCCAGTCGACGAGGCGCCGGTCGGTGTCGTCGGAGAGGCGGTCGAGGGCGAGCGCGTCGGCGGCGTCGCCGTGGCCGTGGTCGACGAACAGCGTGAGGACGCCGAGCAGCTCGTAGTCCGTCGTGCCGGCCGCTGCCGCGAGCGCGTCGTCGAGCCGGCCGCGCTCCAGGAGGTGGGCCACCGCGTCGGCCGTGCGGCCGGAGTCGCGCAAGATCCGGAGGCGCGTCTCGTCGTCGGCGGCGTCGGGGAGGAAGAGCAGGCGGAGCCCGCCGAGCGCCTGTCGGTGCCAGCCGGCGCCCCAGCGGTCCGAGCGGTCGGCGCGGTCGAGCGCGGCGTCGACGCGAGCGCCCACGGCCGCTTTCTCGGCCGGCGCCGCGTGCTCGGCCAAGAGCCCTCCCGCCTCGTCGCCCGTCCCGACCCCGCCCATCTGGACGTCCCACAGCATCACGTCGGCCAGCATCCGGACGGCCTCGGCGCGGGCGGGGCCTTCCCCGGCGTGCTCAATCGCCCGGCCCAAAAGGTCGACGGCGTCGTCGACCACCCTTCCGACGTCGCCGTTCTCGTCGTCGATCTGGCCGATGAGCCCCAGGAGGTTGTCGAGGAGCACGTCGCACAGCGTGACGACGCTGGCCCAGTCGCCGACGGCCGCGTAGGCGTCGCCCGGGCCCGCGATCCGCCGGAGGTCACGCCCGACGCGGACCGCGCTGCCCCACTCGTACAGGTCTCCCGACAAGGCGCGCCGGACCTGGCGCTCGACGGCGTGCCCGTCGAGGGGCCCGCTGCCGGGCGTCGGCGTGGCCACCAGGTCGGCGAGGTCCGGGTGGCGCTCGACCATCCGGCGGACGAGGGCGGCCAGCTGGTCCGGGCTCTTCTGCGCCAGCACGTCGGCGAGCGGCGCCGTCTCGACGAACGCCTCGGGGTGGTGGAGCCACGTCAGGAGCAGGGCCGCGACGTGCTTGCACCGGCCGCCGTCGCCGACGGGGCAGTCGCACTCGGCCTCGGCGACGCCATCCGGCCCGAGCCGGGCCCACAGGAGGTAGTGGTTCTGGTACGAGCCCGCGCACGTCGCCCGCAACGTGTCGCCCTCGCGCAAGGCGCCGCCGATGGCGCCGTCGCGGGCGTACCGCCGGCCCCGGTCGTACGACGCCGCGCCGACCCACCGGCTCACGTCGCTCTCGCGCAGGGCCGGGCCGTCCATCAGCCGAGCTGGTAGCCACGCTCGACCCAGTAGTGCCAGTCGCCGACGGCCTGCTCGGTGTCGGGGTCCGGGTCGACGGCCTCGAGCTGCATGAGCGGGACGCCGAACCGCCGGCCCTGCCACTCCACCAGGACCATCATCTCGCGCATGCAGTCCTCATCGTCGGCCATCGCGACGACCGTGACCTCCTCGCCTTGGCGGAGCGGCGACACGGACCGCTCGGCCACGCAGCGGGCGGCGAACGGGAACGCGAGCCGCTCGTCGAGGACGGCAAACCAGCCTATCGCCTGCTCCTCCGGCCCGTAGGCGTCGACGACGATCTCCATCGTGATCCGGTCCTCGATCTCGGGGTCCTCGGGGCGGCGGTCCATCGGGCGTGTGGCGGCGGGCGGCTCGAACGTCGGGGCCGCCCGCGGGATCCGGCGACGCGGGGCCAGACCGGCGGGCACGGCAGCGGATACGGCGCACGGGAGCGGACACGGCACGCCGCGTCCCTACGGGCGGGCGGACTTCGGCGGTCGGGGGCCGCGGTGGCTGCCGTCAGCCGTCGAGCCGGCCGCCCTCGATCAGCTCGCGCGCCGACTGGAGCGCCGCTTCGGAGACCGCGTCGCCCGAGAGCAGGCCGGCGACGGCCTCGGCCCGCTCGGCCTCGTCGAGCCGGCGGATGTAGGTCCGCGTCCGGCCGTCCTCGATCGTCTTCTCGACCAGGAAGTGGACGTCGCCCAGGCTGGCGATCTGGGGCAAGTGCGTGATCGCGATGATCTGGTGGAACTGGGCCAGCCGGTGCATCGACTCGCCCGCGCGCCGCGCGATGGGCCCCGAGATGCCCGTGTCGATCTCGTCGAACACCAGGATCGGCAGCCGCTCGCTCTTGGCCAGGATCGCCTTGAGCGCCAGCATGATCCGCGACACCTCGCCGCCCGACGCCACCTTGGCGAGCGGCTTGGGGTCCTCGCCCAGGTTGGCCGACAGGTGGAACTCGACCAGGTCGGCCCCGGCCGGGAACGCCTGGACGCGGCGGTGGCGCGGGCCCTCGGGCAGCCGGACCCATCCCTCGGGGTCGTCCTGGAACCCGAACCGGACGTCGAACCGGGCGTGCGGCATCCCCAGCGTCGCCAGCTCCACGCCGACGGCCTGCTCGATCCGCTGGGCCACCTCGTGGCGCTTTTGGGACAGCCGGTACGCGGCCTGGCTCAGCGCCTCCTGGGCCGCGTCGATCTGCTTGTCGAGTCGGGCGATGGCCCCCTCGAAGTCCTTCGCCAACGCGTACGTCGCGCCGATGTCGGCGCGGTAGGCCAGGACGGCCTCGACGGTCCCGCCGTACTTCCGCTCGAGGTAGTCGATCTCCGACATCCGCTCCCGGATCTCGTCCAGCCGCTCCGGATTGAACTCGATCTCGGCGTTGTAGCCCTGCAGGAACTGGGTGGCCTCCTTGAGCGCGATCTCGGCCGAGCGGACGTCGGCGAGGGTGTCGTCGAAGGCCGAGTCGATCCGGGCCAGGTCCTGGAGTTGGTTCCGCACCAGCACGAGCCGGTCGTAGAGCGCGTCGTCGGACTCCGAGATCTGGGCGTAGAGCTCGGCGGTCGCTTCGTAGAGCCGCTCGGCGTTCTCGAGGATCCGGCGCTCGGCCTCCAAGTCGTCGGCCTCGTCGGGCAGCAGCTCGGCCGCGTCGATCTCCTCGATCTGGAACGCGTAGAGCTCCTTCTGCTTCTGCAGCTCGGACTCGCGTCGGACCAGGTCGGTCCGCTCCGACGTCAGCGCGGCGACGACCCGGTACGCCTTCCGGTAGGTGTCGACGAGCCCGCCGAGCCCGCCGAAGTTGTCGAGCAGCTCGACGTGCGTCTCGGTCCGCAGCAGCGACTGGTGCTCGTGCTGGCCGTGCAAGTCGATCGTGTTGGAGGCCACCTCGCGCAGCACGTCGAGCGTGGCCGGCGTGTCGTTGATGAACGCGCGCGAGCCGCGCGCCGAGATCTCGCGGCGGACGACCAGGTTGCCGCCCTCGGACGGGTCGATCTCGTGCTCCTCCAGCAGCGCCGGCAGCCGGCCCTCGTCGGCGTTGTCGAACACGCCCTCGACGACGGCCTTCTTGGCGCCGGTGCGCAGGGCTTCGGTGCTGGCGCGCTCGCCCAGCAAAAGCTTGAGCGCGCCCAGCAGGATCGACTTGCCGGCGCCGGTCTCGCCCGTGATGATGTTGAGCCCGCTGTCGAACTCGACCTCGAGCCGCTCGATGAGCGCGTAGTCGCGGATGGAGAGCGAGCGGAGCATCGCTGGTTCAGGGTTCAGGGATCAGGGTCCGCTCAGGTGTGAGTCCTCGCGAACCCCGAACGGCGAACCCTGAACCCCGGGGCGCTAGCCCCGGCCGTGGCAGTGCTTGTACTTCTTGCCCGAGCCGCAGGGGCACGGCTCGTTCCGGCCGGCCGTCTTCTCGACCACGACCGGGGCCGCCTTGGCCGTCGGGTCGCGCTCGGCCGACGAGGCGCCGTCGCCGCCGATGCCGGCCGCGTAGTCCGGCGTCGCCTTCTCCTGGCTCGCCGTGGCGCGGTTCGGGTCCAGGCGCGGTTTCGAGACCTGCTGGACGCGCCGCGCCGCCTGGCGCTGGCTGTCGCCCTGGACCAACGGCCCGGCCTTGAACACCAGCCCCACGACCTCCTCGTCGACCGTCTGGACCAGCTCCTTGAACAGCTTGAACGCCTCCATCTTATACTCGATGAGCGGGTCCTTCTGGCCGTACGAGCGCAAGCCGACGCCCTGCTTCACCTCGTCGAGGTCGCGCAGGTGCTCGGTCCACTTCTCGTCGATGACCGACAGGACGGCGGCGCGTTCGAGCGCGTCGTTGATCTCCTGGCCCTGCGTCTCCAGGACGGCCTCGGGCGTGACGGTCGCCCGGAGCACCTTGCGGCCGTCAGTAAAGTCGACGTAGAGCTTCTTGGGCCGCTTGTCCTCGTCGGCGTTGTCCATCATCTCCCGAGCGGAGGTGTAGAACGGGCCCGCCAACGCCGAGCGCTTGCGGCGGTAGTGGGCCGTCGCCTCGTCCAAGATCTTGTCGATCAACCCCTGCTCGCCCAGGTTCGACGCCGTCATCGGGTCGATCTCCATGTCGAAGGCGAGGTGGAGCCGGAGCCCCTCGCGGATCTCCTCGATGTCGCCGTTGCCGAAGTGCTCGCCGACGATCCGCTCGACCAGCTCGGACAGCATGTCCAAGATGTCGCCCCTCAGGCGGTCGCCTTCGAGCGCGTGCATCCGGCGGTCGTAGATCACCTCGCGCTGGGCGTTGAGCACGTCGTCGTACTCGAGCTGGCGCTTGCGGCTGGCGAAGTGGTTCTGCTCGACCTTGGTCTGGGACCGCTCGACGCCCTTGGTGAGCCACTTGTGGGTCAAGACCTCGTCCTCCTCCATCCCGAGCTTGTCCATGATCTTGGCCGTCCGGTCGTGGCCGAACAGCCGCATCAGGTCGTCCTCGAGGGACACGTAGAACTGGCTGAAGCCGGGGTCGCCTTGGCGGCCGGCGCGGCCACGGAGCTGCAAGTCGATCCGGCGGCTGTCGTGGCGCTCGGTCCCCAGGATGGCGAGCCCGCCGAGCTCCTGGACGCCCTCCGCCAGCTTGATGTCGGTGCCGCGGCCGGCCATGTTGGTCGCGATGGTGACCGCGCCGATCTGGCCGGCCTCGGCCACGATCTGGGCCTCGGCCTGGGCCCGGCTCGCCTTGGCGTTGAGCACGTTGTGTTTGATGCCGGCGTGCTGCAGCAGCCGCGACATCTGCTCTGACGTCTCGACCGAGGCCGTGCCGATCAACAAGGGCTGGCCCGTCTCGTGGATCTCCTCGACCCGGTCGAGCAGCGCCTTGTACTTGGCCCGCTTCGTCTTGTAGATCAGGTCGTCGTCGTCGTCGCGCGCGATGGGCCGGTTGGTCGGGACCACGACGACGGGGAGCTTGTAGATCTTGCTGAACTCCTCGGCCTCGGTCTCGGCCGTGCCCGTCATGCCGGCGAGCTTGGCGTACATCCGGAAGTAGTTCTGGATGGTGACCGTGGCGTAGGTCTGGGTCGCCGCCTGGACCTTCACCTTCTCCTTGGCCTCGATCGCCTGGTGGAGCCCGTCCGAGTACCGGCGCCCCGGCAGCACGCGGCCCGTGTGCTCGTCGACGATCATCACCTTGTCGTCCTGGACGATGTACTCCTTGTCCTTCTCGTACAACGTGTAGCCGCGCAGCAGCTGGTTGACGGCGTGGATGCGCTCGGACCGCTCGGCGTAGCGCGTGTAGAGCTCGCGCTTGGACTCCTCGGCCTGGTTGCGGAGCTCGCGCACGTCGTTGTCGAGCTTGTGCTGGCGCTTCTCCTCGTCGAGCGACGCGTCGCCCTTGAGCGACTCGACGAGGGCCTCTTTTTTCTCGGCGTAGGTCCCCTCGATCCGGGCGACCTCCGAGCCCACGTCCGGGATGACGAAAAAGTCGGCGTCGGTGCCGGCCGCCTGGCCGATCGACTCGCGGCCGCGGTCGGTCATCTCGAGCTGGTGCTGGGCCTCCTCGAGCGCGAAGTACAGCGGCTCGTCGACCTCGGGCATCCGCTTGGCGGACTCGGCCAGGTAGACCGCCTCGACGCTCCGGATCAGCATCTCGACGCCCGTCTCGCCCTTGAGCTTGATCAGCTTCTTGTTGCGGGGGTACCCGCGCTGGGCGCGGAGCAGCGCGAGCCCGGCCTCGTCGCGCAGCCGGCGGGCCTGCTTCTTGTCGCCGGCCTCCTCCTTCTGGTCGGCCTCGGTCAGCTTGCGCTCGGCGTCGGCGACGTAGCCGGCGACCAACTTCTGCTGGTCACGGACGAGCTTCTCGACGGGCGGGTTGAACTCCTTGAACTCGTCGATCGACGCCTGCGGCACGGGGCCCGAGATGATGAGCGGCGTCCGCGCCTCGTCGATGAGGACCGAGTCGACCTCGTCGACGATGGCGTAGTGGTGGTGGCGCTGGACGAGCTGCTCGGCGTCGACCACGAACGAGTTGTCGCGGAGGTAGTCGAACCCGAACTCGTTGTTGGTCCCGTAGGTGATGTCGGCCCGGTAGGACTGGCGCCGGCCGGGGCTGTGCGACGGGTGCTTGTCGATGCAGTCGACGGTGAGCCCGTGGAACTCGAAGATCGGCGCCATCCACTCCGAGTCGCGCTGGGCGAGGTACGGGTTGACGGTCACCACGTGGACGCCGCGGCCGACGAGCGCGTTGAGGTAGAGCGGGGCGACCGACGTGAGCGTCTTGCCCTCGCCCGTCTTCATCTCGGCCACCTGCCCGCGGTGGAGCACCACGCCGCCCAGCAGCTGGACGTCGAACGGGACCATCTGCCACTCGACCTCGGAGCCGCCGGCCTCCCAGCTCTTGCCTAGGAACCGCCGGCACGTCTCCTTGATGACGCCGAAGGCCTCGGGCAGGATGTCGTCGAGCACGTCCTCGACGGTGTCGATCCAGTCGCCCTCGAGGTCGTCCAGGCGGCCGTAGAGGTCCTGGCGGTCGCGGACCGACAGCGTGTCGCCGGTCGTCGGGTCGGCGTCGGCGTTGTCGCCGCCGGCGGCCAGGAGCCGGGCGCGGACCTCGGCCTGCTCGGCCTCGACGGGCGCGGCGGCCTCGCGGATCCGCTCGCGGAACGTCTCGGTCCGGGCCTTGAGCTCGTCGTCGGTGACGTGCTGGAGCCGCTCGGCGTGGTCGTTGATCTCGTCGACGAGGGGCCAGAGCTTCTTCAGCTCGCGGGCGTTGGAGTCGCCGCCGAAGATCTTCTGGAGGGCCTTGATCATGGGTGCGGAGTGTCGGGCAGGAGGGAGGCGCGGGGCCTCGGGCAAGGTACGTGCCGCCCTCGGCGGAACCGATCCAGGACGGGGCGGGAGGGGCGCCCGTTTCGTCGCTCGGGGCGTTTCCGCGCGTTCTTCCCGCCGGGGCCGGGGAGGGCGGAGCACCGACCGACAACGGGCCGGCGCCCCTCGCTCGCGCCGCTTCGCCCGCGTTTCGCACGGGGCTGCGCCTACAGCCACACGACCGCGATCATCGCCAGCGCGACGACGGTCACGATCCCGTTGACGACGGCCCCGCTCCGGAGGTAGTCCGCGAACCGGTACCGACCGGCCGCCATCACCATCATGTTGGTCTGGTAGCCGACCGGCGTCAGGAAGCTCGCGGAGGCCGCCGCGGCGACGGCGACGGCGAACGCCTCGGGCGGGACGCCCGTCGCCTGGGCCGCCGCCAGCCCGACGCCCAGCATCAGCGCCGCCGCGGCGTTGTTTGTGATGACCTCGGTCAGCAGGCTCGTGACGACGTAGGTCGCGGCGACGACGGCGAGCGGCCCGAACGTGGCCGACACCCCGGTCACGTGGGTGGCCAGGGCCGCCGCGAGCCCGCTCGTCTCGATCGCCTTGCCCAGCCCGAGCGCGGCCACGATCACCAGCAGCACCGACAGGTCGACCGACCGCCGGGCCTGGGCCCACGTCAGACACCCCGTGGCCACCATCGCCAGCGCGCCCAGGAACGCCGTCGTCACGATCGAGACGCCGAACCCGGCCGCGACGCCGATCACGGCCACCAGGATCACGAGCGAGGCCGCGGCCCGGGCGGGGTGGGCTAGGGCGCGGGCCGGGCGGACCGGCGCGACGACGTAGAACGTGTCGCGGTCGCGGCCCCAGCGCTCGGCGAACGTCGGCGGCGCCTCGACGAGCAGGAGGTCGCCCTCGCGGAGTGGCGTCCGCCCGATCGCCCCGTCGAGCGCCCCGTCGCGGCGGCGGACGCCCAGCACGACGCCGCCGTACCGCTCGCGGAAGTCGAGGTTGCGCAGCGTCCGCCCGACGAGCGGCGACCGGCCGGCGACGACGGCCTCGAACACCGGGAGCCCGTCGGCCTCGGCGCCGGGCTGGGGCCGCTCGACGCCGGGCCGGGACAGGAGCCGGTCGTGGGCGTCGAGCGTCCCCGTGAACAGGAGCCCGTCGCCCTCGCGGAGCACGGCCTCCGGCGAGGCCGGCACCACGTCGTCGCCGCTGGCGATGTGGACGAGGAAGGCGTCGCCGAGCGCGCGCAGACCGGCCTCCTCGACCGTCTGGCCCGCCAGCGCCGGGCCGGCACGGACCTCGAACAGGCAGTCGGCCGGGACCGGCGCCGCGTCGCCGCGCCCGCGGTCCGGGAGCCAGCGGTGGCCGACGGCGGCGAAGTAGAGGACCACGGCCAGGGCCGCCGGGACGCCGACCGCGGCGAGGTCGAACAGGCCGAGCGGCGGCAGCCCGGCGTCCTCCATCAGCCCGGCCACCAGCAGGTTCGTGCTCGTCCCGACGAGCGTCGTCATGCCGCCGACGATGGCGGCGTACGAGAGCGGGATCATGAGCTTCGAGGGCGGCACCCCGCTCCGCTCGCACCACGCCTGGACGCGCGGCATCAGCATGGCCACGAGCGGCGTGTTGTTGAGGACCGCCGAGAGCGTGGCCGTCGTCAGCATCAGCTGGGCCGTCGTGGCGCCGAGCCCGCCCGAGCGGCGGAACAGGAGCCGGTCGGTGAACGCCAGCGCGCCCGTCGCCTGGACGCCGGCGGCCACCACGAACAGCGCGCCGACGGTGAGCGGCGCCGAGTTGGAGAACCCGGCGAAGGCCTCGTCCGAGGTCAGCACGCCCGTCGCCAGCAGCGGCGCCAGGCCGGCGAACAGCAGCACCTCCGGCCGCGCGAGGTCCCGCGCCAGGGCGACGACGAGGCCGACGACGACGGCGAGCGTCAGCCAGGACTCCCAGGTGAGGTCGGCCATGGAGGGGGACGGAGGGGTGGGGTCGCCCGACGGTCGCTCCGGGGCGCTCGCCCGTCCAGGCCGCGCGGAATTTTCCCACGTCGCCGGCGAGGGCGACGCCAGGGCGAGCGCATGCTACACCATGCCGACCCGGACCCCCCGTCCGGTCGCCCATCGCTGCGCTCAAGGGCGACCGGACGGTCCCCCTTCGAGGGGGACCGCTTCCCGAGCCGGGAGCAGAGCGACCCGCCGGGAAGCGGGGGGTCGGGATGGTGCATGCGCTCGCCCTGAGGGCGACGCGGCGTGACCTGCGGGGCTCGTGGCCGGGCCGTACCTTCGGTCCGCACCCGCCGCCGCGCCCCTGCCCCTTCGAGACGGTCCCGCCTGACGCACGAACGACGCCCCCGCCGGGCCCCTCCGCATGCGCGCTTCCCGTCTCCTCGCCGCCGGCCTCGTGGCCGGCCTCCTCGCCGTCGGCGCGTCCGCCCAGTCGCGGACCCAGACGGCCTTCGACCTGGTCCGCCTGGACGTCTCCGCCCGGTCCGCCGCGCTCGCCGGCCCCGCCGCGCTCGCCAGCGACGACCCGTCGGCGGCGTTCGCCAACCCGGCCCTGCTCACGCCCGGCGCCGACGGGACGGTCGCGCTGAGCTACACGAACCTGGTCTCCGACGTCAACGCGGGGACGGCCGTCTACGCCCGCGACGTGAGCTGGCTGGGCGGGCTGAGCCTGGCCGGCGGCGTCCGCTATCTGTCGTACGGCGAGTTCGAGCGGCGGACCGGCGCCGAGACCGAGGGTGAGGCGCTGGGCACGTTCGGCGCGAGCGAGGCGGCGGTCACCGTCGCGGCCTCGCGCGAGGTGCTGCCCCAGTTCCGGGTCGGGCTCGCGCTCCACACGCTGTTCGCGACGCTCGACGACGCCGGCGCCCAGGCGCTCGCGGGCGACGTCGGCGTGACGTACGCCGTGCCCGAGCAGGGTCTGGTGCTGGGCGCGAGCGTCCACCACGTCGGGGCGATGCTGTCGTCGTTCGGGACGGAGACCGACCGGCTGCCGCTCGATGTCCGGGTCGTCGCCTCGAAGCGGCTCCGCTACGTCCCGCTGACGGTGTCGGTCGCCGGCATCGACTTGCAGTCGGGCGGCGCCCGGGCCGACTCGTCGCTCATGGACCGGACGCTCGAGCACCTGGCCGTCGGCGGCGAGCTCGCGCTCGGGTCGTCGTTCGCCGTCCGCGCCGGTTACAACGGCCGCCGCGGGGCCGACCTCCGCTCGGGCGGGCGCCTCGACCTGGCCGGCCTCAGCGTCGGGGCCGGCATCGTGCTGCGCCGGGTGGCCGTCGACTACGCGTTCTCGAACTGGGGCGACTTCGGCGGGCTCCACCAGTTCGGCGTCCGGACGCGGCTCTAGACCGATCAGCCTGTTCGTCGGGCGTTTCGGCCGGCTCGCCGACGGAATGCGCGCGCCGGGTTTTACCTTCGCCCTTGGCTCCCCGCCTCCCTCCCCCATTCCCATGGCCTTCCGCTCGCTCCTCCTGCTCCTCGCCCTCGGCCTCACCGCCTGCGACTCGACCGACGCCGACACGTACGGGGCCGACGCCCAGTCCGGCGAGGTCACCGTCGCCCTCGGCGAGACGGCCTCGCTCAACGGCCTCGCGCTCACGTTCGACGCGGTCGCCGAGGACTCCCGCTGCCCCGTGGGCGTCGACTGCGTCTGGGAGGGCCAGGCCCGGGTCTCGCTCATGGCCGGCGGCCAGGAGATGACGCTGCTCGTGGTCGACCCCGAGCGGCGGCCCGACGCCGGCGCCCGGGTGGGGGGCCGCGTGCTGTTCGCCGTCGCCCTGACGCCCGAGCCGACCGAGCCGCGGAGCGAGGCCACCCCGTCCGTCACCGTCGTCTCGTTCAACCCGTAGGGCACGGGCCCGGGCGGTCGGGCGTTGGTGGAGCCCCCGCCCTCAGCCCCATGCTCCGCGCCGTCCTGCTCGCCTCCGTCGTCCTCCCCCTCACGGCTGCTGGCTGCGCGACGGCCCAGGCCCCGGCCCAGCCCGCCGCCGACTCGTCCCCGGCCGACGCCCGCGTCCGGGCGCCCGACGCGGGCGAGCCGCTCCGCCTCACGCTCGGAGAGACCGCGCGGCGCGACGGCCACACGGTCCGGTTCGTCGAGGTCGTCGAGGACAGCCGGTGCCCCGAGGGCGTCACCTGCATCCAGGCCGGGCGGGCCCAAATCCGCGTCGAGGTCGACGGCGAGCCGTTCGTGCTGACCGTCCCCCACGGGCGGATGAGCGACCAGGAGACGCCGATGATCGAGTGGGGCACGATCCAGGTCGTCGTGACCGACCTCGACCCGTACCCTGGAAGCGCCGAGGCCGAAGCCGACGCACCCATCGCGGCCGTCTTGGTGACGCGGCCCTCGACGGTGTAGCGCGGCGAGACCCCCCGCGTCAGCGCCGCGCCGAGCTCGGGAACTCCTCCAGTCCGATCTCGACGTCGAGGTCGGCGACGCGGGCGGTCAGGTAGCGCTGGGCATCGGCGAGGGCGCGGTTGTAGATCGACGGGCCGATCTCCTCCAGGACGACGTCGAGCAGGAAGCCGGCGGTGAGGTCGCCGAGCGGCTCGTCGAGGTGGTCGGCCGACCAGCGGCGCAGGGCGGCGACGGCCGTCTGGCGGTCGGGGTCGGAGAGCGTGACGGGCATGGGCGGGGCGGGGCGTGGCGCAAGGTCGCGTCGTGGTTCTCGTCCCGAGTTCCGGGGTCCCTCGCGAGACCCTCAGCGCCACGAGAGCGCGGCGACGGCGGCCTCGCGAGCGGCCCAGACGGCGTCGGGGTCGCGGCCCTCGGCTCGGGCCCAGGCGTCGAGGTGGCGGCGGTGCCACGCCCGCTCGTACACCCCGACCTGGTCCGGCCGGATCGTCTCCTCGTGCGCCAGCGGTGGGACCGGCCGCCGGTCGCCCGGCCACGTCAGGTCGACGCGCTCGTCGCCGACGCCGAGCACGACGTGGGCCTCGGGGACCGACGTCAGCCCGTGCGCCCGGAGCGCCGGCCCGACGCCGGGCGTCGTCGCCTCGCTCATCGGGTAGAGGCCGAGGTGGAGCGTCACGCCGAGCCCGTTCTCCTGGGCGAGGGCGGCGAGCAGCGCGTGCTTCGTGCTGCTCGTGCCGCGGCCCTCGCGCAGGACGGCCTCCGGGCCCCCCCGCTGGGTCCGCCCGTAGGGCAGGGCGTGGACCAGGCGGGCGGCGTCGCGGAACGTCCACGCGCCCTGCGCCGCGAAGCGAGCGCCGAGCCGCTGGCCCGTGTCGAGGTCGGTGGCCGGGAGGGGGAGGGGCGTCATCGGAGGCAGTGGCCAGTGGGAGGACGGCAGTGGCAGAGGCCTTGGCGGCGCGACCGGACCGGACGAGGGGCCCGCCCGTTCGCAGGTGGAAGGCGCGTGGGAGGGAGCGGACGAGACACCTCCTCCCGGGCTCCTCCCGGAGTCGGAGCTACTCGTCGCCCGCGCCGGCCTTGAGCAGACCCTGCTTCTTGAACGAGATCATCGTCGTCTCCAACGTCCCGTGGCGCATCCGCCGGCGGACCTCCTCGACGGGCATCCCCGAGTTGAGCCAGATCAGCGCCGCCGTGTGCGTCAGGCTGTGGGGGCTGATGCCGCGCCGCTTGACCTTGGCCGCGCGCAGGTGCGTGTTGATCCGCCCGCGGACCGACCGCGTGTTGAGCCGCGTGCCCGCGCTCCGGTGGCCGTGGCTGACGAACAGCGGCGCCGTCGGGCTGGCGCCCTCGCGCTCCATGAGGTAGATCTTGAGCGGGTCGATGGCCGACGGGTCGAGCGGGACCGACTCGTCCTTCGACTGTCGGCCCTTGCCCTGGACCCGGAGGAACGTCCCCATCAGCGTCCGGTCGAGGTCGCCGACGTCGGCGCGGACCAGCTCGACCTCGCTCAGCCCGCCGTACACCATGAGCGCGACGATCGCCCGGTCGCGCCGGCCGATCCCGGTCGCCTGGGGGACCGCCTCCATCAGCGCCTCGACCTCGGCGGCCGTGAGCACGCCGCGCGTGTGGGACTGCGGCCGGCGGTTGCCCTTGACCGCTCGGGCGGGGTTCTCGGCCAGGTCGCCCCGGGCCACGAGGTAGTCGCACAGCCGGCGCAGCGCCGTGAGGTAGGTGCTGACCGAGACCTGGCTCAGCTCGCGCTCCTCCATGAGGTACGCCTTGTAGGCCTCGACGTCGGCCTCGACGAACCGGAACCGGCTCGACGGGCGGGCGGCCCTCGCGGCGTGGTAGCGCTCGAACTCGTTGAGCGTCCGCCGGTACGTCCCCCGCGTCTCGGGGCTCTTGTCCTTGAGGTACTCGGAGACGAACGTGGCCAGCCGGGACTCGAGCTGGGCGACGGTCAGGCGGAGGGGGGCGTCGGCGTCGGGCATGGCGGGATACATAACGGCTATCGCAAGCTAGGCCGAATTGGGGCGCGGGCCAAGGGCGGAGGGGGCCGTCGTCAGTGATCAGTGCGTCAGTCGTCGGTGCGTCAGTCGTCAGTGACGAAGCGACCCCGAGACTGGACTCCACTGACGCACTGACCTGCTGACCACTGACCCACTGACCCACCGGCTCTACCGGACCTCGACGCGGACGGACCGCGCGCAGACCTCCCGGCTGCCGTCCAGATCGGACGGGCTCCAGCTCGAGCACACCGAGACCGCGTACGTCCCGGGATCGCGCGGCCACTCGAAGCGGACGGGCGCCAGCACCAAGCGGCTCTGGGGCTCAACGACCGTGAGGGGGAGCTCCGCCGTCGTCACGGTCCCGGGTTCGAACGCGACCGCCAGGTGATAGGCCCGCTCCCAGTACGGCCCGACCGGCCGCGTGGTGTCGGCCGGCACGTCGGCGCGGCGGGGCTCCGAGGTCGTCTCACGGAACATCCGGACGGACGTGATTCCGGCCCGGCCGTAGTGGACGATCCGCGACCGGCTCCGGTTGACGAGCGTCGCGCCGACGCCCTGAATCGCCCCGGCCTCCACGCGCCCGCCGACGAGGGAGGCCTCCAGCACGACGGGTTCGACCGGCTGGAGCGGGCCGACGTGGCAGGCTCCGAGGGCGACGAAGGCGAGCAGGAACGTCGGGCGCACGTCGGGGGCGGGAGGAGGCGATACGGTAGCCGCGTCCGCCGCGTCCTCAAACCCACGACCGGGTGCCCCGAGCCTCCGGAACGCGCGTGCCGAGATCGGGTCCGAGCTGCCATGCGCGCGTCCCTCATCCTGCTCTTTGTGGTCGTCGGCTGCGGCCCCGACCTCGACTTGGCGCCGCCGCTCGCCCCGTCCGAGCGCTACGCCGAGTCTCTCGCCGAGGCCGGCCTCGACTCGACCCGCCTCGGCCGAGCGTGGGTCGAGGCCGAGTCCGCCGTGCTCGCCGAGCCGGTCGCCCTCGACCTTCCCGCGTCGCCGGGCCTGACCGTAGACGCCGGAGCGGCCGCGGCGATGGGATGGCGGATCGACCTCCGCCAGGGCGAGGTGCTGGCCGTCGACGTCGCCCCGACCCTGGCCGACTCCGCACGGGCGTTCGTCGACCTCTTCGCGGTCGACTCGTCACAGGCGCGGCTGGGCGGATGGGCAGTCTCGACCGACACGCTGCGCGTCGAGCGGGTGGCCGAGCGCGACCACGCCGTCGTGCTCGTCGTCCGCGCCGAGCTGCTGGCGGAGGGCGCCGTCGCCGTCGCCGTCCGGACGGACCCGTCGCTCGCGTTCCCCGTGGCCGGCGCCGACCAGGACGCGATCCGGAGCCGGTGGGGCGCGGCCCGCGACGGCGGCGCGCGGAGCCACGAGGGCATCGACGTCTTCGCCGACCGCGGGACGCCAGTCGTGGCCGCCTCCGCCGGCCGCGTCTCGCGCGTCCAGGAGACGCCGATCGGTGGGCGCGTCGTCTGGCTCCAGACCGACCTCGGGTCGCTCTACTACGCCCACCTCGACCGGCAGCTCGTCGAGCCCGGCGCGCGCGTGGCCGCGGGCGACACCCTCGGTGAGGTCGGCAACACAGGCAACGCGGCGACCACGCCGCCGCACCTCCACTTCGGCGTCTACGGCCGCGGCGGCGCCGTCGACCCCGAGCCGTTCGTGGTCGGCCGGCGCCCGGCGCCTCGGACCCGGGCGTCGGGGTAAGGAGGCCTGCTTACTCGATTTGGTCTGACGGGTCGGGCTCGACGTCCGGGACCCGTGCGAGCACGGCGTCGAATGCCTCTCGGCTCCCCCGCTCGCCTCGTTCCCGGAGGTAGTGCAGCGTCAGGAGCGCCGACACCTTCTCGGCGGCGGCGAGCGTCAGGAACTGGTTGATCGAGACGCCCTCGTCGGAGGCGAGCTCCCGGACTTTGGCGTGGAGGGAGTCGGGGAGGCGGAGGCTCAGCGTGCTCATAGGTCGAGTCGGCGGAGGAAGGCGCCCGGCGTCACGACCTCGACGGCGAATCGGTCGCCGAGTGGGCCGAAGTCCCGGGCGTTGTGGGTAACGAGGTAGTCGGCTCCGGCCTTGACCGCTAGCTCGGCAACCATCTCGTCGTTGGAGTCGCGGAGCATCGGGCGCCAGAGGAAGTGGATGTCGTGGAGGCCTGCCACGCCGCAGAGGTAGTCGACGAACGCGAGAACTTGGTGACGGGTCAGCCCGAGGTCGTCCTGATGGCGGAGGAGGACCGACTCGTACTCGAGCGCGAGCGGGACGGAGAGGTGGATCTCAAAGGAGCTCCCACCGATCCGCCGGACGACTTCAAACGAGGCCCCGCGCTGGGAGCGGAGGGCAGAGTCGATGACGTTGGTGTCGAGGACGACGCTGAGAGACACGTCGGTATTGTATGTGATACCAGCGTGCGCGTCAACTCTTTCGCTCCCCCCGGCTGTCCCTCAGACCCTCGGCCCTCTACTCGCCGCGCGGGTATTGGAGCTCGCGGGCGCGGACGGCGCGCTCCCACAGCATCCGCCCGTCGGCGGCGTAGGTTCGCATCGTCATCGTCCGGTCGGTGCGCGGGCCCTGGACGGTCAGGGTGCCGAAGGTGCGCTCGCCGGCCACCAGCGTGCCCTCGACCCGGAGCGGGTTGTCGCGCTCGGGCGAGTCTGGGCGGAGCGCGGCCGTCGAGGCGCCGGCCGTGAGCGGGCTCGACGTGAACTCGTAGAGCGGGTACGCGCCGGGCCGGTCGAGCTTGATCAGCTCGGTGTGGTGGCGGTCGCCGGACAGGAACACGACGCCCTCGACCTTGCGCGCCGCGATCTCGTCCAGCAGCCGCTGGCGCTCGGCCGGCGCGATGGCCGCGAACGTCTCGAAGACCGGGACCGGGTTGAGGAACTGGCCGCCCACGCCGACCACCTTGAACGGGGCCTGGCTGGCGGTGAGCGCGTCGAGCAGCCACTGCGCCTGGTCCGGGCCCAGGATCGTCCGCTCCGACGGTGGCGCGTCGTTGGGCGCGCGGTGGTACCGGTCGTCGAGCAGGAAGAACTCGACGTCGGCCCACTGGAACTGGGTAAAGACGCCGGGGACGCCGGGCAGCCCGCGCGTGGCGGCGGGCCAGTAGTCGGTGAACGTGTCGAGCGTCTCGCCCTTCAGGACGTACGAGCGGTCGGAGTCGTTGGGGCCGAAGTCGTGGTCGTCCCAGGTCGCGTAGTGGGCCGTCCGCGCCAGGAGCGGCTGGAGGGCGGGCTCGGAGCGGCTGTGGCGGAACCGGTAGTCGATCCCCTCGGCGCTCCACCAGTCGACCTCGCGGAGGTAGGTGTTGTCGCCGAGCCAGACCATCAGGTCCGGCCGGAGCGCGTCGATCTCGTTGAAGATGGCCGTCGAGCCGCCGTAGCCGTCGCCCGGCCGGTCGTAGGCCGGGTCGTTGTCGTAGTAGCACGAGCCGATGGCGGCCGTGAACGCCGGCGGGTCGGTCCGCCACTGCCACAGCGGCTGGGTGCGGAAGGCGGCCGGGTAGGCGGTCGGCGTGGCGTCGGCGCCGTCGACCGAGACGCGGTAGGTGTAGGCCGTGCCGGGCTCGAGCCCGAACAGGCGGGCCGTCGCCGTCCCGTCGCCGCCGGGGACGGCCCGGGCGGACACGGTCGGCGTCGAGTCGCCCGGGCCGAACGCGTCGACGCGGACCTCGGCGGGCCCGTCGGTCTGGACCCACACGGCGGCCCCGCGGTGCGTGACGTCGGCCAGCATGGGGCCGGCCACCAGGCTCGCCGTCTGGGCCGTCGCGGCGGTGACGGGGTCCGCCAAGCCGGCGCGGACGAGCGCGGTCTGGACGGCCCGCTCGATGGCGGCCTGCCCGCTCGGCGTCGTCGAGGCGGCGGTCAGGGCGGGGGCGCACCCGCCGGCGGCGAGCACGAGCAGGAGACAGGCGAGGCGGACGAGCATGGACGGACCGGAAGGGGAGACCAAAGAAAACGCCGCACCCGGGCGGGGGCGCGGCGTCGCGATCAACGATGGGCAGCGCTACTCGTCGTCGTCCTCGAAGACGGGCTCGGGGCGGACGTCCCACAGCAGCATCTGCTCGATGTCGGCCGAGTCCTCGCCGTCCTCGTCCTCGAACGTGTAGTCGCCGAGCGCGTCGCGCTTGCCGGCCGGGACGCGGGTCCACGTCTTGCCGTCGGCGTCCTCGAACTCGGGCGGGAACGGGCTCACGACACGGTAGCCGGGGTGGTAGCTCCGGTACTTTTTGGCGGCCTCGTAGAGCGCCGCCCGACGCGCGCCGGGCCGCGTCGCGCTGTAGCCGAGCACCTTGAACGGGGCGATCTCGACGATGGCGATCACGTCGTCGCCCTCGTCCTCGGGGTCGGAGTACTCGGGGCGGACCACCTTGAACTCGTCGGGGTGGGGGTACGCGCTGCGGTCGTCGAACATGGGCGGATACGGTCGGAAGTCGGAAGTCGGAAGGAGAGAGGAAGGTACGCGGCACCGGGGCGTCGGGCTCCGTACGCGTGGCCGCGCATAGTGGCTTTCCCGACCGATTCACCCCGGCGCCCGTTGGGCTTGCCCCCGCCCGAGGCAGGGCAGTAGACTCGTCTCGGTTCCCTTCCTCCTCCTGTCATGGACGACTTCTCCGACGACGACCTCCGCCTCGACGACGACCTCGAACTGGACGACGACGACGACCTCGACGACGATGACCTCGAGCTGGACGACGACGACCTCGACCTCGACGACCTCGACGTCGAAGACGATGACCTCGACCTCGACGAGGACATCGACTACGACCCGGACGACGACGACGGGTTCTAAAGCGCTCGAGGTTTGGACCCCTCCCTGTTGAGGTCTGTGCGGAAACGTCGTCCTGTGATCCCGAGCGCCAGCGAAGAGCCCGCCCCGAACTCGGTCAGGGGATCTCAACGCCGAAGCCACGGACGCTTCGAGCCTGGTCGTACCGGGCGACCCACTACGAGTTGAGATCCTTCGCTCCGCTCAGGATGACGGGTCCGGGGAGGGTCCGAGGCTAGGGACCAACAGGGCGGGGCCCTCGTACGGACGGCCTCCGTCGACTCCGCTCTCCCGGTTCGGGTCCTCTCCGTGAAGGCGGGTCCCCCGTAGATGTGGGGGCGATGGCACAAGCCTCGGCCTTTGCGGAGAGGGCTCGGTAGGGGGCGTTTCGCACAACTGGGGCCTGGGTCTCAGGGACCGTCTGGCGAGCGAGTCTCCTCCCTCGTCGGCTGGTAGAGGAGGCTTTCACAGAGGACACCGTTTCCCGACCCACGACCCCGTCATCCCCGCGCAGGCGGGGATCCAGGGTGCCGAGCGTCGATGTGCCCGGACGCCCTGGATTCCCGCCTGCGCGGGAAGGACGGCATGAAGGAGAGGAGTCGAACTGTAAACGCCTCCTCTTGTCAGCCTCCGTCTGGGGGGGCCGGGAGGGGGACGCTGGCCCGACCACGGCGCCGGGCCCCGAGAGCCCTCCCCCAGCCCTCTCCCGGAGGGAGACGTAGCCGAGACCGAGCCGTTCGCCGAACAGTCTCCCAGAAACTGTTTGGCACGAATCGCTAGGCCCGCCCCCTTGAGGGGGCTCCCGCGCAGCGGGTGGGGTGGTCGGACGACCACCCCCACCCGCCCGACCACCCTCCGCCCGCTCCGCGGACCCCTCCCTCGAGGGAGGGGTCCCCTACCCAACAGTCTCTGACCCCTGTCGGCCGAGCCGAAGAGCTTCCGGTCGTAGCCTCCGGCGCACCTCAGGCCGGCCACCGGTCCCTGACGTCTCGCGGGGGGCCTTCAGGACCGCCGCTCGGCCGGAGTCCCGAACCGTCGGACGCACGGTCGGCGAGCGGGCTGCCAACCCCAGGACGAACGAGCCGTTATTCCTAGCCCGCCTGAATAACGGACTCCGAACGACCCCCACTGCCGTGAGTTGGGAAGCCGTTATCGCCGAGCACGCTCGCATAACGGAGCCGACTGAGTGAGGGAAGAGAGGATCCGGGAAGGCAGGAGGCGCTGAGCGCGGCCTACGCCCCGTTCTCCCCGATGTGGATAACCCGTGGACGGAGCAGGGTTGCGCCTCAACCTGTGCGGCGGGTTACTTGAGATCCGCTTCGAAGCGCCTTCACGCCGTCGGGCTGGAGCCAGAGCGCGTCCTGAGGAGGACCGTCCGGCTCGCCCCGTCCCCCCACGTGGAGTCACTGGCGGCTCGAGCCGTCCGGGGTCTGGGACCCCGGGCGAGGCCCTGGAGTCGTCCCTTTGTCTCTCTCTGTCCCCCCTCCGCCATGGCCCAGAAAAAGGCCCCCGCCGCCGGTCTCGTCATCGACCGCGTCTTCTCAACCTCCGGTCAGCACCCGTTCGACAGCGTGACCTGGGTGTCGCGCGACGCCGCCATCAAGAACCACACGGGCGAGGCCATCTTCGAGCAGCTCGGCGTCGAGTTCCCCCAGGCGTTCAGCCCGCTCGCGGTCAACGTCGTCGCCTCGAAGTACTTCTACGGCGACCTCGCCTCGGGCAACGGGTCGCCGGCCGAAGGCCAGCGCGAGTACAGCCTGAAGCAGCTCGTCCACCGCGTCACGCGGACGATCACGGACTGGGGGAAGGACCAGCACTACTTCGCGTCCGACGCCGACGCCGAGACGTTCTACGACGAGCTCACCTGGCTCTGCACCCACCAGGTCGGCGCGTTCAACAGCCCGGTGTGGTTCAACGTCGGGCTGGGCGCCCAGTACGGCGTCCGCGACTCGGGCGGCAAGACGATCTCCGGGTGGGACGTCGACAAGCGCGAGGTCGTCGACGTCGACCCGTACCAGCGGCCCCAGGCGAGCGCCTGCTTCATCATCTCGGTCGACGACTCGGTCGACGACATCTGGCAGCTGATGGGCGAGAGCGCGCGGCTGTTCAAGTTCGGGAGCGGCGTCGGGGCCGACTGGTCCGCGCTGCGGTCGAGCAGGGAGAAGCTGTCGGGCGGCGGCATCCCGTCGGGCCCCGTGTCCTTTATGAAGGTCCAGGACGCGACCGGCGGCACGATCAAGTCGGGCGGCAAGACGCGCCGGGCGGCCATCATGCAGACGCTCAAGGTGTGGCACCCGGACATCCTGGAGTTCGTGACGGCCAAGCAGACCGAGGAGCGCAAGGCGTGGGCCCTGATCGAGCAGGGCTACGACGGCTCGTTCAACGGCGACGCCTACGGCTCGGTCGCCTTCCAGAACGTGAACCAGTCGGTCCGCCTGGACGACGCGTTCATGGAGGCCGCCAACAAGGGGGAGGCGTACCCGCTCACGGCCGTCACCTCGGGCGACGCCGTCGACCACGTCGACGCCGAGGGCCTGCTCCTCAAAATCGCCGAGGGCACCTGGGTCTGCGGCGACCCCGGCGCCCAGTACGAGGACACGATCCAGCGCTGGCACACGTGCAAAAACCATGGGCCGATCAATAGCAGTAATCCATGCAGTGAGTATATGTTTTTAGATGATTCTGCGTGCAACCTGGCGTCGCTCAACCTGATGCAGTTCAAGCGCGACGACGGCACGTTCGACGTCGAGCGCTACCGGGCCGCCGCCCGGATCTACATCACGGCCCAGGAGATCCTGGTCGACAACGCCGGCTACCCGTCGGCGACCATCGCGGCCAACAGCCACAAGTACCGCCCGCTCGGGCTCGGCTTTGCCAACCTGGGCGCGCTGTTGATGTCGATGGGCCTGCCCTACGACTCGGACGAAGGCCGCGCGGTCGCCGGGGCGCTGATGGCGATCGAGCACTGCGAGGGCTACGCCCGGTCCGCCGAGATCGCCGCCAACCCGGCCATCGGCCCGTTCGACGGCTACGCCGACAACGCCGAGCCGATGCTCGAGGTCATGCGGATGCACCGCGACGCCGTCGCCCAGATCGACGCGAGCTGCCCGGAGTACCTCCGCGACGCCGCCCAGGCGTCGGCCGACCGGATGGTGGCGCTCGGCGAAGCGCATGGCTACCGGAACGCCCAGGCGACGGTCCTCGCGCCGACCGGGACCATCGGGTTCATGATGGACTGCGACACGACGGGCATCGAGCCCGACCTCGCGCTCGTCAAGTACAAGCTGCTCGCCGGCAAGGGCGACGGCCTGATGAAGATCGTCAACCAGACGGTCCCCGAGGCCTTGGCCCGGCTCGGCTACTCCGACGCCGAGGCCCGGGTGATCCTGGACTACATCGACGAGCACGACACGATCGAGGGGGCGCCGGGCCTGCGCGACGAGCACCTGCCCGTTTTCGACTGCGCCTTCAAGCCGTCCAACGGCGAGCGCTACATCTCGCACATGGGCCACATCAAGATGATGGCGGCGTGCCAGCCGTTCATCTCGGGCGCCATCTCGAAGACGGTCAACTTGCCGGAGAGCGCGACCGTCGAGGACATCGCCGACGCCTACATGCAGTCGTGGGAGGTCGGCCTGAAGGCGGTGGCCATCTACCGCGAGAACTCGAAGCGGAGCCAGCCGCTCTCGACCAAGTCCGGCGGCAACACGGCCACCGCTAGCGGTGGCGGCAAGGCCGAGCTCGCCGACGGCGCGACGGCCTCGGGCGACGGCGCCGCGGGCGGGACGCCCCAGATCCGCGAGGTCGAGACCATCGTCGAGAAGGTGGTCTACCGGCCCCACCGCGAGCGGCTGCCGGACGAGCGGCCGAGCGTGACCCACAAGTTCTCGGTCGCCGGCCACGAGGGGTACCTCCACGTCGGGCTGTACCCGGAGGGCCACCACAGCGCCGGGCGCCCGGGCGAGATCTTTATCACGATGGCCAAGCAGGGCTCGACCATCGCCGGGCTGATGGACAGCTTCGCGACGGCGATCTCGCTCGCGTTCCAGTACGGCGTGCCGCTCGAGGACCTGGTGTCGAAGTTCGGCCACGTCCGCTTCGAGCCGGCCGGGTTCACCAACAACCCCCAGATCCCGATCGCCAAGTCGATCACGGACTACATCTTCCGCTACCTCTCGCTCAAGTTCCTGGGCGGCGGCACGCCGGCCCCCGCGAAGGGGGGGGGGGGGACGCAGGACCTGGCCGAAGAGGAGGTGTCCGTGGACCCTACCCGGGCCGTGGCGGTCGAGGCTGACCGCCACGGCCCGGCCTCCGACCAGACCCAGGCCGACCTGTTCGCGATCGCCCAGGCGGCCGTCGACGCCGGCCAGCCCCGCCACGTCGGCGGCTCGGTCGAGGCCGTCCTGGAGGCGGACGCGTCGGGCCAGCTCGGCGCCTTCCAGAACCAGGACGACGCGCCGGCCTGCCCCAACTGCGGCGGCATCACCGTCCGCGCGGGGAGCTGCTACTCGTGCCCCAACTGCGGGTCCTCAACGGGCTGCGGCTGATTCCTTATCACCAACCGTCACCGTCATGGCACGAAACACAGGGAAAGGACACCGGAAAGGCTCGGTCGACAACCGGACCCAGTTCAAGTCCTCCAACGGGAACTGGGCGAAGCGCGACGCCACCACGGGTCGCATCCTCGATCAGAAGACCAGTGGAGGCCCCTTCAAAGGGGTCGCTCGTGAGGTAGACCGACGACGTTCCTAAGAACTCACCTGTCTGCTTCCACCACGGAGCGGCGGGCGGGTGTTCGTCTGTGCTGACTCCTTCACTTACGGAGAGAGGACACGGCTGCAACCGCGTCCTCTCTGATCCGACGGGGGGTCGGGACTGGCGAGTGATCGGCTTAACAAGAGGCCTAGCCAACCCCATTCGCGACGTTTCACTGACCGCTCGCCTGACGAGCAAGACTAATGCGCACCGCGCAGAAAGGCAACCGCCGAGTTGTCACCTCCCCCCGGATCTCCCTCAACAAGCTGGGAGAGTACATGACCGCCTCCGTACGGCGTCGCCGGACAATCATTCGTGACCAGAAGTACCCCAAGCCACACAAGGGGACGGCCACATACGCAGCCGCCAGAGAGACTCTTGCACGCCACTTCGAGTCAGGCGCTCAAGATCACGCCCGGCTTTCAGAGGCGATTAGGAATCTCGCCTCTCATCCTTTCCAAGCCGACTGGCAGAACAAGCATCGGGCCTCTTGTCGGCTCGCTCTTCAGGCGTTTATAGACTTCTACCCGCCTTCCTTCCTCGACTTCGGATTGAGCGATTCGGTCGTTACTGCGGGCCGCCATAACCAGTCCGTCAATCTCAAGATCAGCGGAGTCCAAGTGAGCGTGCGGCCGGACGCCTACCTCCAGGGCACTCTTCGAGAAGCGCCTGTCGTCGGTCTTCTCAAGCTCCACTTCTCGAAGGACCATCCGGTCGATCCCGATGCCGGTCATTACATCGCTACGCTCCTGCATCTTTATGCTGAGGGCCAGCTAGCGGGGCCATCCGTCTCGGCGTCAAGGGATCACTGCATCGTCCTCGACGTGAGGCACGGTTCGGTTTATACAGCGCCGAAGTGCTTCAAAACCCGTCGGGAGGAGTTGAGAGCGGCATGCGAGGAGATCGCACAGCGCTGGGAATCAATCTGATCCATCTGGCATCTCCCGCCTCGGTGCCGAGGCGAGTGCCCCCGGTTCTTTCGAGAGCCGGGGGTGCCTCATTTTCTACCGGCAGCCGGATGTGGACTTGGAGGCGTAGTCTGCTGCTCTTCCTCTGAGTGCTCGTCTGTGGTGCCTAATAGCCGCCTCCGCCTCCTGTCAGTCAACAGCCCAGTTGCCTTATCCTCCTGGCTCCGACGCGCCCAACTCTGCGTTTCCTATGGCTGATTGGCACCAGCGCATCACCACCGACCCGGAGCAGTGCGGGGGGCGTCCCTGCATCCGAGGGATGCGCGTGCGCGTGTCGGACGTGCTGGACCTGCTGGCGACGGGCCTCCGCCCCGAGGAGGTCGTCGAGGAGCTTCCGTACCTGGAGCTGGCGGACGTAGAGGCCAGCCTGAAGTACGCCAGCGAGGCGACGAACCACCCGGCGAAGGCCGCCTGACGCTCTGGATCGACGCCATGCTGTCGCCGTCGCTCGCGCGGTGGGTCACGGACACGTTCGACGGGGTGGAGGCGTACTCGGCACAGTGGCTGGGGCACGTCCACGACAAGGACCCGACGATCTTCCGCGCCGCGCGGGAGGCTGGCGCCGTGGTGCTCACGAAGGACGAGGACTTTGCGGCTGAGGCTCGTCGGTCGGGGACTCCGCCCGTGATCTGGGTTCGGTCCGGCAACGCGTTCCACAGAGACGTCCTCCGAACGGAGTTGCCCCCGGCCCTCGATGCGGTTCGCGGTGGGTCCGTCCTGGTAGAGATCGGTACGCCCGCCGATGGAGGCCCCTGACCTCCACTACGAGATCGTCGTTTACTGGAGCGACGGGGATGCCGCGTTCACCGCGGAGGCCCTGGAGCTCCCCGGTTGCCTGTCGGACGGCGGGACCTACGCCGAGGCCGTCGTCAATGCAGAGGACGCTATGCGGGCGTGGGTCGAGACGGCGCGCGAGCGGGGCCGCGAGGTCCCCCCGCCGAAGGATCGCCGCCTGCTCTCTGCCTGACCCGGACTCGTCGCCCTCCGCCCGGTCTCACGGAGACGTGGCCGGCGGGGTCCGCGCCGGCTATACTCCGGCTCACTTCTGCGCAGGCCCGTGACCGTCATCGAGCCCCCCCGAGTTTCCTCCGGCGTCCCCGGGTTCGACGTGCTGCTCGGCGGCGGCTTCCCCGCGGGGCGGATGTACCTGATCGAGGGCCAGCCGGGCACCGGCAAGACCACGTTCGCCTTGCACTTCTGCCGGGCCGGCGTCGAGGCCGGCGAGCGCGTGCTCTACGTCACGCTCTCCCAGCAGGCCGCCGAGCTCCGCGAGATCGCCGCCTCCCACGGGATGAGCCTCGACGGCGTCGACGTGCTCGACACCGAGTCGAGCGGGCTCGACCTCCACGCCACCGACCACACGCTGTTCCACGCGGGCGACGACGACTTGGTCGACGTGATCGAGACGGTCCTCACGGAGGCCCGGGAGACCGGGGCGACGCGGCTGGTGTTCGACTCGGCCGCCGAGCTGCGGCTGATGGCCAGCGACGCGCTCCGGAGCCGGCGCCGGTTCCTCGCCCTCAAGCACGCGCTCGGCCAGACCGGCGTCACGACGCTGCTGATCGACGACCACACCTCGAGCACCGACGACACCGCCGTCCACTCGATCATGCACGGCGTCGTCCGGCTCGAGCGCGAGGCGCCCGACTACGGCCAGGTGTACCGCCGGCTCCAGATCCCCAAGATCCGCGGCGTCGACAACCCGTCGGGCTACCACGACATCCGGATCGACCGCGGCGGGCTGACGGTGTACCCCAGCCTGACGATGCGGCTCCGCGACGACGGCGAAGACAACGGCCCAGGCGGTCCCGTCGGCAGCAACGGGGCGCAGGCGGTCGAGGCCCGGCTCTGTGGGCGCGTCGAGGGCCTGGACGCGATGCTCGGCGGCGGCCTCGACCCCGGCTCGTCGTGCGTCCTGGTCGGCGTCTCGGGCACGGGCAAGTCGTCGCTGGCGGCGTCGTACGCCGTCGCGGCGGCCGAGGGCGGCACGCCCGCGGCGATCTACACGTTCGACGAGCGGAAGCGGACGCTGCTCGACCGGATGGACGGGCTCGGGTTCGACCTCCGCGCGATGGACGACGGCGCGCTCCGCGTCCAGGAGCTCAGCGCCTCCATCATGACGACCGGCCGGTTCGTCGACCGCCTCCACCACGACGTCGAGGCCGGCGTGGGGCTGGTCGTGATCGACAGCCTGACCGGGTTCACCCAGGCCTGCCCCGGCCCGGAGCAGGCCGCGAGCCAGCTCCACGACCTCCTGGCCTACCTCGGCGGGCGCGGCGTGGTCACGCTCGTGACCCTCCCCGAGCACGGGATCATCGGCGCCGGGACGGGGCCCCAGATCGACATCAGCTACATCGCCGACACCGTCCTGCTGCTCCAGCACTACGAGGCCGAGGGCGAGATCCGCAAGGCCATCGCCGTGGTGAAGCGGCGCCGCGGCGGCCACGACCAGCGCGTCCGCGAGTTCACGATGAGCGACGCCGGCCTGGCCGTGGGCCCGCCGATCACCGACTACCACGGCGTGATGGCGGGCGACCCGGCTCGGGTGGGACTGGCGCGCTTGGGCTCGTGAGCGGGGAGCCCTGAGCCCGGCCTCGGGGTCTGCCCGGCCTCGGGGTCCGCGCCGGACCCGCCGGGACGCGCGTCCGTCTCAGTCCCCTCGTGGCTTACGCTCTCATGGCTCGCGTGTCCAGCTCCCCCCCCCCCGCACACATGCCGACCCGCCCTTCGGATCGTCTGGCCGCCGTCGTGCTCGCGCCCGTCGGCCGCGACGCGGCACTCGTGGGGGAGGCGCTGGACGGCTCCGGCCTGGACGTGGTCGCGGTGCCGGACGTGGCCGCGCTCTGCGACGCGCTCCGGCCGCTCGACGGCGTCGGCCTGGTGGTGCTCACGGTCGAGGCGCTGCGGTTGCCGGAGGTCGGCCGCGTCGCCGCCGCGCTCGCCGACGAGCCGGACTGGTCCGAGGTCCCGTTCCTCCTGTTCGCCGACGAGGGGTGGAGCGCGCGCGACTACCTCGGCCTGGTGGACCTGCTCGGCGGGCGCCACAACGTGACCGTGCTCGAGCGGCCGATCCGGCCCCTCGTCTTCCGGTCCGTCGTGGCCCTCGCCGTCCAGGGCCGCCGCCAGCAGATCCGCGTCCGCGACCTGCTCGCCCGCGTCGGGGGGTTCAACGCCGAGCTCCAGCAGCGCGTCGACGACCAGACGGCGGCGCTCCGCCAGCGGGCCGACGAGGTCGAGGCGTTGGCGCGGTCGCTCTCCCAGGCCGAGCTGAAAGAGCGCGAGCGGATCGCCGGCGTCCTGCACGACGACGTCCAGCAGATCCTGTACGGCGTCAAGATCCACGTCGGGCTGCTGGAGCGCGACGAGACCGGCGAGGTCGCCGAGCGGATCGAGCACTACGTCGACGAGGCCATCGCCCAGACGCGCCTGCTCGCCACCGAGCTCCACCCGTCGACGCTCACCGACGACGGCGTCGAGGCCGCGCTCGGCTGGGTCGTCGACTTTGTCCGGCGGCGTCACGGCCTGGCCGTCCACTTCGAGGCCACCGACGGGCCCCAGGCGCCGGACGCCGAGACGCTGGCGCTCCTGACCCGCGTCGCTCGGGAGCTCCTGTTCAACGTCGTCAAGCACGCCCACACCGGCGAGGCCTGGGTCCGGGCGTGGTGCGACGCCGAGGGCTGCCACCTCTCGGTCCGCGACGAGGGCGTCGGGTTCGAGGCGACCGCCGCCTCGGCCCCGCCAACGGGGCTCGGCCTCACCGACCTCCGCCACCGCATCGGCGTCGCCGGCGGCTCGTTCGAGGTGGACTCGGCGCCCGACACCGGCACCACGGTAACGGTGGTGCTGCCGGACGGGTCGGGCGAGCGCGGGGGAGCCCGGGAAACGTCGTAAGGCGACGCACAGCCCCCTTCGCGATCCGGGGTCAGAGCATCACCTCGTCCTCGTAGCACCAGCCCCACGTCTCGCCGCGCTCGATGCTCCGGACGACCGGGTGGCCCGTCGCGTGGAAGTGCCGGGTGGCGTGCTTGTTCGGCGACGAGTCGCAGCACCCGACGTGGCCGCACTCGAGGCACACGCGGAGGTGGACCCAGCGGTCGCCGTCGCGCAGGCACTCCTGGCACCCCTGGGTGCCCGGCGTCACGTCGTGGACGTGGTCGAGGTGGGAGCACCCGGCCTTCGGGTCGGGGTCGAGGTGGACCGGGGCCGAGGGGTCGATCCAGTCGGCGCGCTGCGTGGGCATGGGGGGGAGGTCGGGGAGGGCGGGCGTCCCGGCGTCGGACGTGCGGAACAGGTCGGCGGCGTCGATGAACGACTGCGGCGTGCCGCCGAAGAGCACCTCGTCGCCCGGTTCGAGGACGAACGAGCCGTCGGGCTCGCGGACGGTCTCGCCAGCGCGGTCGACTTCGAGGACGTGGATCAGCCGCTCGTCGAGCCGGAGCGCCGCCAGCGACTGGCCTGAGGCGCGGGCGCCGTCGCGGATCGTGACCGACCGCGTCGAGAAGCAGTCGTCGTCGAGCTCGCACCGGACGGCCGGCGTCTCCATCAGGTCGTGGTCGAAGGCCTGGTAGGTGCCGTGGCGCAGCGTCTCCTCGTGGCGCAGGATGTCCTCCGGCGCGACGCGGTAGTGCCGGAGGACGTCGTCGAACAGGCCGATCACGGCCTCCATCTCGACGGCGATCACGCGGTCGGCCCCGGCCTCGACCAGCTCGTGGGCGTCGTGGGACGTCGGCGCGCAGGCGACGATGCGGGCCGTCGGCGCGAGCGCCCGGGCGACCGACACGACGCGGTGCGCTTGCTGGGGGTTGTCGTCCGGGACGACGAGGAGCTTGGCCCGGTCCAGCCCGACCGCTTGCAGGATGTGGCGCTTGGCGTAGTCGCCGCGGAGCACGCGGAGCCCGGCGGCCTCCGCCTCGCGCGCGCCGTCCGGCGACAGCGTCAGGATCACGAACGGGACGCCCGAGCCGTCGAGCACGTGGACGAGCTTCCGGGCCGCGTCGCCGTAGCCGGCCACGATGGTGTGGTTCTCGAGGTCGGCAAAGTGGCCGGGGTCGACGGGCTCGGGCTCCGGCTCCTTGGCCTCGGCCCTCCCCCGGAGCCGCGACGCCAGCCGCCCCGCATAGGGCGCGGCGACGGGCGTGAGCGCCATCGACACGACGGTCGCCGCGATGAACAGCGGGGCCCCGACGTCGTCCATCCCCAGCGGCGCCAGCCCAGCCTCCCGGCCCGACCGCTCCAGCACGAACGAGAACTCGCCGACCTGGGCCAGCCACAGGCCCGTCGCCGCCGCCGCCGGCACCGCCCGGCCCACCGCGCGGACGGCCACGAACGTCGTCGCCAGCTTCAGCAGCGTCACCGCGGCCAGCGCCAACAGCACCAGCCCGAGGTTGTCCCACACGAACCCGAGGTCGAGGAGCAGCCCGACCGACACGAAGAACGTGGCCGAGAACAGGATCTGCAGCGGCAGGATCTCGCTCAGGGCGTGCTCCGAGAACCGGCTCTGGCTCACGACGAGGCCGGCCAGGAAGGCGCCCAGCGAGATCGACACGCCCGCCAGCCCGACCGCGTACGCCGTCCCGAAGCAGACCGCGATGATCGTCAGCAGGAACAGCTCGGGCGAGCACGTCTGGGCCACGTGCTCCAGGACCGGCGGCAGCACGCGGCGCGCGACCACCAACACGAACACGATGATGAGCGCCGCCTTCGCGAGCGCCCACGCCAGCTCGCCGCCCGACACGTCGCCGCCGCCGAGCGCGGGCACCAACAGCACCATCAGGATCACGGCCAGGTCCTGGAAGATGAGCAGCCCGACGGCCCCCTGCCCGACCTCGGTGTTGGTCTCGCCCCGGTCGCCGAGCAGCTTCGTCACGATGGCCGTCGACGACAGCGCGACCAGGAAGCCCGTGAACACGGCCGGCCGCCAGTCGACCCCGAACGCCAAGCACAGGCCGGCCACGACCGCCGTCGTCAGCCCGACCTGGATCCCGCCGCCGACGAAGATGAGCCGCTGGATCTTCTGGAGCTTGTCGAGCGAGAACTCGATGCCGATCGTGAACAGCAGCAGCAGCACGCCGATCTCGGCCGCCGCGTCGATCAACTCGGGGTCGGTGACGAGCCCCAGCCCACTCGGCCCGATCAGCACGCCGGCCAGCAGGAAGCCGACGATGGGCACCAGGCCAACCCGCTGGCTGACGTAGGCCACCACCGCCGCGGCCACCACGATGGCGACGACCTCGACGAGGAACGGGGGGACGGCGCCAGCGGCGAGGACGAAGGGCATGGACAGGTCAGTCGGTGGCGGGCAGCGGCGGAGCGTTCGACTCGGACCTCGCGCCCGGCGCAGAGCTTACTCAGGCCCGCCCGTCGCGGCTCGCCGCCGTGTCCAGCAGCGCCCGGACCGCGTCGATCTCGTCGCGGCTGACGGTGTGGCCCATCCCCGGGTAGATCCGCGCGTCCACCTCGGCGCCGAGGTGGCGGAGGACCTCGGCCGTCCGCTCGACGCGAGCGAGCGGGATGTGGGGGTCGACGTCCGAGCAGCCGACGAAGACGGGCGTGCCGTCGAGCGAGCCGTCGTAGTCGAACGCCTTCTCGGCGTAGCTCCCGCCCATGCCCGAGACGTGGGCCGCGTCGGCCGGGCCGGGGCCGGTGCCGAGCAGGCCACCGCTCAGCACGGCGACGCCGCCCCAGCGCCCGCCCGTCCGGGCCGCCGTCTCCGCTGCGAGGCAGGCCCCTTGGCTGAACCCCGCCAGCACGACGCGCTCGCGCGGGATGCCCGCCGCCTCCGCCTGGCCGACCGCCCGGAGCACGGCGCGGATGCCGCTCGACAGCCCGGGCTCGTTGGCGTCGAGCGGCGCGAGGAAGCTGTGCGGATACCACGCGCCGCCCGCAGCCTGCGGCGCGAGCCACGCCGCGTCCGGCCGGTCGACCTCGGTGGCCGACCCCAGGATGCCGCGGGCGCTGTCGCCCCGGCCGTGGACCAGGACGACGCCGACGGACGCCTCCGACAGCGGAGTGCCGAGGTGGACGGTCGGCTGGCCGTCGTGCGGACCGGCCACGGCTAGAGGCCTCGGATCGGCGCGCGGACCGTCAGCGGGTCCCGCCCGGCGAAGTCGAGCTCCACGTCGAGCGTGTCGCCGGCCGCCAGGTCGCGCTGGAGGTCGAGCAGCATCACGTGCAGGCCGCCCGGCTCGAGCGAGACCGTCTCGCCGGCGGGGACTGGCAGCCCGCCCTCGACCGGAACCATCTCGCTCAGGCCCTCCGCGTTCTCCTGCGTCCGGTGGATCTCGACGCGGCCAGCCGCGTCCGTTCGCACCGTGACGAGGGTGTCGGCCGAGCCCGTGGCGTTCTCGATCTGGACGAACATCGCCGAGACGCCGCCAGCCGGGGCCGCGCGGACGTACGGGTCGGCGAGTCCAAAGACGTCGGCCGGGGCTATGTCGGCGGGAGCCACGTCGGCGGGGTCGACGGTCGGCGGCGGCGGGTCGGCGGGGGTCGGGTCGCCGGCACAGGCGGAGACCGCCAGAGCGAGGGCGAGGAGGGAGAGCAGGCGCATCGGAGGGGACGGGTTAGAGGAGGGCGCGGACGTCGGCGGCGACCATCTCGGGCGGGGCCGCACTCCCGCCGTAGGTCTCGACCACGCGGCCCTGCGGGTCGATCAGCAAGGCCTTGTCGGTGTGGCTGAGCGCGTAGTAGACGCGCCCGTCGGCGAAGGTGTCCCGACGGGACTCCCGGACCCGGACGCCCAGCCGGTCCATCAGCCCGGCCACCGTCGCCGAGTCGCCCGTGGCGAGCCGCCAGCCCGGGCCGAGCTCCCACGTCTCGGCGTACCGGCGCAGCGCGGTGGGCGTGTCGCGGGCCGGGTCGAACGTGAGCGCGACGAACTCGACGCGGTCGGCGTCGGGCCCGAGCGCCTGGCGCACCTTGAGCGTCTGGGCCATCGTCATCGGGCAGACGTCGGGGCAGTTCGTGTAGACGGCCGTGACGTAGGCGATGCGCCCGTCGAGGGCGCCCGGGAACGCGAACGACGCCGAGTCCTGGTCGACCAGGGCCACGTCGAGGTCGGACAAGTCGTCTTCGGGGGCGAGGTGGTCGGGTCGTCCGCCGCAGGCGGCGAGCGCGGCGCACGCGACGGTGAGCAGGACGGACCAGGCCCGTCGGCCGCTGCGATGTCGGGTGGCCGTAGGGACACGGCGTGCCGTGTCCGCCAGTCGTGCGTCGCGTGGGGTCATCGGTCAGTGCGGGCGAGGGGGAACGAAGCGGACCGATCCGCCCACGACAGTGTGAGCGCCGAGCCGTCGTCGGCGAACGCCCACGTGAGGGCCTCGACGGGCTCCGCGAGCACGTCGGGCGCGACGGCGACCGTGGCGAGGTCGCGCGCGGCGTCGTACTCGTCGGCCAAGTGCATCCCCAACGTGGCGTTGACGTGCAACGTCCACCCGTCCGCCCGGGGCGTCACGAACAGGCTGTACGCCCCGGCCTCGACCCGTGTCCCGCCGACGTCGAGCGGGACCGTCGTGACGAGCTCGGTCGCCTGGTGGGCACCGGCGACCCACACGTCGTCCAGGCCGACGAGCCCCCCGAAGACCTGGCGCCCCCGCGCGAACGGCCGCCCGTAGACGACCGACACGTAGCCGCCGTCGGCGAACCGGAGCCCGGCTCGGCCGACGGCGCTGCCGGGCGGCAGGTCGGTCTCGTCGACGCGCAGGCCGGTCACGACGAACGTCTCGGCGACGGCCGCCGGGTCTCCGCCGGGTGCCGGGGCTGCGTGGGTGTGCTGGGCGACCGCGCCGCTAGCGGCGAGCGCCGTCAGCGCGGCGAGCGTGAGGAGTCGGATCATGGGAGGAGGGCGCCCGAGGGCGGGGAGGGGGCAGAAAGGCGGGTCCGGTCGCCGTCGGTCCAGAGGAGGCGCCAGCCGCCGGGGCCCGCCGCGAGGTCGGCCGCTCCACCGTCGACGCGCACCGTGTCCCGCGCGCCGACGGTGACGACGGACACGGCGCCGCGGTCCTCGACCGCGAACACGGCCCGGCCGCCGACGGTCGCCGCGCGGACCTGGCCGAGCGGGGCCGGGACGGCCAGCGCGACGGGCTCGCCGAAGGTGGCGCCGCGGTCGGACGAGACCGCGCGCCACAGGCCCGCCCGTGCGGTCTCGCCGGTCGACCACGCGACGTGGACCGCGCCCTCGGCGTCGGTCGTCACGGCGGGGCCCGAGTGGGGGCACCCGTCGATGGCCCAGCCGTCGGCGTGGACCTTGGTCGGGGGGCCGAACGTGGCGCCGCCGTCGTCGGAGCGGGCCAGCGCCATGTCGCGCTCGCCGCCGTCGAAGATGTGGCGCCACGCGGCGTAGACGGCGCCGTCGGCCGCGACCGCGAGCGCCGTCCGGCAGCATTGGCACGTCCCGTCGGCGACGGTCGCGGGGCCGGCGAAGGTCCGCCCGCCGTCGGCGGAGTGGGCCACGACGAGCTGGGTACCGGGCTCGGCCGTCGGCGCCGCGTGGTCCTCGCCGTCGTGGACGAGCCGGATCGGAGGGTGTGCGCCCGCGTCGGCGGTCTCGGGGTGGTCCTGGCGCCAGCGGTCGCGCGCGGTCCCGTCGAGCCACGCCACCACGACGGTCCCGTCGGCCCCCGCGGCCAGGCTGTGGAACGTGTGGCCCGTCGCGATGCCGGCGTCGGGGTAGGGGCGGACCGGCGCGGCCCACGTCCGCCCGCCGTCGTCGGAGCGCGAGACCCAGAGGTCCGACGCCGGGAACCGCCGGCCGTCGACCGGCCGCTCGACGACGTAGGCCACCACCAGGCCCCCGTCGGACGTGGCCGCGAGGCGGGGCCCGGCCTGGGTGTGCGACGACACGCCGCCGTCGACCACCACGACGGGCTCGCCGCCGTCGGCCGGCCGCACGACGAGCCGCTTGAGCGTGTCGACCCACGCGACGACGTCGCCGGCAGGGAGGACGGCCAAGGCCAGGCCCGCCGCGCCGGCGGAGGTGACCTCGTCCGTGGGACGGGTGACCTCGGCGCTGGGCGGGGCGTCGGTGCAGGCGGCCAGCACGAGGGCCGCGAGGAGGAGTCGTTTCATGAGGGTCGTCGGTAGGGGTGAGTGGCCACGTTCCTTCACCGCCCGAGGCGGTAGCCCAGCCCGACCGTCACCGAGCGGGGCGTGCCCGGCGCGTACTGCTGGCGGCCGAAGGAGACGGCGGCCGTCGTCGCGTAGCGGGCGTCGGTCGCGTTCAAGAGCGAGACCCACAGCTCGGCGCCGCCCAGCGCTCGGCTGGCGTAGCGCGCGCGGACGTTGAGGACCGTGTGGCCGTCGTAGCGCGTCGTGTTCTCGGGGTCCATCCAGTAGCCGCTCACGCGCTGGACCTCGCCGGCCAGCCGGAGGCCGGGCGCGAACGGGGGCCGCACGGCGACCTCACCGTTGGCTACGAACGCCGGCGCCCGGTCCATCCGGTTGCCGTCGTAGCGGGTCTCGCGGCCCTCGCGCTCGTCGACGACGAACTCGACGTACTCGTGCTGGGCGCTCGTCCCCCCGAGCCGGACGCTCCACACGTCGTCGGGCTGGACGGTCACGGCGTATTCGATCCCCTGGTGGAGCGTCCGCCCCGCGTTCCGGTCCTCGCGGCTGCCGTCGGCGGCGCGGACGGTCACGATCTCGTCGCGGCCGGTCATCCGGTAGACGGCCGCGTCGACCGCCAGGCGCCCGTCGAGGAACCGGCCGAATCCGCCGGCCTCGTACGAGTCGAACACGGACGGGCGGAGCGTCGGGACCTGGACGCCGCGGTACAGCTCGCCGGCCTCGGGCGGCAGGAAGCCCTGGCTCGCGTTCGCGTAGAGCCCGCGCTCGGGCGTGACCGCGTAGACGACGCCGAGGCGCGGCGTGAGCCGGGAGAACGTGTCCGAGCGGTCGGCGGCGCCCGAGAACGACCCCGGCGGCAGCGCGTTGTCGAGGTCGTAGCGGACCCGGTCGACGCGGAGGCTCCCGACGACGCGGACCGCCCCGAGGGCGACCTCGGCCTGGCCGAAGGCCGCCAGCGTGCCCAGCGTCACGTCGTAGTCGGTCAGCAGCGAGTCGGTCGCGGCGAACCCGGTGAACACGCCCGTCGCGGGGTCGCGGTCGACGAGGGTGAGCTCGGCCACGTACGACGCCGGCGTCCGGTCCACCATCCCGCCCGCGAGCAGGCGCACCGGCCCGCGCTCGACCTCGTGCTGGGCCATCAGCCCCAGGCTCTGGAACGTGTTGTCGTTGACCTCGCCGGTCGCCCGCGACGGGTCGGCGCCGTCGATGCGGAGCCGGTAGTGCGGGTTCTGTCCGACCCGGTTCGTGCGTCCGAACGCCGTCACCGTCGTCCGCTGGGTGCCGCCCCAGACGCGGTCGAGCCGGAGCGCGGCGCGGCCGGCGCGGACCTCGCGGTTGGTGAACGTCTGCTGGCTCGTGACGCCGTTGGTGAAGAAGGTGAGGCTGTCGAGCGAGCCGTCGGTGTCGGTCGTGAGCGAGTTGACCGAGCCCGTCAGCGTCAACCGGGTGGCGGCGTCGAGCGCGGCGTCGGCGCGGGCCGTGAGCGAGAGCTTGTCGTAGTCCGAGTGCTGGCGGAGCCCGTCGCGCTGGCGGGCGCCGTAGCCGGCCGCGAACACGCCGAGCCCGCCGATGTCGGCCGAGCCCTGGGCGTCGAGCCGCCCGTACCCCTCGGTTCCGCCCCGCAGCGACACGCCCGCCAGCGGCGCCGAGCCGGGCATCGGCGTCACGACGTTGACCGCGCCGCCGATGGCGCCGGCCCCGTACAGCGCCGAGCCCGGCCCGCGGACGATCTCGATCCGGTCGACGCCCGCCGCGTTGACCTCGATGAGCGCGTTGTGGTTGAACAAGCCGGCCGGCCGGATCGGGACGCCGTCCTCGAGGTAGAGGTAGAGCGGCTTGTAGGAGATCGGCTGGCGGATGGCCATGACGTGCTGCTCGTTGCCCAAGTCGACCATGAGCACGCCGGGCGAGCGGTTGAGGGCCTCGGCGAGCAGGTTCGGCTTGGTCGCCTCGAGGTCGGCCGCCGAGATCGCGGCGACGGCGATGGGCGTCTGGGCCCGGGCCTGCGTCGCCCGCCCCGCCGTCACCACGACGGGCTGCAAGTCGGTCGTGGCCGCCCGCAGCCGAACGGTCAGCACGTCGCCCGGACGGGCGCGGACGGTCTCGGACTGGTAGCCGACGAACGACGCCGTGAGCAGGCCGGACGTGGGGAGCGTGAGCGAGAACCGGCCGTCGGGGTCGGTCGTGGTGCCGTCGGTCGTGCCGTCGGCCAGGACGGAGACGCCGGGCAAGGCGCCGCCCGTCTGGGCGTCTAGGACGCGGCCGGTGACGGTCTGGGCCATGAGGGGCCCGGCCAAGAGCGCCAGCGCGACGAGCGCGGCGCCCCGGAAAAAGGGGAGGAACATCAGTCTGGGGGAGTGTGGGGGACCGGCCGGCCACCGCGGAGCGGAAGCGCAGGCCGTCTCCGCCAGCCCAGGACACGGGCCGACGGACGCTTGAGGCTCGCGCCCGATCACGTAGGCCCCTGCCAAGGCTCCCCTCCCTCGGCGTGAGGGACGGGGGCCGCCCCGAACGGAATCCGGGGCGGAGGGGCGCGGCTCCGCCACACTGGACGGGCGCTCGGACCGGGCGCAACACGTCGCCGGCTCCCACGCGCGACCGCGCCGCCAGCACGTGGCGGTCGTCCGTTCGAGAGGTGAGCCGGCGGACCTAGCCCCGCTCGGGCGGCCGAAACACGTCGCCCGGCGCCCCCGCGCTCGGGTCGAGACCGGTCCGCCCCGACGGATCCGACGCCGAGCGCCAGCGGTCGGCCGGAATGCTCGACGCGGGCGGGGCGACCGCCAGCAGCGTCGGCGCGGTGAGCACGGCCGCCGGAGCGTCTCCGCCCTCGTCGTGGCCGTGGTGCGCCTCCATCCGCTTGCTCAGGAAGCACATGCCGTCGCAGTCCGAGTCGGGGTTCTCGCACTGGTGCTCGGCGATGGACTCCCGCTGGACCTCGAACGCGCCCCAGATCACCAGCGCCCCTAGCGTGCTCGCGAGCACGGCCAGGGCGGCGACGACGGAGAGGGAGAAGCGGAGGACGGCCACGAGAGAAGGCTACGACGGTCGGAGCGGGACCGCCGTGAAGACGGCCGGGGCTTGACTTGGGTTACACCCGGAGTGGGCCCGGGCGGCGGGACCTCAGCGTCTGCCATGAGACCGGACGGGGGACGGGCACCCCGTTGTCCCCTTGCGATCGGCAGGACGCGGAGTAGCGTACGCTCTCCGTCTCCCGCGCTCTCATGATCCGTGTCGCCCTCGTCCTGGCCCTCCTCTCCCTCGCGGCGTGCTCCTCGACCGAGCCCGAGGGGTCCGGCCTCGACGCGCTCACCGAGCAGTTCGTCCGAGCCCGAGCCGAGGTGCCGTCGTTCGGGGGCGTCGCGATCGAGGGCGACCGCCCGGTCGTGATCACCCTGGGGGCCGACCCCGCCGCCGGGCCCGCCGTCCGCTCCATCTTCGGCGACGCCGCTGAGGTCCGCGCGCGCCCCGAGCAGGGCCGCGGGTCGGAGGCGCTGAAGGACCGGGTGTCGAACGCCACGTTCGGCGTCGTGGAGGACGCCCAGAGCGTGGACTACGACGAGACGACGGGGTACGTCGTCCTCGAGCTCGTGACGGCGGCGGCGCTCGGCGAGGTGTACCCGACGCTGGAGCGGGCTGGCGTTCCCACGTCGGAGGTTCTCGTCGAAGTCTCGGGCAGCCGGATCGTCTTCCTGTAGGGGGCTCGCGCCGTGCGCCTTTCGGATACCGAGGCGGTCTGGCTCAGGCGGACCAGAGCAGCGTCGGCTGGGCCTCGAGCGATGTCGAGAAGGTGATCCGGGAGGCACGACGGCGTCCTGCGCGTCCCCTCGTCCGGGTCTACTCCGCGTCCTCTCGCCACCGGAGCAGGAAGGCGCCTCCGAGGAGCGTCTCGATCAGGATCGCCACGAGAATTCCGGGGCCGGCCGCGCCTCGGGCAAGCTCGGCCCCCCCGAGCAGGGCGAGGGCTAGAAAGGTCGCCCCCGTGCCCAGCGCGATCGCCTGCCGGCCTGTGGAGGGCAATGCGTCTCGCCCCGCCCAGAGCGTGACGGCCAGTCCCAGAAAGAGCATCGCGGCTCGGCGACCGAGAAACGCGGCCGAGTCTCCGGCGTCGATCTCGAACAGCCAGAACACCAGGCCCGGGACGGCGACCAGCACGACGGCCAGCACGGCCGCGAGGGCGGACCCAGCCAGGCAACAGGTCCGAAACGTGGGGGAGGGCATGAGGACGCGGGAACGACGATGCGGAGGGGCCGGAGGCCACAGGCCTGCCTCTGCCCACAACCTACGGGGAAGGTGCCTCGCGGGCGCACCGGCACGGGCCTCGCACATCCCGTTTGCCCGCCCCCTCGGCAAGGGGTCAGGCCGCGGCAAAGCCCGTACCGATGCCCAGAGCGCCCACAGCCTCTGCGGATGGGACGATCCGGCCGAGTCGTTCGCGTCAGTACGGGAGGTCGAGCGGCGCCAGCCGCGCCTCGATGGCCGCGCGCTGGGGCTCGTATTGGGGCGGCAGCTTCAGCGAGCGACCGAGCGTCTCGGCCGGCTCGTCGGCGTCGAAGCCGGGCGGGTCCGTCGCGATCTCGAACAGGAGGCCGCCGGGCTCGCGCGTGTAGACGGAACGGAAGTACTGGCGGTCGATCTGGGGCGTCGGCCGCAAGCCCATCGACAACAGCGTCTCGCGCACGTCGAGCTCGGCGGCGTCGTCGGGGGCGCGGAAGGCGACGTGGTGGACGGTCCCGATCCCCATCCGCCCGGCCTCCATTTGGGGCGCGCAGAACAGGTCGACGAACTCGGCTCGGTCGGCGGTCGGGTGGACGAGCCGCAGGCGGTCGCCCTCCTGGCCGTGCTCGGCGTAGCCGTAGGCCTCGGTCAGGACGCGGGTCGTCGCGTCGGGGTCTTGAGAGCACAGCGTGACGCTGTGGAACGCGCCCAACGCCATCGTCTCGGGCACCGGCCCCTCGGCCCACTGGCCGCTGGCGTCGTCGGTCTCGACCAGCTCAATCACGAGTCCGTCGGGGTCGCGGAGCGTGAGCACGTTTTGGCCGAACCGGGCGGTCGGCGGGGCCACCTGGAGGTCGGCGCCAGGCAGCCGGTCGAGCCACTGCGACAGCGCGCCCCGTGCCACCGCGTAGGCCGTCGCCGTCGCCTGCCCCACGCCGACGCGGCCGCGGAGCCCGTCGGCGGGCCACGGGAAAAACGTCAGGATCGAGCCTGGCCGGGCGTCGCCGTCGGCGTAGTAGAGGTGGTAGGTCCCGGGGTCGTCGAAGTTGACGGTCTGCTTGACGAGCCGGAGCCCCAGCGTCCCGGCATACGTGTCGACGTTGGCCTGGGCGGGCCCGCAGATGGCGGTGACGTGGTGGAGGCCAGTGATCATCGGTTCAGGGTTCTCGTTCAGGGTTCGGGTACTGGGGACTCGCAGTCGTGAGCCGGAGCCAGATCGTCGCAGGGGGGGGCGGGCGCTCAGCAGAAGCCGGGTGGCTCGGAGACCCATCCTCGCGACCCCCGAACCTTGAACCCCGAACCCTACAGCGCAGCCAGGTGCTGGTGGACGAACGCGACGGCGACCGAGCCCTCGCCGACCGCCGAGGCCACGCGCTTGACCGACTCCGCGCGGACGTCGCCGGCCACGAACACGCCGGGCACGCTCGTCTCCAGCAGGAACGGGGCCCGTTCGAGGGGCCACCCGTCGAGGTCGGCCTCGGTCAGGTCCGGCCCGGTGCGGACGAACCCGCGGCGGTCCCGGGCGACGGCGGCGGGCAGCCACTCGGTGTGGGGCGCCGCGCCGATGAACACGAACAGGAAGCTCGTGTCGACGGCCTCGGCGTCGCCCGTCGTGCGCTCCGTGAGCGTGACGCGCTGGAGGTGGCCGTCGCCGCCGAGCGCCGTCGCCTCGGTGTTCAGGCGGACGTCGATGCGGGGGTGCGCCTCGATCCGGTCGACGAGGTACTGGCTCATGCTCTTGGACAAGTCGTCGCCCCGCGCGACGACGGTCACGCGGTCGGCGTAGTCGGCGAAGTGCAGGGCGCCCTGGCCGGCCGAGTTGCCGGCGCCGATGACCAACACGTGCTCGCCGGCGCACCCCATCGCCTCGGTCATCGCCGCGCCGTAGTAGACGCCCCGGCCCTCGAAGTCGGCCGCGTTCTCGGCCGGCAGCTTGCGCCAGTCGACGCCGGTCGCCAGCATCAGCGCGTGGCACGAGAGCTCGCGGCCGTCGTCGAGCGTCAGGATCTTGTACGGGCCCTCCACGCGGACGCTCGACACCTCGACCGGAGACAGGATCTCGACCCCGAACCGCTCGGCCTGGGCCACGCCGCGCCGCGCCAGGTCGGCGCCGGAGAGCCCGGCGGGGAAGCCGAGGTAGTTCTCGATCCGGCTCGACGTGCCGGCCTGCCCGCCCGGCGCCTGGCGCTCCAGCAGCACCGTCTTGAGCCCCTCGCTCGCGCCGTAGACCGCCGACGCGAGCCCGGCCGGCCCGCCGCCGACGATGGCGAGGTCGTAGAACTCGCGCTCGGCGTCCTGGCGGAGCCCGATCCGGGCGGCCACGTCGCGCGGCTCCGGCGCCTCCAGCCGCGACCCGTCCTCCAGGATCACGAGCGGAAGCGCGGCGCCGTCGGCGAGCGCGCGGGCGTCGTCGTCGCGCTCGACGTCCTCGAACCGGTACGGGACGTTGTTGCGCGAGAGGAAGTCGCGGAGGCGGTGGCCTTCGGCGTTCCACCGGTCGCCGATCAGCCGCAAGCCGCCGTAGCCGGGCCGGTAGGCCCCCCGCCAGTCGCCGAGCAGGTCGTCGAGCGTCGGGTAAAGCGAGGCCTCGGGCGGGTCCCAGGGCTTGAGGAGGTAGTAGTCGACGCGGCTGTCGTTGATGGCCGAGATGGCGGCGTCGGTGTCGGCGTAGGCCGTGAGCAGCACGCGCTTGGTCCGGGGCGTCACGTCGGCGACCTCGGCCAGCAGGCCGACCCCGTCGAGCCCGGGCATCCGCTGGTCCGAGAGCACCAGGGCGACGGGCTCACTCCGGCCGACCAACTCGCGGACGGCGGCGATGGCCTCGGCCCCGGTGTCGGCCCGGAGCACGCGGTACCGGTCGCCGTAGCGGCGGCGGACGTCGCGGGCGACAGCGCGGAGCACGTCGGGGTCGTCGTCGACGCAGACGATGGCGGGGTTCTTGGCGTCGGCCATCGGCAGGGGGGAGCGGGCGGGGTGGACGCTGGCGCGCGCGCCGGGTTCGGGCCCGGCGGCCGGACGCGAGTGCAGGCTACGGCGGGACCGCGGTCGAGCGCGGAGGCAGCACGGCGCGTCCCTCGGGGCCTCGACGGATGCGCCGAGGCCGCACAGACCGCCGGCTCACCGACCCTCCGGCTCGCCGACGTGCTCGACCTCGGCCAGCGCCGTCAGCCGGCTCGTGGTCCGGGTAAACTTCTCGGCGATGGCCGCCTCGATGCCGCGCCGGCCGTCGGCCGCGAACCAGTCGGCGGGGGCCGTGGCCGAGGTGAAGAACAGCGTCGGCGGGGCCGGCACGCCGTAGAGGTCGTCGGCGACGCGGAGGAGGCGGAGCGCGTCGTCGGTGTCCGTCACGTCGATGCCGTCGATGAAGAGGGCGCCGGAGCGGGCGAGGTCGGCTGCGAGCCGCGTCCGCTCGACGTCGGTGGTGAGCCGGATGAGGTCGTCGAACGCGAGCCACCGCTTGGGCTCGGGGGCCGCGTCGAAGGCCCGGCGCATGGCGGCGCGGGCGGCATCCGGCGGGCCGACCCAGGCGCGGCCCTCCTTGTCGAGCCGTTGCCGGAAGTCGTCGCCGCCGACGAACACGACGTGGTACTGCGTCTCGAACTCCTCCGAGATGAACCGCTCGAGCCGGTCGCGGCCCAGGCTCGCCGAGACGAACCGCTCCGGCTCGGCGTTCGACGTCGCCGCGAGCGTCACGCCGCGCTCCCTCAGCGCCTTGAGCACGGCGATCAGACGGACCTCGCCGGCGGGGTCGTCCAGTTCCATCTCGTCGAGGCACAGCACGCGGGCTTGCTCGGCGACGCGGTCGGCGTAGGCGTCGGGCGGCTCGACGGCCCGCAGCAGCGCCGACGAGTGGGTGTAGGCGCAGGCCACCGGCTTCGCCCCGTCCTCCGGCGAGGCGAGCGCGTGGAAGAGGGACGCCAGCAGGTGCGTCTTGCCCGTGCCGACCGGCCCGACGAGGTAGAGCCCGCCCCGCAACCCGTCGTCGCGCTGGAACAGCTTCATCCACGACGGCCGCCCGTAGCGGACGCGCGCGAGCCGAACGAACGACCGGGCCTTGTCGCGCGCCTCGGCCTGGCTCTCAGTCTGGGGGACGTAGCTGTCGAGACGGGCGTCGTCGTAGCGGGCAGGCGGGCGGAAGTCAGTCAACGCGGAGGGGGGACGGGCGCCGGAGACTACTCACGCTCCGGGCCCGTCCCCCTCGGGAGTCGCCTTTGTCAGGACTACGTCGCCGGGTTAGGCGGTGCGCGCTACGGCGCGTGACGCGCGGCGGGAGTGGGGCCTCCGCGTGCCGTGGCCGAGCGGCGATGGGCTCGGGCGTGTGGCGTGGGCCAGCCGGCGGGTCTCACGGCTGCACAGGCGCATCGGCGAGTCGAGGATGGAAGAGCGGGGGACGCGAGTGCTGAACATGACTCCGGGGAGCGGAGTGCCGCAGAGATGCACGTCACCGGACTGCGGCACGAGCCGTCGGTGATCGGGGGGCTCCGGGTCGTCCGGGGACGGGCCGCGCGGGGCGGCGGGAGCCTGGCGAGAAGCCCGGGGGGAGGGCGTAAAGTGCCCCCTACACGGATGCCGCGGCCGAAGGTTACGGGACGGGCGCTGCTTTTTTAGCAGGTCCCTCCGCGATGCCAGCGCGCCCCCGCGCCGGGGGCCATGCTAGCGCGCCCCGACCGCGCCGCGGCCGTCGGTGAGTGGGAGCGACACCAGGTTCGCGAAGGCCCGCCACGCGCCCGGGTTGAGCGCCGCCAGCTGGCGGTACCACACCAAGGGCGAGTAGACGTACGTCCCCGCGCCGACCTCGGCGAACAGCAGGCCCGTCGTCAACGGCGCCTCGCCGGGGTCGCCGACCGAGACCAGTCGCTGGTAACGGTCGTCGACGTGGGACGGGAAGTACAGGCCGCGCTCCTGGACCCACCCGTTCCAGTCGGACGCGGTCAGGGCGTAGGGCGCGTCGAAGAGGGGGTGGCCCGGCTTCAGGAGCGTGACCGGCGCGTCCTCCATCGTCACGCGGTCGCGGCCGAGCGCGAGCGGGTACGGCGCCAGCCCGTCGTCCTCGTTCCACTCGAACGACTTGTGGTAGCCGACGACGAGGTGGCCGCCGCGCTCGACCCAGTCGATCAGCGCGTCCTTGTGGGCCCCGAGGTCGGGCCGCTCCAGCAGCGCCCGGATGTCGACGACGATCGTCTGGAGCCCGGCGAAGTCGCCCGTCGCGAGCGCCGTGCTGTCGAGGTCGACCACGTCGGCGCCCATCACCGCGAGCGCGTCGGCCATCGTGCCGTCGTAGCTGCGGACGAACCCGACGCGCAGGCCGGGCGCGACGGCCACGTCCGGGAGGACGGCCGCCGGCCGCTCGACGATGAACCACGGCAACCCGCAGCCGGTCGTCCGCGCCGAGGCCTGGACGCGGTAGGCGCCGGGCTCGGCGTCCGCCAGGTCGACGGTGAACGTGGCCCGGCCGTCGCTCGCGGCGACGGGCTGGACGGCGAACACGACGGCCGCGTCGCCGCGGTAGACCGTCAGCCCGACGTCGACGGTGTCGCGGAGCGCGTCGTAGACCGTGACCTCGACCGGGATCTCGTTGCGGCCCGGCACCAGCCGGATCGGGTCCGGCGCCAGGTCGACCGTCGCGGGCGGGACGATCTCGACCGGCAATCGCCCGCCGGCCACGAGCGCGCCGCCGGCGTCGCGGACGGCGTAGAGCAGCGGGGCCGAGCCGTCCTCGGTCCGGTACTGGGCGCGGTAGGCCGGCGCCGTCGGCGTGGTGCCGGAGGGGACGGGCACGCGCAACCGGCCGTCGCCGGCCGCGGCGGTCACGGGCTCGGCTGCGAACAGCCCGCGCGTCGGGGCGCCCGGCGGCGGATAGACCGTCAGCACGTGGCCGGTCGGGAGGGCGCCGAGGCCGACGTAGACGGACTGGCTCGGGACGACGGTCGCCGACGACACGCCGAGAGCGAGCGGCCGGAGCCGGCCGCTGTCGACCAGCGTGGCCAGGTCGAGCGACGCGGCGGCCGGGTTCGGACCGAGCCCGGCTGCGAGGTCGGTGGCGCCGGCGGGCAGCGGCGGCACGCCGTCGGCCGACGCGAGCAGGTGGAACGTCGTCGTCTCGCGGCGGAAGCGGGGCGCGAACGCGTCGAACCCCTGGCTCACGTGCTGGCTCACCGCGGCCACGGCCCGCTCGGCGCACGGCTCGGCCGGCCGCGCGGCCGTCGCCGCACACGCGTCGCCGACGGGCACCGTCACGTCGATGGCGTCCGGGTCGGCGTCGCGCCACCCGCCGACGCGCACGAACAGCCGCGACGGCTGCCACAGGCCGGCGCCCTCGGCGCCGAGCTGCTCGGGGTGGAAGGCCGGGTCGGCCGCGAGCGAGAACGCCTCCAGCACCGCGAGGCCCACGGCCTGGTGGTGGCCGTGCTGGGCAGTCGGCCCGGTCGTCGTGGTGTCGTGGTTCGTGAACAGGACGTCGGGCTTGAGCCGGCGGACGAGCGCGACGAGGTCGGCGACGAGCGCGTCGTGGCCCGCCGCCTCGTTGAGGCGGGCGGGGTCGGCCGTCTCCCAGAACCCGGTCCGCTCCCAGCTCCACTGCGCGAACGCCTCCCGGGCGTGCTTGGAGAACCCGAAGTCGTAGCGGTTGAGGTAGACGACGCGGGTGCCCAGGATGCGGGCGGCGGCCTCGGTCTCGGCCGTCCGGATGGCGCCGAGCCGCTCGTAGAGGTCGGGCCCGGCCTCGTTCTGCCCGCCCTCGCCGCGCGTCGCCACGACGGAGTAGACGACGGCGTCTTGGTGGCCGCGGTAGTAGGCCATCGTGAGGCCGTCCTCGTCGTCGGGGTGGGCCGCGATGTTCATCACGACGAGCGGCCGGTCGGGCCTGTCGAGGACGGGCGGCGGCGTGCTCTGGCACGTCCCCGGGGCGGCCAGCAGGAGGGCCGCGAGGGCTGGGACGAGTCGGAGCATCGGGGTCGGAAGGCGTTCCGGGAACGTACCGCCGGGCCGCGTGCGGCGATCCCGCGTTGGCTGGGGGGGGACGTGATGAATCGTGTCCCTACGACCGACCTCCCCGAACGGACACGGTTCGTCGCGTCCCTGCCGAGCGCCAGCGCCAGCGAGCGCGCCCGAAACCCTGCCCGGGGCCTCGCGCGTTGTCCGCCTCTCCCCTCAACGCCCCACGCATGCCGCTCTCCGACGACGACCGCGCCTTCCTCTTCGACCTTTTGCGCACGCCCTCGCCGACCGGGTTCGAGGCGCCCGGCCAGCGCCTGTGGGCCGCCCGCGCCAACGGCCGCGCCGACCGCGTCGAGAGCGACGCCTACGGCAACGCCTGGGCCACCCGCGACGGCACGAAGGGCGCCCCGACGGTCTTGCTCGAAGCCCACGCCGACGAGATCGGCTTCGCCATCAAGTACGTCACCGACGACGGCTTCTTGCGGGTCGACCGGATCGGCGGGAGCGACCACGTCATCGCCCGGGCCCGGCGGCTGGTGTTCCTGGGCTCGAAGGGGGCCGTCCCCGGCGTCCTGGGCAACACGGCCATCCACCTCCGCGACCGCGACAAGGACGAGAAGGCGCCCAAGGTCGAGGAGCTGTTCGTCGACGTCGGCGCGTCGTCGCCGGACGAGGTGGCCGCGCTCGGGCTCCGCGTGGGCCACCCGGCCGTCTACGCCGACGCGGCCGAGATGCTGACCGAGCGCTTGGTGACCGGCCGGGCCCTCGACAACCGCCTGGGCGGGTTCGTGCTGACCCAGGTGCTGGGCGAGCTGGCGTCGGGCAAGAAGCACGCGGCGACGGTGACGGCGCTCAACGCGGTCCAGGAGGAGATCGGCGGCAACGGGGCCAAGATGGCGGCCCACGCCATCCGCCCGGACCTCGCCGTGGTCCTGGACGTGACGCACGCGACGGACTCGCCGGGCATCGAGAAGGCCAAGCACGGCGAGGTCACGCTGGGCGCCGGGCCGACCGTCACGCACGGGACCGTCAACCACCCGGCCGTCGTCGCGCGGCTGGTCGAGGTGGCCGAGGCCGAGGGGGTCCCGCTCCAGCACGAGTCGTCGAGCCGGTACTCGGGCACCGACACCGACGTCATCTTCACGTCCCGCGCCGGCATCCCGAGCGCGCTCGTCTCGATCCCGATGCGCTACATGCACTCGACCGTCGAGACCGTCGACCTGGCCGACGTCGAGCACACGGTGGCCCTCTTGGCCGCCTTCGCCCGCTCCGTCCGCGCCGACGACACGTTCCGCACGGCGATCCTCTGATGCCCGAGACCGACCCGGCCCTCTCGCCCCGCTGCACGCGCTGCGGCTCCGACGCGCTCATCCCCGATGCCTTCGTCTACGCCGAGGGCTACGGCGGCGCCAAGCTGTCGGTCGGCGTGAACAAGAAGCCGGAGGCGATGATGATGAAGCAGCCCGTCCGGACCGAGCTCCAGGTCCGCGTCTGCGGCGACTGCGGGTTCGTCGAGGCCCAGGCCGCCGACTTCCGCCTGCTGTGGGAGGCCTACGTCGAGCGGCTCTCGCGCGAGTTCGGGCAGTAGGGGCGGCCGCGGGCGACGCCAGGTCGGTCGTAGGCGGCCCCCCCGCTCTCGCTGCCATCGCTCCGCTCCGCGCAGCAGGAGCTGTCCCCCTCGAAAGGGGGACAGGTCGTCCGCCCGTCAAGCAGAGCGAGGGGTGCTCTGTTGAGAAGCTCGACGGCGACCGGCCCCGTGTCGTCCCGGACGAGGGAGCGCGGAGGCCGGGGGATCTCACGCCTGTACGCCGCGCGTCGAGATCCCTCGACGAGCTCGGGATGACGTCGGTCCGGAGTTTCTCAACAGAGCAAGCGAGGGGCAGATGGCCGGGCGGCGGCGCTCGTGAGGCGCGTGTCCCAACGCTAGCTTGCGGCGCCCTTTCCTTGGCCCCCGATGCTCCGCACGTTGCTGTCCCTCTCCGCCGCCGTCGCCGTGCTGAGCGCGTGCGGGTCGAGCCCCGTCGACGCCGAGCCGTTCGAGGGGGCCGAGGGCGGCATCGAGGCCCGTGGCCCGGGCTTCACGTTCGTGTCGCTCCGGAACCTGGCTCCGGACTCGGCCGGGGTCTCGGCCATCGTCCCGGCGGCCGACTCGGCCACGACGCGGTGGGACCTCGCGTTCCGCGGGACGGAGATCCTGCTCAACGGCGGCGGCAGCGGACTGGGCGCGGGCGTCGGCGCCGTGCTCGACGTGCCGTTCGACGCGGTCGCCGACGCCCTCGCCGATACGATCGTGTACCGCCGCGACGGCGAGTCTCCGTGCCCGTCGGGTCCGGCGCGGGCCGTCTGCACCGGCCCGGGCGACGGCCTGTTCGAGACGGCGCCCGGCGGAGGCGTCACGCCCATCCCGAGGCGGACGCTGGTCCTGCGCCTGGGCGACGGGCAGGGCTACGCCAAGGTGGCTATCCAGAGCTTTATCGACGACGTCTACACGATCCGCTACGCCGTCAACCCGGACGGGTCGTCGTTCCTGCCGGACGAGGAGTGATACCCAATCCGGGTGTGTGGGTATGGGGGTGTGGGAGGAGAGGGCATTCCGCCCCCACACTCCCCACCCCCTCCAGTCCCGAACAGCGACGGATCAACCGGACGCGGTATGACTCGTGACCCGGGGGAGAACCGGGCAGGACGTGGGGCGTCCACGGCGGCCCCCCGCGACTCGGATGCGCCCGCTCCTCCTGACCGTCCTGGTCACCCTCGCCGCTTGCGCCGACGCGCCCGCCGATGCGGGCGGCTCCGCCAAGCTGGTCGTCCGCGCCGTTTACATCCAGCCGATGTACGGCGGCGAGGCGATGCTCGTCAACCACGAGGCGATCCCGGGGCGGATGCCGGCCATGCAGATGGCGCTCCGCCTGTACACGCCGGCCCTGCTCGACAGCCTGACGGAGGGGGCCCGCGTCGCGCTCACGCTCGACAGCGCGTCGCTCGAGGTGGTCGGCGTCGAGACGCTGCCGTTCGAGACCGTCCTCGACCTCGAGCCGAGCGGCGGCAACGGCCGAGGCGGCGTCGTGCTGCCGTCGCTGGAGGAGTAGCCGGTGGCGCCGGCTCGGAGCCGAGGGCATCTTTCAGGACCTCGCCTCCGTCGCCATGCGCCTGCTCGCCCTCGCCGCTCTCGTCGCCGCCTCCGCCAGCGCGCAGACGGGCGGCCCGCTCACCGTCAACGCCGGGTCGGCCCCGCTCATCACGAACGTCGGCGCGCGCGAGACGACGGCGCTCCACGGGTCGTGGGCGGCCGTGGTCGACCCATACGAGACGGGCTACCGCAACATCCTGACGTTGGAGCCGATGGACCCGGCCCGCCGCGACATGTACGGCAACGACGCCCGCGTCACCGACCCGACGGACCGGCTCGAGTACCACTACCCGTCGTCGCGCCGCCTCCACGTGCCGGGCGACTGGAACACGCAGGCGCCCGACCTCTTCCTCTACGAGGGGACCGTCTGGTACCAGCGCGAGGTCGAGGACCCGCGCACCGACGCCGACCGCGCGGCCGGCCACCGCGTCTTCCTGCACGTCGGCGGGGCCAACTACGAGACGCTGGGATGGCTCGGGGGGACGCCGCTCGGCGGCCACGAGGGCGGGTTCACGCCGTTCCAGTTCGAGGTCACGGACGCGCTGGCCGGCGGCCCGCAGTCGCTCGTCCTCAAGGTCGACAACCGCCGCCGCCGCGACGCCGTGCCGACGCTGGCGACCGACTGGTGGAACTACGGCGGCCTCACACGCGACGTGGCGCTCGTCGAGGTGCCGGCCACGTTCATCCGCGACACGTTCGTCCAGCTTGACCCGGACGCGCCGGACGAGGTCGCCGGCTGGGTCCAGCTCGACGGCGCCCACCAGGCCGGCGCGACGGTCCGCGTGACGGTCGACGGCCGGACGGCCACGGCCACGACGGGCACCGACGGCCGGGCCGACTTCCGCCTCGACGCCCGCGGCCTGCGCCGGTGGAGCCCGGACGACCCGCACCGCCACACGGTGACCGTCGAGGCGACCCACCGAGGCGCTGGGCTGGACCGGACGACGGAGCGCGTCGGGTTCCGGACGGTGGCCACCCGGGGCACCGAGATCCTGCTCAACGGCGAGCCCGTCTTCCTGCGGGGCATCTCGATGCACGAGGAGCGGCCCGGCGGCGGGCGCGCATTCGCACCCGAGCACGCGGCGACGCTGTTCGGCTGGGCGCGCGAGATGAACGCCAACTTCGTCCGCCTGGCCCACTACCCGCACAACGCGCACACCGTCGAGCTGGCCGACAGCCTCGGGATCTTGCTCTGGGCCGAGGTCCCGGTCTACTGGGCTGTCGACTGGGAGAACCCCGAGACCTTCGCCCGCGCCGAGCGCCAGCTACGCGAGCTCGTCACGCGCGACAAGAACCGGGCGGCCGTCGTCCTGTGGAGCGTCGCGAACGAGACGCCCCAGACCGACGCCCGGCTCGCGTTCTTGCGCGGGCTCATCCGCACCGTCCGCACCCTCGACCCGACGCGCCTGGTCACGGCCGCCCTCTTCAAGGAGACCCGCGGCGACACCGTCGTCGTGGACGACCCGCTCGCGGCCGACCTAGACGTCCAGGGCGTCAACGAGTACGTCGGCTGGTACGAGGGGACGCCGGCCCGGGCCGACGCGCTGACGTGGCGGCTGGCGTACGACAAGCCGTTGGTGATCTCTGAGTTCGGCGGCGGGGCTCTGGCGGGTCGGCGCGGTGACCGCGACGAGGTCTGGACCGAGGACCACCAGCGGTTCCTCTACCAACGCCAGGTGGCCATGCTGTCCCGAATCGACGGGCTGGCGGGCGCGAGCCCCTGGATCCTGATGGACTTCCGCTCGCCCCGCCGCCCGCTCCCCGGCGTCCAGGACTTCTGGAACCGGAAGGGATTGGTGTCGCCCGACGGCCACCGCAAGCTGGCGTTCGACGTGATGCGGGCGTGGTACGGCGAGATCCGCGACGAGGGGCGGTAGGGAGCGGGGGTGTGTGGGCCATGGGAGTGGTCCCCTCCCACACGCCACCCGGATCTACAGGTCGATCGACGCGACCGAGCCGCCGTCGACGCGGTAGTTCGCGCCGACGACGAAGCTGGCGCGCTCCGAGCACAGGAACGCGATGACGGCGGCGACCTCTTCGGGGCGGCCCCGGCGGTTCAGGACGAGGTGCGGGCGGTCGTCTTCGAGGAAGTTCTCGATGGCCTGCTCCTTCGTGATCCCCTCCTCGTCGGCCGTCTTGGCCATCATCCCCTCCGTCATGTCGGTCGCGATAAAGGCCGGGGCGACCGAGTTGACGAGCACGCCGTCGGGCGCGTAGCGCTGGGCCATCGCCTTGGCGAGCGTGAGGACGGCGGCCTTGGCGGCGTTGTAGACGGCCTCGTCGGAGTACGGCTGGGCCACGTTCTCGCTCGTCACGAACACGACGCGGCCCCACCCGGCCCGGCGCATGGCCGGCACGAACGCTCGGGCCACGCGGACGCCCGACATGAAGTCGGTCTGCCACGCCTCCAGCCAGTCGTCGTCGGTGATGTCGTCGAGCGGGTCGCCCTTGGCGCCGGTGATCCCGCAGGTGTGGACCAGGACGTCGACGCCGTCCGGCGCGGCCTTTTTGAGGGCGGCCACGCCGTCCTCCGTCGTGAGGTCGGCGACGACGGTCGAGACGCGGTCGCCAAAGTCGTCGGTGAGGAACCGCGCGGTCTCGGCGAGCTGGTCGCCGTCGAGGTCGGTGAGCAGGACGGAGGCGCCGTCGTCGAGCAGAAAGCGGGCGGTCGCGCCGCCGATGCCAGCGGCGGCGCCCGTGACGACGGCGCGGTGGCCGGAGAGTCCGAGGTCCATGGGTGTCGAGAGGGGAGAGGACGGCGCCTATCGAGGAGGCCGGTCCCGGTTCCGCCGACGCCGGCGCCCGGGGAACGCCCGAGCCGGGAACCGCCCACCTGCCAGCTGGTTTAGGCTGGGCTAAATTAGGGCGACCTAAACCCCAGACATGCCGTCCCCCGCCGTCGAGGACTACCTCAAGACGATCTACGCGCTCGCCCGGACGGGCGAGGCTGCCACAACGTCGGCGCTGGCGGAGCGGCTGGGCGTGGCGCCGGCGTCGGTGACGGGGATGCTGAAGAAGCTGGCGGCGTCGGGCCTCGTGGACCACGAGAAGTACCAGGGCGCCTGGCTCACCGAGGCCGGCCGCTTGGTGGCCGTCGAGACCATCCGCCACCACCGGTTGGTCGAGACCTACCTCCACCAAGCGCTCGGCGTGCCGTGGGACCAGCTCCACGACGAGGCCGAGGCCTGGGAGCACGTGCTCTCCGAAGACTTGGAGGCGCGCATGGACGCCGCGCTCGGCCACCCGACGCACGACCCCCACGGGGCGCCGATCCCCACGCCCGACTTGGTGCTCGACGAGCGCGACCTGCTCCCGCTCGCGCGACTCGACGCCGGGGAGGAGGCGACGGTCGCCCGGGTGTCCGACCACGACGCGGCGCTGTTGCGGGCCGTCGGCGCAGCGGGCCTGTTCCCGGGCGTCCGGTTCCGGCTGGCCGAGGTGGCCGACGACGGCGCCGTGACGGTCCGCCTGCTCTCGGGCGACCGGGCCGGCGACACGGCCACCCTCGCCGCCGACGCCGCCCCGTTCCTCTTCCTCGACGACATCCGATGACCGGCTCCCCCTCTTCCGTCCCGCAGAGCCTGCCGCGGCCTCGGAGCGTCCCAGCGTGGCGCCGGGGTCTCGTGGCCTTGGTGCTCGCCGCCGCCTTCTCCGCCTGCGGCCCGGCCACCGGCGCCTCCGACGGCCCCGTCGCCGAGCGCCCGGTCCGCGTCGTCGCCACGACGAGCCTGATCGCGGACCTGGCGCGCGAGGTCGGCGGCGACCGGGTGGAGGTGGAGGGGCTGATGGGGCCGGGCGTCGACCCCCACCTCTACCGGCCGCGCGAGAGCGACGTCGCCCGGTTGGTCGGCGCCGACATCGTGCTGTACAACGGGCTCGAGCTGGAGGGCAAGATGGGCGAGGTGCTGGAGCAGGTCGAGGGCCGCGGCATCATCGCCGAGCCGGTGGCCGAGGTGATCGGCGAGGGCAGCCTGCTGGCCCCGCCCGAGTTCTCGGGCGCCTTCGACCCCCACGTCTGGATGGACGTGGCCCTGTGGCGCCGCGTCTCGACCGCCGTCGCCGACGCGCTCATCGCGCTCGACCCGACGCACGCCGAGACCTACCTCGCCAACGCCGAAGCGTACCAGGCTCGGCTCACGGCGCTCGACGCCTGGGTGAGGGAGCAGGTGGCGACGGTGCCCGACGACAAGCGGGTGATCGTCACGGCCCACGACGCGTTCAACTACTTCGGCCGGGCCTACGGCTTCGAGGTCCGCGGCCTGCAGGGCTTGTCGACGGCGACCGAGGCCGGCACGGCCGACGTCCGCGACCTGGCGGCCTACGTCGCGGAACAGCGGATCCCGGCCCTGTTCGTCGAGACCAGCGTGTCGCCGCGCAACATCCAGGCGGTGCTCCAGGCGGTCCAGTCGCGGGGCTTCGAGGTCGTCATCGGCGGCAACCTGTTCTCGGACGCGCTCGGCGACCCGGGCACGCCGGAGGGGACGTACGAGGGGATGATCCGCCACAACGTGTCGACCATCGTGGGGGCGTTGGGCGGGGACGGAGAGGGCGGAGGGGAAGGAAAGGGTGGAGGGACAAACTGACACCCGTCGCGATGGTCCGTCATTACAAGGAGCTTGGGATCTACGGGCTCGCCGTCGAGCCTCGGCAGGGCGTGTTTGGGCTGTCGAAGGGGTGGCCGAAGGAAGAGCGGTACGCACTGACCGATCAGGTTCGGCGCTCGTCGAGCGCCGTCGGCGCGAACGTCGCCGAGGCGTGGGCGAAGCGGCGCTACCCGAAGCACTTCGTGAGCAAGCTGACCGACGCGCTCGCCGAAGCCGAAGAGACCGTCGTGTGGCTCGACACGGCACGCGAGTGCGGCTACCTCTCCGACGAGTCGCACGCCGACCTGACCCGGACGACCCGCCGGATCTGCGCGGGGTTGGTCCACATGATGAGACATCCGGAGACGTGGTGCGGCACCGCCGGTCTGGTCCAGGAAGACGCGGCGCTCTACGGGATCGACCCGATGCATCCGTCCGAAGACACCGATCCGCAATGAACCCCTCCAACCCCTCCGCCCCCCCCATCCCTCCCATCCCCTCCCCCCCCGCCATCGACGTCGCCGACCTCACCGTGGCCTACCGCGACGCGCCCGTGCTGTGGGACGTCGACCTGGTCGTGCCCGAGGGCGTGCTGATGGCGATTGTCGGGCCGAACGGCGCGGGCAAGACGACGCTCATCAAGTCCATCCTGGGGCTGCTGCCCACGGCCGCCGGCCGCGTCGAGGTGCTGGGCGGGTCGCTCGCCGAGCGTCGGCGCGAGGTGGCCTACGTGCCCCAGCGCGGATCGGTCGACTGGGACTTCCCGACGTCCGTGCTCGACGTGGTGCTCATGGGCACGTACGGCCGGCTGGGGTGGATCCGGCGGCCCGGCGCCGAGGAGCGCGCCCGGGCCTCCGAGGCGCTCGAGCAGGTCGGGATGGTCGACTTCGCGGACCGCCAGATCGCTCAGCTCTCGGGCGGCCAGCAGCAGCGCGTGTTCCTGGCCCGAGCCCTCGTGCAGGACGCCCGCGTCTACCTCATGGACGAGCCGTTCCAGGGCGTCGACGCGACGACCGAGAAGGCCATCGTGTCGCTGCTCCAACGGCTGCGCGAGGAGGGGAAGACCGTGCTCGTCGTCCACCACGACTTGCAAACGGTGCCCGAGTACTTCGACTGGGTGCTGCTCCTGAACGTCCGCCGGATCGCGGCTGGGCCCGTCGCCGAGGTGTTCACCGACGCCAACCTCCGCCTGGCGTACGGGGGCCGCGTGCCGTACCAGGCCGGCGGAGGGCAAGGGGCAAGCGGCATGGGGCAAGGGGTCGAAGACGCAGGTCCGTCCACCGGGAGGACGACGGGCCAGGCCCCGGGCCTCATGCCTCATGCCCCATGCCCCTAGAACTCGACTACACGCTGCGGACCGTCGCCCTGGGCGCGGCCGTGCTGGGCCTGTCGTCGGGCTCGCTCGGCGCGTTCGCCGTGCTGCGCGGGCAGTCGCTCCTGGGCGACGCCATCAGCCACGCCGCGCTGCCCGGCGTCGCGCTGGCGTTCCTGCTGACCGGCAGCAAGGCGCCGCTCGTGTTGGTCGTCGGGGCCGGGCTGGCGGGCTGGGTCGGGACGCTGTGCGTGAGCGGGATCGTGACGCGGAGCCGGGTCCCGTACGACGCGGCGCTCGGCATCGTGCTGTCCGTCTTCTTCGGCCTGGGGATGGTGCTGCTGACCTACATCCAGGCCCAGCCGAACGCGAGCCAGGCCGGGCTCGACACGTTCCTGTTCGGCCAGGCCGCCGCGCTCGTCGGCCGCGACGTCGTGACGATGGCCGGGCTCGGCGCCGTCGCGGTCCTGCTGATGGCCGTCTTCTGGAAAGAGTTCAAGCTGCTCCTGTTCGACCCCGACTTCGCAGCCGCCCAGGGCTTCCCGGTCCGCGTCTTGGACGTCGGGTTGACGACGCTGCTGGTGATCGCCATCGTGATCGGGTTGCAGACGGTCGGCGTGGTCCTGATGTCGGCGCTGATCGTGGCGCCGGCGGCGGCGGCGCGGCAGTGGACGGACCGGCTGGTGGGCGTCGTCGTGCTGGCGGGCGTGTTCGGGGCGCTGAGCGGGGCGACCGGCGCGCTGCTGAGCGGCGCCGCGGCCCGGTTGCCGACGGGCCCCACCATCGTGCTCTGCGCGACCGTGCTGGTGGGCATCAGCCTGGCGTTCGCGCCCCGGCGCGGGCTGGTCGCCGCCTGGCTCCGAGGGCGCCGGAACCGACGCATCTTGCGCGTGGCCGGGACGCTCGAGGACCTCTACACGCTCGCCCTCGCCCACGCCGACGTCCACTACCCGCACCCCGCGGCCACGCTCCAGACGATGACCGTCCGCCCCCAAGCCGTCGCCCCGACGCTGGAGCGCTTGCGCCACCAGGGCCTGGTCGAGCCCCGCGACGACGCCTGGGCGCTGACGCGTCGCGGGCTCGCGGAGGCGCAGCGGCTGGCGAGACAGTCGCGGACGGAGGGGACGGAAAGGGGGGAGGGGATGGAAAGGCCGACGCCCCTCTAGCCTCTCCGCCCCCTCCTTCCCCTCCATCCCCTCCGTCCTCTTCTCCCCGTGACCCCCCAGCTCGAGATCCAGCTGATCGCCGCCGTCACGGCCGCCGCGTGCGCCCTCGTCGGCGCGTTCCTCGTCTTGCGCAAGACGGCGCTGCTGTCGGACGCCATCAGCCACGCCATCCTGCCGGGCATCGTGCTGGCGTTTTTCCACACCGAGAACCTCAACTCGCCGCTGCTGCTCGTGGCCGCCGCCGCGACCGGCGTGCTGACCGTGTTCCTGATCGAGGCGCTGGGGCGGACGCGGCTCGTGAAGCAGGACGCGGCCATCGCGCTCGTCTTCCCCGCGCTGTTCTCGATCGGCGTCGTGCTCATCTCGCGCTACGCGAGCGGCGTCCACCTCGACACCGACGCGGTGCTCCTGGGCGACCCCGCGTTCTCGTGGATCCGCCGGTTCGAGGTCGGCGGGCGCGACCTCGGGCCGCAGTCGCTGTGGCTGATGGGCGCCGTGCTGGCGATGGTGCTCGCGTTCGTGACGGTGTTCTACAAGGAGCTCAAGATCAGCACGTTCGACGCGGCGCTCGCGGGCGCGTTGGGGCTGGCGCCGGCCGCGGTCCACTACGCCCTGATGACGCTGGTGTCGGTGGTGGCCGTGGGCGCGTTCGACGTGGTCGGGTCGATCCTGGTCGTCGGGCTGATGATCGCGCCGCCGGCCGCGGCGTGGCTCCTGACGGACCGCCTGCCGGTCTTGCTCGGCCTGTCCGTCGCCCTGGGCGTGGTGAGCGCCGTCGCTGGCTACTGGCTCGCGCGCGGGCTCGACGTGTCGATCGCCGGGGCGATGGCGGTAATGGCGGGCGTCGTGTTCGCCGTGTGCCTGGCGGTCGCGCCCGACCGTGGGCTGGTGGCCCAAGCGAGGCGGCGGGCGCGGCAGCGCGTCGCCTTCGCCGAGCGGATGCTGCTCGTCCACCTCTTGCACCACGAGCACACGCCCCAAGCTGACCGCGAGTGCCGCGTGGGCCACCTCCAGGAGCACCTCCGCTGGGAGCGGTCGTTCGCGCAGCGGGCCGTCCGGGCGGCCGAGCGGGGCGGCGCCGTGACCCGGACCGGCGACCGGCTCGCGCTGACCGGGCCCGGACGCGAGGCGGCCCAGCGGGCGATGGTGGCGTAGGGGTCGAGAGGGATGCGGAACGGGGAGGGACGGAGGGATGCGCAGAGCCCGGCCGTGGACGCTGGAGCCCTCATGCGGCGGTTCAGGCCGAGTCCGGCCGGGTTTGGTTGCGAGGCACGCCGTTGAGAATGGCCTGCCCTCTTGAGGGGACTCCCGCGACGCGGGTGGGCGTGTCCACCTCGGCACGAGACGCCGAGGACACCCTCCGCCGGCTCCGCCGACACCTCCCTCAAGGGAGGAGGGGTCGACAGTCCCCTGTGGGGTGTCGAGCCCGTCCCTCTATCCCTCCGTCCCGCATCCCTCCACAAAAACCCCCGAGGTCGGGCGCCGAAGCGCCGTCCCTCGGGGGCGTGCGGGACGAACGGACAGACCGCCCCGCGGCTCGGGGTCGCTACCGGACCGCCGAGAATCGGTCGCCGACGTGGAGCGCGAACACGCGGCCATCGGCCTCGCGCCCGAAGACGACCGGGAGCGAGCCGGCCTCGAAGGCGTCAGCGCCCGCCGACTCGGCCATCCCGACGACGACGGGGCTCAGGCCCCGCGCGACGGTGACCAGCCGGCCGTCCTCGTCCCAGACGAACGAGGCCCACTCGGCGCCGCGCTCGAACAGCATCTGGACGAGCGTCGCCGACCGGCCGTCGATCTGGCGGAACGTCCCGACGACGCGCCCGGCGACGGCGGGGCCACGCCCACGAACGAGCGCCGCGCGGTACGCCGCGAGCGACGTGGTCGCGTCGGCCTGCCGGCTCGGGCGGACGGCCGCGACGACGGTGCCGAGGTCGTCGAGCGTCCAGGCGTCGAGCAAGGCCTCGGCTCGGGCGTCGGTGGCCGCGTCGGTCGTGGTGAGCGGCATCAGGGCGTCGGCGACCGGCGCGCCGTGGGCGACGAGCACCACGCCGCCGTCCGCCGCGCGGACCTCGACCATCCCGCCGTCGGTGGCGTAGAGGCCGGCGTAAACCGTCGTGGACGCCTCGGCGCGAGCCGCGAGCGGGGTGGAAGTGAACCGGGCCTGGGCCGACGCGAGCGGGGCGAGGGCGGTCAGGGCGGCGAGCGAGAGGGCGAGCGGGGCGAGGCGGGTCATGGGAGGCGGGGGCTGGTGTGACCCACATTCGGGAGCCGGCCCCCGCCGGTTGTCACCTGCTCGTGACCGGCCGTCACCGCCGGCCACCGCCGTGTCACCGGTCGTCACCGCGACGGCCGCGGGGGGACAGGCGGCGGGTCCGGAGCCCAGCGGTCGTCGTCGGACCAGGCTGTGGGCGGTGACCCCCCACGTCTGGCGAAGGCGTCGCGCGTCATCAGCGCGACGGGGCCTCGGTAGATCCCGCCCTCGTTCGGCCCGTCGAACACGCGCACGGCGATCCCGTTGTCGCCCACCCGCAGCGCCGACGCCGGGACCGTGTACACCCGCTCGACCTGCCACTCGTCGCCCCGGACCACGCCCGAGTCCACGTCGCCCGTCGCCCCGACGCGGACGCCGTTGACAAACGTCTCGTCCAGGTCGTCGATGAGCCCGAGCACCAGGACGAGGTCGTCGCCCGCGGCCTCGGCGTCGAGGGCGACCGTCGTCCGGTACCACGCCACGCCGTCGAGGTCGCGGAAGCCCTGGCGCTCCCACTGGCCCGGCACCCGGATCCGGGCCCACGCCCGGTCGTCGAGCCCGGGGTCCGCGTAAGCCGGGTCGTCGCCGGGCTGGAAGCGCCAGTCGCCGGCCAGGTCGGCCACGAGCGGGACGCTCTCCGGGTTGCGGGCCGTCGGCACGGCCAGGGCGACGGGCCCTTCCAGGATGCCGCCCTCGAGCCCGGCGTCGTACACGCGGACGGTGAGCTCGTTGGGCGCGTCGGCGCGCAGCAGGCCGGGGGGGACGCGGTAGGTGCGGAAGCCGAACGCGGAGGTCTCGTAGAACGGCGGCATCCGCCCGCCCCAGCCCACGAGCGCCCCGTTGAGCCAGACCTCGTCGGCGTCGTCGATCCGGCCGAGGAGGAGGAACGTGGGCTCGACGCGGGCTAGGTCGGCCGTCTTGGCGTCGAGCGCGAACGTGGTCCGGTACCACGCGAAGCCGTCGTAGCCGGGGTAGCCCTGGTCCTCCCAGGCCGCCGGGACCGCGATCGGCGCCCATCCGCCCGAGTCAGCCGGGGCGTCGCCCAGGCGGATGTCCCACGCCCCGGCCAGGTCGACGAGCGTGGTCCAGTCGTCGGGCGACGGCGGGCGCGAGTCGTCGGCGGCCCACGACGGCGGTGCGGGCCCGTCGCCGACGCACCCGGCGGCGAGGAGAGCGACGGCGAGGACCAGGAACACAGCGCGGCTCATGGCAAGAACTTGTAGCCGACGCCGTGGACCGTCACGAAGTGGCGCGGGCGGGACGGGTCGGGCTCGGCCTTCTGGCGGAGCTTGAGGACGAAGTTGTCGACCGTCCGGGCGGTCGGGGCCACGTCGGCGCCCCAGACCTCGTCGAGCAACTCGTCGCGCGAGACGACGGCGCCGGGGCGGGCGGCGAAGTGACGGAGCACCTCCACTTCGAGGTGCGTCATCGGGACGTCGGCGCCGTCGGAGGTGGCCGTGTACGAGCCGAGGTCGACGTGGAGACGGCCGACGTCGATCACCTCGCGCGAGCCGGCGGCCGGCCCCTCGACCCGGCGCAGCACGGCCCGGATCCGCGCCAGCAGCTCGCCCAGCCCGAACGGCTTCGTGACGTAGTCGTCGGCGCCGAACTCGAGCCCGCGAACGGCGTCGAACTCCTCGGCCTTCGCCGTGAGCAGGATCACGGGCGTGCGGACGCCCGCGGCGCGGACTTGGCGGAGCACCTCGAAGCCGGACCGCTTCGGCATCATCACGTCCAGGATCACCAGCCGGTAGGCGCCGTCGGTGAGCTTGGCGAGCGCCGCCTCGCCGTCGGCCGCTTGGTCGACGGCGTAGCCCTCGAACTCGAGGTTGTCGCGCAACCCCTCGCGCATGGCGCGCTCGTCGTCGACGATCAGGATGGGGAGGTCAGGCATGGGTCGGGAGGGCGATCTGGAACACGCTGCCGCCGCCGTCACGCGGGTCAACGGTCGCCGACCCGCCGTGGGCGTCGGCGATCCGGCGGACTAGGGCCAGGCCGAGCCCAGTCCCCTTGGCGGTGTGGACGAGTCCGTCGGGGCTCTCGGGCTGGACGCGGACGAAGGGCTCGAACACGCGCTCGCGGTCGGCGGCTGGGATTCCGGGCCCACGGTCGGCCACCGCGACCACGGCGCGGCCGCCCTCGGCCCGGGCCGACACCTCGACCGGGCCGCCGTCGCCGTACTTGACCGCGTTGTCGATCAGGTTGACGAGCGCCTCGGCGAGCGCGTCGCGGTCGCCCAGGACGGGGAGCCGGCCGTCGGCGGGATGGATGTCGAGGCGGCACCCCTCGCGCTCGACGACGGGCCGGTACCGCTCGGCGACCTCGGCCGCGAGCGCGCCCAGGTCGAGCGGCTGGCGGGCGATCCGGGCCGTCCCGCGCTCGAACCGGTTGACCTGGAGCACGTTGCCGACGAGCCGGCTCAGGCGCTCGGCCTCGGCCACGATCGTCGTGTGGTAGTGGGCCGTCCGGGCCGGGGCCACGCGGCCCTGGGCGAGCGACTCGGCGTAGAGCCGGATAAGCGCGAGCGGCGTCCGCAGCTCGTGGCTCACGTTCGAGACGAAGGCCTCGCGGAGCCGGGCCACCTCGACCTCGCGGCGGACGCCGCGCCACGCGAGCAGCGCGCCCCCGCCGAACACGACCACGATGCCGCCGAGCAGCCACAGGCTCTGGGCCATCCGCCGCCGGAGCGCGGCCTCGGCCGACCCCTCGCCCACGCGCGCGCCGACGGCGTAGCCGGGCAGGAGCCACAGCGGCCGCTCGCGCTCGACGTCGGCCCGGGCCAGGGCGGCCGTTGCGGCCACGGCCTCGCCGTCGCGGAAGACGCCCAGCTCGACCCCGCCGCGCCCGACCTCCCGGAGGGCCGGCATGACGACGGTCTCGACAAACCGGACCCCGTCGGCGACCATCAGCACCACGCGCGGTGCGCCCTCGGCGCGGTCCGTGACGAAGGCGAACCCGAGGGCGCCGTTGGGGAGCGTGGCCGGAGCCAGCTTGCGGTAGCCGAGCGCGCGCTGCGCGAGCAGCGTCCGGACGGTCGAGTCGGGGACCAGGCCGCGCAGGCGCGCCCGGTCGATCTCGGCCGGCTCGCCGTCCGTCCCGGCAAACGCGGCGACAGTCCGAAACGCGGTGTCGGCGACGACGACCGACCGGACGGCCGGCGTCTCGGCCAGGAACGCCGCCGTCGCGTCGCCGCCGGCGCCGACCGCGGCGGGGTGGTCGGTGGCCTGGGCACGGTCGAGCCGGTCGGCCCACGTCGTCGTGACGTCCCACGCGGTCTGGTTGACGGAGAACAGGAGGCCGTCGAGCTGCTCGTCGCGGAGCTCCGCCAGCCGGGCCTCGCTCTCGTCCTGGATCGCGAGCTGGACCGCCGCGAACGCCACCGCGGGGACGACGGCCAGGGCCAGGAGGGCGCCCGCCAGCCGGCGGAGCGCGCGAGGAGAGGAGGGGTCCACGCGAGCAAGCTAGCCGGACGCGCCCTGTCGCCTGTCAGGCCAGGATCTCAGGTTGTCACGGGATGTCACGGGGGCTCGCTGGCGCTCGTGGAAGTGGGCTCGCTCCGCTCGCCGGAACGGGGAAATGGGAAAGGGCAGAGGGGTAGGGGCTGGGGGCTTCGTGGGCAACTCGGGGCCCGTCGGTGGCGCCGTCGGCCCCGGGGCAGCCATCTTCCCGTTCCCCGTTCCCCGTTCCCCGTTCCCCGTTCCCTTGATCGCCCTCGTCCAACGCGTCTCCTCCGCCTCCGTCCGCGTCGACGGGGCCGTCGTCGGTGCCATCAGCGGCGGGCTGCTCGTGCTGCTCGGCGTGGTCGACGGCGACACCCGCTCCGAAGGCGACTGGCTGGCTGACAAGCTCGCCCGCCTCCGCGTCTTCCCCGACGACGAGGGCCGGATGAACCGCTCGCTGACGGACGTCGGCGGCGACGCGCTCGTCGTGAGCCAGTTCACCCTCGCCGGCGACGCGCGCAAGGGGACCCGGCCGAGCTACGTCCGCGCGGCGCGGCCCGAGGTCGCCGAGCCGCTCTACCTCGCGTTCGCGGACGCTCTGGCGGGCCACCTCGGCCGGCCCGTGCCGACCGGCGTGTTCGGGGCGACGATGGAGGTCGCCCTGGTCAACGACGGCCCCGTGACGCTGTGGGTCGAGCGCGAGCCGGCGACCTGACGTCCGGAAGGGGGCGCTGTCGCGATCTTCCCCCCTCACCGCCCGCCGACCGATGCCCCGCTCTCTGCTCCTGCTCCTCGCCCTCGTCCCCACACTCGCTACGGCCCAGGCGCGCTACGTCGCCACCGGCGGCACCGTGTATACCGTCGACGACACGCGGACGACGGCCCAGGCGTTCGCCGTCGAGGACGGCCGGTTCGTCGCCGTCGGGACCGAGGCCGAGGTGGCCGCCGCCTACCCCGACTGGCCGCGCCTCGACCTGGAAGGGCGGACCGTCGTCCCCGGCCTGATCGACGCCCACGCGCACCTGATGGGGCTGGGGGAGGCGCTGCTCTCGGCCGACCTGGTGGGGACCACGTCGACGGCCGAGGTCGTCGAGCGGCTGGTCGCCTTCGCCCGGGACCTGCCGGAGGGCGCGTGGGTGACGGGCCGCGGGTGGGACCAGAACGACTGGGGCGGCGACGGCGCCTTCCCCACGCGCGCCGACCTCGACGCCGCGTTCCCCGACCGGCCCGTCTGGCTCGGCCGCGTCGACGGCCACGCGGGGTGGGCCAACACGGCCGCCCTGCGCGCGGCCGGCATCGACCCGGACGCGCCCGCGCCGCAAGCGCCTGAGGGCGGCGCCGTCCGGGTCGACGACCGGGGCCGCCCGACCGGCGTGTTCGTCGACGCGGCCGAGGGGCTGGTGGCCCGGGCCCTCCCGGAGCCCGACCTCGCGTTCTACGCCGAGGCGCTCGAGCGGGCGCTCGCTGAGACCGCCCGTCACGGGCTGACGGGCGTCCACGAGGCCGGGCTCCCGCTCGCCGCGATCCCGCTGTACCGCCAGTTCGCGGCCGACGGCCGGTTCCCGATCCGCAACTACGTCATGATCACGCCCGGCGAGATCGGCCCGTTCTGCGACGCCTTCCCCGACGGCATCGACGACCCCCGCGTCGTCGTCCGCTCGGTCAAGGTCTACGCCGACGGCGCGCTCGGCAGCCGCGGCGCCGCGCTCCTCGACGACTACGCCGACGACCCGGGCAACCACGGCCTGCTGTTCCGGTCCGACGAGGAGGTCGAGGCGACCGTCCGCGCGGCGATGGCGTGCGGGCTCCAGGTCAACACGCACGCCATCGGCGACCGGGCCAACCGCCAGGTGCTCGACGCCTACCAGGCGGCCATCGAGGCGACCGGCGGCGGGCCGGGCCGCCACCGCGTCGAGCACTCCCAGATCCTGAGCCTCGACGACATCGAGCGGTTCGTGGACCTCGGCGTCATCGCCTCCGTCCAGCCGACGCACGCGACCAGCGACATGCCGTGGGCGGGCGACCGGCTCGGCGACGACCGTTTGCGCGGGGCCTACGCCTGGCGCCGGCTCCTGGACAGCGGCGCCCGGTTGGCGCTCGGCAGCGACTTCCCCGTCGAGCGGGTCAGCCCGCTGCTCGGCTTCCACGCCGCCGTCACCCGCCAGGACGCCGACGGGATGCCGGCCGGCGGGTGGTACGGTAACCAAGTGCTCACACGGGACGAGGCGCTCCGTGGCTTCACCCTCGACGCCGCCTACGCCGCCTTCATGGAGGACGAGGTCGGCAGCATCACGCCGGGCAAGCGGGCCGACTTCGTCCTGCTCTCCCAAGACCTCATGAGGGTTCCGTCGGAAGAGATCCTGGCGACGGAGGTCGTGGCCACCTACCTCGACGGCGAGCCGGTGTACGAGAGAGAGTAGCGGACGGAGCGGGGACCGGGACTCGTTCAGCGACGCAGCGGTTCGGTCGGGCTCGCCGCGTGGGGCGGGGTCCGTGGGAGGACCTCGCCGTCGGGCCCGGACCACGCCATCGGTCCGAGGCGGACCCGCCAAAGGCTCGGTGCCGTGGCGCTAGCCCGTCGCCCCTCCGGAGTCCCGGGTTGCCGACTCGGCCCCCGCCTTCGTCCACAAAAAAAAGCCCCCGCCCCGACGACGTCTCGGGGCGAGGGCTAGGGGCCAGGGACTGGCCCGAGTCGGTCGACCATCGGTGAGGGGGGTCGACCTCGGACGGCGGGGTGGCTCACGAATCCCCGGTCGTCCGTACTCATACAAGGCGTTCGCCGCTGGCCCGAGGGTGGTGGGGTGGCCCCCGGCGAACGACCGCAATCTGGGCACGGGCGGCCCCTGAACCTTGGGAACGGGGTGCGAGAGACGTGAGGGTTAGATGAGGGACCACGTCCCGACCCCTCTCGAAAGAGCGAACGGCGGCGACGATCTGGCGACGTGGCGTCTGGCGACGGACAGGAGTTATCGTGAGAGAGCCCCGCTGCGATTCGGGCACCACAGAAACGGTCACCACCGTTGGGCCGTTCGACACGCCCGCCGGCCCTCCACGCGGAGGCGGCGAGGTCCCTGGCCCTCTCATTCGACGTCACTGATGGAACCGGTATCGACGGCCGACCAGCCGACTGTGACCGCCCCGTTCCGGGTCGGCGAATGGGTCGCGGAGCCGATGGCGAATCGGCTCACGCGCGGCGACGACGTCCGCAAGCTGGAGCCGAAGGTGATGGAGGTGCTCGCCGCGATGGCCGCCCGCCCCGGCGAGACCGTCACCAAGGACGAGTTCATGGCCGACGTCTGGACCGGCACCATCGTCACCGACGACGTGCTGGCCCGGTGCATCTCGGAGCTCCGCAAGGCGCTCGACGACAAGGCCCGCAACCCGACCTACGTCGAGACGCTCCGCAAGCGGGGCTACGCGCTCATCGCCCCCGTCGAGCACGACCTCGACCTCGACCTGGCCGCCCCGACGCTGCCGGCCGCCACCGGCGCGGCCCCGCTGACGGGCCTCGACGTCCGCCGACCGGTCCTGCCAACGCGGACCCGGCCGGGCGTGCTGCTGTGGGCGCTGGCGGGCGTCGTGGTCCTGTTCGCCGGCGCGTTCGTGGCGTACCGGGCCGGCGTCGCCGGCGTCCGACCGCTGGGGGCCACGCCCGTCACGAGCTTCGTCGGCGACGAGCGGGACCCGGCGCTCTCGCCCGACGGCTCGCGTGTCGCGTTCGCCTGGGACGGCGGCGTGCCCGGGGTGGCCGAGGCCGACCGCCAGTTCGACATCTATGTCCTGCCCGCCGACGGCGTGGGGGACCCGGTCCGCCTCACGATGCAGCCGGCCAACGAGCTCAGCCCCGCGTGGAGCCCCGACGGCGAGCGCGTCGCGTTCGTCCGGTGCGGTCTGGGCGGCGAGTGCGGCGTCTACGCGGTCGACGCGGGCGGCGGGCCCGAGCAGGCGCTCGTGCCCAACGGGGACCTCGCCATCACGGACCTGGTGTGGAGCCCCGACGGCCAGCAGCTCGCGTTCTCGGGCCGGCGCGGGCTCCAGGGCGCGTTCAGCCTCCACCTGCTGCCGCTCGACGGCTCGGCCCCCCAGCGGCTGACGTCGCCGGCCTCGACCTACCCCGGCGACCTCGGGCCGGCGTTCTCGCCCGACGGCCAGCAGCTCGCGTTCGTCCGGACGGCGCTCGACGGGCGCCAGGACGTGGCCGTGGTGACCGTCCAGGGCGGACGCGTGCGGCGGCTGGCGCGCGAGCAGAAGGGGGTGACGGGCCTCGACTGGACGCCCGACGGGCGCGAGGTGGTCTACGCCGCCAACCGCGACGGCGCCGCCGGCCTGTGGCGCGTCGGGCTGGACGGCCGCGACCCCCGCTGGGTCGCGCTCGGCAGCGACGGCGGCGAGATCGCCGGCCCCTCGGTCGGGCGGAACGGAGGGCTCGCCTTCGCCCGCCAGCTCGTCCGCTCCCAGATCGTCGAGATCCGGGGGGACGGGCCCGTCCGGCCCCTCATCCCATCGACGCGGGACGACCGCCAGCCGGCCGTGACGCCGGACGGGTCGCGCGTCGCGTTCGTCTCGACGCGCTCGGGGAGCCACGAGGTCTGGACGGCCGAGGCCGACGGGACCGGCGCCCGCCAGCTGACGACGTTCGGCGGCGCCCGCGTCAGCGGCCCCCGCTGGAGCCCCGACGGCCGGCGGCTCGTGGTCTCGGCCCGGGCCGGCGGCGACGCCGACGCCGACGTGTTCCTCATCCTCCCCAACGGCGAGGCCCGCGCGCTCACCGACGTCGCGTCCGACGACGTGGCGCCGACGTGGTCGCGCGACGGCCGGTGGGTCTACTTCGCGTCCGACCGCGGCGAGACGTGGCAGATCTACCGCGTGCCCTCGGGCGGCGGCGCCGCCGAGCCGGTGACGGTCGGGGGCGGCGTGGCCGCGGCCGAGGCCCCCGACGGCGGCCTGCTCGTGATCCGGCCCGACCGCCGGGGCCTCTGGCGGCTCCCCGTCATCGACGGTGAGATCCGCGACGTCCGCGCGGCCCGGATGGACGTCAACCTCTCGCCGGCGGACTGGGCCAACTGGGTCGTGGTCGGCAACGCGGTCTACGTGCTCGAGCGGCGCTACGACCGGGCTGCCAAGATCGTCCGCTTCAACCCGGCGACGGGGTCCCGCACCACGCTCGCCGCCGTCCCGGACGTGCCGGAGGACTCGGGCCTGGGCATCTTCCCCGGCGGCTCGCGCGTGCTGCTCTCCCGCCTCGACCGGGCCGACAGCGACGTGGTGCGCGTCCAGGACTTCCGGTAGCGCCGTCGGCCCAGCGCGGGCTCTACGGACCGGTCGGCGACTCGTCCTGGCATCGACTTCTTCCTGCCCGCGTGGCTCCGGTCCGCCGCTCATCTTATGGACGCCCCCCTCGAGTTCGGCTCGACCGCTTGGTACGTGGTGATGCTGATGGCCGGCTTGGCCGTCGGCGCCGCGATCGCGATCGCGCGGACGATCTTCCGGAAGGACGAGTGACCGCGCTCACCGACGCGTTCGGCCGCCGCCACACGACGCTGAGGCTCGGGCTGACCGAGCGGTGCAACCTGCGGTGCGTCTACTGCATGCCGGCCCAGGGCGTCCCGCTCACGCCGACGCGGGCCATGCTGACGACCGACGAGGTCGAGACGATCGCCCGGGCGCTCGTCGGCGTCGGCGTGGACAAGGTGCGGCTGACGGGCGGCGAGCCGCTGGTGCGCAAGGACGCCGTCGGGGTGGTCGAGCGGCTGGGGCGGCTCGGCCTGCGGTCGCTCGCGATGACGACGAACGGGCTCCTGCTCCGGGACCGGCTGCCCGCGCTCCGGGCCGCCGGGCTCACCGACCTCACCGTCTCGCTCGACACCCTCCGCCCCGACCGGTTCGAGCGGGTCACGCGGCGCGACGGGCTCGACACGGTGCTCGCGGCCCTCGACGCCGCGCTCGGAGCGGGCTACGCCATCGGCGGGCCGCGCTCGCTCAAGGTCAACGTCGTCGCGCTCCGCGACGTCAACGAGGACGAGGCGGCCGACTTCGCGGCCCTGGCGGCGCGCGAGCCGATCGAGGTCCGCTTTATCGAGGTCATGCCGTTCGACGGCAACGGCTGGGACCGCGCCGAGCTGGTGCCGATGGCCGAGACGCGGGCGGCCGTCGAGGCGGTCCACGGCCCGCTCGTGCCACTGACGGACTCGCCGCACGCGACGGCTCGGACGTTCGCGCGGCCTGGCTGGCGGGGCCGCGTCGGGTTCGTGGCGAGCATGACGGCCCCGTTCTGCGCCGGCTGCAACCGGCTCCGCGTCACGGCCGACGGCGCGCTCAAGGTGTGCCTGTTCGGCGCCCGCGAGGTCAGCCTGCGCGACGCCTTGCGAGCCGGCGCGACGGACGCCGACGTGGTCGCGCTCGTCCGCCGGGCGCTCGCCGGCAAGGCGCGGGCCCACGCCGGCATGGACGCGCTCGCGGCGACCGGCAACCGGCCGATGATCACGATCGGGGGGTAGCTCGCCGCGCGCGAGAGCGGGGACGCCGAGCGGGCGGAGGGCGGCCTCGGGTGGCACGAGGCGACTCAGGATTCTCAGGAACCTTCGCCCCACGGCCCGCGACCCCCCCGAAGTGCCCTCGCCAGTCGGCGCGCCCCTCTATCTTGACGGGCGTTCCCCCACCGCTCCCATGACCGAAACCCCCACCCTCAGCCACGTCGACGACCAGGGCCAGGCCCGGATGGTCGACGTCAGCCACAAGACGTCCACGGCGCGGACGGCGGTCGCGGCCGGCCGCGTCGTCGTCGGGGCGGAGGCGCTCCGGCTGATCCGCGAGAACGAGATCCAGAAGGGCGACGTGCTCACCGTCTCGAACGTGGCCGGCGTGCTCGGCGCGAAGCAGACGAGCCGCCTGCTGCCGCTCTGCCACGACGTGGTGCTCCAGAACGTCGAGATCGAGTTCGAGCTCGACGACGAGGCCGGGACCGTCGAGGTCCGCGCGATCACCAAGACGGAGGGCCCGACGGGCGTCGAGATGGAGGCGCTGACGGCCGTGACCGTGGCCGCGCTGACGGTCTACGACATGTGCAAGTCGGTCACGAAGGACATCGAGATCACGGGCGTCCGCCTGCTCGCCAAGACCGGCGGCCGGAGCGGCGACTACCGCCGGCCCACCGGGCCGCGCAACAACTAGCGGGGCGGGCGTACGCCCGGCCCCGCCTTCTCCACCCCCATGGAAGACCTCCTCGGCGTCGGCAGTCTCATCGTCATCTTGGGCGCGGTCCTGTTCGGGATCGTGCTGCTGTACTTCATCCCGGTCCGGCTGTGGATCACGGCCATCTTCTCGGGCGTCAAGCTGAGCCTGTTCCGGGACCTGGTCGGGATGCGGCTGCGGAACGTGCCGCCGGCCGCCATCGTCCGGCCGCTCATCACGGCGCACAAGGCGGGCATCCCCGTCTCGCCGCCGCTGCTCGAGGCCCACTACCTCGCCGGCGGCCACGTCCAGCAGGTGGTCAACGCGCTGATCTCGGCCGACAAGGCCAACATCGACCTGACGTTCGAGCGGGCCACGGCCATCGACCTGGCCGGGCGCGACGTGTTCGAGGCCGTCCAGGTGTCGGTCAACCCGAAGGTCATCACCACGCCGCCGATCTCGGCCATCGCCAAGGACGGCATCCAGGTCCGCGCGATCGCGCGGGTGACGGTCCGCGCCAACATCGAGCGGCTGGTGGGCGGGGCCGGCGAGGAGACCATCATCGCCCGCGTTGGCGAGGGCATCGTGTCCACGATCGGCTCCTCCGACACGCACGCCCAGGTGCTCGAGAACCCGGACAACATCTCGAAGACGGTGTTGGCGAAGGGGCTCGACAACGGGACGGCGTTCGACATCCTGTCCATCGACATCGCCGACGTCGACGTGGGCGAGAACATCGGGGCCAAGCTCCAGACCGACCAGGCCGAGGCCGACCTCCGCGTCGCCCGGGCCAAGGCCGAGGAGCGCCGGGCGGCGGCCGTCGCGTCCGAGCAGGAGGAGCGCGCGGGGCTCGTCCGCGCCGAGGCCGAGATCCCGAAGGCCATGGCCGAGGCGTTCCGCCAGGGCAACCTCGGCATCATGGACTACTACAACTTGCGCAACATCGAGGCCGACACCGAGATGCGGACGGCCATCGGCGGCGGGCCCGCGGGCACCCAGGAGCAGAGCTAGCGCTCCGCCACGGAGAGGTCGTCGGGTCGGCCCCAAGCGCCTTCGATGCGTGATGCGTGACTCTCGTCGGGAAAGATCACGGATCACGCATCGGCGACCTGAACCCGTCAGAATTGCTGTGACGCTCCACTAGCGAGGGTGGCAACTCGGCCGGTCCCTGTGCGTCGACGGGGTCCCTCGACCCTCCAACCTATGGTCCGACTCCTCCTCGCCGCGGCGCTCGTCGCCAGCGCCGCGACCGCCCAAGAGCACGACCTCGACGAGGAGCCGCCCCCGTTCGAGCTCTTACAGCCGCAGCCCGGCGACGGTCCGCTCTCGGCCTACCGTCGCCTGCTGGCCGCCGAGCCAACCTATCCAGCGGAGAGCCAGGCCGGCGACTTCGTCCGCCAGGTCCTCGCTCAAGGAGCCGGCGAGATCGGCGACCCTGGCGCGGCCCTCCGCTGGAACGACGCGACGCTGAGCGCGACGCGGTGGGACTCCGTGGGCGTCGTCCCGAACGGCGCCCGGGCCGTCGACGCGGTGGCCGAGATCGCGCGGCGGGCCGAGGACACGCAGGTCGTGATGATCAACGAGGCGCACCACGACGCCTCGACGCGCCTGTTGACGCTCGCGCTCTTGGAGCCGCTCTACGCGCGGGGGTACCGCTACTTCGCCGCCGAGACGTTCCAGCCCGACTCGGTGCTGGCGGCGGTGAGATTCCCCACGGCCGGAATGGGGACGTACACCGACGAGCCCGTCTTCGGCGCGGTCGTCCGCGAGGCGCTCCGGCTCGGCTACACGCTGGTGCCGTACGAGATCGAGGCGGCCGACCAGGTCGAGGGCGACACGATGAGCGCCCAGCGGCGCCGGGACCTGACCGAGGCGCAGCACCTGCTCGACCGGACGATCGGCCGCGACCCCGACGCTCGCGTCCTGGTCCACGCCGGATACGCGCACGTGAATGAGGTCCGCGTGACGTGGTTCTACCCGATGGCGGAGTACTTCCGCGCGCTCTCCGGCCTCGACCCGCTGACGGTCGAGCAGACGGAGCTCGGCCCGGCGAGCGACCCGGCCTACGAGCACCCGCGGTACCGGGCGGCCGTCGCCGCCGGGCTCGTCGGCGACCGCCCCGTTGTCCTGCTCGACGCGGACGGCGACGCGCTGGCGCCCGTGGGGCAGGGGTGGTCGACGGACTTGCAGGTGTTGCGGCCTCGGCTCGCGGGCCGGCCCGTCGAGGCGCTCGGCTACGGGCAGCTCCGGCCGGTCGCCCTCCCGTCGGCGTGCGGGGCGTGCGTCGTCGAGGTCCGCCGCGCGGACGAGGGGCCCGACGCCGTGCCCGTCGACCGCGTGGCCGTGCTCGACGGCGGGACGGTCTCGCTCCGCGGCCCCACCGACGTCCCGCTCGTCGTCACCGTCGTGGACGGCCGGACGGGCGCGCGGCTGGAGCGCCGCGTCGCCTCCGCCCGATGACCGACCTCGCCCTCGCCGCCCGCGTGGCCACGTTCGCCGCGCCCGCCGCGCTCTCCGTCACCCAGGACGTCGTCCGCACGGTCCTGCCCACGCTGACCGACCAGGCCGACCCCAGCCTCGTCGCCGAGGAGACGCTGGCGCTGGTGGCCACGGTCGCGGCCCGGGCGGCTGAGGTGGGCCTGCGCCAACGGCCCGACGCGTTGGCCGCCGTCGGCCCGGCGCTCGCCGAGCTCCCGTTCCTCTACCACGACTTCCTGCTGGGCGCCGCCGTCGTCGCGGGCGGCGGCGAGGGCGAGGTCGAGCCCGACCAGAGCGTCTACGCCCGGCTCGACCGGAAGGCCGCGTTCTACGGGGCCCACCTCGCGCCCGGCCGCTTTCCCGGGCCGTCGCTCCTGCGCGAGAAGATGCCGCTGTGGATGGGCCGCGTCTCGCCGCCCAAGCTACCGACCTCGCCCGACGCGCGGCTCGCGGCCACGGGCTTGGTGGACGTGGTGGCCGCCTTCGCCCGCCTCGTCACGGCGTTCGCGCAGAAGGCGACGAGCGAGGCCTAGTGCCCTGCCCATCTGCTGCTGTCGGGCCGCCCCACGTCACGTGTCCGTCGGGAAGTCCCCCTCCTGGACAGGAGGGGACAGGGGTGGTGGACCGGGCCGACCGCGAGCCGGGCCATAGAGACTGGACACAGCACTAGCGTGCTTTGCACCGTGGGCCAGTGCGTCAACCGTCAGGAATGAGGCCGATCCCGCTCGGATGCCTCGCGGAGCGCGGATCCACCGAACCCCTGACGCACCGATCAATGGACCTACACTCTGTAGCGGGGCGGCCGGTCGCGACGTCGGCCGGCTGGACTGCGGTCTCCGCGTCGTAGACTCGTCCCTCACGCCGGCCTCCTCCTCGACCGCGCCGCCGGCCACGACCACCGCCCGATGCGAGCCCTCCTCGTCCTCCTTCTTGCAGGCCCGGCCTGGGCCCAGGTGCCGGTGGCCGAGGCCACGGTCCTCGACGCGGAGTGGGCGGTCGAGGAGCTGGCCTCCGGCGAACTGTTCGCCGGGTGCAGCCTCGGGTGCGCGCTCGGGTGGGAGACCACCGCGTCGTCCCACCTCCCCCCGCAGGGGGCGAACCGCTACGACGTCGACCAGCTCGACGACGCGTCGGCGCAGACGGCGTGGGTCGAGGGCGCCGAGGGCCCAGGCATCGGGGAGTCGCTGGTGTTCCGCCTGATCGGGGACCCGGAGCACGACGTGGGGTCCGTCGGGCTGTGGGGCTTCCGCGTCGTCAACGGGTACGGGAAGTCGGAGGCGGCGTGGCGCGACAACGGGCGGGTCCGGACGGCGCTCCTCCTGGTCAACGGCCGGCCGGTGGCCCACATCGAGCTCGCCGACACGAGGCTCATGCAGTCGGTGAGCCTGCCCGACGGCCCCCAGGTCCGCGCGGGCGACGTGGTGACGCTCGTCGTGACCGGCGTCTACCCCGGCGACCGCTACGAGGACCTGGCCCTCTCGGAGATCGTCCTCGACGGCGCCCACTGACGCGGGCGCTCAGGCCGGGGCGTCGCCGACGAACAGCGCCTCCGCCTCGCCCCGAGCCGCCTCGCGGCCCTCCGGCGACGTCGTGTCGAACACGCGCGCGGGGCCGTCGCCCAACAGCGTCGCCCGGCCGTCGGCGATCCGGATCGCCGTCCCTTCGGGCAGCCCGACGACCGGCCGGCCCGGGTTGGCGGCGACGAACTCGGCCAGCCGCTGGGCCCGCGTCTCGCCCTGGTGGCCGGCCGGGTGCGCGTCGGTGTAGTGCGGGTTGATCTGGACCGGGACGAGCCCAAGCGCGTCGAGCGACGGCGGCTCGACGATGGGCATGTCGTTCGTCGTCCGGACGGTCGGCCCCGCGAGGTTCGAGCCGGCGCTCCACCCGACGTAGGGCGCGCCCTCGCCCACGCGCCGGCGGATCGCGTCGATCAGCCCGTGCCGGTACACCTCGCGGAGCAGGTGGAACGTGTTGCCGCCGCCGACGAACACCGCGTCCGCCCCGGCCACGACGTCGGCCGGGTCAGCGGAGGCGTGGACGCCGACGACCTCCAGCCCGAGCCCGTCGAGCGCGACACGGACGCGCTCGACGTAGGCGTCGGAGTCGAACGTGACGGCGGCGTACGGCACGAACGCCACCCGGCGCGCGTCGCCGACGACCTCGGCGATCCAGTCGCGGGCGTGCGCGAGGTACGGACGCCCCGGCGACGTCGAGTTGCTGAGCAGAAGGAGGGGCATGGGACGAGCAGGCTTGGGGTGTGTCGCGTCAAGGTCCGGTCATCGGCGGCCGGGGATCGGACGTTCGGGGTTCGCTGGGATGCGAGTCCTTGCGAACCCTGAACCCCGGACCATCGGCCCCGCCGTACCAGCCGGCCACGCTACACGTCCACCTCCACCAGCAGGTCGTTCTTTGCAACGGCGTCGCCCGGCGCGGCGTGGACGGCGGCGACGGTGCCGGCGGCCGGGGCCGTCAGCTCGTTCTCCATCTTCATCGCCTCCAGCACGACGACGCCCTGGCCGGCCTCGACGGCGTCGCCGGGCGCGACGAGGACGCGCAGGACCAAGCCGGGCATCGGCGCGTGGATCTCGCGGTCGGCCGCCGCGTCGCCCGCGTCCAGGCCGAACCGCTCGAGCAGCAGGTCGGCGTCGGTGCGGACGTCGACCTCGATAGGCGTGCCGTCGACCCAGACGCGCGTCGTGGCGCCGTCGCGCTCGACCGTCGCCACGCGCGGCCGGCCGTCGAGCGTGAGGAGGACGGTCTCGGCGCGGTCGGTCCGGCGGAGCGTCGTGAGGCGGGCGTCGAGGGGCTCGCCGTCGGCGGTGAGGGCGCCGTCGGCGCGGTCGACGGAGAGGGCGGTCTCGCCGGTGCGGAGGTAGAGGGCCATGCCGCAAGATACCCGGGGCGGGGGGCTCGCTCCGCTCGCGGGAAAGGCTCGCTGGCGCTCGCGGGAAAGGCCCGCTGGCGCTCGCGGAACCGGGAACGGGGAAATGGCAGAGGCTCAGGGCTGGCACGAGGTTGCCCGGCCCACACCTCACCGCTCACGCCTCAGCGATTCCGCGATCCGCCGGGCGGTCTCGTCGAACGGGCGGTACGCCAGGCCCAGGTCGCGGGTCGCCTTCGAGCCGTCGTAGCGGTAAGGCGCCGACGAGTTGCGGGCGAGGGTCCGCGTCAGCGCCGGCTCCGAGCGCGTGATGGCCGCGCCGATCTCGGAGAGAGCGCCGGCGGCGGTCAGCAGCCACGGCGGCGCGGTCCACCGGGGAGGCTCGGCGCCGGTGGCGTGCGCGAGGGCGGCCAGGATGTCGGCCCACGTCCGGTTTTCCGCCGCGAGCACGAACCGGTCGCCCGTCGCGCCGTGGGCGCGTGCCAGTCGGAGCCCCGTCGCCACGTCGTCGACGTCGACGACGGCCGTGCCGCCCGGCGGCGCGAGCGGGACCCGGCCGGCCGCGACGCGCTCGGCCAGCGCGACCGTCCCCTCGCCCGAGCGCCCGGGCCCGAACACGACGGCGGGGTTGACGATCACCGCGTCGAGCCCCTCGGCCACGCCGCGCTGCACCTCCCGCTCGGCGTCGCGCTTGCTGACGGCGTAGGCTGTGTTGGCCCGCGACGGCGCCCACACGGTCTCCTCGTCGAGGAGAGATGTCGGACGGAGCGTCCGCCCCAGCGCGGCGATGCTCGACGTGTGGACGAGCCGCTCGGCGCCGGCCGCGAGCGCCGCGTTCACCACGTGCGCCGTGCCTCGCACGTTGACGGCCCGCAGCCTCTCGCGGGCGCTCGGCGCGAACGCCATCGCCGCCGCGACGTGGTACACCGTGCGGGCGCCCTCGGCGGCGCGGTACACCGAGTCGGCGTCGGTCACGTCGCCGACCGCGTGCTCGACGTGGCGGGCGGCGTCGCCCAGCAGGTCCAGCGCCGAGGTCTCGCGGCGCAGGATGCGGACCGGCTCGCCGGCGTCCAGCAGCTGGCGCACGAGCGCCGAGCCGACGAACCCGGTGGCGCCGGTGACGAGCGTCATCGGGCCAGGGTCACGTCGCCCGCCACGACGGCGACCTCGCCGTCCTCGGTGGCCACGCGGAGCGCGCCGGTCGGCGCGAGCCCGAGGACCCGGCCCTCGGCCACCACGCGACCGGTGGCCGGGTCGCGGACGGCCACCGGCTCGCCCACGCCTTCCATCCGTCCCTCGACGGCGGCGACGAGCCCGGCGGGGTCGGACGCGACTCGGCCGAGCGCGTCGGCCAACCGGTCCAAGAGCGGACGGAGCGGGGCCAGGCGCGCGACGGGCTGGCCGGTCGCCAGCGCCAGCGACGTCGCGGTGGCGTCGAGCGGTGGCGGGAACGCGTCCTGCCCCACGTTGAGCCCGACGCCCAGCAGCACGCACGGGCGGCCGCGCGCCCACGTCGTCTCGGCCAAGATGCCGGCCACCTTCCGCCCGTCGACGCGGACGTCGTTGGGCCACTTGATCCGGGCGCCGGCGCCGAACGCCTCGACGGCCTCGGCCACGGCCAGGCCGGCCGCGAGCGGCATCAGGCCGACGCCCCTGGCGTCGAGCGCCGGGCGCAGGACGACGGTGAAGAGCAGGCTCTGCCCTGTCTCGGCCGTCCACGCCCGCCCGTGCCGCCCGCGCCCGCCGGACTGGCGCTCGGCCACGACCAGGGCCCCGTGCGGCGCGCCCTCCGCGGCCCACGCCGCGGCCTCGTCCATCGTCGAGCCGACCGTCCCGAGGTGCCGAGCCGGCGTGCCGAGGCCCCGCGCCGTCACCGGCCGACGCGGACGCGCCAGGCGGTGCGGACGTGGGCCGGGGCCGAGAGCGGGACGTCGGTCCGGGTGTCGGTCTCGACCCGGCGCGGCACCCAGCCCCCCGCGTGCGGCATCAGGTCGACGCGGACGCGGCTGGCCTCGTCGTAGATCGCCGACTCCGCCGACCGCTCGACCTCGACCGACGCCACGCGGCCCCCGTCGGCCACGGCCGCCCACACCCGGCGCACGCCGAGCTCGCTCCGGTCGTCGGTGAGCACGGCCTCGACCAGGAGGAAACGGGCGCCGCCGATGGTCGTGTCGCCCAGGACCGTCCGCCGGTAGGCCTCGCCGGCGACGGGGTCGAGGTAGGGCGGGTCGTCGGTGAGCGCCTGGGCGATCGGGTCCGTGAGGGACGGGGCCGCGCCGGACGCGGCGGCGAGCGTGCCCGTGCCCGTGCGGTCGACCTCGGTCCCGGCGTCGGTCCGGCGGAGCGTGACGGTCTCGCGCCCGACCTCGCGGTCGCTGTCGAGGTCGGTCACGGTCAGGTCGGCGGCGTAGGCCGTCCGGCCGAGGTCGTCGAAGGCGTCGGCGACGGCGCCCGCGTCGACGGCCCCGAGCAGGCGAAGCGCCTCGGGGTCGCCGGGGAGGGCGGACGGGGCCGGGTCGGCGCAGCCGGCGAGCAGGGCGAGCAGGAGGAGCGGGCGCACGGGCGGGGGAGGGGGCGCCGTCAGAACCCGCCCCCCGGCGTGGGGTTGCACGGGCCCGCCCCGCGACCCGCCATGCCTTTCTCCGACGAGCGCCGCGCCGCCGAGTCGGCCGCCCGCGCCGCCGCCGACTTCGTCCGCCCCCACGCCGGCGGTCTGGCCGCCGGCGACCTCCGCGCGAAGGGCGTCCACGACCTGGTCACGTTCGTCGACGAGGGCTCGCAGCGGATCGTCCTCGACGCGCTCCGCGCCGCGTTTCCGGACGACACCGTCGTCGGCGAGGAGGGCGCCGACGCGGGCCTCGACCTGGACCGGGGCCGCGTCTGGATCGTCGACCCGCTCGACGGGACGACCAACTTCGCGCACGGCGTCCCGCCCTACGCCGTCTCGATCGGGCTCCGCGTCGACGGCGCCGGCGCGGTGGGCGTGGTGCTCGAGGTGTCGTCGGGCGAGCTGTTCTCGGCCGCCCGCGGGGACGGCCTGACCGTCGACGGACGCCCGGCGGCGGTCTCGGCGACCGACCGGCTCGACGACGCGCTGGTCGCGACCGGCTTCCCGTTCCGCGACTACCGCTACGTCGACGGCTACCTCGCGGCGGCCGAGGCCGTGATGCGGTCGACGCGCGGGTTGCGCCGGCACGGGGCCGCCGCGGTCGACCTGGCGTGGACGGCGGCCGGCCGGTTCGACGGGTTCTTCGAGGCCGGCCTGGCGCCGTGGGACCTGGCGGCCGGCGTCGTCTTGGTGGAGGCCGCCGGCGGCGTGGTCGCCGGCCTGTGGGACGGGGCGGACCCCGTCGCGACGGGCGGGGTACTCGCCGCGGCGCCCGGCGTCGCGGGCGCGCTGAGCCGCGCCGTCGCCCCGCTCGGGGACGCCTACCGACGGGCGCTCGGCGGAGAAACCCGACGCGCGGACCTTCAGTGACCCGAGGGAACGCCGATACCGACCGCCCCCCACGGCCCTCCTCATGCCCGCCCCTCGCCCGACGCTGCTCGTCGCCGACGACTACCCCGAGAACTGCAAGCTGTTCTCGATCTACCTCCGCCAGGGGTACGAGGTCGTGACGGCGCAGTCGGCCGAGGAGGCCGCCGAGCGGCTCGCGGCCGGCGACGTCGACGCGGCGCTCTTGGACCTCAACTACCAGGGCGGCATGACGGGGCTCGACCTGATCCGCGTGATCCGCGCCGACCCCCAGCTGTCGGCGCTCCCGACGCTGGCGCTCACGGCCCACGCGTCGCCCGAGGACCGCCGCCGCTGCCTCGACGCCGGGTTCGACGCGTACCTCTCGAAGCCGGTGATGAAAGCCGAGATGCTGGCGGCCATCGAGACGCTGCTGGCGGAAGCGGGTGCGACGGAGTGCGAGCGGCAGGCGCCTCGCGAGCACCCGTAGGGACACGGCGTGCCGTGTCCGCCAGCCTGAGGATCTGTGGTCCCCGGCCTTCTCCCGTCCCGCTTCAGGCCCCCCGTCGGGAGACGGTAGCGATGCACGGCGAGGCGGAGGTTGCCACAGGGCTGTCGCATGCCCGGCAAACGTGTCATCCTGAGCGAACGTGAAGGATCTCAACGCTGACCCTCCAGGCCGTAGGAGGCGGTGCGGAAAGGCCCGGTGGTCCGTGCTGAGATCCTTCGCGGGCTCAGGATGACGTTGTGGGGGGCGGTAGCCCTGGAGGTCGCCGCAGGGCGAGCGCATGCTAACCCGAGACCCCCCGCTTCCCAGCCGGTCGCTGCGCTCCCGGTGTCAATGGCGATTGGAAATGTCCGGATCGTGTCGGCTGAAAATGTCCGGGTTGCGGGAGGGGACGGGCCTCAGGTCGTCGTCGCGATAGGGGTGTGGTGCGGGGGCTCCGACGGGTCGTCGTCCCAGAGGTCACGGTGGTGACGGATGCGGTAGCTGTTGCCTCGGATCGACACGATGTGGCAGTGGTGCAGCACCCGGTCGATCAGGGCCGCCGCCATCACTTCGTCGCCGAAGACCTGGCCCCACTCCTCGAAGCCCTTGTTGCTCGTCATCACCGTCGAGGCCCGCTCGTAGCGCCGCGCCATGAGTTGGAAGAAGAGCACGGCCCCGCTCGGACGGACTGGGAGGTAGCCGATCTCGTCGACGACCAGCAGCGCCGGGTGCGTGAGCACCTTCAGCCGCTGTTCGAGCAAGCCCGAGGCCTGCGCCTCCTCCAGACTCGTCACGAGGGCCGAGAGCGTGCCGTAGTAGACCCTTCGACCGCGCTCGGCCGCCGTGACCGCCAGGCTGATCGCCAGGTGCGTCTTGCCGACGCCGGGCGGGCCGAGGAGCACCACGTTCTCCTTGCGCTCGACGAAGCCGAGCTCGTGGAGGGCCTCGACCTGCTCGCGCTTGATCGACGGCTGGAACGAGAAGTCGAAGTCGGCCAGCGTCTTGACGGCCGGCAGCCGACTCGACCGCATAGCCGCTTCTAACCGGCGGTCGTTGCGGAGCGCGATCTGCGCCTGGAGAAGGGCCTCGATGGCCTCCGCGGCCGTGAGGGCTCCGCCGTCGACGCGCTGGAGCACGCCGTCGAGCGCTTCGAGCGCTCCAGGCATCTTGAGGTCGGCCAGCATCGCCAGCAGCCGTTCCCGGCGCGACGGGGCGGGGATGCGCTTCGTCATCGCGTACCCCCGGCGAGAGCCGCGTAGACGGAGAGGGGACGCTTCTCGACCGCGACCAGCCGGGGGACAGCGACGTCGGCCGCGATCAGAGCAGGCGCAGAGACCGCGGGCGCGGAGACCGTTCGGCGGACGGTGTCCGTCCGGAGCACCAACGAGCGGTACGGGCTCTCGGCCAGCGGGAGCAGGGTCCCGATCTCGGCACGCTCGAACCGCTCGCGCGGGACCTCGCGCGTCGTGCCGTGGACGCGGTCGTTGGCCCGCTCCAGCCAGCGCGAGAGCTCGCCCGCGAGGTGGTCGTCGCCGACGAAGTCCCGGCCGTAGACGAAGTTGTCCCGGACGTAGCGGATCGGCCGCTCGACCTTCCCCTTGGTCTTGGCCCGGTACGGGCGGCAGGCGCGGGGCCGGAAGCCCCAGTGGGCCGCAAACCGGAGAAACTCCTCGTTGACGACGAGCTGGCCCCCGAGGAGCCGGAGGTCGGCCGTGACGACCGACTTCATCTGATCGAAGAGGATCTCCCGTGGGACGCCGCCGAAGGCCTCGAAGGTGGCCTCGAGACCGTCGAAGAGAGCCCGCATGTCCTGCCGAGCGGAGAAGCGGAGGAAGAGGAGCCGGGAGTACCCCAGCACGGCGACGAACGCGTAGCGCTTGCCCCAGGGGAAGTGGAACTCGGCGAAGTCGACCTGGGCCTGGTGCCCCGGTGGCGTCTCGAAGCGGACGACGGGCTCGGGGGCGGGTCTCGGTCGGACTTGCCGCACGAAGTCGCGGACCTGGGCGTAGCTGCCGGTGTAGCCGGCCGCGCGGACCTCCTCGAAGAGGCGGACGGCGGAGAGCTCGGGGTAGTCGGCCAGCCGCGTCCGGACGATCTCGCGGTAAGGGTCGAGCTTGGTCGGGCGAGGTGGACGGGGCTTGTAGCGCGGAGGCTCATCGAGGTCGCGGTCGAGCTCTCCGGCCACGATCCATCGGCGGATGGTCCGCGCGTTAATGCCGAGGCGCCGGGCGATGTCGGCCTTGGAGAGGCCCTCGGCGAGGTAGTGTCTGAGCAGCATGTGGGCTTCGAGTCCGATCACGGGTGCTCCGGGAAGTGGAGCGCCCAAGTTGGAGGTGTGGACCGGACGGGCTCACCGACTGGCGGTGGCACCGGGCGGCCCTGGAGGGGACCACACCCCGGACATTTTCACCCGACGAAGACCGGCAATTTCCAACCGTCGCCAACACCCGGGCTCGGAAAGCTGTCCCCCTTTTGAGAGGGACCGTCGGAGCGCCCGCTGAGCGGAGCGATGGGCGCTCGGACGGGGGGTCCGGGCCGGAGATCAGTAGCATCGCTCGCCCTGAGAGGTCGCCCAGTGCTATCGCAACCTCACCAGAACGAGTCGCCCTGAGTGCTCTGTCAAGCGGCTACTGGTGGATGGAACGCGCACCGGGGTCCGTCAGGGAGTCCCCCTTCCCCGCCTGCGCGGGGACAGGCCTGGACAGGAGGGGACAGGGGGGGTCGACCGACCCGAGCGCCGACCCACCAACAAGAGCTTGACGCAGCACTGATCTTGTCGAGGGCATGCCCTGAGCGGAGCCGAAGGGATCTCGACAGGGCGACCGCGAGCCGTCCTGGTCGGCGTCGGGGTCCTTTCCGGCCGCCGACGGCCTCCGCTCAGGACGACTCTGTGGGGGGGTGGGAGTGTGCACTCGCCCTGAGAGGTCGCCGGGGGTTGCCGTCCGGGCCCGGGGGGCGTCCGTAGCTTGGCGGCCCTCTCCCGACCCCACCCCATGGCCGACTCGAACGGGCTCCTCGCCGGCAAGACCGGCGTCATCTCCGGCGCTCTCGACCCCAACTCCATCGCCTGGGCGCTCGCCGAAGCGGCCCACCGCGAGGGCGCCCGGTTCGTGCTCACGAACGCGCCCGTCGCCAAGCGCTTCGGCCGGCTCGACGAGCTCGCCGAGACCACCGGCGGCAGCCCCGTCGTCTACGCCGACGCCACGGCCGACGACGAGCTCGAAGAGCTGTTCGGCCAGGCCACCGACGCGCTCGGCGGCCCGCTCGACTTCGTCGTCCACTCGATCGGGATGGGGCTCAACGTGCGGAAGGGCCGGGCCTATGAGGAGCTGAAGTACGAGTGGTACCACAAGACGCTCGACATCTCGGCCATCTCGCTGCACCGGATGGTCCGCGCGGCGCTCGCGACCGAGTCGCTGTCCGACGGCGGGTCGGTCCTCGCGATGAGCTACATCGGCGCCCAGCGCGTCTTCTCGGAGTACTCCGAGATGGGCGACGCCAAGGCGCTGCTGGAGTCGATCGTCCGGAGCTTCGGCTACCGCCTGGGCCGGCGCGGCATCCGGATCAACGCGGTCTCCCAGAGCCCGACCCGGACGACGGCTGGCGGCGGCATCTCGGGCTTCGACGCCATGTTCGAGTTCGCCGAGAAGGTGGCCCCGCTCGGCAACGCCGACGCCGCGAGCTGCGCCGACTACTGCGTGACGCTGCTCAGCGACTACAGCCGGATGGTCACCATGCAGACGCTCTACCACGACGGCGGCTTCTCGGCGATGGGCATCTCGGACGCGCTCGTGGAGGGGCTCTCGGACATGAAGATCCACGAGGACGCGTGAGGGCTCGTCCGGTGAAGACAGACGTGCCTGCGGAGTCCCCCTCCTGGACAGGAGGGGACAGGGGGGGTGGACACGCGGCCTCGTGCCCGACCTCGCTGTGATCGGCCTTCCGCCAGAGACGCTCCGCGCACTTTCCGTGGTCCTGCTGGCCGTCGCGTTCGTCGGGGCCGGCGTGCTCCACCTCGTGAAGCCCCAGATGTTCGAGGCCATCGTGCCGCCGTCGCTGCCGGCGCCGCGCCTGCTGGTGTTGGTCTCCGGCGTGGCCGAGGTCCTGGGCGGGATCGGGCTCCTCGTGCCGGCGGTGCGGCCGTGGGCCGGGTGGGGGCTGGCGGCGCTGCTGGTGGCCGTCTTCCCGGCGAACCTGTACATGGCCCGGGAGTCCGAGCGCTTCCGGCGGCTCGCGCCGCGCTGGCTGCTGCTGGCGCGGCTCCCGCTCCAACTCGTCCTCATCGCCTGGGTGCTCTGGGCCAGCCGTCCGTGACCCGACTCCTCGTGGCCGCCGCCGTCCTCGCCCTCGCCGGCTGCGGCGGCCCGGCCGACCGCGACAGCGTCGACGCGCCCGGCCCGCAGCCCGGCGTCGACGTCCGCGAGGTCCGCGCTGAGATCCTGCTGAACCCGGAGACGCGCCAGATCGGGGCCACGGCGACGCTCGACATCGCCCACCCGGACACGCTGCAAACGCTCGTCCTGGGCCTCGACGACGCGCTCGAAACCGTCACCGTCCGCGTCGACGGCGTCGCCGTCCTGTTCTGGCGCGACGGCGACGCCCTGTCGGTCCCGCTCGACGGCGGCGCCGGCTCGTCGACGGTCGAGGTCGTCTACCGGGGCGTCCCGGCGGCCGGGCTCTACGCGGACGAGGCCGCCGGCCAGACGGTCGTCTACACCGACGGCTGGCCGGACCGGACGGCCGGCTGGCTCCCCGCCGTCCACGACCCGTCGGACCCGGCGCGGCTGGACCTGACGGTCGTCGTGCCCCAGGCGTTCGAGGTCGTCGCGAGCGGCCGGGCCGTGGGCGACTCGCTGGCGGGCGGCCAGAGGCACGCCCAGTTCGTCCTGGACGAGCCGGCGCCGCCCTACACCTGGGCCTTCGCCGTGGGCGACTTCACCGTCACCGAGCAGGCCGGTCCGGTCCCCATCCGCCACGCGTTGCTGGCCGCCGACACCGGGCTGGCGGCGCGGCTCGGGCGGACGCCGGCCATGATGGAGGTGCTGGCCGCGATGCTCGGCCCGTATCCCTACGCCAGCTACACCACGGTCGAGGTGCCGATGGCCTACGCCGGCATGGAGAACGCCGCGGCTCCGTTCCTGCGCGCCGACCTCTACGGCGCCAACGCCGAGGGCCGGACGCCCATCGAGGAGGTCAACGCCCACGAGCTCGTCCACCAGTGGTGGGGGAACGCCGTCGTGCCGGCGGGCTGGCGCGACCTGTGGCTCAGCGAGGGCGCCGCGACCTACCTCACGACCGAGGTCTACCAGCGGCTCGACGGGTGGGACGCCGGCCGCCGCTTTCGCACGCTGATGTCGCGCGAGATCGGGGCGGAGGACGCCGCCCGGCGGCTCGTCCCCACGTCGTTCGACGACCCCGCCGACGTCCTCTCCCCGACGGTCTACCAGAAGGGCGGCTCCGTCTTCCACCTGCTCCGCTTGACGTTGGGCGACGACGTGTTCTTCGGCGCGCTCCGCCAGATCCAGGTCGACTTCGCCGACCGCCCGCTCTCGACCGCCGACTTCCGCGCGTCGCTGGAGGCGGCGTCCGGCCGCGACCTCGGCCCGCTGTTCGACTATTGGGTCGACGGCGAGGGCGTCCCCACCTTGCGCACGCGCTGGGACGCGCCGACGCGGACGTTGAGCTGGTCCATCGAGGGCGACGACGGCACGCTCGACGGCGTGGCCTTCGACCTCTACATCCGCCAGGGCGACCTCGCGTGGTTCGTGCCGGCGACGGACGGCGTCTTCTCCCCACCCGGCGACGACCGGCCGACCGTCGAGCCCTCCGGCATCCTGATGACGGTCGAGCGGTGAGGGAGAGGCGCGAGAAAGCGGGAACGGGCAGACGTCTCTTTTTTCCGGCCGAGAACGCCCCTTGCCCCATGCCTCTCGCCCCGTGCCCATGATCCGCCTCTTCCTCGCCGACATCGACGGCTGCCTCAGCGAGCCCTACGTCCCGTTCGACCTGGACGGGTTCCGCCAGCTCCGCGCGTGGGGCGAGCGGGCGGAGACGGACGAGCGGTACCCGCGCATCGGGATCTGCTCGGGGCGGAGCTACGCCTACGTCGAAGCCGTGGCACAGGCGCTGGCGTTGCGGGCGCCCGCGCTGTTCGAGAGCGGCGGCGGACGGTTCGACCTTGGCACCGCCCGGATCACCTGGAACCCGGCGCTGACGCCGGCCACCGAGGCCGCGCTCGCCCGGTGCCGCGCGTTCCTGCTGGCCGAGGTGGTCTCGCGGTCGGAGACCGTCTCGTTCGACTACGGCAAGCGGTCACAAGCCGGGATCGTGAGCCCGGTCGTCGGCGAGTGCGAGACGTTCCTGCTCGAGGTCGAGGCGTTCGTGGCGACCGAGGGGTCGGGCTTGGTCGCCTACCACACGCCGTACTCGGTCGACGTGGTGCCGCACGGGCTGACCAAGGTGCGGGCCCTGCGCTGGCTCGCGGAGTCCGACGGGCTCGGGCTCGACGAGGTCGCGTTCATCGGCGACACCAACGGCGACGCGCCGGCGATCGCGGCGGCGGGGCTCGGGTTCGCCCCGGCCAACGGGGCCCCCGCGGCCCACGCCGCCGCCGACGTCGTGACGCGCGCGCCGGTCCTGGGCGGCGTCGTGGAGGCGTACCGGGCGTGCCTCGCCCACAACGGCGCCGAGGAATAACCCCGCGCGGCGGCCCGTTTCCGGTCGGCTCCTGTGCGTGAGCCGTGTCCGCGTCGTTTGTGCGAGGAGCCGCGCGTTGTTGCCGATACCTTGGGCCCGTCCGCTCCCCCCGACATGTCTCCGATCCGACCTGGGCGTCGTCTCCTCGCCCTCCTCCTGTTCGCTCTCGCCGTGCCCGCGGGCGCCCAGGCCAACCCGGAGGCGTTGGCGACGGCGCGACCGGCGGCCCCCGAGGTCGACGTCGAGGCGGCCCCGGCGTACTACGTCACCCAGCGGGGCGTCGCCCTGCGCGAGTCGCCGGCCGACGGGGCGCGGCTGCTGGCCACGCTCCGAACGCGCGACGGCGTCCGCGTGCTCGGCGAGGCCGGGCCGCCGGCCGACGGGTTCGCCGCGGGCTGGCGCTGGGTCCAGTACGGCCCGACGCGGGGCTACGTCCGAGCGGCGGCGCTGTCGAACGTCTGGGTCCGCGTCGACAAGAGCGAGCGGATGACCTACGTGTACCGCGGCACCGAGCTCCTGCGGTCGTTCCCGTCCGACGTGTCGGTGAGCCAGGAGGACAAGGTCCGGCGGTCGGGCCGAGACGAGCTCGACCACTATCGCATTCCAGAGGGCACGTTCTTCGTGACCCGGCGGAACGGGGCGTCGAGCTACTACCGGGCGTTCGTGCTGAGCTACCCCGGCTCGGCGCACGCGCTCCGCGGGTTCCAGGACGGGATCATCACGCAGGCCCAGTACGAGGCCATCGCCCGGGCCGAGCGCGAGGGGACGGAGCCGCCGATGAACACGGCGTTGGGCGGGCTCATCGAGATCCACGGCCACGGCTCGGGCCGCCAGCGGGCCTGGACGCGCGGGTGCGTCGCGCTCCGCAACGTCCACATGGACGAGCTGTGGGCCTACGTCGAGGTCGGCACGCCGGTCGTGATCGAGCCCTAGCGGGGGCCGGCGGCCCGGGCCGGTCGCAGGCCCGGCGACGCAACACGGATCCGAGCGCGGACGTACCCGCGTGACACGATCCGAACCGTTCATATGTCTGCCCTCCGCGTTGCCGCCGTCCTGCTGCTGGCGGCCGCCGCCGTCGGCCCGGCGGCCCAGCCCTCGCCCCTCGCCCTCGACGCCCCGCTCGGCGACGGCCCCGTCTACCGCGTCGCCATCGACGGGATGATCGACAACGCCCTCGCGGCCTACGTCGACCGCGCCCTGGAGGACGCCGAGGCCGACTCGGCCTCGCTCGTCGTGTTCGACATCGACACGTTCGGCGGCCTGCTCGAAGCGGCCGACGAGATCCGTAAGGCCATCCTGTCGGCGACCGTCCCGACCGTCGCCGTGATCGACCGGAACGCGGCCTCGGCGGGCGCGCTCATCGCCTACGCCAACGACAAGATTGTCTTCGTGCCCGGGGCCTCGATGGGCGCGGCGACGGCCGTCGACCAGGCCGGCGAGTACGCGCCGGAGAAGATCCAGAGCTACACGCGCGGCCTGATGCGGGCGACCGCCGAGGCGACCGGCCGCGACCCCCAGATCGCCGAGGCCATGGTCGACGAGACGATCTCGATCCCCGGCGTCAGCCCCGAGGGCCAGCTCCTGACCGTCTCGTCCGACGAGGCCCTGCGCCTGGGCATCGCCGACGCCGTGCTGCCGTCGGTCGACGCGACCGTGGCGGCGCTCGGCGCGGCCGACCGTTCCCAGGAGGAGCACGCGGCGACCCGGGCCGAGCGGGTCCTGCGGTTCCTCGGCTCGCCCGTCCTGGCGTCGCTCCTGCTGATGATGATGATGGGCGGGCTGTACTTCGAGATCCAGACGCCGGGCGTCGGGTTCGCGGGCGGCATCGCGCTCCTCGGGGCCGCCCTGTTCTTCGCGCCCCACTACCTGCTCGGGCTCGTCGAGAGCTGGGAGATCGCGCTGTTCGCCGTCGGCGTGGGGCTGCTCTTGGTCGAGGTGTTCGTGACGCCCGGGTTCGGCGTGTTCGGCGTCGGCGGGATCGTGCTCGTGCTCGGCGCGCTGCTGGTCGCGCTCGTGCCCAACGTCGGGTTCAACTTCCCGTCGGACGGCGAGATCGCCCGGGCCACGACGACGCTGGCCGCGGCGCTCGTCCTGCTCATGCTGCTGACGGTCTCGCTGGGCCGGTTGCTGCCACGGTCCGAGCGGCTCAACCGGCTGGTGCTGGTGCCCGAGCTGTCGGCCGCGTCCGGCTACACCTCGGCCGACACCGCCGCCGACCTGGTCGGCCAGACGGGCCTGGCGCTGACCGGCCTGCGCCCGTCGGGCACGGCCGAGATCGACGGGCGCCGGGTGGACGTGGTGTCCGAGGGCCCCTTCGTGTCGCCCGGAGCAGCGGTCGAGGTGGTCCGCTCGCGCGGGTCCGTCGTCGTTGTCCGGGAAGTGGTCTAGTTGCCCATGGAGATCCTGGTCCCCGTCGCGCTCATCCTGGTCGGCCTCGCACTCGTGGTCGTCGAGGTGACGGTCGTGCCTGGGCTCAACGTGGTGGGCGTGATCGGCGTGCTGGGGGCGGCCGTCGGCGTGGTGGTGGCGTTTGCCGAGTACGGCCCGGCGGGTGGCCTGGGCACACTCGCCGCGACGATCCTGGCGGCGGGCGGGCTCGCCTACGTCTTGTACGAGAGCGGGGCCTGGGACCGGTTCGTCCTGTCGGACAGCTTGCGCCGCGACGCCGACGCCGACGCGGCCGAGACCGAGTCGCGGTCCCGGCTGCTCGGGCGGACCGGCGTCGCGGTCACCCCGCTCCGCCCGGGCGGCGTGGCCGACCTGGGCGGCGAGCGGGTCGAGGTCGAGACCGAGGGGGCGTTCGTCGCCGCCGGCAGCCGCGTCCGCGTGGTCGCCCTCGACCGCCAGCGCGTCCGCGTCCGAATCGAGGAGGGATAACGGGTCGGACAGCGGCCTCTCGGGAAAGGGCGGGGACGTACGTTCTTAGTTTCCGCGCTCACCGACCCGCCGCCCATGCGCCCGCTGACCCCGTCGATCTCCCGGCTCCTGCTGCTCACCGCCGTCGCCGCGCTCGCGGCCTGCTCCGAGGCCGGCCCGCCGGCGACGCCGCCCGAGGGGTGGGTCGCCGAGACCCCGACGCGGTGGTACGTCCCGGGCACCGACACCACGGCCGCCTTCCGCGACCTCTCGACGCTCGACGCGATGGGCGTCGCTCGGGACGAGTCCGAGTTCGTCCGCTGGGTTCAGGAGAAGATGACCGACATCTACCGGACCGATCCCGAGACGGTCGACTCGGTCTTCGCCGCCGAGTTCCTCGACGACGTCCAGGCCGGCGTCGCCGACGGCACCGACTACGGGACCGAGGCGGAGGCCCTCGTCAACCGGATCAAGACCGACTTTTTCCAGCGCTACAACGCCTCGCGCTACCAGCCCCAGGCCGAGCCGCTCGTCCTCCCGGACAGCCTGGCCAACACGCGGGGGCGGATCGAGGTCCAGGTCTACGTCGACACCGACAACCAGCCGGTCGCGGTCCGGCTCGTCGAGGGGACCGGCACGTCGCTCGACCAGGTGTTCATGCGGCGGGCCGTCGGGAGCACGTTCACCGACGCCTGGGTCCGCCCCAAGGCCGGCAGCTCGGCGGGCGTCGAGATCCCGAACTGGGTCCACGTCTCGAGCGACTTCGGCGGGTAGCCCGCCGGCGGCCGCGGGCCACGGCAGGCGGCGAGGCGACCGGGCCCGGCGATGACGGGCGGGCCCCTCGGCTCTGCGCCGCTCCGTCCACGACGTCGGGGCGGGTCGCAGCCGAGCTCCGACAGCATGGGCGGGTGCTTGCCCGGTGGGCTTGCGTCTCGAATCAATTCATCGTACGATTGCGATGAACAAAGCTCGGGCTCAGCCCCACCGCCATGAACCCCCACGCTCAGCTCTCGTGTTGCGGTGTCTCCTTGACGTCCTCGGCGTCGGGCTTGGACGCCCACCTTTCTCAGGAGGAGGTCACGCAGACCTACAACCGGATCGCCTGGGTGTACGACGTGTGGGCGTGGCTGACGGAGAGCCGGGCGCAGCGACGGGCCCTCGAACTCGTCGAGGTCCGCGACGGCAGTGCCGTCTTGGAGGTGGCCGTCGGCACCGGGCGCACCTTCGCGGAGCTCGTCGCTCGGAACCCGAGCGGGGAGACCGTGGGGGTCGACCTGACGGAGGGGATGCTGGACAAGGCCCGTCGGCGCCTGGCGTCGCGCGACCCGGGCACGTACCGCTTGGAGCCGGGGGACGCCTTCTCGCTGCCGTACGCCGACAGCCACTTCGACCTGCTCGTGAACCAGTACATGTTCGATCTCATCCCCTACCGCGAGATGGACCGGATCGTCAGCGAGTTCCGACGCGTCCTGAGGGACGGCGGCACGCTGGTCCTGACGAACATGACGGAGCCCGAGAGCGTGTGGGGCCGGGTCTACACGCTCCTCTACCGCCTCTCGCCGAGCGTGATGGGTGGGTGCCGCCCGGTGGAGCTGAGCGACCGACTGCGCCGCCACGGGTTCGAGGTCACCAAGCGGGAGTACCTCCAGCAGATGCTTTTCCCCTCGGAGGTGCTCGTCGCGTACAAGCGGTAGAGAACCGCCGGCGTCGCCGGCCACCCGACTCCCCATGACCCTCGACGTGCTCCCCGGGCGGCTCGCCGTCTGCCGCCTAGCGCCTGACGCTCCGCTGGCGGCCTGGATGGGCGAGGGGTCGGTCGCCGGAGCCATCCGGACCGACGCCGAGCTGTCGGTCGTCTGCGCCGAGGCCGCCGTGCCGGGCGGCGTCCGCGCCGAGGCCGGGTGGCGGGCGCTCCGCCTCCGAGGCCCGGTTCCGTTCGAGCGGACCGGCGTGCTCGCCGGCCTGCTGGCCCCGCTCGCCGACGCCGGCGTCTCCATCTTCGCCCTCTCGACCTACGACACCGACGTCGTGATGGTCAAGGCCGGGGACCTGGCGCAGGCCGTCGGCGCCCTCCGCGAGGCGGGCCACGGGGTGGAAGGCGACTGACGCGCTCGGGCTACCGCCGGGCGACGGCGTCGGGCACGGCGTCGAGCCAGCCGGCGTCGAGGACGCCCCACAGGCCGATGGCGACGGCCTCGGCCGCGTCGTGGCGGAGCGGGCCCTTGGGCCGCGGCGCGCCGCTCCACTCGATGACGGCGCGGGCCAGCCCGTCGGCCGCGGCTTTGGCGTCGGTGCCGTGCCGCTGCTCGCGGGGCAGCAGGAGGGCGCGCCGCCATACGTGGGCGTCGATCACGCGCGCGCGCCGCCCGGCCCGCTCGGCGGCACGGACCCACAGCTCCGCGATGTCGCCACCGCCCTCCAGCACGACGAGCTCCGCCTCGCGGTGGTCGGCCAGAACAGAGCCCGCGGCTCGGCGGAGCCGGGACTTCGAGCCGAGGTTCTGCGAGCGGTACGACACGAGGCGCCCGTCGCGCCCGTAGAGCGCGAAGCCGGTGCGGAGCCCGAGGTCGACGGCGAGGAGCAAGGGGTTCTGGGTTCTGGGTTCTGGGTTCTGGGTTCTGGGTTCTGGGTTCTGGGTTCTGGGTTCTGGGTTCTGGATGCTTTGTGGCGCGGGAAAGGTTCCGCCGACGCTTCGCCGCTCCTCGGTGGCAGACGGCCCCCATCGTCGGCACCTTCCCGTACTCCGCGCCCCGTACCCCTGCCCCGCCCGCTCCTCCTCGCCCTCGTCGCCACGGCCGCTCTTGTCTGGCTCTACGGCGCGATGGACACCGTCGCCTACGCCGACACTGGGGTCCAGTACTACGTCCCGATGGCCGAGGCCGCGCCGGGGCTCGACGTCCGCCAGCCGCAGCCGTACGTGTTCCGCTGGCTCGGGCCGTGGCTGGCCGGAGTGCTGCCGGTGACGGTCGTCCTCGCGTTCCAGCTGTGGGCCGTCGCGGGCTCGCTGGCGCTGGCGGCGCTGCTGTACGCCGTCTGCTGGGCCCAGGGCGTGCGGGCTGAGGCCGCGGCCCTCGCCGTCGTGCTGCTGGCGGCGAACCCGTACCTGTTCGGGTTCAACGTGTTCAACCAAGTGCAGCTGGGCGACCTGCTGACGCAGCTCGGGCTGGGCGCCGCGCTGTGGCTCCTGTGGCGGCGGCAGTACGCGACGATGGGCGCCGTGTTGGCGGTGACGGTGCTGGCGCGCGAGCCGGCCATCCTGATGGTCCCCGTCGCCGCCGTCTGGGCGTGGGAGCGCGGCCGGCTCCGGGAGGATGGCGTGCGGCTCGCGTTGGCGCTCGTCCCGGTCGTCGTCCTGTTCCTGCTGCCGCGGCTGCTGCTGCGCGACGTCGGCGGGCTGACGTTGGCCCAGGCGTTCGAGGCCGCGAGCGCCGCCGCGTTGTCGCCGGCGACGTGGGCGCGGCTGCTCGTCAACGCCTGGGCGCCGGCCGTGGCGCTGCTCGCCGTGTGGCCCGGCGAGACGCTCCGCTGGGCGCGGGGTCACCTCCACCTCGTCGCCCTGTTCGCGCTGACGACGGCGAGCACGTTCTTCGGGGGCGACTTGGAGCGGCTGATGCAGCCGGCGATCTGGGCCGTCTACCCGGCCGTCGCCGTGCTCCTCGACCGCCACTGGGCCGGCCGGCGCGGGCCCCTCGCCGTCCTCCTGCTCGCGGCGGCGTTGACGAGCCTCCACCACATCACGGCCCGCTTCCCGCTCCCCGACCGTCAGCTGACGGCGGCGCTCGCGGGCGTCGCGTTGGCCCTCGCGCTCAGCGCCGCGCTGTGGGTGCGTGTCAGGCGTACTCCCGTCCGATCTCGAACACCCTAACCTCCATCGGAGTCGTCTCTGCGTTGAGCACCAGATGGAAACGGAGGGGGTAGGAATCGTTCCGTTCGAGTCCGTCGCCTCGCCGTACGTCTCCGTCAGAACCGTACTGAAGGACGAGGGACAAAACAGCGCGCCCTCGCACTTCTACCTCATCGTCTTGAATCCGGACAGCCTCATACTCCACGTCTTCCACGTATAAGCTATGGAAATGAGAGGCCTCACCCGCCAGTTCGTCCCCGACCCGGTCTTCCGCGAGCTCTTGCAAGGCGTCGCGGACTCGCTCGATCTCGATGTCTACGGGTTCCGGAACACCGACCAGGACAAGCCGGAACTGCGCTCCTAGCCGGTCGGCCGCCTGGCTTACCCTCCGAACCGAAGCACCGGTTTTGTCGAGGTTCTGGCTCGGCTTAACCTCGAAAATGATCGTGTCGCTGCCCCGTCGAGCGACCAAGTCCGCTCGGACGTCGTCGAGGAGTGCTTCGGTCTCGACGGTGTACCCCTTCGATTCGTAGTCGGAGGCCAATTGCTCGATAGCCGCGTCGTGGAGATGACGCGCAAGGATGGAGGGGTGAATTTGCATGGCGTCAACGAGGGACTTCGGAGTTGAAGCGGAAGTGCTCCTCGTAGTGGAGCTGTCCGATCTCGACGTAGAGAGTGTGGGGGCTCGCGGACCCGAGCAACCATAAAAGTTGCTGCCGTTGTGGCTGAGGAACTCGACTGAGAGGAAGGACGCCAACGCCTCGACGGAGGTCGTGGATGCCCGAATAGCGCACCTTCACTTGCCGGTCGTTCTCGTACGCCAGCCCGCTCAGGGCGTCGAGGATGGGCTTGCTCAAGTTGTCAGCGTCGAGCTCAGTCGCGGCCCGGTGGAAGTAGTACACAGCCGCGTAGAGGTCATTCAGCAACGGCGAGAACTGAGGATAGGAAGCTGCAAACGCGCTCGCGAGTTGTCCCTTGTACTGCTCGGACATCTCCGCGTTCACGGAGCGGGGCTTGGCGGTGCTCAGGAAGACGATCACGGCTAGCCCAGCAGCACGCCTGCGATGGTCGCCGTCATGAGGTTGGCGAGCGTGCCGGCCAGGACGGCGCGGAGCCCCAGGCTCGCGATCTCGCCCGTCCGCTCCGGCGCGAGCGGCCCGATGCCGCCGATCTGGATGCCGATCGACGACAGGTTGGCGAACCCGCACAGCGCGAACGTGGCCATGACGACGGTCTTCGGGTCGAGCGCGCCCGCGGCGATGGCGTCGGCGAGCTGGCTGTAGGCGACGAACTCGTTGGCGATCACCTTGGTCCCCAGCAGGCCGCCGAACGCGGTGATGTCGGCCGTCGGGACGCCGACGAGCCAGGCGACGGGGGCCAGGACCACGCCCAGGATGCTCTCCAACGTCATGGTGTAGCCGAACAGGCCGGCCGACCAGTCGATGATCCCGTTGAGCATGGCGATGAGCGCGAGGAACGCGATGAGCATGGCCCCGATGTTGAGCGCCAGCTGGAGCCCGTCGGCGGCGCCCGTCGCCGCGGCGTCGATGATGTTTTTCGGCCCCTCGTCCACCAAGTCGTCGACGGTCGCCTCGGTCGCGAGGTCGCTGGCGGTCGACGGCTGCGTCGCCTCGCCGGCGTCCGTCTCGATCCGGGCGTCGACATCGGGGACGGGGCGCGTCTCGGGGATCAGGATCTTGGCCAGGACCAGGGCCGCCGGAGCCGCCATCACGCTCGCGCCCAAGAGCTGCTCGGCGAACAGCTGCTGGCCGGCCTCGACGGCGATCCCGGCGACGGCCGCGTAGCGCTCGCCCAGGAACGCGACGTAGCTCGCGAGCACGCCGCCGGCGATCGTCGCCATCCCGCCCGTCATCACGGCCATCAGCTCGCTCCGGGTCAGCGTCTTGACGTAGGGCTTGATGACGAGCGGCGCCTCGGTCTGGCCTACGAAGATGTTGGCGCTCACCGACAGCGACTCGGGCCCGCTCGTGCCCAGCGCCCGCCGCACCACCCAGGCCACGCCGCGGACGATGACCTGCATGACCCCGAGGTAGTACAGGATCGACATCAGCGACGCGAACACGATGACGGTCGGCAGCACGTAGGCGAAAAAGAAGAACCCCAGCGAGCCCTCGGCCCCCGGCGACAGCGCCAGCGTCCCGAACACGAACGTCGACCCCGCCTCGACGGCCGCCAAGAACTTCACGAACAGCCCGGCCACGCCCGCGAACGCCGCCTTCGGCCACCCGAACGGGGCGAACACCTCGGCCAGCGCCTCGCCCTTGAGGAACAGCACGGCGAACACCAGCTGGAGCGCGACGCCGGCCCCGACGGTCCGCCAGTTGATCCGGCGGCGGTCGGAGGAGAAGACGAAGGCGAGGGCGAGGATGCCGGCCAAGCCGAGCAGTCCGCGGCCGATCGAGACGAGGTCCATGCGGGTGGGGAGAGCGAAGCCGCGAAGATAGCCGGGACCCGTGGTAGGGCACCCCGAGCGCGGTCGGCAGCGGTGCCCCGGGCACTCAGGAGGGGCTAGGAACAGGGCGGGGCGCGACGTACTCTCGTGCCGCATTCCCCTAGCCCTCTCGTGCTCCGGATCCTCGTCCTCGCCGCCGCGCTCCAGGCGCCCGCCGCGCTCGCCCAGTCTACGAGCCTCGACCGCCTGCTCCCGCTGGAGGTCGGCAACGAGTGGACGTACGAGTACGTCCACACCTTCTGCACCGGCTGGTCCACCATGGGCGGCGGGTGCACGACCGTCGACAGCACCCTGTCGTACCGGGTCGAGAGCCAGGTGGTCGAGGGGGCCGACACGCTCGTCGTGATCCGGAGCGGCGACCGGCGGACCCTGTTCGGTTTCCGCTCTGGAGGCTCGGAGGTCGTCTACGAGCCGATAGACGGACAAGAAGGGGAGGGCCCTCCTGCCTTCCCTCTCGGCGCGATCCTCCAACTGGGGAGCGTCGCCGGCCGCGCACCCCTGTCTCAGGAGGTCACGGTCGGCCCGGAGTCCTATACGTTCGCGACCGTGTGGGGAGCCGGCCCGCCCAGCCAGTTCGCGGTGGACGTGGGCCTCGTCTACTACTTCAGCGATTTGAGAGGGTCTGGCGGGCGATCGAACACGACCCGGATGGAGTTGGAGGGCGCCGTCGTGAACACGTTCACGTACGGCACCCTCGCGACCGCGTCGGAGACGTCGGCCCCCGGCGTCCAGTTCGGTCTCGCGGTGTGGCCAAACCCGGCGGGAGAGCGGGCCACGGTCCGGCTGGCGTTGGGCACCCCAGCCACGGTCCGCCTCGACGTGGTCGACGTGCTGGGCCGCGTCGTTCGGACGTCCTCACCGACCGCTTTCGGAGCGGGAGACGCTACGGTTCCGGTCTCGCTGGCCGGTCTGCCGGCCGGGTCCTACGTCGTCCGGGCGGTCGTCGATGGGACTCCCGCCGGGACGGCCCTCCTCACGCGGACAACCCGGCGGTAAGGCGAGCGGGTAGTGCGATCCACCCAGGGAGGCCGGGCGACGGGCGGGTAGGTTGCGCGCTCCTCACCGCCGTCGCCGTGGACCTGTCGTCGCCCTTCGGGGCCCACCCCGAGTGGTTCGGGCCGCTCACCGTTCTCGCCTTCGGGGCCGCCTACGTCACCGCCGTCGTCGTGGGCTACCGGCGAGGGTGGCCGCCGGCGGCGTGGCTGGTGGTGCTCGCCGCGGCCGGGCTCGGCGGCGTCATGGGAACGCGGTTGCTGCCACTCGGGCTCGACGGGCTGCGCACGCTGTGGGAGACCGGCGCGGTGCCCGACGCCGGCGTGCGTCGACTGCCCGGGACGCTCGTCGGCGCGTTGCTGCTGGCGGAGGGCGCGCGCCGGGCGCTCGGCATCGGCCGGTCGATGCTGGACCCGATGGCGGTGGCGGGCTTGGTCGGGATCGCCGTCGCCCGCGTCGGGTGCCTGCTGGCCGGCTGCTGCTTCGGCACGCCGACCGACCTGCCGTGGGGGCTGACGTACGCGGCCGGCTCGTTCGCGCACGGCTTCCACGTGGTCCACGGCGTCGTCGAGATGGGGGCGGCCGGGCCAGCGCCGGTCCACCCGATCCCGTTCTACGACATCGCGTTCGCGCTCGTCGTGCTCGCGCTGCTGCCCCGGATCGGCCGGCGGTTGCGGGCCGAGGGCAGCCTGTGTGGCGTCGTGGTCGGGCTCTACGCCGCGTTCCGGTTCCTGGAGGACTTCGTCCGCGCCAACGAGGTCGAAGCCTGGGCCGGGCTGACGGCGGTCCAACTCGCGATGGTCGGGCTGGGCGTCGTCGCGTTCGGGGCGGTGGCCGTCGCCGAGCGCCGGGCGCGGGGGGAGCGTGCGGTGCCCGAGTGGGTCGAGCCGTCGGCCGTCCGGTTGGCGGGCGTGCTCGCGGCCGTGCTCGCGGTGAGAGTGGGGCTGGCCCCGTGGCTCACGACGTCCGAGGCGGCGGTGCTGCTGGTGCGGATCGTGCCGGCCGTGGCCGCGGTCACGGTCGTGGCGGTGCGGCGGTCGTCGGTGCCCCAGCTCCGGTGGACCGCGGCGGCCGTCGCCGGGGCCGTCCCGCTCGTCGTCGGGTTCCAGACGTCGGCCCCAGCCGACTCGTCCCGAGTGCCGTTCGACCTGTGGGCCGTCGAGGCGCACGGGAATCTCGGCCGCTACGAGGAGTTCGACATTTGCAGCACCGACCTCTACGAGTACGCCTCGGCCGGGGCCGGCGTGGCCTACGTCGCAGTCGACCCGGACCAGGAGCTGACGCGCGAGGTGGGCGTCCGGGTCTACGCCGGCCGGCAGGACGTCGTGGTCGAGGACGGGCGGTACGTCGACCCCGACGACGAGCGCGGGGGCTCGTTCGGCGCGGTCCACCCCTACGTCCAGGTCGAGGCTCGGAACGTCGGGGCTACGCTCGGCCTCCAGATCGGCAGGCTCCCGATCCTGGGCGACGACGGCCCGTCGCCGGTGCTGCCCGCCGTCGGCCTGCGGCTGGGGCCCCGCAAGAACTACCTCCAGATCGGCTACCTCGACGCGCCCCACTTCGGGGCCCCGGCGCCCGTGTTCCGCCTCGGCTTCGGCACGGGCCGGCTCACCGAGGACGGCCAGGACCTCCGGCTGACGGGCGGCATCGCCGGGACGGGCTTCTACCTCGCCGGCACGATCCCCGTCGACGGCCGGGCCTACATCGAGCCGATGGTCTCGGCCTTGCCGATCGAGGGGAACCGGGGCCTGGCGTACCAGGGCGGCGTCCGTGTCCGGGTCCAGTTGCCGGCGGAGTAAGGGTGCACCGCTATACGCCTCTACAGGCGATACGCCCCTACAGCAGACGCCCGGCGCGGAGGGACCGCTCGAGCCACGTCCGCTTTTTGTCCAGCTCGACGACGCTCGCGGCGGCCTGCGCCTGGCCCCTCGCCTGCTGCTTCCACGCCGCGTGGACCTGGCGGACCGACACACTGACGGCGTAGCTCAGCTCCTTCGCCAGCTCGGCGCACGCCAGCCGGAGCTCGCGCTCGCGCGCCGCCATGTCGACGGCGACCGGCCGGGGCGCCGGCGCCTCGACGGCCCGGTGGAAATCGGCCGACGAGCGGTAGCCCGGCATCTGCTCCAGCGACAGCGTCTTGGCCTCGCCCTGGCGGACCGACTTGAGCTCCCATACCGAGACCTCCGTCTTCTCGGTGGCCGGCCCCTCGCCCGTCCCGTCTCCGCCCGTGCTCTTCTTCGTCCCCAGCTTCTCCTCGGCCGCGATCCAGCGGAGCGTCTCGGCCACGCCCGAGTCCTCGGCCGCGTACAGGTCGCACGTGTTGGCCGCCTCCGGCCACTGGGGCACGAAGCGCATCCCCCGGAACACCTGCTGCATGGTCTTGCCAACGGCGCGGACCAGGTCGGCCTTGACGAGCACCGAGATCGGCTTGATGTCGGTCCCCTCGCCGATCATGTCGACCTGGACCATCACGTCGACCTCGCCGGCGCGGTAGGCGTCGAGCCGCTGCTGGCGCTCGCCGGCGGCCACGTCCTGCCCGATCCGCGTCGAAGTGACGTCGGGGTAGCGCCGGCGCACGAACTCGTGGATCGCGCGGGCGTGCGCGTTGCTCATCGCGATGACCAGCATCTGGTGGTCGCGGTAGCCCGAGAAGCTGCCCGAGCGGGCCATCTCGCGCGCCAGCGCGCCCCTCTTCTGGGCGAACCGCTCGAACGCCGGCCCGAGCAGCGTCTCGAGGTAGACCTCGTGGAACCGGAGCTTGCGCCGCGCGAGGTAGGCGTCGACGTCGCGGCTCGCCTCGGGGTCGTCGCGCAGGGCGGCCAGCGAGACCTCGACCTCCTCGCCGGTGTCCGTCCGAATCATCCGCACCGAGTAGTCGACCACGTGGGCGTCGACGCGCTTCAGGATGCCGCCCTCGGCGTGGGCCTCGCGCATCCCGACCTCGTGGAGCGCGTGGTAGTACTCGAACCCCTCGGCGTCGACGGTCACGGGCACGCCGAACAGCGACTTCGAGTCGCCGCGCATCGGCGTGCCGGACAAGGAGACGGAGGCGGCGTGGGGGAACCGCTGGATGGCCTGGGCCCACGTCCCGTCGTCGGCCAGGTGGTGAACCTCGTCGAACACGAACAGCGCTCGGTGCCGCTTGCAGTACTCGACGAGCGCGTGGTTGCCGCGCTCGCCGGAGGCGTACTGGTAAGTGGTCACCACGACCTCGGTGTCGAGGTTCTTGAGGAACACCCGGTCCGAGTCGGCGGCGCAGAAGCTGACCGGCGGGGCGCCGAGCCAGTGGAACACCTGGGCCAGCTCGTCGGCGTCGGCGTACTGGTCGCGCAGGTTGCCGCGGGGGACGAAGACGACCAGCCGGTCGGCCACGCCGAGGGCCCGGGCGACGGCGTAGCTCGCGAGCGCCGTGATCGTCTTGCCGTAGCCGGGGACGAACACGCCGAGCGCGTTCCGCTCGGTCCCGCGGAGCAGCTCGGCCCACCGCTCCAGAAACACCCGCTGGCCCTCCCGAAACGCGAACCCGTCCCGCAGGCGGACGCCGGGCAGGGCGTCCGTGCCGGTCGGCAGCGGGCGGGCGGGGGAGGACAACGGGCGATCGGTCGGGGGGACGCCCAACGTAGGCACGGCCCGTGCGACAGCGGCGCGTCAGGGGCCGGAGATTCTGAGAGTCCGCCCGCAGGATCGGGCGTTCCCCGGGTTCAGAGGAGGCCGGCCCAACCGATTCCCCCACCGGTCCCCCCTCCCTCCGCCATGGTCACCCGTCTCGTCTACGCCTCCTCCTCCGTCGGGACCCTGGGCCCGGACGACCTTTTGCAGATCGTCCGCGCGAGCCGCCGGAACAACGCGGCGGTCGGCGTGACCGGGGCGCTGCTCTACCGCGACGGCAACGTGATGCAGGTGCTCGAGGGGCCCGCTGCCGCCGTCGACGCCGTCTTCGCCCGGGTCGGGAAGGACGCCCGGCACACCGGCGTCCTCCGCCTCCTGCGCGAGACGGCCGACGAGCGGGCGTTCCCCGAGTGGTCGATGGGCCTGCTCCGCCCCGAGGACGTCCCGGCCGACGGCGTCGCGTCGCTGTTCGACGTCGCCGCGCCGGGCCCCGAGCGGGCCCGGCGGATGCTCGCGTCGTTCTGCGCCATCGTCGGCCGCTAGCGACCGGCCGAGCGCTCGAAGCGGCCTCGCAACACGCCCTCCGGGCCGACCACGTCGAGGCGGACGAGCCCGGCCTCCCAACTCCACCACTCGATGGCGCTCCCACCCGGGTAGGCCGCGACGGCCGTCTCGACGCGGATCGCCGAGAACGTCCCGGCCGGGACCGTCACCGACTCGGGCCCCGTGGCCGGGAACGTCGGGCCGGTCAGGTCGCCCGAGCGGCTGCAGTCGCCGAATTCCTGGACCGTGCCCGCCCGGTTCGGCACCCGAATGAACGCGAGCCGCCCGCGCGACCCGCCCGAGACCCAGCCTCCGCCCGAACAGTCGACATCGACGACGACCGCCAGCCCGTCGTCGGCCACCTCCACGTCGTCCTCGTCGAGCGGGAGCTCGAACACCGACTGGAACTGGGAGAGCGCGAACTCCGGGGCGGCCGTGTCTCGCCAGTCGACGTGCCGGTCGGTCCGGCGCCAGTCAGGCGAGGCGACCATCCGCATTTCGAGGACGCGACGCGTAGCGGGGACGGCGGCGTAGGTGCCCTCCGCCGCGACGCCCCACGTGTAGATCGAGTCTGGCCCGGGCGTGTAGTCGAAGACGGCGACGGCGCCCGCCTCGGTCCAAGCCGGGGCACTGTCGGAGGCGATGTCGCACCCGGCGAGGGCGACCAGAAGGAGGAGGGCGAGAGGGGAGCGCATGGGGGAGGGCGGAGAAGAGCGCCCAAGGTCCGACAGACCTCTGAAAGCGCCCTGGTACGCCTGGACTACCTGGCCAAGCTCAGACCGGTTCTGCCCGCCTCGGCATGGACACCGAAGTGGGCGGGGGGTTACAGGTCGCGGGCGTCGTTGGCCGGGTCGCCGTCGGGCGCGTCGCCGGACGGGTTGAGGCGGGCCGAGATCAGGACGCGGCCCCCGGTCTGCACGCGGGCGCCGACGGTGTCGGTCGAGAAGTAGGCCTCGGCCGGGATGGTCGCCGTCTCCGTGGAGCCGTCGGCGAACGTGAACTCGACCGTCGTCGGGAGCACGATCTCGCCGCGGTTCTCGACGGCGGCGACGGCCGCTCCGTCCTCGACCGTGAGCGCCGTCAGCGCCTGGTCGAACTGGCCGGTCTCGTAGAACCAGCCGCGCCAGAACCAGTCGAGGTCCTCGCCGGTCACGTCCTCGATGGTCCGGAAAAAGTCGGCCGGCTGGGGGTGCTTGTAGGCCCACCGCCGGATGTACTCCCGGAAGGCGGCGTCGAACCGCTCGGGCCCCACGACGTCGTTGCGCAAGAGCAGCAGGCCCTTGGCCGGCTTCCGGTAGGCGAGCCAGCCCAGCGCCTGGCGCCGGATCCGGTCCGGGTACGTCATGATCGGCTGGTCGGCGGCGTAGCCCTGGCGCAGGAAGTCGGCCGCGGCGGGGCCCTCGGTGAGGCGGACGACGCGGGCCGAGTCCGACATCCCGTAGCCGGCGATGGTCGGGTCGTCGTTCTCGTCGTAGAAGGCCACGTTCGAGAACGTGTTGAGGTACGAGTTGAACCCCTCGTCCATCCAGGCGTAGCGCCGCTCGTCCGACCCGACGATCATCGGAAACCAGTTGTGGCCCAGCTCGTGGTCGACGACGCCGAACAGGCTCATGAACCGGGCGTCGACGCCTGAGAAGTGGAGCATCGGGTACTCCATCCCGCCGACCACGCCGGCGACCGAGATCGCGACGGGGTACGGGTAGGGGTACCACCGCGAGTTGTTGAGGATCGACGCGCGGCCAAAGCGCGTGGCCTCCTCCCAGCCCGGGTTGTCGGGCGTGCCGAGCCCCTCGTGCGGGTAGGCGCTCATGATGAGCACGTCGTTCGTCGATCCGTCCTCCATCTGGACCGCCGCGTTCGCCGCGTCCAAGATGAACGCCTCGGACGCCGCCCAGGCCACGTCGCGGACGGTCTCGGCGCGGAAGCGCCACGTCGTCGTCCCGGTGCCGCGGTGGGCGGCCGGCGTGCCGACCTCGTCGGGCGTGACGAGGTAGACGCGGTCGGTCGACTGGCGGGCCCGGTCCAGCCGCTCGCGCTGGGCCTCGGTGTAGACCTCGCGCTCGTTGAGCAGCGTGCCCGTCCCGACGACGGTCATCGTGCTCGGGACCGTGACGCTGTACTCGACGTCGCCGTAGCCGAGATAGAACTCGCCCTGGCCGAGGTACGGCATCGTGTTCCAGCCGTTCACGTCGTCGTAGACGGCGACGCGGGGGAACCACTGCGCGAGCTCGTAGACCACGCCGCGCGCGGTGGGGAGCCGGCCCATCCGGTCCGCCCCGTACTCCGGGACCACGAACGAGTACGGCACGGCGATCTCGACGCGACCGCCGCCGGCGTCGAGCGGCTCGGCCAGGTCGAGCCGCATCCGCGTGTCGTCGACGACGGGCGTGACCGGCCGGCCGTCGACCGTGACGGCGCCCAACCGGTAGCCGCCATCGGCAAAGGAGCCGCGCCAGCGGCTGTCGGGCGGCGTCCGCCGGGCGCCCCGGCTGGCGGGCCCGAACAGGTTCTGCTCCAGGTGCACCCAGACGTAGTCGAGCGCCTGCGGAGAGTTGTTGGTGTAGGTCAGGCGGACCGTCCCGGTGACGGTGTGGGTGGACGGGTCGAGCGTGGCCTCGATCTCGTAGTCGTTCTCATTCTGCCAGTAGGCGGGGCCGGGCCGGCCGTCGGCGGCGCGGTACTGGTTGGGCGTCGGGAGCGCGAGCGGGGCGAAGAGCGCGTCGTTCGTCTCGGGCAGCGCGTCGGTCTGGGCGACGGCGGGGCCGGCGAGGAGGGCGAGCGCAACCAAGCCGGTCAGGCGGAGCCGGGAGGTCGACAGAGTCAGCATTCGGAGTCAGGGAGGAAGGAGCAAGAACGACGCGGCTCGTGAGAGCTGTGCCTCGGACCGAACGCAAGCGACGGGCCATCGGCTCCGAACGAGGCCGGGCAAAACCCCGCGCGCCGGGCGGCGTCGGACGGGCCTCCCCCCGGACCGATGCTGCAACTCCCGACCACGGGGCCCGACGCGGCTCCCGCTCTCGCCACCGCCGACCTCGTCCTCGACGTGCGCGGCGCCGTCAAGCGCTACCGCGAGGGCGACGCCACGCGCGACGTGCTGAGGGGCGCGGACGTCCAGATGGAGCGCGGGCGCGTCGGCGCGCTCGTCGGGCGGAGCGGGGCCGGCAAGTCGACGCTGCTCAACATCGTCTCGGGCATCGACGCGCCCGACGCCGGGTCCGTCGTCGTCGACGGCGTCTCGCTGGGCACGCTCGCCGAGCGCGAGCGGACGCTGTTCCGCCGCCGCCACGTCGGGTTCGTGTTCCAGTTCTACAACCTGGTCCCGACGCTGACGGTCGCCGAGAACGTCCGCTTCCTGCTCGACCTCGACGGGGCGCCGGACGCTGGGCCGCGTGCCCAGGCCCTTCTGGAGGAGGTCGAGCTGGCCGACCGCGCCGACGCCTTCCCGGACCGGTTGTCGGGCGGCGAGCAGCAGCGGGTCGCCATCGCCCGCGCCCTCGCCCACGACCCCGGCCTGGTCCTGGCCGACGAGCCGACCGGCGACCTCGACGCCCGCACGGGCGCGCTCATCTTGGACCTGCTGGAGCGGCTGACGCGCGAGCGCGGCCGGTCGCTCCTGATGGTCACCCACGACGAGTCGATCCTCGAACGCGTCGACGTCGTGTTCCGCCTCGCGGACGGGCAGGTCACGCGCGAGGCGGGCGGTAGGGACACCGTGAGCGGTGCCCGTGCTCATTCATCGTGAGCGGAGCGAAGGATCTCGACGCCAGCGTCGAACTCGTAGGGAGCGGCGCCGATGGCTCGAGCTGAGATCCCCCGCTTTCGCGGGGGCAGGCTCTTCGCTGCCGCTCAGGATGACAAGCCGCTTGAGGGTGCGATGGGCTTGGGCGTCAGGTCGGGTCGGCGGAGAGAGGCCGCGTCGTGTCGACGCCCGGGACCTTGCCGGTCGTCGCGATGTGGAGCTCGGCGAGCTGCTCGGGGTCGACCACGTCCGGGGCGCTCGACATGAGCTCGGTCGCCTGCTGGGTCTTGGGGAACGCGATGACGTCGCGGAGGGACGTGGCCCCGGTCAGGAGCATGACGAGACGGTCCAAGCCCAGGGCGATGCCGCCGTGCGGCGGGGCCCCGTACTTCAGCGCGTCGAGCAGGAAGCCGAACCGGCGCTGGGCCTCCTCGGGCGAGATCCCCAGCAGCTCGAACATCCGGCTCTGCACGTCCGAGCGGTGGATGCGGATGGAGCCGCCGCCGATCTCGGACCCGTTGAGGACCAGGTCGTAAGCCTGCGAACGGACCGCGCCAGGGTCGTCGGCCAGCTTCGCGATGTCTGGGCCGGCCGGCGCCGTGAACGGGTGGTGCATGGCGTGCCACCGTCCGCTCTCCTCGTCCCACTCGAGCAGCGGGAAGTCGGTGACCCACAGGAACGACCACGGGCCGTCGGCCCCCTCGGGGACGAGGCCGGTCTCGCGCGCCATGTGGAGCCGCAAGGCGCCCATCTGCTCGAACACCGTCGGCTGCGGGCCGGCGAGCACCAGCACCAGGTCGCCAGCGGTCGCCCCGACCGCGTCGATCACGGCCTGCATCTTGTCGCGCCCGAACACCTCGTCCTTGACCGACTGGCTGAAGTCCGACCCGTCGGCGGGGAGCCGTGCGTAGAACAGGCCGCCGGCCCCGATCCGCTGGCGGACGACCTCCTTGTCGAGCTTGTCCATCGGCTTCCGCCCGCGCTCGCCCTCGCCCTCCACGCGGATGGCGACCACCGCCCCGCCGTCGTCGAGGACGGACTCGAACACCTTGAACTCCGAACCCCGCACCTGCTCGCTCACGTCGGCGATCTCCATGCCGAAGCGGAGGTCGGGCTTGTCGGAGCCGTAGCGGCGGACGGCTTGGGCGTAGGGCATCCGCGGGAAGGGCGTCGGGATCTCGATGCCGCGCGTGTCGCGCCAGATCTGCTGGATGAGCCCCTCGACCAGGCCGTAGATCATCGCCTCCGTCGCGAACGTCATCTCGACGTCGATCTGGGTGAACTCCGGCTGGCGGTCGGCGCGGAGGTCCTCGTCGCGGAAGCACTTCGTGATCTGGACGTAGCGGTCCATCCCGGCCACCATCAGGATCTGCTTGTAGGTCTGGGGCGACTGCGGGAGCGCGTAGAACTGGCCCGGGTGGACGCGGCTCGGGACGAGGTAGTCGCGCGCGCCCTCGGGCGTCGACTTCATCAGGACCGGCGTCTCGACCTCGACGAAGTCGTGGCCGTGGAAGTAGCTCCGCGTGCTCTGGTAGAGCGTGCTCCGGAGCATCAGGTTGCGCTGGAGCCGGGACCGCCGGAGGTCGAGGTACCGGTAGGTCAGGGCGGTCTCGTCCGACGGCGTCGTCGCGCGTGGGTCGTTCTCGGACACCACGAACGGCGGCGTCTCGGCGACCGCGAGCACCTCGACGTCGGTGACGTAGACCTCGACGTCGCCGGTCGCCAGCTTGTCGGTCTTGCGCTCGCGCACCCTCACCTCGCCCGTGGCCGAGATCACGTCCTCCATCCGCAGGTGCTCGGCCATCTCCGCCAGCGAGGCGTCGATCTCGGGGCTGAACACCAGCTGGGTGATCCCGTAGCGGTCGCGGAGGTCGACGAAGTTGAGCCCGCCGAAGTCGCGGATCTGGTCGACCCAGCCCTTGAGCACGACGGTCCGCCCGGCGTCGGACTCGCGGAGCGCGCCGCAGGTGTCGGTCCGGTCGCCGTGCGTGGGCGCGTCGGTGGGGGTGAGGCGGGCGGCGTCGGCCATCGGGCTGCGGGGAGGGGAGCGCGCAAGCTAGGCGGGCGTGGAGGAGAGGATGGAGGATGGAGGATGGAGAGTAGAGGAGCGCCCCGTCCGGCGCCGGGCCTGCGATCTTGCGCTCTCCGCGCTCTCCGCGCTCTCCGCGCTCTCCGCGCTCTCCGCGCTCTCCGTGCCTGACGCCTCCACCTTCGCCCCCGATGTCCTCGACGGCCGCCGCCGGGCTATCGCTCGCGCGCTGACCGCCGTCGAGAACGGGCTGCCCGGCGCCGACGCGCTCGTCGACGCGCTCTACCCGCACACCGGGCGGGCGTGGCGCGTCGGGGTCACCGGGCCGCCCGGCGCCGGCAAGTCGACACTGGTGGACCGGCTCGTGACCGCGTTCCGCCAGCGCGGGCAGACCGTCGCCGTCGTCGCCGTCGACCCGTCGAGCCCGTTCACGGGCGGGGCGCTCTTGGGCGACCGCGTCCGGATGGACGGCCACGCGGAGGACGACGGCGTGTTCGTCCGCTCGCTCGCGGCGAGGGGCGCGCTCGGCGGGCTGAGCGAGGCGGCCGAGGCGGGGTGCGACGTGCTCGACGCGGCCGGCTACGACGTCGTCCTCGTCGAGACCGTCGGCGTGGGGCAGGGCGAGGTCGACGTGGCCGAGACGACCGACACGACGCTGGTCGTCCTGGTGCCGGAGTCCGGCGACGCGGTCCAGGCGATGAAGGCCGGGCTGATGGAGGTGGCCGACGTGTTCTGCGTCAACAAGGCCGACAAGCCGGAGGCGCCGCGGCTCGTCCGGGCGCTCCGAGCGATGCTCCACCTCCGGCCCCAAGGCTCGGCGCAGCCGTCCGTCGTCGCGGCGTCGGCGCTGGCGGGCGACGGGGTCGACGCGCTGGTGGCCGTGCTCGACGCGCACCGCGAGGCGCTGGCCGAGCGGTGGGACGAGGTCCGCGCCGAGCGGCTCCGGCGACGCGTCCGGCGGCTGGTGGAGGCCCAGTGGCGCCGCGCCTTCTGGGCCGACGGCCGGGCCGAAGCGCTGGCCCAAGCCGTCCGCCAGCTTGACCCCGCCGAGCGGGCGCCGCACCGGCTGGCCGCCCAGGTGCTCGCCGCTGCCGGATAGTCCGGCCACGAGGACGAGGTCGGTCGTGACGAGGCGCCCGCCGGGCGCGGCTCGGTCAGGCATCTCCCGAGTCCGCCGCTATCTTCGCGCGGTTTGCCCACCGCCTCCCCATCCCCCGACCCCTCATGCCGAAGGACCCTGGTAACGAAATCCCCGACTCCCGGGCGGCTGGCGCCGTCGTCGGCGCGGGGGGTGGCGCCGCGCTGAACACGGAGCCCCAGTGGTTCGGCCACCCCCGCGGGCTGTCGACCCTGTTCTTTACCGAGATGTGGGAGCGGTTCTCCTACTACGGGATGCGGGCCGTCCTCATCCTGTTCATGACCGAGGCCACCACGGCGGCCAACCCCGGGCTGGGCTTCGGGACGGCCGAGTCGGCGGCGATCTACGGGCTCTACACCTTCTTCGTGTACGTCCTGGCGCTCCCCGGCGGCTGGGTCGCCGACAAGGTGTGGGGCCAGCGGAAGTCGGTGTTCGTCGGCGGCTGCATCATCATGGCCGGCCACATCGCGCTGGCGATCCCGACGACGGCCACGTTCTTCGCCGGGCTCGCGCTGATCGTGGTCGGGACCGGCCTGCTCAAGCCCAACGTGAGCGCGATGGTCGGCGACCTCTACCCCGAAGGCGGCGCGCGCCGCGACGCCGGGTTCTCCATCTTCTACACCGGCATCAACCTGGGTTCGTTCCTGGGCGTCACGCTCGTCGGGTTGGTGGGCGAGGGGTACAACTTCCACTGGGGGTTCTCGCTGGCCGCGCTCGGCATGTTCCTCGGGCTCGTCCAGTACAAGGTGGGCGGCCGGCACATCGAGGACGCCGGGACCCTCACCCCCGACACCGACGAGGCCGGGCTCCGGTCTCGGACCCAGCGGTTCTACGTCGTCGCCGCCGTCGTCACCGGGCTGGCGCTGCTGCTGGGCTGGCTGATGGCGACCGACGCGCTCGGCATCTCGCTGACCGAGCTGGCGGCGACCCTCGGCTACGTCGTCGTCGGGCTGGCCGTGCTGTACTTCGTGTTCCTGTTCGTGGCCGGCGGCCTGACCGACGTCGAGAAAAAGCGGCTGGGCGTGATCGTCTGGCTGTTCGTGCTGGCGGCCGTGTTCTGGAGCGGGTTCGAGCAGGCCGGCTCGTCGCTCAACCTGTTCGCCCGCGACTTTACCGACCGGACGATCGGCGGGTGGGAGATGCCGGCGTCGCTGCTCCAGAACGTGAACGCGTTCTTTATTATCCTGCTCGCGCCCGTCTTCGGCGGGCTGTGGACGTGGCTGGCGCGCAAGAACGCGAACCCGTCGATCCCCCTCAAGTTCGGGCTCGGCCTGCTGGGGCTGGCCGTCGGCTTCCTGGTGCTGGCGTGGGGCGCGGCGAACGCGACCGAGACGGCCCAGGTCGGGATGTCGTGGCTGATCGTGACCTACTTTTTCCACACGGTCGGCGAGCTGAGCCTGAGCCCGGTCGGCCTGTCGTCGATGACGAAGCTGGCGCCGGCCGGCCGCGTCGGCCAGATGATGGGCGTGTGGTTCATGGCCGCGGCGCTGGGCAACCTGTTCGCCGGGCTCGTGGCCGGCGGCTTGGAGGGCCTGCCGCCGGGCGACCTGTTCATGAACGTGGCCAAGACGATCGGGATCGCGGCGCTCGTCGCCATCGCCGCCTCGCCGATCGTCAAGCGGTTCACGGCCGGCGTCGAGTAGCCCCGGCCCAGTCTTCACGCCCCGCCGGCCGCACGTGCCGCCGCCGGGGCGTTTTCTTGCCGCATGCCCGACCTCGCCGACGTCCGCGTCACCGTCCTCTCGCACGGCGAGGGGCTCGCGCTCCCCGCCCACGCCACGCCCGACGCGGCCGGCCTCGACCTGCGCGCGGCCGTCCCCGACGACGCGCCGCTCACGCTGGCACCGGGCGCGTTCGCCCTGGTCCCAACGGGCCTGCAGATCGCCCTCCCCGACGGGACCGAGGGGCAGGTCCGGCCCCGCTCCGGCCTCGCCTTCAAGCACGGCGTGACGGTCCTCAACAGTCCGGGGACGATCGACAGCGGCTACCGGGGGGAGGTCGGCGTCGTGCTCGTCAACCACGGGCCCGAGCCGTTCGTGGTCACGAGGGGCGAGCGGATCGCGCAGCTCGTCGTGGCCCGCTACCAGCGCGTCCGGATGGTCGCCGTCGACGACCTCGACGCGACCGACCGCGGGGTCGGCGGCTTCGGCTCGACGGGGACGGCGTAGACCTCCCACACCCTGTCCCCACGTTCCATGACGAGCCCGCTCCGCGTCCGCCTCCGGTCTCTCCTGCGCCGCCGCGGCTATGACGTCGTGCAGAGGCGGCCGGTCCTTGTCGACCTCCTCCGCCAGCGCGGCGTCCGCGTCGTGTTCGACGTCGGGGCCAACGAGGGACAGTTCGCGACGGGCCTGAGGGCCTGGGGCTACACGGGCCGGATCGTGTCGTTCGAGCCGATCCCCGCCGTCGCCGCCGGGCTCCGCGAGCAAGCGAGCCGTGACCCGCAGTGGGACGTCCGCCAGTGCGCGCTCGGGGCCGAGGCCGGGACCGCCGCGCTCCACGTCTCCGACCTGTCCGTGTTCAGCTCGCTCCGCGAGGTGCTCCCCAGCGCCGAGGCGTTCGACGCCCGCGCCCGGACCGTCTCGACGGTCGAGGTCGAGGTCGCCCGGCTCGACGACGTGTTCGACGAGTTCGTGCGGCCTGGCGAGACGGCGTTCCTCAAGGTCGACACCCAGGGCAACGAGGCCGACGTGCTCGACGGGGCGGCCGGCGTGCTCGACTGGGTCGTCGGCGTCCAACTCGAGCTGGGCGTACGGGCGCTCTACGATGGCGAGCAGTTGGCGCCGGCGCTCATCGAGCGGATGGCCGGGCTCGGCTACCGGATCGGCCAGCTCCTCCCCGTCGTGTTCGACCCCGACGACGCGTTCACGTCGCTGCTCCAGTTCGACGCCGTGTTCGTCCGGCCGCCTCGCTAGCCTGCGAGGTCGTCCTCGGCCCCACGTCGGCGACGGCTGGAAGAGGGAAGGAATGCCTCAGCTCGTAGCCGGACGGATTCCCACCGTCGGTGCGGACGTGTAGTGGGCGCCTCGCGAGGACGATTCCGCACCGGGTCAAAGAACAGGAGATGGCCTGTTGGCTTCTTGAAAGAGAGGGGTAGCTTTCCCTCGAGCGCTTCCTCCGAGCGCTTCCTCCGAGCGCTCATGTCAACTCCCAACGCCCTCTCGTCTGGGCTCTCCGGCCGCGACTACTTCGCCGAGCTGTTCCGCACCGACCTCGCCTACGAGGTCGAGTGGCTTCGACGGACGGCGGGCCACAAGGCGGACTCCGTCATCCGCCTCCTGCGCGCCGAAGGGCTGACGCCGGAGTCCGTCCTGGAGGTGGGCGCCGGGACGGGGGCCGTGATCGGAGAACTCCGTCGGCGGGGCGTGGGGACGCGGCATTACGCGGTGGACTTCTCGCAAGAGGCCATCGACGTCCTCCGCCAACTGGAGCCCGACATCGAAGCGGCCGTCACCGACGTGACCGAGACGCCGGACCCGTTCGGCGCGGGGCCGTACGACGTGGCCCTGGCGAGCCACGTGGTCGAGCACCTCGAAGAGCCCGAGACCTTCCTCCGCGCGTTGCTCGACGTCCCCATCGGACGCCTCATAGTCGAGGTGCCTCTCGAAGACCTCCCGCTCGGCCGCCTCAAGTCGCTGTTCATCGACCGCGCCGACCATCCGGCGGGCCACATCCAGTTCTTTACTCGCGCGTCGTTCACGGAGGTGTTGCGGCGGTCCGGCTGGCGAGTCCGTCACGTCACGACGTATGCCCCCATCCTCGACGCCGAGATGTTTGAACTGGCGTACGGCGACGCGGGGACCAAGCGGCGTGTGCTCAAGCGAGCGACGGAGGTCGTGCTCCCGCGCGCGCTCGGCCCCGTGTGGACTCGGCTGTACCACGCCCACTGCGCGGCCCTCTGCGAGCGGTCTTAGGTGGAGGTCATTGCCTCCCCCGCTTCATCTGCCGGAGCTCGTCAGACAATGGTCCGGCGGAGTATCCGAGACCGCTCCGCGTCAGGTGGCCCTTCACACCACTGGCCCTGACAACCGACGCGTGATGTAGGCGGGCGCGGTAGCTCGGCCTAGCGTCGGACGAGGTCGAGCAAAACGTACTGGTGGAACGGGTCGAGCGAGCGGCGCCCTTCGAGCGCACGCTCGGCCCGGTCCGCAAGGCGGAGCAGGACGTTGTCCGGCCACGGCCGGAGCACGAACGACGTCACGACAGCGACCGGCGCGCTGACGAGCCCGCAGTAGGCGCTCTCGACGTCCCACCGCCCCGACCCCGCGATCCGGTCGAGGTCGCCCGCGCTGAGAGGGAGCTCGTCGTCGGTCCGTGCCTTGGGGGTCAGGAGCCGGAACGCCTTGAGGAGCAGGTTGTCGAGCAGCGGCTCGCGGAACAGCGCGCGCCCGCCGGGCTTGAGGCGGTGGAGCTGCCGCCACGTCCAGCGAGGTGGTGAGGATCTCGTCGCCGACGACCTCGAACGTGGCGTCGTCGTAGGGGAGCGGCGTCGCCGGCGAGAAGCGTCCCGCCTTGGTCGCACCCTCGGCGCGCCGCGGCAGCCTCGCGAAGGCGGTGCTGGATGTGAGCGCGGCCGTCCGCGACAAGCCCACGGCGGGCTGGCGCCAACTCGCTCGCGAGCGCCCGCCACTTCGCCCGACGACGGCCGGGCTAAAGGCGGCCTCGAACCGAGCCCGCGCCGCTGTCGAGGCCATCCGCCACCGCTCGGGCTCCGACAACCGCTCGACGGCGTCGGCAATCGCGGCCGGGGTGTGGGGGCGGACGAGCGCGCCCTCGACGCCGTTCGTGAGCATGTCGCGCGTGATCGGCCGGTCGACGGACACGACGGGCGTGCCGGCCGCCAGCGCCTCCAGGATGGCGATGGGCTGGGTCTCGGTCGGGTGCGTCGTCGGCAGGACGAACACGTCGGCGTCGGTGTGGAGCCGGCGGACCTCGGCCGGGTCGGCCACGGCGCCGGGGACGGCCACGCGGACGCCGAGCGCGTGGGCACGGCCCTCAAAGGCGTCGCGCGTCGCGGCGTCGGGCCACCGCCCCGCGAACGTGGCCTCGACCGTGACGCCGCGCGCGTGCAGCACCCCGACGGCGTCGAGCACGTCGGCAAATCCCTTCTCGGGAAGCAGGTTGCTCAGGAACAGGACCCGGAGCGGCGTCCCCGGTCCGCCGGCTCGTCGCGCGGCGACGGCCTCGGCCGACGGCACGGCGGCGTCGCGGACGGTGTTCGGGATCAGCCGAACCTTCGACGTGGGGACGACGCCGTCGCAGCGGTCGGCGAGGGCCTGGCTGTGGAACACGACCGCGCTCAGCCGACGGACGAGCCGGGCCGCCGTCCGCGCGGTCACCGCCGACGCGAACAGGTCCTCAAAGCCGGCCCGGTGGAAGACGGCCACGACCGGCTGGTCCGGAGCGAACGTGGGCACCGTCGCGAGCACGTCGCGGAGGTGGCCCCACCGCGCCGGTGAGACGGCGTGCCACAAGACCGGCGCCGACGGCGCCTCGCGCAGCGACGCCGCCAGCCGCCGTCGCAGGCCGACGTAGTGCAGCGTCCGGCCGAGGTCGAACCGGGGGTGAGCCGTGAGCGGGTCCGGGCCGGGCGCCTGGGTGTCGAGCCGGCGGACGGCGAACGCGTCGTCGAGGAACGACGCGCAGCGCTCGGTCGCCAGCGTCTGCCCGTCGGCGGGCGGCGGAAACCGGCCGAGAACGACGACGGGGGAGGGGGGCGTCGGCATCAGTCCGGGACAGCCTGGAAGGCGCGGGGGCGGCGGGCCGCCAAGCGGAGGGCGCCGAGGACGATCGCGGCGCGCGGCGACAGCCCGCGGTCGGCCCGACCGGCGCCGGCCTGGACGGCGTCCCAGAGCCCAGAGCAGAAGGCGTCGAGTCCGAACCCCGCGACGATCTCGCGCGAGCGGTTTCCCCATGCGGCTCGCTCGGCGTCGGAGAGAGCCGCCACCCGGGCGAGCGCGTCCGCCAGCGCGGCGGGGTCGCCGGGCGGGACCGTGAGCCCGTTCGCGCCCTCATCCACCAGGTCGACGGCGCACCCGGCCCCGGTCGAGACCACCACAGGCCGGCCGGCCGCCATGGCTTCGTTGACGGCCAGCCCCCACGGGTCGACCAGCGACGGGAGGACAAAGCCGTCGGACCGTCCGTACCACGCCCCGACCTCGTCGCCGTGGGCGAACCCGGCGAACTCGACGCCCGGTCCGGCGGCGGCCTCCAGACGCGTCGCGCTCCGGCCCGTCCCCCACGACGGTCAGGCGCCCACGGGGCGTCCGCTCCGTCTCGGTACCGACGGTAGGCCTCGATCAGCACTCCAGTCCCTTTTCGTTCGGTCAAGCGCGACACGACGAGAAACCGGCGAGCGTCCTCGGCGGGCCGCTGGTGTCGGGCGGCGTCGGCGAGCCGGGCATACCGCGCGTTGTCGACCACGTCGACCGGCTCGAACACCGACGAGGGGGGGAGGCCGAGGTCAACGGCGTACGCCCGCTGCGGCGTCCCGGCGACGAGCGCGGCGTCGAACGCGCCGACGATTACCCGCTTGACGGCCTCGCGCCAGCCCGACCGCTCGGCGTCTTGGCGGCGGCTGTCGAACAGCATGACGGCCGGGCGTCGATTCCGGCGGCACCACGCGAGCCCCGCGCGCGAGTCGGGCGTCGAGTAGCTGGTCAGGGCCGCCGCGTCGGGGTCGATCCGGTCGAGCGCGTCGCGGACGGCGGCCTCCATCTCCGGCCCCGGGATCGACTCGAACGTCCGACCCGGGAACAGTGTGACGCGGCGGTACGCCTGGCCGCCGGCGTCCGCTTGCCACGCGTAGGTCTCGTCGGTCGAAGCCGTTTCCAAGGCGACCAGCTCGACGTCCCGCTCGGCGAGGAAGGCGTGGAGCGCGTCCAGGCGGTCAAGGTGGTACGGCCCCAGCCGAGGCCACGCAACGCAGAGCCGGCGGATCGGGGTCATCGGTCGAAGAGGGCCCGGTGGATCGTGCTCACGAATCGGTCGAGGCCGTGGTCTCGGGCGTAGGCCGCCGCGCCGTCGGGATCGAACGCCGCCTCTGGCTCCTCCGCGATCCGAGCGAGCGCGCGAGCGAGCGCGGTGGAGTCGGCCGCGTCGACGGTCTGCCCGAGGCCGTGTCGCCGGACCTCGCGACCGACCATCCCCGCGTCCGTGGCCAGGACGGGCGTGCCGGCCGCCGCCGCCCGCAGCACGGCGCCGCTCGACCCGACGTGACCGAGGTACGGCGCCAGCACGGCGTCGGCGGCCAGGACCAGGTCGTCGAGCTCGGCGTCCGGCACGAATCGGTCTTGGTAGAGCACCTGCGTCTCGGTACGCTGGCCCTCGGCGACGAGCGTCTCCAACTGGACCCGAATCGCGTCGTCGGTGCGTCCGACGATGGCGACGGCCAGCCGGCGCGCGGCGTTGGGTGGGACGCGGCCGAGCGCGGCGAGCGTGGCCAGCACGCCCTTCCGTTCCTCCAACGATCCGAACAGGAGGAGCAGCCGGCGGCCGCGCTCGACGCCGAGCGACGCGCGGACGTCGTCTGCCGACCGAGACGGCGACGGCGGGACGACGGGGTCGGGCAGGAACTCGGCGTCGAGCCCGAGCCGCCGCAGTGGGTCGACGGCGTCGGGGTCGAGCGCCAAGACCGTCCCGAGGTGCCGGTTCCGAACCGCGAGTCTGAGCAGTGCGCGCTTGCGGAGTTGGCGGGCGCGGTCGGCCGCCGCCGCTGGGCGCTCGTGGGGCATCGCCCGGAGGAGGATGCCGGACAGGCGGACCGGAAACGGAAACCGGAGCCCCAACCCGAGCGCCAGCTGGGTGTGGTCGAGGTACGGCAGAAAGACGCGCGGCGCCTGGGCCGCCTCGACGGCCTCCCTCACGACCCAGCCCGTGGCCCGGCCCGCCGCCCAGAGCGATCGGGCCGCCTCGATCCGGTCGAGCCCAGCGAGCCGGATGCGATCGGCGGCCAGCGTCTCGTCACGGAGGAGGGCGGGATGGGCGGCGACGGCCACACGCACGCTGCGCTCGGCCAGGCCGGCGACAATCCAGCGGAGGTACTCGGCGTGGTGGCCGCCGGCGTAGGGCGACACCACCAGGACGTCGGGACGTGGCGCGGCCATCAGAGGTGGGCCCGGAGAAGGTCGAGGACGCGGTCGACGGCGACGCCCCAGTTCAGCGTCTGCTCGAAGTGCTCGCGCGCCGAGGTGGCCAACGCACCGTACTCGTCGTCATTGGCCCAGAGGGCGAGCAGGCGCTCGGCCAGGACGCCGGGTTGCTCGCGGACGTCGAACAGGACGCCGCTCACGCCGTCGGCGACGGCCGACGGGACGCCGCCGACGCGCGACGACGCGCTGGGCACGCCGAACGCCGCGGCCTCGGCGAACACGCACCCGAAGTCCTCGGCCCGGACCGGCATGCACAGAAAGTGGCTCTCGGCGAACAGCCGGCGGAGCCGGTCGCGCTCGGCCGGGACCTCCTTGCGCAGGAACCCTTCGGCCCGGAGCAACGGGCTCGCAGTGGGCGGGACGGGCCCGGCGACGGTCAGGGTCGTCGGGACGCCGCGCGCCGTCATCTCCTCGGCCACCCGGAGCGCGACGTCGCCCCCTTCCGGTACCACCCGCCGCCGACGAACAGGAGGCGGACCTCGTCCCGAGACCGGGCGGCCACGGCGTCGGCCACGGCGTCGGCCCCGGGCACGTCGGCCGGGTCGAGGTTGGCCCCGAACGGGACGACGTGGACCGGGTCGGCGCCGTAGTAGCCGGCGGCCGAGTCGGCGGCGTAGTCGCTGGCGAAGACGGAGGCCGTCGCGCGGTGCAAGGCCGCCCGCTCGACCTCGTGAGCCTCGACGACGTGGCTCTCTGCGAAGTCAGTGAAGCCGGGGTAGAAGAGGAGGTTGGCCTCGAACGTCGCGTCGGCCCACGACGCCGTCGGGCAGCCGACGTCGAGGAGGGCGAGGGGGAGCGTGCTTGGCGACAGGACCGCGTCGGGACGGAGCGCTCGGAGTTGAGGCTCGGCCGCCTGGGCCAGCCCCCGGACGCCGGCCCAGGTGTGGGCACGGGAGTAGCTCTCGCCCCGGAACCGATGCCTCAGCTTGGCGACGCGGCCCGTCACGCGCCCGCCGTCGGGGAGCGGCCCGACAACGCTCAGCCGGTCTACGCGATCGCGCAGCGTTCGGGCCACGAAGTGGGGAATGCCGGCAAACGCCCGCAGGTCGTCGGGGTCGTAGGGCGTGACGAAGGCGAGGTGCATCAGCGAGACCGGCGGAGCAGGGCGTCGAGGAGTGTACGCGGGGCGATGAGGCCGGAGATCCAACCCGCGGCAGCCACGCCAACGGCGACGAGCGTCAGCGTCGCCGCCAGCGGGAGCCCGAGCGCGACTCCGGCCCCGGCCGGCAGCAGCCCGCCGCCGACGGCCGCCGCGGCGCCCCGCGCAAGCAGGCCCGGGTGGAGCGTCCCCGAGAGGCGCCGGTATCGGACGGCCATCCCGACCATCACGATGGCCTCGCTGGCCAGCGTTGCGACAGCCGCCCCCGCGATTCCGAACCGAGGGATCAACGCCACGTTGAGGACGACGTTCGCCACGCCGCCGCCGAGCACGGCCCGGAGGTAGGACCGCTCGTCGTCCCACGCCATCAGCGGGACGCCGAACGCCATGCTGACGTAGGTCACGCCGGCGTAGACGAACAGGACGCGGAGCGCGAGCGTCGCCTCGAGGTAGTCCTGGCCGAAGAGGAGGCCCAAGAGGTCGGGCGCCACGACGGCTCCGGCCAGGGCGACGGGCGGGCCCAGCGCCAGCAGCACGCCGCCGAACCGCCGGCCCTCCCGGCGCATCGCCCCAGCGTCGCCGAAGGCGCCCGAGAGCGCGGGGTAGAACGCCGTGTAGAGGACGCCGGCCGCGGCAATCCCCAGCGCGTACAGCTTGTAGGCGACCTCGTACTGCCCGACCTCGGCCGTCGTGCGGAAGCCCTCCAGCATCAGCTTGTCCACGTTGTAGTAGAGCTGCATCACGAAGCCCGAGACGGCGAGCGGGATCGCGGGCGCGAGCAGCACCTTCCACTCGCGCCACACGAATCGCGGCCGGGGGACGCTGCTCTCTCGGGCGTAGACCGCGAGCAGCACGGCGTTGGCCACGAGCGGCCCGGCCACGACCGCCGCCGCCGCGGTCACCACGTCGGCTGGCCCCCGGACCAGCGCGACGGCCAGACCGGCGGTGACGGCCGCGGCGCCCGCGTTCCGCAGCGCCGCGACGCCCATCTGCTCCCGGGCCTGGTACACCCAGTCGAGCTGGACGGCCCGGGCCACGACGAGCGCGCCCAAGACCAGGACCGTCGCCTGATAGGCCGGCCCAAGGTCGAGCATGAACGTGACGCCGACGAACGCGGCCGTGGCTCCGGCCGCGAGTACGAGCCGGGCCCCGAGCAAGAGCGGCAGGATCTCGGCCTCGCGGGCCCCGTCCCGAGCGGCCTCGCGCACCGCCACGGCGTCGAACCCGAGGGTGACCACGAGCACGAAGTACGACACGAGAGCCATCCCGAAAGCGACCATCCCCAGCCGCTCCGACCCCAGCGCCCGGCCCAGGTGGACCCACAGAACGAACCCCAGCACCAGCGTCGCCCCTTGGGCAATCGCGAGCGCGACGACGTTGCGGGCGAGGCGAGCGTCCTGGCTCACCGGCCAAGGAGCGCCTTGGCGCGGTCGGCGGTCCCGTGCGCCAGTGCCATCGCGAGGGTGACCACCAGCATCTGGTCGAGGACCGAGAACGGGTTCGAACTGGCGGCGACCGGCGTGAACGCGGCCAACGTCGCCCCTGCACCTAGCGCCGACGCCCGGAGCCCGATCGGGAGCCCACGCCGCCGTGTCGCCCACGCCGCCCGGACGGCCGCGCCGACCCAGACGGTCATCATCAGGCCCAGCCCCCAGAGCCCGGTCTTGAACCACAGGGCGAGGTAGCCGTTGTGGAAGAAGGCCCAATGGGTCGTGCCCTGGGCGATGATGCTGTAGTGCGTAGCCTGCACACCCCACCCGTACCCGAGGATCGGGTTGATGCGGATCATTTTCCAGACCCCGGCGCTTTCGGCGAACCGATTGACGAGCGAGATGTCGGTCGACGCGCTGCCGATGGAGATAAAGCGGTCGAGCACACCCAGGGCCACCAGCGAGAGCTGGTCCCGGAACAGCAGAAACGCTACGGCGCCGACGGCGAGTACGCCGAGGGTGCCGTACCCCACGATCCGCCGACGCCCGCGGCCCGGTGCGACCACCGCCATCGCCAGGATTCCGAACGTGGCCGCGATCCAGAACCCGCGCGACTTCGTGACCAGCAGGCCTACCAAGAGCACCCCAGCCACTGCGATCCAACCGAGCGCGCGGAGCCGGCGAGGCGCGAGCGCGGCGTGCGCCAGGGCGATCAGCAGGCCCGCCGTGATCGACGTCTCGCCCACGTTGAACCGGGCGTCGGCGATCTCGTAGAGCGCGTCTGCTCCGACGACGGCGCCGCGGAAGAGGAGCGCGTTCTGGACCGTCGCTACCAACCCGAACACGCACAGCACGGCCCCGATGGCGAGCCCGGCCCGGTCGTCCTCGGCACAGAGCTCTTTGACGGGGAGGTAGAACAGGAATGGGATCGTGACCAGGACGTCCGCCCGGAAGTCGTACGGGTCGGGGCCGAACAGGAGGCCGAGGGCCGCCGCCGCCGCGAACCCGACCGTCCCCCACGTCACCGCTGCCACGTCGAACAGCGTGCGCACGACGGGGCGGCCCGACGCCAGCGCCATCGTATACCAGTGAGCGAGGTACCCCACCAACGCCAGCCCCGCCACCACCTCGAGCGCCGACAGGCCCGCCTCCCCACCGAGCTGCGTCACCTGGAGCAGGAGCACCCCGACGAGGCGGACCAGCGGAGACGGCGCCGCGAGTCCCAGGGCGACCACCCCACCGGCGACGAGCCCGATGGCCCACACCGCCGAGGACCCGGCGGCGGTCAAACCCAAGATGATGCCAAGGAGCGCCGCCCCGCTGAGCAGCACAGCGGCCGTCAGGAGGAGGTGGTCGGCCGATCCGGTCGTCGGTGTCGGAGACTCGGCCGTCGTCACGCCGCCGCTCGGAGGCGAGCGAGCATGGACGGGCCCCCACGACGGACCACGGCGAGGAGCAGCACGATGGCCACCGCCACTAGGAACGCCGAGAGCGTCGCGCCGATCACGAGCAGCGACCGGCGAGGCTCAGCCTTGCGGGTCGGTGGTGTGGCTGGGTCGAGCACCTGGACGGCGTCGGCCTCGCGCTGCTCCTGGAGCGCGGCCTGCTCGTAGAGCGGCTGGACCGTCTCGATGATGGCCTTCTGGATGGTCAGGTCCTGCATGGCGCCTGCGTACTCGCGTTGGATGCCCGGCAGGCCACTGAGCCCGGGGAGCCCGGCCTCGGCCCCGCTGCGGAGCCGGGCCACCTGGGCCCGCGCGGCTTCGAGCCCGGCCCGGGCCGCCTGGACGTCCGGATTCTCCGCGCCATATTGAGAGAGGAGCGCCTGATACTGGATCTCGGCCGTGGACACGCTGGCCTGAGCCAGGGCCAGCGACGAGAACAGCGCCTCCGCTTGGGCCGTCGGCTCGACGACGCCGGACCGCTCCTGAATCGTCTGGAGCCTTCCCTGGGCCTCGTCGAGGTCGGCGTTCGCTTGGTCGAGGCGGCCTTCGAGAAACGCTCGGTTCTCGGCAGCGCTGCTCGACTGGAACTCGATGTGGCGCTCGTTCAGCCGCTCGACGAAGAAGTTGGCCATCTGGGCTGCCCGGGCGGGGTCCTCGTCGAGGACGGACACGCCGAGGTAGTCGTAGTCGAGGCTCACGTCGAACGCAGCTCGCTTGTACCGCAGCTCGTCGATGGCTGCCTGGCGCGGGTGCGCCCTCTCGGACAGGTCGTACACACGGACCAGGTCGAACTGGTCGACGACGGACGCCATCGTCGAGGGGCTCGTCAAGATAGCCATGTAGCGCGTAAAGCCGCCGCCACCGCCGCCACCGATCAGCGCCGCCGCGGCCGGGGGCAGGTTGCTCAGCGCGCCCGCCAGCAGACCGCCGCTGCCGGACTCCGGGAGGAGCACGCGCGTCTCGGCGCGGTACTCGTTCGGCATCCGGAGCGTCAGGGCCACGGCCGCCGCAGCCACGGCGACGGTCACCAGCGCAATCCACCAGCGGTGCCGGTAGACCGTGCCGGCCGCCCACCACAGCCGCTCACGCGTCTCGGCGTTGGCCGCATACTCCGCCTGTACGTCAGTGGGATACGGTGCGTCGCCGGCCCCGTCGCCGGCGGCGCCGACGTCGGAGAGGACGGGGTCGGAGCGAGTCGGTCGTGCCATGCCGCTACTGGAGCTGGGTGTAGGCGAAGATCAACGTGCTGATGGCCGAGATCGTCGTAGCGACCGTCTGGATCAAGAGTTGGCGGCGGTCGCGGGTGGCCTCCCGCTCAAGCCGCTCCTCCTGCAGGCGGACGTTCTCCTGCTGGATGGCGAGGTTCTCGAACGCGGCCGAGTCCGAGGTCGGCTCGCGGTCGACGAACACGGCGTCGCCGGCCTGGACGGCGGTCTCGGGGCCCGGCGTGAACCGTCCGGTCCGCGCGTCGACCGTGTAGACCGTGGTGCTGGCCGGGCCCAGGCCGCCCGCGCGACCGACATAGTCGCCCGCCGTCAGGCCCGGCTGGAACGGGACGTAGCCGGGGTCCCCGACCTGGCCGAACACGCGGACCGCGCCCAGGTCGCGAGGGACGACGAGCCGGTCCCCGTCGCGCAGGACGACGGTCGCCGAGCCCGTGAGCGCGCCCGTGACGTCGGCCGAGAGTCGGGCGGTCGAGGCGTACTCCTGGACGTAGTACCGGCGGCCAACCAGCCCGAGGTCACTCAGCGCGCCCAGCGACGTCACCGTCGAGTCGAACGCGGCGATGGTCGCCGCTCGGTCGGACGGTCGAGCGAGCGAGCTGAGGGTAGCCTGAGGCTCGGCCCTCGCCGTCCGCTCCAGGTAGGCCCCCCTCGCGAGCGCGTCGTCAGTCAGCCCGCCCGCCGCGTCGACCAACTCGCCCAGCGTGGTCCGGCCCGAGGTGATCGGGTAGGCGCCGGGGAACGCGACGGCGCCGACGGCGCTCGCGAACCCGGCGTCGGGCGACGCGGCGGTCACCGAGATCTGGTCGCGCGGGGCCACGTCGAGCGTGGCCGCGTCGCGGAACGGGACGACGACGCTCTCAGGTTGGCCGCCCACGACGCGCGTCCGGCGGACGGTCGCCCCGCCGGTCGCCAGGCCGGGCCCGCCGGCCACGGCCACGAGCGCCGCCGCCGTGTCGTCGGGCCGCCAGTCGTAGGTCCCCGGCCGGTCGACGTCGCCGCCGACCGAGACCCCCTCGCGTGTCGGGTCGAACGTGGGCACGAACACGGCGTCGCCGTCGGTCAGGCGCGGGTTGAAGCTCAGGTCGCCGGTCGCGTAGTACCGGAGCAGGTCGACGCGAGACTCCGCCCCGTCGCGGCCCGTCACGCGGACGTTGCGGAAGGCGACGCGGCGCTCGACGTCGAGGCGCGGCGTCGTCGCGTAGTCGGTCAGGTCGATGGGCGTCAGCTCGCCCGTCGTCTCAGCGACGGCGTCCTCGACGCGGCCCAACGCCGTGATCACCTGCCGGCCGGGGAGCGGGACGGCGCCCGACACGTAAACCGAGAACCGGCGGGGGACGGACAGGGCGACGTCGGTGGGGACGTTCTGGTACCGGCGCGCGAGCGCGGCGCTGGCCTCCCGCGTGACAGCCGCGAGCGTCCGCCCGGCGGCGGCGAACGTGCCCGCCTCGGCGATGATGAGCTGGCCGTCGGCGGTCACCGTGGTCTCGGTCTGGCGCGGCGGGCTCGACACCGACCCACCGCCGACCGAGACGACGAACACGTCGCCCGGCCCGACGACGTACTCGGTCGGGTCCACAGGCCCACCCAACACGACGCCGTCGGTCGGGGTCGACCGGGACCCGGCGGGCACCGACGGGAGGCGGACGGTCGACGTCGAGGGGGGGACGAACTGGGCGGCTACGTCGGAGCTCGCGAGCACGCACAGGGCGGCGAGCACGGACAGAGCGATCCCGCGAACGGGAAGGGGCATGGGGGTGCCGGGAGGAGAACGGGCGTAGCAACCGTGGCCGAAGGTAGCGCCCGGTCTGAGAAGGGCCGTCGGATTCGGGCGGACCCCCGGCCCCGTCCCGGGGTCAAAACGCGCCCCTCCCGCTTTGCCCGTGCCCGCTCGCCCTGCCCCCGCCAAAGTCAACCTTGGCTTGCACGTTTTGCGCCGCCGTGGGGATGGGTTCCACGACCTCGCCACGGTGTTCGTCCCCATCGGCTGGGCCGACCGGCTCTCGGCGAGCCCCGCGCTCGAACTGTCGCTCACGACCGACGACCCGGGCCTCCCGGCGGACGGCTCGAACCTGGTCGTCCGCGCGGCCCTCGCGCTGCGGCACTGGGCCGGCGACGTCGGGCTCGGCGCGACGCTCCACCTGGAAAAGTCGGTGCCCTACGGCGCCGGGCTCGGGGGCGGCTCGTCCGACGCCGCCGCCGCGCTCCGCCTGCTTGCCGACGTGTGGAGGCTCGACGTCCCCGAGCCCGACCTCCACGCGCTCGCACTCGATCTCGGCTCCGACGTCCCATTCTTTCTCGACGGCGTCGCCGCCTACGGCACTGGCCGTGGCGAGCAGCTCGAACCTCTGGTCGACAAGGCCGGCCGGCCGTACCGCTGCCCGTTCTGGCTCGTCGTCGCTGTCCCGGAGGCCCACGTCTCGACCGCCGACGCGTTCGCCCTCGTCACGCCGTCCGACCACGACCGTCCGAACCTCGCCGCGGCCGTCGTCTCGAACGACCTGGCGCGGTGGCGAGCCGAGGTGACGAACGACTTCCAGGCGTCCGTCGAGGCCGCAGTCCCTGCCGTCCGCGAGACGCGAGAGGCGCTGGAGGCGGCGGGCGCCGGCCACGCCGTGCTCTCGGGCACCGGCTCCGCCGTCGTCGGCGTGTTCGAGCGGGAGGGGCCGGCTCGCGCCGCCGCCGACGCGCTGGCGACCGGCCGCCGCGTTTGGGTGGAGCAGGGGCGGCGCGGGGAGAGAACAGACGGGGGAGGGTAGAGGGCGACAACTCACTTCCCTCCTTCATCCTCTACCCCCCACTCTCCAGCCCGACCTCGTGTTCGATCTCGAGCGCCGCGGCCACCAGGTCGTCCTTGAGCTTGGCCAGCGTCTCGTGCTGGTCGACATAGCGCTCGACGGCCTCCTTCAGCGACGTGTCGGTCCGGACGACGGTCCGCTGGCGGCGCTCGACGGGGTCGAGCTCGCGCTCGACGGCCGCGACGGTGTCGGCGGGCGCGAGCGCGGCGCGGACGGCGGCCTCGTCGACCGCCGGCTGCTCCTCGCCGACCCGGTACCGCACGCGGACGACGGCGTCGGCGATGTCGTGGCGGGCGATCTCTTTCAAAACCGCCACCGTCGGGTCCGGCGCCTCGGTCGCGTCGACGGCGATGGGCACGAACCGGCGGGCCGGCGTCGGGACGAACTCGAACGTGGTCCGCCGGCCGGGCACCCCGGCCGGGTCGATGTCGACGATCACGAATCCCTTCTCGGCGTCGTGCTCCTTGAACGAGATCCGCTCGATGGACGAGCTGTAGACGACCGGCGGCCCCTCGCCGGCCGCGACGGCCTCCGCGTTCCGGTCCTGGAACCGGTGGATGTGGCCGAGCGCCACGTAGTCGACGCCGGGCTGGGCGAGCTGGGCGACGGTGAACGTCGGCTCGTGGGCGATCAAGCTGGCCCGCTCGCTCCCGCTGAGCTCCGAGCCCTGGACCGTCAGGTGGGCGCAGACGACGAGCGGGACGGCGGGGTCGGCCTCGGCCGCACACGTCTGGACGAACGCCGTGTAGTAGCTCTCGATCGTCTCGCGGATCTCGTGCGGCGTCTTGCCGCGGTACTCGTCGCGCGCCAGGATCTTCGAGCGGATCGGCCACGGCAGCGCGACCAGCTGGAGCGGCCCGCTCTGGGTCCGGATCGGCCCGCCCTCGTGCCCCTCGGCCCGGAACGTCGGCTGGGCGAACACGTCGACGGCCCCGTCGAGCACGCCGAAGATGTCGACCGACGACGCCTTCCCAAAGCTGACCGGGTGGTCGTGGTTGCCGACGATCATCGCCACCGGGATGCCCGCGTCCAGGACCGGCCGCAGGGCCTCGGCGAACTGGCGCTGCTGGGTCGGCGACGGGTCGGCGGTGCGGTAGGCGTCGCCGGCGAACAGGAACAGGTCGACGTCGTCGGCGAGGGCGCGCTCGACCAGGACGTCGAACGAGCGCCGGAAGTCCAGGAGCCGCGTGTTGAGGCCGGTCGCCGGGTCGAGCCGCCCGTGCGTCTCGTAGCCCAGGTGGAGGTCGGCGCAGTGGAGGATCTTCAAGGGCGAGAGGGAAGGGGCAAGAGGCAAGAGAGGAAAGGCCCCTTGCCCCGTGCCCTCGGTTACCAGCCGATCCGTCCGCCGGAGCCGCCGCCCTGGGTCTGGGGCCGGGGCTCGGCCGGGGCGGGGCGGTTGTTCTGCATCCGGTCGAGCATCTCTCTCGCCGGCCGGTCGGCCGTGTCGTTCTGGCGGTTCGAGGTGGACGAGCCCCCGCTCCGGCCCGAGCGCCGCCGGGTATCGCCGGGCCAGTAGCTCCCGCCCGCGTCGCCGATCCGGCTCCGCCGCGTCGGCGGCTGGTAGTCCTCGGGCTTCTCGAGCTCGAGGTCCGGGTCGAGCCGGATGGCCTCGTCGCCCTCGGTCTGGAGCAGGCTCAGGAAGGCGCCGACGTTGCGGAGGCCGGTCCGCCCGCCCTGGCCGATCGACGTCGACGGGTAGGTGATCCGGCGGTCGTCGAACCCGGTCCAGCTGCCGACGACGAGCTGGGGCGTCATGCCGATAAACCAGCCGTCGGCGTTCTCCTGGGTCGTCCCCGTCTTGCCGGCCACGTCGAGCGGGCCGACGCCGCGGAAGCCGCCCAGCCCCCGGCCCGTGCCGCCCGTGACGACGGCGCGCAGGGCGTCGAACGTGGTGTAGGCCGTCGACGGGTTCAGGACCTCGCGGGCGACCGGCGTAAAGTCCTCGATGACGTTGCCGTAGCGGTCCTCGATCTGGGCCACGGCCAGGACGATGTGGGGCGGGACGTCCGCGTTGGCCGGGCGCTCCTCCTCGAGCGTCGGGCCGTGGTAGACGCCGTAGTTGGCGACGGTCGCGTAGGCCGTCGAGAGCTCCAGGAGCGAGATGTCCTGGGTGCCCAGGCCGATCGAGCGGGGGTAGCAGTCGTTCTTGCGGGCCTCGAACGGGGCGCAGGCGTCCGCGTCGAACTCGGGCAGCTCGAGGGGCGTCCGGACGCCCATCTGGTAGGCCGTGCGGGCGATCTCGGCCGTCCCGAAGTGCTTCGTGATCCGGGCCGCGACCGTGTTGCGGGAGGCCCGCAGGCCCTCGGCGAGCGTCGTGTAGCCGGCGTAGCCGCCGCCCGAGTTCTGCGGCGCCCAGTCGCCCCACCGGAACGGGCTGTCGGAGACGCCGGACTGGGGCGAGTACCCGTTGTTGAACGCCGTCGTGTAGACGAACAGCTTGAACGTCGAGCCCGGCTGGCGCCGCGCCTGGCCCACGTGGTCGTACTTGTTGAGGACGAAGTTGCGGCCGCCGACCCAGGCCTTGACCTGGCCGCTCGTCGGGTCCATGGCCACGAGGCCGGCTTCGAGCCGCGTCCGCGCCGTCTTGAGCGAGTCCATGAACGCCGTGTTCTGGCGGAGCTCGGCGAGGGCCTCCGCGTCGAGGTCGGCCTTCCGCCCGCTCCAGGGCGCGCCGGCGGCCTGGGTGTAGCGGTTGGTCCCGGCGACGTACTCGTTGACGACGGCCGTATTCCGGCTCCACCACCGCCCGAACGGGTCCGCGGCCGAGCCCCACCCGCGGTCGACGATGCCCTGGAGCCGGTCCATCTCCTGCTCGACGGCGAGCGCGGCCAGCGCCTGCATCCGGCTGTCGATGGTGGTCCGGATCACCAGCCCGTCCTTGTACGGGTCGTAGCCGTTGGCCTCGGCCCAGTCCTTGAACCACAGGCGCAGGACCTCGGCAAAGTGCGGGGCGATGTTGTCCTCGTGGCTGTAGACGTCGAACGCCAGCCGGATCGGTTGGTCGTAGGCCGCGCGGTAGGCGTCCTCGGTGAGCACGCCCTGGGCGCGCATGTTGGTCAACACCACGTTCCGGCGCGTGACGGCCGCCTCGTTCTCGCTCACCGTCAGCACGTCGCCGTCGGCGTCGAGGCACTCGGCGGAGGTGCCGCCGGGCGCGAGGCACGGGTTGTAGCGGCTGTTGGCGGCCAGCATCCCGACGAGCGAGGCCGCCTCGCCGGGGTCGAGGTCGGCGGCCGGCTTCGAGAAGAACGTCTGGGCCGCCGCCTCGATGCCGTAGGCGTTGTAGAGGAACGGGACCGTGTTGAGGTAGGCCTCCAGGATCTCGGGCTTGGTGTAGGTCCGCTCGATGCGGACGGCGATCAGGATCTCCTTGGCCTTGCGGACGATCGACCGCTCGCCGGTCACGAACCCGGTCGCCTCGCGGTAGAGGTTCCGCGAGAGCTGCATCGTGATCGTCGACGCCCCGCGCGCGCCGCGCCCCGTGACCACGTCCTTGACGATGGCCCCGATGGCGTAGGCGTCGACGCCCCAGTGCTCGGAAAAGCGGCGGTCCTCGGTCGCGATGAGCGCGTTCGGCACGTGCTCGCTCATCTCGTCGAGCCCGACCCACGTCCGGTTCTCGCCGTCGTAGTAGCGCGCCAGCTCGACGCCGTCGGCGGTCAGGACCTCGGTCGCGAGCAGGTTGCGGGGGTTCTCGATCTGCTCGAACGAGGGCAGGTCCTGGCTCAGCCACAGGATCACGCCGAGGCCGGCGAACACGCCCAGCCCGACCAGCCCGAGCACGGCCGCGAGCGCCCGGCCCACGCGGCGTCGGCGCTCGGCCTCGGGGCCGGTCGGCGGCGGCGGCGCGGCGGGCCCGCTCGGCGGCGGCGGCATGAGCCGGGCGTCGCGCGAGGCCCCGTCGCCGCGGGCGTCGGGCGACCCGAAAAAGGAGGCCAGCTCGGCGTCCTCCCGGGCGGCCCCGTTCGCGGCGGTCGTCGCGGGCCCGTCGGCGCGCTGGGCGTCGAGGGGCCCGCGTCGGGCGTCGGGGGACCCGAAGAAGGCTTCGAGCTCGTCGTCGGGGTGTTGCGTGTCGTCCATGGGGCCGGGGGGCACCGTGCCGGGGGTCAGAGGGAGGGGGCCGCCAGGGCGGCGTCGCGCGCCGACGCGAGGGGGACGGAGGTCCCGTCGTGCCAGCGGAAGAGGGCGGGCTGGGCGTCGACGCGGGCGAAGGTCCGGGCGCCGAACCAGTAGCCGGGGTTGAGGTAGGTCCCGTGCGGCGTCACGTCGAGGGCGTGGCGGTGCGAGTGGCCGAACGCGACCACGTCGGCGTCGGTCCGGGCGAGCCGGTCGTGGGCAGCGCGCGCGAGCCGCTGGGCGGCGGCCGGGTCCGGCGTCCCGTCGGTGCCGAAGCGGTGGGCGGCCCAGCGCGCCAGGCCGTAGCCGGCGTCGCCGGGCAGGCCCATGCGGTAGAGGCGGGCCATGAGCGGGGCTCGGAGGAGCGGCTGGAATCGGGAGGAGAGCCGGTCGGCGAGGGACGCGGGCGCGCCCTGGCCGTCGCCGTGGGCAATATACAGGGCCCGGCCGTCGCGGACGGCCTCCCACGCGCCCCGCACGACGGTCACGCCGACGTCGTCGGCGAAGAACGTGCCGTGCCACGGGTCCCGGTTGCCGACCACGTAGACGACCTCGGCTCCTCGGTCGCACCACTCGGCCAGCAGTCCGACCAGCCGGGGGGCGGCCTTCGGGACCAGGTGCTTGTACTCGATAAACTGGTCGTAGACGTCGCCCATCAGGACCAGCGTCCCGCCCTCGTCGACGACCTCCCGCTCGTGCGCCCGGAGCAGGGCGACGGCGTCGCGCTCGGCCGCGCGTGTGGCGTCGCGCGAGCCCCGGCCGAGGTGGAGGTCGGAGAGCAGGAGGAACAGGACGGACGGGCCGAGCCCAGGGCGGAACGGGGCAAGAAACGGCGCCCCAGCCACGGTCGTCTCTGCTGCGAGGATTCTTCGCCCCTTGCCTGCCGGGGCCCGCGCCGGCCCGGGGTCGTGCGCAACTTCCCCGGACCGCCCCCCGTTCGCGGGCTCCTCCCGTCGATCCCCTCCGGCCCGAAGGGCTGCGCCGCTCTCGCTCCGGTCCCCCACTGTGTCGTCCTGAGCGAACGCGAAGGATCTCAACCCGGGCCCCCGCGCCCCCGTCGGTTCCGACGAGTCGGGACGCCGGCGTCGAGATCCTTCGCAGGCTCAGGACGACCGGTGGGGGAGACCGCAGCCGCCTTCCGCCCTCGCCTCGTGCAGAACGCCTACCGCCCGCCTTCGTCGCTCGGCCTGTTTCCACCGGTCGTCAAGAACCTCCTGATCCTGAACGGGCTGGCGTTCCTGGCCCAGATGATCTTCCAGGCCCGGTCGCCCGAGCCGTTCGACGTCATCGAGCGTCTGTTCGCGCTGTGGCCGGTCGGGAGCCCCGAGGCCATCCGGTTCTCGGACGGCGTCGTCGCGTTCGGGTCGTTCCAGCCGTGGCAGCTCGTGACGAGCGCGTTCCTGCACGGCGGGTTCGGCCACATCCTGTTCAACATGTTCGGGCTGTGGATGTTTGGCGCGTCGATCGAGCGGGCGATGGGGTCGAAGCGGTTCCTGGGCTTCTACCTCGCGTGCGTGCTCGGCGCGAGCCTGCTCCAGCTCGGCGTGACGTCGTGGCCGTTCGTGATGGGCGACGCCGGCGGGATCCCGGTCCCCACGCTGGGCGCGTCGGGCGGCGTGCTGGGCGTGCTGGCCGCGTTCGGGCTGCTCTACCCCGAGTCGCCGATCTACCTCCTATTTTTGCCCGTCCCGATCCCCGCCAAGTGGTTCGTGCTCGGGTACGCCGCGTTCAGCCTGTTCGCCGGGGTGACGTCGGTCCAGGCCGGCGTGGCCCACTTTGCCCACCTCGGCGGGATGGTGACCGGCGCCGTGATGGTGCTCTACTGGCTGGGCCGGCTGCCCGTCCGGCCCCGCACGCTGCTCTCGTAACCCCGACGCCCTCCTGGCATGGCCGCCGCCGACTCCCCGCTCTTCCGGTTCCAGCTCTGGCGGGCCGGGCTCCCGCCGGCCCTCCGGCTGCTGCTGACGGTCAACCTGGCGACGTACCTCGCCTACGTCGTTCTGGCACTGCTGGCCGCGTTCGGGGTCCCCGCCGTCGTCGTCGTCGAGTGGCTGGCGTTGCCGGCCAGCCCCGAGCTTGCGCTGTCCCGGCCGTGGACGCCGCTGACGTACGGGTTCGTCAACGCCTTCGGTGGCTTCTTCGGGCTGATCTCGTTTGTGTTCGGGTTCTACTGGCTCCAGTGGATGGGCCGCGACTACGAGGAGAGCTATGGGGCGCATCGGCTGTTCGGGCTCTACGTGCTCGGGGCGCTGGGCGGCGCGGTGGTCGCGCTGGCGCTCGGCGCGGCCGGGCTGGCGCCGCGCGGGGCGTACTTCGGCCTGTGGACGCCAGTGACGGCCGTCCTGTGTGCCGTGGGGACGCTCCACCCGAACCGGGGCATCGGGCTCTTCTTGCTCGGTGTCGTACCGATGAAGTGGATCGCGGTCGGCTTCGTGGTGCTCAGCTTCGTCTTCTCTCAAGACATGACGGTGCTGGGCGCGGCGCTCGCGGGCTTCGTGTTCGCCCGGGCGCAGCAGGCGGGGCGGGACCCGGCGGCGTGGGCGGCCCCGTTCTTCGGCGCCCGCCGGACGCGCTCGGCGTCGGCGCCGAGCCGGAACCCGTTCAAGCGGTCGGCCCCGGTCGAGGCGACGTCGGGCCGCTCGGCGAAGAGGGGCGCGTCGGGCGCGGCCGGGTCCGCGCTGACCGTGGACCAGATCCTGGACAAGATCCTGGAGAAGGGCTACGACAGCCTGACGAAGGAGGAGCGGGAGGCCCTCGACCGGGCCAGCCGTGACTGACCCCGCCCCGTCTCGCCGGCGCGTCTCCGTCGGCTGGGTGCTGCTGGCGGTCGTCGAGGCGCCGGTGGTCGCGGCCGTCGTGACGGGCCTGGCGGCGCCGTACCTGCCGCCGCGGCCGTACTGGTGGGCCCAGCTCGTCGCCATCGGCCTGCCGTACGCGGCGTGGGTGCTGGCGGCGTTCGCGGTGGTGTGGGTGCTCGGTCGGCGGTGGCGGGCCGTCGCGCTCCACGCCGTGTTGCTGCTGGTCGTCGGCGTGCGCGCGGGCGGCCCGGGCCGGCTGGCGGCCCCGTCCGGCGGCCCCGACGACTTGGTGCTGACGACGTTCAACGTGCCCGAGACCGGCCCGAGCCGCGAGGCCCTGGGCGACTCGGTGGTGGCCTACGTCGGCGCGACCGAGCCCGACGTGCTGCTGATGCAGGACGCCCGCGTGATCGCGCGGAGCGAGCAGCGGCGGCGGTCGGGCGAGGTGATCCAGGTGGAGGCCGTCCGGACGCGGCTGCCGTACCGGCTGCGGCTGCCGGAGCGGCTGGCGAGCCACCCCGGCTGGCAGGTCAACTCGACCGACGTCCCGTTCTTCGTCCGCGACGGGTCCGGCGTGGAGGTCGTCGAGCAGGAGGTGCTCATCCTGGGCGTCGAGCGCGACCCCGACGTGTCGCTCGCGCTCCGGTCCCACCTCCGCTGGGCCGGCCGCGACGTGGTGGTGTACAACGTGCACCTCCGGTCGTTCGGCTCGCCGAAGCCGTGGCAGGACCCGAACGTCCGCCTGCGGGCCCCCCGGACGTGGGTCCGGTACCTCGGCCGGTACCGAAAGATCTACGCCCAGCGCGGCGACGAGGCCGCCGAGATCGCCGACCGGATCGCGGCCGAGACGCTGCCGGTCATCGTCGCGGGCGACTTCAACTCGACGGCCGACAACTGGAGCACCCGCCGCCTGCGGACCGCTGGCGGCGTCGACCGAGTGGACGCCGTCCAGGCCGCCGGCGGCCGGGCCTGGGGCCGGACGTACCACGCCACGCGCCCGTTCGTCCGCATCGACTTCGTGCTCGTCGACCCCGCGTTCGAGGTGACGTCGGCCCGGACGACGCCCGTCGAGTTCTCGGACCACCGGCCGGTCCGCGTCGGCCTGCGCTGGCGGGCGGAGAGCGGGTAAAGAGGGAACGCAACCCACGCGGCCCGGGTGAGGAGAACCCCTAGCCCTGGACGACCCGCATGACGCTGACGGAAAGCTTACTCTCGATGGGCGGCGGCGTGCTCCTGCTGCTGGCCGGCGCCGAGGGGCTCGTCCGGGGGGCGTCGGCGCTGGCGCTGCGGATGGGGATCACGCCACTCGTGGTGGGCCTGACCGTCGTCGCCATCGGGACGTCGAGCCCGGAGCTGGTCGTGAGCGTCCAGGCGGCGCTGGCGGGCGAGGGCGGCGTGGCGATCGGCAACGTGGTCGGCTCGAACGTGGCCAACCTGGGCCTGATCGTCGGCGTGGCCGCCGTGCTGTCGCCGATGGTGGTGAACCAGAAGCTGGTCCGCCACGACATCCCGGTCATGCTGCTGTCGATGGGCGCGCTCGTCGTGTTCTTGCTCGACGGCGAGCTGGCGCGGTGGGAGGGCGGCCTGCTCCTGGCTGCCGCCGTCGCCTACACCGTGAACGGGATCCGGACGTCGCGGCGCGAGGTGCGGGAGGCGAAGGCGGCCGCGGCGGCGCTCCCGCCCGAGGTCGCGGACGCGCTCGTGGAGACCTCGACGTCGGCCGGGTTCAAGCGCCACATCCTGTTGGTCGTCGGCGGGATCGCGCTGCTGGTGTTCGGGGCGGACCGGCTGCTGGCCGGGGCCGTCGCGGTGGCCTCGCAGCTGGGCGTGAGCGAGGCCGTCGTCGGGCTGACGCTGGTGGCCCTCGGCACGAGCCTGCCCGAGCTGGCCACGACCATCGTGGCCGCGCGCCGCGGCGAGGCCGAGATCGCGCTCGGCAACGCCGTCGGGTCCAACATCTTCAACGTGTTCAGCGTGCTCGGCCCGGCCGCGCTCGCCGCCCCGATCCGGGCCACCGGCGTCGGCGCGGACGTGCTGACGATCATGGTCGGGTTCGGGCTCGTGACGCTCCTGTTCCTGTACACGGGCGGACGGACGCGCCGCTGGGAGGGGGCGGTGCTCCTGCTGGGCTACGTCGGCTACATCTGGTGGCTCGTGCCCTAGGGGTTCAGGGTTCGAGGTTCTGGGTTCGTAGAAGCGGGACCCGAGCGAACGGTCGCCCCCTACGGTCCCCGCCGACCTCGCGGGCGCTCACGGGCGAGGCTGTGCAGTACTCGAACCCTGAACCCTGAACCCTGAACCTCTTCACCGAGGCCCACGAACCAGCGGCGGCCGCCGGTCGTTACCTGCGCGCCGTTCCCACCCCGGCCCTCCCACCATGCGCCTCTTCCTCCTCGCCGCCGCCGTCGCCCTGTCGGGCCTCGCCGTGCCGGCCGTCCAGGCCCAGAGCGACCGGTCGCTCTACAACCAAGACCGCCTGGCGGAGCTGCTCTACGCCCGCCGCGACGCCCTCGACGAGATCCCAGCGGTGAGCTACCGCTACCGCGCGCTCGAGCACGAGAGTGGCAACTCGATCCTGGCCCGCCACCAACTCTACCAAGACATCGGCGACGGCGACGTGCGGCAGGGGCGCGACCGGCTCAACGGGATGGTCGCGTTCCTCAACGGCGTCTTTATCCAGGACCTCCGCATCGGCGACCGGATCGTGCTGCCGAGCGTGATCGACGCGGACCCCCGCGCGTTCAGCCCGTTCCCGCGCGACTACCCCGGGGCCCGGGACTTTGACAAGCTGTTCATCATCGACAAGGGCGTCCAGGCGTGGGCCGGCTACGAGAACGGCCGGCTGGCGCGGTGGGGCCTGGTCTCGACCGGCGCCGACGGCTCGGAGACGCCGAACGGCCGGTTCAACTTCAACTGGAAGGAGCTCCACCGCGTGAGCACGCTGTCGCCGCCGGGTGAGAGCTGGGACATGCGCTGGGTGTTCAACTTCCACGACGCCCGCGGCATCCACATCCACCAGTACTACGCGCTCCCGACGACGGGCGCCGCGAGCCACGGCTGCGTCCGCCTGATGACGGCCGACGCCCAGTGGATCTACGACTGGGGCGACGGCTGGCGGACGACCAACGGTGCCGCCGATCGCGGGCTGGCCAGCCGCGGGCGCGTCCTGAAGCAAGGCACGACCGTCCTGGTCCTGGGCGACGAGCCCGACGGCGCCCCCCAGCGCTTCCGCGACGTCGACGGCACGCCGGAGCTGATCCGGGTCTCGCTCCCCGACGACCCGTACAGCGTCCGCCCGGGGACCGACCAGCAGCGCCACTTCGACCGCCTCCGCGCCCGCCAGGCCGCGTCGTAGGGACACCGGCTAGGCGCTACACCCGGCGCCGGTCGCGCGCGCGGAACCCGCCCTCGACCGTGACGTGCGCGCCGTCCGGGTCGACCCCGACGAACGTGAAGCGGCCGAACGCGTCGCCCGTCTCGTCAATCCGCGAGATCGTCAGGGTCCCCGAGGTCCCCGTGAACGTCCGCTCGGTCCGGTTGTCGACCTGGTACTCGATGGCGGAGAGCGACCCGTCGGCGAGAGCGTACCGCCCGACGGCGAGGGCGACCGTGTCGGCGGTCGTCAGGGTGACGTAGCGGGCGAAGTCGTTGGTGATGTCGAGGTACACCTCGACACGCGCCGTGTCGGGGTACCGGTAGACCGCGGCGGTCCCGTGGAGGTCGAGGGAGAGGGCGCCGCGGACGGTGGCCTCCATCTCGCCGTAGTCTCCGTAATCGCCCGGGAGCCAGTCGCACCCAGCGATGGTGAGGGCCGCGAGCAAGAGGAGGAGCCGCATGGACCGGATGGAAAGAGACCCGAACCTGCTGACGTGGGCGCCGCCGCGCCTGGTACGAATGACCCACCCCGCTCCATGACCTTGCCCGACTTCCCCGTTGCCGCCGGCCCGCTCCCGTTCGTCGGCGAGTTGGCGGCGCTGTTCACGGCCGGCGTGCTGGTGGCGTACCTGTGCTACCGCGTCCGGCTGGTGCCCATCGCGGGGTTCCTGCTGGCCGGCGTCGCCATCGGGCCCGAAGCGCTCGGGTTGGTCCGCGACGTCGACCTGGTGGCGCAGCTGGCCGAGGTGGGCGTGATCCTGCTGCTGTTCTCGATCGGCGTCGAGTTCTCGCTTGGCCAGATGGCCCGGCTGGCGCGGCCGATCTTCCTGGGCGGCGGCTTGCAGGTGGCGCTAACGATCGGGGTCGTGGCGGGCATCATGGTGCTGCTCGGCGCCGGCGTCGGGGTGGCCGTGTTCACGGGCTTCCTGGTCTCGCTCTCGTCGACCGCCATCGTGCTGAAGGTGCTGGGCGAGCGGGCCGAGACCGACACGCCGGTCGGCCGCGTGGCCCTGGCGATGATCCTGTTCCAGGACCTGGTCATCGTGGTGATGGTCCTGCTCATCCCGGCGCTCGCGGGCGAGGGCGGCTCGGCCCTCGACGTCGCGTGGGCGCTCGGCAAGGCCGTGCTCGTGATCGCAGCCGTCCTGGTGGGCGCCCGGCGCGTGGTGCCGGCGCTGCTGGCGCGGATCGCGGAGACGCGGCGGACCGAGCTGTTCCTCTTGGCCGTCGCCGCGGTGTGCCTGGGGACGGCGTGGGCCGTGTCGCTGGCCGGCGTGAGCCTGGCGATCGGGGCGTTCCTGGCCGGGCTGCTGGTGAGCGAGAGCGACTACGCCGAGCACGCGCTGAGCGAGATCCTGCCGCTCCAGACCCTGTTCACGGCCGCGTTCTTCCTGTCGGTCGGGATGCTGCTGGACCCGGCGTTCCTGTGGGAGAACCTGGGGCTCGTCGCGGGCGTCGCGGTGGCCGTGCTCGTGCTGAAGGCGGCGGTCGCCGCGGTCGGCGCGCGCCTGCTGGGCTCGCCGCTGGGCGTCGCGCTGGCGACCGGGCTCACGCTCGCCCAGATCGGCGAGTTCTCGTTCGTGCTCGCGCTCGCCGGCGCGGAGGTCGGGCTGCTGCCCGGCGGCATCGCGTCCGGCAGCCAGATCCTGATCGCGGTGACCGTCGTGCTGATGCTGGCCACGCCGGGGCTCATCGCGCTCGGGCCGCGGCTGGCCGCGCTCGGCCGCCGCGTCGAGAACGCCGGCGGCGCCGGCGGGCACGGGGGCCACGGCCACGGCGTGGACCTCGAGGACCACACGGTCGTGGTCGGCTACGGGCTGGCCGGGCGGCGGCTGGCCCGGGTGCTGGGCGAGAGCGGCATCCCGTACGCCGTGAGCGACCTCAACCCGCAGAGCCTGCGCGACGCCGAGGCCCGCGGCGCCCCGACGGTCTACGGCGACGCCTCGCGCGAGCCCATCCTGCGGGCGCTCGGGGCGGAGCGGGCCAAGCTCCTGGTCGTCGCCATCAACGACGGGCCGGCCACCCAGCGCATCGTGGCCGTCGCCCGCCACCTCAACCCGACGCTGCAGATCTTCGCCCGCACCCGGTTCGTCGTCGACGTGGAGAGCCTCACCCGGGCCGGCGCCGACATCGTGGTGCCCGAGGAGCTCGAAGACGACGGTCCGCCTGTTCGCCCACGTCCTGGGGGCGTACCTCATCCCCAAGGACGAGATCGAGCGCCAGGCGTCGCTCGTCCGCCAGGACGACTACGGCGTGCTCCGGGGCTCGATCCAGGAGGCCCACCTGATGGTGCTCCAGGGGCTCGACGAGGAGGGGCTCCACACGCGCGCGGTCGCCGTCCGCGACGGGGCCCCGGCGGCAGGCCAGACCCTCGCCGACCTCGGCCTGCGCCAGCGCCATGGGCTCACCGTCATGGCCGTCCGCCGCGGTCGGGAGACCGTCGGGAGCCCGGCCGGCGACTTCCGCGTCGAGACCGGCGACCGTCTCGTGATGGTGGCCACGGCCGACCAGTTCGCCGACTCCGCCGACCTGTTCCGCACGCCGGCCGGCTGAGGCACTGGCCTACCTTGCCGCCATGGACACGCCTGATCCCCGCGCTCGCATCACCCGCGTCCAGGCCAAGAACTTCCGCAGCATCGCGGCGATGGACCTGGAACTCGGCGACCTGACGGTATTCGTCGGGCGGAATGGGGCGGGCAAGAGCAACACGACCGATGTTCTCCGGTTTCTGCGCGATTGCATAGCACGAGGATTCGAGCAGGCACTCCTCGACCGGGGAGGACTGGAGACAATCCGACGTCAGCCCGAACGAGAACTGCTCGTTGGAATCGGTGTCGAGCATTCTGACTGGCGGTGCAGGTATTCCATCCGCTTCGCGGGGACTTTCCTTCCGAAGCGCTCAGAGGTCCTCGACGTCCGACTCAGCGGCGACAAGAAATGGACGACGCTAGACTCTGACGCTATCGAGCAGACGGACGAGGGCAGACCGGGTGGGTCGAGGCCGGATACCTCTGTGCTCACCGAACGAGGGTCGTTAGGTCTCATCGCGCTGTTTCAGAGGTTAGCGCCGGATGTGCGAGAAGTCACCCAGGGCTGGATTGATCGAGTCAAGGTCCCCCAGCGGGCGTCTCTCGCACTCTCCAACGCGTCCTTCTATGACTTGTCGCCCGGCTCGATGAAGTCGCCGCAGCGAGTCGTCAACTCGTCGCCATTCGACGAGGAGGGGGCAAACTTGGTCGCCGTCCTTCGGAGCGTGCTGAGCGGTCGCGATGGCGATACGGTGCGTCAGGCGCTTCGGCTGCTGGTGGACGGTGCGACCGACATCGACGTGCAGGGTCTCGGCGCTCACCTCATTGCTGAAGTCGTTTACGGTGCCAGCGGCGATGGTGAGCCTCAGCGGTTTGACCTGGGCCTCGAGTCTGACGGAACGATTCGGCTGGTCGCCATCCTGGCGGCCCTCTACCAGTCGCCGCCGCGGACGCTCGTCGTGATCGAGGAGCCCGAGCGGAACATCCACCCCGGTGCGCTGGCCGTTCTCGCCAGCGTGCTCAAAGAAGCAAGCACCCGGATGCAGGTCGTCGTCACGACGCACAGCCCGGACCTGATCGATCACATGGACCCCGACGACATCCGAGTCGTCGAGCGGGTCGATGGGGCGACGGTGGTCGGGCGGATGGATCCGATCCAGCGTGGGATCATCCGCGACAAGCTGTTCACGACGGGCGAGATGATGCGGATCCAAGGTCTCCTTCGGGACGAGGGGTGAAGAGGTTGCTCGCGGTGGTCGAGGGCGAGGCAGACAAACTCGCAGTCCCGGGTCTCCTCGCCCGGGCGGTCCACCGCATTGAGAGGTACGAGTGGGCGGTGGCCGACCGGCTGACGATGCGGGTCGGGGGGCTGCCTGCGTCCCGGGCGCACCTCGGCCGCAACGCGGAGGCCCTCCGCCGTCAGCCTGTCGACGCTGCGCTCGTGCTCCTCGACCTTGACGACGGGTGCCCAGCGGAGGAGGGGCCGAAGCTGGCCGACAACCTTCGCGGCTACGGACTCCCCTTCCCCGTCGCGGTCGTGCTGGCACGCCGGGAATACGAAGCGTGGTTTCTCGCGAGCCTGCCGAGCATCGCGGCGGAGACGACCGACCTGCCTGACGACGCTCACTACCCAGGCGAGCCCGAGAAGCCACGAGACTGCAAGGCTCCGTTGAGGGCGCTCATGCCTCAAGGGGTAGATGACAGCGGATGGGCGTCACCCAGGTGACAGCGGATGGGCGTCAGCTATCCTCCCCAGACTCCCATCTGATCGGTTCTCCATGAGCAAAAAAAGGCACCCGCCAACCGACGCCGCGACATGGTCGCCGCTGTCCGACGAGGGCAGTCTCAACGGGCCGTCGCTCGCCAGTTTGGCGCCACGCTCCGCACCGTCCAGCGGTGGGTACAGCGCGCCGAGGGCAAGCGGATCGACCGCGTCGACTGGAGCGACAGGTCCCACGCGGCCCGCCGCGTAGCCAACCGCACCCCACCCGAGATGGAGACTCTGCTCGTCGAGACCCGCCAGAGACTCCGCGACCAGAGCGTGCTCGGTGAGTACGGCGCGGCGGCCGTGCATCGCACCCTTTTGGACGAAGGCATCGCAGACGTGCCCAGCGCGCGCACCATCGGCCGCGTCTTCGAGCGTCGGGGCCTGCTCGACGTCCAGCACCGCCCGCGCCGCAAAGCTCCCCCGAAGGGTTGGTACCTCCCGGACGTCGCCGCCGGGCAGGCCGAGCTCGACAGCTTTGACCTGGTCGAAGGGCTCAAGATCAAGGACGGCCCGCTGGTCGAAGTGCTCAACGGCGTGTCGCTCCACGGTGGGTTGGTCGCCTCCTGGCCGCGCGAGGCCGCGATCCGGGCCGCCGATATCGTAGAGCATCTCACGGAGCACTGGCGCGCGTGCGGTCTGCCGGACTTCGCGCAGTTCGACAACGGCACCGTCTTCCACGGCCCCCACATCCACCCCGACGGGATCGGGCGCGTGAGCCGGCTCTGCCTCTCGCTCGGCGTGGTCCCGGTGTTCGCGCCGGTGAGCGAGCACGGCTTCCAGGCCCAGATCGAGGGCTACAACGGGCTGTGGCAATCGAAGGTCTGGGGGCGCTTCCACCACGAGTCCGTGGCGGCGCTCGCCGCCCGGTCGGCGGCCTACGTCGCCGCGCACCGCCAGCGCACGGCGGCTCGCCGAGCCGAAGCGCCCGCGCGGCGACAGGTCCCGGAGGACTGGACGCTCGACCTCCAGGTGCATCCGGCCGAGACTCCGGCCTCACGCATCGTGTACGTCCGGCGGACGAGCGCGACCGGCTCTGCGCGCGTGCTCGGTCACGACTTCGAGGTCTCGCAGGCGTGGTCGTCGCGGTTGGTCCGGTGCGACGTGGATCTCTCCGGCGAGCAGATCCGGTTCCACCGCCTGCGCCGCCGCGAGCCATCGGACCAGCCGGTGCTTGCAGAGGTCTCCTACGAGCTCCCACGGCGCCCCTTCGCAGAGTGACGCCCATCCGCTGACACTTGCCAACGCGGCGGCAGAAAACTGACGCCCATCCGCTGTCACCTACCCCCTCAAGGCAGGAGGTACGATCCGGTCCTCCACCAGGCCGCGTTCACGAGCGCGCTCGACTTCGACGTGGCCGCCGAGCGCTGCCGCTCGTTCCGCCGGCTCCTCGACGCCATCAAAGAGGTCACGGCGGCCACTGATCCAGTCGTCACGCCCGCTCGGCGCTGACCCGGTCCCCTCCGGCCGCTCTAGGGGTTGAAGGCGCGCGGGGCGCGGAACGTGCCCGAGAGCCCGACCTCGCTCTCGGCGCTGGTGGCCTGGGCCGTGAACCGCCCCTCGATCGCGTCGCCGTCGGCCCGGGTGAGGGTGACCTCGCCGGCCGTGGCGACGAAGCCGAGGCGACCGCCGCCGCCGGTCGCCGCCGGGCCGCTGTCGAAGGTGAAGGTCAGCGTGGCGTCGGCCGTGGCCGACCCGAGGGGGTAGGTGGTCGTCGCGAGTTGGCCGTCGCGGACAGCGATCTGGACCTGGGAGCCGCGGTACGGCCCACCGGGGAGGAGGGTGACGACGGCCGCGTCGTCGAGGACGTCGGAGATGGCGGAGCCGGCGAGCGCGACCGACACGTCGCCTGTGACGGTGGTCTCGAACTCGCCTGGGTCGGAGCCGGTGAGGTCGCACCCGGCGAGCAGGAGGAGGACGGTGGCGAGGCAGAGGTGGCGGGACATGGCGAGGGTGGGGCGGTGACGATGAGGGCGAACGCCGTAGCAAGGGGAAGGGTACCGAGTGAGCCGCTGCGCGACAGGGCAACAGGTCGTCCCCACGCCTCGGTCGTAGCCGGACCGGCGGGGCGGAGGCCGTATCCTGGCGCGCCCCGATCCCGACCGATGCCCACGACTGCCGAGGACCCCGCCGCCCCCGACGCCGCGCTCTCGCCCGGCCGCCGCCGGGCCTTCGTCGCCGTCCTGGTGCTGCTGCCGGTCCTGTTCTTCGTCCTCCTCGAAGCGGGCCTTCGGTTGGGCGGCTACGGCGACGCCTACCCGCTGTTCGTCCCCGTCGAGGGCGTCGACAGCCTGCTGACACCGAGCCGCGAGGTGGCCCGGCGCTACTTCACCCAGACGGCCGCCGTGCCGACGCCGAACCCCGACGTGTTCGCGGCGGACAAGGTCGAGGGGACCGTCCGCATCATCGCCCAGGGCGGGTCGTCGGCGGCGGGCTACCCGTTCTACCGGGGCGCGTCGTTCCCCCAGATCCTGGGCACGCGCCTGCGGCTGGCGTACCCCGACCGTGACGTCGAGGTCGTCAACACGGCGATGGCGGCGGTCAACTCGTTCACGCTCCTCGACCTGGTGGACGAGGTGATCGAGCAGGACCCGGACGTGGTCGTGATCTACGCCGGCCACAACGAGTTCTACGGCGCGCTCGGCGCCGCGTCGACGGAGTCGCTGGGGCGGTCGCCAGGCCTTGTTCGGGCGTACCTCTGGCTGAGACGGTTCCGGACGGTCCAGCTCGTCCGCGACGTCGTCGGCCGGGTGGCGGCGCTCGGGGGCGACGCGCCCCAGGCCGGGCGCCCGCCGTCGAACACGCTGATGGCGCGGATGATCGGCGAGCAGAACGTGCCGTACGGGGGCGAGACCTACCAGGCCGGGCGGCGCCAGTTCGAGGACAACCTGTCGCGGCTGCTGGCGGCGTACCAGGCGGCCGGCGTCCCGGTCTACGTCTCGACGCTGGCCTCGAACGAGCACGACCAGCGCCCGTTCATCACGTCGCTCGCCGACGCCACCGACTCGACGGCGTGGGTCGCCGCGGCCCAGGGCGGCATCGACGCGTACGAGGACGGGCGGCCCGACGACGCGCTCCCGCTGCTGACGCAGGCCACGGCGCTCGACACCCTCGCGGCCGACCCGTTCTTCGCGCTCGGCTTGGTCTACGAGGCCCTCGACCGGCCCGACGAGGCCCGCGCCGCGTTCGCTCGGGCCCGCGACCTCGACGCGCTCCGCTTCCGGGCGCCGGCCGAGTTCAACGCGATCATCCGCCGCGTCGCCGCCGAGCACGGGGCGACGGTCGTCGAGGGGGAGGAGGCGCTGCGGGCCGTCTCGCCCGGCGGCGTCGTGGGGCGGCGCGTGATGCTGGAGCACTTGCACCCGACCCTGGACGGCTACGGCGTCCTGGCCGACGCCTTCTTCGACGCCTTCGTCGCCGACGGCCTGCTGGGCGACGACGCGCGGCCGACGCCGGCGGGCCGGCTTGTCCGCCTGGTCACGCCAATGGACTCGCTGATCGGTCGGATGCGGGTGGCCCAGCTCACGGCCGGCTGGCCGTTCCGTCCCGAAGAGTCCCAGCCGGTCCGCCTCGACACAGCGCGGACGCCGACCTACGTGGCCGGCCTGGCCCGCGACGTGATGGGCGGCGCGGCCTGGCTCCCCGCGGCCGACTCGCTGGCGGGCTTGCTCGAACGCGACGGGCGAACTCGGGACGCGCTCGTCACGCGCCGAGCCGTGGTCCAGGCGTACCCGTTCCTGGCGTCGGCGTGGAGCCAGCTCGCGGCGCTCGAGCTGACGCGCGTCCAGCGCGAGGGCCGCGACGACCGGCTGCCCTATGTGGCCGGCCTGTTCCAGCAAGCGCTCGACCGCGACCCCGACCACGTCCCGGCGCTCGCCGTCCTGGGCGCGCTCGCGTTGCAGGCCGGCGACCGGGCCGCGGCGATCCGCTACCTCGAGCGGGCCCGGGCCGTCGCGCCCGACACGCCGCAGGTGCTCTACAACCTGAGCGGGGCCTACCTCATGGAGCGCCGGTTCGACCAAGCCGTCGAGCTCGCCGAGCGCCTCGTCCGCCTCCGCCCCGACGACCTCCAGGCCCGCGCGCTGCTGGTGGGGCTCCGCCGCGACGCCGCCGCGGCCCGCTGACGGCGGGGCCGGAGCGGGTGAAGATTGGCGCGGCCGGAGCCGGGCGGAGGCCGCGTCGTTTCGGCGGGCCCCGACCCTCTGCCCATGCTCCCCGATCTCCTCGCGCTGGCCGGCGGCCTCGTCTTGCTCGTCGGCGCCGCTAGCGTCCTGGTGCGGGGAGCCGCGGCGCTCGCGCTCCGGCTCGGCCTGACGCCGCTCGTCGTCGGGCTGACCGTCGTCGCGTTCGGGACGAGCGCGCCCGAGCTGGTGGTGAGCGTCCAGGCCGCGCTCGCCGGGGCCGGCGGGATCGCCGTCGGCAACGTGATCGGGTCGAACATCGCGAACGTGGGGCTGGTGCTGGCGCTGGCCGTTCTGATCCGCCCGCTCGTGGCCGACCCGTCGCTGTTCCGGCGCGACCTCCCGGTGCTGCTCGCCGTGACGGCGGTGGCGTCCGGCGTCCTGCTCGACGGGTCGGTGGGGCGGTGGGAGGGGGGTGCGCTGGGCGTCGGGCTCGCGGCCTATTTGGTGTGGAGCGTCCGCGCGGCCCGCGCTGAGCAGGCGGCCATCGACCTTCCCGTCGCCGCGCCGACCGGCCCGGCGTGGCGCGACCTAGCGTTCGTCGCCGCCGGCCTGGCCGGCCTGGTCGTCGGCGCCGACGTGTTCGTGGGCGGAGCGGTCCGGCTCGCCGAGGCCGCCGGCGTCTCGAACGCCGTGATCGGGCTGACCGTCGTGGCGGTGGGAACGAGCCTGCCTGAGATGGCGACGACCGTCGTGGCGGCTCTCCGAGGCGAGAGCGAGATCGCGGTCGGGAATGTGATCGGGTCGAACGTGTTCAACCTGCTCGGCATCCTGGGCGCCGGAGCACTCGTCCGGCCGTTGGTGGCCCCCGGCCTGGAGCTCGCCGACCTGGCCGTGATGGGCGCGCTGACGGTCGCGCTCGCGGTGATGCTGTGGACCGGCCGCCGGCTCGTCCGCTGGGAGGCCGCCGGGCTGCTGGCCGGCTACACCGCCTACGTGGTCTACCTCGTGAGCCAGCACGCGTGACGCCGGCTCGGCGCCGGCCGTCGGGGCGGATTCGCGCAATCGTAGCAGCGGCCCCCGAACGTCTCGGGCGATACCGGGTACCACGCGCGGAACCCCCCGACCCGATGGAGCTCTCCCAGGACGAATCGACCCAGGCCGCCCAGGCCCCCCAGCGCCCGCGCCGCCACAGCCGCCAGGTCACGCTCCGCCACACCGTCGACGGCGTCGAGCACGAGCTGGCCATCGGCGGCGGCGCCCCGATCACGGTCCAGTCCATGACGACCGGCAAGACCCACGACGTCGAGACGTGCCTCGCCGAGGTCCGCGGGCTCGCCGAGGCCGGCGCCGACGTCGTCCGCGTGGCCGTGCCCCGGCCCGAGGACGCCGACGCGCTCCGGGCCATCGTCGCCGGGAGCCCCGTCCCGATCGTGGCCGACATCCACTTTAACCACACCTACGCGCTGATGGCGCTCGAGGCCGGCGTGGCCAAGGTCCGGATCAACCCGGGCAACATCGGCAAGCCGGAGTGGGAGCGCGAGGTGCTCCGGGCGGCCCGGGACCGCGGCGTCCCCATCCGGATCGGCGTCAACGGGGGCTCGCTCGAGAAGGACCTGCTCGACAAGTACGGCTACCCGCGCCCGGAGGCCCTGGTCGAGAGCGCGCTCCGCCACGCCGAGGTCTGCGACCGCGAGGGGTTCGACGACGTCGTGATCTCGGTCAAGCACTCGGACGTCTACTTCATGATCCAGAGCTACCGGCTCCTGGCCGAGCAGACCGACTACCCGCTCCACCTCGGCGTGACCGAGTCGGGCTCGATGAAGACGGGCCCGATCAAGAGCTCCATCGGCATCGGCAGCCTGCTCGCCGACGGGATCGGCGACACGATCCGGGTGAGCCTGGCGGCCGACTCCGTGAACGAGGTCCGCGTCGGCCACCAGATCCTGAAGTCGCTCCGGCTGGGGCGGCCCGGCGTCAACGTCATCGCGTGCCCGACGTGTGGGCGGTTGGCGGGCGACCTGTTCTCGGTCGTCGACGAGGTCGAGGAGGCCGTGGCCGCGCGCGGGTTCGACCGCGACCTCAGCGTGGCGCTCATGGGCTGCGCCGTCAACGGGCCCGGCGAGGCGGCCGGGGCCGATCTGGGCGTGTCGCTCGGTCGGGGCCGGGCCCACCTGTTCAAGAAGGGCGAGATCGTGGGGACCGTCGACCAGGGCGAGATCGCCGACGCGGTCATCGACATGATCGAGCGCTGGGACGAGGCGTAGACGGACGGCTATGCGAGGTCGGCGCGTTGCCGCAAGCACGCCCGGCGTCGCGACTTCCACGCGTTCGCCCCCGTCGTTCGGAGGAGCCCTCTCTGAAACGCTTGGGACACTGTTGGCGAAGTCCGTTCACGGCGCCAGCGCTGCGAAGCGGGACGTGCGGGTCGGCGCCAGCGGTCGGCCTCGGAGCCACGCCGCCGCCCGGTCGGTCGAGAGAGCGGCGGCCGTCGCGACATGCCCGAGCCGGGTCTTGTCGAGTCCCCGGTACCGCGAGCGCCTCAGCCCCATCGCTCGGATGCCCTGCGAGAGCGTGCCTTCGACGCCCGCGCGAGCCGCGTACCGGTCCCGACCCTCGTCCGTCGCCATCTCCACCCGCATCGCCTCCAGCGCAGTCTGCTCTCGCTCCGGATGCAGTCGGAGCGTCCGGCCACCACTCTTCGACCGGACGCAGAGGTCCCGAGCCGCGCAGGACCGGCAGGCGCCTGGGGCGAACTGGGCGACGATGTACTCACCGCGGTCTCGGTCGGTATAGGCCCGCCATGACCGGCTGTCTTCGCCCTCGGGGCACGTCGCGACCGCACGGTCCCAGTCGAGGTCGAAGCGGTCGGTCGTGTACCCGCCTTCCGCTCGCGCCTGCCAGCTCGCGTCCTTTCGGGGCGGCCCGACGAGCCGGACGCCGTAGCGGTCCTCCGCGCTCACCAGCAGGTCCGCGCTGACGTAGGCCGCGTCGGCCAGGTGCTCGGCGGCCGAAAGCCCCCGCTCGTCGAGGGCGCCGAGGATGGCGTCGGTCCGCATGGCCTCGTGGACGTCACCCGGCGTCGTGTCGGCGTGGACGACGAGCCGGGGGCGGTCGTCGTCGCACGTCTCGGTCAGGTGGACCATGTAGCCCGTCCACGTCGTCGCGCGCTTGGTCCGGTATCTTGCCTCGACGTCGTACGGGGACTCGACCGAGTCCCCCTTCTCTGGGCCACGCCCACGGAGCTCGCGGAGACGAGCGGAGCCTCCGTCTCGCTCGTAGTGTCTGCTCCACACACGACGGAGCGCATCGACGGCCGGGAGCGATGCGAGGCCCGGTGGAGCGTCTTTGCGCTCGACGGCATCGAGGACGGCGTACCCGTCCGTCCCCAAGATCACAGCGTACGCCGCGCGCTTCGCCTTCGACCGGGGGAGACGGGAGTCCTCGACCCGACGGCCGTAGCGGTCGTACCACTCGGGCTCGGCCAGCATCTGGACCCAGTCGGGAGCCTCGGCCGCGAGCACGTTGAGGGCGGCCCGGACCGTCTCGGCGGCCAATTCCAGACGGTTTAGCTCGCGGATGTCGGCAGCGACATGGGTCGAGTCGGTCCGCTGGCGGCCCCGACCCTTCAGGAGGCCACGGTCCTGGCACGCGACGAGGACGCGGTCGAGCAGCACGCGCTCAGCCTCGTGCTCCAGGAGCCGCGCCCTGAACTCGGAGAGCACGCTGAAATCGAAGCCAGCGTCGTCGAGCGGGAGTCCGAGGAGGTATTTCCAGTCGATCCGGCTGCGAACGGCGTCGGCGGCGGCCCGGTCGGAGAGGTCTTCGCGGAACTGGAGGACGGTGACGAGGGCGAGCCTCCATGGCGGGTAGGCGGGCTGGCCAAGGGTGGGGTAGAGCTCGGCGAAGTCGTCGTCGGAGAAGACGGTCCCGAGCTCGTCGCGGAGCGTGAGCAGCGCCGAGCCCTTGGGGAACGCGGCGTGGGCGACGCGGGCGGTGTCGACCGGGACGGGACCCGGTCGCTGAGGCTGGAGCATGGGGGGTGGCGGACGTGGACCTCTGCTACCACGCCCGGCCTGGGAGGTCCCGGACGGACTTCGCCAACAGTGTCCGCTTGGTGTGAGGTAAGCGGGGCGTCTTCGGCCAGCGCGTCCCCCACCCAGCCGTCATCCCCGCGGACGCGGGGACCCATGCGAGACCGCACTCGACCGCGAGACCGGATGGGTTCGCGGGAACGACGGGGTTGGGGAAGGGAGCGCTGGTTCTGGACGCCTAGTGCTGCGTCAAGCTCATGTTGGTGGGTCGGCACTCAGGTCGGTCGACCCCCCCTGTCCCCTCCTGTCCAGGCCTGTCCCCGCGCAGGTGGGGAAGGGGGACTCCCTGACCGACTCCGGTGCTCGCTCTACCCACGAGTAGCCGCTTGACAGAGCACTAGGACCACGTCCGACAACTCACGCCAAGCGGTGAAGGCCATCGAGCTCGGCACGTCCGGCCTCCTCACGGTCTCTCTTGCCATTTCTGAGAACCGGGAGCGCTTCCAGGTTTTCGATGGAGGGGCCCAGTTGACCTTGACGATCCGGCCGGAGGTCGGTATCGTAGGGTCCGCTGTAAGCGCTTACATCCCTCAAGTCTCTTGCCCGTCACGATCTACGACATCGCCGAAGGCGCCAGCGTCTCCATCGCGACGGTGTCGCGGGCGTTCAACGGGCACCCCCGCGTCTCCGAGACCACGCGCGAGCGGGTGTTCGAGGTGGCCCGGTCGCTGGGCTACGAGCCCCACGCGAGCGCCCAGAGCCTGGCGCGCCAGAACACGAACCTGATCTCGGCCGTCGTCCCCATCATGACGTCGGCGTTCTTCATGGAGGTGCTCCGGGGGATCCAGGACCGGCTCGACGCCACGCCGTACGACCTGGTCGTCTACGCCAGCCGGACGCTCGACAGCATCGGCGGCCAGCTGACGCGGGCCGTCCAGCGCGGCCGGGCCGACGGGCTCTTGCTCATCTCGACACCGCTCTCGGACGACCGCGCGCGCCAGATCCGCGACTCGGGCCAGGCCGCCGTCCTGGTCGACGCGTACCACCCGGAGATCGACTCGGTCACCGTCGACAACCGGCGGGGCGGGGCCATCGCCACGCGGCACCTGCTGGCGCGGGGCCACGACCGGATCGGGCTGATCCTGCCCGTCGCCGGCTCGGGCCCGTCGGACCGCCGCCGGGCCGGGTACCACGACGCGCTCGCCGAGGCGGGCTTCGACCTCGACGAGGACCTCGTCGTCCACGCCGAGTGGGACCTGGTCCACCACGGCTACACCCGCTACGCGGGCTACCGCGGAATGCAGACGCTGCTCCAGCGGTTCGCGGGCCGCGACGACGGCCCGACGGCCGTGTTCGTCGCCGCCGACGTGATGGCGTTCGGCGCGCTCCGGGCCGCCCGCGAGGCCGGCCTCCAGTCTCCCCGTGACCTCGAGGTGGTCGGGTTCGACGACGTCGAGCCGAGCGCCTACGCCGGCCTGTCGACGGTCCGCCAGCCGATGTACGAGATGGGGACGCTGGCGACCGAGCACCTGCTCCGCCGGCTCGACGCCTCCGACACGGCGCCGGCCCACACCGTGTTCGCCCCCGACCTCGTCCTGCGCGAGACGACGGGCGAAGCCGTCCGGGAGCTCGCATGACCCGGCCGACCCCGCTCGTCTCTGGGCTCGCGCTCGCGCTGCTGGCCACGGCCCACCTGGGCTGCGGCGCGGACGCCGAGGCGTCGCCCGGTGCGGCCGTCGTCGCGACCGTGGGCGGCGGCGCCGTCACGCTCGACGAGGTCGCCGAGGCCTACGCCGAGCTGGTCGTCCAGACCGGCCTGGACGGCGAGCCCCAAGCGCTCGACGCCGTCGTGACGTCGCTGGTGAACCGCCGCCTCCTGATCGAGGGCGCGCTGGCCGACGGTGTTGCCGAGACCGACGACTACCGCGCCGCCCGGGCCCTCGCCGAGACCAAGGCGCTGGTCGACCGCTACACGGCCCGGACGCTGCGCGACGAGCTGGCGGTGACCGAGGCCGACGAGCGCGAGATGTTCGTCCAGATGAACACGACGACGGACGCGCGGCACCTCTACGCCCGCGACTTGGCGACGGCCCGCGACCTCCGCCGCCGGCTGCTCGCCGGCGAGACGTTCCAAGCGCTCGCCCGCGAGACGTTCGCCGACTCGGCGCTGGCGGCGACCGGCGGGCGCGTCGGCCCGTTCGGCCACGACGACCTGGACCCGGCCTTCGAGGCCGCCGCGTTCCGGCTCCCCATCGGCGAGGTGTCCGAGCCCGTCCGCACGGCGACCGGCTACTCCATCATCCGCGTCGACGCCCGGGCCTCGAATCCCCTGTTGACAGAGGACGAGTTCACGCGGCGCCGGGGCCAGATCCGCCGCTACGTCGCTAAGCGGAAGCGGACCGAGGCCCGGTTCCGCCTGAGCCGCGAGACGCGCGACGCCCTCGCCCCCGAGTTCACCAGCGCCTTCGACCAGCTCGTCGCCTTCGCCACCGGGTCGGTCCCGAACCTCGACGCCGAGGCGCTGGCCGAGTGGCGGCGGACCCCGCTCGTCCGCTTCGACTCCGACGTGCTCGATGGCGTGTGGACGGTCGGCGGGGTTGAGGACCTGGCGGCGTCGATGACCGACCGCCAGCGGGCCGCCGTCCAGGACGCCGCGACGCTGCGCGACTTCGTCGAGGGCCTGTTGGTCCGTGAGGAGCTGGCGGCGCGTGCTCGGGCCGAGGGCCTGGACGACACAGCCGTGAAGGCCAGCGTCGCCTGGCGGATGGACGACTGGGTGTTCACCGAGGCCAAGCGCCGGCTCCTGGCCGACGTCATCGTGCCCGAGGCCACGCTCCGCGCTCACTTCGACGCCCACCGCGCCGACTTCGTGACGCCCGAGCGCGTCCGCGCGCGAGAGATCCTGGTCGCCACGCGTGCCCAGGCCGACGCGCTCCGTCGCCAGCTCGACGCCGGAGCCGACCCTGCCGCACTCGCCCGCGAGCACTCGATCCGCACCGGCGCTGCCAGCCGTGACGGCGACCTCGGCCCGGTCACCCGGTCCCAGCTCGGCGCCCTGGCCGACCCCGTTTTTGAGGCCGCGCCCGGCGCCGTCGTCGGCCCGGTCGAGGTGGCCGGGCGGTTCGTGCTGGTCGTCCGCGGCGAGACCGTGGCGCCCCAGCCGATGACGTTCGACCACGCCCGGCCCGACGTCCGCGCCGCGCTCGAGGGTGAGTTCGCCCAGCGCCGGCTGGCCCAGGCGCTCGACGCCCTGCGCGCCCGGATCCCCGTCCGCGTCGACCGCGACGTGTTGGCCCCGCTCCTGGCCGCCCGCTAACGCCCATGCGCCTCCGCTACGTTTTCGCCCTCGCGGCGCTCCTTCTCTCGCCCGCTGTGGCCGCCCAGACCACGGGCCAGCTCTCCGGCACCGTCCGCGACGCCCAGACGGGCGAGACGATCCCCGGCGCCAGCGTCCGCATCGACGGGACGTCGCAGGGCGCGGCGACGAGCATCGACGGCGAGTACCGGATCATCGGGGTCCGCCCCGGGACGTACACACTCGTGGCCTCGTTCGTCGGCTACACGTCGACGTCGGTCGAGGGCGTCCGCGTGAACGTGGACCTGACGACGACGACGGACTTCGAGCTCAACGGCGAGGGGATCACGTCCGAGGAGGTCGTGGTGACGGCGTCGGCCGAGCTGGTCCGCCGCGACCTGACGTCGTCCGAGTTCCGGGTCACGGCCGACGCCATCGACGCGCTGCCGGTCCAGGAGATCGGCGACATCCTGAACACGCAGGCCGGCATCACCACGTCGGGCGGCAACATCCACATCCGGGGCGGGCGGTCGAAGGAGGTGGCCTACTTCGTCGACGGCGTCCGGGTGACCGACGCCTACGACGGGTCGGTCTCGGTCCAGATCGAGAACGAGGGGATCGAGGAGTTGCAGATCATCGCGGGGACCTACAACGCCGAGTACGGACAGGCCAACTCGGGCATCATCAACGTGGTGACGAAGGACCCCGGGACGACGTTCGAGGGCAACGCCGAGGTGTTCACCGGCACGTACGCCGTGGCCGGCGCGGGCGGCGGCGACGTGCTGCGGAGCGCGAACACGGGCGCCTATTCGACACTCGCGAACCTGCCCTACACCGGGGTCGACCCGTACTCGTACCTCGACCTCAACCCGGCCCAGTACGTCAACGGGCAGCTGTCGCTCGGTGGGCCGATCGTGCCGAACCGGTTCGGCTTTTTCGCGCTCGGCCGCTACTTCCGCAACGACGGCTGGCTCTACGGCTCGCGGATCTTCAACGTCGACGGGACGCCGGGCGACTCGTCGCTCGTCCCGATGAACGGGTTCGAAAAGTGGAGCGGCCAGGCCACGCTCAAGCTGCGCGTCAACAACGCGATGAACCTGTCGCTGACGACGCTGGCGTCGCTGACCGAGGGCGACGTGGGCGACAACTACTTCGACTTCCGCCAGAACCCCGACGGCATCCGCCGCTACCGCGACGAGGGGCTGACGGCCAACCTGCAGTTCACACACACGTTGTCCAACACGGCGTTCTACACGCTCAACGCGAGCACGTACGTCAAGCGAAATGAGACGGCCGCGTTCGACACCATCGAGGGCTACAACGACAACACGTTCTCGCTCCAGACGCCCGAGTTCGTCTACACCGGTTTCGACCCGGCGACCGGCGTCCCCTCCGACTCCATCGCCGTGCTCCAGGGGCCGGGCCGGTTCCTGCGCGGCGGCGTCGACCTGAACCGGTTCGAGCGCGAGACGCGCAACCTCTCGTTCAAGGGCGACCTGACGTGGCAGCTCTTGCGCGAGCACCTGGTCAAGACCGGCGTCGAGGTCCGCCTGGACGACCTGTTCCTGGAGAGCTACGAGTTGACCCAGAGCGACGACGGCGGGCTCCAGATCCCGGGTCCCGAGACGAACCTGTTCGAGCAGATCGACGGCGTCCGCCCGCTCACCGTCAGCGCCTACGTCCAGGACAAGGCCGAGTACGAGTCGTTCGTGGTCAACGCCGGGCTCCGGTTCGACTACTTCGACTCGAACGGCCAGATCCCCCGCGACTCCGAGGACCCCAACGCGTTCAACCCGCAGAAGCTGACGAACCGGTTCAACGACCTCGACGGCGACGGGCTGATCTCGGAGGCCGAGCGGAGCGACGACAACCGGACGACGCTCGACCAGCGGCTGGCGACGTTCTACACCGACGCGTCGCCCAAAATCCAGGTCTCGCCGCGGCTGGGCGTGGCCTACCCGGTCACGTCGCAGGGCGTGATCCACTTTTCGTACGGCTACTTTTTCCAGATCCCGACCTACGAGTTCCTGTTCGCCAACCCGGGCTTCCGTGTCGGCAACTCGTCGGGCACGTACGGGCCGTACGGCAACCCGGACCTCGACCCGCAGCGGACGGTGATGTACGAGATCGGGCTCCAGCAGGGGATCGGGAACGACTTCCTGCTCGACCTTACCGGGTTCTACCGCGACATCGAGGACTGGGTCTCGGTGAGCTTCCCCATCGAGGCCACGCTGCCGGGCGTCGACTACCTGATCTACTCGAACCTCGACTTCTCGAACGTCCGCGGGATCACGGCGGCGTTGGGGAAGCGCTTCAACGGCCAGTTCTCGTTCGACGTCGACTACACGTTCCAGGTGGCCGAGGGCTCGAACTCGGACCCCAACGACGCCGTCTCGGCGCGCTCCGGCACGGACACGCCGACGCTGCGGATCATCCCGCTCAACTGGGACCAGCGCCACACGCTCAACGCCAACGTGTTCGTCGGCGGGAAGGGCTGGGGCGTCTCGACGATCGGCCGGTTCGGGACGGGCTACCCGTACACGCCGGACGTCCGCCAGAACGGGGGGCGGATCGGGATCCGCCCGGCGATCCCGACGAACGCGCTCCGCCGCCCGACGACGGCCTCGCTCGACTTGTACGCGTTCACCGAGTTCTCGGCCGGCGGGTTCAAGCCCCGCGTCTCGGTCCAGGTCTACAACGTGCTCGACGCCCGGAACGCGACCGGCGTGTTCGGCGACACGGGCGAGCCGAACGTCACCTTCCTCAACGTCGGCCCGACCGACGACCCCGGCTTCTACGTCCGCCCCGACTTCTACCAGGAGCCGCGGCGGATCCAGCTCGGCCTCTCGGTCGGGTTTTAGACGATGGCTCTCTACCCGCTTATGCTCCGCCCGGCCGACGCCCTCCGCACGGACACCCCGCAGGGTGCCCCTGCCGCGCACGGCGTCCTCCCCTCCGCGATGCGCGTCGTCCTCGCCGCGCTGGTGTGGCTTGTCGCCGGCCCGGCGGTTGCCCAGGGCCAGATCGACCGCGACCACGTCCCGTCGCGCGAGCGGGTCGACCTGTTCGAGCGGCGCCAGACCGACCTCGACGCCAACGTCGTCCGGACGACCGTCTTCAACTTCGGCCAGACCGGGCGGACCGGCGCGGGGCCGGACGAGATCCCCTACGAGTGGCCCCGCAACACGCGCCGCCACTACATCGCGCTGACGGGCCTGTTCGCCGGCGCCGAGGTCACCGGCGAGTCCGGCGAGCGCGAGTGGATCGTCAACGTCCCGAACTACCGGACCAACCAGAACGACCCGTCGCAGGCCTGGACGTGGGCCCCCATCGCGGGCTACGTCAACACGACCGACGAGGACCTGGGCATCGCCCGGAGCGACCGGCCCGAGACGTGGCCCGCCTTCTGGCCCGACAAGCGCGACGACCCGACCGACCCCGGCTGGCCCGGCTCGTGGAGCGGCCTGTTCGGCAAGGACGTGTTCAACGCCGACCTCGAGGTGTACTACAAGATGGGCGACGACCAGTACGCCAAGCCCAACAACACCTACTACCCCGACGAGACCGACCGCTCGCGCCGCGGGCTCGGCCTGATCGCCGAGACGCGCGTGCTCGCCTGGAGCCAGGTCCTGATCGACGACGTCGTGTTCATCCTGCACAAGGTGACGAACGACGGGACCAAGGACCTCTCGTCGGTCGGCGTGACGCTGTGGCTGGCGGACCTGGTCGGCGGCGACCCCGACGCCTCGGACGACCAGCCGTTTTTCGACCTGCTCCTGGACACGGCCTTCCTGGCCGACGCCGACGGCCGCTCGAACGACCCGGCCTTCGAGGGCGTCGAGGTCGAGGGCGCCATCGCGTTCTTCCTGGAGACGCCGGGCAACGCGACCGACCGGATCGACAACGACGGCGACGGGACGACGGCGCCCGAGGCGTCCGAGATCAACTTCCGCGGCGTCACGACCGGCGAGCCCGGCGGGCCGCTCGTCACCCTCGACCTGATCGCGGGCGAGGGCGACCAGACCGGCGCCGCCGGCCGCCGGCTCCGCTTCGACGGCATCGACAACAACGGCAACGGGCTCGTCGACGAGGACTCGACGCAGGCCGCGTTCGGCACCCAGGTCGGCGTCGGCTTCGCCGACTACATCGACAACGACGGCGACGGCGAGCCGGGCAGCCCGGTCGTGACCCAGGCCATGATCGACCTGGCGGCGACCGACCGCTACGGGCGGTGGCCCGTCAGCCCGGACCTGGCGGCGGGCGAGCGGGTCTGGCTCATCGGCGTCGGGACCGCCTACGGCGTCGGCGACACGCCGGACCTGGGGAAGGCCTTCCGCGACCACATCGACAACGACGGCGACGCGCTCGGCGGCGCCCCGCCGGACTACCTGTGGGAGCCCGGCAGCCCCATCGTGACCCAGGCGATGGTGGCCGCCGCGGCGTCCGACGCGCCCTACTTCCGCTACCCCGTGCCGGGCACCGACATCGTCCTGTACGACGTCAAGGCCGAGGACATCGGGAGCCCCTACGCCGACGGCATCGACAACGACGGCGACGGGGCCGTCGACGAGGGGATCGACGAGGACATCGACGAGATGATCGACGAGCGCCGCGACGACGGCATCGACAACGACGGCGACTGGCGGGCCGCGCTCGACGACGTCGGCCTGGACGGCTCCGACAACACGGTCGACATCGGCGAGGGCGACGGCGTCCCGACGACGGGCGCCGGGCTCGACCTGCCCGGCGAGCCCAACCTCGACGTGACCGACATCTCGGAGAGCGACCAGATCGGCATCACGAACGTCCAGTTCAAGCCGGCCGGCGGCGTGAGCTACCAGTCGATCGCCGACCGCCAGCTCTTTTTCGACTTCCTGGTCCCGGGCCAGTTCTCGCTGCTCCAGCCCGGCGCGAGCCCGGCCTCGCGCGACACCGACCTGTTCGTGTCGTCGGGCCTCTTCCCGCTCCGCGCCGGCCAGACCGAGTCGGTCTCGTTCGCCGTCATCCTGGGCGACGTCGACTACGGCCGCCAGGCGACCGACGTGACGGGCCGCTACCGCGACCTGTTGACCAAGCGCCAGGACGCGCTCGAAGCCTACGAGGCCGACTACCGCTTTGCCCAGGCCCCCATCTGCCCCCAGGTCCGCGCGGTCCCGGGCGACGGCGCGGTCACGCTCTACTGGGACGACAAGGCCGAGGACTCGTTCGACACCTTCATCGCCGACCTGGGCCAGCCGGGGCTCGACCCCCGCGACTTCGAGGGCTACCGCGTCTACCGCTCGACCGACCCCGGCTTCCTCGACGCGCGCCAGGTGACCGACGGGTTCGGCAACCTCAGCTTTTTGCGGCCGGTCGCCCAGTTCGACTTGATCGACAGCTACCAAGGGTTCCACCCGGTCGCCACGAACGGGACCCAGTTCTACCTCGGCAACAACGTCCGCGACCCGGGCGAGGCGGCGAACGGGCTGGCCAACACGTTCACCGACTCGACGGCCGTCAACGGGGTCGAGTACTTCTACGCCGTCACGAGCTACGACTTCGGCGCGGCGCCGGTCGACATCCAGCCGTCGGAGTGCCCCATCTCGATCACGATTGGCCCGGACGGCTCGGTCACGCGGACCGGCCCGAACGTGGTCGTGGTCACGCCGAGCCAGGCGGCGGCCGGCTACCGCCCGGGCTCGACCGAGATCACGCGCGCCCAGGGCTTCGCCGACGGCGAGGTGTCGTACCGCGTCGTCGACCCGACGTCGCTCGTCGACGGCCACCGCTACCGGGTCACGTTCCGCGACACGTTGGTGCTCGGGCAGACCAACACGAGCGGGCGCCAGATCACCCAGGACACGCTGCGCACGCGCGACGTGTCGCTGTTCGACCTGACGGCCGGCCGGCCGATTTTCCAGAACTCGACCGCCTGGCTCCCCACCCGCGACGCGCCGATCACGGACGGCTTCCAGCTGTTTTTCGACCCGGTCTTCTTCACGAGCCGGCTCACCGACCGCTCGGGCTGGCAGGACGCCGCCGTCAAGCCGCTGACGTTCGACGTGTTCAGCTTCGTCGGCAACGCGCCCGGGACGCGGCTCCCGTCCGACTACCGGATCGTCGTCGGGCCGCCGGGCTCGGGGATGTCGACCGAGTTCTCCCTCCTGATCGGGGCGCCGCGGACGTTGCCGGCCAAGCCGACCAACGTCCAGGTGTTCAAGACGGTCGTCGACGGGGCCGGCAACACGGTCGAGGTGCCCGTGCGCTACGCGTTCTATGACATCGCCGGCCCAGGCGCCGAGCCGTTCGGCGTCGGCACGGCGGCGACGAACCTGTTCTCGACCCAGTACAACATCGGCGGGGCCGGCATCGACGACTCGGACCGGATCTACCTGCTGGAGGAGATCGACGGCGACCGCCGCGACGGCCTCACGCCGACGTGGGAGCTCCGGATGAGCCTGGCCGATGCGAGCAAGCGCGATCCCCAGCCCGGCGACGTCGGCCTGCTGGTCACCCGCAAGCCGTTCCTGTCGTCCGACGTGTTCGAGTTCACCGTCGCCGGCCCGTCGTTCGACGCCGAGGCGGCGCGGGCGTCGCTCGACCAGGTCCGCGTGGTGCCGAACCCGTACCGGGGTGCGAGCCAGTTCGAGGTGGCCAACCCGTTCCCGACGGGCCGTGGCGAGCGGCGCGTCCGGTTCGTGGGGCTCCCGCCCCAGGCGACGGTCCGCATCTTCACGCCCTCGGGCCGCTTGGTGCGGACGCTCGAGATGGACCAGGGCTCGAACGACACCGTCACGCCCGAGATGCTCCTCAACGGCTCGCTCGCGTGGGACCTCCTGAACGAGGACCGCCTGGAGGTCTCGTACGGGATCTACCTCTACCACGTCGAGGCGCCCGGGGTGGGCGAGACGACGGGCACCCTCGCCCTCATCAAGTAGCCATGCCTCTGCAGACCCACATCGCGGACGCCTCCCCTCTTCTCCCGGGAGAGACGGGCCTCCAACGAGCGACCGGGCGAGTCTCCTCCCCCCGGCGGGGGGAGGCGCACGCACGGCCGTGCGTGCGGAGGGGGGCGCTCGCCCGACCCTCGCGCCGATCCGCAACGGCCCTCCCCCCGTCCCTCTCCCGGCGGGAGGGGGGGACCCCGACGGCGACCGGCGTCCGGCGGGCGGACACGGCGCGCCGTGTCCCTACGGGCGGTCGGATGCGGCGCCTTGCCGGCCTGGCGACGTGCGTCGTCGCGCTCGCCGGTGCCGCCAGCGCCCAGTCGGGCACGGCGGCGGCCGAGTTCCTCAACATCCCCATCGGGGCCCGGGCCACGGCCATGGGCGGCGCCTTCGGGGCGACGGCCTCCGACGGCGCCGCGCTCTACTGGAACCCGGCCGGGCTCGCCGGGATGCGCGGCGCCCAGGCCTCGTTCGAGTACGCCCAGTGGTACGTCGGGTCCGACGTCAACTTCGCGTCGGTCGCCAGCCCAACGCCCTTCGGCGTCGTCGCCGTCGGCGTGACGGCGCTGACCTACGGCGACATGGACCTGATCGAGGAGGACGTCAACCGCCAGCAGCCGACGGGCGAGACGTTCTCGGCCGGGTCCTACGCCGTCTCGCTGGGCGTCGGCCGCCAGCTGACCGACCGGTTCTCGCTCGGGGGGACCGTCAAGGTGGTCCGCGAGCAGATCGCCAACTCGTCGGCGACCGGCGTCGCGTTCGACGTCGGGACCCTGTTCGTGACGCCGTTCCAGGGCGTCCGGCTGGGGGCCTCGATCGCCAACTTCGGGCCCAAGATGCGGATCTCGGGCTCGGACCTCAACATCCCGTTCGACCCGCTGCCGGGCCAGAGCGGCAACAACAACTCGGTCCCAGGCCGGATCGACACGGACGGCTACGACCTCCCGCTGACGATGCGCGTCGGGCTGGCGACCGAGCTCTACCAGCGCGCCGGCACGCGCGTGACGGTCGCCGTCGACGCGCTGTCGCCGTCGGCCGCCGGCCAGCACGTCAACGTCGGCGCCGAGGTGGGGCTCTTGGGCGGGCTCGTCCAGGCGCGCGGCGGGGTCCAGGAGCTGTTCATGGACGAGAGCACCCGGTCGTTCACCGTCGGCGGCGGGCTCCGCTACGCCTTCGGCGGGCTCGACCTGGCGGCCGACTACGCCTTCGAGGCGGCCGAGTACTTCGACGGCGTCCACCGGCTCTCCGTCGGCCTGCGGTTCTAAGGGCCTGTGGGGAGCGGCCAGCAGCCAGTCGCGACCCGGTTCTCCCTCCATCGTCCACTCCTCGTCCCACCTTCTCCCGCTCGGCTGACCCTCTGCCACTGGCCCCTTCCCCCTCGCCACTGGCCTCCCCCTTGCACACGCGGGCCCGACGGCGCCACGACGGCGCCCACGACCCGACCCCCGGCTTCGGCCGTCTTTTTTCCTCCACCACCGGACTCCACCATGAGACCTCTCTACACACACCCCGCGCGATGGCTCGGCGTGGCCGCGCTCGCGGTCCTGCTCGCCAGCCCCGCGCTCGCCCAGCGGACCGTCACGCTCCGCATGAACTCGGCGACCCAGCCCGACACCGTCGCGGCCGGCCCGGCCGCCGACGTCCAACTCCGCGGCCAGCTCGGCAGCGGCACCGCGCTGCCCGGCGGCGGCGTCATCGACTGGAACGACAGCACCACGCTCCGCCCGACGAACGACGGCGGCGACTACTGGTCGATCGAGTTCGACATCCCCGATGATGACGCGCTCCAGTTCAAGTTTTATATCGGACAGTCGGAGTCGGACCCGGACGATTCGAGCACGGCGGGCCTCCCGGGCGGCTGGGAGGACGGTGACAACCACATGATCGCGGCCGGCACGGGCGATGTGATGCTCGACCTCCACTACTTCGAGAAGGTGGCCGGCGATCAGGCCTACGACTGGCGGCCGTTCGCGGCCGAGGGCGACTCGGTCGCCGTCTGGTTCCGGACCTACATCGACACGGAGAACGCGGCTCTCAAGGGCCTCGACCTCGACGATGGCGACCTCGACGTCGGCGTCCGTGGCAACTTCGGAACGTTGGGCGCGGTCGACTCCGAGGGCGCGGTCGTGGACTGGGGCGAGGGCGGCGACTCCGATGTCGGCGTCACGCTCATGCGCGAGAGCGACGACGCCGCGGCGCCGGGCTACCGCCTGTTCTCGGGCGTCGCCAAGTTCCCGGCCTCGTCGGCCGGCGAGACGTCGAACTACAAGTTCTTCTTCGCCGACGGGGACACGTCCGGCGACGGGGGCTACGAGGACGGCGACAACCGGACGTTCACGATCCCGGCGGCCGGCACCGACACGACGCTCCACTGGGTGTTCTTCGGAAACAGCCCGGCCAACACGGGCACGCTCGTGACGGCCAACGTGACCTTCCAGGTCGACGTCTCGCCGCTCTCGTCGGTCGGCCTGTTCCAGATCTCGGACGACTTCGTCCAGGTCCGCGGCGGGTTCAACGGCTGGGGCTGCGACGAGGACGGCAACACCGACGACTGCCTCTTGCAACAGACGCCGGGCACGGCCGACTTCGCCCGCCAGGTCCCGATCTCCGGGTCGCCCGGCTCGGACCTCGCCTACAAGTACTACATCAGCCTCAACAACCCCGACGGGTCCCCGTTCTTCGTCAACCCCGACGGGACCGAGAGCTTTGACGCGGGCTACGAGGAGCCGCTCGACTACGGCGGCGGCGACCGGCAGTTCGCGTTCTCCGGGTCGGACCAGGCGCTCGAGGAGCAGTTCTTCAACGGCGTCCGCCCGGGCAACCTCATCGCGGACGGCGAGTCGGTCGACGTCACGTTCACGGTCGACATGACCAACGCGCTGACGTTCGAGGACGCCGAGGGCGTCGCGTTCGACCCGGCCACCGACACGGTGACCGTCCAGTTCGAGGACTCGTTCTGGCTCCTGACCCAGGGCCTCGTCCCGGGCTCCGACGACCTGATTCCGGGCGACGGCGGGAGCCTGATCCCGGGCTTCGTTCTGTCCGACGGCGACGGCGACGGTGTCTACACAGGCACGCTGACCGTCGACGGGCCGACGTACAACGGCATCGGCTATCGATACACGTTCGGCAACGACGACGGCTTGCAGGTCGAAGGGGAAGGCGGGTTGGGCACCCCCGGCCGCCGCCGGTACCGCTACATCACCGACCTCACCGCGGACGAGTTCGACTTTGCACAGGACACGTTCCGACCGGCCACCAGCAAGCTCCCGTGGGAGATCAACCCGACGGGCCCGTTCGCTCCCGGCGAGATCCCGTTCTCGGTCCCGAACGGGTTCGTCGACGAGGGGCAGGACGTCGCCGAGGAGGACGGCCCCGGCCGTGAGGCCGGCGACCTGGCGCTCGGCGCGGTCTACCCGAACCCGACCGCCGGCACGGCGCGCGTCCTGGTGACGTCGGCGGCCGGCGCGCCGGTGACCGTCCGCGTCTACGACGTGACGGGCCGCGTGGTCGTCAACGTGGTCGAGGACGGCGCCGTCTCCGGGCGCGCGCTCGACATCGACACGCGCGGGTTGGCCGCCGGCTTGTACCTCGTCCGCGCCGAGTCGGCGGAGGGCGTGGCGGTCCGCCGGATGACGGTCGTCCGCTAGCGACCCCGGCCCGGGCCGCCCCGAGAGGGGAGGGGCCCGGGCCGCGTTTTCGCGCCGTCCGCCGTAGCAGGCGGCCGGCGTTTTTCATCGACCCCCACCACCATGCGCCCCCTCCTCCTCGCCGGCCTGGCCCTTCTCGCGACGGCCGCCAGCGCCCAGCCGGTCGACGTCACGTTCCGGTTCCTGCCCGACCTGACGACGCCGACGATCTCGCCGGTCGTCCGGGCCTTCGTGCCGGGCTCGTTCAACGACTGGGGCCCGAACAACGCCGGCCGGATCGCGACCGGCGCCCCGAGCCAGGCGACGTACGAACCGGCGCTCGCCGAGTACCGCTACACGACATCGCTGACGGTCGGCGAGACGTACGCCTACAAGGTCCACGTCCACGAGAACGCGGCGGGGACGGACTTCACGTGGTACACGGATCCGCTCGGGACCGAGACGACGGGCGACAACGCGGACTCGGTGGTCCGCGTCGAGGACCCGTTCGTGTTCCAGATCGCGCGCGAGCAGAACGGGACGGCCGCCGTCCAGGCCGTCTCGGCCGGCGTCTTCGGCACCGCCGACGTGGCCTCGGTCACGTTCACGGTCAACGAGACGACCTACACCGACGGCGTCGAGGACACCGGCGACGGCGTCTACCGGCTGGCGTTGCCGACGCCCGTCGGGCCCGGCGCGTTCGTCCGCGTGACGGCCACCGACGCCCAGGGGCGAACGGCCACGGCCGAGGTCGGCACCATCCCGCCCGTCGTCGTCGACGCGCCGGTGCCGGACGGGCTCGACGACGGCCTCACCCTCGACCCCGACGACCCGACGCGGGCGTGGCTCGTGCTCCGCGCGCCGGGCAAGCAGTTCGTCTACGCCCTCGGCAGCTTCAACGGGTGGACGGCCGACGACGACGCCCTGATGGTCCGCGACGACGCCGCCCCCCTCGGCACGCGCTGGTGGATCGAGATCACGGGCCTGACGCCGGGCCAGGAGGCCACGGCCCAGTACTGGGTCGACGGCCAGATCCGCGTCGCCGACCCGTACGCGACCAAGGTGTACTACCCCGGCGAGGCGGGCTACCCCGCGGGCGCGGTCGACTTCGCCGTCGGCGCGTTCACGCCCGGCGCCGACCCGTTCCCGTGGACCGACGGCGACTTTGAGGCGCCGGCCCAAGAGGACCTGGTGATCTACGAGCTGCTGGTCCGCGACTTCGTCCGCGACCACAGCTTCACGGCGCTCACCGACACGCTGGACTACCTCGAGCGGCTGGGCGTCAACGCGATCGAGCTGATGCCGGTCTCGGAGTACGACGGCGACGAGAGCTGGGGCTACAACCCGGCCTTCCACCTCGCGCTCGACAAGTACTACGGGACGCCCGACGAGCTCAAGGCGTTCGTCGACGCGGCGCACGCGAGGGGGATGGCCGTGCTCTTGGACGTCGTCTACAACCACGCGACGGGGCAGAGCCCGCTCGTCCGCTTGTACAACCAGGGCGAGTTCGGGCCGCCGACGCCGGAGAACCCGTGGGCCAACGTCGAGGCCACGCACCCGTTCAACGTCTTCAACGACCTCGACCACACGAGCGCGCTCACCCAGCTCTGGCTCGACACGGCCAATCGCTTCTGGGCCGACGAGTACCACGTCGACGGCTACCGCTTCGACCTGACGGGCGGGTTCTACCAGACCGGGAGCTACTTCGAGTACAACCCCCAGCGGATCGGCATCCTGACGCGGATGATGGACGCGCTGTGGGAGACGAACCCGGACACCTACGTCGTCCTCGAGCACTTGGTCGAGAACGGGCAGGAGTGGCGCGAGCTGGCGGCCCACCGCGGGGCCGAGGGCGCGCGGCCGGGCCCGGTCCTGTGGCACAACATGACGCGGGAGTACAGCCAGGGCGCGATGGGCTACCCCACCGCGACCGACTTCCCGAGCACGCTCACCCAGACGTACTCGCCGAACTGGGCCGGCGGCATCCCGGTGCCGAACGCCGTGACCTACATGGAGAGCCACGACGAGCAGTGGATGATGTACCGGAACGAGACCTTCGGCAACGCCAGCGGCGACTACTCGGTCCGCGACCTGTTCACCGGGCTCGACCGGCAGAAGCTGGCCAACGTGTTCTTCCTGACGGTCCCGGGCCCCCGCATGATCTGGCAGTTCGGCGAGCTCGGCTACGGTGCCGGCCCCGGCGAGTGCCTCGTAAACGGCGACTACCCCGGCGAGTGCCCCACCGGCGTGCCCGGCCGCGTGGACAACAAGCCGATCCGCTGGGACTACTGGAGCCCCGACGCCCAGCCGTTCGCCAACGGGTTCGGCGGCACGCTCACCCCGGCCGACGCGACCGAGCGGGGCGAGCGCCGCGAGCTAACCGCGACCGTCGCCGCGCTCCTCGACTTGCGCACGTCGTACGAGCTCTTCCGGAGCCCGGACACCGAGGTCGAGACCCGCTTGGGCACCGTCGCCGACCGCTGGATCCGGCTCTCGCTGGCGGACGCGCCCGACGGCGAGCCGACGGAGGCCGTCGTCTTCGGCAACTTCGGCGTGACCGACCGGACGCTCGCGCTCCCGTTCGACGCGGCCGGCACGTGGTACGACTTTTTCGACGACACCGAGCTCTCGCTCCCGGCCGGCACCTACGAGGTCACGCTCCGGCCCGGCGAGTTCCACATCTGGACCGACGTCGACGTGCCCTCGCCCGACGGCGACCTGGGCGCCGTCGCCGACGAGGCCGGGCCCGACGCCGTCGGTGGGGACCGGCTCGTGCGCGTCTTCCCCAACCCGACCGCCCGCCTCGCGCGCGTCGTGTTCGAGGTAGCCGACGCCCGGCCGGTCCGCCTGGAGCTGGTCGACGCGCTCGGCCGCCGCGTCCGCGTGCTGGCGGACGGCGCGTTCGGCCCAGGCGAGCACGTGGTCGGCCTGGAGACGGCAGGGCTGCCGGCCGGCGTCTACGTCGTCCGGTTCGGCGGCCAGTCGCTCCCGCTGACGGTCGTGCGATAAGGTGCCCGTCGCCCGTTGTCCGGCCATGTCCGTCGACTCCAGAAACGTCTGCCCGTCCCCCTCGGCCTTCGTGCGGTCTCGCTCGCGAGTCTTCTCCCCCTCCCACCGGGAGGGGGCTGGGGGGAGGGCCCTCCGGACCCGGCGCGGTGAACAGGGCGGCGCCCCCCTCCCGGCCTCCCCCCGACGGGGGGAGGAGACACGCTGTGGAGGTCGAGTCCGGCGCTTCGGGAGTCTGGCGGCGCTCCTGCTGGCCGTCGCCTGCTGGCCACGGGCCCCCACCGCCCAGCCCGCCCCACCGGCTTGGGCGCAGGACGCCGTGTGGTACCAGATCTTCCCCGAGCGCTTCGCCAACGGCGACCCGGCTAACGACCCGACGCGCGCCTCGCTCGAAGCCCCCGACGCCGTCGGCGACGACTGGGCCGTGACGCCGTGGACGGCCGACTGGTACGCCCGCGCGACGTGGGAAGAGGTCCGCGGTCCCGACTTCTACGACGACGGCGTGTTCGACCGCCGGCTCGGCGGCGACTTGCAAGGCGTGCTCGACCGCGTGCCGTACCTCGACTCGCTCGGCGTCACGGCCGTCTACCTCAACCCCGTGTTCTGGGCCGCGTCGCTCCACAAGTACGACGCGACGAGCTACCACCACGTCGACCCTTATTTCGGGCCGGACCCGGACGGCGACATCGCGATGGTGGCCGGCGAGACGTCTGACCCGGCGACCTGGGTCTGGACCTCGGCCGACCGCCTGTTCCTCGATGTGGTCGAGGCGTTCCACGCGCGCGGCATCCGGGTCGTGATCGACGGCGTGTTCAACCACACCGGCACGCGGTTCTGGGCGTTCGACGATGTCCGCCGGAACCAGCAGGCCAGCCCGTTCGCCGACTGGTACGAGGTGACGGCGTGGGACGACCCGGCCACGCCCGAGAGCGAGTTCGACTGGACGGGCTGGTGGGGCTACAAGCCGCTCGCGGTGCTGGCGGACAACGACGCCGGCGACGATCTCCACCCGGGCGTCAAGGCCCACGTGTTCGACGCGACCCGCCGCTGGCTCGACCCCGACGGCGACGGCGATCCGGCCGACGGCGTCGACGGCTGGCGGCTCGACGTGGCCGGCGAGGTGCCCGACGGGTTCTGGCGCGACTGGACCGCGCTCGTGGCCGAGGTCAACCCCGACGCGATCACCGTCGCCGAGGAGTGGGGCGACGCGCCAGCCTACCTCGCGCGGACCGGCTTCGGGTCGACGATGAACTACCACGCGCTCGCGATCCCCCTCGACGCCTTCGCCTTCGACGGGCGGACGGACGCGGCGACGTTCGCCGACGAGGTGACGGGCCGCTTCGACGCCTTCCCCGCTGCCACCCGGCCGGCGCTGATGAACGTGCTCGCCGGCCACGACACCGACCGGCTGGCGTCGATGGTCGTCAACGGCCGGCTCGGCGGCGGCTACGACCGGCTGGCCGGCCCGCGCGACACGACGGCCTACCTCGTCCGCGCCCCCACCGAAGACGAGCGCGACCTCCAGCGGGCCGTCGTCCTGTTGCAGCTAGCGCTGCCCGGCGCGCCGCTCGTCTACTACGGCGACGAGGCCGGAATGTGGGGCGCCGACGACCCCGACGACCGCAAGCCGATGGTGTGGCCCGACCTCGTCTACGACCCCGAGTCGCGAGCGCCGCGCGGGCTGACGCGCGACCCCGATCCGGTCGCCTTCGACCACGACCTGTTCGCGTTCTACCGCGACGCCATCGCGCTCCGCCGGTCCGATGCCGTCCTGCGCCGGGGCTCGCTGGCGACGCTCGCGGCCCACGACCGGGTCGTCGCCTTCGAGCGCGTGCTGGACGGCGACCGCCGCGTGGTCGCGGTCAACGTGGGCGACACGTCGGCCTTCCTGCCGATCCCGGGCGACGGCGTCCCGGCCCCGCTCGTCCCGGTGGCCGTCTCGCGGGACGACGCCGGCCGCATCGCCGGGCTGGTGGCCCAGCTCGACGACGAGGAGGCCACCTACGGCCTGCGGATTCCGCCGCGCACGACCGTCGTCTTCCGCCCGGCCGACCCCGCCGACGTCCGCCCACGGGGGCTCGACGAGTGACGACCGTGCATCCGTCCACCCCCGCACGCCCCGAGGGCACGGTTCGCCTGGCGGACACGACACGCCGTGTCTCGACGCGAGGCCGGGGCGTGACCCGGTGGTGGGTCGGTTTCTGTGCGGTGGTCCTGCTCGCGGCGGGCGCCTACGCCCAGCCCGCTCCCACGCACAGCGCGCCGTCCGACACCCTCGGAGCCGACGACGGCCACGCCTGGGTCGCGGCCTGGGACGACGCCACCCGCCGGGGCGACACAGCCCAGGTCGACCGCGCGCTCGACGCCCTGGTCCGCATCGGCTTCTGGACACCGCCCGCGATGGCCTTCGCCCGGTGGACGCTGGCGACCGCCCCGCCGAACGCGGTTGTGCTGGCGAACGGAGAGGCCGACACGATCCCCTTGCAAACCGCGCAGCGCGACGGCCTCCGGCCCGACGTCGCGGTCGTTGACGTGCCGATGTTGGACGTCCCGGCGGTGGCCCGCCGGATCGCAGAAGCGGAGAGACTGCCGCTGCCCGACTCCGTCGAGACGTTCCGGCCGCGCGTCGACGCCCGGGGCAGCACCGACACGCCGGAGGGGCGGACGTACACGGTGCGCGACGCCGTGCTCGACCGCTGGCTCGACGCGTCGGCCGACGCGTCGCTGGGCCGGCCGCTCGTGGCCGCGCTCACCCTCGACCCGATCGTGCTCGGGACCAAGACCGACGTCGTCGACCGCGGGGCGCACCTCGTCCCCGCGCCGCAGCCCGGCTTCGACGCCGGCGCGGCCCGCGCCGCGTTCGCCCGGCTCGACGGGGCCGACTTCCTCGGCCCGCTCGTCCACCCGACCGACCGGAGCCCGGGGCTCCCGTTCGATCCGGGCGGGCTGGTCCTGTTCCAGATGCTCCAGACCTCGGTGACGTTCGCCCAGGAGAGCGACGCGGTCTCGGCCGACGCCGTGCACGCCCGGGCCATCGCGTTCGCGCACGCCGCCGGCCGCGCCGGCGACCCGCTCATCGGCACGGCGCGGGAGTGGATCGACGCGGCGCTCGGCCGCTGAGCATTCCGCGCGCTCTGTGCGTACCGTCTTCCTTCCGATGCCCCTCCCGATCCGCCTTCTCCTCGCCCTCGTCCTGGTCGTCGCCGGCTGCGCGACGCCCGCCGGGCCGCCGCCGCCGGGCGAGCCGGTCGTCGTCCGCGTGTGGCACCAGAAGGACGCCACCGAGCGCGAGTTCCTGGAAGACTGGGCCGCGGCCTACAACGCGCGCCAGGACACGGTCCGCCTGGAGACGCTCTACAAGGAGACCGAGGAGCTGCGCAACCACTACGTGTTCGCGGCCATCGGTGCGAAGGGGCCGGACCTGATCTTCGGCCCGGCCGACAACGTGGGCACGCTGGGACTGACCGAGACCATCCGCCCGCTCGACGACCTGGTGGACCCGGCGTTCCTGGCCGGCTTCACCGACGACGGCCGCGTGATGTACGACGGCCAGGTGTACGCGCTGGCCGACCAGATCGGCAACCACCTGACGTTCGTCTACAACCGGGCGCTGCTGCCCGAGCCGCCCGCGACCCTCGCCGAGCTCGCCGCGCTCGGCGCCACGCTCACCCGGGACACCGACGGCGACGGCGACCCCGACCAGTACGCGTTGGTCTGGAACTACACCGAGCCGTTCTTCTTCGTCCCGTTCCTGACCTCGTTCGGCGGCTGGGTGATGGACGACGCCGGCAACCCGACCCTCGACACGCCCGAGACCGTCGCCGCCATCCAGTACGTCCTCGACTTGCGCGACAAGTACGACGTGATCCCGCGCGAGGCCGACTACGAGACGGCCAAGGCCCTCTTCCGCGACGACTTCGCCGCGGCCACCATCGACGGCCCGTGGTCGTGGGGCGGCTACGCCGAGGCCGGCGTCGACGTCCGCCTCGCGCCGCTCCCGATCAACGAGGTCACCGGCCTCTACGCCCGCCCGATGGCCGCCGCCAAGGCCTACTCGCTCAACCCGGCCGTGCCGGACTGGAAGCTCCCGATGGTCTTGGGCGTCTTGCGCCTGTTGACCGACGACGCCATCCAGGCCGACATGGCGCGCCAGCTGGCCACGATCCCCGTCCGCACCGCCGTCCGCACCTCCGACGTGATGACGTCGAGCACGACGCTGACCCAGAGCCTAGCCCAGATCGAGCGCTCGCTCCCCATGCCGACCGAGCCCCAGATGCGCCAGATCTGGGACGCCATGCGCGGCCCGTACCAGTTGGTGATGAACGGCCAGGTCACGGCCTCCGAAGGCGCCCGCTTGATGCAGGAGCAGGCCGAGAAACGCATCGCCGACACGTTTTTGAACTAGGGCAAGCGGCATGGGGCACGGGGCGAGAGGCTCCCCGCCCCATGCCCCATGCCTCGTCCCCCTTGCCCTTTCATGCTGAACGCCCCGACCGACGCGATGGGGATCGAGGCCGCCACGCTGGCGACCGACCCCGCGCCCGGCCCCCGCTCCGAAGCCTGGGGCCGTCGGCTGTTCCTGCTCGGGCTGCTCGGCCCGACGGCCGTTGGTGGTGCTGGCCGTGGTCGCCTTCCCGTTCGTGTACAACGTGGCGATCTCGTTCAGCAACATGAACATCTACACGCTGCGAGACTGGGAGCTTATCGGGCTCGTCCAGTACGCGGCCGTGTTCGCCGAGCCGGCGTTCTGGAGCGTGTTCGCGAAAACGATCATCTGGACCGGCGTGAACGTCGTCTTCCACGTCGGGCTGGGCGTGTTCCTGGCGGTCATCCTGCACCAGTCGTTTATCAAGGGGAAGAGCGCGTGGCGGGTGCTGCTGATCCTGCCGTGGGCCGTGCCCCAGTACATCACGGCGCTGACATGGCGGGGGATGTTCAACTTCGAGTTCGGTGCGGTGAACCTGCTTATCGAGTCGTTCGGCGGCGGGGCGATCTCGTGGCTGAGCGACCCCGTGACCGCGTTCGTCGCGGCGATCATGACCAACATCTGGCTCGGCTTCCCCTTCATGATGGTGATCGCCCTGGGCGGGTTGCAGTCGATCCCAGGCGAGCTCTACGAGGCCGCCGAGGTCGACGGCGCCAGCGCCTGGACCCAGTTCTGGCAGATCACGGCGCCCCTCCTCAAGCCGGTCATGGTGCCGGCCATCACACTCGGGACCATCTGGACGTTCAACAACATCAACGTGGTCTGGCTGGTCTCGAACGGCGGCGAGCCGAACGACCAGACGCACATCCTGGTCAGCTACGTCTACGAGGCCGCGTTCTCGATGTACCGGTTCGGGTGGGCGGCGGCGCTCTCGATGGTCATCTTCGCCATCTTGTTCCTGTTCACGCAGGTCTTCCTGAACCGGACCCAGGCCACGGAGTCCATGTACTAGCGGAGCGTGCCGGCTCGCGAGTCGGCACAGTCTCTTCGTGTGGCGTATCTCGGCACCGGTCCATGTCGTCCACCGCCGCCCACCCCTCCCGAGTCATCCCCGCGCAGGCGGGGACCCATACCCTCTCCCAATCAGAGTGCCTCGCCCCGGTTTCGTCTACATCCTCGCCAGCAAGCCAAACGGGACGCTGTACGTCGGGTCGACGACGGACCTCGCGCGTCGGCTCGACGAGCACCGGCGGGGCGAGGGCTCGGCGTTCGTGGCCGAGCACGGTGTGACGCACCTCGTCTACGTCGAGCGGCACGAGGCCGTCCGGGACATGGTCGAGCGGGAGCGGCGGATCAAGAAGTGGAACCGGACCTGGAAGCTCCGGCTCATCCGGGAGCAGAACCCGACGTGGGAGGATCTGTCGGGAGGGCTGGAACGGTGGCCAGGTGAGTCGCCGTCGGTCGGGGCACGCCGCATGGGTCCCCGCCTTTGCGGGGATGACTCATTGAGGGAGGGCGGCGGTGGGGGAGAAGGCAACCGCCGAGGACGTCTCTGGGCGCTGGCGGCGATGCTGATCGTCACCCTGGGCGCGTGCGGGGAGGAGCCGCCCGAGAGCCAGCTGGCCGGCGAGGGCCCCGAGTCGCTGGTCGCGCTCGCCGTCGAGGTCGACGCGCCCGAGCCCGACGACTCGCTCGGGGCCGTCCGCTCGACGGTCCAGGCCGACGCCGCCGGCGGCGTGTGGTACGACGCGCTCGCGGCGCCCGGCCGCGACCCGGCCATGGGGCTCACCGCGAGCGGCCGGACGGTCCTCCACGGCTGGCGCTGGTGGACCGACGCCGACTCGGTCGCCTTGGGCCCGGCCGACCGGATCCGCGGGATCGCCCGGCCCGACGTGGCCGTCCGGTCCTACATGGAGCGCGACACGTCGGGCTTCGTGGCCAAGATCCTGGGCCAGCTCCAGGGCGAGCGGCCGGCCCGGCTGAGCGAGCGCGTGACGCTCCTCGACGGGGCCGGCGACGGCCAGGTGGCCTTGCTCGTCGAGGTCGCCGACTCGATCGGCGTCGTCGGCTTCCGGCCCGTCCGGAGCGAGCGGCGCGTGGCCGGCGACTACCGCGTCCGCGACGTCGGCGGGGCGCTGGCGTTCGCCGCCGCCGGCGACCTCTCGGCCGACACGACGGTCGTCCCGACGGGCCCCATCTGGACCGCCGTCGTCAGCGACGACGGGTCGGTCCGCTCGACGAGCCCAGCGGCCGACCTCCCCGAGGGCGGGCGCGACCAGGCGTTCCGGCTGGGCGAGGTCACGATCCAGACGCCCGGCGCCGTGGCCGTGGCGACCGGGCCGACAGCCGAAGCCGCCGCCGCCGCCGCCCGTCGCGCGCTCGCCCAGGGCGACGCCCGCCGCCAGGCCCGGAGCGCGCGGCTGGCGGCCATCGCCGAGTCCGTCGTGTTCGACACCGAGGACCCGACGATGGACATGGCCTTCCGCTGGGCCGTCCTGACGCTCGAGGCGCTGACGGTCCAGGACTCGGCGCGCGTCTCGCTGTTGCCCGGCCTGCCCGGCGCCGAGCCCGAGTCGTACCCGTCGGCGGCGTGGACCGTCGGCGCGTTCCTCGACACGGGCCGGTGGGAGACCGCGCGGGCGCTCCTGACCACCACCGGCGACGCCCAGCTTTTCGACCGCCGGATCGACCTGCTGGGACGCGCGCCCGACCTGGTCCGCTTCGGCGACGACCAGGACGACGTGTTCGCGACGGCCGACGGGACGCCGCTGTTCCTGGCCGCTGCCGGCGACTACGTCCGCACGACGGGCGACCGGGGCTTGGTCTCGGGCGGGCCCAACTTCTGGTTCAAGACCGTCTTCGCGCTGAGGGGGATCTACGAGGGCGACAGTCGCAACGGCAACGCGACCGACTCGCTCGGCTTCCTGGTCGCGCGGGACCAGCGGGGGACCTGGCTCGAAGGGGACCCCGAGGCCGGCTCGATCCGCCGCCGCGGCGCCGTCGTCGAGGGCCAGGGCGCGCTCTACCGCGCGCTCGGGACGGCGACCCAGTTCGCCCGGATCATGGGCGTCTCCCAGCGGTCGTCGGCCACGTGGTACGCCGACACGTCGGCCGTCCTGCTCCGCGACTTCGAGCGCCGGTTCGTCCGCGGCGACCTCGTCGCCGACCGCGTCGACGTGCGGGGCGCGTCGGCCGACCTCCGGCCCGGCGGCCTGCTGGCGCTCGCCCAGCTCGACGGGCTGCCACCCGCCGACCGGGCCCGCCTGGCGCGCGCCATGGCCGAGCGGCTGGTGTTCCCCTACGGCGTCGCCTCGCTGGCCCAGACCGACTCGCTGTTCCACCCCTTCCTCGACGCGCCGGCGTTTTACACGCCCGAGGCGGCCCGGACGAACGGGGCCGTGTGGACGTGGCTCTCGGGCCCCGTGGCGACGCTGATGGCCGAGACCGGCGGCGCCGCGCCGGCCGCGGCGCTCGTCCAGGCCCAGGCCGAGCTGTTGCTCGACACCGGCGTCGTGGGGGCCATCCCGGAGCTGGTCGCCGGCCACCCCCGCCAAGCCGGCGCCATCCCGGAGGTGGGCGGGGCGCCCGTCCAGCCGTGGAGCGTCGCCAGCTTCCTCGAGGCCACCATCGAGGGGCTCGTCGGCGCGCGCTACGCCAGCGCCGACACGCTCGTGATCGCGCCCCGGTTGCCCGAGACGTGGGGCGCGACGACGGTCCGCCTACGGTTGGGCGACGGGACGGTCGGCCTGCGGCTGACGAGCGGCGCCGACGGCGTCGAGGCGACCGTCGAGCCGGGCGGCGACCTGCCCCGCACGGCGACGCTGGTGCTCGAAGGGGGCGGGCGGCGCGTGGTCGTCCCGCTCGCCCAGGTCCAGGGCGACACGCTCGTCACGCCGCTCGACCGGTTCGAGGTGGCCGTGACGAGCGCCGGAGCGGCGGTCGACGGTGACGAGGTGGCCTCGGCCGCGGTCGCCGGCCCGGGCGACGCGTGGGAAGGCTTCGCGTTCGCCGAGCCCACGCTCCGCGACGAGTACCCGGTCATGCGGGCCGTCGAGAACCGGCGGGCCCTGGGCGACGGCCAGATCCTGCGCGACAGCCCGACGGCGGCCGTCTCCCTCACCCAGACCGACCCCCAGGGCGACGACTGGGGCGCGACCAGCACGTTCACCTACCCCGAGGACGTCACGCCGGGCGCGCTCGACGCGACCTACCTCGAAGTCGCCCGGGACGACTCGACCACCTACTTCCGCGCCGAGTTCGCCGCGCTCGGCGACGCGCCCCAGACCCTCGTCGCGTTCGCCATCGACTTCGAGGACGGCGGCGCCGAGACCGTCGGCCGCGGGGCCGACTACGACTTCCCCGACGACGGGGGCTACGAGTTCGTCGTGTTCATCGGCGACGGGCTGCTGGTGCTCGACGCCGCCGGCCGCGAGGTCGGCCAGCTCGGGTCGGGGACGGCGTTCGACGCGTCGACGGGCTCGCTCCAGTTCGCGCTCCCCACGTTCATCGTCCCCTCGCTCAACCGTGCCCGCGTGACGATGCTGGTCGGCGCGCTCGAGCCCGACGGCGGCGTCGGCTCGTTCCGCCGCGTCGAGCGCGAGGCGAGCGCCGACGCCGGCGGCGGCCGCGTGGACTCCCGCTCGCCCAACGTCTACGACGTCGTCGTGGGCCGGACCCGGTGAGCCAGTGCGTCAGTGATCAGTGGCAGGTCCTCCACGGTCACGCTCGTCGCGAGACCCCATTCACCGACCCGACCTATCGACGACGACTGACCCACCGGCGATCGGCCCCCCAGCGACCGACCGACTAACCGACTGACGCACTGACGACTGACCCACCGATGAAGCTCCTCTCGCGCCTCGGCGCCTACGCCACGCTGGCCCTGTTCGTCTTTATCGCGGTCTACCCGATCTCGCGGATCCTGACGATCTCGCTCCGGCCGAGCGACCAGCTGCTGTCGCGCTCGCTCGCCCTCGTCCCGGACGGCGCGTCGCTCGACAACTACCGCGTGCTGCTCACCGAGACCCCGTTCCTGCGGTGGCTCGGCAACAGCCTGCTGGTCGCGTTGGTGGTGACCCTCACCGGCGTCGCCCTCGCGTCGACGGCCGGGTACGCCCTCAGCCGGCACCGCTTCAAGGGGCGGAAGGCGGCGCTCAGTGGGATCCTGGTCACCCAGATGTTCCCGGCGACGATGCTGCTGCTGCCGCTCTACATCGTGCTCATCGAGCTCGGGCTGATCAACTCGTACATCGGCATCGTCGTCATTTACTCGGCGACGGCGCTGCCGTTTTGCGTGTGGCAGATGAAGGGCTACTACGACACGATCCCGGCCAGCCTGGAGGAGGCCGCCCGGATCGACGGGGCCACGCCGTGGCAGGCGTTCTACAAGGTGATCCTGCCGCTGGCCGCGCCGGCCCTGGTGATCACGGCGCTGTTCTCGTTCATGAGCGCGTGGAACGAGTACGTCGTGGCCGCGGTGGTCTTGCAGGACGCCGAGATGTTCACGATGCCGGTCGGGCTCAAGCTGTTCCAGGGCTCGATCTCGACGCAGTGGGGGCTCTACGCGGCGGGCTCGTTGCTGGTCTCGCTCCCCGTGATCGCCCTGTTCCTGGTCCTGAGCCGCTACCTCATCTCGGGCCTGACGCTGGGCGCGGTCAAGGGGTAGCGCTCGAGAGCCGCGGTCGGGGAAGTCCGTCAAGAGCGGGGCAAGACGGGAGCGGAGCCGAGGCCCGTAACACGATTACGGAGGCGTGATCCCTACGTTGCCACTCGAAGGTCCGCCCCAGGCGGATCCGCGTGGCCCCGGTCTCCCCACCCCACCCCCTGACCCGATGCGTCTTTGCTCCTCCCTTCTCGTGCTCGCCGCGATGGTCGCCGGTGCCGGCGCCGCCCACGCCCAGGGCGTCACGACGTCCGGCCTGAGCGGGTTCGTCTTCGACGCCGCCGGCGAGGCCGTCCCCGGCGCCAACGTGCTGGCCGTCCACGAGCCGACCGGCACGCGGTACGCGACGTCGGCCGGGTCGGGCGGGGCGTACGCGCTGCCCAACGTCCGCGTCGGCGGGCCGTACACGGTCACGGCCACGTTCCTCGGGTACGAGCCGGCCGTCGAGCGCGACCTGTCGCTGGCGCTCGGCCAGACGTACCGGCTCGACCTGACACTGGCCCAGACCGACGTGACGCTGGAGGGCGTGACCGTCGAAGGCGTCGCCGACGAGGTGCTGTCGAGCGACCGGACCGGCGCCTCGACGACCATCGACCCGGCCGAGGTGGCCCTGTTGCCGACCGTCTCCCGGTCCACGCGCGACCTGACGCGCGTCGACCCCCGCTCGGACGGCAACTTCTCGTTCGGCGGCCGGAACTGGCTCTACAACAACGTGACGCTGGACGGGTCGTACTTCAACAACGCCTTCGGGCTCGACGACCCGGCGCCGGGCGGCCAGGCCGGCGCCGAGCCGGTCCCCTACGACGCCATCGAGCAGGTCCAGGTGTCCGTCGCCCCGTTCGACGTCCGCGAGAGCGGGTTCACGGGCGCCAGCATCAACCAGGTCACCAAGTCCGGGACGAACGCGTTCGAGGCGACGGCCTACGTGTTCGGGCGGAACGAGGACCTGGTCGGCAACGAGGTCTCGGGCAACCCGGTCATCGCCAACCCCGACCTCTCGTTCGCCCAGTACGGCGCGGCCGTCGGCGGGCCGATCGTGCGGGACAAGCTGTTCTTCTACGTCAACGGCGAGCTGTCGCAGCGAGACGACCCGGGCAGCACGTTCGTCGCCAACACGGACGGGACGCTCGCGTTCGGCGAGAGCCGCGCGCGGGCGAGCGACCTCGAGGCCATCTCGCAGCGGCTCCGCGAGGGCTACGGCTACGAGACCGGCGGCTTCGACGACTACACCCGGTCGACCGACAACGCGAAGCTGTTGGCCAAGCTGACCTGGAACGTCAACGACGCCCACACGCTGAGCGTCCGGTACAACTTCCTGGACGCCTACCGCGACCTGACGGTCAACCCGGCGGCCATCTCGATCAACAACACGGGCCGCGGCCCGAACGAGTCGAGCCTGCCGTTCCAGAACTCGGGGTACCGGATCAACAACGAGCTGAACTCGCTCGCGGCCGAGCTGAACTCGCGGTTCGGCGTCCACTCGAACCGGTTCTTCGCCAGCTACAGCCGGTTCCGCGACTTCCGCGAGCCCAACTCGGCCCCGTTCCCGACCATCGAGATCGCCGAGGGCGGCGTGACCTACACGACGGCCGGCCACGAGCCCTTCTCGATCCGGAACATCCTGGACCAGGACGTGCTCCAGATCACGAACAACCTGACGGTCCCGCTGGGCCAGCACATCGTGACGGGCGGGGTCAACGCGGAGTACTTCTCGTTCTTCAACTCGTTCAACCTGTTCCGCCACGGGCTCTTCCAACTCCCGTACTTCCTCGACTTCGAGGGCGACGGGATCCCGAACGGCTCGACGTTCTCGTCGGTCGACGAGTTCTTGCGCGTCACGGACCCGAGCCTGCCGCTGTGCGGCGCCGGCGCCGACCTGTTCTCGGAGCCCGGCGTGAGCTGCCGGCTCGACCTCAACGGGATGGTCACGCCGGACAACCTGGCGTTCAAGGGCGAGACCATTGACGTCGGCCAGGTCGGGGCGTACGTCCAGGACGAGTGGCTCGTCTCGCCCCAGCTCAGCCTAACGCTCGGGCTCCGCGTCGACGTCCCGTTCTACCTCACCGATCCCGTCGCCAACCCGTACTCGACGGGGCTGACGGCGCTCGACGAGGACGACCAGCCGGAGACCGTCGACCAGGCCAACCTGGCCAGCCCGACCCCGCTGTTCTCGCCGCGCGTCGGGTTCAACTTCGCCCCGACGGCCGACCGCTCGACCCAGCTCCGCGGTGGGACCGGCATCTTCACCGGCCGCGTCCCGTTCGTCTGGATCGGCAACGTGATCTCGAACCCGGGCGCCAACCCGAACCTGCCGGGCGCCGTCGCCTACGACACCGTCCCGGACGAGCTCCGGACGAGCGACGAGGCCACGCTCCAGCAGTCGTTCGACCTCAACGCGATGGTCGACGACTTCCAGTTCCCCCAGGTCTGGACCACCAACCTGGCCGTCGACCAGCGGTTGGGCGAGCGGACCGTGGTCACGCTGGAGGGGATCGTCGGAAAGGACCTCAACTCGATCTACGTCCGCAACGCCGACGTCCCGGCCCCGGTCCGGACGCTGGCCGACGGCCGGCCCTACTTCGGCGGCGGCCAGCTCAACGTCGACGGGTTCGGCAACAACGACGGCGGCATCTACGTGATCGACAACTCGTCGGAGGGCTACAACCTCTCGCTCACGGCCCAGCTCCGGACGTCGGTCGGCGACGCGCTCCAGCTCTCGGGCGCCTACGCCTACACCCAGTCTGAGAACCTGTTCGCGACGACCGAGATCGCGTCGGTCCTGTTCGGGTCGAACCCGGTCCAGGGCGACCCCAACACGCCGCAGCTGGCGCCGGCCCAGTTTGGCCAGCCGCACCGGATCATCGGGACGGCCCTGTTCCAGCGCGCGTTCGTCGCCAACGCGACGACGAGCGTCGGCGTGTTCGCGACCGTGGCCAAGGGGAACCAGTTCCTCTACGCCGGCGGCAACCGGTACTCGTTCGTCTACTCCGGCGACGTCAACGGCGACGGCTCGGGCGGCAACGACCTCATCCACATCCCGGCCTCGGCGTCGGAGATCACCCTGGTCCCGTTCACCGACGGCTCGGGCGCCACGATCTCGGCGGCCGCTCAGTACGCCGCGCTCGACGCCTTCATCGAGCAGGACGACTACCTCCGCGAGAACCGGGGCCGGATCGCCGAGCGGTTCGGGGCCATCAACCCGTGGTACTCGAACGTCGACGTGCGCATCCTGCAGGACCTGTCGTTCCTGACCGGCGCGCGGACGAACACGCTGGAGCTGAGCGTGGACATCCAGAACGTAGCCAACCTGCTCAACTCGGACTGGGGCGTTCGCCGGGTGGCCAGCCCGGCGGCCACGTCGCCGCTCTCGCTCGCCGGGTTCGGCGACGACGGCGAGCCGCGGTTCACCTTCACGGGCCCGTCCGAGACGTTCGTCGACGACCCCAGCGAGTTCTCGCGCTGGCGGGCCCAGGTCGGCCTGCGGTACCGGTTCCGCTAGCGTCTGCCTCCCACGGGACGCCGCGGGCGCGCCCGCCGGCCTCGGGGCGGGCGGGCGCGCTGTGTGTACGGCCGGGCCGGGGCCGCCAGGTCGCACCGAATCCGGGGCACGTGTGGAGGCGTTCTCCTCCCCGCACTCGACCGAGGTCCGAACCGCGGCGCTGTGCCCCACCGCGCCCTTCGCACCGAGGCGATCCTCACCAGCGGCGCGGGGCGGGGAGGGCGCCCAGGACCGCGAGCGCGGCGTGGTAGCCGGCCGAGAGCGCGTCCAGGACGGGCTGCCACAAGCGGAGGTCGGGCTCGTCGCCCAGCCCGTCGAGCGCGTCGCCCAGGACGCTCCGCTGGAGCAGCAGCTTGCCCGCGATCAGCCCCCACCCGAGCGGGACGCCGGTCGCCAGGTGGAGCGCCGGGGCCCCGACCCACAGCGCCAGGTTCGACGTGTGGAACAGGCCGAGGGCCACGAGCACGCCGGCCGGGTAGTGGCTCCCGGCGCTCGCGTGGCGCCGCTTCTGTCGCCAGAACGCGCCGACGTCCGGCGGGGCGGGGGACGGGACGGCCGCCCGGGCGTCCCACAGGTAGCGGACCGGCGCCGCACCACGCCGGGCCACTTCCTGAACGAGCAGGTCGTCGTCGCCCGAGAGCGAGCCGGCCGAGTGCGCGAACCCGCCCAGCCGGTCGAGCAGCGCCGCCGGGTACGACAGGTTGCGACCGACGGCGTGCCACGGCGCGCCCCACCCGACGCCGGCCGCCGCGAGCGCGGCCGTCTGGACCGTCTCGTAGCGCGAGAACCGGTTGAGCCACCCGTCGGCCCGGAGCAGCGGCCCGTACCCGACGAGCACGACGCCGCCATCGACCGGCGGGCGGTCGTCGCCCGTAGGGACACGGCGTGCCGTGTCCTCGTCACCTACCGGCGCCGTGCTCGCCGTGGAGCCACGGCGTACCGCGCCCTCCACATCCACTGGCGCCGCGTTCGTCGCCCAGCGCGCCATCGTCGCCAGCCAGTCCGGCCCGGGCCGGCCGTCGGCGTCGGTGAACGCGAGGCGGGGGTGGGCGGCGGCCTCGGCGCCGCGTTCGAGCGCGTGCTTTTTGGGGGGGAGCCCGGCGGCCTCCGGCGCCCCGGGCGCGACCGACGCCAGGCGGAGCGGGACGGGGAAGTCGTGGACGCGCCACGTCACCCGCTGCGCCGTCTCGTCGGTCGACCGGTCGTCCACCACGACGACCTCGAACGGCCGGTGCGTCTGAGCCGCGAGCGCGTCCAGCAAGCCCGGCAGCCGCTCGGCCTCGTCGTGCGCCGCGACGACGACGCTGACCGCGAGCCCGTCGCCGGCCGGGCCGCCCTCGTCCGCCGGCAGGGGGGCGGCCTCCCGGACGCGCCGGAGCCCGGCGCCGACCCAGGCCCACCCGAGGCACTGGGCGACGAAGGCGACGACGAGCACGGCGAGCCAGAGGGTCGGCGAGGACAACACGAGGCGAGGGGGGAGGGGCCAAGATCGCCCGGCCGCTATCTTCCACCTCCGGCCCGAGGCCACCTCCGCACCCATGCCGACGCCGCCCGTCCGATCCCCCGGCCTCCCCCCGATGGGCACGTTCTGGACGGCGGCCAACATGCTGAGCCTGTCGCGCGTGGTCCTGGTGGTGCCCATCGCCGGGCTCGTCTACAGCGGGGGGGCCATCGGGCTGACGTTCGCGCTGATCGGGGTGGCCATCGCGACCGACTGGTTCGACGGGCGCGTGGCGCGCTGGAGCGACACGGTCAGCGAGTGGGGGAAGGTGCTCGACGCGACGGCCGACAAGCTGGCGGCGGCGGCCGTCACGCTGGCGCTGCTGCTCCGGCCGGCCGAGGCCGGCCCGTCACTCCCGCTGTGGTTCGTGGCGCTGGCCATCGCCCGGGACGTGCTGCTGGCGACCGGCGGGCTGGTGCAGTCGCGGCGGCTCGGCCGATTCACGTCGTCGCTGTGGAGCGGGAAGGTGGCCGTGACGGCCCTGGCCGTGACGGTCACGGCGGCGTTGCTCAAGGCGCCGGGCGCCATCATGGAAGCCCTCGTCGGGCTGACGGCGGCCGTCATGGCGTACTCCATCGTGAAGTACGGCGTCCGGTTCGTGGCCATCCTCCGCCACGGCGCCGGCGCCCTCGAGACCGACGGGACGACGCTCCGCCGCGAGCACCACGTCGGCGGACAAGCGCTCCGGGACGGCCGGAAGCGGACCTAATCCGACGCCCCGGGGAGGGGCTCGGGAGATCCCTGGAGACGGGGAGGAGCAACGTAAAGGCGGGCACGCACACCGCTGACACACGTCTGTCTCCGTGCCAGCGTAGCGTACGGTTCGGCTCCGGTTCGGCCCCCTCTCTCTCGCTTCTCTCCCCGTGCCCGCTCCCCTCGTCGTCCTGTCCCACCTCCGGTGGGACTTTGTCTATCAGCGTCCCCAGCACGTCTTGTCCCGGCTGGCCGCTAGCCGCCCCGTGTTCGTGGTCGAAGAGCCCGTCCACACGGACGGCGAGCCTCGTCTCGAGGCCATCGACGCCGCGCCCGGCGTGACGGTGCTCCGCCCCCACACGCCCGTCGGCGAGCCCGGCTTCTCCGACGCCCAGCTCGACGTCGTGGCGCCGCTGCTGCGGCGGTGGGCGGTCGAGGCCGAGGCGCTCGGCGCCTGCGACGGCTGGGTCTACACGCCGCTGGCGACCCCGCTGCTGGACGCGATCGAGCCGCGCGCCGTCGTCTACGACTGCATGGACGAGCTGTCGGCGTTCGACCACGCCCCGGCCGGGCTGCTCGAGCGCGAGCAGGAGCTGCTCGACCGGGCCGACCTGGTGTTCACCGGCGGCCCCAGCCTGTACCGCGCGAAGAAGGACCGGCACGACGCCGTCCACTGCTTCCCGTCGTCGGTCGACGCGGCCCACTTTGGCCGGGCCCGGCCGGAGGCGCCGGCCCTCGACGAGCCGGCCGACCAGCGCGACCTCGGCCACCCGCGCCTGGGCTTCTTCGGCGTCATCGACGAGCGGCTCGACCGCGACGCCGTCGCCGCGCTGGCGGCGGCCCACCCCGAGTGGCAGGTCGTGATGGTGGGGCCCGTCGTCAAGGTCGACCCGGCCGCGCTGCCCCAAGCGCCGAACCTCCACTGGCTCGGCGGCAAGGGCTACGACGAGCTCCCGGCGTACCTCGCCGGCTGGGACGTGTGCCTGCTGCCGTTCGCCCGGAACCGGTCGACCGAGTTTATCAGCCCGACCAAGACGTTGGAGTACTTCGCCGCCGAGCGGCCGACCGTCTCGACGCCGATCACCGACGTGGCCGAGCCCTACGGCGACATCGTCCGCCTGGGCGACACGCCCGCGTCGTTCGTCGGCGCGTGCGAGTCGGCCCTGGACGCGAGCGAGGCCGACCGCCGGCGCCGGACCGACGCCATGCGCGCCGTCCTCGCCGAGACGTCGTGGGACGCCACGGCCGCCGGCATGGGCCGCTTGCTCGACGCCGCCTCCCGCGTGCCCGCCGCGTCCTTCGACACCGCGCCCGCCCGGGCGGCCTAGACTCCTCCCCGAATGTTTGACCACCTCATCGTTGGAGCCGGGTTCGCCGGCTCCGTCCTGGCCGAGCGGCTCGCGACCCAGCTCGGCCGCCGCGTCCTGGTCGTCGACAAGCGCCCGCACATCGGCGGCAACGCCTACGACGAGTACAACGGCGACGGCCTGCTCGTCCACCGCTACGGGCCCCACATCTTCCACACGAACAGCCAGCGCGTGTGGGACTACCTCGGCCAGTTCACGGCGTGGCGGCCCTACGAGCACCGCGTGCTGGCGTCGGTCGACGGCCAGCAGGTCCCGATCCCGATCAACCTCGACACGATCAACCGGCTCTATGGGCTGAGCCTGACGTCGTTCGAGGTCGAGGACTTTTTCGCGTCCGTCGCCGAGCCGCGCGACCGGGTGGTGACGAGCGAGGACGTCGTGGTGGGGCGCGTGGGGCAGGAGCTGTACCGCAAGTTTTTCCGCGGCTACACCCGCAAGCAGTGGGGCCTCGACCCGTCCGAGCTCGACGCGAGCGTGACCAGCCGCGTCCCCACGCGGACGAACCGCGACGACCGCTACTTCACCGACTCGTACCAGGCGATGCCGTTGCACGGCTACACCCGGATGTTCGAGCGGATGCTGGACCACCCCAGCATCAGCGTGATGCTCAACACGGACGTCCGCGACGTCATCGACGTGATCCCGCACGACCACCTCATCTACTCGGGCCCGGTCGACGAGTACTTCGACTTCCGGTTCGGCAAGCTCCCCTACCGCTCGCTCCACTTCGAGCACGAGACGCACGCGACCGAGCGGTTCCAGGCCGCGCCCGTCGTCAACTTCCCGAACGAGCACGCCTACACGCGCTGCACCGAGTTCAAGTGGCTGACGGGCCAGGAGCACCCCAAGACGTCGGTCGTCTACGAGTACCCGCGCGCCCAAGGCGACCCGTACTACCCGATCCCGCGGCCCGAGAACGCCGAGCTGTACCGGAAGTACGCGGCGCTCGCCGAGGCGACCGAGGGCGTCGACTTCGTGGGCCGGCTGGCGACCTACAAGTACTACAACATGGACCAGGTGACGGCCCAGGCGCTCTCTTTGTTTGACGAGATCGCCGCGCGCGACAAGCCGGCCGCCGCGACGCCGCGCCCGACGGGCGTCCGCAAGGCGACGCTGCCATCCGGCGACGGCGGCACGAGCCCGGTCCACCTCGAGAACGGCGTCGACCGCGTGACCACAGACGGGGCCGCGGTCGAGGCCGATGGCTGAGACGCGGCTCGGAGTTTCCTACGGCGTCCCCTCTCCCTCTGGGAGAGGGACAGGGTGAGGGGCCGGCCATGCGCCGCGCTCGCCCGCCCGCCCGTCTCCCGGATCCCGACGGCTCCCCGTTCGCCTCGTTCTGGCAGGGCGGCTGGGAGTGCTCCTCCCACCGGCGCCTGGCCGACCGCCGCCGCGTCGACGTGATCGCGGCGACCCACCACGACCGGTGGGCGGCCCGGGACTACCGCGCGCTCGCCGGGCTCGGGATCCGGACCGTCCGCGACGGGCTCCGGTGGCCGCTCGTGGAGGCGTCGCCAGGTCGGTACGACTGGGCCTCGTGGCTGGGCACAGCTCCGCGCCGCGCGCGAGACCGGGACGCAGGCGGTCTGGGACCTGTGCCACTACGGCGTGCCCGACGACATCGACGTGTGGCAACCGGCATTCGTCGACCGGTTCGCTGCGTTTGCTCGGGCGGCGGCGCGCGTCCACCGCGACGAGACCGACGCGGTCCCGTGGTGGTGCCCCGTCAACGAGCTCTCGTTCTGGGCGTGGGCCGGCGGCGACCGGGCGCTGTTCCCACCGTGGGCGCACGGGCGGAGCTTCGAGTTCAAGGTCCAGCTCGCCCGCGCCGCGCTGGCGGCCGCCGACGCCGTCCGCGAGGTCGACCCGAGGGCGCGGCTGCTGTGGGCCGAGCCCGTCGTCCACGTGGTGCCCAAGACGCCGCGCCAGGCGGCCGAGGCCGAGGGCTATCGCCAGGCCCAGTTCCAGGCGTTCGACCTGCTCGCTGGGCGGCTGTGGCCCCAGATCGGCGGGGACGAGAGTGTCCTCGACGTGGTCGGCGTGAACTACTACCCGCAGAACCAGTGGGTCCACGAGGGGGAGGCGTTGCCGCCGCGGAGCCCGCGGCACCGCCCGCTCCGCGCGATGCTGGCCGAGGTGTGGGACCGCTACCGTCGCCCGCTCGTGGTCTCCGAGACCGGGACCGAAGGCGACGACCGGCCGCGCTGGCTGGGGTCGGTCGCGACCGAGGTCGAGGCCGCCCGCGCCGCCGGCGTCCCGGTCCACGGGCTGTGCTGGTACCCCATCGCCGACCACCCCGGCTGGGAGGACGACCGCCTGTGCCCGAACGGATTGCTGGGCGAACCCGGCGAGGCCGGCGTGCGCCCGGTCCACGCCGGCCTCGCGGCCGAGCTGGCGCGGTGGCAGCGCCGGATGCCGTGACCGTCACCCTCCCCCGCCTCGACGTCCGGGCCGACGGGCCGACCCCGGCGGCCGTGCTCGCGCGCGCCCAGCCCGAGCGGTTCGGTCCGTCGAGCCCGACCCTGCGCGCGTCGGTCATCGTCCCGGCGAGGGACGAGGCTCGGCGCCTGCCGGCGCTGCTCGAAGCGCTCGCCGCCCAGCGCGACACCGACGGCCGCCCGTTCGCCGACGGCACCGTCGAGGCCCTCGTGCTCGTCAACAACTCGACCGACGGGTCGGCCGACGTCGCCCGGGCCCTGGCGCCGCCGTGGGTGCGGGTGGCCGAGGTCACGCTCGCGCCCGATGAGGCCCACGTCGGCACGGCGCGGCAGGTGTTGATGGACGCCGCGTGCGCCCGCTTGCTCGCGGCCGGGGCGCCGGACGGGCTGATCTGCTCGACCGACGCCGACACCCGCCCTGCGCCCGACTGGCTGGCGGCGACGCTCGCCGAGATCGACGGCGTTGACGCGGTCGGCGGACGGGCGCTGCTGCTCCCCGACGAGCGGGCCGCGCTGCCGCCGGGCGTCCGCCGGCTGGCCCTGCTGGAGCTGGCGTACCGGCGGGCGGTCGAGGGCCTGCGCCACCTCTACGCGCCCGAGCCGTGGGACCCCGCGCCGCGCCACCACCACCACTTCGGCGCCAGCCTGGCCGTCCGCGCCGACGCCTACGCGGCCGTCGGCGGGCTGCCGGCGCGGCCGATGCACGAGGACATCGCCCTCGTCCACGCGCTGTGGAGCGCCGGCCGGCGCGTCCGCCACAGCGACCGCGTCCGCGTGTGGACCTCGGCCCGGTCGGTGGGCCGCGCGAGTGGCGGGTTGGCGAACGACGTTGCCCGGTGGACGGCGCACGCCCACGCCGGGACCGAGCCGACCGTCGAAACGGCCGCCGCGTGCGAGCGCCGGCTGGCTCGGCTCGCACTCGACCGGGCCCGCCAACCGGACCGCCCGCCGCCGATTGACTTGCTCGACACGCCGCCGCCGTTGCCGGGCGGTGGCCAGCCCATCGCCTCCGCCGTGGCCGACCTCCGCGCCCGGGCCGCCCTCGTAGACTCGTTGCCGCTCGCGGCCCGCCTCGACCGGGCCCGTCGCCTGGCCGTCACCGCCCTCCCCATGCCTTCCCCCTCCACCGGCGACGGCCAGACCGTCCCCGCCGTTCTCGCCCCTCTGGACCCCGTCGCGGCCGCCCGGTTCGTCGCCGATGGCGCCGCCTCGCGCGCCGCCGATGCCGACCGGACCCGCCGCTACCTCGACGCCGACCTCGACGCGCTCCGCACCTCGGGCCTGTTGACGATGACGCTGCCCGAGGACGAGGGCGGCGCGGGGCTCGGGGCGCCGGACCGGCTCCACGAGCTGCTCACCGCGCTCCGTTGGGTCGGCCGGGGAAGCCTGCCTCTGGGCCGCCTGCTCGAAGGCCACGTCGACGCGCTGCTCCGGGTCGAGGCCGACGGCACGCCGGGCCAGCGCGCCCGTCTCTTCGCCGACGCCCGCGCGGGCCACCTGTTCGCCGTCTGGAACACCGAGATCCCGTCCGCCGGCGTCCGGCTGCGGCGCCTGGACGACGGACGGGTCCAGATGGCCGGGGCCAAAACGTTCGCGACCGGCTGCGCCGTCGTCACCCGACCCCTCGTGACGGGGCGCCTCGACGGGGAGGAGGGGGGCTGGCAGCAAGCCATCGTCCGTGCCGACGAGGGGCCAGTGACCGTGGAGCCGGACGCGTGGCAGGCCGAGGGGATGCGCGCGACGGGCAGCGGCGTGGCCCGGTTCGACGGCGTCGTGCTGGAGCCGGCCGACCTCTTGGGCGAGCCCGACCGCTACTACGCCGAGCCCGCGTTCTCGGGCGGTGCCGTCCGCTTCCTGGCCGTCCAGACGGGCGGGGCCGAGGCGCTCGCCGACGCCGTCGCCGACCACCTCCACCGGCTGGGCCGCGCCGATCACCCCGGGCAGCAGGCCCGGTTCGGCGAGGTCGAGGCGGCCGTCGAGACGGCCCGGCTGTGGCTGCTCGGCGTCGCCCGGCTGTGGGCACGGCCCGGGGCGACCGACGCCGAGCGCGTCGCCGCGGTCCAGTCCGCCCGGGGCGCCGTCGAGCGGGCGTGCACCGACGTGATGCGCCTGGCCGACCACGCGGCGGGCGCCCGGGGCCTCGGTCAGCCCGGCCCGCTCGAACGGGTCGCCCGCGACCTCCGCCTCTACCTCCGCCAGCCCGACCCCGACGGGGCGCTCGTCGCCGCCGGTGCGTTCGCGCTCCACCACCGCCAGCGCGCGCTCGGCTCGGACCTGTGAGGTCCCACCTCGACGCGCCCGAGCGGCACCCGCTCCGGCCGCTCGCCTCCGTCGCCGGGCCCGTCGCCGTCGTTGCCCCGCACCCGGACGACGAGTCGCTGGCGTGCGGCGGCCTGCTGGCGTCGCTCGCGGCGGCCGGCGTGCCGGCCCGCGTCGTCGTGATGACCGACGGGACCGGCTCGCACCCGAACTCCCAGGCGTACCCGCCGGACCGGCTCCGCGCGCTCCGGGAGGCCGAGACGGTCGCGGCTCTCGCCGCGCTGGGGCTGAGGGCCGACGCCGTCCACTTTCTCCGCCTCCCCGACGGCCGTCTCGCACGCCTCGGCGACGCCACGGACGCCGCCGTGGCCTCGATAGCGTCGGCGCTCGACGGGGCCGCGACCGTGGTCGCGCCGTGGGACGGCGACCCGCACCCCGACCACGTCGCCACGGCCGCGCTGGCCGAGGCCGCCTGCGCCCGGCTCGACCCGGCCCCGCGCCGCGTGGCCTACCCCGTCTGGGCGTGGGTCCGCGGCGACCTCGCCCCGGCCGACGGCACGCCGTGGCGCCTCGACGTCGCGGCCGTGCGTGGCCGCAAGCGCCAGGCCGTCGCCGCCCACCGCTCCCAGACGACGGCCCTGATCGACGACGACCCCGAGGGGTTCGTCTTGTCGCCCGAGGTGCTCGCCTGGTTCGACCGCGACTGGGAGCTGTTCTGGGACGTCGACGCCAACTCCTGACCGACTCCTCCACCTCACCATGCCCGCCCCGACCGCCCCCTACCTCCGTCCCGACGGGACCGTCGACCCGACGTACTTCGAGGCGCTCTACGCCGCCGAGGCCGACCCGTGGGGGTTCGACACGAGCGAGTACGAGGCCGCCAAGTACGCCGCGACGCTGGAGGCTCTCCCCCGCGCACGCTACGCGCGCGCCTTCGAGGCCGGGTGCGCCAACGGCGCGTTGACCGAGCGGCTGGCGCCCCGATGCGACGCGCTGCTGGCCGTCGACGTGGCGCCGGACGCGCTCGCCCGCGCCCGCGCGCGGCTCGCCGACCAGGCGCACGTCCGCGTCGAGCGCCGGGTGATGCCGGACGACATGCCGACGGGCCCGTTCGACCTGGCCGTCGTCAGTGAGGTCGGCTACTACCTCGCCCACGACCGGCTGGCCGACTGGGCCGACCGGCTGGCCGGCGCCGTCGAGACCGGCGGCCACCTCGTCCTGGTCCACTGGACCGGCCCGACGGACTACCCGCTGACCGCCGACGACGTCCACGGCCTGTTTCTCGCTCGGCCGGGGTGGACGCACCTCGCCGGCGACCGCCAGCCGGAGTACCGCCTCGACGTGGTGGAACGGCTCGGGGAAGGGGAGAGGACAGAAGGTGGAGAGTAGGACGCTTGGTGTGTGAGGGGCGAAGCGTCTTCGGCCAGCGCGTCCCTCGACCCAGCCGTCATTCCCGCGCACGTGGGGCCGCGGAGCGAGCCTGTCCCCGCGCAGGCGGGGGGCGCCAGCCAATCCATCCGGCCTCGCGGTCGAGTGCGGCCTCGCATGGATTCCCGCGTGCGCGGGAATGACAGGGGTGGAAGGAGAGAGCGTTGGCCCTGGGCGCGTGGGACGCACGTCCGACAACTCACACCAAGTCCGGATGGACGGTTCGGGTTTGCGTCGGGGGCGCGGCCGGGCGATCGCACGGGGTGGCCTTTTCTGCCCGTTCCCAGTTCCCATCTCCCCACTCCCCGGCCTCAGAAGCTGCAGAAGCTACCGGACTGGGTACCACACCAAGCGTCAGAGAGTGGAGGGTGGATGAGAGGCGATCTCCTCCGTCCTCTACTCTCTATCCTCCATTCTCCACCTGGCGTCCTTCCGCGCCCGGGATCTCGCCAGGCCGCCGGCCGGTACGGCGGGGGCACCACCCCCGCACCCCAATGGCCCTGTTCGGGTTCAAGCGCAAGGAGAAGGAGCAGGCCTCGCTCGAGGCCGGGCTCGAGAAAACGCGGACCGGGCTGTTCGACAAGCTCAAGGTGGCCGTCGCCGGCAAGGACACCGTCGACGACGAGGTCCTGGACGACCTCGAGGAGGTCCTGGTCACGTCCGACGTCGGCGTCAAGACGACGGTCGAGATCATCCGGCGGATCGAGGCGCGCGTGGCCGAGGACAAGTACGTCTCGACGGCCGAGCTCCAGGGGCTCATGCGGGCCGAGATCGCCGACCTCATGCTGGCGCACGCGCCCGAGCGGCCGGCCGACTTCGACGCGCCCCTCCCGAGCACGCCCCACGTCGTGATGGTGGTCGGCGTCAACGGGGTCGGCAAGACGACGTCGATCGGCAAGATCGCGCACCACTACCACCAGGCCGGCAAGAAGGTGCTGCTGGGCGCCGCCGACACGTTCCGCGCCGCGGCGACGGAGCAGCTCGACGTGTGGGCCCAGCGGGCCAGCGTCGACATCATCAAGCAGTACCAGGGCGCCGACCCCGCCGCCGTCGCCTTCGACACCTTGGCCGCCGCGACGTCGCGCGGGTCGGACGTGGTCCTGATCGACACGGCCGGGCGGCTCCACAACCAGGTCGGGCTGATGGACGAGCTCGCCAAGGTCCGCCGGGTGATGGACCGCCAGGTGGCCGGGGCGCCCCACGAGGTGCTCCTGGTGCTCGACGCGAGCACGGGCCAGAACGCGCTCCGCCAGGCCCAGGCGTTCACGGCCGCCGTCGACGTGACCGGGCTGGTGCTGACCAAGCTCGACGGGACGGCCAAGGGGGGCATCGTGATTGGCATTTCCAACGAGTTCCAGATCCCCGTTAAATACATCGGTGTCGGGGAGGGGATCGAGGACCTCCAGGTCTTCGACCGCGCGGCGTTCGTCGCGGCCCTCTTCGGCGGCGCGTCGGCCTAGCCGGCCGGCCCGGCCGCTCGGCGCGAGCCGGGGACGGTTCGCCCTCCCGTGCGGACGGTTCGCGGATCGCCCTTGTGAAAGCGCTCCCGCGCACCGCATCTTGCGTACGGCGTATGCCTCCTCTCCTTCCCCGAGCTCCCGTCGAGCCTATGCGCGCTCGCTACTCTTTGGCCCACTCCCTCCGGAGCACGCTGGCTGGTCTCTTGCTCTTGGCCTTGTCGCTGGCGGTCTCCGCGCCGGCGTCGGCCCAGGCCGCGTACACGCCGGCCTTCGACGTCGAGGTCGTGACGCAGCGGGCCCAGGCGGCCGGCGGCCCCGAAACACGGGTCGACGTCTACACGGCCGTCCCCAACACGAGCCTGCGGTTCTTGGCCGCGGCCGGCGGGTTCGAGGCGAGCTACGCCGTGACCGTCCAGGTCTACACGCTCGACGACGACGGCACCCAGCAGGGGCTGGTCGTCAGCCGGACGTTCGAGCGCGAGGTGGGCGCCGCCGACTACGACGCGACCCAGGACTCGGACCGCGAGGACCGCGCGGTCCAGACGCTGGCCGTCGCCCCCGGCCGCTACGTCGTCGAGGTCGCCATCGAGGACGGGTCGAGCGGGCGCTCGCTGACGCGCGAGGTCGGCCACGTCGTCCGCGACCTGGCCCAGCCCGGCGTGACGCTCTCGGACCCGCTGCTGCTCCGCGACTACGACCCGGCCGGCGGCTCGGCGACGCCCATCGTCGGGGCGACCGTCTCGACCGAGGACGACGCCTTCTGGGTCTCGTACGACCTCTACGCCCCGGCCCCGACGGACCTGCAGGTGACCTACGTCGTGACCGAGCAGAGCCGCGTGCGCGAGCGGCCGTCGTTCGGAGCGTTGCTGGGGCTCGCGCCGCGCCAGCAGGCCGACCTCGGGACGCCGGTCGCCGTGACCGAGCCGCTCGAGGTCGAGGCCGGCCGGACGCCGGCCGCCTTCCGGATCGAGACCGAGGCGCTCCAGGTCGGCGACTACACGCTGACCGTCCGCCTCGCGACGCCCGACGGGACGACGCTGGCGACGGCCGACAAGCGGTTCGCCGTCCGCTGGATGGGGCTCGACAGCCAGATCGCCGACCTCGACCAGGCCATCGACCAGCTCCGCTACGTGGCCAAGGACGACGAGCTCCGGGCCATCCGCAACGCGCCGACGCCCGAAGAGCAGCGCCGCCTGTTCCTCTCGTTCTGGACCCGCCGCGACCCGACGCCGGGGACCGACCGCAACGAGCAGATGGAGGAGTACTACTTCCGCGTGGCCTACGCCAACGAGCGCTACAGCCGGTTCCACGACCGCGGCTGGAACACCGACCGCGGCGAGATCTTCATCCGCTTCGGCGAGCCGGACTACGTCGAGGACCACCCGTTCAACTACGGGACCCGGCCGTACCAGATCTGGAGCTACTACGGCCAGGGCCGCCGGTTCATCTTCGTCGACGAGTCGGGCATGGGCGACTTCCGCCTGCTGGTCCCGCACTGGGACGACCGGACTCGGATGTGACCCGACTCCCGGGACGCCTCCTCCTCGCCGCGCTGACGACCTTGCTCGTCGGCGCGGCGCCCGTTTGGGGCCAGTCCACGCGGGGGTTCGTGACGGCGGCCGAGCGCGGGCCGCTCGCCGGCGCGAACGTGGCCCTGCAGCGGCTCGATGGGACGACGCCGGCCGGCACCTTGCGGGGCTCGGTCACCGACGCCCAGGGGTTCTACGAGGTCGGCGGGCTCGCGCCCGGCCGGTACGCCGCCCGGGCCACCTACGTCGGCTACGCGGCGGCCTTCGACACGCTCGCCATCGGCGACGGCCCGACGACGTGGAGCCCGGAGCTGGCGCCGGCCGGCGCGCTCGACGAGGTCGTGGTGCAGGCCGCCGGCGGCGCGGCCGACGTCTCGGGCGGGTTGCAGAAGATCCGCCCGGCCGACTTGGGCCGGATCCCGTCGCCCGACGTCGCCGGCGACCTGGCGGTCTACCTCCAGTCGCTGCCGGGCGTGGTCACGGTCGGCGACCGAGGCGGGGGCCTGTTCGTGCGGGGCGGGACGCCGAGCCAGAACTTGGTGTTGGTCGACGGGGCGCCCATCTTCCAGCCGTTCCACGCCATCGGCTTCTTCTCGGCGTTCCCCGAGGACCTGGTCGGCGCGGCCGACTTCTACGCCGGCGGCTACGGCGCCCAGTACACCGGGCGCGTGTCGTCGGTGCTCGACGTGACGCTGCGCGAGGGGAGCACCGAGCGGCTTCAGGCCTCCGGGACGGCCGGCCCGTTCGTGGTCTCGGCCCAGGGCGAGGGCCCGCTCGTCAAGGGCACGTCGTCGTGGATCGCGTCGGTCCGGACGTCGGTCGTCGAGCCTCTCGCCAACGCTGTGGGCGCGGACGTCCCGCTTCGGTTCTCCGACGGGCTCGTCAAGGTGTCGACGGCCTCGGCGGGGTCGCGGTGCTCGGCGATGGGCCTGGCGACGGCCGACCGCGGCCGGCTCGACCCCGAGTCCGACGACGCCTTCGAGTGGCAGAACGTGGTCGTCGGCGGCCGCTGCATCTCGGCGCCGTCGGGCCTGGACGGCCGCGTCGACGTGGCCGCGAGCATCAGCCACCTCGACAGCGGGATCGGCCCGGCCGCGTCGTTTCTGAGGGGCGAGAGCCGCGAGCGGGCGTCGCGGCTGACCGAGGGCCGGTTCTCGGCCGAGCTCACGCGGTCGCTCGGCGCCGTGCGGCTCCGGTTCGGCGGGCGCGGGTCGCTCTCGGTCACGAAGTACCGGCTGGGCGACGCCACGACGGCCCGCGAGGACGGCGACTTTTTGCTGGGCGGGGCGGTCCACGCCGGGCTCGAGGTCCCGCTCGGCCCGCTCACGCTCACGCCCAGCGTCGCCCTGGTGCTCAAGCCGTACTCCGAGTCGTTCGGGCTCGAGCCCCGCGTCCGGGCGTCGCTGATGCCGGCCGGGCCGCGCGGCCCCGAGCTCTCGGCCGCCGCCGGGCTCTACCGGCAGTCGCTCGTGGGACTCACCGACGAGCGCGACGCGGCGTCCCCGTTCATCGCCTGGACCGGCCCGCCCGCCGGGTTCGAGGAACAGACGGCGTTGCACGCGCTCGCCGGGGCCACGGTCCCGCTCGGCCGCGGCCTGCGCGTCGGCGTCGAGGGCTACGCTCGCCGGATCGACGGGCTCCCGATCCCCATCTGGAGCGCGCGGACCCAGTTCACGCTCATCCCGACCGAGGCCCGCTCGACGTCGGTCGGCGCTGACGCCCGCGTCGAGTGGCAGGCCGGCCCGGCCTACACCTACGTCGCCTACGCCTACGGCATCACCGAGTACACGTCGGTCGGCCGGCCCTTCCTAGTCCGCGGCGGCGAGGCGTACGACGCCTACCACCCGGCCCACGACCGGCGCCACCAGGTCCAGGCGGCGGTCCAGGTCGAGGTCGGGCGGTTCGAGGTCGGCGGGCGGTGGCAGTTCGGCTCGGGCCTGCCGTACACGCGGCCCTACGGGTTCGACGTGACCGTGCCGCCGTTCGGGTTGCCCGAGGTCACGACCGACCCCGGCTTCCCGCGCGTCGTGTTCGAGCGGCCGTTCAACGGGCGGCTCCCGCCGTACCACCGGCTCGACGTCTCGGCCGGGACCGAGCTCCGCGTGGGCCGCGCCGGGCTCGACGTCCGCGCCGGCGCGATCAACACGTACAACCGGGACAACGTGTTCTACTACGACGTCTTCCGAGGCCGCCGCGTGAACCAGCTCCCGATCGTCCCCTACATCTCGGTTCGGCTCCGAACGCGGTGAGGCGCGCGGCCCCGCTCCTCCTCGCGCTGCTGGCGGTCGCCGGGTGCGAGGTGCCGCTCGACCCGATCGAGCCGTCCGACGTCGCGTTCTCGCTGAGCGGCTACCTCGACGCCTCGGCCGACACCCAGTGGGTCCGCGTCGAACCTTTCGCGAGGTCGACCGCCGCCTCCACGAATCCCGTCGACGCCGCCGTGACGCTGTCAGGGCCGGGCGGATCGGCCACGCTGACGCAGAAGGTCCGGTTCTTCCCGACTGGCCCGGCCCACCTGTTCTGGACGACGGCCCCGGTCGCGCCGGGCCAGACCTACCAACTCGTGGCTCGGGCTTCGGACGGACGGGCGGCCTCGGTCGACGTCTCGGTGCCGGACACCACCGGGGTCGAGGTCGACGTCGACGCGAGCGGGCAGAGCTGCCCGGTCGTGGTCCGCGTGCGCGGGGCCGAGCGCCTCGCCGACGTCCAGGCCCGCTACGTGTTCGCCGTGCGGGGGCAGACCCGCGAGTTTATCGCTTCCTACTTCGACAAGGTGAGGAGCCGAGCGGATGGGGACTTCCAGGTGTCGATCTATCCGTCGACGGACATCGCCTCGGCGAGCCTGGGCGGCGGCGTCCTGCGGGCGGGGGTCCGGGTCGCCATCGCCACGCCGAGCTGGCCGGAGACGACCGGGCTCACCATCGAGGACGTCCTGTTCGCCCGGTTCCCCGACATCGACGGCGGCGTCGGGTTCGTGGGCGGCGTCGTGACCCGGCGCGTGGAGTTCACCCCGCCCGGGTTCTGCCTCGCTCCCGGGACGCGCTCCAACAACCTGTGAGCGCCCTCGTGCCCCGTCTCGGCGCCGTGCTGGTCGCGCTCGCGCTCGCCGGGTGCGAGGTGCCGCTCGACCCCATCGAGCCGTCGGACCTGTACTTCTCCATGAGCGGCTACCTCGACGCCTCCATCGACACCCAGTGGGTCCGGGTCGAGCCGCTCGCGCGGACGACGGCGCCCGACGCCGCGCCCATCGACGCCGCCGTGACGTTGGTCGACCTCGGCACTGGCGCGGAGACCGCGCTCGCCCAGCGCGTCCGGTCGTTCCCGACGGGCCCGGCTCACCTGTTCTGGACCACGGCGCCGGTCCTGCTCGGCGCGCGCTACCGCCTGGAGGCCCGGCGCTCGGACGGGGCCACGACCACGGCCCCCATCGAGGTCCCCGCCGACGGGTCGTTCGACGTGACCGTCCGGACCGGCCGGGACACCTGCCCCACGACGGTCGTCGTGTCGGGCGACCAGCGCGTGGTCGAGGTCCAGGCCCGCTACCGCGTCGCCCAGAGCGACGGCCGGGTCGCCGAGTTCCGGTTTTCCCACGCCGACACGTTCACGCGCCTCGACGACGGGTCCATCCGGGCCTCGATCTACTTCGCCGACGACGCCCGGCGGATGCTGCTCGACCCCATCAACCCTCAGGGCCTGCTGAGCGCTGAGGTCGTGACGGCCGTCGCGACGGAGGCGTGGCCGGACCCCGTCGGGCTCTCGCTCGAGGACGTGTTGCAGGTCGAGGGGTTCGGCGTCGAGAACGGGGTCGGGTTCGTCGGCGGAGCCGTCACCGAGCGCGAGCCGTTCGTCCCGGGCCGGATCGTGATGGGGTTCGGCCCGAACGCGACCGTCCTCCCCTGCACCTCGTCCCGATGACGCGCCCCGTCGTGCTCGGCCTGCTGACGCTGGCGGCCTGCCAGGCGCCGCTCGACCCGATCGCGCCGTCCGACCTGGTATTCTCGCTGAGCGGCTACCTCGACGCCTCGGCCGACACCCAGTGGGTCCGCGTCGAGCCGTTCGGCCGGACCGTCGACCCGGCCGACCGACCCCTCGCGGCCGAGGTCGAGCTCGTCGCGCCCGACGGCCGCCGCGAGCGGCTGACCCAGGTCGTCCGCCGTCTCGTCACCGGCCCGGCCCACCTGTTCTGGACGACGGCGCCCGTCGAGCCCGGCCGGACCTACCGGCTGGTCGCCCGGGACCCCGGCGGCGCCGAGGCTCGGACCGACGTGGCCATCCCGAGCCTGGACGACGTGACGGTCGCCCTCCTCGACGGGTTCTTGTCGTGCCCAACCCTGATCCAGGTCGAGGGCGCCGCCCGACTCGTCGACGCCTGGGCCCGGTACGAGCTCCGCGGGGCGGGCCGCGTCGGCGAGCGGTACGAGTTCGACAAGCGGCCGTCGCTCGCCCACCGCGCCGACGGGACGCGCGACGCCTCGGTCTACTTCGGCGACGACGCCGCGCGGATGGAGATCCCCGGCCTCCCGCTCGAGTACCCGGTCGTGACCGAGATCGGGGTCGCCATCGGGACCGCCGACTGGCCCGACGTGGCCGGGCTCGGCGTCGAGGAGGCGCTCGCCGAGGTCAGCCTGGGCTCCGTCGAGGGCGGCGTCGGCTTCGTGGGCGGCGTCGTGACCCGGGTGTTCCCGTTCGTCCCGGGGTTCGGGCGGATCCCGCCGTACGAGGGGAGCGGCATCGAGCCCGAGCCGTGCGTGTCCGGCCCCCGCGTCGGTGCGGAGTAGCTTGGGGGCGTCTCCTCCCGACCGCCCGTGGCCACCCCTCGCATCGTTTTCATGGGCACGCCCGACTTTGCCGTGCCGTCGCTCGACGCGCTCGTCGAGGCCGGGCTGGCGCCCGTCGCCGTCGTCACCGTGCCGGACAAGCCGGCCGGCCGTGGCCAGAAGGTCCGCGCGTCGGCGGTGAAACAGGCGGCCGAGCGGCACGGGCGGCCCGTCCTCCAGCCGGCGTCGGTGAAGGACCCCGCGTTCGCGGCCGAGCTGGCGGCTCTCGCCCCCGACGTGCTGGCCGTCGTCGCGTTCCGGATCTTGCCGCCCGAGGTGTTCGAGACGGCGCGGCTGGGCGCGTTCAACCTGCACGGCTCGCTGCTGCCGGCCTACCGCGGCGCGGCGCCGATCCAGCGGGCGCTGATGGACGGCGTCTCGGAGACCGGCGTGACCACGTTCTTCCTGCAACGCACCGTCGACACGGGCCACGTCATCCTGCGGCGGCCCGTCGCCGTCGGGCCCGACGACACGGCCGGCGACGTCCACGACCGGCTGGCCGCCGTCGGCGCCGACGCCGTCGTCGAGACCGTCCGCCGGATCGCCGACGGGACGGCCGACGCCGAGCCTCAGGACGACACCCTCGCCAGCCCGGCGCCCAAGCTTTTCCGCGACGACGCCCGCGTCGACTGGGCGCAGCCGGCCCGGCGCGTCCACGACCACGTCCGCGCGCTGTCGCCGTTTCCCGGTGCGTGGACGGCATGGGAGGGCGAGACGCTGAAGGTGCTCCGCACTCGCCTGGCCGACGCCGCCGTCGCCGGCCCGCCCGGCACCGTCGCCGTCGTCGAAGGACGGATGCTCGTCGCGTGCGGCACGGGCGCGGTCGAGGTGCTGGAGGTCCAGCGCGAGGGGAAGCGCCGCATGGACGTCGCCGACTTCCTCAACGGCGCCGAGGTGGACGGCGCCGCTCTCGGGAACGACTAGACCGCCGGACCACGGATGACGGACCGACGTTTCCGACCCCCGCACGGCGCGATCTTCCCCGCAGCGCCGTTGCCCGTCCCGGAGCAGGAGGGCGCGGCATGCCGCGTCCCCACGACCGCTCGCCTGGACTTTTCGCCCCGATCCCGCCGGCATGACCCCCTCCGATCCGTCTGACGTCTCTGCCGCCGTCGGTGCCGCCTCGCCCCGGGTCGCCGCGGCCGGGCCCGACCTCGGTGCGCTCACCGCCCGGGTCGCCGAGCACGGCCGGTTCGTCGGGCCGCTGCTGGACGGCGTCGGGCGCGTCGTGGTGGGGCAGGGCCAGATGGTCGAGCGGCTGCTGATCGGGCTCTTGACCGGCGGCCACGTGCTGCTCGAAGGCGTGCCCGGGCTGGCCAAGACGCTGACCGTCTCGACGTTGGCCAAGGCCGTCGACGCCCGCTTCCAGCGGATCCAGTTCACGCCGGACCTGCTCCCCGCCGACCTGCTCGGCACACTCGTCTACAACCAGGCCGACGCGAGCTTCCGGGTCAAGAAGGGGCCCATCTTCGCCAACGTCATCCTGGCCGACGAGGTGAACCGGGCGCCGGCCAAGGTCCAGAGCGCGCTGCTGGAGGCGATGCAGGAGCGCCAGGTCACCATCGGCGACACGACGTACCCGCTGCCCCGGCCGTTCCTGGTGCTGGCGACCCAGAACCCGATCGAGCAGGAGGGGACGTACCCGCTGCCCGAGGCCCAGGTCGACCGGTTCATGCTGAAGGTGGTCGTGGAGTACCCGTCGCGCCAAGAGGAGATCGAGATCATGCGCCGGATGTCGCACGGGGCCGCGCTGCCGGCCGTCGCGCCGGTCGTGACGCCGGCCGAGATCCTGGCGGCCCGGGCGGTCGTCGGCGAGGTCTACCTCGACGCCCGGGTCGAGGAGTACGTCGTGGACCTGGTGCTGGCGACGCGCGAGCCCCAGCGCTACCGGCTCCCGGACCTGCGGGGGCTGGTGGCGTACGGGGCCAGCCCCCGCGCTTCGATCGCGCTCGCGCTGGCGGCCCGGGCCCACGCCTTCCTGCGCGGCCGGGCCTACGCCACGCCCGACGACGTCCGCGCGGTCGCGCTCGACGTGCTCCGGCACCGGGTCGCCGTGACGTACGAGGCCGAGGCCGAGGAGGTCGCCTCGGAGCACATCGTCGGCCGGGTCCTGGAGACCGTCGAAGTCCCCTGAGGGGGATGGGGATGAGGCAGGGGGCGGTCCCTGTCTGCGACCCGTGCCCCGTGCCCCACGCCCCCTGTTCCCATGAGAAAGCCCGCCCCGTTCCGTCGCCAGTCGATCCCGCTCGCGGCGCTCGTCGAGCGCCTGCGCGACCGCGTCGGGATCGAGATCGAGAACGCCGGCGGGGGCGAGGTCGGCGACCGGGCCGTGACCGTCCCCCACGTCCACCGGCCAGGGCTGGTGCTGGCCGGCTACACCGAGCACTTCGAGCACCGCCGGGTCCAGATCCTGGGCAACACCGAGTGCCGCTACCTCGCCTGGCTCGACGGCGACGCCGAGGCCGGGTTCCTGCGCCTGCTCGAGTTCGACCCGCCGTGCATCGTGCTCACGGCCGGCAACCACCTGCCGGACGGGCTCGAAGCGCTCGCCGCCGAGCACGGCGTCCCGCTCCTGTCCACGCCCGACCCGACGGTCCCGTTCATGGGCCTGCTCCGCGACGTCCTGGAGGACCACTTCGCCGAGCAGCTCACCGTCCACGGCTCGCTCGTCGACGTCTACGGCATCGGGCTCCTGCTGACCGGCCCGGCCGGGATCGGCAAGTCCGAGATGGCCCTCGACCTGGTCGAGCGCGGCCACCGCCTGGTCGCCGACGACGTCGTGATGGCGACGCGCAAGGGGAGCCACGTGGTGATGGGGGCCGGGACCGACCTTGCCGAGCACTTCATGGAGATCCGCGGGCTCGGCATCATCGACGTCCGGTCCATGTTCGGCGTCCGCGCGATCCGCTACCAGAAGCGGATCGAGCTCATCGTGAGCATCCACCCGTGGGACGAGCACGAGGAGTACACGCGGATCGGGATGGTGACCGAGACCGACTCGATCCTGGGCGTCGAGCTCCCGCTCGTCAAGTTGCCCATCACGCCGGGCAAGAACGTGACGGTCATCTGCGAGGTCATCGCGATGAACCACCTGCTCCGTCACTACGGCGCCGACCCCGCCGAGGCGTTCGCGAAGCGGCTCCGCGAGCGGATCGACCAGAAGTCCGGCAGCGGCGGCAGCCGCGGCATCGACTGGTTTGAGAACGACTTCGAGTAGCGAGGGCGCCGGCGCGAGCCCGCCGACGGGGTCGGCTCGGGACGCCGCTTCTGAATCGCGTGGCCTGGGCCGGGGGGGTTGCCGTAGGCTAGGGGCTCCTCCACCGGTTCCCGCCTCCTATGACCCCGATTACCGCCCCGATCCTCTGGTACTTTTTTGGCGACACCGCGTGCCTGATGGCCGGCGGCCGCTTCGGCCTCGACCACTGCATCACCGACGCGCTCAGCGAGCCCGGCGTCGACGCCCAGGCCGTCGTCGACGACACGGGCTCGGACACGGCGCCGCCCGGCATGGCCGGCATCGTGGCCGACGTTCTGGCAACCCACCCGGACCGGTGGCCCGGGCTCCCCCGCTGGACGACGGCCGACTGGCCGCTGGGGTGGCAGGTCCGGTTCGTGGGGCCGGCCCAGCCTCACGTCGACGCGCTCATCTTCCAGCCGGGCTGCGTCGCATTCCGCTGGCCGCCGGTCGGTGGCGGGAGTCTCGGCGTCAGCATCGCCAACGTCCGGCCCATCGTCTCGGAGCCCCACACGGTCCGCTACGGCGAGGCCCTGATCCAGGCGGCCGACACCATGGTCACGACGCCCCAGGGGCGGAAGGTCGTCCTGGCCGCGGCCGACCGCGCCGGCTCCATCGACCGGGTCGACGCGCTCGCCATCATGGAGGGCATCGACCGGGACCTCCAGGGGCCCAAGGCGCCGCCGCCGTCGTTCACCGCCCGGATCAACAGCGCTCTCATGACTACCGAGACCCAGATCGGGGTCAACGGTCAGGGCGGGGTCGACATGGAGATCGGCTGGATCGAGGTGCCGGACGCGCAGGGCTCGGGCGACCCGCCGCCGACCGTGGAGATGGTGGACTACCCCTGCGGTGGGTTCACGTCGTAGGGGAGGCCAGCTCGCGACCCGAGGCCCGGCGGCTGCGCCTACCTTCGCGGACTCCCGCCACGCCCGCCCATGCGCCTCGCCGTCTGGCCGGCGCTCTTCGCCCTCGTCTCCGTCGGCGCCGTCGCTCAGCCGGCGCTCCAGTTCCGCCATCTCGGCCTGACTGAGGGGCTGCCGGCGTTCGTCGTCACGTCGGTCGCGGCCGACGACGAGGGGTTCGTGTGGCTAGGGTCGGTGGGAGGGGCGGGTCGGTTCGACGGGACTCGCGTGCAGTCGTTCGCCGCTGGCTCGGAGTCCAGTGGCGCGTACACGGTCGCGCTCGCCGTCGGCCCCGACCGGGCGCTCTGGGCCGGCCGCGAGGACGGGCTGTGGCGACGCGCGCCCGGCGGCCAGGCGTTCGCTCGCGTTCCTCTGGGCCGAGGGGAGTCCATCGAGGTCCGCGCGCTGGCGGTCGAGCCCGGCACCGGCGCGCTCTGGGTGGGGACCACGGGGCGCGGGCTGCTCCGGCTCGGTGGGGGCGAGGTCCGGCGGTTCTCGGCGGCGCGCGGCCACCTCGCCTCCGACACGGTCCGCGCCGTGGTGGCGCTGGCGGCGGGCGGCGTGGCCGCCGCGACGAGCGGGGGGCTGAGCTGGGTCGGCCGGGGCCGGGCCCGCCACGACCGGACGCTCCGAGACGTGACGGCGCTGGCGGAGGCCGGCGGGCGGCTGTGGGCGGGCCGCGAGACGGGCGAGGTCGTGGGGACCGGCGGAGGGCCGCGGCTCCAGGGGACGGGCGCGCCGGTCTGGGCCCTGGAGCCGTCCGTGGTCTGGCCGGGCCGGGTGTGGGTGGGCGTCCGGGGCGGCGGCGTCCGCGTGCTCGACGCCACGGCCGGCACCCTTGCTCCGATGCCGCCCGCGACCGGCCTGCCCGACCCGTTCGACCGGGCCGAGGTGCTCGCCGTCGCCGAGCACGACGGCGTGTTGTGGATCGGGACGACGCGCGGGGCCTACCACGCGGCCGTCGAGCGGCCCCGGTTCACGTCGTTCCGGAACGGCCCGGGCGGACCCCTCGCCGTGCCCGACGTCATGAGCGTCCACCTCTCGACGCGCGACTCGTCGACCGTGTGGGCGGGGACGGTCCAAGGCGGGCTCCACCGGATCGACCGGGCGACGGGCCGGGCCGAGCGGTGGTTCGACGCGCCCCACCCGCTCGCCGTCCTCTTCGCCATCCAGGAGACGGCCGACGGGACGGTGTGGCTGGGCGGCCGGGACCCGACGCTGTGGCGGTTCCAGCCGCCCCGCGCCGCCGAGCCGATCCCGCTCGCGCCGGACCGCGGCGGGATCGTCGCCCACCTCGCCCCGAGCCGCCACTTCCCCGGCCACCTGTGGGTGGGGACGAGCGAGGCCGGCCTCGTCCGGTTCGACACCCGGTCCGGCCGCGTCGTCGCCCGGTACGACCTCGCGCCGGGGCCGGGCCGGATCCCGGCCGCGTCCGTCTGGCAAACGCTCGAGGCCGACGGCGTGCTGTGGGTGGCGACCGACGGCGACGGCCTGTGGCGGCTCGACTTGGCGACGGGCCGGGCCGCCCGCGTCGAGGCCCGGTGCGCGCTCGGCGACGAGGTCCTGTCGCTGGCCCTGGCGCCGGGCGGCCCGTTGTGGATCGGCGAGCGGGCGCACCGGCTCGTCCGGCTCGACCGCGACACCGGCGCCTGCCGCGCCTACACCCCGGCCGACGGACTGCTGCCCGAGTCCGTCGGCGGCCTGTTCGCCGACCGGGCCGGCCACGTCTGGCTGAGCACCAACCTGGGGCTCGTCCGGTTCGACCCCCGCGCCGAGGTGTTCACGCCGTTCACCGAGGCCGACGGGCTCGCCACGTCCGAGCTGTACTGGTACGCCGTCGACCAGTCGCCGGCGGGCGAGATCGCCGTCGGCGGCGCCGGCGGGCTGACCGTGTTCGACCCGTCGACGGTCTCCGTCGACGACACGCCGGCGCCCGTCGTGGTGACGGGCGTGCGGGTCGACGGCCGCGAGCGGTCGGTGGCGCCCGGCGCGCCGCTCGCGGTCGAGCTGCCGTGGCGCGAGAACGACGTCGCGTTCTCGTACGCCGCGCTCGACCTCCGCCAGCCGGACCAGACGCGCTACCGCGTCCGCCTCCGGGGCGCCTCCGACGCGTGGGCCCCCGCCGGCCCCGAGACGCGGTACCCGGCGCTCGCGCCGGGGCGCTACACGTTCGAGGTGGCCGCGACCAACCGCGACGGCTACTGGAGCCCGCCGCTGGCGGTCCCGGTCCGGATCCGCCCCCCGTTCTGGCGGACGGTCCCGTTCTGGCTCCTCATCCTGGGCGCGGTCGTCGGCGTTGGCTACGGCGCGCACCGCTACCGGATCGCCCAGATCCAGCGCGTCGAGGCCACGCGGCGCCGGATCGCCGACGACTTGCACGACGGGATCGGGAGCAAGATCTTCGAGCGTGGCCCTGCGGCTCGACATGGTCGGCCGGTCGGACGCGATGCCGGAGGCGGCCCGGGACGCCCTCACCCTCCTCTCGTCGACGGCCCGCTCGGTCGTCGGCGACTTGCGCGACACCGTCTGGCTCGTCGACGCCGACCACGACGACCTGGCGTCGGTCCTGTCGCGGATGGAGCAGTTCGCCGTGGCCACGCTGGGCGGCCGCGGCCACGTCGAGGCGCCCGCCCACGTCCCCACCCGGACCCTGTCGATGGAGGCCCGGCGCGACCTGTACCTCCTGTTCACCGAGGCCTTGCACAACGCCGTCCGCCACGGCGACGCCGACCGGGTCGTCGTCCGGATCGAGGCCGGGCCGGGCCGGGTCGGGTTCGCCGTCGAGGACGACGGGGTCGGGTTCGACCCGGCCGAGGTCGAGCGCGGCCGCGGGCTCACGACGATGGCGCGGCGGGCGCAGGCGCTCGGCGGCGACGTCACGTGGTCGGCCCGAGAGGGAGGGGGGACCGTCGTCCGGTTCCAAGCTCCCCTCGGGTGATCCCACGAGGCCGCCCGTCGGCACGCCCGATACTTTCTCCCTCCGCCCTCCCCCGACCCCATGGCCTCCTCCGACCTCGACTCGACCGTCGTCTGGCTCGTCGAGGACGACGCCCACTACCGCGAGGCCGTCGCCGAGCTGATGGCGGCCCACGTCCGCGCGGTCGAGACGTTCGGGAGCATCGAGGCGGCGCTGGCCCGGGTCGAGAGCGTCGGGCGGGGGACGCCGGAGCACGGGTGGCCCGAGGTGGTCCTGCTCGACGTGAACCTGCCGGGGCTGTCCGGGATCGAGGGGCTGGGCCAGGTCAAGACCCGGCTGCCCGGCACGGTCGTCGTCATGCTCACGATCCGCGACGACGCCGAGACGATCTACGCCGCGCTCGGGGCCGGCGCGAGCGGGTACCTCTTGAAGAGCGCGTCGCCGGACAAGCTGCTCGACGCCGTCCGCGAGGCCCGGGCCGGCGGGATGCGGATGCAGCGCCAGGTGGCCCGGCTGGTCCTGGCCGCCTTCCAAGCCCGCGCCGCGACGCCCGACTACGGCCTGACGCCGCGCGAGACCGAGGTGCTGGGCGAGATGGTCGCCGGCCACACCCAGCCCCAGATCGCCGACCGCCTGTTCGTCAGCCTGAGCACGGTCAACAGCCACGTCCAGAACGTCTACGCCAAGCTCCACGTCCACAACGGGAGCGCGGCCGTGGCCAAGGCCGTCCGCGAGCGGCTGGTGGAGGGGTAGGGGAGCGAGCGTGTGGGGAGCATGACCCCGGCCCCCCGCTTTCCGGCGGGTCGCTCCGCTCCCGGCTTGGAAAGCGGCCCCCCTTGAAGGGGGACCGTCCGTCCGACCGCTGAGCAAAGCGAGGGGCGGACGGACGGGGGGTCCGAGCGAGCGTCCCCCTGACCGCCAAAGGCGCTGGCCGGCCGGCGTATCCTCCGGCCGGATTCTCCCACGCTGCCGTGACCGCTCGTCTTCTCGCCCCCGCCTTGGCCCTCGCGCTCGGGGCGTGCGCGAGCACCCCCCCCGCGCCGATGGCCACCGACCCCGCGCCCCGCCCCCACGCGCCGGCGCCGCCCGGCTGGCTCCAGCACGACATGACGCGGCCCGCGCCCCCGCGCGTCGAGCCCGCCGACGGCGCGCTCCCGGTCGCTCCGCCGTCCGACGCCGTCGTCCTGATCGGGCCCGACGGGGCCGGCCTCGAAAACTGGCAAGCCGACGGCGGCGGGCCGGCGGGGTGGCGGACCGAGGGCGACGCGCTCGTCGTCGAGCCGGGCGCGGGAGGCATCCGCACGGCCGAGTCGTTCGGCGACGCCCAAGTCCACATCGAGTGGATGCCGGCGGCCGAGCCCGAGAAGAGCGGCCAGAACCGGAGCAACTCGGGCCTCTTCCTGGCCGACGGCCGCTACGAGGTCCAGATCTTGGACGTGTGGGAGAACGCGACCTACAGCGACGGCCGCGCCGGCGCCCTCTACGGCCAGTTCCCACCGCTCGCCGACGCGACCCGCCCGCCTGATGAGTGGCAGGCCCTCGACGTCTTTTTCCGCTTGCCCCGCTTCGCCGACGACGGCGCGCTGCTGGAGGAGGCCCGGATGACGGTCGTCCACAACGGCGTGCTGGTCCAGAACAACGAGGTCCTCCCGGGGACGACGATCTGGCTGGAGTCGCTGCCCTACGAGCCCCACGGTCCGGGCCGGATCGGGCTCCAGGACCACGGGAGCCCCGTCCGCTTCCGCAACCTGTGGGTCCGCCGGATCCCCGAGCGCCAGGCTCCGCCGGCCGGCTACGCACGGTTCGACGCCGTGACGCTGACCGACGCCCAGCGCGACCGCTTGGTCGGCCGCTACGCCCGTGACGAGGGCGGCACGTTCGTGATCGAGCGGGTGGGCGACGGCCTGGGCCTGTCGATGCCGTGGCGGCCCGGCGTGCTCCCCATCGTCCCGCTCTCGCCGACGTCGCTCCAGCTCGAGAACACGGCCGGCCGGTTCGAGGTCGAGCTCGACGACGCCGGCGCCGTCGCCGGGCTGGCGTTCACGATGGGCGGGGCGACGTACCACGCCACGCCCGAGTAGCCCGCGCTGCGCCCCTCCTCCGGCCTTCTCCTCTCCACCCGCCATGTCCTTTCTCTCCCGCCTCATGGGCGGCGGCGACGCGCTCGCCCCCGCCGACTTCGTCGCCCAGCGCGACCCGTCCGCCCCCGTCCTCGACGTCCGCACGCCGGCCGAGTTCGCCCAGGGCCACCTCGCCGACGCCGTCAACGTGGACGTGATGGCGCCCGACTTCCAGGAGCGCGTCGCGGCGATGACCCTCCCGGCCGACGGCCCCGTGTACCTGTACTGCCGCTCGGGTCAGCGCTCGGCCACGGCGACGAAGGCCTTGCGGTCGATGGGCCACGCGGGCGCCGTCAACGTGGGCGGGTTCGACGCGCTGGCCCAAGCCGGCGCCGAGACGGCGTAGTGCGCTCCGCGCCGTCGGTCGGTGGGTCTCGCGGGCCTGAACCCGCCGGCGCACGGACCCACTGATCACTGACCCACCGCCCCCGTGGCCGACCGATTTCAGACCGACGTCCTCGACAAGAGCCACGACAAGCCCGTCGTGGTCGATTTCTGGGCCCCGTGGTGCGGCCCGTGCCGCGCGCTCGGCCCGACGATCGAGAAGCTGGCGCGCGAGAGCGGCGGCCGGTGGCGGCTGGTCAAGATCAACACCGACGCGCACCCGGCGCTGATGCAGCGGTTCGGGGTGCGCGGCATCCCCGCCGTCAAGATGTTCCGCGGCGGTGCGGTGGTGGCCGAGTTCACCGGCGCGCTCCCCGAGGCGGAGGTCCGGCGCTGGCTCGAGACGCACCTCGTGTGACGATCGGCGGCGAGGGCCAAAATCGGGCGTCGCCAGCGCCCGTTGATCGGCCGTGAAGGGCTAGATTCTGGCCTCCCCCCGTAGCCATGCCCGGACCGCGCGCCCGCCTCCTCGTCAGCGGCGACCTCCACCTCGGCCGATACCCGAGCCGCGTCCCGCCGGGCGACCCGGCCTTGACGGTCGAGGCCGTCGTCCGGTCGCTCGTCGACCAGGCCATCGAGCGCCGGGTCGACGCCGTCGTGCTGACGGGCGACGTGGCGGACCAGAGCAACAAGTACTTCGAGGCGTTCGGCGTGCTGGAGCGGGCGCTCCACCGGCTGGTCGGGGCCGGCGTCCCCGTCGTCGCCGTGGCGGGCAACCACGACCACGACGTGCTGGGGTCGGTGGCCGAGGCCGTCGGTGCCGGCGTCCGCGTGCTGGGGCGGGGGCAGGTGTGGGAGTCGATGCCGCTCGAGAAGAACGGGCGCGAGGTGCTCCGGCTGTGGGGCTGGTCGTTCGCCGGGCCGGCCGTCCACACGTCGCCCCTCGACGAGTTCCCCGGCGTCTCGGGCGACGTCCCGGCGGTCGGCATCGTCCACGCCGACCTCGACGCGGCCGACAGCCGGTACGCGCCGGTCACGCTGGACGCGCTGTGGGCGACGGGCGCGGCGGCGTGGCTGGTCGGCCACGCCCACGCACCGCGTCTCGAAACGCGCGACGGCCGGATCGTGCTGGTCCCCGGGTCGCCGCAGCCGCTCGACCCCGGCGAGCCCGGCGCGCACGGCGCGTGGCTGGTGGAGGTCGCCGACGACGGGACCGCCTCGGCGGAGAGGCTCCCGCTCGCGACCGTCCGCTACGACGCGCTGGCGGTGGACCTCGGCGGGGCCCGAGATGCCGTCGAGGTCCGCGAGCGCGTGGCGACGGCGCTCCGCGCCCACGCCGAGTCCGTGCGAGAGGAGGCGCCGGCCCTGCGGCGGGCCGTGGTCCGGGTCGCGCTGCGCGGGCGGACCCCGGCGTACCGGTCCGTCGAGCGCGTCGCGGCCGGGCTGACCGACGCCGTCGACGCGGCGGCCGGCGGGCTCACCGTCGCCGTCGACCGCGTCGACGACCACAGCCGGCCGGCGCTCGACCTCGACCGGCTCGCCGACGGCAGCGGGCCCGTCGCGACGCTGGCGGCGCTGGCCGGCCGGCTCGACGCCGGGACGCCGTCCCCCACCGACCTCGCGCTCGTCCGCCACGGCGTCGAGGCGCTCCAGCGGGCCCGCCGGGCGCGCGTGTTCGAGCCGCTCGCCCAGTCGGACCGGCTCCCGCCGGACCTCGAGGCCGAGGCCGTCGCCCGGCTCCGCCATCAGACGTTCCGGATGCTCGACGAGGTGGTGGGCGAGTCGCCCGCCGAGGCGGCCGTGGCACCCTCCCACCCGGCGGACGGATGACGCTCCCGATGATCGTCGACGAGGTCGTCCTCATCGCGGGCCCGTGGTCTGTGGCCCTCCTCCACGAGGCTCACGCGTCGCGCACCCGTTCGTGAAGAGAGCCCTCTAGCCCCGCCCCCCGCTTCCCATGGACCGCTTCGAGCTCACCGCCGTCACCGTCCGCGCGTTCTACGGCCACCCCCAGACCGGGATCGCCGCGCGCTCGCTGGGGCCCGGCGTCAACGTCGTGTACGGGCCGAACGGGCAGGGCAAGACGACGCTGGCGCGGGCCATCCACGGCGTGCTCTGGCCCGAGACCGTCGAGCCCTACCGGCCGACGTACTCGGCCGCGTTCCACTTCCAGGACGACGACTGGCGGGTCGAGGTCGAGGCCGGCGTGGCGCGGTACCAGCGCGACGGCGCCCCGGCCGACCGGCTCCCTCTGCCCGACAAGTCGTTCCGCGACCGCTACGAGTTCTCCCTCGCCGACCTGCTCCTCGCCGACGGCGACGCCTTCGCCGACGTGGTCCGCCGCGACGCGGCCGGCGGCGTCGACCTCGACGCGGCGCGGGACCGGCTCGGGTTCAAGGCCGCCCCGACGCAACGGCTCAAGGTGACGGCCGAGGCCGAGGAGGCGGCCCGCGCGGTCCGAGCCCGCCAGCACCAGCTCGACGCGCTCCGCGCCCGGGAGCACGAGCTGGGCGAGATCACCGACCGGGTCGCCCAGGCCGCCGACGCGGCCGAGCTCGCCGAGCTCTACCGCCTGCTCCAAGACGCGGCCGACCGGACCGCCCAGGCCACCGCGGCCGACCGCGTCGTCGCCGAGTTCGACCCGGCGCTGGCGGCCGTCGCGGCGGACACCCAGGAGCGCTACGACGACCTCGGGCAGTCCGTGCGGAAGGGGGAGGGGCGGCTGGCCGAGGTCGGCGAGCGGCGCGCCCAGGCCCGCGCCGCCTTGGCCGACCACGGCTGGGACGCGGTCGCGCTCCCGGAAGAGGCCGAGCTCCGCGCTCGCGCGGCCGAGGTCGACGCCGCCGCGCGGGCGCTCGGGGTGGCCGAGCAGGCCCGGGCCACGGTCGCCGAGCGCGAGCGCCGCGCCCGGGTCGAGCTGGGCGGACACATCGACGCCGCGCCCACGGTCGACGTGTCCGCGCTCGGCGACGTCGCCGCGTTCGCCCAGCGCGCCGGCCGCGTGCGGGGCCGCGCCGAGGAGTTCGAGGGCAAAAAGCTCGCGGCCAAGGCCCGCCTCAACGCCGTCCGTTTCCACGACGCCGACGAGCTGTCGCGCGGCGCCGACCTGCTGCGCCGGTGGCTGGCCCACACCGTCGAGACCGAGCGCTCGCCGACGGGACTGAGCCCGCGAGCCGTCTGGGGGGCCGCCGCGGTCCTGGCCGTCGCCGCGGTCGCGCTCGGCGTGTGGCTGGCGCCCGGCGCGTTCTGGCTGCTGGCGGGCGCCGTCGCCCTGGCCGTCGTGGCGGTCGTGCTGGGGCGGGAGGTCCAGACGGCCGAGAGCCCGGCCGCGGCTGCCCAACAGGCGTTCGCCGCGATGCCCGTCGCCGAGCCGTCCGCGTGGACGGTCGCCGAGGTCCAGAAGCGGCTCGACGAGGTCGAGCGCGCGGCCCTCGACCAGAAGGAGCGCCGGCTCTGGCAGGACGCCGTCGACGAGATCGACCGGGCGCTCGTCGGCCTCGAAGAGGACCGGGCGTCGCTCGACGCCGAGGCGGAGCAGATCGGCGGGCGCCTGGGCCTCGCCGTGCCCGAGACGCCGGAGGGCCTCCACCTGCTCACGCGCGGCGTCCTGGCGTGGCAGGAGGCCGCCCGCGACCTGGGCGTCGCCGACGCGGCGCGGGACCGGGCCCGCGACGGGCTCCAGACGGCGCTCGACCGGTTCAACCACGTCCTGGACGGCGTCCCCGTGGAGCCGGCGACCGACGCCGCGCTCGCGGCCGGGGCCGTGGCTACGGTCGGCCGCGAGGCGAGCGAGCGGGACCGGCTCCGCGCCGAGGTCGGCCGTCTGGACGACGCCGTGGGCGTGGCCGCTGAGGCCGCCGCCGAGGCCGAGACGGCGCGCGAGGCGTTCCTCGAGCGGCTCGGGCTGGAGGAGCCGGCCGCCCACGCGGTCGCCGTGCTCAGCGCCGCGCGCCCGGCCTACACGGCGGCCATCGAGGAGGCGGCGCGGGCGCAGACGCTGGCCGAGGAGGCCACGGCCCGAGCCCGGGCCCACGCCCGGTGGACCGCCGAGGCGGCCGCCTTGGACGCCGCTGCGCTCGCCCAAGCCCGCGCCCAGGCCGAGACCCGCGCCGCGCACCGCGACGAGTGGCTCGAAGAGAAAGCCGCCATCCAGACGCTCGTCGGCGAGGCCCGTCGGGCGAGCGCGCTCGCCTCGGCCCACGCCGAGCACGCCCGGGCCCTCGACGCGCTCGAAGCCGTCTACGACGAGCAGGCCGACGCGCTCGTCGGCCACGTCCTGGCCGAGGCCGTGGCCGAGGCGACGCGCGACCAGCACTTGCCCCAGGTGTTCAAGCGCGCCCGCGAGGTCCTGGCCGACATCACCGACGACCGGTTCCGCCTCGACTTCGACGACGGCGCGTTCCGGGCGTTCGACACCGTCCGGGGCCGGGGCTACGGGCTCGACGAGCTGTCGTCCGGCACGCGCGTCCAGCTGCTGCTGGCCGTCCGGCTCGCGTTCGCCGAGCAGCAGGAGGTCGGCGTCCGGCTGCCGCTCCTGCTCGACGAGGCCCTCGCCAACTCGGACGACGAGCGGGCCGGCGCCATCGTCCAGGCCGTCCTGCGGCTGTGCCGCCAGGGCCGCCAGGTGTTCTACTTCACGGCCCAGGCCGAGGAGGTCGCCAAGTGGCGCCGGCTGGCCAGCGAGCACCCCGACGTCGACTGCCGGTTCGTCGGGCTCCCCGACGCGTCGGCGCTCGTCGCCGTCGACCTCGACGCGACGCCGGGGCCCGGGACGACGCGGTCTGTGCCCGCCGCCGACGGCCACACGATGGCCGACTACGCCGACGCCGCCGGGGTGCCGCCCTGGAGCGGGTGGGAGGCGCTCGACGCGCTCCACGTGTGGTACCTGCTCGACGCGCCCGCCGAGGTCGAGGCGTGCCTCCGCCGCGGCTACGCGACGTGGGGCCAGCTCCGGGCGGCCGCCGAGCGCGGCAAGCCCGTCCCCGTCGACCTCGACGCCGCCGCCGGCCGCGCCCGCGCCGTCGCCGCGTGGCAGAGCGCCTGGCGCGAGGGCCGCGGCCGCCGCGTGGACCGGGCCACGCTCGAAACGTCGGGCGCCGTCACCGTGGCGTTCCTCGACGAGGTCGACGCCCTGTGCGGCGACGCCGACGGCGACGCCCAGGCCCTGGTCGACTGCCTCTACGAGGGCGACGTGCCCCGCTTCCAGGCCCGCCAGACCGAGCGGCTCGAAGCGTTCCTGCTGGACGAGGGCTACCTCAGCCCCGACGACCGCTTGACGGACGACGAGGTCCGCCGCCGCATCGCCGAGGCCGGCCCGCCCGGCGCGCTCGACCAGGCGCTCGCCGTGCTCGCCCGCATCCGCGAACGGGCTGGGACGGTGGCCGCCTGAGCCCCGACGCCGGTCGGCGTCTCGCAACGGGGCGGCAGGCTCCGGCAGAATGACCGACCTTCCGGTCCCTCCCGCCTGCGCCCATGCTCCGCAACGCCTTCACGCCCCCCTGCGGGTTCGACCTCCTGTCGACGACGGTCGACTCCGCCGAGGGCCTGGCGGCGATCTCGTTCTGGGGCTACCGCCTCGTCGTCCACCCCGACGGGACGTGCTTCGTCCACGAGACCTACTACGACGTCCGCGAGGGCATCCTGGGGATCGCGCGCGCGCCGGCCCGGCCCTGCGGCGACGCCGCGGCCGACGTCCGCGACGAGCTCCAGCGGATGGAGGACGGGCTTCAGGAGCCGCCGCTCCGGTTCCTCGACTACGCAGCGCCGACGCCGACGGGCGCCGGGGGCGACGGGGCCAGCGGCGGACCCCCGGTCGTCGAGTAGGGCGTGTTCGTCTGCCGTGGCCGCCGGCGCTCTAGTCGGCGCCGTCGGGCCGGGTCGCTCTCCGTTACCGCCCCAAGCCCCGGTTGTACTCCCAGACCGCCCGCGACGTGAGGCGGTTGGCCCGGACCATCTCTCGGATCCCGTAGAGCAACGCGCCGCCAGCGGCGAGCGCCACGCCGGCTCGCACGTCGGTCCCGCGGTCGAGCGGGGCCCCGTCCGTGAGGGTCCAGAGCAGCACCCCGGCCCCCAGCGCGGCGCCGAGGGCGCGGACCTGGGACCGCTCCGCGCGCTCGGCCAGCTCGAAGGCGGGCTCCGAGCCCGCGACGAGCCCGCTCAGGTCCGACCGAAACGCCGCGACTCGCCCGACCGGCGTCCCCTCGGCCCCGCGGACGAGCCGGACGCCGAAGCCCGTCGCGTCCGGCTCGACCCGGAGGGCGCACTCGTCGTGGGTGCAGGCCGTGGCCGGGGCCACCTGGGCCGTGGCGGGGACCGCCATCCAACCGAAGAGCGCCGCAAGCAGGGCGGCGCGGGACGCCAGAGGGATCGTCATGGGTCTGAGGATCGGAGGACGTGGAAAGGGTACGGCACGTGCGAGGCTCGATGACGTTTGTCGTCCCGTGCGCCGCTGGAGAGGCGCAGCAGGAGACCCTCCCGGGGACGGTCTCGTCAGCCCTTCCCCTACACTGAGGGAGAGGGGACGTCGTAAGGCGACGCACAGCCCAGCCCTCTTCGCAGTCCATGTCAGAACGTCGTCCCGAGGTACACGGCGTTGAGGAGCAGGCCGTCGGTGCCGCGCCAGAACGCGCGGAACGCCGGGTTGAAGTCCATCAGGACGACGTGGCCCGCGCCCAGCCGGCCGGCCTTGAGGGCGGCCGCGCCCGGCAGCCGCGCCAGCGTCTCGCGCGAGGCGTAGCCGCTCAGCAACGGCACCTCGGCGTAGACGCCGACGTCCATGCCGGCCGCCGCCTCGCCGGGCTCGAACAGGGCCGTGCCGGACTTGAAGACGGGCACCGTCGCGCCGTAGCCGTAGGCCAGCGGATGGGTCGGGTCGAGGGCGACCTCCAAGATGGAGCCGCCCAACGCCTGGGCGCCCCGCGCGGCCGGCCGGTCGGCGTAGGTGTAGGCCGTCGAGTCGGTCGGCGTCTCGCGGAGCGCCGCCGCCAAGAGGCCGGACCGGCCGGCCCACCGCGCGCCGCCCTCGATCCCGACGAGCACGCCGCCGCCCTGGACCCACGACCGGACCCGAGCCGTCGCCGTCGAGTCGAGCGTCTGGTACGAGCCGTCGGCCAGGACGAGCGTCGTGTAGTCGTCGAGGGTGGGGAGCGCGGCGGGGTCGAGGAGCGAGACGGGCTGGCCGAACCGCTCCGAGAGCAGGTGCCACACCTCGCCGACGCCGTAGACGTCGGTGCCCTCGCCGGCCAGCAGCGCGATCCGGGGCGTCGGCAGGACGGGCCACGAGCGGCTCCCCAGGTCGGCGCCGGTCGGCGTGAGGCCGGTGCCGAGCGCGAACGCCTCGACGTGGTCGTCGGCCACCGCCTCGGCCACGGCCGCGTGGACCGCCTCGGGGTCGACGCCCGACTGGCGGACGGCCACGACCAGCGTCCCCCGGTCGAACGACTGCGTCGCGCCCCCCGACACGGCCTGGAACGGCGATTGCGCCAGCCGGACGCGTGCGCCCGTCGCCTGCAGCCGCCGCAGCGCGCGCGGCGCGAAGTAGCGGTCCCACCGGACGGCGTAGGCCACTGCCGCGCGGCCTCCGACCGACCGGCCGCCGTCGAACGCCGGGTCGACGACGGGCCCGAGCGCGGGCGCCCGCTCGAGCTCGGCCACGTCGGCGCCGTAGGCGAGGGGAAAGGTCCAGGCCGATACGTCGTAGAACAGGCTGTCGGTGTAGGTCAGCGTCCGCTCCATCGCCGCTTGGACGAGCCGGCCCTGGGGCTGGTCGAGCGGGATCACCCACGCCTGGCCGGCCCGGACCGTCCGCCCGTCGACCCGGACGTCTTCGGCCAGCGCGTGGACGCGGACGCGGCTCCGAGCGAGCGCCTGCGCCAGCGCCTGCCCACGCGTCCGGTGCCGGTCGAGCCCGATCACGTAGGCCCCACGCGGCGACTCCGCGTAGAAGCCGCGCGTGTGGCGGAGCAGCCGCTCGCGCAGGTCCACGGCCGCGCGCAGCGTCGAGACCGACGTGGCCAGCTGGTTGCGGACCGTGAAGGCGTACGTCAGCTCGCCGTTCTCGTCCGTCTCGCGCAGGAGCGCGCGGCTCGACGCCTGCTCGAACAGGATGCCCACGCCCCCGTTGATGTCGGGGTAGGTCGAGCCCTTGCCGTAGTAGAAGTCGTCGAAGCTCTCCTCGCTGTAGTACAGCGACCCGATCCGGTCGAGCTCGGCCGCGTGGTAGCCCGCGATGGCGCCGGTCAGGTCGATGGTCGCGGCGGGCGTGTTGGGGTTGTTGCGCGACGGGATGCCGGGCTGGAAGAAGAACGTGGCCTCGGGCCCCATCTCGTGGTGGTCGGTCGAGACCTGGGGCCGCCACGTGTGCCACCACGCCATCCTCCCGCGGCTCTCCTGGAGCTCCGTCGGCAGCCAGTCGCGGTTGAGGTCGAAGAGGTAGTGGTTCGTCCGGCCGTAGGGCCACACCTCGCGGTGCTCGCGGTCCTGGGGGTCGGCGACGGGCGCCGCGCCGCGCCAGCCGTTGACCCAGTCGACGAAGCGGTCGCGGCCGTCGGGATTCAGCATCGGGTCGATCAGGACGACGGCCTGGTCGAGTTGGCGCTCGACGTCGGCGCCCCGAGCCGCGGCGAGGTGGTAGAGCCAGACGAGCGCGGCCTCGGTCCCCGATGCCTCGTTGCCGTGGACCGAGTAGCCCTGGTACACGACGACCGGCATCGTCGCCAGCTCGGCGTCGGAGACGCTGCCGGGCGCCTCGCTCAGGCGTGCGTTGGCGGACCGGATCGCATCCAGCCGCGCGTGGTTGGCCGGGCTCGTCACCGTCGCGTGGACCAGCCGCCGGCCCTCGACCGTCTCCCCGTGGACCCCGAACGTCACGCGCGGCGACGCTTGGGCGACGGCCTCGAGGTAGCGGACGACCTCGTCGGGCCGCGTGTGCCGCTCGCCGACGGTGAAGCCGAGCACGGCCTGCGGCGTCGGCACGGCCGGGTCGTAGGCCGTCGTCCCCTCGATGGCGTAGTCGATGGCGAGCGGGACCTGCGGCTGGGCCGACGCGGCGACGGCGGTGACGAGGGCGAGGGCGAGAAGGCGGAGCATGGGCGACGTGTGGACCGGCCCCGAACCTATCCACGTCCGGCCCCTCGCGTCCGCCCGATCCCACGCCCCTCAGGACTCCGCCTCTCCCACGTCGTCATCGTCACCTCCACCTTGTCATCCTGAGCGACCGCGAAGAATCTCAGCGCGGAGTTCCAGGCCGTAGGGAGCGGTGCCGGAAGGCTCGGTGCGCCGTGCTGAGATCCTTCACTGCGTTCAGGAGGACAAAGGTGGGGGAACCGGAGAAGCCGTGCCGACCCGGGCCCTCGGCCGAGATGGGAGACTGGGGCCCGCGCCAAGTCCGGGCGGAGTGTGAGGCACGAGACCAGGAGAATCCTCTCCCCACACCCCCACCGCTACGGACCGGCCGGGCGTCACGCGCCCTCGGCGTCGAGCGCGGCGCGGGCCGCCGCCAGCCGGGCGACGGGGACCCGGAACGGCGAGCAGCTTACGTAGTCCAGCCCGACGTTGTGGAAGAAGGCGACCGAGGCCGGGTCGCCGCCGTGCTCGCCGCAGATCCCCACCTTGAGGCCGGGCCGGGCCGCCCGCCCGCGCTCGGTGCCGAGGCGGACCAACTCGCCCACGCCCTCGACGTCGAGTGTCTGGAATGGGTCGGCGGGGAGCACGCCGTGGTCGACGTAGGCCGACAGGAACCGGCCGGCGTCGTCGCGGCTCAGGCCGAACGTGGTCTGGGTGAGGTCGTTGGTGCCGAACGAGAAGAACTCGGCCGTCGCCGCGATGTCGCCGGCCCGGAGCGCCGCCCGCGGCAGCTCGATCATCGTCCCGACGAGGTAGTCGAGCGAGACGCCGCGCTCGGACAGCACGGCGTCGGCCACGTCGCGGACGAGCGCGGCCTGGGTCTCGATCTCGGCGGCCGTCGACACCAAGGGGACCATGACCTCGGGGAGCACCTCGACGCCGTCCTCGGCGCAGTCGGCGGCGGCGTCGAACAGGGCGCGGACCTGCATCCGGGTGATCTCGGGGTAGAGCATCCCCAACCGGCAGCCGCGGAGCCCGAGCATCGGGTTTTGCTCGTGCAGCTTTTCCACCTGGCGGAGCAGGGCACGCGACGTGGCCGAGTCGTCCAGCAACCGGTCCATCTCGTCGAGCGTGGCGGCCTGCTTGAGCGCCAGCTTGGTCTCGGCGATCCGGCCGGTGAGCTCCAAGAGATCCGGGAGGAACTCGTGGAGCGGCGGGTCGAGCAGGCGGACGGTCACGGGCAGGCCGTCCATCGCGCGGAAGAGGGCGTCGAAGTCGGACCGCTGGAAGGGCAGCAGCGTGCGGAGCGCCGCCTCGCGCTCGCCGGCGCCGTCGGCCAGGATCATCTGGCGCATGGCGGCCAGCCGCTCGTCGCCGAAGAACATGTGCTCGGTCCGGCACAGGCCGATCCCCTCGGCCCCGAACTGGCGGGCCTTGGCGGCGTCGTCGCCCGTGTCGGCGTTGGCGCGGACACCGAGGGTGCGGACGTCGTCGGCCCAGCGCATCAGCGTGTGGAAGTCGTCGCCCAGCTCGGGGTCCTTCGTCGGGACCTGGCCGAGGAGGACGCGGCCGGTCGCGCCGTCGACCGTGACCCAGTCGCCGGCGACGAGCGTGTGGCCGTCGGCTTGGACGCGGCCCTGGGCGGGGTCGATGCGCAAGCTGCTGGCGCCGGCCACGCACGGCGTCCCCATGCCGCGTGCGACGACGGCGGCGTGGCTCGTCATCCCGCCCTCGGCCGTCACGACGGCGACGGCGGCCACCATCCCGTGGAAGTCCTCCGGCGACGTCTGCTGGCGGACGAGCACCACCGGCTCGCCCTCGGCCGCGCGCGCCTCGGCGTCGTCGGACGTGAAGGCGACGCGGCCGCACGCGGCGCCGGGGCTGGCGGGCAGGCCCTCGGCCAGGAGCACGGCGTCGGCGTCGTCGTCGACGGCCGGGTGCAGGAGCCCTTCGAGCGCGGCCGGGTCGACGCGCGCGACGGCGGTCCTCTCGTCGATCACGCCCTCGGCCACCATCTCGACGGCGACACGGACGGCGGCGGCCCCGCTCCGCTTGGCGGTCCGCGTCTGGAGCAGCCACAGCGTCCCCTGCTCGATGGTGAACTCGATGTCCTGGACGTCGCCGTAGGTCGCCTCGAGGCGGTCGGCGAGGGCCTGGAACTCGGCGGCCGTCTCGGGCAGGTCGTCGGCCATCTCGGCGATGGGCCGGGGCGTCCGGGTGCCGGCGACGACGTCCTCGCCCTGGGCGTTGAGGAGGTACTCGCCGTAGAGCCCGCGGGCGCCGGTCGACGGGTCGCGCGTGAAGGCCACGCCGGTGCCCGAGTCCCAGCCCTTGTTGCCGAAGACCATGGCCTGGACCGTCACGCCCGTCCCGATGTCGTCGGCGATCCGGTGGACGCGGCGGTAGTGGACGGCCCGGTCGTTGTCCCAGCTGTCGAACACGGCGGCGACGGCCTGGCGGAGCTGCTCGCGGGGCTCGTCGGGGAAGTGCTGCCGCGTCTGGCCGGCGATGACGCGCTTCGACTGGGCGACGATCTCGCGGAGCTGGTCGACCCCCAGGTCGGTGTCGCGCCCGCCCTCGGTCTGGCCCTTGGCGCGGCGCATGAGCCGCTCGAAGTGCTCGGCCTCGACGCCCATCACGATCTCGCCGAACATGGCCACGAACCGGCGGTAGGCGTCGGCTGCGAACCGTGGGTCGCCGGTCTGGCGCGCGAGCGCGGCCACGGTCTCGTCGTTGAGCCCCAGGTTGAGGACCGTGTCCATCATGCCCGGCATCGAGACGGCGGCGCCGGAGCGGACCGACAGCAGCAGCGGGTCGTCGGCGTCGCCGAACGCGCGGCCGGCCGCGGCCTCGACGGTCGCCAGCGCGGCCTCGGCCTGGTCCCACAGGTCGTCGGGGAAGTGGTGGCCGGCGTCCTGGTAGGCGACGCAGGCCTCGGTCGTGATGGTGAAGCCGGGCGGGACGGGCAGGCCGGCGGCGGTCATGGCGGCCAGCCCGGCGCCCTTCCCGCCGAGCAGGGCCTTGTCGCCGGCCGGCGCGTCGGCGAACGGGTACACCCAGCGACGGTCGGCGTCGGACGTGGGGGAGGCAGAAGCGGTCTCGGCGGTCGGCATCGACAGGGAGGGGAGGAAGGAGGCGCGTACCCGCGAAGCGCTTCCGCGGTCCCCGGCCGCCGCGAAGCCCCTCGCCTCGGCGCCGAGCCCGGACCTGCTAGGCGGCGTCCGGCGGCCACAGCCCGAGGGCGCGGCGGACGTCGACGATCTGGCCGAGGTGGTGGGCATTGTGGTCGGCCGCGAGGAGGATCTCGCGTATGGCGGTGTAGCCCGGCGCCCAGGGCAGCTCGGCCGCGAGGTCGCCGACCTCCGCCAGCGTGACGAGCGCGTCGAGGCTGGCCAAGAACGCGCGCCGCTCGCGGTCCCAGTCGCCCGGGCCGGCCGGGGCTTCGGGCCAGTAGGCATCGGGCCAGCCGGGCTCGGCGTAGTCGGGCGAGGTCGTGAACCGCAAGATGTCGTCCTGGGTAAAGCGGAGGTGCCACAGCAGGTCCCACAGCGAGTGCGGGAGCCCGCCGGCGCGGTCGTTGACGCGGTCGTCCGGGACGCCGTCGAGGGCGTGGGGGCCGACGTGGGCCTGCCCGCCGCGGAGCAGCGCGGCCAGCTCATGGCGCAAGCGGGCAGTGGCCGAGAGGTCGGAGGGGGGAGGCGGCATCGTTAAGCGGGGGCGAAGGAGGGTGGTCGTGGGAACGAGGATCGGAAGAAAGGGCTTCCACCGCCCATGACGCGCTGGACCTCCCTGCTCGCCCTCGCTCTCCTCGCCGCTGGCGGAGGACCCGACGCGTGGGCTGCCGACGTGGCCCCGGTGCCCGTCGAGGGGGTGGAGGCCGTCGGCCCAGACCAGCCCGCCGACCCAGACGTGGCGAAGGACGCCGAGGAGGCGACCTCGGTCTCCGACAGGGCTCGTCGGCTCGCTGCCCCGGCGGAGATCGCCACGTCGGCATCCGAGTCGGCCCGGTCTGGAGGCGCACCGCCGTCCGTCCCGCCCCCGCGCTAGGGGCGCTCCCCTTTCGGGACTCGCTCTCGGAGGCGCCTGCTGAGCCGCCGCGCTCAGCGCCACGCCTCCTGTGGTTTTCTCGGTCGGCGCCGACTGGCGCCGACTTTCCCCCCGCTCACGGACCCCGTCGAGCACTCTTTCCTCTACCGATGACCCTCCGTACCCTCCCCCTTTTCGCCGTCCTCCTCCTCGGCACGACGGCCTGCGCCCAGACCTCGCCGATGACGACCGACCGCGACCCGGCCGCTGCCCTGACGGCCGAGACGCAAGCCGCCTTGTCGCCGATGGACGTGGTCCAGGCGCTCAAAGACGGCAACCAGCGGTTCCTCTCGGGGGAGCCGATCTCCCGCGACTTCCTCGGCCAAGTCCGCCAGACCGCCGGTGGGCAGTACCCGATGGCCGCCATCCTGGGCTGCATCGACAGCCGCGTGCCGCACGAGATCGTCTTCGACAAGGGCGTCGGCGACATCTTCTCGGCGCGCGTGGCCGGCAACTTCGTGAACACGGACATCCTGGGCTCGCTCGAGTTCGCGACGGCCGCGGCCGGCTCGAAGGTCGTCGTGGTGCTCGGCCACACCGAGTGCGGCGCCGTCAAGGGCGCCTGCGACCACGTCGAGCTCGGCAACCTGACGAGCACGCTCGCCAACATCGCCCCGGCCGTCTACGCCGTCGGCGACATGGTGCCGGGCGAGCGGTCGTCGTCGAACCCCGAGTACGTCCAGGCGGTGGCGCACGAGAACGTCGAGATGACCGTCCGCAACATGGTCGAGCGGAGCCCGGTGATGCACGGGCTCGTCGAGGAGGGCAAGCTGATCGTGATCGGCGCCATGCACGACGTGGCCACCGGCGAGGTCACGTTCTTCGACGACTCGATGATCACGGCCGAGACGATTAACCAGTAACCGGCCTGGAGGCTACGCCTCCTGTGACGGACCACCGGCGGCCCGGGGCGCACCCCTCGCGCTTCGGGCCGCCTGGCATCTACGACCCATGCGTCCTCTCCCCGTGGCCGTCCGCCTCGCGGCGCTCGCCCTCGCCGTCCTCCTGGCGGCCCCGTCGTCTAGCGCCCAGCGCATCGCGCTGGCCCCCGACCTCGACTTGGTGGTCTCCGGCGGCATCCAGCCCCGCGTAGGCGTGGCCGTCCAGGACGCCCTCGGCGACCCGCTCGTCCGCGGGGCCGACGCCGTCCGCTACGGCGCCGGGCTCCGTCGGGCCCGGATCCAGGCCCGCGTGCTCTACCGCGACCTGGCCGGCGTCGAGTACGACGTCGACGGCGGCTCGGGGACGGTCGAGAGCGTCGACCTGTTCGCGTTCGCGAACCTCGCCGACGGCGTCCAGGCGCGCGTGGGCTACTTCCCGGTCGCCCAGCCCGCGGGCGGCATCCTGACGCCGTACTTCCTGATCGACGCCGTGGACCGGGCGGCCATCGACGAGCGCTGGCTGGCCGGCACGCTGGGCGGCGACGGCCGGGACCTGGGCGCCGACGTGACCTACGTCGGCGGCGCGGTGACGGCGTCGCTCGCCGTCCACAACGGGTTCGGGACGTTCTCGCGGGGGACCAACAACTTCCGCGAGGGGATCTCCGGCGACGACGTCGTCAACGGGATCGAGACGCCGGGCCTGGCGGTCTCGTCGGCCGTGCTCGTCGAGGCCGGCGCGGGCATCGAGGTCGGCGCCTACGCGGGCGTCAACGGGGCCAACCCCGACCGGACCGACCGCGGCGCGGGGGGCCGCGACTACACGAGTGGCGGGGCCCACGTCTACTGGGGCGCGTCGCCCGGGAGCCAGCCGGTCCGCCTCAAGCTGGACGCCCTCGTGCTCCGCTACGCCGACGACGGGGCCGGTGCCGAGGACCAGGCGGGGGTCTCGGTGTTCGGAGCCGCGAGGGTGCTCGGGGCGGGCGAGGCGTTCGTCCGCGCCGAGCGGTTCTGGGACGACGCCGACGCCGGGGGCGACGACTACCTCACGGCCGGGCTGAGCTACAGCCCGAGCGCCGCGCTCGGGGCCCCGTACCACCGCGCCCGGCTGACGCTGGCCTACCAGTACCGCGACGGCGACGTGCTCCCCGACGCGCACCTGGCCATCCTCCAGGGACAGCTCGCCTTTTAGCCGGGGCCGCGTCCCAATCCGTCCTCCCTCCTCGTTGTGCCTATGTCCCGCCTTTGTTTCGCCGCCTTCGTCCTGGCCGGGTGGGCCGCCGCCTCCCCCCGTCCGGCGTCGGCCCAGTCGTTCCAGATCGCCGACGACGCGACGCTCGACCTCTCCGGCGGGATCCAGCCTCGGGCGAGCGTCGGCGTCGAGGGCGCCGACGGGACCGAGCGGGTGGGGCTCGGGCTGCGCCGCGCCCGGCTCCAGTTCCGCCTGACCCTGCTCGAACGGGTGGGGATGGAGTACGACATCGACACGACGCCGGGCGACCTCCGGAGCGTCGACCTGTTCGCCTTCTGGGACGTCTCGGAGACGGTCCAGCTCCGGGCCGGGCGCCTCCCGCCGGCCCAGCCGCGCGGCTACGTCCCGACGTCGAACACGCGGATCGACGCCGTGGACCGCGCGCCGGTCGACGAGCGGTGGGCGGCCGGGACGCTCGGGTCGTCGGGCCGCGACCTCGCCCTGGACCTGACGGCCGAGCTGGGCGAGACCGAGCTCCAGCTCACGCTCCACAACGGGACCGGGGGGTTCTCGCGTGACACCGACAACTTCCGAGAGAGCGGGTCGAGCCCGTCCGTCACGCGCGGGGCCGATCGGGCGGCGCTCGCCCTCAGCGCGGCGGCCCACCGCGGCGGCCCGACGGGGCTCGCCGCCGGCGGGTTCGCCAGCGTCAACGCGCGCGGGAGCGAGCGGACGGCGCTCGACGGCGTCGAGCGCGGCTACGCGAGCGCGGGCGCCCACCTGTACTGGGGCGAGCGGCCCGGGGGGCAGCCGGTCCGCGTCAAGCTGGAGGCGGTCGCGACCCAGTACGAGTCCGTCGGGGGCGTCGGCCAGCGGTCGGCGGGGGCCGGGCTGTTCGGGGCCGCCCGCGCGTTCGGCCACGGCGAGGTGTTCGCGCGGGGCGAGCGGTACTGGCAGGACGTCGACGGCCGCGGCGACGTGTTCGGGACGGCCGGCGCCAGCTACAGCCCGAGCGCCGCGCTCGGCCGCGACTACCGCGACCTCCGCGTGACGCTGGCCTACATCGTCCGCCGGAACGCGGTCGGCGAGGTCGGGCACCTGGCGGTGGTCCAGGGCCAGGTCGCGTTTTAGCCCCAGGCTTCGGGAGGGCTTCGCGGACGGCTCGGCTCCTCGCCGTCGTCGTGGCGTAGTGTGGGGCGCGCCCCGCCCGCCCTCCCCCTCCCGATGCCTGACGCTCCGCTCGCCTCCGCCCCGCCCACCGGCTCCGCCACGACCATCGCCGTCGCCCACGGCGACGGGATCGGCCCCGAGATCATGGCGGCCACGCTCCGCGTCCTGGAGGCGGCCGGCGCCCCGCTCCGGTACGAGACGGTCCAGGTCGGCGAGGCGGTGTACCGGAGCGGCCACACGTCCGGCATCGCGCCCGCGTCGTGGGACACGATCCGCGAGCACCGGGTGCTCCTCAAGGCGCCCATCACGACGCCCCAGGGCGGCGGCTACAAGAGCCTCAACGTGACGCTGCGGAAGTCGCTGGGCATGTTCGCCAACGTCCGCCCGGTCCGCAGCTACGCGCCCTACGTGGCCTCGCCGCACCCGGACATGGACCTGGTCATCATCCGCGAGAACGAGGAGGACACGTACGCCGGGATCGAGCACCGCCAGACGACCGAGGTCACCCAGACGCTCAAGCTCATCACGCGGCCCGGGTCGGAGGCCATCGTCCGCTATGCCTTCGAGTACGCCCGCTCGCAGGGCCGCCACCGCGTGACGTGCATGACGAAGGACAACATCATGAAGCTGACCGACGGGCTCTTCCACCGCGTGTTCGACGAGATCGCGGCGGAGTACCCCGAGATCGAGGCCGAGCACAAGATCGTCGACATCGGGGCGGCGCTCGTCGGCGCCCGGCCGGACACGTTCGACGTCATCGTGGCCCCGAACCTCTACGGCGACATCATCTCCGACATCGCCGCCGAGGCGTCGGGCTCGGTCGGGCTGGCCGGCTCGGCCAACGTCGGGGCGGACGTGGCCATGTTCGAGGCCGTCCACGGGAGCGCGCCCGACATCGCCGGGAAGGGGGTCGCGAACCCGTCGGGCCTGCTGCGCGGGGCCATCATGATGCTCGACCACCTCAACCACGACCGGGTCGCGGAGACGATCGAGAACGCGTGGCTGGCCACGCTCGAGGCCGGCCTCCACACGGCCGACGTCTACGGCGCCAAGAGCACCGAGAAGCTCTCGACCCAGGCGTTCGCCGACGCCGTGATCGACCGCCTGGGCGAGCGGCCCCAGCACCTCCCCCAGGCCCACTACACCGACGCCGAGGTCTCGGTCGCCGTCCACCCCACGCCCCGGGCCGACAAGGCGCTCGTGGGCGTCGACGTGTTCCTGGACTGGGACGAGGACGGCCGCCAGCCGGCCACGCTCGGCGACCGGCTCCGCACGCTCGACGGCGACGGCCTCCGCCTCAAGCTGATCACCAACCGCGGCGTCAAGGTCTACCCGGACGGCCTGCCCGAGACGTTCTGGACCGACCACTGGCGCTGCCGGTTCGTGGCCGCCGACGACACGGTGGCGCCGGCCCAGGTGGTCGCGCTCCAGGGCCGGTTGGTCGAGGCCGGGCTCGACGTGATCAAGACGGAGAACCTGTACACGTTCGACGGCGAGCGGGCGTACTCGCTCGCCCAGGGCGAGTAGACCCGGCCGCTCGGGCGGGACCGAGCGCGCGCGGTAGCTTCGGGCGCGCTCCTCCCGGCCCATGCTCGAGATCCTGCTCGCCAGCCTGCTGTCCCCGGTCGTGCTGGCGTTCGTGCTCGGGGCCCTGGCGGTCGCCGTCAAGAGCGACCTCGAGATCCCGGAGCCGCTGTACCAGGCGTTGTCGATCTACCTCCTGCTGGCGATCGGGCTGAAGGGCGGCGTGGCGCTGAGCCAGACGCCGCTCGTCGAGGTGGCCGGGCCCGTCCTGGGCACACTCGCGCTCGGCGTCCTGACGCCGCTGACGGCCTACGCCGTGCTGCGCCGCGTGGGCAAGATGGACCGGACGAACGCGGCGGCGCTGGCGGCCCACTACGGCTCGGTCTCGGCGGTGACCTTTATCGCGGCCCAGTCGGTGGTCGCGTTCGCGGGGGTGCCGTCGGAGGGGTTCATGCCGGCGCTGGTGGCCGTGCTCGAAGTGCCGGCGATCATCGTCGGGCTGATGATCGCGTACGCCCGCGGCGACCACGCCGGGTCGTGGCGCGAGGCCTTGCGCGAGGTGGTCACCGGGCGGAGCATCGTGCTCCTGGTCGGCGGGATGGCGATCGGGTGGATCGCGGGCGAGGACGGCACGGCGACCGTGGCCCCGTTCTTCGTGGCCGGCTTCCAGGGCGCGCTCGTGCTGTTCCTGCTGGACATGGGGATGACGGCCGCGCGTCGGCTCCGCGACCTCCGGGCCGTCGGGCCGTTCCTGGTCGCGTTCGGCATCGGGATGCCGGTCGTGCACGGGGCGCTGGGCGTCTGGCTAGGCGGGCAAGTCGGGCTGTCGGTCGGGGGCGCGGCCGTGCTGGGGGCGATGGTGTCGAGCGCGTCGTACATCGCGGCGCCGGCGGCCATCCGGGTCGGGCTCCCCGAGGCCAACCCGGCGTACTACCTCACGGCCTCGCTCGGCATCACCTTCCCGTTCAACCTCACGCTCGGCATCCCGATCTACCTGGCGATGGCCGAGTGGCTCGGCTAGCGCTCGCGGGGGGCTCGCTCGGCTCGCGGGAAAGGGGCTCGCTGGCGCTCGCCGGAACTGGGAAAGGGCAGAGGGGATGGGCGTGGACGCTTCGTGGGCAACTCGGGGGCCCGTCGGTGGCGCCCCGGGCCTGGGACGGCCATCTTCCCGTTCCCCGTTCCCCGTTCCCCGTTCCCCGTTCCCCGTTCCCCGTTCCCCGTTCCCCGTTCCCCGATGACCACCGTCCCCTACCGGCTCGTCACCATCATCGCCGAGCGGTCCGTCCGTGACCGCCTCCTCGACGCCGTCCACGCGCTCGGGGCGACGGGCCACACGATCTCCGACGTCGAGGGCGAGGGCTCGCAGGGCGTCCGCACGGCGCGGGGCGGGCCGAGCGTCAAGATCGAGGCCATCGTCTCGGCCGAGGTCGCCGACCGGATCGCCGCGCACGTGGCCGAGCGCTACTTCGCGCACCACTCGGTGATCGTCTACCTCCAGGACGTCGACGTCCTGCGCGGGAGCAAGTACGCGCCCCACAACGAGGGCGCCTGATGCCCACGCCCGACGCCGCGCTCCAGCGGCTCCGCGAGGGGAACGCCCGGTTCGTGGCCGGCACCCCGACCGAACGGTCCGCCCCGGACACGGTCCGGGCGACGGCCGGGCGCCAGCGCCCCTACGCCGCCGTCCTGAGCTGCATCGACAGCCGCGTCCCGGTCGAGACCGTCTTCGACCTGGCCATCGGCCAGGCGTTCAGCGCGCGGACGGCCGGCAACGTCGTCGACGGCGACACGCTCGGCGGGCTCGAGTACGCCTGCGCCATCGGCGGCGTGCGGCTCGTGGTCGTGCTCGGGCACACCGGGTGCGGCGCCGTCCGGGGCGCGTGCGACGGGGTCGAGCTCGGCCATCTGACGGCGCTGCTCCGCAAGATCCGCCCGTCGGTCGACGCGACGCCCGGCGCGGGCGACCGGACCTCGGCCAACCCCGCGTTCGTCGACGCGGTCGCCCAGGCCAACGTCGGCCGGACGACCGCCGAGGTCCTCCGCCGAAGCGACGTCCTCCGCGAGCGGGTCACCGACCGGGCGCTGGCCGTCGTCGGGGCGATGTACGACGTTCGGACGGGCCACGTCCGGTTCCTGGATGAGGGATGAGGGATGAGGGATGAGGGATGAGGGGGGCTGGCGCTGCGGAAAGGTTCCGGGCAACTCGCGGGCTCGTCGCTTGCGGCTCGCTTCGGAGACCAACACCTTCCCCGAACCCCGAACCCCTCCTCGGCACCCGGACGCGACTCGGGCGTTGGGACCGGCATGACTGAGACCCCGCCTGCCGAGACGACGTCCGGCCTCGCCGTCCCCGCCGTGGCCGCCGCCGCCGACCTGCCCGCCGGCCTGGAGGAGCGGCTCGGCGCGCCCGGCCAGTTCCCGTTCACCCGCGGCGTCTACCCCGAGATGTACCGGACGCGGCTGTGGACGATGCGCCAGTACGCCGGCTTCTCGACGGCCCGGGCCAGCAACGAGCGGTACCACGCGCTGCTGGCGGCCGGCGCCCGCGGCCTGTCGGTCGCCTTCGACCTGCCGACCCAGATCGGCTACGACCCGGACGACCCGCTCGCCGAGGGCGAGGTCGGCAAGGTCGGCGTGTCGATCGCGTCGGTCGTCGACATGCGCGAGCTGTTCGACGGCATCCCGCTCGCCGACGTCACGACGTCGATGACGATCAACGCGACGGCGCCGATCCTGCTCGCGCTCTACGTGGCCGTGGCCCGGGAGCAGGGGGCCGACCCGACCGCGCTCGGCGGGACCATCCAGAACGACATCTTGAAGGAGTACGCCGCGCGCGGGACCTACATCTACCCGCCGCGCCCGTCGATGCGCTTTATCACCGACACGTTCGCGTGGTGCGCCGACCACACGCCGCGCTGGAACACGATCTCGATCTCGGGCTACCACATCCGCGAGGCCGGGGCGACGGCCGTCGAGGAGCTCGCGTTCACGCTCGCCGACGGGATCGCCTACGTCCAGGCCGCGCTCGACGCCGGGCTCGACGTGGACACGTTCGGGGCCCGGCTGAGCTTCTTCTTCAACGCCCACAACGACTTGTTCGAGGAGGTCGCCAAGTTCCGCGCCGCGCGCCGGCTGTGGGCCGAGATCATGCGCGACCGGTTCGGGGCGACCGACCCGAAGGCGATGATGCTCCGGTTCCACACCCAGACGGCGGGCTCGACGCTGGCGGCCCAGCAACCGCTCGTCAACGTCCCGCGCGTGACGTTGCAGGCGCTCGCGGCAGTCTTGGGCGGAACGCAGTCGCTCCACACGAACGGGTTCGACGAGGCGCTCGCGCTTCCCACCGAGGCCGCGGCCACCCTCGCGCTCCGGACGCAGCAGGTCATCGGCTACGAGAGCGGGGTGACCGAGACCGTCGACCCGCTCGCCGGCTCGTTCTTCGTCGAGCGGCTGACGGCCGACATCGAGGCGGCGGCCCGCCGGCTGATCGAGGAGGTCGACGCACTCGGCGGGGCGGTGGCGGCCATCGAGGACGGGTTCTACCAGGACCGCATCGCGCAGAGCGCCTACCGCGCCCAGCGCGAGATCGAGTCCGGCGAGCAGGTCGTCGTCGGCGTCAACCGGTTCCAGTCCGAGGGCGACGAGGCGGACGTCGAGCTGCTCCGGGTGTCGGACGCGGTCCGCGACGAGCAGATCGCCCGGGTCCAGGCGCTCCGCCAGTCGCGCGACGCCCCACGGTGGGCCGCCGCGATGGACGCCGTCGAGCGGGCGGCCCGGGGCGACGAGAACGTGGTGCCGCACGTGCTCGACGCGGTCGAGGCCGAGGCCACGGTCGGCGAGGTCGCCGGGCGCTTGCGCGAGGTCTGGGGCGAGTACGAGGGCTAGAGTCCAACTCGGAGGCCAAGCACGGGGGCCCCGGCCTCGGACCCGACGCCCAGCGTGACCGGAGCTCGCGCCGCGTTCCGGGCCGACGTGTTGATGTCGTACCCGGTCCCCGCGAGCACGAGCGCCGTCCCGACGAGGGCCACCCCCGTCGCCACGTTCGAGTGCGTGTCGGTCACGCCGTCGTTCATGAACACCGTGGCGAAGGCGCCGGCGACGAGGCCGCTCCCCAGTGTCCGCAGGCCCGTCCCGACCAACGCGTCGCGGTAGGCGCCCTGGATAAGGTTGGCCGCCGACGGCCCGACGAGAGCCCCACCGACGATGAGCGCGCCGGCCACCACGTCGCTGGTGGTGCCACCTGCCAGCACGCCGAGCGAGACCGCAGCGATGGGCACCACGACCGACACGCCTACGGCCGCGGCGGGGGAGAGGGGGCCGCCATTCGGGCCAGGGGCAGAGGTCTCGACCGGCTGGGCGACGGCGACGACCGGGAGGAGGACGAAGAGGACGAGGCGACGCATAGGTCCGGGAGCCGATGAGCCATCAGGCTACCGATCCGCGAGGTCGCTCGTGTGGTGCAAACGGACCAGCCCCCGTCGTCCAGCCGCCTACAGCCCGACCCTCAGCCCGGCCACCGGCGCCCCCGTCCAGGCGTCGATCCCCACGCCGACCGACCGCCGCGCGCGACCCGCGTTGACGCCGGCCGTGACCACGTCGTACACCGCCCCGCCGACGACCATCAGCCCGCCCCCGGCTCCTGCGGCCACCACCCACGGTCTCGACGGGCTATCGGTCGCGAGCGTGCGGACGAGCGCGCCGGCGAGGACCGCGCCGCCCACCAAGCGGAGGCCGGCCCCGGTCGCCGCATCGCCCCACTCGGCCAGGACGACGTTGCTCGTCGACGGGCCCATCGCGACCCCGCCTACGATCAGGACGGCCGCGACCGCACTGCCCTGGCCGCTCGCGAGCGCGCCGAGGCCGACGGCCACGGCCGGCACGGCCACCGACAGGACCACCGCGCCGGCAGGGCCGAGCGCTCGCTCCGATTCGGGACCCGAGTCGCCGGGTTGGGCTGCGGCAGCAGAACACAGGAGGGCGACGAGGAGACAGCGCACGGATCGCGTGGTCAGTGGGGCCCGCAGGCTAGCGACTCCCTAGGCGGTCGCACCATGCAGTATGGCTTGCACGTCGGCCGCCTCCGGTGGGCCCTCCCGTGGTTCGCCGACGGTCCGCCAGCTCTTCACCGGCCGTCCGCGACGGCGTCGGAGGCGGTCCGTTTGAAGGCGGTCCACCGTCGCCGCCATGACCGACCTCGCCCGCCTGCCGCACCCGTCCCTCGACCGCTTCGACGACCGGGTCGCCCGGTGGATGCGCCGCTACGGGGTCCGGCTGCTCCGCTACGCGATCGGCGTGGTGTTCGTGTGGTTCGGCGCGCTCAAGCTGGTGCCCGGCCTGAGCCCGGCCGAGGCGCTCGTCAAGGCCACCGTCCCGTTCGTCGACGCCGACGCGTTCTACCCGGTGCTGGCCGTCTGGGAGATCCTGATCGGCGCGATGCTGCTGATCCGGCCGTTGACGCGCGGGGCCCTATTCCTGCTGGCGCTCCAGATGCCCGGCACGTTCCTGCCGTTCCTGGTGCTGCCCGCCGTGTGCTTCTCGACGTGGCCGTTCACCTCGCCGCTCGACGTGTTCGCGCTGACGCTGGAGGGCCAGTACATCGTCAAGAACATCGTGCTGATCGCGGCCGGGCTGGTCGTCGGCGGAACCGTCCGGAGAGCGTCGAGCGCCGAGCAGCGGCTGTAGCCCGGCTACCCCCCGCGGACCTCGGCGCCCTCAGGGCGGGCGAAGGCCGCGCTCGGCGCGTCGGGCGCCGTCGTCAGTTCGGTGAGCGTCCCCCTCGCCTTGGGGTGGCCCGTCGCCGAGTCGAAGGAGCGGAAGCCTTGCTGGAGCGTCACCCCGCCGACCGTCTGGGCGCCGTCGTAGAGCATCCGCGTCTCGGGCGTGTGGCCGCCGTCGGGGTTGAACGCGGCGTACGAGACGACGTAGCGGACGCCCCGCACGCGCTTCGTCGCCGGGTCGAGCAGCAGGTCGTAGGTGTCGTCCGGCGCGTCGCCGGTGCCGGGCTCGAACGTGACGTGGACCACGTCCACCGGCCGGCCCTCCACGGAGTCGGGCGGGGCGACCTCTAGCCGGACGCCCGGGTCGGCGAACACGAACGGGATCGAGACGAAGTAGTACGGCGTGAGCGACCAGAACCGGGCGTCGGTCGGCAGCTCGGCGCCGGCCGGGCGGGCCCACGCCTCGGTCCCGGTCCACCCGAACCCCACCGACGAGTCGGCCGCGAGGGTGTGGACCGCCCGCGCCGACCACGGGTCGACCAGCTGGCGCGTGTCGATGGCGTCGCCGGCCGGGGCGCCGGTGCTGTCGAGGCGGGTGTAGGTGTAGCGGTAGCGGAGCGGGCCCGCTCGGTACCACGCGGCGAGCCCGCCGTGCGCCTCGATCGCCTGGGCCACCAAGCGCCCGGCCTCGGTCTCGCCCAGCCGCGCGTCCGCCTCGGCCACGCGAGCGTCGACGTCGCGGTCGGAGGGCGCGGCGCGGTCGGGCCCGCACCCGGTGGCCAGCAGGACGGCGGCGAGGAGCAGGCGTGCCATGGGAGCGTGGGAGCGTGTCGGGAGGAGCATCCGTAGGGACACGGCGTGCCGTGCCCTCCGGGATCGTGCCGTGTCCGCCGAGCTAGACCGCCTCGCGGAGCGCCGCCAGGATCTGGCGCGGCGAGGCCCGCTGGGTGTAGTCGGCCTCGACGAAGGCGGCGCGGATGGTGCCGCCCCGGTCGATCACGTAGGTGGCCGGGACGGGCAGCGCCCACGCGACGTCGGTCCCGGGCTCGGCGCCGGCGTACCGCTCGAGGTCGATGCCGACGGCCTGGTAGCGCGCCCGCGTCTCGTCGTCGACGCGGAAGAGCAGGCCGTAGGCGCTCGACAGGTCGCCGCTGCGGTCGGAGAGGACGGGGTAGGCGAGGTCGTTCCGGTCGGCCATCGACATGGAGCTGTCGGGCGACTGCGGCGAGACGGCCACGAGCTGGGCGCCGGCCGCCTCGAACTGGGCCAGGGCCCGCTGGTAGTCCCGGAGCTGGGTGTTGCAGTACGGGCACCACGCGCCGCGGTAGAACGCGAGCACGACCGGCCCGTCGGCCAGCAGGTCCCGGAGGCGGACCGTCCGGCCCATCGCGTCAGGCAGGGCGAAGTCCGGCGCCCGGTCGCCGACGCCGAGCGCGCGGTTGGCCGCCGCCTCCGCCGAGACGGCCACGGTCGGGGCCGCGGCGACGTCGGTCGGTGGGGCGTCCGCGGGCGCCGGTTCGGGGTCGGCGGCGCAGGCGGCGAGCGCGAGGAGCAGAGCGAGCGGGAGCAAGCGCACGGGCGGGGGGGAAGTGGCCGGGGCTGTCGCGACCTCCCCCGGCTTGCCGTCCTGAGAGGCTGTTCGGGATGTCCCCCTCCCTTGAGGGAGGGGGCCGCGAAGCGGACGGAGGGTGCGTTCTCGGAGTCGAGCCCGAGGAGCACCCCCACCCCGCTTCGCGGGGAGCCCCCTCGAGGGGGCGGGGGAGGCAAAGGACCGAGCCTCAGGACGACACGGGGAAAGGCGGCGTGGGGACGACGCGACCGGGGACGGGCAGCTTACGCCTCCACGCCCTCCTCGACGGGCCGGCCGTCCCAGATCGGGTAGTCGGTGTAGCCCTCCTCGTCGCCGCCGTAGAACGTCGACGGGTCGGGCTCGTTGAGCGGCGCGTCGAGCCCGGCGGCCTGGGCGGCGAACCGGATCGGGAGGTCCGGGTTGGCCAGGAACGGGCGGCCGTAGGCCACCAGGTCGGCCGTGCCCGCCTCGACGACCGCCTCGCCCTGGGCCTGGTCGAACCCGCCGTTGGCGATGACGACCCCGCCGAAGTGGTCGCGCATCAGCTGGATCGCGTCGAGCTCGCCGAGCCCGTCCTCCGTCCCCATCTGGGCGTTCGGGCGGATGCCGTGGAGGTAGACGAGGCCGGCGTCGGAGAGCATCGAGGCCGCGGCCCCGAACGTCTCGGCCGGGTCGTCGTCGCGGACGCCGTTCGCGCCGGCCCCGAACGACAACCGCGCGCCGACGCGCTCGGCCGGCCACTCCTCCAGGACCGCCTCGGTCACCTCGCGCAGGAACCGGAGCCGGTTCTCGAGGGAGCCGCCGTAGGCGTCGGTCCGCCGGTTCGAGCCCGACGCCAAAAACTGCTCGATAAGGTAGCCGTTGGCCGCGTGGATCTCGACGGCGTCGAACCCGGCCTGCCGCGCCCGCCGCGCGCCGTGCCGGAACTGGCCGACGGTCTCGGCGATCTCGTCGGCCGTGAGCGCGTGGGGCGTCTCGAAGTCGACCATCTGGAAGTCGGGCGTCATCGCTTTGCCCTCGGCGGCCACCGCTGACGGCGCGACCGGCAACGCCCCGTCGTGGTACGACGAGTGCGACACGCGCCCGACGTGCCACAGCTGGAGCGCGATCCGCCCGCCGACCGCGTGCACCAGATCGGTGACGTTCTTCCACGCCTCGACCTGCTCGTCGGTGTGGATGCCGGGCGTGTCCGGGTAGCCTTGGCCGCGCGGGGCCACCTGGGTCGCCTCGGCGATCATCAGGCCGGCTGAGGCGCGCTGGGCGTAGTAGGTCGGCGCGAGCGCCGTCGGGACCTGGCGGGCGTGGCGGCTCCGGGTGAGTGGGGCCAGGACGACGCGGTTGGGCAGCAGGAGCGGGCCGAGCGCGACGGGGGAGAGGAGAGACATCGAGGGGTTTAGTTGTTGCGACGGCTACCCAGTCCCCTCGGCTCGGTTCCCTCTCGTCGACCGGACCCGGGCCGGTCCCGGGCCGTTCGCAGGCGCCCGCCCGCTCCCGCACGATGCCCGAGACCTCCGACCTCCTCGACGCCGTCCACCACGCCTCGTTCGACTACTTCGCGCGCGAGACGAACTGGGCCAACGGGCTCGTCGTCGACAGCACGGCCCCGGACAGCCCGGCGTCGATCGCGGCCGTCGGGTTCGGGCTGTCGGCGCTGCCGGTCGCCGTGGCGCGCGGCTGGGTGCCACGCGCGGCGGCGCGCGAGATCGCGCTCGCCACGGTCCGCTTCTTCCTCGACGCGCCCCAGGACGGGGCGAAAGACGGCGTCGGCCACCGGGGGTTCTTCTACCACTTCCTGGGGATGGTCGACGGCCGGCGGGCCTGGACGAGCGAGCTCTCGACCATCGACACGGCCATCCTGATGGCGGGCCTGCTCTGCGCCGCCGCCTTCTTCGACGCCGACGACGCGGCCGAGGCCGAGGTCCGCGACGGCGCCGACGCGCTCTACCGCGCCGTCGAGTGGGACTGGGCCCTGGACGGCGGCGAGACGATCACGATGGGGTGGACGCCCGAGCGCGGCTTCCTGCGCTACCGCTGGGAGGGCTACACCGAGGCCCTCCTCCTCTACGCCCTGGCCGCCGGCTCGCCGACGCACCCGGTCCCCCCGAGCGCCTTCCACGCGTCGACCGAGTCGTACCGCTGGAAGCGGATCTACGGCCACGACGTCCTCTACGCCGGGCCCCTCTTCATCCACCAGTTCTCGCACCTGTGGATCGACTTCCGGGGCCTCCAGGACGCGGCGATGCGCCAGAAGTCGGACGAGCTGGGCGAATCGACGGACTACTTCGAGAACACCCGCCGGGCGACGCTCGTCCACCGCGAGTACGCCGTCCGCAACCCGCGCGGCTTCGCCGGCTACGGCCCGACGTCGTGGGGCATCACGGCCAGCGACGGGCCCGGGCCGGACGTCCGGACGGTCGGCGGGCGGGAGCGACGGTTCTGGGGCTACCGCGCCCGCGGCGTTCCCTTCGGTCCGGACGACGGGACGCTGGCGCCGTGGGCCGCGCTCGCCAGCCTGCCGTTCGCGCCCGACGCCGTCTTGGAGTGCCTCCACGGGCTGGCGACGACCCACAAGGGCCGGTCCGACGCGTTCGGGTTCGAGGCGTCCTACAACCCCTCGTTCCCCGACGGCGACCAGGCCCTCGGCTGGATCTCCGACCACCACTACGCGCTCAACCAGGGCCCCATCGTGCTCGCGGTCGAGAACCACCGCTCGGGCCAGGTCTGGGACCTCATGCGGACGTGCGGCCCGCTCGCGGACGGGCTCCGTCGCTGCGGCTTCGAGGGCGGGTGGCTGGAGAGGGGGAGAGGATAGAGGGGGCGCCGTCGGGACGTTCCGGACAACTCGCGGCCTTGTCGCTGTGGCTCGCATGGGGGAGGCGTTGAGACTTCTCGGTTCGACGCCGTAGACTGAGATGGCCCAGGACCCCCATGACCCGTAGATCGAGATTCGCCGTCACCCTCGCGCTCGGGGCCGCTGCATTGGCCTCGGGTGCGGCCGTGGCCCAGGTCGCTGGCGGCCCGCCGGCCTGGGCCTCCGTCCTCTCGACGGACTACCCCTTTGTCGGCGTCCACGACCTCGCCGTCACGCCGGACGGACCCGTCGCCGTCGGGGGAGCGGAGGACGAGCTTCGCCTGACCGACGGGGTAGGAACGGGGACCGCGTTCGACCTCGGGCCGGAGTACGGCGCGGGCGGCGGGCTCTCGTTCGTCTACGCCGCTGACGCCGATGGCATCGCTCGCTGGGCCCGACCGGTCGGGACCGATGGGGCCCCGTTCGAGACGTACCACGTGGCTGCCGAGGGCGCGCTCGTCGTGACCGGCGAGGGGGTCCTCTACAGGCCGGAGCCGTATCGGTGGGCGACCGGGTCGACCACGATCGTCGGCCGTGACGGGTCAGACGGGGACGTCCGATGGTCGGTCGATCTCGGCCAGGCCATCCCGACCGAGGTCCAGCGGTCGGCCGTCGCTTACGGAATCGAGGTCCAGGACGGGGTCGTCTACGCGGCCGGAGTGTTCCGGGACACGCTCGTCGTCGGGCGAGATACGCTCACAGTTGAGGGAGAGGGAGGGGAGCCGTACGGAGAATGGTTCGACACGTTCGTCTTCGCCCTCGACGCCGCGACCGGCGACCCGGTGTGGGCCCGCTCTGTCCGCATCGGTGAGGCCGACCGCGACCCGCTCCTCCGTGCCGTTGGGTTCGACCCCCTGGGTGCGCGCGCCGCGTTCGGGATCGGCGACGGGGTGTACCTGGCCGGCACGTTCCCCGCCGGCGCCCGGATAAGCGGTGGGTCCACCGAGTCTGACGTTCCCCTAAATGTCGAGACCGCACTCGTCCGGTTCTCCTTGGACGGCACCTACGAGCAGTCGTGGGCAGCGTCCGATCTCGGCGTGAACGACGACATCCGTGACCCCGACAACCCGAACGACCCGAACACAACGTTCGAGGCCCGTCCGCACCGGCTCGCAACGGGACCCGGAGAGCCGGTCGCCATCACGTGGTCGTTTGTCCGCCAGAGCAACGGCACCGGGCCGTCGACGGCGGCGTGGGTCGCGGCCGGCGACACCCTCTTCCGCTCACCCGAGGTCGGCCGCGGAACCGCCGGGACGCTCGTGACCCGGCACGATGCCAACGGTGCCTTCGAGTGGGCCGTAGCGCTGGCCGGGAACGGGTATCCAACCGCATGGGGTCTCGACGTCGACCGGCACGGGCGGGTGGCCGTCGGGGCCGAGAGCGACTCCGACGTCCTTTCGGTCGGCGGCTTTCGGACCCCACGGCGAGGGGCCGGCGACGGGTTCGTCGTCGTGGTCGGGCCGGCCGGCGAGGTCGAGCGGCTCGTCCACGTGTCGGACGACGGGGACCCCGGTCCGTCGGGAGCCGGTCGACCATTCCAGGCGGTCCGAGCGGTCGCGTTCGACGAGAGCGCGCTGGGACCGGAGGGGTCAGGGGGAGTGGTGTATGCGGCCGGCCGTTTCCGGGGCTCGTTCGAGGTCGGCGGCGACGTGCTCCGAGCGGAGGGGGAGGGCCGGGTCGGCGTGTTCGTCGCCCGGTTCGACCTCGACGGCGTGGTGTCGACCTACGGGGGGCCAGAGGCCGCTCCGCTCGTGCTCACCGCGTGGCCGAACCCGGCCGCCACCGCGGTTCGGCTCTCCGTCGGCGGGGCCACGGGCCCGGTCTCCGTCCGGGTCCTCGACGTGCTGGGCCGCGAGGTGGCCCGGGTCGACCGCCATCGGGGCGAGGTCGTCCTCGGCGTGTCGGGGTGGGCGCCCGGCGTGTACGTGGTCGAGGCTCGCGAGGAAGGCACGGGCCGCCGGGTCATCCGGGCGGTGACGGTCGCCCGGTAGCTCTCGGCCCTGTCCGTCTCGGCGGCGAGGTAGGCACGCGGGGCCTCTGGTGGGTCAAGGGTCAGAGCTTGGCGGCCACCTTCTCCGTTCGTCGTTCTTCGCCCAGCGTTACCGGGTCCTCTTTCCCTCCCCGCCAGGTCATCCTGAGCGGAGGCCGTCGGTGGCCGGAGTCGAAGAGCCTGCCGAAGGGATCTCGACGCCGTTCAGAAGTCCGAGAGGCCGGCCGTCGCGCGTCGAGATCCTTCGACAAGGTCAGGATGACGTTGATGGGAGGAGGCGTTAGCCCTGGTTCTTCGTCCCAGATCGAGAGGGGCCGAGCAGGGTCTAGATTCCATCCCCTCCCACACCCGCCGCCCGTGCCCGGATCGACCGTCGAGAGCCTGTTCAAGCCGGTCCACCTCGCGGAGCACGCGCGCCGTCTCGCGCGGACGCAGGCGGTCGAGACGGAGCCGTCGCGGGGCCGCCCGCTCCGGCCCATCCTGCGCGAGGCGTTGGGCGACCTGACGGGCGCGTACCGGACGCTGGCCGCCGCCGGCAAGGCCGGCGAGACGCTGACGCCGGCCGCCGAGTGGCTCCTGGACAACTACCACATCGTCCGCGACCAGGCCCGCGACGCCGAGGCGGCGTTGCCACGGGCGTACTACCGCGTCCTGCCCAAGCTGACGGCCGGGCCGTACCAGGGGCTCCCCCGGATCTACGAGCTGCTGGAGACCCTGGCCGAGCACACCGACAACGCCGTCGACCCCGGCCACCTCCGGGCGTTCGTGGCCGGGTACCAGGAGGTCGAGCTGCTGACGCTGGCCGAGCTGTGGGCGTTGCCGATCCTGCTCCGCGTGGTGCTGGCCCAGCGCGTCGCCGCGCTCGCCCGCCCGCTCCGCGAAGCCCGCGCCGACCGCGTGGCCGCCGCCGGCTGGGCCGAGACCATCGCCGGCCGGGACGATCCCGCCGAGGTCGCGACCGACCTCGCCGACATCTCGCGCGAGCGGGCCCCGATCTCGGGGCCGTTCTCGCTGGCGCTCGCCGGCGGCCTGCAGACGCGGGGCGGCTCGTCGACCGCCCTCGAGTGGCTCGAGCACCGCCTGCGCGCCCGGCGCCTCACCCTGGACGACGTCGAGCGGATCGAGACCCAGCGCGAGACGCAGTGGCAGGGGTCGATCGCGAACGCCGTCCTCGCCCTGCGCGCCGCGGCCGAGGCCGACTGGACGGACTTCGTGGAGGCGCTCTCGGCCGTCGAGCAGACGTTGCGTGACGACCCGGCCGGCGTCTACGCCCAGATGGACGAGGCCACGCGCGACCGCTACCGCCACGTCACCGAGCGGATCGCGCGGCGTTCGGGCGAGACCGAGTTCGGCGTCGCCGAGCGGGCGCTCGCGCTCGCCCGAGAGGCCGCCGACGCCCGCGCCGTCGGCGACGAGGCCCCCCCCGCGCTCGCGCCCGACGCCGACACCGCCGACCACGTCGGCCACTGGCTCGTCGGGCCCGGGCAGCGGACGCTGGGCAAGACGTCCGGGTACCGGGCCAAGCTGGGCCGCCGGCTCTACTGGTTCGCCGAGAGGCACCCGACGTTCGTCTACCTCGGCAGCATCGCGCTCGTCACCGCGCTCGGCCTGCTGGCGGCCGTCCTCGTCGCCGACGCGGGCGGCGCCGACGCCGGGGGGCTCGCGCTGACCGTCGCCGCGGCGTTCCTGCCGGTCCTGGACTTTGCCGTCACGTTCGTCAACTGGAACGTGGTCCGCTTTTTCCCGCCGCGCCAGCTCCCGCGCCTCGCCTTCGACGGCGGCATCCCGGCCGAGCACCGGACGTTCGTCGTCATCCCGACGCTCATCACGTCGCCCGGGCATGCGCGCGAGATGGCCGAGCGGCTCGAGGTCCACGCCCTCGCCAACCCCGACGCCGCGCTCCGCTACGCGCTCCTGACCGACTGGGCCGACGCGCCCGACAAGGAGGTGCCCGGCGACGCGGCGACGGTCGAGGCCGCGTGTGACGCGATCCGCCGGCTCAACGAGCGCTCGCACGCGGCCCGGGCCCAAGGCGACGGCGCCCCGGGCGACCGCTTTTTCCTGCTCCACCGCGAGCGGCTGTGGAACCCGGCGCAGGGCGTCTGGATGGGCTGGGAGCGCAAGCGCGGCAAGCTCGAAGAGTTCAACGACCTGCTGCGCGACCCCGACGCCGAGACCAGCTACGTCGTCGTCGAGGGCGACCTCCGGACGGCGACGGCCGGCGCCGCCGTCCGCTACGTCCTCACGCTCGACGCCGACACGCGGACGACGCCCGACGGCGCGCGGGCTCTCGTGGCGACGGCGGCCCACCCGCTCAACCGGCCCCGGATGGCGCCCGACCGCTCGCGCGTGACGCGGGGCTACGGCGTGCTCCAGCCGCGCGTCTCGATCTCGCCCGAGAGCGGGCGCCAGACCCTGTTCTCGCGCGTCTACGCCGGCCGGCCGGGCGTCGACCCCTACACGACGGCCGTCTCGGACGCCTACCAGGACCTGTTCGGCGAGGGGATCTACACCGGCAAGGGGCTCTACGACGTCGACGCGTTCCGGCACGCGCTGGGCGGCGCGCTGCCCGAGAACACGGTCCTGTCGCACGACCTGCTGGAGGGCAACCACGCCCGGGCCGCGCTGGCGACCGGCGTCGAGGTGTTCGACGACTTCCCGTCGCGCTACGCCTCGTTCGCGCTCCGCCAGCACCGCTGGGTCCGGGGCGACTGGCAGCTGCTGGGGTGGCTGATGCCGCGCGTCCGCGACGCGAGCGGGGCCCGGCGCCGGAACCCGCTGTCGGTCGTCGGCCGGTGGAAGCTGTTCGACAACCTGCGGCGGAGCCTGACGCCGCCGGCCCTCTTGATCTTCCTGCTGCTGGCGTGGACGGTGCTCCCGGGCTCGCCGTTCGTCTGGACCCTCATCGCGCTGTTCGTGCTGGCGTTCCCGATCTACGCGCCGGCCGCCCACGGCTTCCTGTTCCAACCGCCCGACACGGTGACGTCGAGCTGGCTCCGCGTCGTCTGGGCCGACGTGGTGATGCACGCCCGCCAGATCGGGCTGTCGGTCGCCTTCCTGGCCCACCAGTCGGTCGTGATGCTCGACGCCATCGGGCGGACGCTGTGGCGGATGGCGGTCTCGAAGACCAACCTGCTGGAATGGACGACGGCCCAGCAGGCCGAGGAGTCGACGCGCGACGTGCCCCGCTCGATGTGGGCCTCGGTGGGGTGGGGCCTCGTCGTACTGGCGTCGGTCACGCTCACCGAGCCCATCGCCTGGATCACGGCCCTCCCGTTCGCCGCGGCCTGGATCGCGGCCCCCTGGATCGCCCGGGCCGTCAGCCGCGACGTCGAGCGCGACGACTACCGGCTGACCGACGAGGACCGCGCCCGCTTGCGCCGGGTCGCCCGGCGGACGTGGCGGTTCTTCGACGAGATCCTGACCGAGCGCGACCGCTGGCTCCCGCCGGACAACCTCCAGGTCCAGCCCGCCCAGGGGCTCGCCCGGCGGACGTCGCCGACCAACATCGGGCTGGCGCTCAACGCCGTCCAGGCCGCCCGCGACCTGGGCTACCTCACGCGCGGCGACGAGCTGGCGCGGCTCGACCGGATGCTGGCGTCGGCCGAGTCGCTCGAGCGCTACCGCGGCCACCTCTACAACTGGTACAGCACCGAGACCGGCGACGTGATGGCCCCCCGCTACGTCTCGACGGTCGACTCGGGCAACCTGGCCGGCGCGCTGCTCACGCTCAAGCAGGGCGTCCTCGAAACGCCGACGGCAACGTGGCCCGGGCCCTGCGTGCTCGACGGCCTCCGCGACACCTGGGCCGAGGTCGGCGTCGCGGCCGGGCCCATGCGCGACGCGCACGAGGCCTTCGGGCGGCTCCTGGCCGAGACGTCCCCGCGCGGCCTCGCGGCGTGGCACGGCCGCGTGGTCCTGCTCGACCGGGCCGCGCGGGACCTGGCGGCCGCCGTCGCCGACGCGCCCGAGGAGACGCGCGACCGAGCCGCCGAGCTCGCCGCCCAGACGCGCGCCTGCGTCACCGAGGTCGAGGCCGTCGCCCCGTGGCTCCGCGACGGCGTCCCGCTGCCGGACGCACTCGCCACGGACCTCGACGCCGTCACGACGCTGGGCGACCTCGCGCACCGCGTCGCCCGGGCCCTGTCTGACGCTGCCCTCGGCGCGCCGGCGCGGGCAGCGCTCGAAGCGTCCCGCGACGCCGTCGCCGCTCGGTTCGACGCCGCCCGAGCCCTGGCCGACCGCGCCGACGCGCTGGTCGGCGAGATGGACTTCCGGCCGCTCTACGACGCCGAGCGCCAGCTGTTCAGGATCGGCTACGACGCCGGGATGGCCCGGCAGGACCCGTTCACCTACGACCTCCTGGCGTCCGAGGCCCGGCTGGCGTCGCTGCTGGCCATCGCCAAGGGCGAGGCGCCGCCCGAGCACTGGTTCCACCTCAGCCGACCGACGCGCGTGACGCGGGCCCGGCGGGCGCTGCTGTCGTGGAGCGGGACCATGTTCGAGTACCTCATGCCGGCGATCTACACCCGGCTCTACGAGCGGACGCTCCTCTACGACGCGTGCTACAACGCCGTCTCGCTCCAGCGGATCTACGGCCGCTCGAAGGACCGCCCGTGGGGGATCTCGGAGAGCGGCTACGCGCTCCTCGACCTCCACCTGACGTACCAGTACCGGGCGTTCGGCGTCCCGTACCTCGGCCTCAAGCGTGGGCTCGGCGAGGACTACGTGGTCTCGCCGTACTCGACGCTGCTGGCGCTCCTGGTCCGCCCCGAGCGGGCGTTGTCGAACCTGACCCGGCTCGACCAAGCCGGCGCGTTCGGCCCGCTCGGCTACTACGAGGCCCTCGACTACACGCCGGGCCGCGTGTCGAGCGCCGAGGACGACGGCGTCTCGGTCGTCCGGTCCTACATGGCCCACCACCAGGGGATGGGCCTGCTGGCTGTCGCCAACGTGCTCGACGGCGGGCGCTTCCAGGACCGGTTCCACCGCGACCCGCTCGTCCGCTCGGTCGAGATCCTGCTGCAAGAGCGCGTGCCGACCGTCGTGGAGAAGGTGGACCCGCATCCGCTCGACGACGCCGAGGTCGAGCTCGTCGAGATCCCCCCGGTCGAGGCCCGCGTCGAGCACTTCGGCCGCGCCAGCACGAACGACCCGACGCCCCACGGCGCGCTCTTGTCGAACGGCCGCTACTCGGCGTTCTTGACGACGGCCGGCACCGGCGCCTCGCGGCTGGGCGACGTCGCGCTCACGCGGTGGCACGGCGACCGGACGCGCGACGCCGACGGGTTCTTCGTCTACGTCCGCGACGTCGAGACGGGGCGGTACTGGTCGGTCGCCGAGCAGCCCGTGACGTCGGCCGCGCCGCCGGACCGCTACGACGTCTGGGTCCACCTCAACAAGGTCGAGACGGCCCGCGTCGACGACTGGATCGAGACGTTCACCGAGGCCGTCGTCTCGCCCGAGGACGACGTCGAAGTCCGCCGCGTGACCGTCACCAACTACGGCGACCGGCCTCGGACCATCGAACTGACGAGCTACGCCGAGGTCGTGCTCCAGCCGCCGGCCGGCGACCTGGGCCACCCGGCCTTCTCGAAGCTGTTCGTCGAGACCGAGTACATCCCCAAGAACAACGCGCTCCTCGCCACGCGCCGGCCCCGCGCCGAGAACGACGTCCGCCGCTGGCTCGTCCACGCCGTCGGCGACAAGGGGCTGGCGCGGGCCGACCGCTCGGCCATCTCGCCGTTGCAGTACGAGACCGACCGGATGCGGTTCGTCGGGCGTGGGCGGACGCTCGACGCGCCGGCCGCGCTCGACCCCGGCGCCCGGCTGTCGCGCACGGCCGGCGCCGTGCTGGACCCCGTCGTCTCGCTGCGCCGCGTGGTGACGTTGCAGCCCAAGCAGAGCGCCCAGGTCGTGTTCTCGCTCGCCGTCGCCGAGTCGCGCGAGGAGGCCGAGCGGCTGGCCGAGCGCTACGACCACCCCGACGCGGCCCAGCGGGCCTTCGAGCTCGCGTCGACCTACGGCTTGGTCGAGCTCGGCCACCTCGGGCTGACCGGCGAGCAGGCCCTGAACGCCCAGGAGCTCGCGAGCCGCCTGCTCTACGGCGACCCCCGGCTGGCCGCGCCGCCTCAGGTCCGCCAGCGCAACACGCGGCCGCAGTCGGGCCTGTGGGCCTACGGCGTCTCGGGCGACCTCCCCGTCCTCCTGTTCCGCGTCGCGACGACGGAGCAGCTCGATGCCTTCCGCCTGCTCCTGAAGATGCACGCCTTCTGGCGCCGCCGCGGCTTGGAGGTCGACCTGGTGGTCCTCAACGACCACCCGCCGAGCTATGCCGACAGCCTGCAGGAGGCGCTCACGCAGGCCGTCGAGGGGTCGCCCCAGCGGGCGCTGCTGGGTCAGCGCGGCGGCGTGTTCGTCCGCCGGTCCGACGGGATGCCGGAGGAGGACGTGACGCTGTTCCTGACCGCCGCCCGCGTCGTCCTCCACGGCGAGGTCCCGTCGCTGCTCGGCGCCACGGCCAGCGAGGCCGAGGCGATGGCCGAGCGGGACGAGATCGACGCGGACCTCGACGCGGGCGTGGCCGGCGACGGCGCCGCGACCGCGCGCCCTTCCGCGCTCCCGGCGACGCACCCCGACGCCGCCGGCCGGATGACGGCTGCCGGCGTCGAGCCCAAGGCTCCCGAGACGCCGTACGAGCCGCTCCAGTTCGACAACGGCTACGGCGGGTTCGCCGACGACGGCCGCGCCTACGTCATCCGCCAGCAGGGCGGCCGCGAGGACGACCGGACGCCGCTGCCCTGGATCAACGTGGTCGCCAACCGCGCCGCCGGGTTCACGGCCACCGAGAGCGGCGAGGGCTACACCTGGGCCCGCAACTCGCAGCAGAACAAGCTCACGCCCTGGTCCAACGACCCCGTCACCGACCCCGCCGGCGAGTCCATCTACCTCCGCGACGACGACGCGGGCGTGTTCTGGACGCCGACCCCGCGGCCCGCCCCGGCGCCGGCGCCCTACGAGACGCGCCACGGCTGGGGCCAGACCACCTGGCGGACGACCTGGGGCGGCTTGCAGACGGAGACGACGGCGTTCGTCCCCCGGCGCGACCCGCTCAAGCTGGTCCGCCTGCGCGTCACCAACACGTCGGGCCAGGCCCGGCGGCTCTCGCTGTACCGCTATGCCGAGTGGGTGCTCGGCGAGCGACGCGAGCCCAACGCGCCCTACGTGATCGTCGACCGCGACCTCGACTCGGGCGCGATCCTGGCCCACAACCCGTACAACCAGACGTTCGGCGGACGGCTGGCGTTCGTGGCCGTCGTCGGCGCCGAGGTGGCGTCGGTGTCGGCGCGGCGGGCGGCGTTCCTGGGGCGCAACGGCCACGCCTCCGCGCCCGACGCCGTCGTCGCGGGTGGAGCTCTCGACGACCGTCTCGACACGGCCCTCGACCCGTGCGCCGCGGTCCACGTCCCGCTGGCGCTCGCGCCCGGCGAGACGCGCGAGGTCGTGTTCCTGCTCGGCCAGGCCAAGAGCACGGCCGACGTCCGCACGCTCGTCGACCGCTACGGGACGACCGAGGCGGCCGACCTGGCGCTGAGCGAGGTGATGGCGTTCTGGGAGGAGACCCTGGGCGCCGTCCAGGTCGAGACGCCGGCCCCCGACCTCGACGTCTTGGTCAACGGGTGGCTGCTCTACCAGAACCTGTCGTGCCGGCTGTGGGGCCGCTCGGCGTTCTACCAGAGCGGCGGGGCCTACGGCTTCCGCGACCAGCTCCAGGACAGCCTGGCGCTCGTCTACACCCGGCCCGACCTGACGCGGGCCCAGATCCTGAAGAACGCGGCCCACCAGTTCGAGGAGGGCGACGTGCTCCACTGGTGGCACCCGATCACCGGCGCCGGCATCCGCACCCGGTTCTCCGACGACCTGCTGTGGCTGCCCTACGCCGTCGCGTTCGCGCTCGCCGCGACCGGCGACGAGACGATGCTCGACGAGGAGGCCCCGTTCCTGACCGCGCGCGCGCTCGCGCCCGGCGAGGACGAGGTGTTCATGAGCCCCCAGCCGTCCGGCGAGACGGGCTCGGTCTACGAGCACGCCGCCCGCGCCATCGACCTCTCGCTCACCGCCGGCCGCCACGGGATCCCGCTCATGGGCTCCGGCGACTGGAACGACGGCATGAACCGGGTCGGCAACGAGGGCGAGGGCGAGTCGGTCTGGCTCGGCTTCTTCCTGGCCCACATCTTGAAGCGGTTCATCCCCATCGCCGAGGGACGGGGCGACCGCCAGCGCGTCGAGCGCTACCGCGCCTACCGCGCCGACCTGGTGCGGGCGCTCAACGCCGACGGCTGGGACGGCCGGTGGTACCGCCGCGCGTTCTACGACGACGGGACGCCGCTCGGCTCGGCCCAGAACGACGAGTGCCGGATCGACGCCATCGCCCAGGGCTGGTCCATCCTGTCGGGCGTGGCCCCGCCCGACCGCGCCGAGCAGGTCCTGGACGCGGTCGACCAGCACCTGGTCGACGAGCGGGCCGGACTCATCCGCCTGCTGACGCCGGCGTTCGACGTGACCGACCACGACCCGGGCTACATCAAGGGCTACCTCCCGGGCGTCCGCGAGAACGGCGGCCAGTACACGCACGGCGTGCTGTGGGCCGTGAGGGCGTTCGCCGAGGCCGGCCGCCACGACCGCGCCGCCGAGCTGCTGCGGATGATCCTGCCCGTCAACCACGCCCGGACGCCGGCCGCGGCCGACCGCTACATGACCGAGCCGTTCGCCGTCGCCGCCGACGTGTACTCGGTCGAGCCCCACGTCGGGCGCGGCGGGTGGACGTGGTACACGGGCTCGGCCGGGTGGATGTGGCGCGTGTCGGTCGAGAGCGTGCTCGGGCTCCGCCGCGAGGCCGAGGCCCTGTGCCTCACGCCCCGCGTGCCGGACGACTGGGACGGCTACACGATCCGCTACCGGACCGACGCCCGCGGCACGGTCTACGTCGTCCGTGTCGTCCGCGACGGGCCCGGCGGCGCGACGTCCGCCGAGGTCGACGGCGCGGTCGCCGAGGTCGAGGACGGGACGGCCCGGATCCCTCTCGTCTCGGACGGCGCCGAGCACGTCGCGACGGTCCGCCTGGGGTAGCCGGCCGCTGGCGGACCCGACGGGCGACTCGCGGCCGTGCGTCCCGTGCGTCCGCCCGCCATCGAGACACGACACGTCGTGTCCCTACGGCCGTCGAGCTCCTCAACCGCTCGGTTGGGCTCGATCTCTGCCGTGGACCCGATCCCACGAATCACACCACGGCGTCGCAGCTGGCCCCCGCCCCGGCCACGTAGCCGACCGCCTCGCCGAGCGACCACGCCGCGACGGCCAGCACGATCACTGGCGCGCTCGCCAGCAGCTTCGACCGGTACCGCCGCTTGGGCACGACCCGTCGGGCGACCCGCGACAGGAACAGCGCCGGCAGCAACGGCGACGCCGCGGCGTAGAGCGCTCGCCGCGTCGGCCTGAGCCCGGCGGTCCGCATCCCCGCGAAGCACCGCCCGTGGTGGAACCGGCGGACGAGGAGCGGGACGAGCCGGTACGTTTTGGCGTCGTAGACCACGACGGTCGGGTCGGCCGCGAGCGGGACGCCCTCGGCCGCGAGAGCCTGGCACCAGTACGTCTTCCAGAACGCGGGCGACGTGAGCTCCGTCGCCCGGTCGAGCAGGGCGCGGTCGAACACCGTGTTGTTGCCGGGCAGCGCCTCGGCCGGTCCGCGGCGGAGCGGGCGCATGAACGCGCCGTAGTCGCAGAAGTAGGCGCCCCAGCTTGTCAGGCTCCGCGGCTCCGACGGCTCGACGGCGCCCCCGATGAGGGGCCGGGTCGGGTCTTGCGTGGCGAGGACGTCGGCCACCCAGGTCGCGCTCGGGACCGTCCGCGTCTCGGTGATCGCGACGCGCGCGCCGCGTGTCCGAGCGATCCCGGCTCCCCATAGGACCGGCCCCGCCGTGCCCGGCGGGAACGGGAGGAACGTGACGGTCGGGAAACGCCCGCGCTGCGCCTCGCCGACGTCGCCGGCCACGATGACCTCGACCTCCGCGTCCCAGATCTGGGGGACCAGCGTTGCCAGGCACCGCTCGAGCGGCTCCGCCCCGTGCGCCGACGCCACGACGACGGACAGCCGGCACGCCGGCGACGGCGGACGGGCGGCGGTCATCGCGTCCACGTCGTGCCGTGGAGATAGCCGACGGCCTCGCCGAGGGCCCAGCTCGCGGTGAACAGCCCGAGGAGCGGGAGCGCCCTCGCGAACGGACCGGCGTGTCGCCCCGCGCGGCGGACGGCCGACGCCACGCGGCCGGTCAGGACGGCGGGTACCAGCGGCGCCCGGAGCGCCCGTCCGACCCGCGCGCCCGGCCCCAGCGTCCGGCCCTGCGAGCGGCCGTACTGCCTCCCGTGCCGGTACCGGTTCCGCACGAAGCCGGCCACGCCGAACGAACGGACGTGGCGGACGACGATCCGGGGCTCCAAGCGAAGCGTGCCGCCTCTGCGCAGGATCTCGGCGTGGATGTCGGGCTCCCAGAACCCGTCACGCCACAGGTCGCGGGTGCGGTCGAGGGCCCACCTCTTGTAGGACGCGTTGTCGCCCGCGATGTCGGCGGTCGGTCCGGCGGCGAGGGGCGGCATAAAGCGGTGATACCGGCAGAAGTAGACGGCCCAGTCCGCCGCCGTCGCCGCGGGGTCGTTCTCGATGGCCCCGCCGATCCCAGCCGCGTCGTGGGCGTCGTGGGCCTCGAGGACGCGCGCCACCCAGTCGTCGGCGGGGACGCAGTGGGCCGTCGTGAGGGCGACGACCTCGCCCGCTGCCCTCTCCACCCCGACCGCCCACAGCTCGGGGATGTAGCGCGTCTCTGGTGCGCGCACGAGGCAGACGTCCGGGAAGCACTCGCGGATCGCGGCGTCGGTCCCGTCGTCGGAGTGGTCGACCACGATCAGCTCGGCCCCGACTCGCCGGCACTGGGCGACGAGGGTGCCGAGGCCCTCCGCGACCGTCGCCCGGGCGTTGCTCGACCCGACGACGACGGTGAGACGGGGAGGCATCGGGTCAGCCGTCACGGCAAGAGCCCGGCGTCGCGGATCAGCCGGTCGCGGAGCCGGGCGACCTCGACGGTTTGGGCGTCGGAGACCGGCGGCCGGGCCTCGCCCCGCACGGCGTGGTAAAACCGGCCGACGAGCTCGCGCAGGCCCGGGTAGGCCGGCTCCCACCGGACCGCCCGCCGCCCCAGGTTGCCGGTGGCCGCGGCGACCTCGCGGCCGGCCCGGGCGAACGGCGCGGCGACCTTCCGCGCCCGCGACACCGCGCCCGGCTCGACGACGGCGTAGCCGTGGAACAGGTCGAGGTGGGCCGCCCCCGCGGTCCCGTAGAGCGCGAGCCGCGCGACCGTCGGCCGGGCGCCCATGCTGATCCGGACGCGGACGGTGGCCGCTCCCTGGACCGCCGTCGCCGTGAGCTCGCCGGCGTGGGGGTGAACGGTCTGCCAGCCCTCGGCGGGCGGGGCCCCTGGCAAGAGCGTTTGCATCAGCGAGATCGGGTGGGGGAGGAGGTCGGCAACGACGGCGTCGGTGGCGTGGTCGTCGCGCCCGACGGCGCCGGCGGAGTGGAAGACGGCGTCGAACCCCAAGACGGTCCCGAGTTCGGCGCGGCGCGCGAGCACCGTCTGCACGCCTCGCTGGAACGGGAACTGGTGGACGGGGCAGACGATCCGCCCCGCCGTTCGAGCGTGGTCGAGGAGGGCGACGGTCGCGTCGGCGTCCGGCACGAGCGGCTTCTCGACGAGCACGTGGAGGCCCGCGTCGAGCGCCCGCGATGCCAGGTCGCCATGCGTTGCGAGCGGCGTGCAGACGTGGAGCACGTCGATCTCCGACTCCGCCAGCAGCCGGTCGAGGTCGGCGTATCCCCGGGCGCCGTGGGCGTCGGCGAGTCGTCCGGCGAGGCCGAGCTGGGGGTCGAGGACGGCGACGACGGCGGCGCCCGACCGCGCGGCCGCGTCCGCGTGCCATCGTCCCATGAGCCCGGCCCCCGCGATGCCCACGCGCAAGTGAGCCGAGGACGTGGGGGTGGGACGGGTCATGAGAAGAGGGCGCCGGCCGGCGCGCCGAACACCTCCGGGACGACGCCGAGGGTGTGGACCGACTCGTCGGCGTGGCCGCCGAGCGGGAACGAGGCGACGACCGTCTCGGCCGCCAGGTCTACGTGGTAAACAGCGGCGGGCCGCTGGCTGCCGACCGCGAAGCGGAGCCCGCCGAGCGACGCCAGGCCGCGCACGAAGCTAGGCTCGCCCGGGATCGCCACCGCGTGCCGGACACGCTGCGTCGTCACGTCGACCCCAACCAATTGCCCTCGGTTCGTGTCGCAGGTGACCAGCAAGTCGCCGTCGAGCCAGAGGTCGTGGTTGGGGACCGACGTCCCGGTCTCCATCCGCACGACCGAGCTCCGGCCGTCGCCGTCGAGGGCGACCACGGCGTAGCGCGACCCCGCGACGGTGCCCGAAGGGACGGCGGGCGTCGCCGTGGCCGCCCGCCGCCTCACGCCGACCGCCTCCGCCAGCCGCCCCGCCAGCCGCGACACCGACCGTCGCCGGAGCGCATCCGGCGACAGGACGCGGCCGAACGACAGGAGCAGCCCGTTGGGGCCGCGCGCCACACTGTTGAGGTGGACGACGTCGCGGACGCGCCCCCGCGAGGCGCCCGGGTCCCGGTAGTCGACGCCGCGGTCGACGGGCGGGAGGGGGGCGAACCCGAGGGCGTCGACCAGCGCCGCGTCCTGGCGCCACTCCCAGTCCGCCACCACCCGGCCGCGCCAGTCGACCTGGATGAGGAGGTCGGCGGCGGTGCAGGTGACCCAGACGCCGTCGGCCTCGGCCAGGACGCCGTGGACGCCGCCCATCCAGGGGTGCGTGATCTCGCGCTCGACCCGCCAGTCGGGCCGGAGGACGAACAGGCGGTCGGCGTTGGCGACGACCAGGCGGTCGCCCCAGGCCGAGACGCCGCGCGCGCCGCGCAGGCCGCCGCGAGGGTTGGGGTTCGGCCGCGCGGTGCGCGCTCTCGGGGACGGGGGCCCGCGCCAGGACCTCGCCGCTCGCCGAGAGCACGCTCGCGAACCCGCTCGCGCGGGCCTGCCCAGCCCGGCGGACGACGGAGGTGGCGAGGAGGCGGGGGGGGCTCGTCATGTCACGTCCGGTGGGGCCGGCCTCCGCTGGAACCTCGAGGGAGCGGGACGCCCGTGAGGACACCCCCTCCTCCCACACCCCCACACTCCTCCCGGGCTGCGCGTCACGGGGCCACCTCCATCATCAGGTCCCGGTAGCGCGCCGCGATGGGTCGCCAGTCGTAGGCCGCCGCGCGGGCGGGCCCGAGCCGGCTCATCGCGCGGTGCCGGTCCCGGTCGCCGACGACGGACCGGATGCCGTCGCGGAGCGTCGCCACCTCGGCGTCGGGGAGCAAGAGGGCGACGCCGGCGGCGAACTCCGGGAACGCCGTCCGGTCGAGGGCGATCGCCGGCGTCCCGCACGCCATCGCCTCCAGCACCGGCATCCCGAACCCCTCGTACGACGACGGGTAGACGAGCGCGTCGGCGGCGTTGTAAGCGACCGCGAGCTCGTCGTGGCCGGCGTACGGAACGCTCACCACGTCGCCCTCGACGCCCGCGGCGCGGATCGCCGGCTCGAACGGCGACCCCGGCAGCGACGTCCCGATCAGGACCAGCTTGTGGGGAAGGGCCCGCTCGCGCTTGAGCTCGCCGAACGCCGCAATCAGCGCGTCCAGGTTGCGCCGCCGGGTCGGCTTGCCGACGTAGAGCAGGACCGGGACGTCGGCCCCGAGCACGCGCCGTCGCCAGTCCGCCAGCCGCTCGGGCTCGTCGAGCGGTCGGAACAGGCGCGTGTCGACGCCCTCCGGCACCACGTGGACGCCGGCCGGGCCGACGCCGTAGAACCGGGCGATGTCGCGGCGGCTGTGCTCGCTCACGGTCGAGACGGCCGTCGCCCGGCGCGCGCTCATCGCGTAGAGCAGCCGCGCGCGCGTCCGCTGCCAACGCGGGAAGGCGCCCGGGTAGCCCTCGTACGACCCGTGGTGGATCAGGAACGTCGGGCTGGCGGAGACGGCCGGGACGACGTAGCTCGGGCACAGCAGCAGCCCCCGCCGGCCGTGCGCACGCGGCAGCGCGACCTGCTCCCACGTCCCGTTCGAGCCGCCCCACGGCACGACGTGGTTGACGACCTCGTCGGGGAGCGCGACGTCGTCGGGGAGCGGCGTCGGGGTGTACACCCGGATCTCGCCGAACGGGTGGCCCACCTCGACGAGCCCGGCCACGATCGACTCGATGGCGCGGCCCACGCCGGAGCGCGGGGTGACCAGGCGGATCCCGTTGACGCCGAGCATCAGTGGGGCGGCGCGAGGTACGGCGCTAGGTCGAGCGTCCGGCCGGCGTCGGCGGCGTCGTAGACGGCGAGCGCGAGCGCGAGCGTGTCGCGGTGGTCCCGAGCCGAGACGAGCGGCTCGGTCCCGGCCCGGATCGCTTGGGCGAACTGGCGGAGGTGGCGGGCCGTGGCGGTGGCGAACGGGTTGAGCCCCTCCGTCGCCAACGTCCGCTGGCGGTCGCCCTGCTGCAAGACGGCTTGGCCGCCGCGGACCACGTGGAGCCCGGCGAACGGGCGGCGCGACGCCGCGTGGAGGCCGATCTCGACCCGGAGCTCGCCCCCGATCGACGTGTGGATCGTCGCGTTCGTCCCGTCGAGCGACAGCTCGAGGTAGCGGTGCGGCCCCTTCGCCAGCCGGTCCAGCACCACCGTGGCCGCGCGGCCGTCCGCGAACCCGAACGCGATCATGTTCACGACGTCGGCGTGCTCGCCGGGGATCGCGGGGACGTGGGCGGTGACCGTGCTCGGCGTCTGGCCGAAGAAGAACCGGATCAGCTCGAACACGTGGACCCCGAACTCGAACCCGAGCCGCCGCGTCATCTCGCCGCGCCAGCCGTCCTCGGTCTGCGTCGTCCGGCGGAACGTCTGCCAGGCGTGGAGGAACAGGAGGTCCCCGAAGTCGGCCGACCCGATCTGGGCCTTGGCCGCCTGGTACGTCGCCATGAACGGGAACTGGCAGTTGACGACGACCTGGCGCCCGGCCCGGTCGGCGGCCTCGATGAGCGCGTCGGCGTCGGCCAGCGTCTCGACCATCGGCTTCTCGAGGAACACGTGGCACCCGGCGTCGAGCGCCTGGCGCGCCTGGTCGAGGTGGAGCCCCGGCGGCGTGCAGATGGCGACGACGTCGGGGCGGGTCGCCTCGATCATGGCGTCGATCGTCTCGAACACGGGGATCAGCCCCTCGGCCGCGTCGCGCGCCGCCGCGTCCGAGTCGCACCCGCCGGCGACCTCGATGACGTCCGCGACCTGGGCGAGGGCCGGGAGGTGGATGGAGCGGGCGACGGCGCCCAGGCCGACGATCGCGAGGCGGAGCGGGGGCATGGGCTTGGGGCCTGTCCGGGAAGGGTCCTGTCGGTGCGAGCGGAGCCAAGCAATCTCGTCACTCCGCGCGTCGAGGGCCGAGGACGCCGCGTCGCTCGTCGGCAGTGGCGGGGTGGGCTCCTCGAACGGGCCCTCCGTCGAGGAGGGCGGCGACGGTGCGCTGCCAGCGGACGCTCGCGGCGGCGAACCCGGCCACGTCGCCCCGAACGAGAGCGGCGCCCTGGCGGGCGCGGAGGGCGAGGAGACGAGCCGTGCGGAGGGCGGCCGGGCCGCCGAGCGGAGCCGCCCGGTCGGCAACCTCCGGCATCGCGGCGGGCAGCGCGTCGAGCCGCTGGCGGACGCGGCGCTGGCGGGCCGGCAACCCGTCGGCCTCGTAGCCGAGGTGCGCCAGCAGGCCGCCGGCCTGGCGGACGATCAGGCGGTGGTCGCTCGGTGTCATCCGTTGGCGCCAGCGCTGGGTGTGGCCGGCGTCGGGCGGCGTCGCCAGCTTCCGGGCCACCGGCCCGCCCCGGGTGTACGCGACGGCGTCGTCGGTCGTGTGGTAGTCGAGGAGCTCCGAGCGGAACGGCAGGCCGAGCCAGCCGCAGAGCTCGCGCAAGGTGGCCTCGGGGCGCGTCACCAGGTCCTCGAAGCGGACCTCTCGGTAGCGCTCCGGGCCCAAGACGGCGCCGGCCACCATGCCCGACAGCACCAGCCACGCCCAGTAGTGGCCGGCGATCTCCATCCGCCGCGGGCCCCACGGCCGCGACATCAGCGAGAGCGCCACGTCGCGCCCGTCGCGGACGACGTGGACCGCCTTGCCGGTCGGGAAGAGCCGGTCGAGCACCAGGAGGTACTGGACGTGTTGCGGCGTCTTGTCGCCCCAGCGGGTGCCGCCGCGCTGGTCCAGGTACTCGTCGAAGAGCGCGCCGAAGGCCGCCGCGTGCGTCCGCTCGGCCAGTCCCGACAGCCGCTCGCGGACCGGCACCCGGTCGAACTCCCAGGTGTCGAGGTAGGGCGTCTCGGCGAGGTGGTCGACCAAGTGAGCCCACCCCGCGTCGGTCGCCACCGACGCCGGCCACCGCCCGAGCGCGGCGCGCCGGGCGACCCGGTAGATCACGTGGGACTCCTGGGGAATCGACAGGTCCGGGTGCGCGTTGAGCATCAGCCGGAGCAGCGTCGTCCCGCTCCGCCCGCACCCCACCAGGAAGACGGGCGGCGACTCGGCGCGCTCGGCGGATCGGGGCGCGGTCACGACGCGGAGACCGGATCGAGGGCCACGGCGTCGCCGGTCTCGGGGTCGACGCGGAAGCCGGCGCGGGGGGCGGCGGCGGCGATCCGGGGCAACAGGGCCGTGACCTCGTCGGCGTTCCGGTCGCGCCACCCGGCCCGGCCCGGGCGCGCGAGCGCGTTGACGGGCTCGGCCACCAACTCGGCCATCTTCGACTCCAACGCCGGCTCTAGCGGGATCCCGATGCGGCCGCAGATCCGCTCCAGCGTCGGCGCGGGGTGGGCGATGAGGTCGTCGAAGTAGATCTCCGTCCAGCGGTCGGGGGCGACGAGCGCGCGGGCCTGGTCAATCCCGACGGCGAGCTGGCGCCACTGCTCGAACGCGATCTCGGGGACCGGCGCCGAGGCCAGCTCCCGCCAGCCCTCGACGAGCGCGAAGCACCACCGCCGCCGCGCGTCGTAGCCGGGGATGTCGAGGTCTCGGGGGACGACGTACGAGCGGTACCGCCCGGCCGGGTCCCGCCAGCCGTCGATGATCGAGCTGATGACGTCGCACGGGTTCCGGCGGATCACGACGAAGAGGGCGTCCGGGAACAGGTCCAAGAGGTAGGGGATGCGTAGCGCGTTCTCGGGCGTCTTCTCAACGAACCGTTGCCGCCCGACGGCCACGTAGAAGAGGGCGTCGACGACGCGCTTCTCGCCCCGCCCCAGCGCGCCCGCGCCGACGGCGTCGGAGCGCCAGCCGTCCGACCGCGGATGGTGGTAGAGCCGCCAGACGTCGTGGCCCTCGCCCCGCAGCGACCCGAGGTGGGAGCTCGCGCGGAGCAGGTGGAACAGCATCGTCGTGCCCGAGCGGGGGACGCCCAGGATGAACACGGGCCGTTGGTAGCGGGGCGGCCTCGCCAGGCCCGCGAGGAACCGGGCGGTCCGGCGGGCGCTCAGGCGGCGGGCCGCGTTCCACGCCCGCCACGTGATCCCGTACGGGTCGTCGAACGGGCGGAGCAGCCACGGGAGCGGGTTCTCGTGCGTCCGCGGCGCGAGGGGAGCGGGGGCGTCCGGGCTCATCGGTCGGGCTTGACGGCCGAGATCAGGATCGCGCTGCCGAACGGGAGCGAGCGGGCGGGGTCGGCGAGGTAGCGGGCCTCGGCCCGGAGCGTCGCGTAGAGCATCCGGTCGAGCCAGCCCAGCGACGGCGGCCGCTGGCGGAGGGGGAGCCCGCGGTCGCGGTACGTGTCCTCTCCTCGCTCGCGGCGGACCCGCTGCGCCAGCGTCTTGAGCGACGCCAGCAGGTTGACGTAGGTCATCTGCTCCACCTCGAGCCCGGCCTCGGCCACCTTTCGGTCGAGCTCGGCGGGCGTGTACATCCGGTAGTCGGCGGCGGCCGGCGCCTTGTCGCCCAGGCCCAGCTTGCAGTTGGTCCGGGCGTGGAGGAGGCCGCCCGGCCGGAGCACGCGCCCGATCTCGGCCAGCGCGCGGCGGTCGTCGGCGAGGTGCTGGAGGACGTCGTTGCAGACGACCAGGTCGAACGATCCGTCGGCGTGGGGCAGGTCCTCGACGGATGCCTGGGCGACGGTCGCGTGGCCGGCGGCGCGGCAGAAGTCGAGCGCGTGCTCGGACACGTCGACCCCGACGACGTCGCCGGGCGCGCTGTACCGGCCCAGCCACGACAGCGTGACGCCGGTGCCGCAGCCGGCGTCGAGCACGTCGAGGCCCGTCCGGCCGTCGGCCCACCGCCCGATCATCGCGTCGGCGACGTCGCGGACGCCGCGGCTCCACCAGTGCGTGCCCTCGGCGTCGTGGAGCTGCTGGAAGTAGGCCTGCGAGTAGATCTGGGGGTTCGCGCTCACGGCTCCGACGCGCGAGGCGAGAGGCGGACCGGCTCGCCCGACTGGGTGCTCCGGTAGACGGCGTCGGCGATCTCGACGGCGCGCAGGCCGTCCCACCCGTCGGCGTTGCGGCGGTCGCCGGCTCCCTCTGCCTGGCGGACGAAGTCGGCGAGCTCGCGCTCGAACGTCTGGACGACGGTCGACTGCCAGCCCCGCCGCTTCTCCTGCCACAGGATCTGAGGGAACAGCTTCATCTCCCGCCTGCGCGCTCCGCCCGGCCGGTCCATCGTGACGCGCATGGCGAACATCGGCGCGTAGTAGGCGCGGACCATCCCACGGTCGCCGTAGGCCTCGATGTGGAATCGGTAGCCTTTCCACTCGGCCCAGGTCGCGTGGTACGAGGCCGTCGCCCCGGAGGCGCCGCGGAAGAGCGCCATCGCGTTGTCCTCGGAGCGACCGAGGCCCCAGATCCCGTCGGTGGCCACGCCGTAGACCGACTCGACGTCGCCCATCACGTAGCGGACCAGGTCGGTCATGTGGATGCCGACGTCCATCATCGCCCCGCCGCCCATCACCTCGGCGTCGTACTCCGAGGGCGAGCGGAACTCGCTCAGCCCGGGGTGGCCGGCGAACGCGCGGACGTGGTCGAGCCGGCCGATGAGGCCCCGGTCGACGGTGTCCTTGAGGTAGAGGAGCGCCGGGAAGTAGCGGTGGTTGAACCCGGTCGCCAGGACGCGCCCGGCGGCGTCGGCGGCGTCGAGCATCCGGCGGGCGCTGGCGACGGAGTTGGAGAGCGGCTTCTCGCACAGGACGTGCGTCCCCGCGGCAAAGGCCGCCAGCGCCTGCGGCTCGTGCGCCGGCGGCGGCGTCGAGATCACGACGGCGTCGAGGTCGTCCCGGTCCGCCAGGTCGTCGGGCGACGCCGTGGCCGCGCCGTGGGCGTCGGCGAGGGACCGGGCGGCGGCCGGGTCGAGGTCGGCGACGGCCACCAGCGTGCAGCCGGGCGCGGCCGCGAGCGCCTGGGCCCGCAGCCGGCCGATGACGCCGGCGCCGAGGAGTCCGAATCGCATGGTCGTCAGGTCGAGGGCCGGCGTCGCGTGGCCGCGTGGGGCCGGGCGAGACGAGAGCCGGTGAGGTCGGCGGTCATGACCCAAGGTCGCGCCGTTCGACGCGGGGCGTGGCGCTCTCGTGGCCACCTCCCCTCGGTCCCTCCGACAACGGGGGGCTTCCTCAGTCGGGCTCCCCTCCCTCAGGCCGTCATCCGCGAACGCTCTGAGTAAGGGTAGATCTTTACGAGAACGATCTGCTCCTGACGCCCCTTCCCCCGCCGTCATTCCCGCGGACGCGGGACCCGAGTCCCCGAGGACGGCGCAGCCAACCCAGGGTAGCGAGCGCGACGCCCGGTCGGGCCCCGGTGGACCGGCCCGGTGCTCCCCTGAGGCCGTCGGAGTTGGGCCGTGGCTTCCCGGTCATCACTCTGGATCCCCGTGTGCACGGGAACGACGGCTGGTAGGGGAGGGGGGCGTGCGGGAGCCTCCTACCAGCCCGGTCCCTCGGGGCGAGCGTCAGAGGCGGAGCGAGAACACGGTCCGCACCTCGGGCTCGGACTCGACCGACAGCGTGCCGCCGTGGAGGCGGGCGATCCGCGAGGCCAGGCTGAGGCCGATGCCGCTGCCGCTGGCCTTGGTCGAGAAGAACGGGACGAAGGCCCGGTCGATCACCTCGGGCAGGAGCCCCGGCCCGTTGTCGGCCACCTCGACCACCGGCCGGCCCGACGGCCCCGCGGCGGCGCGCAGCTCCAGGCGCGCGCCGGGCCGCCCCGCCAGGGCCTCGGCCCCGTTGAGCGCCAGGTTGACGAGCGCCTGCTCGACCAGCTCGGGGTCGGCGACCAGCTCGAGCTCCGGCGGCTCGACGGCCACGACGACCTCGACGTCGGGCGCCGTCGCCCGGGCCAGCAGCGCCACGTCGCCCAAGAGCTCGCCCAGCGGGATCACGCCGGCGCGCGGCGCGGGCAGGCGCGCGAGCGAGCGGTAGGCGTCGACGAAGGCGACCAGGCGGCGGCTGCGCCGCTCGATGGTGCCCAACGCCTCGCGCACGTCGTCGGCGTCGGCCGGGCTGGGCGGGGCCCCGTCGCCGAGCCGCGTGCGCGCGGTCCCCGCGAGCGAGGCGATGGGGGCGACCGAGTTCGTGATCTCGTGCGTGAGCACGCGCGAGAGCTGCTGGAACGCGTCGAGCTCGCGGGCCTCCAGCTCGTCGTGGATGTCCTGGAGCGAGACGAGCGTGTGGGCCTCGTCGGCCACCGTGAACCGGGTGGCGTAGGCGACCAGCTCCTGCGGCCCCTCGGCGGCCTCGACGCGGAGCAGTGACCGCTCGCCGGGGCGGAGCGCGCGGAGCGCCTCGGTCACCTCGGGCGCGCGCCGCGCCAGCGTGTCGAGCGAGCGCGGCCGGGCCACGCCCAGCAGCCGGCCGGAGGCCAGGTTGAACAGCGTCACCGTCCCGTCGGCGCGGAAGGCGACGAGCGCCACGCCGACGTGGCGGACGACGGCCTCGAGGTAGCCGGCCTGCTCCTCGCGCTCGGCGCGGACGCGGCGGAAGGCGTCGCCGACCGACGAGAACGCGTCGGCCAGGGCGTCCAGCAGCGGGTCGCCGCCCCGTGCCGAGAACGTGGCCGAGACGTCGTCGTAGCGGACGCCGTCGAGGAACCGCGTCAGGTCGCGGGCCGGCCGCTCGGCGGCGCGGACAGCGCGGACGGCGGCCCAGACGCCGACGAGCCCGGCCACGCCGGCGCCGGCCCAGCCCGCCGCGCCCCGGGGTGCCAGCGCTACCGCGGTGCCGACGGCGACGGCGAGCAGCCCGAGCCAGCCGACCAGGCGGACGCGCAGGCGGCGCCACGCGGCGCCCAGCCGGCGGCGCTCGGCCCGCCCAGCGACGCGCGAGGGGAGCGGCTTCACAGGCCGTACTTCTCGATCCGCCGGTAGAGCGACTTCCGCGTCAGCCCGAGCTCGTCGGCGGCGTGCGTGATGTTGCCGCCGTGGCGCGACAGCGCCGCGCGGACGGCCGCCGCCTCGATCTCCTCCAGGTCCAGGCTCCCCGAGCCGAGCGGCGACGGGGCTGGTTGGGCCGCCGAGAACTGGAGGTCGGCCACGTCGATGGCCGGGCCGTCGGTCAGGATGACGGCGCGCTCGACGGTGTGCTGGAGCTCGCGGACGTTGCCGGGCCAGCCGTACGCCCGCAGCCGCGCCCGCGCGGCGTCGGTAAAGGTGCGGACCGGCCGCTCGTACTCGGCCGCGTAGCGCGCCAGGAAGTGGTCGGCCAAGAGCCCCAGGTCGTCGCCGCGCTCGCGCAGCGGCGGGAGGGAAAGCTCGACCGTGTTGATCCGGTACATCAGGTCCTGCCGGAACGCGCCGCCGGCGACCCGCTGGTGGAGCGGCGCGTTCGTGGCCGACACCAGGCGGACGTCGATGGACCGCGGCGCCGTCTCGCCCACGCGGACGACCTGGCGGCGCTGCAACGCGGCCAGCAGCTTGGCCTGCTCGGTCGGCTCGGCGTTGCCGACCTCGTCGAGGAAGAGCGTCCCGCCGGACGCCGTCTCGAAGCGCCCGGCGCGGTCGGCGGCGGCACCCGTGAACGCGCCCTTCGCCGCTCCGAACAGCTCGGCCTCGAACAGCGACGGGGGGATGGCGCCCAGGTCGACCGGGACGAACGGGCCGGCGGCGCGGCGCGAGAGCGCGTGGAGCGCCTCGGCGACCAACTCCTTGCCCGTCCCGTTCTCGCCCAGGATGAGCACGTTGGCGTCCGTCGGCGCCACCTTGCGGACGGTCTCGGCCAGCGCCCGCATCGGCGCGCTCTCGCCCACCAGGCCCGGCAAACCCAGGCTTCCGTCCACGGGCCGCGCCGCGGCGACAGGCGCCGACGGCGTGGCCGACGCCTCGCGTGAGGCCCGGAGACGGGCCGCCGCCTCGACGGCCGCCAGCAGCCGGTCGTTGGCCCACGGCTTCGTCACGAAGTCGGCCGCCCCGTGCTTCATCGCGCGGACCGCCAGGTCGAGGTCGCCGTAGCCCGTGATCATGACGACGACCACGCCGGGGTCGATCTGGCGCGCGTGGGCGAGCCACTGCAACCCCTCCCGCCCCGACGAGGCGTCGCGGCTGAAGTTCATGTCGAGCAGCACGCAGTCGTAGCGCGTCTCGCGCAGCAACGTCGGCAACGCCGCCGGGCTCGTGGCGGTGTGGACCGTCGCGACGTGGTCGCGCAGGAGCAGGCGGATGGCGGTCAACACGTCCTCGTTGTCGTCGACGACGAGCACGGACTGGACGGAGGCGGGCATGGGGCGGGCGGCTGGACACCGAGACTACCGCAAACGCCGTGCGCTCGGCCGGTCCCGGCCTAGGGGCGAGGCCATCGCGGCCTCCCGTCCCCTGTCATCCTGAGCGTGCGAAGGATCTCAACGCCGAGGCCGCGAGCCCCCGAAGATCGGCGTCGTGAGCGCAGGGGCCCGAGTTGAGATCCTTCACGGTCGTTCAGGATGACACGGTGGGGGCTCCAGCTTTGGGCTGGGGATGTCCGCGGTGGCCCCGGCTTGAGGCGCCGACCTGGACCCGGCGCCGTGCGCCTCGTCACGGGCGGTGTGCGCGGGCGCACACTGGGCCCGTCCCAATCGGCCCGTACGGACGGGTTCGGGGCCGGGCACAGCTCTTGGACGATGTCGGCCGTCCCCGCACTCGCCCCCATGTCTACGCTCGCTCCCCGCCTCTCCACCGCCTTCGTCGCCGCCGGCCCGCCCGCCGTCGACACGCCGACGGGGGGCGGCAACGGCTCCGTCCTGACGCGGCCCGTCGGCGGGGGGACGGGCGAGGGCGTCGACACCCAGCGCCCGCGGCGGCGGGTGACGCCCCGGCGCGTCGGCGCGGTGCTGATGGTGCTCGGGCTCGTGGCGTTCGGCGCGTGGTGGAGCGCCCAGCAGGGCGAGGGCCAGGCGCTCCGCGTCGACCGCGACCGGCTGACGGTCGCCGAGGTGGCCGACGGCCCGTTCCAGGAGTACGTCGCCGTGACCGGGACGGCGCACCCGCTGCGGACCGTCGTCCTCGACGCCGTCGAGGGCGGGCAGGTGGTCCGCCGCTGGGTCGAGGCCGGCGACACGGTCCAGGCGGGGCAGGTCCTGTTCACGTTGCGCAACGACGACCTGGCGCTCGAGGTGATGGGCAGCGAGGCCCAGCTCGAAGAGCAGGCGGCGGCGCTCCGCCAGAACCGGCTCCAGATGGACCAGTCGGCGCTCGACCTGGAGCAGCAGGTGGCCGAGCTGGACTACCAGATCACGAGGTTGGAGCGCGACGAAGCGCGTGTGGGCCAGCTCGTCGCGCGCGACGCGGCCCCTCAGAAGGACATCGACGCCATCCGGGACGAGCTGGCCTACGCCCGCCAGCGCCGCGCGCTCACGGGCCGCGGTCAGAGCCAGCAGGAGGCCCAGCGGACGGTCCAGATGCGCGACATGGCCGCCTCGGTCGACCGGCTGCGCGAGAACCTCGCGCTCGTCCGCCGGTCGTCCACCAACCTCACGGTCCGGGCCCCCGTCGCGGGCCAGGTGTCGGACGTCCAGGCCGAGGTCGGCGAGCTCAAGACGCGGGGCTCGCGGCTGGGCCAGATCGACGTGCTCGACCAGGTCAAGGTCCGCGCGCTCGTCGACGAGCACTACCTCCCGCGCGTGGCGCCGGGCCAGCGGGCGACGGCCGAGATCGACGGCCAGACGTTCGCGCTCGCCATCAGCTCGGTCTTCCCCGAGGTGACGGGTGGGCGGTTCGAGGCCGAGTTGGTGTTCGTCGGCGCGGCCCCGGGCGACGTCCGCCGCGGGCAGTCGGTCCGGCTCCGGCTCGAGCTCGGCGAGCCCGAGCGGGCGCGGCTGCTGGCGCGCGGCGGGTTCACGGCCGACACGGGCGGGCAGTGGGCCTTCGTGCTGGCGCCCGACGGCCGGAGCGCGGTCCGCCGGCCCATCGAGCTGGGCCGCCAGACGCCGCGCGACCTCGAGGTCCTGGGCGGCCTGCGCCGCGGCGACCGCGTCGTGACGTCGAGCTACGCCGCCTTCGGCGACGCCGACCGGCTCGTGTTCGAGTAGCGCCCCGCCGTCTCCCGCATCCACCCCCTCGTCCTCCCCAACGCTCGTCTCGCCATGACCGACGCCCCGTTCATCCTGACCCACGACCTCCGCAAGGTCTACGCCACCGACGAGGTCGAGACCTCGGCCCTCAACGGCGTCTCGCTGTCGATCGACGCCGGCGAGTTCGTCGCCATCATGGGGCCGAGCGGCTGCGGCAAGTCGACGCTGCTCAACTTGCTCGGCCTGCTCGACCGGCCCACGTCGGGCTCGTACCGGTTGGCCGACGACGAGGTGGCCACACTCGCCGAGCGCGACCGGGCCCGCCGCCGCCGCGGGGCGCTCGGGTTCGTGTTCCAGAGCTTCAACTTGATCGACGAGCTGACGGTCGAGGAGAACGTCGAGCTCCCGCTCGTCTACCTCAAGGCGTCGAAGGCCGAGCGAAAGGAGCGGACCGAGGCCGCGCTCGACCGGGTCGGGATGGCGCACCGGCGGGGCCACACGCCGCAGCAGCTCTCGGGCGGCCAGCAGCAGCGCGTGGCCATCGCCCGCGCCGTCGTCGCCGGCCCGTCGCTCCTCCTGGCCGACGAGCCGACGGGCAACCTCGACAGCCAGAACGGGACGGCCGTGATGGACCTGCTGGCCGAGCTCAACGCCGCCGGCACCACCATCGTCATGGTGACCCACTCGCCGTCGGACGCCGAGTACGCCCAGCGCGTGGTCAACCTGTTCGACGGGCGCGTGGTGAGCGAGCACGTCATGGCCGCCGAGATCCACCTGCCGGACCCCGCCTCGAAGGGGGCGCTGCCGCTCTCCTAGCCACGAGCGCGCCGGCTGCACCTGCGCGCTCCGCCCCGACCTCCCCGCTCGCTGGCAGCCCCCGTCGCCCCGCGCCCGCTCCCATGTTCCAGACCCTCCTCCGCGTCGCCTTCCGCAGCCTGCGCCGCAACCGCGGCTTCGCGCTCCTGAACGTCGGCGGGCTCGCGCTCGGGATGGCCTGCGTGGTCCTCATCGCGCTCTACGTCCAGGACGAGCGCGGCTTCGACCGCTTCAACGAGCAGGCTGACCGCATCGCTCGCATCGACGTCGACTTCGTGCGGGACGGCGAGGCGAATCCGTCGGGCAACACGCAGGGCGTCCTCGCGCCGACTCTCGTGGCGTCGATGCCTGAGGTGGAGGCGGCCGTCCGGCTCATGAACGCCGACCCCGTGCTCCGAGCGAACGGCGAGCCGGTCCAGGCCGAGCGACTCCTGTTTGCCGACCCCGGGGTGTTCGACGTGTTCACGTTCCCGTTCCGCTCGGGCGACCCGGCGACGGCCCTCGCAAATCCGGGCGGCATCGTCCTCACCGAAACGCTGGCAGAGACGCTCTTTGGCGATGCCCCGGCGCAGGGCCAGACCGTCGAGTGGAAGGGCCAGCCGCTCACCGTCACCGGCGTCATGGCCGACGTGCCCCGCCAGTCGCACCTCCCGTTCGACGGCCTGATCTCGCTCGTGACGGCCGAGGACCCCGGCTGGTACTACGACGAGTGGTTCGCGGTCGGCTTCGTGACGTACGCGCTCGTTCGGGAGGGCGTCGGGATGGACGCCTTTGCGTTTAGGCTGGCCGCGTTCGCAGAGGCTGCCGCCGGAGACGCCATGCAGGAGGAGGGGACCCGCCTCGTCTTCCACGCCCGGCCGCTCGACACCCTCTACCTGACGGCCGAGCGCGGGATGGGCGAGTTCGGGAGCGGGGTCACACTCCGCATCCTGGCGCTCGTGGCCTTGTTCGTGCTCGTCGTGGCGGGCGTCAACTTCACCAACCTCGCCACGGCCCGGTCGCTGGACCGCGCCCGTGAGGTCGGCGTCCGCAAGTCGCTCGGGGCGCAGCGCGGCGGGCTGGCGGTCCAGTTCCTGGTCGAGGCCGTCGTGCTGAGTCTCGTGGCGACGGCGCTGGCGGTGGTCGTGGCCCAGCTCGCGCTGCCCGCGTTCCGAGAGCTCTCGGGCAAGCCGCTGTCGCTGCTCGACCTGGGAGCAGGATGGATCGGAGTTCTCGCGCTGGCCGGCGTCACCGGGCTCTGTGCCGGGGCTTACCCGGCGTTCGTGCTGAGCGGGTTCCGGCCCGCCGAGGTGCTCAAGGGCCGGTTCGCATCCGGTCGGCAGGGACGGGGTCTGCGAAAGGGGCTGGTCGTGGTCCAGTTCGGCATCTCGGTCGCCCTGATCGCGGCGACCGTGATCGTGTTCTCGCAGCTCCGGTTTATGCAGTCGCAGGATCTCGGGCTGGACCTGGGCGGCGACACCACGCAGCTGCTCGTGCTCCCGATCATGGGCGACTCGGCCGTCGTGGAGAGGCTCCCCGAGATCCAGTCGCGCCTGCTCAACGAGCCGGGCGTCGTCGGGGCGACGGCGTCGCTCTCGGCCCCGACGTTCGGGACGTACACCGGGGGCGGCACCATCGAGGCGCCCGACGGGAGTCTCGGCCGCGAGATCAGCGTCGTGATGTCCATCGCGGACACGTCGTACGCCGACGTCTATGGGCTGGAGATCGTGGCCGGGCGCCGACCGGACGCGCTGCCACCGGGTGCCCCGCCCGAGTCCCCACGCGAGTACGTGCTGAGCGAGTCGGCCGTGGAGGAGGCCGGGTACACGTCTCCCGCCGCCGTCCTCGGCAAGCCCGTGCAGTTCTGGGGCATCGAGGGCGAGGTGGTGGGCGTGATCCGGGACGTCCACGTCGAGGGGCTCCAGTTCGCCGTCGAGCCGATCGCGCTCCTGTCCGACACGGACACGTTCCTTCCGCCCAACGTGCTGACGCTCCGGGTCCGCACCGCCGGCCTGACGGAGACGCTCGCGCGGGTGGAGACCCTCTGGGGTGACCTCGCCCCGTCGCGCCCGTTCACCTACACGTTCCTCGACGAGGACTTCGCGGCGCAGTACGTCGCCGAGCAGCGCTTCGGGCGGCTGTTCGGCGTCTTCGCCGGGCTCGCCATCGTGATCGCCTGCCTGGGGCTCTTCGGGCTTGCGGCCCACGCCGCCGCGTCGCGGACGAAGGAGATCGGCGTTCGCAAGGTGCTCGGCGCGACGGTCGGGCAGGTGGTGGTGTTGCTGAGCCGCAACGTGGTCGCGCTCGTCGGCGCGGGCGTCGTGATCGCCGTCCCGGTCGTGGTGATCGGGATGTCGCGCTGGCTCGACGGGTTCGCGACCCGCATCTCGGTGGGGTGGCTGCCGCTGGCGCTCGCGGCCGTCGTGGTGCTGCTCGTCGCCGTGCTGACGGTGGGCGGCCACGCCCTCCGGGCCGCCACCGCCGACCCCGTCCGCGCCTTGCGCTCCGAGTGATGCTGCGCGCCCCCTCAGTACGCCGCCACGGCCACGTCGGTCTGGCCAAAGTCGTCGCCGACGAACAGCAGCGGCTCGTCGAGGGCCCGGGCGAGCGCGTAGGCGAAGCAGTCGCCGTAGTTGAGCCCGGCCGGGTGCCGCCCCTTTCCAAAGCGGCGAAAGGCGTCGCGGGCGAGGTCGGCGTGCGCGGTCGTCAGCGGAACGATCTCCACGCGGGCCTGGATGAGGAGACCGTCAAGGTCGCGGCTTCCGATGTCGCCGTGCCGCCCTTGCATCACGATCCCTGCCTCGACGAGCGTCGCAGCCGACATCCGCGGGGACGAGTCGGCGAGGATCGCGTCCGTGAGAACCGCTTTCTCCGGTTCGCCTTGCAAGATGGCGACGAGGGCCGACGTGTCGATCACCATCAGGCAGGGAGGCCGTTCTCGTCGTACCCGATGATCTCGTCGGCCGTGCGGTCGTCGAGGGTGGGAGCCTGGGCGAGTTCGGCCACGATCCGGTCGATCTCGGCCCGAGCCCCCTCCGGGGTCCACCCCGTCTCGCGGACGAGCCGCTCGCGGATGGCCGTCGTGACCGCTTGCGTGATGCTCTCGCCGGTCGCGTGGGCGAGCTCTCGCGCGAGGCGGTCGGCCTCGGGGTGCTTGATGCTGAGGGCCATGGGTGCGAGGCGGAAACCGTACCCGGTTCTACCTCGGGGTCCGACCCCTGTTTCTCGCCGCGCCCCTCGTCTCGTCACCGCCGACTCCGTCCGCGCGCTCCGCTCCGAGTAGCCCCACGTTCCAACCCGGACCCATGCTGAACTCCACCCTCGTCACCGTGCTCCGGGCGCTCCGCCGTCGAAAGGGGTTTGCGGCCCTCTCCGTCGTCGGTCTGGCTCTGGGCGCTGCGTGTGGCCTCTCCGCCTACGCGCTCGTCGCGCACGAGCGGGGCTTCGACGCCCACCACGTGCAGGCGGACCGGACGTACCGCGTGGGGGCGCTCTGGCCCCGGTGGAGCGAGGAGGGGCTGTCGTACCAGGAGCAGACGCCGACCGGGCTCGTGCCGGCCGTCCGGCGGGGCGTCACGGGCGTCGAGCGCGTGGCCGAGCTCCAGGTCGCCTACGGCGAGGGCTCGGTCAAGGTGGGGGACGCGTTCTTCAGCCAGGACGGCCGCGTCTACGTCGGCCCCGGCTTTTTCCGCGTGTTCGACTACCCCGTCGTCGCGGGCGGCGTCGAGCGGCTGGCCGAGCCCGGCACCGTCGTCCTGACCCGGGCGACGGCGCGGCGGTACGTCGGGGACCGCGACGCCGTGGGCGAGGTCGTCCGCCTGGGGCAGGACCGGCTGTTCGAGGTCGTCGGCGTCGTGGCCGACCCGCCGACGGCGACGCACCTGCCGTTCGTCTTCTTCGCGTCGTACGCCACGTTGGGCGACTCCCACGACGAGTGGGGGTTCTCCGACGGGCACTCGCTCTACGTGGTCCTCGCGCCGGGTGCCGAGCCGGGCGACGTCGCGCAGCGGCTGAACGCGGTCCGCCTCGCGCACCAGACACCGGAGGAGCGCGCCGAGCAGCGGTTCGTGCTCCAGCCCCTCCGCTCGATCCACACGGACACGGCCTACGGGCCCTACCCCGGCGGCTACGTCATGGACCCGACGTTCCTCTGGGGCTTGGCCGTCGTCGGCCTGCTGATCCTGCTCTCGTCCGCGGTCAACCACGTGAACCTGGCGACGGCGCAGGGCAGGGAGCGGACGCGCGAGATCGGCGTCCGAAAGGCCATCGGCGGCACCCGCGGCCAGATCGCCGTGCAGCTGATCGGCGAGGCGGGGCTCCTGACGCTGGGGGGCGTCGCGCTGGGCTGGGCGGTGGCGGTCGGGGCCCTCCCGCACCTGGGCGGCCTTTTGCAGGTCGACGTGGGCCGCGACGCGCTCCTCGGGCCCGGGGCGCTGCTCGCCACGGTCGTCGTCGCGCTCGTGCTGAGCGCCCTCGCCGGGCTGTACCCGGCTGCCGTGCTCTCGCGCCCTCCGCCCGCCCCCGCCCTCCGCGGGGCGCTGCGGGCTCGGGGGAGTGTCGGCCTTCGGCGCGGCCTCATCGTCTTCCAGTTCGTCGCGACCCAGGCGCTCGTGTTCGGCACGCTCGTCGTGCTCTCCCAGATGCGATACGTCCAGACGAAGGACCTGGGCTTCGAGCGCGAGGCGCGGCTGTTGGTGGCCGTACCCGACGACGCGGCGGGGCGGGCCCGTTTCCGCGACGCGCTCCGCCAGTCTCCCGCCGTCCGGAACGTGACGTACGCGATGGGCGGCCCGGCGCGCGACGGCCGGCTGAGCCAGGACTACACGTGGGCCAGCGCGCTCGACGGCCAGGGGGAGGGCCTCCGCACGGTCCCCATCGACGCGGCCTACGTCGGGACCTTCGGGCTCACGCTGCTCGCCGGGCGGGACCTCGAGCCGGCCGACGAGACGGGCGCCCGCGGGCGCGTCGCGCTCGTCAACCGGACGATGGCCGGGCGGATGGGGTTCGACCGGCCGGCCGACGCGGTGGGCGCAGCTCTCACCGGCGAGCACTGGGACGGGGAGCGGTACCCGCTCGAGGTCGTCGGCGTCGTCGAGGACTTCCACCACGGGTCGTTCCGGACGGGGGTCGACCCGGTCGTGATGCAGGTCGGCCCGGAGTGGGCGCACCGGGCCGGCGTGGCCCTCGCGCCCGGGCAGGTCGTCCCAGGGCTCGCCCAGACGGAGGCGGCCTTCGCGGAGGCGTTCCCGGACACGCACTTCCGCTACGAGTTTTTGGACGCCTACCTGGAGGGCCTCTACTTGGCGGAGCGGCGCATAGCGAACGCCTTCCGCGTGCTCACGGCCCTCGCCGCGCTCGTCGCCGCGCTCGGGCTGGCCGGGCTCGCGGCGCTCACGACGGTGCAGCGGACGAAGGAGATCGGCGTCCGGAAGGTGCTCGGAGCCTCGGTCGCCTCGGTCGTCGCCCTCCTGTCCCGAGAGGTCGTCGGGCTGATGGCCGTCGCGTTCGTGGTCGCCGCGCCGCTCGCGGCCGTCGTCATGCGGCATTGGCTCGACGGCTTCGCCTACCGCGTCGGGGTCGGCCCGGGCCTCTTCCTGGCCGTGGGCGCCGCCGCGCTGGCGTTGGCGCTCGGGGCCACCGCTTTCCACACCGTCCGCGCGGCGACGGCCGACCCCGTCCGCGCGCTCCGCTCCGAGTAGTCCCTCTCCTCCTCCCGTCATGCTCCCGAACGTCCTCCGCTCCGCCCTCCGCACGGCCCGCCGGCAGCCCGGCTTCACGGCCCTCAACGTGGCCGGGCTCGCGCTCGGGCTCGCGTGCTGCCTCTTGATCGCCCTCTACGTCCGCGCCGAGACGACGGTCGACGACGTCCACGAGCGGGCCGACCGGATCGTCCGCGTCAACCAGCAGGTGGTCGAGCCCGGCCGCGAGGCGCTGTGGGCGTGGACGGGCGGGGCGATGGGGGAGGACCTCGAGGCCGACTTCCCCCAGGTCGAGGCCGTCGTCCGCGTGCTCCGCCAGGCCGGGCCCGTCCGGTCCGAGGCCGATCCCGACCTCCGGTTCCGCGAGGAGGCGTTCGCGTTCGCCGACGCCGCCTTTTTCGACGTGTTCTCCTACCGCTTCCTCCGCGGAGACCCCGCGACGGCGCTCCGCCAGCCCAACGCCGTCGTCCTGACGGCCTCGACGGCCGCCCGCTACTTCGGCGACGCCGACCCGATGGGCCAGGCGCTGACCTACGACGGCCGGCTCCCGCTCGTCGTCTCCGGCGTGGTCGAGGACCCGCCCGCGACCTCGCTGCCGTGGGGCCTTGTCGCCCCGATGGACGCGTTCAAGAGTCTCAACGGGCTCCCTGCCGAGGCCTCCTTCGGGTCGTACTGGTGGCCTCAGGTGTGGACCTACCTCTTGCTCCCGAGCGCCGACGACGTGGCCCAGCTCCAGGGCCAGATGGCGGCGTTCAGCGAGCGACGCCGCGAGGGCGGCGCGGGCTACGTCCCGACGCTCGAGCCGCTGGCCGACGCCCACTTCAGCCCGGCCGAGGGCGGGGCGACGCCGGGCGGCAGTCGGACCCTCGTCCACGTGTTCGCGGCCATCGCCCTGGCCGTGCTCTTGCTCGCCTGCGTCAACTTCGTCAACCTGTCGACGGCCCGGGGCGCCGAGCGGGCCCGCGAGGTCGGCGTGCGGAAGGCGCTAGGCGCGGGCCGGGGTGGGCTCGCGGTCCAGTTCGTCGGCGAGGCCGTGCTGATGTGCGTCGCCGCGCTCGTGGTGGCGCTCGGGCTGGTCGCGGCCGCGCTCCCCACGTTCAACGCCATCGCGGGGACCGACCTCGGCCTCGGCGTCTTGCGCGAGCCTCAGGCGTGGGCCGTGCTGGCGGCGCTCGTCGTCGGGGCGGGCGTGGCCGCCGGGGCGTACCCGGCCGCCGTGCTGAGCGCGTTCCGCCCCGCCCGCGTGCTCCGCGGGGGGCCGGTCAGCGGGCGCGGGGGCGGGCTCCGCCGGGCGCTCGTGGTCGGCCAGTTCACGGTCTCGATCGCGCTCGCGGCGGCGGCCGTCGTCGCGTTCCAGCAGCTCCATTTTCTGCGGTCGGCCCCGCTCGGGTTCGACGACGAGGAGGTCGTCACGCTCCGGCTCTCCGGCGACGGCTGGGAGCCGCTGAAGGCGGCGCTGGAGGCCCGGCCCGAGGTCGTGGCCGTGACGGGCTCGATGACGCGGCCCGGCTTCGGGAGAGGCTGGGGCCTCCCGTACGAGGCGGAGGGCGTCTCCTTCCCGGAGGGGGAGTCCCCTCGGCTGGGGCTGGAAGCCGTCGACTACGGGTTCGTCGAGACGCTCGGGATCGACGTCGTCGCCGGCCGCTCGTTCTCCCCCGAGTTCGCGTCCGACGAGGGCGTCCGCCCCGACGACGGGCCGGGGTTCCACCTCAACGATCGCGGGTTGCTCGTCAACCGGTCGGCCGCCCGCGATCTCGGGTGGTCCGACGAGGACGCGCTGGGCAAAACCATGCGCTTCTACGCCCTTGAGAACGGGACGTACTTCACCGACGTCCGCGGGACCGTCGTCGGCGTCGTCGACGACTACCACGCGTCGTCGTTCGAGGGGGCGATCGACCCGCTCGTGTTCATGCTCGCCAAGAGCCCGGTGGCCTACACCCCGGCGTGGGCGCTCGTGAAGGTCCGCCCCGGCGACGCCGGCCGGACCGTCGCCGCGCTCCGCGAGGTGTGGGACGGCGCCCGCCCCGACGCCCCGTTCGAGGCCTCGTTCCTCGACGCCGACCTCGACGCCCGCTACGAGCGGCAGGCCCGGCTGGGCGCGGTCGTGGCCACGTTCGCCGGGCTCGGCGCCCTCATCGCGTGCCTCGGCCTGTTCGGCCTAGCCGCGTTCGCCGCCGAGCAGCGGCGCCGCGAGGTCGGCGTGCGCAAGGTGCTCGGGGCGAGCGTCCAGAGCCTGGTGGCGCTGCTGGCCCGCGACTTCGTCGCGCTGGTGGCGGTCTCGGCCGTGCTCGCGACGCCGCTCGCGTGGTGGGCCGCGCGGCGGTGGCTCGACGGGTTCGCCTACCGCGTCGAGCTCGGCCCGCTCCCGTTCGTCGCCGTCGGGGCCGTCGCGCTCGTCGTCGCGCTCGTGACCGTGAGCGGGCAGGCCCTGCGCGCGGCGACGGCCGACCCCGTCCGCGCGCTCCGCTCCGAGTAACTCCCTTCCCCGCCCACCATGCTCCCGCACCATCTCCGCATCGCCGTGCGCGCGCTCCGCCGCGACCGCGCCTACGCTCTTCTCAACGGCGTCGGCCTGGCGGTCGCCATCGCGTGCTGCCTGCTCGTCGGCCTGTTCGTCCGCGCCGAGCGGTCCGTCGACACGTTCCACCCCGACGCCGACCGGCTCCGCGCGGTCTGGGCCAACACGCACTGGCCGACCGACGAGCCCGACCTGGGCACCCAGGTGCCGCTCGCCGCGGCGCTCGAAGCGGACGTCGCCGTCGAGCGCGCCGCCGTCTCGGCCGGCGCCGGCGTCATGCTCCTCCGCACCGAGGCGGGCGAGACGGCCCGGCCCGCGCGGCTGTCGGCCGTCTCAGACGGCTACCTCGACCTGCTCGGGTTCCGGCTCGTCCGGGGCGACCGCCAGCGCGTGCTCGCCGAGCCCGGCCTCGTGCTCCAGGAGCGCCTGGCGCGGCGCCTGTTCGGCGCGGCCGACCCCGTCGGCCAGCTCGTCGCCGTCGAGCGGTTCCAGGACACGCTGCACGTCGCCGTCACGGGCGTCCTGGCCGACTCGTCGGGACGCTCCGTGCTCGACGCCGACGCGCTGCTGCCGTTCGCGTCGCTGCCGGCCGGGGAGCGGGGCGGGGAGTGGTACCGCTCCGACGCGAGCACCTACCTGCGCCTGGCGCCCGGCGCGACCGACGCGAGCCTGGGCCCCGTCTTCGAGCGCGTCGTCGCCGAGCAGTTCGCCGACCGCGACGACCCGCCCGAGTACGGCGTCGTGCCCGTCTCCGATCTCCACCTCTCGTCCGTCTCGCCGGCCGCCGGGTTCCGCGGCGACGCCGGCTTCCTGCGCCTGTTCGCCCTGATCGCGGCGTTCGTGATCGCGCTCGGCGTCATCAACTACGTCAACCTGGCCACGGCGCGGGCGACGCGGCGGGCGCGCGAGGTGGGCGTTCGCAAGGCCGTCGGGGCCGGGCGCGCGGGCGTGGCCGCGCAGTTCCTGGTCGAGGCGGCCACGTTGGCACTTTTGGCCGGCGTCGTGGCGGTCGGTCTCGTGGTGCTCTTGCGGCCGGGCTTCAACGCCCTCTTCGGCGCCGACCTGGGCGCAGGCGACCTGGACGCGCCGTTCGTGCTGGCGGCGCTCGGCTTCGCGCTGGTCGTCGGAGCGGTGGCGGGGGTGTACCCGGCGTTCGTGCTCTCCGGCTTCCGGCCCGTCGCGGCGCTCCGCGGCGGCGTCCGCCAGGGCCGAGGCGCGGGGCGGCTGCGGCAGGCCCTCGTCGTGGTCCAGCTGATCGTCGCGGTGGGGCTGCTGGCGGGGACGGGCGTCGTGCTCCGCCAGCTCGCGTTCGCCCAGACCGAGGACCCCGGCTACGACGCCGACGGCCTGGTCGTGGTGAACCTCTACCAGACGCCGGAGCTGATCGGGCAGCTGGGAGCCGTCCCGGACGTGCTCCGGACGGTCCCCGGCGTCGAGGCCGTCGTGGCGACGGACGCCTACCCGTCCGCCGCCAACAACCTGTACGGCGCGGACGTCGAGACGGACGGGTCTTCCGTCCACGTCTCGTTCCATGTGATCCAGAGCGCGCCGAGCTACCTCCGCGTGCTCGGCGCGCGCGTGCTCGCCGGCCGCCTGCTCGACGACCGCGAGAGCGACCGGGTGGGCGCGGTCGTCCTCAACGAGACGGCACTGCGCGAGATGGGCTGGGGGACGCCGGACGCGGCCGTCGGGCGGACGTTCGGGTTCAACGGCGACACGTTCGAGGTCGTCGGTGTCGTGGCCGACCAGCACCTGGACTCGTTCCGCGCCCCGATCCTGCCCATGATGAGCATGGTCCAGTGGTCGTGGGCGGAGGGCGACCCGACGTTCGGATCGGTCCTCGTGCGGACGCGGCCCGGCGAGCTGGCCGCCGGCGTCGACGGCGTGCGGCAGGCGCTCGTCGGGTTGGGGGCCGAGACGGCGCCTGAGGTCCAGTTTTTGGACGAGGCTGTGGCCGGGCTGTACGCCTCGGAGCGGCGCCTGGGCGGCGTGCTCGCCGCGTTCGCGGGCGTCGCGATCCTGCTGTCGTGCCTCGGCCTGTTTGGGCTCGCGGCGTACACGGCCGAGCGGCGGACCAAGGAGATCGGCATCCGCCGTGTGCTGGGGGCGACCGTCGCCCAGGTCGTCGGGCTCCTAACGCGTGAGTACGTGGCGCTGGTCGCGCTCGCGGCGCTCGTCGCCGTGCCCGTGGCGGTCTGGGCGATGTCACGCTGGCTCGACGGGTTCGCCTACCGCGTCGCGCTGGGGCCCGGGCTGTTCGTCGGCGCGGTCGCGCTGGCGCTCGCGTTCGCACTGGTCGCCGTGGGCGGGCAGGCGTGGCGGGCCGCCCGCACCGACCCCGCTCGGGCGCTGCGGACCGAGTGACGCCGAGCCTGGTCGCTCCGTCCTGATCCGGACCAGGAAGTGGGGGAGGGGCCCTTTTTCGACCTCCCGCGCTCCCCCGACTCCGTACGACTCCACGCTCCGACCGAACCATGCTCCACACTACCCTCAAGACGGCCGTCCGGCGCCTCACCCGCCGGACGGGCACCGCGGCGATCAACCTGGTCGGGCTCGGACTCGCGTGCGGGGTGGCGTTGCTGTTCGGTCTTCTCGCCCTGGCCCTGCTCCGCTACGACGCGACCTACCCGGGCGCGGACGACGTGTACCTCGTCGTCCAGGACATCGTCACGCCCGAGTCGACGCGCCGCGTGGCCTCGACGTGGACGCCGCTGCTCCCCGCGTTCGAAGCGGAGACGCCCGCCGTCGAGGCCGGCACGCGGTTCGGGAGGGCCGAGGTCCAGGTCGAGGTCGGTGGGCGCGCGGGCCTCCAGGACGTCCACGTCGCCGACGCCGCCTTTTTCGAGGTCTTCCCGTTCCCGTTCGTTCTGGGCGACCCCGGCTCGGCGCTCGCCGGACCGGGACAGGCGGTCGTCGCTGCCGACGCCGTCCAGCGGCTGTTCGGCGACGTCGCGCCGGCCGAGGCCGTCGGGCACACGCTCCGGCTCGACGACGCGAGCGAGGTCGTGGTGACGGGCGTCGTGGACGTGCCGCGCAACGTGAGCGTGCAGTTCGACGTCCTCGTCGGGTGGGCCCACGCCGAGCGCCACCTCGCACCCGTCCGTGGGCGCGTGGACGACTGGCGGTCCTCGTCGTTCAAGACCTACGTCCGCCTCCGGCCTGGGACCGACCTCCGCGCGGTCGCCGCCGGGCTCGACGCCCTCGTGGCCCGGTCGCGCGACGGGGAGGACCGGGCGAGCTTGGTGCTGGCGCGGTCGTGGATGGCCGAGCAGAACGACTTCCCGCTCTACGCCCGCCTCTTCCTGGGCGTCGCGCTGGGCGTGCTGGCGATCGCGGCCGTCAACGCCACCAACCTGGCGACGGCGCAGAGCCTCGAGCGGGCGCACGAGGTCGGGGTGCGGAAGACCCTCGGTGCGGGCCGGGGCGAGATCGCCGTCGCCTACCTGGCCGAGGCGGCGCTCGTCGCCGTGCCGGCGGTCCTGGGGGGGCTGGGGCTCGCGGCCGCCGCGCTGCCCTGGTTCAACGGGCTGACCGCGGGCTTCCTCACGCTCGCCCTCGACCCGGGCGACCCCCGGCTGTGGGCGGCTCTCGTCGGGCTCGCCGTCCTCGTGACGCTCCTCGCTGGCGCGTGGCCCGCCCTGGTGCTGGCCCGCTTCCGCCCGGTCGAGACCCTCGCCCGTCGTGCGGCGGCCCGGCCCTCGGCGCGACGCGTGCGCGGCGGCCTGGTCGTGCTCCAGTTCACGCTGACGGCATTCCTGCTGGCCTCCGCCGTCACGGTCCACCAGCAGGTCCGCCACCTCCGGGCGCTCGGGTTCGACTTTGGCGAGACGCCCGTCGTCGTCCTGCCCCTGGCGCCGGAAGCGTTCGCCGACCCCGCGGCCGGGCCCGGCGCCGTGCGGGCCTTCCGCGACCGCCTCCGTCGCGACCCCGACGTGGCGCACGCCGCGCTCTCCTGGACGACGCCCGGCGACTGCTGCAACTCCGACGTCGTTCGGCTGGACGGCTCCGAGCGCGCGCTCGACGTCCTGGTCAACTGGGTCGAGCCGGACTACTTCGCGCTCTACGAGATGGACGTCGTCCCCTCGCTGGACGAGGACGTGGTGCTCGGCGAGGTCGGCCAGCGGTCCGTCGTCGTCAACCGCGCGGTGGTGGAGGCGGCCGGCTGGGCTGAGCCGGTCGGGCAGGTTCTCCACCCTGCCCCCGGGACGACCTGGACCGTCGCCGGGGTGACGGAGGACTACGCCTACCTGCCGCCGAGGAGTGCCATCCGGCCCTACGTCCACGTGTTGAGCGACAGCCTGGGCTCCGGGCGCCTCTCGGTCCGCTCGACGCGCGCGGACGTGGCCTCGCTGGTGGCGCGGCTGGAGTCTGGCTGGGCCGAGACCGGCGCTCAGCGCGCCCTCGACGTCCAGTTCGCCGACGAGCGCTACGCCGCCGAGTACGTCCCGGAGAACGCCGTGCGCGGGCTGGTGACGTACGCGGCCGGGTTCGCCGTCGTCATCGCCCTGACCGGCCTGTTCGGCCTCGCCGCGCTTCTCGCGTCGCAGCGGACGAAGGAGATCGGCGTGCGCCGCGTGCTCGGGGCGACGGTCCTCCAGGTGGCGGCCCTGCTGACGCGGGGGCCCGCCGCGCACGTCCTGCTGGCCATCGGGCTCGCGGCCCCGCTCGTGGTCGTGGCGATGCGGGCGTGGCTGTCGCAGTTCCCGTACCGGATCGCCCTCGGCGCCGGCCCCCTCGTGCTCGTGGGCGCCGTGGTGCTGGCGGCGACCGTCGTCGTGGTCGGCGTGCAGGCCGTCCGCGCGGCGCGGGCCGACCCCGTGCGCGCGCTGCGGACCGAGTAGCGGCTCGCGAGTTGCGAGCCGCTGTGCGCTGGCGCACACCGCCCGGGCACGGCCGCACAGCCGGACCGTCCCGACGGGCCCGGACGTGGCGCTCGACCGTCCGGCACGCCGCTTGACCGTCGCTCGCCGGCCCCCCCTCCCGTTCCCCACGCCATGCCGTTCGCCCTGCGCACCGCGCTCCGCCACCTTCTCCGCCGCCCGCTCGACGCCGGCCTCAACGTGCTCGGCCTGGCCGTGGGCCTGGCCGTCGTCGGCCTGGTCGGGCTGTTCCTGGCGGGCGAGTTGGGCATCGACCGCGCGCTCCCCGACGCCGACCGCGTCGTCCGCCTGTCGACCCAGATGGCGACGCCCGACGGCGAGACGATGACGGCGGCGTCGGGCCCGGCCCCGCTCGCCGACGCCGTCCGCGCCCGGCCCGACGTCGAGGCGCTGGTGCGGATGCTCCCGACCGAGGTGAGCAGTCGCCGCAACGGCGAGCGCCAGCGGGCGACGGGCTACGCCGCCGACGCCTCGTTCTTCGACGTGCTCGGCTTCCCGCTGGCCGCCGGCGACCCGGCGACGGCGCTGGCCGAGCCGAACTCGGTCGTGCTGACGGAGTCGGCCGCGCTCCGGCTCACGGGCACGCGCGACGCCGTCGGCCGGACCATCGAGGGGGGCGAGGGCGCGGCGCTCACGGTCACCGGCGTGCTCGCCGACGGCGTCCGCTCGCACCTGCAGTTCGACGTGCTGCGGGCGCTCGGCGACTTCGAGGGCGACTGGACGTCGTTCAACACCTACACGTTCGTCAAGCTCGGACCGGACGTCGACCGCACGGCGTTCGCGGCGTCCGTCCGCGACCTGGCGACCCAGACGTTCCCTGGCTTCGCCGAGGCGGGGATGGAGCCGGCGACGGTCGCCGAGCCGCTGGCCGGGCTCTACTTCAGCGAGACCGAGGACTTCTACCAGAACGTCTACGGCGACGGGCGCCTGGTCGGGCTGCTGGCCCTCGTGGCGCTGGCGGTGCTCGCCGTGGCCGCGGTCAACTTCGTCAACCTGGCGACGGCGCGGTCGGCCGAGCGGGCCGGCGAGATCGGCGTCCGCAAGGCCATTGGCGCCGAGCGTGGGTCGCTCATCGGCCAGTTCTTGTTGGAGGCGGTCGTGCTGGCGGCCGTCGCCGGCGTCGTCGCGCTGGTGCTGGTGGCGCTCTGCCTTCCGCTGTTCAACGGTTTGGTGGGCAGCGACCTGGCGCTGGGGGCGCTCGCCCGGCCGTCGGTGATCGGCGGCGCGGCGGCGCTGGTGGTCGGCGTCGGCGTGGTGGCCGGGCTGTACCCGGCGTTCGTGCTGGCCGGCTTCCGCCCGGCCCAGGCGCTCCGCGGGCACGCCACCGTGGGCGGGCCGAGCCGGCTCCGGCACGCGCTCGTGGTGTTCCAGTTTGCCGCCTCGACGGCGCTCCTGGTCGCGACGCTCGTCGTCGGCGCCCAGCTCGGCCACCTCCGGGCCCAGGACGACGGGTTCGAGCGCGAGCGCGTGCTGCGCGTCGACGCCACCGACGCGGGCGTGTACGGTGACGCTGCGCGCGACCTGAAGGCGGCCGTCGCGGCGCTGCCCGGCGTCGAGGCGGCGTCGTGGACCCAGGCGCCGCCAGGCCTCGAAGGCTGGATGAGCCAGCTCGTCTGGCGCCAGGGCGCCGACACCGACGACTCGCAGACGATGGAGACGGTGATCGTCGACGGCGACTACGCCGAGGCGCTGGGGCTCCGCGTGGTCGCCGGGCGCGACCTCGACGCGGGCCGCCCCGCCGACGCCGAGACGGGCGTGCTCCTCAACGAGTCCGGCGCCCGCGTCCTCGGCTGGACGCCCGAGCAGGCCATCGGCCAGGTTGTCCAGACGGCGGGCCGCGACGCCGGCGAGGTCGTGGGCGTCGTGGCCGACTACCGGCACCACGGGGCCGGCACGTTCGTCGGGCCGCAGGTCTTTTTCGAGCAGGGCGCGCGCGGGAGCCTGCTGGTCCGCGCCGCGCCCGACGTGCCGCTCGGGGCGCTCGCCGAGCGCGTCGAGACCGTCTGGGCCGAGCGCACGGGCGAGCCGTTCTCGTCGGCCCCGCTCGACGCCGTGTACGACGCGCAGTACACGGCCGAGGCCCGGCTGGCGCGGGCGTTCGCCCTCTTCGCCGGGCTCGCCGTCGTCGTGGCGTGCCTCGGCCTGTTCGGGTTGGCGGCCTACGTCGTCGGCGCGCGGCGCAAGGAGGTCGGCGTGCGCAAGGTGCTCGGGGCGACCGTCGGCGGGCTGGTGGCGCGGCTGTCGGTCGACTTCGCTACGCCCGTCGTCGTCGGGCTCGCCCTCGCGGCCGGGCCGACGTGGTGGGCGCTGTCGCGCTGGCTCGACGGGTTCGCCGAGCGCGTCGCCCTCGGCCCGGCGCCGTTCGTGGTGGCCGGCCTGTGCGCGCTCGCCCTCGCGCTGTTGACCGTCAGCCTCCACACGGTCCGCGCGGCTACGGTCGACCCGGCCCGCGCGCTCCGCTCGGAGTAGCGGTTGTGGGGCGACGGGCCCGTGCGCCCGCGAACGATCGGGTCGGAGAGCCCCTCCCTCAAGGGAGGGTGTCCAACCCTGCTCTGCGCTCGACCGAACACCCCCACCCCGCGTTGCGGGGAGCCCCCTCAAGGGGGCGGGCTCCGGGTCCCGTCCTCTACAACTCTCGAGGAGCCCGCTTTCGAGCGGGCCGAACACAGACCTACCGACCCGCTGACGCACTGGCCCCCTGACCCACCGCACCATGCTCTTCCAAACGCTCCGCTACGCCGTCCGCCGCCTGCTCCGCCGCCCGGGCACGGCCGCCGTCCACCTCGGCGGGCTAGCGGTCGGGCTGGCGTGCTGCTTTCTGGCGCTGCTGTTCGCCCGCGACGAGCTCTCGTTCGACCGCTTCCACGCCGGGGCCGAGCGGATCGTCGAGGTCGGGCAGCGGGTCAAGATCGGCGACCGCGAGATGACGTTTCGGGAGCTCCCCGAGGGCGGGGTCGAGGTGCTCTCCAGCCTGCCCGGCGTCCAAGCCTTCGCCGCGACGACCGACGCGCCGGCCTTCGTGCGGCGCGGCCCCGGCACCGAGGCCGTCGACGTCGAGTCGATGCGGTTCGCCGATCCCGGCTTCCTCGACGTGTTCTCGTTCCCCCTCGTGCGCGGCTCCGCCCAGGCCCTCGCCGAGCCTGGCCGCGCGTTCCTGACCGAGACGCTGGCGCACGCGCTCTTCGGCGACGGCGACCCCGTCGGCCAGAGCGTTCAGGCGGAGCGGACCGGGTTCGGCGTCGTCGGCACCGCGCCGACGCCGCTCACGGTGGCCGGCATCGTCCAGGACCCGCCGGCCAACTCGACGATCCAGTTCGACCTGCTAGTCGCCGGCAGCACCCAGATCGAGGGCTACGACGGCGAGCCCGAGGCCGCCCTTCACGAAGACAGCCCGACCTACGTCCGCCTCGCCCAGGTCTCGGACACGCTGGCGCTGAACCGCGAGATGGCCCGCCTTTTCGAGTCGGACGACCACTTTATGGGCTCGGTCCAGACGCTGGGGACGCGGACGCCGCGGCTGGTCGACAAGCACCTGGAGGCGCGGCCGGACGCCCTCCTCGGCGGGCCGCTGTTCTACCTCCTGCTCGGGACCGTCGCCGGGCTGGTGCTGCTGCTGGCGTGCGTCAACTACGCGACGCTGGCGACGGCGCAGGCGATGGGTCGCGCGACCGAGGTCGGCGTGCGGAAGACGCTGGGTGCGGGTCGGGCCCAACTCGCCGGCGGCTTCCTTGCCGAGGCGCTGGTGCTGAGCCTAGCCGCGGGCGCGCTCGCCGTCGTGGTGACGGCGGCGGGGCTGCCGGCCTTCAACGCCTTCTTCGAGAAGGGCGTCGCGCTGGGCAGCCTCGGCGCGCTCGACTGGACGGCAGCGGCGGCGCTCGTGCTCGCGACGGGCCTGGTGGCCGGCGCCTACCCGGCCGCCGTGTTGGCGCGCTTCCGGCCGGCCTCCGCCTTGCGCGGCGCGGCGACGCGCGGGCGCAGCGGGACGCGCGTGCGCCAGGCGCTCGTCGTGTTCCAGTTCGCCGTGACGGCCGTGCTCCTGGCCTCGACGGTCGTCGTGCTCCAGCAGATCTCGGCGTCGCGGTCGGCCTCGCTGGGCTTCGCCGGCGACCGCGTCGTGGCGCTCGGCCTCCACGCGCCCGGCCTGGGCGGCCGAAGCACGGCTATCCAGTCCGCCATCGAAGGCGTGCCCGGCGTCGAGCGCGTCAGCCTCGCCTCGGGCGTGCCGGGCCGGTTCAACTTTATGCAGACCGCCGGCCCCGTCGCCACGGCGGACGACCCCGCCGATGACCTCACCGTGATGACGCTCGACGCCGACGCGGCCTACCCCGAGACGTTCGGCCTGACGCTCGCCGCCGGCGAGTGGGTCTCGGACGCGCACCCGGACGGCGTGGTCCTCAACGAGACGGCCGCGCGCCAGCTCGGCCTGATGACGACGGACCCGGCCCACGCCATCGGCCAATCCATCGCGCGGTACCAAAGCCAGGACGAGGTCGTCGGCGTCGTGCGCGACTTCCACCTCGCGTCGCTGCGGAGCGAGATCGAGCCGCTCGCCGTCTTCCCGAACGGGCCGCACATGAACGCGTCGCTGCTGGCGGTCCAGCTGGCCGCGACGGACGCGCGGACGCTCGACGCCGTCGAGGCGGCGTGGAACCGCGTGGCGCCGGAGTACCCGTTCGCGCCCGAGTTCGTCACCGACACGTTCGCCGAGGGGCTCCAGGCCGACCGCACGATGGGCCAGCTCTTCGGCGCGCTGGGACTGGTGGCCGTGCTGCTGGCGTGCGCCGGCGTGTTCGGGCTGGCGGCGCACGCGGCCGAGCGGCGGACGAAGGAGATCGGCATCCGCAAGGTGCTCGGCGCGAGCGTGGCCGGGCTCGTGGCGCGCCTGTCGGGCGAGTTCGCGCGGCTGGTCGTGGTGGCGCTCGCGGTGGCCGCGCCGGTCGTCGTGGTGCTGGCCCAGCGTTGGCTGCAAGACTTCGCCTACCCGGCGCCGCTCTCGGCGGGCCCGTTCGTGGTCGTCGGCCTGGGCGTGCTCGCGCTGGCGCTGCTGACGTCGGGCGTCCACGCCGTCCGCGCGGCGCGCGCCGACCCCGTGCGCGCGCTCCGCTCGGAATGACGCCGGGAATCGACCCCGTGGCCGACGCGGGCGTGTGGCGTCCGGGGCGTGTGGCGTCCGGGGCGTGTGGCGTCCGGGGCGTGTGGCGTCCGGGGCGTGTGGCCACACGCCCCTACGGCGGTCGTCGGATGCTCGGCGGTGGATTGCGCGTCCGGTGCGCCGCTCGCCGCGCCGCCCTCACGCCGCGGGTCGGCCGCCGCACCGTCGGAACAAACCGGCCACACTCTGTCCAACCCCCAACCCTTCCCGACTCCGATGCCCTTGCTCTCGCTCCGCGACGTGACCTACGCCTACCGCTCGCGCCGCCGCGCCGAGCTCGTCCTCCACGGCATCGACCTCGACGTCGAGGCGGGCGCGTTCGTCACGGTCGTCGGGCCGTCGGGGTCGGGGAAGTCGACGCTGCTCCAGATCCTGGGCTTGCTGGCGCGGCCGGACGCGGGGACGTTCGCGTTCGACGGGCGCGACGCGCTCGCGCTGTCGGACCGCGAGCGGGCGGCGCTCGCGCGCGACGCCGTCGCGTTCGTCTTCCAGGCGTACCACTTGCTCGACGACCTGACCGTGGCCGAGAACGTGGCCGAGCCGCTCCGCTACCAGAAGGTGGCCGGCGACGAGCGTGGCCGACGGACGGCTGCGGTTCTGGAGCGGTTCGACCTCGCCCGCCTGGCCGACCGGTTCCCGACCGAGCTCTCGGGCGGGCAGCAGCAACTCGTCGGCGTGGCGCGGGCGCTCGCGGCGCGCCCGCGCCTCCTGCTGGCCGACGAGCCGACGGGCAACTTGCACTCGTCCCAGGGCGAGGCCGTCCTCGACGCGCTGAGTGAGCTCCACGCCGAGGGCGTGACGGTCGTCCACGTGACGCACTCGGAGCGGTGGGCCGCCGTCGGCGAGCGGACGGTGGAGATCCTGGACGGCCGCGTCGTCTCGGACGGGCCGGCGTAGCCGTCGGCCGTGCGCGCTCGCCCGAGCGGTGTGCGCCGCCGCACACCGCGCTCGCGGTGGGCGGCGCGGGAACGCCAGGCGGGGCCGTGGCACGTCGCTTGACGAGGGGAGGGCGCCCCGCTTCCCCTCCCATGCGCCCGCTCTTGCTCCTCCTGTTCCTCGCCCCCGCCGCGGTGGCCCAGCCCCGCGCCGTCCCGCTCGACCAAGCGCTGGCTCTGGCCCGAGATCGGGCCCTCGACGTCCTCCGCGCCGACGCCGCGGTCGCCCAGGCCCAGATCGCTACCGACGCTGTGGCCGACCGTCGCCTGCCGTCGCTGTCGCTCGCGCTCGGCGGCGGGCAGCGCTACGGGCTCGGGTTCGACCAGACCAGCGGCGGGCTCACCCAGTCGCGCGTCGAGTCGATGGACGTGGGGCTCGACGTGGGCTACACGCTCTTCGACGGCTTCGCCCGCCGCGCCGACGGCCGCGCCGCCCAGGCCACCCTGCGGGCCGCCGAGCTCGACCGGACGCGGGCGCGCCAGGCCGCCGCCACGGCCGTCCTCCAGGGCTACCTCGCCATCGCCCAGGCGCGCGCCGCCGCCGCCGTCGCCGCCCAGGACGTGGCGACGCAGCGCGAGCTCCTCGACGCCGTCGCCGTCCAGGCGGAGGTCGGCGAGCGGCCCGGCTACGAGGTCGCCCAGCAGCGTGAGCGCGTGGCCACGGCGCAGGCGGGTGTGCTCGCCGCCGAGCGCGACCAGGCCCTCGCCGAAGCCCGGCTCGTCCGCGTCCTGGGCCTCGACGGCGGGGACTACACGTTCCCCACCGACTCGGCCGAGCCTGCCCCCGCGAACGCGGGGGGCCCGCCCCCGTCCGTCGACGCGGAGGCCCTGGTCGACCGTGCGCTCGCCGCCCGGCCCGACCTCGCGGCGGCCCAGGCCGCGGTCCAGGCGGCCGAGGCCGACCGACAGGCAGCGCGGGCTGGGCGTCTCCCCACCGTCACCGTCGGCGCTTACCTCGGGACGGGCTTTTCCAGCGCCGCCCAGGCCGCGCTCGTTGGTCAGCTCGGCGACAACCGGGCCGGCGCTCTCCGCCTCAACGTGTCGGTTCCGCTGCTCGACCGGGGCGCCGTGCGGCAGCGCGTCCGCCAGGCCGAGGCCCGCGCCACCTTTCTAGAGCGGGACCGCGAGGACGCCCGCCGCGGCGTCGCCCTGGAGGTCCGCGAGCGGGCCATCGCCCTGGACGCGCTCGACGCCCAGTCCGCGCTGGCCGACGTCCGCGTCGAGGCGGCCCAGGCCGCGCTGGCCGCCGAGCGGGCCCGGTTCGACGCCGGCGAGGCCACGCTCCAGGCCGTCTCGATCCTGCTGACGCGGCTCGTCGAGGCCGAGGCCGAGCGCGCCCGGCTCGCGGTCGAGGCCCGCTTCGAGCGGCTCTTCCTCGCCGTCGCCGTCGGCGACGACCCGGACGCTTGGCGCTGACGGGCCGGAGGGTCCAGGGCGGTCGCGTACTCGCCAGAATGAGTCATCCTGAGCTTGTCGAAGGATCTCGACGCGCCACGACCGACCTCGTGGCAAGCTGAACGGCGTCGAGGTCCTTCGACTCCGGCCGCTGACGGCCTCCGCTCAGGATGACTCCGGGGGAGGCTTGGAATGTGCGATAGCCCTCCCTGAAACGCTCCCGGACCTGCAGGGCGCCGACCCGACCGCCGTAGGTTGGCCGCCCTTCAGCACCCCGCCGTGAGCCCCCGTCCGCCCCGCATTTCCGTCGTCGTCGCGAACGTGAACGGCTTGCCGTCGATCGCGGAGTGCCTCGACGCGCTCGCCCGCCAGGACGGCGACCACGACGCCGAGGTCGTCGTCGTCGACGCCTGCGCCGATGGGTCGGCCGAGCACGTCCGCCGGCACCACCCGGACGTGGTGCTGGTCCCGCTCGACCGCCGGCCCGGGATCCCCGAGATGCGGGCCCTCGGGATCGGCCACGCGACGGGCGACGTGATCGCCATCATCGAGGACCACTGCCTGGTCCGCCCGAACTGGATGGCGGAGATCGAGCGGGCGCTGGCGGCCGGCGCCGACGCGGTCGGCGGGCCGGTCGAGAACGCGTGCACCGACCGGCTCGTCGACCGCGCCGTCTACCTCACCGAGTACGCCGGCCTGATGGAGCCGCTAGAGCCGGGCCCGGGCGGCATCGCCGGCAACAACGCGGCCTACCGGCGCGAGCTGTTCGACGCCGTCGCGCCCGAGACGCTCACGCAGGACTGGGAGTCGTTCGTGCAGCAGGAGATGCTCGACGGCGGGGCCCGCTTCGTGCGTGTGCCCGCGATGGTCGTCGACCACAAGAAGACGTTCGGGGTCGGCTACTTCCTGAGCCAGCGGTACCACTACTCGCGGTCGTTCGCGGCCATGCGCGGGCGCCGGCTCTCGCGCGCCCGGCGGCTCGCGTACGCGCTCGGGTCGCCGGCCCTCGTCCCGCTCATGCTGGCGCGGATCGGCCGGCAGGTCGTCGCGAAACGGCGGGAGGGGCGGACGTTCGTCGCGTCGCTCCCGCTGCTCGTCCCGTTCATGGTGAGCTACGCCGCGGGCGAGTTCGTGGGCTACCTGTTCGGCCCCGGCGACAGCCTGAAGAAGGTCGAGTGAGCGGCCCGTCGCTCTCGGTCGTCGTGGCGGCGTCGAACGGGCCGGCCGCGCTCGCGGCGTGCCTGGCGTCGCTCGTCGGGCAGCCGGGCGTCGACGAGGTGATCGTGTCGGGCCACGTCGACGGGGCGGAGGTCGAGGCGTCGTCGTCGGTGACGGTCCTCGCCCAGCCGCCGGGGACGACGGTCCCCATGCTGCGGACGTGGGGTATCCGGGCCGCACGGGGCGAGGTCGTCGCGCTCACCGAGGACCACGTGACGGCCGCTCCGGGCTGGGCGACGGCGCTCCGACGGGCCCACGCGGCGGGCCACGACGTGGTCGGCGGGCCGGTCGAGCAGCCCGACGGCGGGCGCGCGCGCGACTGGGCCGTCTACTTCTACGAGTACGGCCGCTGGATGCCGCCGCTGGCGGAGGGGCCCGTCCCGGCGCTCGCCGGCCCCAACGCGTCGTACACGCGCGCCGCGCTCGACCGCGTGGAGGCGGCGTGGGCCGACGGGTTCTACGAGGTGTTCGTCCACCAGGCGCTGCAATCCCGCGGGGTCGAGCTCTGGGCCGAGCCGGCCGCCGTCGTCCACCACCCGGCGACGTACCGGACGGCGGCGGTCGTCCGCCAGTGCTACCACCACGCCCGGAGCTACGCCGCGATGCGCGAGGCCGAGCAACCCGGGTGGCACCGGCTGGCGATGGGGGCCGGCGCGCTCGTCCTCCCCGTCCTGCTGCCGGCGCGGATCGCGGCGCGGACGGTGCGGAGGGGTCGGCGCGTCGGGGAGCTGGCGCGGGCGTGGCCGTACCTCGTCGCGTTCCTGAGCGCGTGGGCGGCCGGCGAGATGGTGGGCTCCGTCGCCGGACCGGGCGAGAGCGCCGGCGCATGGTCGTAGCCGTCGCTCCCACGAGCGACCCGCCGTCGTAGCCTGTCGCCTCCCACCACACACGCCATGAGGATCGGAGTCGACGCCTGCTGCTGGTCCAACCGGAGGGGGTTCGGGCGGTTCACGCGCGAGCTGCTCGGCGCGCTCGTGGCCGAGGGCGGCCACGACTACGTGTTCTTCGCCGACCGCGCGACGGCCGACGCGGCCACCTTCCCCGCCGGCGCCGAGGCGGTCGCAGTCGAGACCTCGGAGGTGCCGACGGACGCGGCGTCGGCCCAGGGCCGGCGGTCGCTCGGCGACGTGTGGGCGATGACGCGCGCCGTCGCCCGCCACGACCTCGACCTCGTCTTCTTCCCCGCCGTCTACTCGTACGTCCCCGTCCTCAACCGGGCGCGCGTCGTCGTCACGATCCACGACGTCATCGCCGACCGGCACCCGGAGGCGACGTTCCCGAACAAGCGGCTCCTGGCGTTCTGGAAGGCCAAGCAGCGGCTCGCGCTTTTTCAGGCGGACCGCGTGCTCACGGTCTCTGAGGCGTCGAAGGCGGCCCTCTGCGACTACTTCGGCCTGGTGCCCGACCGCGTCGGCGTGGCGACGGAGGCGGCGAGCGACACGTTCCGGCCGATCACCCCGGGGCCCGAGACGGCGGCCGTCCTGGCCCGTGCCAGCGTGTCGCCGGATGAGCGGTTCGTGCTGGCGGTCGGCGGGATCAGCCCGCACAAGAACCTGGGGGCCCTCGTCGACGCCGTGGCCGGTCTGGCGGAGACCCCGGCCACGGCCGACGTCCGGCTCGTGTTGGTCGGCGACCACCAAGGCGACGCGTTCCACTCGGACTACGCGCGGCTGGCGGCCCAGGTCGAGGCGCTCGGGCTCGGCGACCGCGTCGTGTTCACCGGCTTCGTGCCCGACGCCGACCTGGCCCACTGGTACAACGCCGCCGCGGTGCTCGCCTTCCCGTCGCTCGACGAGGGGTTCGGGCTGCCGGCCGTCGAGGCGATGCAGTGCGGGACGCCCGTCGTCGCGAGCGACCGCGGCTCGCTCCCCGAGGTGCTGGGCGACGCCGGCCGCTTTTTCGACCCGACCGACCCCGACGCCATCTGCCGGGCGCTGCGCGAGGTGCTGGAAGGAGAGGGCGTGGCCGACGCGATGCGCCGGCGCGGGATCGAGCGCGCGCGCCAGTTCACCTGGGCCGAGGCGGCGCGGCGGACGCGGCGCGTGTTCGAGGAGACCCGATGAGCCCGGGCCGCTCGCTCCGCTTCGCGATGGTGACCACGTTCTTCCCGCCGTACCACGTCGGCGGCGACGCCGTCTACGTCCACCGGCTCTCGAACGAGCTGGCCCAGCGCGGGCACGCCGTCGACGTCGTCCACTGCCGCGACGCCTACGACCTGGTCGGCGACGGCGCGCCGAACCCCGCGGGCCCGCTCCACCCTGGCGTCACCGTCCACACGCTGGAGAGCCGGGCCGGCGTGCTCTCGCCCCTGCTGACGCAGCAGACGGGCCGCCCCGCCCTGAAGGCGCCGGCCCTCCACCGCCTGCTCGACGGCGACCGCTTCGACGTCATCCACTTCCACAACGTCTCGCTCGTCGGCGGGCCCGGCGTGCTGGCCTACGGCGACGCCGTCAAGCTGTACACCGTGCACGAGTATTGGCTCGTGTGCCCGACCCACATCCTGTTCAAGGACAACCGCCACGCGTGCCGCGAGCCCGAGTGCCTCCGCTGCACGCTCCACTACCGCCGCCCGCCGCAGCTGTGGCGGAGCACGGGGCTGGTGGAGGAGGCCGTCCGCCACGTCGACGCGTTCTTGGCTCCGAGCCGGTTCACGGCCGAGATGCACGCGGCCCGCGGCCTCGACTTGCCGACGGTCTTGCTCCCGCTCTTTGCGCCCCACCCGCCGCCGGTGGACGTCGCCGAGCACGCGAACGGCGGCCGCCCCTACGTGCTGTTCGTCGGACGGTTGGAAAAGCTGAAGGGGCTCCAGGACGTCCTCCCGGCCTTTGCCGGAGTGGACGGCCCCGACCTGCTCGTCGTCGGCGACGGCGGGTACCGGGCGGAGTTGGAGCGGCGGGCGGCGGCGAGCCCGCGCGTCCGGTTTCTGGGTCGGCAACCGTTCGAGGCGCTGGGGCCGCTCTACGCCGGCGCGCTCGCGCTCGCCGTGCCGTCGCTCTGCTACGAGACGTTCGGGCAGGTCGTCCTCGAGGCGTTCTCGATGCGGACGCCCGTCGTCGCCCGGCGGATCGGGGCGCTCGCCGAGTTGGTGGAGGAGAGCGGAGGCGGGCGGCTGTTCGAGACCGCCGACGAGTTCGTCCGGATCGTCCAAGCGCTCGGCGCCGACCCCGCCCTCCGCGAGCGGCTGGCCGAGAACGGCCACGCTCATTTCCGGGCGCACGGAACGGCCGAGCACCACCTGAGCCGCTACCTCACTCTCGTCGACGACCTGCTCGCCCGCCGCGCCTCCCGCGCTCGCGGAGGGGTAGAGGAGCGGAGGCCGGGCGATCTCAACCTCCCCGGTTTGTCATCCTGAGCTTGCGAAAGCATGTCCTGAGCGAAGCCGAAGGGATCTCAGCACGAACCATCCGGGCCACCGGCACCGCTCCCTGTGGGCTGGACGTCCGCGTTGAGATCCTTCGCTCCGTTCAGGATGACACGGGTGGCGACCGAGCGTCGAGTCTGCGATAGTCCTAGAAGGGGCGGTCAAACGCGCCGCCCTCCTCTACTCTCTACCCTCCACTCTCGACCCATCCCGGATGCCGGGGCTCCCCATCCTGACCTACCACTCGGTCGACGACAGCGGCTCGGTCGTGTCCGTCGCCCCGGCGCTGTTCGCTCGGCAGATGGCCCACCTTGCCGCGCACGGCTGGCGGACGCTGACCGTCGCCCAGGCCGTCGGCCACCTCCAACGCGGGGCTGTCCCCGAGCGCCACGTCGCGATCACCTTCGACGACGGCTACCGGAACGTCTTCACCGAGGCGTTCCCCGTGCTCCGGCGCCACGGCTTCACGGCCACCGTGTTTTTGGTCACCGACTACGTCGGCCGGGACAACGGGTGGCCCGGCCACCAACCGCCGATGGGGACGCGCCCGCTGATGGGGTGGGACGACGCGCTCGTCATGTGGGAGCAGGGGGTCGAGCTGGGCGCCCACACCGGCACGCACCCAGACCTTACCCGGCTCGCCCCGGACCCCGTCGAGGCCGAGGTCGCGCGCTCGGTGGCCGAGATCGAGGCCCGGACCGGCGCTCCGGTCGAGACCTTCGCCTACCCCTACGGAGCGGTCGACGGCGCGGCGCTCGCGGCGGCCCGCCGCCACGTCCGCGCGGCCTGCACGACGCGGCTCGGCCGCGCCCGCCCCGGCGACGACCTCCACCTGCTCGACCGGATCGACGCGTTCTACGTCCGACGGCCCGCGCTCTTTACCGACGTCCCCGAGTGGGCCCTCGACCCGTACCTCCGCGCCCGCCAGCTCGTGCGCGACCTGCGCGCTCCCAAGTCCTCGTGACGTCCCCCGCTGCGTTCCCTGCCTTCTGCTGCCCGCTCTGCAAAGGCGGGCTCGACGCCGAGGCCGACGCCTACCGTTGCCCGGCGTGCGACCGGACCTACCCCGTCGTCCTGGGCATCCCCGACTTCCGCGTCTTCCCCGACTCGTATATCTCCGTCGAGGACGACCACCAGAAAGGCCGAGTCCTCGCCGAGAAAGCCCGGAGCACTGACTTCGCCGGTCTCGTCCGGTTCTACTGGCGCATCACGCCGGACGTGCCGTCCGAGAGTGTCGAGCGGTTCAGCCGCAAGGCGCTCCTGCTGGCGGACAAGTGGGACGAGGCGCTGCCCGCCCTCGAAGGCGACCTCACCGACACGCCCGGCACCGTGTTGGAGGTCGGGTGCGGGACGGGCGGATTCCTGGTGGCCGCCGCCCGCCGAGGCCGCCGCGTGGTCGGCGTCGACATCGCGTTCCGGTGGCTCGTGGTGGCTCGGAAGCAGCTGGACGAGCGCGGCCTGGACGCCCCGCTGGTGTGCGCCTGCGCCGAGCACCTCCCGTTCCCCGAGGGCCGGTTCGACCTGGTGTTTTCCGAGGCCACACTCGAGCACGTCCGCGACCCGTCGGCGATGCTGGCGGAAAGCGGGCGGGTGGGCCGGCCGGGCGGCGCGCTGGCGCTCGTCACGGCCAACCGGCTGAGCCTAGCGCCCGAGCCGCACGTGGGCGTGTGGGGCGTCGGGTTCCTGCCGCGCCGGTGGATGCCGGCCTACGTCCGCTGGGCGAAGGGCGTCCCGTACCGGTTTCTCCGCCTGGTGTCCCGGGCCGAGCTGTCGCGCCGACTCCGCCGTGCCGGCTTCGTCCGCCTCCGCTTCTCGGCCCCCGCGCCGACCCAGGCCGAGGTCGCGGCGGTGTCGGCCCGCGAGCGGACGCTCGTCGCCTTCTACGACCGGCTCCGGCGGGTGCCCGGGCCGAGGGGTCTGCTGAGCGTGTTCGGGCCGGTGCTCCAGGTCACCGGCGTCCGCGGGCCCGACGTCACCCCCCCGGCGTAGTCGAGCGGCTCCGTCGGCCACGCTCACGGCGGCCGGCGGGCGGCCGGTCGCGGGCGTCGCCTCGTCGGCCGGTGCTCTCTCGCACGGCGGGCGGCTCGGGCAAGGCGTCCGGAGGGATTCGGTACACGGTCCACCTGCCCCGTTCGAACGCCGCCTGGTATCGGGGGTCGATCGGGAGGCGCTCGTTCCGGCTCGTCCGGACCAGCACGTGGCTCGCCCCGATCCCCGCGGCGTACTCCGGCCACAGGTCGAGCGCGTTGGGCGCCAGCGACGCCGAGCGGCCGGCCTGGTACGCGATCTGGCGCGGGTCCGAGTTGGTCACGAACACGGCGTCCGCCGGCGTCTGGGTGCGGATGTAGTCGTACGCGGCCACCATGTCCCGGTCCGGCCGGGTCGGCACGTCGAGCGCGTACCGGGCGCCGTAGACCCCGACGAGCGCCAGCACGGTCAGGGCCACCGCGACGCGGCCCACCGTCGCCGACCTCTGCACCATCGCGTCGAGCCCGGTCACGAGGTAGACGTAGTAGAGCGGGACGAGCGGGATGACGTAGCGGACGTCGGCGAAGCCCCACGGCAGCAGGCCGGCCACGTAGATGACGCCGAACGCCTCGGCCGTCCCGGCGCGGCGCAAGCGGAGGACCCACCCCCACCCGACGGGCACGAGCGACGCGAGCAAGAGCGCGTACTTCCACAGGTCCCCGCCCGGGACCGGGGCGTACCAGAAAACGTAGGTGGTCCGGCCGTAGTCCCACAACCGCGCCACGACCCGCCCCGGGATGCGGCCCAGCTCCTGGAGCACGCCGGAGAGCAGGAGGGACCCGTAGCCGCCTCCGCGTCCAGAGCCCCGCGCCGAGGGCGCGAACTGGGCGCCGGCGGTCGTGTCGACCAGCACGGCCAGGGCGAGGGTGCCCACGGCGACCCCGGCGATCGCCCAGCCGAACCGGCGGGTCACGCGGCGCTCTCGGAGGAGGTCGCCTGCGAGGAACGCCAGCGGGAGGGCCCAGGCCAGCGGGTGGGTCGAGACGGCGACTCCGGCGACCAGACCCGCGGCGAGGTGCCGGAGGTCGAGCCGGCGGCCAGGCTGTGGCGGGCTCTCCGTCTCGTACAGCAGGAGGCTCGCCGACGCCAGGCCCAGAACGATGAACCCCGAGAACCCGAGGTGCTTCGCCTCCCACAGGTACGGCTGCAAACCCGCCGCGAGCACGAACAGGCCGACGAGCCCGGCCGACACGCTCCGCCGAATCAGGAACGCGAGCGCCCCCACCCCCACCGTCAGCAGGCCGAGCGCCACCCCGCGCACCACCTCCATCGACCCGCCGAACAGGGCGACGAACGGGGCCAGCAGCAGCGGGTAGCCGGGGGGGTACCCCACCGGGGCGTAGAACCGCTTGGGGTTCTGGATGTAGCCCGTGGCCGCGTAGGGCTCGCCCCCGACCAGGTTCTCGGCGTGGACCAGCACCTGCAGCACGTCCCCGTGCGACGCGCCCTCGGGCCGGAGGGTGAGCGCGTGGAACAGGCCGGCCGCCACGACGAGGGCAAGAAGGGCGGGGGCGGAGATCGTCCCGCGGAGGGCGCCGGACGCGCGGGCCCCGAGGTCGGCGAGACGGGACGGCGCGCGCGCGGGGCGGCTGGGGGGCATACGGCAGCGCGGCGCGCGGGGGCGGAGGGCGCCGCCCAAGCTATGGATCCGGCCGCCCCGCAGCCCGGTGACCCGCGAGCGCGGTCTAGCGGTCGGCGCGGGCCATCGACGGCCCCGTGAGCAAGTCCGCCAGCCGGAGGTCGAACGCCGTCCGCAGGCGGCCGTAGGTCAGCACGACGAGCGTCGGGCGGCGGTAGGCCTGGACGCCGAGGCCCGCGTCGAGACGGACCAGCCGGACCTCGTCGGCGGGCGCCGCCGCGGCCGCCTGCTCCGGCGACGCGTAGTCGTAGACGACGACCGTCCGCCCCTCGACCCGGTACACGGTCCCCTCGCCGACGATGCCGATGGGCCGGACAAACTGGACCGGCACCGCCCGCCACCCGCGCTCCGAGAACGCCCGGACCAGGTCGCTCCGGGTCTCCACGCCGGGCGCCCCCACGCCGGGCGCCTCCGCGTCGGCCGGGCCGAGCCCCGCGCAGCCAGCGAGCGTGAGGGCGGCGACGAGGGCGAGGGAGCGCATGGGCGTCGGCGGGGTCGGGAGCACTGTCAAGAACGGTCCGTTTCGCGGCGCGTTCAATCCCCGAGACCGTGCCCCGACTACTTTTCGGAAGCCCTTCCGAGCCCCCATGTACACGCCCACGCACCCCGTCCGCTTCGTCACCGCCGCGGCTCTGTTCGACGGCCACGACGCCGCGATCAACATCATGCGGCGGATCCTGCAGGCCCAGGGCGTCGAGGTGATCCACCTCGGCCACGACCGGTCCGTCGACGACGTGGTGCGGACGGCGATCGAGGAAGACGCCCAGGGCATCGCGATCTCGTCGTACCAGGGCGGCCACGTCGAGTACTTCACCTACATGGTCGACCTGCTCCGGGAGCGCGGCGCCGGCCACGTCCGGGTGTTCGGCGGCGGCGGCGGCGTCATCGTGCCGGAGGAGATCGCCGAGCTCGAGGCCTACGGCGTGGCCAAGATCTTCTCCCCAGAGGACGGGATGCGGATGGGCCTCGAGGGCATGATCGAGTCGATGGTGGAGGCGTGCGACTTCGACCCACTGGCGGCGGGAGGTTCAGGGTTCGGGGTTCAGGGTTCGTCGCCCGCTGCTCGGGAGGACCCGCCGGTCGCCACGCGGGCAGCGGTGGCTCCCCGTGCGACGGCGGCCATGCCGCAGACGGTCGCCCGAGCGCTCACGGCCGTCGAGCAGCGCGCGAGCGCCCCGTCTGGCGACGGTGCCCCGGCACTCGAACCCACAACACAGACCCCTGACCCCTCGGCGGTTCCCGTCGTCGGCATCACCGGGACCGGCGGAGCCGGCAAGTCGACGCTGACCGACGAGTTGGTCCGCCGCTTCCTCAACGACTTCCCCGACGTCTCGGTGGCCGTCCTGTCCGTCGACCCGACGCGGCGGCGGACGGGCGGGGCCCTGCTCGGCGACCGGATCCGGATGAACAGCTTGTACGGCGAGCACGCCGACCGCGCCTACATGCGGTCGTTCGCCACGCGCCAGGCGCACCGGGCCACGTCGGGCGCGCTCGCGGAGGCCATCGGCGTGTGCCGCGCGGCCGGCTTCGACCTGGTCGTCGTCGAGACGGCCGGGATCGGCCAGAGCGACACCGAGGTGGCCGAGCTCGTCGACGTCTCGCTCTACGTGATGACGTCCGACTTCGGGGCGCCGACCCAGCTCGAGAAGATCGGGATGTTGGACGCGGCGGATCTGGTTGCGCTCAACAAGTTCGAGAAGCGCGGCGCCCAGGACGCCCTGCGCGACGTCAAGAAGCAGGTCCAGCGCAACCGCGGCGCGTTCTCCGAGTCGCCCGACGCGATGCCGGTCTACCCGACGATGGCCGCCCAGTTCAACGACCCCGGCGTGTCGGCGCTCTACCTCGCGCTGCTCGACCGGCTCCGCCCGCACGGGTTCGACCGGACGTCGACGCTGTTCGACGCCGAGACGCTGCCGGCGCTCGACCCGTCCGAGCTGGCGGTCGTCCCGCCGGCGCGCCAGCGCTACCTCGCCGAGATCGCCGATACCTGCCGCGAAACCCGTGGGTGGGCCCAAGCGGAGGTGGCGACGGCCCGCAAGTGGGGCCAGGCCGTCGGCGCGCGCGAGCAGGTCGAGGCGTGGGCGCCCGACGACCGCGAGCAGGTCGCCGGCCGGCTCGACGAGATGGCCGCCCACTGGTGGGACCGGCTCGACCCGCGCTCCCGCGCGATCCTGGAGAACTGGGACGCCGTCGCCGAGCAGTACGCCGGCGACGAGCTGGTCTACACCGTCCGCGGCCGAGACATCCGCCAGCCGCTGACGCGCGAGACGCTGAGCGGCACCGTGCTCCCGCGCGTCGCGCTGCCCCGGACCGAGGACCCCGGCGAGCGGCTCCGCTACGCGCTCCTGGAGAACCTGCCCGGCCACTTCCCCTTCACCGCCGGCGTGTTCCCGCTCAAGCGCGAGGGCGAGGACCCGACCCGGATGTTCGCCGGCGAGGGCACGCCCGAGCGGACCAACAAGCGGTTCCACCTGGTCAGCCTGGGGCTCCCTGCCAAGCGGTTGTCGACCGCGTTCGACAGCGTCACGTTGTACGGCCGCGACCCCGACCCGCGGCCCGACGTCTACGGCAAGGTCGGGACGTCCGGCGTCTCCATCGCGACGCTGGACGACATGAAGAAGCTGTACTCCGGCTTCGACCTGTGCGCCCCGACGACGTCGGTCTCGATGACCATCAACGGCCCGGCGCCGGCCATCCTGGCCATGTTCATGAACGCCGCCGTCGACCAGCAGGTCGAGGCGTTCCTCAAGGCCGAGGGGCGGTGGGAGGACGCGGAGGCGCGCATCGCCGACGAGCTCGGCGACGACCGCCCGAGGTACGTCCCGTTCGAGGAGGGTTCAGGGTTCGAGGTTCAGGGTTCGGCTTCGGGGGAGCAGGAGGCGAACCCCGAACCGCGAACCCCGAACCTCCCCGAAGGGCACGACGGCTCCGGGCTCGGCCTGCTCGGCACGTCGGGCGCGGAGCTGGTGACGTGGGGGTTGTTGGGCGACGACGAGTACCGCGAGATCCGCCAGCGCGCGTTGCAGTCGGTTCGGGGGACGGTCCAGGCTGACATTCTCAAAGAGGACCAGGCGCAGAACACCTGCATCTTCTCGACCGAGTTCTCGCTCCGCTGCATGGCCGACGTCCAACAAGCGTTTATCGACGAGGGCGTCCGCAACTTCTACTCGGTCTCGATCTCGGGCTACCACATCGCCGAGGCCGGCGCGAATCCGATCTCGCAGCTCGCGTTCACGCTCGCCAACGGGTTCACCTACGTCGAGGCGTACCGGGCGCGCGGGATGGACGTCGACGCGTTCGCGCCGAACCTCTCGTTCTTTTTCTCGAACGGGATGGACGCCGAGTACGCCGTGATCGGCCGCGTCGCCCGGCGGATCTGGTCGGTCGCGATGAAGGAGCTCTACGGCGCCAGCGAGCGGAGCCAGAAGCTGAAGTACCACGTCCAGACCTCGGGCCGGTCGCTCCACGCCCAGGAGATCCAGTTCAACGACATCCGGACGACGCTGCAGGCGCTGCTCGCGATCTACGACAACTGCAACTCGCTCCACACCAACGCCTACGACGAGGCCATCACGACGCCGACCGAGGAGAGCGTCCGCCGAGCCATGGCGATCCAGCTCATCATCAACCGCGAGCTGGGGCTGGCGCAGAACGAGAACCCGATTCAGGGCGCCTACATCATCGACGAGTTGACGGACCTGGTGGAGGAGGCCGTGCTCCAGGAGTTCGAGCGGATCTCGGACCGCGGCGGCGTGCTCGGCGCCATGGAGAGCATGTACCAGCGCGGCAAGATCCAGAGCGAGTCGATGCTCTACGAGCACCGCAAGCACTCGGGCGAGTTGCCGGTCGTCGGCGTCAACACGTTCCTGCCGCCCGACGGCGCCGAGACGGCGACCGAGGTCGAGCTCATGCGGGGGACCGACGCCGAGAAGCAGCGCCAGCTCGACGGCGTCGCCCGGTTCCACCGCCGCCACGCGGCCGAGGCGCCCGCCGCGCTCACGGCCTTGCAGCGGACGGCGCGGACTGGCGGTAACGTGTTCGAGGCGCTGTTGGACACGGTCCGCGTGGCGTCGCTCGGCCAGATCACGGCGGCCCTCTTCGAGGTCGGCGGCCAGTACCGGCGCAACATGTAGCCTGTCTCCCCGCACCGTCCTCCGCCATGCCGACGACCATCACCTGCCCGCCGCCCGGATTCGTCGAGTGGTGGGAGAAGAACGTCACCGTGGTTCCCAACCAGACGCTCGCCGACTGGCGGGCGCTGCCGGAGGGCACCCGTGCCGAGCTCATCAACGGAACGATCGTCATGTCGCCAGCGCCCCGCGTCTTCCACCAAGTCGTCTCCGCTCGGTTCTACGACCTCCTCCGCGATCACGTCCGATTCGGTGACCTCGGCCTCGTCCTCACGGCGCCGCTCGACGTGAAGCTGACGGACGAACGGGCGTTCCAGCCCGACTTGGTGTTCATCGCCGCCGACCGGCTCGGCATCCTGGGCGAGCAGGAGGTGGAGGGCGCGCCCGACCTCGTCGCCGAGGTGCTCTCGCCCTCGACCGGCTACTACGACGTGACGGCCAAGCGGCGGGCGTACGCCCAGGCGGGCGTCGGCGAGCTGTGGATCCTCGACCCGGGCGAGGGAACCGCCGAGGTGCTCACCCCGGACGGCGACGACTTCCGGACGGCCGACCGCGCCGTCGGGCGCGGCGACGCTCGGTCGGTGCTGCTGGACGGGGTCGCGGTCGACGTGGCGGCGCTGTTCCGTCCGACGGGGGGCTAACGGCGGAGCTCGTGCCGGGCGCCGTAGGTTGAGGGCGGTCTCCGCCCCTCGCCATGTCTGCTGTTGTTCGACGCGACCGTCGCTACACCTGGGACGAGTACCTCGCCATCGAGGCCGCCGCCGGCGACGGGGAGCGCTACGAGTTCTGGGACGGCGAGGTCCGCCCGGTCCACGGGTATCACTCGGACGGGGTGACGGCGATGGCGGGTGCCGAGCCCGAGCACAACCAACTCAAGGGCAACCTCACGCGAGAGCTGAGCCTCCGGCTGACCCCGCGCGGGTGCCACGTGTTCTCGTCCGACCAGCGGGTGGCCGTCCACGGCTCCCGGCGGTTCGTCTACCCGGACGTCGTCGTCGCGTGCCGGCCCGAGTACGACGAGAGCCGGCCTCGGCGGCTGCTCAACTCGGACCTCGTCGTCGAGGTGCTGTCGCCGTCGACGGGAGACTCGGACGCCGGCGCCAAGCTGGCGACCTACACGGCCCTCCCGAGCGTCCACGAGGTGTGGCTCGCCGACCCCGGCCGCCCCCTCGTCATGCAGTACCTCCGGCCCGACGAGGGCGGCGACTGGCGGATGCGGGCGACCACGAGCCTCGACGCCGCGCTCCGGTCGGACGCGCTCGACCTCGACGTCTCGATGGCCGACCTCTACGCGCTCGTGCTGGACGGCCCGGGGCCGGAGTAAGCCCGGGCAGGGTTACGGATCGAAACGGGACGGGGCGGGGCGTTCCGTGGAGAGATAGGGGAATCCCGGGGGAGGCAGTTGCCAAATCCTCAGGGGACCGTCTATGTTTGGCGCACGCCGACTGAGCCGCCGCCACTGGCGGGGGCTCAGCGCCCGTCGGGCACCTCCCCCAGGGCTCCGGCCCAGTTGTTGCGGACGGGACCGCGTGCACAGACACGCCGTCGCCCCCGTCCGGCCGCCGCCGTCGGGAATCGGCCCTCGAGAGCTGCACCTTCGCCACCACCGTCTGCATGCCCGACAACCGATTCTTCTACTACGACCACGACGCGTGCACGTTCGTCGAGGTCGAGCCCAGCCGGAAGGGGCTCTGGCTCAAGGCCGGCGCCATCGTGTGCCTCTCGCTCGTGCTCAGCGCCGTCGGCGTCGGCGTGCTCTCGACGCTCACGACGTCGCCGGCCGAGGTGGCCCAGGCCGAGGAGATCGACGCGCTCCGGGGCGAGCTCGCCTCGGCCCACTCCCAGCTCACGTCGTTCTCCGATGAGCTCGAGGACCTGGCCGAGACCGACCGCGAGATCTACCGGACGGTCCTCAACGCCGAGCCGATCTCCGAGGACGCGTTCCGATTGGGTGTCGGCGGCGCCGCCGACACCCGGTTCTCCCGGTTCTCGACGCCCACCGCGGAGCTCCTCACCGAGACCTCCGAGACGTTCGACCGGCTCGAACGCCAGCTCGAGCTCCAGAGCCAGTCCTACGACGAGCTCCGGAGCCTGGCCAGCCAGCGCGACGCCGTGCTCCGCCAGCAGCCGGCCATCCTGCCCCTCAAGGGCGCCCGCCTGACGTCGGGGTTCGGCATGCGCTTCCACCCGATCCTGCGGGTCTCCCGGATGCACGCCGGCGTCGACTTCCCGACGCCCGTCGGGACGCCGCTCTACGCGGCCGGCGACGGGCGCGTCAGCTTTGTGGGGACGAAGAGCGGCTACGGCAACGTGATCGAGATCGAGCACCCGCTGGCGGGCAAGCTCACCCGCTACGCCCACCTGTCGCGCGTGGCCGACGGCGTCCGCGAGGGGACGCTCGTCCGGCGCGGCCAGACCGTCGCGTACTCCGGCAACACCGGCCTCTCGACGGCGCCACACCTCCACTACGAGGTCCGCCTGCTCAACGAGGCGCAGACGCCGGTCAACCCGGTCGCCACGTTCGTCCCGGACGTCACGCCGGACCAGTACCGCGAGCTGCTGGAGGCCGCCCGCTCCCAGACGATCTCGTTCGACTAAGGCCACGACGCCGGCGCGCGGAGCTTCTGAGACCGAGCCGTGTGGGGGCGTGGCCCGCGAGCGGCGCCGCCGGTCGGCAGCGGGTGGGTTCTCGCGCCGTCTCCGCAGGAACCTCATCGGCCCGTGCCGTTGCATTTCTCCGGGCCCGGCCCTATCGTGCTCGCCCGACGCAACCCCCTCTCTCGACCCCGCAGACTGTATGTACTGGACGCTCGAACTGGCCGCGACGCTGGAGGACGCGCCCTGGCCGGCGACCAAGGACGAACTCGTCGACTACGCCGACCGGACCGGCGCCCCGGCCGAGGTCATCCAGAACCTTGAGGAGATGGAGGACGACGGCGCGCCCTACGAGAGCATCGAGGAGGTCTGGCCCGACTACCCGACCCACAACGACGACTTCTACTTCGAGGACGACTGACCCTCGGCCTCCCGGGAGGTCCCCATCCGCGACGAGCCTCCGGCCCACCACAGGCCGGAGGCTCGTCTGGTAGGGGAGGGCACGGGCGGCGCGAGGGCGAGGGCTCGGATGGATCACGGCTCGGGTGCGGGCCGGCCGTGCCGGCTCCCCAGGCGCTCCTCCTCGGAGCGAGTGGGTCAGGCCGCGAGCGTGGCCGAGGCCGACGCGAACGCGCCGAGGGCGTCGTCGACGAAGCGGCGGCCGGCACGCTCGGCGGCGTGCGGGGAGGAGAAGTCGGCGGCGGACGCGTGGAGCGTCAGGTCGTGGTGCCCCACCTCGAAGGCGAACGCGTCGGCGGCGGCGCGGAGGCGGAGCTCGAAGCCTCGGTGGGCGAACACGGCGCGGGAGAGGGTCACGAGAGCAGCGGGGCGAGCGTGGGGCACAGTCCGGGGGGTATCGGGAGGACGGAAACGCCCTTTGAGAAACCGGTACCTGGACGCGAGAGACCTCGTCTGGTCGCCCGATTTGTCCGGCGACGCGTGACACGGAGCGCGCGTAAACGACCGCGATCTCAGCCCGGGATCGCGGTCTCGACCTGGAGAAGGGACGCGACGGCGGCGCCCCCTGCAGAGCGCGAGCGCTCTAGGCGGGGGTCGCCAGCCTCGCGAGCGCCTCCTCCGCGGCGCCCCGGAACCGTCCCAGTCCCTCGTCGAGGGTCCGGACGGCGGCCGACACGTCCACCCCGTTCCGGACGTCGCGCTCGATCTCGAAGGCGGCGTGGGCGAGCGCGTCCGCGCCCAGCGTTCCGCACGCCGACTTCAGCTTGTGAGCGGCCGACGCCGGCTCGCCGTCGGTCAGCTCGTCGCGCAGCGTCGGCTCGGTGCGGAGGTAGGCCTCGAGGATCTCGGCCGCGAGCGCGTCGTCGCCGTCGGCGAGCGCGCGGAGGTGGGCGACGATCCCCGCCGGCCCCAGGTCGACGCCGAGGGGCCGCGGCTCGGGACGCGCGAGGGCAGGGCCCGCCGGTCGGAGGGCGGCGTCGCGCGAGGGCGGGCGGTTGGGGAGGCCCGCGAGCTCGGCCCGGAGGTCGGCGAGGCGGACGGGCTTGGTGAGGAACCCGTCCATGCCGGCGTCGCGGCACCGGGCGGCGTCCTCTGAGAACGCGTTGGCCGTCAGCGCGACGACGCGGGGCTGGCGGTCGGCGGGGAGCGTCGCGCGGAGCTGGCGGGTCGCCTCGACCCCGTCGAGCACGGGCATCTGGAGGTCCATCAGGACGAGGTCGTAGTGCGCCCGGCCCAGGGCCTCGAGCGCCTGGGCGCCGTCCTCGGCCACGTCGGGCGTGACGCCGAGCCGCGCGAGCAGCCCGACGGCCACCTTCCGGTTGATCTCGTGGTCCTCGACCAGGAGCACCCGGACGTCGGCCTCGATGGGGGCGGCCGGGTCCGTCTCGGTCGGGCCCTTGAGGTCGCCCCTGAGCCGGGCCATCATTTCGGAGAACCGGTCCGCGCTGACCGGCTTGCCCACGACGGTGTCGAACAGGCCCCCCGAGACGACCTCGCTCCCGATCGGGGCCAGGAGCACGATCGGCCGCCCCCACTGGTCAGGAGCGGGGTTGGAGCGGAGCCGGTCGGCCAGGTGGAGCGCGCCGTCGGCGAGGGCGAGCGCGGCGACGTCGTAGCGCCCGCCCGCCTCGGTCCAGGCGAGGGCTTCGGTCGGCGTCGCGAGCGCGACCACGTCGAGCCCGTGGTGCTCGGCGAGGACCGTGACCGCGGCCCGGGCGCCGTCGTGGGGCTCGACCAGCAGGAGCGTGCCGGCCGGGGGCGCCGCCGCCGGCGGGCCCTGCGCGACCGCGAGCGGGATCGTCACGGTGAACGTGGACCCGGCCCCGACCTCGCTCTCGACGCGGACCGTCCCGTTCATCTGCTCGACCAGCCGCTTGGTGATCGCCAGCCCCAGCCCGGTCCCTCCAAAGCGCCGCGTCGTCGAGGCGTCGACCTGGGAGAACGAGTCGAACAGGCGGTCGAGGTGGTCGGCGGGGATGCCGATGCCGGTGTCCGAGACCCGGAGGAGGACGTCGATGTGGGTCCAGAAGCGGCGGGCGTCGAGGTGGAGCGTGACCGTCCCGGCCTCGGTGAACTTGACGGCGTTGGCGAGCAGGTTGAGCGCGATCTGGCGGAGCCGCGCCCCGTCGGCCAGGACGAGCTCGGGGACGGACGGGGCCACGTGGCAGACGACCTCGAGGCCCTTCCGGGTCGCCACCGGGGCCACCACCGTGACGGCCTCGTCGGCCAGGGCCTGGAGGCTGACCGGCTCGGACTCGAGCTCGAGCCGGCCGGCCTCGATCTTGGAAAAGTCCAAGACGTCGTTGATCACGCCGAGCAGCGCCCGCCCCGACGCCTGGATCGTGTCGACGCAGTCGCGCTGGTCGGTCGAGAGCGGCGTCGTCGCGAGCACGTCGGTCATCCCGATCACGCCGTTGAGCGGGGTCCGGATCTCGTGGCTCATCGCGGCCAGGAACTCGGCCTTCGCGCGGGCCGCGTCGAGCGCCTCCTCCTTGGCGTCGTGGAGCGTCTGGAGCGACTGGAGCCGGGCCCGGGCCACGAACACGCCCAGCGCGCCGAGCGACCCCAGCGTCGCCAGGAACGCCCCGGGGGGGACGCCCGGCTCGGGGATCGTCGCCAGCCCGACGGCCATCGCGCCGACGAACAGGCCCGTGTAAACGGCCAGCAGCCGCGGCGTCTGGATCCCGGCCGAGCACCCGAGGAACACCAGGATCACGCTAAACGCCGACGTCGGGGTGAGCCCGCCTCCGGTGGCCACGGCGATCTGCCACGCCGAGACGATGAAGAACAGGGCGTAGATCAGCGTGTACGCGTGGCGCCGCACGGTCGCGCTCGTGAACGTGAGCACCCCGACCGACAGCGCCGACAGGCCGATCGCGAGCCGCCCCGCGCGGGGGTCGACGGCGTCCGGCGTCCCGAACTGGTAGAGCCAGCCGACGGTCACGAGCGCCACGCCGCCCACGAACAGGAGCACCCGGTAGGTCCAGAGGGGGAGGGGGGGGTCGGCAGACGACACGGGGTGGGAGTTTCGGAGCGGGGCGGGCGGTTTGGTAACCACCCGTCCCCCGCGAGGCGGGGAGGGGAGCCTGCGGGGTTCGACGCAAACCTCGGTCCAGCGATCCGCCGCGCCCGGACTCCCCCATTCCTCACCCGCACCGGCCCCGCCGCGCCGGATCTTCGACGTCCGCCTTTCCCCGCGCTCATGCCCGCCGATTCCCCGCCTCGCCCGGCCCTCGTCCCCTCCGACCTCAAACGGGGCCGCGAGGTCACGCTCACGCTGGAGGCGTTCGCCGACCGCGGCAAGAGCCTGGCCCGCGTCGCCGCCCCGGAGCCTGCCCCCGCGGACGCGGGGGCCGGGCGTGGCTACGTCGTGTTCGTGGCCGGCGCCGTCCCCGGCGACCGGGTCCGCGCGCGCGTGTTCAAGCGGAAAAAGGGGTTCGCCGAGGCCCGGCTCCTGGAGGTCTTGGACCCGAGCGACCTGCGGACCGAGCCGCGCTGCGAGTACTTCGACGCGTGCGGCGGGTGCAAGTGGCAGCACGTCCAGTACCCGGCCCAGCTCGCGATGAAGGGCGAGGCCGCCGTCTCGGCGCTGGCCCGCGCCGGCCTCGACCTGGGCGCCGCCGACGTCCGCCCGCCGCTCGGCGCCGGCGACTACGACGGCTCGGGCGGGAGGTACTTCTACCGCAACAAGATGGAGTTCTCGTTCTCGGCCATGCGCTGGCTGACGGACTGGGAGATCGCGAGCGGCGAGGCGCACGACAAGGACTTCGCGTTGGGGCTCCACGTGCCCGGCCGGTTCGACAAGGTCTTGGACCTCCGGGCGTGCTACCTCCAGAGCGAGTGGAGCGCCCGCCTCGTCAACGGCGTGAGGGCGTTCGCCAAGCGGCACCACTGGGCCCCGCTCCACCCGCGCGAGCACACGGGCTTCCTCAAGATCCTGGCGCTCCGGACGCCGGCCCACACCGACGACCGGATGGTCAACCTGGTCACGAGCCATCACGACCCCGAGCGGATGGCGGCCTTTGCCGAGTTCCTCCGAGCCGATTTTCCCGAGGTCACCACGTTCGTCAACACGATCAACTCGGGCGTGGCCCAGACGGCGTACGGCGAGGCCGTCCACACCGTGTTCGGGCCCGGCATCGTCCGCGACCGGATCGGGCCGCACACGTTCGAGATCGCGTCGAACGCCTTTTTCCAGACCAACACGGTCGCCGCCGAGGGGCTCTACGGCGTGGCCAAGGACTTCGCCAACCTGAAGGCGACCGACGTGGTCTACGACCTCTACTGCGGCGCGGGCACGATCTCGCTGTTCGTGGCCGACGCCGTCGAGAAGGTGGTCGGGGTCGAGCTGGTCGAGGAGGCGGTCGAGAACGCCCGCGCGAGCGCCGTCGCCAACGGCGTGGCCAACTGCACGTTCGTGGCCGGCGACATGCTGGAGCTGTTCAAGCCGGACCTGATCGAGGAGCACGGCCGGCCCGACGTCCTCATCGTGGACCCGCCGCGCGCCGGGATGCACCCGAAGGTGGTCGGCCAGATCGCCCACCTCCGGCCCGAGCGGATCGTCTACGTGTCGTGCAACCCGCAGTCGCAAGCGCGTGACCTGGCGATGCTCCACGAGGCGGCGGCCTACACCGTCGAGGCGGTCCAGCCGGTCGACATGTTCCCGCACACGCACCACGTCGAGAGCGTCGTCGGCTTGCGGCTGGCGTAGCGGCGCGGGAGGGAGAGTGCCGGGCGGTCGCTCGCCAGCGGCCCCGTTTGACCTCTCCGACCTGACATCGCTGCGGGTGAGGATCGGGCCCGGTCTCAGTCGAGGTCGGCCGCCGGCCCCGCCAACCGCGGCGGCTCGCCGTCGGCCCAAACCACGGTGCGTTCCTCGCCCGACGGCAGGACCGAGTGGTACCTCTCTCTGCTGTCTTCCGCGGTGGAGTACAGCACCTCCCGGTCCAGCTCGCGCGCCGCGTGCCGCGCGAACGCGGCGTCGGAGGCCCACGGCCCGGCGTCCATAAAGTAGACCTCGGTAAAGTCCGTCCCCTCGACGGCCTCCGCGACGCCCGGGGCCTTGCCCTCGACCGTCCGGGCTCCCCACTGCGCTGCGACGCCAGCCGGGAGCCCGCGCACGAAGATCCGGAGGTCGAGTGGGCTCCCGACCGGCCGGGACACCCGACGCTTGAAGAGGACCATCAGCACGACGAACGCCGCCCACAACGCGACGATGGTGCCGAAGGAGTCCCACAGGGGCTCCGAGACGCGCTGGAGCCCGTAGCGCGTCTCCCACGTCGCGAACCGGTAGGCGAGGTATCCGAACCACGCCGTGGTGAGCGTGAAGACCCACCAGAAGAGCTTCTCTCCCTTCCGAGAGAGGTAGCCCCCTCGGCCCTCCCGGCGCTGTCGTTCCGAGATTCGGAAGGCGAGCACGCTCGCGATCGTTCCCAACCCCATCCCGAGAGCGACGAGCGCCGCTCCCACGCCCTCCATCCTGCCCATAATTGCGAGGCCGCCGGCCAACACGAGGACCCCTCCCAGCATCATGAGCGTCCGGACGCTCTCGGTCTCCTTCTCGTCGGTTCGGGCGCGTGGGACTGGGTTGACGGATCGGGTTGCTGGACGAAGCGCCGAAACATATCGAGCGGCGGCGGCCCCCCGCAAGAGCTCGCGCGGGAGGGCCACGGGACCTGAAGCGCACGACAGGCTCACCTCGGGCGGGCCCCACCGACGGCCGCCGAGCACGGCGACGGCGTACGTGAACGGTGGGCCCGAAGACGAACCCCTCCTCCGGCCCCGGCCGTCGTCTCCTACGGGCTCGTCGGCGCCACCGGGACCGGCTCGTTCTCGATGGTCGACGCCGGGACGCTGCCGTCCCCGCTCTGCGTCGGCGGTCGGTCGGCGAGCCACAGGCCCAAGACCAGGATCGTCGCCAGGGCCAGGCCGCCGTGGGCCACGATCACGAGCGCGGGCCACGGCTCGCCCTTGAGCTGGCGCGAGAACAGGTACGCCCCGCCGGCCGCGGTCACCAGGAACGACACCAGGATCCACCACCCCGGGCCCGCCTCGATGATCGTCAGGCCGACGCCCAGGAGGACGAGGCCCGACAGGGCGAAGAAGCCGTGGGCCAGGCCCATCGCCTTCCCGCTCTTCTGGCCACGGAAGTGGAGGACGGCCATCGTCAAGCCCAGGACGGCGGCGGTGGCGAAGGCGAAGAGCGAGATGAGGTACATGGGGAGGGGGGAAGGGGCCAGCCGTCTACGGCGGACCCCGGCCCCGCAGATCCCGTCCGGCCCGTCCTCGGGCGAGCCCTGAGACGAGGGGAGGGGAAACGGATCTTTTGTTGTTGCAACAGGTAAGCGGTGGGCGGACGAGCGCGTCCAGCGGGCGCGGACCGACCGCTCCTCTTCACCCACCCCCTACGACCATGATCCTGCGCACCTTACTCGTCGGCGTCTTTGCCCTCGGCCTGGTCGCCTGCGGCGACGTGGACGACGTCGCCGTCGCCACCGACGCTCCAGCCGACGACGTCTCGACGGCCGGCACGTTCGTCGACGCCCCGGCCATCGCGGCCGGCACCTACGCCATCGACGCGGCCCACAGCCGGGCCGAGTTCCGCGTCCGCCACCTCGGCATCTCGACCGTCTCGGGCACGTTCTCCGACCTTAGCGGCACCGTCACCGCCGGCGACGGGCTCGGCTCGCTCCAGACGACGGCCGTCATCGACGCCTCGACGATCTCGACCGAGAACGACGACCGCGACGACCACCTGCGCAGCGCCGACTTTTTTGACGTCGCCCAGTACCCCGAGATCGCGTTCACGAGCACGGGCGTCCGCCCCGGTGAGGGCGGCACGTTCACGCTCCTCGGGGACCTGACGATGCACGGCGTGACGCGGCCGATCGAGCTCGAGACCGAGTACATCGGCGCGGCGACGAGCCCCCAGGGGGTCGAGAAAGTCGCGTTCTCGGCCGAGGCCGAGATCAACCGGTCCGACTGGGGCCTGACCTGGAACGCCCCGCTCGAAGCCGGCGGCGTCGTCGTTAGCGACGAGGTCACGCTGCGACTCGACATCCAGGCCGACCGCCAGGCCGAGACCGTCACGCCGGACGCGTAGAGGAATGAGGGGCGAGGAAACAGGGGTCGGGGGGCCGAGCGTCTTTGCCGTCCTGATCCCTGTTTCCTGATGCCCGATCCCTCCGCTCCCGTCGCCTTCGTCACCGGGGGCACGGGCTTCGTCGGGAGCCACCTCGTCGAGGAGCTGATCGGGCGCGGATACCGCGTCCGCGCCTTGGTTCGCAGCGACCCCAAGTGGCTCGCCGACCTCAGCATCGAGACGATCTCGGGCGACCTCCACGACGCCGACGCCCTCCGTCGGGGCGTGGCCGGTGCCGACCTCGTCGCCCACGTGGCCGGGCTGACGCGGGCCCGCACGCAAGAACCGCTCGACCGCGCCAACGTCGACGGCACGCGCGCCGTGCTCGACGCCGTCCGCCGGTCGGGCGGGTCGCCGCGCGTGCTGGTCACGAGCAGCCTGGAGGCGATGGGCCCCAACCGCGTCGGGCCCGGCGGCCGGCCCGTCCCCGCGACCGAGGCCGACGTGCCGCGGCCGGTCTCGATGTACGGCGTCAGCAAGGCCCGGATGGAGGACGCCGTCCGCCGCGACTTTTCCGACCTCGGCGTGACCGTCGTCCGCCCGCCGGCCGTCTACGGGCCCCGCGAGGCCGACCTCTACGAGATGGTCAAGGGCGCCGCCCGCGGCCTGTTCCCCGTCGTCGGCCGCGCCGACGTGCCGCGCGTGTCGATGGTCTACGTGGCCGACCTGGTGCGCGGGATGGCGGATCTGGCCGTGTCGCCCGATGCGGTCGGCGAGACGTACTTCGTGGGGGCGACTGGCTCCTCGTGGGCCGAGGTCCGGTCCGCCGTCGAGGCCGCCGTCGGGCGCAAGACGTTGGCGCTGCCGATTCCGGGCCGGGTGATCGGCGCGGTCGGCGCCCTGGCGGAGCGCGTCGGCGGCCTGCTCGGCACGTTGCCGCCGCTGACGGCCGACAAGGCGGAGGCGGCGCGGCACGCCTGGGTGTGCTCGTCGGAGAAGGCGGAGGCGGCCGTCGGCTACGCGCCGCGGGTCGGGCTGGCGGAGGGGTGGGCCGAGACCGTCGCGTGGTACCGCGCCCACGGGTGGCTGTAGCGGCCCGCTCGGGACCGGCGTCCGCGGGCCGCGAGTCTGGCGCGACGGGCCCGTAGTCCGATCAGACCAGGCCTCTGGTGAGAGGGGCGGCTAGGTTGCCGGTCCACGCCACGAGCCCCATGCGCATCACGCTCCTCGTCCTCGTCGTCGGGCTCAGCCACGCTCCCGCTCGCGCCCAGTCTCACCTGGCCGACGGCACGGGCGGCTACGTCTTCCTCACCCTCGTCGGCGGGCCATTCGCCGACATTACGCCGGCCGGCGACGGCGTGGCGGGCGGGGTCGGCCTCCGGTTCGCCCAGCTCGACGTGTCGGTCCTGCTCGGGCGGTCCGGTGCCGTGGCCGACACGCTGTTTCCGTATCCCGGTGAGACGCACCTCGGCGCGGCGGTCGCGGTCACCTTCGGGCCCGGCGGGTCGCCGTGGCGAGCGCAGGTGATCGGCAAGACCGTCGTGGCCGACCGGCGCGGGTTCGCGTTCCCCCCGGACGGCCCGACCGAGCTCCGCGACGGGCCGGGCGTGATCGAGTCGTTCGCGCGCGCGAGCCTCATGCGCCACGTCCGCATCGGCGAGGGGAGCACCCGGGTGCTGCCCGGCATCGGGCTGTACCGGGACGCCCGGCGGATCGAGCCGTCGCCGTTGGTGTTCGGGGCGGGGACTCCGGAGGAGAGGGCGATCGACGACGAGCCGACGGTCGAGGGCAGGTGGGGCGTGGTCGCGTCGGTGCCGGTGTCGGTCCGGCTGGGAGGCCGGGCGACGCTGGTCGTCGAGCCCGAAGCCCGCGCCTCGGTGTTCGACTTGATCTACGCGACCGTGGATGGTCAACTCACGGCGCGGCTCAACTTCTGAGGAACTGGGAGGAGTAGTACAAACGACTCATGCGGCTCCGTGGGCGGTCGTGATACCCTGGGCCGACTGCTCGCGGCTTGCCCCATCACACTCTTCTCCTCCCGGATGTCCCGCCTCGCCCTCGTCTGTCTGTTCGCCCTCGTCGCTCTGGCGTCCGCCGCCCAGGCCCAGTCTGAAGACGTCCGCCGTGTCGTCCTCGTGAGCGGCACTGTCCTGATTGGGACCGTCGCGGACGAGACCGCCGACCCCGTCGTAATCCTGACGGCGGATGGGGTAGAGCAGAGGGTTCCCCAGGCTCAGATCGTAGAGATCACGCCGCTGCTCGACGGCAAGTTCACGCGTTACGACCCCGCGCGGACGCGGCTCTTCTTTTCCCCAACCGCTCGGTCGCTCGGAGCTGGTGCGAAGCGGTTCTCGGCCTACTACATCTTCCCCTCGGTAGCGTTCGGCGTGACCGACCGGTTCGATGTTTCCGTCGGGTCCACGATCCCCCTCATCTCGTCGGAGATCGTAGCCCTTGGGCTGAATGGCAACGCGAAGCTGACGGTCGTCGAGAGCGAGGGGTTCGCTGCGGCGGTCGGCGGGAGCGTGACGATTCCGATCTCGACCGTGGCGGCTCCCCCCGGTGCGATCGGGACGGTCTACGCGGTCGCTACGATCGGGGGCGAGGCGGGTGCGATGACGGTCGGGGCGTACGGGCTCTACCTAGCCAGCTTCGAAGACGACATCGACTCGGACTTCGCCAATGGGACGGCCCTACTGCTAGGGTTCGACCGCCAACTTTCGGACCGATTCAAGCTGGTGAGCGAGAACTACGTGGTGTTGGCCTTCGGCGAGGATTTCTCGGGACGCAACGAGACGGATGTGCTGTTCGGGACGCTGACCGGCGTCCGGTTCTTTGGCGATCAGTTGGCGGCCGACATCGCCGTCGCCCTCGGAGCTTCCGACGGCGACTTTTCGACCATCCCGATTCCCTATCTCGGCCTGTCCTACACGTTCTGACCCGGTCGGGTGGGCGAGCGAAGGTCACCAGGGCGCCGTGCCGTCGGGCACGGGTGGCTCGGCGAGCCCGTTGTCCCTTGCCGCCGCCCGGCGCCGGCCCTACCCTCCGGCGTCCCCCGTGTTGCCGATGGCCCGCCCGCTCCGCCTGCTCGCCCTGCTGACGCTGGTCGCCACGAGCGCCGCGCCCGCGAGCGCCCAGTACTTCGGGTTCGGCAAGAACCGCGTCCAGTACCGCGAGGCCCAGTGGCAGACGGTCCAGACGGCCCACTTCGACGTCTACTTCTACGAGCGCGACGCGGCCCCGGGCGGGCGCGTGCTGGCCGAGTTCGCCGCCGAGGCCGCCGAGGAGGCCTACCGCGAGGTCTCGGCCCTGTTCGGGACCGACGTGGCCCATCGGATCCCGATGCTCGTCTACCCGACGCACGGCGACTTCGCGGTCACGAACGCGGCCGAGCTGCCCATCTACTCCGAGGGGATCGGCGGCGTGACGGAGCTGTTCAAGAACCGGATCGCGATCCCGTTCACGGGCGACTGGCGCGACTTCCGCCGGGTCGTCCACCACGAGCTGGTCCACGCCGTCGTCAACGACCTGTACTACGGGGGCTCGGTCCAGAGCCTGATCCGCAACGGCAACCGGCTCCGCCTGCCGGGGTGGTTCAACGAGGGGCTGGCCGAGTACAGCGCCCAGGGTTGGGACACACAGTCCGACATGTACGTCCGCGAGGCGATCCTGGACGACCGCCTGCCCGACATCCCGCGCCTGGGCGGCTTCTTCGCCTACCGCGGTGGCCAGGGCGTGTGGGACTTCGTGGCCCAGGAGTACGGGCGCGAGAAGATCACCGAGGTGCTCGACCGGATCCGCCTGGGCCGGAGCGTCGACGGCGCCTTCCGCCGGGCCACCGGGCTCGGCCTCCGCGACCTGTCGGACCGGTGGAAGCGGACGTTGCGGACGGTCTACTACCCCGAGGTCGCCGCGCGCGAGGACACCGACGCCATCGCCCGGCCCGTCGCCACGCCCGAGGTCGGCGGCGCCGGCTACCACGCCAGTCCGGCGCTGTCGCCCCAGGGCGACCGCGTGGCCTACGTCGCGACGCAGGACGGTCTGTTCGACGTCTACGTCGCGCCGACGGCCGGGCGCGGGGCGCCCCAAAAGGTCATCGACGGGCAGGACAACGTCCAGTTCGAGAGCCTGCGGATCCTGTCGCCCGGCCTGGCCTGGAGCCCCGACGGCCGGCGCCTGGCGGTCGCCGTGTCGAGCCGGGGGGAGGACGGGATCGCGCTCGTCGACGTCCGCACGGGCGACGTCGAGACGGTCCGGCCGGCTGGCGTCGACGCCGTCGTGTCGGTGGCGTGGAGCCCGGACGGGACGCGCCTCGCGTTCGAGGGCACGGCCGGCGCGAACTCCGATATCTACACGGTCGACCTGGCGACGGGCGGCGTCGCCAACCTGACGCGCGACCTGTTCTCGGACCACGCGCCGGCGTGGAGCCCCGACGGCCGCTCGCTCGTGTTCCACTCCGACCGCGGCGACGCGCTCGCGGTCGGCCGGGCGACGGCGACGGCCGCGTTCGCGGGCACGTTCGACACGCGGGCGCTGGGCCGCGGCCAGTTCGATCTGTACCGGCTCGACCTCGACCGTCCCGGCCGGCTCACGCGCCTGACCGACGACGCCGTCTGGGACGAGACCGACGCCGCCTTCGCGACGGGCCCCGACGGCGACCGGATGCTGTTCGTCAGCGACCGGAACGGGATCCCGAACGTGTACGCGCTCGACTCGACCGGCGCCGCGCGCCCGCTCACCGACCTGCAGACGGGCGTCCTGGACGTCTCGGTCTCGGCCGACGGGAGCCGCGCCGTCTTCCTGGCCCTCGACGGCGGCACGCCGAGCGTGTTTTTCCTGCGCGACCCGTTCGGCCGCGACGACCTGCCGGACGTGCTCGCGCCGACGGTCTGGGCCCAGCGCCGGACGGGCGACGCCGAGGCCGCGCCCGCGCTCCAGCTCGCCTCGGCCGCCACGCGCGACCGGAACCCGCTGTTGCGCGACGCCGCCGACGGACGTCCGCCCCAAGCCCCACCGCGCCGGGCCGGCCCTCCGACGCCCGACGAGCTGGCCCTGGCCGACTCGCTCCTGGCGCTCTTGGGCCCGCCGCCCGATCTCCTGGCGTCTCGGGACACGCTCGCGCTCGACCCGACCGCGCCCGAGCGCGGGCCCCGCGTCGACGTCCGCGCCTACGAGTTCTCCGACGCCTTCGACGGCGGCGCGAGGGCTCGCAGCGGGAGCGTCGCGGATCCGTTCCGGCCCGCGTTCAACCGCGACTCGACCGGCGCGCTGCTGGCACGCGACTACCGGCTCCGGTTCACGCTCGACCTGGTCTACGCGGCCGGCGGCTACGACACCGTCTACGGCGTCCAGAGCGTGACCCAGCTGTTGTTCTCGGACATGCTGGGCAACCACCGGATCGGGTTGTCGACGAACCTGGTCCTCGACCTCCGCAACGCCGACTACGTCCTGTCCTACCAAGACCGCTCGCGGCGGACGCACATTGGGCTTCAGGGCTTCCACCTCGCGCGCCAGCTCCGCGACCCCGTCAACCCGACCGTCTACCGCTACCGCAACTACGGCGTCGTGGCCACTGCCCGTCACCCGCTCGACAAGTTCCGCCGCGTCGACGCCGAGGTCGGCCTGCTGGGCGTCTCGCTCACGGACCTCTCGAACCTGGGCGCGCAGGCCTCGAGCCGCCTGTTCGCCGTCCCGCGCGTGACCTACACCGAGGACCGGACGGTGCCCGGCTTCCTGGGCCCGCGCTCGGGCGCGCGCTGGGCCGTCAGCCTGTCGGGCGCGCCGGGCCCCGACGCCTTCTTCGCCACCGCCATCGCCGACGGCCGCCGGTACTGGTCGCTCGGGCCCGGCTACGCGTTCGCGCTGCGCGGCTCGGCCGGGCTGAGCGTCGGCCCGAACCCGCAGCGGTTCTACGCGGCCGGCGTCCAGAACTGGGTCCAGACCGAGTTCGACAGCCTGCCCGTCGAGGGGCCCGACGACTTCGTGTTCGCGACGCCCGTGCTGCCGGTCCGCGGGTTCGGGTTCAACGAAGCCGCCGGCGACCGCTTCGCGCTCGTCAACGCCGAGGCCCGCGTGCCCCTGGTGGCCGCCGTGCTGCCGGGCCCGCTGCCGCTCGCGCCGCTCTACAACCTGCAGACGGTCGGGTTCGTCGACGCCGGCGTGATCGCGAACGGCGGCCTCGACCTGTGGCGGACCGTCTCGGTCGACGACGACGACGACCCGACCACGCCCGATGTCGAGCGCCGTGTCCTGGACGACGTCCTGCTCGGCGCCGGCGTCGGCTTGCGGACGCTGGTGCTCGGCTACCCCGTCCGCGCCGACTGGGGGTGGCCGTTCGACGGCAAGCGGTTCGGCGAGCGCCGGTTCTACGTCTCCGTCGGCCTGGACTTTTAGAGGTTCAGGGTTCTGGGGTTCAGGGTTCAGGTTCTGGCCGTCTGTAACCAGAGTCGGCATGGAGACGGCGGGGTAGAAAGAAGGCGGAACAGGTCGAGCCGAGGGTGGAGTCGGCTCCTGCGAACCCTGAACCTCCGAACCCCGAACCCTCCCGCCCTCACGCCATTCTCACCCCCCGCCCGGAGCCCGCCGCCTAGCTTTTCGTATCCCCGTGCGCGGTGCCCGTCCGAGGCGCTGCGCACGTCGATTTTTAGAGGGCCGGGACTCGCGACCCCCGGCCCCTGAACCCTGACCCCGCACCCCGATGCAGACCGACGTCCGAGCCGTCAACGATGTGGACTACGTCCTCGACGTGACCGTCCCCGCCGAAGACCTCCAGCCCCAGATCGACGCCGCGCTCCGCCGCGAGCGCGCCCAGATGAACCTCAAGGGGTTCCGGCCGGGCCGCGTCCCGCTCAACGTCGTCAAGAAGATGGTCGGGCCCCAGGTCTCGATCCAGGTCGCTGAGGAGGTCATCGGCGAGGCGTATCGGACGGCCGTCGCCGAGAACGACGAGATCGAGCCGCTCGGACAGCCCCGCCTGGTCGACCTCGACTTCGACCTCGACCAGCCGGACCAGCCGCTCAAGGCGACCGTCCAGTTCGGCGTCCGCCCCGAGTTCGACCTGGCCGACCTCTCCGGCGTGCCCGTGACGCGCGTCGTCCGCACGTTCACCGACGACGACGTCGACGCCGACCTCCAGCGCCGCCGCGACCTCGCGGCGACCGAGGAGGACACGGACCCCGGCACCGCCATCACGGCCGAGCACGTGGCCATGGTCGACATCCAGCCCATCGACGCCGACGGCGAGCCGACCGGCGCCAAGCAGAACGCGGCCCGGATCGTGCTGGCCAACCCCGACCTCCGCCCCGAGATGGTCGAGGCCCTCACCGGCCTGGCCACCGGCGACGAGACGACCGTCGAGCTCCCGCACCTCCACGGAGACGAGGAGACGGACCACGACGACCACGTCGACCGCTACCGCCTGACCGTCGTCGACGTGCTGGAGCGCGTGCTGCCCGAGGTCGACGCCGACTTTATCAAGTCGCAGACGCGGGGGGAGAGCGAGGAGATGGACGACCTGAAGACCCAGATCCGCCAAGAGCTCGAGGGCTCGTGGGCCAGCCGCGCCAACCAGGCGCTCGAGCAGAAGATGGTCGAGCAGTTCGTGCTCGCCCACCGCGACGGGGTCCAGGTGCCGGAGACGCTGACCGAGGCCTCGCTCGACGCCCTCTTCGACGACGTCCGCAAGCAGTTCGAGGGCCAGATCCCGCCGACGTTCGACTACGACGCGTGGCGCGACGAGAACCGCCAGCAGGCCGAGGACCAGGTCCGTTGGCTGCTCGTCAAGGACCGGCTGATCGAGGACGAGGGCCTGGAGGTCTCGTCCGAGGACTTCGAGGCCGAGTTCCAGAAGCTCGCCGGCGACGGCGCCGACGCCGAGCTCGTCAAGCAGTACTTCTCGTCGCAGCCCCAGCTCTTGGAGCAGATGGGCGACCAGCTCCTCAACCAGCGCCTGTTCGGCGCACTCGAGGGCCGGTTCGAGGTCGTCGAGAAGTCGGCCGACGAGATCCGCGCCGAGGCCGAGGCCCGCCGCGCGGCCATCAAGGAGGCCCAGGCCAACGCGCCCGTCGAGCTGACGCCGGCCACCGAGGGCGTCTTCCAAGACGACACGACCGACGACGCCGAGACGACGGACGAGGAGGAGTAGTCCCGCCCTCCCCGACCGACTGGCGCCCTCTCCCGATGTCCGGGGGAGGGCGCTCCACGTTCCGGCTGCCGCGCTCGGCGGAACCGCGCCCGCGCGGCCGGGTGCCAGCGCCCGACCCCCTTTCGCACCGAGAGACCCCGCATGAGCCAGATCCGCGACTTCGTCTCGTTCTCCAAGAACCTGACCTCCCTCCCCGACGACATCTACTCGGGCCCGCAGCAGGCGGCGCCCATCAACGCGCTCGTCCCGATGGTCGTCGAGCAGACGACGCGCGGCGAGCGGTCGTACGACATCTTCAGCCGGTTGCTGAAGGACCGGATCGTCCTGTTCGGGACGCCCGTCAACGACACGACGGCCAACTTGGCCGTGGCCCAGCTCCTGTTCCTGGCCGCCGAGGACCCCGAGAAGGACATCAACATCTACATCAACTGCCCCGGCGGCGCCGTCTACTCCGGCATGGCCGTCTACGACACGATGCAGTTCGTCAAGCCCGACGTGGCGACGATCTGCGTCGGGCTGGCGGCTTCGATGGGGTCCATGTTTCTGCTCGGCGGAGCGGCCGGCAAGCGAGCCGCCCTCCCGAACTCGCGGATCATGATCCACCAGCCGTCGGGTGGCAGCCAGGGCATGGCGAGCGACATCCAGATTCAGGCCGAGGAGATCCTCTACATCAAGAACCGGATGCACGAGGTGATGGCTCACCACACCGGCCAGCCGCTCGAGACGATCGAGAAGGCGACCGACCGGGACAACTTCATGAGCCCGAAGGAAGCCAAGGAGTTCGGCATCATCGACACCGTGCTCGGCGCCGGCACCGGCGAGCCGGCCGAGACCATCGAGACGATGGAGGAGGCCAGCGAGGACGACGCCGAGTCGTAGCCGGCCCCGTCCACTCCCGCACGCGGCGGGCCTGCGACCGGCGGGCCCGCCGCGTGTCGTTCGTCCGTGAAGAGGGAGGGGAGGATCCCCTTGTCTAGATCTGATCCAGATAGCGCGCTAGGTTAGCGGAGCCCACCCGATGCTCCCGATGCGCCCGCTCCTCGTCTCGTCGCTCTTCCTGCTCGCCGCCGTCGCCAGCGCCCAGCCGGCGGTCCTGGCCGGCCAGGTGGTCGGCACGGACGGCGGGCCGCTCGCCGGGGCCAACGTGGTCGTCGAGGGCACGCTCCGCGGCGCGGCCACCGGCGCCGACGGGCGGTTCGAGATCGGAGGCCTGACCGCCGGACCGGCCGAGGTCGTCGCGAGCCTGATCGGGCACGCCCCGGCCCGCGTGCACGTCGTGCTCGCGGCCGGCGAGCGGGCCGACGTCCGCCTGGTCCTGGCCGAGGCCACGCTCGACGCGGGCGAGGTCGTCGTCACGGCGCGCGAGACGCTGACGGGCCGGGGCACGCTCGACCTGCCCGGCTCAGGCCACTACATCGGGCCCCGCGCGCTCGAGCGGTTGGGGACGAGCGACGTCCACCGCGTCTTGCGCGAGGTGCCCGGCGTGACGGTCCAGGAGGAGGACGGCTACGGGCTGCGGCCCAACATCGGCCTGCGGGGCAGCGGCGCCGAGCGGTCCGGGACGATCACGCTGATGGAGGACGGCGTCCTGATCGCGCCCGCCCCCTACGCCGCGCCCTCGGCGTACTACTTCCCGACGGTCGGCCGGATGGACGGCGTCGAGGTGCGGACGGGCGCTGGCCAGGTCAAGTACGGCCCGCGGACGACCGGCGGCGCGCTCAACCTGATCGCGGCGCCCATCCCCGACGGGTTCCACGCGCGGGCCGAGGCCGCCGTCGGGCCCCACGACCAGCGGACGCTCCACGCCCGCGTCGGCACCGCGGCGGCGAGCGCGCCGTGGCTCGGCGGGCTCGGCCTGGGCGCCGTCGCCGAGGTCCGGTCCGACAACGTCGACGGGTTCAAGACCATCCGAGGCGGCGACGGCGTGGCCCTGCTCGGGCCGACCGGCGACGAGCTGAGCACCGGGTTCGAGAAGCTCGACCTGTTCGGCCGCGTCCGCCTGGCGACGGCCCCGACCGCGAGCGTCTTCCAGAGCCTGACGCTGACCGCCAGCCGGACCGACGAGGTCTCGGACGAGACCTACCTCGGCCTGACCGACGCCGACTTCGCCGCGACGCCCTACGCCCGCTACGCGGGCAGCCGCGAGGACCGCATGGACGCCGACCACGCCGCCCTGCGTGCCCGCCACGTCGCCGTGCTCTCGGACCGGCTCGACGTGACCACGACGGCCTACCGGAATGCGTTCGCTCGCAACTGGTACAAGCTCGACAAGGCCGCCGCCGGCGGCTCGTCGGTCGGCATCGCCGGTGTCGTGGCCGAGCCGGACGCGCACCCGGCCGAACTGGCCGTGGTTCGTGGCGACGGCGACGGGAGCCTCTTCGTCAAAGCCAACAACCGCGAGTACCTCAGCCAGGGCGTCCAGACGACGGCCGGCCTGCGCGTCGGCACGCCGGCGCGGGGAGCGCTGGTCGAGGCCGGCGTGCGGCTCCACGCCGACGAGATGGACCGCTTCCAGTGGGTCGACACCTACGGCGTCGCGGGCGGGGAGCTGTCGCTCGTGGCCGAGGGCGTGCCGGGGACCGACAGCAACCGGATCGAGTCGGCCCAGGCCGTCGCCGCGTTCGTCCAGGCCGAGGTCGCGTGGGGCCGGCTGGCGCTGACGCCGGGCCTCCGGCTGGAGTCGGTCCGCCTGACGCGCCAGGACTACGGCAAGGCCGACGTCGAGCGGACCGGCGCCGACCTGAGCGTCCGCGAGAACCAGGCGACGGCGCTGATCCCGGGCCTGGGGGCCGTCGTGGACCTGGGCCGTGGGTGGCGCGCGTTCGGTGGGCTCCACCGCGGGTTCGCCCCGCCGAACAGCCAGCCCGAGACCCAGCCCGAGGAGAGCGTCAACGCCGAGGTCGGCGTCCGCTACGGGAGCTCCGCGTTCCACGTCCAGGCGGCCGGCTTCCGCACGGCCTACCGCAACCTGCTGGGCAGCGACTTGGCGGCGGCCGGCGGCGGCGGCACGACCGACCTGTTCAACGGCGGGCGCGTCGACGTCGTCGGCGCCGAACTCGGGGTGACGGCCGACCTCGCACGACTGGCGGGCGCTGGCGACTGGGCCGCTCCGGTCCGCCTCGCCTACACGCTGACCGACGGGCGCTTCCAGAGCAGCTTCGCCAGCGAGTTCGAGGGCTGGGGCACGGTCGAGGACGGCGACGAGCTGCCGTACCAGGCCCGCCACCGGCTCTACGTCCGCGCAGGCGTCGAGCGGCGGGGGTGGAGCGTGGCCGTGCTGGCGAACGCCGTCTCCGACATGCGCGCCGTCGCCGGCCAGGGGCCGATCCCCAACGCGAATCGGATCGGGGCCCACCTCGTCCTCGACGCCGTCGCCGAAGCGCCGCTGCCCGGCGGCCTCGCGCTGACGGCTCGCGTGGCCAACCTGACCGACGAGACCTACGTCGCCGCCCGGCGACCGGCCGGCCTCCGGCCCGGCCTGCCGCGGACCGTCACGGTCGGCCTCCGGGCGAGGATCGGCCGGTAGCGGTCGAGGTTGAGGTGGGGTGAAGCCGGCGCGGGGCCGGCAACCCCCGACGGGCCGACCCGTTGGACGCCGACCGTGACCCTCTCGACGTCCCTGCTCGCGCTCGTCCTGCTCGTCCTCGGCGGCGGACTCGCGCCGGCGTGGGCGGAGGCGCCCGCCAGCGCTCCGACCGAGGCGCCCGTGCCGCCCGACGCGCCGTCGGAAGGGGAGGCGGAGGCCGGGGAGGAGGCCACGTTCGAGTCTCTGGCGCGGGGGACGTCCGAGGCCAACGCGAGCGCGACGTGGGTCGGCGTGGAGTCCGGCTCGGCCGGGCTCACCGTCGGGACGCCGCCGCCGGAACGGTAGTCCTCGCGCACGGCGCGAGGGGCGCCCGCACGGCGGGCCCGTCGATCGCGGCCCCGAGGGGGCCGCCCTCCCACGTCGGCCCCGCCGATGGTTTCTTAGCCTACGCTCCCGACGCCGTCGGGGCACCGGCCCGACTCTCCGATCCCGATGCAGACTCTTCTCCGACCGTTCCAGACCTTCTTCAAGACCGAGGCCGCCGGCGGCGTCCTCCTGATGGCCGCCGCGGTCGCCGCCCTCATCTGGGCCAACAGCCCGCTCGCCGGGGTCTACGCCGACCTGTGGGGCACGTACGTGACCGTCGGCGCGGGCTCGTTCGAGATCTCGAAGCCCCTGATCCTGTGGGTCAACGACGGGCTGATGGCCATCTTCTTCTTCGTCGTCGGGCTCGAGATCAAGCGCGAGGTGCTGGCGGGCGAGCTCGCCGAGCCCCGCAAGGCCGCGCTCGCCATCGCCGCAGCGATCGGTGGCATGGTCGTCCCCGCGCTGCTCTACACCGCCGTCACGCTGGGGACCGACCGGGTCATCGGCTGGGGGATCCCGATGGCGACCGACATCGCGTTTGCGCTCGGCGTGCTGGCGCTCTTGGGCAGCCGGGCGCCGCTCGCGCTCAAGGTGTTCCTGACCGCCGTCGCCATCGTCGACGACCTCGGCGCCGTCGCCGTGATCGCGGTGTTCTACACGGCCCAGATCAACGTCTCGGCCTTGGTGGCGTCGCTCGTGTTGGTCGGCGTGCTGGCCGTCGCCAACCGGCTGGGCGTACAGAGGACCTCCGTCTACGCGCTCGTCGGCCTAGCCGCCTGGGTGTTCATGCTCAAGTCGGGCATCCACGCCACGATCGCTGGCGTGCTGGTCGCGCTGACGATCCCGGCGACGCGCAAGATCCACGAGGTCGAGTTCGCCGACCGCGTCGGCGACCTCCTCGCTCGGTTCCGGACCGGCATCCAGGGCTCGCCGACGGACCCGACGCCCGACCAGGCGGCGGCCGTGCACAGCATCGAGGTGGCCTGCCAGAAGGTCGAGACGCCCCTCGCGCGGTTGGAGCACGGGCTCCACGGGTTCGTGGCCTTCTTCGTGATCCCCGTGTTCGCGCTCGCCAACGCCGGCGTCGCCTTGGGCGCCGACGCGACGGCCCTCATCACCGACACGGTCGCGCTCGGGGTGATGCTGGGGCTGGTCGTCGGCAAGCCGATCGGCGTGATGGGGATGGCGTTCCTCGCGGTCAAGACCGGGCTCGCCGCGCTGCCCGCGGGCGTCACGTGGCGGCACATCCTGGGCGTGAGCTTCCTGACCGGCATCGGGTTCACGATGTCGATCTTCATCGCCAACCTCGCGTTCGGGGCCGGCCCGCTGCTCGACAGCGCGAAGGTGGGGATTCTGGCCGCGTCGGTCATTTCAGGTGCCCTCGGCGCCATCGTCCTGATTGGCGCGTCGCGGACGGCCGAGGTGGAGGACGAGGACGCGGTCCCGGCCGACGTCATGGCCTGACCCCGTCTCAGCCCGGCCCCTACGAAAGACGCCGACCTTCTTGCGAGGGTCGGCGTCTTTGTGTACCGCGTACGGGATTCGAACCCGTGTTACCGCCGTGAGAGGGCAGCGTCCTAGGCCTCTAGACGAACGCGGCAGGTCGCGAGGCGCCCGGCGTCCGGCCGGGCAGGACGAAAAAGGTAGCCAGCCCTCCGGCCGCTAGCCACCGCCCAACGTCATTTTCACGTGCTCGATGCCCGCCTCGTCGAACACGTCGCCGACGGGCTCGAACCCGAACGACGCGTAGAGCCCGGCGACGTAGGTCTGGGCGTGGAGGGCGAACCGGCCGTGCCCAGCCGCCCGGGCGTCGGCGAGGGCCCGGGCGACGAGCGCTCGCGCCAGCCCCCGTCCTCGCGCCTCGGGGACGACGGCGAACCGCTCCAGCTTGACGACGCCGTCGACGGGCCGCCAACGCGCGGCGCCCACCGGCCCGTCGGCGCCGACGGCCACGAGGTGGTGGACCGTCCGGCCGCGCAAGGCCGGCGCGTCGGCGGCGTCCCACTCCTCCTCGGGCGGGCACGCCTGCTCCTCGACGAACACCCGCTGGCGGACGGCGCGGACGGCGTCCCAGTCGGCCTCGGCCACCGCCTCGCGGATCTCGACGCCGCTCACAGGGCGCCGTTGAGGAAGGCCCCGATCCGCTCCTGGACGGCCGGCATCCGGATCAGCCCGTCGTGGTCCGCGTTGTCGATGGTCTCTGCGATCCGCGGCGTCCCAGACTCCGACCTCAGCACGGTGCGCAGGCTCGCGAGCTGGTCGTCGCCGACGATGACGTCGCCGGACGCGTGGAGGGCGAGGACGGCCGGGAGGCGGCGGCCGGCCGCGAGGCGGGCGGGGGAGAGGGCGATCAGGCCGAGGCGGGCGGCGTCCGGCGCGAGCTGCCCGTCGCGTACGGCGAGCACGGGCGCGGCCAGGACGTCGAGCGCCGGGTAGGGAGACGCTGGCGTCTGGCCCAGAAGCTGCGCCCTCGCCTCGGCCCGGAACGACGGGGCGAACAGGTCGCTCGGCGCGCCGAGCGTGACGACGGCGCCCACGGCCGGGTCCTGGAGGGCCGTCAAGAGCGCGACCGTCCCCCCGCGGCCGACCCCGACGACCCCCACCCGCTGCCGGTCCACGTTGGGCGCGCGCGCCAGCGCCGCCAGCACCGCCCGGACGTCGGCGACGTCGGCGCGGTACGGGTCCGGCGCGAGGTCCGACCGGGCCGCGTCGCCGTCGACCTCCAGCGCCTCCCCGCGGTAGGCCACGACCACCTGGACAAACGCGTCGACGAGCGGGCCGAACGCGGCGTCGGTCAGGGCGTCGGTGGCCTGGGCGCCGTCGGTCCCGTCGGTGAGGACGAGGACGGTCGGCAGGATCGTGTTCGAGCCCAGCGTCGTCGGCACCCGGACCAGGGCCGTCACGATGCGCCGGCCCTCCCGGTCGAGCGCGAGTCGGAACCGCCGGGCGCCGTCGCGGCCCGCGGGAAGGGCTGTGAGCGTGGCCTCGGCGTCGGTCGCGGGCGCCGTCGTCCGGGCCGCGGCGACCTCCGCCGACGTCGGCGTCGCGAACAGCGCCGTCAGGTTGACGCCGGCCACGACCTCGTCGTCCGGGAGCGGCGTGTCGCAGTCGGGGTCGACCCCGGGCACGCAGTCGGACACGACGGTCGGCTCGCTGCACCCGGCGACGAGCAGCAGGCCGACGACGAACGAGGTCACGGTCCGGGTGGAGAGCAGGGGCATGGCGAGGAAGAGGGTCGGGGTCGGCGAGAACGAGCGGCCGGGCCCGGAGGTGCCCGCCGCGTCGAGGGTCTGGATGGATCGGCACGGCCCCTCTCCAGCGAAGATCCACAACATCGGATCGGGAGCATCCGTATACATCGGAAGACCGACGAACCGCTGGTGGGCAGCCCGTGCATCTGGGGCGCCACCGGCTTTTGAACCGACCGCATGCGCACGCCCATCTACCTCGACCACAACGCGACGACTCCGGTCGACGACCGGGTCCTCGACGCGATGCTCCCGTTTTTCCGGGAGCACTTCGGAAACGCTTCCAGCGAGCACAGCTTCGGCTGGGCCGCCGACGAGGCCGTCAAGCAGGCCCGGGAGCGGACGGCCAAGTTGATCGGCGCCACGCCGCGGACCCTCTTCTTTACCAGCGGCGCGACCGAGTCGGTCTCGCTCGCCATCCGCGGCGCGGGCGACATCTACGGCGGCCGTCGGCACCGGATCGTGACGGTCCAGACCGAGCACCGCGCCGTCCTGGCGACGTGCGAGGCGATGGAGCGCGAGGGCTACGAGACGACGTACCTCCCCGTCGGGGCCGACGGGCTCGTCGACCTGGGCGCCGTCGAGGCCGCGCTCAACGAGGAGACGTTCCTGGTGAGCGTGATGTGGGCCAACAACGAGACCGGCGTCGTCCAGCCGATCCCCGAGATCGCCGAGCTGGCGCACCGGGCCGGCGCCATCATGATGACCGACGCGACGCAGGCCGCGGGGAAGCTCCCGATCTCGGTCAACCACGACGGCGTGGACCTGCTCGCGCTGTCGGCCCACAAGCTGTACGGGCCGAAGGGGGTGGGCGCGCTCTACGTCCGCCAGCGGGGCCCGCGGGTCCGGCTGGCGCCCCAGGTCACGGGCGGGGGCCAGGAGGAGGGGCTCCGCGGCGGAACGCTCAACGTGCCCGGCATCGTCGGGCTCGGGATGGCCGCCCAGATCGCCCGCCGCCAGCAGGCCGCCGACGCCGAGCGGATGGAGGCGCTCCGCGACCGCTTCGAGGCCGGCGTGTGCGAGGCCGTCCCCGGGACGGCCGTCAACGGGGCGAGCGCCCCGCGCCTGCCTAACACGTCGAGCCTCCGGTTCGAGGGCGCGCGTGCGGCCCAGCTCCTGCCCGTCCTGCACGACGTGGCCGCGTCCACCGGCTCGGCCTGCCATGCCCACACCGACGAGCCCAGCCACGTGCTGACGGCGATGGGCCTGACGCCCGAGCAGGCGCGCGCGACGGTCCGCTTCAGCCTGGGCCGGTCCACGACCGGGGCCGAGGTCGACGCGGCCGTCGAGCACGTCGCCGAGGCCGTCCACCGGGTCCGCCGCCGCGCCGCCGCGTAAGGAGTTCGGGGCTCCGAGGTTCTGGGGTCGACCTCCCCCGTGCCGCGAGCTCCAAGCCAAGACCCCCGATCCCATGCTGACCGACCTCTCGACCGGCTCCGACGCGCCCATCGTCAACCGCGTCGCCGAGAGCGCCATCGAGACGCTCGACCTGGCCGCGCTCGCGCCGCCGGAGCCGGCCGCGTTCGACCTCGCCCCCCACCTCCACCGCGGCCTGGTCCTGCGCGAGCGCGAGTTCCGCCAGGCCCTCAAAGGCACCGACTGGTCCGCCTACGCCGACGCCGACGTGGCCGTGTTCTGCTCGGCCGACGCCCTCGTCCCGACGTGGGCCTACATGCTGGTCGCCGCCCGGCTCGACGGTGTCGCGGCGTCGGTCGCCGTCGGGACGCCCGACGAGGTCCGGCGGGACCGCCTGGTCGCCGCCCTCGCCGGCGTCGACTGGGAGCGGTACCGCGACGCGCCGGTCGTGCTGAAAGGGTGCGGCAACGACTTGGTCCCGCTCGACGCCTTCGTCCAGGCGACGCGCCGGCTCCAGGGCGTCGCGGGGAAGGTCATGTACGGCGAGCCGTGCTCGTCCGTGCCCGTCTGGCGACGGCCGACGGCGCCGTCGGCCGCGAGCGAACGCGCGGGACCGGCCGGCGTGCCGACGGGGACGAAGCCGGCGGGGCCCCCGCGACTGGGCGCGTGAGATCGGGCAGGCGGTAGAACCCGACGGGATGGAGTGGCGTCCAACCGGTCTCTTCCACCGTCGCCCGTGACCGCTCGCCTCGCCCTGCTCGCCCTCGCGTGGTGCGCGTCGCCCGTGATCGCCCAGGTGGGCCCCGACGTCATCGGGCCACCACCGCTCGAGCCCGTAGCGCCCGACGTGGTCGGGACGTGGGAGCTGGTGGCCGCCGAGAACGTCCCGGTCGAGGACGAGCTCGTGTTCGCCCGGCTCGCGTTCACCGCCGACCGCTTCGACGCCGTCTACGTGTTCCTCGACCCCGACGACGCCGAGCTGTCGGGGCGGTTCGAGCGGGGCCGCTACCTGAGCTCGGCCGGCCAACTCGTGGTCCGCGAGGGCCGCGACGTGACCGTGTTCGACGTCGAGCGCGACGCGACACTGCTGACCGTCCGCGACGTCGAGACGGGCGTGGTCCTGCTGCTCCGGGCGGCCGACCCCGGGCTCGCGCGCGACCCCGACTTGGTGGGGGAGTGGGCCGGCGCCCGCGCCGGCGAGCCCTTCGGCGTCCGCTTTGATCCCGACGGACGGGCGGAGGTCCGCGAGGGCGACCACCGCGACATGGGCGACTACGTCGTAGCCGGCCCCTACGTCCTGCTCGGCGACGACCCCGCCCGCTACACGTTCGCCCGCGGTGCCGACGGCCGCCGCCAACTCGTCGTCGAGGCCGACGGCGAGCGGACCGTTTTGTCCCAGGTCGAGGACTAGCCGCACGAAGCGATCCGGGCCTCCCGTTCAACCCTCCCATCCTGACACCCACCATGCGCCCGCTCGCCCTCGTCGCCGCCCTCCTGGCTGTCCCGGCCCTGGCCCAGTCGGACTCCGAGCCGGCGCCGCTTCCGGAGCCCACAGATCTCCCGGTGACCGACGTGGCCACCGAGCCCGCCGTCGACGTGGCGCTCGAGGCCGAGGTCGACACGGCCCTCGTCGGAGCGTGGACGCTCGAGGAGGTGGCCGAGGCGGGCCGGCTCGGAGAGCTCGGCGTCAAGGTCGAGGAGATGACGTGCGCGTTCGACGCCGCCGGCACGGCCCACGTCGAGATGGAGATGGTCCAGGACCTCGAGCCGCTCTCCCACGAACGGACGTTCACGTTCGACACCGAGGACGGCCAGATCCTGGTCGAAGACGACGACCCGGTCCGCTACCAGATCCTTGACGACGGCCGCCTCCAGATCACGACCGCCGACGGCTTGGTCGTCCGCCTGACGCGCGCGCGCCCGTGACCGTCGACGTGGGCGGACGTGTGGCCGTGGTGACCGGCGCGAGCCGAGGGATCGGGCGGTCGGTGGCACGTCAGCTCGGCGAGGCCGGCGCGACCGTCGCCGTCCACTACGGCCGGAGCGCCGACGCGGCTGAGGAACTCGCCGGCGCGCTCCCCGGCGCCCGCGCCTTCCAGGCCGACCTCGCGGGGCCCGGCGCGGCTCAGGTCCTGTTCGACGCCGTCCTCGCCTCCTTCGGCCGAGTCGACATCGTCGTGGCGAACGCGGGGGCCTTCGAGGAGGCGCCGCTCGACGCCCCACTCGACGACTGGCTCGCGGCCTGGGATCGGACGATGGCGGTCAACCTCCGGTCGGTGGCCGAGGTGGGGCGGGCGGCGGCGCTCCACGCTCGGGACCGCCGGCGACGAGGCGAGCCGGGCGTGTCGGTCCGGCTGGTGACCGTCTCCAGCCGGGCCGCCTTCCGCGGCGACGACCCCGAATACCTCGCTTACGCGGCGTCCAAGGGCGGCGTGGTGGCCTTGACGAAGTCGCTGGCCCGGGCCGGCGGCGGGCTGGCCGCGTTCGGCGTCGCGCCGGGCTTTACGCGGACCGACATGGCGGCCCCCTACATCGCCCAGCACGGCGAGGCGGCCGCCCGCCGCGGCGCCGCGCTCGACCGGCTGACCGAGCCCGACGACGTGGCCCCAACGGTCGTCTTCCTGGCGTCCGGCCTGGCCGACCACGCGACGGGCACGACGGTCGACATCAACGCGGCGTCGTACGTCCGCTGAGTGCTCTGTCAAGCGGCTACTCGTGGGTAGAGCGAGCACCGGGGTCGGTCAGGGAGTCCCCCTTCCCCGCCTGCGCGGGGACAGGCCTGGACAGGAGGGGACAGGAGTGGTCGACCGACCTGAGCGCCGGCCCCCCAACAAGAGCTTGACGCTGCACTGAGAGACTGTTCGGTAGGTCGGTCCGACGCCGAGCGCGAGCGAGCGGGACGGCCGCAAGGAGCCCGAAGCAGGCGGTCCCACGGGACCGGCGATGGAGGGCGACGCCGCGGACGCGCCTGTGCAGCCGCACGCAGGCCGGAATCGGTCCTACCAGACAGTCTCTGAGCGGTGGAAGAGCGGGATCGGCGCCCCATGCGGGACCCCGCTCCGTAGGTTCGGGACGTCCCCTCCGCCCATGCCCGACCGCTTCTCTGCCGACGAGGCCCACCGCATCTTCGCCCGCGCCGCGCGGCGTCAGCATGCGACGCCGGCCGCGGACGGGTTGACGGCCGAAGAGCTCGCCGCCATCGGCCGCGAGGCCGGGCTCGATCCGGCGCTCGTCGCCGCCGAGGCCGCGGCCGAGCGGATCGCCGCCGAGCCGGCCAAGACGTGGCACGGCGTCCCCGTGGCGATCCGCCGCTCCCGCCTCCTGCCCGCTCGGCTCTCGGACCCCGAGTGGGAGCGCGTCGTGGACGTCCTCCGGGCCGAGTTCAAGCTCGAAGGCACGGCCCAGCAGATCGGTCGCCGCCGCGAGTGGGTCACCGCCACCAACTCGTCGTCGTCGATGTCGTCGGCGTACCGGGTACGGGTCGAGGAGCGGCCCGACGGCGACCTCGTCACCGTCGAAGCACCTGACACGTACCGGATGACCGGCTACGCCCTGGGCGGGATCTTCGCGGGAATGGGCCTGACAATGGGAATGATGATCGCCGTCCTCCAACCGGAGAAGATGGGGGATGGATTCGTGTTTGCCGCGCTGTTTCTCGTGCTCGGGGTGGCGCTGTACGCGGCGCTTCTCCTCTCCGCGAAGGTGTCGGCGACCCGCGCGCCGAGCCGTTTCGAGGCGCTGCTCGACCGGGTCGACCTGATCTCGCGCCTCGACGCGCCCACGTCGACTCCGGAGGCGACGACCGACCGGATCGACCCCGCGCTCCTCGACGGCGGCCTGGCGCCCGACGCTGCGTCGCCGGTCCGAGCCCGCACTCGCACCTGAGCCATGTCGCGTCGCTATTCCGAGGAGGAGGCCCAGCGGATCTTCGCGCTCGTCGCCGACCGGCAGCGGACGGCGTCGGGCACCGAGGGGCTGTCGCTGGCGGAGCTCGAAGAGGCCGCCCAGGCGGCGGGTCTCGACCCCGCCCTGGTCGCCGTCGCCGCAGCCGAGCTGGACTCGGTACCCCAGGCCGAGCGGACGCTGCTGGGCACGCCCGTCGAGGTCGTCCGTTCGCGCGTGCTCGACGGGGCCGTCGGCGACGACGCGTGGGCGGCGATGGTGGCCCAGGCCCGCCGCGAGTTCGGGCAGCCTGGAATGGCCGGCCAGATCGGGCGGCTCCGCGAGTGGACCGCCATCAGCGGCGGGACCAAGAACGGGGTCACGACGCGGCTCACCGTCGAGCCCACCGGCGCCGGCACGCGCGTCACGCTCACGCGCTCGATCCGCGACACCGTGTTCGGTTTCACGCTGGCCTCGGCCGTCCAGTGGGCGATGGCGGTGCTGTTTACCGTCTTGGGGATGGCCGGTGTCGATCCGGAGATGTGGATCGCGGCACTGGTCATGGCGGCCCTCGGGACGTTCTTCGGAGCCGGCGTCCAGATCGGCGCTCGCGTCTGGCGTCGGCAGGAAGCGAAGCGGTTCGACGCCCTGCTCGACCGCCTCGAGCTCGTCTCCCGGGACGCCGCCGGACGGCCGGCAGCGGAGCCGTTCGGAGAGGAGACCGAGGGGCCCGCCTCGGCAGAGCGGATCGACCCCCGTCTTCTCGATGCCGACCCCGGCGAGGCCTCGCCCGGCGAGGTCCCTGGCGTTTCGCGCGTCCGCACCGGGACGCCGTGACCGGCGCGCTCCGTGTCGGCCTGTGCTTCGACCGGTTCGGCGACGCGCCCCGCCCGCCCGGCGCCCCGCCCGACTGGGACGCCGAGTACGAGCCCGAGTCGACCGTCGCCGCGATCGAGATGGCCCTCCGGCGCCTGGGTCACACGCCCGTCCGGATCGGCAACGCCCGTGCGCTGCTGGCGGCGATGGGACGGGGGCCACTCGGCGTCGATGCGGCCGTGAGCATCGCCGAGAGCTACGGGAGCCGCAACCGCGAGGCCCACGTGCCGGTGCTGCTCGAGCTGGCCGGCGTGCCCTGCGTCGGGAGCGACGCCCTGTCGCTGTCGGTCTCGCTCGACAAGCACCTCACCAAGACCGTCGTGGCCGCGGCCGGCGTCGCCGTGCCGGCCGGGGTCGTCGTCCCGCCCGGTGGGGACACCGCGGAACTCGCGGCGGGATTGGCGTTCCCGCTCATGGTCAAGCCGCGGTACGAGGGGACGGCGAAGGGCATCCTGCTGTCGAGTCGGTGCGAGACGCCCGCCGAGCTCCGCGCCGAGGTGGCCCGCCAGCACGGGCTCTACGGTCAGGACGTCGTGGCCGAAGGGTTCGTCGAGGGCGCCGAGTTCACCGTCGGCGTGGTCGGGACGGGGGACGGTGCCCGGGCGCTGCCGGCGCTCCAGCGGGGTGTCGAGCCGACGTCGGGCATCGGCGTCCACGCGCTCCCTGGCGAGCCCGCCTGCGTTGTCGAGGGGGTGCTCACGCCCGAGCTGGATGAGGCCCTCGCCGCCGCTGGGCTCGCGGCCCACCGCGCGCTCGAGTGCCGCGACTTCTCGCGGTCCGACTTCCGCGTCGGCACCGACGGCGTGCCCGTGTTCGTCGAGATCAACCCGTTGCCGACGTTCGCGCCCGACGGCACGTTCGCCATCCTGGCCGAGCTCGACGGCCGGCCCTACGACGCCTTCCTCGCCGACGTCCTCGGCGCCGCGCTCGGCCGCCTGGGCGTGACCGCGAGCCCCGCCCGGTGAATCTTCGCCGCGCGCGGCCCCGTTTCCCGGTCCGCCCCCTCCACCATGGCCGATCCCATCTACTCCGGACGCGAGGTCGCGGCCATCGTCGCCCGGGCCGCCGAGGCCCAACGGCTCGACGACCGCGGCGACCCGCACGGCCTGACCCTCCCCGAGATCGAGCGGGCCGCCGCGAGCGCTGGGCTCGACCCCGCCGACATCCGCCGCGCCGCGGCCGACCTCGACGCCGGGCTCGTCTCGCTCGACGCCGACCGGCCCGACACGACGGTCGTCGAACGCTGGGTGGACGGGCCCTTCCGGATGGACGTGTGGGAGGACACCGTGGCGGCGCTCCAGGTCCAGCACGGGCCGAGCTACGACGAGGGGACGGGGGCGTCGCGCGTCGGGAGCACGCACGAGCGGAGCCACTACTCGGCGATGGGCGTGCGGACGACGGTCTCGGCCAGCCTGCGCGGCGGCCGGACCCGCGTCCGCCTCGTGTCGGTCGGGGCCGGGTCCGGCGACGCGCGGCTGACGGGGTACGGGGTGGCCGGCGTCCTCGGGCTCTTGCTGGGCCTGCTCGCGGGGGGCCTCTCCGCCGACGGCCTGGGCATGGGGGCCGCCGTGAGCGTCGGCCTGCTGGTCCTTGTGTTCGGGGTCTCCGTCGCGGTGGGCGGCCCGCCCCTCACGCGCGCGACGGAGCGCCGCCGCCGCCGCCGCGCCACCGAGACTCGGGCGCTGGCCGACGACCTCGCCCGTCAGTTGTCCCGACCGCCGCAAGCGGAGGCGGCCGAGCGCGAGGTGGCGCCAGAGGACGTGCCCGAGCCTCGCTTCTGCCCTCATCGACGCGCAAGCACCGCAGACCGAGGGGCCCGCGCCCAGCCGTCGCACACGTGCCTGACCGCTCATGCCCGAGCTCTACAAACCGACCATGGACCCGCGCCCTACCTGCTCCTGCGGCCACGACCGCTACCACCACACGACCCGTGCCGACCTCACGCACGGCGGCGGCGGATGGTTCGCCCTGTTCAACGGGCTGTCGAGCACGCCCAAGCGGATCCGGTTCTCGTGCGCCGTCTGCGGCGACGCGTTCGAGGACACGACCGACTCCGAGGTGCTGGGGCAGTACCGGCGCTACCCCTACGTCCGCAAGCCCGACGACGCCTGACCCAGTCTCGGCCTCTGGCGGTCGACAGGGTGAGGCCGACAACGTATCGTTCAATCACTCGGCACCGGGCCGGCTTTCCCCTTGGGGAAGGCCGGCCCTTTTTGTTGGCAGTCCCTTTCTCCAGACAGTCGGCAGACCCGATGATCCTCCCCAACGCTGACCGCGCTTTCGTTCCGCTCGGGAAGCTGACGGCCTACAGCCTCAGCCCAGATCATCCGGATGGGAAGCACAAGGCTCGGGTGTTTGCCTCTGCACTTGGACTCGCGCGAGGACGCGGAGTGGCTCCGAGATCGAATCCTCGACGCGATCCGTACCACCGAGGCACTCGAGGCGGAGCCAACGGAGTTCGGCCGGCGCCACGTCGTAGACTTCCCGCTTGCCACGGAGGTCGGGGCCGCCATCGTGCGGACGTCCTGGATCGTCCGGTACGACGAGGCGTTTCCCCGACCGACCTCCTGCTAGATCCCGTGACCCACGAGATTCCCCTGCTGAGCACTGTCGCGCTGACCGAAGGCCTCGATGAGGAGGGCCTGCGGCGCGGCGAAGTCGGGACCGTCGTCGAGACGTGGGCGCCGGGGGTGTACGAGGTGGAGTTCAGCGACAACCAGGGGCGCACCTACGCCAGAGCGGCACTTCGGGACGAACAGCTCCTCGTCCTGCACTTCGAGCCGGCCTCGACGGTGTAGGGCGCATGACCGCTCGCCCGCAGCACAACGGCTCCGACGCCGAGTGGACCGACTGGCGGTGGCAGATGCGCCACCGCGTCTCGACCGTCGAGGCGTTGGAGCGCTACGTCCGCCCGACCGACGCCGAGCGGGCCGCCATCGAGGCCACCGCCGACGTGTTCCGCTGGACGATCACGCCCTACTACGCGAGCCTGATGGACCCCGTCGACCCGGCGTGCCCCATCCGCCAGCACGTGGTGCCGCAGCTCCCCGAGGTCGAGCCCGACATCGTCGGCGTGGCCGACCCGCTCGACGAGGTCGGCCACAGCCCGGTCAAGAACCTCGTCCACAACTACCCGGACAAGGTCGCCTTCTGCGTCACGTCCGAGTGCGCCGTCTACTGCCGGTACTGCCTGCGCAAGCGGATGGTCGGCGACGCCGACTTCATGATGCGGAAGGACGAGCTGCGCGAGGGGCTGGCGTACCTGCGCGCACGCCCCGAGATCCGCGACGTCCTGCTCACCGGCGGCGACCCGCTCGTGTTCTCGGACGCCAACCTGGACTGGCTGTTGGGCGAGCTCCGGTCGATCCCGCACGTCGAGGTGGTCCGCCTGGGGAGCCGGCTGCCCGTCGTCAACCCGATGCGCGTCACGGACGGGCTGTGCGAGGTGCTGGCGCGGCACCACCCGGTCTGGCTGAACACCCACTTCAACCACCCAAAGGAGCTGACGCCCGAAGCGCGCGCCGCGTGCGAGCGGCTGGCCGACGCCGGCGTGCCGGTCGGCAACCAGACCGTCCTGCTCGCCGGCATCAACGACGACGCCGACACGATGCGAGCGCTCTGTGAGGGGCTCGTCACGATGCGCGTCCGGCCGTACTACCTCTACCAGGCCCAACTCGTCGGTGGGACGGCGCACCTGCGGACGCCCATCGAGACGGGGATGGGAATCCTACGGTCGCTCCGCGGACACACGTCCGGCTTCGCCGTCCCGGCCTACGTCCTGGACACGCCCGACGGCAAGGTGCCGCTCACGCGCGACTACATCCGGGGCCGGGCCGGCGACCACGTGGTGATGGAGACGACGCGGGGGACGGTGTGGGCCGAGCCCAACCCGCTGCCGCCCGGGTACGAGCCGCCCGTCCGGCTGCCCGAGATCGAGATGCCGCCCGAGGCGCGGACGGTCCCGACGGGCGCACCCCGGTTCGTCTATGGCGACCCGGTGTAGGCGAGCTCTCCAAGAGAGCCGGAGAAGACGCGCGGCCGCCACGTCCCCCGTGCGGATCGCCGATACGGGATCGCGAAGGGGGCTGTGCATCGCCCGACGACGTCCCCTTGGGGGGGCTCCCCGTGCGAGCGACACGGGCCGCTGGCGTGGGCACCTCGGAGGAAAGGGGGGCCGGTCCGTCCTCGACACGCTCAGCGAAGCGGCACGAGACCGAGTCCGGCGACTCTGTTCCCGTCCCGTGCTGGAGAGTACGAGGGTGCAGGGGGGACGCCCCTCCTCTCGCACTCCCCCCGGGCTCGGATTCAGTCGTCGCCGAACTTGTCACTCGGGACGGGCCCCCCGATGGCGTGCGCGGTAGCCCGGCGGGCCGCCAGGCTGGAGAGGCCCGCGACGACGCTCGCAGCGACGGTCCAGACGACGGCCTCGGTCCAGGCGGTGTCGGTGTCGGCCGGGTTCAGCGGCGGGTCGTCGCCGGTGGCCGCGTGCCAGCTCCGGCGGAGCAGTGAGCGGGTGGCGAACGAGGCGCCGACGGCGGCGAGGCCGGACGCGACAATCCAGCGGGTCTTTCGGGAGAGCATTGAGGGGGGCGTGGTTTCCGCTGCTACGCGTCAGGGCCGCCCAGGATCGGCCGCGGGGACAACTCCGAAAGGCCCCTCAAGGGCCTGTAGAAGAGACGCGTGTCGCCGCTTCGTGACACTCGCGGCGGGCAAACACCCTCTCGGAGCCGACCTGACGATACCGGGTCGGATCCCCACGTCCTATCCCCACGCCATGTCCTCGCTGTCCGTCTACCTCCTCGGCTTCCTCGTCCTCACCGCCGGCCTCGCCATGGGGGCCCACCTCGCGGGCGTACCCACCGCCTGGATCGGCGCCGGCGGCGTCGTGATGCTCGGCCTGGGCATCTTGCTGGCCGTCACCAAGACGCGCACTCGGGAGGTCCCGCCGCGGGAGTTCTAAGCCGGCCGAGTTCTCACGGCGTCGAGGCTCGCACGAACGGGACGGCGAGTCCGAGAGCTACCGGAACCGAACGCGGATCGTGCCGGGCGCCGGGACGGTCAGGCCTTCGAGGTCGCGGAGCGTGCTGAACATGGCGGCCGGGTCCGACGTCGCCCCCGCGCCGAGGGCGGGATTCTGCTCCATCGCGTCGAGCAAGACGTCGAACGGGACGTCGTAGAGGGTCACGCGTGAGCCGTCCACAGCCTCGGCGTTCGTGTCCACGATCTGGCCTTCGACCTCGATGGCGACCGTGATCCGGGCGTCGCCGAGGAACCCTCGGACCATGCCGATCGCTTGGGCCTCGGCTGCCGAGTCGGTCTCGACCGGAGCCTCTGTCCGCTTCGAGATCGGCGGCTTGGGAACGAACACGCGCAGGGTCGACGGATCGCCCTCGTCGAACCCGAACGACAGGTCCACGCCCTCACCGGCGCTCGTTCCCTCGTCGGGCGATGGAGCGGCGTACGCCATCTGGCCGACATCGTCGACAGCGTAGGTGGCTGTGTAGCCGTTTTCGCGCATCTCGAACGACGACAGCCGGACGCCCTCGCCCAACGTCTCGGCGCGCGCTGCCATCTCGGACCGCGAGAACAGGCCGTCCGTGCCGGACTCGTCGAGGGCGAGCAGCGCGATGCCGGACAGCGTCACGGAGTCACGGAGCACGGCTGACCCGTCCGCGCGGACAGTCAGCACGGAGGTGACCTGAAAACAGCCGCTCAAGGTGACGGCGACGAAGAGGGCGGCGGCGAGTCGCATGGCGGATCGAGGAGCGAGCCAGGATACCCCGGGGCCGTCCAGGTCCACGGGGGAGGGGAAAGATCGCGCACGGTCCCATCCGGTCTCACTGCTCGGCGCGGACGGAGCCACAAAAGGACCGGGGGCGGCCCGCGCGATGCGGACCGCCCCCGGTGGCGTCGTGTCACGGAGCTAGGCTCCGAGACTGTTCGGCTCTAGAACCCGGCGCAGGACGACGGGATCGAGTCGGCCCGACGGGCCCGGCTGTCACCGGGGCCCGGGTCCTCCTTCGGGTTCGCGTCCGGGTCGACCCCGCGGCCGACGGCCCGGAGGCGGTCCCGGTCGACCCCCTGGCCGACGTAGTACTGGAGCACGGCGTCGGCCCGGGCCTGCGAGACCCGCATGGCGTCGCCGGGCTCCGACCCGTCCGAGTACGCGTTGATCGTCACGCAGATGTCGGGGCACCGGCGCAGGATCTCGATGTTCTCGTCGAGCCGGCCCGTCGCGTCGGCCGTCAGCGTCGTCGCCCCGTACCCGAAGAAGACCGGGTTGAGCTCGGCGATGCTCGCGCAGTACGCGTCGCCGACCGTGACGGGGATCGTGCACGTGTCGGTCCCGTACTCGTTCTCGGCCGTGATGGTCACGGTGTACGACCCGGTCTCGGCGTAGGCGTGGCGGGCCGGGAGCGCCGACGCCGTCGTCCCGTCGCCGAAGTCGACCGTCACCCGGTCCGCGTCGGTAACGGTGGCGTCGATCGTGACCTCCTGGCCCGCGTCGACGTTCGACGGCGTGGCCCGGCAGCCGGCCAGCGCCGGAGGCGTCGGAGGCTCAACGACGGTCACGAGGCACGACTCGGAGTCCTCACCGCCCTGGTTCATCACCATGGCCGTGACCGTGTAGGTCCCGGGGGCCGCGTAGGAGTGGGACGTCGTCATCCCGGACCCGGTGGCCCCGTCGCCCCACTGCCACGTCGTCGTGACGGGCATGGTGGCGTCGGCGTTCGTCATGACCATGAACGAGCCGGACTCACCGGTCTCGAGTTCGGCCGGGCACTCGAGGCCCTCGATCTCGGCCGCCGTGAACGGGGCCTTGAACGCGAACCGGAGGCCACCGCCGAGGTTGGTCAGGATGTCGAAGTCGGCGTCGTCGCCGATGGACCCGAACGCACCCGGGTCGGCGCCGTCGAGGGCCACGTCGGGGAACGTGAACGTCGACTGGCCGGCGAGGAAGATGCCGAACCGGGGGGTCAGCGCGATGTCGAGGCCGAGACCCACGACCGGGCCGTAGCCGAACACGTCTGCGTCCGGGTCACCGCCTACCTCACGCTCGTTCTCGGTGCCTTGGCCCGAAATGAGGGCGCCACCGAGCTCGATGAACGGCGAGATCCGCGCGCCGTCGAACGGCAGGTAGCGGAACAGCGCCTGGAGCTGGTAGGCCTCTCCACCCTGGACGTTTGTGGTCCCGTCAAACTCGAATCCGTCGTTGAGCTTGGGGAGGTCCTGGTACCAACCGGCGATGCCGAACGAGAGGTTGGGGTTGAAGAGGTACCCGAGCTCGCCGCCGACACCGAAGCCGGGCTGCTCAAATCCGTCCTGGAGGTCGGGAGTGGCCGTGCCGGGGTCGCCGTCGGAGTTGCCGTCGAGGTCCCCGTTGTACCCGGCGACGGCGCCGCGGAGCATGATGTAGACGGAGTTGCTGGGGCGGACGACCTGGGCCTGTGACGCGGTCCCGAGGAGGAGGGCGGCAGCCCACACGAGGAGTGTGCGGAGACGGGGCATGGAGACGGTCTCCTGTCGGAGTCGAGTCATGAGATGGGTGGGGGGGTGGGGAGAGACTCGGGTCGCCGGGGAAGTCTGGGCAGACGAGGCGGCGGCCCGAAGAAGCTGAGGGAGGGTCCGAGGCGCCCCGAGGAGGTGCCGAGGGCACCGGGGCGGAACAGGATAGGGAGGGCAATGCCCATCGACATCAGGCCGGGGAAGAAGCCTGCGTCAATGGGGGGCCTTACGCGCGTCGGCTCCCCGGGTTCGCTGTGGAGTGAGGGTCACGGTGTCTGCGCGAAATAAGGGGCGGTCTGTAGGGTGCCAAGCCGCTCCTCGGAGCGCCCGACTTCGGGACGGTCGTCCCGGGTCACGAGAGGTTTAGAACCCGGCGCAGGACGACGGGATCGAGTCGGCCCGACGGGCCCGGCTGTCACCGGGGCCCGGGTCCTCCTTCGGGTTCGCGTCCGGGTCGACCCCGCGGCCGACGGCCCGGAGGCGGTCCCGGTCGACCCCCTGGCCGACGTAGTACTGGAGCACGGCGTCGGCCCGGGCCTGCGAGACCCGCATGGCGTCGCCGGGCTCCGACCCGTCCGAGTACGCGTTGATCGTCACGCAGATGTCGGGGCACCGGCGCAGGATCTCGATGTTCTCGTCGAGCCGGCCCGTCGCGTCGGCCGTCAGCGTCGTCGCCCCGTACCCGAAGAAGACCGGGTTGAGCTCGGCGATGCTCGCGCAGTACGCGTCGCCGACCGTGACGGGGATCGTGCACGTGTCGGTCCCGTACTCGTTCTCGGCCGTGATGGTCACGGTGTACGACCCGGTCTCGGCGTAGGCGTGGCGGGCCGGGAGCGCCGACGCCGTCGTCCCGTCGCCGAAGTCGACCGTCACCCGGTCCGCGTCGGTAACGGTGGCGTCGATCGTGACCTCCTGGCCCGCGTCGACGTTCGACGGCGTGGCCCGGCAGCCGGCCAAGGTCGGTGCTTCCTGCGGTTCAAGGACCGTCACGAGACAGGTCTCCGTGTCGTCCCCGAAGTCGTTCCGGACGGTCGTGGTCACGGTGTAAGTCCCCGGTGCAGCGTAGGAATGCGACGTCGTCATGCCCGAGCTCGTCGCGCCGTCGCCCCACTGCCACGTCGAGGTCACGGGCATCGTCGCGTCGGCGTTCGTCATAACCATGAACGAGCCCCTCTCGCTGGTCTCGAGCTCCGTCGGGCACTCGAGGCCCTCAATCTCGACGGCCGTTCCCGGAGCCTCGAACGCGAACCGGAGCCCACCGCCCAGGTTTGTGATGACGTCGTACTCGGCGTCGTCGCCCTCCACGTTGAACTTGCTCGGGTCGGCCCCGTCGAGGGCCACGTCGGGAAAGACGACCGTCGACTGGGCGGCGAGGAAGAGGCCGAACCGGGGCGTCAGCGCGACGTCGAGGCCCAGGCCGCCGACCGGGCCGTAGCCCAGGACGTCGTCGGTGCCCGTGCCCCCCCGCTCGTTCTCCGTCCCCTGGCCCGAGACCAAGGCGCCACCGAGCTCGATGAACGGTGAGATCCGCGCGCCGTCGAACGGCAGGTAGCGGAACAGCGCCTGGAGCTGGTAGGCGTCGTTTCCCCCCGTGTTGTTGATGATGGGGACGCCGCGGGCCGAGACCACTTGGTCGCCGATGTTGGGGAAGCCCTGGTACCAGCCGGCGATGCCGAGCGAGAGGTTGGGGTTGAAGAGGTACCCGATCTCGCCGCCGACGCCGAAGCCAGGCTCCTCGAACCCTCCGAAGGGCTGGATCGGCGCCCCGGTGGGGTCCCCGTCCGAGTTGAGGTCCAGGTCCCCGTTGTACCCGGCGACGGCGCCGCGGAGCATGACGTACAGCGAGTTGCTGGGGCGGACGACCTGGGCCTGTGCGGAGGCCGCGACCAAGAAGGCCGCACACCACGGGAGGAGGGAGGAGGAAGGTCGGAACGTCAACTTCTCCGCGGTGGACAGGGGCATGGGGACCGGTGGGGGGGAGGGTTCGCAGCCCGAGCCGTGGCTGAGAGAGTCGAGCCGGGAACGTGTGCGGAGGTCATCAGCCCCGATCGGGGGTCCGAAAAAGCTGCCGAGCGATCGCTGTCCTTCAAGACGGAGGGCGCGGCGCCACCCGGCAACCGGCGTCCTCCTGCGAGTCGAGTCGAGAGACGCTCGCATAGCGAGAATCGGCGGATAAACCGTCGCTGACTTGGGCCGGTTCCGTCCCAAGCCCGCTAGGAGACTGTTTGGTAGGCAGGTCCGATGCCGAGCGCGAACGAGTGGGACGGCCGTGAGGAGACCGAAGCCGACGGTCCCACGGGACCGGCGATGGAGGGCGACGCCGTGGACGCGCCTGTGCAGCCGCGCAGGCCGGAATCGGCCCTGTCAAGCAGTCCCTGAGTACACCGCGGAAGGAACGGCCGCGCCGGAGCGGCCCCCAGCGGGAGAGAGAACGCGCCGACGCCCCACGGCAGGTCGGCGGGAGCCCGGGCTACCGTCGCACGACGGCGGGCCAGAGGCCGGGCGGCAGCTCCGAGAGCGGGCGAGGACGACACGGCCCGCGCCCGGGACACCTACGCCAGCGAGCGGACGTGGCGCTCGAGCTGGCTCTTCGTGTGGGCCGCCTTGTTGGGGTGGACCACGCGGCTGCCGGCGAGGCGGTCGAGCTGGGCCTTGATCGCGTTGAGCTTCGTCTCGGCCTCGGCCGGGTTGGTCTCGGCGTGGAGGTCCTTGATCATCGTCCGGATGCGGACCTTGTGGTACCGGTTGCGGAGGCGGCGCTTGGCGTCCTGGCGGACACGCTTGGCGGCAGACGTATGCTGCGGCATAGGGCGGAGGCCGGCTGAGCCGGCGAGGCGGCCGTCGGCGAGACGGCGTCGGAGTGAGTCGGAGCCGGGTAAGTTAGGAGGGCCCGCGACGCTTCGTATGCAGATGACACGAACAAAACCGGCCTTCCCAGCCCTCCGAGGGGGCTTCTGCCCGTGACCGACTTCCTGCGCGACCTGTTCTCCCATCCGGGCGTCTCGCGGACGGTCATCGTCCTGGAGCCGGACACGATGAGCACGCCGCGCCAGTACGAGGTCCGGCCCGGGCTCGCGCTCTACGCCGCGGTGATCGGGGTGGTCGCGTTGGGCGCGCTGGTGGTCGCGGCGATCGTGCTGACGCCGTTGCGGGGCCTCGTGATGGGGCCGGGCACCGGGGAGCTGCGGGGCGTCGCCGAGACCAACGCCCGGCGCGCGGGGGCGCTCGAGGACTCCCTCGCGCTCCAGTACCAGCAGATCGCCCAGCTCCGCGCCATCATCACCGGCGAGGTCGACGACCTGGGCGACGACGTCCTCGACCCGTCGGCGTTCGCGCTCCCGGACCCCGCCGCCGCCAGCGAGGCGGTGGCCGAGCCGTCCCCGGCCACGGTCCGGTCGAGCGACCACGACTCGCCCGCCCTGCCCCTCTCGACGCTGGGGCCGGCCGGCGACACCGCCCGCGACGTGCCGTCGGCTCGGGCGTACCTCGGCGCCTTGCGCCTGCCCGCCCTCCCGCCCGTCGACGGCGTCCCATCGCGGGGGTTCGACCCCAGCCGTGGCCACTTCGCCCTCGACCTCGCCGTGGCGGAGGGGACGCCCGTCCGCGCGTTCGCCGACGGCTACGTCGTGTTCGCCGACTGGACCCACGCGGGCGGGCACACGGTCGCCGTCCAGCACCCCGACGGCCACCTCTCGGTGTACAAGCACAACAGCCGGCTGCTCAAGCGCGTCGGCGAGCGAGTCCGGGTCCGGGAGGCGGTCGCGCTGAGCGGCAACACGGGCGAGATCACGTCCGGCCCGCACCTCCACTTCGAGCTCTGGCGCGACGGGCTGGCGCAGGACCCCTCGGCCCTGCTCGTGGCCCCGTAGCGTGCTTTGCACGGCGAGTCCGTGCGCCAGTCGTCGGCGATGGGGCCGGCCCTGCTCGGACGCCGCGTCCGCCCTCCCCGAGACGGATGCGGACGAGACGCTGCGGCTGACGGGGCGGTCGGAGTTCGAGTCCGAGGACGGACGGATCTCGCGAATCCGGGACGTCCGTTGACGCCGCGAGGGACGGACACACGGCGCGGGGCTTTCGGGACCGACGACGCCCGGCGTATCCTGACGTCGGCTCCTCGTTCGCCCGTCGCCCTTTGCTGCCGAGGGGCCCTCTGACCCATGGCCCTTTTTCGCTCCGACCCCGACTCCGCCATGGCCAAGACGACACGCCTGCCCGCCAACCCCGCCGAGCAGCACAACATCATCGGGGCGTCGACGACGGTCGAGGGCACGCTCCGGTCGAGCGGCAACGTCAACATCTCGGGGACCGTCGACGGCAACGTCGAGGTCGAGGGGCGGACGATGGTCATGTCGGGCGGCGTCATCCAGGGCGAGGTGACGTCGACGACCGCCGAGATCGCCGGGACCGTCCGCGGGCAGGTCGTCGTGTCGGAGCGGCTGGTCCTCAAGGCGTCGGCCGTCATCGACGGCGACATCCGGACGGGCAAGCTGGTCATCGAGGACGGGGCCACGTTCAACGGCCAGTGCCAGATGGGGCCGGCCGCCGGCGCCCGCACGGCCGACCGCGGGGGCGCGGCCGTCGTCGGGACGGTCGGTGCGCGCGAGGACGCGGCCTGATCGTGGCCAAGAAAGACCCCTGGGCCGACAAGCCCGACCGCTTCGACCGCGACGACCGCGCGTGGGCCCGCAAGTGGGCCGACCGCGACCCCGACGACGACGCGGAGCCCGTGGCTCCGCCCCCGACCGACTACCGGAACAAGCCGGCCACGCCGGGCTCGGTCCACGACGCCTACGGCGACGGGATGCGCGAGGCCGGCGCCCACCTCGGCACGGGCATGCAGATCGCCGCGTCGATGCTGCTGTTCGTCGGGCTGGGCATTGGCGCCGACCGCTGGCTCGGCACGACGCCGTGGGGCGTCATCGTCGGCGCGGTCCTGGGGATGGTCGGCGTGATGACGCTGGTTCTCCGCATGGCGAAGGAGGGAAACGGGAAATAGGGGATGGGAAATGGCGGAGGGTGAGTCGCGCGCGTCTCCGCCAGTTCCCCGCTCCTCTTTCCCGTTTCCGCGGCGCTGAGAGCACGGACCCGCTCGTCGCCTTGAAGCCCGCCGCGCTACGTCTGCAAGACGCCGACGCGGAACGGCTCCATCTCCGGGTTGTGGTCGGCTAGCTCCAGGCCCGTCGCGAGCCACTGCCGCGTCTCGCGGGGGTCGATGAGCGCGTCGACCCAGAGCCGGGCGGCGGCGTAGACCGGCGACGTCTGCTCGGCGTAGCGCGCCTCGATCTGGTCGAGCCGGGCCTGGCGGTCGTCGTCGGACAGCTCGATGCCCTGCTTCGACAGCGTCCGCTCCTCGATCGACAGCAGGACCTTCGCCGCCTGCGCCCCGCCCATCACCGCGATCTGGGCGCTCGGCCACGCCAGCATCAGGCGCGGGTCGTAGGCCCGGCCGTTGAGCGCGTAGTTGGCCGCCCCGAACGAGTTGCCCACGACGACCGTGAACGTCGGGACGACCGAGTTGGCGACGGCGTTGACCAGCTTCGCCCCGTCCTTGATGATGCCGGACTGCTCGGCGCGCGTCCCGACCATGAAGCCGGTCGCGTCCTGGAAAAAGACCAGCGGGATCCGCTTTTGGTTGCACTGCATCACGAACCGGGCCGCCTTGTCGGCCGCGTCGCCGTAGATGACCCCGCCGATCTGCATCTCGGACGCCTTGCCCTTGGGCGCCTTCGCGCGGACGACCTGGCGCTGGCTCGCCACGACCCCGACGCTCCACCCGTCGATCCGGGCGTAGCCGCAGACCAGCGTCTGGCCGTAGCCGGCCTTGACCTCGGTCCACGACTCGGCGTCGACGATCCGGGCCAGCACCTCGCGCGTGTCGTACGGCTGCTGGTGCGACTCGGGGAACACGCCCAGGATCTCGTCGGCGCCGAACGCGGGGGCCACCGGCTCGCCGCGCGTGAACCCGAACCGGGGGAGGGGCCCGAGCCCGCCGATCAGGTCGCGGATGGTCGCCAGGCACGTCGCGTCGTCCGGCATCTTGTACTCGCAGACGCCCGAGAGGTCGGTCTGGGTGGTGGCCCCACCGAGGGTCTCGACGTCGACCTCCTCGCCGATGGCGGCCTGGACCAGGAACGGGCCGGCCAGGAACACCGAGCCCGTGCCGTCGACGATCAGGCTCTCGTCGGACATGATGGGGAGGTAGGCCCCGCCGGCCACGCAGCTCCCCATGATGGCCGCGATCTGGGGCACGCCGAGCGCCGAGAGCCGGGCGTTGTTGCGGAAGATCCGCCCGAAGTGGTCGCGGTCGGGGAAGATCTCGTCCTGCATCGGCAGGAACACGCCGGCCGAGTCGACGAGGTAGATGATGGGGACCCGGTTCTCGAGCGCGATCTCCTGGGCCCGAAGGTTCTTCTTGGCCGTGATCGGAAACCACGCGCCGGCCTTCACGGTGGCGTCGTTGGCGACGACCAGGCACAGCCGCCCGGCGACGCGCCCGAGCCCCATCACGGTCCCGCCGGCCGGGCACCCGCCCTCGTCCTCGTACATCCCGCGCCCGACGAACAGGCCGATCTCGCGGAAGTCGGAGCCGGGGTCCACCAGGGCGTCGATCCGCTCCCGCGCCGTCAGCTTGCCCCGCCGGTGCTCGCGCGCGACGGCCTTCTCGCCGCCGCCGCGGCGGACCTCGGCGGCCTGCTGCTCCAGCGCGTCGAGCTGGCGCTCGTGGAACGCGACGCGCCGGTCGTAAGCCTCGCGGGCGGGGCCGTCGCCCACGGCGGTGCCGAGGGGGAACGGGCGGGCGGGGGCGTCGGCGGTCTCGGACATGCGGGCGAGCGGGAGGGGGCTCGGAAGCTACGGGCGCCGCGGACGCGCCCCGGCCCGGTTCACTCGGTCGCTCAGGGCGAGCGCATTCTCGTTGAGCCGTCGCTCCACCCTCCACTCTTGTCATCCTGACCGCGCAGCGACGGCGCAGCCAACGGACGTGAAGGATCTCGACGCGGGGTCCCGAGCCGTGGGGAGCGGTGTCGAGGGGGTCGGAGGATCGTGCGGAGATCCCCCGCCTTCGCGGGGGCAGGCTCTCCGCTCGGCTCAGGATGACACGAGCGGGAGAATGCGCTCGCCCTGCTCGGTCGCTATCGTGAGCCGCGTCAGGCCGTGGGGCGTCCTCTCACCCTCAGATCGGGTCCGGAGCACGCCCCGTCCCTCTCCCACGGGAAGGGGCGCCGGGGCCACGCCGAGCGCTGGGCCCGACTCGGTCGCCAGGATGGCCGCACGAAAAACGGCGCGCCTCCGCCGGGAAGCGCGCCGCGAACGAACGTCGGCTCGGCTCTACAGGAAGGCCGACATCTTGCGCATGATCTGCTGGCGGTCCTCGCCCGTCTGCGAGTGGATGAGGTTGACCATCTGGGACAGGTTGCCCCGGGCCTTCTTCATCTCGGACTCGTCGACCTCGCCCCAGGTGGAGAGGATCTGCGCCTTCATGCGCTCCCAGTTGTCGGTCATGCGCTGCTTGCCCATCGGTCTGTTGGCTGTGTCCCGCCCGGACGGTGATCGCTGTCGTTCCGCCCAAGCTACGGGACGCCGGGGCCCCGGTACAAACGAAGCCTCCGCCGAGAGCCGCTCGCGCCGCTCGCGGAAACTCGCGGAAATGGGGACGGGGAACGAGGAACGGGTGAGGGAGACGGGCGAAAGGGTGGGGCAGTTTGTGGGCAACCCGACCGTTCCAGGTCGGCTCGGAGTCCGGCCGCCGGCCATCTTCCCAGAACCCAGAACCCCCTACAGCTTTACCTCCAAGCCCTCGGCCGCTAGCTCCGTCGCGGGGAACCGTTCTCGGGCGAGCGTGACGATCCGGCCGAGCGCCGCGTCGTCGTGGGACGGGTCGTGGTGGAACAGCAGGAGCCGCCCGACGCCGGCCGCCGCCGCGAGGTCGGTGGCGTGCTCCCAGGTCGTGTGGCCCCAGCCCCGGCGGAGCGCGTACTCGTCGGGCGTGTACTGGGCGTCCGAGACCAGGAGGTCGGCGCCTCGGGCCACCTCGCGGAGCCCCTCGTCGTGGGAGGCCGAGCCGTGCTCGTAGTCGGTCGCGTAGACGAAGACGGCCCCGTCGACCTCAATCCGGAAGCCGTGGGCGCCCTGCGGGTGGTTCACCGGGAACGGGAGGATGGTCATCGGGCCGACCTCGAACGGCTGGCCGTCGTAGACGCGGACCGTCGCGGTGGCCGCGGCCAGGTCGCCGAAGGGGACCGGGAAGTAGGGCGCCGTCATCTGCCCCCGCAGCAGGGCGTGGATCCGGTGGTCGTCGGTGGCGGCGTAGAACCGGACCGTCTGGCCGGGCGTGAACAGCGGCGCGAAAAAGGGCAGGCCCTGGAGGTGGTCCCAGTGGAAGTGGGACAGCGCGATGTGGACCTCGCCGGGCTCGCCGGCGGCCTCGGCCGCGAGCGCGTAGCCCAGCGACCGGATGCCGGTCCCGGCGTCGAGCACGAGCGCCGTCCCGTCCGCCGCGCGGACCTCCACGCACGCCGTGTTGCCACCGACGCCGAGGAAGCCGTCCTCGGGCGTCGGGATCGACCCGCGGACGCCCCAGAAGCGGACGGTCAGGCGGGGAGCGGCGGGGGGCGACGTGGGCATCGGGGGGAAAGGTCGCACCGGGAGGGGCCTCCGTGGCTGCGGCGGGGGCCTCCGCTACAGGTGGTAGCGCCGGAGCCCGACGACCGTCTCCAGGAACACCACCTTCAGCACGGCCGCCGCCGGCACGCCCAGCGCCATCCCCAGCACGCCCGCCACGCGCCCGCCCACCAGGATCGCGAGGAGCACCATCACCGGGTGCATCGACACGTTCTTGCCCGTGATCCACGGCTGGAACACGACGTTCTCGATGCTCTGCAAAAAGAGGAAGAGGATCACGATCGAGGCCACCTGGCCCGTCCCGCCCGTCGTCACGACGGAGACGGCCAGCGTCAGCGCGGTCGAAACCACGAAGCCGACGTACGGGACGAAGTTGGCGAGGCCCGTGAGGAGCCCCAGCACGAGGTAGTAGTCGACGCCCAGGATGCCGAGCCCGAGCGCGGTCGAGGCCCCCACGAGCAGCGCGATCAGGGCCTGGCCGCGGAGGTAGCCGCCCAGGTGCGCGTCGGCCTTGTAGAACACGGTCATGGTGAACTCGAAGTACCGGTTCGGGACGACGCTCAGCAGGCGCCGCCGCAACGTCGGGCCGTCCTTGAGCAGGGCGAACAGGACGAACGGCACGATGAACGCATTCCCCATCGACTCGAGCGCGTCGGGGACGTAGCCGATGAGCGGGCCGGTGTCGGTCGCGATCGTGGCGCGGACGGAGTCGACCAGGCCCAGGTCGCCGGGGTCGATAAACTCGAACTGGTTGGCCAGCGACGTCTCGATCTCCTGGACCAAGTCGAGGAGCTGGCCGCTCTGCCAGCGGGCCTGGAGCGAGCCGATCTGTTCCAGCACGGCCGGCAGCGCGAGCGCCACCACCAGGCCCGTCGCGGCCAGCAGGACCGCCAGCACGAGCGCCGTCGCCTGCGTCCGCCCCAGGCCGCGACGCTCGAGCCCGTTGACGAGCGGGACCAGGAGGTACGCCGCGACGCTCCCCACCACCACGAGCGCCGCGATGTCGCTGGCGACCACCACCACGCCCACCACGCACGCCAGCATGAGGAGCCAGATCCACCGACTCAGCTGGCTGGCCGGGAGCGCGGGCGGCGGTCCGTCGGGCAGGGGGCTGTCGGGCAACGGGCCGTTGAGAGAGCGGGGACCCGGCCGCCGAGCCCGCGGTGCCTCCCCGGGCGCCTGTGCGGGCGGCGCGGCGATGAGCTCAGCCATCCGCGTCGGTGACGTCCGAGCGCTCGCGGAGCTCCTCGCATTCGCGCGTGAGCGCCTCGACCTCGTCCGACACCTCGACCAGCCGGAGCCCCACGAGGCGCGCCAGCGAGAGCAGCACCTTGACCCCGAGCCGGGGGTTGCGGTCGAGCAGGCTGAGCAGGTCCGGCTGGAACAGGCTCAGCAGCGTGCAGTCGCTCTTGGCCCGGGCCGTCGCCGTCCGGATGACCTCGTTGAGCAGGGCGATCTCGCCGAAGAAGTCGCCGTCGATCAGCTCGACCAACTCGCGGCCGCTCGGCTCGCTCTGGATCGAGACCACGCCCCGGACGATGACGTACATGCCCAGGCCGGGCTCGCCCTGGATAAAGATCGACTCCCCGGCCACGTAGTCGCGCCGGTGGAGCAGACGCTGGACGGCGTCGAGCTCGCGGCCGGTGAGGTCCTCGAACAGGGGGACCGCGCCCAGGACGGCGTCTTCCGACGCGCCGGAGGTGCCGCCGAGCAGGCTCTTCCAGAGGCTTTGCATAAGGTGGGGAGGGCGGGGCGAACTCGACCCGTACGACGCCGGGCGCAGACCTGATCCGTCGGGCGGGGGCCCTAGCCTACAACGCCTGCACAGTCCGTGCCAAGCGCCGCGGGCGCCCGGCGCTCAGGCCTCGGACGGCCGCGTCGTCGGGAGCGTGACGTGGAACGTCGTCCCCTCGCCCTCGACGCTCTCGACCTCCATCCGGCCGCTGTGGACGCTCGTCACGATGTCGTGGGCCAGCGACAGGCCCAGGCCCGTGCCCTCGCCGGTCGGCTTGGTGGTGAAGAACGGCTCGAAGATCCGGGCCTTGACGGCGGCCGGGATGCCGGTCCCGTTGTCGGCCACGTCGACCTCGGCCTCGTCGCCGCGGCGCCGCGTGCGGACGGTGACGGCCGGCGCGTACCCGTCGGCGCCGGCGCGCGCGCGCTCCTGGACGGCGTGGAACGCGTTCGTGAGCAGGTTGATCAGGACCCGGCCGAACTCCTGCGGCACCACCTCCACGTCGCCCACCGCGGGGTCGAAGTCGCGGACGATCTCGACCTGGAAGTCGGAGTCGTTGGCCCGGGCGCCGTGGAACGCGAGGTTGACGTACTCGTCGATAAACCGGTTGAGGTCGACGCGCCCGCGCTCCGACGAGCCGCCCCGGCTGTGGAGCAGCATCGACCGGACGATCCGGTCGGCCCGCTGCCCGTGCTCGCGGATCCGGCGCGCGTTGTCCTGCAAGTCGTCGAGCAGGTCGCCGACCTCGTCGAGGACGGCGCCGACGGGCCGGTCGGGCGCCTCGCCCATCTCGTCGCGGAGCTCCTGGGCGAGCTCGACCGACAGGTCGGCGAAGTTGTTGACGAAGTTGAGCGGGTTCTTGATCTCGTGGGCGATCCCGGCGGTGAGCTGGCCGAGCGACGCCAGCTTCTCCGACTGGACGAGCTGGTCCTGGGTCGCCTTGAGGTCGTGGAGCGACGTTTCGAGGCGGGCGTTGGCGGCCTCGAGCTTCGTGTTGGCGGCCTCCACCTCGCGTGTCCGCTCGAGCTCGGCCGCCTTCCGCTCGTTCTCGGCCGAGAGCGCGGCGGCCTCGGCGGTCGCCTTCCGCTGCTCGGCCTCGGCGGTCTCGGCCCGGAGCTCGGCCTCGCGGCGGCCGGCCCGCTCGCGCTCCTGGCGCAGCAGCCGGGCCCGCTGCCAGCGGTCGGCGCGGACGACGGCGAACCCGATCAGCCCCAAGAACAGGCCGATCGCCCACCACGTCCGCCACCACGGCGGCCGGACGACGACGCCGACCGTCGCCGCGCGGCCCTCGTCGAACCCGACGCCGTCGGCGTTGGCGGCCTCGACCTCGAACGTGTAGCGGCCCGGCGGGAGCGCGCTGAAGGTGGCCTCGCGCGACGTCTCGGCCTCGCGCCAGTCGTCGTAGAGCCCGAGGAGCCGGTAGCGGTAGGTGTTGCGGGCCGGGTCCGAAAAGTGCAGGCCGGCGTACTGGATCGTGAGGTAGGCCTGGTCCGGCCCGAGGTCGATCTCGTCGGCCAGCGGGGCCGCGACGTCCAGGATCCCGTCCTCGCCGGGCGCCACGGTCTGCCCATCCACCTCGACGCCGGTGATCACGATGTCGGGCGGGTTCGCGTTGCGGGCCGTGAGCGCCTGGGGGTAGAACGCGACGAGGCCCCGCGCGCTGCCGAACAGGAGCCGGCCGTCGGGCGCGCGCGTCGCGGCCCCGCCCAGCGTCCGCTCGACGTCCTGACCGCTCAGGCGCCGGTAGAACGTCTCGGTGACGGGCTCGAACCGGGCCAGCCCGTCGCCGGTGCTCAGCCACAGGAAGCCGGCCTCGTCCTCGACGATGGCCGTCACCCCGTCGTCGGGCAGGTCGGAGCCCTCGGCGCGGTAGCTGGTCACCGTGTTCGCGCGCGTGTCGACGCGGTAGAACCCGCCGGCCGTGCCGACCCACAGCGTCCCGTCCGCGCGGGCGTGGAGGGCCCGGGCGTCGCCGTCGCCCAGGGCGCTCGGATCGGCCGGGTCGACGGGCAGGCACGTTACCCGGCCGCCGACGCGGCACACGCCGCGTGCCGTGGCCACCCAGAGCCGGCCGTCGGCGTCCTGGGCCAGGGCGCGGACCTCGTTGCTCGCGAGCCCGTCTCCCCGGCGGAGGACGTCGAGCTCGCCCGTCCGGCGGTCGAGCTCGACGAGCCCGCTCGCGCGCGTCCCCACCCAGAACCGGCCGTCGTCGGTCTCGAGGAGCGAGGTGACGGTGGCCTCGCCGACGGCGGCCTCCCGCTCGAGCCCCGACGGGCGGACGCGGTAGAGGCCGGCGCCCTCGGTCCCGGCCCAGACCTGGCCCGCCTCGTCTTGGTAGAGCGCGCTGACGGCCGCGCCGTCGTCGCCGACCCGGGTGTGGGTGAACACGCGCCCGTCGTCGCTCCGGTCGAGCGTCCGGTCGGTCCCCACGTAGAGCGTCCCGTCGCGGCCGACGAGCACGGCGCGGACGTCGTTGCTGGAGAGCGACGTCGGGTCGTCGGTGCGGCGGAGGCGGACGGCCGTGCCGCGGGCTCGGTCGAACCGGTCGAGCCCGCCGTACGTCCCCACCCACAAGATCCCCTGGCGGTCGAGCAGGAGCGACGACACCTCGTCGTCGGAGAGCGAGCCGGGGTCCTCGGCGACGGCCTCGTAGGTCCGCGCGCTGGCGCCCAGGCCGAGCCGGCGGAGCCCGCCGCCCAGCGTCCCCACCCAGACCGTGCCCGTCGGCCCCTCGAACACGTCGGTCACGGCCCGCGCCGCGACGTCGCCGCCGATGCCGACGCGGGAGAACGACCCCGCGCTGCGGTCGAACGCCAGCAGCCCGTCGCCCTGCGTCCCGACGAGCAGGCCGAACCGCTCGCTGGGGGCGATCGCCGAGACCGCGAACGCGCCGAGCCCGCCGAGCGAGTCCGGGCGCACCGTCCGGTACGCCCCGTCGCGCCGTCGCGCGAGCCCGTCGCCGGTGCCCACCCACAGGTCGCCGTTGGGCGCGAGCCAGAGCGCGTTGACCGCGTCGTGGGGCAGGCCGCGCGTTCGTCGGCGCTCGACGCCGGCCACGGCCCCGTCGGCCCCGACGAACGCGAGCCCGGCCGTCGTCCCGACCCACGCGTTGCCGACGTCGTCGACGGCGATGGCCCGGACGTCGGTGGACGGGAGCCCGGTGACGCGCCGGAAGCGGTCGGACCGGGGGTCGTAGCGGTCGAGGCCGGCGGCGGTCCCGATCCAGAGCGCGCCGCCGGGCGCCGGCTCGATGGCCTGGATCACGTTGCTGCCGAGCGACGTCGAGTCGGCCGAGCGCCGGTACGTCACCATGTCGATCCCGTCGTAGCGGACGAGCCCCTCGTCGGTCCCGATCCAGACGAACCCGAGCGCGTCCTGGGCCACGTCCAGCACGACCCCGCTCGGGAGCCCCTGCTCGGCCGTCACGTGGCGGAACGTGATCGCCTCGTCGGCGAGGTCGGGCGCCTGGGCCCAGGCCCGCAGGTCCGGGACGACGACGGCCGCGACGACGGCCGCCACGGCGAGGGCGAGGGCGGCCCAGCGGGAGTGGGCGGACGTCACGGGAGCAATCGCGCGAAGGCCTCCGCCGCCGCCGGCGGGACCGACGAGAACCGGAGGTGCGCCTCGCACCGGCCGCCCCCGGCGTCGACCACCTCGAGCACCTTGGCGTAGAGCGTCGCCGGGCCGCCGTCGAGGTCGAACGTCAGCCGGACGTCGGCGCGCGCGTCGATCTCGGTGCCGACCTCGGCGCGCGCGCCGGTGGCCGACAGGGCCACGACCTCGCCGGCGTGGTCGTCGTTCGAGATCTCCTTGCCGTCGAGCACGGCCAGCCCGAACGGCAGCGGCTCCGCCAGCTCGACCAGGTCCTGCTCGCTGTGGGGCACCTCGCCGCCCTGGGCGCCGCCCACCGACTCGACGCTGTGGATGGCCACGGGCTCGGCGAACCCCTTGAGCGAGACCCGCCGCGTGCCCGAGAGCTGGACCGGCCCGCCCTCGCCGCCGGCCGCCCGGTACGTGGGGTCCGAGACCAGGACCTCGCCCGGGACCGCCAGCGTCTGGATCCGCGCCGTCAGGTTGACGACGCTCCCCACGACGCCGTACTTCGCCCGCTTCTCGGACCCGATCGTCCCGACGACGGCCTCGCCCGAGTTCACGGCCGCCGTCATCTCGAGCGGGGGGAGCCCGCGCGACGCCAGCTCCTCGTTCACGCTCGCCATCCGGTTCTGCATGGCCACGGCGCAGGCCGTCGCGTGCGTCGCGTGGTCGGCCATCTCGAGCGGGGCCCCGAAGATGACCAGCACCGCGTCGCCGATGAACTCGTCGATGGCCCCCTCGTGGGCGTCGACGACCTCGGTCATGGCGCCGAGGTAGACGTTGAGGAGCTCGACGACGCGCTCGGGCTCGAGCCGCTCCGAGAGCTGGCTGAAGCCCGAGATGTCGCTCATCAGGACCGACACCTCGCGGCGCCCGCTGGACCCGACCATGCTGGGGTCGGCCAGGACGGCCCGGGCGATCTTGTCGGAGAGGTAGCGCGTGATGGTCCGGCGGACGCGGTCGGCCTCGCGGTCGCGCTCGACGGCCTCGCGGGCCTGGCCGAGCGTGATCTGCAAGTCGTCCATGTCGATCGGCTTCGTCAGGAAGTCGAAGGCCCCCTTGTTCATCGCCGTCCGGATGTTCTCCATGTCGCCGTAGGCCGTCACCACGACGGCCCGGGTCCGGCGGCCGAGCTCGCTGAGCTCGCCGAGCAGCGTCAGCCCGTCCATCCGCGGCATGTTGATGTCGGTCACGACGACCTCGATGTCGCCGTCGTCGCGCAGGTGCTCGAGCGCCTCGACGCCGTCGGCGGCGAACACCAGGGCCACCTCGCCGGCCCGGACCTGCGACCGGAACTTCTGCCGGATCAGCGGGACCAGGTCGGGCTCGTCGTCGACGAACAGGATCTTGATGGCCTCGGGGGCGGACTCCTCGGACATGGACGGCGGGGGGGACGGGCCGGCAGACGGGGCCGAAACTAGCGGACAACCGTGCCAACGCCCCACGACCCGTTCGGTGTCCCCTAGTTTTGGCGCCGCGTCGTTCCACCACCGGACGGCGCCCACGTACGGACGGCCCCCTCCCAGGGGTTCTCCCCGTGCGATCCCACCACCTCGTCCCCCCGATGCCGACGCTCCGCGCCGTCGCCGCCGTCCTGCTCGCCCTCGCCGCCGTCGGCCCGCAGGACGCGCACGCGGCGATCTCCGACTCGACCGACACCGTATCGGCCGACCCGCTGGCGTGGGCCCGCGCCGTCGTCCAGGCCCGCCGCGCCATCGAGGCCGCCGAGGCCGAGCCGGACCCCGTGCGGAAGGCCGCGCTGGCGACCGACGCCGTCCGCGCCGTCGACGCGCTCCAGACCGACCGCGCCGCGGAGGCCTCGTTCCGGTCGCTCGCCCTGCGGGCGCAGGCGGCGGTCGAGGCCGCGGTCGGCCCGGTCGCGCCCGAGCCGCTCGCGCCGCACGAGTGGGGCGCGCTGCGCGGCCCGGCGCTCGCGGCGCTCGGCCCGGACTTCGCGCCGCCCCTCGTCGACCCGGCCGCTGTGGCCGCCCGGCAGGCGGAGGCCGAGCGGGCCGTCGGCCCCGTCGCCCTGTTCTACCCGGTCGGCGCCGTCGAGCACGTCGAGGCCCAGCGCGCCGCCGCGGCGCGGCTGGCCCGAGCCGGCCGCCGGGGGCACCGGACGCTGGGTCGGATCGAACGCGTCCTGCGCCGCCGCGGGCTCCCCGTCGAACTCCAGTACGTCGCCGTGATCGAGAGCGCGCTCAACCCGCAGGCCGAAAGCGGCGCCGGCGCCGAGGGGCTGTGGCAGTTTATGCCGGCCACGGCCGAGGAGTTCGGCCTCGACTCGCTGACCGTCCACCAGGAGGGCCCGTCGACCGAGGCCGCCGCCCGCTACCTCCGCTGGCTTGGCGGCCGGTTCGACGGCGACTGGCACCTCGCGCTGGCGGCCTACAACTGCGGCGTGGGGCGGGTCGAAGGCATCGTCCGCGAGGTCCGCGCCGAGATCGGCCGCCCCCCGACGTTCTGGGACGTCCGCGAGCGGCTGCCGCGCGAGACGCAGCACTACGTCCCCCGCTTTCTGGCCGTCGCCGAGGCGCTCGGCGCGAGGTCGTAGGCGCTGGCCTGGGGGAGTCCCCGGGCCGGGGTCGCGGACGGAACGGGGGGAGCCCGAGTCCGTGTGGAGAGGCCCTCTCTCCAAGCCTCTCCATGAAAGCGCTCACCTGGCACGGCCAAGGCGACGTCCGCGTCGACACCCACCCCGACCCCGAGATCCAGGACCCGACCGACGTCGTCATCTCGGTGACGTCGACGGCCATCTGCGGGTCCGACCTCCACCTGTTCGACGGGTACGTCCCGATGATGAAGCCCGGCGACATCATCGGCCACGAGCCGATGGGCGTCGTCGAGGAGGTCGGCAGCGCGGTCACGCGGCTGAAGAAGGGCGACCGGGTCGTCGTCCCGTTTACGATCTCGTGCGGGCGCTGCTGGTTCTGCGAGCACACGCTGTTCTCGCTCTGCGACACGACGAACCCGAAGCCGGAGAACGCCCGCGCTCAGATGGGCCACTCGCCGGCCGGCGTCTACGGCTACAGCCACCTGCTGGGCGGCATTCCCGGCGGCCAGGCCGAGTACCTCCGCGTTCCCCACGCCGACGTCGGCCCGATCAAGGTGCCGGACGGGATGACCGACGAGCAGGTCCTCTTCCTCTCCGACATCTTCCCGACGGGCTACATGGCGGCCGAGAACGCCGAGATCGAGGACGGCGACACCGTGGCGGTCTGGGGCTGCGGCCCGGTCGGCCAGTTCGCCATCCAGAGCGCCTGGATGATGGGCGCCGGCCGCGTCATCGCCCTCGACCGCGAGCCGGAGCGGTTGCGGATGGCGGCGGAGCACTCGAAGGCGGAGGTCGTCAACGTCGAGGAGATCGACGGGCCGGTCCACGAGCACTTGATCGAGATGACCGACGGCCGCGGGCCGGACCGGTGCATCGACGCCGTCGGCGCGGAGGCGCACGCGGCCAACGACGCCAAGGCGTTGGTGGACAAGGCGAAGGCGGCCGTCCACCTCCAGACCGACCACCCGTACGTGCTCCAGCAGGCCATCATGGCGTGCCGCAAGGGCGGGACGATCTCCGTCCCGGGCGTCTACGCGACGGCCGTGACGTTGCCGTTCGGCGCGGCCATGAACAAGGGGCTCACGTTCAAGATGGGCCAGACCCACGTCCAGCGCTACCTCGACCCGCTGATGAAGAAGATCCAGGACGGCGAGATCGACCCGTCGTTCGTCGTCACGCACACGGCCCCGCTCGACGACGCGCCCGAGATGTACGAGATGTTCCGCGACAAGACCGACGACTGTATTAAGGTGGTCCTCAAGCCCTAACCCTGGTCGCCAGGCAAAAAACAACCCGCCCGACCGGTTAGGGTCGGGCGGGCCGGCAAGCAGGGAGTTCCCTGTCTTAAAGAGTCACCCGGCGGGGCCGAGTGCTACGCCAAGGTACGCACGAGCCGCGGCCTTTCGTGCCCTCTCGCGGAACGGTCAGCGGACGACGGTGACCGTCCGTGTCACGCGAGCGCCGCCGGCGTCGAGCACGACGACGTAGACGCCGGCCGCCAGCCGCGAGGCGTTGAGCGTCGCCCGGTGCGCGCCCGCCGAGCGCAGCCCCTCGGCCAAGACGGCCACCTCGCGCCCGAGCACGTCGAGGACTCTCAGGCGGACCGGCCCCGCCGTCGCCAGCGCATACGGGACCGAGGCCGCGTCGCCGACGGGGTTCGGGTGGACCGCCAGCGCCAGAGTGCCCGGCCGGTCGTCGGCCGCGGCGACGCTCGCCGGGTCCTCCGTGTAGAACCGGATGACGGTCCCGGTCAGCGCGTCGATCTCGGCCCCGCCTTCGGCCTGTTCGAGCACGAACCGTTGGATCGGCCGGCCCTGGCTAATGTTGATCTCTCCGAAGGCCGGCGCCGTCTCAGGATCGGTCGGGCACCCGTCCGGATGGGCACCGACCAGCGGTGCGATGTCCGCCTCCCACACGTCGTATGTCTGAATCGGGTAGTAGGCGTAGATCCGCTGCGTGATCTCGCCGACTCCATGGACGGAGTGCTCCATGCCCGAGTGGTACCCGAACTCGCACTCGACGGGGCCGTCGCGGAACAGGGCCGCGATGAGTTGGATGTCGTCGGAGGGGTCGTTCTCCGAGCCGGGCGGCGTGACGCCGATGTCCCAGACTTCGAACGGCACCCGGATCGCAGTGCCTGTCGTGAAGACGTAGGCGGCGAACGATCCCGCCTCCGTAAAGCGGATCTCATAGTCGGCCGGCGCGAAATGGGAGATGCTGAACTCGGGGCCGTCGTTGACGGAGGCCCCGAGGTAATCCCCCGTCGAGTTGAGCGATCCATAGATCTGGTTGCCGCCGACTTCGTCGCAGCCCTCCGTGGACTCGGCCTCCGGCCCGCACGGGTCGGCACCGCCGGGCCCCTCGACCTCGACGAATGCGGGGGTGCCGTCGGACAAGAGGAGAGGGCCAAACCTGTACACGAGGTACGAGAAGTCCCGGTCCGGCGACGGCGGGCCCTTCCCGCCCCAGTTCACGCCACGGACCCTCCAAGAAGTGTTCGAGGGGAGGTTCTTGGGGAGCTGCTGGGAGTCCAGCGTGAGCGCCGTCGCGGTCGTCTGGAACGTCTGGGCGTCGTCGGGCGCGTCGCCGAGCGTGAGGACGTAGGCGTCGGCGCCCTCGACGGCCGTCCACTCGAACGTGACGGTGGCCGGCAGGGTCTCGTTGTAGTCGGTGTCCTCGGCTGGGGCGAGGAGGTCGGGTGCCGTGACCGGCGGCGGAGGCGGCGGAGCGTACGACACCTCGGCCTCCCGCAGAGCGGGCGTCCCCCCGGCGTTGTACGCGGCCTGGACGGCGTCGCTGACGTCGCGGAGCCGGGACACGCTGTGGAGCCTCGTCCGGTCTCTCGACCCCTCCGCGAAGAGGATGGCGAGGTCGACCCGGCGGCTCTCGCCGGGCGCCAGCGTCTGCGACGGTGCGTTGAGGACGGCCTTCCGGTCTCCGGGCGCGAGGGACGGCCCGCCTGGAACGGGCTGCTCCTCCGTCCAGAATGCGTAGGTCACCGGGTCGCCGTCGAAGAGCCACGAGGTGACGTCGTCCGAACCGGGGTCGTACCCGTCGCCTCCGCGCGTGAGGGGCTCCGTGTCGCCCCACCTTGACAGTTGGTAGTGGATCGCTCCCTGGAACTGATCCCCGGGCTCCGGTCCGGCTGGCCCCTCGTAGGGGACGTACGTCATGGTGCCGGCCGCCCCGGTCAAGAGGTCCAGGCCGATGGCGGGCGGGCGTCGCCCGTACCCTCTGTCTGCCTGGTCGACCTCGTCGCCGTTGTACCCGATGAGCAGGCCGCGCGTGGAGTCGGAGGCGAGGTAGTCGTCGTCCGGGTCGCCGAGGTCGATGTCAGTAAAGAACGACACGCGCGAGCCCGTGATCGGCGTGTCCCCCCGGTTGACGACGGTGTACTCGTAGAAGGTGGACTGTGAGAGCGCGAGGTCGGCTACGTCGAAGACGAAGGCGAGCACCTGGACCTCGACTTGGAGCGGGCCGCTCTCCGACCACTCGTGGGTGTTGCCGTTGTCGTTCATGACCCACCACGCCGCTTGGTCGCCGACGATGTCGGGCCGCTCGCCGGCGTCGAGGTCTAGCACGGCGCCCTCGTCGAGGGACACGCTGTAGCCCGGGTCGCCGGGGCCAAGCGTCCGCCGGGGCTCGGTCGCGTCGCGCCGGTCGTTCCCGTTCGTGTCGACGAAGTACGGGGCGCCCTGGGCGATGGGCCAGTAGATGAGATCCAGGCTGGTCCCCGAGGTACGACCATGGGCCGTGTAGTTAGTGAGGTCGTCGAAGAGGACCCGCCAGAACCTGTCGAACGACAGGCATCGGCCAACCGTGGTCTCGCCGTCGGCGTCGAGCGGGCCGGGCCAGAACTCCCACGGCCCGTACGTCGACCCCGCGAACCGTGTCTCGCCGTCGACGTCGCCGCTGATCCAGAGGCCGTGGGCGAAGATCGGGCTCGGCCCGCTTGCCGGGACTTCGTAGCCGGTCAAGCCACCCCGCCAGAAGAGGCCCCCCAGGTTGTACAGCTGTGCCCTGACGTCGCCGAAGCCGATCTTGACCGAGGCCCCTCCGGAGTCGCAGCCCGCTCCGGCGTTCGACATCGCGCCCCGAGGCGTCGACGGAATGACCTTCTGGGCCTGGGCGCTGGCGGCCCCGAGTCCAAACGCGAAAAAACAGAGGGCGATGGCAAGCCGCATGACCAAGTCCGATGGAGTTAGATGTGGAACATAGCGGGTCCCCCTCCACCCCCGTCAGTGAGACCCCGGGCCCCGGACGGCTAAGGCCGCGCCCGGACCGTCTTCCACCCGGGCGATCAGCGAACGACGGTGACCGTCCGTGTCACGCGAGCGCCGCCGGCGTCGAGCACGACGACGTAGACGCCGGCCGCCAGCCGCGAGGCGTCGAGCGTCGCCCGGTGCGCGCCCGCCGAGCGCGGCCCCTTGGCCAAGACGGCCACCTCGCGCCCGAGCACGTCGACGACGCGGAGCCGGACGTCGCCGGCCGCCGCCAGCGAGAACGGGACGGAGGCGACGCCACTGATGGGGTTGGGATGCGCCGCCAGCGAGAGCCCCGCCGCGTCGGGCGCGGGCTCGATGGGGACGTCGAGCGGGTCGGCTGTGTAGAACCGGATGACGGTCCCGGTGAGTCCGTCGATCCCGGTCTCGCTCGCCTGCTCCAGCACGAACCGCTGGATCGGCCGGCCCCGGTCGACGTCGGCGACGTCGTGAGCTTCTGCGGAGACCGCGCACTGGTCGGGGTCGCCCGCCAGGGCCGCCCCCGCCGCTGCGGCGAAGTCAGCGTAGGCGGTTTTCGCGTAGTACCCGTAGATCCGCGGCGTGATGGTGCCAATCCCGAACTGCGACGCCCCAAAGTAGCCGAAGACGCACTCGTCGATGGGGGTCCCGTCGTCGTCGGCGTCGGCGAACAGAAAGGGGACCAGCCGCTCGTCGTCGGATGGGTCGTTGGCCGTGCCCGGCGCGACGACCCCGATGTCCCAGACCTCGAACGGGACCGGGATCACGTTGTCCGTCGAGAAACCGTAGACCGCGTAGCCGCCCTCGTCCGTGAACCGGATCTCGAAGTCGTTAGGCGCGGAGTCCCCGATAGACGCCTCTGGGCCGGCACCGGCGCTCGTCCCGATGTAGTCCCCGGTCGAGTTGAGCGACCCGTAGATCCGGTTGCCCCCCACCTCGTCGCAGCCATCGGCCGACTCAGCCTCCGGCCCGCACGGGTCGACCCCGCCGGGCCCGACGACCTCGACAAACGCTGGGGCCCCGTCGCCCAAGAGTAGCGGTCCCGGCGCGTATCGGTACAGCGTGATCTGGCGGGCCTCGGACGGAGGGCCGGCAACATTGAGGGTCAGCGGGACGACCCGCCAGTACGACGGGGTCGCCCGGTTTGGCGGGAAGGACCCAGCGGGGAGTCCCCGTGAGGTCTCGGGGCCCAGCGAGACGGTCGGGTCGGCGAAGTCGGGCGCGGTCGAGAGCTCCAGCCGGTACCCCGTCGCCCCGTCGACGGCGGTCCAGGCGAAGGTCACAGGTCCGTCGTCGAACGAGGCCCCGTCGGTCGGGGAGACGAGGGCGGGCGCGGTGGACGGCGGCTCGGGGGCCTGAGGCGTCCCGTTGGCGGTGGCGGGCCGGAACAGGTCGCCCGAGGCGTACGCCCCCTGCGCCGTGTCCGAGACGCCCCGGAGCCGGGCCACGCTGTCGAGCCGGTCGCCCCCCTGCGCGAACAGGATGCCGACGTCGACCGTCGTCTCCTCGCCCGGGTCGAGGCGGCCAATCTCGGCCGAGATCATCGCCCGGCGATCGGCCGGATTGTTCGACCGTCCCATCCCGTCGACGTTGTCCTCGGTCCAGAACGACCGGGCGACGGGGTCGCCGGAGTACATCCAGCGCGTCGCCGGGCCGTCCGTGTGGTAGCCGTCACCGCCGACCCGGAGTGGGGTCCCATCTGCAAACTGGGCCTGCATGAACCGATAGGCGGACGGTCCATCCCGGGCTGTAAAGACGCTGCTCTTCAAGACGTTCATCGCGGCGTGCCCACCGCTCAACACGTCGATGCCGAGCGCGGGCGGGACCCCGTACCCGCCGGTCCCGTCGGTCCTTCCATCGAGCTCGTCGCCGTTGTAGAAGACGAGCATCGACCGGGCCGAGTCCGAGTGGACGTAGTCGTCGGTCGCCTCGCCGAGGTCGGCGTCGACGTGGAGCGCGGCGAAGACGTCGTCGAGGGCCTCGGCGCTCCGGTTCAGGATCTCGTACCGATAGAACGTCGAGTAGAACAGCGGGGCCCGGTCGGCGTCGGCCAGCGCCCACGCGGTCACGCGGACCTCGACCCCGAGCGGCGCCGACTCGGACCACCGATGGTCGCCGCCGAGGTCGTCCATGACCCACCACGCCGTCTGGGCCCCGAACACGACCGGCCGCTCGCCGTCGGCCAGCCGGATCGTCCGGGCCGGGTCGTAGGCCGGGTCGCCGGGGCGGAGCGCGACGGTCGGCTCGGCCGGTCCTTGGGTGCCGTCGCCGTCGGCGTCGACGTAGAACGGGGCGCCGGCCCCGACGGGCCACTCGGCAAGGTCCGCCGTCGCGGCGCCCGACTGGCGGAAGGCCGCGAGGTCGGCAGTGCTCACGACCCAGACCCGGTCGAACGCGGCGCAGAGGTCAGCTGAGGGCTCGGCCGCGATGTCGAGCGGGCCGGGCCAGTACTCCCACGGGCCGTACCTGGAACCAGCGAACCTGAGCTCGTCCTCCGCCATCCCCCCGAGCCAGAAAGCCGCCGAAAAGATGGGTGTCGTCTCCGATCCCCGTGGGACCTCGTAAGTCGACCCGGACCCACGCCAGAAGAGGCCACCGATGTTGTAGAGCGCGGCGCGGACCCCGCCCGCGTCGAGGAACGCTTGGGCCTGGCCGATCTCGCAGACGTCAGTTTCCGGCGGCCCCTGCGCTTGGCTGGTCGTTGAGCTGGCAGCGATGACGAGGGCGGCGCAGCAGAGGCGGGAAGCGAGTCGCATGAGCCGACGGGTGCGGACGGAAGCTTAGAGTAGGCAATGGGTGACAGCGACAACACAGAGATCCCCGTGCCCCGTGTTCTTCCGCAATCCCGCTCGCCGAACGCACCGCGCCCCGCCCGGAGGACCGAGCGGGGCGCGAGACTGGCGACGCCAGCGGAGGAGAGCCAGTGCGAGGGGCAGCGGTCGGGCCTCGGCCGTAGCTGGAGCGTGTCGGACGGGGGAGGCGAGGGGGTGCACTCTACCCTCCGCTCTCTACTCTCCGCCATGCGGCTCCGCGGTCACCCGACTCCACGAGAGGCCGCTTGCGGACGGGTCAATACCGCGTGGTCACCGCCTTCCGCTTGAGCGCGCTCAGCCAGCGCGTGATGTCGATCCCCTTGGGGCAGGCCTGGACGCAGTTGAAGATGGTGTAGCACTTCCACAGGCCGTCCTTCGAGTCGACCACCTTGAGCCGCTCCTCGGCCTCGGTGTCGCGGCTGTCGAACACGTAGCGGTAGGCCTTGAGCATGGCCGCCGGGCCGAGGTAGTCGGGGTCGGCCCACGTCGAGGGGCACGAGTGGGTGCAGGCGCCGCACATGATGCACTTGGTCGCGTCCTCGATCACCGCGTGCTGGCCGGGGCTCTGGACGCGCTCCTTGACTGGGACCGCCTCGTCGTTGATGAGCCACGGCATGACGGCCCGGTACTTGTCAAAGAAGCGGCTCTGGTCGACGACCAAGTCCTTGACGACGGGCGCGGCCGGCAGCGGCTCGAACGTGACCGTGTCGCCGTCGGTGAGCCCGAGGTCGTGGACCAGGACGGAGCAGGCGAGTTGGTTCTCGCCGTTGATCTTCATCGCGTCCGACCCGCAGATGCCGTGGGCGCAGCTCTTGCGGAAGGTCAGCGTCCCGTCGAGGTGCCACTTGACGTAGTGGAGCAGGTCGAGCGCGCGGTCCATCGACTCGGCCGGGACCTGGAACTCGTCCCACCGCGGGCGCTTGTCGGTCTCCGGGTTGAACCGCTTGACCTTGACGGTCAGCGTCATGGTCGGGGTCTCGCCCCCGGGGCGGCGTCGGGGCTTGCGCTGGCCTTCGGCCTCCTCGACGCGGTCTTCGATGGGCTCGGCGACGGCGATGGGTTCAGACATGAGTGGTTCAGGGTTGGCTGCGCCTTCGCTGGCGCGGTCGGGGTTCGGGGTTCTCTCAGGTGTGGGCCCTCGCGAACCCCGAACCCATGAACCCCGGACCTCCTTAGTACTTGCGCTCCTTGGGCTGGAACTGCGTGATGATGACGTCCTTGTAGCCGATCTCGGTCTGGCCCTGCTGGTCGCTCCAGAAGAGCGTGTGCTTGAGCCAGTCGCCGTCGTCCCGCTTCGAGTAGTCCTCGCGCAAGTGGGCGCCGCGGCTCTCGGTCCGGTTCCGGGCGGAGACCGTGATCGACTCGGCGTAGTCGACCATGAACTGGACCTCGACGGCGTCCATCAAGTCGGTGTTGAACCGCTTGCCCTTGTCCTGGCAGGTGACGGCGGCGGCGCGCTGGCGGAGCGTCTGGAGGTCGTCGAAGGCCTCGCCGAGGGTGTCGTCGGTGCGGTAGACCGAGACGTTCTTCATCATGGTCTCCTGGAGGTCCGTGCGGACCGTGACGGCCTTGTCGCCGGTCGTCCGGGACAGGATGCTGTCCAGGCGCTCGCGCGTCTCGGCCTCGGGCGCCTTGGGCAGCCCCTGGCGCTCGGCGCCCTCCTGGATCTGCTTGGCCATCTCCATGCCGGTCCGCCGGCCGAACACGACCAGGTCCAAGAGCGAGTTGGTGCCCAGCCGGTTGGCCCCGTGGACGCTCACGCACGCGGCCTCGCCGCACGCGAAGAAGCCGGCCACGGTGTCGGACCGGTCCGACGACTTGACGACCTGCCCGTCGATGTTGGTCGGGATGCCGCCCATCGCATAGTGGCACGTCGGGGCGACGGGGATCGGCTGCTTGACGGGGTCGATGCCGAGGTAGACGCGGCTGAAGGTCGAGATCTCGGGCAGCTTGTGCTCGAGCACGTCCTTGCCGACGCCCGTCATGTCCAGGACCACGTGGTCCTTGCCGTTGACGCCGCGCCCCTCGCGGATCTCCTTGTAGATGCACTGCGAGACCATGTCGCGCGGCGCCAGGTCCTTGACCGTCGGCGCGTAGCGCTCCATGAACCGCTCGCCTTCGGAGTTGCGCAGGATGCCGCCCTCGCCGCGCGCGCCCTCGGTGATCAGGATGCCGAGCCGGTAGAGGCCGGTCGGGTGGAACTGGATAAACTCCATGTCCTCCAGTGGGAAGCCGTGGCGGAGCGCCAGCGCGAACCCGTCGCCCGTCCCGGCGTGCGCGTTCGAGGTCGTCTTGAAGGCGCGGCCGTAGCCGCCCGTCGCGAAGCACGTGATGGTGCTGTGGAACGTGTGGACCTCGCCGGTCAGGATCTCATACGCCACGCAGCCCGAGATCGCGTCCTGGGTGTCGTCCGGGCGGATCAAGTCCAGGACCTGGAACTCGTCGTAGAACGTGACCTTGTTCTTGACGCACTGCTCGTAGAGCGTGTGGAGGATCATGTGGCCCGTCCGGTCGGCCGCGTAGCAGGCGCGGCGGACCGGTGCCTCGCCGAAGTTCCGAGTGTGCCCGCCGAACCGGCGCTGGGCGATCTTGCCCTCACGCGTGCGGCTGAAGGGGACGCCGTAGTGCTCGAGCTCGATGATGGTCCGGGGCGCGTCCTGGCACATCTGCTCGATGGCGTCCTGGTCGCCGAGGTAGTCCGAGCCCTTCGTCGTGTCGAAGGCGTGCCAGAGCCAGTGGTCCTCCTCCTCGTTGCCGAGCGCCGCGCCGATGCCGCCCTGAGCCGCACCCGTGTGGCTCCGCAGCGGGTGGAGCTTCGAGACGACGGCCACGTCGGCCCCGCCCTCCGAGGCGTAGAGCGCGGCCATGAGTCCGGCGCCGCCCGCGCCGACGATGACGATGTCGTGGGTGTAAGTCATGGGGAGGAGGGTTCAGGGTTCGGGGTTCAGGGTTCGCTCAGGTGTGGGTCCTTGCGAACCCTGAACCTCAGGACCCTGAACCCGTCAGAGGCCGGCAACGATGACGGAGTAAGCGCCGATGATGAACAGGATGATGGCCAGCGTCCATGACAGCGCCGTCGCGCCGACCCGGGCCATGTCGTTCCGGATGTAGTCGGTCAGGACGTTGTTGAGGCCGTAGAACCCGTGGTGCAGCGCGAACGCGAGGAAGAGCAGGTTGAAGCCCTTCCACAACACGGCGTACACGGGGTCGCCCAGGCGGAGCATGAGCACCTCATAAGGCGTCGGCCCGGCCGATTCGCCCGGCGGATGCGTCGGGCCGGGGGCGTCGCCCTCGATCTGGCCGAACCGGCTGTCCTGGGCGGGCACCACGCGGGGGCCCTCCGGCGTGACCGCCCCCTCTCGGGCCTCGAACGCGCGGACGGCCTCGTTGGCCTCGTCGGAGTAGCGCGGGAGGATACCGGCCTCGGCCTCGTCGGCGGTCACGACCGAGTGCGAGATCGACGCCGTGGTCCGGTCGTAGTGCTGGACCCAGAAGTGGGTGATCAGCAGGAAGATGAGGAACGTGCCCGTAATCCGGTGGGCGAACCACTGGAACGCGCTGGAGCGGGCGGTCCGGCCGTACTTGCTTGCCATAATGAGGTTCAGGGTTCGGAGTTGGCGGTCGCGTCGCTGCGCGGTCAGGGTTCGCTGAGGTGCAGGTCCTTGCGAACCCTGAACCTCGAACCCCGGACCACCTATCCGTTGAAGTAGTCGACGAGGGCAGCGATGGAGGGGTAGCCCCCGACCACCAGGAGGACGGCGGCGACGGCGCCCAGCGTCCAGAACAGCTTGCGCTGGTTCGGGCTCCACCCGACGAAGTCGATGAGCACGATCCGGAGCCCGTTCAACGCGTGGTAGATGCAGGCGCCCAGCAGCCCGAACTCGGCCACCTTAAAGATGGGCGCGTGGTAGCTCGTGATGAGCGCGTTGTACGCCTCCGGGTTCGTGATCGCCTTGAGCCCCCAGATGTGGAGGATGAGGTAGGCCACCAGGCCCACCCCGGTCAGGCGGTGCAAGATCCAGGCGAACATGCCCACGCGCATCTTGTAGCGCTGGACGGGGCGGACGACGAGAGCGTCGGGTTCGGCGACGACGGCCATGGCAGGAGGAGGGTCGGGGGCGGGCTACCAGCGGCCCCGGGCTAGGTTTCACTCAGGAGTGAAAGTACGGGCGCCGGTGCTCCAAAGTACGTCGTCCCCGACGCTCCGCCCGGTCTTCGCAGACGCCGGACGGTCGGCCACGCCCCAGCCACCCGCCCCGAACGAGACGGGGGACGCGGCCCCCCGGCCACGCCCCCCGTACGGATCGGCGGCGTCGGTCAGCCGCGGTCGCCGACGGGCGAGACCGACAGGTCGCGCGGGCCGACGTACTCGGCGCGGGGCCGGATGAGCCGGTTGTCCTCCCACTGCTCCAGCAGGTGGGCCGTCCACCCCGTCATCCGGCTAATGGCGAAGATGGGCGTGTAGAGGTCGGTCTCGATGCCCAGCAGGTAGTAGACGCTCGCCGAGTAGAAGTCGACGTTGGCGTCGAGCCCCTTCCGCTCCTTGACCGTCGACCGGATCGTGTCGGACATCTCGAGCCACTTGGTGTCGCCTTTCTCCTCGGACAGGTCCGAGAGCATGTCGCGCAAGATGACCGCGCGCGGGTCGAGCGTCTTGTAGACCCGGTGGCCGATGCCCATGATCTTCTCCTTGGCCTCGAGCTTGCGGTCGACGAACTCCTGGGCCGTCTCGCCGGACTCGTCGAGGTCCAGGAGCGTCTTCATGACCTCGATGTTGGCGCCCCCGTGGAGCGGCCCCTTGAGCGCGCCCATCGCCCCGACGACGGCCGAGTACATGTCGGACAGCGTCGAGCCGATGACGCGGGCGGCGAACGTGGACGCGTTCAGGCCGTGCTCGGCGTGGAGCACGAGCGCGGCGTCCATGATCTGGAGCGCGGCCGGGCCCGGGGCCTCGCCGTTGAGCATCGTCAGGAAGTCCTGGGCCGTCGACCCCTCCTGCGTGGGCGCGACCGGGTCGAGGCCCTTGCGGATCCGGTCGAAGGCGGCGACGAGGGTCGGCAGCTTGGCCGTCAGGCGGACGGCCTTGCGGTAGTTGGCCTCCGGGTCCATGACGTCGGCCTCCTCGTCGTAGGCCGCCAGCATGGACAGGGCCGTCCGCATGGCGGCCATCGGGTTGGCGTCCTTCGGCGTGTGGTGCCGGAGGTGGTCGAGCAGGTCCGGGTGGACCGGACGGGCGTCGCGGAGCTGGCCGTTGAGTTCGTCGAGCTGGGCCTGGGTTGGGAGCTCGCCTTTCCACAAGAGGTAGGCGACTTCCTCGAACGAGGCATTCTGGGCGAGGTCCTGGATCCCGTAGCCCCGGTAGATCAGCGTGCCCGACTGGCCGTCGATGAACGAGAGCTGGGTGTCGAGGGCGGTCACGCCTTCAAGGCCTCGGGACTTGGTGGGGGCGGGGGCGGAAGTCTGGGACATCGGTTGGGGAAGGGGGGCGCGCCGAGGCGCGCGGGCAACAGGACGGACGAGCAACGGACGGTACCCCAAGGGGACGTGCTGGGTTCGCGCTCCCTGGAGACGAACGCACGGGCCGGAATCCGTTTCAGAGGATTCAGGATGGAGACGGCGGGGCCGGTGGGTCAGTGGTCAGTGCGTCGGTGGTCAGGGCACCGGGGTCTCTCCTCACACCCCAGCGACTCCACTGACGCACTGAAACGCTTGGTGTGAGACAGGCGAAGCGCCTTCGGCCAGCGTGTCCTCCGACCCCGCCGTCGTTCCCGCGGACGCGGGAACGACGGGGTGGGGAAGGGGGCGTTGGTTTTGGACGCCTGGGGCCACCTCCGACCACTCACACCAAGCGTTGAAGACTGACCCACTGACGACTGGCCCCCTGTGGTCGCACGCGCTCTTCGCACGGCCGTCGCGAAGGCCGGTCGCCGTCGTCGTACCTTCCGCGCGTGGTCTGCGCCCGACGCCCGAGCGACGGAGCAGCCCTTCCACCCGCAGCGCCCGCGTGGCCCCGGACCGATCGCTCGCTCCGCTCTGGCGGGGAGCTCGCGTCCGCCGCCACCGGCCCGATGCCGCCGGCCTGGTGCCGGCGCGTTCGGACCGCGCCCCATGTTGCACGTCGTGCTCCACCTCGTCCGCGTCGCCGCCCGCTGGGCCGCGCTCCTCGCCGTTCGGCTGGGAGCGCGGCTAGCCGTGTGCGTCGTGCGACCCACTGCGCCTCGCCTCCCCGCGCGCGCCCTGGCCCCCGCCGCCCCGGTCCCGGACCGCGGCGAGCGAGCCCGGCGCCGCGTCGCGCGTCCCGACCGGGACCGCGCGCCGGAGCGCGAGCGCGTCGCCCCCCCATCTTTTGAAAAAGCAGATCGTCATCAACGCGAGCAAGGACCGCTCGCGGATCGCCATCGTCGAGAACGACGAGTTGGTCGAGCTCTACGTCGAGAACCCGGATAACGTCCGGTCCATCGGCAACGTCTACCTCGGCCGGGTCCAGAAGGTCATGCCGGCCATCCGGGCCGCCTTCGTCGACGTCGGCCAGAAGCAAGACTGCTTCCTCCACTTTTCGGACCTCACCGACAACCTCCCCCAGCTCCTGGCGCTCGCCGGCGAGGACGTCCCGGGCCTGGACGAGCCGGTCCTGTCGCTGGCCCCCGCCAAGCGCATCGCCGACGACGAGGACGAGCCCGACGTCGAGGACACGCTCGAGATCGAGGTCACCGAGCCGGAGACGGCCACCAAGAGCCGGAGCCGCCGCCGCTCGCGTGGCCGTGGACGGAACCGCGGGCGCCGCGGCAAGGGCCGTGAGGAAGAGGAGGAGCAGGAGGAGGGCCGCCGGCGCTTGCCCGGCGTCATCGACCTGAGCTCGCCGGCCGCGCCCCGCCCCAAGCGGCGGCCGGACCCCGAGCCGCAAGACGACAAGGTGGACGAGGCGCCAGACACCCCAGCCGCGGACGAGCCCGACACCGAGCCGCAGGCGGACGCTGCCGATGCGGTGGCAGAGGACAAGCCGAAGAGCCGCCGCCGTAGCCGCAAGGACACCTCCGAGGAGACGGCCGACGAGCCGACCGCCGAGGAGCGGCCCAGGTCCCGCCGTCGCAAGAGCGATGCGGACGCGCCGACCGACGAGGTCGCGGCCGAGACGGAAGAGGCCACTCCGGACACCTCGGACGAGGAGGCCGACACGTCTCGTCGCCGTCGCCGGCGGCGGCGCGGAGGCCGTGGCCAGGACAGCGCGGAGGCCGACGGCGCTGCGACCAACGATGAGCCTTCCACGACGGAGGACGCCCCCGCGACTTCTCGCCGGAGCCGAAAGAAGGACACGTCGGCGGACCGCACGAACGACTCGGCCGACGAGGCCCCGACGCGGTCCCGCCGGTCGAAGACGAGCGACGCCCCGGCCCCCGAATCGGACGGCGACCGCCAGCGCCCTGGCGACGTGTCGCCGACGGGCCGGAGCCGTCGCCCCGCCCAGCCGGTCTCGGGCGACGACGCGCCAAGCGACGCGCCGAGAGGGAACGGTTCGGAGGCGTCGGACGCCCAGGCCGAGACGGAGGCCGAGGCCCCGTCGCGCTCGAAGCGGCTCCCGGCCACGCTCGACCTGACCGGCGCCAGCCGCCCGTCGTCCCGGACCTCCCGCGACGCGTCGGACGACGACGGCGCCGAGGCCGAGGCCGAGGGCGACCGGACGTCCGGCCGGAGCCGTCGCCGCTCGCGCGGCGGCCGGACGTCCGACGCCGACGCTTCGAGCGACGCCTCGGACGATCCGGACTCGCGCTCGCGCCGCCGCTCGGACAAGAAGGACGACGACTCCGGCGACGGCCGTCGGAGCCGGCGGGGCCGCTCGTCGTCCGACGACGGGGCGACGACCGAGGAGTCGTCGGAGGGCGAGGGCCGCTCGCGCCGAGGCCGCCGCTCCGGCGACGGGGACCGCGACGCGCCGGGCTCGGCCAACGGGGCCTCCGGCCGCTCGGAGGACGGCGATTCCAAGGGCGACGACGCTGACCGCGACTCGAAGAGCCGCGACTCGCGCCGAGACGACCGGCGGGACCGCTCGTCCGGTGGCCGCTCGTCCAGCCGGTCCTCGGGCCGCTCGTCCGGCGGTCGCTCGTCCGGGCGGTCGGCGTCGGGCCCGATCCCGCCGAACGAGGAGCTGCTGCGGCGGAGCGGGAAGATCATCGTCAAGATCACGAAGGAGGCCATCTCGACGAAGGGCCCCCGGGTCTCGACCGACCTGTCGCTCGCCGGCCGGTTCCTGGTGCTCGTCCCGGCGGCCGACTACGTGGCCGTCTCGAAGAAGATCGAGAGCGCCAAGGAGCGCCGCCGCCTGCGGACGCTGGCGACGAGCCTCAAGCCGGACCGGTTCGGCGTCATTGTGCGGACCGTCGCCGAGGGCCGCGACGCCAAGAGCCTCGACACGGACCTCCGCCTGCTGGTCGAGAAGTGGCGGAAGATCGAGGCCAAGCTCGACGAGCACCCCGAGCCGCCCGTCCTGCTCTACCAGGACGTCAACATGGTCTCGTCGGTCATCCGCGACCTGTTCTCGGAGGACTACGACCGGATCCTGGTCGACGACCCGAAGGTGTTCAAGAACGTCCAGGCCTACGTCAAGGCCGTCGCGCCCCAGATGGGCGACAAGGTCGAGCTCCACCAGGGGCGGGCGCCGGTCTTCCGCTCGCTCGGCATCGAGAAGCAGGTCGAGGAGGCGTTCTCGAAGCGCGTCAACATGAGGGGCGGCGGCTACCTCTTCATCGAGACGACCGAGGCCATGCACGTCGTCGACGTCAACTCGGGCCGGGCCGGGCGCGGGAAGAGCCAGAAGCAGAACTTGATCGACGTCAACGTCGAGGCGGCTCGGGAGGTCGCCAAGCAGCTCCGGCTGCGCGACCTCGGTGGCATCATCGTGGTCGACTTTATCGACCTCAAGTACGACCGGGACCGGAAGAAGGTGACCGACGCGCTCAAGGAGGCGTTCGCTCGGGACCGCGCGGTGACCAAGCTGCTGCCGATGTCGGACTTCGGCCTGGTCCAGATCACGCGCCAGCGGCTCCGCCCGTCGATCACGACGCCGTCGACCGACGAGAACGGCGACCCGCTCGACGCCGCCGACGCCGTCGAGGCGGCCGGGGCCGGCGAGATCCGGCGCCAGGGCCAGCCTGACTACGTCGAGCCCGAGACGGAGCCCGCCGCCGAGCCCGCCCCGGACCGGCCCGTCGTGGCCTTGGAGGACGCGACGCCGCGCGCGCTCGCCGGCCGCCTGCGGGGGTGGCTCGACCACTACCGCCAGACGGTCGACGAGAAGTACAAGCGCCGGCCGATCGTCGTCCGCGTGCACCCGCTGTTCGGGGGCTACCTCCGGCGCGGCTTCCCGTCGCCGCTGACGCGGTGGCGGCTGTCGCTCCGTGGCATCGCGTTCGTGCTCGAGGAGGACGCCACGGTCGACCCGCTGGCGTTCGACATCCGCGACCAGAAGTCCGGCCGGTCGCTCGTCAAGAAGTACGCCGCCTAGAGGGCACGAGGCAAGGGGCACGAGGCAAGAGGGACTGCTCTCCTGCCGCTCGCCCCTCGCCACATGCCCCTTGCTCTTATGAAGCCGCCCGCCGTCGTCGTCGCGCTCGAAGAGGCCCTGCGGCAGCTCGGCGTCCGGGTGCGGCGTGAGCGGGGGCCGTTCCGGGGCGGCCTGTGCGTGGTCGACGGGGAGCCCGTGTTGGTCCTCAACCGCCAGCACCCGGACGAGGCGCAGGTGGCCGTGCTCGCCGCCGCCCTGCGCGAGCACGGCAAGGTCGACCAGCTCTACCTCCGGCCGTCCGCGAGGGCCGCCCTCGAAGACGCCTGGGCTCAGGCCGACGCCGGCCAGGCGGACGAGGCGGGGGACGATGAGTAGGCGACGAAGCGGCGACTCGCGCCCGAACGAATCCGGGAGCGGAGGGGTTGGAGGAGGGCGGAGGGGGCCGTCGCGACGGACTCTCCATCCTCTCCACTCCTCCCACCCCCTCCGTCCTTGAGTCCCCCCGCGCTCACCGTGACGCTGCTCGGGACGGGGACCTCGACGGGCGTCCCCGTGCTCGGCTGCCGCTGCGCCGTCTGCACGTCGGCGGACCCGCGCGACGCCCGCCTCCGGACCTCGGCCCACGTCGTAGCGCACGCCGACGGCGGCGACGTCCACCTCCAGATCGACGCCGGGCCGGACTTCCGGGCCCAGGCGCTCCGTCACGACGTCACGGCCGTCGACGCGCTCGTGGTCACGCACGAGCACTTCGACCACGTCACGGGGCTCGACGACTTGCGGCCGCTGTTCTTCCGCAACCGGGCGCCGATCCCGGCCTTCGCGCTCCCCCGCACGGCCGACGCGCTGGGCCAGATGTTCCGCTACATCTTCGACCGGACGTACCCCGGCGCGTCGCTCCTCGACCTCCACCCGGTCGACGGTCCGTTCCGGGTCGTCAGCCGCGAGCCCGGCATCGAGGCCGCCGTCGACGTCGTGCCAATCCGGGCGCCGCACGGGTCGTTCGAGGTGCTGGGCGTGCGGATCGGCGGGTTCGCCTACCTCACGGACGCGGGCGCCGTGCCGGACGCCGCGCGCGAGACGCTGGCCGGCGTCGACGTGCTGGTGCTCGACGGGCTCCGCCCGGAGCCGCACCCGACGCACCTGACGTTCGCCGAGGCGGCGGCCGTCGCTCAGGCTGTCGGCGCGCGCGAGACGTGGCTGGTCCACGTGACGCACGCCGTGACGCACGACGAGGCTGATGCGACGCTGCCGCCGGGCGTCCGGCTGGCGTATGACGGGCTGGTGCTGGAGGTGGCCGCCTCCGGCGCCTAGCCGGCGGGGTACCTTGGCGACCCCCCTCCCCGGCCGGATGCCTTCGTCTCTGTCGCCGCGGCCCGGCGTCCTCGTGCTCAACGGGCCGAACCTGAACCGCCTCGGAATCCGCGAGCCCGACGTCTACGGCGCGGTCACGCTCGGCGACATCGAGGCGACGCTGCGCGAGCGGTTCCCCGACCTCGCGCTGACCTTCGTTCAGCACAACGGAGAAGGAGCGCTGATCGACGCGCTCCACGCCGCCGACACGGTCGAGACGGCCGGCGTCGTGTTCAACCCCGGCGGCTACGCCCACACGTCGGTGGCCCTGCGCGACGCCGTCGCGTCGATCTCGACGCCGGTCGTCGAGGTCCACGTCTCGAACGTGTACGCTCGGGAGCCCTTCCGGCACGTGTCGCTGCTGTCGGCCGTCTGCGCCGGCGTGATCACCGGCTTCGGCGTGGCCGGCTACGGGATGGCCGTCGACCACTTCGCACGCCAGACGGGCTGATGGCCGAGCAGTCCGAGCCCGGCCCCGACGACGCGCCGACGCCCCGGCCGGAGTCGGTCGCCGAGCCCCAGAACGAGCCGTCGCCCGACGACGCCCCGCGGCCGGCCGGCCTGAGCGCGCCGGCCGGCGACGCCCAGACGCTGGCCGAGGCCGACGCCGCGCCCGGCTCGCCGGCCGAGGACGCGCTCAGCGCCGAGCGGGCCACGGCCCAGGGCGAGCGCGACGCCCGCGCGGGCTCCGGCGCGCTGCTGGTCGCCGCCGGCATCTTCGCCAGCCGCGTCATCGGGCTGGTCCGCGACCGGGCCGTCGCCTACTACTTCGGCTCCGGCGCCTTCGCCGACGTCTATCGGCTGGCGCTGCGGGCGCCCAACTTCCTCCAGAACCTGCTGGGCGAGGGGACGCTCTCGGCCTCGTTCATCCCCATCTACAGCCGGATGCTGGAGGAAGGGCGGGAGGAGGACGCGGGCCGGTTCGCCGGGGCCATCTTCGGGCTGCTCGCCGCCGTCGCGTTCGCCGCCGCCATCCTGGGCGTGGTGCTGGCCGAGCCGTTCGTGGCCGTCATCGCGTCGGGCTTTTTGGGCGACGCCGAGAAGGTCCAGGCCGGTACGCTCGTCGTCGACCGGTACGAGCTGGCCGTCCGCGTGGTCCGGCTGACGTTCCCGATGACGGCGTTCCTGGTGCTCAGCGCGTGGTGCCTGGGCGTGCTCAACAGCCACCGGCGGTTCCTGCTGTCGTACTTCGCGCCGGTCGCCTGGAACGTGGCGCTGCTGGCGGCCCTGTTCGCTGGGGCCTATCTCTACCTCGACGACCCGTTCGGCGTCAGCGAGCTGGGGGCCGTCCCGCCGGACGCGCTGAGCCAGCTCTTGGTGGCCGTCTTTATCGGCGGCATCGCGGGCGGCGTGCTCCAGTTCGCGGTCCAGCTGCCGACGGTGCTCCGGCTGATGGCCGGGTTCCGGCCCCGGCTGTCGCTCCAGGTCGAGGGCGTGCGCGAGGCCATCACGGCGTTCGTCCCGGTCGTGCTCGGGCGTGGCGCGTACCAGCTCTCGGGCTACCTCGACTTCTGGCTGTCGACGTTCGTCGCCGCCGGCGCGCTCGGGGCCATCGGCTACGCCCAGACGCTCTACCTCCTGCCGATCTCGCTGTTCGGGATGAGCGTGGCCGCCAGCGAGCTCCCCGAGCTGTCGCGGATCTCGCGGTCCGAGCTCGACTCGTTCCTGACGCGCGTGACCGGGTCGGTCCGCCAGATCTTCTACCTCATCATCCCGACCGTCGTCGGCTACCTCGGGTTCGGCGTGCTCGTCGTCGGGGCGTTCTACGAGACGGGCCAGTTCGCGCGCGACGACACGTGGCAGGTCACGCTGGTGCTGGCGGCCTACTCGCTCGGCATGGTGGCCACGACGGCGGGGCGGCTGCTCCAGAACGCGTTCTACGCGCTCAACGATACCAAGACGCCGGCCAAGATCGCCGTCTGGCGCGTCGCCGTCTCGGCCGTGATCGGCGCCGGGCTGATGTTCGTGCTCGACCGGTTCAGCGTGACCGGGCTGTTGGGCATTCCGGCGACGGGCGAGCCGCTGCGGCTGGGTGCCGTCGGCCTGGCGCTCGGGTCGGCGGTCGGCGCCTGGGTCGAGCTGTGGCGGCTGGTGCGGGCGCTCCGCGGGCACGACCCGGCGTTCCGGCTTCCGTGGGCGTCGGCGCTGCGGATGGTCGGGCTGGCGGGCCTGGCCGCGATCCCCGCCGCGGCCGCGTGGGGCTGGGTCCCAACCGGCCCGCTGCCGATCTGGGCCACCGGCATCGCCATCGTCGCCGTCTACGGCCTGAGCTACCTCGCGCTCGGCCACCTCTTCGACTTCGACGAGTCGGACGCCTGGGTCGGCCGGTTCCTCCGCAAGCTCAAGCGCTGAGGGTGGGGGGAGTGTGCCGGTTGGAGCAAGCGGTCGGAAGTGCCCGAGACCTCCGCGTCTCCGACCGTCTGCTGGCGCGGCTCAACGAGGGGGACGTCCCCTCACATCAGCGCCTTGAACTCTTCCACTGTTAAGGCCCGCGTCGCGCGCGATGCCACCCATCGTGAACGCGTTGATCGGGTTCGAGCGGGGGATGGTCAGGATGCGCCTCCCGTCGGTCAGGATCGTGTGCTTCCCTTCACGCGACCTCGAACCCCGCCTTGCGCAGAGCACGGATCGCGGCTTTGTGGTTGACGCCGGGCAGCTTGGGCACCCTACGTGGCCACCTCAACCTCACGGACTTCCGCCTCGTCCTGCTCAGCTAGCTCCTGGGCTACACCGAGATACTCCGCGATAGCGTCGCGGATGTTCGCCAGCGCCTCGTCCTCGGTCTGCCCGTCCGACCAGCAACCGGGGAGGCCCGGGCAGGAGACGGAGAACCCTTCGTCCGTCCTGCGTAGCGCGACTCGGTAGGTCATGGGGATCTCGGTGAGAGGGTTGCAAACGGGAGGAAGCCCTGTCAGTTTCCGGCGCCCGCATAGCGCGAGAACACTGGCGCCCTCGGTCCACCTGGGTCGGCCGGCTCCTCCGCAAGCTCAAGCGCTGATTGGGAATGCTCTCGCGTTAAGCGGCTCCCGGTCCTGCGGTTGGGACGGAGCGGCTTCCGTTCGAGCCACGACCTGAGCGGCTACGGCCCGCCCAGGTGGATCGCTATGCCCACCGTGCCCGCGCCCTGGCGAAGGCTGAACGTTCGCGGCTCGACGGTTTTGATGATCAAGTTGACCTGCGGGTCCTGGAGCTCGAAGGGGCCCTCCTCCGCCCAGGGATACACGGCCACGTCATACCCGAACAGAACCGAGGCCCCCCGAGACAGCTGGAACGCCACCTCAACCCCGGCCGTGGCGCCGACCTCGATCCCCCGCTCCGAGAACTCGGCCGACGCGGTGTAGTCCCGGCTCGGCCAGTAGTACCCGAGCGTCGTCTGGGACGTGGTTCGGACCACGGACGCCCCGCCCCGGACGGCCACCGACGGGAAAAGGATCTGGCGGAGCTGGGGGCGCAAGACCGCGTAGCTCGCCGTGAGGTCGACGGCCGTGGCCGAGAACTGCCGGGCGTCCAGCCCGAGCCCGGACAACTCGCCGGTCTCCGACCGCCCGACGGCCACACCCACACCGACGGCCGGAGTGACGGCGTAGTCCACCCGGCCTCCGAGGCTCGCCGCCTCGCTGCCCCACTCGTTGACGACCGTGCCGCCGCCCCCGAACAAGCGCGTCCTCGTGGCCCCGGCGTCGATCCGCCCCGGGCCGTACCGGAGAGCGACCCGCCACCGGCTCAGCGGAAGCCGGCCGTAATCGAGGGCAGGAGAGCCGGCCTCGTGGTCGCCGGCGTCCACATCGGTGTGAGCCTGGCGCCATGCCTCCAGCTCCGGGGGCAGCCCCCGCACGAACACGGCCTCCTTCTGGAGCGCCGGGAGCGCCTCTCGCCGATACCGATCCGGGTCGCCGCTGGGCCGGAGGTCGAGCCGGCTCCAGAACCCCTCGTGCCGGACCCGGAGTACGTCGGCGGCCCGGACCCAGACGAGCCCCTCGGTGCTCCGGAACGTCCGGAAGGGGAGCGGGCCGGGCGAGACGACGAGGCCATGCTCGTCCGCGTGAAGGAGGACCCCGCGGACCTCTGGTCCGGCCCGGGGCGTCAGCGTCGCCCACGCCTCTGCGTCCTGGTACGGACGGTTCCAACGAATGAGCCCCGCCAGCCGGAACGCCTGGAACGAGGGGGCCGGGGCGAGGAACAGGGTCTCGTACCGGGTGAGCAGGTCGGCCAGAGCGTCGGCCTCGTCGGCTGAGAAGCGGAGCCGGGCCGGGGCCCCAGTCCGATCCGTCACAGTAACGACGTCGACCGAGTCGGCGCCGCTCCGCTGGAGTCGGAGGGCGTGCTCGCCGTCGAGGCTCGGGAACAGCCCGAAGTACCGCCGCTCCGCGGAGTCGATCACGTCGCCGACCCTCGGGAGCGAGACGGGGCTAGGAGCCGGCTGCGCTCGCAGCGGGGTCGCGAGCGCGAGGGCCAAGCAAACGAGGGCGTGTCTCAATGACGGGAGGAGCCGCAGGCCGTGTGTGGAGAAAGGCCGGACGAGACTACGGTGTGACCACTCGATCACCGGGGCAAAACGCAGCGGCTCCGAAGGCAGTGAGAGGGACTACCGCAAGTGGGTTCCCGCCAAGCCTGGGACTGAGCGGGAGTTGCTCAGACGCCGTCCAGCTCGGATGTCCCAGCCACTGCGGTCATGGCACGAGCGCGCGGACAGAGTCCGGCAGCCCGGTCGAGACCACCGGCGACTCGATCGACGTCTGCCACGGGACCTCCGGCCACCACGGCTCCGTCGGGATCGCGTCCAGCGTCACGCTCTCGCCCGGCCGGGGGAACGCGACGTCGACCTCGGCCCGCCGCGCCGCGGCCCGGACCCGCTCGGCCGGCTCGGTCCACCCGTGGAGCGCCAGGTCGAACAGGGCCCAGTGGACCGGGATCATCAGCTCGCCCCGGACCATCTGGTGGACGGCCACGGCCTGCTCGGGCCCCAGGTGGAGGTCGGCCCAGGCGGCGTCGTAGCCGCCGGCCTCGATGAGCGTGATGTCGAACGGGCCCAACCGCTCGCCGACCTCGTTGAACGCGGGCGTCAGCGCCGTGTCGCCGGAGTAGAACACGCGGTGCTCGGGCCCGACGACGGCCCACCCCGACCACAGCGTCGCGTCGCGGTCGCCGAGCCCGCGGCCCGAGAAGTGCCGCGCCGGCGTGGCCACCAGCCGGACGTCGCCGACCTCGGTCTCCTCCCACCAGTCGAGCTCGGTGATCCGGCCGGGCGCGACGCCCCACGCCTCGAGGTGGCTCCCGACGCCGAGCGGGACGACCCACCGGGGCACCCGGTCCGCGAGCGCCTGGACGGTCGGCAGGTCGAGGTGGTCGTAGTGGTCGTGCGAGATCACGACGGCGTCGAGCGCGGGGAGGGCGGAGAGCACGAGCGGGGGCGCGTAGAACCGCTCGACGCCGAAGACGGCCGCCGGCGCCGCGTGCTGGCCCCAGACCGGGTCGACCAACACCCGGGCCCCGTCGACCTCCAGCAGCAGCGACGAGTGGCCGAACCACGTCACGCGGAGGTCGGGGGCCGGGCCGGCAAAGTCGGCGGCCGTCCGCCTGACGACGGGGACCGGGCCGCGGCGACGGGGCTCGCGCACCTCGCTCCCGCCGAACAGGTAGGCCCAGATCGTGCCCACCGAGGCCCCGTCGGAGATCGTGGGCAGCGTGTTGATGAACCGGTCGCCGCGGACGTGGGACGAGCGCTCGATCCGGTCCAGGCGGTCGCCCCCCGGCTCGGCCCCCAGCGCGTCGTCGACGGCGACCCGCAGCGCGAGCGCGCCGAGGCCAACGGCGGCGACGAGCGCCAGCACGAGCTTGAGGAGACGGGACCAGCGCCGACCGGCGCGGGACGAGCGAGCCGCCACAGGGAAAACGGGGGTGGTGGGATGGACCAGGGGGCAGCCCCGGTCTACGCTCCCTACGTCCCGCCCGCGCGGCAGTTCAGCGCCGCCGCGGGCCGGAGCGCGCGAGCGCGGCGTCTGGCCTGGGAACGGCACAATGGGGCGCCGTCGGCGCGTACTCTTCAAACTCCCCCCGACCTCCCCTGTGGCTGGATACCGCGGACACCTCGCCGGCGCGACCGCCTTTTTCGGCGTCTACCTCGCCGGGCTCGCCCTGCTCTTCTCCGTCGACCAGGCGTACCTCCAGCTGAGCGACGTCGAGTTGGTGGCGTACCCGGCCGTCCTGTTCGGCGTGTGCCTGATGTTCGGGCTGTGGCCCGACGTCGACACCAACTCGAAGGGGCAGAACCTGTTCTACGGCCTGTTCTTCCTGGTCGACGTGGCCCTGCTCGCGACGGGCCAGATCGAGGAGGCCGCCTACCTCGGCCTGTTCTGCATCCTGCCGGCGCTGGGCAAGCACCGGGGCTGGACGCACACGTACTGGGCGATGCTGCTCATCCCGAGCCCGTTCCTGGTGCTGCCGTCCGTCCTGGCGCCGGAGCGCCCGTTCGCCGGGCTCCCGTTCTACGGCGCCGCCGTGGTCGGCTACTTCAGCCACCTGGTGATGGACGGGATGGTCGTGCGCCTGCCGGGGCGCCGTCGCAAGAGCGGGTGGTAAAGGGGGGGCGCGGAGGGCGCCGCTCCGCGGCGAGAGCGCGGCTGTCGCCGCAGAGAGCGCGGAGAGTGGTCTTGACTCCGACCTCGATCGCCCGCACGTTCCATCTCCAGGGCTCTCTCATGTCCCGACCTTCCCCAGGCGTCATCCTGAGCGGAGGCCGTCGCGCGTCAAGACCCCTTCGGTTCCGCTCAGGGCACGCCTTTGACAAGCTCAGGACGACTCGTTCTGGAGGTCGCGACGGTCCTGATTCCATCCCCTCCATCCCTCGCGAGCCGGGCGCGTCGAAGAAGGGGGGAAGCGAGGTCGGCGGCGGCAACACGGCGGGCGGTCTCGGGTTGGCCGAGGTGTCACGGACGCTCTTCCCCCCCGGTCCCCATGTCGAAGATCCCGCTCGCGGGGCGCACGCCCCTCGCCCTCGCCGCCCTCGCGCTCGCGCTCCCCGCCTGCCAGACCTTGCAGGCCGACCTCGCCGAGACCGAGCGCGAGGCGGTCCAGGCCGCCAACGCCGACCGGCCCATCACGGGGGCCCCGGCGGTCGGCGACGCCGACGCGGCCGACCCGCTCCGGTTTCCCGGCGAGGTCCACCTCCGCAATGTCCGCCAGCTCACGTTCGGCGGCAACAACGCCGAGGCCTACTGGAGCCCCGACGGCGACGACCTGATCTTCCAGAGCGACTGGAGCGCGATCAACGCGCAGGGCTGCGACCAGCAGTTCGTGATGTCGGCGGCCCGAGGCGCGGGCCCCGACGGCACCGGCGCCGAGCTGGTCTCGACCGGCCAGGGCCGGACCACCTGCGGCTACTTCCTCACCGACGACCGGATCGTCTACGCCTCGACCCACGCCGCCGCGCCGGCCTGCCCCACGACCGGCGCCGAGCGGACCGGCCAGTACGTCTGGGACGTCTTCGACACGTTCGACGTCTACGTCGCCGACGCCGACGGCTCGAACCCGGAGGTCCTGATCGGCGGGCCGGCCTACGACGCCGAGGCGACGGTCAGCCCCGACGGCCGGTTCGTCATCTTTACCTCGACGCGGTCCGGCGACCTCGAGCTGTGGCGCTACGAGGTGGCCACCGGCGACCTCTTGCAGCTCACCGACACGCTGGGCTACGACGGCGGCGCCTTCTTCTCGCCCGACGGCTCCCAGATCGTCTGGCGCGCCTCGCGCCCGACGGGCGCCGACGCCGAGCGGTACCGCGCGCTCCTGGCCCAGAACGCCGTCCAGCCCGGGGCCCTCGACCTCTACGTCGCCAACGCGGACGGCTCGGACGCCCGCCGCGTGACGTCGCTGCCGGGCGCCAACTGGGCCCCGTTCTTCCACCCGTCCGGCGACCGGGTCCTCTTCGCCTCGAACCACCACACGTTGGGCGAGGGCGGCCGCGAGTTCGACCTGTTCCTGGTCGACCTCGACGGCGGCGACCCGGAGCGGGTCACGTTCAGCGGCACGTTCGACGCCTTCCCCATGTTCTCGCCCGACGGGACGAAGCTGGTGTTCGCCTCGAACCGCCGCGCCGACCGCCAGCCGAGCCGCGACACCAACGTCTTCGTCGCCGACTGGGTGGAGTAGGGGAGTAGTAGGGTGGAGGAGGGGACCCGGCAGGCGGCGGGTCGGCCCGCAGACGTCGTGTGCGCCGGAGGGGCGCGAGGCCTCAGTCCTCGTCCGGTACCCAGTGCCCGCCCTCGGCTCGGTAGGCATAGGCTCGGCCGTCGTTGTTGCCTCGCTTGTCGTACGGGGCCCCGATGACGAGAACGCCCCGCGTTAAGGCGAGCTGAAACCCGAACGAGTATGCGCTAGGCTCGGAGAGGGGTGCGTCTGCCACCCAGGTTCCCCCTTGCTCCGAGAACGGGTACACGACCCCGCTTCGGCCGTCGTCCGCACCCGGCTCGAATTCCGAACCGACAGCGACCGTTGGGCCGTCGATTCCGACCGACTCGGCGAAGAACGGCACCTGGCCGGGGTTGTCGAGCCGAGCCGAGATGGCCCAACCAGAACCCCCGTCAGAGACCACGAAAGCGAGACCGTCCGACTGCTGCCCGACGAGATTCGTACCTGGGGCGCCGACGACAATCCGGGCCCCGTCGGTCGCTACGCTTGAGCCGAATCTGGCCCCGGCGCCGAGCGGGTCTTCGACGTCGTCGTAGTTCGGAGCCGGGACAACGGCCTCGACGGCCCAGCGTTCGGCCGTCCGCCGAAGGACGGTCACGGCTTCTAGCGGCCCATCTTTCGAGCCGACGACGGCGAGGTCCCCACGTGCGGCCAGGCTGCTGCTGTACCCTTGAGCACCGACAATGGTGGGGTCGGGCACGAGGGTCTGGACGCGCGTCCACGCGCCGTCAACTCTCCGATAGACCGCGAGGTCGACCCTGTAGGGCCGTCTGGTGCCGTCGGACACGATGACGTCTCCTCCAACCACGGCGACGTTAGCGCCGAGCCGAAAGGACCCCTCCCGTACGAGCCGGGCCTCAAGCGACCACTCGGCCCCATCCCAGCGATACACGTACGCGGCCCCAGGTTTGTCGTCGAAGGTCGGGCCCTCAGTGTAGGCGCCGATCACCGCTAGGTCGCCGTCGACAGCGACGGACCAGCCGAACCCGTCATCCGCAACGACACCGTTGGGATAGACGTCACCCTCGCGCGCCCAGCCGCCAGCGGCCCGTCGGTGGAAAGTCGCCGGCCCCTCGCTAGAACCGAGGAGGGCCGTCGCGCCGTCAGTGGCTACTCGGAAGCCCGGTGCCGCGCCGGCCCCGTCGAGGCGGTAGGTAGTTCCCCCGCTGAGCATGCTGCACCCTGCTACGAAGAGGGCAGCGAGGAGAAAACGGACGTTCAACATCTTAAGGGGGGCTGGGGCTTCTCCGCGAGTGACTAGCATGCGATTAACGGCCCGCAGTTGGAGCCTCCCTCCCGCACGACGGGTGTGATTGATCGGGTGAGGGCTCGTCCGGATCCCTGATCGACCGCGGTCACGGAGATCGATGGGTAGGTCTGCTCCGTGCCCTGCGTCAGCAGAACGCTCACGGAGGAGCCTGCCGATGAGCCCACGACCTGCGCGTCGGGTGTAACCTGCCACTGGTACGAGACGGGCACGTTGCTCCCCCGTTGGGTGACTGAGTACGTGTAGGTCCCACTGCTCTCGATCAGGACCGGGCCAGTCACGGAGATCGCACACAGTCCGCCCAGCGCGCAGTTCATCATCGGGGTAGCCCAGCCAGTGTCGGAGCGCTTGCCGCTGCCCCCGTTGACGGGGTGGTATGGCGGCGAGGGTGTGGTTGCTATACTTTAATCATAGATCTGTTATGTGTGCATCAGGTCTGGAAGATCCTGTGCTCAGGTCCGCGTTGGTCGCCGTCGGGACCCTCGCCGACCTCCCGTGGATCGCGGGGAGCGAGGCGCTTGTGCTAATGTTATTTCCATGCCTCGCGCCCGACGGGCGCCGACGCCGAGCGGTACCGCGCGCTCCTGGCCCAGAACGCCGTCCAGCCCGGGGCCCTCGACCTCTACGTCGCCAACGCGGACGGCTTGGACGCCCGCCGCTTGAAGACGTCGTTGCCGGGCGCCACCTGTTCCTGGTCGACCTCGACGGCGGCGACCCGGAGCGGGTCACGTTCAGCGGCACGTTCGACGCCTTCCCCATGTTCTCGCCCGACGGGACGAAGCTGGTGTTCGCCTCGAACCGCCGCGCCGACCGCCAGCCGAGCCGCGACACCAACGTCTTCGTCGCCGACTGGGTGGAGTAGGGGAGGGAGCAACGCGCGGGTATCCTGGCGGGCGCTCCGCTCTCGTGCCGTGTCCCCAGCCGCCGCCTACCTCCGAGTCCTCGCCCGCTTCGCCGACTTCGACGGGCGCGCGTCCCGCGCCGAGCTCTGGGGGTTCGTGCTCGTCCACGCCGGCGTGACGCTGCTGCTGGCGCTGGCGTCGGCCGTGATCGGGACCGTGGCGGACGCGGCGTGGGTGGCCGGCAGCGCCGTGTTCGCGCTCTACGCCGTGGCCACGTTCTTCCCGGCGCTCTCGGCCGTCGCTCGGCGGCTCCACGACACCGAGCGGAGCAGCCTGCTCGTCATGGCCGGCTTGGTGCCCGTCGTCGGGCTGGTGCTCCTGTGGTGGCTCGTGCTCCCCGGCGACCCCGGCCCGAACCGCTACGGGCAAGCTGGGGAGTAGGGAGTATGGGAGTGGGGAAGGGCTGAGGTGGCTCGCCGTATCGGCCCCGTCCCGACCCTCTGCCAGTTCCCCTTTCCCAGGTCCCCATTCCCCGGCGCTCACGGCACGGAGCCGCTCGCTGCCGGGGAGGATGAGGCGCCTGGCCTAGATGGCCTAGATCCCGAACCCGCCGTCCATGCCGCCGCCCTGCTCGGGCTGCTGGCGCGTCTGTGGGCGGTTCTGATTCGAGCCGAACGTGTAGGTCAGCGTGAACGAGGCCTGGCGGATGGCCGGGTCGAACGACGTGTCGCGGAAGACGCGGCCGTCGTCGGTCTCGAACTCGAACCTGGCCACCCCGAACGGGTCGTTGACTCTCGCTGCGAGCGAGAGCTGGTCGGTCAGCTTCTGGTTCAGGCCGAGCGTCGAGAACGCGAACGCCTTCCGCGTCCCGTCGACCGACGGCCGGTCGCCGTTGTAGAACACGAACGCCTGGAGGTCGGTCCCCTCGCGGACCTTGACCTGCAAGCTCGTCCGGGCGTTGTAGGACAAGGCGGTGACGTCGCTCGCGCCCGGGACGGCGTCCGACAGGACGGCCTGGTACACGCTCCCCGAGACGAACCCCCGGACCGGGCCGAGCGCCCCGAACAGCGTCACGTCGGCGCCGTAGTTGGTCTCGGTGTCCAGGTTGGCGACCGAGAACAGGCCGACGCCGGTCACCGGGTCCGTCGAGACGCGGCGCGTGATCGAGTCGGTCGTCCGCCGGTAGAACGGGGTCAGCGTGGCGAAGAACTTGTACTGCAACGTGAGCTCGTACGAGTCGGTGTATTCGGGCCGGAGCGCCGGGTTGCCGACGCGGACGAACGTCGTGTCGGACAGGTCCGGGAACGGGTTGAGGAAAAACGTCCGGGGCCGCTCGATCCGGCGCGAGTACGAGCCCTTGACGAGCGTGCCCGGCTCGAGCGCGTACGTCACGAAGGCGCTCGGGAACAGGCTCGTGTAGCTCTGCGACGTCTCGGCGTCGGGGTCGAAGAACGGGTTGGCCGCTGGCGGCAGCTCCGTCAGCAGGTCGAACGCCCGCTGGGCGATCTCGGCGCGGAGCCCGACCTGGACCTGGACCGGGCCGAGCGGGCGGGCCGCCTGGACGTAGCCCGCCAGGATCTGGCGGTCGTACGCGAACGCGTTCGTCTGGGACGGGTCGACGACGAGCTCGCCGGCCGTCGGGCCGACCTCGAACTCGCTGTCGCTCGCGACCCACTCGGCCGTCCCCTTCGCGCCGACCTCGAGCTTGAGCGCGCCGACCGGGCGGGTGTAGTCGAGCTGGAGCGAGGCCTCGTCGTTGGCCTCGTCCGACGTCTGGGACTGGACGCCGTTCAGGACGTCGCCCGTGGCCAAGTCGACGAACAGGCCCAGGTTGTCGTTCTCAAAGTGGGTGTAGCGGGCCTCGACCGCCAGCTCGTGGTCGCTCTGGGTGCCGCCGCCGCCGCGCGGGCCGCCGAACCCGCGGCCGAACCCGCCCCGGCCTCCGCCCGGCCCACCCTCGCCGCCTCCGCCCCCACCGCTGGCGAACTGGCGCCGCAGGACGAGCGCGGCGTCGCCGTTGAGCCCGCCCGTGTTGTTGTCGGTCTCGCGGGACGTCGCGACGGCCGCGCCGCTGCCCAGCGTCCGCTCGAAGTCGGTGATCCCGTTCGAGCCGCCATCGCGGAAGCCGAACGAGCCCTCGGCCGTCAGCGTCGTCTTCTCGGCGAGCGAGTACGTGGCCGAGCCGTTGAGGAAGTGGGAGGTCTCGTCGCTCCCGTTGATCCCGAGCTGGGACACGGCGAAGGCGTTGTCGCGCGCCTGCGTCGTCGTCGTGAACGTCGTCGCGCGCTCGCCGTAGCGGAAGCCGTACTGGACGTTGGTGTCCCACGGGCCGCTCTGGTAGCTGAGGTTGGCGCCGGCCTGGCCCGAGAGCTCCGTGCCGCCGCCGAACGTGAGCCCGCCCGAGAGCCCGCGGTCGGTCCCCTCGGCCAGGACGATGTTGACGATGCCGCCCATCCCGTCCGGCTCGTACTTCGCCGACGGGTTCGGGATCACCTCGACGCGCTCGACCTTGTCGGCCGGGATCTGGCGCAGGAGCGCCGCCAGGAACGCCCCCCGCACCGGGACGGGCCGGCCGTTGATCTGGATGACGACGTTCTGGTTGCCCCGCAGCGAGATGTTGCCGTCGGTGTCGACCTCGAGCGACGGCAGCGTCTGCAGCGTCTCGATGGCGCTCCCGCCGGCCGTGACCGCCTGCTCCTGGACGTTGTAGACGGTCCGGTCGGCCTGCTGCTCGACGAACTCGCGCCGGGCCGTGACCTCGGCCTCGCCCAGCACCTCGGCGCCTTCGCCCAGGCGGACCTCCCCCAGGTCGACCGGCGGGCCCACGGCGACGGTGAACACGGCGACGGGCCGGCTCTCGTACCCGATAAAGCTGGCGCGCGCCAGGTACTCGCCGGGTCGGACCGGGTCGATCCGGACGGTCCCGTCGGCCTCGGCCGCGCCGCCGGTCACGAACGACGTGTCCCGAGCCGAGAAGAGCGAGAGCGTCGCCGAGGGCAGCGGCGCACCCGTCGCGTCGTCGACGATGGTGGCCGTGACGGCGCCTTGGGGCTGGCCAGCGCCGGGGGCCTGGGCAAACGATGGGGCGGCAACGAGCAGGCCGGCGACGAGGGCGAACCGAAAGGGCATGGGAAGCGGGGAGGAGACCGGCGCTCCAACGGGAGTGGGCCTAGAGAGTTGTGGCGGATCGGACAGGACGCACGGGGGCGTCGCGAACGGCACGCGGCGGGGGCTGAGTCGCAGCGGCACCGCCTGGGCGACTCGGCCGACGCCGTACGGGAAGGTGGTCAGCTCGGTTGCGTCGAGAACGCGTTCCGTTCCGTGCAGGGGGGAGTAGGGAGTTCCCCTGCGGCCCCGGCCGGTCCGCGCCCTCGAGCCGGGGGGCGCGAGAGCGGGCGGGCGAAGTCGGTTCGGCTCTAGCTTGGCGGCATGACCCGACCGCCCTTCGCCGTCCCCCTCGCTGCCCTCGTCTTGCTGGCAGTCGGCTTCGGCGGCTGCGTCCCGTACTCGGTCGGGGCGACCGCCGCGACCGTCGCGCCGCGCGAGACCGAGCCGAGCGTGACCCTCCAGGTGGCCTCGGGCCGCCGCGACCTCGACCGCGACGACGGCCCCAAGGGCGGCGGGCTGATGCTGGCCAACGAGGCCCGGCTGGGCCTGGACGAGCGGTCTGACATCGGCGTCCGGCTCGTCGGGCTGGGGAGCCTGACCGCGACCTACAAGCGGCGGCTGACCGGGCCGGTCGGCGGCGACGCCGGGACGTCGCTCCTGATCGGGGCGGGCGTGATCGGGGCGAGCCACCTCCACCTCGAAGCGACCCTCATCACGTCGCCGGGCCCGCTCCCCGGCGCGGCCCGCGTCGTGCCCTACGGCGCCGTCCGGCTCCAGGACCTCACGCCGTTCTCGGACGACGCGCTCGCGACGCAGCCCGCGCTGGGCCTCGTGGTCGGCGGTCGGTTCGGGTGGCCGGACCTCGCCGTCAGCCCCGAGATCGGTCTGTTCTACAGCCCGTCCCCCCTGCGTGGCGCCGACGACGTGATCGTGGTCCCGTCGGTGACCGTCCGCGGCGACCGGCTCCGGAAGGCGCTGGGGCTGTGAGCTCGCGGGCGCTGGCGGGGAACCGCTGCGCTCTCGGAAGGGGGGCGAGGGCAGAGGGAGGCGAGCCGACTCGCGAGCCCCGTACGGACACCGTGGATGGTGCCCCTGCCGAGCGCGGTGGCTCCGTCTGGGCGTGGTGGCTCCGCGCCCGCGGCCGGAGGCTCCGCCCGCCCGCCCGGGCTAGCTTGCCGACATGACCCGAGACGATTTCCGCTCCCTGCTCGACCGCCGCATCCTCGTTCTCGACGGGGCGATGGGCACGATGATCCAGGCGGCCGGGCTGACCGAGGCCGACGTCCGCGGCGACCGCTTTGCCGACTGGCCCACGTCGCTGGCCGGGGCCAACGACCTGCTGGTCCTGACGCAGCCCGACGCCATCCGCGACATCCACCGCCAGTACCTCGACGTCGGCGCGGACGTGGTGACGACCAACTCGTTCAACGCCCAGGCCATCTCGCTGGCGGACTACGAGATGGAGGATCTAGCGTACGAGCTCAACGTCGCCGCGGCGGCGGTGGCCCGCCAGGCCTGCGACGCCGCGAGCACGGCCCGCCGACCCCGGTTCGTCGCCGGCAGCATCGGGCCGATGAACCGGACGCTCTCGCTCTCGCCCGACGTCGAGGACCCCGGCTTCCGCGCCGTGACCTTCGACCAGGTCAAGGACGCCTACGCCGAGCAGATCCGCGGACTCGTCGACGGCGGGGCCGACCTGCTGCTCGTCGAGACCATCTTCGACACGTTGAACGCCAAGGCGTGCGTCGTGGCTCTGCGCGAGCACCGGCGGGCGACGGGCGCGCTGCCGCCGGTCATGATCTCCGGCACCATCGTCGACCAGTCCGGCCGGACGTTGGTGGGGCAGACGGTCGAGGCGTTCCACACGTCGCTGGCGCACGCGCCGGAGCTGCTGTCGGTCGGGCTCAACTGTGCGCTCGGCAGCGCCCAGATGCGCCCGTTCATCGAGGAGCTCGCCGCCGTCACGCCGGCTTACACGAGCCTGTACCCGAACGCCGGCCTGCCCAACGAGCTCGGCGGCTACGACGAGGGCCCGGCGTTCATGGCCGAGCAGGCCCAGGCCTACGCCGAGGCCGGACTGCTCAACTTGGTCGGCGGGTGCTGCGGGACGACGCCCGAGCACATCCGCTCCATCGCCAAGGCCGTCGCCCGGGTCGCCCCGCGCGTGCCGGCCACGCCGCCCAAGACGTTCCGCGCGGCCGGGCTCGAGACGCTCGCGATCCGCCCCGAGACCAACTTCGTCAACATCGGCGAGCGGACGAACGTGACGGGCTCGAAGCGGTTCGAGCGGCTCATCAAAGCCAACGACTACGACGAGGCGCTGAGCGTGGCCGCGCAGCAGGTCGAGGCCGGCGCCCAGATGATCGACGTCAACATGGACGAGGGGCTCCTCGACAGCGAGGCCGCGATGGAGCGGTTCCTCCTGTTGGCGATGGCCGAGCCCGACATCGCGCGCGTGCCCGTCGTCGTCGACTCGTCCCGGTGGAGCGTGATCGAGGCCGGGCTGCGGTGCGTCCCCGGCAAGCCGGTCGTCAACTCGATCTCGATGAAGGAGGGCGAGGCCAGCTTCCGCCAGCAGGCCGAGCGCGCGCGCGACTACGGCGCCGCCGTCATCGTGATGGCGTTCGACGAGGACGGCCAGGCCGACACCGTCGAGCGCCGGATCGAGGTGTGCCAGCGCGCCTACCGGATTCTGGTCGACGAGGTCGGCGTCCCCCCGGAGGACATCGTGTTCGACCCCAACGTGTTCGCCGTGGCGACGGGCCTGGAGGAGCACCGCCGCTACGCGATCGACTTTCTCGAGGCGACGCGCTGGATCAAGGCCCACCTGCCCGGCGCGCGCGTCTCGGGCGGCGTCTCGAACCTGTCGTTCTCGTTCCGCGGCAACGAGCCCGTCCGCGAAGCGATGCACTCGGCGTTCCTGTACCACGCCGTCCAGGCTGGGATGGACATGGGGATCGTCAACGCCGGCCAGCTCGCGGTCTACGACGACCTCGACCCGGTGCTGTTGGAGGCCGTCGAGGACGTCCTCTTTGACCGCCGCGACGACGCGACCGAACGGCTGGTGGAGCTGGCGGAGAGCTTCCGCACACCGGACGCCGCGCAAGAAGCCAAGGCCGCCGCCTGGCGAGACGCGCCCGTCGAGGAGCGGCTGGCGTATGCGCTCGTCAAGGGCATCACCGAGCACGTCGACGCCGACACCGAGGAGGCCCGCCAGAAATACGACCGCCCGCTGGAGGTGATCGAGGGGCCGCTGATGGACGGGATGAACCGCGTCGGCGACCTGTTCGGGGCGGGCAAGATGTTTCTGCCGCAGGTCGTCAAGTCGGCCCGCGTGATGAAGCGGGCCGTGGCCGTGCTGACGCCGTTCATCGAGGCCGAGCAGGCGGCCGGCGGCGAGGTCCAGGCCCGGACCAAGGTGTTGATGGCGACCGTCAAGGGCGACGTCCACGACATCGGCAAAAACATCGTCGGCGTCGTGCTCGGCTGCAACGGCTACGACGTGATCGACCTGGGCGTGATGGTCCCGGCCCAGCGGATCCTGGACGCCGCGCGCGAGCACGACGTCGACGCCATCGGGCTGAGCGGGCTCATCACGCCGTCGCTCGACGAGATGGTCACCGTCGCCAAGGAGATGGAGCGGGCCGGCCTCAAGCTGCCGCTCTTGATCGGCGGGGCGACGACGTCGAAGCTCCACACGGCCGTCAAGGTGGCCCCGCACTACGGCGGCCCGTCGGTCCACGTGCTCGACGCGTCGAAGTCGGTCCCGGCCGTCTCGGCGCTCGTCTCGGCCGACCAGCGCGAGGCGTTCACGCGCGGCGTCGCCGACGAGTACCAAGCCGTCCGCGAGCGCTACGCGGCGAGGCAGCGGACCCAGACGATCCTGCCGCTCGACGCCGCTCGGGCAAACGCGCCCGACCTGGCGCCCGCCGATCTCCCGGTGCCGAACCGCCCGGGCGTCGAGCCGGTCGAGGTGACGGTCGCCGACCTCCGCCCCTGGATCGACTGGGGCCCGTTCTTCATTGCGTGGGAGATGCGGGGCGCGTACCCCCAGATCTTCGACGACCCCGACAAGGGCGAGACGGCCCGTCGGCTGTTCGAAGACGCCCAGGAGCTCCTCGACGAGATCGAGCGCGACGGGCTGTTCACCCCGAAGGCGGTGCTCGGCCTGTTCCCCGCGGCGCGCGACGGTGACGACGACGTTCGCCTCGACGTGGATGGGGAGGAGATCACGCTCCACACCTTGCGCCAGCAAACTCAGAAGACGCCGGGCAAGCCCAACCGCGCCCTGGCGGACTTGGTGGCCCCAGCCGGCGACCACGTCGGCGCGTTCGTCGTGACGGTCCACGGCGCCGAGGCGCTGGCGGCCCGGGCCCGCGACGCGGGCGACGACTTCCGCGCCATCCTGGCCCAGTCGCTCGCCGACCGGCTCGCGGAGGCGGCGGCCGAGTGGCTCCACGCGACGGTCCGCCGCGACGCCTGGGGCTACGCGCCCGACGAAGACCTCAGCACCGACGACCTGATCAAGGAGCGCTACCGCGGCATCCGGCCGGCGCCCGGCTACCCGGCCCAGCCCGACCACACCGAGAAGGTGACGCTGTTCGAGATCCTGGACGCCCCACACCACACCGGCGCCGGCCTGACCGAGCACCTGGCGATGACGCCGCCGGCGACGGTCTGCGGGATCTACCTCGCCCATCCCGAGGCGGCTTACTTCAACGTTGGTCCGCTCGGTCGGGACCAGGTCGCGGACTACGCGGCCCGCAAGGGGATGTCGGTGGAGGAGGCCGAGCGCTGGCTGGGGCCGGTGCTGGCGTATGACCCGGCGCCAGTCTCCGAGGCGGCGTGACTGAGCGGAGAGGCGGCTCCGGAGGTGGCTCGCGACTCCGAGGGGGCGTGGCACGCCACGCCCCTACGGGAGCGCTGGCCGAGACGGGGTTGCCGTGGCGGATCTTGGTGGCCCGCCCCCCCGCCGCCCACGGTTCGTTCCCCCACCGCTCCTCCCCATGACGCCGATCAACCTCGCCGACGCCTTCCGCCAGTTCGACGCCACCTGGACGCCCCACATCGTCGCCGACCTCAACGGGCAGCAGGTCAAGCTGGCCAAGCTCGAGGGCGCCTTCGTGTGGCACGACCACGCCGACGAGGACGAGCTGTTGGCTGCGCCGGCCTAGCGGCTCTGGGTCGTCTCGGGCCGGCTGCGGATCGAGTTCCGCGACGCGCCCGCCGCCGTGCTCGGGCCGGGCGAGATCGTCGTCGTGCCGCGCGGCGTCGCGCACCGGCCGGTCGCCGAGCCGACGGCCGAAGTGGTCCTGTTCGAGCCGGCCACGACGGCCCACACCGGAGACGTCGTGAGCGAGCGGACGGTCCGCCACCTCCCCCGGCTGTAGCGAGCGAGCGCGAGCAGTTGAGGAGGGCGGCGACCCCGACGATACCCCGGGGAACCCGCCGCTCCGATGCGCCTCCTCCTCCTCGCCGTCTCCCTGTCCACGCTCGCCGCGTCGTCGGTGTGGGCCCTCACGCAGGGGCCCCTGGCTCCGGCGGACGCGGCCTTTACCTCACGGATCTCCGTCGGGGCCGGCGATGGCGCCGCTGCACGGCCCGCCGTGGCGGAGCGCTCGCCCGTCCGCGAGCGGCTCACCTACGAGACCTACGCCGTGACGGGCGAGACGGCGGAGGCCGTCCTGCGCTCGCTCGTCGACCTCGGCCCGCGCGACGGCGGCGACGTCTTCTTCGGGCTGACCCAGACCGAGCTCGACGTCCGCTACGAGCCGACCGGTGTCTCGGGCGGGTGCCGGATCGAGAGCGTCGAAGTCGACCTCAACGTCGTCGTCACGTTGCCGGAGTGGGAGCCCGAGGGCGCCGTGGACTCGGCGCTGCGCCACGACTGGAGCCGGTTCCGCCGGTCCCTCTCCCAGCACGAACTGCGCCACCGCGAGATCGCGCGGAGCGGCGCCGAGGCGGCGGCCGCGGAGGTGGCCGGCTTCTACCGCTCGCTGTGCCCCGCCGCCATCGCTGAGGCCCGCGAGCGCCTCGACCGCCTGGGCGTCGAGATCAACGGGGCCCACCGCCGCTACGACGACGAGACGGGCCACGGCAAGACTGAGGGGGCCGTCTGGCCGATTCAGTAAGCGGGGCGGAGGGGGCGAGACCGGCTCTGGCCGCTCCGGCCCCAGGCTGGCGGCGCCCGGCTTCCTCGTCTCGGCTACTCGAACCGCGAGAAGTCGGGCGCTCGCTTTTCGAAGAAGGCCGAGAACGCCTCCTGGGCCTCGGGCGAGCCCAACCGCTCGACGAACAGGGCCCCCTCGCGCGCGATCGTCTCGCCGACGGCGTCGGCGGTCGCGTGGTTCAGCAGCGCCTTCGTCTGGCGGACCGCCGCGGGCGGCTTGGCCGCGAGCACGGCGGCCCGCTCCAGCGCGTGCGCCACGGGGTCGTCCACGACGGCGTTGACCAGGCCGACCTCGCGCGCGGTCTCGGCGGAGACGGCCTCGCCGAACAGGAGCAGCTCGGCCGCCCGGACGCGGCCCGCGAGCTGGGGCAGCAGCAGGCTCGACGCCGCCTCCGGCACCAGGCCCAGGTCCACGAACGGCATCTTGAGGACGGCGTCCGGCCCGGCGTAGGCGAGGTCGCAGTGGAGCAGGATCGTCGTTCCGATGCCGATGGCGGGGCCGGCGACGGCGGCCACCAGCGGCTTGGGAAACGTCGCCGCGGCCTGCAAGAACCGGAAGACGGGGCTGTCCGGGCCCGTCGGCGGGTCCATCATAAAGTCGGCCAGGTCGTTGCCGCCGGTGAACACGCCGCCCCGCCCGCTCAGCACGACGACGCGGACGGCGCCGTCGCCCGCCGCTCCTTCGAGGGCGTCCGCCAGGCGGGCGTACATGGCACGCGTGAGCGCGTTCTTCTTCTCGGGCCGGTCGAGCGCGAGGTGGAGCACGCCGCCGTCGAGCGTGGCGGCCACGTGGTCGTGGTGGGAGTCGGTCATCGGAGCGGGGGGAGGCCCGGCAAGCTACGGGCGCTCCCGGCCCGGCCTGTCCACGGGGGAGCCCTGGCCGGGCCGCCGCGTATCTTTCGGGCGCCCCGCCTCCGAGCTCATGTCCCTCGCCCTCGCCGCCCCGTCCGCCGCCTCCGTCGACCGCCTGCGCGCGGCCGACGCCCCGCTCGCGCTCCAGGCCGCGCTCGTCGTCGGGACGGCGCTGCTGACGGGGTTGCTGGCCCAGTTCGAGCTCCGCGTCTACCTCTGGGAGGTGCCGCTGACGTTGCAGTCGCTGGCCGTCTACGGCGCCGGCCTGTTCCTGGGTTGGCGGCTCGGTGCGCTGGCGATGCTCCTCTACCTCGCGCTCGGGCTCGTCCTGCCGATGTACGCCGGTGGGGGGACCGGGCTCGGCCACCTGCTGGGCGCGTCGGTCGGCTACCTCGTCGCGTTCCCGCTGGTGGCCGTCGTGGCCGGCGCCGTGACCGAGCGGAATCGGGGGCTGGGGCGGACGCTGCTCGGCCTGGCCGCCGGCTCGCTGGTCCTGTTCGCGTGCGGCGTCGCCGGGCTCCACGTGGTCGCCGGGTACGGCTGGGCGGAGGCGGCCGTCAACGGGTGGCTCCGGTTCGTGCCGTGGGACCTGACCAAGATCGCGCTCGTGGCCTCGCTCTACGCCGCCGCGCGCCGGGCGACCGCCTGACGGCGGGGCCTGCTTCCCCTGGTTTTCTCCCGGCGCCCGCCCCACCCGGCGGGCGCCGCGCGTTCCGCACGCCTCGCACCCTCGCGGAGGCCGGCCCGTTACCTCTCGCCGGCCACGCGCGGCCCTCTGGTCGCTCACGTTCCCCCGATCCCATGCCTCTCCGCTCTCTCCTCTCCGCCACCCTGGCCCTCGGCGCCGTCCTCTCCCTCGGCGCCTGCGACACGACCGACTACTACGAGGCCGACGACACATCGCTGCGCGTGCTCGTGACGGACTTCGACTTTGCAGCAAGCGACTACGAGTCCGGCCCTGACGACCCCTTCACCGCGACGTACGATGCCGTCAACGCACGTGTCCGTCGTGGCGACCTTGGCGAGGCGCTCCGTACAGCGGGTGACGGCGCCCTCGTGATGCTCTACATCGATGTAGAGCTGGTCTCGGTTGCGGGGAGTGCCGACAATGGGACGTGGACGCCGCTCCCTCTCACTCGCGGTTTCGATCAACTCGTGTTCGGCGACTCTGATGGCGACGGCACCACCGACGGTGACATCTTCGTAACGGGCCTCCTCGCCAGCTACGAGTACTCGTTCGACAACCAGGACCTCTACTTCGACGTCCGCTCGTCGCTTCCATATACCGACTTCGGGGACGATGACGAGGCGTTCTTCGACACCCTGATCCCGAGTCGGTTCGAGGGGGAGTCCCAGAACATCGACCTCCGGCTGGTCGTGATCCCGGACGAGCTGTACCGCGCGAACGCTGGCGCCGGCGCTCGGATCGACCTCCGCGACTACCAAGCGGTCAAGAAGGCGTTCGACCTCCCGGACTGATCCCGCTCCGGGCTGGCGGCGCACGTTGCCAGCCCGGCGGACACGATGAATCGTGTCCCTACGCGGGCTCTGCGACATCGCCCATCCGTCCCGCTCAGACCTCGTTGCGGGCGGTCCAGAGGGCGGCCCGCTGGACGAACTCGTTGGTCGTCGCCAGGCCCAGCTTCTGCTTGATGTGGACGCGGTGCGTCTCGACCGTCTTGGGCGAGAGCATCATGGCGTCGGCCACCTGGGACGTCGTGAGGCCCTGGCCGAAGTAGCGGAACACCTCGAGCTCGCGGTCGGTCAGGTCGCCCACGGCCGACTCGCCCGGGGCGCCCGACGCGAGGTAGGTCCCGACGACGCGCTCGCGGACCCCGTCCGACAGGTGGAGCCGGCCGTCGAGGACCGTCCGGATGGCGTCGAGCAGGACGCCCGAGGCTTCTTGCTTGGCCACGTAGCCGAGGGCCCCGGCGCGGACGGCCCGCTCGGCGTAGACCCGCTCGGGGTAGGCCGAGACGATCAGGATGCGGAGGGGCGGGTAGAGCGAGCGGAGCTGCTTCGTGAGCTCGATCCCGTCCGACCCGTCGATGGCGATGTCGGCCAGGACGAGGTCGGGCTTGGCCGACCCGATGAGGCCGATGGCGTCGGGCCCGGACGAGGCCTCGCCGACGACCTCGAGGTCCGGGGCGGAGCGGATCAGGGACCGGAGGCCCTCTCGGGTGATGGGGTGGTCCTCGACGAGGAAGATGCGGTGCGTCATGAGGGGGGAGCCCCGCGCAGGCGCCAGCGGGCGCCCGAGGGGGGGCGGCACATCAGGAGTTTCCCGAGGGACGCGCGCCGTTCGACGTGGGTTTCACTCTCGACTGAAAGATACGATGGGCACTCCTGGAACGCCGCGCCCCGTTCCACGTGGGACCCCGCCGCCCTCCTCCGCCCGCCATGCGCTTCCGCTACGCCGACTGGGACGCCGAGCGTCATGGGACGTCGCGCTCGACGTTCGACACGCTCCTCGACCTGTTCCAGCAACTCCTCCTCCACACCGGCGGCGACGCCGGCGAGGCGCTCTCGTGGCTCACCGCCATCGACAAGGAGTACGGGATCGCCGACGAGGGGATGGGCCTGGGCGAGTTTATCGAGGAGCTCAAGAACCAGGGCTACATCGACCGCGACGACGAGACGGGCGTGGTCTCGATCACGGCCAAGGCCGAGCGCGGGCTGAGGGAGCGCTCGCTGGAGGAGATCTTCAAGGACCTGCGCAAGGCCGGCCGCGGCGACCACAAGACGCCGTTCGCCGGCGCCGGCTCGGAGCGCCAGCCCGAGACCCGGCCCTACAGCTTCGGCGACGACGTCCACGACCTCGACGTCACCGGCACGCTGTCGAACGCGTTCCGCCGCGGCGGCATCGGCGAGTTCAGCCTGGAGCAGGACGACTTCCAGGTGTTCGAGACCGACCACCACACGTCGGTGGCCACGGTCCTGATGATCGACCTCAGCCACTCGATGGTCCTCTACGGCGAGGACCGGATCACGCCGGCGAGGAAGACGGCGCTGGCGCTCGCCGAGCTCATCACGACGCGCTACCCCAAGGACACGCTCGACATCGTCGCGTTCGGCAATGAGGCGTGGGAGGTCGAGATGAAGGACTTGCCGTACCTCCAGGTCGGCCCGTTCCACACCAACACGCGGGCCGGGCTCGAGCGGGCGCGCGACATCCTGCGGCGGCGGAAGAACCGGAACAAGCAGATCTTCATGATCACCGACGGCAAGCCGAGTTGCCACGTCGAGAACGGCCGGATGTACCGGAACGCCTACGGGCTCGACCGCAAGATCATCAACCGGGTGCTGGACGAGGCCGCCATCTGCCGCCGCGAGGGGATCACGATCTCGACGTTCATGATCGCGCGCGACCCCTACCTCCAGGACTTCGTCCGCCAGCTCACCGAGGTCAACCACGGGCGGGCGTACTACGCCGGGCTCGACGAGCTCGGCGGGTTCCTGTTCGAGGACTACGCCCGCAACCGCCGCAAGCGGATGCGCTGAGCCGGGCGCCCCGCGCTCTACCTTGAGGCCATGCCGACGACTGCGACCCGCTCCGTTTCCACCCCGCGTCCGGCCGACGCGGCGCGCGAGATGACGCCGTACGAGCGGTACGTCGCCTTCTTCCCCGACGGCATGAAGGGGGACCTCATCGACGGGCACGCCATCATCGACATGTCCACGAGCGTCCTCCACGAGCGCCTGTTCCGGTTCCTCCTCTTTGTCCTACACGGGTACACCGAAGAGAAGGGGCTTGGGGAGGCGTTCGGGTCGCGGACGACGATGCGCGTGGACGACAAGAATGGCTACGAGCCCGACGTCCTCTTCATCCGGGCCGACCGTCTCCACATCCTGGACGTCAAGGACGCGAAGGCGCCGGTCGACCTCGCCGTCGAGATCGTGTCGCCGTCGTCGGGGAAGCGGGACCGCGAGACCAAGTTCGAGGGCTACGAGCGGATCGGCGTGCCGGAGTACTGGCTCATCGACCCGGTCCGCCGCGAGGCCGCGTTCTACCGGCTCGACGGGGAGCCGTACCAGCCGGGCGGCACCTACCGCGCCGTCGCGCTGGCGGACGGCCGGTTCGAGAGCCAAGCCGTGGCCGGCTTCCGCCTCGACCCGCAGTCGCTGTTCGCGGACCCGCTGCCGAGTGCGCTCGGTGTCCTCCGTGACCTCCTCGACGACGGCTGACCGCCCGTCCTCGCGAGTATGGTGGGGAGATAGATGAGGTGATGCCGGATTTCTGAGGCGTGGCCCTTCTCCGTCGATCCACACGTAGGGGCACGCCGGTGGCGTGCCCTCGTCCCACCGCGGTCGTCACGGGCACGCCACCGGCGTGCCCCTACGTCCGACGACGCATGGGGCATGAGTCTGGCGATCTGGTGCGAGGCCCCCGAATCGCAGGCGTCCGAAGCGGGCGAGAGGCGGCGGGTTCTGGGAGAAGCCTCACGGGGCGACGGAGTCCCCGGAGCGACCTTCCGACCTTCCGACTCACCGACCGCCTGTGCTCCCCCGCGTCCTCGTCGTCACGTACTACTTCCCGCCGGCCGGCGGGCCCGGCGTGCAGCGGACGCTCAAGACGGTCAAGTACCTCCGCGACGCCGGCTTCGAGCCGGTCGTGCTGACGGTCGTCGGCGGCGCCTTCCCCAGCCTCGACGTCAGCCTCGACGCGGACGTCCCCGACGGCGTCCAGGTGATCCGGACGCGGGCGCCGGACCCGTTCGCGCTCTACGGACGGCTGACCGGGGCCGACGCCGTCCCGACCGGCGCCGTCGACCGTCGGGGCGGGCTCGCGCGGGCCGCGCTCTGGACGCGGGCCAACGTGTTCCTGCCCGACGCCCGCGTCGGCTGGGTGCCGTTTGCGAAGCTGGCGGGGCGACGCGCTCTGGGGGAGGCCCAGCGGCTCCGCGAGCCGTTCGCCGCCGTCGTGACGTCGGGCCCCCCGCACTCGGTGCACTTGGTCGGCCGGCGGCTCCAGCGGACCGGCGTGCCCTGGATCGCCGACTTCCGCGACCCCTGGACGGGCATCAACTTCTACGACGACCTGCCGATGTCGCGGCCGGCGCGGGCGCTCGACCGCTGGCTCGAGCGCCGCGTCCTCCGAGGCGCCGACGCCGTCACGACCGTCAGCCCCACGTGGGCGGCGATGCTCGCCGAGCAGGCGGGCCTTCCGCCCGACCGCGTCACGGTCGTCTACAACGGGTTCGACTCCCCCGACCTCCGGGCCGCCGCTGGCGTGGCGGTCCGCGACGACGCCTTCGTGCTGGCGCACGTCGGGAGCTTGTACGTGACGCGCGACCCGACGGCCGTCTGGGAGGCGATCCGTACGCTCCGTGACCGGGGGGAGGCCGAGCGGCTGACGATCCGGCTGGTGGGGCGGACCGATGCCGCCGTCCTCGCGGCGGCTGAGGCGACGGGCGCACCGGTCGAGTCGGTGCCGTACACCGACCACGCCCAGGCGGTCCGCGAGCAGGCGGCGGCGGCGCTGCTGCTGCTCTCCATCGAGCCGTTCCCCGCCGACGCCGGCATGATCACGGGCAAGCTCTACGAGTACCTCGCCTCCGGCCGGCCGACGCTGGCCGTCGGCCCCGTCGGCGGCGATGCGGAGGCGCTCCTCGACGAGACCGTCGGCGGCCGCCTCTTCGCGCGCGACGACGCCGAGGGGATCGCGGCCGAGATCGCGCGCCACCACGACGCGTGGGCGGCCGGCGCCCCGATCGACGGGGCCGACCTCGACGCCGTGATGCCGTACACGCGCCGCGCCCAGACCCTCGTCCTCGCCGACGTGATCCGCTCGCTCGACGCCCGCCCGGCGCTGTGACGGCGCCGACCGTCACCGTCGCCGTCTGCACCCGGGACCGCGCCGCGATCCTGGCCGAGACGCTCGCCCACCTGCGCGCGACGATCGGCGAGGCGCCGCCCGGCGTCGAGGTGCTGGTCGTCGACAACGGGTCGACCGACGGCACGCCCGCCGCGGTCGCCGCCCTCGCCGACTGGCCCGCGCTCCGCTCGGCCGAGGAGCCGACGGCCGGCCTGAGCTGGGCCCGCAACCGCGCCTTGCGCGCGTCCACCGCCGAGTGGATCCACTACCTCGACGACGACGCCTCCGTGTGGCCGACCTGGCTCGGCGCGCTCCGCGAGGCCATCGTCCGACCCGACGTGGTGCTGGTCGGCGGGCCCATCGAGCCCCGGTTCGAGACGGACCCTCCCAGGTGGTTCGACCCCGCGTCGGTCCGTCGGACGTTCGGGCCCGAGGGACCGCTGCCGGAGGCCGCCGCGCGCGAGGGGTTCTCCGGCGGAAACCTCGCTGTCCGCCGCTCCGCGCTTGACGCCGTCGGCGGGTTCCATGTTGGGCTCGGCATGATCGCGGGGACGCTGGGGCTGGGCGAGGAGACCGAGCTGGCCGGGCGTCTGGTGGATCGGTTCGGCAACGCGACGTGGCACGCGCCTCGGATGGGCGTCGACCACCTCGAACCGGCGTGGAAGCAGACGCCGCGCTACGTGGCCCGGCGGGCGTTCGTCAACGGCCGGCAGGCGTGGCGCTACGCGGGCGGCGGGCGCGGGCGGCGGGCCGGGTTCAGCGCGCTGAAGGCGGCCAAGCAGACGGTGACGGGCTTGGCCCGTCTACCGCTGGCGGTGGCCCGGCCTCGGTCGTTCCACCAAGCGCTCCGGGGGCTGGCGACGGGCGCGGGCGCGGCGGTCGGCGTCGCGCGAGCGCTGCGGGAGAGCGGGAGGTAGAGGGTGCTGGCGTCGTTGTCGTCCCGTCCCTGTCGTTCCGTCCTGCGTAGGGACATGATGAATCATGTCCCCTCGGGGGCTGGCGGGAGGCGACGGCCCTGCGCGACCAAACAACGACGGTCGGCCGGGGGACACGATGAATCGTGTCCCTACAGCACGGATGGCTGTTCGGCGTCCCTCATGATCGGCCCTCGGTTCGTTCGCAGCTCCGCGAGCGCGTCGAGCCGCCACTCTCCACCCTCACCTCGCCATCCGCCAGCCCCCGCTCCGGTAGCTTCGCGCCCATGCCGGACCCGACCCCGCCCTCTCTCCGCGTCGCCGTCACGAACGTGACGCTCGGCAACGGCGGCGACGCCGCCATCCTGCTCGGGCTCGAGCGCGCGCTCCGGGCCGCGCTCCCGCCGTTCGAGATGACGCTGTTCGAGACCCAGCCCGAGGTCGCCCGCACCGCGTTCCCCGAGTACGACGTCCGGACCGGCCTGTCGAGCGTCGCGTGGCCCCAGATCGCCCGGGGGATCCCAGCGCGGGCGCGGCGGGCCATCCGGTGGGCCGAGCGTCGGCCGCGGCTCCTGGCCGCCGGCCGCGTGTGGGCGGACGGGCGGACGGACCAGGCGCTCGCGCTCGCCGGGCCCGACGGCGCCGACCCGTTCCGCACGCTCGCCGAAGCGGACGTCGTCGTGAGCACGGGCGGGACGTACTTCGTGCCGGCCTACTGGCTCGGCCCGCGCTACCTCGAGTTCGACGTGCTCCACGCGCTCGGCCAGCCGTACGCGCTCTACACCCAGTCCGTCGGCCCGTTCGACACGATGCCGAGGGACCGGCTGCGGCGGATCTTCGAGGGCGCGCGCGTGATGATGCTGCGGGGCGAGGAGAGCCAGGCCGCCGTCCGCACGATCGCGCCCGCCGCCCGGACCGTCGTCCGCGCCGACGCCGCGTTCGCGCTCGCCGACGCCGACACGCTCGCGGCGGCCCGGACGCGCGCGTGGCCGTCGTCGCCGACCGTCGCCGTCTCGGTCCGCGACTGGCCCCACTTCGTGACCGTCGACCCGGGCCTGGGCATGGCCCGGTACCGCGCGTCGGTGGCCGCGGCCGTCACGCACCTGGTCCGCGTCCACGGCGCCACCGTCCGGTTCCTGTCGACGTGCCAGGGCCGGCCGAAGTACCGCTTCGACGACTCGGCGGTGGCCCTCGCGATCGTGGGCAAGCTGCCCGAGGACGTCCGGCGGCGGGTGGAGGTCGACCGGGAGGCGCGGCACCCGGTCGCCATCCGCGACGCCTACGGCCAGGCCGACCTGGTGATCGCGACGCGGATGCACGCGGCCATCCTGGCGCTCGCCGCCGGCACGCCGGTGCTCGGCATCGCCTACGAGTTCAAGACGCAGGAGCTGCTCGACGCGCTCCGCGTGCCGAGCTGGGTCGAGGACATCGAGACGATCACGCCCGGCACGCTGGTCCGCCGGCTGGACCGCGTGCTCGGCGACCTCCCCGACACCCGGGCCGAGCTGTTCGCCGGGGTCGAGGAGATGCGCCAGAGCGCGATGGAGTCGGGGGCGCTGATCGCGGAGGCGTTCGCCGACCGGATCGGCAACGTGACGAGTCCAGAGTGATGGGCCGAGGGCGTTCCTCGGTCAGCCTCGGCGCCCCAGGCTGACCGCCGCCCGTCTCGCGCGGTCCCCCGCCCTCACCCTCTCCTCCCCGTCGTGCTCCGCCGCCTGTTCCACCAGAGCAGCATCTACGCCGTCGCCAGCGTCACGTCGAAGCTGTCGGGCTTCGTCCTGCTCGCGTTCTACGGCGACCCCGAGGTCCTGCCGACGGCCGACCTCGGGTGGCTCGGCGTGCTCGACGCGACCAAGATGTTCGCGCTGCTGGTGGCCGGCGCCGGGCTCCCGCTGGGGATCCTGCGGTTCGCGTCGTCGCCGCTGCTGAGCGACCGCGAGCGGTCGGCGGTCCCCGCGACGGCACTCGCGGTGGCCGTCGTCGCGGGTGGGGCGGTGGCCGCCGCCGGGTGGGCGTTCGCCCCGTTCCTCGCCGAGGCCGTGGTCGGGTCCGTGGATCGGGCCGAGGCCGTCCGTTGGCTGTCTGTGTTCGTCGGGTTCAAGACCGTCTCCGACGTGTCGTACACCGTGCTCCGCCAGCGCGAGCAGGCCGGGGCGTTCGTGCTGGTCGGCGTGTTCGAGGCCCTGCTGCTGGTGGCCGCCGTGGTCGCGTTCCTGGTCGCCGGCCAGGGGCTGACGGGCGTGATGAAGGGGTACGCCGTGTCGGCCGCCGTGACGGCGCTCATCGTCACGCCGGCGCTGCTGGCCCGGGTCGAGCGCCGCGTCGACCGGGCGCTCGTCGGGCGGATGGTGGCGTTCGGGGTGCCGCTGCTGGCGTCCGGCTTCGCGTCGCGGTTCCTCAACCTGGGCGACCGCTACGTCCTGGTCGGGATGCTGGGCCCCGACGTCGGCGCGGTGTACGAGTGGGCGGCCCGGTTCGGCGGCGTCGTCAACTCGTTCCTGGTCCAGAGCTTCGTGCTGGCGTTCACCGTGCTGGGGATGAAGGCGCTCGACGAGACCGGATCGCCCGACCTCCACCGCCAGTCGTTCCGCCACTTCGCCGCCCTCGCCGGCTGGGTCACGCTCGGCCTGGGCCTGTTCGTGGCCGACGTCAGCCGTCTCCTGACCGAGCAGACGGCGCTGATCGAGACCGAGGGGCTGGTGGTGCTGGTCGCCGGCGGGTTCGCGTTCTACGGGCTGTACTACGTCGTAGTGAACGTGCTCTACGTGGCCGGGCGGACGACGGCGGTCTCGGTCGCCGTGGGGGCGGCGGCGCTCTTGAACCTGGCCCTCAACCTGGCGCTCATCCCGGTCCTCGGCGCCGCCGGCGCGGCCCTGGCGACGCTCGTGGCCTACGCCGCCCTCGCCGTCGGGACGGCCCGGATGGCCCAGTCGTCGACGCCCGTCGCGTACCCGTGGCGGGCGCTGGCCGTCGTCGCCGGACTCGTGGCCGTCCTGTTCCTGGCGGCCCAGCCGTCGGCGGACTGGGACGTCGCGCCCCGGCTCGCGCTCCGCATAGCGCTGGCCGCGGCCTACCCACCGGCCCTCTACCTGACCGGCGTCTACGGCCGCGACGACCTCGTCCGGGCCCGGTCGCTGCTCGTCCGGGAGCACGGCGGGAGCACGACCGAGGGCCCGGCCGAGACCGGCGACTCCAACACCCCGTGACGCGTGGCCGGGCGTCGTAGATTGGGCGCCCGGCGCAGGTCCGCGCCTCCCCCTCTTCAACACAGAGATCCCATGCCCAACGGAGACTACGGCGCCGCGCTCGGAATGGTCGAGACGCGAGGCCTGGTCGGCGCCATCGAGGCGGCCGACGCGATGGTGAAGGCCGCCCGCGTAAACCTGATCGGAAAGGAGCAGATCGGCGGCGGCTTCGTCACCGTGATGGTCCGCGGCGACGTCGGCGCGGTGAAGGCGTCGACGGACGCGGGCGCGGCGGCGGCCGAGCGCGTCGGCGAGCTCGTGTCGGTCCACGTCATCCCGCGGCCGCACGCCGAGGTCGAGGCGATCCTCCCGGGCGAGTAGCCCGGTGGCCGAGCCGATCCTGCCCGGCGACGCGCTCGGCCTGCTCGAGACGCACGGGCTCGTGGCCGCCATCGAGGCGGCCGACGCCATGGTCAAGGCCGCCGACGTCCGGCTCGTCCGCCAGCAGCGGACGGTGCCGGCGCTGGTCACCCACGTCGTGGTCGGCGAGACGGCGGCCGTCCGGGCCGCGGTCGACGCGGGCGCCGCGGCGGCCGAGCGCGTCGGACGCGTGGCCGGACGGCTCGTGATCCTGCGCCCGGCCGACGGCCTGTGGGCGCTCTTCGACGGCCCACCGGCCGCCCGCGCGTCCCCTCCCGACGGCGGCGAGGCGTACCCAGACCGGACGGTCCGCGAGCTCCGCACGCTCGCGCGCGACCGCGACGACGACCGGCTCCGGGGCCGGGCCATCGCGCAGGCCACGAAAGACGAGCTCGTCGCCTTCCTCCGCGTCAGCGACCGATGAGCGCGCCGCGCCTGCGACGGACCCTCCCGCTGGTCCGCGATCGGCTCCGGGCGCTGCTCCCGTCCTCCGACGAGGCCGAGGGCGAGGGCGACGAGCCCGCGAGCCAGCGCGGCCTGGCCATGCTGCTCTCGGTCGTGGTCGCGCTCGTGATGTGGTTCAGCTTCAGCATGCGCGAGTCGTACCCGGTCACGATGCGGATGCCCATCGAGATCGCGCAGACGCCGAGCGGGACGGCCCTCCGCTCGCTCCCGCCGGCCACGGCCACGGTCACCCTGCGCGGCGACGGCTGGACGCTGCTCTCGCTGATCCGCCGGAGCCCGACGATCCGGGTGGCCGCCGAGAGCCGGCTCGTGGACCTGGGCGCGGCCCTTCAGGAGGCCGGGCTGCCGGCGGGGATCGAGGTCCAGGCCGTCCAGCCCCAGGCCATCGAGCTCGCGCTCGACACGCGGACGAACCGGCGCCTGCCCATCCGGCTCCGCCGACGGATCGAGACGGAGGTCGGGTTCGACCTGCTCCGTGCGCCCCGGCTCACGCCCGACTCGGTCACCGTGACCGGCGCCCAGTCGCTGCTGGGCGTCCTCGACGCGTGGCCCACCGAGCTCCTGGTGGCCCAGGACGTCGAGGACAGCCTGACCCGCATCGTCGCGCTCGCCGACACGTTCGGGGGGCTGCTCTCGCCGTCCGTCACCGCGACGCGCGTCCAGGTCGACGTGGGGGAGTTTACCGAGGGCACGCGGACCCTCCTGGTCGAGGTCGAGAACCTCCCGCCGGGCATCCTCGGCGTCCGGTTCGACCCGCCCCGCGTCCAGGCCGTGTTCCGCGTCCCGTCGGTCGGCGACACGTACGACCGGGCCCTGTCGTCGACGCGCGTCCGCGCCGTCGTCGACTACTTCGACATCGCCCGCGACACGACGGCGACCGACGGCCAGGTCCCGGTCTCGGCGCGGTGGCCGGACGACCTCGACATCCGCGACGTGACCGTCCAGCCGTCGCGCGTCGGCTACTTCATCCGGCGGCCGGCCACGTCCTCGCTCGCGGGCGAGGGGGAATAAGGCGAGACTGCACGGTCGGCGGAGCTGCGCGTCCGGTGATTCGCGGGCCCCCTCCACGTCCGAATGCTGTTCCTCGCCCTCGCCGTCGCGTGCAGCCTCACGATCGCCGTCGTGTTCAAGGTGGCCGAGCGCCGCGACCTCGACCGGACGGCGCTGCTGACGGTCAACTACCTCGCCGGGGCCGCGCTCGCGGTCGCGCTCCAGGGGGCCGGCCTGCCGAGCGAGCTGCCGGGCGCGCTCGTGGCCCTCGGCGTGGGGCAGGGCGTCCTGTTCATCGCCGGGTTCTGGCTGTTCGCGCTCGCGATCCGCCAGGCCGGGATGGGTCTGGCGGCCGGCGTGATGCGGCTGTCGGTCGTCGTCCCGTTCCTCGCCTCGTGGGCCGTGTGGGGCGAGGTGCCGACCGCGCTCCAGCTCGTCGGGCTGGGGCTGGCGGGCGTCGCGTTCTTCCTGGTCGCCCGGCCTGCCGCCGAGCCGCCCGGCAAGCTCGGCCCGCCCGCGCCCGACGGCCCGGCCCCCGAGCCCACGGGCGACCGCCGGACGGTCGGCGTGCTGGCGCTGCTGTTCCTGGCCGGCGGCGTGGTCGACGTCAACATGAAGGTGTTTCGGGAGACGTTCTCCCAGGCGGCCGGCGGGACGACGCCGATCTCGACGTTCTTGCTGTTCGTGTTCGGCGTCGCGTTCGGGGTCGGCGCCTTGGTCGTCGGCTGGACGGGCGTGCGGACGGGGCGGTGGCCGAGCCGGGCGGCCTGGGTGTGGGGCGTCGGCCTGGGCGTCGTCAACTACTACTCGGCCGAGTTCCTGCTGCGGGCGCTGGAGAGCCTGGACGGGACCGTCGCGTTCCCGGCCAACAGCGTGGCCATCGTGCTCGGCGCGGCGCTGATCGGGCGCGTCGTGTGGGGCGAGGCGCTGTCGCGGGCCAACGTCGCCGGGCTCGGGCTGGCGGTGGCGGCGCTGCTGCTGCTGGCGGGGTGAGGGAAGGGGGAAGGGGGAAGGGGGAAGGGGGAAGGGGGAAGGGGGAAGGGGGGCTGTGGAAAAGTTCCGGGCAACTCGCGGCCTTATGGCTTGCTGCGGGCGCCGGCGACGGACACCTTCCCTGAACCCTGAACCCTGAACCCTGAACCCTGAACCCTGAACCCCTCCCGTCGTACGCGGGCCCATGCCTGACGCCCCCCGCCCCCGCCCCACCGGATTCGTGCTCGGGCTCGCCCTGGCGGCCGGGCTCGCGGTCGTCCTCGCGCTGGGGATCTCCGTGGTGCGCGGCGGAGGCGCGGTGACCGAGGAGGAGCTGCAGGGGCTCGTTCAGACGCAGATCCAGCAGGAGGCGGCCGAGGGCTTCGTCGTGACCGGGCGGCTCTCGTCGACGCTGTCGGGGTCGAGCGCGCGGCGGTGGCGGCTCCGGCTGCTCGACGTCGAGACGGGCCGGGCCGAGGTCTCGGTCCGCGTCCCGGCCACCATGACGTACGGGTTCTCGCTCGACGCCTTCGACGCCGACGCGATCCGATTCCGCGAGGACGGCGTGGTCGAGGTCGTGTTGCCGCCGCTGTCCGTGTTCTCGGTCGAGCCCGAGCTCGAGGACGCCGAGGTCGACATCGACCTGAGCGGCCAGGCCCGCCTCACGCCGTCGATGACCGAGCGGACGGTCGAGCAGACGTTGCGCCGCGTCCGCCCCGCGCTCCGGGAGCAGGCCGAGGCCCACCTCCGCGACTCCGACCAGCCCCGCGTCAACTCGGCCCGAGCGCTCCGCCGCGTGCTCTCGGCCCCGCTCCAGGCCGCCGGTGTCGACCTGGAGGCCGTCCGCTTCCGCTTCGTCTTGGCCCCCGGCGACACGCTCGACGTGGCCGCCGGCGGCGACGGCCAGCGCCGTTCCGTCCCCGCCGAATGACCTGGCCCTGGTCCCGCGCGCCGCGCGTCGCGCCGCCCTACGTCGACACCGTCGCCGGCCTGCTCGCCGCCGACGGCACCCACTACCGGACGACGGAGCCGCTGCTCCGCGAGTACGCCGGGCCGGTCCTGGACGCGGTCGGGCTGGGGACGCTGCTCGAACGGGCCGGCGTCTGGCTCCGGTCGCCGCAGACGTTGGCGGCGCTCTTCCTGCCGGCCCTGCTGCTCGTCCTGCCGTGGTGGGCCGCGGCCGGCGTGGCGGTGCTGCTGTACGCGCTGTGGGCCGCCGCGGCGCCCGGCTTCGTCGTGCCCGGCGCCATCGGGACGCTGCGTGTCCTGGAGCACCCCGTCGTCCAGGGCCTCGTCTACGTGGGCGTGCTGAGCGCGTTCGCCGCCGCCGGCCACCTCGCGGCGATGTGGACGGGCGTGGCCGGGTTCGTGGCCCTTCGCCTGGGCGTGGTGGCCACCGCGCTCGGCCCCATCGTCCGGCCGATCCAGCACGCGTTGCACCCGCTGCCGGCGGCGGACCAGACGCTGCGCGGGCTCATCGTCCGCGAGGCGCTCCGGCGGGGCATCTCGCTGCCCGGGATCGACGCGATCGAGACCCGCGTGCGCGAGTTCTGGAAGCGAGGGAAGCGGTAGTGGCCGACGGCATCGAGCCCCGACGTCCCGTGGCCTCTCCCGGAACACGACCCCTGGACGGACGGCTCGCGCTCGTCACCGGGTGCAGCCGCCGCGTCGGCATCGGGTTCGCCATCGCGGACCGCCTGGCCTCGCTCGGGGCCGACCTCCTCGTCCACGCCTACCGGCCGTACGACGACGAGATGGCGTGGGGCGCCGATCCCGGGGGGCTCCCCCCGCTCGTCACCGACCTCCGCCGCCACGGGACTCACGTCGAGTCGATCGAGGCCGACCTGTCCGTGGCCGACGCTCCCCAGCGCGTCGTCGACGCGGCGCGGGCTCACCTCGACATCGTCGTCGCCAACCACACGTACAGCACGATGGGCGCGCTCGGCGACCTCACCGCCGACGAGATCGACCGGCACCTCGCCGTCAACGTCCGGGCGACGATGCTGCTGGCGCAGGCGTTCGCCGCGCAGCACGACGGCCGGGCCGGGGGCCGAATCGTCCTGATGATCTCGGGTCAGCAGCTCACGCCCATGCCGGCCGAGCTCGCCTACGCGGCGTCGAAGGGCGCGCTCGTCCCGCTGACAACGAGTCTTTCGGCCCACCTCGCCGCGTCTGGCGTGACGGTCAACGCGGTGAACCCCGGCGCGACCGACACGGGCTACGCGCCGCCGGAGCTGTACGAGGCCGTCGTGGCGATGGAGCCCCGGGGCCGGTGGGGCCGGCCCCAGGACGCGGCGCGGCTGGTCGGCTGGCTCTGCACCGACGACGCCGAGTGGATCACGGGCCAGGTCATCAACTCCACGGGCGGCGGCCCGTAGCGCCGGACGGCCGACCCCGCAGGCTGGCGGGCTGGTGTTCTGGAAGCGGGGGAAGGCGGGCCGCCCCGTTCAGGCCGTAGCGAGTGGAACTTCCGGGGTCTCCGACCTCCCCCGCCGTGACGCCACCCGACGACGCCCTCGGCCTCCTCCGCCACTCGTTCGAGCGACTCGTCCCGCTACCCGACGACGTGTGGGCGGACGTCCGCCGCCCGTGGCACCTCCGCTCCGTCTCCAGGGGCGACGTCCTCACGCGAGCGGGCGACGTCGAGCGCACGTTCTCCCTCGTCGTCGAGGGCGTCCAGCGTGGGTATTTCCTCACGCCCGACGGCGACGAGGTCACGGTCGCGTTCACGTACCCGCCCAGCTACTCTGGCGTCCCCGACTCGTTCTTCCTCCAGGAGCCATCGGCCTACACGCTCGAAGCCCTGACCGACGGCCTCGTCCTCTCCGTCGATCACGCCGCGCTCTCGGCCATGATGTCACGCCATCGTGAGCTGGACCGGTGGGCCCAGCGGCTCCTCGCGACGGCGCTCTCGGGGCGAGGGAAACGTGAGCGGGACATGCTCTCGCTCGCGGCCGAGGAGCGGTACCGCCGACTCGTCCGGGAGTCGCCGCACGTCCTCAACCTCGTCTCCCTCCGCCACATCGCGTCCTACCTCGGGATGTCGCCGGAGACCCTGAGCCGCGTTCGGTCGGCCCGTTCTTGACGTGGGTCAATGCGCGAGGAGCGGCGTGCCGGATAGCATGGCGGACGCCCCGTCGCTCTCGCCATGCCCTCCCTCGAACCGTTCCGTCCCTACGTGCCCCTGCTCTGGACCCTCGCGCTGGGGGGACTCCTCGGCATCAACGCCGTGTTCGTCTACGGCGCCGTGTGGCGCCCCGACCTGATCGTCCCGGCCTTGACGAACCCCATCGCCGCCGCGTTCATCGTCGAGGCCCTGGTGCTGACGGCGTTCGGGGCGTGGGCCGTCCGGGTGCTCGGCTTTGCGAGACCGGGACCCGTCGCCTTCGTCGTGTTCTCGCTTGTCGGGAGCCTCGCGTTCAGCGTCCCGCTGCTGATCCTCATGCACCTCCGCAAGCGCGGTCGGAGCCCTGGCTCCGCCCTTTAAAGGCCGCCGACCTCGCTCGGTCCCGTGGCGGGTCAGCCGCCCCTGAGCTTGGCGAGCACGTCGGGGTCGAGCAAGTCGGCCAGCGACGACGAGGCGGAGGCAGGCGCGTCGCCCTTCGACCGGCTACGGCCGGCGTCGCGCGAGTCGTGGGTCCGGTTCGATCCCTGCTTGTTGGAGCCGCGGTTGTCCGAGCCCCGGCTACCGTCTTGCGGACGAGTGCCGCGCCTCGACCTGGACTCGTTCGTCGGAGAGGCCGCCTTCGCAGGGACCTCGGGCGGAGCCGCCGGCGCCTCGGCCGGTGCCCGCTTCGTCGACAGGTCGACGGTCTCACGCAGGACCAAGCCGCCGCCGAAGTCCGGCGTCGACGGTTTTTGGGAGACGGGCCCGGCCGGCTTGACGGACAGGTCGAGTGTTCGCCCGGCGCGGACCTCGGGGTCGGGCACGACTGGAGGGCGCGGCGTGGGTTCGGGCGGCGGCGGCGCGGGCTTGCCCGTCGAGAGATCGAGCAGGCCACCGGCGCGGACGTCAGTCCGGGGGGGCGTGGGGTCGTCGGCCATCGGAGAGGGGGGCGGCCCGGAAGCTACGGGCTACTGCGGGTTCGGCTCGCTCTTCCCGCCGGCGACGTCGAACCCGGCCGCCTCGACGGCCCCGACGAGTTGCTCGCGCGTCGCCTCGGGCCCGGCGTCGACGCGGGCCCGGCCGACCTCGACCGACTCGACGATGGCGCCGGAGACGCCGGCCAACGCGTTCTCGACGGAGGTGACGCACGCGTCGCAGGTCATGCCCTCGATCTCGAAGGTCTCGGTGTGGCGGTCAGGCATCAGGTTCATCATGGTGGGGAGGGGTTGCGGGATGGGGAGGGATGGAGGGATGCGGAGATCGGCGTTTCGGCAGGGGGAGAGGTCTCGCGGCGTGTCCGCCTCTGCCCGTTCCCCGTTCCCCTTGCCCATTTCCCCGGCTACGCGGAGCGGAGCCGGAGCGCGTTGCCGATCACGAACAGGTCCGAAAACACCATCGCGAGGGCGGCGAGCATGGGCGAGAGCAAGAGGCCGAAGGTGGGGAAGAGGACGCCGGCGGCGACGGGGATCAGGACCACGTTGTAGGCGAACGCCCAGAACAGGTTCTGGCGGATGTTGCGCAGCGTGGCCCGGGCGACGCCGAGCGCGCGGCCGACGGCCTCGACGTCGCCGCCGGCCAGGACCACGTCGCCGGCCTCGATGGCCACGTCGGTGCCGGTGCCCATCGCGAGCCCGGCGTCGGCCTGGGCGAGGGCGGGCGCGTCGTTGATGCCGTCGCCGACGAAGGCGACGCGGCGGCCCTGGGCCTGGAGCGCGGCGACGGCCTGGGCCTTCTCGTCCGGCAGCACCTCGGCGCGGACCGTCTCGATGCCGAGCTGGGCGGCGACGGCGCGGGCGGTCGCCTCGGCGTCGCCCGAGATCAGGGCGAGGTCGAGCCCCTGCGCCCGGAGCGCGTCGAGGGCCGCCCGGGCGCCCGGCTTGATCGGGTCCGACACGGCGATGAGCGCGGCCGGCACGCCGTCGACGGCGACCCACAACGGCGTCTTGCCCTCAGCTGCGAGCCCGTCGGCCCGGTCGCGGTCGGCGTCGGAGAGCGGGGCGCCCAGCCGGTCCATGAACCGAGTCGCGCCGACGGCGACGGTGCGGCCGTCGACCGTTCCGGAGACGCCGTAGCCGGGGACGGCCTCGACGGCGGTCGCGTCGGGCCCGGGCCCGGCGTGCTCGATGAGCGCGCGGGCGATGGGGTGCTCGCTCTGGCGCTCGACGGCGGCGGCCCAGCGGACGGCCGCCTCGGCGTCGGCATCGCCGACGGGGACGACGTCGGTCACGGCGGGGCGGCCCACCGTCAGCGTGCCCGTCTTGTCGAACACGACCGTGTCGGCTTCGGCGAGTGCCTGGAGGCCGGCGCCCTCGCGGACGAACGCGCCCTTTTCGGCCGCCCGGCCGGTGCCCACGAGGACCGAGATCGGCGTGGCGATGCCCATGGCGCACGGGCACGCGATGATCAGCACGGAGACGGCGGCCACCAAGGCGTACGTCAGCTGGGGCTCGGGGCCAACCCACATCCAGACGGCGAACGTGACGGCGGCCGTCGCCAGCACGAACGGGACGAACACCCGGACGACGCGGTCGGCCAGGGCCTGGATGGGCGGCTTCGAGCCCTGGGCGTCCTCGACCATCCGGACGATCCGGGCCAGCGCCGTCTGGCCGCCGACGGCCGTGGCCTCGACCGTCAGCGCCCCGGTCCCGTTGACGGTCCCGGCCGCGACGACGGACTCGGGCTCCTTCTCGACCGGCACCGGCTCGCCCGTCATCGCCGACTCGTCGACGAACGACCGGCCGGCCACCACGACCCCGTCGACGGCCACGCGCGCGCCGGGCTTGACGAGCACGCGGTCTCCGGCGGCCACCTCGGCGAGCGGGACCTCGACCGGCTCGCCCTGGCGGATGACGAGGGCCGTCGGCGGCTGCAGGTCCAAGAGCGCGCGGATGGCGTGCCCGGCTCGGCCCTTCGCAATGGCCTCCATGTACCGGCCGGCCAGGATCAGCGTGATGATGGTGGCCGCGGCCTCGAAGTAGACGTGGTCGGCCCCGGCCGGCAGCACGCCGGGCGCGACCGTCGCCACGACCGAGTAGCCGTACGCGGCCGACGTGCCGAGCAGGACCAACGTGTCCATCGACGGCGCGCCCGAGCGGAGCGCGGCCCAGCCCGACCGGACAAAGTGCAAGCCGGGCCCGAACTGGACGGCCGTCCCCAACGCCAGCAGCACCCAGCGCAGCGGCTGCGTCCCGACGACGCCGTGCAGCCCGTCGGTGCCGCCCGGGATCAGCATGGGGACCATCTCCAGCAGCCAGATCGGGACCGTCAGCGCGGCGGCGACCAGGGCGCGGCGACGCTGGACGGCTCGCTCGGCGTCCTTCTCGGCCTCGGTGGGGGCGGCCGCGTCGGGCTCGACCCCGAAGCCGGCCCGGCGGATCGCGTCGGCGATGGCGTCGTCCGAGACGCCGGGCCGAGCGTGGACCGTCGCCCGCTCCGTCGCCAGGTTCACGCCGACCCGGGCGACGCCGTCGAGCCGCGACAGGACGCGCTCGACGCGGGCGGTGCACGAGGCGCACTCCATCCCCTCGACGCGGAGCGTGACGGTGCGCTCGTCGTCGGTTTGGAGCGGCCGGTCGGGGATCGCGGTGGGCATGGGTCGAGTGGGGAGGCGACCGTGATACGCCCTGGACCCGACTCCAGGGTTCCGTGAATCGCCCGTTCAGCCGTCGTCCGCGAGGGCTCGGAGGACCGGACACTCGGCCCGCGTCGCGTCGGCACCGCCGCAGGCGTCGGCGAGCTGGGCGAGCGCGTCGCGGGTCCGCTGGATCTCGGCGATGCGGGTGTCGAGGTCGGCGATCTTCTCGACGGCCCGCTCGCGGACCGCCGCGGCGTCGGCGTGGGCGTCGCGCGAGAGCGCGAGCAAGGTGTCGGCCTCGTCGAGCGTGAAGCCGAGGGCCTGGGCCCGTCGGAGCGCGCGCAAGCGTCGGAGCGCGTCCGGCCCGTAGTCGCGGTAGCCGCCCGGCGTCCGGCGGGGCTCGGCCAGGAGCCCGCGCCGCTCGTAGTAGCGGACCGTGTCGGTGGCCACCCCGGCCGCGTCGGCGAGCTGGCCCGTCGTCACAGCGCGGCGACGACGCGTCGGAGTCGGTCGCGGACCTCGCCGGCGACGTCGCCCAGCGCGTCGTTCTCGACCGCCGCCATGCTCGCGACCGGGTCGATGGCCGAGACCTCCGTTTGCCCGTCGCCGACGTCGCGCAGGATCACGTTGCACGGCAACATGGCCCCGATCCGGGGCTCGGCCTGCATCGCCTGGTGGGCCAGCGGCGGGTGGCAGGCCCCGAGGATCTTGTAGCCGGCCACGTCGGCGTCGAGCTTCTTCTTGAGCGTGGCCTGGATGTCGATCTCGGTCAGGACGCCGAACCCCTCGTCGGAGAGCGCGGCGCGAGTCCGCTCCTCGGCCGTGGTGAGATCAGCGTCGAGCGTGCGAGAGAAGGTGTAGGCCATTGGTCGGGAGGGGAGGGGACGTGCCTACGCGCCTCCGGCGGAGAAGAGCCCGCGGCCTGAGCCGCATCCCCTACGTCGGTCCGTCGGCGGGCGAGAGCCGCCGGCGATCCCTCCGAGGCGCCCAAGACCGACGCCTGAGCATCGGACAGGGCGCGGGAGAGAGGTGCCGGCGGCCTCGCGCAGGCAGGACCCGGATTCGCGGGAACGAGCCTAGAGCGCGGCCAGGAGCCGGCCGCAGGCGTCGGCGCAGGTCCGGCAGCACTCGGCGCAGATCCGGCAGTGCTCGTGCCTCTCGGCGTGCTCCTCGCACGACGCGGCGCACGTCTCGCACGCCGCCTTGCACGCCTCAAGTTGGGCGCGGATCAAGCCCGTCGAGGGCGCAGTCTGGCGCACGACGATGGTGGCCGTCGCCGCGCACACGTCGGCGCAGTCGAGGTCGGTCCGGATGCAGTGGGCCAGGTCCATCTCGCCGTCCTCGGCGAGACAGGCGTCGGCGCACGACGTGCAGCACTGGACGCAGTCGAGCGCGGACTCGACGACGGCCTTGATGGCGTCGAGGTGAGGGGAGGGCGAGGGGTGGGCGTCGAGGATCTCGAAGGTCATCGGGAAGGGGGGATGGGGCCGCGAGTCTAGACCCTGGACCCGAGTCCAAGGGCAACCGGAGAGGCCGGACTCCGGGCATCCCCTAGACACAGAAACCGGCAGCGCTGCCCCCTCCATCCGGCCGGCGACTACCGCCTGACGGCGTCGAGGTAGAGCCAGACGCCCACGACGACGTCGAAACCCAGGCACGCCCAGACGTACCACGCCGGCGCGAGGGCGAAGCCGGTGTGCAGGCCGACGTCCCAGAGCGGGTGGAGCAGCCAGCCAGCCGCGAGCCAGCCGGCGTGGCCCCTCAGCCCGAGCCACGCGAACATGCCGTAGCCCACGACCCCGGCCGCCTCGAACGCCAGCGCGAGCGGCGGGGCGCCCCGGGCGACGGCGAACGCGACGTAGACGAGCGCCGCGACCACGAGCCCGCCGGCCCACCAAACGCGTGCGCGCCGGCCCGTCAGCCGGCGCCCGACCCCGACGTAGGGGATGGCCAGCGCGACGCCGAGCAGGACCCATCCCGCGATCATGGCGACACCACCGAGGTCCGCACGGTCCCGGTCGCCGGGTCGGTCCAGGCCACCAGGGCACGGTCGCCGAGAGCGGCGACGCGGGGGACGCCGCTCGACCGCCCGGCGTCGACCGTCGCCACCGTGACGGGGGGCGCCGCGGTCCCGTCCGTCCCGACACGGCGGACGCGGAGCTCGGCGCTGGCGCCGACGGCTTCGAGCCAGCTCACGACGGCGCTCCCGTCGGGCAGCACGGCCACACCGACCCGCCCAATCGGAGCGCCGTCGTCGATCCGGACGCGGTCGCCCCAACGCGCCCCCGCGTCGTCGGACGTGGCGAGCGAGACCCGCGTCGCGTCGCCGCCGGCGAACCACGCCAGCGCCACGCGGTCGCCCACCGCCGCCAACGCCGGGCCGTTGACGGGGCAGCCCTCGATCCGCCACCCGTCGGCGTGGGGCACGGCCGGTGCGGTCCAGGCCCCGTCGTGCTGGCGGACGACGGCGATGTCGCGGACCTCGTCTTGGCTCCGGTCGCGGTACGCCACCACCAAGCCGGCGGGCGTGGCCACCATCGCGGTCGGGCAGCAGTCGCAGGTCCGGTCGTCGAGGACGGCCTCGTCTGTTCGACCGCGGGCGCTGGCGACGGTGGCGTAGCGCAGCGTCATCGCGCCGCCGTGGTGGCCGTGGCCCGCGCCCTGGTTCCGGCCGTCGAGCCAGACGAGCCCCACGCCGTCGGCCAGCGCGACGCCGGAGACGAACCCGTGCTCGGCCGCCCGGCCGTCGGTGTTGAGCAGCCGGCGCTCGCCGGTGGTGCGGATCCCAATGTCGTAGGCGTACTCAGAGTCGCCGTGGCGGACCAAGGTGAACGACGCGAGGCCCCCGTCGCCGAGCGGGACCACGCCCGGCGTGTCGGCCCAGTTGACGAACCAGTCCGTGCCGCGGTCGGCCGTCGTCGGCGCGGACCAGCCCGAGCCCGTCCAGTGGGCCACGCGTAGCGCGTGGCCGTCGTCGGTGGGGTCGACCCACGACAGGACGGGCTGGCCGTTCGGGCCCGTCGTCAGGCGGGGCGCGACCGCACCGGAGTCGGCGGGGACGGCGACCTCGCCCGCGGCGCGAGACGGCGAGTGGTCGCTCGGCTCGGCCGGCGCGTCGGCGCAAGCGGCGAGGACGGCGGCGATCGCGAGCAGGAGGCGGGGCGGCATGACGCAGTCTACGCCGCGCCGCTGCGGCCTACGGCTGGCCGTTGCCGGCGACGTGGGCGAACACGGCGGCCTCGCCGCCAGACCCGACGACCAAAACGTCGTAGGGGTCGCGGCGGTCGCCCATCTCCATGCCCGGCGAGCCAATCGGCATCCCGGGCACGGCCAGCCCGAGCGCTTGGGGCCGCTCCTCCAGGAGCCGCGCGACGTGCTCGGCCGGCACGTGGCCCTCGATCACGTAGCCGTCGACGACGCCCGTGTGGCACGACGAGAGATCCGGCGGCAAGCCCAGGCTGTCCTTGACCGCCGCCATGTCGTCGCGGTCCTGGGTGACCACGTCGAAGCCGGCCGCCTCGATGTGCTCGACCCACATCGCGCAGCACCCGCACGTCGGGCTCTTGTAGACGGTCATCGTCGGCGCACCGGGCCCGACGAGCGTGGCCGGGAGGGTGACCGCGGCGTCTTGCGCGGCGACGTCGACGTCGACCGGAGGGGGGTCAGTTGGCGCGGCGGACGAGTCGGCGAGCTGGCAGGCCGAGAGGGCGAGCAACGGGACGAGGGCGAGGAGGAGCGGTCGCATGGTCACAGTTCGGTGCCGGGGGTGAGGGCCTCTTCAACCTCGGAGGTCGCGTCGGCCGTGCCCGTGGTGGGCGGAGGTTGCGTGAGGTCGACGGGGGCCGCGCCCGGCGCGGCGACGCCGTCGAGCGGCTCGACCACCTCGATGTCGCCGCCGATCGGCTCGATCGCCTCGACCGAGCTGCCGAGCGGCGTGAGCTGGGGCTCGGCCCCGACGTCGTAGTAGCCGCCGCTGGAGGAGTGGTTGGCCTCGGCGCCGTCGGGGCGGCCTTCCCACTGGCAGCCGACCAGGACGACGAGGGCGAGGAGAGCGGACAAACGGAGGGGCATCGCGAGAGGGGGGAGGGTCGGGGTGGGACGCGCGCCGGCGGACCGGGTTCGGAGCGGCGCCGCCGGTCCCGCGTTGGCCTACAGGCTCTCCAGGCTGTCGATGAGCGCCTCCATCTCGCCGATCTCGCGGCGCTGGGCCTCGATGATCTCGTCGGCGAGCTGGCGGACGCGGGGGTCGGAGATCTGGGCCCGCTCCGACGTCAGGATCGCGATCGAGTGGTGCGGGATCATCGCCTTCATCCAGGCCACGTCGTCGACCGTCGTCTGGGCGCGGACGAAGAAGAGGCCGACGGCGAACACGACGGCGCTGCCGGCGAAGATCATCGCGTTCTTCGGTTTGTCGGTGTACATCCCGAGCATGAACGCGAGCATCACGACGGCCATCGCGGCGCCCATGTAAAGCGCCATCCAGCCCTTCGTCTGGCTCCACCAGATGTGGTCGAACACGTAGACCGTCGAGTACATGAGGGCGAACATCACCAGGGTGGAGGTGATGATCATCGCGAAGAAGCGTCCGTAGGAGCCTTTCATTGGGGTGGGCGTCAGGGGGTGGAGGCGCGGAGGTGGACGTAGCGCTCGATCTGGTCGGCCGTGAGCGCGTCGCGCATGGCGACGTGGGTGCGCAAGTGCGCCGCGCGGATGCGGCCCCGGAGCGTGCCCGCGTGGGCCGTCATCCGGTCGATGGCGTGGTCGGTGGCGTCGCCGGAGGCGAACAAGGCGTCGAGGTGGCGCTCGACCTCGACGAGCTGCTGCCCCAGGACGACGGCCTCGGTCCGCATCTGGACGCGGAGGCGCTCCGCCTCGGCGCGCTGGTCGTCGGAGAGGCCGAGCGCGTCGGCGAGCTCGAGGACGTGGAGCGGTCCGGGATAGCGGTTGAGCTCGGCCGGGCGCGCCATGCCGAGGCCGAGGCCGTCGAGCAGGCCGGCGGTCTCGTCGGCCGTCAAGCCGCTCGGGTGGCTCGCGGAGCGCGCGTCGTGAGCGGGGGCGTGGTCGTGCTGGGCCGCCGCCAGCGGGGCGGCCACGACCAGGAGCAGGGGGAGGAGGGAACGCATGGGGGAGCCGGAAAGGGAAGCCCCAGGGCTACGCTGGGGACGAGTGCGCGCGGGCGCGGAGCGGGAGGTCGGCGAGCATCGGGAGGCCCTGGATCGCCGCGGCCACCAGGAAGGCGACCTCGGTGGCCTCGGGCACCACGACGAGGACGACGACCATGACCGCGTTGAGGAGCGCGGCCAACCCGTAGAGCGCGCGCCGCGCCGTGCCCTCGACGCGTGCCGCGCTCACGGCGAAGCCCAGCGCGCCGATGAGGAACCAAACGTGGTAGTAGCTCACGTGCTGGAGCTCCGGCCCGACGAACGAGACGTCGTCGGGGACGTCGTCGGGGACGTCGTCGGGAGTGTCGGTCGGAGCCGCCTCGCCCGCAGTCGGCACGGGGTCGGGCGCGCTGGCGCTGGGCGAGGTCGTGTCGGTAGAAGTCGCGGCGGTCGGCGCGGCGTCGGCCCCGTGGTCGTGGCTCGACCCGTCGGCGTGGACGTGGACGTCGGCAGCGGCTGGCGTCTCGGCCCCCGTCTCACTCGGGGCGCGGCCGCCGTCGGCGTGGCCGTGGCCTGCGTCGGAGTCCTCCCCGGCTGGAGCCGACTCCCCGTGGTGGCCGTCGTCCTCCCCGTGGTGGCCGTCGCCGTGGTCGCCCCCGCCGTGGCTGTGGGCGCTGTGGTCGTGCTCGCCGCCGCCCCAGACGGCGACGGTGTTCTCGGCCAGCCCGAGCGCGACCAAGGCGCCCCACACGCCGCCCTGGACCCCGGCGCTCGGCCGGACCGCCAGCGTCATCGCGAGCGGGACGGCCATGAGCACGGCCCAGACGGCGACGATCGACCCGGCCACGCCGAGCCCGAGGACGGTCCCGCCCGAGCCGCCGATCCACTGGGTCACGAGCCAGCCGGCCGTGACGGTCACGCCCCAGGCGGCCAGCAGGTGCTGCTTGCTCATCGGCCTAGCTGATCTGGACGCCGTCGCGGGCGGCGCGCTCGGCGGAGACGGCGCGGGCGACGGTCCCCTCGGGGTGGTCGTACCAGCCGGGGTCCTGGTCGACGTCGACCGGCTTGGGGCGGACCTTGACGTTGGTGTACATCCCGCCCATCGTGATGTAGCCGAACGGGCCGGCCGCGCCGACCATCGGGATCGAGTTCTCGGGGACTGGCATGTGGCCCATCTCGACGTGGGCGCCCATGTCGTCGCCGCCGGCCTGGCCCATCGTCATGTAGCCTGGGGCGACGGGCTGGACCTGGCGGTCGAGCGCGCGGGCGTCGACGCCGACCATGTTGGGGAACTCGTGGCCCATCTGGTTCATGACGTGGTGCGTCATGTGGCAGTGCATGGCCCAGTCGCCGAGCGCGTCGGCCGTCCACTCGACCGTCCGCGTGCTTCCGACGGGGACGAGGACGGTCGTCTCGGGCCACTGGCCGGCCGCCGGGATCGGCCCGCCGTCGGTGGCCGTGATCTTCCAGTAGTGGCCGTGGAGGTGGATCGGGTGGTGGTCCATCGGCGACAGGTTGCCGAAGCGGAACCGGACCTTCTCGTTGTGGCCGACGACGATGGGGTCGGTCCCGGGGAACGCGCGCCCGTTCATCGTCAGGACGTTGAAGTCCGTCATCGCGTTGGGGTCCGGCCGGCTCGTGCCGGGCTCGACGAGCCACTCGTGGAGCATGATCGCCACGTCGCGGTCGACGTCGTCGCGTCCCCTCTTGTGGACGACGAACATGCCGGTCAGGCCCAGGGCAATCTGGGTCATCTCGTCGTGGTGCGAGTGGTACATGAACGTCCCGTTCTGCGCGATCGGGAACTCGTAGAGGAACGTCTCGCCCGGCGGGATCGGCGCCTGGCTCAGCCCACCGACGCCGTCCATCCCGCTCGGCAGGAAGAACCCGTGCCAGTGGACCGTCGTCGCGACGGGCAGCCGGTTGGTCACGTAGACCCGGACGCGGTCGCCCTCGACGGCCTCGAACGTGGGCCCGTGGACCTGGCCGTTGTAGCCCCAGCACGTCGCCGTCAGGCCGGGCGCGAACTCGTGCTCGACCTCCTCGGCCGTCAGGTGGTACACCCAGGCGCCGTCGCCAGCGCGGCGGCCCGTGATGGCGGAGCCGTTGGGCGTGTGGACGCGGCTCGGCCGGTCGCCGTCGACGGGCGTCGCCAGCGAGCGGCGGGACAACGGCGACGCGGCACGGGCCGCGCCGGGCGACGCTTTCGCCACGTTCGCGGCGGCGACGGAGTCGGCCGCGAGCGAGTCGGCGGCGGCGGTGGGGTCCCAGGTGGCGGGGAGCCGTGTGGCGCGGGACGTCCGGCCGAGCGCGGCGCCCCCCAAGGCGACGGCGCTGGCCTTCATCCAGTCGCGGCGAGAAAAGGTGGACATTGGGTCAGTGGGTCAGTGGGTCAGTGGGTCCGTCGTCAGTCGCGATTCGTGGCGACGCCGTGGGCCGGGCGCTGGCGCGCCGGCTAGTGGTCGTCGGCGCGCCTAGCGGTGCCGCCCGAGGGCATGGACAGGCCGCCGCCGTCGAGGTCCGGCATCCGGCCTTGCACGAGCAGGTCGAGGTCGGCGCGGGCCTGCCAGTAGGCCGCGAGCGCGTCGACGTAGCGGCGCGTCGCCTCGACCTCCTGCTGCTGGGCCTGCAGGACGCCGAAGACGCCGGTCTGCATCGCGTTGTACTGGAGCAGCGTCTGCTGCACCAGCTGGGCGCGGAGCGGCAAGACGGCCGTCTGGTAGTGGAGCGCGGCGCGGCGCGTGGTCGCCAGCCGCTGGGCCAGCGTGCGAGCGGCCGAGCGGACGTCGACGGCGGTCGCGTAGTACAGCGCCTGGCGACGGCGGAGCTCGCCGCGGGCCGCGGCGCGGCGGGCCTGGCCCTGGTCGAACAAGGGGAGGACGAGGTCGACCTCCGGCCCGGCCTTCCACTCGCCTTCCTCGCGCTCGATCTCGCCGCCGACCTCGACGTCGGGCAGCAGGCTCTCGGCGTTGGCGAGCCCGAGCCGCTGGGCGAACGCCTCGACGTCGGCGCGGGCGGCCTGGAGGTCGAGGCTGGCCTCGACGGCCAGCCGCTCGAGGGCGGCCACGTCGACGACGGCCGTCGGCACGCCCCCCTCGGTCGCCGTGCGGACGAACGCGAGCGGGCTCTCGGCCGCGACGGGCGCCAGCGCGCCGGGCAGGTCGAACGACGCGTCGGGCCCGGTCAGCCCCATCAGGCGGACGAGCGCCTCGCGGCTCTCGACGGCCTGGCCCTCGGCCACCAGCAGGTCGAGGCGGGCCTGCTCGTAGAGCGCCTGCTCGGCGAGCACGTCGACGGCGGGCACGTTGCCGGCTTCGCGCAGGAGCGCGCTCGCGGCGTAGCCGGCCTGGGCGTTCTGGACCACGCGCCGCTGCATCGCCAGCCCCGTCGCGTCGGCCTGGGCGCGGACGAACGCCGTCCGCGTCCGCGCCGCCAGGCCGAGGACGGCCGACGCCACGCGGAACCGGGCGGCCTCGTACTCGCTCCGGGCCACCCGCTTGCGCAGGGGGATCCGGAACACGTCGAGGAACTCGAGGGCGACGCTGAAGCCGAGGTCGGGCGCGCGCGCCTCGTCGAGCGTCCACAGCGAGCGCCCGCCGAAGACGGGGTTCGCCAGCAACCCGGCCTGGACGAGCGCGGCCTGGGCCACGCCCAGGTCCTCGTAGGTGGCCTGCAAGCGGCGGTTGTTCAAGAGCGCGACCTGGACGGCCGTCTCGACCGTCAGGCTGTCGGCCAGCAGCGAGTCGACGGCGGCCCGGGCCGCGGCGTCCTCGGCCTCGCCCGTCGCCCACTCGACGCGGACGTCCGTCCGCTCGGTGACGGTCGCGCGGACGTCGTCGAACGCGGCCTGGGGGCGGACGCCCGCGCAGCCCGACACAGCGATCCCGCCGACGGCGACGAGGAGAACGAGGCGGCTCATCGGTGGCCCCCGTGGCTCATTCCGCTCATCGACCCATGGTCCATCGCCGGCACGTCGTCCGTGCGGCGGCTGCACATCAACATGCTCGTCCCGAAGTAGGGATTGCGGACCTGGCCGGCGCGCTGGAGCCAGACGCCGCCCTGGGGCGCGTCCGCCATCCCGCACGTGTGGCGGACCAGGCCGAACTCGGCCGGACTCCCAAGGCCCTCGACGGCGTCGGCGAACGGCGCGCTCAGCCTGCCGAACGCGGCCCGGGCGGCGTCGAGATCGGTCGCCGCCACGAGCGCCCGGGCCGACTGGCGGAGGGTGGCCACGGCCTCGCCCCTCAGGTGCCAGAAGTGGGCGTCGCCGGCGGGCGGCGTCTCGGCGAGCGCGTCGAACGCCGTCGCGAACGCGCGGGCAGCGCCGGGGTCGAGGCGGTCGCTGGCGAGGGCGTCCTGAAGCGAGAGGTAGGCCTCGATCGCGCCCGCCAGCGGAGCGGTCGGGGACGGGGCGACGTCGCCCCGCCGGACGTCCGGCGTCGGCGAGGGCGTCTTGAGCACGGTCGCGCCGTGGTTCATCGCCGTGTGCGACATGGCGGCGTCGCCGGGGCCCATCCCGTGCGACATAGCCATCGGGTCGTGGCCGGCGACGCTGCCGGCGGGTGGGTGGCCGTCGGGGCGGAGGACCGCCGGGACGGTCGGCCGAGCGACGGACGGGAGCGCGGCGACCTCGACGGCGCGGGCCGCGGTGGGCGCGTCGGCGCGGGCCGGGTGGTGTGCGGACGCGTCGAGGGACGTCGTCGGCGCGGCGCAGCCGGCGAGGGCCAGGCCGAGCGCGAGAGCGAGTCGGGAGGACATGGGGGATCTGGAGAGGGCGCACCACGGGCTCGCGGTGCATCGGGGCACGAGCCGAGCGACCGCTCGGCGGGACGTCAGGCCGGGCGGCCTGCGGGGGCGTCCGACCGACGCCCCGGCCCTCTCAGATCAGGAACCGTTCGAGTTCGACGTGGAGCCTCGTTCGGGGTCGCAGCGGCGGCCCCTCGGGCGTCGGCACCGGCCCCAGCACCGGCTCGGCCAGCACGTCGCGGGCGACGACCGCCAGCAGGACGACGGCGTCGGCCGTGGGGAGCGGCGCCGGCGTCTCGACGGCGGCCTGGACCGCGCAGCACGCCGAGGCGCACCCGTCGACGGGCGGCGCGGGCGCGGGGGCGTCGGTGGCCGGCTCGTCGTGGCACGGCGGCATCTCGCCGGGATTGGGCGGGCCGTCGGCCGGCGCGTGCTCGCTCATCGGCATCTCGTGCCCCATCTCCTCCATGGGCATCTCGTGATCCGCACCGTGGAGGCACGCCGCGCTCGCGGGGCCCGCGACGAACGCGAGGGCCAGCAGGACGGCGGCGACAGGACGGAGCGAGCGGAGCACGGGGGCGGGGAGACGTGCGGGCCTAACGACCGGTCACTGGAGGTGGTGTTCCCCACGCCGGCCTTCTCGGGAAGTCTACGGCGCCCGTAGCCGGAGGCCTCCCGCCTATCTTCGCAGTCCACCTTCCTCGCCCGCCGTGACTCGTCTGCTGAGCCTCGCCGCCCTGCTCGTCGCCTCGCTCCTGTCCGGACTCGCGTCCTCCGTCTCGGCCCAGGACGTCCTCGTGTTGCCCGACCTCGACGGCGACCCGGTCGTCCTCGTCGTCCACGGCGGCGCCGGCACCATCCTGCGCGCCAACATGGACGCTGACACGGACGCGGCCATCCGGGCGGCCCTGGCCCAGGCGCTGCGCGCGGGCCACGCCGAGGTGGTCGCCGGGCGGCCCGCCCTCGACGCGGTCTCGACTGCGCTCCAACTCCTGGAGGACGACCCCCACTTCAACGCGGGCCGCGGCGGCGTCTTCGCGGCCGACCAGACGGTCCGCCACGACGCCTCGGTGATGGACGGGGCGACGGGGATGGCCGGCGCGTCGACCGGGACGATGCACGTCCGCCACCCGATCGTGCTCGCGCGGCGCGTGATGGAGGCGTCGCCGCACGTGCTGCTGTCCGGCGAGGGCGCCGAGGAGTTCGCGCTCCAGCAGGGCTTGGAGCTGGTGCCCAACACGTTCTTCCACACGCCGAGCCGGCTCCGGGGCCTGCTGTCGGTCCAGGAGCGCGAGCGGTCGGCGACGGGGCTGGCGACGCCGGCGCCCCAGCCGTGGCAGATGCACGGGACCGTCGGCGCCGTCGCGCTGTCGGCCGGCGGCTCGCTCGCGGCCGGGACCTCGACCGGCGGCATGACCAACAAGCGGTGGGGGCGGATCGGCGACAGCCCCCTCATCGGCGCCGGCACCTTCGCCGACGACGCGACCTGCGGGGTCTCGGCGACGGGCCACGGCGAGTACTTTATCCGCCTGGGCATCGCCCGCGACATCGCCGCCCGGATGGCCTACCTCGGCGAGTCCGTCGACCAGGCCGCCCGCCACGTGATCGGCACCACCCTCACCGAGGCCGGCGGGACCGGCGGCGTCATCGCGCTCGACGCCCAGGGCCGCGTCTCGATGCCGTTCAACACGGAGGGGATGTACCGCGGCACGATCACCCGCAGTGGTCGGGTGACGACGATGATCTACGGGGACGAGTAGGGCTCGCGGGAGGGCTCGCGGGCGCTCGCGGAAATGGGAACGGGGAACTGGCAGAGGGTTGGCTTGCGGCTCCGAGGTCCGGCCCTCACCTTCCCCAGTCCCCAGTCCCCAGTCCCCAGTCCCCAGTCCCCAGTCCCCGTGTCTCTCCCGTACGACGCCGTCGCCGCCAGCCAGGCGCTCGCCGCGACTGACCCCCGGCTGGGCGACCTCATCGCCAGCGTGGGGCCGCCCCGGATCACGCTCCGGCCGGACGAGACGCTGCCGGCGCTGCTCCGCTCGATCGTCTACCAGCAGCTCTCGACCAAGGCCGCGGCCACCATCTTGGGCCGCGTGCTCGGGGCCTTCGGCGACGGCGACGCGCTCGACCCGGACGCGCTCGACGCAGCGCCAGACGAGGCCCTGCGCGCCTGCGGTCTGTCACGCGCCAAGACGGCCGCGGCTCGGGACCTGGTGGCCCGCCAGCGGGCCGGGACGTTGCCCACCCGCGCCGACCTGCTGGCGATGCCGGACGACGCCGTCGTGGCCGCGCTCACCGCCGTCCGCGGCGTCGGCCCGTGGACGGCCCAGATGGTGCTGCTGTTCAACCTCGGCCGCCCCGACGTCTGGCCGACGACCGACCTGGGCGTCCAGGAGGGCTACCGGATCATCGCCGGGCTGGACGACCGGCCGTCGCCGAAGGCGCTCGAGGCGCTGGGCGAGCCGTACGCGCCGTGGCGGAGCGTGGCCGCGTGGTACGGCTGGCGGGCGGTCCACCGGGCGCGGGGGGAGGAGTAGGGCCACGTCCGGTGGCTCTGTCTCCGTTCGAGACTGGGAGAGGTGTGGGAGGGAACACACACTCCCCCCGGATTCGGCATGACCTCGGACGGAAGCACCGGGGCGGGTTAGATCCGGGCTCGGCTCGGGTCTAGGGGCCGTCGTTCCACCGAGACCCACCCAGAGACTCATGCGCCGATTCGCCCTCGCGGGCCTTCTGCTAGCGGCGGGGGCCTCCGCCCCGACGGCCGCCGCCCAGGCCGGCCCGACCCACGACCAGACGCTGGACTGGCGGACCTACGCGGCCACGCGCCAGGCCCGCGTCCGCGTGTTCCTCGCCGACGACGAGCGCCGCCCGCGCACCGTCGTCCTGGACGACCAGGCCTCGAACGCGGGCGCCCTCACCGACGAGGCCCAGTTCCTCGCCGACCTGGTCGGGCGCGAGCTCGGGTTCGACCCGGTCGAGGCGACGTTCGTGTTCCGGTTCACGCCCGCCGCCTTCGTCGCCGACGCGCCGGAGCGGGGCAAGACGCTCTTGCTCCGGGCCACTTTCCAGCGGACGTCGAGCGGGGCCCTCGGCGCCCCGACGTGGCGCGTCCTCTCGTCCGACGAGCTGGAGGAGATGACCGACCGGGCCCTCCGCTGACCGAGCCGGCGGCGGGGACCGGCGACCGAGGCCGAGACGGGGCCGATCTCTGCAGCGGCTCCATAGAAACAGGGTCTTCCCGAGGGAGCAAACGGGGAGGCGCGGAGTAGCATCCGTCAGAACAAGTGTTCCCTCACGTGCCCCTCGGCTCCGCTCCATGCCCACGCTCGCAGACCCCCGCAAGACCCTCCGCCTCGACGAGCTCTCCGAGGCCCTCCGCATCTCCCGCCAGACCCTCGTCCGCTGGACCGACCGCGGCCTGATCAACGCCGACCTCGACTGGGGCGTCTCGGACGCCAACGAGGAGACCCGGCTCATCGAGGTCGACCAGTCGACGCTCGACTTCCTGGAGGGCTTCGCCGGCGAGTACCGCGAGGACACCGTGAGCCGGACCGAGGCGCGGCGGCTGCTCAAGCTCATCGACCGGAACCAGGTCCAGAAGCTGATCCGCCAGGGGAGCATCAAGGCCCGCAAGATCAAGGGCGAGACGCGCGTGAGCGTCGGCAGCGTCGAGGACTACCTCATGACGCTCGAGGAGAGCGAGTAGCGAGAGGCCCGCACTCGGTCGCGCTGGACGGACCGCGCCGCTAACTCGGGGTGAAGGGGCATCTGCGCGGCCCGCCCGCCGTTCCGGTGCCGAGCCCCCGACCCGATGAACTTCCTCTCGAACCCCGTCGTCGCCCGCCTGCTGTGGGCGCTCCCGCTGTTGCTCGCGGTCATCGCCGTCGCGACGACGAAGGCCGGCTTCGAGCAGCGCGCCGTCTCGGCCTCCGGCCAGACCGTCGAGGCCGAGGTCACCGGCCTGAACTTGCGCGAGCGGAGCGAGATCACGACCGGGCAGGTCGGGCTCCGCTACACCCCGCCCGGCGCGGCGGCGCCCGTCGAGCGCGAGGTCGAACTGCCGATCATCCTGCTCAAGGAGATCGAGGTGGACCTGGCGGTGGTGCCCGAGGGCGAGACGATGCGGCTGCCGATCGTGGTGTCGGCGGACTCCGACCAGATCGTGATCGCGTCGCACCGGCGGGGGACGTGGCTGCTCACGTTCAGCCTGGCGGGGATGGCACTTATCGGGGCCATCGGCTCGGCGCTGCTGGTCGGCGGGTGGAACCGGTTCTTGGCGCGCGAGGGCGACCCCGCACTCCGGGCGGACGGCGTCCCGGCGTAAGCCGCTGGGGCGATGACGCTGAGGTCTGGCCGCGCACCCGTCACCGCACAACCGTCAGCGTGACCGCGGCGTGGCCCAGCGTCGTGCGGACGACGGGGTCGTGGTTTGTGCAGTGGTCCGGCACCGCGCTCCCCCCGTAGTCCAAGGCGTGGGGACACCGTGCATGGTGTCGTACAGTGGGGCGAGGTCAGGCGATGAGAGAACCTCGGGGAGCCCGGAGCGCGCCCCGAGCGTCCAGCCCCGATGACCGACCGCGACGCTGCCCTCCTGGCCCTGCGCCCGACCGTCGACGCCGAGCCGGCGCTCGCGGCGTCCGACGTGGAGGCGTTCCTCCACCGGACGCTCCGGCCCGTCCTCAAGCTCCAGAACGAGACGCTGCTGGCGCTCGTCGCCGCCGACGTGGCCAAGCGCGTGCCCGGCTTCGCGGCGTTCGCGCCCGACGACGCCCGCGAGCGGCTGGTGTCGATGCTCAAGACCGACTCGCGCCTCAAGCGCGTCGTGCTCGGGCTGGTCTTCGGGATGCTCACGGCCGACGAGCTGGCGTTCGCGCTCGCCCACGAGGCCGAGGCCCGCCGCCGGATCACGGCGCTCGTCGTCGAGCGCGTCGCCAGCCAGGCCGACGCCGTCGCGAGGCGGGTGGCGGCCGCGTGAGCCGTCAGCCGAGCGCGGGGTGCTGGGCGACGTAGGCGTCGAGGCCCCGGGCGGCCTCGGCGGCCACCTTGGCGCGGATCCACGGCGTCCACCCGAGCAGCAGGCCGGGCACGCCGAGCGCCTGCCGGCTCCACGCCCAGACGTCGAACGTGTCGACGTGGGTGCGGATGAGCCCGTCGGCGAACGTGAACGCGGCGTCGACCTCGTTGTGGACCGGCCGGCCGGTCTGGGAGAACGTGTAGTCGGCCTGCCAGTGGGCCGAGCCCCGCTCGTCGTCGGCGCGGACGTCGGAGGCGACGACGCGGAGGTCCTTGCCGCGGTCACACAGCATGTGCCACATGGCGCCGGCGCGCGGGCCCCGGAGGTCGAACACGGGGTCGCGGAACGTCACGTCCGGGTGGTAGCAGGCCGCCATGGCGTCGCCGTCGCGGCGGGCGAGCGCGTCGTAGAAGCGGGCGACCAAGTCGGCGTGGGGATGGGGCATCGGTGGGGACGTGGGGCCGGCAACGTACGGGACGAGCCGGCGACCGCGAGCGGGCCTACTCGACGCGCGGGCCTGTCAGGTCGCTCGCGCCGCCGTGGAGCGTCAGGCTCTCGGCCCGTCCGTCGGCGCCCCGAGCAAAGGTGACCTGCGCGCCGACGGCCGGAACGGCGAACTGCGTCTCGGACGTAGGGACCATCTCGACCCGAGGCTGGCCGGTGGCCTCGGCGAAGAGCCGCCCGCCCTCCAGCGTGACGTCCACCACGACGCCCGGCTGGAGCGCGTACCGGCCGACGTAGCCCGCCAGCACGCCCGCGGGCACGCGGACCGTCGCGTCGTCCGCCTCCGCCCCCAGCTGCGCCAGCGCGTCGCGGGCGCTCTCGCTGCCGGGGTAGAGCGCGAGCGCCCGCCGGTAGCTCGCCACGGCCCGCTCGCGGTCGCCCGCCGCGACGTACGCCTCGCCCAGGCTGTCGTGCGGATTCCACGCCTCGGGGAAGACCTCGACGTTGAGCGCGAACACGCGGATCGCCGTCTCCGTGTCCCCCCGTCCGAGGTAGAGGTAGCCCAGCGCGTTGAGCTGGTCTTCGCCGAGGTCGTACGCCTCGGGCTCGCCGTCGCGGATCTCGCGGTAGCGGGCCACGGCCGCCTCGACGCCCTCGGCCTCGACGACGTCCGCCAGCACGGGCCCGACGGGCGGCAGCGGAAGGTCGACGGGCTGGCCGTAGAGCACGCGCGCCAGGTCGAGCACGAGCGGCTGCACGCTCCCCTCCACGTTGGCCAGGGCCACGACGGTCCGGTCCTCGTCGGGGAAGTGGACCAGGAACGTCGAGAAGCCGAAGAGGCCGCCCGAGTGGCCGACGGCCCGGACCGGCGACGCGCCGACGGGCAGCATGGACACGCCGAGCCCGTAGGCGTAGCCGTCGTGGACCGGCGTGAGCATCCGCGCCAGCGTCTCGGCGCGCTCGAACGGGTCGCCCCGGTGGAGCGCCCGGGTCCACGCGGCGAGGTCCCGGGCCGTCGAGTACATCATGCCCGCCGCGTACGGGACGCTCGGGTCGACGTACTGCGCGTGCTCGACCCCGGCGCCGACGCGGGCGTAGCCGCTCGCCATCCGGTCGATCACCGTGGCGCCGTCGTCGTAGCCGGTGTCGTCCAGGCCGAGCGGCGACAGAAGCCGTTCGCGCAGCGCCTCGGCGAACGTCTGCCCGGTGACGTGCTCGATGAGGACGCCCAGGAGGAAGTAGTTCGAGTTGCTGTAGGCGAACCGGCTCCCCGGCTCGAAGTCGAGGGGCAGACCGGAGAACACGGCCAGGAAGGAGTCGGGCGCGACCGGCCGCCGCTTGAGGTCGTCGAAGCCCGGGAGGCCGAGGTGCTCGGGGATGCCGGAGGTCTGGGACAGCAGGTGGTGCACCGTCACGCGGTCGCCCTGGGCGGCCGGGTAGCCGGGGAGGATCCGGGTGACGGGCGCGTCGAGGTCGACCGCGCCGGCCTCGGCCAGCTGGAGCACGAGCGCGGCCGTGAACTGCTTGGTCAGCGACGCGATGCGGAACCGCGTGTCGGGCGCGTTCGGGACGCCCCACGACCGGTCCGCCTCGCCGACGCCGCGCTCGTAGACCCCCTCCCCACCGTCCGCGACGAGGACGGTCCCGTCGAAGCGTCCGGCGTGGTGGGTGGCCGTGACCAGGGCGTCGAGCCGGTCGCGAGTCTGGGCGGCAGGCGGAGTGCCGAGGGCGGCGACCGCCAGCACGACGGTGAGGAGGAGGAGGGGGCGCGAGGACGGCATGGGCGTCGGGAGGGAGACGAGGAGGCGCCGCGTGCGCGCTCCGCCGATCGGCGGCGTCGAGGAGACCCGGGGCCTCCGCCATCGTTGCCCGCGCCGGCGGCGCTCGCCCCGCACGGGCCCGATCCGGGGGGAGATCAGGCGAGAACGGGGTGGCCCGGCTCAACCCGGCACGGAAGCGGACGATTCCACCGTTCCGGGACCGACCGTCGGCTCCGGCCGCCCTGTTCCCCCCGATCCCCCGTCATGCTCCGCTCCGGACTCGCCCTCGCCGTCGCCCTCCTCGCGCCCGCCCTCGCGGCCCAGTCGCTCCCGGCCGAGGCCCGCGCCTACCTCGGCGACTGGACCACCTACAGCGACGACGGGCAGGAGGCCCAGTCGGTCGTCCGCATCACCGAGTCGGGCGGCATCCTGCGAGGCCGCATCGTCCGCGTCCTGCCGACCGCCACCTACCCCGACCCCCAGTTCCGGTGCGACGACTGCGAGGGCAGTACCGCGGCGCCGACCTCCGGACGGTCCCGCTCATCGAGGGCATGGAGTGGGGCGGCGACGAGTTCTCGGGCGGCCGCATCACCGACCCGACCAACGCCAAGAGCTACCGCGGCATCCTGCGGCTCGACGGGCCGGACCGGCTCCGTGTGCGCGGGTTCATCGGCATCCGGGCGCTGGGCCGGACCCAGGTCTGGCGCCGCGCCCGCTAGCTCCTCGTCGGGCGGATGGGTCTCATGCGTCGTCGGGCAGGCGCTCGTGGTAGATCTGCCCGCCGAGCGCCTCGAACTGGCGGCGACTTCTCGCGCATTCCCTCCGGGATGGCCGCCTCGACGTCGACCCCGTGCTCGGCGGCGTAGTCGCGGACGTCCTGGGTGATCTTCATCGAGCAGAACTTGGGCCCGCACATCGAGCAGAAGTGGGCCACCTTCGCCGACTCCTTCGGCAGCGTCTCGTCGTGGAAGGCGCACGCCTTTTCGGGGTCCAGGCCCAGGTTGAACTGGTCCTGCCAGCGGAACTCGAAGCGGGCCTTCGACAGCGCGTTGTCGCGGGCTTGCGCGCCCGGGTGGCCCTTCGCCAGGTCCGCCGCGTGGGCCGCGATCTTGTAGGTGATCACGCCCTCGCGGACGTCGTCGCGGTTGGGCAGGCCCAGGTGCTCCTTGGGCGTCACGTAGCACAGCATCGCACACCCGAACCACCCGATCATGGCCGCGCCGATGCCCGACGTGATGTGGTCGTAGCCCGGCGCGATGTCGGTCGTCAACGGACCGAGGGTGTAGAACGGCGCCTCGCCGCACCAGTCGAGCTGCTTCTGCATGTTCTCCTGGATCAGGTGCATCGGCACGTGGCCCGGGCCCTCGTTCATCACCTGGACGTCGTGCGCCCAGGCCGTCTGGGTGAGCTCGCCCTGGACGTAGAGCTCGGCGAACTGGGCGTCGTCGTTGGCGTCCTGGATGGAGCCCGGCCGCAGGCCGTCGCCGATGGAGAACGAGACGTCGTAGGCGGCGCAGATCTCGCAGATCTCGTCCCAGTGCGTGTAGAGGAAGTTCTCCCGGTGGTGCGCCAGGCACCACTTGGCCATGATCGAGCCGCCGCGGCTGACGATGCCGGTCCGCCGGCTGGCCGTCAGCGGGACGAACCGGAGCAGCACGCCGGCGTGGATCGTGACATAGTCGACGCCCTGCTCGGCCTGCTCGACGAGCGTGTCGCGGAACAGGTCCCACGTCAGGTCCTCGGGCGCGCCGCCGACCTTCTCGAGCGCCTGGTAGATCGGGACCGTGCCGATGGGGACGGGCGAGTTGCGCAGGATCCACTCGCGCGTCTCGTGGATGTGCGGGCCCGTGCTGAGGTCCATCACCGTGTCGGCGCCCCACCGCGTCGCCCACGTCAGTTTTTCCACTTCCTCGGCGATGCTCGACGTGACCGCCGAGTTGCCCATGTTGGCGTTGATCTTGACCAAGAAGTTCCGGCCGATGGCCATCGGCTCCAGCTCTGGGTGGTTGATGTTGGCCGGCAGGATGGCGCGGCCCCGGGCGATCTCGCTTCGCACCCACTCGGGCGTGATCTCGCGCGGGATCGCCGCGCCGAAGTCGTGGCCCGCGTGCTGCTGGAACAGGCCGGGATCGGTCTCGCGCAACGCCTCCAGGTTTTGGGATTCGCGGATGGCCACGTACTCCATCTCGGGCGTGACGATGCCCCGACGCGCGTAGTGGAGCTGGGTCACCGTCCGCCCACTCGTTGCGCGGCGGGGCTGGCGGAGATGCTCGAACCGCAAGTGCTCGGTCGTCGCGTCGCCAGCCCGCTGGCGGCCGAAGTCGCTGCTCAGCTCCGCCAGCCGTTCGGTGTCGCCGCGCTCCTCGATCCACGCCCCACGGACGCTCGGCAACCCAGCCCGCAGGTCGATCGTCGCGTCGGGGTCGGTGTACGGCCCGGAGCAGTCGTAGACCGGGATGTCCGGGTTGGCCTCGTCGCCGAACGAGCCGGTCGTCGGGCTCTGCGAGACGACGCGCATCGGGACGCGGAGGTCGGGGCGCGAGCCGGTGACGTAGATCTTGCGCGAGCCCGGGAGCGGGCGGCGGACCTCGTCGGAGAGCTCCTCGATGCGGGCGTGGGTGGCGGCGTGGGCGGCGCGCCGGGCAGCGGCGGTCGTGGGCATCTCCATCGGGTCGGGGGACGGGGTACCGGGCACGCGGTACGGTGGGAGGGGGCCGTACCCGGTACGTCGTACCGAGTACCTGCGTGGGGATCAGAGCGCGAGGTCGTTGGTCCAGTACACGTCCGCGCCCGGCGTGTCGTCGATGAGCCCGCGCTCGGCCATCCAGGCTTCGAGCTGGCGGTAGTAGTCGGTGCTCATCGAGAAGTCGTGCGTGAAGCACGGGACCGTCGCGTCGTAGATCGCGCGCGTCAGGCCGTCCTCGGGGTCGGAGTCGGTGAGGCGGAAGTAGGCCTCGCGGGCGGCCTCGGGCTCCTGCTTGACGGCGTCGACGCCGCGGCGGAGGACGGCCACCAGCCGAGCGAACGTGTCGCGCTCCTCCGCCAGCTTGTCGGGGTGCGTGATGAGCACGAGCTGGCAGAAGTCGGGGACGCCCCAGTCCTTGAGCGCGAACAGCCGGACGTCGAGCCCGCGCTGGCGGGCCTCGACGATCTCGAAGTTGTGGAACACCAGCGTCGCCACGTCCGCCTTGTCGTCGGCGAGCGCGTCGGTGTGGTAGAACGAGTTGTTGACGCGGCCGTAGCCGCCCTCGGTGCCGGTCGGCCCGCCGTCCGCCTCGACCATGGTGGCCACGATGGCCGGCCCGCCGGGCCCGGGCGCGCCGGGGTACTGGATCCGCTTGCCGACCATGTCGCGCGGGCGCTCGATCCCGGCCGTCGCCATCACGCCGCCGTTGGTGTGCAGGAAGCGGGCGAACCCGACGCACAGCTCGCCCCCAGCGCGGTCCTCGACCAGGTGGAGCGGCTCGGTCACGGCGCAGTCCATGTCGCCGCGCTCGATGGCTTGGACGGCGTCGAGGTGTTCCTCGGGCTCGATGAGCTCGACCTCCAGGCCGGCCTCTTTGAACCAGCCGCGGTCCTGGGCGAGCAAGAGCGGGGCGTGGTCCGGGTTGAGGAACCACTCGAGGCCAAGGCGGAGTCGCGTCATCGGGCTGTCCAGAAGTGAAGGGTCTGGAAGCCGGGACGCGTCGTGCGGGAAGCCCGCGGGGCCCGGAAGCTCTCCCTACGCCGGTGCGAACCGGATCAGGTGCGGAGGGTCTGTCTCAGCCACCACGCGGCGGCACCCCTGGCTTCCGCTGCCAAGGTACGCGACGACGTGACGCGCCGGACGTCGAACGTGAGCCGTCGCCCTCCGCGCTCGGGCAACGGCCACCGACCGCCCACCGTCGCCAGAACCGGAACGCGTGGTCGGGCGCTACCGCACGGCGACGCGGGCGACCGTCGTGCCCGCCCCGACGCGGACGGCGGTGGCCTCCCACGCGGTCGGTCCGGAGTGGGTCGTCAGCCTCCGAGCGGTGGCCGTCGCGGCGAGCAGGCCGAGGGCGACGCGCATGGTCAGTAGGCGAGGGCGGGGTAAACGCCGCCGGCCCGGAGGCCGAACGGGTTCGGCGACGTGTTCCGAAACGTGATCGGGACCGGCGTGCACCGCCCGTCCGCACAGCCGGCTCGGACGTCGACGTGGAGGTGGGGCTTGGTGCTGAACCCCGTGTTCCCGCTCCGCCCCAGCGTGTCGCCCGGGGCGACGACGTCGCCGACGCCGACCGCCGCCCCGCCTTGGGTGAAGTGGAGGTAGACCCCGACCGTCCCGTCGCCGTGGTCGACGACGACGCCGTTCTCGTGCCCGCGCTCGTTGTCGAAGTCCTGGAACGAGGCCTCGACCTGGGTCACGGCCCCGCCCCGCGACGCCGTCACGACGGTGCCGATGGGCATCAGGAAGTCGTACGCGAAGGCGATCGCCGAACCGTCGGTGTGCGAGAACGCCGCGCAGTTGCCCTGGAGCACGAGGTAGGCCTGGCCCGGCGGGTACGGCAGCACGTAGTCCGACGTCTGCCAGGCCGGGAACGTCGGCTCGGTGCACGCCGTGGGGGTCGTCGCGAGGGGGGCCGGGCTGGCGTCGCACCCGGCCCCCGCGGTCAGCACGGCGAGCCCGACCCAGACGAGCCCGGCCGTCCGCATCAGTACGGCCGGGCGGCGTACGCCTGCCCGGTCAGGAGGACGGCCGCGGGCGGGTCGGCGTTCACGAAGCCCACCGGCGTCGAGTCGTACGGGTAGGCCCAGCCGCCGGCCGTCACGACGAAGTGGAGGTGGGGGGTCCCCGCCAGCCCCGTGTTGCCGCTCCGCCCGATGGCGTCGCCGGGCCGGACGGGGTCGCCGCGCTCGACATCGGCCCCGCTTTGGGTGAGGTGCATGTACTGGGCGAACGTCCCGTCGCCGTGGTCGACCACGACCAGGTTGTTGGGGAAGCCGCCGTCGGCGCCGCGCTCCTCGACGTGGACCACGCGGCCTGCCCGCGCCGCCGTGATCGGCGTCCCGATCCGCATCGCGAAGTCGTAGGCGTACTGGTCGGCCCGGCCGGGCCCGTGGTACGAGCGCGAGCAGTTGCCGAGGTTCATGGGGTACGCCGTCCCAACGGGGAACGGGAGGACGTAGCCCGTGGCGTAGGCCCGCCCGTCGCACCCGACCGTCGGGGTCTCCAGGGCGGGGCCGTCCTTGGCGCCGCCGAGGTCGCACGACGCGGCGGTCACGAGCAGGGACAGGGCGAGCAAGCGGCGTGACACGGGGACCGGGGGAGGACGGCCCCAACCTCACGCGCGCTCCCCGCCCGGGCGTCCCAGCGCCGGAAGTGGCGCGCTGGCAGCGGGCCGCTCGACCGCCCCGTCGCCGCCGGCCTGCGCGACCGCCCGCCGGAACGCCGTCGGCGTCATCCCGACGTGGCGCTTGAACGCGCGGTGGAACGCCGACTTCGAGCTGAACCCGGCGGCGTAGAGGACTTCGAGCACGGTCGCCTCCGAGTCGGCGCGGAAGAGCCGCTGGGCCTCGGCCACCCGCCGCTCGCCGACCGCCCGGTGGAAGCCGTCGCCGACCGGGCCGTTGAGCACGCGCGAGACGTCGCGCGTCGGCTCGCGGAGCCGGTCGGCCAGCGTCTCGACGGTGAGGCCGGGGTCGAGCCACACGCGGTCGCGGTCGAGGAGCTCGCGGACGCGGTCGGCCAGGGCCGCGTCGGCGGCGGCCTGCGCCGGGTCGACCTCGGCCGCCGGCTCGGGCGACGCCGGCGGGTCGACGAGCGGGACGGGCGCGGCCAGCAGCACGGCCGGCAGCTGGCGCAGGCCCCACGCGCCGGCCCCGACGCCAAACGCCAAGAGCAACGCGACCGAGGCGACCTCGAACGCGACGGCGCTCGGGACGTCCGCCAGGCCCAAGGCCCACGACAACTGGCTGCACGCCCAGTGGGCCCCGAACACGCCGACGACGGCCGCGCCCGGTCGCCGCGCTCGCTCCGGCAACGCGGCCAGCGCCCGCCCGGCGACGACGAACGAGGCGACCGCGACGGCGTTGAGACCGACGAGATACCCGACCTGCGCCGCCGTCCCGACGGTCCCGGCGCTCGCGGCGACGGCTCCGAGCCCCAACCCGGCGGCGACGGCGGGGACGGCCACCCGGACGTCCGCCCGTCGGAGCGGCCCGCCCGACCGCGCCCGGACGACGGCGAGCGCCAGCAGCGGCGGCGACAGCGCGAACAGCGCCATCGCTCCGACGCCCGCCGGGACCGTCGACACCCAGCCGAGGTGGCCCCACGCCAGCCCGCGAGCCACCAACAGCGCGTTGACGCCGAGCATGGCCGCAAGCGACCGGGTGGCGCCCGCTCGGCCGGCCGTCGCCAGCGCCACCGCGGAGACGGCCAGGCCGAGGGCGGTCGCGAGATAGAGCGCGTCGAGGGGGAGCATCCGAGGGGCGAGAGGGAGCCCCCAGGATCGGCGAGGCCTCCGCACGTGTCAAGGCCGACCGGCACGCCCGTCTCGGAAGCCCCAGTGGCCTCGGCTACCGCACGGGCGAGTACCGGAGGCTGAACGTCGCGCCCTCCAGCGGCGCGCCCGGCCGGCGGTTCTCGGCGAACCGCATCATCCCGACCAAGCCACGAGCGAGACCCCCCAAAACGCCGTCCGGCGTGTCCTGGACCATCTGGAAATCGGTCGTCTTCCCGTCCGGCAGCAGGGTGTAGCGGACGGTCGCTGTGCCCTCGGCCGCGTCGTGGTCGTCGAGGATGCGGAGGACGTGAGCGCGCTGGGTCTGGACGTGCTGCTCGTTCTCCAGCAGGTTGAGAGCGGTGCCCCAGTGCGGGAGGCGCTGCCGGATCTCGTCGGGGTCCGGCAGCCGTTGGCCCCGGTCGACGCCGTCGCCGGCCGGCAGGCGGAACGTGATCGGCACGGCGAACCGGACCTTGACGGCCGCGCCGCGCTGCTGGCCCGGCCGGAACGTCGATCCGCGGACGGCCTCCAGCGCCGCCTCCGACAGCATGTCGTCCGGCGTCCGCAAGACCGTCGCGTCCTCGACGCGGCCCTGCTCGTTGACCACGAACTGGACCACCACCTGGCCCTCGATGCCGGCCTCGCGCGCCAGCGGCGGGTACACCACGCGCTCCTGGAGGCCTTCGAGTCCACCGATCAGCTCGGGCTGGACCTCGGCCACGTCGAACACCTCGGGGTCGCCCGTGCGCACCTCGCCCACCGGCGGCCGGCGCTCCGGGCGCGGCGGCGCGTCGCCGATGCGGAACGTGATGGGCACGGCGAACCGGACGCGGACGGCCTGGCCTTCTTCGCGTCCGGGCCGGAACTGCGCGCCCTGGACCGCGGCCATCGCGGCCCGGTCGAGCCCGTCGTTGCCGGCCGACCGGATCACGGCCAGGTTCTGAACGGTCCCGGCGGTGCTCACGACGAACTGGAGGACGGCCGTCCCCTCGACGCCCGCGCGGTACTGGAGCTCCGGGTACTCGAGCCGCTGCTGGAGCCCTTCGAGCCCACCGATCAACTCGGGCATCTCGTCGACGATCTCGTAGATGTCGGTCGTGTCAGCCGCCGCGAGCAGTCGGTCGGACGGAGGAACCGGTGCGTCGAGGACGGGCGAGGCCGGCGTGGCGAGCGTGGCGCCAGCGATGATGAGCGCGACGGCAGCCGCGCCGACGACACGGCCGAGCAGACCGAGGCGACGGGAGCGGGCAGGGGAAAGAGGGGAGGTCATGGCGTCGATGCGGGTTTTGAGGGACGAGGAGCCCTGGGCCGCGCCGAGAGCGAGCTCGGGCGCAGGGAGGGTGGCGAAGGAGAACAGGAGGTCGGCGTAGGCGCGGCGGGGGGCGCCGGCGGCCAGGACGGCGGCGTCGGCGGCCCGCTCGCGGTCGAGGTCGAGGGCCCGGCCGAGGGTCCACACCAACGGGTGGGCGGCGAACACGGCCGAGACCGCGCGCTGGGCCGCGTGCCACGCGAAGTCGGCCCGGGCGACGTGGGCGACCTCGTGGAGCGCGGCCACGTCGCAGGCCTCGGCGACGAGGTCGCCCGGCAGCGCCACCACGGGCCGCCGCCAGCCGACGGTGAACGGGGCCACGCCGGACGGCGCCTCGACGGCCGCGACCGCCCGCGCCACACCCAGACGCCGACGGGCCGACTCGACGGCCGCGCGCGCATCCGGCCCCGCCGCCGGCCACGTGCGCTGCGCACGGCGGACTCCGGTCAGGCTGCGTCCGAACCGGATGAGCGCGACGACCGAGACCAGCGCGAGCCCCAGCGCGAGCGCTCCCAGGGCCACGTCGAGCAAGGGGAGACCGGACGCCACGGTCGCCGGCACGGCTCCACCGACCGAGACCTCGGGCAGCCACACCACCGTCGGCACGGCCGCGGCAACGGCGTCGGCGGCGGCCGGCGCGACCCACCGCAGCGCGATCGGCACGACGACCGCCAGCGGGAGCGCCGCCAGCGTCGCCCCGCGCACGGGGAGCGCCAGCGCGGCCGACGCCCGGCCCGCCCGAAGCGCGGCCTCGACGACGAGCGCGACGACCGTCCACGCGGCGACGGGGAGCCAGACGGACGCGACGGAGGCGCGGCCGAGGTCCGCGAGCCAGAAGAGGTCAACCATCGGAGGAGGGGGCCGGGTTGTCAGAGGGGGCGTCGCCCAGGTCGTCGATCAGGCGGCGGATCTCGTCCCGCTCGGCGTCGCTCAGCGCCTCGCGCTGGACCAAGGCCTGGACCAGGCTCGTCGTCGACCCACCGAAGACCTTGTCGAGGATGCCGCCGAGCACGCTCGCGCGGACCTCCTCGGGCGAGCGGGCGGCCGTGTAGACGTAGGCCGTGCCCTCGGCCTCGAACGTGAGGTAGCCCTTGTCGGCCAGGTTCTTGATGACCGTCATGACCGTGGTGTAGGCCACCTTGCGGCGGGCCGAGACGCGGTCGTGGACGTCGCGGGCCGTCGCGCGGCCGAGGTCCCAGACCTCGCGGAGGACCTCCATCTCGGTGCCGCCGAGGGGCGTGAGGGGGTTGCGCATGGGGTGGTTCTGTTGGGTAGTACTAATTATATAGTAGAACGATGACCAGCGCAACCCCTTCCCTAGGAAAGAACGCGCGACGCCCTCTCGCCGCCGTCGCCGATGTGACAGGGCGAGCGCTTGCTACATCCCGACCCCCGCTTCCCGGCGGGTCGCTCCGCTCCCGGCTCGGGAAGCGGCCCCCCTCGAAGGGCGACCGAACGGGGGGGCCGGGTCGGCATGGTTTAGCGCGTGCTCGCCCTGGCCGATGTGACCGGCCCGATAGAACTGCGGCCGGGTCCGGGCGCTAGCTTGACCGCTCGCCCCTCCGCACCCGTGCTCCGGCGCCGCCGACCCGACCGTACCAACGACGAGTGGCTGGCCGACCTTGCCGCCGAGGGGCCCGCGCTCGACGCGGCCCTCCGCGACCTGCGCCCGGTCCTTCTCCGGGCCCTGCACGTGACGTTGGGGCCTCGCGTCGACCGGGGGGCGGAGGCGCTGGCGCAAGACCTCGTCCAGGACGCGCTGCTCCAGGTCCGCGACCGGGCCGGCCAGTTCCGCGGCGACGCCCGGTTCACGACGTGGGCCCAGAAGGTGGCCGTCCACCTCGCCTTCAGCGAGCTCCGCCGCAAGCGCTGGCAGGACGTCCCGCTCGACGCCGTCGTCGCCGACCCGCCCTCGGCCCCGGAGCCCGGCGCCGACGTGGCGATGGCGAACGCGGAAGCCGTCGCCCTCGTCCGCCAGCTGATCGCCGACGAGCTCACCGAGCGGCAGTCGACCGCGCTCACGGCCATCCTCAACGGGATGCCGATGGACGAGGTCGCGCGCCGGCTCGACACGAACCGGAACGCGCTGTACAAGCTGCTCCACGACGCTCGCCTCCGGCTCCGGAAGGCGTTCGAAGCCCGCGGGCTGACGCCGGACGACCTGCTCGACGAGTCCTGACGCCGCCGTAAGTCACCTCACCGTTCCGGCGTCTACGACCCGCCATGACCCTCACGCCCGACGTCCTCCGCTTGCTCGTCGCCAGGGCGCTCGCTTCGCGGGCCGACGAGATGGCGTGCGGCGAGTGCGACGCCCGACTCGACCGGTTCGCCGAGATGACGCTGGCGGGGAGAGACGCTCGCGACGCGCTCCCTCTCGTCGAGGAGCACCTGAGCGGATGCCCGGGGTGCCGCGAGGAGTTCGAGGCATTGATGGACGTCCTCCGAGCAGCCGAGCGCGAGGGGCAGCCCTGGTGGCGACGACTGGTCCGCACCGGTCGCCGCTCCTGACGCCCGCCGAGTGTCGGCTACGGGGACCGACGGGTCGCCTCTGTGGCGACGCACCACTCCCAGGTTTCCCGCCGATGACACCGTCGGTCGCGGGAGGAAACCGACCGGCAGGGGAGGCCGCGGGAGGGCGTCTGCCCGGGCGTCTCGCCGCCGTACCTCTCCCTGTGCAGGCGGCGGCACCGGAGCAAGTGCCGCTCGTCGGACGCTCGACGTGTTGATACGCCCGAGCCGTTCGTCCGCCCCGAATGGCCTCTGGAGCGGGCTCTCCAGCGCCGAGCCGTCTGATGGTTCTCTGAGGGAAGGCCTTCAAAGAGTGGCCTACGGGCTCAGATCGCGGGATCAGATGGTTCAAAGGGTTCGGATGTCCAGCATCCGGGACTTTTGTGCGACTCTGTCGGTCACACACGCCCCCACACACGCCCCCCCGGGTGCCCGAACCGCTCGACATGCGCGCTCTCGTCGCTGGACTCCTCATCGCTCTCGGCCTGCTGATCCAGGCCTTCGGCCCGACCGACACCCAGCCGGTGTCGGAGGTCGAGTCGAGCTCCGCGTCTCCGTCGTTCGTGGTGTTCACCACCGTCTGAGTCCGGTCGCGAACGGGCGGCCCGCAGGGCGGGCACTGCCGGAGGACGGGCACCATCGCCCTCGGCTGACCGTACGCCCGGCCCCTCCGATCCGTGCTGTGGCCCCGCTCCCCCGGCCGTTCTTCGCCCGCCCGACCCTCCAGGTGGCCCGTGACCTCCTCGGGGCGCTCCTGGTCTACGACTCCCCCGACGATGGGCGCTTGGCGGGGCGGATCGTGGAGACCGAAGCGTACCTCGCCGACGACCCGGCGATGCACGGGTGGAAGGCCACCTTCGGCGACGACGGCCGAGTCCTGCGGAGGGGCCGTGCGGCCGGCCTGTTCGCGGCGCCCGGGACGGCCTACGTCTACAAGGTCTACTACACCCACTGGCTCCTCAACGTGGTCACGGAGCCCGAGGGCGAGGCGGGCGCCGTCCTGATCCGCGCCGTCGAGCCCGTCGAGGGGGAGGACGCGATGGTGGCCAACCGGCCCGCCTCCGTCCGCCGTCGCCGGGACTTGACCAACGGGCCCGGCAAGCTGACCCAGGCGTTCGGCATCGCGGAGGACCCGGACGCCACGCGGAGCCGGTTCCACGAGACCGACCTCACCACGCCGCCGCTCTTCATCGCCGAGGGCGGGGCGATCTCCGACGACGCGGTCGAGACGACGAGCCGGATCGGGCTCTCGCGCGGGATCGACCGCGACTACCGGTTCTTGGTGGCGGGCCACCCGTTCGTGTCGCCGGGCGAGCCGAGCGACGTCCGCGTGGCCCGCAAGACGAAGCGGGGGTAAGGCGCCCGCTGGACCGCGTGGCCGGCGCGCGCGCCGGGCAGAGGACGTCGGAGCCGGGGCCACGCTCGTCGCGTTGGTCGGCCCCCCTCCACGCTTCCCGTGCCCCCCGTCCACGTTCGCACCCTCGCCGTCTGGGACGACGTCCGTTCCAGCTACTGGTTCATCCCATCGCTCATGACGCTGGGCGCGATGGTCCTCGCGTTCGTGATGATCGGCTTCGACGCGCGAGTGGGGCCGGGCTGGATCGAGAACGTCCCGTTCCTGCTGGGGAACCGGCCCGACGGCGCACGCGCCGTCTTGTCGACGATCGCCGGGTCGATGGTCGGCGTGGCCGGCGTGACGTTCTCGATCACGATCGCGAGCGTGGTCTACGCGAGCGGCCAGTACGGCCCGCGGCTGCTGACCAACTTCATGGACGACCGCGGCAACCAGATCACGCTCGGCACCTTTATCGCCACGTTCCTCTACTGCCTCTTGGTCCTGCGGACGATCCGGTCGGCGGACGAGGGCGACGCGTCCGGGCTCATCGCCGCGTTCGTCCCCCACGCTGCGATCCTGGTGGGGCTGGGGCTGGCGATCGCCTCGGTGGGTGTGCTGATCTTCTTTATCCACCACGTCCCCGAGAGCATCCACATCTCGAACCTGGTCGCCGGCGTGGGGCGCGACCTCCGGGACAAGATCGACGTCCTGTTCCCCCAGCGGATCGGCGAGGGCGAGACGACTCGGGAGGCCGAGCGCGACGACGACGCCGTGACCGAGGTGCCCGACGAGTTCTACCGCGAGGCCACCCGCGTCCGCGCCGACGGGACCGGTTACATCTCCGGCATCGACGCCGAGTCGCTGCTCGCGCTCGCGACGGACCGCGACCTGCTGCTGCGCGTCCGCCACCGCCCGGGCGACTTCGTGGCCGAGGGCGACACGCTCGCGCTCGCGTGGCCCGCCGACCGCGTGAGCGAGGAGACGCGCGGCGAGCTGCGGACGGCGTTCGCGTGGGGCCGCCAGCGGACCGCGCGGCAGGACGTCCGCTTCCTGGTCAACGAGCTGGTCGAGATCGCGGCCCGGGCGCTGTCGCCCGGCGTCAACGACCCGTTCACGGCCATCTCGTGCCTCGACTGGCTCAGCGCCTCGCTCAAGGACCTGGCCGGCCGCGACTACCCCAACGCCCAGCGGTTCGACACCGCGGGGCAGCTCCGCGTCGTCGCCTTCCCGACCACGTTCGACGACTTCGTGGACGGGGTCTACGGCCAGCTCCGGCCCTACCTCGCCACCGACCGGAACGCGGCGCTCTACGCCCTCAAGACGATCGGCGAGGTCGCCGGCCGCGCCACCGACGACAGCCAGCGTGCGGTCCTCCGCCGCCAGGCCGACGCGTTGCTCGAGGGGGCCGTGGCCCAACTCGGCCTGGAGGCCGACCGCGAGTCGGTCCGCCACCGTCACCACGCGGTCGCCCGCCTCCTCTCCGGCCGGTCAGACTTCGAGGAGATGACGGCGCAGACGGAGTGGGCCGGAGGCACATCCTGACGTGATCGCCAGGGGCGTCTAGAAGCAGCCCTCGACGTAGGCGACGCTCGGGCCGCCCGCACGGACGGCCGCGACTCGGCCCCCGAGGTCGGTCTCGTACCGGAGCCCCCGCGAGCCCGGGCCGCCGTCGCCGGTGCGCCACACGGTGACGTACTCGGCCGGTGCGTCGAGGTATTTGTGGGGGAGCACCTCGGCGGCGTCGCCGTAGGCCGCCTTCACCGACGCCGCCCCCGTCCCGACGCCGAACCCCGCGTCGGTCCGCAAGCCCGAACCAGCGAGGGCCGAGACGCGCGTGAGCACGCCGTCCTCGATCATCACCCGCACGCCCGTCGGCGCCCGGCTCGGCCGGAACTCGTCGCACGACTCCGGGTCGGGCCCGCCGACGGCGTCCGGGTCGGCGGCGTCGCCGAGCGCGGCGACGACCTCGTCCCGCGTCATCCCGATCTGGAGAGGGCCCCAGCCGTCGGCCGTGACCGGCGTGGCCGAGGTCGCGGCCGGGCCCCCGGTGGCCGGGGCGGCGTCGGTCGGGCGGTCGGCGCAGCCGGCGAGGAGGAGAGCGACGAAGAGGACGCGCACGACGAGAGCGGAGGCGGGGGAGGGCGGGCGCTACTCGCCGGGGATGCCCGGCTCGGTCATGCCCCGCACGTCGAGCACCCGGTCGACGTGGTCGGCCGGGATCAGGTCCATCTCCAGGAGCACGTCGCGGACCGACCGGCCCTCGGCGGCCGACTTTTTCGCCACCTTCGACGCCGCGTCGTAGCCGATCTCCGCGTTGAGCGCCGTCGCGATCGACGGGTTCTTCTCGAGCAGCTCGCGGGCGCGCTCGCGGTTGGCCGTGATGCCGTCGAGGCACCGCTCGCGGAACGCGTCGAGCACGCCCGACAGCGCCTCGATCGACTCGAGCATGGCGTGGGCCATCACCGGCATCATCACGTTGAGCTCGAAGTTGCCGTGCTGGCCGCCGACCGTGATCGTGACCGTGTTGCCCATCACGCGCGCGGCCACCATCATCATGGCCTCCGACATCACCGGGTTCACCTTGCCCGGCATGATCGACGAGCCGGGCTGGATGGCCGGCAGCTGGATCTCGCTCAGGCCCGACGTCGGGCCGGACGACAGGTGGCGGACGTCGTTGGCGATCTTGAGCAGCGACACGGCCACCGTGTTGAGCGCGCCCGCCGCCGACACGTAGGCGTCCTTGGCGGCCTGGGCTTCGAAGTGGTTCTCGGCCTCGCGGAAGCTCACGCCCGTGATCTCGGAGATCTCGGCGATGGCCGCTTGGGGGAACGCCTCCGGCCGGTTGATGCCCGTCCCGACGGCCGTCCCGCCCAGCGCGACCTCGGCCAGCTCCTCGCTCGCCCGCTCGACGCGCTCGATCCCCTTGCGGACCTGGGCCGCGTACCCGCCGAACTCCTGCCCGAGCCGGACCGGCGTCGCGTCCATCAGGTGCGTCCGGCCCGACTTCAGCACGTCGTCGAACTCGGTGGCCTTGGCCTCGAGCGACGCCGCGAACCGGTCGAGCGCCGGCAGCAGGTCCTCCGCCAGCGCCACCCGTGCGGCCACGTGCATGGCCGTCGGGATCACGTCGTTCGACGACTGGCCCATGTTGACGTCGTCGTTGGGGTGGACGGCGTGGTCGTCGCCGCCGAGCGACTGGCTGGCGACGCGCGCGATCACCTCGTTGGCGTTCATGTTCGTCGACGTCCCCGAGCCGGTCTGGAAGATGTCGAGCACGAACTGGTCGTCGAGGTCGCCCGCGCGGACCTGGAGCGCGGCGGCGTCGATGGCGTCGGCCGTCTCCGCTGGGAGCAGGCCGAGCTGCTTGTTGGCCCGGGCCGACGCCGCCTTGACCGTCCCCAACGCCTCGACGAACCGGCGCGAGAACCGGAGCGACGAGACGGGGAAGTTGTCCTTGGCGCGCTGGGTCTGGGCGCCGTAGAGCGCGTCGGCGGGGACGCGGACCTCGCCGAGCGAGTCGGTTTCGATGCGGACGTCGGACATGGAGGGCAAGGGAAAAAGAGGCAGGGGGCGAATGGCCGGGGAGAGGGGCGCCGTCGGGGAGCGCGCGATGGCCCAACGTACCGGGGAGGGCGGAAGCGGTTCGGGAGGATCGGCGAACTTGGCACCTCCGGCCCCGTCCATCTGTCGTCCGCCCGTCTCCTCACGTGTCCACGAGTCCTCCCGTCCGCGAGTCCACGATCACGACCGTCGCCGCGATGCAGGCCGAGGCCGACGCCGCGCGCGCGGCCGGCCGTCGGCTCGCGCTCGTCCCGACGCTGGGGGCGCTCCACCCCGGCCACCTCGCCTTGGTGCGCGAGGCCCGCGACCGCGTGGGACCTGACGGTCACGTGACGGTCTCCATCTTCGTCAACCCGACCCAGTTCGGGCCTGGCGAGGACTTCGAGGCCTACCCCCGGACGCTCGACGCCGACCGCGACGCGCTCGCCGAAGTCGGCGGCGTCGACGTCGTGTTCGCCCCGACACCGGAGGCGATGTACCCGTTCGGGGTGCCGCCGTACGCGACGGTCGCCGTCCGCGACCTCGACCGGCACCTGTGCGGTCCCTACCGGCCGGGCCACTTTGCGGGCGTCACGACCATCGTCGCCCGGCTGTTCCTGGCGTGCCGGCCGCACGTCGCCGTGTTCGGCCGGAAGGACGCCCAACAGCTGGCCATCCTGCGACGGATGACGGCCGACCTCGGGTTCGGAGTCGAGATCGTCGGCCACCCCATCGTGCGCGAGGCGGACGGGCTGGCGCTCTCGTCGCGGAACGCCTACCTGTCGGCGGAGGAGCGGGCGCAGGCCGTCGTGATGTCCCAGGCGCTCCGAGCGGCCCGGGCCGCCGTGGCGTCGGGCGAGCGCGACCCGGCCGTGCTCCGGCGGGCGATGGGGGCCCACGTCGCCACGGCGCCGCTCGCGCGCGTCCAGTACGCCGAGGTCGTCGACGCCGACACGCTCTGGCCCGTCGAAGCGCTCTCGGAGGACAGCCCGTCCGGCGGCCGGTACCTTGCCGCCCTCGCCGTCTTCTTCGGCGCCACCCGACTCATCGACAACGTCACGCTCCGCGTGGGGGCTGGGGACTCGGGGGGCTGAGGGGACTCGCGAGCCAGCGGCCCCCGTCCCGAGTCCCCCAGTCCCAAGTCCCCTCCCGACCCCATGACGATCACGCTGTTCAAGGGCAAGCTCCACCGGCTCACCGTCACCGAGGCCGCGCTCCACTACGAGGGCTCGATCACGCTGGACCGCGAGCTGATGGAGGCCGCGACGCTCCTGCCCTACGAGCGGGTCCAGGTCGTCAACGTCAACAACGGGTCGCGGCTCGAGACGTACACGATCCCGGCGCCGGCCGGCAGCCGGACGGTCTGCCTCAACGGCCCCGCCGCCCGCCTGTGCGCGCCCGGCGACCTGGTCGTGGTCATGGCCTACACCGACCTCACGCCCCAAGAGGCCGAGACCCACAAGCCGCGCGTGGTCCTGGTCGACGCTGACAACAACCCGACCGAGATCTTCGACCTCGACGGCGCCGACGTCTCGGACCCGACGATGCCGGCGGTCACGAACGCCGTCGAGGCCGGCGACATCTGGGGGCCGCGGCTGGGCCGCCCGGTCCGCTCGCGCGGGGCCCGCGGCCCCCGCCGCCGGTGATCGAGCGGGACTTCATCCTCCGCCAGGTCTCGCAGCTGGTTCGGGTGCTGGCGGCCGTCCTGAGCCGACGCCGGGAGGGCGACCTCGACGGGGCCCAGCTCGCCCTCGCCGAGGGGCTCGCCGGGGTGACGGCCTGCGTCTCGACGACCTCCGCGCGATGAGCCGGGCCGAGGTCGAGGCGCTCACGTCGGAGGACGGACTGGTGTCGGCGGAGAAAGCCGTCGTCCTGGCCGATCTCCTCCGCGAGGACACCGATCCGGGCAGCCGGACCCGAGCGCGGTGGCTCTACGAGCAGGCCGTCCGCGTCGGCGGCCCGGTCCCGTTCGACGTCCAGGCGCGGATCGACGCGCTGCCCGGCGGCTGAGGCGGTGAGGCAGCCGGCCGGAACCGAAAACGGCCGGCGCTCCGAAGAACACCAGCCGTGGATCGGGCGGGCAGACGTGCGCTAGGCGTCGATCACGTCGGCCCCGTTCTGGACGATCTCGCTCTCGGAGAAAAAGTAGCGGCCCTCCTTGACGCCGTTCTCCGCCGAGTCCGAGCCGTGGACGGCGTTCTCGCCCATCGACGTCGCGAACTGCTTGCGGATCGTGCCCTCGGCCGCGTCGGCCGGGTTGGTCGCGCCGATGACCTCGCGCCACGTCGCCACCGCGTCGTCGCGCTCCAGGACGAGCGGGACGCACGGGCCGGACGACATGAACTCGGTGAGCTTGCCGAAGAACGGGCGCTCGGCGTGGACGGCGTAGAAGCCCTCGGCCTGGGCCTGCGTCAGCGTGACGAGCCGCATCGCGCGGATGGCGAAGCCCTCGTCGAGGATCCGGTCGATGATCTTGCCGGCGTGCCCGGCCTTGACAGCGTCGGGCTTGATGATGGCGAGCGTGCGCTCCATGGTCGGTCGGGTCGGGTGGGGGAGCCGCAATCAACCGCCGGCCCGGCTGCGAGACCGCGAAACGCGGGGGAAGAGGGGACGGTGGGCCAGTCGTCAGTGGGTCAGTCGTCAGTGAAGGGGGGCCGTCCTCGGCGGGGCCGGGGGCGAGGGACGACTCCGACGCGCGGACCCACTGACCGATCACTGAGTGACCGACCACTGACCCACTGATCCACCGGCTCTAGCTTCCGGCCGCCTCACCCGCCGTTCGCGACCGTTCGACTCGCCGTCTCCCGTCTCCGCTACGCCTGGACGCTGCTGTGGTGCGCCGTCGTGTCGGTGGTCCTAGTGGTTCCGGTGCTGGTCGGCCTGGCGCTCCGCCCGACGGCCCGCCGCTTCTGGTGGTGGATGCGGGTGTGGTCTCGCGCCGTCCTCGCGGGCGTCGGCGTCCGCGTCGAACGCACGGGCGAGGCGGCCGTCGGCCCGGCCGTGTTCGTGGCCAACCACCAAGCCATGATGGACATTCCGGCGCTGTTCCTCGGCATCGGCCGGCCGTTCGTGTTCGTGGCCCGCTCCGAGCTGCGGCGGATCCCACTCGTCGGGGCCGTGCTGACGGTCTCGCGGTGCGTCTACCTCGACCGCGGCGCGTCCGGGCCTGGCCTGGCGGAGGCGGCCCGGCGGGTCGCCGAGGGCGACGCCGTCGTGTTCTTCCCCGAAGGGACGCGGAGCTACGGCGCCGGCGTCGAGCGCTTCCGGTCCGGCGCGTTCCGACTCGCGACCGAGGCCGGCGTGCCCGTCGTCCCCGTCGCCATCGACGGCAGCCCCGACGTCCTCCACGAGCGGGCCAAGACGGCCCGGCCCGGGACGGTCACCGTCCGCATCGGCGCCCCGCTCCATCCGCTCCCCGACGAGGACGCCCGCGCCTTCGCGGCCCGTGCCCGTGCCGACGTCCTCCGCCTCCTCTCCCCCTAGCCATGCGCCTCGCCCTCGTCCAGCAGCCCGCCACCGACGACCTCGACGACAACCTGGCCCGGGGCCTGGCCGCCTTCGACCGCGCCGCCGACGCCGGGGCCGACCTGGTGGCCTACGCCGAGCTCGCGTTCTCACCGTTCTACCCACAGCGCCACGCGACACCGGAGTCGCTGGCGATGGCCGAGCCGATCCCCGGGCCGACCGTCGAGGCGTTCCAGGCCCGGTGCGCCGACCGCGGCGTGGTCGCCGTCCTCAACCTGTTCGAGCGCGAGCCTGCCCCCGCGGAGGCGGGGGGGGACCGGACGTTCGACACGTCGCCCGTCATCGACGCCGACGGGACGTTGCTCGGGCGGACGCGGATGGTCCACATCACCGACTATGAGGCGTTCCACGAGCAGGGCTACTACGCGCCCGGCGACATGGGCCTGCCGGTCTACGACACGGCCGCGGGGCGGGTCGGCGTGGCCATCTGCTACGACCGGCACTACCCCGAGGTCATGCGGGCGCTCGCGCTCGACGGCGCCGAGGTGGTCGTGGTGCCCCAGGCCGGCGCCGTCGGCGAGTGGCCGGAGGGGCTGTACCACGCCGAGATGCAGGTGGCCGCGTTCCAGAACGGCTACGTCACGGCCCTCGTCAACCGCGTCGGGCCGGAGGACCGGCTGACGTTCGCCGGCGAGAGCTTCGTCTGCACGCCCGACGGCCGCGTGGTCGCCCAGGCCGGCGAGGGCACCGAGGAGACTCTGATCGTCGACGTCGACCTCGCCGACGTCGCCCGCTCCCACGCCCGCCGCCTCTTCCTCCGCGACCGCCGCCCCGACCTCTACGCCGGCTGGCTCGCGCGGTGAGGGATGGAGGATGGGCGGCCGTGGAGAAGTTCCGGGCAACTCACGCCGCCTCGCTCTTGACGAGGACCCGGTCGCCCACACCTCCACTGACCCACTGACCCCTACCACCCCCACGTCCCCGGCGCGCCCTTGAACGGGCCGACGACGGCCGCCGTGATCCACCCGCCGTAGAACCCGCCCGGCTGGGGCTCGACGCGCTCGTCGCCGACCCAGCAGGCGTCCATCGGGCCGGCGTAGACGGCGACGTGGTCCTTCAGCGCGGCAAAGCGGGGCGTCGGGTCGGGGTAGCCCCAGCCGGCTTTCTCAGCGCGGGCGTCGCCCGAGACGACGTCGAAGTAGACGGCCCGGCCCTTCCACTCGCAGCCCGAGGTCTCGGGGCGCGGGATGAGAACGCCGTCGGCGAACGCGTCGGGTGGGAGGTAGACCGTCGGCGGGTGGCTCGTCTCGAGCACCTGGAGGGCCCGGTCGGTGCGGGCGATCTCGCGGCCCCCGAAGTCGATGCGGACCGTCTGGCCGACGGGTTCGAGCGCGGGCGGGCGGGGAAAGTCCCAGACGGAGCGCTGGCCCGGGCAGGGCGGGAGGGGCGTGACGGGGGGCATGGCGGGGGAGGAGGGACGCACCGTCTACGCCGCGAGCGTGGCCGGGGTCGCAGCGGTAGACTCTCGCCATGGCCCCGACCCCCGGCCCTCGCCCGTCTGCTGAGCCCGTCCGCATCGCCGTGTGGAGCGGGCCCCGCTGCCGCTCGACGGCCCTGCTCCGGTCGTGGGAGAGCCGGCCCGACACGGCCGTCACCGACGAGCCGCTCTACGGCGTCTACCTCGCGGCGACCGGCCTCGACCACCCCGGCCGCGACGACGTGCTGGCCGCCCTCCTGACCGACTGGCGCGAGGTGGCCGCCGCGCTCACCGGCCCCGTCCCCGGCGGCGCCCCGGTGTGGGTCCAGAAGCACATGGCCCACCACCTGCTCCCCCACGTCGGGCGGGAGTGGCTGGACGACCCCTCCGTCCGGCACGCGTTCCTGATCCGCGCGCCGTCCGCCCTCGTCGTCTCCCTCGACCGGGTCTGGTCCGGCCCGTCGCTGGCCGACACCGGCCTGCCCCAGCAGGTCGAGCTGTTCGAGCGGACCCGCCGCCGGACGGGCACCGCGCCGCCCGTCGTCGACGCCGACGACCTGTTGGCCGACCCGCCCGGCGTGCTCGCGGCGTTGTGCGCCCGCCTGGGCGTCCCGTTCGACCCGGCGATGCTGTCGTGGGCCCCGGGCCCGCGCGACACCGACGGCGTCTGGGCGCCCCACTGGTACGAGGGCGTCTGGCGGTCGACCGGCTTCGGCAGCTCCCGGCCCGAGGCCGTCGTCGTTCCGGCCCGGCTCCGGCCGCTCGTGGAGGCGGCTCGGCCGTTGTACGAGGCGCTCGCGACCTGGCGGCTGAGAGCCGAGGGCTAGCGAGAGACCCACACGGCCACGTCGTCCCCACCCTCCTCCCCGTTCCTCGCCCGATGCTCCAGCAGTTCGACCCCCGCAACGCCGACCTCCAGATCCATATCGGCGGCCGGCTCGTCCACCGCGACCAGGCCGGCGTGTCGCCGTTCGACTCGCTCGTCCAGGGCGGCGACGGCGTGTGGGAGGGGCTCCGCCTTTATGACGGCCGGATCTTCCGGCTCACGGAGCACCTCGACCGGCTCGTCGACTCGGCCAAGGCCCTCGCCATCGCCGGCGTCCCGCCGCGCGGCGAGGTCGTGGCCGCGATCCGCGAGACGCTGGAGGCGAACGGGATGCGCGACGGCGTCCACATCCGGCTGACGCTGTCGCGCGGGACCAAGATCACGTCCGGCATGGACCCCCGCCTCAACCAGTCGGGCCCGACGCTGATCGTGCTCGCCGAGTGGAAGGCGCCCGTCTACGGCCGGGACGGGCTGACGCTCCAGACGTCGTCCGTCCGCCGCCCGCCGCCCGACGTGATGGACCCCAAGATCCACTCGAACAACCTGCTCCCGTCGATCCTGGCCAAGATCGAGGCGACCGCCGCCGGCGCCGACGCGGCGCTGCTGCTCGACCGCGACGGGTTCCTCGCCGAGTGCAACGGGACGCACGTGTTCCTGGTCCGCAAGGGCGAGGTGCTGACGAGCCGCGCCGACGCCTGCCCCGAGGGGATCACGCGCCAGGCCGTCCTCGACCTGTGCGCCGCCCACGGCATCCCGCACCAGGTGGGACGGTTCTCGCTCGCCGAGGCCTACCGCGCCGACGAGATGTTCTGCACCGGGACGATGGGCGAGCTGGCCGCCGTGACGCGCTTGGACGGCCGGACGATCGGCGACGGGGCGGTGGGGGAGGTGACCCGGCGGCTGACGGACCTGTTCACGGCTGAGGTCGCCGCCAGCGGCGAGCGCATAGTCGACTGACGGCCAACGCCCAGCCTCACGTCGTCAGGATCTCGCGGATCCGGCGTTGCCGGTAGCCGAAGATCCGCGCCAGCTGGGCGCGGACGAGCGGGTAGGCGATCTCGCCGAACGGCGCCAACGGCAGCTCCCACCGCACCACGTCGTCCATCTGGGTGCCCGGGCGGCCGTCGGGCCCGGCGGCCTCGACGAACGTGTGCGTGTGGTGCCACCGCCGGTACGGCCCCGCGAGCTGCTGGTCGACGAAGCGGTACGGCGGCTCCCACGCCACGATCTCGGTCCGCCACCCGAAGCGGACGCCGAACAGGCCCAGGCGGTACTCGATCAGCGCCCCTTGGCGGATGTCGATGGGCCGGGGCGTGACGATCTCGAAGGCCAGCTCGGGCGGCGTGATCCGCTCGAGGTTCTCGGCGTCGGCGAAAAAGGCGAACACCTCGGTGCGCGGGCGCGGAAGCCAGGTGGACGTGTGGAGGCGGTGGGTCATGCAAGTCTGGTGGCTCTGCGCCGCTCGTCGGCGGTCCAGCGTGTGTGGGGGGGCGCGTGGGAGCAGCCGGTAGGTGTCCGCTCAGGGCAAGCTCCGCGGGTGGGGGTGTCCGGGCGAGGCAGAGCTATCGCATGGTCCCCAGAACAAGTCATCCTGAGCGGAGCCGAAGGGATCTCGACGCGCTGAAGGCGGCCTCGATCTCACCGGCGAGGCGTCGAGATCCCTTCGACAGGCTCAGGGCAGGCTCTTCGACTCCGGCCGCCGACGGCCGACGACGTCTGGAAAGGGTTGGAATGTGCGATAGCCCTGCCGGGAAAGGGGGAGTGCCAGGGCGCCCTCCACCGGCACCTCCATCGAGGGAGGGCCACGGCGCAGCTCACCCGTTTCCCTCAAACCCCCCGCCTCTCCGGGGTTTGGGCCCACGGAGAAACGGCGACGTGCCGTCCCGCGCCGCGGCTACTCCGGCAGGAGGTCGCCCGCGAGCAGCCGCAGCTCGGCCTCGGCCAGCCGCGCCTGGTAGACGGCCTCGACCCGCCGGACGCGGACGTCGACGAGCGTGAGCTGGATCTGGCGGAGGTCGACCGGCGTGATGAACCCGAGCCGGAGCTGCGCCAGCGCCACGCGAACGTTCTCGCGCGCGATGGTCTCATTGAGCGTCTCGAGCTCGACGAGCGCGCGGAAGCCGCGGGCGGTCGCGTCGAGGCGGGCCGCGCGGGCTCGGTTCGAGAGCCGGAGCCCGTCCGTCTCCAGCTGGGATTGGCGGAGCGCGATCTCGGCGTTCTGGAGCCGCCGCCGCCGCTCGCCGCCGTCGAACAGCGGGAGCGACGCCGTGACGCCGTAGCGGAGGTCGGGCCCCACCGTCGGCGCCAGGTCGGGCGGGAGGAAGCCGGTGTCGAACGCGGTCAGCCCGAGCCCGGCCGAGGCGCGGACGGTCGGCCGGTAGTCGGAGCGGACCTGGCGGACACCGAGCGCGGCGACGGCCTCGGCGGCCTGGAAGGCGCGGACGCGCCGGTTGCCCTCGGCCGCCTGGGCGACGAGCGCGTCCAGGCGGGGCGGCGGCCCCAGCGCCAGCGTGTCCGTCGCGACGACGGCCTGGGGCTCGGGGAGCGCGAGCAGCCCGCCCAGCGTCGCCCGGGCGCCGGCGAGCTGGACCTGCTGGCGGAGGACGGCCGCGCGGTCCGCGTTGTAGTCCGCCAGCGCCAGCGCCGCGTCGACGTCGGCGGCGGTCCCGATCTGGACCTCGGCCTGGGCGATCCGCAGGCGGTCCTCGGAGACGGCGACGGCCTCGGCGAAGGCCGCGGCGAGGTCGGCCTGGCGGACCACGTCGAGGTAGGCCTGGCTGACGTCGAGCGCTAGCAACTCGGCGTCGGCGTCGGCGACCAGGGCGAGGCGTCGGGCGTCGGCCTGGAGGCGGCGGTAGGTCGCTTGGCGCAGGCCGCCGTCGAAGAGCGTGTAGCCCACCGCGAGTGCCGCGTCGAGGGCCGTCGACGCCCGGGCGCCGCCGAACCCACCGCCGACGCCCGTGCTGTCGGCGCCCCCGCCTCCCCCGAACCCGCCGCTGCGCACGCCGACGAGCCCGGCGCTGGCGTCGAGCGTCGGGAGGGAACCCGCGTTGCCGCGCGTGACGTCGTTTCGAGCCCGGGCGGCCTCGAGCGCCGAGACCGCCTGGTCAGGGTTGCGGGCGAGCGCGACGGCGACGGCCTCGTCGAGCGTCAGCCGGAGCGCGCCCGGCGGCGCCTCGAACGCGGGGAGCGGCGGGCGCGTCGCCAGGGTGGCGCCGTAGAGGCGGAGCGAGTCCGGCAGCGGCGGGATCGAGTCTTGGCGCAGCGACGCCGGCTGGGCGTGGGCCGTGGCCACCGTGAGGGCCAGCAGCACGAGGGCGGATACCCGTAGGGACAGGCCGCTGGCGTGCCCGCGTCCGAGTTCGAGACGTGGCCGACCGGCCGTCCACCACCCCTGTCCCCTCTCCAGGAGGGGGCCTCCGCCCTGGACACCACGAGCCTGGGCGCCGTCTGTCACGAGGCGTCTTCGGACGGTTCGACAAGCGCCGCTGGCGCCTCGGCCTCCGCCCCGTCGCCGCCCGCGTCGGGATCGAGGGGCACCGGCGCGCCGGGCGCATCCGTCGCCGCCCCATCGCCGGCCTCGACGGCGTCCACGGTCTCGGCCACGGGCGTCGCGTCGGCGCTGGCGAGGAACGTGTAGAGCGCCGGGATGACGTAGAGCGTGAGCCCGGTCCCGACCATGAGCCCGCCGATCACGGCCAGCCCCATCGGGACGCGGCTCTCGGAGCCCGAGCCGAGCGCGAGCGCGATCGGCAGCGTGCCCAGGACGGTCGAGAACGCCGTCATCAGGATCGGCCGGAACCGGGCCGCCGACGCCTCCTCGGCCGCCTGCTCTCGGTCGAGCCCGTCCTCCCGCTTCTGCTTGGCGAACTCGACGATCAGGATGCCGTTCTTCGTCACCAACCCGATCAGCATGACCAGCCCGATCTGGCTGAACACGTTGAGCGTGCTGCCGAACACCCACAGCGCGCCGAGCGCGCCCAACAGCGCCAGCGGCACCGTCAGCAGGATGGTGATCGGGTCGCGGAAGCTCTCGAACTGGGCCGCCAGCACCAGGTAGATCAGGACGAGCGCCAGCCCGAACACGAACAGGATGGAACCGCCGGCCTCGCGGAAGTCGCGGCTCTGGCCGTCGAGCGCGGTCGAGAAGCCGACCGGCAACGTCTCGTCGGCGATGGCCTCCATGGCGTCGATGGCGTCGCCCAGCGAGACGCCCTCGGCCGGCTCAGCCGAGACCGTCGCTGCCGTGAAGCGGTTGAAACGGTAGAGCTGGGGCGGCGCGGCCGACTCGGTCAGCGTGACCAGGTTCGACAGCGGGATCGGCTGGCCGGCGGCGCTGCGGACGAAGATGCCCTGGATCGCGTTCGGCGTGTCGCGCGCCTCCCGCTCGAGCTGGCCGATGATCTCGTACTGCTCGCCGTCGCGGTTGAAGTAGCCGAACCGGCCCTCGCTCAGGGCCACCGCCAGCGCCTGGGCGACGTCAACGGGCGGAATCCCCAGCGTCTGCGCCCGGTCGCGGTCGACCTCGACCTGGAGCTCGGGCAGCGTGAACTCCAAGTCGACCCGGGCAAACTGGAACGCCGGGTCCTGGGTCGCCCGCTCCATGAACGCCGGCAGCGCGTCCTGCAACGCGAGCAGGTTGGGCGCCTGGATCACCAGCTGGACCGGCGACCCCCGCCCCGACGACGTCGATATGGTCGCCGGCTGGCTCACGCCGACGCGCGCGCCCGGCAGGCCGCCGACGGCCGCCTGGACGCGGTTCGCGATCTCGTCCTGGCTCGCCTCCCGCTGGTCCGGCTTGACCAGGATGAGGTTGCCGAACGCCGAGTTGACCGAGCCCGACGACCCGAAGCCCGGCGACGTGACCGAGATCAGGGCCTCGACCTCGGGGACCTCGCGCTGGACGAGCGCGATCAACTCGTCCGTGTAGGCGTCCATGTAGGCGTAGCCGCGGCCCTGGGGCGCGTTCGCGAACACCCGGATCTGGGAGCGGTCCTCAGCCGGCGCCAGCTCGCTCTCGAGGTTCGTGAACAGCCACCACACGCCGCCCCCAGCGACCGCCATCACCACGAACGCCAGCCACCGGACGCGCAGGAAGGCCGCCAGGCTGGACCGATACGCGTCGTTGAGCCGCTGGAAAAAGGGCTCGGTCTTCCGGTACGCCCACGGCTTCTGCTCGCGCTTTTTGAGCAGCTTCGACGATAGCATCGGCGTCAGCGTGAGCGCCGCGAACGACGAGATCACGACGGCCGCCGCGATCGTCAGCCCGAACTCCCTAAACAGCGCGCCGATCACGCCGCTCTGGAAGATGATCGGCAGGAAGACGGCGACCAAGGCCAGCGTCGTCGCGATGACGGCGAGGTAGATCTCGCGCGTCCCGGCGACCGCCGCCGCGATCGGCTCCATGCCCTCCTCGATCTTGGCGTAGATGTTCTCCAGGACCACGATCGCGTCGTCCACCACCAGCCCGATGGCGAGGACGAGCGCCAGCAGCGTCAGCACGTTGATCGAGAAGCCGGCCAGCGCCATCACCCCGAACGCGCCGACGAGCGAGACCGGGATGACGAGGATCGGGATGAGCGTCGTCCGCCAGTCACGCAGGAAGCCGAAGATGACGAGCACCACGAGCGCGAGCGCGATGAAGACGGTGTTGCGGACCTCGCGGATCGACGCCCGGATCGGCTCGGTGTTGTCGAACCCGATCCCCAGCTCGATCCCGTCCGGGATGTCTGGCTTAATGTCCTCCAGCCGGTCGTAGAACTCGTCGACGATCTCGATGGCGTTGGCGTCGGCGAGTGGGCGCAGGACGACGCCGACCATCGCGACGCCGTCGCGCTTCAGGACGGTCCGCTGGTTCTGGGCCGCCAGTTCGACCCGTCCGACGTCGGAAAAGCGCACGAGGGTCGTCCCGTCGCTTTTCAGGATCAGGTTCTCGAACTCCTCGACAGTCGCCAGCCGCGTCAATGGACGGATGGCCAGCTCGACCTGGTCGCCCTCGATGAGGCCGCCCGGCAACTCGATGTTCTGCTCGTCGACGGCCCGCCGCACGTCGCCCGGCGCCAGGCCGTAGGCCGCCAGCTTCGCCGGGTCCATCCACAGCCGCATCGCGTACCGTTTGTCGCCCCAGATGTCGACCGACCCAACGCCGTCGATGGTCTGCAGCCGCTCGGCAAAAAAGTTGTCGGCGATCTCGGAGAGCTCGAGCAGGTTGTACTGCTCCGACGACAGGTTCAGGAAGATGACCGGCTCGCCGTCGGCGTTCGACTTCGAGATGATGGGCTCCTCGGCCTCGTCCGGGATCCGGCCGCGCGCGCGGCTCACGCGGTCGCGGACGTCGGCCGCGGCGGCGTCGAGGTCGGCGCCCAAGTCGAACTCGACGCTCACGGTGCTCCGGCCCTGGTTGCTCGTGCTGGTGATCGAGCGGATCCCGTCGATGGCGTTGACCGACTCCTCGATGGGCTCGGTGATCTGGCTCTCGATGACGGCCGCATTCGCGCCGCGGAGGTCGGTCCGCACCGAGATCACGGGCGTCTGGACGATGGGGTACTCGCGCACGCCCAGCTCCTGGTACCCGATGGCGCCGCCGATCAGGATGGCGAGCGACATCACCGTCGCGAAGACGGGCCGGCGGACGGAGACGTCGTAGAGCGAGGCCATCAGCGGGCGGGCTGGTACGCGCGGCCGCGGTCGGGCGCGGCGGCCGGCCGGACGCGCGTCGGGTCGAACGCGCCGCCCGTGCGGACGGCCTGCCCGGGGCGGACCTGGTTGAGGCCGGACGTCAGCACGACGTCGCCGGCCGAGAGCCCGCTCGTGACCTGGACCCGGTCCGCCGTGCGGACGCCCGTCGTCACCGCGCGCGGCACGGCCGTCCCGTCCTGGACGACGAAGACGGTCGTGCTGTCGGCACCGGTGATGACGGCGGCGGTCGGGATGAGCAGCGCGTCCGGGACCTCGTCGAGGACCAGGGCCACCTCGGCGAAGGCGCCCGGCACCAGCACGCCGCCGGGGTTGCGGACCCGGGCGCGGACGGTGAACGCCCGCGTCGCCGCGTCGACGTTGGGCTCGGTCGCGTAGACCGTCGCCGCGAAGTCGTCGTCCTGGCCGGGCACGGAGAACCGGACGGTCTCGCCCTCCTGGATCTGGCCGAGGTAGCGCTCGGGGACCGTGAACTCGAGCCGGAGCTGGCCCGTCACGCGCAGCGTGGCAATCGGGTCGCCCGGCGCGACGTAGGCGCCGACGCTGACCTGGCGGAGCCCGATCTCGCCAGCGAACGGGGCCACGATCTGGCGGCGGCGGACCTCGGCGGCCAGCTGGGCCAGCTCGGCGTCGAGCACGCGCGACTCGCTCTCGGCCTGGTCGAGCTCCTGGCGGCTCAGCCCGCCGATCTCGAACAGCTCGCGGTAGCGGCCGGCCTGGACGCCCGCCAGGTCGCGCCGCGCACGAGCGCCCTCGATCTGGGCCCGCAGCACGTCCGTGTCGAGCGACACCAGCGTCTGGCCTTGCCCAACCGACGTGCCCTCCTGGAAGTTGATGGCGACCACGCGCCCGGCCACCTCGGCGCGAACGTCGACGGCCTCCCACGGCAGCAGCGTGCCGGTCGTCGTGACGCGGTCCTCCAGCAGCTCTCGCGCCACCGGGGCCACCGTCACCGACAGCGTGTCGCCGCCGCGTGGCCCCTCCGCGCTCGGCTCGGCCTCGGCGTCGCCGCCCCAACGGGGCACGAGCAGCAGGGCGACGGCCACCAGGCCGACGCCGGTCCAGAGAAGTGTCTTCTGCGACCGGGGGAGGGCCACGGCAGGCGAGGGGAAGAGCCGGTGGTACCGGGTCTCCCGGGTCAGGTTCGGCCCGGACGTCTCCTCAGGGCTCTTCCCCGGCTGGCTGTCACGAACGGCACGCAGGTGGCCACCAGCGGCACGGATCTCGCGACCCCCCGCTTCCCGGCCGGTCGCTCCACTCCCAGGCTCGGAAAGCTGTCCCCCTTCAAGGGGGACAGTCCGTGCGCCCCTGAGCGCAGCGATGGGCGTGCGGACGGGGGGTCCGAGTCGGAGGCCGACTTCCACGCGGTCGCCCCGCGGCACGGATCGGCCCGCGGGCCCCGCGACGTGGTCGGGCGGGTAGCTTGTCCCGCCCCGACCTCTCCGGCTCCCATGTTCTCCCCCGACACCTTCGCCGACCGGCGGGCCGCCCTCGCCGACGCCGTCCCCGGCGGCCTCATCGTGCTCCTGGGCAACGAGGCCATGCCGATGAACTACGCGGCCAACCTGTACCCCTTCCGCCAGGACGGCTCGTTCCGCTACTATGCCGGCGCCGACGCGCCCGGCCTGGCCCTCACGCTCGACGCCGACTCGGGCGCGGCGACGCTCTACGGGACCGAGGCGACGATGGCCGACCGCGTGTGGGACGGCGAGCGGCCCTCGGTAGCCGAGCGCGCCGCCGCCGCCGGCATCCCGTGGACCGTCCCGATGGAGGGGCTCGCGGCGACCGTCGCCGCGGCGCAGCGGGCGGGCCGAGACGTCCACGTGCTGCCGCCGTACCGGGCTGGCCAGCGGCTCCGCCTGGCCACGCTGCTGGGCGTCGCCCCGAACGACGTCGCGCCGTCGGAGGCGCTGATGGACGCCGTGATCGCCCAGCGGCTCGTCAAGACGCGGGCGGAGGTGGCCGAGATCGAGCACGCGCTCACCCTCGCCGACGAGATGCACCGGACGGCCATGTGGATGGCGCAGCCCGGCCGGACCGAGCTCGAGGTGGCCGCGGCCGTCGAGGCGGCGGCGACGTCGCGCGGCGCGCACCTGTCGTTCCCCGCCATCGTCACGACGCGCGGCGAGGTGCCGCACCACCACGCCAGCGACTACGTGATGGCCCCGGGCGACCTGCTCTTGCACGACGCCGGCTGCGTCACGCCGGCCTCGGGCTACTGCTCCGACATCACGCGGTGCTCGCCGGTCGGCGGCACGTTCACCGACCGCCAGCGCGACGTCTACTCGCTGGTGCTGGAGGCGCAAGAGGCGTGCATCGCCGGGTGCGCCCCGGGCGTCCCGTTCCGCGACCTCCACGACCTCGCCTCCCGGACGCTGGCCGACGGCCTGGTCGGGCTGGGTCTGCTCCGCGGCGACGTCGACGAGATCGTGGCTGAGGGGGCCCACGCGCTCTTCTTCACGCATGGTCTGGGCCACCCGATGGGGCTCGACGTCCACGACCTCGAAGGGCTGGGGGAGGAGCGGGTCGGCTACGCCGACGAGGCCGAGCGGAGCACCCAGTTCGGGACCCAGTACCTCCGGTTCGCACGCGCCCTCCACACGGGCCACGTGATGACGGTCGAGCCCGGCTTGTACTTCAACGGCGTCCTGATCGAGCTCTGGCGCTCCGAGGGCCGCTTCGCCGAGTTCGTCGACTACGATGAGGCCGAGCGCTGGGTCGGGTTCGGCGGCGTCCGCATCGAGGACGACGTGCTGATCACCGACGACGGTCACCGCGTGCTCGGGCCCGGCATCCCCAAGGCGACGGCGGACGTGGAGGCCGTCGTCCAGAGCGGGGCCGCGTGAGGCCCGTCGTCACGGTGGGGCTCCGGCCGGGCGCGCTCGACGCGGCCGAGCGGCTGGGGCGCCCGGTGGTGGCCGTCGTCGAGACCGCGCCGGGGCCCAAGGCGGCCGCCCGGTTGGCGGGCGTCGTGGAGGCCCCGTTCGACGCGCCGGCCGGCCGCTGGCGGACCGTCGCCGACGACCTCCGCGCGCTCGACCCCGCCGCCGTCGTCGCGCTGACGGAGCGGTCGGTGGTGCCGGCGGCGCACGTCCGAGAAACACTCGGGATGGGCGGGCTGACGGTCGAGGCCGCCATCCGGTGCAGCGACAAACGGGCCATGAAGCGGGCCGCGCGCGCCGCGGGCCTGGCGTGCGCCGACGTGGTCGAGGCCGACGACGGCCTGTCCGGCGCCGAGGTCGTCGAGCGTTTGGGCCTGCCGCTGGTGCTGAAGGCGGCCGTCGGGTCGGGCGGCCGAGGGACCCGCATCGTCGCCGACCCGGCCGACGTGCCGGACCGGCTCGCGCCCGGCGAGATGGCCGAGTCGTTCGTCGACGGCGTCGAGATGAGCGTCGAGACCCTGGTGGTCGGCGACCGGACGGTGTTCGCGAACCCGACGGCCTACCTCGCGCCCGGGTGGGCCAGCCTGGTGCCGGCCCCGCTGGCGCCCGACGTCCGCGCGGCCGTCCTGGCCCATGCGGAGGCGGTGCGGCGCGCGCTCGGCGTGGCGTCGGGGATCACGCACCTCGAAGTGTTCTTGACGCCGGACGGGCCCGTGTTCGGGGAGATGGCGGCGCGCCCGCCCGGCGGCCACCTGATGCGGCTCATCGGCCTGGCGTACGGCGTCGACCCGTGGGAGGCCGTGCTCCGGATCGCGCTCGGCGAGACGCCCGACCTGCCGGGCCGGGCCGAGCGGGTCGCGGCGGCCCGGATCCTCCATCCGGGCCCCGGCACGGTCCGCGCCGTCGACGGCGTCGAGGCCGCGCGCGCGATGCCCGGCGTCGAAGCCGTCTCCGTCCGCGTCCGCCCGGGCGTCGAGCTCGGCCCGCGTGAGGGGACGGGCCAGGAGGCCGGCCACCTGATCGTGACGGCCGCGACGGCCGGCGAGGCCCAAGCCCGGCTCGCGGCGGCGACCGCGGCGGTCCGGGTGGACGTCGCGTAGCGGGACATCGGCACGCCGTCGCGCGTAGGTCGCGGGCCCATCCCCCCCGGCCAATGGACGACGTGCTGACCCCGCTCTTGTACCGGCTCCAGGACCTCCGCCAGCGCGCGACCTACGGCGCCGTCGCCGGAGTCGTCGGGGCCTCGCCCCGGTCGGTGATGCGCGGGCGGCCCCGCGACCCGCTCCACTCGTGGGTCGTCAACGCCCAGACCGGCCGGCCGACGCACTACGCCGAGCACGACGTCCACCAGGACCTGCTCGCGACCGACCACGTCGTGCGCGACGCCGACGAGCTCCGCGCGCTCCTCGGCCGGGCCGAGTAGCTGTCAGCCGGTGAGCAGCACCTTGCCCCAGCGCCCGTGCGCGGTCGACTGGCGGACGCCCTCGGCGACGTCGGACAGGTCGAAGGCGGCGTCGACGGGGAGCGTGAAGACGTTTTCGGCTGCGGCGACGGCGAGCTCGGAGAGGGTGGCGCGCACGACGGCCGGGTCGGCGCGCCCCGCCCACTGCGTCCGCCAGACGCCCCCGACGGTGACGTCGCGGTAGATGAGCGCCGCCGGCGACGACGGCAGCGGGTCGCCGCTGAGAGCGCCGTAGACGAGGTGCCGCCCGCCGTCCCGCAGCGACGACAGCGCCAGCGCCCCGACGTCACCCGCGACCGGGTCGAACACGGCCGCCGCCCCGCCTGGTCCGACGGCCTCGCGCAGCGCCGCCCGCGTCTCGGACGTGTTCGCGTCGGCCACGACGACGGTGGCACCGAGGGCTTCGAGCCGGCCCCGCTGGTCGCCGCTGCGGACGACGGCGACGGCGCGGACTCCACGAGCGACGGCCATCTCGGCCGCGACCCGGGCGACGGCGCTCGCGCCGGCCGTCTGCACCAGCACGTCGCCGTGCTCGAGGCCGGCATTGCGGTGCAGAAGTTCGGCCGTCAGCGGGTTGACGAACAGCTGGGCCGCGGCATAGTCCGCGAGGGCGTCCGGGACCGCCAGCACCTCGGCCTCGGGGAGCACGACGGCGTCCTGCCACGTCGGCGCCTCGCCCAGCTTGACCGCCCGCTGCCCGACCGCCAGCGACACGCCGTCGCCGACGGCGTCGACCACGCCGAGCCCCTCGTTGCCGCCGACGGCCGGCAGCTCGCGCGAGCGCCCGTAGGTGCCCTTGACCATCGACAGGTCGGACGGGTGGATCGGCCGGTGCGTCAGCCGCAGGCGGACCTGGCCGGGGCCGGGCTCGGGCGTCGGCACGTCGTCGAGCTGGAGGACGTCGGCGGGCGGGCCGTGGCGGTGGAAGCGGAGGGCGCGCATGGGAGCGGAATCGGCGTGAGGAAACATAGAATCGGCCGTAGGGGCACAGCGTGCCGTGTCCTCGTGGTTGTCTGCGTGCCGTGTCCGCGTGGCACATCCGCGTGGGGCGGAGCGCTGTCTGGGCGGCCCGAGGACCCTCACCCTGTCCCTCTCCCGGGGGGAGAGGGGACCCCGCGAGCGGCCTCGGTTTCGCCCGGCGGCCCCTGCTCCGCCCGAATGCGCCAGACGGCGACGGCTTGCGCGAGCGCGCTCCCCACGACGATCGCCAGCGGACCGCCGAGGAACATCATCCCCAGCAGCGTTCGGTAGCCGTGGGCTGCCGAGTCGCCCAGGTCGTCGGCCGTCATCACGATCGCCGCGAACGCGACGCCGCCGACGATGCCGCCCAGGACCGAGCCCGGGAGGGCCCGCCACGCGCTCTTGCCCGCACGCGCCGCCAGCCGTCCGGAGACGAACCCGAAGAAGACGACCACCACGAGCCCGACGACGACGCCCGCGACGCGGAGCGGGACGCGCAAGGCCGGCGCCGGCGCTCGGGCCGAGACCGCCAGCACGTCGCCCGGGACGCCGCGGAACCGGCCGACGAGCGCGCCGCCCTGGCGGCGGAGCGGGAGCGACGCCGCGAGGTCCCAGCCGTCGGGCGCGCGCACGGCCACGTCGAGCTGGCCGAACCCGCTCCACAGACGGGCCGGCGCCAGGCTGTAGGCGAGCTGCCAGACCCGGTTCGGGTGGCCCCCATCGTCGTACGCGCCCAACCGGACCCGGTACCGGACGCGGACGGCGTGTTGGCCCGTTGGGACGGTGACCGCGAACCGGAGCCCACGAGCCGTGCCGATCCCGTCGTCGGCCTGGTACGGCACGGCGTCGCCGTCGAGCGCCGGCGTCCGGTCCGCGATCCGCCACGACGGGGGGACGGCGAGCGCGTCGACGCGCTCGGCGGCGACGGGCCGTCCGTCGAGCCACACCTCGGCCGCGTCGACGTCCTGGCCCAGGGCCACGAACTCGAGCGGGACGACGCGCGCCTCGCCCGCGTTGACGATCCGGTACTCGGCCTCGACGACGCCGAACGGGCGGCCCCGGCCGAGCGGGCGGAGGTCGAGCGACAGCGTCTCGCGCGCGATCCGCAGGCCGTCGAGCGCGGCGGCGGGCTCGCCGGCCGGCGTCCCCGGCGTGACGGGGCTTGCCATGTTGGCCCAGGCGGGTGCGGCGATGGCGAAGAGGATGAGGGCGAGGGCGCGAGCGGTCATCGGCGGCGCTTGGCGCGGGCGGTCGGCGTGGCGTCGAGCGGGTCCTCGGGCCAGTGGTGCTTGGGGTAGCGGCCCCGCAGGTCCTTGCGGACGTCGAAGTAGGCGTCGCGCCAGAACGACGCGAGGTCGGCGGTGACCTGGACGGGCCGCTGGGCCGGGCTCAGAAGGTGCATCAACACGGGCAGCCGGCCGCCGAGCACGCGCGGCGTCTCCTCCAGCCCGAACACCTCCTGCAGGCGGACCGCCAGCACGGGCGCCTCCGGGTCGGAGTAGTCGAGCGGGCGGACGGAGCCGCTGGGGACGGTCGCGTGGCTCGGCGCCAACCGGTCGAGGTCGGACCGGGCGCCGGGCGGGGCGAGCTGACCGAGCACCATGCCGAGGTCGAGCCGGCCGAGGTCGGACAGCCGCGTCAGGCCGGCGAGGTAGGGCCCGAGCCAGTCGGCGAGCGTGTCGAGGAGCGCGTCGTCGGAGACGTCGGGCCAGTCGGTGCCGAGGTGGTGGTGGAGGAACGCCATCCGCTCCCTCAGCCGGCGCGTGTCCTTGGTCCACGGGAGCACGCCCAGGCCCGCCTGGCGGACGCCCTCGACCAGCCCGGCGGTGACGAGGTGCGGCGGCGGACTCGGGATCGGCGCCTCGGACAGCACGACGGCTCCGAGCCGGCGGACGCGCGTCGCCGTCACGCGCCCCGCGCTCGCGTCCCAGGCCACGGTCTCGTCGGTCACGATCTGGTCGGCGAACAGCGTCTCGACGTCGTCGGCGTCGAGGGGCGCGGCCAGGAAGACGCGCGCGCCGCCGCGGCGGTCGTCGAGGTCGCCGACGGCCAGGAAGGGCGCGTCGGCCAGCGACTGGTCGGGGTCGAGCCGTGCCGCGCGGCCCTCGCGCAGCCGGTACCGCGCGCCCTCCGCCGTCTCGCCGACGCGCTGGGCGACGCGGTCGGGGTAGGCGAGGGCGAGCAGCGCGCCGGCCGCGTCGGGGTCGCCGGGCCGGTCGGTGCCGTCCCAGGCGCGGCGCCAGCGGCGGGCCTCCTGGCGGGCCCGGTCGAGCGCGCCCCGGTCGAGCCGGACGCCCCGGTAGCTCGCCCCGTCGCCGCCGCGCATCGCCTCGACGCGGAGGCGGAGGTCGACGTCGGGCAGGCGGCCGCCGAAGCGGAACACGTCGCGCTCGCCCAGCAGGCCGACCAGGTCGGCGCCGAGCCCGGCGCGGCCTCGCTCGCGGGCGCGGAGGCCGAGGTGGGCCAGGCGCGGGTGCATGGGGAGGTCGGCCATGGCGCGACCGTGGGCCGTGAGCGCGCCGTCGGCGTCGAGCGCGTCGAGCTCGGCGAGGAGCTCTCTCGCGGTCGCGAAGGCGGCGGGGGGCGGAGGGTCGAGCCAGCGGAGCTCGTCGGGCCCAGCGCCCCAGGCGGCGAGGGTGAGCGCGAGCGGCGCCAGGTCGGCCTGGGCGATCTCGGGCGGGGCGAACGGCCGGAGCGCCGCCTGCTCCCCGGGGCTCCACAGCCGGTAGCCGACGCCCGGCTCGGTCCGCCCGGCGCGGCCCAGCCGCTGGTCGGCCTCGGCGCGCGAGACGCGGACGGTCTCGAGCCGGCTCATCCCGCTGCCGGCGTCGAACCGGGGCCGCCGCGCCAACCCGGAGTCGACGACGACGCGGACGCCCTCGATGGTCAGGCTCGTCTCGGCGATGCTCGTCGCCAGCACCACCTTGCGCGTGCCGGGCGGGGCGGGGGAGACCGCCGCGTCCTGGTCGCGGGCGCTGAGGTCGCCGTAGAGAGGGGCGATCGTCACGTCGCGAGGCACGGTGCCCTGAAGGCGCTCGGCGGTCCGCCGAATCTCACCCGAGCCGGGCAGGAAGGCGAGCACGCTGCCCGGCTCGTCGGCCAAGGCCTGGCGGACGGCGTCGGCGACGGCGTCCTCGATGCGGGCCGGCCGGCCGCCCGCGTCCGTGCGCGGGCCGCCGAGGTAGACGGGCTCGACGGGGAACGTCCGCCCCTGGCTGGTGATGACGGACGCGTCGCCGAGGAGATCGGAAAAACGGGCGCCGTCGAACGTCGCGCTCATCGCGAGCAGGCGGAGGTCCGGGCGGAGCAGGCTCCGCGACTGGAGCGCCAGCGCCAGCCCGAGGTCGCTCTGCAGGCTCCGCTCGTGGACCTCGTCGAACACGACCGCGCCGACCGTCCGCCCGTCCTCCAGGCTGGGGTCGCGGACCAGCCGCTGGGTGAGCACGCCCTCCGTCACCACCTCGACGCGGGTCTGGCGGGACACCCGCGTCTCGCCCCGGATCCGGAGCCCGACCGTCTCGCCGACGCGCTCGCCGAGCTGGCTCGCCAGCCGTCGGGCCGCCGCTCGGGCCGCGATCCGCCGGGGCTCCAGCATCACGAGGGTCCGGTCGCCCAGCCAGCCGGCGCCGAGAAGTGCGAGGGGGACGCGCGTCGTCTTGCCCGCCCCGGTCGGCGCCTGGAGCACGGCCGCGCCGGCCTCGCCCAGCGCCGCGACCAGGCGGGGCAGGACGGTGTCGACGGGAAGTGGGGGACCGGGGAGGTGGATCAGGGCGGGAGGCGGGAGGCGGGAGGCGGGAGGCGGGAGGCGGGAGGCGGGAGGCGGGAGGCGGGAGGTTCCACGGCGTGACTGAAAAGGTTCCAGCGTGCCGTGCGCCTCTGCCCGTTCCCCGCTTCCCGTTCCCGCGAGCGGAGCGAGCCCGGTGGGGACAAAGCGGTCGGTGCCGAGTACGAGCGACGACCCGCCCGCCCTCCATGTCCCCGTCCGTCCGCCTCCGCGTCCTCTGGGAGCGCTACGTCGCCCCGACGCGGGCCGAGCGGGACCCCGGGTTCCGGGCCGTCCTCGACAACGCGTCGGTGCTCGGGATGCGGGTGGCCGGGCTGTTCGGGATCGTGGCGCTGCTCGGCGTCGGCGTCTCGGCCGGCGTGACGTCGATCCTGGGTGGGGACGGGATGCGGGGGGCGACGGTCCAGATCTCGCAGGCCCTCTCGGAGAAGCTGTTCGTCTACGCCGTCGCGGCGGTGTTCCTGCTGGTCGCCCGGTTCCGCCCGGGGCTGGTGCTGAGCCGGGCGCTGCTGGCGCTCTACGTCGTGGCGGGCGCGGCCATCCTGACGTCGGGCGACGTGGCCCGGGGCGACCTCGAGTTCCTGGCCGGGTGGCTCTCGCTGCTCCTGCTGTTCACGGTCGGGACCGTCCCGTTCCAGCCCGTCCAGACGCTGGCGCTGGGCGTGCTCATCACGGTCCTCCACACCGGCGCGGTGGCCTTCGCCGACCACGGCGACACGATGCTCGACGTAGGCGAGGCCGTCCGGCGGATGTCGTACCTCGTGCTCGTCACGTTCCTGTGCACCGCCATGAGCGCGGCGCTCTACGCCGGCCGGCAGGCCCAGTACCGGGGGACGCTGCGGCTGTCGCGGCTGCGCGACCGGCTCCAGGTCCGGGGCGAGCAGCTCGAGGCCCGGAGCGGCGAGCTCGAGGCGCAGCAGGCCGAGCTCGAGGGGTCGCTCGCCCGGCTCGAGGCGGCCCAGGCCCAGCTCGTCCAGCAGGAGAAGATGGCGTCGCTCGGCCAGCTCACGGCCGGCGTGGCCCACGAGCTCAAGAACCCGCTGAACTTCGTCAACAACTTCGCCCAGCTGCTGGTCGAGCTGTTGGACGACTTCGAGGAGGAGGTCCGCGAGGACGAGACGCGGCCGGTCGGTGAGGCCCTCGACGCCTCGGCCGACCTGCTCGACGACCTGCGGTCGAACGCCGTCAAGATCCGCGAGCACGGCCGCCGGGCCGACGGGATCATCCGGTCGATGCTGGCCCACAGCCGGTCGACGCCGGGCCCGAGCCGGGCGGCCCCGGTCAACAGCCTGCTCAAGGAGTACGTCGGGCTGGCCTACCACGGGATGCGGGCCGAGCACTCCGGGTTCAACGTGGACCTCCAGACGGACCTCGACCCGGCCGTCGGCGAGGTCGAGATGGTGCCCGAGGAGATGGGCCGCGTGTTCCTCAACCTGCTCGACAACGCGCTCCAGGCGCTCCGCCAGCGGGCGGCCACGGCCGGCGACGGCTACGAGCCGACCCTCACCGTGACCTCGCGGCCCTGGGGCGAGGGCGGCGTCCGCGTCCGGATCGCCGACAACGGGACGGGCATCCCGGAGGAGGCCCGCGAGCGCGTGTTCGAGCCGTTCTTCACCACCAAGCCGACCGGCGAGGGCACCGGGCTCGGCTTGTCGCTGGCCTACGAGATCGTCGTCCACGGGCACGGCGGCGAGCTCTCGGTCGAGACGGCCGAGGGCGAGGGGACGACGTTCACGGTGGCCTTGCCGGGGCCCGACCGCTCCGCCGTCGGCCAGGCCAGCCGCTCGGTGGCCGCGTCCGAGAGCTAGCGCGTGGCGGTCGGCGCGGGCCGTCTCCGCGCGCGCGATGTGCAGGAGCGACGCGGCGTTAGTGCGGTTTCCGTGAGGGCGTACGGACCGGCGGGGCGAGGGCCGATCTTGGGCCTACGTCCCCCCCGACTCGATGCGTTTCGTTTCCCTGCTCGCCCTCCTCCTGCTCACCACGGCCGCAGGAGGGGCCCAGACCCAGACCACGCTCTACCCGGGGCTCTCCGGCGCCCCGCTCCGCGCGGCCATCCAGGCGGACTACGCGCCGAGCCTGACGCTGGGCTACGGGCCGGCGCGCGACGAGCTCTACGCCCACGAGCAGGACGTCAGCGGCGAGGTCTGCGGCGTCTACACCCGGTTCTGCATCCAGCTCACGCCCGGCGCCGACCCCTCGTCCGACGCCTACGCCAAGGGGATCAACGCCGAGCACACGTGGCCCCAGTCGAAGGGGGCGGCCTCGGAGCCCGCCCGGAGCGACCTACACAACCTGTTCCCGGCCAAGAGCACCGTCAACTCGTCGCGGGGGAACCACCCGTTCGCCGAGATCCCCGACGTCTACACGGACCGCTGGTACCGCGACGCGGCGAACACGACGGCCGCGCCGTCGGGCGACCGGTCCGAGTGGAGCGAGGTCGACTACGACAACCCGGAGCCCGGCTTCACGGCCCGGTTCGAGCCCCGCCACGACCACAAGGGGAACGCCGCGCGCGCCGTGTTCTACTTCGCGACGATCTACCCCGCCCAGGTCGCCGCTAGCGACGGCGACGCCTTTTTCGCGACGATGGCCCAGGACCTGATCCACTGGCACTACGCCGACCCGGTCGACGCCGGCGAGGACGCCCGCTCGCAGTGGATCGCCACCTTGCAGGGGACGCCGAACCCGTTCACGCTCGACTCGACGCTCGCCCGGCGGGCCTTTGACCTGACGTCGACCGACCCGGACCCCGACCCCAACCCGGACCCCGACCCGACCCCGATCCCCGGCGGCCTGATCTGGGTCAACGAGTTCCACTACGACAACGCGGGGAGCGACACGGGTGAGGGCGTCGAGGTGGCCGGCCCGGCCGGGACGGCCCTGGACGGCTGGGCCCTGGTCGCCTACAACGGCAACGGCGGGACGGTCTACGCCACGATCCCGCTGACGGGCACGCTCGCGGACCAGCAGAACGGGGTCGGGACGGCCTGGACGCCGGTGCTCGGGCTCCAGAACGGGAGCCCGGACGGGATCGCCCTGGTCGGCCCCGACGGCGCGGTCGTCCAGTTCCTCTCGTACGAGGGCACGCTCGTCGCCGCCGACGGCCCGGCGGCCGGCCTGACGTCGGTCGACGTCGGCGTGGCCGAGAGCGGCACGACGGCCCAGGGCCAGAGCCTCTACCTCGTCGGGGAGGGGTCGGGCACGGCCGGCTTCACCTGGGCCGGGCCCGGGCCGGAGTCGCCGGGCCAGCCCAACCCCGGCCAGACGTTCCTCCCGCCGCCGGCCTCGGGCGTCGCCTGGATCAACGAGTTCCACTACGACAACCGCCGCGACGACGTGGACGAGGGGGTCGAGGTCGCCGGCACGCCGGGCCTGACCCTGGACGGGTGGACGGTCGCGTTCTACGGCCGCCAGGGGACGGTCTACGCCACGACGGCGCTCTCGGGCACGATCGACGACGAGGGTGGCCTGGGCGCGCTCTGGTTCGACCAGCCCGCGCTCCGCAACAACGGCCCCGCCGGGATGGCGCTCGTCGACGCCGCCGGCGTGACGGTCGAGTTCCTGTCCTACGAGGGCACGATCACGGCGACGGCCGGGCCGGCCGCCGGTCTCACCTCGGTCGACGTCGGCCTGGTCGAGGACAACTCGACGCCGTACACCCGGTCGATCCAGCGGATCGGGCGCGGAACGACGGCCGCCGAGTTTACCTGGCGTGGACCGCGCCTCAACTCGCGCGGGTCCCTGAACGCGAGCCAGTCGTTGCCCCCGTCGGTCGCCGCTCTGGCCCCGGTCCCCGTGTCGGTCCAGGCCGTCGCCGACGTCGCGCTCTACCCGAACCCGACGTCCGGCCGGGCGACCGTCGCCCTCCAGCTGGACGCGCCGGCCGAGGTCACGGCCGAGGTGGTCGACGTGCTGGGCCGCCGCGTGGCGCTCGTCGAGGCGGGCGAGCGGGCCGCGGGCGTCGTCACGCTCGACCTCGACCTGGCTCGCGTCCCCGCCGGCGTCTACCTCGTCCGGCTCGTGGCCGGTGACCGCGTCGTCGTCCGCTCGCTGACGGTGGCCCGGTAAGCCGAGCGGGCCTACGTCGACGCGACGGGGGCCCGGACGTCGAGGGTGAACCGGGCCCCCTCGCCCGGTGCGCTCTCGACCGCCACGGCGCCCCCGAGGAGAGCTGCGACGCCGCGCGTGATGGCGAGCCCGAGCCCGTTGCCCTCGTGCGTCCGGGCGTGGCCGTCCGACGCTTGGTGGAACGGGTCGAACAGGTGGCCCTGGGCGTCGCGGGCGATCCCGATGCCGGTGTCCTCGACCTCGACCCGGAGGCGGTCGTCGTCGTGGCGGGCCCGGAGCGTCACTGACCCCTCGACGGTGAACTTGACGGCGTTGCCGAGCAGGTTCGCGAGGGCGCGGTCGAGGAGGTCCGGATCGATCGAGACCGTCGGCAGGTCGCCCAGGTCGGCGTAGAGCGTGAGGCCCTTTTGCTCGGCCAGTGCCGCAACGCCGCGGGCTGCGTCGAGCAGGTGCTCGCGGGCGCAGACGGCCTGGGGCCGGGGCGTCATCTGGCCCGCGTCGATCTGGGCGAGGTCGAGGACCGAGGTCAGCGTCTCCATCAGCCGGCGCCCGCCGGTCTGGATCGACACCGCGAGGTCGCGGACGTCGGCGGGGACCTCGTCGGCGAGGATCTCGGCGTTGCCCAGGATGGCGGTCAGGGGCGTGCGGATCTCGTGGCTCATGTTGGCGAGGAACGCGCTCTGGAGCCGGGCCATCCGCTCGGCCTCTTCGCGCGCCGCCTCGGCCGCCTGGCGGGCCTCCCGCTCGGCGTGGTAGCGGACCGTGTCGGTGACGTCGGTGAGCGTGCCGAGGGAGCCCAGCAGCGCGCCGGTCTCGTCGAACGACATGCGTCCCCGGGCCTCGAAGTGGCGAACGGTCCCGTCGGCGCACTCGACGGCGGCCGTCAGGGCCCGCATCAACGGCGACGCCGGAGTAGCCCCCGCCACCGCCTCCGCAAACGCGGCTGCGATGTCACCGGCGTCTCCGGCGGCGAAGTCGAAGAGCGGTCGCCTGAGCGCGTCGGCGACGCGGTGGCCGGTCCGGTCTTCCCAGGCCTGGTTGAGGTAGGTGTAGAGGCCGGCCGGGTCGGTCTGGAAGACGACGTCGGACAGCCCCGCCAGGACCGCCCGGTGGCGACGCTCGCTCTGGTCGAGCGCCCGGTGGAGGCGGGCGTTCTGGAGCGCGATCGCCGCCTGGTCGGCGATCGCGAGGGCGCCCCGCTCGGCCCGCGCGTCGAACGCGTCGACGGCCAGATGCCCGAACAGGAGGGCGCCGATGAGCGCGCCGGAGGCGTCCGCCACGGGGACGCTGATCAGGCTCCGGAGATCGACCGCCCCGTCCAGCAGGGTGAGGACCCACGCCAGCGCGGGGTCGGACGCGACGTCGCCGGACCGGACCGTCGACGCGAGCGTGGCGGCGGACTCCGGCGACCGCTGGAGCACGGCGAACGCGTCGAGCGCCGACGGCGACAGGCCCGTCGCGGCGAACAGGAAGGCCTGGCCGGCCTCGTCCGCGGGCCGGTAGAAGAACGCCCCCACGGTGGCCTGCGTCATCGCGACGCCAGCGTCGACGACGGCCTGGACGAGGCGGTCCGGGTCGAGCTCCGAGGCGAGCCGGGCGTTGACGCCGATGACGGCCGCGAGCGCGTCCGCTTCGTCTCGTGCCAAGGCCTCGGCCCGCTCCCGGTCGGCGAGCTCGGCCCGGAGCGCGATCTCGCCCTCGACCGACGCCGCAAGCGAGACCAGGGACTGCTGGTCCGCCGAGGTCCACGACCGCGCCTCCAGGTCGATGGCGCACAGCGACCCCAACACGTGCCCCGACGGGGAGCGGACCGGGACGCCGAGGTACGCGCCCACGCCCAGGTCCGTCACGCCACCGTTGTCTCGGACGAGGGGGTGCGTCCGCGCGTCGTCGATCACGAGCGTCGCCCCCGTCCCGACAACGTGCTGGCAGAGCGAGTGGGAAAGCGGGACCGTCCGGCCGGAGGGCATCTCCGGGACGCCGTAGGCACTCTTGAAGTACGAGCGGTCCGCGTCGATCAGGGCGACGAGGGAGACCGGGGCGCCGGCGACGCGGGCCGTCAGCGCCGTCAGCCGGTCGAACTCCGGTTCTGGCTCGCTGTCGAGCAAGCCCGTCGAGGCGAGGGCCGCGAGACGACCAGAATCAAGGATGGCGGAGGCTGCGGCGGCGTGGGGTCCGGCAGGCATGGAGGAGACCAGGGGCGTGGTGTGGGCGGGTGGGGTATCGAACGGTTCGTCCGAATGTCAACCCGACTCGCGCCACGCTCCGAGAGGAAGACTCTGAACGCAGTGTGGGACTGCGAGCGGCCCCTGGCGCGCTCGCCGGCGTTGCGCTGCATCGCCGATGCTCACGCACCATCCGCTTCGCGCTCTTTGGCGGCCCCACCCACCTGCGCCTCGTTCCCTACTTCCGCCTCCATTCACAGTCAACCTCCAAGAGGGGCGGGCCTCTCCCACGCGAGACCTCGACGACGCCGACGTGCGCCGCCTCGTTCAAACTCTCCTCACGCCAGAAACGAGAGAGGCGGCCTCCACACGATGGGGAAGCCGCCTCTCTAAAAACAGAGTGCCCAGGACTGGACTCGAACCAGCACGGATTTTACTCCACACGCCCCTCAAGCGTGCGTGTCTACCAATTTCACCACCTGGGCAGGGTGCGCGCGAGGCGCTAGAAAGAACGTGACCGCAGGGTGACCCCGGTAGGGCTCGAACCTACGACCCGCTGGTTAAAAGCCAGCTGCTCTGCCAACTGAGCTACGGGGCCAAGCCGCGCGGCGTGCGCCGCCATGTGCGGTGGGCAGGCGACCAAACTAGGCCGCGCCCGACCGCCCAAGCAACGGGCCCGTGTGGAGCGCCCGCAAAGACGCGGCCCGCCCCAGACTCCTGGGGCGGGCCGCACCATCGGTCTTCGCTATCGGACGACGACGGCCTGGCGCGTCAGCACCTGGCCGGCCGTCTCCAGCCGGACGATGTACACGCCGGCCGCGAGCGACCCGCTCGCGAGCGTCGCCTCGTGGCGACCGGCCGCGATCGATCCGTCGACCAAGACCGCGACCTCACGGCCACGGACGTCGTACACCGACACCCGGACGGCCCCGGCCTCCGGGACCGCGTACGCGACGCGGGCCGAGCCCGACGACGGGTTCGGCGCCACCGACGAGAGCTCGACCTCGGTCACGCCCGCCTCAGCCGAAGCCGAGCCGGCCCCGATCCGCAAGACGAACCGGTCCGTCGCCGAGGCCCCGTCGGCGACGGCGCCCTCGGGGGCCTCGTCGTAGGCCGCCCGGGCGGCGACCTCGAACGCGTAGCTCGACCGGGTCCGGACGTCGACCTCGGCGCCCGTCTCCAAGTCGACGAGCGTGACCGGCTGGCCGGCCGGGAGCGCGTCGGCGTCCCACCGGAGCGTGAACGACGACCGGGTCCCCCGGGCCTCGACGGCCAGCGGGATCTCGGCCGGGGCGAACGGGCGGCGGTCGTGGCCGACGAACGCGCGTCCGTTCCGGGCCCCGATGAGCGCGTAGGCCGTGGCGGGGGTCTGGAACTTCTCGACGTCCTCGTCGGCGTCGAACGCGGCGCGGGCGTCGTCGGCGAAGGCGAACGTCATGGCCCGGTCGCCGATGGCGACGCCGTCGGCGTCGGTCCCGGCGAGCGTGAACGACAGACCGGGCGTCGCCCCGCGATCAGCCCGGCGGGACGCGAGCGGCGCCGAGGCGGCGGCCGAGGCCGGGATCGTGAGGAGTCGCGGGGCTCCGTTCACGCGCGGGCCCTTCACGCGGACCCGGAACCCCGTCCACGCCGGGATCGAGGCCGGCGCCGCCGTCCACGCCCGGGCCACGGGGTCGAACGTCCACACCGGCGCGTTCGGGCTCAGGTTGTCGCCGCCGGGCCAGCCGTCGATCCCCGTCAGGTCGAGGTCAGTCGCGAACGGGTTGGCGAGGAAGTTGAACCGGTTTCCGTCCGTGTCCAGCTCGAGCTCGACGTCGGCCGTGTTGGCCGGGCGGTCGGTCGACAGCGTGAAAGGGAGCTCGCGGGACCGGCTGATGTCCGGGTTGCCGATGTTCCGGTCGTAGAAGAACCACTGGAACGCGCGGCCGAGCGCGAGGACCTCACCGGTCCCCTTCGACTCGTCCCACTTCCCGGTCTCGGTGTCGTACTCGGTGTAGAGGTTGGCCGGCTCGGCGGCCGGGTAGTACCCGGGGACGCCGCGGACGAGGTTCTGGGCCGCCAAGTCGTCGACGGTCACGCCGGGCGAGGGGGGCCCGAGGTAGCGGAACCCGCGGGGCCCGTCGACCACGATCGACACGCCGCCGGCCTCGCCGACCGTCAGCGTGACGTCGACCGTGACGGCGCCCACGGCCGGGTCGTTCGTCGACACGACCAGGTCGGCGGTGTAGATGCCCTGCGGCAGGCCGGCTGCGTCCAAGTCGAGGTCGAACGAGGCCGAGGCGCCGGGCTCGACGGTGCCGCTGGTCGGGCCCGAGAGCGTCGCCCAGACGACGGGGCTGAAGAACCGGACGGCCTTGTTGGACGTGACGTAGGCCGCGTTCACGGCGACGGCCAGGCCGACCGCGCCGGCGGCGTCCTCGATTCCAACAGAGGCGCTCGCCAGGTTCGACGCCGTCATGGTCCCGTACTGGAACTCGATGCCGCCGTCGGGCGCCAGGATCGCCTGGAAGGTGAGCGACGAGTTGCCGTTGTTGTACAGCGAGACGTCGTCGAACTGGACCACGAACCGGCCGTCGGCCAGCGTCGCCGTGTAGACCGTCCCGTCGCTGACGTCGAGGTCGTCCCAGAACGGGGCGATCAGGTTGTTCGGCGTCCCGCCGCTCGGGATCGCCCCGTTCGAGAACGTGTTGCCGGTGAGGGTCGAGAACGTGAGGAACCCGTTCGAGAACACGCGGACGGTCGACTGCGTCCCGCCGTAGAACGGGAAGTCGAACGGCAAGGCCACGTCGGCGTAGCCCTCGTCGCCGGCTGGGTACGAGCTGGCGGCCGTGAACGTGACGGCCGTGCCGCTGCCCGAGATGTCTTGGAAGTCGACGGCCGGGCCGCCGGTCTCGTCGGAGTCGACCCAGGCGTAGCCGAACGCGTCCGGGCCGCCGTCGCCCAGGAGGGAGGCGAGGTCCGCGCCGCCGCGGGGGTCGCCGGGGGCCTCCGCGCCGGCGTCGGCGCCGGGCCGGCCGCTGACCAGGCCGGCCTCGGCGAACGGCGGGGCCGGCGCCGGAGCGGCCCGCTGGGACGCCGCCCGAGCGGCGAACGGCTGCGACAGGTTCTCGATCTCGGCCGCGTACAGGAGGGGCCCGCCGCCGGCCCCGTTGGCGACGGTGATCGCGACCGACGCCGTCCCGCCGGGCGCCAGCGTCTGGTCGACCGCGGGCGGCGTGACCGACGCCTGCGGCGGGTCCTGCGGCGACTGCGGCGCGAGCACGAACAGCCCGTTCTTGATGTCGCTCGCGACGACGGTCCCGCTCGCGAAGAACGGGTAGTTGCTCCACTGCCCGCCCGTCGACGCGCTCGCCCCGTGGTCGTCGTTGGCCGGCTCCGTGTCGAAGAACGCGACCTGCGTCAGGACCCCGCCCCCGATCGTCGACGCGTCCAAGATCTGCAGGCCCGCCGTGTAGTTGCTCTGGAAGACCCGGTCCCCAACGACGTACAGGTTGTGGTCCGTCGCGTTCGTCGTCCCGTCGTGGAAGAACCCAAACTCCGGGGCGTCGAGGTCCAGGAGGTCCATCACGACGGTCCGCGTCGGCGTCGCGTTGTCGCCGTCGAGCTCGTCGTTGACGACGAAGTAGCGCTGGGTCCCGTCGAACCACCCCTGGTGGGTGTAGCTCGGGTTCGGGTAGAACGCCTTCGAGATCTGGACCGGCGCCGACGGGTCGGTCACGTCGACGATCGTCACGGAGTCCTCGTTCGAGGCCACGCAGACCTGGCGGCCGGCGTAGTCGGCGTCGGGCCCGTCGTAGGTGAGGCACTGGGCGTCGTGGGTGTAGCCGTCGGCCGAGAAGCACCCGGCGGCGACCGGGGCCAGCGGGTCCGACACGTCGACCATGTCGAGCCCGCCGGCGCACGTCGAGGCCCCGACGCCGATGGCGAGGTCGGCGTCCTCGAGGACCACGACGTTGTGGGCGCTCCCGAACCCGGTGTACCGGGCGTCGGCCGTGAACGTGACGGGCGGGCCGCTCAGGGCGCGGAGCCGGGTGAGGTCGAACACCTGCATCCCGTGGGCCGACGCCTCGCTCACGACGAAGGCGACGGTCCCGATCGTCTTGACGTCGCGCCACGACGAGTTCGAGGTGGCCGTCGGCAGGAGCCCCAGCAGGACCGGCGACGCCGGCACCGACACGTCGACGAACGCCGTCCCGTTCGTGAGCCCGACGAGCGCGTACTCCCGGCCCGTCTCGGGGTCGGTCCAGCCCCAGACGTCGTTGGCCGCCGCGGGCGCCGTCGAGCCGGCGGCGACGAACGCGCCGAGGGGGAGGTGGGCCATGAGGTCGACGCCGTCGCAGGGGTAGGCCCCGGCGGACCCCCCGACGCACGGGGTCTGGGCAGAGGCGGCCTGCGTAAGCAAGGCGAGGCAGAGGACGGCGAGTGCGTACGGCAGGCGCATCGGAAGGGAGGCGTCGGTGGAGGGGGTCCGGGCGGACATGGAAGATGCATGTCGGTGGGGCTCGACGCCATCACGAACGAGATTCTCGTGGCCCCCCCCGTCACGCCAGCGCGCCCGACGGCGGCCGTAGATCCAGAGCGGTCGGCTCTGGGCCGGTCTGTGGAGGCGCGAGGATTCCGTGAGGACACCCCTCGCACCCCACACCCTCCGATACCTTCGGTCACCTTTCCCCCTGGACCCCCCCTCAGTCTCATGCAAATCGCCGTCGTCGGAACTGGATACGTAGGCCTGGTCTCAGGCGTCTGCTTTGCCGAGATGGGCAACGACGTGATCTGCGTCGACATCGACGCGAACAAGGTCGACAGCTTGCGCGACGGCCGGCTCACGATCTACGAGCCCGGCCTCGAGGTCTACTTCGACCGGGGCCGCCGCGAGGGCCGGCTCACGTTCACCACCGACCTGGCCCAAGCCGTCCGCCCGGCCGACGTCGTGTTCCTGGCGCTGCCGACCCCGCCCGGCGAGGGCGGCGCGGCCGACCTCAAGTACATCCTGGGCGTGGCCGACGACCTGGGCCGGCTGATGGCCGAGGCGACCGAGAGTGGCGACGGCCTCGGCTACAAGGTGATCGTGGACAAGAGCACGGTCCCGGTCGGCACGGCCGCCCGCGTCACGGCCGCCCTCGAAGCCCACGGCGCCGTCGAGGGCCAGGACTTCGACGTGGTCTCGAACCCCGAGTTCTTGCGCGAGGGCGTCGCCGTCGAGGACTTTATGAAGCCCGAGCGCGTCGTCGTCGGGACCGGGTCGGAGCGGGCGGCCGACGTGATGCGCCGGCTCTACGAGCCGTTCGTCCGCAGCGGCAACCCGATCCTGGTCATGGACGAGGCCTCGGCCGAGATGACGAAGTACGCGGCCAACGCGATGCTCGCCACCAAGATCACGTTCATGAACGAGATCGCGAACCTGTGCGACCGCGTCGGCGCCGACGTCGACAAGGTCCGCCGCGGGATCGGGACCGACTCGCGCATCGGGCCCAAGTTCTTGTACGCCGGGATCGGGTTCGGCGGGAGCTGCTTTCCGAAGGACGTCCAGGCCCTCCACCGGACCGCGCGCGAGCAGGACTACGACTTCCAGATCCTCGACGCCGTCCTGCGCGTCAACGACGTCCAGCGGAAGGCGATGGCCGACCAGGTCGTCGCCGCGCTCGGCACCGACGGCGACCGCCCGCTCGACGGGAAGACCATCGCCATGTGGGGGCTCGCCTTCAAGCCCCACACCGACGACGTCCGCGAGGCGCCGGCCCACGTGCTCATCCGCGAGCTGACCCGGCTCGGCGCCGACGTGGTGGCCTTCGACCCCGAGGCGGTCGAGACCACCAAGGCCACCTTCGAGCGCGAGCCGATCGACGGCCCCGGCGCCCTCACCTACGCCGAGCGGGGCTACGACGCCGTCGAGGGCGCCGACGCGCTCGTCATCGCGACCGAGTGGCCCGAGTTCCGCCGGCCCGACCTCGACCGCGTCCACAAGGCCTTGACGGCGGGCCCGAAGGGGGCCCCGCTGGTGTTCGACGGCCGGAACGTGTACGACCCGGAGCGGATGGCCGAGGCCGGGTTCGAGTACCACTCGGTCGGCCGGCCCCACGTGCCGCCCGCGGGGACGGGGGACTAGGGCCTGGGGGGCTGTTCCCCCCGAGCCTCCGTACTGCGCCCCGCACCCCCAGTCCCCGTAGTCCCTCGTCCCGCCAGTCCCCCATGCCCAGAACGCTCATCACCGGCGGCGCCGGCTTCCTCGGCTCCCACCTGTGCGACCGGTTCATCGCCGAGGGCCACGAGGTCGTCTGCATGGACAACTTGGTCACGGGCAACCCGGACAACATCGCCCACCTGATGGGCCACGACCGCTTCGAGTTCGTCAAGCACGACGTCTCGACGTTCATCTATCTCGCGGGCGAGCTCGACTTTGTGCTCCACTTCGCGAGCCCGGCGAGCCCCATCGACTACCTCCGGCTGCCCATCCAGACGCTCAAGGTGGGCTCGCTGGGGACCCACAACGCGCTCGGCCTGGCCAAGGCCAAGGGCGCCACGTTCCTGATCGCGTCGACGAGCGAGGTCTACGGCGACCCCCAGGTCCACCCCCAGCCCGAGACCTACTGGGGCCACGTCAACCCGGTCGGCTCGCGCGGCGTCTACGACGAGGCCAAGCGGTTCGCCGAGGCCATGACGATGGCCTACCACCGCTACCACGGCGTCGACACGCGCATCCTGCGCATCTTCAACACCTACGGCCCCCGGATGCGGCTCGACGACGGCCGCGCGCTGCCGGCGTTCATGGGCCAGGCGCTCCGCGGCGAGCCGATCACCGTCTTCGGCGACGGGTCGCAGACGCGCTCGTTCCAGTACGTCGACGACCTGGTCGAGGGGATCTGGCGGCTCTTGCACTCGGGCGAGACGGACCCCGTCAACATCGGCAACCCGGACGAGGTCTCGATCAAGGAGTTCGCCCAGGAGGTCGTGGCGCTGACGGGCTCGGAGTCGACGATCACGTTCCAGGACCTGCCGGCCGACGACCCCCAGGTCCGCCAGCCCGACATCACCCGGGCCCGCGAGCTCCTGGGCTGGGAGCCCCAGGTCGACCGCGCCGACGGGCTCCGCCGGACGCTCGACTACTTCCGCCAGCGCGTGGCCGCCGAGGCGTAGGGGAGGAGGGAATCGAGAGTAGAGGGTGGAGGCCGTCGGTCGGTGGCCGGGGCCGCCTGATCGACTCGGTCCGTCCTCCACTCTCCATCTTCCGGGTGTCCGTGGACGGAGAGCCGAAGCTTGAGAAGGCCATCCGCGCGACCTTGCCCACTCCCTCCCCCCGCCCGTGACCGACCTCCTCGCCCTCGCCCTCGACGCCGCCCGCGCCGGCGGCGACGCCATCCTGGGCTACTACGGCCAGCCCCTGACCGTCGACGCCAAGGCCGACGACTCGCCGCTGACCCAGGCCGACCTCGCCGCCCACCGGGCGATCACGGCGGCGCTGGCAACGTCCGGCATCCCCGTTCTGTCGGAGGAGTCGCCCCCGAACGAGGTCGCCGGGCGGAAGGGGTGGAGTCGGTTCTGGTGCGTCGACCCGCTCGACGGGACCAAGGAGTTCGTCAAGGGGTCGCAGGTCCCGCCCGTGACGTCGGGCGAGTTCACGGTCAACATCGCGCTCGTCGAGGACGGCGCGCCGACCCTCGGTGTCGTCCACGTTCCGGTCCACGGCGTGACCTACTACGCCGCCGACGGACAGGCGTGGAAGCAAACGAAGGGCGCGGACCCGGTCGAGATCACGACGCGGCCGGCCCCGCCCGGCGCGCTGACGGTCGTCGCGAGCCGGGACCACGCGGGGCCCGAGGTGGCCGCGATCCTGGCGCGCGTCCGCGCCGACGGCCGGTCGGTCGACCACACCTCGATGGGGTCGTCGCTCAAGTTCTGCCTGGTGGCCGAGGGCGCCGCCGACTTCTACCCGCGGACGGTCCCGACCTTCGAGTGGGACACGGCCGCGGCCCAGGCCGTCGTCGAGGCCGCCGGCGGTGGCGTCTCCACCCGCGCCGACGACCGGCTGGCGTACAACAAGGACGACCTCCGCAACCCGTCGGTGTTCGCCTGGGGCGACCCGGGCCTCGACTGGCGGTCGTGGCTGGACCGATGAGGTTCAGGGTTCGGGGTTCAGGGTTCGTTGCCTGGCCGTTCGCTGGCGGGCCTGATCCTGGGTGGCAACGTCGTGTCCGGCGACGTCCCGTGGGTGAGCCGACGCTCGGGCATGACGGGGCTCCTGACCTCCGGAAGGTGAACCCCGAACCCAGAACCCCGAACCCCTCGTGACCTGGCAGGCGTGGTACACGCTCGGGGCGCTGGCGCTCATGGTCGGCGCGCTCGTGCGGGGCGTGGCGCGGACCGACCTGGTCCTGCTCGGGACGCTGGGGCTGCTGCTGGTGGCCGGCGTCGTGGGGCCGGAGGCGGCGTTCGCCGGCTTCGCGAACCCGGCCGTCGTCGCCATCGGGTCGCTGTTCGTGGTCGCGGCGGGGGTCGACCGGACGGGCGCGCTGGGGTTCTTGGACGGACTGCTGCGGCCACGGTCGGCCCGGCCCGGCCCGGCCATCCTGCGGCTGATGCTGCCGACGGCGCTGCTCTCGGGCGTCCTCAACAACACGCCCATCGTGGCCATGCTCATCCCGCGCGTCCAGGCGTGGGAGCAGCGGGCGGGGCCGGCGGCCTCGAAGCTGCTCATCCCGCTCTCGACGGCCGCCATCGTCGGCGGGTGGCTCACCCTGATCGGGACGAGCACGAACGTCGTCGTCCACGGGTTGCTGCTGGCCGAGGGGCTGGACGGGTTCGGGTTTTTCACGCTGACCTGGGTGGGCGTGCCGGCGGTCGTGCTGGTCTCGCTCTACTACGGGCTCGTCGGGCACCGGCTGCTCCCGGCGCGCGGCGGGTACGCGGCGTCGGCGGCCCAGCGGGGCTACCACTTCGAGCTGCGCGTGAGCGAGGCCGCCCCGTTCGTGGGCCGGTCCGTCGAGGCCGCCGGCTTCCGGACGCTGGGCGACGCCTACCTCGCGCGGATCCGGTCCGAGAGCGGCGAGGCCCGCGACGCGGTGCCCGAGTCGGTCCTGCTCGCCGGCGACGTGCTCTCGTTCGTCGGCGGCTCGGCCGCGTTCGACGAGCTGTTGGGCCGGCCCGGCCTGGAGCGGACGGCGCCTTTGATGGACGACCCCGGCCAGCCCGAGCTCCTGCTCTACGAGGTCGTCGTGGCGGCGGGCTCGCGCCTCGACGGGAAGACGCTCCGGGAGATCGGCTTCCGCGAGCGCTACGGCGGCGTCGTGCTGGCGCTCCGCCGCCGGGCCGAGGAGATGGAGGGCGGGCTGGGCCGCGTCCCGCTCCGGGCCGGCGACCTGCTGCTGGTCGAGGGCCGCCGGGCCCTAGCGAGCCGCCTGGCCTCGCTCGCCGACGACTTCGCGCTGGTCTCGCCCGTCGGCCACGTCCGCCCCGTCTCGTCCCGAGCGCCCGTCGCGCTGGCGCTGCTGGCCGGGGCCATCGGGCTGGCGGCGTTCGAGGTGATGCCGCTGGCGACGGCCACGTTCGCGGCGGCGCTGGGGATGATCGTGACGGGGTGCCTGCGTGGCGAATCGCTGCGCCGGGCCGTCGACGTCCCGGTGCTCTTGGTGATCGGGGCCGCGCTCGGGATCGGCGAGGCCGTCGAGGCGACGGGCCTGGCGGCCATCGCGGCGCGGGGGATCGAGACGGTCAGCGTGATGGGGCCCGTGGTGACGCTCCTGGTGGTCTACCTCATCGCGAACGGGCTGGCCGAGCTCATCACCAACAAGGCGTCGGCCGTGCTGATGCTGCCGGTGGCCCTGGCTGTGGCCACCGACCTGGGCGTCAGTTGGATCCCGTTCGCCGTGGCCGTGACCGTGGGGAGCGCGGCCAGCTTCCTCACGCCGATCGGCTACCAGACCAACCTGATGGTCCTCGCGCCCGGCGGCTACCGCTACACCGACTTCGCGCGCGCGGGCTTGCCGGTGAGCTTGATCGTCTGCGCCGTCACCGTGACGGTGTGCGTCTGGGTCTGGCTGTAGGCTCGCTGGCGCTCGCGGGAACGGGGAAACGGGAACTGGGAACTGGCAGAGACGAGGCCGCGGGCTGGCGCCGTGCGTCCGGACTGAAGTAGAGAGGGCGAAGGGGTGAGAACCCGCCCTCCATCCTCTCCACCCCCTCCGTCCTCTCCGTCCTCTCCGTCCCTTTTTCCCTCGATGCGCAGGCGGCGTCTGGTCTCCGCGTCGGCTTCCCCGTCAAGTCTGAGGGAAGGCCGGACGATTCCCGAGGGACCCGCTAGCTTGCCCGCTCTCCCCGTACGCACTTGCGACGAACGACTATGGCCTCCGACCGCGCTCTCCGGACGTCCCACCTCCGCACCCTCGAAGCCGAGGCGATCTACGTCATGCGCGAGGTGGCCGCCCAGTTCGAGCGGCCCGTCCTGCTGTTCTCCGGCGGCAAGGACTCGATCCTGATGGTCCACCTGGCCCGCAAGGCGTTCTACCCCGGGCCGATCCCGTTCCCGCTGTTGCACGTCGACACGGGCCACAACTTCCCGGAGACGATCGCCTTCCGCGACCAGATGGTCGCCGACCTGGGCGTCCGGCTCGAGGTCGCCTCCGTCCAGGACGCCATCGACAACGGGCGCGTGGTGGAGGAGACCGGCCCGGAGGCGAGCCGGAACGGGTTGCAGATCGTCCCGCTGCTGGACGCGCTCACCGAGCACCGCTACGACGCGGCCTTCGGCGGCGGCCGCCGCGACGAGGAGAAGGCCCGGGCCAAGGAGCGGTTCTTCTCGCACCGCGACCGGTTCGGCCAGTGGGACCCGAAAAACCAGCGGCCCGAGCTGTGGAACCTCTACAACGGCCACAAGAACGTCGGCGAGACGTTCCGGGTGTTCCCGCTGAGCAACTGGACCGAGATGGACGTCTGGCAGTACATCGCCCTCGAAGACGTCGACATCCCGAACCTGTACTTCGCCCACGACCGCGACGTGTTCGAGCGCCGTGGCACGCTGCTCGCCGTTACCGACTTCGTGATCCCCCAGGCCCACGAGACCGTCGCGCGCCAGACCGTCCGGTTCCGGACCATCGGCGACGCGACGTGCACGGGCGCCGTCGAGAGCACGGCGGCCACGCTCCCCGAGATCATCCAGGAGGTGGCCGCGGCCCGCAACACCGAGCGCGGCGGCCGCCACGACGACAAGCGCTCCGAGGCGGCCATGGAGGACCGCAAAAAGCAAGGCTACTTCTAAGAGGTTCAGGGTTCGGGGTTCAGGGTTCGCAAGGGCCCACACCGTGCGAACCCCGGCCCCTGAACTCCGAACCCGACGACATGCAGACCAACGGCACCGACACCCCCGACGCCTCCGACGCCGCGCAGGACGCCTACCTCGACATGGACCTGTTGCGGTTCACGACCGCGGGCAGCGTCGACGACGGCAAGAGCACGCTGATCGGGCGGCTCCTCTACGACTCGAAGTCGATCTTCGAGGACCAGATGGAGGCCGTCGCCGAGGCGTCGAAGGACCGCGGGATGGACGACGACGGCGTCCCCAACCTGGCGCTCCTGACCGACGGGCTCCGCGCCGAGCGCGAGCAGGGCATCACCATCGACGTGGCCTACCGCTACTTCGCGACGCCCCGGCGCAAGTTCATCATCGCCGACACGCCCGGCCACGTCCAGTACACCCGCAACATGGTGACCGGGGCGAGCACCGCCGACCTCGCCGTGATCCTGGTCGACGCCAAGCGCGGCGTCCAGACCCAGTCCAAGCGCCACGCCTTTATCGCGTCGCTCTTGGGCATCCCCCACGTCGTGGTGGCGGTGAACAAGATGGACCTGGTCGACTTCTCGGAGGACGTGTTCGACGGCATCGTCGACGAGTTCTCGGCGTTCGCGGCCAAGCTCGACTTGAGCGACATCGACTTTATCCCGGTCTCGGCGCTCAAGGGCGACAACGTCGTCGACCGGAGCGAGCACATGCCGTGGTACGAGGGGGCCACGATGCTCCACCACCTCGAGCGCGTGTCGCTGACCGGCGACCGGAACCTCCGCGACTTCCGGTTCCCCGTCCAGACCGTCATCCGGCCGGACCAGTCGTTCCGCGGGTTCGCCGGGACCGTCGCGTCCGGCGCGATCCGACCGGGCGAGGAGGTGCTCGCGCTGCCCGCCGGCACGCGCTCGACCGTCGCCTCGGTGACGACGCTGAACGGCGACCTCGACGAGGCCCGCGCCGGCGAGGCCGTCGTGCTCACGCTGGAGGACGAGATCGACGTGAGCCGCGGCGACATGCTGGTCCGCCCCCAGAACGTCCCGACGGTCGGGACGGGCGTCGAGGCCATGATGTGCTGGATGGCCGAGGAGCCGCTCCAGCCCAACCGCCACTACCTCTTGCGCCACACGACGCGCGAGGTGAAGGCGTTCGTCGACGAGATCGTCTACCGCGTCGACATCGACACGCTGCACCGGGAGGACGCGCCGTCGCTCGGGCTCAACGACATCGGCCGCGTCCGCGTGACGACGGCGGCGCCCCTGTTCTTCGACCCGTACCGCCAGTCCAAGCCGACCGGCGCGTTCGTGCTTATCGACCCGTACTCGAACGCGACGGTCGCGGCGGGCATGATCCGCGGCGAGGTCCGGAGCACCGAAGAGGTCGCCGGCCGGGCGGCCCGCCTCGAGCGCTCGGCCGACGCCGCCGCGGCGACCGAGACCCGAGAGGTCTCGCCGAACGTGGTCTGGGAGAGCCTGAACATCCCGCGCCAGGAGCGCGAGGCGACGCAGGACCACCGGGCCGCCGTCCTGTGGTTCACCGGTCTGTCGGGCTCGGGCAAGTCGACGATCGCGCGCGAGGTCGAGCGGCGGCTGTTCGACGCGGGCGTCAAGACGGTGTTGCTCGACGGAGACCAGGTGCGCCACGGGCTCAACGGCGACCTGGGGTTCAGCCCGTCCGACCGCCGCGAGAACGTCCGCCGGATCGGGGAGGTGGCCCGGCTCTTTTTCGAGAGCGGCGCCGTCACGCTGTGCACGTTCGTCTCGCCCTACCGCGCCGACCGCGACCGCGTGCGCGCGCTCGTCCCCGACGGCCGCTTTGTCGAGGTGTTCGTCGACGTCGACGTGGCGACGGCCCGGGAGCGGGACCCGAAGGGGATCTACGCCAAGGCCGAGGCCGGCGAGATCCAGAACCTCACCGGCGTCGACGCGCCCTACGAGGCGCCGGAGTCGCCCGAGCTCACGCTCCGCACGGCCAGCCAGTCGGTCGAGCAGGCCGTCGACGCCGTGCTGGCGGCGCTCGCCGACGCCGGGATCGTCCGCGAGGCGTAACACGTGGGGGAGGCCCGTCGCTCCCCACCTCCCACCGATGACCGTCCGCGAGACGTCCCTGCCCGGTCTGCTCGTGGTCGAGCCGCGTGTGTTCGAGGACGCGCGCGGGTTTTTCCTCGAACGGTTCCACGCCCCACGCTACGCCGAGCACGGCATCGGCGGGCTCGTCCAGGACAACCACAGCCGGTCCGAGCGGGGGGTGCTCCGGGGCCTGCACTTCCAGCGACGCCACCCGCAGGGCAAGCTCGTCGAAGTCGCGCGCGGGCGGATCTGGGACGTCGCCGTCGACCTCCGGCCGGGCTCGGCGACGTTCGGCCAGTGGGAGGGCGTCGAGCTCGACGACACGTCGCGTCGCCAGCTCTGGGTGCCGGCCGGCTTTGGGCACGGCTTCTGCGTCCTCTCCGACGTCGCCGACGTCCTCTACTCGTGCACCGACGTCTACCGCCCCGGCGACGAGGGCGGCGTCGCGTGGGACGATCCAGACCTCGGCATCGAGTGGCCGGTCGATGCGCCCGTGCTATCCGCGAAGGACCAGTCGTGGCCACGTCTCGCCGACCTCGACCGCGACGGGTTGCCGGACGCCCCGGCGCCGTGAGGGTGCTCGTGACCGGCGCCGGCGGGCAGGTCGGCCGGGCGCTCGCCCGCGTTGGCCCCGCCCAAGGCGTCGAGATCGTCGGGCTCGACCGGTCCGCCCTCGACATCACCGACGCCGGTGCGGTCCGCGAGGCGCTCGACCGGGTCCGACCGGACGCCGTCGTCAACGCCGCCGCGTACACGGCCGTCGACCGGGCCGAGGCCGAGCCCGCCCTCGCGTTCCACGTCAACCGCGACGGGGCCGGCGTCGTGGCCCAGGCGGCCGCCGACGCCGACGTCCCGCTCGTCCACCTGTCGACGGACTACGTGTTCGACGGGACGAGGGGGACGCCGTACGAGCCCGACGATCCGCCGTCGCCGATCAACGTCTACGGGGCGAGCAAGGCGGCGGGCGAGCAGGCCGTCCGGGTCGCCGGCGGGCGCGCCGCGGTGCTCCGAACCGCCTGGGTCTTCAGCGGACGGGGTGAAGATTTTGTTTCCAAGATCCTCCGGCTCGCCCGCGAGCGGGACCGGCTCACGGTCGTCGCCGACCAGTGGGGACACCCGACGCCGGCCGACGACGTGGCCCGGGCGTCGCTCGCGGCGGCGGTGTGGTGCCGGGACGGAGGGCGGGGGACCCTCCACGTTGGAGGCCTGCCCCTAACCACGTGGTGCGGCCTGGCAACCGCCGCTGTCGAGCGGTACGGGGAGGTGGGAGCGGTTCCGGTCCCCCCCGTCGATCCGGTCCCGACCTCGGCGTACCCGACGGCCGCCCGACGGCCCGAGCGTGTCGAGCTCGCCCTGGCCAGCTCGCTCAAGCGGCTCGGGTGGGCGGCGGCTCCGGACTGGCGGGACGCGGTTTCTGTGATCGTTGCGGAGGCTTTTCAATCAGGCGCCACTGATGATTCGCTCACGCAACCTTTGGCGTAAGGAGAAGCAGCCTCTTGTGGCTTTGGGCCCCCGTCTGTATCTACGACGAGTGCTCACGGACACGATTGTCTTCCAGGGCCGGCCCCTCTCTCCTCGTGCACATCTCTCCTCTTTTCGCTCTGGCTGGTGGGTTCCTCGTGAGCCTCATCGCAGCCCTCCTCCTGGTCCCGGCGGTCCGCCGCATGGCCCTCCGCGCCGGGTGGGTCGACGCCCCCGACGGCGACCGCAAGGTCCACGACGGGGCGACCCCCAACGTGGGGGGTGTGGCCATCGTCGGCGCGGCCGTGATCGGGATCGGAGCCATGATGGTGGCTCGTCACCAGCTGCCGCCGACGATCGCGGGCGTCTTCACGCTGCCGGACCCGCTCGTCGTCGTGGGCGCGCTCGGCATCGCGGCCATCGGGTTCTGGGACGACCTCCGGGAGATCTCGCACCGGAAAAAGTTCGCCGGCCAGCTCGTCGTGACCGCGCTCGCGTTCCTGGGCGGCGCGCGCGTGATGGTGTTCGACGGGCCCCTGGGCGACGGCGCCCTCGCGCTCGCCGTCTCGGCCGTGCTCACCGTCGTCTGGATGGTGGGCATGATGAACGCGGTCAACCTGATCGACGGGATGGACGGGCTCGCCGGCGGCGTCGTGGCGATCGCGTTCGTCGGGCTGGCCGCCGTCCACGCCGTGGCCGGGGACCTGGGCGCGCTCGTCTTGGTGGTGGCCGTGGTCGGGGCCGTGCTCGGGTTCTTGCGCTACAACTTCGCCCCGGCCTCGATCTTTATGGGGGACAGCGGGAGCCTGTTCCTAGGCTACGTCCTAGCGGCCTATGCCCTGCGCGGGACCGCCCACCCCCACCCCGTCCTGGCCCTGGTCATCCCGGCCGTCGTGATGGGGATCCCGGTCCTCGACACCGCCGTCTCGATCCTCCGGCGGAAGATGACCGGCAAGCCCCTGTTCTTCCCCGACCGCGACCACATCCACCACCGGCTCCAGGCCCAGATGTCGACGCGGCGGGCGGCGGTCACGCTCTATCTGTTCGGGGCGTTCCTGGCGTTCGGCGCCGTCGCCATGGCCACCCTCCGGTGGCACGAAGCCTCGCTGACGTTCCTCGCGGGCACGGGCGTGGTGTACGCCTTCCTGTGCTACGTCCGCTACCTCCCGACGCCGTCTGCGATCGCCCGCTTTGTCGAGCGCCGCCGCCGGCTCCGCCAACTCATCGACAACCGGGAGAGCGCGCGGCCTCAGCGTGCTCGGCGAGCCCCGGTGGCCCGGGCTGGACGGATCGCGCACGACCGGTTCGAGCCGGTCGCCGGGCCGGAGCGGTAGGGCGGAGACCGTGGCCGGTGGGACGGCGACGGAGCGGTCCGGATCGGGGTGGGGCCGAGGGGTTTTCACCCGGCGTCAACGTCGCCGGGAGCCGGCTCGGATAGCTTGATCGGAATCGCTTCCGAACCCGCACCGACCCCATGGCCTCCGTCATCCTCTCCGCTGCCCGCACGCCCGTTGGCTCGTTTGGCGGCGCGCTCTCGACCGTCTCCGCCCCCGACCTCGGCGCCATCGCCATCACGGGCGCGCTCGAGCGAGCTGGCGTCGCCAAGGACCAGGTGGACGAGGTCATCCTGGGCAACGTCGTGACGGCGGGGGAGGGGCAGGCCCCGGCCCGGCAGGCGGCGCTCGGCGCGGGCCTCCCGGAGTCGGTCGCGTGCATGACCATCAACAAGGTCTGCGGCAGCGGCATGAAGGCCGTGATGCTGGCCGACCAGGCCATCCGCGCCGGCGACGCCGAGGTGGTGGTGGCCGGCGGCATGGAGAACATGTCGCAGGCGCCGTTCTACCTCGCCAAGGCCCGCTACGGCTACGGCTACGGCAACGGCGAGCTGATCGACGGCCTGTTCCACGACGGCCTGCGCGACGCCTACGACGGCGTAGCGATGGGCGTAGCCGCTGACCAATGCGGCGTTACGTGCGGCGTCCCGCGCGAGCGCCAGGACGCGTTCTCGATCGAGAGCTACACCCGAGCCCAGGCGTCGATCGAGAACGGTGCGTTCGCCCAGGAGATCGTGCCCGTCACAGTCCCGGGCCGCAAGGGCGACACGGTCGTCGAGGCCGACGAGGAGCCGGCCAAGACCAACTTCGACAAGATCCCCCAGCTCCGGGCCGTCTTCTCGAAGGACGGCACGGTCACGGCCGCCAACGCGAGCTCGATCAACGACGGGGCCGCCGCGCTCGTCGTCGCGTCGGAGGACTGGGCCCGGGCCAACGGCAAGACCCCGCTAGCCCGCGTCGTGGCCTCGGCCCAGCACAGCCAGGCCCCGATGGAGTTCACGACGGCGCCCATCGAGGCCGTCCGCAAGGTGCTCGACAAGGCCGGCCTGACGCTGGACGACATCGACCTGTTCGAGGTGAACGAGGCGTTCGCCGTCGTCGCGCTGGCGGCCCAGGACGCGCTCGGCATCCCGTCCGAGAAGCTCAACGTCAGGGGCGGCTCGGTGGCGGTCGGCCACCCCATCGGGGCGTCCGGCGCCCGCATCCTGACGACGCTCCTGCACGCGATGGAGGAGGCCGACGCCCGGACCGGGCTCGCGGCCATCTGCATCGGTGGCGGCGAGGCCACGGCCATCGTCTTGCAGAGGGATCAGGGATAGAGGCATAGAGGGATGCGTAGAGCGTCTCTCCGGCCGCCGTATCCCACGTCACGTTCTGCCCACCCCTCCATCCCGGACCCCTCTCTCTCCCTCTCGCAATGAACGTCACCGTCATCGGCGCCGGCACCATGGGCAACGGCATCGCCCACGTGTTCGCCCAGGCCGGCCACGCCGTCACGCTCGTCGACCTCGACCAGTCCCGCCTGGACGCCGCGCTCGGCACCATCGACAAGAACCTCGGGCGCCAGGTGGCCAAGGAGCGGATCACGGCCGACGACCAGGCGGCCACGTTGGGCCGAATCGCCACCCAGACCGACCTCGCGCACGGCGTCGCCCAAGCGGACCTGGTGGTCGAGGCGGCGACCGAGGACGCGACGCTCAAGGCCAAGATCTTCGAGCAGATCGACGACCACGCGCCCGCCAGCGCCATCCTGGCGTCGAACACGTCGTCCATCTCGATCACCCAGATCGCCGGGGCGACGGGCCGGCCGGAGCAGGTGATCGGGATGCACTTTTTCAACCCGGTCCCGGTGATGGCCTTGGTCGAGGTCGTCCGCGGGCTGGCGACGAGCGACGCGACCTACGAGGCGGTCCGTGAGCTGTCCGAGGGGCTGGGCAAGGTGCCCGTCGAGGTCAACGACGCGGCCGGCTTCGTGTCGAACCGGGTCTTGATGCCGATGATCAACGAGGCCGTCTTCTGCGTCCACGAGGGCGTCGCGACGGCCGAGGCCGTGGACCAGGTGATGACGCTGGGCATGGCCCACCCGATGGGCCCGCTCACCCTGGCCGACTTTATCGGGCTCGACGTGTGCCTCGCCATCCTGGAGGTGCTCCACCGCGAGCTCGGCGAGGACAAGTACCGGCCGTGCCCGCTGCTCCGCAAGATGGTCGCCGCCGGCCGGCTCGGGCGGAAGTCCGGCCAGGGCTTCTACGACTACGCGTGAGCCGGTCGGCGTCGGGATCGTCGCCGCGGCGGCGGGGTTGGGGGCGAGTCCTCCGCTTCTGACATGCCCGACCTGACCGTCTTCATCACCGGCGCCTCGGCCGGCATTGGGGCCGCGTGCGCCCGCGCCTTCGTCGACCGCGGCGACCGCGTGGTCCTGGCCGCCCGCTCCCTGGACGCGCTCGACGCCCTCGCTGCCGACCTCAACCAGACGCACGGCGACGGGACCGCGCTCGCGCTTCGGCTCGACGTGACCGACGCGCAAGCTCACCTCGACGCCATCGCCGGGCTCCCCGACGACTGGGCCGAGATCGACGTGGCCGTCCTGAACGCGGGGCTGTCGAAGGGGCTCGACCCGGTCTGGGAGAACACCGTCGCCGACGTCGACCGGATGGTGGACGTCAACGTGAAGGGCGTGGTCAACGGGATCCGGGCCGTCGTGCCGGGGATGTTGGCGCGCGGGCGCGGCCACGTGATCACGCTGGGGTCGACGGCGGCCCACACCGTCTACCCCGGCGGCGTCGTCTACTGCGCGACGAAGGCCGCCGTGCTGGCGCTGACGAACGGGCTCAAGGTGGACCTCCACGGGACGCCGGTCCGCGCGACGACGGTCTCGCCGGGGATCGTCGAGACCGACTTCTCGCTCGTCCGCTTCGACGGCGACCGGGAGCGGGCCGACGCCGTCTACGCCGACACGAACGCGCTGACGGCCCAAGACGTCGCCGACGCCATCGTCTACTGCGCCCACGCGCCCGAGCGCGTCAACGTCCAGGAGCTGCTGCTGACGCCGCGCGTCCAGTCCGGCTACACCCTGATCGCCCGAGGCGACGCGGCCGAGGGGCTATAGCGGGAGCCGCGCCGGACCGTCCGGGTTGGACTCCGATGCCCGACCTCGACGCGCTCGCCGACACCCTCGAACGCCGCCTGCTCCAGCCGTTGCCGGGCCACACGGCCCACGCCGAGATGGCGCCGTTCCCGGCCCGGGCGACCGTCGAGACGCTGTCGACCGAGCTCAACCGGGGCCGGCCGGCGGCCACGCTCGTCCTGCTCTACCCCGGCCCCGACGCCCAGGCCACGTTCGTGCTGACCGTCCGCCACGCCGGGATGCGCGATCACGCCGGGCAGGTGTCGCTGCCCGGCGGGAGCCTGGAGCCCGGCGAGACGCCCGAGGACGCGGCCCGGCGCGAGGCGTTCGAGGAGGTCGGCGTGGTGTCCGAGGCCGTCCGCGTGCTCGGCCGGCTGACGCCGCTCTACATCCCGCCGTCGCGGTTCTCGGTCTGGCCCATCGTGGCGGCCACGCCCGCGCGGCCCCCGTTCGTGGCCCAAGAGAGCGAGGTGGCCGCTGTCGTGGAGGTGCCCGTCGCCGACCTGCTGTACCCGGCGCGGCGCGGACGGGCAATGCGCGACGCCCCGCTCGGCCGCTTCGACGTGCCGTACTTCGACCTGGCCGGGCTCGAGGTGTGGGGCGCGACGGCCATGATGCTGGCCGAGTTCGCCGCCGTCGCTCAGGACATCGGCCACGACGCTACGGCTGTCTAGCCTCGACGGCTGGAACCTCGACGGCCTGGATCTCGACGCTCGCCGTCACACTCGCCTCCTCACTCGCGCTCGTCGTGGTGACGAACTCGGAGGCGGTCGCCACCTCGTCTCCCGTGTCGAGCCGGGTGGCAGTGATCCTGGCCGACAGGCGGCCCGTGTCGACTAGGGCGGAGGCCGAAACGGTAAACGTCCCCGTGACGCCCGGGTCGAGCGTGACCTCTCGGATGAAGGTGGAGGTCCGGCTGAAATCGGCGGGCTCGCTCTGGGTCTCGCCGTCGGCGTCGGTGTACGTGACGGCTGAGTCGAACGCGTTGCCGACGACGGAGACCCGGTACGTCACCAGGACGCCGACGAACTCGGGCTCCGGCGGCGTCTCCCCAGTGGTCGTGGAATCGCAACCGGCGGCGGCGAGGACAGCGAGGGCGAGGAGGAGGACGCGCATGTCAGGTCTGGAAGACCCAGAAAGGTAGACGCCGCCCCAACCGACCGGCAGGCCCTTCCGCGTCTACAGCGCGACGGGCTCGACCTCGCGGATGCCGCGGCCGTTCTCGGCCACGAACGCGGCCGGCGCCGACGTCGAGTGGTAGAACAACAGGAGGTGCCCGGCCTCGGCGGCCTCGGCCACCAACCGGTCCCGCCACGCCTGGGACCGGGCCGGGTCCACGTCGTACTTCGCTTGGTAGCGCCGCGTGACGGCCCCCGGCGTGCCGAGGACGTCGCCGCCGAAGACGGCCTGGAGGCCGCCCGACCGGAGCCGCACGAGCTGGTGGGCGCCCGTGTGGCCGCCGGTCACCTCGACGCCGACCCGCCCGACCTCGCCGTCGCCGTCGAGGCGGACGAGCTGGCCCTCGCCGTCGAGCGTCTCGATCACGAGGTCCCGCGCCCGCGCCGACTCGCCGACGTAGCCCTCGGCCGTGATCTCATCCTCTTGAACAACGTAGTCGGCCCGGGGGAACGTCGGCCGCCAGCCGTCGCCGACGGGCGAGATCGCGCCGCCCGAGTGGTCGAAGTGGAGGTGCGACAAGATCACCCGGTCGACGGCCTCGGGCGCGACGCCGCGCGTGGCCAGCCCCTCGATCAGGAACTCCGTCCCCCGGCCCTCGGCCCACGACCCCAGGCCGGTGTCGACGAGCAGCGTCGCCTCGGGCGTCCGCACCAGGAACGGGGTGACCGAGATGAACAGGGTCCCCGGACGCGCCGGGTCGCCCTCGGCGTACGGCACGAACCGCTTGTCGAGCCCGACCGTGAACCGCCCCTCAGGCAACGGGTGGATCTCGAGGTCGCCGTAGGTCATCGGGGAGTTGAGCGGGTGGGGCGAGTTAGGCGGGTCGCGCGGAGAAGAGATCCGTCGACCCGCTGAACTCGCGAAACCTGCTCGCCCCGCCCGCCCTCAGTCGTCGCCCGCCCGCTCGTAGGCGGCGATAATGTCCTTGACCAGCTTGTGCCGGACGACGTCCTCCTTGCCGAAGTCGATGAACGAGATGCCGTCGACGCCCTCCAGGATCTCGCGCGCGCGGACGAGCCCGGACTGGGACCGCGAGGGCAGGTCGGTCTGGGACGCGTCGCCGGTGACGATGGCCCGGCTGCCGGCCCCGAGCCGCGTCAAGAACATCTTCATCTGGCCCGTCGTCGCGTTCTGGGCCTCGTCCAAGATGACGAACGACGTGTTGAGCGTCCGCCCACGCATGTAGGCCAGCGGCACGATCTCGACGATGTTGCGCTCGAGGTAGCTCGGCAGCTTGTCCCGCTCGATCATGTCGTCGAGCGCGTCGTAGAGCGGGCGGAGGTAGGGGTCGACCTTGTCGCGGAGCCCGCCGGGCAGGAACCCCAGGCTCTCGCCGGCCTCGACCGCCGGCCGCGCCAGCACGATCTTCTTGACCTGGCGGCTCTTGAGCGCGCTCACGGCCAGGGCGACCGCCGTGTACGTCTTGCCCGTCCCGGCCGGCCCAACGGCGAACACGATGTCGGACTGGCGGGCGGCCTCGACCAAGCGGGCTTGGCCGGGCGTCTTGGCCTGGATCGTCCCGCCCTGCGGCGTGAACAAGATGGCGTCCTGGCCGCCGGACCGCTGCATGCCCGTCCCCACGCGGGCGAGGTCCAGGACCGTGTCGACGTCGTTCTCGGTCAAGTTGCCGTTCCGGTTGAGGATCACGACGAGCTCGCCGATGACCCGCTCGATCCGGTCGACCTGGTCGACCGGGCCACGCAGCTTGAGCTGGTCGCCGCGGGCGACGACCCGGGTGTCGGCGAAGGCCGACTCGATGCGGCGGAGGTAGACGTCGTTGAACCCGAACAGCATCAGGGGCTCGGCGCCGCTGACGGTGACGGTGCGGTCGATGGGAGCGGAGATCTCAGCCAAGCGGTCGGGGGGCGCGGGGGAGGAAGAAAGCTCGCCGTCGGGTGCGACGGCGGTGGGTCACGGCCGGCTACGCCCGTCGGCGGACGGGGGTCCGGGATCGGCGCGGAGGGCCCGGCGTACGGCGCCCATGCCCGACCGACCGACCGATCGCCCCGCGCTCGTGGTCCCGTTCACCAAGATGAACGGGGCCGGCAACGACTTCGTCGTCTTGGACAACCGGTTCCTCCGGTTCTCCGACGACGAGCTCGCGGCGCTCGCCCGGCACCTCTGTCCCCGCCGCACCGGCGTCGGCGCCGACGGCCTGCTCGCGCTCGACGACCCTTCGGCAGGCTCGGGGCAAGCCGACGATGCCGCCGCCGACTTCCGGATGCGGTACCGCAACGCCGACGGCTCGCTCGGGACCATGTGCGGCAACGGGGCCCGCTGCCTCGCCCGCTTCGCCGCCCGTGCCGGTCTGGGGACGGGCACCGCCGGCGGCGTCCGCCTGGCGTTCGACACCGACGGCGGGCCGTACCGAGCGCTCGTCCCGGACCGCGCGGCGTCCGGCCCGGTCGCGCTCGACGTCCCGCCGCCCCGCGAGTTCGGGCCGGCCGGCGTCGGCGGCGCGCTCCGCATCTGGACCGGGACCGATCACGCCGTCGTCTTCACCGACGACGTCGCCGGGGCCGATGTGGACGGGGCCGGCCGGCGGCTCCGCCACGACCCGGCGTTCGCCCCGGCCGGCACCAACGTGGACTTTGTCCAGGTGGTCGCGCCCGGCCACGTGAAGGTGCGGACGTTCGAGAAGGGCGTCGAGGCCGAGACGCTGGCGTGTGGGACGGGCGCGCTCGCGTCGGCCCTGGTCGCCCACCTCGACGGCCGGCTGGGCGACGCGGCGGGCCGGACCGTCGCCGTCGCCGTCGAGATGCCGGGCGGGACGCTCGACGTCGGCTTCGAGTTCGACGGCGACGCGGTCTCCGATCTCACGCTCGCCGGGCCGGCCGAGACGGTCTACGAGGGCACAGTCGAGTGGCGCGGGTGACCTGCCGGATGGGGTTGGCAGCTGGGGGGGTGTGGTTTACTCTACCCTCGGTCTCTCCCGCCTCCTCATGCGCCGTCCCGTCCTCCTCGCGCTCGCCGCCGCGCTCGCCGTGCCCGCCGCCGCCCAGGTTGTGCCCGACGAGTTCCCCGGCCCCGAGCCGATGACCGACCGCGTCGAGCGGGACTTGGTCGAGCGGCACCGGCCGTTCCTGTCCGGCCTGTTCGCGTCGAGCACGGTCGCCGTCGGGCCCGCCATCGGACAGCCCGAGCTCAACGCGGCCGTCGCCTTCGAGGGCGGCTACCGGTTCGGCAGCGGCCACGCCATCGCCCTCGCGAGCGCCGTCACGAGCTCGCTCGACCGGCCGCTCGGCTCGGGCAGTGCGGGGCCCAACACCACGGCCACGGTCGGAGGCGAGGTCATCCTCGCGCTCGGCCGCGGGGCGGACCGCCGGTCGGTCCTGCGCGGGGCGGAGGTCGGCCTCGGCCTCGGCGCCAGCGTGTACGAGACCGACCGGGGCGCGATCGGCACGGAGTCGGTCATCGTCCCCTCGCTCTCGATCAGCCCGCGCGTCGCGCTCCCCCTCACCCCGACGATGGCGGTGCCCGTCGGGCTCCGCGTGACCCAGGAGCTGGGCCGCGACGGTGGACCGGGGACGTTCGTCGGCCTGAGCGTCGGCCTCCGCCGGATCTGGGCCGACGAGGCCCGGATGGTCCTGAACTGACGCTCAGGCCAGACCTCGGTACAAGCTGGCGACGCCGAACGTCTGCGGCTCCGCGAGGCACGCCGTGTAGCCGGCCGCGCGCATCTCGGCCAGGAACGCCTCGCCGTACGGGAACTGCCGGGCCGACTCGGGGAGGTACTCGTACGCCTCCGCGTGGCCGCTGATCGCCCGGCCGATCCGGGGCATGAGGTAGCGCGAGTAGACCTGGTACCCCTGCTTAAAGGGGAACGCCGTCGGCTGGCTCGTTTCGAGGACGACGAGCGGGGCGCCCGGCCGGAGCACACGCCGGATGCCGAACAGCCCGGCTCGCAGGTCCTCGAAGTTGCGGACCCCGAAGGCGACGAAGGCGCCGTCGAAGGCGTCGTCGGAGAACGGCAGGTCCGCCGCGTCGCCCTGGACCAGCGTCACGCGGTCGCCGAGCCCCTGCTGGCGGAGCTTGACGCGACCGCCCTCCAGCATCCCGTCCGAGATGTCGACGCCGACGACCTCCGCCGGGCCGAGCGACAGGGCCTCGATGGCGAGGTCCGCCGTGCCGGTGGCCACGTCGAGCAGCCGCTCCGGCCGCCCCGAGAGCCCGTTGGCGAGCAGCGCGACGGCCCGCTTCCGCCAGCGGACGTCGATGCCGAACGACAGGACCCGGTTGAGCAGGTCGTAGCGCGGGGCGATCTCGTCGAACATGGCCTCGACGTGCTGGCGCTTGCCGGGGGCCTGGCCGATGGGCGGTTTGGTCACGGGGTCGGAGGGGCGATAAGGGGGCCGTACCCCGGCGGGCCCTTCGGGGTGCCCGGGCCTGATGAAGGCGCCGTGCTTTCACTATTTTCTGAAACCAGCCGATCCCCTCGGGGTTCTCCCCACACCCCCCCGCACAGGCCGTGTCTCCCGCCCCGTTCGCTCCGGCATCCACTCCCGCCCGTCTGGCCCAGGCCCTAGACCGGGCCGCTCGCACGTGGCGTGGCGACCGCGTGTTGCGCGTCGAAGCACCCGTCGACCCCGCCGACCCGTTGCTGTGGGCCGCCGCCCAAGATCTCGGGCCGTCGGCGTACTGGCGGGGCCGCGGCGAGACGGAGGCCCGGGCGGGCGTCGGCGTCGCGGCGGTCGTCGACGCGCCGTCGCTGGCGGACCTCGACGCGCTCGGCCATCTGCTGGCGCAGCTCCCGCCTGGCGCTCGGCTGTCGGCGACGGCGCGGTTCGACAGCGCCGCCGAGGTAGGGGAGGAGTGGGCCGCGTTCGGGGCGGTCCGGTTCGTCCTGCCCCGCGTCGAGCTCCGGTCCGACGGCCGCGAGGCCGTGCTGGCGGTCCACCTCGCGCCGGGCGAGCCGGTCGACGTGGTGCGGTCAGCCCTCGCCGCCCTCCGGCCCGCTCGGCAAGAGGCCGAGGGCGAGCTGCCGCTCCCGTTCATGCGCCGCGACGACCCCGCCCGCGCCGAGTGGGACCGGATGCTCCGCTCGGCCTTCGGCGCCTTCGCGCAAGGCGACTTGCAGAAGGTGGTCTTGGCGCGCCGCGCCCGGTTCCTGTTCGACGAGCCGGTCGATCCCGTCGACCTGCTGCGGCGGCTGGAGGCGGCGACGCCGCGCTGCTACCACGCCCTCGTGGCGCCGGCGGCCGGCCCCGCCTTTCTGACGGCGACGCCCGAGCGCCTGCTCCGGCTCGACGGCCGCGCGCTCTCGACCGAGGCCGTCGCCGGCACGCGCCCCCGCGCCGAGGCCGACGCCGCCGACGACCGGCTCCGCGCCGAGCTGCTCGGCAGCGAGAAGGACCGCCGCGAGCACGCCTACGTCCGCGAGGCCATCGTCGAGGCCCTGGCGCCGCTGGCGACGGCCGTCGAGACCGACGCCGAGGCCGACACCATGACGCTGGCTCGGGGTCGGCACCTCCGCACCGGCATCCGCGCGACCCTCGCCGACGGCGTCGGCGTGCGCGAGGTGCTCCGGGCCCTCCACCCAACGCCGGCCGTGGGGGGGACCCCGACGCCCGAGGCGCTCGACGCCATCGACCGGCTCGAGACGTTCGACCGTGGCCTGTACGCCGGCCCCATCGGGTGGGTCGGCCGCGACGACGAGGGCCGCGAGGCGGCCGACCTCGCCGTCGGCATCCGGTCGGGCTTGGTGGACGGGCGGTCGCTGTCGCTGTACTCCGGCGCCGGCATCGTGGCCGGGTCCGACCCGGCGTCCGAGTGGGCCGAGATCGAGCACAAGATCGGCGACTTCGCGCGCGTGCTCGGGCTCACCGACCGCGTCGAGGCGTAGGCGCCCGGCCTCCCGCCCCCGCCCGTGCTGCCCCACCTCGCCTCCGCCCCGAACGTCAACCACCTCTGGGCAGCGCTGCTCGTCGAGGAGCTGGTCCGCCAGGGGACGACGTTTTTCGTGGTCTGCCCCGGCTCGCGGAGCACGCCGCTCGCGGTCGCCGTCGCCCAGAACCCCCGGGCCGAAGCGCTCGTGCATTGGGACGAGCGGGCCGCCGGGTTCGTCGCGCTCGGGTGGGGGCGGGCGACGGGCCGCCCGGCCGCCGTCGTGACGACGTCGGGCACGGCCGTGGCCAACCTCCTCCCGGCCGCCGTCGAGGCCCGCCAGTCTGGCGTCCCGTTGCTCCTCCTCACGGCCGACCGGCCGCCGGAGCTGCGCGAGACCGGAGCCAACCAGGCCATCCGCCAGCCCGGCCTGTTCTCGACCGTCGCCCGGTGGGCGTTCGACCCGGGGACGCCGACCCCGGCCACGGACCCGGCCTTCGTGCTGACGACGGCGGCCGAGGCTGTCGCCCGGGCGTGTGACGGCGGGCCGGTCCACCTCAACCTCCCGTTCCGCGAGCCGCTCGCGCCAACGCGGGATGGCACCGACGTCGCAGCGCTGCTCGCACCGTTGTCCGTCTGGGCCGGCGGCGACACGCCCTACACCCGCTCGCTCCGGCCCCCGTCGCATCCCGAGGTCCGAGACCTCGCCCATTTGCTCGACGGTGTCGAGCGAGGGCTGGTCGTCCTGGGCCCGCTCGCCGTCGGCGACACCGAGGCGGCGGGGGCCGCGACCGAGGTCGCCGACCGCCTGGGCTGGCCGCTCGTCGCCGACCTCCTGTCCGGCGCTCGGCTCCACAGCGAGGGGCGCGCGTTCGACCTCGCGCTCGCCAGCGACCGGCTCCGCGAGACCGCGCCCGAGGCCGTGCTCCACCTCGGCGGTCGCCCGACGTCGAAGCGGCTCGCCCGCTGGATCGCCGACGCCCGACCGCGCCTCCACGTCCAGGTCCACCCCGACCGGGCGCGGCTCGACCCCGACCACCGCGTCACGCACCGGATCACGGACGAGCCCGGCCCCGTCGCCCGCGCGCTCGCGGCGGCGCTGGCGGATCAGATCGCGCGGCGGCCCACAGCGCCGTCCGACGAGTGGCGTGCTCGCTGGCAGACGGCGACCGACGCAGCTCGGGACGCCGCGGACGCCGCGCTCGGCACGTCCGGGCTGTCCGAGCCCGTCGTCGCCCGGGTGCTGGCGCGGTCGTTGCCGAAGGGGGCCGGGCTCGTCGCCGCCGCCTCGATGCCGGTCCGCGACCTCGACGCGTTCGCCGTCGGCGGTTCGTCGGTCGTGGTGACGGCGAACCGGGGCGCGAGCGGGATCGACGGGACCGTGGCGACGGCCGCCGGGTTCGCGCGCGGGCGGGGCCTGCCGACGGCCCTGCTCATCGGCGACCTGGCGCTGCTCCACGACCAGACCAGCTTGGCACTCTTGCGTGACGGTCCGCCCGTCGCCGTCGTCGTGGTCAACAACGACGGGGGCGGCATCTTCCACCAGCTCCCGGTCGCGTCGGTGCTGGACGAGGCCACGTTCGAGCGCGTGCTCGGGACGCCCCACGGGCTCGGCTTTGAGGGCGCCGCCCACCAGGTCGGCCTGCCCTACGCTGCGCCGACGACGCTCGCGGCCTTCGAGGAAACGCTGGCCGACGCGGTCTCGTCCGGGGCGTCGAGTGTGATCGAGGTGCGGACGGACCGGGCCGAGCAGGCGGCGCTCCGCCGCGAGGTCGTCGCGGCCGTGGCCGAGGCCGTCGACGCGGCGCTCGCGTGAGGGCGTTGGTCCTCCTCCACGGCTTCCTCGGCCGCGGCGCCGACTGGGGCCCCGTCCGCCGGCGGTTGCCCGAGGCGTGGGACGTGGCCGCGCCCGACCTCCCCGGCCACGGCGCGGCCACCGGGCTCGACGCCGACGCGTACACGATGGACGGGGCCGCCGCTCGCGTCGTGGCCGAGCGCGACGGGCCGGTCGACTTGGTCGGCTACTCGCTAGGCGGACGGCTGGCGTTGCACGTCGCCGTGACCCAGCCCCAAGCCGTCCGTCGGCTGGTGTTGGTGTCGGCGTCGCCGGGCCTGCGGACGGAGCGGGAGCGGGCCGAGCGACGGGTGCTCGACGCGGCTCGGGCCGCCGAGATCGCCGCCGACTTTCCGGCGTTCGTCGACCGCTGGTACCGGCTGCCGCTGTTCGACCTTCCCGACGATCTCCGCCAGCGCCTCGTCGCCGACCGGATCGCGCACAACGACCCGGCCGAGCTGGGGCGTTCGCTCGATGGAATGGGGACGGGTGCTCAGCCGAGCCGCTGGGACGCCGTGGCCGGAATCTCTGCCCCGACGCTCGCCGTAGCAGGCGCCCGCGACCCCAAGTTCGTCCGCTTGGCGGGCGAGATGGCCGCGTCCGGCCGCGTCGAGATCGCCGTTGTCCCCGACGCCGCCCACCTTCTTCCGGCCGAGGCGCCCGACGCCCTGGCCCACCTCCTGACCGACTTCCTCTCCTGATGGCCGAGACCACGCCGCACCACACGACCGACCGCCCCACCGTCTCCGGCCCCTTCGAGTGGGAGCCCGTCGGCGACTTCGAGGACATCGTCTACGAGAAGGGCGCGGCCGGGACCGACACGGCCGGCATCGCCCGGGTGACCATCAACCGGCCGGAGGTCCGCAACGCGTTCCGCCCGACGACCGTGACCGAGATGATCGCGGCCATCGACGACGCCCGCGACGACCCGTCGATCGGCGTGTTCGTGCTGACGGGCACCGGCGACCAGGCGTTCTGCGCCGGCGGCGACCAGCGGATCCGCGGCGACCACGGCTACCGCGAGGTGACCGACGGCCGGGAGACCGGCACGCAGCGGCTCAACGTCCTCGACTTCCAGACGCGGATCCGCAAGATGCCCAAGCCGGTCATCGCGGCCGTCAACGGGTGGGCCGTCGGCGGGGGCCACGTGCTCCACGTCGTCTGCGACCTGACCATCGCGAGCGACAACGCGCGGTTCATGCAGACCGGGCCCAAGGTGGGCTCGTTCGACGCCGGCTACGGGACGAGCCACTTGGCCCGGATGGTCGGCCAGAAGAAGGCGCGCGAGATCTGGTTCCTCTGCCGCCCGTACTCCGCCCAAGAGGCGCTCGACATGGGGCTGGTCAACACGGTCGTCCCGCTGGCGGAGCTCGAGCGCGAGACGGTCCAGTGGAGCAGGGAGATCCTGGCCAACTCGAACCTCGCCATCCGCATGATCAAGGCGGCCGCCAACGCGGACGAGGACGGCGGCGCCGGCCTCCAGGAGCTGGCCGGCCACGCGACCATGCTGTTCTACATGACCGAGGAGGGCCAGGAGGGGAAGAACGCCTACCTCGACCGCCGCGCCCCGAACTTCGACGCCGACGGCTACCGGCCGTAGGGTAGAGGAGAGAGAGGAGAATGGAAGGTCGTAGGCCAGGCGTGACCCCTCTCTACCCTCCATCTGCTGTCCATTCCGAGCGCTCCGCTTCATGCTATCCGTTCCCTTCTCGACCGGCGACATCCACGGCGGCTTCTCCGAAGGCCGCGGCGCGATCCGTGTCGACGACGACGAGGTGGTGATCGAGGTCCAGGTCAAGGTGTTCGGGATGTTCGACCGGGGCGCCCAGACGTTCCGGTTCGAGCTGACGGACTTGGAGGAGGTCTGCCACAAGCGGAACCCATTCTGGGACACGGTCACTGTCCGGACCCGGCCGATGCGCCTGATCGGCGACGTCCCGGGCGCGACCGAGGGCGCCCTGGTCCTCAAGTTCAAGCGTCGCCACCGCCGCCAGGTGGACGTGCTGCTCGACCGGCTCGACCTGTGGCTGACGTGACCGCGGCGCCGCCGTCGCTCGCCCGCACGTGGCTGGCCGCCGCCCGGCCCAAGACGTTGCCGGCCGCCATCGCGCCCGTGCTCGTGGGCGTCGCGCTGGCGGTCGAGCAGGGGGCGTTCCACGCGCTCGCGGCGACGTGCGCCTTGCTCGGCGCCGTGTTCATCCAGGTCGGGACGAACTACGCCAACGACGCCGAGGACTTCGTCCGCGGGGCCGACACCGACGCCCGCAAGGGGCCGCTCCGGGCGACGGCGGCGGGGCTCGTCACGCCCGGGCAGATGCGCGTCGCGGCCGGCGTCGCGTTCGGGCTCGCGTTCGCGGCGGGCGTGTACCTCATCGTGCGCGGCGGGTGGCCGATCCTGGCGCTCGGGCTGGCGTCGATCGCGAGCGGCGTCGCGTACACCGCCGGCCGCTGGGCGCTCGCCTACACCGGCCTGGCCGACCTGTTCGTGCTGGTGTTCTTCGGGCCCGTCGCCGTCGGGGGGACGTTCTACGTGCAGGCGCTGGAGCTCCCGCTGTGGGTGCCCATCGTCGGGCTCGGGCCGGGCTTTTTGGCCACGGCCATCTTGCTCGCCAACAACGTCCGCGACGTCGAGGAGGACCGGGCGGCCGACAAGCGGACGCTGGTGGTCCGGTTCGGTCGGCCGGCCGGGGTCCGGCTGTACAACGCATGCATCTCGGGCGCCGTCGTGGTGCCGGCCTCGCTGGCGCTCGTCGCCCGCGATCACTTGGGCGTGCTGGCCGCGTCGGCGCTGGCGGCGCTCGTCGGCCGGCGGCTGGTGCGGACGCTGGCGACGACGGAGGACCCGGCCGTGCTCAACCCGCTGCTGGGGAAGACGGCCGGCCTGCTCTTCGTCTACTCGGTCGTGTTCGCGGCCGGCTGGGTGTGGACGTGAGCCCGGCCGACGTCCGTACCGAGGCGTTCCGCTACCGGCTCCCGCTGGCTCGGCCGCTGGTGATGCCGTCCGGCACCTACACGGAGCGCGAGGGGATTCTGCTTCGGCTGACGACCGCCGACGGGGTGGTCGGCTGGGGGGAGGCGGCGCCGCTGCCGGGCTACTCGCCGGACACGCTGGACGACGCGGCCACCTGGCTCGGCGCGTGGGCCGCGGGCCGCCCGACGGCGGTGGCCATCTCGAGCCTGGACGATGTGCCCGCCGCCCGCAGGCTGGCGGCCGCGCTCCCAACACACTCGCCCGCGGCACTGTGGGCCACCGTGCAGGCGGACGCCGACATCGAGGCGCAACGGACGGGCAGGTCGCTGGCGCAGGTCTACACCTCTCGGGGACCGCGCCGGCCACCCGTAGAGACGGTGTCGCTCAATGCCCTCCTGCTCGGTCGGTGGGACGCTGCGTCGGACGCGGCGGGCCAAGCCGTCGCCGACGGGTACCGGGCGGCCAAGCTCAAGGTCGGAGGGCTCGCCCCCAACGACGCGGCAGCGCTCGCGCGCGAGGTGGCCGGCGCCCTCGGCGACGTCTCGTTGCGCCTTGACGCGAACGGCGCGTGGTCGCTCGCCGATGCCGTCGTGTTCGCCGACGCGCTCGATGGCGTCTCCGTCGAGTATGTCGAGGAGCCGCTTGCGAACGTGGAGGACCTGCCGACCCTCGCCAGTCGCTCGGCCGTCCGGTGGGCGTTAGACGAGTCGCTCCGTCAAGCGTTCGCGTCGCCGGAGCTCGTGGCTGTGGCTAGCGCGGCAGTCGTCAAACCGTCGCTGGGGCCAGAGATCGTTTGGTCGGCGTCCTTCGAGTTCGAGAGGCACCCGATCCGCGAGCGTACCGGGCCCGTCGTCATCAGCAGCATGTTCGAGAGCGGCGTGGGGATGCGGCACCTGGTCGCACTCGCGGCGGCCTTCGGCGACACGCCGGCCGGGCTCGACACCTACCGTTGGCTCGCCGAGGACGTCTTGGACCATCCGCTCCCCATCGCCGGGCCGAGCGTCGACGTGGCCGCCGTGCTCGCGCCGAACCCCGTCCGGGTCGACCGGCTGGAACCGCTGGCGCTGTGAGATCCACCCCGCTCGCGACGGAGCATTCCTGGCCGCGTAGGGACACGATTCATCGTGTCCGCCAGCGCACCGAGAGACACGATGAATCGTGTCCCTACGGCGCAGGCGGGTCGAGTGGGCGGCGACCGTCGTGACCGAGTCAATCCCCGACCCCGTCCGCCAGCACGCCGACACGCGGCCGGACACGCCGGCCTTGGTCACCGGCGACGAGACCTGGACGTGGGCCGACCTCGACGCCTGGGTCAGCGGCACGGCCGTCCGGCTGGCGCAAGGCCCGGAGCGCGTCGCCGTCCGCGCCGAGACGTCGCCGGGTCTCGTGGTGCTCGTGCTGGCCGCGCTGCGTGCCGGCCGTCTGCTCGTCCCGCTGTCGACGCGGTGGACGCCGGGCGTCGTCGCCGACACGCTGGGCCGCCTCGGCATCGACCGGTTGGCGAGCGACGAGGCGGTGCCGGGCGTCGAGACCGTCGCGCTGGCGGACGTCGTCGGCCGGGAAGAGGGGGGAGGGGCGCCCGCGATCCCGCTCGGCCGGCTGGTCACCGTCGTCCACACGTCGGGGTCGACGGGCGTGCCGAAGGCCGTCGCCCACACCGTCGGCAACCATGTGTGGAGCGCGCGCGGGGTGATCGAGGCGCTGGGTGTGACCGAGCGGAGCCGGTGGCTGCTCGACCTGCCGCTGTACCACGTGGGCGGGCTGGGCGTCGTGGTGCGATGTGCGCTGGCCGGCGCCACGATGGCCGTTCCGCCGCGCGCGATGCCGCTGACTGACCGGCTGTCCGTCCTCCGCCCGACGCACGCCTCGTTCGTCGCCACCCAGCTCGGCCGTCTGCTCGATGCGGGCGCCGACCTGTCCAGGCTCGACGCCGTCTTGCTCGGCGGCAGCGCGATCCCGGCCGACCTGCTCGACCGCGCCGTCGCGGCCGGCGTCCCCGTCGTCGCCTCCTACGGGATGACCGAGATGACGTCGACCGTCACCACGACCGCGCCCGGCGACGACCGCTCCGCACTGACGACCTCGGGCCGTCCGCTTCCCCACCGCGCCGTCCGCATCTCCGACGCGGGCGAGATCGAGGTCGGAGGCCCGACGCTGGCTGGCGTGCTCAGCCCCGACGGCGTCCGCCCGCTGGGCGAGTGGCACTCGACCGGCGACCTCGGCCACCTCGACACCGAGGGGCGGCTGGTCGTCACCGGGCGGCGGGACCTCCAGTTCGTGTCGGGCGGCGAGAACGTCCGGCCCGAGGCCATCGAGGCGGCGCTGCTGGCGCTCGGCGGCGTGGCCGAGGCCGTCGTGGTGCCCGTGCCCGACGTCGTGTTCGGCGCCCGCCCCGTCGCGTTCGTCCGCACGGCCGACGGCGCCGCCCCCGACGCCGACGCGCTGTCGGCGGCCTTGCGTCGGACGCTCCCCGGCTTCATGGTGCCCGTCGCCGTCCACGGCTGGCCCGGCGCGGCCGGACTGAAACCGGACCGCCCGGCGCTCACGCGCGAAGCGGAGCGCCGGGCGGCCGGGGGGGAGATGCGGGACGCGGAATGAGGGTCGGCGGGCCGAATCCCTCCATCCCGTATCCCCCATCCTTCTGCCTCTACAGCAGGTCGTTCCGGAAGTCGTCGACCTCGGCGTCGTCGCGGAGCCCTTCGAGCCAGGCCTGGAGCACGCGCGAGCGCTTGCGCTGCAGAAGCTGGCCCTTGAGCGCCTCCTGGGTGGCCTCGGTGAACTCGGCGTCCGTCGCCCCCTGGAGCGCCGTCGTCTGGACGACGAACGCGGCCTGGTCGCCCTCGATGACGCCGCTCCGCTGGCCGGGCCGGAGCCCGAACATGGCCCCGACCGCGCGCGGCTCGACGCCGTAGCCCGACAGGGCCGGGTTCGACATGGTCACGTTCGAGGCCGTCTCGACGCCCGCGCTCGTCGCCGCGCCGATCGACGCCAGCGACGCCGCCCCGCCCGCCGCGTTTGCGAGCGCGGCCACCTGGATCGCCTTCTTCTTCTCGATGACGACGGCCGCCTCGACCTGGCCCTGGACCTCCTCGTAGGGCGCCGGCCCGGCCTCGCGGCGGTCGACCAGCCGGGCGATCACGAAGCTGCCGCCGGCGTCGAACGGCTCCGACACCTGGCCGACGTCGGCGCGGCGCAAGAACCGGAAAAAGTCGCGGCCGAGGTCGAGGCCGGGCACCTGGTCCTGGCCGTCCTGGATCTCGACCGGCGTCGGCGCGATCCCGCGCTCCTGGGCCTCCTCGGTAAAGTCGCGCTCTTCGAGCTCCAGGAACGCCGCGAAGTCCTCGGCCTCGCCGAGCACGCGCGCGAAGTCGGCCTCGACGGGCCGCGAGATCTGGACGAGCTCGACCTCCGTCGACGCCCGGTCCTCGACGCGGATGAGGTGGACCCCGAACGAGCTCGCGACCGGCCCGATAACCTGGCCGACGGGCGCGCCGAACGCGGCCTCCTCGAACTCGGGCACCATCCGGCCCTCGCCGAACCAGCCGAGGTCGCCGCCCCGGCCGCTGTTGCTCCGGTCGGTCGAGAACTGGCGGGCCGCCGCCTCGAACGTCGTCTGGCCGCTGTTGATCTGGTCGCGGAGCTCGCGAGCCCGGTCCTCGTTCCCCACCGGGAGCAGGATGTGCCGGGCCCGGACGGCGACGTTGTCCCCGTCGCGGACGCCCGTGACCCGGGCGACGTACGCCTGGTCGCCGGCCACCACGGGCCCCACGACGCGGCCCTCGGTCGGGTTCGAGTACACGGCCGACGCCAGCTCCGACGGGAGGTCGCCGGCGCCGACGAAGGTCGGCTCGACGGCGGCGCCGAACGAGTTGCGGCGGGCGTAGGCGACGGCGTCGGGCGCCGAGCGGAACCCGGCCACCAGCCCGCCGAGCTCGTCGGTGGCCCGGGCCGAGTCGGCGGCCGTCGGGGCCTTGTCGAAGCCGACGTACTCGATCGAGTACGACGCCTCGCGCTCGAAGTCCTCGACGTGGTCGCGGTAGTAGTCGCGGTAGTCGCGGTCGGAGACCTCGATCTGGTCGTCCGGCACGGACGCGTAGCGCAGGGCGACGAACTGGGCCGAGGCCTGGCGGTTCTGGCGGACGAACTCGGACCGGAGCTCGGCCGGCGTCACGCGCGTCGTGGCCGTGATGAGCGCCGAGAGCTTGGCCTGGCGCCGGTTCCGGCGGACCTGCTCCTCGATCGCCTGGAGCTGGTCGGCGAACTGGGGGTCCTCGACGACCTGCTGGAGCGCGGCCCGGTCGACGCCGCCCTCGCCGTCGGGGAAGACCTGGGCGATGAGCGGGTCCGGGGTCGGCCCGGTGATGAGCTCGAACACCTCGTCGTCGGTGACCTCGACGCCCAGCCGGTCCATCTCGCGCTCGACGAGCGCGTTGTCGACGAAGCTGTCGAACACGCGGTCCTCGATCTGGCGCTGGAGCGCCCCGTTGACCTCGAGTCCCTGGGTCTGGTACGCGTCGAGCTGCTGGTCGACGGCCCGCTGGTAGAGCTCTCCCTCGATGACCACCCCGTCGACCTCGCCGATCACGCGGCCGTCCGGCCCCATCCCGACGTTGTCGAACGCGCCCGAGTCCTGGAGCGCCCACAGGCCGCCGAAGGCGACCACCAGGACGCCCACCAGGACGCCGCCAGCGCGCTCTCGAATGCTGTTCATGATTCCTGCCATGTCGCTCCGCCTCCGCGGGGGCTGTCTCTTGAGTCACCGTCGGCGCCCGCGGGTCGGACGCCCAAAACCACAACGAGCCGACGCAAGGCGACCGGCTCGGAGGGGCAGGGAAGATAGGGGGGGCGGGGGGGAGGCCCCGGGGGAAAAATCCGAGGAGTCGGGGGCTCGCTGACGCTCGCGGGGACGGGGAACGGGACATGGCAGGGACGCCATGCATGGCGTCCCTACCGAGCGCGGTGCCTCTGCCGAGCGCCGCATCTTCGTCGATGCTGGCGGACGCACGCCGCGAGCCGGAAAGGTCACCCACTAAAAAAACAGCGGGCCGAGCCGGGTGTCCCCGGGCTCGGCCCACCGCTCTCTCTCTCCCTCTCTGGGAGGTGGGGGCGTGGCTAGGCGGCCACGGCGTGGTGGTCCATCTGCCCGCGCAGCGTGCGGAGCGTCTTGGAAAGGATCTGGGAGATGCGGGCCTCGGTAAGGTGGAACTCGCCGGCGATCTCGCGCAGGGTCAGGCCCTCGAAAAAGTAGAGGTGGACGATCCGCTGCTCGCGCTCGGGCAACGTCTCGACGAGCGCCTCGACGAACCCGTAGAGCGACTGGCGCTCGGCGTCGGCGTCGGCGAACTCGACGCCCGGGGCGGGGAGCGTGTCGATGGGCGAGGGCCGGTCGGTGCCCTGGCCGTCGAAGAGGGACAGCGCGAACCGCTGCTGGGCGTCGCCCAGCAACCGGTCGTAGGCGCGGACGGTAACGCCCAGCCGGTCGGCGACCTGGGCCGCGCGCGGCTCGTCGCCCAACTCCTGCTGGAGCGTCTGGGCCGTCCGGGCGGCCTCGGCCACGCGGCGGCGGCGGTCCCGGCTGAGGCAGTCGATGGTCCGCAGGAAGTCGACGAGCGAGCCGCGGATCCGGCCGTAGGCGAACGACGCGAAGGGGGTCCCCCGCGAGGGGTCGTAGCTCCCGAGCGCCTGGAGCATCCCGAGCATCCCGGCGTTCTCGAGGTCGGCGTAGGACGCCAGCGGGTGGTCCGGCAGCGAGATCCGCCGCGACAGCGAGCGGACGAGCGGGAGGGCGGCCACGGCCACGGCGCGGGCGTAGACGTCCATCCGAGGGCCCTCGGCATCACGCTCGGCGGCGTAGCGTTCGACGGCGGACTGAAGCGATGAGGTCATAGGAGCGGGCGGCGGGCGCGTCGGGGTCAGGCGGAGTGCGGGTCCTCGGGGCGGGCGACGAACGCCGCGCCGACCAGCGCCGCGAGGGCCAGCCCGATCGCGCTCGTGGCCGGGGTCGGCGAGAGCGAGCCGAGGGCGTTCAGGCTGAGCGCGACGGGAAGGAGGAGCGACCAGGCGAGCACGTGGGGAGAAGGAGGCGTGCCGGGCCCCCACGCAAGCGAGGTGCCACCCTCCGCGCTCTGCCCGCCGGCCGGCCCTCCCGCCCCCACCCGGCCCCCATCAGGCGCCGTCCTTGGAACGCCCGCGTGCCCTCCGACGCTCTCGGAGGGGCCAGGGTGGCGTTGCCGTGTCGGTATCGACCCGGCCTCTCGGATGCCCAATCAACCCGACCTGTCGGTACGGAATCGTAACGGCCCGGGTAGAATTGGGGTGGCGCTAGGTAACCGGCCCGCCCTCGTCGGCCGGCGCCAGCTCGAGGTGGGCATCGGACGCGATCGCCTCGCCGAGCGTGTCGAACAGCCGATCGACGTCGGCCGGCGGGTTCCACACGAACGGGGCGAACCGGACCACCCGGTCGCGCCGGGCGTCGACGAACACGCCGCGCGTCTTGAGCCAGCGGACCATCCGGTCGGCCTCGTCCACCTCGAGTACGACCATGGCGCCTCGGCGCACGTCCTCCCGCGGCGAGCGGACCGTCAGGCCCAGCGCGTCGGCGCGGTCGAGGGCATGGGCGCCCTTTGCCAGCGTGTCCGCACGGACGGCGTCGAGGCCGGCGCCGAGCAGCACCCGGACGCCCTCGACGGCGTGGTACATCGAGGCGACGGCCGTCGTCCCGCCCAAGAACCGGCGGCGGACCTCGGGGTGGTCGGCCGGGGCCGGCTCGAACCCGAACGGGTCGGCGTCGCCGAACCAGCCCGACAGTCGAGGCCGGAGGTCGAGTCCCGGCCGGACGTAGAGATAGGCGTTGCCGCTCGACCCGCACGCCTCCTTCAGCAGGCCCCCGAAGTAGACGTCCGCCCCGATGGCTTGGACGTCGACCGGGATCGAGGCCGTCGCGTGGTAGCCGTCGACGGCAAAGAGGGCCCCGTGCCGGTGGGCCACGTCGGCGAGCTGGCGGAGGTCGGCGGTGGGCAGCACCTCGCCGGTCGAGAACCCGACGTGGGAGACGATCACCCAGGCCGTCCGGTCGGTGATGGCGTCGGCCACGGCGTCGAGGTCGACACGGGCGCCGGGCCCAGCGGGGACGTCGACCGGGCGGAGCTCACGGAGCCCCTGCCAGCGCTGGACCGAGTGGCGGACCGACGGGAACTCGCCCTCGGTCATCACCACCTCGTCGCGTCGGTCGAACGGGCCGTCGCACGACAGCAACGCCTGGACCGTCGTGAACACGTTGGGCTGCAGGATGCACGACCCGGCCGGGGCCGACAGCAGCGGAGCCACCCAGGCGTCGGCGAGGTCGGTCGGCAGCGCCCACCAGCCGGTGTCGTGGCCGAGGCCCCAGCGGTCCGGCACCCGGTTCCAGGCGTCGACGCCGCGCTCGGCCCAGTCCTGGCAGAAGCCGGCCATCAGGTCCGGCACGGTCCGGGGCATCAGCCCGTGTGTGAACGCCCGCAGCTCGACGGCGGGCGCGGGGGGGACGGCGAAGGCGTCTCGGAGGTCGAGCATGGGAGTGGAGAGTAGAGAGTGGAGGATAGAGAGTGGGGGATGGGGGGGCTCTGCAGCACACGCCGACCTCAGCCCCGCCTACGCCGTCCCCTCTCCCCACGGGAGAGGGACAGGGTGAGGGGGCGTCCGGCTCCCCCTCACCACTCCGACCCTTTACCCTCGGTCCTCCATCCCCACCAGCCGCTCGATCACGTCGACGCCCGAGACGCCCTCGGCCTCGGCGTTGAAGTTGGTCACGATCCGGTGGCGCAGGACCGGGATCGCCATCCGGTCGACGTCCTCGGCCAGCGGCGTCACGCGGCCGTCGAGCAGCGCGAGCGCCTTGGCCCCGAGCACGAGGTACTGGCTCGCGCGCGGGCCGGCGCCGTACGACAGGTACTGCGTCACGAAGTCGGGCGCGCCGTCTCGCCCCGGCCGCGACCGCGCCGCCAGGCGGACGGCGTGCTCGACGACGTGGTCGGCGACCGGCGCGTTGCGGACGAGCGCCTGGTACGCGCCCAGATCTTGGGCCGAGAGCACCGGCGAGATCTCGGGGAGCGTGCCCGACGTCGTGCTCTTGACCACGGCCACCTCGTCGGCGAAGGGCGGGTAGTCGAGCCACAGGTTGAGCATGAACCGGTCGAGCTGGGCCTCGGGCAGCGGGTACGTCCCCTCCTGCTCGATCGGGTTCTGGGTCGCCAGCACGAAGAAGGGTTTGGGGAGCTCGACGGTCTCGCCGGCCGCCGTGACGTGGCCCTCCTGCATCGCCTCCAGCAGCGCCGCCTGCGTCTTGGGCGGCGTCCGGTTGATCTCGTCCGCCAGGACGACGTGGGCGAAGACGGGCCCCTGGACGAACCGGAACGCGCGGCGGCCCGTGGCCGGGTCCTCCTCGACGACCTCGGTCCCGGTGATGTCGCTCGGCATCAGGTCCGGCGTGAACTGGATCCGGCTGAACGAGAGCTCGAGCGCGTCGGCCAGCGTCCGGATCAGGAGCGTCTTGGCCAGCCCCGGCACGCCGACCAAGAGCGTGTGGCCGCGCGCCAGCAGGGCCACCACCAACCCCTCGACGGCCGCCTCCTGCCCGACGACGGCTCGGCCGACCTCGGCGCGGAGCTGGCGGTAGGCGTCCGCCAGCGCGGCGACGGCGGCGGGGTCTCGGGGGTCGATCGGCATAGACGTGGACGGTGGGCGAGCGGACGTGTGGACCCGTAGAGGAAGCGCCGTGGCCACACGTCCACGAGTCCACAAGATCACACGTCCGCTAGCCGCCCGTCGGCGGTTGGTACTTGTCGGCGCGGATGTCGACGTAGACGGTCCGCCGGAGGCCGTCGACCCAGTCGTCGATGACCTCGCCCTGTTTCTCCTGGAGCGCGTACTGGCTCAGGAGCGAGTAGTCGTCGGCGATGGAGAGTGGGTGCGAGGGCGTCCGCTTCTGGAGCAGGACGATGTGGAAGGCCCGGGTGCCCTGGGCGTCGGCGAGCGTGACCGGGGCCGGCTCGCTCACGTCGCCGACGGCGAGCGAGTCGAGCGTCGCTCGCCACTCGGCCCCGAGCCCCTCGACCGAGAGGTCGCGCTGGCGCGTCTGGGGGACCGAGACGTAGCCGCCGCGCGGGGCGCTGGCGGGGTCCTCGGAGTGGCGCCGGGCGAGGGCCTCGAACGGCGTCCCGGCCTGGACCGAGTCGCGCAGGGCGCCCAGGAACTCCCGGGCCACCGCCGCCTCGCCCTCGCCGACCTCGACCTCGAGCAGGACGTGGTTGAACGAGATCCGGTTGCCCTCGCGCTCGTTGACGCGCAGGACGTGGTAGCCGAACGGCGTCTCGAACACGGGCGAGAGCGCGCCGATCTCGGCGGCCGACGCGGCGGCCTGGAAGCGCGGCTCGAGGTCGGTGAGGCGGAGCGTCGTGTAAAGGCCGCCGTTCTGGGTCCCGTCGCGGTTGGTGTTGCCGGGGTCGTTGGAGTGGCGGTTCGCGAGGTCCTCCAACGTGGCGTCGCCGGCCGCGACCGAGTCGCGCAGCGCGTCGGCGAAGGCGCGGACGGCGGCCCGGCCGCTGGCGTCGCTCGACGGGACGCGCACGATGTGGGCCACGCGGACGAGCTCCGGCACGACGGGCCGCTCGGCGGTCGGGATCCGGTCGAACCACTCCCGCACCTCGTCCGGCGTCACGGTCACCTCGCGGACGCGGCGGCCCTGGTACTGCTGCAGCAGCAGCTCGTCGCGGATGTCGTCGCGGATCGACACCTTGACCTCGTCGATCGACCGGCCGTACGCCTGCTCGAGCGCCGCGTCGCCGCCGACCTGGGCCGAGAGCTGGGCCACCTGGGCGTCGACCCGCTGCGAGACGATGTCGTCGGTGATGGTGAGCGTCGTGTCCTGGCGGGCCCGCGCGATCACGACCCGCTGGTCGACCAAGCGGTCGAGCGCGCGGCTCCACAGGTCCGGCGGCGGCGTCTGGCCCTGCGGCGTCGACTGGGTCACGAGCGCGTCGACCTCGGAGTACAGCACCACCTGCTCGCCGACGACGGCGGCGATCCCGTCCAGACGGGCGCCCGGGGCGACGGGCTGAGCGGCGGCGCCGACGGCGGCCAGGGTGACGAGGGCGGTGAGGAGCAGTCGCATGGGGCGGGGGCGAAGATCGGGAGTCCATACGGCCCGGCGGGCCGTCGTATTGCACGAAGACGAGGAGAGGGGGCGCTAGCGGACGTCGAGGCGGCCGGCGGCCTGGGCCTCCGACCGGAGCTGCTGGAGCCACCGGGCCTGGGCGTCGCGCCGCATCTGGACGCCCAGCCGCTCGGCGAGCTCGTCGCGGACGAGCCGGAGCGGCGGGACCGTCCCCGCCGGCACCCGGTCCACCACCTGGACCACGTGGACGACGCCGCCCACGGGGACGACGGCGACCTCGGCTCCGGCCGAGAGCCCGGCCACGCGCGCACCCAGCGTCTCGTCGAGCCCCCCGATCTGGGCCTCCGACGTGTACTCGGCCGCGAACGCGACGGCGCCGGCGGGGTCGTCGGCGTACTCGGCGGCGACGAGCGTGAACAGCGAGTCCGGGTACGGGGAGGCGACGGCGCGGGCGAGCGACGCCTGGGCCTCGGCGGCGCGGGCGGGGTCGGCGAGCCGGAGGTGGCGCAGGCGGACGTAGGGCTCGCGGAGCGCGAGGGCGTCCCGGTGCCGGTCGTAGTACGCCTGGAGGTCGGCGTCGGACGGGCCGGCGGGGGTCCGGTCGAAGAACGACTCGAGCGCGACCTGTTCGAGCGTCGACCGCTCGGCCTCGGCCACGCGGCGGGCGACCGCGGGGTCGCCGTCGAGGCCCCGGCGCCGGGCCTCCTGGACGAGCAGCTCGCGCTGGACCCACTGCTCGACGAGCTGCTCCCGCGCCGCCACGGTGTCGAGGCCGGCCGGGGCGTCGCCGAGCGCGTCCGCGAGGTCGGCCTCGGTCAACGCGGCGGCGCCGACGCGGGCGACCACCGCGCCGTCGCCCGCGTCGGCCGGGGCGTCGCCGCAGGCTCCGAGCGCGAGCGCGAGCAGGAGGAGACGCACGGGCATGGGCGTGGCTGGCGCGGCGCCCCCGCGGTCCGGTCGGAGCCCGGGGCGGAGTCGCCGCGCCGCGTCGTCACCGCGTCCCGTCCGAGGTCACCGTCGGCCGCCCCTCGGTCTCGGGCGGCGCCACCGACGACTCGGCCGGGACGCGCTCCGGGTAGACGCGGGCGTCGTAGCGGGCGCGCAGGCGGGTCTCCCACGCGCTCTCGACCTGGTCCTGGTAGCCGGTGATGAGCTCGGCGCGGGCCTCCTCGAACGTCTTGTCGCGGGGCGGCTCGATGCCGTCGAGCACGTAGAGCACGCGCCGCGACCGCTCGAGCACGACCTCGCTCCGGTCGCCGACGCGGAGGGTGAGGACGGCGTCGAGCGGCGACCCCGTCGAGTCGGCGACGAAGACGGTGTCGAGCCGGATCTCGTCCCGGTCGGCGTAGGCCTCCCGAGCCAGGAGCGCGCCGCGAGGCGTCATCCCGGCGTCGAGGTCGACGGCGACGGCGCGCAGGAGCGAGTCGGACGTGGCGCGGAAGGCCAGGGCCCGCCGGCGCTCGGGCCAGCGGAACGGGCCGGGCTGGGCGTCGAAGTAGGCCCGGAGCCCGGCCGTGTCCTCCTTGGCCGGCGTCCAGACGCTGTCCTCGGCCACGCGGAAGAGCAGGACGCCGTCGGCGTAGCTCCGGAAGACGCGCGCGAACTCGGGGTCGCGGTCCTCCAACCGTGACACGGCCTGGGCCACGGCCTTCTCGTCGACGTAGGCGCGGACGGTCTCGATCATCTCGCCGGCCGGGTGCGGCCCGAACCGCATCCGCGCCAGGACCGGGGCCACCTCGGAGAGCACGTAGCTCGAGTCGCCGACGGTCGCGAACGTCCGGTCGCCGTAGGCGCCGAACCCGTCGCGCACCATCCGCTGCTGGAGCGAGTCGGCGGGGTACTGGCCGATGGCTTCGCGGACGAGCGCCTCGTCGTAGCTCCCGCCCACGTCGGCGATGTACTCGCGGCCGACGGCCTGGCGGCGGACGGCCGTCCGGGGCAGCCGGAGCGCGAGCTCGCGGTTGGACTGGTAGGCCTCGTCGAACGTCGGCCGCTCGGGGAGCGACGTGAGCTGGATGAGGTGGACGCCGAACCGGCTCTCGACCGGCCCCGACACGTCGCCGACCGCCGCGAGCGCGAAGGCGGCCTCCTCGAACTGGGGCACCATCCGGCCCCGGCCGAACGTGCCGAGGTCGCCGCCCCGGGCGCCGGAGCCGGGGTCCTCGGAGTACTCCTGGGCCAGCTCCGCGAAGTCCTCGCCGGCCGCGACGCGCGCCGCGAGCGACGCGACGACGGCCCGGGCCGAGTCGACCGAGACCTCGTCGGAGGTCCGGATCAGGATGTGGCGGGCCCCGACCTCGCTCTTGGCGGGCCCCCGCCCGGTCGGCTTGACGAGGTGGAGGCCGAACCGGGTGCGGACCGGCTCCGAGACCTCGTCGATGGGCGTGCTGTAGGCGGCGTCCTCGAACGCCAGCACGGTCCGCCCGCCGGTGATCATGCCGATGTCGCCGCGGTTCTGCGCGGCCGACGGGTCCTCGGAGGACTGGGCGGCGGCGTCCTCGAACGAGATCAGGCCGGTCTCGATCGAGTCGCGGAGCGCCGTCGCGCGGGCGTAGACGGCGGCCGTGTCGCGGGCCGCCGGGCTCAGCAGGAACAGGATGTGGGAGACCCGGATCTCCTCGGCCTGCTTCGCATAGAGGTCCGCGACGACGGCGTCGAGCACGCGGCGGTCGGTGAAGTACGGGCCGGCGAGCTGGTCGCGGTACTCGGCGACCTCGGCGACGTACGACGAGTCGTCGGCGTAGCCGGCCTCGCGCGCGGCGAGCACCTTGAGCCGGAAGTCGACGTAGCGGTCGAGAAAGTCGAGCCGGCGCTCGAGCGGCGTCTGGGTGCTGTCGGCGACGGCGCCGTCGGCGGCGGCGAAGGCCGTGTCGAACGCGCCTAGCGTCAACGTGTCGGCCGTCCACGTCGCGACGACGGGCGTGCCGTCGTCGCCGAGGACGGGGGCGGGGGCCGGGCGGGACCCGCCGCAGCCGGCGAGCGCGGCGGCGACGAACGTGAGCAGGGCGAGGCGGGGCGTGGACATCGCGTCTCGATAGGAGGACTTCGCGCGCCGGCCTCTCCGGCGCGTCTCGGGGCCCGAAACTACTAGAGTGCCTGAGGCCGTCCGTCCAAGGTGGAGCGAAAAAGGCCCCGCGAGTGAGTCGCGATCGATGAGGCGTGAGCGTGAGAGGGCGCCCTGCTGGTTGATCGAGAGATACGGGACGAGGGGATATCCTCTCTGCGCATCCCTCCATCCCCCATCCCTCCACGAAAAAGACGAGGGGCGAGCAACGATCCGTTCGGCCCCGTGTCTTGACCCGTGAGCCCCCGCCCCGTCGCCCATGCCGCCCGACGACCCCGCCCTGATCGACGCGTTCCGCCAGGGCGACGAGTTCGCCTTCGTCGCGCTCTACGACCGCTACAAGGGCGCGGTCTACGCCTACTGCGCCAAGATGCTGCTCGACCGGACGGCGGCCGAGGACCTCCTCCAGGAGACGTTCGCGCGGGCCTACGAGCACCGCGAGCGGTTGCTCAACTCGACGTCGTTCAAGGCGTGGCTCTTCACCATCGCCCGGAACCAGTGCCTCAACGTGCTCCGCAAGCGGGGCCGCGAAGTCGGGTTCGCGCCCGACGCGCCCGAGCCGCCGTCGCCCGGCGCGACGCCGTTCGGGAACCTGCTCAAGAGCGAGCAGGCCGCGCTCGTCAGCCGGACGCTCGACCAGCTGTCGCCGTCGTACCGCGAGGTCGTCGTCTTGCGGGAGTACCAGAACCTGAGCTACGACGAGATCGCGGCCGTCACCAAGACGACCGTGTCGTCGGTCAAGAGCCGGCTCTTCAAGGCGCGCCGCCAGATCGGCGCGCTCCTCCGTCCGTGGCTCCACCCGGACACCCTGCCCGGCCCTCGCGAGACGGCGGCCTCGCTCGCGCCCGCCGTCCAGCCCGCGCGCCTCTCATGATGGTCCCGTCCCCCTGCGCCGACGTCGACGCCGAGATCCTGCTCAACGAGTACGTCGACGGCGAGCTCGAGCCCTCCCGCCAGCCCGAGCTGTTCGGCCACCTCGCGACGTGCGCCGGGTGCCGGGACCAGTTCGACGCGCTGCTGGCGTTCCGGCTGGCCGCTCGCCAGGAGCCGCTCGCGGTCCCGGCCTCGGCCGACGCCGCCGTGTTCGCCCGTCTCGACCAGCTCCGCCGCCAGTCGCGCCGGGCGCCCGACCGCCGGGCCGAGCGGTCCGCGGTGCACCACGCGCTCCGCCGCCGCGTCTCGGTCGGCGCGATGCTGGCCGTCGCCGGGATGGCCGTCTGGGTCGGGTCCGTACTCGCGCCGTCGCCGACGCCGGCCGCCCCGACCGACCGCGTGGTCGAGGCCGTGCTGGAGGACGGCGCGCTCTACCTCCTCGACCCCGGCGTGACCGTCGAGGCGCCCCGGACGGCGCGGCCGGAGTAGAGCGGTCGGCGGTCTCGCGGTCGGCAGGACACGATGAATCGTGTCCCTACGCCGGTTCTCCGCAGCGGAGCCGTAGGGACATGATTCATCATGTCCCCCCGCGCCAACAGTCGAAGGCCGCGCGGAGGCGACGGCGCCGGAACCGGCGATAGGTTCCTAGCCCCCTCCGACTCGACCATGTCCGACGCCCCGGCCCGCGTCCGCTTCGCGCCTTCGCCCACCGGCTTGCTCCACATCGGCGGCCTGCGGACGGCGCTCTACAACTACCTGCTCGCGCGCCAGACCGGCGGCACGTTCGTCCTGCGGATCGAGGACACCGACCGCTCGCGCTTCGTCCCCGACGCCGAGCAGGACATCCTGGACGGCCTGGCGTGGGCCGGCCTCGATGTCGACGAGGGCCCGACGCAGGGTGGCGACCACGGGCCCTACCGCCAGTCCGAGCGCCGCGGTTTGTACGCCGACGCCGCCCAGCGCCTGCTCGACGGCGGCCACGCCTACGTCGCGTTCGACACGCCTGACGAGATCGAAGCCATGAAGGAGCGCCACCGGACGGACGCCAACCCGAGCCCGCGCTACGACGCGGCCACGCGCGGCGAGATGGCCACCTCGCTGACACTCTCGGACGACGAGGTGGCCGCTCGGATCGACCGAGGCGACGAGTACGTCGTCCGCCTGTGGGTGCCGGAGGGCGAGACGATCACGTTTGAGGACCGGGTCCGCGGCGAGGTCGCGTTCGACACGGCCGAGGTCGACGACCAGGTGCTCGTCAAGAGCGACGGGATGCCGACGTACCACCTCGCGAATGTCGTCGACGACCACGCGATGGGCATCACCGACGTGATCCGGGGCGAGGAGTGGCTGCCGTCGGTCCCCAAGCACTTGCTGATGTACCGGGCGCTCGGGTGGGCGCCGCCGCGGCTGGCCCACCTCCCGCTCATCCTGTCGCCGACCGGCGGCAAGCTGTCGAAGCGCTCGGCCGACCGGCTCGGCATCCCCGTGTCGGTTGCCCAGTACCGCGAGGCGGGGTTCGAGCCCGAAGCCGTCGTCAACTTCCTGGCGCTGCTGGGGTGGAACCCGGGGACCGATCAGGAGCGGTTCTCGCTCGACGGCTTGGTCGAGGCGTTCGACGTCGAGCGGATTGGCCGGAGTGGCGTCCAGTTCTCGATGGACAAGCTCGAGTGGTTCAACGGCCAGCACCTCCGTCAGCTCTCGGCCGACGAGATCGCTCGGCGCGCCCGTCCGGCCGTCGAGGCCGCCGTCGGGCCCGTCGACGGCGCGGCGCTCGTGGCCGCCGCCGACCTGATGCGCGAGCGCCTCACCCGCGCTGGCGACCTCGCCGACGCGGCGTACCTCTTCGGCGACCCGGAGACGTACGACCCCGCCGGCCTCAACAAGCGGTGGAAGGACGACAGCGCAGCGCTCGTCGCCGCCTACGCGGACCGCCTGGAAGGCGAGGCCGCGTTCACGGTCGGGAGCACCGAGGCCACCATGCGACAACTCGCGGAAGATGAGGGCGCCGGGTTCGGCCGGATCGTCCACCCGGTGCGGCTGGCGGCCACGGGGACGAGCGTGGGCGCGGGCCTGTTCGAGACGCTCGTCGTGATCGGGCGCGAGGCGACGGTCCGCCGCCTCCGCCGCGCGGTCGAGGTGCTCGGGTAGCTGGCCGCTCGCGGTCTACTTGGCCGCCAGCAGGTCGACCTGCTCGATCACCGGCGGCCGGTCGAGGAGCGCGTCGGCGTTCTCCATCAGCGCCGCCGCTATGTCGCCGTCGAGGTGGGCCTGGCGGCCGTCGTCGTCGGCGAACGTGTCGAAGATGCCGAAGGTGGAGTCGTCGAGCTGGAGGGCGTACCACTTGATGGTGGCGTCCTCCTGCTGCGCCATCGGGAGCGCGCTCGTGAGGAACGCGGCGACCTCGGCCTCTTTGCCGGGCTTGGCGTGGAGGCGGGCGAGGAGGGCTTTTCGTTCGGTGGCCATGGGATCGCAGGGGGAGGGAGGGGACCCGGTGAACCGGCGTCGGCCGTCGACGTTCGGCGCGCGGGCGCGCGTCAGGCGCCGTCCGACAGGGCGCTCCGAACGACCGGCCCGGACCATCAGCCCGCCAGCCGCTCGCGTAGGAGCGCCTGGACCGCCGCCGGGTCCGCGCCCTTTCCCGCGCGCCGCATCGTCTGGCCGACGAAGAACCCGAACAGCCGGTCCTCACCGGCCCGGTACCGAGCCACCTCGTCCGCATTCTCCGCCAGCGCCGCGTCGACGGCCGGCGCCAGCGCGGCCTCGGAGCGGACGGCGGCCAGCCCGCGAGCCTCGACGACGGACGCCGCCGTCCCGCCCTCGGCGACGAGCCCGGCGACGGCCTCGCCCGCGGCGGTCCGCGTCAACGTCCCGTCGGCCGTCATCGCCAGGACGGCCGCCAGCGCGGACGGCTCCGCCTTCGACTCCGAGAGCGGCGTGTCACCGAGGGCGCGGCGGAGGTCGTGGACGACGAGCGCGCCGGTCTCGCGCGGGACTTGGCTCTCGGTCAGCACCGACTCGAACAGCGACCGGAGCGGCGCGTCGGCGGCCAAGACGGCGGCCTCCTCCTCGCCCACGCCGCGGACGACGAGCGCGCTGTAGGTCTCGCGCTGGCGGTCGTCGAGGCCGGAGGCCGGGTCTCTCGGGGTCGAGCCGGTGTCCCGAGGGGAGCGGCTCTCCTTGTCCGCTGCCCCTGAGCTTGCGGAACCCGCCGCACCTGTGGACCCTCCCCACGTGTCCTTCAGCGCGACGATCCGGTTGAACACGAGGGCGCCCGGGAGCGAGTCCTCCGGGTCCCGCCAGAAGTAGCCGACGCGCTCGAACTGGTACCGCGTGTCGGCCGGGTCGTCGGCGACGCTGGGCTCGACCCAGCCCGTCTGCTCGACCAGCGACTCCGGGTTGAGCGTCGCCAGGAAGTCGTCGGGTCCGGCCGGGTCGGGGACGGTGAACAGCCGGTCGACCAAGCGGAACGAGGCCGGCAACCCGTGCTCGGCGTCGACCCAGTGGACGACGCCCGAGGGTGACGCGTCGGGCGCCAGCCGGGCGCGGACGAGCGTGATCGTCCCGTCGGCGTCGCGCTCGGCGCCGACGCACTCGACGACGGGCCCGTGCCGCAGGCGGACGGCCCGGCCGGGTGCCAGCCGCTTCCACCTTTTGGGCGGGTCGTCCGAAAAGTCGTCGCGCTCGATCCAGACACGCGGGCCGAGCGGCAGCTTGCGGGTGAGCGGTGCGTCGCCGTCGGGCGTCACGTCGTGGGGCCAGTACGGCGCGTCGGACCACGCCGTCCCGTCGACGCCCTCGACGACGAGCGGGACCGGGTCGAGGACGGCCATCACGCGCCGGGCCCCGTGGTTGAGGTCGTCGCGGAGCGCGTAGTCGAGCTGCTGGATCTCGACCGACCCGTTCACCTTCGTCACCCCGAGGTCGTCGAAAAAGCGCCGCAAGGCCTGGGGGCGAACGCCGCGCCGCCGGAGCCCGGCGATCGTCGGCATCCGCGGGTCGTCCCAGCCGTCGACGTGCCCGCCCTCGACGAGCTGGCGCAGGATGCGCTTGCTCATCACGGTGTGGTCGAGGTTGAACCGGGCGAACTCGTGCTGGTGGTTCCGCGGCTCTGGGATGCCGATGGCGTCGAGGTACCAGTCGTAGAGCGGGCGGTTGACGTCGAACTCGAGCGTGCAGATCGAGTGCGTGACGCCCTCGATGGCGTCGCCCTGGCCGTGCGCCCAGTCGTAGAGCGGATAGATGGCCCACTCGCGTCCGCGGCGGTAGTGCTCGGCGTCGCGGCGGATCCGGTACATGATCGGGTCGCGGAGCTTCATGTTGGGGTGCGCCATCGGCCCGTGCTCCGTGTCGATCTTCGCCCGCAAGACGTGGGCCCCGTCCGAGTGCTCGCCGTTCTTCATCTCCTCGAACAGGCGGAGGTTCTCTTGGACGGAGCGGTCCCGGTACGGGCTCGGCGTGCCGGGCTCGGTCACCGTCCCGCGGCCCGCACGGATCTCGTCGTCGGACTGGCTGTCGACGTAGGCGAGCCCCTTGCGGACCAAGTCCTGGGCCCACGTGTAGAGTTGCTCGAAGTAGTCGCTCGCGTAGCGGACCTCGGCCGGCTCGAAGCCCAGCCAGCGGACGGCGTCCAGCAGCGCGTCGGCGAACTCCTGGGACTCGGCCTCGGGGTTCGTGTCGTCGTAGCGGAGGTTGGTGACGCCGCCGAACGACTCGGCCAGCCCGAAGTTGAGGCAGATCGACTGGGCGTGGCCGATGTGGGGGTAGCCGTTGGGCTCGGGCGGGAAGCGCGTCACGACGCGGCCCCCGTAGGTGCCGGCCTCGACGTCGGCGGCGACCACGTCGCGGAGGAAGGAGTCTCTGGGTGTCTCGGAGCGGTCCACGGAGCGGGGCGGGGGAGGGGACCCACGCTAACGCCGCTCGCCCGCTCGCTGTCCCGGCCGCCGGTGGAGACGGGTTGGAATCGAGCGGGGGCGGTCGGAGTAAGAGTCCCGCACCGCCACTCCTCCCTCGAGGGAGGAGTCGGCGCCAGCCGGCCGAGGGTGTCCTCGGCGTTCCCTCGTGTTTGAACGCCCCCACCGGCCGGCGCCGGCGTCCCCTTGAGGGGCAGGCCCGTCCGACCGCGGGGCTCCTGCAGAGACGGGGCCGGCCTCGGGTCGCCCGATCATCCCCTCTCCCGATGCCTGCCGACCCCTTCGCCCACGGCCTCCCGACGCTCGACGGCGCCCGCGTCCGCCTGCGCACCGTCCGCCCGTCCGACGACGCCGACCTGCTGGCCGTCTTCGGCGACGCGGCCCACCTCCGGTTCTGGAGCCACGGGCCGCTGGCCGACCTCGACGCCGCCCGGCGCTACCGACGAGGCATCGAGGCCGGCACGCGCGACCGGACCCTCTTCCAGTGGGCCGTCACCGAGCCCGCCGACGACCGGTTGCTCGGGACCGTTACGCTCGCGGACTGGGACCGCTCGAACCGCCGCGTCGAGGTCGGCTTCATCCTGCGCCCCGACGCTGCCGGTCGCGGGCTGGCGACCGACGCCGTCCGCACAGCCCTCCGGTTCGCCGTCGACGTGATGAACGTCCACCGCGTCGAGGCCGACGTGGATCCCGACAACGCGGCGTCGGCTCGTCTGCTGACCGGGCTCGGGTTCGTGTTCGAGGGCCGGCTCCGCGACCGCTGGTTCACGTTCTTCGGCGAGTGGAAGGACACGGCGATGTACGGGCTCCTCGCGCCCGACCTGGCCCGCTCGAGTCCCCGGTGAGCCAAGATGTCGTCCTGAGCGCCGGCGGAGGATCTCAGCACGGACCCCGTTCTCCTCGCCGCCGTCGCCTACGGCCGTCCGGCCGCGCCGAGACCCCTCGCTCTGCTCAGGACGACGAGCGCTCAGGATGACAGGCGAGAGGGCGTTCGCCAGTCAGGCCGTGCGCTAGGCCGTCGCTGGGGCCGGGGAGCCGCAGGCCCAGCACGTGGCGAACTGGCCCTCGACCGCCTCGCCGCAGGCGCACGTCCACCCGTCCGGTGCGGGCCCCTCCTCGTGCGTGAACGTCCGGACGATGGGCGCCGCCGCAGCCACGTCGGGCTCGTCGACCCAGACCTCGATCCAGCACTCGAGCGGCGGGATCTCGCCGACGAATGCGGCGCGCGTCTCGCCCCGGACCTCGGCGGCGATGCCGTCCTCTTCGAGCGCGTGCCGGACGAGGTGGGCAACGGGGGCGTTCGGGGTGCTGTAGACGCACGTCATGGTCGGAGAGGGCAGGTGTGCCCTCTTAACGCTCTGTGTGCCAGGACGTTGCCCTCACCCCTGGCGCGGCCACTGGTTGGCCCGCTTGCCCAGCTGCGCCAGCCGCGCCGTTTCCGCGATCCGTGCCTGGCGCGTCGCGTCGCGCTTGGCCGTGAGGATCCACTCCAGAATGCCACGCCGGGTCGAGGGCGGGAACCCGTCCCACTCGTCGCGGGCCGGCGGGCTTACGACGAGCGCCGCCGCCAAGTCGCTGGGGACGACCAGGGCCTCGACGTCGTCGAGCGCTGTCCACGTCCCGTCCGCCTGGGCGCGGTCGATCGCGGCCTGGCCGGCCGGCGTCATCAGGCCGGCCTCGACCATCCGCGCCGCCCGCCGCTTGCTCAGCCGCGACCAGTTCGAGCCCGGCTGGCGCGGGGAGACCCACAGCAGCGACCGCTCGGCGTCGAGCCTTTTGGGGACGCTGTCGATCCAGCCGACCGCGATGGCCTCCTCGACCACCTCGTCGGTGCTCAGCGTCGGCCGGCCGGTCGCCTTCTTGTAGCGGACGAGCCAGACGCCGTCGTCGCGGTCGTGGTGCTCGGCGAGCCACGCCCGCCACTCGGCGCGCGAGAGCGGGTGGACCGAGTCGTCGGGTGCCTCGGCCACCGCTAGCGCGCGTTGTTGACCTCGATCCAGTAGCCGTCGGGGTCCTGGACGTAGATCTGGCGGATGCCGTCGCCGCGGACGCTCACCGCGCCGGCCACGCCGGGCCAGTCCGAGTACGGGACGTCGAGCGCGGCGACCCGAGCCACGAGCGCGTCGAGGTCTCGAACGCGGAGCGCGAAGTGGACCGCCTTGGTCGTCGGCGGGACGGCCCCGTCGTAGTGGATAAGGTGGAGTTGGGCCGGCCCGAGCCCGAGCCAGCGGATCACCGCCGGGTCGCCGGGCGCCGCGACCTCCTCCAGCCCGAACACGCGCTGGTAGAAGGCGACGCTCGCGCCGAGGTCGGCCACGTGGAGCGCGGCGTGGTCGAGCCCGACGGCCGACGTCGCCGTCGCCGTCGCGACGGGGGCCGCGGACTGGCACGCGGAGAGGGCAACGAAGACGACGAGGGCAACGAGACGAGGCATAGGCCGGGAAGGTGGGAAGGGGCGGGATCCGCTCGCGTCCCGTCGCTCCAGACTACGTCCGTTCCGAGCCGCCGGCGCCTCCGGTCTACGCCGCCTGCGTCTGCGTCGTCGCCGTCTGGGTTGCCGTCGCCTCGGCCTCGGCTAGCCGCTGGAGCCAGAACACGAGCACGTCGTCGGCGAACTGGGGCCGCTCGCTGCGGCGCAGGAGCCACGACAGGAGCGAGTGGACCGGCTGGGGCTCGGCGAGCGCCGCCTGGGCACCGAGCGCGACGCCGCCCTCGCCGAACATGGCGCCGGACTTCGCGACCTGCTCGTTGAGCCCGTCGGTGTAGCACAGGAGCGCGCTGCCGGGCGGCAACGTCAGCTGGCGGTCCTCGTAGGTCGTGGTCGGGTCCAGGCCCAGGATCAGGTCCGAGTACTCGACCAGGCCCGGGCCGTCGGGCGAGACGAGGATGGGGCGGCAGTGGCCGGCGTTGGCGTAGATGATCCGGTTCTTGGCCGGCTCCCAGCGCATGATCAGGAGCGACGCGAACGTCTCCTCCAGGACGGCGTCCTGGATCAGCATCTCGTTGACGCGCGTCATCAGCTTGGCCGGGCTCATCGTCTCGCGCAGCATGGCGTGGACCGTGCTCCGGATGTACGACAGGAAGCTGAAGGCGTAGAACTTGGCCTGGAGCCCCTTCCCCATGATGTCGCCGACCGTGAACAGGTACGAGCCGTCCTGGGCCCGCGTCCAGTCGAAGAGGTCGCCGCCGCCGTCCTCCTTAGGGCGCGAGAAGAAGACGGCCCGGTAGCCCGGCTCGTTCGGCATCTCCTTGGGCAGGAGCCGGTCCGAGAAGTCGCGGCCGATCTTGGCGTTGAGCTTGGTCTGGTAGACCTGGCTCCGCTGGACGATCTGGCCGATCCGGGTGATGAGCCGGTCGACGTCGAACGGCTTCGTGAGGTAGTCGTCGACGCCCTTGCGGAGCCCCTTCTGGCGGCTGAGGTCGTCGGACTTGGCCGTCAGGAAGATGAACGGGATGGCCTGGGTCGCCGGGTCCGAGCGGAGCGCGGCGAGCAGCGCGAACCCGTCCATCACTGGCATCATGATGTCGGAGACGATGAGGTCCGGCGGCCGCGCCTCGACGGCCTCCAGCCCCTTCTCGCCGTTCTCGGCCACGGCCACGTCGTAGACCTTGCCGAGCCGGTACTCGAGGAGCCGCCGGAGCGTCTTGTTGTCCTCGACGACGAGGACGTGGGGGCGGGCGCTCATCGGGTCGGGGTGGGGGACGGGGCCGACGCCGCCGAGGGGTGGCCGTCGCCCATCGAGCGGACCAGGCTCGGGTCGGTCTCGAGGTCGGCCGGGCGGAACAGGTCCGCCAGGCTGTTCCCGGCCGGGTCGTGCATGGCGAACGCGAGGCGCTGGCGGACGCCCGGGCCGGCCGGGCGGTACTCGAGCTCCTCGGCGCACGTCACGAGCATGAGCAGCCCGCGGCCCCGCTCCGAGGGGGCCGGCGCGTCGAGCAGCGCCTGCTGGTGGCCGATCTGCTCCGCGAAGTCGAACCCGGCCGACGTGTCCTCGATGGCGCACCGGACGGCGTCGCCGTCGGCCTCGATGACGAGCACGATCTCGTGGTCGCCGCCGAACGCCGCGTGCTGGACAAGGTTGGCCACCCACTCGTGGAGCGTCAGCTGGAGCACGTGGAGGCCGTCCTGGCCCAAGACGTCGACGAGCGGGCCGTCGCCGGCCCAGCCGGCGTAGACGGCGTGGAGCCGGTCGACGGCCCGGTCGAGGTCGGTGAAGGCGTAGGTCGGCATGGCGCCGGGTCCGGGTGGGTTACGCGGCGCCCGTCGGGCGCTGCGGGATCTGGGGCTGCGGCGCCGGCGCCGTGTGGGCCTGGAGCGCGGCCTCGACCGTCGGGAACTGGCGGAAGACCTTGTAGGTCCGCGTCAGCTGGACGACGACCTGGACGGGCCGGCTGACCGACGCGAACACGACCTGGCCGCCGGCCGGCGTGAGCTGCCGGTACAGCGAGAAGATGACGCCGAGCCCCGTCGAGTCCAGGATGCCCGTGCCGGAGAAGTCGAGGACGTAGTAGCGGACGCCCTGGCGGGCGTGCTCCTGGCAGGCGGCCTTGAACTCGGCGGCGTTGCGGAAGTCGAGCGCTTTGCCGATGCGGACGACCGCAGCAGTGGGGGACGCTTTCTGGAAGGTGAAGCTCATGAGGTCGCCCGGGTGGGCGGGTGGGGGCGCAGGGGGCCAATCGAGAGGGCCTCCGTCCCGTGGACAGATATCATACCACCGACGCCGCTCGGCAGTCGACCCCGCCGTGTGAGTGGGGCGCCGCGCGAAATCGGAGGCTCCGACCGTTCCCCGCGCCTCCCAGGCGGCGTCGTCCGGTCCCACCGCGAAGGGGTGCCGGATCGTTCCGTAATCCGGCCGGGCGTTTTGACCCCCTCACGCCGCGTCTCGTCGGCCTCTGTCTGACTCGTCTTCGAGCGCATGTCCGTCGGCCACTCGTTCGAAGGTCGTCCGGCCGTTCCGCGTAAAGGCGTGTCCTCATCTCGCTCGCGCTGTGGGGACGTTGAGTTCCCGGTCGTCGTTCATGCGTGCGCCACGAAACGAGAGGTGTTGCGACTGGCACGATGCAAGGTACTGAGGCCGGTCGCCGAGCGGAGCCCTGTTCGTGCGGGTGATCGTTCCTCTCTCGGTATCCACGCCGTAGACCTCGGCGACGAGTCTCCTCCGGGGCGCTCTCCCAGCGCCCCGCGGCCCTTCGCTAGCTTCTCGGCCTCCGTGCGTCGCCTCCTCCCGCTCCTCTTGCTCATCGTGGTCGCCCCGGGCTGCACGCGCCGCGCCGTCGAGGGGCTGCCGCCGGGGGTGTCCGTCGAGGACCTCCCCGACAGCGAGAGCTGGAACGCCCGCCTCCGCACCAGCGCCGACGGCCGGCCCCAGCTCGAGATCGACGCGCCCTACCTCGCCCGCTACGACCGCGACACGGCGTTCGTCTACCTTGGCCCGCCCCCGGGCGACTCGGCCGCCACGCCGGTCTCGATCCGTCTCTTCGACACCGCGGGCGCGCCCCGGGGATCGGTCCGCGCCCGCGAAGTCCGCCTGTTCGACGACGGCGGGCGGGTCGAGGCCGAGGGCGACGCCCGGGCGACGGTGGCCGGCGAGAACGGCGCCGTCGTCGACGCGGCCCGGCTGACGGTCGAGGACGAACGGGTCGACGCGACCGGCACCGTTCGGGCGGAGGTGCTCGGCAACGGCGGCGCCCGCGTCCGCTCGGCGCGGCTGTCGGTGGCGCCGGGCGGCGCGTTCACGGCGTCGGGCGGGGCCGTCGTCGAGCTGTCCGGGCAGGCCCAGGCGACGGTCCGCGCGCGGACGGTGAGCGGGTCGGGCGGCCGGTACGAAGCGGTCGGCAACGTCCGCGTGGCCGCCTCGGGCGGGCGAACGCTGGAGGCCGAGCGCGTCGTCTGGAGCGAGTCCGCGGGCCGGTTCACAGCGCCGGGCGCGTTCGCGTTCGACGGGCCGGGCGAGCGGGTCCGCGGCGTGGGCCTCTCGGCCTCGGCCGACCTGTCGCGCTACTCGTTCCGCCGGGCGACGGGCCAGATCGAGGTTCGAGAATGACCGGGCTCGCGGTGCTCGCGGGCATGGGGCACGGGGCACGGGGCACGGGGATCACGCCGCTGCTCCGTCTTCTGCCCCTCGCCTTGTGCCTCGTGCCCCTGGCCTTGCACGCCCAGGTCCGGAGCGTCGAGATCCTGAACGCCGACTACGTCGAGGTGACGACCGACACGGCCGGCGTCGTCCGGCGGCTGGTCGGCGACGTCCGGCTGCGGCAGGACACGACGTTGCTCCGGTCGGACAGAGCGGTCTACTACGAGAGCCGGGGCGAGGTCGTGATGGACGGGGCCGTGCGGATCCAGTCCGGCCGGGACACGCTGACGGCCGCCGCCGTCACCTACGACTCGAACACCAAGACGGCCCGGGCGACGGGCGCCGTCCGGCTGGGCGACGGCGAGTCGGTCGTGCTCGCGCCGGCGGCGACCTACGACAGCCGCGCCGAGATGGCCGCGTTCACGGGCGGCGGCCAGGTCCTGCACCGCGGCGCCGTCCTGACGTCGGCCGAGGGGACGTACTCGTCGGCGCGGCGCGTGGCCGAGTTCGCCGGCCCGGTCACGCTCGAAGACTCGTCGGGCGTGCTCACGGCCGCCCGCGGGACCTACGACGCCGACGTCCGCCGGGCCGACTTCGCCGGTGACGTCCGCCTGCGGCGACCCGACGCCGCGCTCGACGCCGACTCCGTCGTTTACTTCCGGCGGACCGAGCGGGCCCGCGCCTTCGGCCGCGTCGTCCTGGACCGCGTCGGCGACGACGGCGCGGTCGAGCGCTCCGCCGAGGCCCCCGCCGACTCGTCCCGGCGGACGCTGCTGTTCGGCGAGACGATGCGGTTCGACGGCCAGGCGGAGACGGCGTCGGCGCGGGGAGAGCCCGGCCGCGACCCGCTGCTGCTCACGCTCCGCACTGACTCGACCGGTCGCGTCGACTCGACGCTGGCCCGAGCGCCGCGCATCGACGCCTCGCGGCTGGTGGCCGACGCCGACACGTCGACGGTGATCACGATGGGCGGCGGCGCTCGGGTCTGGGAACGGCGCCTGGCCGCCGTCGCCGACTCGGCCCGGTTCGTCCGCCAGCCGGGCGACTCGCTCCGCGTCGACCTCGACCGGCTCGGGCTGTTCGGCGCCCGCCGCCCGTCGGTCTGGGCGGACGGGTCCCAGCTCACCGGCGACAGCCTGTTCACGAGCGTGAGGGGCGGGGCCGTCGACTCGCTCCGGGTGTTGGGCCGCGCCTTCGCCGCCCGGCTCGACTCGACGCTGGGCCGGCTCCAGCAGATCGCCGGCGGCCGGATGCTCGGCCTCTTCGACGGCGACGACCTCCGCACGCTGGGCGTCGGGCCGAACGCCCAGGTCGTCTACTACCGCGCCTCGGCGGACGGCCGGCTCGCCGGCGCCGAGGAGCTCTCGGCCGACACCCTGGCGTTCCGCTTCGCCGACGGCGAGTTGCGCGAGCTCTCGGGCTACCGCGGCATCCAGGGCACGACCTACGGCGCGACCGTCGTCCCGGACGACCCGCGCCTGCCCGGCTTCGCCTACACGCCCGACGCGCCGACGCGCGCTGCGCTCTTGGGCGACGGCTGGGAGGCCGGGTGGCTCGACCGCTACGGGCCCGCCAGCGCCGACCCGGCGGGCGACGCGCCGACGGACGGGGGAGGCGGACCGCCGGACGTGGGCGACGTTCCCGCCTCCGAGGTGCCTCCGGTGGTGGATGGGTGACCGCGGTGGCCTGCGGGTCGCTGTTGCATGCAACAGCGCCACAGTTCCGACGTGTCCGATCTTGGGACGCCGACCCCCGAATCCCTGAACCTCGAACCCACATCTTCCGTCGCTCCGCTCGTCCTGCGCGCCGAGGGCCTGGTCAAGCGGTACCGCCGCCGAACCGTCGTCGACGACGTGTCGATCCGGGTCGTCGAGGGGACGTGCGTCGGGCTGCTCGGGCCCAACGGGGCCGGCAAGACGACGACGTTCCACATGGTCGTGGGGATGGTCCGGCCCGACGCCGGTGAGGTCTACCTCGGCGAGCCCGGCGGCTCTGAGAAGCGGATCACGCGGACGCCGATGTACCAGCGCGCCCGCCTTGGCATCGGCTACCTCGCCCAGGAGGCGTCCGTGTTCGGCGCGATGACGGTCGAGGACAACCTGCGCGCCGTCCTCGACTTCCAGCCGATGCCGCGCGACGAGAAGGAGGCGCGCGTCGAGGAGCTCGTCGGCGAGTTCGGGCTCCAGACCGTCCGCCGGTCGAAGGGCCACCAGCTCTCGGGCGGCGAGCGGCGGCGGACCGAGATCGCGCGGGCGCTCGCGACGCACCCCCGGTTCATCCTGCTCGACGAGCCGTTCGCCGGCGTCGACCCGATCGCCGTCGAGGACATCATGCGGATCGTGGCCCAGCTCCGCGAGCGCGGGATCGGCGTCTTGATCACGGACCACAACGTCCACGAGACGCTGGCGATCACCGACCGGGCGTACCTCCTGTACGACGGGAAGATCTTCGTCGAGGGGACGGGCGAGGAGCTGGCGGCCAACGAGGAGGTCCGGCGGCGGTACCTCGGCGAGAGCTTCACGCTGGAACGGTACAAGGTGTGACCGAGCGGCGGAGCCGTACGTTGCCGTCCCGCCCCTCTCCGATGACGCCTCCGACGTCCCCGCTCGACCCCGACGTGGCCCGCCGCGTCGTCGAGGAGATCGACCCGCTCCGCATCGTGCTGTTCGGGAGCCGGGCGCTCGGGACGGCCGGGCCTGACAGCGATGTCGACCTCCTGATCGTGGTCCCGGACGGCAACGCCCCGCGCGCCGTCATGCGCCAGCTCCACGAGCGGATCCGGGGCGTCGGCGTCGCGGTCGACTACATCGTGGCGACGCCGGCCCAGCTCGACCGCTTCGGCGAGAGCATCGGCTACATCTACCGCGAGGCGCTCGTCCACGGCCGCGAGGTCTACGCCGCCAGCGCCCATGCCTGACTCCGTCGTCGTCCGGGACTGGCTGCGCTATGTCGAGAGCGACCTCCAGATCGCCGAGATGGTCCCACCGTCGGGCGTGCTGCTGGAGCACCTGTGCTTCCACGCGCAGCAAGCGGCCGAGAAGGCGATCAAGAGGGTCCTCATCACTCACGACGTGGTGCCGCCGAAGACCCACGACATCGAGAGGCTGTTCGATCTCGCGTCCGAGTCCGTCGGCCCTGTGCCAGAAAGACTGCGGGCTGCGTCGTCGTTGACGGCGTACGCCGTCCTCACGCGCTCCCCCGCCGACTTCGGGGAGCTCGACGAGGAGGAGTGGGCCGAGATGGTCGCGCGGGCGCGGGCCGTCGTGGTGTGGGCCCGGGAGCTTGTTGCCGATCAGCTCTGATCTCGGAGCGCCCGGGCGGACTCGGCGTGAAGGGCGAACCGGTGGGCGGGCGCCTCGTACGTTTCACTCCTCGCTGAAAACCCACGCCTATGGCCGGCCTCGTCGTCATCCCCGACCCCACCGCGTCCGACGCCGCCGTCGAGGCGCTGGTCGGCGCGCTCGAAGCGTTCGGCTTCGACGTCCACCGGACCGGCGCCGAGCCCGTGGTCCTGGGCGCGACCGGGGTCTCGGCCGACTTCGACGTCCGCCACATCAAGGTGCTGGCCGACGTCCGCGACGTGGTCCGGGTGACGAGCCCGTACACGTTCGCCGCCCGGGCCGGCCACCCGACGAACACGGTCGTCGACGTGGACGGGCTGGCGGTCGGGGGGACCGAGCTGGTGGTGATGGCCGGGCCGTGCTCGGTCGAGAGCGAGGCCCAGATCGAGGCGTCGGCGGCGGCGGTCGCGGCGGCGGGCGCCCGGATCCTGCGCGGCGGCGCGTTCAAGCCGCGGTCGAGCCCGTACTCGTTCCAGGGGATGGGCGAGGAGGGCCTCCGGATCATGCGCGACGCCGCCGACCGCCACGACCTCAAGGTGGTGACCGAGGTGATGACCGAGACCCAGCTCGAGGTCGTCGGGAAGTACGCGGACGTGTTGCAGATCGGGGCCCGCAACATGCAGAACTTCGCGCTCCTGAAGGAGGCCGGGCGGGCCGGGATCCCGGTCCTGCTCAAGCGCGGGATGTCGGCCACCATCGAGGAGTGGCTGATGTCGGCCGAGTACGTCTTGGCCGAGGGCAACCCGGACGTGATCCTGTGCGAGCGCGGCATCCGCACGTTCGAGACGGCGACGCGCAACACGCTCGACCTGTCGGCGGTGCCGGTCGTGAAGCAGCTCAGCCACCTGCCCATCATCGTCGACCCGAGCCACGGCGTCGGCATCCGGGACAAGGTGGCGCCGATGGCCGTCGCCGCGGTCGCCTGCGGGGCCGACGGGCTGATGATCGAGGCCCACCCGAACCCGCCTGAGGCGCTGAGCGACGGCCCCCAGTCGCTCTACCTCGACGCGTTCGCCGACCTGATGGACCGGGCCCGGCGTGTGGCCGAGGTCGTCGGGCGGACGATCCCCGACCCCGAGCCGGCACTGGCGTAAGGAGCGGTCCGGCGAGGCGCCTCCTCCAGCGAGGCTGACAGGTCCCCGCACGCGCGGGGACGACGGGGGATTCCAAGAGGGAGCGCCCGCTCGGCCACCGCACGGGTCCCGGAGCGTCTTCCCCTCGGTGGACCGGTGGGAGACTCGGACGCGGGCTCGGCCTTCTCAGGACGGTCTGCAAACCGGCCACGTGGGACGTCCACCCGTCCGCTCGGCCGGACGCCCCGTCTCGTGCAGTCCGCGCCGGACGGCGTGCGCCAGGTCCGCCTGCGGCTTAGAACGGGCGTCGGCGAGAACGGCCGGGCGTTTGCCGGGTACACGGTGGCTCTCCATCGTTCCCCCTCCCCCTCAGTTTTATGTGCGGCATCGTCGGATACATCGGCCCGCGTGACGCGAGCCCCTTGATCGTCAACGGCCTGCGGCGGCTCGAGTACCGCGGGTACGACTCGGCCGGCGTCGCCGTGGTCAACGGGACGCTCGACGTCCGCAAAAAGGAGGGGAAGGTCGACGAGCTCGCCAAGCTCTTGGAGGCCAACCCGGTCGAGGGCCACGTCGGGATGGGCCACACGCGGTGGGCCACGCACGGGGCCCCGTGCGACGAGAACTCCCACCCGCACACGTCGACCGACGGCCGGTTCGCGATCGTCCACAACGGGATCATCGAGAACTACGCGTCGATCAAGAAGCGGCTGGTCGAGAAAGGGTACACGTTCGAGAGCGAGACCGACACCGAGGTCCTGGCCCACTTTATCGAGGACGTCCAGAAGGAGGCCGGGCTGAGCTTCGCCGAGGCCGTCCGCCAGGCGCTGACGCGCGTCGAGGGCGCCTACGGGATCGTGGCCGTGAGCCAGGACGAGCCCGACCTGCTGGTCGTGGCCCGCAACGGGAGCCCGCTGCTGCTGGGCGTCGGCGACGGCGAGCACTTCGTGGGGAGCGACGCGAGCCCCTTTATCGAGTACACCAAGAGCGTCGTCTACCTCGCCGACGGCGAGATGGCGCTCGTTCGGGCCGACGGCTACGAGGTGTTCAAGATCGACGGGGCGCCCGTCGCCAAGGAGGTCCACCAGCTCGACTGGGACCTGGAGGAGATCGCCAAGGGCGGCTACGAGCACTTCATGCTCAAGGAGATCATGGAGCAGCCGGAGTCGGTGGCCAACGCGATGCGGGGGCGCGTCCGCCCGGGCGAGGGCCAGATCAAGCTGGGCGGGCTCGACGACGTGCTGCCCCAGCTGACGGCGGCCGAGCGGATCGTGATCTGCGCGTGCGGGACGTCGTGGCACGCCGGGCTGGTCGGCGAGTACCTCATCGAGCGGCTGGCGCGCGTCAACGTCGAGGTCGAGTACGCGAGCGAGTTCCGGTACCGGAACCCGGTGCTCGACCCCGAGCGCGACGTGGTCATCGTGATCTCGCAGTCGGGCGAGACGGCCGACACACTGGCGGCGGTCCGCCAGGCGCAAGGGGCGGGCGTGCTGGCGATCGGGCTGGTCAACGCGGTCGGCTCGACGATCGCGCGCGAGACCGACGCCGGCGTCTACCTCCACGCCGGCCCCGAGATCGGAGTCGCCTCGACGAAGGCGTTCACGGCCCAGGTGGCCGTGCTCGCCCAGATCGCGCTGCTGCTGGGCCACGAGCGCGGCGTGGTGAACGACGCCGAGTTCCAGACTCACACCGAGGCCCTGGCCAAGATCCCCGGCCAGATCCAGACGGTCCTGGACGACGACGAGCTGATCCAGCGGATGGCCCGGGACTACCGCTACGCGTCCAACTTCCTCTACCTCGGCCGGGGCGTCAACTTCCCGGTGGCCTTGGAGGGCGCGCTCAAGCTGAAGGAGATCAGCTACATCCACGCCGAGGGCTACCCGGCCGCCGAGATGAAGCACGGGCCGATCGCGCTCATCGACCAGTTCATGCCGGTCGTCTTTATCGCGACGCGCGAGGCGACCTACGACAAGGTGGTCTCGAACATCGAGGAGGTCGTCGCCCGCGGCGGGACGGTCATCGCGATCACGGACGAGGGCAACGACGGCCTGAACGAGCTGGCCGAGTACGTGGTCGAGGTGCCCAAGACGCTCGACGCCTTCGAGCCGCTCTTGACCGTCGTGCCGTTGCAACTGCTGAGCTATCACATCGCGGTCATGCGCGGGTGCAACGTGGACCAGCCCCGCAACTTGGCCAAGAGCGTCACGGTCGAGTAGCGCCGCGCAAGTGACCTTGATGGCGGGGTAGGAGCGGCGTCGCTAGGGCCACGGTTCCTGCCCGGTCGGACCCCCCGTCCGGCCGCCCTTCGCTCCGCTCAACGGGCGGACGGACGGTCCCCCTTCAAGGGGGACAGCTCCCCGACCTGGGAGCGCAGCGACCGGAAGGGGAGCAGGGGGTCCGCGACCGGGCCGCCGGACCCACAGCAGTCTCGCCCTCACCGCCGTCCGCACGTCGACGACGAGACCGGCGACTGACGGCTCCCAAACCCCATGACGAGCCGGCGCGTCGCGGCTCGCGCTCGCCCACTTCTCCCATGACTCGCGCAATCCTCCTGCTCGCGGTGATGGTCGCCGGCTGCGACTCGGCCGGTGATGGCCTGCTCCCGATCCGCGGCGGGCTCATCGTCGCATTGCCCCCGGTCGTGGAGGACGCGCCTATCGAAGAGCAGACCCCGCCGTCGACGGTGGCTCTCTGGACCGGGGGCACCTACGACTGCAACGGTTACGCGATCGTGGTCGAGACGAGACACGACGAGGCCGAGCTCCGGATCAACGCGCGGGGCGTGGCCGCGCCCCAAGACGGGTGCCGGCCGGTCATCGTGTCGGCCTCTGCTTCCGTCGGGTTGCCAGCCGGCGCCGGCGACGGGTACCGGGTGGTCGTGAGCGGGCCCGACGTGCCCCGGGCGGCCTACGTGTTGGTCGAGCGCGACGGGCGATTCGAGATCGAGCCGACGGCACTCCGGTAGGGAGGAGGCGTGGCCGGCGGTAGATTCCGGGCCCCCGCCCGCCGCTCCGATGATCAACCAAGACGCCCTCGACGCGCTCCTCGCCCGCTACCAGGAGGTGCTCACGGCGATGTCCCAGCCCGACGTCGCCAGCGACCCGGGCCAGCTGGCGTCGCTCGGCCGCGAGATGTCGGGCCTGGAGCCGGCCGTCAAGGCGGCCCGGCAGTGGCGCGAGCTGGACGAGGAGGCCGCGGGCTTGCGCGAGATGGTGGCCGACGAGCAGGGCGAGCTGGCCGAGATGGCCGAGCTCGAGCTGGAAGAGGTCGAGGCTCGCCTCGCCCGGGCCGAGAAGGATCTGGAAGAGGAGCTCGTCCCCAAAGACCCCGAGGACGCGCGCGACGCCATCGTCGAGATCCGGTCGGGGACCGGCGGCGACGAGGCGGCCCTGTTCGCGGGCGACCTGTTCGACCTCTACCAGAAGTACGCGGCCGGCAAGGGCTGGGCGGTCGAGGTGATGGACACGTCCGAAGGGACGGCCGGCGGGTTCCGCGACATCACGTTCGCGCTCAAGGGGAAGGACGTGTTCGGGAGGATGAAGTACGAGTCGGGGGTCCACCGCGTCCAGCGGGTGCCCCAGACCGAGAGCCAGGGCCGGATCCACACGTCGGCGGCGACGGTCGCCGTGCTGCCCGAGGCCGAGGAGGTCGACGTCGAGATCCGGGCCCAGGACGTCCGCGTCGACGTGTACCGGTCGTCGGGGCCGGGCGGGCAGTCCGTCAACACGACCGACTCGGCGGTCCGGCTCACGCACGAGCCGACGGGGCTGGTGGTCTCGATCCAGGACGAGAAGAGCCAGATCAAGAACAAGGAGAAGGCGTTCCGAGTGCTCCGGAGCCGGCTCTACCAGCTCGAGCTCGACCGGGTCCACAACGAGCGGGCGGCGGCGCGCAAGGAGATGGTCGGCTCGGGCGACCGCTCGGGCAAGATCCGGACGTACAACTGGCCCCAGGGCCGCGTCACGGACCACCGCCTCGAAGGCGACGACAAGAACCACGCGCTCCAGGGCGTGCTCGACGGCGACCTCGACGCCATCGTGCGGGCGCTGGCGCTGGCCGACCGCGAGGCCCGGATGGAGGAAGCGGCGAACGGCTAGCGTTTGCAGCTATAGGGTGTGCAAACGTAGGAGACGACCAAGCGCATGCGGGGATCTACGGCTGGGTGCTCCTCTCCACTGTCGATCACGAGCTCGCCACGGCCTACAAGAAATGCGATCCGCTCGGGCGCCAGCCCGTGTTCGACGTAGTAGCGGCGGACGGCCTCGGCGCGCTGGGTCGACGTTCTCGCCGAGTCCACCTCGGAGAGGCCATCGATGTAACCATCGATTCCGATGGTCGCGGTCTCGCAGCGGGCGAGCAAGTAGAGGTTCTTGTCGAGCCCTCTGCGAGCGTCGTCGTCGAGGTCCGTGCTGTACGGCGCGAAAAACGTGGGCGACAACTCGAAGGAGCTGTCGCACGGGATGGCGTCGAGCTGCTGGCGCGTCTCCGGGACGAGGGCGACCTCCGAGGAGCCTGCGCAAGCGGCCATGCCGAACGCGAGCGCGAGAAGGCCGGCGGACGCGAGTGGCGCAGACATGGGCATGGAAAAGCGGAGAGCTCGCGAGTCTACACGTCGGGCGAGGTCTTCGCCCCATGGCTGCCGCACACTCCCTCCCGCCTCGTCATCCTGACCGCGCAGCGACGGCGCAGCCGACGCAGTGAAGGATCTCACCCCGAAGGGACGGCGCAGCCAACGCTGGCGTCAGAGTCCATCGGCGACGGCGTGGCCGGTCTCGAAGTCCAAGCCGAGATCCCTTCGGCTCCGCTCAGGACATGCCTTCGCAAGCTCAGGATGACACTGCAAGCGAGGGTGCGATAGCCCTGGTCTTCGCTCCCGCTTCGCCCGTCCCGACGTGGCCATTGGCTAGGTTGGTTGCTCGCCCTGCTCGCGGGGGACCCGGGGAGACATCCCGGCGCACCGCGGGCATACGACCCTCATCGTTTCCCACAGGGACCCATGGCAGAAGACGCCACCGAGGCCGCGGCCTCCGGATCGCAAGATCCCCTCTACGAGTTGATGTACATCATCAACCCGGTCCTCAACGAGGACCAGACCAAGGACATCGTCCAGCGCGTGACGGCCTACCTCTCCGACAACGGCGCCCGCGTCGAGAACGTCGACGAGCAGGGGAGCCAGCGGCTGGCCTACCCGATCGAGAAGAAGCGGAACGGCTACTACGTCGTCGTCAACTTCCGGCTGCCGGTGGCCGTCAACGGCGGGCTCCCCAAGATCGAGCGCGCGCTGATCATCAACGACGACCTCATGCGCCACATGGTGCTCCGGTACGACGCCAAGATGGAGCGGCACTACCAGGCCACGCGGTCCGGCAAGGAGCTCCCCAAGATCGCCCCGCCCGTCCAGCGCGCCTAAGCCCGAGGCCCAGCCTCCCCCAGACCCATGGCAGAAGTCCAGAACAGCGCCGACGGCGCGACGCCCGCGGCCGACGGCCCCGAGGTGACCAAGATCGAGGAGACCCAGGTCGGCGCCGCGCTCGAGAGCGCCGCCGTCCCGACGACCTCCGACGCGCCGACGGCCGTCGAGCAGGCGGCCGAGCAGATGGGCTCGGAGCCCGCCCCGCGCGCCGTCTCGCCCGAGGTGGCCCGCCGGCTCATCGCGGCCTCCAACCCGGAGGACCTGCAGCGGATCGCCGCGCCGGGCGCCGCGAGCACGACGATGAAGTGCCCGTTCAAGACGGCCGGCGTCGAGTACATCGACTACAAGGACGTCGAGACGCTCAAGCGGTTCGTCAACGAGCAGGGCAAGATGCTCCCGCGCCGGATGACCGGCGTCTCGGCCAAGTTCCAGCGCCAGCTCACGACGGCCATCAAGCGGGCCCGCCAGGTCGCGCTCCTCCCGTTCGCCGCCGACAACGTCAAGTAGCTCGCCGCGGCGGGGCTCGCCCGCCGCGACCGGCTCCCACACTCCGACTCCTATGAAAGTCATTCTCACGGAGGACCACGACACGCTCGGCATCAAGGGCGACGTCGTCGACGTGAAGCCCGGCTTCGGGCAGAACTTCCTCATCCCGCGCCAGATGGCCGTCGTGGCCACCAAGTCGACGATCAAGCGCTACGCCGAGGAGCGCCGCCAGGCGGCCCACAAGGTCGAGGCCGCCCGCGGCAACGCCGAGAAGCTGGCCGCCAAGCTCGACGGCACCGAGGTGCTCATCCCCGTCCGCACGGGCGAGGAGGACCGGATCTTCGGCACGATCACGAACCAGCAGGTGGCCGACGAGCTCGCCACGATGGGCTACGAGATCGACCGCCGCAAGATCACGATCTCCGAGGACATCCGGACGACCGGCGACTACTCGGCGACCGTCCGGGTCCACCCGGAGATCACGTCCGAGGTCAAGATCCGCGTCGTCGCCGAGGAGGCCTCGGTCTAGAAGACCGGGAGCTGGGCTCGACGCCTCGCGCTCCCGTCCGCGTTCGCCCGACGGTGGGGCGTCCTTCTCCGGAGGGGCGCCCCACCGCCGCGTCCGGGCACCATCTCGGGCGCGTCCCCGTTTGCCGACCCATGCCGACTCCCTCGACCTTGCGCGCCGGCCTGGCGCTCGCGATCGCCCTCCTCGTCGCCGATGCCGGGACGGCTCAGCAGACGAGCGACATCGTGTCGTGGCGCGTCCGCGCCGACCGCGTCGAAGCGGGGGGCCAGGCCCGGATCGTGTTCGACGCGACGGTCGAGCCGGGGTGGCGGCTCTACGCGGTCGGGTCGCCGGTCGGGATCCCGCTGGCGGTCACGCTCGGGCCGCTCCCCTCCCACGTCCGCGCCGGCCGGGTGGGGCAGTCGCCGCCGCGCGAGGGGGTCGACCCGGCGTTCGGGCAGACGTACCCGTACTTCGCCGAGACGGGCCGCGTCGTCCAGCGGCTGTCGGTCGGGCGGCGCGCGGCCACGGGGGCTCACGAGGTGACCGGCTCCGTCCGCTACGCCGTCTGCGACGACCGGATCTGCCTGCCCCCGGCCGAGACCGCGTTCCGCGTGCCGCTCGTGGTCGAGTAGCGACCTCCACCGCCTGGGGGAGGTGTGGGATTCCGGGGCTCGCGGCGACCACAAGCGCTCGGTACCCGAGCCCGAAACCACGCCGTCCCCTACAGCCCGTGCAGCTGGCGGGCCGCCTCGACGAGCGGGCCGAGGTCCCGGTGAGGCCGGGCCGTCGGGCCGAACGGGTCGTCGATGGGCGCCGTCGGGTCGACGAGCCGGTGGAGGACGGCGGCGACGCTGGCCGCAAGTGCTTCCGGGTGGTAGCCCCCTTCGAGCGTGGCCACCAACCGCCCCCCGGCGTGGGCGTCGGCGATCTCCTGCACCACGCCGGCCGCCCGGGCCAGCCCGGCGACGCTCATCGCGAGCCCGGCCAGCGGGTCGAGTCGGTGAGCGTCAGCGCCGAACGAGAGCAGGACGAGGTCGGGCCGGAAGCGGTCGGCCAGCGGGGGCACGACGGCGCGGACCAGGCCCGCCAGCTCGTCGCCGGTCTCGGCCGGGACCGGGAGGTTGACCGTGAACCCGGCGCCCGCCCCCACGCCGACGTCGCCGAACGCCCCCGTGGCTGGGTAGACGCCCGCCTGGTGGGTCGAGACGACCAAGACGGAGGGGTCGTCGTGGAACGCCTCCTGCGTCCCGTTCCCGTGGTGGACGTCGAGGTCGACGATGAGCACGCGGTCGGCGCGGTGCTCGGCCTGGGCGTGGCGGGCGGCGACGGCGGCGTTGGCCACCAGGCAGAAGCCCATCGCCTGGGCGGGGCGGGCGTGGTGGCCGGGCGGCCGTCCCAGCGCGAACCCGTTGGCGGCCTCGCCGCGGCACACCGCGTCGACCAACGCCAGGAGGTTGCCGCATGCCTCCGCCGCCACCTGGAACGAGTCGGGCGTGGCGTAGGTGTCGACGTCGAGGTCGCCGCCGCCGCGGTCGCAGAACGTCTCGACCAGGTCGAGGTACGCCGGGTCGTGGATTCGCTCCAGCGCACGGCGCGACGCCGGCCCGCCCGTCCGCCGGGGCAACGCCGCCAAGACGGGGTCGGCGTCGATCGCGTCGCGGATGGCGGCCAGGCGGGCCGGCCGCTCGGGGTGGCCGGGCTGCGCGTGCCGGGCGTCGTCGGCCAGGAGCGCGATCGCGGTCATGGGGCGACGGCCTTGGGGAGGCAGACGTAGGCCCGCTCGCGGCGCGCCTCCAGGACGCCGGTCGTCGAGGCGTCGGCGGCGTCGTTGAGCTCGCGGACGGTCCCGTCGCGCTCGAGCACGCGGATGGCCTCGCCGGCCGTGTCGTAGGCCGCCAGCCGGGCGACGCCCGTCGCGACGTAGAGGCCCGCGTCGCGAGCGGCGTCGGCGCGGCTCGCGAGGCCCTCGCTGACGAGCCACACGGCGACGCGGGCGCGCCAGTCCTCGACCTGGCGGTCCGTCGCGGGCGCGTCGAGCGGCGTCGTCCGGAACAGGTCGCGGTCGAGGAACCGGCGCGACAGGTCGGCCAGGACGCGGTCGTCGGACTCGGCCCAGCGCTTCAAGCTGTACAGGACGTCCGAGTCGTCGAGGGCGACGGCGGCGTCGAGCAGCGCGTCGTGGACGGGCGAGTCCGGGTCGAGGTCGTCGGCCGTCGCCCGCCCCGTCAGGAAGAAGGCGAGGCTGGGCGCCGTGTGCTCCAGGGCCGGGTCGAGCGCCCACCGCTCGCGCGCCCGGGCGAACGTGGCTCGGAGCACGTGGTCGGCCGCGAGCACCGTCTTGTGGAGGTAGACCTGCCAGTACATCAGCCGCCGGCTCAGCAGCACGTTCTCGACGGCGTAGGCGCCCTTGGCCTCGATCACGACGTGGCCGTCGTGGACCCGCATCGTCTTGATCACCCGAGCCACGCCGACGACGCCCTCGGCGACGCCGGTGTAGAACGAGTCGCGGCGGAGGTAGTCCAGCCGGTCCATGTCGAGCTGGCTCGCGACCAGGCTGTGGAAGAACGGCCGGGCATACGTTCCGTCGAAGATGGCGAGCGCGCACGCCAGGCGCCCGTCCAGCCGACGGTCGAGCCGGGCCATCAGCGCCCGGCTCATCCGCTCGTGGTGGAACGGCCGCCCCGACGGGCCCGGCCGCAGTAGTTGGTGCTCCAGCGTGTGCGAGAACGGCCCGTGGCCGACGTCGTGGAGCAGCGCCGCCGCCAGCGCCCCGTCGACCTCGTCGGTGTCCATCACCGTCCCCTTCTCGCGCAGCGTGTCGAGCGCCTCGCCCATCAGCGCCATCGCCCCGATCCCGTGCTCGAACCGGGTGTGGACGGCGCCGGGGAACACCAGAAAGCCCAGCCCGAGCTGGCGGATCCGCCGCAACCGCTGGACCTCGGGCGACTCGACGAGACCCAGCACCAGCCCCTTCGGCACCGAGACGAACCCGTGGACGGGGTCGTTGAACAACGTGAAGCGGCTGGGCATGGGGGAAGCTCGCTCCGCTCGCGGGCGATGGGGAGATGGGAAGGGGGAAATGGCAGAGGGAGCCGTCCACCGAGCGTCCCGTACGGACACGACTCGTCGTGTCCCTGCCGAGCGCGGCGTGGCCCAGGCTATCGCCTCCTCCTCTTTCGAGGATCTCGACGCCGGTCCGGTGGCCTCGCGGTCGGCCACCGCGCGTCGATCTCCTTCGACTCCGGCCGCCGACGGCCTCCGCTCAGGCTGACGCCGTCGGGAGGGAAAGAGGTGCGATGGCCCTGCGGTGTGGCCGGCGGACACGGTGAGCCGTGTCCCCACGCTGTGAGGACGACCGCGGTCGGAGTCGAGTACGTTCTACACGTCATTACGTGTCCACCCGTTGCCCCTCTCCGTCCCCTGCTGCGTCGACGTGCCCGTGGGCGAGGCGCTCCTCCGCTACGGGCTGGCGGAACTGCTGCGCGGGCTCGGCGCGGCGCCGGTCTGGACGCGCCGCGGCGACGCCCGGCTCGTGGTCGCCCGCGTCCCGGACGAGCCGGCGGACGGTCCGGCGCTCGCGCTCTCGGTCACCGACCGCGCGCTCGCCGACCTCGCCACGCCCCGCCGGCCTGCGGTCGCCGACCTGGGGTGGGCCGAGGTCGACGGGGAGCGGTGGCCCGTCCCCGTCGGCCCGGCCGGGCCGAGCGACGCGGGGGGCGACCGAGTCGCCGGGGCCGCGTGGTGGCTGGCGGGGCTCCAGGAGCGGGCGGTCGCCGTGCGAGACCGGCACGGGCGGTTTCCCTACGCCGAGTCTCTCCAGGCCGCCCTCGGCGACGGCCCCGGCGGCCCGCTGCGCCCGGCCGTCGACGCGACGCGGACGTGGCTCGGCCGCGAGCTGCGGGCGGTCGGCGTCGACCCGGCCGAGCGGACGTGGGGCGCCGCGCCGTGGGCCGTCGCGCTGACCCACGACCTCGACGCGGTCCGCACCCGGCGGCTCCTCGCGTTTGGGGGCGAGATGATCCGTGGGCGTCCGGTCTCCGCCCTCCGCCGGGCGTTCGGCCCCGACCGTCGCCGGAGCTCCATCGACGCGCTGCGCGCGCTCGCCGAGCGGCACGGCGCCGCCGCGACGTGGTTCGTCAAGCCGGGCGCGTGGACGCCCGAAGACGTGCCGGGCGGCCTCGACCCGGCCCTCGTCGCCCGCCTCCGTCGGTGGGAGGCCGACGGCCACGAGGTCGGCTGGCACCCGGGCTACGGGACCTCGGGCCGGCCCGACCGGCTGGCGACCGAGGCCGAGCGGTTCCGCGCCGCCTTCGGCCGGGCCCCGACGCTCGCGCGGACGCACTTCCTCCGCTGGGCCGACGAGACGCCGACCGCGCTGGCGGCCCACGGCGTCCGCGTCGACAGCACGTTGGGGTTCGCCGAGCACCCCGGCTTCCGCCGAGGCACGGCCCACCCGTTCCCGATCTACGACCTCGACGCCGACCGGCCGACCGACCTCTGGGAGGTGCCGCTGGCCGTGATGGACACGACGCTGACCGGCTACCTCGGGCTCGACGCCGAGGGCGTCGGCGACGCGCTGCGGTCCGTGTTCGGGGCGGCCCGGCGGTCGGGCGGCGTCGCCGTCGTCCTGTGGCACAACCAGGTCGGCGCCGGCACCGCGGCGTGGGAGGCCCAGGTGGACGTGCTCGACCACGCGCTTGGACAGGCGCGGGCGGAGGGCGCCCGACTCGGCCCGCTCGGGACGCTCCTGGCGGACTGGGTCGGCGAGTAAACGGGAAGTCCGTGTGGAGGGCCCGGTCTTGGGAGGGCCCGGCACAGCGTTCTCTTGTCGCTGGACGCACGGCTCTGTGACGGGCGGAACGACCCCCCTGCCCGTCCATTCAACAGCTCCTCTCGGCTCCTCTATGGGCTTGTTTACCACGTCGGCCGTCGACCGCTACGGCCCGGACCTGCTCGACCGGGTGCCGCTCGGCATCTCCATCTACCGGCTCGAACGGCCCGACGACGCGACGTCGTTCCGGTTGGTCTACGGCAACGACGCCAGCGCGGCGATCACCGGGCTCGACGCCGACGCCGAGGTCGGCCGGATGCTGGTCGACGTGGTCCCGGACGTCGTCGAGACCGGCCTGCTCGACGTCTACCTCGACGTCCTGCGGTCGGGCGAGCCCCGCGACCTCGGGCCGGTCACCTACGGCGACGACCGGGTCGAGACGGCGACCTACGCCATCCAGGCGGTCCCGCTCGCGGCCGACGCGCTCGCCATCGTGTTCGAGGACGTCACCGAGCGGGCCGAGGTCCAGGCCCTCCGCCGAGCCCAGGGCGAGCTCGCCCGCGAGGAGGCCCGCTACCGGTCGCTCGTCGAGGCGACGGCCGCCATCGTCTGGACCACGCCGCCCTCGGGCCAGCTCGACCTCGACCCCCAGCAGTGGCACGACGTCACGGGCCAGGCGCCCGAGGACGCCGCCGGCTGGGGGTGGCTCGACGCCGTCCACCCCGACGACCGGGACGAGACGCAGGCCGCGTGGACGCGCGCCGTCGCCACGACGACGCCGTACGAGACCGAGCACCGGCTCCGGCGGCCCGACGGGGGCTACCGCCGGATGGCCGTCCGCGGCGCCCCGGTCCGCAGCGCCGACGGGGCCGTCGTCGAGTGGGTCGGGATTCACACCGACATCGAGGCCCAGACGGCGGCGGCGGCGGCCCTGTCCGCCAGCGAGGCCCGGTTCCAAACGCTGTTCGACGCGCTCGACGACGTCCTGCTGGTGTACCCGCTCGGGCCCGACGGCGCCGAGCCGTTCGTCGCCTTCAACCAAGCCGCCGTCGCGACCTACGGCTGGACGGCCGACGAGCTCCACGCGATGACCATCGCCGGCATCGTCGCGCCCGACCGGGTCGACCTGGCGACGTCGCTGGCCGAGCTCCGACGGACGCGCCGGGCCACGTTCGAGTCGACCCACGTCACGCGCGACGGGACGATGCTCCCGATGTCGACGAGCGCGCGGCTCGTCGAGGTCGACGGGCGGCTGTGCGTCGTCGCCCTGTGCCGCGACGACACCGACCGGCGCCAGTTCCGCCGCGCCCTCTCGCGCTCGAACCGCGAGCTCGAGACGGCCGTCGCCGAGCGGACGGCCCGGCTCGAGGGGTTCTCCGAGGACCTCAAGATCTTGCACGGCATCACGACGGCCGAGCACGCCTCGCCTGAGGCCCGGTTCGAGGCGTACCTCCGCGCCGGCTGCGAGATGTTCGACCTGCCGATCGGGATCCTGTCCGCGACGCCGCTCGACCCCGAGACCGGCGGGCGGCTCTACCGCCTGGAGGCCGTCGTCTCGCCCGACCCGTCGCTCCAGCCGGGCCTGACCGTCCCCATCGAGGAGGCGTTCTGCGACGCGGTCGTCGAGCAGGGTCAGACCGTCGCCTACGCCGACGCGGTCGAGGAGGCGCCCGAGCACCCCGCGTGCGTCTCGCGCGGCCTGCGCGCGTTCATCGGGACGCCGGTGCTGGTGGACGGCGAGACCGTGGGGACGCTCAACTTCGTGTCGCCGCAAGCCCGCCCGGGCGGGTTCGCGCCGTCCGAGCGGGACCTGGTCGAGGTCATGGCCCAGGCCGTCGGCCGCCGGATCGAGGCCGACCGCGCCGCCGAGGCCGAGACGGCCGCGCGCGAGCGCTACCGGACCATCGTCGAGACCGTCGACTCGGGCGTGATCGTGGTCGACGCCGACTTGCGCGTGGTCATGTCGAACCCGTCGGCCCGGACGTTCCTCGGCCTCTCGGACCCCGACGGCGGCGACGGCGAGACGGACCACATGGCGGACCGGTGGCCCGTGATCGGCCTCGACGGAGAGGCCGTGGCCGTCGACGACCTCCCCGAGCGCGAGGCCCTGCGCTCTGGCAAGCCCGTCCGCGGGGCGATCCAGGGCGTCACGCCGCCGGGCGGGCCCACGCGGTGGTACCGCGTCAACGCGACGCCGATTGACCAGGACCACGACGGCGTGCCCGAAGCTGTCGTCGTCTCGTTCCAGGACGTCACCGAGTTCCGCGAGGTGGCCGACCAGGCCACCGAGGCGCAGGACCTGCTGGAGGCCGTCCTAGCGGCGTCGCCGGACGGGACGATGGCGTTCCGGTCGGTCCGCGACGAGGCCGGTGCCGTCGCGGACCTGGAGTGGGTGGTGGTCAACCGGCGGGCGGCCGAGATCACCGGGAGGGCGGCCGGCGAGCTGGTGGGCGAGCGCCTGCTCGACGTGTTCCCGGGCAACCGCGAGGCCGGCCTGTTCGACGCCTACGTCGGGGTCGTCGAGACGGGCCGGCCCTACACGGCCGTGGTCCCGTACGCGCACGACGGGTTCGAGACCTCGTTCCGCATCACGGCCGTCCCGCTCGCGGCCGTCGACGGCCTGACGGTCACGTTCACGGACCTGGCCGACGGGGACGTGGCCCGCGCCGCGTGAGCCGCCCGGCCCTCATCGTCTTCGCCAAGGTCCCCCAGCCGGGCCGGGTCAAAACGCGGCTGACGCCGCCGCTCACGCCCGCCGAGGCCGCGGCGCTCTACGACGCCTTCTTGCGCGACGCGCTCGACCGCTACGCTGGCCTGGGGGCCGCGCCCGGCGGACCGGCCGTCCGCCTCTACCTGGCGGGCGACGGCGGCGAGGACCTCGCACGGCCCGGCGTCTCCGTCCACCGCCAGCGCGGCGCTGGGCTGGGCGAGCGGATGCTCCGCGCCTTCGTCGAGACGTTCGCCGCCGGCCACGACCGCGCCGTCGTCGTGGGGACCGACCACCCGACGCTGCCGCTCGACTTTTTCGGCCTGGCCTTCGACACCTTGGACGACCCGCTGACGGCCGTGCTCGGCCCCAGCGACGACGGCGGCTACTACCTCTTGGGCCTCAACGACATCGTCCCGGACCTGTTCGACATGGCCTACAGCCACCCCGACGTGTTCCAAGACACGCTCGACCGGGCGATGGAGGTCGACCTCACGCCGGTCGTCCTGCCCGCCCACTACGACGTCGACGACCGGGCGTCGCTCGCGCGGCTGGTCCAGGAGTGGCGGGCCGGCGCCGACCCCGGCCCGCGGACCGACCGCATGCTCCGAACCCTCACCGAGCGGTACCCGCTGGCGGTGTAGGTTCGGCCACCCCACTCGGAAGCGCTTCCAAACCCTATGGAGATCTCGACGAACGGCGCCGCTGGCGCGACCCTGGCCACCGGCGGCGGTGCGTTTAAGACGCTCGAGCAGTTCATCATCGAGCGCGAGGCCGACGCGCCGGGCTCGAAGGGCCAGTTCTCGCGGCTCCTGCGCGACATCGCCGTGGCCGCCAAGATCGTCGACCGCGACGTCCGCAAGGCCGGGCTCGTCGACCTCTTCGGCGACACGGGCACGGTCAACGTCCAGGACGAGACGCAGAAGAAGCTCGACCTGCTGGCCCACCAGGAGTTCGTCCGCGCGCTCCGGCGCGGCGGCGAGGTCTGCCTCATCGGGTCCGAGGAGCACGCCGAGGCCATCCCGCTGATGTTCGACGACTGCCAGGGGAAGTACGTCGTCCTGTTCGACCCGCTCGACGGGTCCTCGAACATCGACGTCAACGTGTCGATCGGGACCATCTTCTCGATCTACCGGATCCCCGACGACCACGTCGGCCGGGTGACGGTCGAGAGCGCGCTCCAGCGGGGGCGCGACCAGGTCGCCGCGGGCTACGTCGTCTACGGCTCGTCGACGATCCTGGTCTACACGACCGGCAACGGCGTCAACGGGTTCACGCTCGACCCGTCCATCGGCGAGTTCCTGCTCTCGCACGCCGACATCCGGACGCCCGACCGCGGCCGCATCTACTCGATCAACGAGGGGAACTACAACTCGTGGGACGACGGGCTCAAGCGCTACATCAAGTGGATGCAGCACGACGACCCCGCCGACGACGACCGGCCCTACACGACGCGCTACATCGGCTCGTTCGTGTCGGACGTCCACCGCAACATGATGAAGGGCGGGATCTACATCTACCCGTCGAACCCGCGGAGCCCGTCCGGCAAGCTCCGTCTGATGTACGAGGCCAACCCGATGGCGTTCATCATCGAGCAGGCCGGGGGCCGCGCCGAGACGGGCCACGGGCCGATCCTGGACGTCGAGCCCCAGGCGCTCCACGACCGGACGCCGGTCTACATGGGCAGCCCCGGGATGGTCGGCGACGCCGTCGCCTTCCTCCGCGGCGAGCGGACCGAGTAGCCCGACCGGCCACGCACCGAACACCACGCACGGTGCCCCCGCCTACCGCCGTGGCCGGCAGACCCCCGGTCGTCGTCCGCCCCACGGCCGCCCGTAGGGACACGGCGTGCCGTGTCCGCGAGGCGACTAGCGGTGTGGCCGAACGCGACACCGCCCGCCCCGGCGCGAGGCCGAGACGGGCGGGGAGTCGCGATCCGGGGCGTCGGCTTAGAACCGGTAGCCAGCGCGGAGGCGGAGGTCGCTGTAGCCGCCGAGGCCGAGCTCGCCTTCCAGGAAGAACCGCGTGAACTCGACACCGCCACCCACGTTGAGCGAGACGTCTGTGTCAGAGCTGTCGAACCCGAACACGGCCGTGTCCAGGTTGAAGTACTCGATGGTCACGCCCGCCTTGGCGTAGGGCAGGAATGCTCCGCCCGACATCGGGCTAAACCGGCCGAGCAGGTCAACGTTGGCGCGCACGAACGTGACGTCGTCGGCATCGACGAACACGTACTCGACGGCGGGACGGATGGCAGGCTGGAGGGGGAGACTGGCGAGCTGTGTGCTGAGCTCGAACGCGAGGCCGACAGACAAGCCGTCCCCAAACGGGTTGTCGAGGTCGTAGCCCACGGTCGGTGAGAAGCTGACCTGGGCTTGGGACGGGGCGGCGAGGCCCACGAGGGAGAGGGTGAGGGCGAGAGCGAACGGGCGCATGTGGGTGGGGGGAGAGGGAGGGAGAGGTCAGGGTACGGCAAACGGACCCGCAGCCCGTCACCGAGAGAGGAGAGGGCGCGGCCTCCGGGACCTCAACGCGCGACATCCTCATCCGTTCGGTCCCGCTCAACGGGCCCTCAGCGCTCTGTCAAGCGGCTACTGGTGGGTAGAGCGAGCACCGGGGTCCGTCAGGGAGTCCCCCTCCTAGACAGGAGGGGACAGGGGGGGGCGACCGAGCCGAGCGCCGACCCACCAACATGAGCTTGACGCAGCACTCAGAGCCCTTCGGCGCCCCCCGAGTTGACAGCCGCCCCTCCACGCCGTGCGTCTGTCTCTCCTCGCCCTCCTGCTCCTCGCCACCGTCGCCGCGCCTCGCGCTCAAGTCTATCAAGGTCTCGTCGAGCTCGGCGGCTCGGCCTCCTTCCAGTCGACCGAGGGGGACACCGTCCTCCGGTTCGCGCTGGCCGTCGGCTACTTCTTTACCGACGCGCTCGAAGCCGGCGTCCGGCTCGACTACGTCAAGCGGGAGGACGCCGACGGCAACGGGGCGCTGCTCCTGTTCGGCGCCTACCACTTCGGCTAGCGCGGGGCCACGACGGTCCCGTTCCTCGAAGCCAACTTGGGCACCAGTGTCACCGACGACCCGGACCTGGCATTTGGAGGCCGGGGCGGCGCCAAGATCTTCTTCCTGCCCGGCGGCGCCCTCACCGCCGATGTGTTCGTCATCACGACCGGCGACCGGACCACGGTCGGCGCAGAAGCGGGCGTCTCGATCTTTTTCTAGACGTCGCCGCAGGCCGGGGATGGCGGGCTAACCGTCGACCTCGACCGCGTCCTGAGTGTGCTCGTCCGACGTCGCGCCGTTTGGCTCCGAGGTCCGGCTACGCGAGCCGACCTCGATCCGCCGCGCCTGTTCCGCCGCTCTCTTGCCGATGCCGACATCGAGCACGCCATCGTCATCGTCGGGATGGCGTGCTCGACGTTGTTGCCGAGCGCAAACGAGCGGCTGTGGCCGCGCTCGACACGGTGCGCGCGACCGTCGGAGTGCTCGGAGTGGCGCCGGCGCTCGCCGCTGATCTTGAGGGCGCCGTCGTCGAGGGGCACGTCGAGCGTGTCGAGGTCGATGCCGGGGAGACCGAGCGAGAGTCGGCAGGCGTCGGCGGTCTCGATCACGTCGGCGCGGGGGCTCCAGACGGTCTGGGCTTGACGCTCGTCGGCAACACGTCGTCGAACAGGCGGTCCATCTCCCGGCGCAGGACGGTGAAGTCGCGACCGGGACGGATCGAGAGGGTGTCATGGGGGAGGGGAGAGTGAGGCAGGATGGACGTCCGGGTGGACGGGGAGAACGGTCGCGGACTCCGTGTCACTGCCGCTGCCGTCGAGCGGAACGGACAAGGGGACAGCCGTCCCAACCGCCAGAACAGCGCCGGCCGCGCCGGGTACCGACACGCCGATGCCCACCGACGCCTGCCGTGACGCCCGACCTCCCGCCCGTCCCCGACGCTTCGCCCCCGTTCGTCCGACCGGCCCCCCTCGACCTGACGTTCCGGGGCTTCCCCGCCGAGGGCTTCGAGGCGCTCGCGCGGCTCCGCGCTGAGCCCCACATCGGCCGGTACCGCGAAGAGAAGGAGGTGCTCGACCGCGCCGTCATCGGCCCGTTCAAGCGCTACCGCGACGACTTGGCCGTCAACTGGGTGTTGCCCAACGGACTGCCCTTCGAGACCGAGCGGAACGTGTTCAGCCGCATCTTGAAGAACGACTTCGGCCGGGGCGGCTCGCACAGCCACCTGTGGATGAGCTTCTACCGCCGGCCGCGCAAGCGGCTCACGGACCTCCAGCTCAGCCACGCCGTCCACCCCGACGCGTTCCGCTGGGGCCTCTACGTGGGCGACTACGCCAAGGGCCTGTTCGCACCGGCTCGCCGGCGGCTGGTGGAGGAGGCCGATCGGTCGCTCCCCCTGGTCAACGCGCTGCTCGCGCGCGGCTACCGGCTGGCGTTCGCGCCCCACGTCACCAAGCCCGAGGGCCACCCCGAGTTCGGCGACCCGCTCGACGCGATCCCGGACGGGCTGGACCGGGCCAAGGGGATCTGGCTGATGCGGCGGATCTCGCGCGAGCAGGCTGAGGCGCTCGGCCCAGACCTGGTCGGCGCGGCGATCGACGAGCAGGAGGCGCTATGGCCGCTGTACCGGTTCCTGGCCGAGGCACCAGCAGAGGGCATGGAGCACGCGGCATGAGGCATGGGGTAGATGCCGACGGGTAGATCCGAGCGACCTTGCCCCTCGCCCCTCGCCCCTCGCCCCTCATGCTCCGATCCGACCGAACCGGCCCCGTCCTCACGCTCACCCTCGACCGGCCCGAGGTCCGCAACGCGCTCTCGGCCGACCTGGTCGAGCAGCTGACCGACGCCCTCGTGGCCGCCGGCCGCGACGACGGCGTCCGCGTGGTCGTGCTGACCGGCGTTGGGCGGGCGTTCTCGGCCGGGGCGGACTTGAACGCGCTCCAGGCGCTCGCCACCGCCAGTGCCGAGGCCAACCTGCGTGACTCCGAGACGCTGGCCCGGCTGTTCGAGACCGTCTACACGTTGCCGAAGCCGGTCGTGGCCAAGGTCCAGGGCCACGCCATCGCCGGCGGCTGCGGGCTGGCCGCCGTCTGCGACTTTGCGTTCGTGGCCGACCACGTCAAGCTCGGGTTCACGGAGACGCGGATCGGGTTCGTGCCGGCCATCGTGGCCGTGTTCGTCGTCCGCAAGCTGGGCGAGGCGGCGGCCCGCGACCTGCTCCTGCGCGGCCACCTCGTCGACGCGAGCGAGGCCGAGCGGATCGGGCTCGTCACGCGCGCCGTCCCGGCCGACGCCCTCGGCGCGTCCGTCGACGCCCTGTGCCGCGAGCTGGCGACCGAGACCAGCGCGAGCGCCGTCGCCCTGACCAAGCGGCTCCTGGCCGACGTCCCGCCGATGGGGCTGTCCGAGGGGCTGAGCTACGCCGCCCGGCTCAACGCGCTCGCCCGCTCGACCGACGACTGCCGCGCCGGCGTCGCCTCGTTCCTCGGCAAGACGGACCCGCCGTGGAAGGTGGAGGGGGGAAGGGACGGAGGGTGAGGAGGGGGCCGTACAGGCGTTCCCTCTTCATCCTCTCCGCCCCTTCCACACTCTCCATCCCCTCAGCCCCTGGCCCTCCCTAGCTTCCCCGCTCATCACGCGCCGCGGCGCACCCCCGATGGCAACCTACAAGGAAGCGGGCGTCGACATCGACGCGGGTGAGGAGGCGGTCCGGCGGATCAGGGGCCATGTTCGGGGCACGTTCACGCCCGGTGTGTTGACCGACATCGGCGCGTTCGGCGGGTTCTTCGCCCTCGACAAGGACCAGTACCGCGACCCCGTGCTGGTCTCGTCGATGGACGGCGTGGGGACCAAGCTGAAGGTGGCCCAGCGCGTCGACCGCCACGACACGGTGGGGCAGGACCTGGTCAACCACTGCGTCAACGACATCGCCGTGTGCGGGGCGCGGCCGCTGTTCTTCCTCGACTACTTCGCCGCCGGCCAGATCCGGCCGAGCGTGGTCGAGGCCGTCGTCAAGGGGTTCGCGACGGCGTGCCAGGAGAACGGCTGCGCGCTCATCGGCGGCGAGACGGCCGAGATGCCGGACCTCTACGCCCGGGGCGAGTACGACCTGGCCGGGACGATCGTCGGCGTGGTCGAGCGGGACGGGATCGTCGACGGGAGCGCCGTCGAGGCCGGCGACGTGCTGCTCGGGCTGCCCTCGACGGGCCTCCACACGAACGGCTACACGCTGGCGCGGAAGGTGCTGTTCGAGCGGTTCGTGGCCGGCGACACGCCCGAGGCGCTCCACGGCGAGACGGTCGCGGAGGCGCTGCTCCGCGTCCACCGGAGCTACCTCGACGTCGTCCAGGCCCTCATCGCCGAGGGGCTCGCGCACGGGTTCGCCCACGTCACCGGCGGCGGGCTGGTCGGCAACACCCAGCGGATCGTGCCGGACGGGCTGGCGCTCGACGTCGACTGGGACGCGTGGACGGTGCCGCCGCTGTTCCGGCTGATCCAGGAGGTCGGCGAGGTGCCCGAGGACGACATGCGGCGGACGTTCAACCTGGGCGTCGGGTTGGTCGTCGTCGTCGCGGCGGACGCCGTCGAGCGGGCGCTCGCGGTGTTGGGCGCGCTCGGCGAGCCGGCGTTCGCCATCGGCACCGTGGTCACGGCATAGGCCGTCTGCACCACGCGCGCCGTGCGTCCCCCGAGTATCCTCCGGCCATGACACCAACGATTGCCGTCCTGGGCGCCGGCAGCTGGGGCACGGCGCTCGCCGTCAGCCTCGCCCCCCGCCACGCCGTGACGCTCTGGGCCCGCCGCCCCGACGCCGCCGCCGAGATCACGCGGACGCGCGAGAACGCGCCGTACCTCCCCGGCGCCGAGCTCCCCGCCTCCATCGCCGTCACCTCCGACCTCGACGCGGCCGTCGACGCCGACGTCTGGCTGGTGGCCGTACCGAGCCAGTCGGTCCGCGACGTGATGGCACCGCTCGCCGACCGCGTCCGTCTCGGCCTGACCGTGGTGTCCGTCGCCAAGGGGATCGAGAACGGCACGCTGCTGACGACGAGCGGCGTCCTGCGCGAGGTGCTGCCGGCCGCCGAGCCCGGCCGCGTCGGCGTGCTCTACGGGCCGAGCCACGCCGAGGAGGTCGCCTTGGGCCGGCCGACGAGCGTCGTCGCCGCGTTCCCGGACGCGGCCGTCGCCGCCGAGGTCCAGGCCCTGTTCATGCGCCCGGCCTTGCGTGTCTACACCAACACCGACTTGGTCGGCGTCGAGATCGCCGGGTCGGTCAAGAACGTGATGGCCGTCGCCGCCGGCATGGCCGACGGGTTGGGGCTGGGCGACAACGCCAAGGCGGCGCTCGTCACGCGCGGGCTGGCCGAGATCACGCGGCTGGGCCTGGCGCTCGGCGCCGACGCCCACACGTTCGCCGGGCTCGCGGGCCTGGGCGACCTGGTGGTGACGTGCTTCAGCTCGCACAGCCGCAACCGGGCGTTCGGCGAGCGCGTCGGGCGGGGCGAGAGCCGGGCCCAAGCGCTGGGTCACTCGACGATGGTCGTCGAAGGCGTCCGGACGACCGAGTCGGTCCGCCAGCTCGCGCGTCGCTGGGGCGTCGAGATGCCGATCACCGAGGCCGTCTGGTCCATCCTGTTCGACGGGCTCGACCCGGCCGCGGCCGTCACGGCCCTGATGGCGCGCGACCCGACGTTGGAGGCCGCCCACCTCGACCCGCCGGCCTTCGACGGGACCGAGGCGTAGGGCGTGAGCGGAGGGAATCCTCTCCGCTCCTCAGCCGTCCCCACGCCCCACCCCCACGCCACACCCATGACCTCCGACGACGTCAAGCGACTGGCCGCGATGGGGGAGGGCCGGCACCTCGAGTTCAAGAACCGCGTGCCCCGTCCCGAGCGGATCGCTCGCGAGGTGATCGCGCTCGCCAACACCGACGGCGGCAAGGTGCTCATCGGCGTCGACGACGACGGGACCGTGCTCGGCGTGAAGGACGCCCAGGAGGAGTTCTTCGCGATGCGGGAGGCCCTCTCGGACCGGATCCTGCCGTCGGTCGACCTCGGCTTCGAGCCGGTCCGGGTCAGCCGGACGCGCGAGGTCCTGGTCGTCCACGTCCCCGCGTCGGCCGAGCGGCCCCACGTCTTGCGGCCCGACCGCCGGCCCGACGGGACGTTGCCCAAGCAGCGCGCGTTCGTCCGCGTGGCCGACCAGTCGGTCGAGGCGAGCCGGGAGGCCGTGGCGCTCATGCGGGCCGAGGGCCGCGGCGACGCCGTCACGTTCACGTTCGGCGACGCCGAGCGCCGGCTGCTCGAGTACCTCGACCGGCACGAGCGGGTCACCGTCCGCGAGTACGCCCGGATGACGAAGACGCCGCCGTGGAAGGCCTCGAAGGCCCTGGTGATGCTGGCGCGAGCGGGCATCGTGGCGCTCCACCCCCGCGAGGGCGGCGACGACTACTTCACCGTCGGGCTCAACGGGTCGTGAGGCCGGCCGGGCGTCGGCCGGGCGTCGGGGTCGCCGGCGAGGGCCTACCTCGGCAGCAGCGTCCCGGCGGCTCGCCGCTCGGACGCCGCCAGCTCGCGGCGCGCGATGGCCTTCTCCTTGGCCTGCTCGACCGTGAAGTCCTCGTGGTAGGACCGCTCGACGTTGACGTCCCACAGGTCGTGCGAGCCGCCGTCGCCGGCCGTCTCGCCCAGGATGTTGCGGGCGGCCAGGAGCGCCGTCAGCATGGAGTGGTCCTGGTTGTTGTAGCGGTGCATCCCGGCGCGGCCCGTCGTCTGGAGGTTCTCGAACCCGTCGAGGTAGGCCTGGATGGTGGCGAGGTGCTTTTTGTAGGTCCCGTCGTAGACCGGGTACGCCATCGGCTGGCGGATGACGGTGCCGCCCTCGACGAGGTCGGCCGGGGCGAGCCCGATCTGCTCCAGCTCGCGCGTCGCGAGGGCGACGAGCGCGTCGTCGTCCATCTCCCACGTCTCGTCGCCGCGCGTGCAGAAGTACTCCAGGCCGAGGCACGTCTTGGAGGCGTCCGGGACCATCTCGGGGCTCCAGTTCTTGAAGTTCTGGATCCGCCCGACGCGGACCTCCGGGCTGTGGATGTAGATCCAGTTGTCGGGGAACAGGTGCTCCTGGTCGACGACGAGCGCCACGATGAGGAAGTCGCGGTACCTCAGCCCGCGCGCCGCCTCCAGCACCTCGGGCGGCGGGGGCGGGTCGAGCCGGCGGACCAGGTGCGTGATCGGCATCGAGTTGACGACGTGCTCGGGCTCGACCGTCCGCTCGCCGTCGGCGTCGCGGAGCACGGCCGAGGTCACGCGCCGCCCCCCGTCCGCCTCGGCGTGGGTCAGGCGGACCGCCTCGGTCTCGAGCTCGACCGCGCCGCCCATCCGCTCGACGTGCTCGGCGGCGCGCTCCCACATCATGCCCGGCCCCAGGCGGGGGTACTGGAACGTCCCGATCAGGCTCGTGTCCTTCGCCTGGCCCGTGAGCGCGTGCACGACGGCCCGCTTGAGCGAGAGCTCCTTGATCCGCTGGGCCGCCCAGTCGGCGCGGATCTCGGTGCAGGGGATGCCCCACACCTTCTCGGTGTAGGTCTTGAAGAACGTCCGGTAGAGCCGCGGGCCGAACCGGTTCGTGACCCACTCCTCCAGGTTCTCGGCCTGGGGGAACGGCGGGCGGAAGCGGGTCCAGACGTAGCTCGCCAGGATCCGCGCGCTCTCGACCGGGCCGAGGTTGCGGAACGTGGGCCACAACTGGAGCGGGTACGGGAAGAACCGGCCCCGGTAGTAGATCCGCGAGAGCCGCGGCGTCTGGATAAAGTCGTCGCCCAGGATCTCGTGCCACAGCGCCTCCACCTCGCCGACCTTGGTAAAGAAGCGGTGCCCGCCGATGTCGAACCGGTAGCCGTCGTGCGTCTCCGTCCGCGAGATGCCGCCGACCTGGTCCGCCTTCTCGGCCACCACCGTGCGGACGCCCTGCCGTTGGAGCACGTAGGCGGCCGTCAGCCCCGCCGGGCCGCCTCCCACCACGAGGACTGGGACCGTAGAGCAAGAGTCAGGCACGGGAGGGCGGGGTGAGGAGGGGGGGCGCCGACCGGCCCCGTGCGGCGCGGACGAGCGCGAGCGCGAGCCCGAGCCCGCTGCACCCATAGTAAAGCGCGTGCCACGGGACGGCCCGCAGGGCAAACCGCGGGCCGCGGACGCCGGATAGATAGCGGTAGAACCCGACGTTGAGCCCCACCAACAGGCACGCCGCCCCCGCTGCGACGGGCAACGCCGCACGAGGACGGAACGGCGCGGCGACGGCCGCCGCCCCCATCGTCCCGGTCGCCGCCACGCTCAGGCGGCTCCGCCGGTCCACGTTGAGGCTGTTGTCGGCCTGGCCTCGCTGGAGCAGGAGCTCGGCCCACGGCGCGGCGCGGCGGAGCACGTCGGTCCGGACCATGTCGAGCGCGCCCCACGCCTTGAGGTGCGTCACCTGGAGGCCCGGGTCGAGCCCGATGCGGTGCCCGGCGTCGGTGAGCCGGTACCCGAACTCGATGTCCTCGACCGAGGGGACGGCGAAGGACTCGTCGAAGCCGCCCAGCGCCTCGAACACGTCGCGCCGGACGGCGCCGCACCCCGTCCAGAACGTCGAGAGCGTGTCGCCGGCCGTCTGGTGCGTGTAGTGGTGGAGCAGGTTCCGGTACTGCGAGAGGAAGGCCGGGTCGCCCGGCGCGTCGTCGTAGGACCCGACGAGCGCACTCAGCCCGGGGTCGGCTTCGAACGCGGCTCGGACCCGCTCGACCGTGTCGGGCCGGACGACCACGTCGGCGTCGACGAAGAAGAGGACGTCGCCGGTGGCCCGTGCCGCGCCGCGGTTGCGGGCGACGGCGGGCCCCCGAGGCGTCGGCAGGAGGACCGAGCGGACGGTCGGGCCCGACGGGGTCTCTCGCCAGGCGCCGTCGGTCTCGCCGTCCGCGACCACGACCCACTCGTCGCCCGGGCCGAGTGCAGGCGCGATCGCGGCGGCACAGCGTCGGAACGCGTCCCCCCCCCGGTGGACCGGTACGACGACGGAGACGCGGGTCTTGCGAGTCCTGGAGGGGGAGTGGCGCTCGTGCTCGATGTGGACGGAGGGCGTGGTGGGCCGTCGGTATGTGCGGCGCGCAGAATAGGGCGCCGCGCACGCGTTGCGGTGAGAGGAGTTGGCGCACTCCGGCAGAGAGGTTTGGACCGCCTGGTGTGAGATAGGCAAAGCGGCCTCGGCCGGCGCGCGCCAGCCCAGCCATCATTGGCTGACGCCCCGCCTCCGCGGTGGCGGGCTTGCTTCGCGGGAACGGCAGGGTCGGGAGCGCGCGCGCTGGTTCTGGACGCCTGGGACCACATCGGTGACTCACACCAAGCGTTTCAGTGTGGGGCAATGCCGTCGCCTATCGGCCCATCCGGTCCCTGCCACGGTTGCCTCCACTGGAGACGGGGTATCGGATCGAGTCCAAGCCAGCTCGTCGCCGCAGAGCGTGGTCCCGCCTTGGCCGTCGGGCAGACAACGTGTTCGGCGACCCTCAGGTCCGCGACGTCTGGTACGTGCCGGTGTCTCTGCGCTGTAGTGGTGGCTCGGGTCCCAAGCTCCAGCTCCGCAGTCTCGTGGCCAGGAAGGGGTCGGACTCGGGATGTGCCTTGACCTGGCGAGCAGGTGATGACAGCTTGCCCGCGCCGTTTGCCGATCCCCCCTGTGCACCGTCTGCTCCTCGTCGCCCTCTTCCTCTCCGGGTGCTCCCTCGTCGAGGGGGACGTGTTCGAGGACCCGTTCCTCAGCGTCTACGACGTCGCGTTCGACTCCAGGTCGGAGGCCGGCGTCCTGGCCGGACGGCTCGGCCTCACGTTCACCCCCAACGACGCCATCGTGCCAGGCTGCAGAAGCACGGGCAGCTACGCCGGCCGGTGGGAGCTGAGGGGCGGGGCCGACCTGGTGCCCGACGGGAGCGGGGCCCTCCGCGGCGGGGTCGACTGCCAAGGCGAGGTGCGCCTCCGCTTGTTCCGGGGCGACGCCGTCGCGAGCGAGGGCGTCCTCTACGAGTTGATCGTCGTGAGGAGCGGCGAGGACCTCGCGGGCACGTGGGACCGCCTGGGGCTGTACTCCGACGGGACGTTCTCGGGGCGCCTGACGCGAGCGGCGTCTGAGTTCGTCGTCGTCCCGTAAACGTCCGGGCGCGCGGGCCACGACCGGAAAGGGCCACCGACGGAGGACGCCTATGACGCGGGGTGTCACCGGCCGACGGTACCTTGCGGCATCCCCCCAGACATCGAAGAAATGCCCGTCGTCGACACGATCCCGCTCCACGAGACCGCACGCGAGCGGTACCTCACCTACGCCCTCTCGGTCATCACGAGCCGCGCGCTGCCGGACGTCCGCGACGGGCTCAAGCCGGTCCAGCGGCGGATCCTGTACGCGATGGCGACGAACTTGCGGCTCCAGCCGGACGCCCGGTTCCGCAAGTCGGCCACCATCGTCGGCGAGGTGATGGGCAAGTACCACCCCCACGGCGACACGGCCATCTACGACGCGATGGTCCGGATGGCCCAGAGCTGGTCGCTGAGGGCGCCGTTGGTCGACGGCCAGGGCAACTTCGGCTCGCTCGACGGCGACAGCCCGGCCGCGATGCGCTACACCGAGGCCCGGCTCCAGCCGTTGGGCGCCGCGCTCCTGGCCGAGATCAAGCAGGACACGGTCGCCTTCCGGCCGACCTACGACGGCCAGCTGTTCGAGCCGGTCGTGCTGCCGGCGCCGGTCCCCAACTTCCTGATCAACGGGGCAACGGGCATCGCCGTCGGGATGGCGACGAACGTGCCGCCGCACAACCTGGGCGAGGTCGTCGACGCGTGCCTGGCGCTCATCAAGAGCCCCAACGCGCGGCTCGAGACGCTGCTCGCGTCGGTCCAGGGGCCCGACTTCCCGACGGGCGGGCGGATCCTGAACACGCCGGAGGAGATCCAGAAGATCTACGAGACCGGCGACGGCGCCGTCGACTTGCGCGGCGAGTACGAGACCGAGGGCAAGGGGGCCGTCGTCATCACGTCGATCCCGTACGCGGTCCAGAAAGCGGACCTGATCGAGAAGATCGCCGACCACATCCGGGGCGGGCGCGTCCCCCAGATCGTCGACATCCGGGACGAGTCGACCGAGGACGTCCGGATCGTGCTCGAGCTCAAGCGGGGGGCCGGCGCCGAGGCGGCCATGGCGTACCTCTTCAAGCACACGCCGCTTCAGACGCGCTTCCACGTCAACATGACGGCGCTCGTGCCGACCGACAACCCGGAGGTGGCCGCGCCCGAGAAGGTCGACCTGAAGACGGCGCTCCAGCACTTCCTCGACTTCCGGCTGGAGGTCGTGACGCGGCGGCTGGAGAACGAGTTGCGCGCGCTCGAAAAGCGGATCCACATCCTGAAGGGCTTCGCCATCATCTTCGACGCGCTCGACGAGGCGATCAAGCTCATCCGCGCCTCGAAGAACAAGGCCGACGCGAACGCCCGCCTGCGCCACCGCTTCGGGATCGACGAGGACCAGGCCGACGCCGTCCTGGAGATCAAGCTGTACCGGCTGGCGCGGATGGAGATCGACGCCATCCTGAAGGAGCTGGCCGAGAAGGAGGCCCGCGCCGCCGAGATCCGCGCGCTCCTGGCCGACGAGGCCGGCCGGTGGGGCATGGTGCGGAAGGAGCTCCGCGACACCAAGAAGCGCTTCGCCGACGACCGCCGGACGGCCATCTCGGGGCCCGACGCCGTCGTCGAGTACGCGGCCGAGGACTACATCTTGAAGGAGGACGTCTACGTCATCGTGACCAGGGACGGCTGGGTCAAGCGCCAGCGCTCGTACACCGACTTGGGCGCGATCCGCGTCCGCGAGGGCGACCGCGTGCTGTACGCGCTCGCGGCCTCGACCCGGGCGACGGTCGGCTTCTTCTCGTCGGCCGGCCGGGCCTACACGATCCGCGTCGACGACCTCCCCCAGACGACGGGCTACGGCGACCCGGTCCAGAAGTACTTCGACTTCGCCGATAAGGAGACGGTCGTGGGCGTGGCCACCTTCGACGCCCGCGTGCTGCCGGTCGGCGTGCCCGAGGTGAACGGGGTCCCCCAGCCCGAGCTGTTCCAGGGCGACGGCGCCCCGCCGGCCGGCGACGTGACGGTCGGGCCCTACGTGGTGGCCGTGTCGAGCGACGGGCTCGCGGTGCGGCTCGAGACCGAGGCGTTCGTCGACCCGTCGAACAAGAACGGCCGCGTGATGATGCGGCTGGCGGCCGGCCAGCGCGTCGTCAACGCCGAGGTCACGTCGGGCGCCGAGAACGTGTGCCTGGCCTCCCGCCAGGGCCGCGCGCTGATCTTCCCGGTCCCCCAGATCCCCGTCTTCAAGAGCGCCGCCAAGGGCGTCATCGCCATGCGGCTCTCGGGCGCCGACGACCGCGTGCTCGGCATGGCCGTCTCGGACGCCGCCCGCCGCGGGCTCGAAGTGGAGACGAGCCGGGGGCGGACCGAGATCGTCCGCACGACTAAGTTCGAGGTGACGAACCGGGGCAACAAGGGCTCGACGATCATCAGCCGGGGGACGCTGTCGGCGGCCACGCCGGACCCGGTCGAGCTCCACCTGCCGGGGCGGGAGTAGCACCGGACCGCCGAGACGTGGTCTCGCCCGCCGATCCACCCGTAGGGGCACGCCGGTGGCGTGCCCGCGACGACCGCGGTGGGACGAGGGCACGCCACCGGCGTGCCCCTACGCCAGCGGTGCCCTCGCCTGTTCACGTGATTGGGCTGGTTGCCGTGACGTGACGCCTGCGTCGCGTTCGCCCCCCAGGTCACCTCGCGGACACGACGAGTCGTGTCCCTACGGCTCGCCCAGATCCTATCCGCCGGATCTAGCATCAGGCGGTGACGAGGGAGCGGACTACCCGTCGGCCTCGACTTCGTCGCGGTCCAGGTCCGCGCCGACCTCGTTCGAGAAGTGGCGCGAGCAGACGTCGCCGTCGAGCACGAAGGCGTTGACGATCCGGAACGTCCCGCGCTCGCCGGTCACGGCGTACATCGCGAACGCGGCGTCCTCGGTCGCCCGGTCGTAGACGACCTCGACCTCGGAGATGTCGCCGTGGAAGTCGAAAAAGTCGGCGAACCGCTGGCGGACGGCGTCGGCCCCGTCGGCGGTCCACTCGAACGAGAGGAGCGTGGCGTCGTCGGCGTAGAGGGCGGCGACGGCGTCGAGGTCGCTCGCGGCGACGGCGGCCACGTGCTTCTGGAGAAAGGAGTCGGCGGGCATGGCAGGGGAGGAGGGGAGCCCGGCCTACCCCACGACGCTGGGCAACGGTCCGGCCGTCTCGCGACTCGGGGATCTCCCGGCTCGCAGCCCCGTCGGGCCGTCGGCGCCGGTCGGGACGATGGGGAGCGAGACCGTGAACGTCGTCCCGGCGCCGGGCTCGCTCTCGACGCGGATCGTGCCCCCCATGAGGTCGACGAGGCGCTTGGTGATGGTCAGCCCGAGCCCGTTCCCCTCGTGCTCGCGGTCGAGCCCTTCCGAGGCCTGGCGGAACTCGTCGAACAGGTGGGGGAGGAAGGCCGGCGCGATGCCGCGCCCGGTGTCCGCCACGACGAGCCGGACGCAGCCGGCGCCGCTCTCGGCCCGGACCTCGACACCGCCGCAGTCGGTGAACTTGAGCGCGTTCCCGACCAGGTTGGTGAGCACCCGGTGGAGGGCCGAGCGGTCGAGGACGGCCTGGGCGTCGCCCGACACCGAGAGCCTGAGCCCGCGCGAGGCGGCGAGGGCGCCCAGGCCCTCGGCCACCTCCCGGGCCTCGGCCGCCAGGTCGACGACCTCGGGGTGGAGCCGGACCGCCGCGCTCTCGAGCTGGGCGAGGTCGAGGACCGACGTCAGCGTCGCCATGAGCCGCTCGGCGCCCCGCTGGATGATGGCGACTGGCTCCTGGAGGTCGGCCGGGGCCTCGTCGGCCAAGATGTCGGCGAACCCCAAGATGCCGGTGAGCGGCGTCCGGAGCTCGTGGCTCATGTTCTGGAGGAACGAGCTTTTGAGCCGGAGCATCTCCTCGGTCTGCTCGCGGGCCTCGCGTTCGGCCTCGAACCGGACCGCGTCGGTGACGTCGGCGACGGTCCCGGTCACGCCGAGCACGGCGCCGGCCTCATCGCGGCGGAGCTGGGCGTGGACCTCGACGTGGCGCGTCCCGCCGTCGCGCGTGAGGTAGCGCGTCTCGAACCGGACGAACGGGACCTCTTGGCGGACGAGCGGCCCGAACAGGTCGTTGTGCCGGCCTCGCTCGTCCGGGTGGACGAACTCCAAGACGGGCCGGCCGAGCGACGTGGCGATGGGGAACCCGGTGATCCGCTCCCACGCCGGGTTGAGGTACGTCCACCGGCCCTCGACGTCGGTCTGAAGGACGGCCTCGCGGATGGTCTCGACGAGGTCCCGGTAGCGGGCCTCGCTGGCGTGGACGGCCGCCTCGGCGACCTTCTTGTCCGAGACGTCCTCGACGACCGAGATCAGGTGGTCCACGTCGCCGTCGGCCGCGCGGCTCGCCGAGACGGTCAGCTGGACGGCGACGACCGAGCGGTCCTTGCGGACGTAGCGCTTCTCCGGCTGGTACTCGTCGATCTCGCCGGCGAGGACCCTCTGGAGGAGGGCCAGGTCCGCGTCGAGGTCGTCGGGGTGCGTGAGGTCCTGGAACGTCAGGCCGAGCAGCTCCTCGGACGGGTACCCGACGATCTCGCCGAGCCGCCCGTTGGTCCGGAGCCACGTGCCGTCGGGGGCGACGTGGGCGATCCCGACGGCCGCGTTCTCGAACGTCCCTCGGAACTGGGCCTCGCTCGTGCGGACGGCGCGGGAGAGCCTGCGGATCCAGCCGAGCCCGGCCCCCACGAGCCCGAACACGACCGCCGTCGGGACGGTCCCGGCCAGGTGCGCGGGCAGCCCGAGCTCGGGCATCGCGGCCCCGTAGAGCGCGAGGTGAAGCGGTCCCCCGACGAACACCCCGAACGCGCCGCCCCACCGCGTCCCCCCGTGCCACGCGACCAGGACCACCGGCAGCAGCCCGAACGCGCCGACGGCCGGGCCGACCGCGGCCCACGCCGTGCCGAACAGGGTCGCGTACGTCGCGGCCGTGGCGGTGGCGAGCAGGGGCACGAACAGCGACGAGCGCGAGAGGCGGCCACCTCCGGTCGGCGGGGACGTCATGGCGGGAGACGTGGGGCGGGGGCCGGGGGTATCGACGGTTCCCACCTCTCCTTGAACCGGGCCCCAGCGGCGACCGCGACCGCCGTGCTACACCTCGCCCGCGCGCTCGTGTGGGGCGCCGGGCTCCGCGGCCAGCCGCTCGAGCGCGCCCCACGCGGCCCGGCCCACCTCGGCGTCGCGAGCCTGGGCGGGCGACTCGGCTTGGTGCGGACCCCGGAGGAAGCCGCGCGTCACCCAGCAGCCGGTCCGGGTCCCGTAGCGCGGGTCGGTGGCCAAGAGGAACGGGCTCTCGGCGCCCCGCGCCGGCGAGAGGTACAGGACCGACGAGGCCTGGGCCAGCAGGCCAACAAGCCCGCCGACGCCGCCGAACACGCCCGTCCGCACGACGCCCGGGTGGCAGGCATGGGCCGTCACGCCGGTCCCGTCGAGGCGCCGCGCCAGCTCCATCGTCCAGACGGTCGCGACGAGCTTGGACTGGGCGTAGGCCTTGATCGACGAGTAGCCGCCGCTCGGCCCGCGCAGCGCGTCCGCGAGCGCCGCCGGGTCCGTCGTCGGGAGGCGGCCGCCGCGGTGGGCCTCGCTCGACACCGTCACCACGCGGGCGCCGCCGTGCTCACGCGCCGTCGCTTCCAAGAGCGGGCCCAGCGCCTCCGTCAGCACGAACGGGGCGAGGGCGTTGACGGCCATCGTGGTCTCGACACCGGCGTCTGTCGTCCGGAGCTCGGGCGTGAGCAGTCCGGCGTTGTGGACGAGCACGTCGAGCCGGTCGGTCCGCTGGCGAACGCGGTCCGCCAGCTCGCGGACGGCGCCCAGCTCGGCGAGGTCGGCGCGGAGCGCGTCGTCGCCGTCGACGCCGAGGGTTGTCCGGGCGCGCTCCAGCTTGTCCGCGTCGCGGCCGTGGAGGAGGACGCGCCAGCCGTCGGCCGCCAGCTTTCGGGCCAGCGCCAGCCCGACGCCGCCGTTCGAGCCGGTGACGAGGGCGGTCCGCGGGTCGGAGGAGGGGCGGGGGGCGGGGGCCACAGGCGGAGGGGATGGAGAGGGCGGAGGGGATGGAGAGGGCGGAGGGGATGGAGGGACGGTCTCGCGTCCGAACCGTTTCCCACGGGCCCACCGGCTCACCGCTCGGCCCGTGCCGCGCGGCTGTCACCGAGCGTCCGTACCATTCGAGACCGACGTCCCCCCAACGTTCCGATGGCAGAAGTTCAGAACCGTCAGGTCGCCGCAGGCAGCTATACCGGCGCCGACATCCAGGTCCTGGAGGGCCTGGAGCCCGTCCGCAAGCGCCCCGGCATGTACATCGGCGGCACCGGCAAGGCCGGCCTCCACCACTTGGTGTGGGAGATCGTCGACAACGCGGTCGACGAGGCCACCAACGGTTACGCGACCCAGATCGAGGTCGTGCTCCACCGCGACGGCTCGACGGTCACGGTGTCCGACAACGGCCGCGGCATCCCCGTCGACAAGCACCCGACGAAGAAGGTGCCGGCGTTGCAGGTGATCCTGACCACGTTGCACGCCGGTGGCAAGTTCGACGGGTCGAGCTACGTGACGTCGGGCGGGCTGCACGGCGTCGGGTCGAGCGTGGTCAACGCGCTGTCGTCCGAGCTCATCGCCCAGGTCAAGCGCGACGGGGCGCTCTGGGAGCAGCGCTACGCGAGGGGCGTCCCGGTGACGAAGCTGAAGAAGGTCCGCTCGAACGTGAGGGGGACGGGCACGACGATCACGTTCACGCCCGACGCCGACATCTTCGACAAGACGGACTTGGACGCGGCCACGATCAAGGAGAACCTAGAGGTCAAGACGTACCTCAACGGGGCGCTGCGGATCGTGTTCAAGGACGAGGCGACCGGCGAGCGCGTCGAGTACCACCACGAGGGCGGCATCGTCGAGTACCTCGACACACTCGTGGCCCAGGTCGAGACGCGGCGCGTCCACCCGGACCCGTTCGTCGTCCGCCAGGACGCGTTGGAGGACGGGATGCGGACCGAGCTGTGCATGGTCTGGACCGAGGCCCCGCGCGAGTCGGTCACGTCGTTCGTCAACGGGATCCCGACGCGCGACGGCGGGACCCACGAGCAGGGACTCAAGGACGGCGTGACGAAGGCGATCCGGAACTACGTCGAGACGCACGACCTGGCGCCGCGCAAGCTCGACCTCACGGCCGACGACATCCGCGAGGGGCTGGTGGCCGTCGTCAACCTGTACCACGTCGACCCCCAGTTCCAGGGGCAGACGAAGGAGAAGCTGAACAACCCCGAAGTCCGCTCGGCGGTGTCGGGCGCGTTCCGGACCGAGTTCGAGCAGTACCTCAACGCCCACCCGTCGACGGCCGAGGCGATCGTGGCGCGCGTGATCCAGTCGGCCAAGGCGCGGCAGGCGAGCCGGGCGGCGGCCAACACGGTCCGCCGCAAGAGCGCCGTCAGCCACCGGCTCAACCTGCCCGGCAAGCTGAGCGACTGCGCGTCGACGGACCCGTCGGAGTCCGAGCTGTTCGTGGTCGAGGGCGACTCGGCCGGCGGCAGCGCCAAGCAGGGGAGGGACCGCAAGACGCAGGCCATCCTGCCGCTCCGCGGCAAGGTCCTCAACGCCGAGCAGGCGACGCGCTCGAAGGTGCTGGCCAACAAGGAGCTCTCGAACATCGTCGACGCGCTCGGCTGCGGCAGCGGCGAGGACTTGGACGTCACCAAGCTCCGCTACCACAAGGTGATCCTGCTGATGGACGCCGACGCCGACGGGCTCCACATCGCGACGCTGCTCTTGACGTTCTTGTACCGCTACATGCGTCCGCTCATCGACGGCGGCTACGTCTACATCGCCCAGCCGCCGCTCTTCCGCGTCGACGCGCTCAAGGAGACGTGGTGGGCGCTCGACGAGGCCGACCGCGACAAGATCGTCCGCCGGATCCAGAAGAAGAACCCCCGCACCGCCATCGAGGTCCAGCGGTTCAAGGGCCTGGGCGAGATGATGCCGGCCACCCTCCACGAGACGACGCTCGACCCGGAAAGGCGCCGGCTGTTGCAGGTCTCGATCCCCGAGGGCTCGTTGCTCGAGACCGAGCGGGCCATCACGGACTTGATGGGCAAGGACGCCGCGCCGCGGTTCGAGTTCATCATGGCGCACGCCGCCGAGGTCGACGACCTCGATGTCTGAGCCCGCTCGCCCCGACCGCTCCGACTGGCCCGTCCGCGTCTTCACGATGGGGGAGGAGCCGCCGGACTGGGAGCACTGGCTGAGCCGGCCGGCCGGCGAGCGGTCGGCGGCCATCGAGCCGCTGCGTGCGCAACAACACGGTTGGACCCATGGAGCTTTGCCCCGACTTCAGAGAGTTCTTCGAGTCGTTCAAGGCCCGTGACGTCCGGTACTTCCCCGTCCGGCGTCACGTCCGGCCCCTGCTACGAGGATCGGCTCGTGGTGGACGTGGACGGGTTGGACTGCCTCGAAGTGAACAAGGCCGCGTCGGGCCGCCCCCAGGATCTCGGTGACCTCTCTCGCCTGCCATGACTCGCCGTGATCGTCTCGGGCTGACGCTCCTCGCCGGCGGGATCGGGTTGGGCGTGGCCAACCTCGCGATGTGGGCGCTCGGCGTCACCGTCGCGCTCGGGCTCCCGGCGCTCTCGGGCGTCCTGATGGCGGGCGGGCTGGTGCTCCTGGCGGTTGGCGTGATGCGCGGGATCCGGTCACCGGAGGAGTAGCGTCAGCCCGCGTGCGCCTGGGTGGCGACCCAGAACCCGTACACGCCGGCGCCGACGATGAACAGGGAGAGGTAGACGACGAGCCCGATGATGACGGACAGGACGGCCAGAGCCATCGAGCCGGGGCGGCGGTCGAAGAACGACCGGGCCCCAACGGCCGCGTAGACGAGGTAGAGCACGAGCCCCGCCGAGCTGACGCTGGCGTTGCCGAGCCAGACGCTGAGCGGCACGAACACGGCCATGCTGGGGAAGACGACGGCGGCCTCGACGTAGGCCGCGAAGACCGCGCACTCGGCCACCGTGCGCCCGCGGTCGGCGAGGAGCCAGCGAAGGGCCGCGGCGAACGGCAGGATGATGAGGAGCGTGAAGTACGCCCCGTACGTGAACAGGACCTCGACGGTGGTCTCCATCGCGACCACCGCCTGCGCCACCACCGGGTCGTCCGCGGCGGCCGACAGCGACCCTCCCATCTGGCTCTCCATCTGAGCCCGCATCATCGCGTGGAGCTCCTCCTCGAACACGCCGTAGACGACGGCGTAGCCCGCGTAGAGGATGAACAGAAGCGTGATCGGGTGGGTGTACGTCTGGCGCTTCCCCTCGACGAACGTCCGCGCCACCCGGCCGGGATCGCGGACTAGGTCCACCAGTGTCCGCAGCAGCCCGCGATCGAGGTTGAGGCGTCGGATGCGGAAGTCGTGCCACAGCGACCGGAACGTCAGCCGCTCGGCCACCGACTCGTGCTGGCCGCACGCGTGGCAGTACGGCCCCGTGAGCGCCGTCTCGCACTGGAGACAGCGGGCGGCGTCGCGATCCTCGCCGCTGGTTTGGACGGCGGAGGCGGGGAGGACGTCAGCGAGCACGAGCGTGTGGAGACCGGATGTGGAAAGATGCCCACCGGTCCGCGAGGCGTCAACCCGGCGCGTGCGCGGTCGGCCCCGGACGAGCCGCCGCTTATCCTCAGGGCCCAACCCGCGTGGCCATGCGCTTCTGCCTGTCGCTCCTCGTCGTCGCCCTCGTCGCCGGGTGCGCGCCGACGACCCCGTCGTCTCCGGCGACGACCGTCTACCTCGTCCGCCACGCCGAGAAGGCGCCCGGCGACGACCCGCCGCTGACCGCCGAGGGCGCCGCCCGCGCCGATGCCCTGGCCGACGTGCTCGCCGACGCCGACGTCCGCGCCGTGTACAGCTCCCAGTTCCGTCGCGCCGTCGACACGGTCGCGCCGCTGGCCGAGCGGCTGGGGATCGAGGTGACCGTCCTCCCGATCTCCGGGCCCGATCGGGGACCGACGCTGCGGGCGCAGGCGCGCCAGGTCGCGGACGAGAACCGGGGCGCAGCCGCCGTCGTCGCCGGCCACAGCAACACCGTCCCGACCATGATCGCCGAACTGACGGGCGAGCCGATGGCCGACCTCGACGAGTCGGAGTACGGCGACCTGTTCGTGGTGACGGTCGGCGCGGACGGAACGGCGCGGCTGGAGCGCCGCCGGTTCGGGGACTGACGCCGGACCCCCTATCTTGACCGCTACCGCTGAACTGATGACCGCTGCCAAGCCCCTCCGGATGACCGTCGAGGAGTACCTCGCCTTCGACGCCGCCGCGCCGGAGGGCGAGCGCTACGAGTACTGGAACGGTGCCGTGATTCCGGTCCACGGCTACGACGAGACGGGGACCGTGGCCGTGGCTGGCGCGAGCCCGACCCACAACCAGATCACGGCCAACCTCCTAGCGGTCCTCCACAATCCGATGACGCGCCGAGGGTGCCGGGCGGGGATCGGCGACCAGCGCGTCCGCACGGAGGAGGGCCGCTATGGGTATCCCGACCTCGTGTTCGCCTGCGACGAGCCGGTCTACACCGACGACAACCCGCCGGTGCTCCTCAACCCGACACTCCTGGTCGAGGTCGTGTCGCCCTCGACCGTCGGGCGCGACCGGGGGGCCAAGCTGCGGGCCTACGCTGGGATCCCGAGCTTGGTCGAGTACTGGATCGTGGAGACGGAGGAGCCAGCGATCTCTCGCGTCATCCGGCAGTCGGAAGGTGGCGCGCTCCGGTTCGTCGCGGGCCTCGACGCCGTGCTCGCGAGCCCCGCGCTCGACCTGGAGATCGCCCTCGAGGACGTGTACCGGCTCGTCGAGCTCGAGGGGTAGCGCCGGCAACATCGGGTCGAGGGCGCGGGGTTCGGCCTTTCCGCGCGGCGCCGACGCCACCAGCTTCGGCCGCGTCGTCCTCCTGGCCATGCGCGTCGTCCTCTGTCTCCTCCTGCTCGCGACAGCTGCGGTCGCCCAGCCGGCGCCCGTCCGGCCGCCGGGCCACTGGCGGGTCGAGGTCGCGGCGCCGCTCGCAGGCGCCGGTGCCGACGACCCCGGCGTCCGCGTCGAGCGCCGCGTCGTGGGGCCGGTGTGGGGCGGCGCGGGACGGACGGAGCGGGGCGAGATCACCGTCTTCGCGGCCTACGAGCGGACGGACCCCGTCGCCCGGGCGCGGCTGGTGGTCGGGGCCACGACGGCGGGCCACTCGGCCGTCGCCGGCCCATTTGTGCCGATGCTCGGGGTGGGCCTCGACGTCCCCCTCGTCGGCCCCCTCGGCGCGCGGCTGTCGGCGGAGAGGACGTTCGGCGCCCACGACGATGTGCTCGTCACCCGGGCCGCCGTGCGCCTGACGCCCGACCGCGTGCTCCCCGCCGGGGCGGCCGGCCGCCTGTTCCCCGACGGCGCCCGGTCGGCCACCGCCCACGTCCAGGTCACGACCGACGTCGGCTTGGCGGGCGGGGTGCGGACGACGCCGAGCGGCCTGGACACCAAGACGGCCTACGCCATCGCCGAGGCCCTCGTCGAGCGGACGGACGGGGCCGCGCTCGGATGGGGACTCGGGGCGACCGCAGGTACGGGGTTCGTGCTCGGCGACCAGAGCTCACCGTGTGACGACGGCTTCGGCTGCTCGTCGAGTGGCGGCGAGTGGGTAGCGGCGGGCCCGTTCGCGTCGCTGTCGGGGCGCGAGGCCCGGGCCTCGCTGTGGGTCCGCGGGGGGCCGACGGCCGTCTACGCTCGCGACCGCGGCGACCGCGACCTCACGCTCGGCGTCCAGGCCGCGGCCGGGCTCGACGTGTTCCCCATCCGGACGGTCGGCCTGGGGATCGGCGTGGCGGGGACGGCGAGCCCCGTGGTGTCGTCGCTGGGAGTCCGCGTCGGGCTCCGCGTGCGAGCGCCGCGCTAGGCCGCTCAGTACGAGAACACTGGACGGAGGGCCGCGCTCTCCACCCGTGCCGACCCCTCCTCCCCGTCGGACGGCTGCGGACCGACGCGGCCCGCGTTCCCGGGGATTTCGGAGGGATCACGGCACGGGCGTCGGTACTTTCACCGTTGCCCGAAACCGCCCCCGACCGACCGCCCCTCCGTGGACCAGAGCCGCATCCGCAACTTCTGCATCATCGCCCACATCGACCACGGCAAGTCGACGTTGGCGGACCGGCTCCTGGAGGCCACCGGCACGCTGACGAGCCGCGAGATGCAGGCCCAGGTCCTGGACTCGATGGACCTGGAGCGCGAGCGCGGCATCACGATCAAGAGCCACGCCATCCGGATGCCCTACAAAGCGGCGGACGGGCAGCAGTACGTGCTCGACCTGATCGACACGCCGGGCCACGTCGACTTTACCTACGAGGTGTCGCGCGCGCTCAACGCCTGCGAGGGCGCCATCCTGGTCGTCGACGCGGCCCAGGGCATCGAGGCGCAGACGATCTCGAACCTGTACATGGCCATCGGCCAGGACCTGGAGATCATCCCGGTCCTGAACAAGGTGGACCTGCCGAGCGCCCAGCCCGAGCTCGTCGCCCAGTCGATCACCGACCTGATCGGCGGCGATCCCGACGACGTGCTCCACGTCTCGGCCAAGACCGGCCAGGGCGTCGACGCCGTCTTGGAGCGGATCGTCGAGCGCGTCCCGGCCCCCGCCGGCGACCCCGACGCGCCGCTCCAGGCGCTCATCTTCGACTCGACGTTCGACACCTACCGCGGGTCCATCGTCTACGTCCGCGTCAAGGAAGGGACGTTGCGCACGGGCGACGCCATCGAGTTCATGGCGACCGGCGCGCGGTACTTCGCCGAGGAGATCGGCCACCTCAAGCTCAAGATGGCCCCGGTCGACGTGCTCGGCCCCGGCGAGGTCGGCTACATCATCGGCAGCGTCAAGGACGTGGCCGACACGCGCGTGGGCGACACGGTCACGCACCAGCGGAACGGGGCGACCGAGCAGCTGCCCGGCTACCGCGACGTCAAGCCGATGGTGTTCTCGGGCATCTACCCGACCGACTCCAACGACTTCGAGGACTTGCGGACGGCGCTCGAAAAGCTCCAGCTCAACGACGCCGCGCTGACCTACGAGCCCGAGACGAGCGCGGCGCTCGGGTTCGGGTTCCGCGTCGGCTTCCTGGGGATGTTGCACATGGAGGTGGTTCAGGAGCGGCTGGACCGCGAGTTCGGGCTCGACATCGTGACCACGATGCCCAACGTGCGCTACACGGTCGTGCTGGCCGGCCAGTCCGAGGTCGAGGTCGAGAACCCGTCCGACATGCCGGACCCGGGCTCGATCGCCGAGATCCGCGAGCCCTACGTCAAGGCCGAGATCATCACGCCGGTCGAGTACGTCGGCACGCTGATGGGGCTGTGCCAGGAGCGGCGCGGGACCTACATCACCCAGGAGTACCTCACGACGGACCGCGTCAACCTGAAGTACGAGCTGCCGCTCGCTGAGATCGTGTTCGACTTCTACGACAAGCTGAAGTCGGTGAGCCGCGGCTACGCCTCGTTCGACTACGACTTTATCGACGAGCGGACGTCGAAGCTGGTCAAGCTCGACGTGATGCTCAACGGCGACACCGTCGACGCGCTGTCGACCATCGTCCACCGCGAGAAGGCGTACGACATGGGCAAGCGGCTCTCCACCAAGCTCCGCGAGCTCATCCCGCGCCAGCTGTTCGACGTGGCCATCCAGGCCGCCATCGGCAACAAGGTCATCGCGCGCGAGACGGTCAAGGCCCTCCGCAAGGACGTCACGGCCAAGTGCTACGGTGGCGACATCTCCCGCAAGCGGAAGCTGCTGGAAAAGCAGAAGGAGGGCAAAAAGCGGATGAAGCAGGTCGGCGCGGTCGAGGTGCCTCAGGAGGCGTTCTTGGCCGTCCTCTCGATGGACTGATGAGGCGTCAGGCGTCAGGAATCAGGAGTCAGGGGTCGCACGTGCGCACCCTCGTCGCCAGGCCGGCGCTCTTGCTGCTCGTTTCCTGTTTCCTGTTTCCCGTTTCCCCCTCGGCGCAGAACGTGGTCGAGCTGCTCCAGCGGCAGCGCCGCGACGTCCGGGTGGCCGAGGTGGTGGCCGAGCGCGGGCCGAGGCTCGAGCCCCGGCCCGTCGTCGAGGCCGGCGCGGTGGACCGCTGGACCCGGGCGTTCCGGGCCGTCCAGGCCGAGCGCCAGGCCGAGCGCGACCGGTTCGTCGCCGCCGAGGCGGCCAAGGCCGACAGCCTCATCCGGCTCGCCCAGCTGGCGACGCTGCGCTGGCGGAAGGTGGAGCCGGGCGCCCAGGAGAGCTTCCTCGAACAGTACCGCGAGGCCTACTGGCAGGCCGCCTACCCCGACGCCGGCCTCCTCGTCGACACGTCGCGGACGACGCTCTTGCGGGGCCGCCTCCAGGCCGCGTTCGGCCCGCCGACGCGGAACGGCGACGCCCTGCGCCGCCACGGCTACGGGGGCTCGGAGCACGTCCAGTTCGAGTACTGGTTCGTCGTCAACGACTCGATCCCGGTGGTGGCCCTCGACGTCGACGGGCCCTTCGGGGAGGGGCTGCTCGTGGCCAGCGACGAGCGCTACACGCCGCTGCTCGCGCCCATCCGCGCCGACCTGTCGGCTCGCCTGGAGGCCGCCGGCCGGCCCGACCCCTGGCTCGACTACTACCACTCGTTCGAGCGCAAGCAGTGGTACCGGACCGGGTTCAACGGGGCCGACCTCTTCGTCGTCGAGGTGCGCCCCCCGCGGTGGAGCGGCCGGTCGGACACCGACCGCTGGATCATCCACCGCTGACGTCGCCGGGCGCACCCCGCGCGCCTGGGCCCCGTAGCTTCCCGGCCCCCACGCCGACCCTGTGCCGCCGACCCCCTCCGACCGCCCGTCTCGCAGTGCCCGCCGCGGCGACGCCCGCCCCCGGCCGACGTTCCGCGAGAACGTCTGGTACTGGGTCAAGGCCATCGTCGCCATCCTGATCCTCCGGGCGTTCATCGCCGAGCCGTACCGGATCCCGTCCGAGTCGATGGAGGACACGCTGCTCGTCGGCGACTTCCTGATCGTCTCGAAGCTCCACTGGGGCCCGCGGACGCCGGCCACGCTCGGCATCCCGGTGACGGGGATCTACCTGCCGGGGCTCGAGGTCCCCCAGGTTCGGCTGCCCGGCTTTGCCGAGCCCGAGCGCGGCGACGTGGCCGTGTTCAACTACCCGGCGGGCGTCGACGTGGTCCTGGGCCAGATCCCGGCGTCGGTCCCGATCGAGCGGCGGAACCCCTACATCAAGCGGATCATGGCGGTCCCCGGCGACACGCTGGCGGTTTTGGACAAGGTGCTCCACGTCAACGGCCGCCCGGTCCCGCTCGCGCCGACGATGAAGCAGCGCTGGCGCGTGATCGGCGCGGGCGACCAGCGGCCCAACGCCCGCCAGCTGGAGGACATGGGGATCGAGCTGCTCCCCGGCGCGGACCGCGACGAGGGCGGGATCCGCGTGTTCGAGGTGTTCGCGACGCCGCCCGAGGTCGAGGCCCTCACGGCGCTCCCGATGGTCGCCCGCGTCGAGCCGTTCGTGCTCGACGAGCGCTACGTCGACGGGACCTACAGCGCCAACCCGGACCACGTCCCGCCCCGCGTGGTCCCGGCCGCCGGCATGACGATCCCGCTCACCGACGCGACGATGGCGGTCTACGGCGAGGCCATCGCGCGCCACGAGGGCCACCGGGTCGAGCGCGCACCCGACGGCGGCTTCCTGGTCGGCGGCGCCCCGGCCACCTCGTTCACGTTCGCGCAGGACTACTACATGGCGATGGGCGACGCCCGCGACAACTCGGTCGACAGCCGGTACTGGGGCTTCGTGCCCCACTCGCACCTGGTCGGGAAGGCCGCGTTCACGTTCCTGTCGTTCAAGGGCGCGCCCCCGTTCGTCCGCCTCTCGCGCTTTTTCCGGCCGATCCCGTAGCCGTGCTTGACCCGAGGGCCCCGCTCGACGCGGAGACGCCGCCGGACACCCCGGCCTCCGCCGACGTCGGACCCGACTCGCCCAGCACGGAATCCGTCTCCTCCCCCCGCCGGGGGGAGGCTGGGAGGGGGGAGCCCGCGTCGACGTCCGCAGGCGAACCCACGCCCGCGACGCCCGGCGACCCGGCCGCAGGGGCGACGGATGACCGCGGACCGTTGAAGCCGGCCATGACCGACCCCGTCGCCCCGGCGCCTGTCGGGCGGACGAGCGCCGTCGCCCTCGCCGGCTGGGTCCGCGTAATTGGCGGGGCGATCGTGTTCGCGCTCGCGCTCCGGGTGCTCGCCTTCGAGGCCTACCGGATCCCGTCGACGTCGATGGAGGACACGCTGCTCGTCGGCGACTTCGTGCTGCTGTCGAAGGCCCACTACGGCCCGCGCGTCGGGGGCCACCGCCTGCCCGGGCTCGACGACCCCGACCGGGGCGACGTGGCCGTGTTCAACTACCCGCCCGACCTCACCCCGGACGTCGGCCGGCGGACGCCCTACATCAAGCGGATCGTCGGGCTGCCCGGCGACACGCTCGCGATCCGGGGGAAGACGGTCTACGCCGGCGACGACGCGGTGGCCTCGCCCCGCGACGGCCGGCGGCTGTGGGCCCTCGACGGGCGGTTGCCGACGGAGGACGTGCTCGACTCGCTCGGCCTGTCCGGCCGCATCCAGCGCGCCGGCGCCGGCGTCTGGGTGGCCTCGGCGACGCGCGCCGAGGCCGACGCGCTGTCGCTGGCCGACGGCGTCGAGTCGCTCCGGCCGTACCTCCGCCCACTGGGCGACGGCAGCGCCGCGTTCCCCGCCTCCGCCCGCTACAGCCTGGACGACTACGGCCCGGTCGTCGTCCCCGCCGCCGGGCGGACGATCCGCCTGGAGGACGCCTCGTGGTCCGTCGTCCGGTCGGTGGTCGAGCGGTTCGAGGGCCACACCGTCGAGCGGTCGGCGACGGGCTTCCTGGTGGACGGACGTCCGGCCGAGACCTACACGTTCGCCCAGGACTACTACTTCGTGTTGGGCGACAGCCGCGACGACTCGGCCGACAGCCGGACGTGGGGGTTCGTCCCGTTCGACCACGTCATCGGCAAGGCCGTCGGCGTCTACTTCTCGTGGGACGAGGACGCGCGCGCGGTGCGCTGGGAGCGGATCGGGAAAGGCGTCTGAGAAGCTGTTTGGCGAAAAGCCGCCTCCCCCTCTAACTGTCGTTCCCGCGCAGGCGGGAATCCATGCGGGGTGGGTCGCCGGGCGCTTGGCGGCCGGAGGACCCCTCACCCACCGGGAGAGGGGACCCCGTAGGGAGGGCCTTGGCCAAACGGTTTCTGAGAGGCAGACACGTGGACGCGCGAGGGCAAAATCCGAGTCTTCCACGGGTTCACTCGCCCACGAGTCTACGCTTCACCTTCGGTCAGACCATCCCGACCCGCTTGCGCCAGACCCACTCGACGGTCAGGAGCGCCAGGGCGACGGCCAGGAGCCAGCCGATCTGGAGGAGCGGCGTCTCGTCCTCCCGGACCAGCGGTCGGTCGGCCAAGGCGCCCGATCGGCGCAGGCCGGACACGAACGCACCGAGGGTGTCGAGCCCGACGACGCCGCCGCCGGACCGGACGGCGACCTGGCGCATCAGCGCGGGGTCGGCGCCGGGCTCGCGGAACTCGGCAGCCAGCCGGCCGACCCCGAACGTGCCGCGGTCGTCGCCCAGCCGCTGGCCGCCGCGCGTCGCCTGGGCCGTGAACGCGTAGGAGCCCGGCGGGCGGACGCCCAGGTCGGCGACGTAGCGGCCGTTGCCGAGCGGGCGCATCGTGGCGCGCTCGACGGCCCCGCCGGGCGCGCGGACGGTGAGCTCGAGCCGGGCGTCGTCGATGGGCGCGAGCGACTCGCCGTAGACCTGGCCCGTGAACCCCACCCGGTCGCGCTCGCCGAACAGCGCCCGGTCCGGGCGGACGCGGACGGGCCGCCGGTCGCGCGTCGCCGTCGACCACCGGACCAGCCGGTCGACGAGCAGGCCGTAGACGCCGCGCAGGTCGCCGAGGTCGTCGGGCAGCGTCCGCCAGCGCCACGAGCCGGCGCCCAACAGGGCGGCCGAGCGGACCTGCCCGTTCTGGCGGATCACCAGCAGCGGCGCGTCGAGGACGGTCCCGCCGCGCCGAACGGTCGCCAGGACGCGGGCGCCGGGCTGCAACGCCCAGCGCGTCGAGGTGACGACGAGCGGGGGCAGGGCGCCGAGGCGGGCCGGCGCCACGCCCAGGCCGCCGAGGACGGGGTGCGCCTCACCCGCCGCCGTCGGCGCGAGCGACACCTCGACGGCGCCGCCCCGAGCCTGGGCCGGCGCGACCGGCAGCACGTCGCCGAAGACGGTCCCAAGTTGTGAGACGTCGGTCGCCGAGGTCTGGACGAACAGGGCCGGCAGGCCGCCGGCGACCGCCTGCGCCAGGCGCTGCGACGTGGCCGGGTCGGCAGCGGCTCCGGGATAGCCCGCGAGCACCACCAGGTCGAACCGGCCGAGCGCGTCGGGCAGCGCGCCCTCGTAGAACTGGCCCGGCGCCCGCTGGGTGCGGACCGTCAGGTCGACCGAGCGGTCGGCGTCGAGCGTCGCCCGCAGCGCGGCGAGGTCGGGGCTCGGCCCGGCCGCGACCAGCAGGACGCGCCGGGCGTCGTCGAGCACGCGGACTGTGACCGTCCGGCTGTTGTTGCGCGTCGTGGCCTCGCCGGCGAGGGGCCCGACGGCGATGGTGTACCGGCGGACGCCCGGCGCCGTCGGCGTAACGGACAGGTCGACGGTGGCCTCGGCCCCGTCGGGCGGGACGGCGACCGACTGGCGGGCCAGCACGCGCCCACCGGACGACACGGTGACGGCCGCCGTCTGCCCCTCGAAACCCGTCGCCCGGATGCCGGCCTGGATGGGGAGCGGGCTGCCGACCCGGGCCACGTCGTTCGTCACGGCCCGCTCCAGGCGGAGGTCCCGCGACGACACGCTGTCGCCGGCGACGGCGGTCCAGATGGGGACCGAGAACCGCTCGGCGAGGTACGCCGGGTTGCGGCCGTCGGTCACGCGCCCGTCCGAGACCAGCACGACGCCGCGCAGGTTGCGCCCGGCAAAGTCGGCCTCGACCCGAGACAGGGCGCCGGCGACGTCGGTGCGTTCCCCGGCGAACGCCAGGCTGTCGCCCGGGAGCGTCGGGCCGGCGGGTGCGGCGTCGGACGAGAACCGGTAGAACCGGAGCGCGGCGTCGCTCGGCAGGCCGTCGAGCGCGGCGCGGACGCGGTCGGCCGGCGTGGCTCCTTCGGGCCCGAGCTGCAAGCTCTCGCTGTCGTCGACCAGGACGGCCAGCAGCGGCGGCTCGCCGGTCCGCGTGACGCGCCGCCAGACGGGGTCGACGAGCAGGACGAGGACCAAGAACAGCGCCGCGAACCGGAGCGCGGCCAGCCCCAGCCGGCGGGCGCCCGAGACGGCCGGCGTGCTCCGGCCGTAGCTCCACCAGGCCAGCGCCCCGGCCCCAACGGCGGCGACGGCCAGCACGACGGGGGAGACGGCGAACGTGAGATCCACAGGCGGGGTCGAGGAGGGCGGCCGGAACGGAGGCCGTGGAACGGGATTGCGCTAGCGCAGGGCGCGCCCGTCGAACGCGCCCGGCAGCAGCGCCTCGGGCGTCGTGACCTCCGGGGCCTCGGCGCCCCGCCAGATGACGACGGCGCAGCCCGGCGCCAGTTCGGCGATGACTTGGCGGCACCCGCCACAGGGCGTCCCACCGGGCGCCTTCGAGCACGCCACGTAGACCCGGCGGATCGGCCCGAGCCCGGCCGCGACGGCGCCGACCAACGCGGTCCGCTCGGCGCACAGCCCGCGTGCCCAGTCGCCCGCGACCTCGACGTTGGCGCCGACCACCAGCCGTCCGTCGGCGTCCTCGACCGCCGCGCCCACCGGGAACGCCGACGCGGGGACGACGGCCCGGTCGGCGGCGGCCAGCGCGAGTGCCACGCCTCCCTCGACGGTAGGCGGCGGCGGCAGGTCGACCGTCAGCCCGACCGGCTCGCTGGGCTCGGGCCGGTCGACGTCGGTGCGAACGGCGAGGTCGGGCGCCGCCAACGTCCACGTTCCGCCGGCGGCTTGCTCGATCTCCCCACGTCCAGTGGGCCCGAACGGCACGCTCCCGGCCACGGCGACGACGGGCTCGCCCGCCAGGGCCGACAGCGCGAGCGTGCCCTGGAGCGCCGAGATCGTCAGCGGAAACGAAGCGTTCTCGATCCGCGGCGCGGCCACCCACCGCCCGTCCGCCAGCAGCGCCGCGACGCCGACCGACCTCCCGGAGTACGGCACGTGGGAGCGGACGGCGCAGGCCTGGGCGTGGGCACGGAGACGGTCGGGCATGGGGGCGGGATCGGGGCGCCTAGCTTACGCCTGGGCCGGCCCCGTTGTCGGAGCCCGCCGCCATCGGCAGAGCTATCGCATCCCCGCCTGCAACGTCATCCTGAGCTCGCGAAGGATCTCGACTCGGACTCCGAGACCCGCCGCGCCGGCGCCGATGGCCTCTGACGCCGGCGTTGGCTGTGCCGTCCCTTCGGGGTGAGATCCTTCCCTGCGTCGGCTGCGTCGTCGCTGCGCGGTCAGGATGACAAGGCGGAGGGAGGTTGCGATGGCCCTGTGGTAGACGTCCGAACGGTCTCCGCGGACGGGCTGGCGGTCTATCTTCCTGAGGCCAGGGGGGCGTGGTGAAACTGGCAAACACGACGAGCTTAAGCCTCGTTGCCCTACGGCTTGCGGGTTCGAGTCCCGCCGCCCCCACCTCCTGCGGCCGTGACGGTCTGCGGCCGTGACGGTGCCGGCGGGTTTGGGCCCCGTCTCTAGCGCTCCGCGGTCGGGGAACTGTGTGATGATCAGGTCAGATCGGCGTGCCCAGGCCAGGCGTAGATGCGGAAATCACAGGGCTGTGGAACGAGGCATGGCTGGAGTGCGCGGCCGGGCGACGGTCCGGTTGCTGATTCGGCACACGGCGCGGGTACATTCCATGTGCGATCCTACGCGGTCGTCCGTCCCGTCGCCGCCGGCGACTCTTTGCCCGCCTCCCTGACCCCGCCATGTCCCGTTTCGCTACGCTCGCCCTGCTGCTGATCGCGGCGCCCGCGCTCGCCCAGCCGACCGTCTCGCTGTCGGCGTCGCCGACCTCCATCTCCGAGGCCAACGGCGTCTCGACGCTCACGCTGACGCTTTCGGCCACGGCGACCCAGAACACGGTCGTCACGCTCAACGCGGCCGGCGACGGCGACGCGTACACGCTGCAGTCGTCGACGGTCACGATCCCGGCCGGGCAGACGACGGCCTCGACCTCGCTCCTGGCCCGCCAGGACAACGACTTCGTCAACGAGACCGTCGTCGTCAGCATCACCACCGTGACGGGCGGGGGGGGCGCGACGGAGAACGGCAATCAGACGGCCTCCATCACGATCATCGACGACGACATCCCGACGGTCCAGCTGGCAGTGAACCCGTCGACGATCACCGAGGGGCAGACCTCGACGATCACCGCCTCGCTCCCCTCCGGCGCCACGGCCGACGGGGCCGTCACGGTCGCGCTGGGCTACAGCGGCGGCTCGGGCCGCTTCACGGCGCCCAACCAGCTCGTCATCCCTAGCGGCCAGAACAGCGCGACGGCCACGTTCGCGTCCACCGACAACTCGGCCAGCGACGGCAACGTCACGGTCACGGTCACCATCGACGGCGTCGGCGGCAAGGCGACCGAGGAGGGCCAGCAGTCGCGGACCATCGTCATCCAGGACAACGACGCGCCGCTCCCGACCGTGTCGCTCACGACGAACCGGACCTCGGTCGCCGAGAACGGCGGGACGGCCACGCTGACCGCTCGGATCTCGAAGTCGGTCACCGAGGCCACCGTCGTCACGATCGGCGCGGCCGGCGACAGCGACGCGTTCACGCTCGCCCCGACGACGCTCACCATCCCGGCGGGCCAGCGGGAGGCCACGGCCACGCTCACCGGCACCAACGACGCCGACTTCGACTCGGACGTGATCCGGGTCTCGATCGACGGGGTCTCGGGCGGTCAGGGCGCGATCGAGAACGGCACCCAGTTCGTCGACATCACCGTCACCGACGACGACGTCCCGGCCGTCGTGCTCTCGGCCTCCCCGCTGTCGATCGCCGAGGGCGACTCGACGACGGTCACCGCGTCGCTCCCGGCCGGCGTCCTCGCCAGCGCCGACATCACCGTCCGTCTCACGTACGAGTACGACGACGACGACGGCGAGGACGACCCGACGAACGGCTCGGGCCAGTTCGGCGCGCCGGACCGGATCGTGATCGAGAAGGGGGCGAACACGGGCTCGATCCGGCTCGGGGCCACCGACGACACCGTCGACGAGATCAACGGCACGCTCACGGCGTCGGTCTCGAGCGTCTCCGGGCCCGGCGAGGAGGAGGACGAGCAGGAGGTCGAGATCTCCATCGTCGACAACGACAACGCGCCGGAGGTCACGTTCGAGGCCGTCCCCCGCGTCATCGCCGGGAGCGGCGGGACGTCGGCGCTGACGGTCACGCTGAGCAACCGGAGTGACCGCGTGGTCAAGGTGGCCCTGAGCTACTTCGGCTCGGCCTCGCGCGGCAACGACTACACGGCGCCCGACACCGTCTTCGTCCCGGCCGGCCAGCTCACGGCCTCGGCCCCGCTGACGTCGATCGGCGCGACCGACATCGAGCAGGTCTTCGTCCAGGTCGTCAACGTGATCAACGGGACCGAGTCGGGCGACCAGCAGGCGTTCATCACGCTCAACCCGGCGCTCAACCAGTCCACGGCGTCGTTCGTCGAGACCGCGCTGGCGGCCGACGAGGACGACGGGTCGGTCACGCTCCAGCTCCGGCTTAGCCAGGCGTTCGCGACGGCCAAGACGGTCCGCGTGACGCTCGACGCCGACAGCTCGTCCGGGACGTCGGCCGACCTGGGCGGGTTCACGTCGCGGACCGTCACGTTCGCGGCCAACGCCACCACGGCGTCGCTCTCCGTCCCGATCACCAACGACGCCTTGCTCGAAGACGACGAGACGTTCGTGTTCGAGATCTCGTCGACCGACTCTGAGATCCGCGCCGACGCGACGGTGGCCACGCTGACCGTCGCCGACGACGACACCGAGACGGCGCTCGTGATCAACGAGTTCGACGCGATCACGGGGGCCGGGGCCTCCGAGTTCGTCGAGCTGTTCTCGGCGGGCGGCGGGGGCCTGGCCGACGGGCTCGCGTTGGTGTTCTACGACACCGACTCGACGGCCGTCTCGGTCAGCGACCTCGACGGGTTCGAGACCGACGACGACGGCTACCTCGTCCTGCGCGACGTCGACGCCGGCGTGTCGATCCCGGACCAGTTCCTGGGCGTCGCGCTCGTCCGGGGCAACGGGCCCGCGCTGGGCGCGGCGTTCAACCCGTCCAGCCCGTCGCTCGTCGACGCCATCTTCCAGGACGAGGCCGACGCCGCCGCCGAGCGTGGCCGGCCGGCCAGCACGGGCTCGCTCCAGCGTCAGGGCACGGGCGGCTTCGCCTTCGTCGCCCCGCCGACGCCGGGCGCGGCGAACGGGATCGGCGCGGCGGTCTCGACCGACGACGACGTGGTGACGGAGATCGTCGTCGGCGACGTCTTCCCGAACCCGTCGGCGGGCCGGGCCACCGTCGAGTTCGCGGTCCCGACGGGCCAGCACGTCCAGGTCGCCGTGTTCGACGCGCTCGGCCGCGAGGTCGCCGTGGCGTACGACGCGCCGGCCCCGGCGGGCGCGGTCGTCCGCGTGGCGCTGGCCGGGCAGGCGCTCGCGCCGGGCGTCTACGTCGTCCGCGTGACGGGCGAGACGTTCGCCGAGGCCCGCACGCTGACGGTCAGCCGCTAGCGGCGCGCACGCCCCGCCCCGCCGGTGCCCTTCGTGGCCGGCGGGGCGGGACGTGGGCTAGATGGCCAGCCGGATGACCGGCGTGCCCGGCGCGGCGCGCATCGTCGGGCCGGCGTCGGGGTCGCCGTAGTGGGTCCGGTTGATCTCGCGGATCGTGCGGACGGCGTCGGCGACGGTCGCGTCGCGCTGGTCGGACCGCTGACGGACGCGGTCGTTGGCGCGGCACACGGCGTCTTCGAGGTGCCGCTTGTGCTTGTCGACGTAGTCCTCGGGCGAGGCGAACAGGACGAGCCCCCGGCGGGCCTCGTCGCTGCCGGCGACGTGCAAGAGGCCCACGCGGGCGTTCCGCTTCCGGGGATAGCTGGTGAGCGCCCACTCGTGGTGGAACGCCTCGATCCAGGCCTCGTCGGGCGGGGCGGACAGGCGCAGGACGATCGACGTGATGGTGTCGCCGGCGTGGGACGTCGCGACGGCGTCCTCGTACAAGCCGACGATGCGGAGCTCGGGAGACATAGGGGAAGGGGTGGGGGGCCCGAAGGTCGGGTTCTGCCCTAGCCCCTGGAAGGGGGGCGCCTCCCGACGACGCCTCTCGTGCCGATCCTCAGGAAACCCTCAGCCCCCTGGTGGGACCGGACAGGCAGAAGGCCTCTCGTTTGCTCGCCCAGAGGCACGTCGGCCGGCGCGGCGGAGGCTAGCAGCGTCCCATGCTCACCGGACGTGGCGCAACTGCACGGCGACACGACGAGCGAAGCGCCCGACGCGGCTCCGTTGAGGAGGGAGGATCGGGAGGCCGACCTTGTGGGCGATGACCTCGGCCACCTGATGGACCCGCAGCGTCGACGTGTCGATCTGATCCGCGAAGAGAGGGTCCTGGAGAGACAAGAGGCACCGGTCGAGCTGTTGGGCCGACCACGACCGGCCGAACTCACCCCTCTTCCTGAGTCGTTTGAGGACGATCTCCCGTCGGGCCACGAGCGAGAAGTGCCTCACGTTCAGGCCCTCGTCGCGCAGCGCGAGGACGGTCTCCCGGAAGTACGAGGGGACCACGACCGTCATCGGCACGATGATCGGGCCGTCGCAGTCGTGGGCGGCGTGGACCAGCGTCCGCCGGGTGAACTCCCTCCACAGAGGGAGGTCTTGAAAATCGGCGTGGGACGCCGACGGCACCGAGCGCTTGAGCGCGAACCCAAGCGGTTCGGGATCGAAGACCATGCTTCCCGGGAGTCGGGCGCGAAGCTCGTAGGCCGTCTGGGTCTTGCCTCCTCCAAAGGGGCCGTTGATCCAGATGAGCAGGGGCGACGCCATGGCCGATGGACGAACGTTAGTCTCCGATCCTCGCGGTCCGCACCGCCCTTCAGCCCCGGACGCCGCCCGAGCGGAGGGGGCGGTCGCGGACGGGGAGCGGAGGCGGCTCGACGGCCGTGATCGCTCCCTCGGCGTCGGCGACGAAGACGGCGACGTAGCCCCAGCGCGCGGCCCGCGTCGCCGCCTCCCGGGCCGCCGGGCCGACGAACGCGAGCGGCGTGCCGAGGTCGGCCGGGAGGTCGAGCGCCGCCAAGGTGTCGGCCGCGACGCGGAGCGCGTGGCGCGGGCCCGCCGGGTCGCCCACGTCGACCACGACGCCGCCGATGGCGACGAGCGCGTCCAGCGTCTCGGGGTCTCGCCACGAGACGGTCGCCGCCACGTCGGCCTCGGCCAGCACGGGGCTCGCGAGCGCGAACAGGTCGTCGCCCGAGTGGGGGAGGGCCCGCCCGCGCACGGTCCCCTCGCCGTCGACGACGACCGCCAGCGCGACGCCGTTGTACCCGAACGCCCGGGCGGCTTCGTCCTCGGCCCCGTCGACCGAGACCGCGACGACGGCCGCGCCGGCGGCTTCCAAGTCGCCGAGCGCGTCGGCGAGTGCGGCCCACGCCTCCGTGTCGTCGGCCGCCGCGAAGTGCAGGACGACGGGCCGGCCCGCCAGCGAGGCGAGGTCGACCGGGCCCTGGGCCGTCGGCAGGACGACGGCGGGCGCGGCCTCGCGCGCCGACGACACGGCCGCGACGTCGACGGGCGGGTCCGTCCCACACGCCGCGAGCGAGAGGAGGACAGCGAGCAGGCCGAGGCGACGACGCACGAGGGACTCTAGGCCAAGGCCGCGGCGGCGTCGCGCAAGGCGTCCAGACGGATCGACCCGTGGTTCTTGACGTCGACGGCCTCGCCGTTGTGGATCAAGAGGGCCTGCGGCGTCTCGTGCTGGACGTGGAGCTGCTCGGCGAGGTACGCCGAGACGTCGCGGGCGTACTGGACCACGACGGCGTAGAGCGGCGGGTCGTCGTCGCCTTCGAGGCCGACGAACTCCATCTGGCCGCGGGCCGAGATGGGGCACGCGATGGAGTGCTTGAGGAGGTAAATCGGAGCGTCGTGCGACGCCTTCAGCATCGCGTCCGCGTCGGCGGTGGTGGAGAGCTCCTGGACCTGGGCCATGGGGGGATCGGCTTGTGCGGTGGGCCGTACCTTTCGACATCGCCCTTCGATGCCCGCCGACCCGTGCCGGAAGGTAGCCCCGTCGGGAGCCCGAGGCGCCGACGACGCCTGGGGGAAGTCTCTATCTCGCCTCTTTTATGACTGCCGACCCCGCCGAGCTCACCGGCGCCGAGGAGGTCCGCTGGGACCTTACCGACCTGTACCCGTCCGACGACGTCCTCTGGGCGGATCTGGAGACGGCCGAAGCCGAGGCCGCCGACCTCGCGGCCCGCTACCGGGGCCACCTCGCCGACCTCGACGCGGACGCCCTCGCCCAGGCCCTCGCGGCGCTGGCCGGCGTCCACGACCGGGCGGGCCGCGCCTACACGTTCGCCTACCTCGCCTGGAGCACCGACACCGAGTCGCCCGAGGCCGGGGCCCGGCTCCAGCGCGTCCGCGAGGCGTACTCGCAGATCGGCCAGGAGCTCCTGTTCGTCGACGTCGAGTGGGCGCGGATGGACCCGGACCGGGCCCGGTCGCTCACCGAGTCGGCCGCGCTCGCGTCGTACCGGCACTACCTCGAGCTCAAGACGGAGGCGCGCGACCACGTCCTCTCCGAGCCCGAGGAGCGGATCCTGTCCGAGAAGTCGGTGACCGGCTGGAGCGCGTGGAACCGGTTCTTCGACGAGACGCTGGGGGCCGCCCGCTTCACCGTCCGCGGCGAGGCCCTGCCGCTCCAGCAGGCCACGTCCAAGCTCCACGACGCCGACCGCGGCCTGCGGCGCGACGTCCACGCCGCCGTGACGGCCGGGCTCGCCGACTTGCAGCGGCCGCTGAGCTACGTGTTCAACACGGTCCTGGCGGACAAGGCGTCGAGCGACCGGCTCCGCGGCTACGACTCGTGGATCGCCAGCCGCAACGAGGCCAACGAGATCGACGGGGCCTCGGTCGACGCGCTCGTCGAGGCCGTCACGGGCCGCTACGACTTGGTCGCCCGGTTCTACCGGCTCAAGCGCCAGCTCCTGGGGATCGACCGGATGTACGACTACGACCGCTACGCGCCGACCGCCGAGGCCGCCGCGTTCGTGACCTGGGACCGGGCGCGCGAGACTGTCACCTCGGCCTACGCCGACTTCGACGCCGAGATGGGTGGGATCGTCGAGCGCTTTTTCGACGAGCGCTGGATCGACGCGCCGCCGGAGCCGGGCAAGCGGGGCGGGGCGTTCAGCCACGGGGCCGTCCCGAGCGCCCACCCGTACATCCTGATGAACTACACGGGCCAGCTCCGCGACGTCCAGACGCTGGCCCACGAGCTCGGCCACGGCGTCCACCAGTTCCTCGCGCGCGACCAGGGCGTCTACCACGCCGACACGCCGCTGACGACGGCCGAGACGGCGTCGGTCTTCGGCGAGATGCTGACGTTCCAGCGGACGGTGGCCGGGCTCGACCGCCCCGAGGACCGGCTCGCGCTGCTGGTCGAGAAGATCGACGACACGATGGCGACCGTCTTCCGCCAGGTCACCATGAACCGCTTCGAGGCCCGCATCCACGCCCACCGCCGCGAGCAGGGCGAGCTCGCCCCGGACGACTTCGCCGCCCACTGGATGAGCACGCAGGCCGCGATGTACGGCGACAGCGTGACCCTCACCGAGGACTACCAGACGTGGTGGAGCTACATCCCCCACTTTGTCCACACGCCGGGCTACGTCTACGCCTACGCGTTTGGCGAGCTGCTGGTGCTGGCGCTCTACGCCCGCTACCAGTCCGAGGGCCCGGGCTTCGCGCGGCAGTACCGGGACCTGCTAGCCGCCGGCGGGTCGGACTGGCCGCACGTCTTGGTCGGCCGGCTCGGGATCGACCTCCGGGACCCGGGCTTCTGGGACCGCGGGCTCGACGCCGTCGAGGTGCTGGTCGCCGAGGCCGAGGCGCTGGCGGTGCAGGTCGGGGAGTAGAAGCAGTGGTCGGGGACAGCCGTAGCGGCCGTCGGGCTTCGGCTCCTCGCCACGGGCCGCGAGTGAAACTCGGGTTATCCACACCCCCCGAACCCGAGGGTGCCGACGCTATGTTGGCGCGGGCGCTCGTCCCCCCCATGCCCTCGATCACCTACGTCGCCCGTCGCTCGGGGCCGTTCTCGGCCCTCGTCCAAGCGTCCGAGATCGGCGGGCTGCGGCTCGAGCCGCACCCGCCGGCCCGCGTGCTCGACCGGCTCTACGACACGGACGACGGGGAGCTGCTGCGGCAGGGGCGGACCCTCCGCGTCCGCGAGCAGGACGGAGCCGTCGAGGCCGCGCTCCGCTCCGTGGAGGGAGGAGGCCCTCCGGCTCTCGACCTCGACTTGCCTGCCGGCGTCGGCGGCGGCCCTCTTGAGCTTCCGCCCAGCGCGCTCGCGGACGCCGTCCGTGCCGCGGTCGGCGACGACGCGCTCCGACCGCTGGTGACGATCCGCCAGTACCGGACGCCACGGGCGGCGTTCGACGGCGACCGTCTCGTCGCAGCGCTCTCGTTCGATGTCGTCGTGTACGAGGTGGAGGGAGCCCGCTTCGTGTCGAACGAGGTCGAGGTCGAGGTCGAGCCCTCCGAGGCCGACGCGCTGCCCGCGCTCGCCGCAGCCCTGGACGCTCACGACCTCCGCCGGTCGGACCGGTCCCAGGCCGCTCGCGGCCTCCTGCTCGTGCGCCGCACGCTCGCGCAGTCCGCGCTCGTGCTGCCCGACGAGAGGCGGCGCCTGGAGGCGGCGGCCTCCGATCCCGATCCCGACCTTCGGTGGCGTGCTCAGGTGGTGCTGCTCGACGCCCGTGGCTTCCGGCCGGACACGATCGCGACGCAGACGGGCCTGAGCATGGCCCGCGTCCGGCACTGGCGCGAGCGGTTTCGAGAGGCCCGGCTCGGCGTGCTCGACCGCGACTCGACCCCGGTGGAACCCCAGGCACCCCCACCCGCCGAGTCGCCCTCGCCCCCCGCCGACCCCTCGCCGTCGACGGCTCGCCCGTCCGTTCCGGACCTCGCCTCGGGGCGTCCGGAAGGAGACGGGGTCTCGGGCGGGGATCCGGTGGCCCCCGCCCTCGCGTCCGACATGGACGCTCTGCTCGACCTGTTCAGCCCGTCCTCCCCGGACACGCCCTTCTTCGATGGCTACTCGGACGACGACGGCGACCCGGCGGGGGCGGAGCGGGCTCACGAGGCGTCGCCCTCCACGGGTATTTACCGCGATCCCTACCCAGTGGTGCTCGGTCCGCTCGCGCCGGTCGCGGAGGTGGCGGCCGACGACCACCCGGCGTTCGTCGATGTCGACCTGAGCCGGTTGGGCCAGCCCCCGTCCACGTCCGTCTCGCGGTTGGGCCCACCTCCTTCGGCGGCCCCCGCACGGCCCACCACGTCGCGGCCCGCGCTCGACGGCGACACGCCGCTCCTGGAGGCCGCCCACGCGCTGACCGCCCACGTGGTCGCGGCGGTCGGCGAGTCGACCGACCGGTTCCTCGCTACGCGAGCGCCGTCTGACGCCCGGCGTCTCTTGGTCGCGATCCACGGCTTTCGGCTGACCGCTGAGACGTTCGAGCAGGCGCTCCCCGCAGAGTCCGCGCACGGCCTCGTGGCCGCGCTCCGCCCGTTGGCGGCTGACCTCGACGCGGGCCTCGACCTTGCCCGGACGGCGCTTGCGGGCGACGGCCCGGCCGACCTGGTGCGCCGCGCGTCCACGACGTTGGCGAGGGCGGCGGACCGCGCGGTGGAGGCGCCTGCGCCTTGGAAGGCCCGTGCCCTCCGCCTCGTCGCACGGCTCGCGTCCCAGGTCGCCGACGGCGCGCGCCGCAGCGACGACGCCCCGCTCGCCGACGACTTCGTCGGAGCTCCCGGCAGCGCGCCGTCCCCGACTCGGCTTCGGCACGTGCTGGGGTCGGAGGTCTGGCGTCGGTTCGAGGCCGTGCTGGCGGTCGAGGAGGATCTCGACCGGCCGACGATCGACGCGGCCTCTCATCTCGCGGTCGCCCTGAGCGGGCTCCGGTTCGTCATCTCCCTGGCCGAGACGACCGAACGGGAGGCCGTCGACGACCTCGTCGCTGGGCTGGCCGAGGCCGAGGGCGCGGTCGTGGCGGCGCGGTCCCGTCACGCGGCCGGAGACGGGCAGGCGCTCGACGGGTTGCCAGAGGTCTGGGACGAGGCGACCTCGCCGTTGGTCAAGCGACGCCTCGCCGCCTTCGTGTCGACGATCTAGGCCCGGGGGACCCAGAGGTACGCCCGGTCAGTTGTCGGCCCGATCCTCCGTCCCCCCCATGCTCTTCCCGATCAGCGACGACGACCGCCACCTCGACGGTCCCGCCTGGGCGACGATTGTGCTCCTGGTCGCGAACGTCCTGGTGTTCGCCTACCAACTCAGCGACCCCTCGTTCACGTACGGGTGGAGCGTCATCCCGCAGGAGATCGTGACGGGGCAGGACCTCGTCAACGCCCAGCCGATCCCGGAGGAGGACCCGAACGTCCAAATCACGTCGGCCGATCAGATCCCTCAGCGCCCTGGGCCGGGGCCCGCGCCGCTCGTTTACCTGACGGTGTTGTCGGCCATGTTCATGCACGGCGGGTTCGGCCACATCGCGGGCAACATGCTCTACCTCTGGATCTTCGGCGACAACGTAGAGCACCGATTTGGAACGGCACGTTTCCTCGTGTTCTACCTCGTCAGCGGGCTGGTGGCGACCCTGGTTCAGATCGCGATGCATCCCTTGGGGTTGGTCCCGAACCTCGGCGCGAGTGGGGCGATCGCGGGGGTGCTCGGGGCGTACCTGGTGCTGTTCCCGCGTAATCGAGTGAACGCGGTGTTCATTTTTCGGATCGTGTCGGTCCCCGCAGTGGTCGTGCTGGGACTGTGGATCGGCCTACAGTTTTTTAACCAGTGGGGCGCCACGGCCGCGACGGAGGAGACGGGGGGAGTGGCCTACGGCGCTCACATCGGCGGTTTCCTGACGGGGATGGCGCTCGGGCTCGTGATGCGGATGACCGGGACGAAGGAGCGGCCCAGCCGCCTGAGCCGTGCCCAAGCCGACCCCGGCAGCCGGCGGCTGTGGTAGGCACGCCTCTTGCGTGTCGCCGAGCGACTCCCCGCCGCGGATCCGTTTGGAACTCCTCCGCGTTGTCCCGATATTGACCGAGGTCTCCCTCCGCCGATGACGCCTTTCTACTCCCTTCGCCGCATCGTCGCGATCGCCGTCCTGGCGGTCGCCACTGCCGCCGCGCCGGCTCACGCCGCGGTCGCCCTGGACATCGAGCTCACGCTCGTCCACACCGACGACGCGCCGCAGCCGTTCCGGCTCTCGGCCCCGAGCCCGAACCCCTTCACGTCGTCGACTCGGCTCACGCTGACCGTCGAGCAGGCCACGTCGCTCACGGTCGCCGTCTACGACGCCCTCGGCCGCCGCGTCTCGCTGCTCCACGACGGGACGGTCCAGTCCGGGACCTACACGCTCCGCGTCGACGCGAACGACCTGCCTCCGGGCCTCTACCTCGTCCGCGCCACCGACGGCCGCGGGCAGACGGCCACCCGCCCGGTCTCGCTGGCCCGCTAAGGCTCAGCCCCCTCGATTCTGCACGCCAGCTCCCACAGTGGGGGCTGGCGTTTTTCGTGGGGACCGGTGCTCCGAGCGGGCTGGAGGCCGGCCGTCCCCTACACTCTCCGCGTAGGTTGGGGCCGTGCTTGCCGATTCCCCTCCCGACACGGCCCAACCCGATCCGGACGTCGCCGACGCGGAGCAGGTGCGCGCGGTGTGCAGCGCGTGCGCGGAGTCCGGCGTGGGTCCCTACTGCCACGCGTGCGGCGAGCGCCAGCCCCGGCCCGAGGACGAGTCGCTGGCGGCGTTCCTGCGCGACCAGTTCCACGAGCTCACGAGCGCCGACGGGAGGCTGTGGCGGAGCGTCCGCGCGCTGTGCGTGCCGGGCAAGCTGACCGAGGAGTACTTCGCTGGAAGGCGGTCGCTCTACGTCCGGCCGGTCCGGCTCTTCCTCGTCGGCAACGTCCTGTTCTTCTTCGTGCTCACGTTCACGGCGACGAGCAGCATCTTCCAGGGGCGGGCCGAGAGCAGCCGGACCACCACCGACTACGGTCGGTGGGCAACGGAGCGACTGGCGGAGGGCGCCGCGACTGCTGGAGTGACGCAGGAGACGTTCGACGCCGCGTTCGACCGACAGGCGGAAACGCTCTCGGCGACGCTCTTTTTCTTCCTGGTGCCGGCCTTCGCGCTCGTGCTGGCTGTGCTCCTGTTCCGGGTCGGCGCGTCCGGGGTGCGGCACCTCGTGTTCTCAACGCACTACCTCGCGTTCACCCTGGTTGGGAGCGTCGTGCTCGTGTTGGTGCTGGTCCCGCTCCAGTTCGGCTTCCAGTTTCTCAGCCGCTACGGTGTCCCCGACCCACTCAGCGGCAACCTAGATCCGATCCTCGGTGTGGTGTTCGTCGTCTACCTCTTGTTCGCGGTGAGGCGGGCGTACGGGGTGGGGTGGCTCGCCTCGGTTGCCGTGACCGCCGGGGTGGCCCTCCTCGGCGCTCCCATCATCCTGCAAGCGTTCAGGTCGCTGCTCTTCCTCGCGACTCTGTGGACGGTCGACGTGCCGGCCTGACGCGGCGACCCCGAGCTCGCCGCGAGCCTACCGGGCCGGCCCGAGCAGGAGCCAGTCTCGGAAGGCGGGGGGGAGCGGGCGGCCGGCCAGTGCCGGCTCGGCGCGGAGGGCCGCCACCGGGCGACCCGCCGCGGGCTCGAACCGCGTCGAGTAGGCGTTGCTGTACGCGACGAGCGTCCCGGGCGTGATCCCGTAGATCTGCTCGACGTTCCGGAGGCAGTACCCCGGGCAGGTGCCCGACGATAGGTCGTTGGTCAACTCGAGCGTCCCGTCGCGCAGCGACATCGCGTACTCGAGCTCCTCCGTGCCGTCGACCTGGTAGGTCGGACGGCGGAGGAACACGCGGTCGCCCTGGCGGACCCACGTCCCGATCCGCTCGATGGTCTGGTTGCCGGACCCCTCACGGGCGACGAGCGAGCCGTCGGCCCCGAAGGTGTAGCTCAACCGGTACGAGGAGCCGGGGTCGGTCCGGTACTCGTTGAGCACCGACCGTCGCCCCGCGTCCAGGCGCCGGGTCGCGAACGTGACCGCGCCCGTCACCCGGACCGCCCGTTCCGACCCGTCGTACGACGTCAACGGCGCGTCGAACCGGTACGTCCACCCCGACCGCGTGAACAGGCCCGTCGGATCGTTGGTGGTGACCGCGTACGACACGTAGTTGCTCCCCTGGACATCCAGCTGGAGGCTCGCGTACCCGGCCTGGTCGTTGACGTAGAGGGTGTAGGCCGGGTCGGAGAAGGGCCCCTGCGTCGGATCGTACGAGAAGAGGTTGAACGAGAGGCCGCCGTAGTAGCGCGAGACGCCACCCGAGAACGGGAGCCGAGCGCCCTCGCTGCCGCTCAGCGTGACGTCGCTCGTGACAGCCCCGGTCGCGTCGAGGACGGTCTGGGTCTCGCTGACGGTCGCGAGCTCCGTCTGGGCAGCCGAGGTCAGGGCCCACGTCCCGACGATCGGGTCATCGGACGAGGGGTCGGCGGGGTCCGAGGAGTCGCACGCGGCGAGGGCGAGGAGGGCGACGAGGAGCGCGGCGATGCGGGGCATGGGAGCGGGAAGTGCGGGCGGCGACGATACCCCATCGCGGTCGGGCGTCAACCCTCGGCCTCACACTTCACACATCGAGTGCCGTCAGATCTGCCGGCGTCGGAGGGCAAAAAAACGCCCCGCTGGCGACGAGCACCAGCGGGGCGGAATCAGAGACAGGACGCGCGAGCTACTCGTCGGCGGCGGGCGCCTCGGGCTCGGGCTCCTCCGTCGCCTCGTCGGCCTTTGGGGTGGCCTTCTTCTTCGCCTTCTTCGTCTTGAACGACAGCTCCTCCTCGCCGGCCTTGTGGTCGACGGAGATCTTGGCGCCTTCCTGGAGGTCGTTCGTCAGGATGGACTCGGCCATCGGGTCCTCGACGTACTTCTGGATCGCGCGGCGGAGCGGGCGGGCACCGAACTGGGGGTCGAACCCCTTCTCGACCAGGAACTCCTTGGCCGCCTGCGACAGCTCGATCTCAATGCCCAGGTCCTCGACGCGCGCGAAGAGGTCCGTCTGCATCACGTCGATGATCTCCAGGATGTGCGACTTCTCGAGCGGGTGGAAGACGATGACGTCGTCGATCCGGTTGAGGAACTCGGGGTTGAACACCTTCTTCAAGGCGTCCTCGACGGTCGACTTCATCTTCGAGTAGTCGAACGTCTCCTCGCTCAGCGAGAAGCCGATGCCCTTGCCGAGGTTCTTGATGTCGCGTGCCCCGATGTTCGAGGTCATGATGATGATCGTGTTCCGGAAGTCGACGCGGCGGCCGAGCCCGTCCGTCAGGATCCCGTCGTCCAGGACCTGGAGCAGGATGTTGAACACGTCCGGGTGCGCCTTCTCGATCTCGTCCAAGAGGACGACGGAGTACGGCTTGCGGCGGACCTTCTCGGTCAGCTGCCCGCCCTCCTCGTAGCCGACGTAGCCGGGAGGCGCGCCCACGAGCCGCGACACGGAGAACTTCTCCATGTACTCCGACATGTCGATCCGGATGAGCGCGTCCTGGCTGTCGAAGAGGTACTCCGTCAGCCGCTTCGCCAGCTCCGTCTTGCCGACGCCGGTCGGGCCCAGGAAGATGAACGAGCCGATGGGCCGCTTGGGGTCCTTGAGCCCGGCACGCGTCCGGCGGATGGACCGCGAGAGCTTGACGAGGGCCTCGTCCTGCCCGACGACCTTGCCCTTGAGCTCCTCCTCCATGTTGAGGAGCTTGGCGCCCTCGGTCGTCTGGACGCGGTCGACCGGCACGCCGGTCATCATGGCGACGACGGCCGAGATGTCGCGCTCGGTGACCGGGTACGTCTCGTCCTCGGCCTGGCGCTCCCACTCCTCCTTGACGTTCTCGAGCTCCTCCTGGAGCTTCTTCTCGCGGTCGCGGAGCTGGGCGGCCTTCTCGAAGTTCTGGGACTTCACGACCTGGTTCTTCTCCTCCTTGACCGCCTCGATCTGCTCCTCGAGCTCGACCACCTCCGGCGGCACCTTGATGTTGGCGAGGTGGACGCGCGCGCCGGCCTCGTCGAGCACGTCGATCGCCTTGTCCGGGAGGTGCCGGTCGGTGATGTAGCGCTCGCTCAGCTTGACGATGAGCTCGATGGTGCCCTCGTCGTACTCGACGTTGTGGTGCTCCTCGTACTTGGGCTGGATCTGGCTCAGGATCTCGACGGCCTCCTCGGGCGTGGCCGGGTCGACCAGGATCTTCTGGAAGCGGCGGTCGAGCGCCCCGTCCTTCTCGATGTACTGGCGGTACTCGTCGAGCGTCGTGGCCCCGACGCACTGGATCTCGCCGCGCGCCAGCGCCGGCTTGAACATGTTCGACGCGTCGAGCGAGCCCGACGCGCCGCCGGCGCCGACGAGCGTGTGGAGCTCGTCGATGAACAGGATGACGTCCTGGTTCTTCTCGAGCTCGGTCATCACGGCCTTCATCCGCTCCTCGAACTGGCCGCGGTACTTGGTGCCGGCCACGAGCGCTGCCAGGTCGAGCGTGACGATCCGCTTGTCGTAGAGCACGCGGCTGACCTTGCGCTGGACGATCCGCAACGCGAGCCCCTCGGCGATCGCCGTCTTGCCGACGCCGGGCTCGCCGATCAGGACCGGGTTGTTCTTCTTGCGACGGCTCAGGACCTGGGCCACGCGCTCGATCTCGATCTCGCGGCCGACGATCGGGTCGAGCTTGCCCTCCTCGGCCATCGTGGTCAGGTCGCGGCCGAAGTTGTCGAGGACGGGGGTCTTGGATTTCTCGGCCATCTCTCGTTTGCTGCTGCTGGACGAGCGGGAGCGCCCGCGGCCCGAGCCCGGCTCGTCGGTCGCGGCGCGGGGGGAGGCCTTCCCGCTCAGGATGGAGTCGAGCTCGGCGCGGACGGCGTCGTAGCTGACGGAGAACGCCTGCTGCAGGATCTGCGCGGCGACGTTGTCCTCGTCGCGGAGCAGGCTCAGCAGCAGGTGCTCGGTCCCGATGACGTCGCTCTTGTAAAGCTTCGCCTCGAGGTAGGTGATCTTGAGGACCTTCTCGGCCTGCTTCGTCAACGGGATGTTGCCGACGGTCAACGTGCCGCCCGTGGAGCGGACGGTGTCCTCGACGGCCTTCTTCAGCTTGAACAGGTCGCAGCCGAGGTTCCGGAGGATCTTGACGGCGATCCCCTCGCCCTCGCGGATGATGCCCAGGAGCAGGTGCTCGGTCCCGATGTAGTCGTGCCCGAGACGGATCGCCTCCTCGCGGGAGTACGAGATCACGTCGCGGACGCGGTTGGAAAAGTTGCCTTCCATGTGTTTCAGTGAGTCAGTGGTCAGTGATCAGTGGGTCAGAGCAGAGCGCGTCAGCCGGGACTGGCGTGCTGAGGACTGACGTACCGACGCACTGGGCTAGGCGGCAAAGGAGGAGCCGCAGCCGCAGGTCTGGGTCGCCTGCGGGTTGTCGAACACGAACCCGCGCGCGTCGAGGCCGTCGTGGTAATCGACCGTCGTGCCCATGAGGTACAGCCCGTGGCGCTTGTCCATGAACACGGTGATCGGGCCGGCCGGGTCGTCGGCGTCGAGCTCGAAGGCGAGGTCGTGGTCCCGGCGCTTGTCGAACCCGAGCACGTAGCTCATGCCCGAGCAGCCGCCGCCCTTCACGCCGACGCGCAGGCCGAACTGGGCCGGGATCTGCTTGTTCGCCACGATCCGGCGGACCTCGCTGGCGGCCCGGTCACTCAGGCGGACCGGGGAGGGCAGGGAGGGCGCACCGGTCGGCGGAGCGGGGGCGGGCGCCGGAGGGGTCGCAGTCGTGCTCATGGGGTCCGGGGAGAAAGGGCGGTCCGTGGGGAAGGCGTCGAATCGGAAACGGGCGGTCCTGTTCCATCCGTGCCGGCCGACCGGATGGATTCGCGATGCGGTCGCCGACGTGACTCCCGCCCGCCCTGAACGGTCTAAAGGTACCGGCCACCCGTAGACGCCGGGGGGGTGATCGGGGGTCCGGCTGGGCAGCGCAGAGCGCGTCGAGCGCGCGGCTGTCGCCGCGGAGAGCGCCGCCTCGCGGCGAGAACGCGGAGAGTGGCTTGACTCCGACCTCACGCGCTCGCACGTTCCGTGCTCTCCGTGCTCTCCGTGCTCTCCGTGCTCTCCGCTTCTTACGGCCGCGCCAGCACCACCACGCCGCGGAGCGCCTCCGTCGTCCCGCCCTGGGCGTCGACGGCCTCGACCAGCACGACGTAGATCCCCGCCCGGAGCGGCCTCCGGTCGTCGTCGGTGCCGTCCCAGGTGAGCGTGGCCGTGGTCCCGCTCAGCCGCCCGGCCTCGAGCTCGCGGACAGGCCGCCCCCCGCCGTCGTAGATCCGGGCGCGGACGAGCCCGGCCTCGGTGGACAGCGAGTAGGTGATCCGCGCGGCCTCACCGAGGGTCGGCGCGAACGGGCTGGTGATGGTCAGGGCCGGGTCGCGCTCGACGGGCGTCCCCGCGATCGACAGCGAGTTGGGCGCCGACGGCGTCCCGCCCCGCTCGTCGAGCGACGACGACCAGTTGGCCGCGTCGTTCGATCCGCTCGTCGGGTCGCGACGCTCCAGGCTGATCCCGGTCGCGTCGTCCAGTTCGACGCGGTGCCACGCCGGCTGGTAGAACACCGAGTCCAGCACGGCGCCGGCCGCGCGCAGCACGATGGCCTCGCCCGAGTTCGACAGCCCGATGGCGCTCCCGCCGGCCACGAACGGCGCGTCGGGGAACGCGGCTCGGAACCCGTCGCCGTTCCTCACGACCGCGACGGCCTCGCCGGGGAGCAGGACGGTGGGCTCTTCGACGAGCGGGTCTCCATCGCCGTCGCCGTCGTCGATCGTGACGCGGTCGAGCGCGAAGACGCCGGAGGACGACGTGTTGGAGACCTCGACGTACTCGCCGCTGCTGCCGACGGCAGGGTCGTACATGATCTCGGTGATCGCGAGGTCGCCCGGGCCCGGCGTGTCGGGCGTCCCCACGAAGACGGCGGCTAGCGCGCGGTCGGCGACGTTGCCGGCCAGGTCGGTCAGACCCGTGACCGAGACGGTGTAGACGTCGGGCTCGGCGAGCGGACCCGCCAGCGCGACCTCGACCGCGAGCACGCCCCCGCCGGCCGTCTGCGTGGCCGTGACCGACGCGACGGTCCCGCCCTCGACCGTGTACGCCGCCGCGTTCGTCGCCGACGCCGCCGTGACGGGCTCCGTGAACGTGACCGCCAGCAGCGACGCCGACCGTGCGGTGACGCGCGCGATCGCGGGCGCGACTACGTCGGGCGTGAACGTGACCGTCGCCGACGTCGTGGCCGTCGTGTTGCCGAGCCCGTCCGTCAGCCCCGCCGCCGTGATCGTGGAGGGCCCGGCCGGGAGGGGGCCGGCCAGCGCGAGCGTGACCGTCGTGCTCTCCGGCACGTAGGCCACGCTCGCCACGCCGACGCCTGGCACGGAGAACGCCTGCGCCGTGACGGAGGCCGGATCTGCCGGCTCGTCGAGCGTGAGCGTCACCGTCCGTCCGTCCGGCGAGACGGCCGCGGCGACCAGTCGGGGGCCGGTGACGTCGGGCTCGAACCGGCTGTTCTGCGCGCCCGGCGTGCCACGAGAGGCGCCCGTCGTGGCGTAGTTGGCGGCCACCGACGAGGGGCCGTCCGGGTCCTTCCGCTCTAGGCTCGCGTCCTCGCCGCCCCAAGCGGGGTCGTAGAACAGCGAGTCGACCGTGGTGCCCCGGTATGCCAGCACGATGGCGTCGCCGCCGTTGTTGAGCGCGCTCCACCCGGCTTGCTCAACGAACGCCACGTCGGGGAAGACGGCTTGGAAGAGGGCGGCGTCCTCGACGACGACGGCGTAACCGCCCGGCGCCACGAAGACGGGCGCCGTCGTGATGGGCTGGGCGTCTCCCACCGCGTCGTTGAGCGTGAACTCGCGCAGGTCGAACGCCCGGTCGGTCCGGTTGAACAGTTCGACGAACTCGCCCGGGTTGTTGGTCGACGGCTCGTCGTAGAGGAACTCGTTGACGACGAGGTCGCGCGGGCCGGCCGCCGACCCTTGTCCGAAGAAGAACGTGGTCGTGGCCGAGTCCAAGACGTTGCCGCGGCGGTCGGCCACGCCCTGGACGGTCAGCGTGTAGGACGCGGGGCCGGTGAGCGGCGTCGCCAGCGCCAGCAGCACCTCGCTCGGCGTGTCGCCGATCATCGCCAGCGCCGGCGTCCCGACCCCGCCGTCGATGGCGTAGCTCGCCGCCGCCTCGGCCGTGGCCGGGTCGACGGGCTCGGAGAACGTGACGCGGACGGTCTGGGCGTCGAGCGCCTCGGCCGACGCGAGCGCCGGCGGCTGGTCGTCCTGAGCGAACAGCGAGTTCGCAGCGCCAGGCGTCCCCCCGCCTGGCGCCGTCGACGTGCCGAAGTTGGACGCCTGGTCGCTCGGCCCGAGCGGGTCACGGCGTTCGAGCGACGCGTCGGTGCCGCCCCACGACGGGAGGTAGGGGACGGCGTCGATCTCGGTCGAGCCCCGGGCGAGGGCCACCCGGTCCCCCGAGTTGTTGAGCGAGGGGAACCCGTCGAGGTCGATGGCTGGGACGCCCGGGTAGGCTGCGGCGAAGGCCGCCCCGTCCCTCGCCAGCACGGCGAACGCCCCCGGTGCCAGCACCGTGCCGGCCGCGATGGGCGCCGACGTGGACCCGCCGTCGGTCAGGACGAGCCCCCCGAGGTCGACGGGGCCGTCGGTGAGGTTGAGGATCTCGACCCACTCGTTGGCCGACGGCTGGGGCGGGGGCGGGTCGTACATGACCTCGTTGATCACCACGTCGCCCGGCGCCTGGGCGGAGACGGAGAGGGCCACGAGGGCCAGCAAGACGGCGGTCCAACGCATTGAAGGAGGGGAGAGCCGTCGGAAAGTAGGGCGGGCGGGCCGATGAATCCGTGGGCTCGACCCTCGGCGTGGTCACGGTGTGCCCCGGGGGCGGACGCCGCTCCCTCTCGCACGGGGACACGGTCTACCAGATCCCTCGCTCCTCAGCTCGCCAACCTCGCGAGGTGGCGGAGGCACGTCTCGGTCATCAGCTGCGCCGCCAGCGGGAGCGCGCCCTCGTCGAGGTCGAACCGGGCGTGGTGGAGCGGGTACCGCGTCTCCGGACCGCTCGCCGAGCCCACGCGGACCATGCAGCCGGGGACCTTCTGGAGGTAGTACGAGAAGTCCTCGCCGCCCATGCTCGGCAACGGGATCGGCATGGCCGACTCCGGCCCGAACAGGTCGACCGCCGCGCCGGTCGCCGTGGCCACCTCGTCGGTCGTGTTGACGACGGCCGGCAGCGTCACCTCGAAGTCGACGTCGACGTCGGCCTTGTAGACGGCGCCCAAGGCCCCGGCCACGCGGCGGATCTTCTCGCGGAGGAACCCCAGCGTCTCGCCGTCGACGCACCGGAGCGTCCCGCCGAACTCGACCTCGGACGGGATCACGTTGAGCGCGTCGCCGCCCCGCATCCGGCAGATCGTGAGCACGGCCGCCTTGCGGGCGTCGGTGACGCGGCCGGGGAGCTGGTAGAGCTCGGTCGCGATCTGGGTCGCCACCCAGACCGTGTCGACCGCCTCGTGCGGCCGGGCCGAGTGGCCCGAGCGCTCGCTGCGGACCGCGACGCGGAACGGGGCGCACGCCGCCGTCAGCGGGCCCGTCCGAAACCCGAACCGGCCGACGGCCTGCGACGGGTCCATGTGGACGGCGTAGATCGCCTCGACGCCGTCGAGCGCGCCCGACCGGATCATGGCCGGCGCGCCGGACGGCGAGATCTCCTCGGCCGGCTGGAACACGACGCGGACGGTCCCCGCGAACTCGTCGCGCCGCTCGTGCGCCAGCTTCGCCACCCCGCACGCGACCGCCATGTGGGCGTCGTGGCCACACGCGTGCATCACGCCGGGCGTCTGGGACCGGTGCGGCGTGTCCGTCGCCTCGTGGATGGGGAGCGCGTCCATGTCGGCCCGGTAGGCGACGGTCGGGCCCGGCCGCGCACCGTCGACGTCGACCACGAACCCCGTCCCTCCCATCGGCTCCGACGCTTCGAGCCCGCGCTCGCCGAGCCACTCGCGGAGGCGGCGGGCCGTCGCGTGCTCCTCGAACCCGAGCTCCGGGTGAGCGTGGAGCTCTCGCCGGAGGTCGACGAGGTCGGCGCGGAGGGCGGGATCGGAGCGGGACAGGTCGGTTTCGGGGAACGGGGGGGCGATCAACGGAGTCGGGGGCGCAGTCGAAAGAGTCGAGGGGGCCCAACGTCTGCGGGCTCCCCTTCGTTCGGGTCCCGTGTTAATCGGCGGGGGAGAGGAGCGAGTTGAGAATCGAGGGCGGAGAGGGGAGAGGAGACCGTGCCCGAGCCTGGGGCTCGCCCGCCTCGGGCCGTCCTCGAACCCTCTGCTCTCAACCCTCTGACTCCACCCCCACGCTCTCGCGGAGCTCGGCGGACAGCGAGGCGACGACGTCCGGGAGCCGCCGGGTCCGCTCGAAGGTGGCCCGCTGGCGCTCGTAGGAGGCGCCGCCGTCGAGCGTCCGGTGGAGCCCGCGGAGCTCGTCGAGGCACCCGAGCCGCTCGGCCGTCGGCTCGAGCCGGGCGATGAGGTCGGGGATCTGCTCCCTCAGCGCGCCGTGGTCGCCGTCGTTGTCGCAGATCACGTCGGCGTCGAGCCCGTGGCGGCAGGCCCGCCACTTGTTCTCGCGCAGGATCCACGGCTTGAGGATCCGGAGCGGGGCGCCCTGCTCGTAGCGCTCGCCCAGGGCGACGACCAGGCACTGGACCAGGGCCACCAGCGACGCCAGCTCGGTCATCGTCGAGGGCGTGTCGCAGATCCGGATCTCCAACGTCCCGAAGTTCGGGTGCGGCCGGATGTCCCACCAGATCTCGCGGATCGACTCGATGGCCTTGGCGCGGACGAGTGTGTTCATGAACCGCTGGAACTCGCCGTAGTTGGCCAGTCGGTACGGGAGCCCGGCCGTCGGCATCCCCTCGAAGATCTTCGACCGCGTCGACGCCAGCCCGGTGTCCTCGAAGTCGACGAACGGCGACGAGGCCGAGAGCGCGAGCAAGTGCGGGAGGTAGCTCGAGAGCGCGTTCGAGACCGCGATCGCCTTCTCGCCCGACGAGAGCCCCACGTGGACGTGGAGCCCGTAGATCAGCAGCCGCCGCGCCGGCCACTGGATCTTGTCGACCAGGCTCTGATACCGGTCGTTGGGGAAGATCTTCTGGTCCCGCCACTGCCCGAACGGGTGCGTCCCGGCCGCCGAGAAGGCCAGCCCGAGCTCGTCGCCCAAGGCGTACAGCTCGCGGAGCGACCCCGTCAGGTCCTCGACCGAGTCGGCCACGGTCCCGCAGATGCCCGTGATCACCTCGACGGTCGACTGGGTCAGCTCCTGCTTGATCTTGGGGTGGTCGCCCCCCACCCGCTCGATCAGCTGGACCGAGCCCTGCTTCAGGTTGAACGTGACCGGGTCGACGATCTGGAGCTCGATCTCGACCCCGACGGTGGGCTCCGGCGACGAGGTAAACGGGATCGGGGCCAGAGCGTCGGCCGCGGAGAGGTCCATGAGGGTGTGGCGAGCGTCTCAGAAGAAACCGACGGTGTGAAGGAATGGCAAACGGAAGCCCCCCACACCGCCGCCCTGAGCCGACGGGGCGCCGTGAGCCGGAGCGAGCCGCGCTAGCGGATGACCGTCAGCGACCGCGTCTCGGCCACGCCCGGGCCGACCACCCGGACGAGGTACGGTCCCGGGACCAACCGCCGCACGTCGAGGGGCAAGGCGAGGGCGCCCGGCGCTGGCCCGTCGTGCAAGACGGCGACCTCGCGGCCCAGCGCGTCGACCACCACGACCCGGACGACGCCGGCGGCGCCCGACAGCGACACCGTCGCCCGGCCGGACGACGGGTTCGGGTAGACGGCGAGCGCCAGGCGCTCCGGGCTCGCCTCCGTGCTCACGCCGCCTTGGAGCGAGACCTGGACGGAGAACCGGCCGGCGAGCACGCTGTCGCCCTCGGCGACGGCGAACTGGAACGGCGTCCCGACCTCGACCCGGATGGGCGTGGCTCCGTCGAACACCTCGACGACGACCGGGCGGCCGTCGACGTCTCGCGGCGTCTCCGCGAGCGCGATCTCGTAGGCGCCCGCCGTCGGGACGCGGACCGTGAGCGGGACGGCGACCGGCGCCGCCGGCGTGGGCGCGTCGAGCGAGAGGGCAGCGAAGAGGGGGCCCGCCCCCGCCAGGCCCGGCGACGCCAGCGTGGCCCCAAGCGGGCTCGCGACGTCGAGCCCGTCGAACACGTCGAGCCCGCCGCCGCCGACGGCGAACCGGAGCGCGAACACGTCGCCGGGGGCGTCCGCGGCCAGGCGGCTTGCCCCGTCCGCGCCGGCCGGCTGGAGCGCGAGCACGACGGCCGCCTCGTCGTCGGTCGGCTCGAACGCGGCCTCGGTGACCGAGTCGCCGGTCCCGCCAGCGGCCCCGTCCACGCCGACGCGGACGTCGGCCGGGTCTCCGAACGGGATGACCTGGAGGATGAGGGCCTCGTTCCGAAGCAGGTCCACCGTCGGCCCGTCGCAGCAGCCGATCCCCGCGAGCGAGATCGGGACGAAGGCCCCCGCCATCGGGTCGAACACGAGCGCGACGTCGGCGAGCGTGCCGCCCTCGACGGTGAGCGCCGAGAGCGAGATCGGCCCCTCGGCCGGGTTGCCGACGGCCACCAAGACGCGCGATCCGCCCAGCGCCTCGACGGTCGTCCGGTCGAACACCGCGGGGCTGGTCGGGGCGACGCCCGTGACGGTGAGCGTCGCGTCCGGGTCGACGTCGACCAGGACCGGCTGGCCGGCCCGCAGCGTCGTGCCGGGTGTCGCCGGGACGAGGGCGGCGGTGGCCGCGTCGTAGACGAACACCTCGTCCGCCCCGGCCGCGTCCGCGACGGCGCCGACGGTGACGCCGTCGACGGGCAGCGAGAACAGCTGGAGCCCCCCGTCGCTGGGCACCGTCGTCACGACCGGCTCGCCGCTCGCGCCGTCGTCGTCGGTGACGACGAGCGTCAGCGTCCCATTCCCGACCTGGTTGGGCGCGTCGACGGAGAGCGTCAGGACGAACGACCGGTCGTCCTCCGTCGCGTCGTCGTCGGTGATCGGCACCGTCACGGTGTAGGGCGGCGACGTCCCGGCCTGCCCGAGGGTCGTCGTGGCCGAGGTGAACCCGCCGAGGTCGGCCGGGTCGCCCGAGGCGAGCGTGACGGTGGCCGCGACGGGGCCGGTGAGGCCGGAGGCCACGATCTCGATCGCGACCGCGCCGGCCCCCTCGCTCACGGTCCGCTGCGCCGTCGCGAACTGGACGACCGCGCCGCCGCCGGGGCCGACGCCCGTGAGCTCGACGCGGTAGCTGCCTGCGGCGCTTCCGTCGCCGTTCCAGCCGACGAGCGTCTCGTCGTCCAGGACGGCGACGTTGTCGGGGCTCGTGACGCACAGCGTGTACAGGCCCGGCCCTCCGCCGGCCGCGCTGAGCTCGCCCGGCGCGAAGCGGGAGTAGGTCCCGTTGGGGTCCGACCCGTCGTCGTCGTCGAAGAGGACGAGCTGGTTGGCGTCCCCGAACAGGTGGAACTGGGAGTCGAAGAGGATGGGGACGGTGGCGCCCTCGAACAGCTCGGCGCCGAAGGCCGCGGCGTCCGCGACGTTGAAGGCGAAGCAGTCGACGTCGTTGACCGTCTGCTGCTCCGGGCCGTTTCCGATCTGGCCGAAGAACGAGGCCGCGTCGCCCGCGAGCGCGAGCGCCGCGGCGTCGACGATGTTGCCCGCGTCCTCCTCCGTGCCGTCGTCGCCGACAACCGGGTTGAGGTCGTCGTCAAGGAGGCGGACGGCACCGACGCAGCCCGCGCCGCGCGCCGCGTCCGCCAGCGCCGCGCGCCGGAACGCCTTGTCGGCCCTCCCCACCCCGCGGAGGCACGCCGGGTCGAGGACGCGTCCGGACGTCGAGGCGACGTAGACGGCGGCCGTCTCCGCGCCCTCGAACGCGTCGTCGTCGACGGCGGTGATCGTCGCAAACCCGGTCGTCTCGCCGTCCCTGATCACGATCTGGAGGCCGGGCGCCCGGGCGTCGCCGTCGGACACGGCGTAGTCCACGCCGAGCTCGGCGCCGGTGCCGAACACGTCGCGGGCGTCGCCGAGGGTGAGGGCGACCGGTCCGTCGGCCGGGGCGGAGAGGGTCGCCGTGATCGTCGCCGATCCGCCGCGCTCGGCCACGTCGGCGGTGTCGGTCGAGAGGGAGACGGTCGGGGGCGTCTGGGCGCTGGCCACCACGCTCGTCAGGACGAGGGCGGCGAGCGTCGCGAGGGCGCGGGAGGGGAAGGCGAGGTGTCGCAAGAGCATAGAGGGCGCGGGGAGCCGGGATATACAAAAGGAACGGGGCCGCGGATACGGACTCCGACGGTTCTGGGGGCGTGGGGGGATCGCCTCGCGCCCCGCCTGCGGCGCGCTACTCGTTCACCTTCTTCAGGGCTTCGAGCGCTCGCGCGCGGGCCTCGCCGTGGTCCACGATCGGCGCCGGGTACGTCTCGCCCAGCGTCACGCCGGCCTCGGCGAGCACGTCGTCGGGGGCGTCCCAGGGGGCGTGGAGGTGCTTCGTCGGGAGGCGGGCCAGCTCGGGGACCCACTGGCGGATGTAGGCGCCGTCGGGGTCGTGCTTGGTGCTCTGCGAGACCGGGTTGAAGATGCGGAAGAACGGCTGGGCGTCGGCGCCGCAGCCGGCGGCCCACTGCCAGCCCATCGTGTTGTTGGCGAGGTCGCCGCCGCACAGGGTGTCCCAGAACCAGCGCGCGCCGTCCTGCCACGGGACCAGCAGGTCCTTCGTCAAGAACGACGCGGTCACCATGCGCAGGCGGTTGTGCATCCAGCCGAGCGCCCACAGCTGGCGCATCCCGGCGTCGACGAGCGGGTAGCCGGTCTGGCCGCGCTGCCACGCGTTGAGGTCCGACGGCGACGAGCGCCACGGCATCGCGGCGTACTTCTCCTTGAGCGGCTCGGTCGGCGTATCGGGGAAATGGTGCAGGACGTGGTACGAGAACTCGCGCCACGCGATCTCGCTCAAGAACTTGTCGGCGTCGGCCCGGGTGGCGCCGTTGGAGACCCAGCGCTCGACGCGGTCCCAGACGGTCCGGGGGCTGACCTCGCCCCAGTGGAGGTGGGGCGACAGCATCGACGTATCGCGGGCGGCGGGCACGTTGCGGCCCTCGGGGTAGTCGACGAGCGACTCGGCCAGGAACGTGTCGAGCCGGCCGAGCGCGCCGGCCTCGCCAGGCGTCCACTCGTCGCGCATCCCGCCCGCCCAGTCGACGCCGTCCTGGGCCCGGGGCGTCAGGCCGAGCGCGTCGACGGCGACCGACTCGGGCCACGCGTCCGGCGCCTTCGTCTGGCCCATCCGCGGCACGTCGAGCGGGGCGCCGACGTTGACCTGGTCCCGGAATTTGTTCCAGAACGGCGTGTAGACTTTGTAGGGCCCGCCGGAGCCCGTCTGGATCCGAGCCGGGTCGTGCAGGATGCGGCCGGCGAAAGGGCGGACCTCGATCCCGGCCTCCTCCAGCCCGGCGCGGACCTGCTCGTCGCGTCGCCGCAGATTGGGGGCAACGCGGGTTTGCCACACCACGCGGTCGGCGCCGGTCGCCTCACAGATCTCCGTCAGCGAGCCGAGGCTGTCGCCGTGGCGGAGGATCAGGCGGCTGCCCTTGTCTCGCAGACTCGCGTCGAGCGCCTGGAGCGACTCGTGGAGCCACCAGCGATGGGCCCCGCCGGGCGCCCAGTCGCCTTCCTCGCCGGGCGCCCACACGAACACGGGGACGACGGCGCCGCGCTCGGCGGCGTGGCTCAGAGCGGCGTGGTCGGCCAAGCGAAGGTCGTTGCGAAACCAGACGACGGTGGCGGGCATGGGGGCGGGTGGGAGACGGCTCCGCCTACCCCGCAACGTCCGCCCGTCGTTCCACCGTTACGTGCGGTCGCCGTCGTCCGCCTCCAGCGTCAGGACCTCCTCGGTGGGCTGGTAGCTCTCGCCGTAGAAGTCGCGGTCGCGCCAGGTGTGGATCTCCTCGTAGACGGCGCGGACCAGGTCGAACGCTTGCTCGTCGGTCGTGTCGTCGGGCGACCACAGCAGGATCTCGAGCTCGTTGACCTCCTGGGTGGCCAGCGAGCGGCGGCGGTAGCGGAGCCGCTCGACGTGGCGGAACCCCTCGCGCGTGTAGAACCGCTGCCGCTTGACGGTGTCCGTGTCGTCGTAGTCGGCCGGCTCGACTTCGAGCAGGATCGGCTTGCCCTTGGCCTTGAGCCGGTCGAGGAGCTTTTTGCCCAAGCCCTGCCCGCGCGCCTCGGTCTCCACCAGGAGGTAGTCGACGAACACCAACCGCTCGCCCTCGACGGTCAGCAGCACGTGGTGGTCGCCGTGGTCCACGTGGTAGACGTCGCCGCGGTCGTTCAGGAGCGCCTCCATGTGCTCGCGCGACTTCATCTCTTCGATCGGGAAGTAGCGCTTGAGTTTCTCGTACCAGTGCATGCGTGTCGGTGCCGGGGAAGAGAGTCAACCCCGCTCGCGCACCTTCGTTGTGGCCTCGGGGTGAACGCTCGGCCAAGCCCTCGTGGGGGGAGGGTTCAGGGTTCAAGGGTTCGGGGTTCGCGAGATGCCAGCTCTTTCGAACCGTGGTCTCCCGAGCCCAGATCCGGCGCGGAGGTCGTTGCCCGCGAGCTCGTGGCGCCGTGCTTGCGAACCCTCAACCCTCAGATCCCGACGCGGAGGACCTCCACCAGGACCGCCGCGAAGTGGCAGACGCTCCCCGCCAGCACGAACCCGTGCCACACGGCGTGGGCGAACCGCCAGCGCGCGAGGTAGAACACGGTCCCGGCCGTGTACGCCAGACCTCCGCCGACGAGCCACGCCAGCGTCGAGCCGGGCAGGGCCTCACGCATCGGGCCCGTCGCGACGACCACGAGCCAGCCCATCGCGACGTAGATCAGCGTCGAGACCCGCTTGAAGCGGCCGGTCGTGAACAGCTTGAACACGACGCCGGCAGCGGCCAACGTCCAGATCGTCACGAGCAGAGACCAGCCCCACGGTCCGCGCAAGCTGCCGATCAGGAACGGCGTGTAGGTCCCCGCGATGAGGCCGTAGATGGCGCAGTGGTCGAGCGTCTTGAGCCGCGCCTTGGCCCCCTCGAACGGGATCGCGTGGTACAGCGTCGACGAAACGTAGACCAGCACCAACGTGCCGACGAAGACGGACGCCCCAACGATGGTCCAGGGGTCGCCGGTCAGGGCCGCCAGCGTCACCAATACCGCCCCGGCGCCGACGCTCAGCAGCACGCCCAGCCCGTGTGTGATGGCGCTGGCCACCTCGTCGGCGAGGGAGTAGGGCGGTGCGGACATCTCGGAGGGTACGGCGAGGGGGCGGAACGACGCGAGTCGTCCGGAGGTGCCCCACAGATCGTGCCGTCAGGAATCGCCCGGGGTCCGATTGGCGACGGGGGCCCAGACGGGCTCCTCGACGCCGGCCTGAAGGTTGACCCACCGCGACAGCGTGAACAGCAGGTCGGACAGCCGGTTGAGGTAGTGGATCGCTTCGACGGAGACCTCCTCCAGCGCCGCCGTCTCGACGACCAGCCGCTCAGCGCGGCGCGAGACGGTCCGCCCGAGGTGAAGGGCGGCGGCGGCCGGCGTCCCGCCGGGGAGGACGAAGTGCTTGAGCGGCGGGAGGTCGGCGGTGAGCGCGTCGATCTCAGCTTCGAGCGCCGCGACGTGGCCGGCCTCGATCCGGGGGACCGGGTAGCTCACGTCGCCGGGCGAGGCGAGGTCGCCGCCGAGCACGAACAGCTCGTTCTGGAGCCGGCCGAGGAGGGCGTCCGCTCGGAGGTCGGCGGCGCTCGGCGCGTTGCCGGCTGAGGCCGCGAGCGCGGCGCGTGCCATGCCGAGCGCCGCGTTGGCCTCGTCGACGGTCCCGTAAGCTGCGATTCGGGGGTGGCTCTTGGCGACGCGGCCGCCGCCGAACAGGGCCGTCGTGCCGTCGTCGCCGGTGCGGGTGTAAACCTTCATGGGGAAGTCGGAAGTCGGAAGTCGGAAGTCGGAAGTCGGAAGTTCAGCGGCGGGCCGCTAAAGGTTCCGGGCGGCGACGCCGAGGTAGCGGACGCGCAGGCCGTCGCTGGCGGCCTCGACCTCGGCCTCGACGCCGAACGCGCGGCGGAGCAGGTCCGGCGTGAGCACGTCGGCCGGCGGGCCGTCGGCGACGAGCGTGCCCTCGGCCAGGACCCACAGGCGGTCGGCGAAGCGGGCGGCGCGGTCGAGGTCGTGGAGCGCGGCGACGACCGTCTTGCCGGCGTCGGCGAGGGTGGCGAGCCGGGCGAGCAGGTCGAGCTGGTGGCGGACGTCGAGGTGGGCCGTCGGCTCGTCCAGCAGTAGCAGCGGCGCGTCTTGGGCCAGCGCCTGCGCCAGCGCCACCCGCTGTTGCTCGCCGCCCGAGAGCTGGGTCACGGGCCGGCCCGCTAGCGCGCCCAGGTCGACGGCCCCGAGCGCGGCGTCGACACACGCTCGGTCGTCGGCGCCCAACCGCTCGGTCCACCCGAGGTGCGGCGACCGGCCCAAGGCGACGATCTCGGCGGCCGTGAAGTCGACGGCCAGCTCGGCCTGCTGGCGGACCAGGGCCACCTTTTTTGCCCGCGCTCGCGCCGGCCACTCCCGGACCTCGTGGCCCCACAGCGCCAGCCGCCCGCCGTACGGGATCAGCCCGGCGACGGCCCGCAGCAGCGTCGTCTTGCCGGCGCCGTTGGGCCCGACGACCGCGATCCGCTCGCCCGGCCGAACCTGGAAGGCCAGGCCGGCCAGGACCTCGCGCCCACCGAGCGAGACACCGAGGGCGTCGGCGGACAAGACGTCGGGCACGGAGGGCGACAGGCGAGCGTTGGAAGGAACCACCACAGCGCCCCCATGCTACGCCCGCTCCTGCTCGCGACCGTCGTCCTCAACCTGGCCGCCTGCGACGGCACCTCGGCCGGCGCCCAGCGTGTGTTCGAGGACGAGGCCCTGTTCACGCCCGTCGCCGGCATCACCGAGACCGACGAGGAGGCGAACCGCCTGAGCACGGACCCGGCGGACTGGCGGATCGGGCCGGACTACATCAACCGGGTGACGCTGCTGGAGCTTCCGAGCCCCAACCCCAGCCGCCTGGGCCAGGCCGTCGGGTTCCTGGTCGACACGCAGGGCGTGCCGGGCGGGCTCCGTCTCTATGTGCTCGCCGAGGACCGGGCCGGCGCCGTCGATCTGGTCCCCGTCGCGGACCCGAACGCGTCGAAGCCGCAGGCGTCGCAGGCCGGGTTCTACCCGTTCTCCATCAGCACGAGCCAGATCGCGCGCGGCGGGCCCGGCCTGTACCGCGTCGTCCTGCTGGACGGCACGCAGGGCGTGGTGACCTACGGCGACCTGGAGATCACGAACTGACGGGGAGGGGGGAGGCGACGCCGTCCGCCTCCGCTCCACCGGCGCCCAGCCCGATCTCCGCCGACGGCGGGACCCCGTAGCGCTGGCGGAACGACCGCGAAAAGTGGGAGACGCTCCGGAAGCCGACCGCGTAGGCGACCTCGCTCACCGTCCCGCTGCTGGCCCGCAACAGGTCGCGCCCGTGCTCGAGCCGGACGTGGCGGATGAACGCGGTCGGCGTCGCGTCGCCGTCGGCCGTGAGGCGTCGGTGGAGCGTGCTCCGGCTGACGTCGAGGGCGGAGGCGAGGTCCTCGACCGACAGCTCCTCGTCGCCCAGCCGGCCCTCGACGGCCGCCCGCGCGCGCCCCACGAACGGGGACGTCTCGGGAGGCGCGGCGACCTCGGCCGGGCTCCGGGCCCCGTCGCCGGTCGCCGTCGCGAACCGGTCTCGGAGCCACCGGCGCGACGCGATCAGGTTGTCGATCCGGGCCTGGAGCGTCTGGACGTTGAACGGCTTCACGACGTAGTCGTCGGCGCCGGCGTCCAAGCCCGTCTGGACGTCCACCTCCTCGGCCTTGGCCGTCAGCAGGATCACCGGGATAAAGTCGGTGGCCGGGTCGGCGCGCAGGGCGCGGACCAGGCCGATGCCGTCCAGGCCGGGCATCATCAGGTCGCTCACGACCAGGTCCGGCGTCTCCTCCTGGGCGAGCGCGAGCGCGCGGTCGCCGTCGGGCGCCTCGATCACCCGGTAGCGGTCGCCGAGGTGGGACCGGACGTAGGCCCGGATGTCGGCGTTGTCGTCGGCCACCAGGATCGTCGTCCGGTCGTCGCCGGCGTCCTCCGGCGCGGCGGGCGGCTCGGCGTCGGGGAGGGCGACGCCGACGGTCGCGGCGCTCGGCTCTGGTGCGGGGAGGGTGACCTGGTCGTCGCGGAGGTGGCCGCGGCCGAGCGGGAGCGTAAGCGTGAACAGCGACCCCAGCCCGGCCACGCTCTCGGCCGACAGGCCGCCGCCGTGGAGCGCCGCCAGGTCGCGCGCGAGCGACAGGCCGATGCCCGTCCCCTCGGTCCCTTCCGTCTCCTCGACCCGGTAGAACCGGTCGAACACGTGGGGCAGGTCGGCCTCGGCGATGCCGGGCCCGTTGTCGCGGACGTGGACCTCGACGGCCTCGTCCCGAACGACGACGGCGACGCGGACCGCTCCCCCTTCGGGCGTGAACTTGAACGCGTTCGAGAGCAGGTTGACCAAGACCGCGTCGAGCTTGTCGGGGTCGGCCCAGGCCGGGACCGGCTCGGGCGGCGTCTCGACGTCGAACCGGACGCGGCGGCGCTCGGCGAGCGGGGCGAACGACAGGGCCGTCGCGCGCACGTGGGCGCCGAGGTCGAGGGGCCGGGCGCGCAGCCTCATCTCGCCGGCCTCCAGCCGGGCCGCGTCGAGCAGCTGGTTGGTCAGCCGGAGCAGGCGGCGGCTGTTGCGCAGCGCCACGTCGACCGACCAGCGGGCGTCCTCGGGGAGCGCGTCGGCGTGGGCGTCGAGGTCTTCGAGCGGGCCGATGGTGAGCGTGAGCGGCGTCCGGAACTCGTGGCTGACGTTCGTGAAGAACCGCGTCCGCAGGCGGTCGACCTCGCGCAGCCGCTCGGCCTGGGCTCGCGTCGTCTGCTGCTCGGCCTCGAGCGCCAGCGTCCGCTCCCTCAGCGCGACGGTCCGTTCGGTGACGAGGCCCTCGAGCTCGGCCTGGCGTTGGCGCGCGGCCCGGGCGCGCGAGCGGAGCACCCACCCCACGCCGCCGACGACCGCCAGCCCCGCGAGCAGGCGCGACCACCACGTCTGGAACCACCGCGGTGTGACCACGACCGCCAGCGCCCGCTCGGCGTCGCCCCACGTCGGGCCCGTGGCGGCCTGGACGCGGAACGTGTAGCGGCCGGGGTCGAGGTTGGTGTAGGCCGCCGTCCGCTGGGGCCCGGGCGGGTGCCAATCGTCGTCGTAGCCGTCGAGCCGCACGCGGTAGCGGACCGAGCCGGCGGCGCCGGGCGCGGCGACCGTGAACGCGACGTCGCGCTGGCGGGCGCCGAGGCGGACGGTCTCGGCGTAGGGCGCGGCCACCGCCAGCGCCGAGCCGTCGCCCGGCGCGACCCGTTCCCCGGCCACGGCCACCGCGGTCACGACGGCCGCGGGCGGAGTCCTACCCGACCCGATCCGGGCCGGGTCGAAGCGGTTGAGCCCGTTGACGCCGCCAAAGTAGAGCATGCCATCGGCCCCCCGGTGCGAGACGCCGCCGTTGAAGTCGAGGCCCTGGAGCCCGTCGTCGAGCCCGAACGTCTCGAACGTCTCAGCTAGAGGGTCGAACCGGGTCAGGCCCACGTCCGTGCTCATCCACAGGTGACCGCCGTCGTCGGACTCGATGGCGTAGATGAGGTCGCTGGGCAGGTCGCTGTTGCCGCTGTGGAGGTGGCGGAACGTGCCGGCCGCCGGGTCGAACAGGCTCAGGCCCGCGCCATAGGTCCCGAACCAGAAGCTGCCGTCCGGCCCGTGGGCAAACGACTCGACGATGTTGTTGGGCGGGGTGTTCGGATCTGCCGGGTCGTGCGAGATCTGGCGGGTTTCGCCGGTCTTGAGGTCGAGCCGGACGAGCCCCGCGCCCCACGCTCCGAACCACAGGTCGCCCGCGTCGTCCTCGAAAAAGACCTTCGCGTCCAGCTGCCGGTCCGGGTCGTTGCCGGGGCAGTGCGCCTCGAACGTGCTGGTAGCCGAGTCGAACACGCTCGGGCACCCGTTCGAGCCCGACATCACCCAGATGCGGCCGCGGCGGTCGGGCCAGATTGACCACGGGTAGTCGGTCGGCAGGCCGTCGCGCTCGCGGTCGAACTGGCGGACGACGCGTCCGGTCGCGGGGTCCAGCCGCGTGAACCCGCCGGGGCGGCCGAGGTGAGGACGCGTGCCGACCAAGAGGGTCCCGTCGGGCTCCTCGTAGAGCGCCGTCACCGATCCCGGGCCGATCGTGGCGGCCGTTCCGTCGGAGCGGAACCGGCGGACGGCGCCGTCGAGCGCGAACCCATCGACCCCGTTCCGCGTGCCCACCCACAGCGTCCCGTCGCGCGCCTCGACGATGGCCCATACGCCGGGGTCGCCCAACCCGTCTGGTCCGGGGCCGAGATGATCGAACGGGGGGGCCGACCACACGAACGCGCTCAGGCCCGTCTCCGTCCCCGCCCACAGCGTCCCTGCCCGGTCGAGGAACAGCGCACGTACGGCGCCGGCGCCCACGCTCGACGGGTCGGCCGGGTCGTGGGCGTAGCGGGACGTCCGGCCCGTGGGCGGGTCCAGCCGGACGAGCCCGTCGGAGGTGCCGACCCAGACGTCGCCGGCCGGGTCCTCCGCGAGCGACCACACCGCCTCGCCTCGGAGCCCGTCGACCGTCTCGAAGCGGTCGCCGGCGACGGAGACGGCGAGCCCTCGGCCCGTCCCGACCCACAGCCGCCCGGCCCGGTCCACCAGGAGCGCGCCGACAAAGTCGCTCGGCAGCGACGACGGGTCGGCCGGGTCGTAGCGGAACGACGTCGCAGCGCCGTCGGGCTCTAGCCGCACCACTCCCACGTCTCGAGTCCCGACCCAGAGCGTCCCGCTGGTGGCCTCCGCCAGCGCGGTGACGTCCCCGTCCAGGACGTCGGGGCGGACCCGCTCGGCCGTCCGGCGCGCGGGGTCGTGGCGGTAGAGGCCGCTGAAGTGGCCTGCCCACACCGTCCCGTCGCGGCCGACCAGGAGCTCGGACCCGCCGGTGATCGCGGAGTCGGCCGGGGCGAGCGAGAACGCGTCGCGCCGGGGGTCGTAGCGGTTGACCGGCCCGTTCTCGTTGAGCACCCACACGTCGCCGTCGGTCGTGCCGGCGATGGCGACGACCCAGGCGTCACTGAGGCTCGTGGTGTCGAAGGGGGTCGGCCGGTACGTGCGGACCTCGGCGCCGTCGTAGCGGGCGAGTCCGTTGTAGGTCCCGACCCAGAGGAACCCCAGCGAGTCCTGCCAGATCGCCTGGACGTACGGGTTGGGGAGGCCGTCGTCGAGCCCGAGGTGCCGGAACCGGATCGGGGCGCCGAACGGGCGCTCGCGCTGGACCTCCGCGCTGGACTGGGCCCGAGCGTCGGGCCGGTCGCCCGTCGACACGGCCACCACGGCGGCGGCGGCCACGACGACGACGGCCCAGGCGAACCGGGACGCGGAGCGAGACGCGACAGACATAGACGGAGGTGAGCCACCGAGGGGACGTGCAAGCTAGACCAAGGGCCGTAAACGGGCGCTGAGCCGCTTTGCACGGACGTCCGATCCGTGTCACGGACGTCGCACGGGACCTCCGGGCAACGGATCGGACGTGTGTGCAACGAGGGGTCCGGCTCGCCCGGCTATCGTCGAGTCATCCACCCGGGGCGCCGCCTGCGTCCCCCAGACCCCCGCTCACATGTTCGTCCTCGCCCTCTCCGCCTTCGCCGCGGCCACCCTCGTCGCCGCCGTCCCCCTCGCCCACGACCTCCTGGCGTTCGACATCGACCTCTCGATGGACGAGATCGTCAGCGACCTCGCCGAGGGGTTCGAGCGCGGGGAGGCGTAGGTGCCCCCGAGGGCGCCCGGCACGGCGCCCTCGTTCTCCTGTTCGCCGACACCCGCCTCCTGACCATGACCTCGTTCCGACCGTTCCGCACCGCCATCGAGCGGGCCGACCTGGAGATCGCCATTCTGGCCTCCGAGCTCGGCGTTCCACTCGGCGCGTCCACGCCGCCGCCCCGGCCGGCGACCGAGGAGTCCCCCGCCGTCCGGCGCCCCTACACCCGGCCCCGCCTCGAACCGTGGCCGCGGCGCTGACCCTGGTCGCCATCGGGACGGCACGGCGCTGGCGTCGGGCGCGCGGCACCGTCCGTGCCCGGCGTCAGCCGGCGGTGCGGGCCTGCAAGCGCTCGAAGTAGCGCTTGATGAGGTCCTGGTAGTCCGGCGCGTAGCCGCTCTCGAGCGCCCGGATCAGGTCGCCGCGGACGCGGTCGGCCGGGCGGTCCGTGCGGGGCGCCGTGGCCGGGGGCGCCGGGCGGGCCTGGCCCTGCTGGGCCTCGCGGCGCTGCTCGCGGCCCCGCTGGTTGACCGACTGCTCGGCCTCCAGGAGCCGCTCGAGGATCTGCTGCTGGCGGGGCTGGACACGCGGATCGAGCCCGCCGCGGCGGAGCTGCTCGGCCGCCTCCTTCATCTGGTCGCCGACGCGCTGGAGCGCGCTCCGGTCGTTCGGGTTGAGCCCGTCGCCGCTGCCCTCGACGGCCCGCTCGAGCTGGCGGCGTAGGGCCTCCTGCTGCTCGGCCATCTGGCGCAGGCGCTGGCCCTGCCCCGGCGACAGCCGCTCCCCGGCCGACTCGTTGAGCATCTGCTGGATCCGCTGGTTCAGCTGCTGCTGGGCGCGGCCCATCTGCTCCATCTGCTGGGGCGACATGCCCGAGCTGCTGCCCTGGCCGCCGCTGCCCTGGCCGTTCTGCTGCGCCTGGTTCTGGAGCTGGTCCAGCAGGTCTGCCAGCAGGAGTGCGAGCTCGTTGAGGTGCGACATGGCCGCCCGCTGGTGGCCGACGGCCGGGCCCGAGCGGCGGTCCGCCAGGCGCCCCACGGCCAGGTCCATCTCGCGCTGCCCGTTGGCCGCCCGCTCGTCGACCTTGGGGCCGAGCGCGGGCACCGTCTGCCCGACCCGGCGCAGCGTGTCGACGACGGTCCGCAAGGCGTCGCGGAGGTCGCTCTGGCGGCGGGCGGCGGGGACGAGCGCCGGGCTGTCACGGGGGAGCCCGGCCGTCCGGCCCGCCAGCGTCTCCTGCTCGCGCGAGACCGTCAGGACGTCCTCGAGCGCGCGGCGGAGCGCGGCCTGGTCGACCTGCTGCTGCTGCTGCTGCATCTGCTGGCTCTGCTCGCGCATCCGGCCGGCCATCTGGCGGAGCTGCTCCGACATGTCCTGCTGACCCTGCTGGGCGTCCTGCATCTGGTTCTGCTGGAGCTGCTGGGCGTTCTCCTCCATCTGCTGGGGGAGCCCGCCGTCCTCGTTCATCTCCTGCTGCATCTGCTCGACGGCGTCGGTCGGCGCGTTGCGGACCTCGTCGAGCTGCTCGCGCAGCGCGTCGAGCTCCTTCTGCAACGCTTGGGCGTCCTGGGCCGCCTGGCGCTGCTCTTGGGCCAGCCGCTCGCGCTCGGCTCGGGTCTCGCTCGCCGACGGCTCGTTCGCCTGCTCGCCGGCCTCGTCGCTTTGCTCGTCGCCCTCTGCGGCCTCAGCGTCCGCATCTTGCGACTCAGTCTGTTCTGACGCCTCCTCCGGGTCGCGGCCCTCGCGGACGGCCTCGGTCTCGCGCGCCAGCCGCTCCTCGGTCTCGGCCAGGTCCTCGGCGCGGCGCGCGATCTCCTCCATCTCGACGGCCGCCTCCAACCGGCGCATCAACTCCATCGCGCGGTCCAGGCGGCGGCGCATCTCCTCCTCGCTCTGGGCCACCTCGTCGGCCTCCTGCAGCATGTCGCGGAGGTCGAGCTTCTCCATCGCCTCCCGCAGGCGTTCGAGCGCGTCGCGGACCTCGGGCGTGTCGAGCTCCTGGAGCACGCGCTGCATGTCCTCGAACTGGCGGCGCAGGTCGTCGTCGCCGACCTGGGGGTCCTGGAGCTGCTCGCCGAGCTGGCGCATCTGCTCCTGGAGCGACTGGGCCTGGTCGCGGAGCGCGTCCTGCTGGCGCATCAGCTCCTCGACCTGGCGGCGGTCCTCCCAGTCCGGGTCGACGTTCTCGCGCAGCTCCTCGCGCAGCCGGCGGAACCGCTCGCGCGACGCGTCGGCGTCGTCCTTGAGCTCCTCCAGCGCCTCGACCGTCGAGTCGCGACGCGCGCCAAAGTCGTCGAGCCGGTCGGCGAGGGACGGGTAGCGGACGGTGAACAGCGGCGTCCGGGCCGTCTTGCCGCCGGCCCCGTCGTTGTCGGTCACCTGGCCGTAGAACTCGACGACGTCGCCGGGGCGGGCGCCGGGCACGCGCCAGTCGACGGTCACGTCCTGGTCGAGCGGGCGCGTGCGGACGCCCAGGCCGAGCGCCCGCGTCGCCTGCGCCGTCCCGCCACGCGTGACGCGGTACACCAGCCGCCCGCCGCCGAAGCCGAAGTCGTCGGTGACGCGGAAGACGAGTCGGCGCGAGCCGCCGTCGAGCCCGCCGTCGGCGCCCTCGACGAGCGCGATCTGGGGCGGCCCGTCGGACAGGACGCCGAGGCGGTAGCGGGCCGGGTCGGTGTTTTCGAGCCCGTCGTTCGAGCGGAGGTGGACCGTGTAGGTGCCGGCCCCGCGCAGGCGGAACTGGCCGAGCGCCGCCTCGCTCCCGATCCGCAACGGGACCCGCTGGCCGCGGCCGTCCTCCCACTCGATACCCAGCCACGCCTCGACCGGCGACGGGCCGCCGTGCTGGACCTGGATGCGGACCGCCGAGCCCGTCAGCCCCGTCGCGTCGCCGACGCCCTCGGGCAGCGCCCGCGCGCTCCGCCCCGAGTAGCCCGGAGGAATCACCGTCACCCGGACGCCCCGCACCAAGGGCCGGTCGACGGCGCGGACGGTGAACCAGGGCGTCCGCACGCCGTCGGCCCGGAAGCGGTAGCGGAGGTCGGCGCGGACGGCGTCGACGGTGTGGGCGAACCGGTCGGCGTCGGCCTGGAGGCGGACCGTCTCGGTCGCCCGCTCGTCGGCCCGGCCGATCTCGAGCGCGGCCGACAGCGGCAGCTCGCGGCCGACCGCGCGGGCGGTGATCTCGAACGGGGCGCCGCGCGTGACCTCGGCGTCGCCGGGCGTCACCCGCAGCTCGAACGGGGCGGGCGGCGCGAAGTAGACGCCGGGCGCCAGCAGCCGGCCGGCCGCCGCCGTCATCGTCTGGGGCCACAGCCCGAACCCGAGCACCACCAGCGCCAGCGGGACGAGCGCCCACCGCGCCGTCTGGCGGACCGGCCCGAACGCGTGGACGCGCTCGAACGGGACGTCGGCCACCTCGCGCCCCAGCGCGTCGAGCGCCGCGGCGTGGAGCCGGTCGTCGTCGCCGGCGTCTTTCCCGTCGGCCAGGTCGAGGAACGTTGCCAGCCGGTCGCCGACGCCCGCGTAGTCCTGCCCGGCCCGCCGCACGACGGCCCGCTCGTCGAGCCCGGGCAGCACGCCCCACCCGCGCAAGAGCGGCACGACGACGGTGGCCGCGATGAGCGTCACGAGTGCGACGACGAGGGTCCAAAACAAGGCCGTCCGCAGCTCGACGCCGAGCCAGACCGTCGCCTCGGCCGCCAGCGCCAGCGCCGCCGCCGCACCGACCACGCCGAGCGTGACGAGGGCGCCTCGGGCCACGGCCGCGCCCGTCAGCCGGCGGCGGGCGGCGCGCAGCCGGCGGCGGATCGGAGCGGCGAGGGGGGAGGCGGACACGGGGACGGGCGGGGCGCGCGCAAGCTAGCCGGGGACGGGGCGCGAACGGCGGGGGAGATGCCGGATTGTTCCGGCGGCGAGATCTCGCCGGGTCGGCCCGCTGGCGCTCCCTCGTCCTCTGCCCATCGCGTTGCCTCAGCCCACGTCGGGGCAGGAGCGGTCCCTCGAGTTGTTCTCCCCCAATGGCTGGGCTGCTCGCTCTCCAGAGGGCAACCAGGCAACACCCGTCATTCCCGCGCACGCGGGAATCCATCCGGTGCTCTGTCTCAGCGAGCGGCCCCCGATGGATCCCCGCGTGCGCGAGGATGACGGCTGGTTTGTTGGACAGTCGGACGGGGGACGAAGAGTGTAGCGACTCCGTTCTCCGCAAGGAGGCCAGAGCCCCGAGCCGGAGTGATTCCGCTCCGATCGAGACAGGCTCCGCGACCTGCCGACTTGCGGGGGAGCCTTTGCCCGCCTCGGGAGAACCCGCGCGTCGATCCCACGAGGACCCGCGAGCGTTCGCATCTTGCTCGCGCCTCCCCGCTTCGGCTCGACCCCATGCCCGTCCTCCACGTCTCCGCCGAGTGCGCCCCGTTCGCCAAGGTCGGTGGCTTGGCCGACGTCGTGGGCGCGTTGCCGCGCGCGCTGGCCGAGGGCGGCGTGCCGTCCGCCGTCGTGATGCCGTTCTACGGGGGGCCGGAGGGGCGGATGGCCGCACGCGTCGGGGCCGTCGAGTCCGTCCACACAGGCGTCGTGTTTTTCGAGGGCGAGTGGTTCCCGTTCGAGGTGTTCCGGTCCGAGGCGATGTCGAGCGACCGCGCCGAGGTCCCGCTGTACCTCATCGACGAGTCCGGAACCTTCGGCGACGACGGCGTCTACTTCCGGGCGTCCGACGGCGCGTGGTTCGAGCGCGGCGAGGTCCGCTACCTCGTGTTCCAGCTGATGGTGCTCGACTGGCTCCGCTCGGAGAACACGCCGCTCGACGGGGCCGACCTCCTCCACCTCCACGACCACCACACGGGCCTGATCCCGACGCTCCTGGAGGCCGACCCCGCCAACTCGGTCCTGCGCGACGTGCCGACCGTGTTCACGGTCCACAGCGCCGACCACCACGGCGAGATGCCGTGGCCGCGGTGGGACGCCGTCGGCGTGGCCGTGCCGAACCGGGACGCGCTCGACCACCTCGGCCGCGTCAACAGCCTGAAGGCGGGCGTCGAGCGGGCCGGCCGCGTGACGACCGTCAGCCCGACGTACGCGCGAGAGCTGGCGGCCGGGCCCGAGCCGTCGCACGGGCTCGACTACGCGTTCCAGTTGGCGGGCGACCGGCTGAGCGGGATCGTCAACGGCGTCGACACCGACGTCTGGGACCCGGCCACCGACCCGCATCTGCCGACCCCGTTCTCGGCCGACGACCTCGACGGCAAGGCGGCCACCCAACGCGCCGTCTGCGCCGACCTCGGTCTCGACGCCGACCGCCCGCTGCTGGTGTTCGTCGGCCGTCTGACGCCGGAGAAAGGGGCCGCGGTCCTGGCCGACGGGCTGGCCCGCATTCTCGACGAGACCGACGCCGCGGTGGCCGTGCTCGGCTCGGGCTACGCCGAACATCAAGACGCGCTCCGCACCGTCGCCGACGGAGCGCCGGCCGGCCGGTTCTCGCTCACGTTGGCGTTCGACGAGGCGCTGGCGCACCGGCTCTACGGGGCCGGCGACTTGTTCCTGATGCCGTCGAAGCAGGAGCCGTGCGGGCTGGGCCAGCTCTACGCGATGCGCTACGGAGCCGTGCCCGTGGTCCACGCCGTCGGCGGGCTGTGCGACACGGTCGAGCCGTTCGACGGCGACGCTGGGACGGGCGTGCGCTTCGAGGCGTTCACGGGCGAAGCGTTCGCCGACGCGGTCCGCCAGGCGCTGGCGCTCGACGCCGACGCGCTCGCCCGGCTCCGCCAGAACGGGATGCGGGCGGACCACTCGTGGGCAGCGTCGGCAACGGCGTATGCGGAGGTGTACGCGGCGCTCGCGTAGCGTGCTCGCGGACATGATGAATCATTTCTACAGCAGGTCGGGGCATGGCAGATCGATGCGTAGGGACACGATTCGTCGTGTCCGCCCGGCTGCCGCGGGCCGCCAGGAACGGCGAGGGTTCGGTCCGACGGCCCCGCGACGCACGACGCTGGATCGCGGTATCTAGCGGTCCCCTCGCTCACCCCGACCCCCCATGCGCGACACGTTGTCCGTGATCCTCGGCGGCGGCGCCGGCACCCGGCTGTTCCCGCTCACGAGCCACCGCTCGAAGCCGGCCGTCCCGCTCGCCGGCAAGTACCGGCTCATCGACATCCCGATCTCGAACTGCGTCAACAGCGAGCTCATGCGGATGTTCGTGGTGACGCAGTACAACTCGGCCAGCCTCAACCGCCACATCGCGCGGGCCTACCGGTTCGACCGGTTCGGCCACGGGTTCGTGACGGTCCTGGCGGCCGAGCAGACGCCGGACTCCCACGACTGGTATCAGGGGACCGCCGACGCCGTCCGCCAGTGCCTGCCCCACATCGACCCGTACCCGCACCGCCGCGTGCTCGTCCTGTCCGGCGACCAGCTCTACCGGATGGACTTCAACACGTTCGCCGCCCACCACCGCTCGACCTGGGCCGACCTCACCGTGGCCACGATCCCCGTCACGGCCGACGACGCGCCGGCGTTCGGCATCCTCAAGACCGACGCCGACGGGGTCATCACCGAGTTCCACGAGAAGCCGGCGCGCGACCAGCTCGAGGGGCTCGACAGCCCGGTCTCGGCCAAGATGCGCGACGAGGGACGGATCTACCTCGCGTCGATGGGGATCTACATGTTCGAGCGCGACGTGCTCCGCGAGGTGCTCCTCACGAACACCGACCAGGCCGACTTCGGCAAGGAGATCATCCCGGCCGCCATCGCCGCCCGCCGCGTCGTGAGCTACCCGTTCACCGGCTACTGGTCCGACATCGGGACGGTCCGGTCGTTCTACGAGGCCAACCTCGCGCTCGCCCAGCCCAACCCCGAGTTCGACCTCTACGACGAGGACGCGCCCATCTTCTCGAACGCGCGGATGCTGCCGCCGGCCAAGATCCAGTCGTCGCACGTCCGCCACTCGATGATCGCCGAGGCCGCCGTGATCACCGAGGCGACGGTCGAGGACTCGGTCGTCGGCATCCGGTCGTTCGTCTCGCCGGGCGCCGAGCTCCGCCGGACGGTCATGCTGGGCGCGGACTACCTCCCCTGGCGCGACCCGTCCCGGCGGCCCGGCCTCAACCCGCCGCCGTCGCCCGGCATCGGGCCCAACAGCGTCGTCGAGGGCGCCATCATCGACAAGAACGTCCAGGTCGGCGCCGACTGCCGGATCACGAACGAGGCCGGGGTGCAGGAGGCCGACGGCGACGGGTGGCACATCCGCGACGGCGTCATCGTGCTGCCCAAGAACGCGATCCTCCCCGACGGGACGGTGATCTGACCGGGCGGGCACGAGGGGCGTTGGAACGGGCCGATGCGCCGGGCGTCGTACCGCGACGACCTTCCGCACTCATGTCCGCAGCCTCCCCTTACCGCCAGCGCGTGATCGAGCAGGTGGGCGACGTGCCGGACGAGTACCTCCCGGCCCTCCTCCAGATGGTGTCGGCGTTCCGCGAGAGCGTCGCCCTCGTCCCGGCGGAGGAGAGCGCCCGGCTCGGTTGGTCCGAGGTCCAGCGCGGGGAGGTCCGCCCGGTGTCGGAGTTGTGGGACGGCCTCGGCGGTGAGTGAGCCCGGTCGGACCGAGGTGTTGTTCACCTCGGAGTTCAAGCGGAGCCTGCGGCGTCTGGCGAAGCGGTACCGACGCATCCGGCAGGACGTGGAGCCGCTCGTCGACGCCCTCTCGTCGGGCGAGACGCCGGGGGACCGGGTGCAGGGCACCGGCTACGTGGTCTACAAGGTCCGCCTCGCGAACTCCGACGCGCGGCGGGGGAAGAGCGGAGGGTACCGGGTGGTGTACTACGTCGAGGTCGCCGAGCGCGTGATCCTCGTGACGATCTACTCGAAGTCGGACCAGGGAGACATCTCGCCGTCGGCACTCCGGCAGATCATCGAGGAGGCGTCGCTGTGAGGTTGTGTCACCCACGGTTGGCGGATCACGACGAGGCCGGAGTTCAAGCCGAAGGCGACGAGCAGTACATCCGCGACGGCGTGATCGTGCTGCCCAAGAACGCGATCCTCCCCGACGGGACGGTGATCTGACCGGGCCGGATGTGGGGGGAGGTCACTACATTTGGTGGCGGGTCTCCAGATCCAGTGACCCCCGCCACAGAACGAGTGGTTATACCGCTTTTCCCAGCATAAATGAGCAAAACGCGGATAGGCATAGTCATTACTTCGATCTGGCTCGCGCTAGCGCTCGTTCTGTTACTCCTGAAGGCGGACGGCAGTCTCGAACTGAACGAAGTGGGCGATTACGTGGCTGGAGTTGTCGCGCCAATCGCCTTCTTGTGGTTCGTGCTTGGCTACTATCAGCAAGCGGAGGAGATCAGGGAGAACACGAGAGCCCTCGTCAGCCAGCGTGACGAACTCAATCGTCAGGCGCAGCTCATGTCAGATCAGTCTGACGCCTTGGACCGGGCTGCTGGCGCTCTACTCGAACACGTAAGGCCGTACATCGTCTGCTACCTGAAGTCAGAAGGGGTTATGATTCGAGTGGTGTTAGAGAACACAGGGACTAGGCCAGCCCAAGATGTGAGCCTTGTCTTTGACCCTCCGCTGGAGGACTTCGCCGACTCCAAGTTCGTCCAAGAGCCCGTCAAGGCTCAGGGCTACATGGCACCTGGCCGCCGAATCGTTACGCTTCTGAGCACCACAATGGAGCAGCTAGGCGGTGCGGACGCAGCGCAAATCAGAAGCCAGGTGACTGCTCACTACAACGATACTCACGGAGCCACCTACGAGGAGACCTTTACGCTCGCGCTCGATATACTGGGGCGGGCGATTCAACAGCCTGAATCCAGTAGGACTCATCTCAAGGCTATGCGAGATCACGCGAAGTCCATTGCGGCATCCCTAAAAGAGGTTCAAAAATATATCTCGAAGCGTTGAACCAGCCAGGCGGCATAACCCGCCACCGCACGCCGACGGCACTTGGTAGAGTCTGCTCGGTCTGCCGTAGGTGGTTACTTTACCGTCCTGCTCGCCGACGGCATGTCCTGTGCCGCGGGTGAGCGGCTATCTGTTATACGTCCTTCTTGCTCACGATGAGTTCCGTTTACGATTTCCTGCGCGACGCCTCTGAGTTAGACCGGTTCGTTGAACTGTTCATCCCCGACCTCGGGGAGGACGAGGCTCTAATCCTCATGCTCATGGCGCGGAGGAAGTATCTCTCTGACAAGGAACAGGAGACCCTGTCCATCGGGAACTCAGTCGTGTTCCGACGGGAGGTCGTAACGCGGAAGGAGCAGATCGCATCTCGGGTCGAAGAGATGTGTGTTCGGCGTGGGCTCTACACGGACCGGGAGGGCAACGCCCTTCCAGATCACGCCTTCGCTGTGTACCTCACCGTGAACCCACGGAGTCAAAGGAAAGCGGCCCTCGCCACGCTCAAAGAACTGGCGGACCGGCTCTACGAGAACCAGCCGCTCCGCGTGGACGAGACAGCCGTATCCCAAAGAAGGGGCTGGCGGCAGCGACGACCTCAGTGCGGTTGTTGGGAGGGTGCGGGCTGCGCTCGGTTCAACGCCTACTACCGTCGTAGAAACGCGGGGCGGGGCGCACGTCCTTGTGCGCACGAAGGAGATCGACGGGGCGGTCAAGAAGTCGTTCTACAAAGACATTCAAGCAGTCAGTCGCGAGATGTCAGGTGAGATCGAAGTTCAGAATGACGGAATGCTTCCTGTTCCAGGTACAAGCCACGGTGGAACAATACCTCGAATACTCAGCCCAATACACCAGGACGTATAGCCCGCCGCTGCAAGCCGACCCTAGGCGCCATCGGTCTCGGCGAGGCGTTAGCGCTTCCGTAGCTTCGGTTCACCGTTGCGCCCCCAGCCCAGGGCGGTTGAGCGTCCAACTGTTCCACCTCACTCCGCTGGCAGCAACCGGGAACGGCGGTCGGCGTTCCACCCCAAACAAACCGCTGAAAGATGAACACCTACACCGTCATCGTCGAGCGCGAATTGGACACCTCGCTCCTCGTCGGGTACGTCCCCGGCTTCCCCGGCGCGCACTCGCAGGGCGGAACGCTGGACGATCTCTACGCCAACATGCGCGAGGTGATCGAGGTGCTGCTGGAGGACGGCGAGCCAGTGCTTGAGGGCGAGTTCGTCGGAACGCAACTCGTCTCAGTGGCGGTGTAGTCGTGGGAAACGTCCCCGTCCTCATCGCCTTAGGAGGTCATCCGCCTCGTGAACGCACTTGGCTTCGAGGACGTCCGCCAACGTGGTTCGCATAAGCAATTCCGCCATGCAGACGGTCGCGCCACGACGGTGCCACTCCACAAGGGACGTGACATCTCTCCGTCTCTTCTGCGGAAGATCGCACGCGACATCGGCCTCACGGTAGACCAACTGCTTGGCCGCAAGTAGGGTCGTGCGGCAGAGCTCGCCGCTGCAGGCCAATCCAAGGCGTCAGCGTTCTCTGTTCCGCCAGCCGTCGGCGTGTCCTGCGCTCCGGTTCACCCGCCAGCCCCTCAGCTTTGAGCAGCTGATCGGTCTGCTGTTACATGTCCTCCTTGCCCGCTCGTGTCTGGCTGTGGGCAACGGGGGCGTCGGCGAACAGCGCGAGGAAGTCGGCCACCCGGTCGGGGGCGAACGTCATGCGGACGGTGCGGAGGAGCATCGGGAGGGGTCGGGCCAGTCGGCGGGGCGTCGGGCCAGTGGCCGTTGCCTTCCGCGGCCGGACGGCTTTCCGCCCGTACTTCTCGAAACCCGGTGCCCACTCGTAGTGTCTCGGCGTCGTGACGTCCCCACCGTGCCATGCCCACCGCTAACCCGACGCGGGCCACCGTCTACTTCGACTCCGCGCTTCACAAGGCGCTCCGCCTCAAGGCGGCCGAGACCGAGCGGTCCGTTTCCGACGTCGTCAACGAAGCCGTTCGTGCGCTGCTGGCGGAGGACGCCGACGATCTCGCGGCGCTCGGGGACCGCGCGCACGAGCCCACCGTCTCGTTCGAGTCGTTCGTCCGGGACCTGAAGGCCGAGGGCGCCATCTGATGCCGGGGCGGTACCGGGTCGAGATCAAGCGGAGCGCAGTGAAGGAGATCCGGGCGATCCGCCGGAAGAAGGACCGGCAGCGCGTCGTGGACCGAATCGGCACGCTGGCCGACGACCCGCGCCCGCCCGGCTGCGCGAAGCTCTCCGGGCAGGAGGCCTACCGCGTCCGGCAGGGCGAGTACCGGATCGTCTACACGGTCGCCGACGACGTCCTCGTCGTCGAGGTCGTCAGAGTCGCGAACCGACGGGACGTGTACCGATAGGGCCGGTGGCGCGGACGCTCTCGGATCTGCCGCCGCAGGCCGGTCTCGAGCGTCACTGCCTTCGGTTTCGCCAGCCGTCGGCGTGTCCTCCGCTTCGACCTACCGTCCTGCCCTCTGCGGCTGGGTGACCCCCTGTCCGTCCGCCTCAGCGTTGACCCGGACCTGGCTGTGGGCCACCGGGGCGTCGGCGAACAGCGGCGTCGTCCGGGCCCACGTCTCGCGGAACAGGTCGGACTGGCGGTAGGCCTCCAGCGCGTCGGCCGAGTCCCAGCGGCTGAACGTGGTGAGCACGTTGGGGAACCGGGCGTCCCGCCACAGCTCGAGGTGGCGGCAGCCGGGCGCGGCGGCGATCCGGTCGCGGGCGTCGGCGAACAGCGCGAGGAAGTCGGCCACCCGGTCGGGGGCGAACGTCATGCGGACGGTGCGGAGGAGCATCGGGGTCGGGGTGAGAGGGCGGGTCAGCCCCACGCCCAGCGCTCGAAGGCGACGGCGGCGCCGGCCGGCGCGTCGGGCCAGTCGGCGGGGAGGTGGGCCAGGCCGTCGGCCAAGGCGAGGGACTGGGCGACGTGGGAGCCCTGGGCGCCGGCAGGGGAGAGGCAGAGGCGGCCCGTGCCGTCGTGCTGGGCCGTGACGCGGGCGAAGGTGTGGAGGCCGACCCTCTTGGGAATCGCCTCGTCGAGGACGGCCGGTTCGAGCACCGGCGCCGCCGGTCGCCCGAGCATCGCCGCCAGAAGGGGGCGGACGTAGACCTCGAAGCACACGGCCGCGCTGACCGGGTTGCCCGGCAGCCCGACGACGGGCCGGCCGTCCCACGTCCCGAACGCGAGCGGCTTGCCGGGACGCTGGCGGACCTGCCAAAGGGCCCACTCGGCCCCGCGCGCGTCGAGGGCCACGCGAACGAGGTCCCGCTCGCCCATCGACACGCCACCGGCGAACACGATCACGTCGGCGTCGGCCGCCGCGTCGAGCACGCGGTCGAGGTCGGCGACGGTGTCGCGCGCCACCATGCCGACGACGGCGCCGCCGGCGGCCACCACCTGGGCCGCCAGCCCGGGCCCGTTCGAGTTGCGGATCTGTCCCGGCCCCGGCGTCTCGCTCGCGTCGACCAGCTCGTCGCCGGTCGCGACGACAGCCACGCGCGGTCGGGCGCGGACCCGGACGCGAGCGGCGCCGACGGACGCGAGAACCGAGACGGCGCCGGGCGTAACGAGGGTGCCGGCGGCCACTACCTCGTCGCCGTCGACCAGCGCCTCGCCGGCCCAGCGGATGTTCTGTCCCCGCGTCGGCGACCCGTCGAACCGGACCGCGTCGCCGTCTCGGGAGGACCGCTCGACGGGGACGACGGTGTCGGCACCGGCCGGGACCGGCGCGCCCGTCATGATGGCGACGGCCGTGCCGGGCGCGAGCGGCCCGGGCGCGTCGCCCGCGTGGACCGTCCCGGCGACGGGCAGCGCCGCTCCGAGGTCGGCCCAGCGGACCGCGAATCCGTCCATCGCCGACGCGTCGAACGGCGGCTGCGGGCCGTCGCTGGCGACCGGCGCGGCGAGCGTCCGCCCGACGGCGTCGGCCAGGGCGACGGTCTCGGCCGGCGTCGACCGCGCCGACGCCAGGACGACGCGCCGCGCGTGCTCGACGGAGATGAGGGTGTCCACGAGAGGGGCGTCCTGGGTGTGGCCAGACCGTATGGCCCCTCACCCTGTCCCTCTCCGGGGGAGAGGGGACGTCGCGTGGGAGAGAGGCGGTCGGCGACTAGGCCGTTGCCACGGGCCGATGGGTCAGCCGCCGTAGCCGAACAGGCCCATGAACTTGGTCGCGAAGGGGACCGACCCCTTCATCTTGACCTTCCCCTGCATCATGGCCATCATCGGGTTGAGGTCGCCGTTCTCGATGGCCACCCAGTCCTCGGTCTTGGCCGTCAGCCGGAGCGTCGGGTCCTCGGGGACCTCGCCGTCGAGCACGTCGAGCTCGCCGTGGTGGACGTAGAGCGTGACGTCGCGGGCGTCGTCGCCGGTCAGGTTCATGTGGACGCGGTCGTCCATGCTTTGTGCCTTGTCGCTGTTGAAGCGGGCGGGGTAGGAGGCCAGGACCTCGTCGAAGTCGGCGTAGCGCGGCATGACGTGCGGGGGGAGAGGGCCTGAGAAGATAGGACGGTCGGAACCCGACGGACGGGCTCGCGGTGGGCCGCGCTGCGCTCCGTTTCTCGCATGCCCGCCGACTCGTCCGTCTCCGTCGCCACGCCGCGCGGCCTGGTCACGATCACGTCCCCGACGCCCGCTTCGCGCCGGGCGCGGGCCCGCGTCGACGCCCACCGCGACTTCCTGGCGGGCCACTGGGCCGAGCTCTCGGCCGCCGCCTACGAGGGGTACCGCCGCCACGGCGCCGGGGCCGTCGTGCTGTGGAGGAGCGAGCGCCCGCGCCGGTTCCGCCCCCGTCCGTTCGAGCCCGAGCGGCTGTTCTACACGACCCAGATCCACAACCTCCCCGGCACTACCGAGGCCGACTTCGACGGCTGGGAGGCCCACCAGCTCGAGACCTACGACCCCGACGCCGAGGGGCTGGTGGTGTTCGTCGAGGGCGACGGCGTGGCCGGGTACCGCGTGGCCGGCCAGCCGTCGCCGCCCCAGGCGCTGCTCGCGACGCGGGCCCGGGAAAACTGAGGCGTGGACCGGGCTCGGTAGCTCGCTCCGCTCGCGGGGAATGGGCTCGCTTCGCTCACCGGAAATGGGAACGGGGAACGGGCAGAGGGGAGCGGCGTGGACGCTTCGTGGGCAACTCGGGGGCCCATCGGTGGCGCCCGTGGTCGCCGGGGCGCAGATTTCCCCGTTCCCCGTTCCCCGTTCCCCGTTCCCCGTTCCCCGAGGCACGTTCGGCGGAGGCGCGTCGTTCGTGCCCTGGCGCGCGGTGGCGGTCGGCGTAGCTTTGGTTCCGAACGAGCCCCCCGACTGCCCGGCGCCTCCGCTACTCCGTTTTCCGTCTCCTCCCCCAGAGTGGTCTCGATGCGCACGGCGCCGTCGGCTCGTCTCCTCCTCGTCCTGGCCGTCGGCCTGGGCGGGGCCCTGTCCGGGTGCCGGTCCGGCTCGCCGCTGTACAACCGGTACAACAACTTCCGGGCGTACTACAACACGTACTACAACGCGTCGCAGTCGCTGGAGGAGGGCGAGAGCGCGCTCGAGCGGTCGGCCGTGACCGTCGACCGGAACCGGCTGGTGGCCGTCTTCCCGGTGACGGCGTCGAGCCCCCAGAGCGGGCCGTTCCAGGACGCCATCGACAAGAGCGCCGAGCTGCTCCGCGACCGGCCGAGCTCGAAGTGGGCCGACGACGCGCTCCTGGTCATCGGCAAGTCGTACTTCTACCAGCGCAACTTCGTGGGGGCGGAGCAGAAGTTCCGCGAGACGATGGCCGCCGCCGACCTCGTCGAGGACCGCCGGCTGGGCGACGAGGCCCGGTTCTGGCTCGGCCGGACGTACGCCGCCGCGGACCGGTTCGAGGAGGGCGTGTCCGTTTTGGAGGAGGGGCTGGCCGACGAGGGCGGCGACCGGCGCTGGCGGGCCCAGATGCAGCTCGCGCTGGGCGAGCTGTACTCGCGCGCCGGGCGGTGGGACGAGGCGGCGGAGGCGCTGCGGGCCGGCGCCCCCGAGGAGGGCGACGCCGACGTGGCGGCCCGGGCCTACGTCTTGCTCGGCCAGGTCGAGGAGCACGCCGAGCGGTGGGACCCAGCGGCCCAGGCCTACGCCGAGGCCCTCCGCCGCCGGCCGGCCTACGAGCTCGGCTACGCCGCCGAGATCGGCCGCGCGCTCGTCCTGGGCCTCGAAGCCGACCAGCCCGGCCCGGCCCTCGACGCGATCCGCCGGATGCGGTCCGACGACAAGAACTACGACCGGCGCGGCGAGCTGGCCCTGATCGAGGCGCGGCTCCGGTCCGCGGCCGGCGACGACGGCCGCGCGCTCGCCCTGTTCCGAGACGTCCTCTACGAGCCCGACCTGAACGCGGCGGCGGTCCGCGGCGAGGCCCACTACCGCCTGGCCGAGTTCTACCGCGACCGGACCGGCGACTACGTCCGCGCGTCCGCCCACTTCGACACGGCGGCGACGGCCTTCCGGTCGCCCACCGCCGACGTCCGCCCGACTCGGGGCGCAATCCTGGAGGTGGCCGACGAGGCCCGGACCTACAACGCGCTCGCCGCGACGGCGAGGGAGATCTCGGCGGCCGACTCGCTCCTGATACTGGGCGACCTGTCCCAGGAGGCGTTCGACGCGCGGATCGCCGCGATCGAGACCGAGCGGCGGCGGGTCTACCTGATCGAGCAGCGCGAGCTCCAGGAGGCCCGGACGGCCCAGGAGTTCAGCGGCGGCGGCCGGCTCGGGGTCGAGGGGCAGAGGACCCCGAGCGGCGCCCGGCCCCCGTCGTCGGCGGCCGAGACGTCGGCGGACAACGGCGGCTTCCTCGCGTACCGCGTGCCGGCCTCGATCCAGGCCGGCCTGATCGCGTTCGAGCAGCAGTGGGGCGACCGCCCGCTCGTCCCCAACTGGCGCCGCCGGTCCGCGGTCCAGGCCGGCGACGTGGCCGCCGCTCGCGGCGTGGTCACGACCGAGGTCCCCGGCGGCTTCGGGCTCAACGAGGGGCCGCCGCCGCTCGACCTGTCGGCGATCCCGCGGACGCCGGCCAAGCGGGTCGAGCTGGTGACCGAGCTGGCCGGGCTCCGCTACCAACTCGCCAACGCGTTCTTCCTGTCGCTCGGGCGCGCCGACACCGCGGCGGCGCTGTATCGGACCATCCTGCGCGACACGCCCGACCTGCCCGTGGCCGTCCGCGCCCGCTACGCGCTGGCCGAGATCGAGCGGGCCGCCGGCCGCGAGGAGGCCGCGCGGCCGCTCTACGAGTCCGTCGCCCAGGCCGACTCCGCCGCGCTTGGGCGGGCCTCCCGGGCGCGCCTCGGGTTCGACGCCGAGCCTGAGACCGCAGTCGAGACGTCGGCGGCCTACGACGACATCCGGACGCTGTGGCGCCGGGGGCGGTCGCTCGCCGCGGCCGCGGCCTTCGTCGCCCTGGGCGACCAGGACCCCGACGCCGACCAGGCGCCGCGGGCGTACCTCGCCGCCGCCGCCGCCGCCATCGACTGGGCCGGGACCGACTCGCTCGCGCTCGTCCGCCCGCTCCCCGACAGCCTGATCTCCTCGGTCTTGTTCGTCGTCGCCGACTCGGTCGCTCGGGCCGACCAGTTGGCGGACACGGCCGCCCGGGCGGCCCAGGCCGCTGCAGCACTCGCGGCCGAAGAGGCCGCGGCGGAGGCCCCCGACTCGACCCTCGCCCCACCGCCTAACCTGGACCCCCCGGTGACGCGGGAGCTCGACGACGAGCCGCTGGACCTCGACTCCGAGATGCCGGACCCGGACGACGAGCGGCCGATCCGCGACGAGCGGCTCGACCGGGACGACATGGAGCTCGAGGTCCGAGACCCCGATGCACGCCTAGATGTGGTGGACGACGACGAGGAGATTCCGACCAGGAGCCGTCCCAGGCCAGCCCTAGAGGACGACCTGGCGGCGACGCTGAATGCGGCCCAGAAGCCGGGCGCCCCGCCCGCGCCGTCGGTGGCGCCGTCGCCGATCGTGCCCCCGATCCCCCTGGCCGACTCGTCCTCGTTCACGCTCCTGCACCACCTCCGCGCCCTCGCCGCGCGCTACCCGAACACCCCCTACGCCACACGGGCCGACGCGCTCGCGTCCGAGCTTCCGGCGCTCCCCCCGCGGCCCATCCCCGACCCCACCGCGGCGCCCGCCGGCACGGGGTTCCCGACCGCGGCGGACTCGGCCTCGGTCGACGTCCCGCCCGTGCCCGTCGACTCGACGGCCACGCCCGCCGACAGCCTGGCCGTCCCCCCCGTCGCCGGGGTCCGGCCGCCGGATCGGAGCCCCTTGGTGCCAGACGAGACGCCTCGTCCCCCGGCCGCGGCACCTAGCCCGGCCGCCGACTCGCTGGCCGCCGTCGCCTCGGCGGGGTTGCGCGGCGAGGCTCCCGTCGACCCCGAGTTCGGAGGCGTCACCTGGCGCGTCCGGACGCTGTCGATCCCGGACGAGGGCGTCCCGATGATCCGGGTGCTGGCCGGGGCCGGCTTCCGCTCCGCCATCCTGGAGGACCTCTCGAGCGGGGCTTACGTCATCGCCATCGGCCAGTTCGACACCGTCGAGCAGGCGGAGGCCGTCCGCGAGGCGCTGCCCGCGTGGGCCCAGCTCCGCGGCGAGGTGGTCTCTCTTGAAGGGTTCGAGCGGACGGACGTCGGCGCAGACGACGGGCCATAAGGGAGGCGTTCGGCGCAGGAGCACGGCGGCGACCCCGGAACGGGAGGGAGGAACCTCCCCCAGGGGGTCGGGTACCGCCCCCCTTTGAACCGAGTCTGCGCGCGGGCGGCCCGCGCCCGCGCCTCGTGCGCACGCATCCATATGGCTTCCACTCCACGGACCCCCCAGAACCCGCGCGACGGCCAGTCCGGCCGAGAGGGTGGGGGGGGGAAGCGCCCTCGGCTGTCGCTGGGGACGTTTTACCTGTTCGTCCTCATCGCGCTGCTCCTGCTCGCCGTCCAGACGTTCGTGGCCGGGAGCGGCGCGTCGTCGGAGGTCGAGTACTCCGTGTTCCTCGAGCAGATCGAGGACGGCTACGTCGAGGCGTTCGAGGTCCAGGACCGCGTCGACATCCGGGGGACGTACACCGAGGCGGCCGTCTCCGAGGGGGTGGTCGAGGTCGCCGCCGCCGAGCCGTCGTTCGGCCGCCAGCCCGACGCCGACGCCGGCCGCCGCTTCCGCACCACCAAGCCCGACGACCACGACCTGACCGACTTCGTCCAAGGCGTCAACCAGACGCGGACGGCGGCGGGCGAGGAGCCCGTCGAGTTCGAGGCCGACTACACGTCGAGCGTCTGGAGCGGCCTGTTCTCGTGGATCATCCTGTTCGGGTTCCTGGCGCTGTTCTGGATCTTCATCCTGCGCCGGATGGGCGGGCCGGGCCAGCAGGTCCTCAACATCGGCAAGAACAAGGCGACGCTGTTCGACCAGACCGAGGGCGCCCCGATCACGTTCGCCGACGTGGCCGGGCTCGACGAGGCCAAGGAGGAGGTCGAGGAGGTCGTCCAGTTCCTCCAGGACCCCCAGCGGTTCACCAAGCTCGGCGGCAAGCTGCCCAAGGGCGTGCTCCTGGTCGGCCCGCCCGGGACGGGCAAGACGCTCTTGGCGAAGGCCGTGGCCGGCGAGGCCGGCGTCCCGTTCTTCTCGCTCTCGGGCTCCGACTTCGTCGAGATGTTCGTCGGCGTGGGCGCGGCGCGCGTGCGCGACCTGTTCAAGCAGGCCAAGGAGAAGGCACCTTGCATCATCTTCATCGACGAGATCGACGCCGTCGGGCGGAGCCGTGGGCGCGGCGCCATCATGGGCGGCAACGACGAGCGCGAGAACACGCTGAACCAGCTGCTCGTCGAGATGGACGGGTTCAACACCGACAAGGGCGTCATCCTGATGGCGGCCACCAACCGGCCGGACACACTCGACTCGGCGCTGCTGCGCCCGGGCCGGTTCGACCGCCAGATCCTGATCGACCGGCCGGACCGCCGCGAGCGGGCCGCCATCTTCAAGGTCCACACCGGCCACCTCACGCTGGGCGACGACATCGACATCGAGCTGCTGGCCGGCCAGACGCCGGGGTTCGCCGGGGCCGAGATCGCCAACGTGTGCAACGAGGCCGCGCTGCTGGCGGCTCGCGACGGCAAGGACGCCGTCCAGATGATCGACTTCGAGCGGGCCATCGACCGCGTGATCGGCGGGCTCGAGAAGAAGAACAAGCTCATCAGCCCGGACGAGAAGAAGATCGTGGCCTACCACGAGGCCGGCCACGCCGTCGCCGGCTGGTTCCGGGAGTACACCGACCCCGTCGTCAAGGTGTCGATCGTCCCGCGCGGGATGGCGGCGCTCGGCTACGCCCAGTCGCTGCCCGAGGAGCGCTACCTCTACACCAAGGAGGCGCTCGTCGACCGGATGGTGATGACGATGGGCGGGCGCGTGGCCGAGGAGATCATCTTCGGCCAGATCACGACCGGTGCCCAGAACGACCTCGAGAAGATCACCAAGATGGCCTACGCCATGGTCGTCGACTACGGCATGAGCGAGGAGATCGGCTACGTCTCGTTCAACCTGTCGGGCCAGAAGGACCAGCCAATGTTCGACAAGCCGTTCTCGGACGACTTGGCCCGGCGGATCGACGCCGAGGTCAAGGCGCTCATCGACGACGTCCGCGCCCAGACGCGCGTGCTCTTGGACGAGCGGGCCGACGAGCTCGAGCGGCTGGCGCAGGCGCTCTTGGAGAAGGAGGTGCTCAACGAGAACGACCTGCGCGAGGTGCTGGGCGAGCGGCCCTACAAGCGGCTCACGTTCGACACGGGCGTGACGGCCGAGGGCGAGCCGGTCAACCCGCCGCCGCACGGCCCGGCCTCCGAGGGCGACGGCGTGGCCACGGAGCGCCTCCCGCTCGCGGACGACGCGGGCGGCAACGGACTGCCGCCGGACCCGCCGCGCGCGTAGCGCCAGGCGATGCACGCGCTCCTTGCAGACGTCCTCGGAGGGAACCCAGAGAGGGGCGCGCTCCTGGTCGAGCTGTCCGGGACGTTCCCGGGTGCCATCGCCTACGTCGCCCGCCCGGCCGTCGCCGAACGGCTAGGTCTCGACGTCGCGGCCGAGATCGACGGGGTGGCCCTCGGGCTCCTCAGCCCGAGCGAGGGAGCGGCCCACGTGGCCGGGTGGGAGTACACGATGGAGCAGCGGGGGCGGTTCGACGCGCACATCCGCAAGGACCACCTCCCGGTCCCGTTCCACACGGTCTCGTTCCTGGCCCTCCTCGACCGGCCGAGCGGGGTGGGGCCACAATGGCTCGCGCTCACCGTGTACCGGTCGCTCAACTAGCGGAGCGTCACAGCAATTCTGACGGGCTCAGGTCGCCGGTGCGTGATCCGTGATGCGTGATCCTTCCCGATGAGAGTCACGGACCGCGCATCGAAGGCGCTCGGGGCCGACCCGACAACCTCTCTGTCGCGGAGCACTAGCGCGGGCCGGGGTGGTTTACTTTGAAGCCCGTTCCTCCGCCGCCATGTCCCAGCCGACCGACGACGAGATCCGCCGCCGCTACGGGCTCCCGCTCGGGACCCGGGTCGTCCGGCTGACCCCCGACGCGCTCGGCCGGGTCCGCGTCGAGCCCGACGCGTTCGCCTACGTCGAGGTCGAGCCCTCGCTCGAGTGGGCCGCGTGGGACCGGCCGGTCGTCGTGGCCGGAGCCACCGTTCAGCTGAGCGTCCAGGGCGCGTTGGTTGGCGAGGGGAGCCCGGTCACCGTCACGCTCCGGGACGGCCGGGACCGCGTCGTCGGACGCGGAGACGGGGCGATGTACCGGGACCGGGCCGTGGTCTCGGTGGCCGTCGACCGGCGGGCGGCCGAGCGGGATCCGGACGGCGTCCTGTGCGCGGCCGACGTCGAGCTGACCGAGCCCGGGCTGACCGTCGTGAGCGCCCCACTGCTCGTGCTACCGTTCGCCGTGCTTGAAGACGCCCGGTGGTCCGCGCCCGAGGCGAGAGACGGCGACGTCGTGACCCTCTCGTGCCGGCTCTCGGGGACCCCGGCCGGGGTCGAGCGGGCCGGCCGGGAGCCGGTCGAGGTCGAGGTCCTACGGGGCGACGAAGGCGGCGACGCGTTCGAGCCCGTCGCGACGCTCCGGGCCGGGGCGGACCGGGGCCGCGTCGAGGTCCGGTGGCGGGTGGGGTACGAGGCCGACGGCAAAGCGCAGATCGCGACCCAGGCCGACCACGACGCGGCGGCTGCGCGGACGGGGGCCGCGGCCGCGCGGTACCGTCGCCCGGCGTGGCGCTTCCGGGCCCGGGTGGCCGGTCTCGTGGCCGAGAGCGGGGAGATGTGGTATCAGGATTGGGTCGGGCTCGAGCTGACGGACGGGGCGCCGGTCGCGGACGTGCCGTACGTGGTCCACCTCGCCGATGGGACGACGCGGGAGGGGACACTCGGGGCCGATGGCCAGGCGCGCGAGGACGACGTGCCGCCGGGCCCGGTCCGGGTCGAGTACCCGGACCGGGCCGACTCCCTCTAGATCTAGCCCCAACAGCCGCTATGCTTGTCCCCCCCACCTCTGGAGTCACCGGGACGGTCATCCGCACGATGGCCGTGCAAATTCGGCTCTACGAACGTCATGCCGAGAGGTTCAGGACCGTCGAGCGCGGGAAGACGGTGTACCTCTTTCGTACAGGTGGACCCGTCGTTTCCGTCTGGGAGTTGCACTCGAACGGGGACGGGACGTTCGTGAGGTGGCGCGCCCGGGTAGAGCCCGGCTCCGATACAGTCCAGCGAGAACGAGACCGGGAGGTGGGCGCCCGAGATGGGGTGGCAAAGGACGCGGTCGTCGTGGGGTTCAGTGGTGACCCCGTGGGCAAGATCCACGCACTCCTGACCTCGGACCCGCTCAAAAACGCCCGGACACTGTTGGCGAAGTCCGTCCGGGACCTCCCAGGCCGGGCGTGGTAGCAGAGGTCCACGTCCGCCACCCCCCATGCTCCAGCCTCAGCGACCGGGTCCCGTCCCGGTCGACACCGCCCGCGTCGCCCACGCCGCGTTCCCCAAGGGCTCGGCGCTGCTCACGCTCCGCGACGAGCTCGGGACCGTCTTCTCCGACGACGACTTCGCCGAGCTCTACCCCACCCTTGGCCAGCCCGCCTACCCGCCATGGAGGCTCGCCCTCGTCACCGTCCTCCAGTTCCGCGAAGACCTCTCCGACCGGGCCGCCGCCGACGCCGTTCGCAGCCGGATCGACTGGAAATACCTCCTCGGACTCCCGCTCGACGACGCTGGCTTCGATTTCAGCGTGCTCTCCGAGTTCAGGGCGCGGCTCCTGGAGCACGAGGCTGAGCGCGTGCTGCTCGACCGCGTCCTCGTCGCGTGCCAGGACCGTGGCCTCCTGAAGGGTCGGGGCCGCCAGCGGACCGACTCGACCCATGTCGCTGCCGACATCCGCGAGCTAAACCGTCTGGAATTGGCCGCCGAGACGGTCCGGGCCGCCCTCAACGTGCTCGCGGCCGAGGCTCCCGACTGGGTCCAGATGCTGGCCGAGCCCGAGTGGTACGACCGCTACGGCCGTCGGGTCGAGGACTCCCGTCTCCCCCGGTCGAAGGCGAAGCGCGCGGCGTACGCTGTGATCTTGGGGACGGACGGGTACGCCGTCCTCGATGCCGTCGAGCGCAAAGACGCTCCACCGGGCCTCGCATCGCTCCCGGCCGTCGATGCGCTCCGTCGTGTGTGGAGCAGACACTACGAGCGAGACGGAGGCTCCGCTCGTCTCCGCGAGCTCCGTGGGCGTGGCCCAGAGAAGGGGGACTCGGTCGAGTCCCCGTACGACGTCGAGGCAAGATACCGGACCAAGCGCGCGACGACGTGGACGGGCTACATGGTCCACCTGACCGAGACGTGCGACGACGACCGCCCCCGGCTCGTCGTCCACGCCGACACGACGCCGGGTGACGTCCACGAGGCCATGCGGACCGACGCCATCCTCGGCGCCCTCGACGAGCGGGGGCTTTCGGCCGCCGAGCACCTGGCCGACGCGGCCTACGTCAGCGCGGACCTGCTGGTGAGCGCGGAGGACCGCTACGGCGTCCGGCTCGTCGGGCCGCCCCGAAAGGACGCGAGCTGGCAGGCGCGAGCGGAAGGCGGGTACACGACCGACCGCTTCGACCTCGACTGGGACCGTGCGGTCGCGACGTGCCCCGAGGGCGAAGACAGCCGGTCATGGCGGGCCTATACCGACCGAGACCGCGGTGAGTACATCGTCGCCCAGTTCGCCCCAGGCGCCTGCCGGTCCTGCGCGGCTCGGGACCTCTGCGTCCGGTCGAAGAGTGGTGGCCGGACGCTCCGACTGCATCCGGAGCGAGAGCAGACTGCGCTGGAGGCGATGCGGGTGGAGATGGCGACGGACGAGGGTCGGGACCGGTACGCGGCTCGCGCGGGCGTCGAAGGCACGCTCTCGCAGGGCATCCGAGCGATGGGGCTGAGGCGCTCGCGGTACCGGGGACTCGACAAGACCCGGCTCGGGCATGTCGCGACGGCCGCCGCTCTCTCGACCGACCGGGCGGCGGCGTGGCTCCGAGGCCGACCGCTGGCGCCGACCCGCACGTCCCGCTTCGCAGCGCTGGCGCCGTGAACGGACTTCGCCAACAGTGTCCGCCCGGCTCCTTCAGTATGCTCAAGATGAGGGGGGCATGCTAAGTTGGCACGCGCTGTCCCTTCACGTCCCGGAGGCCCTCGCTATAAGAAGGGGAACGAACGCCAACAGCGTCCACCCCGTCCAGTCGAGCTCCGAGACGGGGAGCGAGGCCTTCGTCGGCGAGTCCCGTGGCGCGCGGGGAGCCTCCCGCAGGTACTGGAACTTCGTGCTGGCCGACGACAGCGCGGACTACACAGTGATGGAGGTGTTCGCCGACGGGGAGATAAGGGCAGACGAGAAGGAAGGACCGGGGGTCAAGATCTACATCGCCAACCGGGCGGGTTTCAGGGGCTTGGTGGGAGCCTACGAGGAGAACGAGCACGGCCTGATCCAGCTCCCTAGCAGCCTGTCATACGACGACGCCAACTTCGGAGCCAGATTCGGATTCAAACTGAAGGAAGGCCATGCTCATAGGGCTTACGTAAGTAAAGAGGCTTTCGCAGCGCTGGTGGGAACCTTAATGGTCACTAGGACAGAAGACTTGGGAGTAGTCGGTTTCAGTCTGCAAGATGGCAGTTCGCCTTCTCCCAGTGTGTCGCACGTCAACGGCGTTAACGGCGATCTTAGATACTTAAGAACTGACTTTAGTGGCGGCCCGTTGCATCTAAACTTAGAGCCGGAGAACTTCGGCGTCAAGAGGCAAGATGCTTTTAATGAGGCCCTATTCCTGTTCGGATGGAAGGACTTGCTGTCCTACAGGTATAGTCTGAACGGAGTGAGGATGCTCCCTGCAAGAACGAGAATGGTCAAAAACCATCACCACCACCTACACATCCAGGGATTTCAGCCCCAGATAACATAGAGATGAGTAGAGTTGCGCTATTTTGCGTCTTGTGCCTTCTCACGGGTTGCGGTCAGCAGCCGGAGGTCCGGGCACAGCAGCCGGAGCCGAGGGCACAGGCGAGCGACACCGTACCCGCGCCGGGCGCCGCCGAGCCGGACACTGTCGACACCGCGGCCGCCGTCGACACCACGGCCACCGGGGACCCGTTAGACCCATTGATCTTCTCGAAAGGCCGGCTCGAAGGCGAGTTCTTCGTCAGCGGTCCCGTCGACGAGGGGTCCCTGGCGGAGGGCCGGTCCCACTACTACGCGTGGTTCGAGGGGAAGTCGGCCTTCGAACTCTACCGGGCCATCCCGGGCGAGCCCCAAGAGCACTACTGCGAGGACAGCCACGCGTGGTCCAAGAACAGCGGGGAGATCCTGTGCACGGCTTCTGCGGACTCGACATCGTTCCGGTGCTACTTCGCCCTCGACGTCCCGGAGGCGGAGGTCGTGCAGGGCGTCAGCTGTTGAGGGTCGTCGCTACGGCCCAGCTGAGCGTACAGGGCGCCCTCGTCGGCGAGGGGAGCCCGGTCGCCGTCACGCTCCGGGACGGCCGGGACCGGGCCGTCGGGCGGGGGACCGGGGCGATGTACCGGGACCGGGCCGTGGTCGAGGTGGCCATCGACCGTCGGGCGGCCGAGCGCGAGCCCGACGGCGTGCTCTGCGCGGCCGACGTCGAGCTGACCGAGCCGGGGCTGACGGTCGTGAGCGCGCCGCTGGTGGTGTTGCCGTTCGCCGAGCTCGTCCGGGCCGAGTGGGGACAGGCCGAGGCGAGAGACGGCGACGCGGTGGGGCTCTCGTGCCGGGTGACGGGGACATCGGCCGGCGTCGAGCGGCTGGAGGGGCAGACAGCCGAGGTCGAGATCCTGCGTGGTGGGGAGGGGGGTGAGAACGGGGTGGCAGGCGCTCTGTTCGAGCCAGTCGCGACGCTCCGGGTTCCGGTCCGTGAAGGGCGCCTCGAAGCCGCCTGGCGCGTGGGATACGACGCCGATGGGAAGGCTCAGATCGCGACCCAAGCAGAGCTCGACGAGGTCGCCGCGCGCTCGGGCGGAGTGGTTGAGCGATACCGGCGTCCGGTGTGGCGCTTCCACGTGCGGCTCGCCGGGCTGGAGGCCGAGAGCAACTTGCTTGCGTATCGGGACTGGGTCAGGCTCGAGTTCCTGACACCCGAGGGGGAGCCGCACGAGGGGATCGAGGTCGTCGTCGTCCTCGCCGATGGAACGGAGCAACGGCACACCGTGGACGCCGACGGCGCCGTCCGGGTCGAGCCGGCCCCGCCCGGCCCGGTCACGATCAGGACCCCACACCTCGAGTCGTCGTCTCCAGGCTCGCCGTCGGACGCGTGAGCTCGCCCGCCCATTCCACCGCGCGGCGACCCGCTGCGCACTCTCCTGAGGCCGCATGACTACCGAGTCGCTGAGCACCACCACGCGTGCCCTCGAAGCCGGCATCCGCGTCGTCACGGGGCGTGCCTACCAGATCACGCTGCGGCCGACGCCGAAGGATGTCGTCTTCTTCGTCCCCGGGACGCAGGACCCGCTCAACCTCAACAGCATCCGGCACCAGGCCAACCGCAGCTACTGGGAGAACAACCCGTCCCACTACGAGCACTTCCTCCAGGAAGTCCACGCGCTCAAGCCGCAGTACCTCGACCTCCACGTCCAGCACGAGTACTTCTCGTGGACGGGCGACAACAACCCGCAGTCGCGGGTGGACGCCGCCGAGCGGATGGAGGACCTGCTCCTGCGCGTCTACCCCAACTGGACCGAGGTGCCGGTGTCGCTCCACCTGATCGGGCACTCCCACGGGGGGAACGTGATCAACGAGTTCACCAAGCGGATCGCCGCGCGGGGCTCGCGCTTCCCCCGGTCCCGGCGGATCAAAACGATCGTCTACCTGTCCACGCCGTTCTTCGGGCGCCTCCACCAGCTCGATCCCGGGCAACTCGACCCGGAGTGCCGCGTCGTCAACGTCCGCAATCGGTACGACCTGACGCAGCGCGTGATCGCCGACTACAACCTGCGGCAGATGCCGTTCGTGATCGAGGAGGTCGTGAACGCGAACGCGCTGTACGTCGCCGGCAAGACACGGTTGGCCGGCGTGGACTTCGGAGCTTTCGGCCATCTGAGGGACCTCCGGTTCAGCGACGACGAAGCCAGGCGGGTGTGGGCGTCGATGATCGATACGATGTTGGGGACACGGGACCTCTTGAACGGGATGTACCAGATCGTCGGCCAGTTACGGCGGGAGTTCCCGGACTTCATGCCGCTCGCCTCTGCGACGACGCTGCGCAACACGCTGAACGACCTCTTCGACTGGTCTGTCCATACGCGCATCCGGCTTCAGCGCCGAACGCGGAGGTTCACGAGGTCGAACTTCATTGAGGACCTCGATCTCGTGGGGGCGGCCAGCGTGCTCCTGCCCCTGCTGCGGTACAGGACAGCGACCTTCCACAGCCCGCTCTTCGACATCCTCGCAGAGATCCTGCTGGGGCGGATCGACGCGTTCGACGACACCACGACGACGCCGGCCCCGCAGCTCGGCGGACGCTTCGACCTGACGCACGTGGAGGTCGAGCGCCACGACCCGTACTCCAGACACGGTCACCGAGACGCGTTCGAGTGGTTCGCCCGGGGCGTGGAGGGGACGCAGAGCCGGTACGCTCAGCAGCAGAGCCTGACGCTGATGCGCGAGACGCTGGTGCGGCTCCTGTCCCAGCTCCCCTCCGACGGGCTCGTAGGGTGGATGCAGACGGTCGTAGACATCCTGGATGGAGCGCTGGGAGTTCTGTTTGGTGACGCGGACCGGAACGTGCGCGCCCTGCACGACAGCCTCGCCGGGTACCTCGCTCACATCACGCGCTTCCGCGCTGGCCTCGAGGTCTCCGGCCACGAAGCGGAGCCGTACCCCGAGCGGCCCGGCACGCTGGGCTACTTCGCCGTCGAGTCGCACAGCGTCAGCCGGGCCCGACTCTACGACGAGGTCCGGGACGCGCTCACGGCCTCGTTCGACTCCGGGCGCAACCCCGGCTACCAAGAGTGACGAGCCGTAGCGGCAGCCCGCCCACTCCTTCTCGCCCATGCCCCTGTTCGCCCGCCCCGTCCGCCGGAACGCGCTGCTCTACGCCGCGTGGGCCCTCTTCGCACTGAGCCTGACGCTCCCGGCAGCGTGGATGCCGGAGTTTCTGAAAGTGCCGGCGGGGTACATCGCCGGAGCCGTCTGCGCCTGGGTTGCCGCGTGGAACCTCCCGGACCTCCCCGCGATGACGTCGGACTCGTACATGGGCCTGCTCACGTTCGCGAACGTGCTCATGGTCTCCTCGCTCTTCTGGCGGCGCGGGGCGCGGGGGAAGGCGTGGCCGGCCGTGGCGTTCGCCGTGGCAGCAGCCGTCGTAGCCGGGACGCCGGCCGTCTTCGCGCGCTCCGCGAGCGGGCTCCTGTCGAGCCTCGTCTTCGTGTGGGGGTACTACGTGTGGTTGGCCGCCTTCGTCCTCGCCGCGGCCCACTTCGCGGTTCAGGTCGTGGCCACGAAGCGGCTCGCGCTCGCGGACGACCCCGGGGCCGACGGCCTCCCTCTAGATCCGCCACGCGCTTAACCTGGACAACCCCGCCCCCCCTTTACGCCATCGGTTTGGGCTCGGCCGGCAGGTCGGCGCGGACGGCGAGGAGGAGGTCGAGCAGCTCCCGACGCCCGCCCACGACGCGGTAGATGACGAGCGACGAGTGGGCGGCGATCTCGCGGTACTCGGCGGCGGCGAGGTCTCCGTAGGCCACCTCCGACATCGAGCGGGCCACGTGCTCGCGGTCGGCCTCGACGCGCTGGCGGATCTCCTCGTAGTGCGCGCGCCGTTCCGCGCTCAGGCCGACGCTGGAATCCAACAGGAGGCGGTCGACGTCGGCGAAGACTCCGGAAGCCTCGCCCAGCAGCAAGCTCGCGGTGTGAGTGCTCGAGAGCGCGGTGTCTCGCTGGGCCAGTCGCCGGAGCCGCCGGTTGTCGACGTAGACGAGCAGGGCGAACACGAAGCTCGCGAACGAGAGCAGGAGGGCGGCGAAGGCAGAGGTCACGGCGTGTGAGCGCGGGCGGCCGGAACCTACATGGCCGCCGAGCGACGCGCACGGAGTCCGACAGAGCCGCGGCACAAAACCACGGCACAGAGCCACAGCGCAGAGGCCGAGCCGCTCGCTAAGCCGTCTCCCGAAACGACGGGGGTTTAGGCCGCCCGCCGGTCGCGTCGCTCCCTCACCCCGCCCCTCTCCCCACGAGGGGACGTGACCGGGACCGAGAGGGGACCTATGGAGATCCAGGTCCAGGACAGGACCATGGGGTTGTACCGCCAGGTCAATTGGTTTATACCAATCGTCGGTCTGCACACAAGCTTCGCGCTCTGGGCGCTGGAATCGGCGGTGGGCCGACGTTTTGTGAAGGTCCGGGCATTGGGCTCGGTCCATCCCCCGGGTACCTTGGGGTCCGACTTCTCGCGTTCTGGCCGTCGCCGTGCGCGCTCCCCTTAGACTCGACCGCACCGCCGTGCCTACGATCAACCAACTCGTCCGGAAGGGCCGCACGCCCAAGCGCAAGACCTCGGGGTCGATCGCGCTCCAGGGCAACCCGCAGCGCCGCGGCGTCTGCACCCGCGTCTACACGACGACGCCGAAGAAGCCGAACTCGGCTCTGCGGAAGGTCGCCAAGGTGCGCCTGACGAACGGCTACGAGGTCATCGCCTACATCCCGGGCGAGGGCCACAACCTGCAGGAGCACTCGATCGTGCTCGTCCGCGGCGGCGGCGCCAAGGACCTGCCCGGCGTGAAGTACCACATCGTCCGCGGCGCGCTCGACACGGCCGGCGTCGCCGACCGGCGGAAGTCGCGCTCGAAGTACGGCGCCAAGAAGCCGAAGGCGTAACGACGAGCCGTGAGCGGTGGGCCCTCGGGCACCGCCGCCTGCTCACGACTGTCGTGACTCACAGCTCACTGCTGACAGCTCAAAGCTGACCCCACCCCCATGCGCAGGAAGCAAGCAGAAAAGCGGATCCCCACCCCGGACCCGATCTACGGCGACGTCACCGTCGCCAAGTTCATCGCCGCCGTCATGCGCGACGGCAAGAAGTCCGTGGCCCAGGGCTTGGTCTACGGCGCCTTCGACCTGGTCGAGGAGCGGATCGGCGAGCCCGGAGTCGAGGTGTTCCGCCAGGCGCTCACGAACGCGGCCCCACTCGTTGAGGTCCGGAGCCGCCGCGTCGGCGGCGCGACGTACCAGGTGCCGATCGAGGTCCGCCCCGAGCGGCGGACGTCGCTGGCCTTCCGGTGGCTCTTGCAGTACGCCAAGGCCCGCGGCGACAAGTCGATGGCCAACCGCCTGGCGGCCGAGCTGATCGCGGCGAGCCGCGGCGAGGGCGGCGCCGTCAAGAAGAAGGACGACACGCACCGGATGGCCGAGGCCAACAAGGCGTTCGCCCACTTCGCCCGCTTCTAACCGAACCGTCACACGCGCTCCCGGTCCCCGACGGGTCCGGCGCGTTCTCTCGGCACAACTCCGAACCTGACGACTCCCATGGACGAAGACCTCCAAGGCAAGACCTTCTCGCTCACCAAGACCCGCAACATCGGGATCTCGGCGCACATCGACGCGGGCAAGACCACGACGACCGAGCGCATCCTGTACTACACCGGCAAGACCCACCGGATCGGCGAGGTCCACGAGGGCGGCGCCACGATGGACTGGATGGAGCAGGAGAAGGAGCGCGGCATCACGATCACGTCGGCCGCCACGACGGCCGAGTGGAAGGGCCACCGGATCAACATCATCGACACGCCCGGCCACGTCGACTTCACGGTCGAGGTCGAGCGGAGCTTACGCGTGCTCGACGGCGCCGTCGCGCTGTTCTGCTCCGTCGGCGGGGTCGAGCCCCAGTCCGAGACGGTCTGGCGCCAGATGGACAAGTACAACGTCCCCCGCGTCGCGTTCGTCAACAAGATGGACCGGACGGGCGCCAACTTCGAGAACGCCGTCCAGATGATGAAGGACCGGCTGGGCGCCAACGCCGTGCCCGTCCAGATCCCGATCGGCGACGGCGAGATGTTCCGCGGCCACATCGACCTGATCGCCAACAAGGCGTTCATCTTCGACGACGCGACACAGGGCTCGACCTGGGACGAGGTCGACATCCCGGAGGACCTGAAGCCGGCCGCCAAGAAGGCGCGGATCGTCTTGCTCGAGGCCGTCGCCGAGCACAACGACGAGTTGCTGATGATGTACCTCGAGGGCGAGGAGTTGCCGGTGGAGACCGTCAAGGAGACCGTCCGCAAGGCCGTCATCTCGATGGACATCACGCCGGTCTTCTGCGGCTCGGCGTTCAAGAACAAGGGCGTCCAGCAGCTGCTCGACGGCATCATCGACTACCTCCCCTCGCCGCACGACGTGCCGGCGATGGAGGGCCACAAGCCGCGCACCGACGACATCGTCATCCGGGAGGCCGACCCCGACGGGCCGTTCGCGGCCATCGCGTTCAAGATCGCGACCGACCCCTACGTCGGCCGCCTGACGTTCGCGCGCGTCTACTCGGGCACGCTGCAGAAGGGCGACGCGCTGATCAACGCCAACAACGAGAAGAAGGAGCGGGCCGGCCGCCTGCTGTTCATGCACGCCAACACGCGCGAGGACGTCGACTCGGTCAAGGCCGGCGACATCTGCGCCATCGTGGGGCTCAAGGACACCAAGACGGGCGACACGTTGTCCGACCCGGACCACCCGGTCGTGCTCGAGTCGATGGACTTCCCGGAGCCCGTCATCAAGATCGCCATCGAGCCCAAGACCAAGGCCGACATCGACAAGCTCGGCGTCGGGCTCCAGAAGCTCGCCGAGGAGGACCCGACCTTCAAGGTGACCTCCGACGACGAGACGGGCCAGACCCTGATCGCCGGGATGGGCGAGCTCCACCTCGAGATCATCGTGGACCGCTTGAAGCGCGAGTTCAAGGTGGAGGCCAACGTCGGCGAGCCGCAGGTCTCGTATCGCGAGGCGATCCGGAAGTCGGTCGATCACACCTACACGCACAAGAAGCAGTCGGGCGGCCGCGGCCAGTTTGCCCACGTCGAGATCGAGTTCTCGCCGGCCGAGCCCGGCACCGAAGGCCTGGAGTTCGTCGACGAGATCAAGGGCGGGTCGATCCCGCGCGAGTTCATCTCGTCGGTCGAGAAGGGGATCCGGAGCGCGCTCGACCAGGGCCCGCTCGCGGGCTACCCGCTGGAGGCCATCAAGGCCCGGCTCTACGACGGCAAGTTCCACAACGTCGACTCCGACCAGCTCTCGTTCGAGATCGCCGGCCGGATGGCGCTTCGCGAGGCCGCCCGCCGCGCCTCGCCAGTGATCATGGAGCCCATCATGAAGGTCGAGGTCATCACGCCCGAGGAGTACATGGGCGACGTGATCGGCGACCTCTCGTCCCGGCGTGGCCGGATCGAGGGCATGGGCCAGCGCGGCGACGCCCAGGTCGTCGACGCGTTCGTCCCGCTGAGCGAGATGTTCGGGTACTCGACCGACCTGCGCTCGAACACGCAGGGCCGGGCCATCTACTCGATGCAGTTCGACCACTACGAGGAGGTCCCGACCTCCATCGCCGAGGAGATCTCGGCCGCCGGCAAGGCCGCCGCCTAGCCCGCACCCCAGACTCAGACCACACCACTCAGACCAACAGACTCATGGCGAAGGAACAGTTCCAGCGTACGAAGCCCCACGTGAACGTGGGCACGATCGGCCACGTCGACCACGGGAAGACGACGCTGACGGCGGCCATCACGAAGGTCCTGGCCGAGGCCTCCGGCGGGACGGCCATGTCGTTCGACCAGATCGACAACGCGCCCGAGGAGCGCGAGCGCGGGATCACGATCGCGACGGCCCACGTCGAGTACGAGACCGAGGCCCGGCACTACGCCCACGTCGACTGCCCCGGCCACGCCGACTACGTCAAGAACATGGTGACGGGCGCGGCCCAGATGGACGGGGCGATCCTGGTCGTCGCCGCCACCGACGGGCCGATGCCCCAGACCCGCGAGCACATCCTCCTGGCCCGGCAGGTCGGGGTCCCCTACATCGTCGTGTTCATGAACAAGGCCGACTTGGTCGACGACGAGGAGCTGTTGGAGCTCGTCGAGATGGAGGTCCGGGAGCTCCTGGACTCGTACGAGTTCCCGGGCGACGACCTCCCGGTGATCCAGGGGTCGGCGCTCGGGGCCCTGAACGGGGAGGCCGAGTGGGTCGCGAAGGTCGACGAGCTCATGGCGGCCGTCGACACGTACATCCCGACGCCGGAGCGGGCGGTCGACCAGCCGTTCCTGATGCCGGTCGAGGACGTGTTCTCGATCACGGGCCGGGGGACGGTCGTCACGGGCCGGGTCGAGCGGGGGTCGATCAAGGTCGGGGACCCGGTCGAGATCGTCGGGATCTCGGAGACGAAGCAGGCGAGCACCGTGACGGGGGTCGAGATGTTCCGGAAGCTGTTGGACTCGGCCCAGGCCGGGGACAACGCGGGGATCCTGCTCCGGGGGATCGAGAAGGACGCGGTCGAGCGGGGGATGGTCCTGACGAAGCCGGGGGCGGTCACGCCGCACAAGCGGTTCGAGTGCGAGGTGTACATCCTGTCGAAGGACGAGGGGGGCCGTCACACCCCGTTCTTCAAGGGGTACCGTCCCCAGTTCTACTTCCGGACGACGGACGTGACGGGGGACATCGAGCTGGCGGACGGGGTCGAGATGGTGATGCCGGGGGACAACACGCAGTTCACGGTCGACCTCATCCAGCCGGTGGCGATGGAGCAGGGGTTGCGGTTCGCGATCCGGGAGGGGGGCCGGACGGTCGGGGCCGGCGTCGTCTCCAAGATCCTCGACTAGAACACACACACGCTGGGGGCGGCAGGTCGGACCTTCTCTGTCCTGCCGCCCGCGCGTTCTCTCTCCGCCACTGGCCAGCGAACGGCAGTCCAGTCCCGGCACCTGCCCACTGACTCTCTTTCCCTGGCCCCCGGCCCTCAGCAATGGCGAACCAGAAGATCCGGATCAAGCTCAAGTCCTTCGACCACACCCTGGTCGACAAGAGCGCCGAGAAGATCATCCGCACGGTCAAGTCGACCGGCGCCGTCGTCAGCGGGCCCATCCCGCTGCCGACGCGCAAGAAGATCTACACCGTCCTGAAGGGGCCCCACGTCGACAAGAAGGCGCGGGACCAGTTCGAGACGCGCGACCACAAGCGGCTCATCGACATCCTGTCGACCTCGTCGAAGACGGTCGACGCGCTCATGAAGCTCGAGCTTCCGAGCGGCGTCCACGTCGAGATCAAGGTCTGACCCGGGCGGCACGTCGCCGCCCTCCACTGAACTCCCCGCTTAACTAACCCCCCGGTTCAATGAGCGCACTCCTCGGCCGCAAGGTCGGAATGACAAGCGTCTTCGACGCGTCCGGACGGCAGACCGTCGTCACGGTGATCGAGGCCGGCCCCTGTGCCGTCACCCAGGTCAAGACGCCCGAGACGGACGGCTACTCGGCCATCCAGCTCGGCTTCCAGGACGCCAAGCTGAAGCGGACCACGAAGGCCCAGCAGGGTCACTTCGAGGCCGCCGGCGTCTCTCCCAAGAAGCACGTCGTCGAGTTCCGCGACGCCGGCCTCGACGTGTCCCTCGGCGACGAGGTGACGGTCGACGTGTTCGAGGAGGGCGACCGCGTCGCCGTCTCGGGCACCTCGAAGGGCAAGGGCTTCCAGGGTGTCGTCAAGCGGCACAACTTCAAGGGTGTCGGCGACGCCACGCACGGCCAGCACAACCGCCAGCGGGCCCCGGGCTCGATCGGCCAGGCGTCCGACCCGTCGCGCGTGTTCAAGGGCACCAAGATGGGCGGCCGGACCGGCGGCGACCGCGTGACCCAGAGCAACGTCCGCGTCGTCCGCACCTTCCCGGACAACAACCTGATCCTGGTCAAGGGCGCCGTGCCCGGCCACAAGAACGGGATCGTCGAGATCCGCCGCGCCTAGACCCATGAAACTGACTGTCTACACCACGGCCGGTGCCGAGGCCGGCCGCCAGGTCGAGCTCGACGACGCCGTCTTCGGCCTGGAGCCGAACGACCACGCCATCTGGCTCGACGTCCGCGCGATCCAGGCGCACAAGCGCCAGGGCACGCACAAGACGAAGGAGCGGAGCGAGGTCTCGAAGTCGCGCCGCAAGCTGTACCGCCAGAAGGGCACGGGCAACTCCCGCGCCGGCGACGCCAAGAGCCCGCTCCGCAAGGGCGGCGGCACCATCTTCGGGCCCCGTCCGCACGAGTACAATCTGCGGATCAACCAGAAGACGAAGCAGCTCGCCCGCCGGAGCGCGATCCGGTACAAGCTCGACGGCGACGCCTTCCGCATCGTCGAGACGATGGAGCTGGCGTCGCCCAAGACGCGAGAGGTCGCCGGGATGCTGAAGGGGAACGGGATCGCCGGCAAGGCGCTCGTCCTCACCAACGGCCTGGACGACGTGTTCTTCCGGTCGGCCCGCAACCTCCCCGGGGTCACCGTCTGCCCGGCCGACCAGGCCTCGACGTTGGACCTGATGAACGCCAAGACGATCCTCCTACAGGAGGGCGCCGTCGAGGCCCTGACCGAGGCGCTCCGCCCGGTGGGCAAGGCCACCGTCGGTACGGACCTCCCGGTCCCGATGGAGCAGGCCCCGACGACGCCGAACGCCGAGGCGCCCGCCGCCCCGGTCACCGAGACCGACTCGGCCGAGACGCTGGCGGAGACGCCCGCTCCCGAGACGCCGGCCGCCGAGGCGCCGGAGGTCACCGACACGCCCGACGCCCCCGAGGGCGACGACATCGCCTAGGACCCATGAGCCAGATCATCCTCGCCCCCGTCCTGACCGAGAAGTCGACGCGCCTGTCCGACGAGGGCCGGCACTACAGCTTCCGCGTCAAGAAGACGGCCAACAAGCTCGAGATCCGCAAGGCCATCGAGGACCGCTACCCCGACGTCGAGGTCAAGGAGGTCCGCACGATGGTCGTCCGCGGCAAGCGCCGCCGGCAGCAGACGAAGCGGGGTCTCGTCCAGGGCCGCCAGGCCGGCTGGAAGAAGGCCATCATCACGCTGAAGACGGGCGAGATCGACTTCTACGAATCCGTTTAACCCACCGGGGCGCAAAGCCGGCGGTCGCCGCCGGCAGGAATGCCCCCTTGACCCATGCCCATCCGCAAACTCAAGCCGACCACCCCCGGTCAGCGGCACCGCTCGGTGTCCGGCTTCGACACGATCACGAAGTCGGAGCCGGAGAAGAGCCTGCTCGACACGCGCAAGCGCACCGGCGGCCGCAACAACAACGGCCGCAAGACGTCGCGCCACCGCGGCGGCGGCCACAAGCGTCGCTACCGCATCATCGACTTTAAGCGCGACAAGAACGGGATCCCCGCGAAGGTCGCCGCCATCGAGTACGACCCGAACCGCTCGGCCCGGATCGCGCTGCTCTTCTACGCCGACGGCGAGAAGCGCTACATCATCGCGCCGGACAAGCTCGTGGTGGGGCAGACCGTCACGAACGGTCCCGACTCGTCGCCGGACGTGGGCAACTGCCTGCCGCTGGCGAACATCCCGCTGGGCACCCAGGTGCACGCGATCGAGATGAAGCCGGGCAAGGGCGCCCAGATGGCCCGGTCCGCCGGTACGTCGGCACAGCTGACGGCGCGGGAGGGCAAGTACGCCAACCTGAAGCTCCCCTCGGGCGAGGTCCGTCGCGTCCCGGTCGAGTGCCGGGCGACGATCGGCCAGACGTCGAACCCGGACCACATGAACGTCGAGATCGGCAAGGCCGGTCGGTCGCGCTGGCTCGGCATCCGCCCCCAGACCCGCGGCGTGGCGATGAACCCGGTCGACCACCCGATGGGCGGCGGCGAGGGCAAGTCGTCCGGCGGTCACCCCAAGAGCCCGACCGGCGTCTACGCCAAGGGTTTCAAGACGCGCAAGAAGAACAAGCCGTCGAACAAGTTCATCGTCCGCCGCCGCAAGGCCAAGAAATAGAGTGTGTGGGGATGGGGGTGTGGGCGTGGCTCGCCCCCCATCCTCCCCATCCCCCCATACATCCAGACTCATCCAATGGCACGTTCGCTCAAGAAGGGACCCTTCGTCCACTACAAGCTCCGCGAGAAGGTCGAGGAGATGAACGAGGGCGGCAAGAAGCGCGTCCTCAAGACGTGGAGCCGCGGCTCGATGATCACGCCCGACATGTTGGGCCACACGTTCGCGGTCCACAACGGGAAGCAGTTCATCCCGGTCTACGTGACCGAGAACATGATCGGCCACCGCCTGGGCGAGTTCGCCCCGACGCGGACGTTCCGCGGCCACGCCGGCGGCAAGAAGGACCGACGCCGCTAACTCACAAGCCGTGAGCCGTGAGCCGTGAGGCCTCATCGCTCCACGCTCATCGCTCAACGCTAGAATCATGGAAGCACGCGCCAAGCGGAAGTACCTCCGCATCAGCCCCCGCAAGATGCGGATCGTGGCCGACGTCGTCCGCGGCAAGAACGCTCAGCAGGCGATCACGACGCTCGAGTTCATGCCCCAGAAGGCCGCCGCGATGGTCCGCCGGGCCATCCAGGACGCCTACGGCAACCTGGTCGACCAGAACCAGGACGAGCGGATCGACGACGACGCGCTCATCGTCAAGACCATCATGGTCGACCAGGCGCCCGTCATCAAGCGGTTCCGCCCGGTCTCGCGCGGCCGGGCCCACCCGATCCTGAAGCGGTCGAGCCACCTCACCGTCGTCGTCGGCACGCCCGACCCGAAGGCGGAGGACTCCGACCGGACGATCCGTCGCGGCGAGCGCGTCGAGGACTAACCCCACACCCAGACACCAAAGACAATGGGTCAGAAAACCAACCCCATCGGCTTCCGTCTCGGTGTGATCCGAGGCTGGGACTCCAACTGGTACACCGACGGCACCTACGCCGACAAGATCGTCGAGGACCACGAGATCCGCCGGTACCTCGACGCGCGCCTCAAGCGGGCCGGCCTGAGCCGGACCGTCATCGAGCGGACGCCGAAGCGCGTCATCCTGACGCTGCACACGTCGCGCCCGGGCGTCATCATCGGCCGCGGCGGCTCCGAGGTCGAGAAGCTCCGCGAGGAGCTCAAGGCGCTCACGGCGAAGGACATCCAGATCAACATCAACGAGATCAAGCGGCCCGAGCTGGACGCCTCGCTGGTGGCGCAGAACATCGCGCAGCAGCTGGAGGGCCGCGTGTCCTACCGGCGCGCGATGAAGCAGGCGCTCGGCGCCGCGATGCGCATGGGCGCCCAGGGCATCCGCATCAAGCTGGCCGGCCGGCTGGGCGGGTCCGAGATGGGCCGCGTCGAGCAGTACCTCGAGGGCCGCGTCCCGCTCCACACCATGCGGGCCGACATCGACTACGCCCAGGCGACGGCGTTCACCATCCAGGGCACGGCCGGCGTCAAGGTCTGGATCTTCCACGGCGAGGTCATCGGCCAGCCCGACCTCTCGCCCAACGCGACGGCCCAGCGCCAGCAGAACGCGGCGCCGAGCGTCCCCGAGCGGCGTCGCCGCGATGGGCGCGGCGGTGGACGTGACGAGCGTGGCGGCGGTGGCGGTGGCGGCGGCCGTGACCGGAACCGCGGCGGCGGCAGTGGCGGCGGCGGAGGCCGTGGCCGCGGCGGCAACAGCGGTGGCGGCGGCGGTCGCCGCTAACCGACCCTTCCTGCACTTCCCATCGAGACCGAGTAAACCATGTTGATGCCGAAGCGGACCAAGTTCCGCAAGATGCAGAAGGGCCGCGTCAAGGGCTTGGCCCAGCGAGGCGCCCGCGTCACCTTCGGGGACTACGGGATCAAGGTCCTCGAAGCGGGCTGGATCACGTCCCGCCAGATCGAGGCCGCCCGTATCGCCATGACCCGCCGCATGAAGCGCGTGGGCAAGGTGTGGATCCGCGTGTTCCCCGACAAGCCGATCACCAAGAAGCCGGCCGAGACCCGCATGGGCAAGGGCAAGGGCTCGCCCGAGTACTGGGTGGCCGTCGTCAAGCCCGGCCGGATCCTCTTCGAGGTCGGGGGCGTGCCCGAGGACGTCGCCCGCGAGGCGATGCGCCTGGCGATCCAGAAGCTCCCCGTCAAGGCCAAGTTCGTCGTCCGCCCGGAGGCCGCCCCGGTCCCCCCGCCGGCCGGCACCGCCGCCGACGAGACGGAGGCCCTCTCGGCCACGATCTCGAACGTGGACCTTACGAAGGTCTACGGCCTGGGCGACGTGATGGCCGAGCAGCTCGAGGCCGCCGGCGTCGACACCTACGCCAAGCTGGCCGAGACCGACCTCGAGCGCCTGCGCGAGATCATCTCCGCCGATGGGACCGACCAGCAGTCGGTCAACGAGGAGACGTGGGCCCGCCAGGCCCAGTACCTCACCGACGGCGACTACGACGGGCTCGACGAGTACGTCGAGGGCCTGCGCGAGGAGGACGGCAACGTCGTCGAGATCGAGACCGACGAGGAGGTCGAGCGGCCCGTAGCCGAGAACGCCTCCGAGTCGGCCGAGGAGAACGCCGGCCCCAACCCGCAGCACCAGGGCGACGAGACGTCGGACGACGGCAACACGCCGCCCGGCAGCGACTGACCCTCCCCACTCGGCCCCGGCCGCCGCGAGCGGCCGGGGCCTCTTTGAACACTGACATGAAAGCCAACGAGATCCGAGACCTCAGCGAGGCCGAGATCCGCCAGCGGATCGCCGAAGAGCAGCGGGACCTGACCGACCTCCGGTTCCGCCGCTCCGTGACTGGGCTCGAGAACCCGATCGTGCTCCGCCACAAGCGGCGCGAGATCGCCCGTCTCCAGACGGTCCTGAACCAGAAGAAGGCGGCCGAGACCCCCGCGTAGAGCGGCTGAGGCTGGATGAAGTCTCGATGGGGGAGGGGCCACGGCCCCGCTCTATCTGAACCTTCACCGGCCCCGTGCCTATCCTCGCATCCCCCGGTCGGGCCCGTCCCGGCCACGCGTTCAGGCGCACCCTCCGTAGTTGGTGGGGTCCCGGCCCACCAAGCGACTAGCAACTCCGCCCGAGAGGGCCCCCAGGCTATGGCTACTGACACCCCGACCGCCGACGCGGCGGTCGCCGAGCGCGGCGCGCGCAAGTTCCGCGTCGGCCTCGTCGTGAGCGACAAGATGGACAAGACGATCACCGTGGCCATCGAGCGCCAGGTGAAGCACCCCATCTACGGCAAGTACGTCAAGCAGACGACGAAGCTGAAGGCCCACGACGAGACCAACGACGCCGGCGCGGGCGACACCGTCCGCATCCAGGAGACCCGGCCGCTGTCGAAGACGAAGCGGTGGCGTCTCGTGGAGATCCTCGAGCGCGCCCGATAACCCCTCACGGGGCCGACGCCCGGACAGTGTCCGGCTGGCGGCCCGCACTCGGCACCCCAATGATTCAGCAAGAGTCCCGGCTCAACGTCGCCGACAACAGCGGGGCCAAGGAGGTCCTCTGCATCCGCGTGCTCGGTGGCTCCGGCCGCCGCTACGCCCGCGTCGGCGACGTCATCGTCGTCTCGGTCAAGAACGCGATCCCCGGCGGAAACGTGAAGAAGGGCGACGTCTCCAAGGCCGTCATCGTCCGGACCAAGAAGGAGCTCCGCCGGCCCGACGGCTCCTACATCCGCTTCGACGAGAACGCGGCCGTCCTCCTCAACGACGCCGACGAGCCCCGCGGCACGCGCATCTTCGGGCCCGTGGCCCGCGAGCTCCGTGACCGCCAGTTCATGCGGATCGTCTCCCTCGCCCCCGAAGTCCTTTAGCGTGGAATGTTGAACGTGTGAACGTCGAAGGTTCTGAACCTTCAACCTTCAACACCTACACATTCAACCCCGAAACGATGCCGCGTACCAAGAACAAGCAGAAGAAGCTCCACGTCAAGAAGGGCGACACGGTCGTCCTGACGAAGCGGATCACGGCCCACGGCGGTGGTCAGAACGACCGGCCGAAGGGCTACCAGGCCCGCGTGCTCAAGGTCTACCCCGGCAAGGAGCGCGTGCTCGTCGAGGGGGTCAACCTCCGGCTTAAGCACACCAAGCCGAACCAGACCTACCCCAACGGCGGTCGGATCGAGGCCGAGAAGCCCATCCACGTGTCGAACGTGATGGCCATCGACGGCAACGGCGCCCCCACCCGGATCGGCCGCAAGCGCGTCGAGGACACGAACACGGGCCAGAGCCGGTGGGTCCGCTACGCGAAGACGACCGGCGAGGAGCTCGACCGCTAACCTATTCAGTCCACGAGGCCGCCCGCGCAACCGGCCGGCCCGACGACGACACTCCCATGGAGAACTACACCCCCCGTCTCAAGGAGCGCTACCGCGCCGAGATCGCCCCGGCGCTCACCGAGCAGTTCGGGTACACGAACCCGATGGAGGTGCCGCGCCTGCTGAAGGTGGTCATCAACAAGGGGATCGGCGAGGCGTCGCAGAACAAGAAGATCCTCGATGACACTGTCGAGGAGCTGCGCAAGATCACCGGCCAGCAGCCGACGGTCCGCAACGCGCGCAAGTCGATCTCGAACTTCAAGCTGCGCGAGGGAATGCCCGTCGGCGCGGCGGTCACGCTCCGGAGCGACCGGATGTGGGAGTTCGTCGACCGCCTGGTGACGCTGGCGTTGCCGCGCGTCCGCGACTTCCGCGGTGTGCCGGACCGCTCGTTCGACGGCCGCGGCAACTACACGCTGGGCCTCAAGGAGCAGATCGTGTTCCCCGAGATCGACATCGACTCGACGCCCCGCATCTCGGGCCTTGACATCACCTTCGTGACGACGGCCAACACGGACGAGGAGGCCCACGCGTTGCTCAAGGCTCTCGGCATGCCGTTCGTCCGCCGCGAGGCCCAGGCCGCCTAAGGCCACCCCCACTCCACACAGAGAGACCCATGGCTAAGACCAGTGTCGTCGCCCGCGAGAAGAAGCGCCGCAAGGCCGTCCAGAAGTACGCCGCCAAGCGCGCCGAGCTGAAGGAGCAGATGCGGCAGCTCAAGACGAGCGACGACTTCAACCCGGCCGACGCGCAGGCGATCGCCGAGCAGCTCCAGAAGCTGCCGCGCAACGCCAGCCCCGTCCGCCTCCACAACCGCTGCGCCCTGACGGGCCGGCCGCGTGGCTACCTCCGCCCGTTCGGCGTCTGCCGCAACGTGTTCCGCGAGCTCGCCGTCGAGGGCAAGATCCCCGGCGTCCGCAAGTCCTCGTGGTAGACGGTTCGGGTTCACGGGTCCAGGGTTCGCGAGAACCCACACCCCGCGAACCCTGAACGTCTGAACCCTGAACCACCTTTCTAGCGGCCCAGCGGGGCTCGGCGCTGACGTCGACCCCGAACTAGCCGAAGACACCAATGAGCGCTCTCAGCGATCCCGTCGCGGACTACCTCACCCGGATCCGCAACGCCCAGAAGGCCCGCCACCCCTACGTGGACGTGCCGGCCTCGAACCTCAAGCGGGCCATCACCCAGATCCTGGTCGACAAGGGCTACGTGGCCGACTACGTCAACGTCGAGGACACCAAGCAGGGGCTGATCCGGGTCTACCTCAAGTACCTCCGGGGCGGCAAGCCGGTCATCCAGACGATCGACCGCGTGTCGAAGCCGGGCCTGCGCCGGTTCGTCGGGGCGAAGGATCTGCCGCGCGTGATGAACGGGCTCGGCATCGCCGTGATCTCGACGAGCCGCGGGGTGATGACCGACAAGGAAGCTCGCCGGGCCGGCATCGGCGGCGAGGTCCTGGCGACCGTCAGCTAACCCGATTCCTCCAGCGCGAGGCCCCGGGCAGGGCGGCCTCACATCCCAGACTCTCATGTCCCGAATCGGAAAACAACCCATCCCGGTCACCGACGGCGTCTCGTTCGACATCTCGAACAAGAACCACGCGACGGTCAAGGGCCCCAAGGGCCAGCTCGAGCTCGACGTCGACCCCGACCTCTCGGTCGAGATGCAGGACGGCGAGATCGTCGTCTCGCGGCCGACCGAGCAGAAGCGTCACAAGGCGCTCCACGGCCTGACGCGGTCGCTCATCGCCAACATGGTGCAGGGCGTCTCGGAGGGCTACACGAAGGAGCTCGAGGTGATCGGCGTCGGCTACCGCGCGGAGGCGACGAAGGTGCAGGGGCTCGACGTGCTCGAGCTCGCCCTCGGCTTCTCGCACCCGATCTACTTCGTCCCGCCGGACGGCATCGACATTGAGGCCACGACGGTCCGCGGTCAGAACCCGCGCATCAAGATCAGCGGCGTCGACAAGCAGCTGGTCGGGCAGGTGGCGGCCAAGATCCGGGCGCTCCGTCCGCCGGAGCCTTACAAGGGCAAGGGCGTCCGATACACGGACGAGTACGTCCGTCGGAAGGCCGGCAAGACCGCCGCCCGCTAACTCTCTCGCCCGCCTCGTCCCGGGGCGGGCTGCTTTTCCCCCGCGCGGCCGGACGGCCCCTCCGTCGGCCCCCAGCGCCCCTCTACCATGTCAAGGACCGCGAAGAAGGTCACGCAGCGCGCCCGCATCCGGCGCCGCATCCGCGCCAAGGTCTCCGGTACGCCGGCCCGTCCGCGCCTGAGCGTGTTCCGCTCGAACAAGCACATCTACGCCCAGATCATCGACGACGCGGCCGGCGTGACGCTGGCCGCGGCCAGCACCCGCGAGGGCAACGGCGGCATCGGCGTCGACGCCTCGAAGGCCGTCGGCCAGCGGATCGCGGAGCGGGCCAAGGAGGCCGGCATCGACCGCGCCGTTTTCGATCGGGGCGGCTACCGGTACCACGGCAACGTCAAAGCGGTCGCCGAGGGCGCCCGCGGCGGCGGCCTCACGCTCTAAACCCCAAGCACTCTCTCCACATGGCACAGCAGCAGAACCGAGGCGGTCGCGGGGGTCGTCGGAACGACGGGCGCGACAACGAGGCGAACCGGTCCAACCTGATCGAGAAGCTCGTCGCGGTCAACCGCGTCGCGAAGGTCGTCAAAGGCGGCCGGCGTTTCTCGTTCAACGCCGTCGTCGTCGTCGGCGACGGGAACGGCAAGGTCGGGCAGGGCCTGGGCAAGGCCAACGAGGTCGCCGACGCGATCTCGAAGGGCACCGAGGACGCCAAGAAGAACCTGATCGCGGTCCCGGTGACGGGCACGAGCTCGATCCCGCACGCCGTCCGCGGCGTCCACGACGCGGGCACGGTGCTCTTGAAGCCGGCCTCCGAGGGCACGGGCGTCATCGCTGGCGGCGGCGTCCGCGCGGTCCTGGAGTGCGCCGGCATCACGAACGTGCTGTCGAAGAGCCAGGGCTCGTCGAACCCCCACAACCAGGTCTCGGCGACGATGGACGCGCTCCAGCAGCTCCAGGACCCCGGCGAGGTCGCCGCCCGCCGCGGCATCACCATCAAGCAGGTGTTCGAGGGATAGAGCAGTAAGGCGTGGGCGGTGAGCGATGAGCTCTCCGACACGGCTCGTCCCTCGTCGCTCACAGCTTATAGATCCATGTCAACGATTAAGATCACCCAGACCAAGAGCGTCATCCGCCGGCCCGGCGACCAGAAGCGGACGATGGTCGCGCTCGGTCTCCGCAAGATCGGCAAGACGGTTGAGGTCGAGGCCACGCCGCAGATCCGCGGGATGGTCGCCAAGGTCTCGCACCTCGTCTCCGTCGAGGAGGCGTAGCGGACCGGGGGCCCGGTCCCTTCCTCAAAACCGAATCCTCGGTCGGCCCGGCTCGTCGCTCGGCCGGCCTATCTTTTCCAGGCGCCACCATCGGCGCCGCGCCGCTCTGGCGCCTCGCGAGTCGGCCCCGGCCGGCGACTTAAGCCACCCCATACGATGGACCTCAGCAACCTGAAGCCCGCCAAGGGCTCGACGAAGAACCGCAAGCGCATCGGGCGCGGCGAGGGCTCCGGCCACGGCGACACGGCCACCAAGGGCCACAAGGGCCAGAAGAGCCGCTCCGGCGGTGGCGTCCCGACGTGGTTCGAGGGCGGCCAGATGCCGCTCCAGCGGCGCGTCCCGAAGTACGGGTTCAAGAACCGCAACCGCGTCGCCTACGACCCGATCAACATCGGCCGCCTGGCGACGCTCGTCGAGGAGGGCCGGCTGGAGGCGGGCACGACCGTCTCGCCGGAGACCCTGAAGGCGCTCGGCATCGGCGGCAAGAACGGCCGCTACAAGATCCTGGGCGACGGCGACTTCGGCGTCAAGCTGGACGTCCACGCCCACGCGTTCTCGGCGTCGGCGAAGCAGAAGATCGAAGCCGCTGGCGGGACCGCCACCGTCGTCGAGGCCTAGAGAGGAGAGGGGGGCTCGCGCCCCCGCTCGCGTCCTCTGAACCCCCGCATCCCCCACAGACATGGCCTCGGTCGCCGAATCGATCCGCAACATCTGGAAGATCCACGAGCTCCGGCAGCGGATCATCTTCACGCTGGGCATCCTGATCGTCTACCGGCTGGGCTCGTACGTGACGCTCCCGGGCGTCGACGCGATCGCCCTGCAGGAGCTGGCGAACGCCAACCCGAACCAGGGCGGCCTGTTCGGGCTGTTCGACCTGTTCGTCGGCGGCGCCTTTTTCCGGGCCGGCGTGTTCGCGCTGGGCATCATGCCCTACATCACGGCGTCGATCATCATCCAGCTGCTGGGCGCGGTCTGGGCGCCGATCCAGAAGCTCCAGCGCGAGGGGGAGGACGGACGCCGCAAGATCACCCAGTGGACGCGCTACGGGACCATCGCCATCACGGCGCTCCAGTCCGTCGGCTACGCGATCAACCTGCAGGCGACGAGCGGCCAGGCCATCGTTATCCCGGCGTGGGCGTTCACCGTCGTCTGCGTGATCTGCCTGACGGCGGGCACCGTCTTCGTGATGTGGCTCGGCGAGCGGATCACGGAGAAGGGGATCGGCAACGGCATCTCGCTGATCATCATGATCGGCATCATCGCGTTCCTGCCGCAGGCGCTGCTGAACGAGATGCCCCAGATCGCCGGGGTCGGCCGGGCGGACACCAACATCTTCATCTTCCTGATCGAGCTGGGTGCGCTCTTCCTGGTCACGGCCGGCGTCGTGTTCGTGACGCAGGGGACGCGGCGGATCCCGGTCCAGTACGCCAAGCGCGTGATCGGCCGGAAGCAGATGGGGGGGACCACGCAGTACCTCCCGCTCCGGGTCAACGCGGCCGGCGTCATGCCGATCATCTTCGCGCAGTCGATCATGTTCATCCCGAGCACGATCGCGTCGTTCTTCCAGGAGAGCGCCTTCTGGCAGACGGTCGGCACGGCGACGGGCGACATCTTCGGGTTCTGGTACTCGGCGATCTTCTTCGTCATCTGCGTCTTCTTTACCTACTTCTACACGGCCATCGCGGTGAACCCGCAGGAGATGGCCGACACCATGAAGCGCCAGGGCGGCTTTATCCCGGGCGTCCGGCCGGGCCGCCAGACGAGCGAGTTCATCGACACGATCCTGACGCGGATCACGCTGCCGGGCGCCGTGTTCATCGGGTTCGTGGCCATCCTGCCGGCGATCGCTGCCCAGTTCGGCGTCCAGCAGGGGTTCGCCCAGTTCTTCGGCGGCACGAGCCTGCTGATCCTGGTGGGCGTGACGCTCGACACGTTGCAGCAGGTCGAGAGCCATCTCCTGATGCGTCACTACGACGGCTTCATGAAGACGGGCCGCGTGCGCGGCCGGCGTCGATAATGGCGACCGGCCGCATCGTGCTCAAGAACACCGCCGACGTCGCGGGCATCCGCGAGGCGGCGGGCGTCGTCGAGCGCGCGCTGGCGGCCGCCGCCGAGTTCGTGCGGCCGGGCACGCCGACGCTCCGCCTCGACCAGGCCGCCGAGGCCGTCATCCGCGACGCGGGGGGCCGGCCGGCGTTCAAGGGCTACCGGATGGGGGGCGACACGCCGCCGTTCCCGGGCAGCCTGTGCATCTCGGTCAACGACGTGGTGGTCCACGGCTTCCCGAGTGCGTACGAGCTGCGCGAGGGCGACGTGGTGGCCGTCGACTGCGGCGTCGAGCTGGGCGGTTACTTCGGCGACTTTGCCTACACGTTCCCCGTCGGCGAGGTCTCGGCGCAAGCGCAGGACCTGCTCGACACGACGCGCGAGTCGCTGTACGAGGGCATCGGGCAGGCGAGCGCGGGGCGACGCGTCGGCGACGTGGGCCACGCGATCCAGTCCTACTGCGAGAGCCGGGGCTACGGCGTCGTGCGCGACCTGGTCGGGCACGGCGTCGGGAAAAGACTCCACGAACCTCCGAACGTCCCGAACCTCGGGCGACGGGGCGTGGGTAAGAAGCTTCAAGAAGGCCTGACCTTGTGCATCGAGCCGATGATCAACGGCGGCACCGGCGACGTCACCGTCGACGACGATGGATGGACGGTCCGCACCGCCGACGGGGCCCCGAGCGCTCACTACGAACACATGGTCCTCGTCAAGAGGGGCGGGGCCGAGGTCCTGTCGTCTTACGCCCTCATCGAGACCGCGCTGGCGACGGCGCGCGGTGAGTCCTCCGTCGGCGCTTCGGCGCCGGCCTCCGTCGTCTCCGAGTCCTAGCAACCACCTGCGCTCCCGCGCTCCCGAATGGCGAAGCAGCCCGCGATCCGACAAGACGGCAAAGTCACCGAGGCCCTCCCCAACGCCCAGTTCCGCGTGGAGCTGGAGAACGGCCACGAGATCCTCGGGCTGCTCTCCGGCAAGATGCGGAAGTTCTACATCCGCATCCTGCCCGGCGACCGCGTGACGGTCGAGATGTCGCCGTACGACTTGACGAAAGGCCGGATCGTCTACCGCTACAAGTAGGGCGTCCTGCGATACGCCTCTGCGCAGAGGGCGGATCGCCGTCCGCTCCGACGCAGAGCGTTCCGACGGGGCGAGTTCGGCGGGCTTTTCACGCCATCTGAGGCGCGCCTGCTCCAAACGAGAGCGTTCTTCCAGACCGGCCTTTTCGGCCGCCCCCCACGACCAGACCCGACCGACCATGAAGGTTCGCGCCAGCGTTAAGAAGCGGTCGGCCGACGACAAGATCGTCCGCCGCAAGGGCCGCATCTACATCATCAACAAGAAGAACCCCAAGCACAAGCAGCGCCAGGGGTGATCCGAAGCTGGAAGTGAGAACGCGGATGTCATTTCTGCGCCCACTTCCGCCTTCCGAGTTCCCACTTCGCACTTTAGCATTATGCCTCGAATCGCAGGAGTCGACGTCCCCGGCCGCAAGCGCGGCGTGATCGCCCTCACGTCGATCTACGGCGTCGGCAACAGCCGCGCTGAGGAGATCCTCGAGCGCGTTGGCCTCGACGCCGACACGTACCCCGACCAGTGGTCCGAGGACGAGACGCGCCGCGTCCGCACCCTCATCGAGGACAACTACGTCGTCGAGGGCTCGCTCCGGACGGAGACGCAGCTCAACATCAAGCGGCTGATGGACATCGGCTGCTACCGCGGGCTCCGCCACCGCCGCAGCCTGCCCGTCCGCGGCCAGCGGACGAAGACGAACGCCCGCACCCGGAAGGGCCGCAAGAAGACGGTCGCCGGGAAGAAGAAGGCCCCGCGCAAGTAGCGCACTGGGGGACGCCAGCTGGCGTCCCCCGTTTGTGTGGAGCGTCCGCACGCAGGCATCCCGCCCGGCGGGACCACCCCTGACGCCGCCGCTCCAATTTACCTCTGAGCTCTCGGGCTCCCATCCGCAGTACCCATGGCCAAGCAGCAGCGCCCCGCGCGCGGCCCCCGCCGCAAGAAGGTCCAGGTCGAGTCGAACGGCAACGCCTACATCAAGGCCTCGTTCAACAACGTCCTCATCACCATCACCGACGCCTACGGCAACACGATCTCGTGGAGCTCGTCGGGCAAGATGGGCTTCCGCGGCTCGCGGAAGAACACCCCGTACGCGGCCCAGGTCGCGGGCACCGAGGCGGCCAAGGAGGCCTACGACCTGGGGCTCCGCCGCGTCGACTGCTACGTGAAGGGCCCCGGCTCCGGCCGTGAGGGCGCCATCCGCGCGCTCGCGATCGCCGGCCTCGAGGTCCTCTCGATCCGCGACACCACCCCGATCCCCCACAACGGCTGCCGGCCGCCCAAGCGTCGCCGCGTCTGAGGCATCAGGAATGTGGCATCAGGAATCGAGGGCTTCCCCTCATTCCTGTTGCCTGATTCCTGTTTCCTCCTGAGCGTCAGCGAAGGCAGAAGCCCGGTTGCGCCCGCCTCGCCCGCCGTCTGGCGCCAGCGGGGGCGGACCGCACGTAGTTCCATCGTCTTCCGCTAGCCACGGGGACAGACTCACGAGACAACCAAAGAAATGGCCCGTTACCGCGGACCCAAGCAGAAGGTCGCCCGCCGCTTCGGCGAGCCGATCTTCGGGCCCTCCAAGGCCCTCGATCGCAAGCCCTACGGCCCCGGCCAGCACGGCAACGCCCGCCGCCGCCGCGAGTCCGAGTACTCGACCCAGCTCAAGGAGAAGCAGAAGGTGAAGTACACCTACGGCCTGCTCGAGCGCCAGTTCAGGAACCTGTTCGAGAAGGCCGCTCGCAAGAAGGGCGTGACCGGCGAGAACCTGCTCCAGTTCCTCGAAGCCCGCCTCGACAACGTCGTCTTCCGGCTCGGCTTCGCTCGGACGCGCCGCCAGGCCCGCCAGCTGGTGACCCACGGCCACGTGATGGTCAACGACCGCGTGTCTGGGATCCCGAGCCACCAGCTGCGCCCCGGCGACATCGTGGAGGTCCGGCCGAAGTCGAAGAACCTCGAGGCGATCCAGGACGCGATCAACGTGAACCGTCGGAGCTACCCGTTCCTCGAAGTCGACCGGGACACGCTCAAGGGCAAGTTCCTGGACTTCCCGGTCCGCGAGGACATCCCGGAAAACATCCGGGAGCAGCTCATCGTCGAGCTCTACAGCAAGTAATCCGCCCGGCGCTCCGCGCGGCTCGTTGGAGCCGCGCGGGGTGCCGTCGCTCTCTTTCAGACAACGACTAAGCCTCAACTATGGCACAGATTCAGCTCCAGATGCCCGACGGCGTGCAGGTCGAGGAGATGAACGAGACGTACGGGCGGTTCGTCGTCCAGCCGCTCGAACGCGGCTACGGCGTCACCATCGGGAACGCGTTCCGGCGCGTCCTCCTCTCGTCCCTCTCCGGCACGGCCATCACGGCCGTCCGCATCGACGGCGTCCAGCACGAGTTCTCGACGATCCCCGGCGTGACCGAGGACGTGACCGACATCATCCTCAACCTCAAGGGGGTCCGCTTCCTCGCCGAGGAGGAGGACGAGGGCTCGGTCTCGATCCACCTCGAAGGCCAGGGGGCGTGGACCGCGAAGGACATCGCCGACAACACGGCGGACTTCCAGGTCCTCAACCCCGATCACCACATCGCGACCCTCGCCGAGGACGCCGACGTCCGGATCGACCTGCGCATCGAGCAGGGCCGCGGCTACGTCGGCGCCGACGACAACAAGCGGTCGGACGACCCGATCGGCGTCGTCGCCGTCGACGCGATCTTTACGCCGATCTTGAACGTCCGCTACAACGTCACGCCGACCCGCGTCGGGGACAAGATCGACTACGAGCGGCTGACGCTCGAGGTCGAGACGGACGGGTCGCTCAGCGCCGAGGACGCGCTCACGAACGCGGCCGCGATCCTTCGCGACCACATCGGTCTGTTCGTCGAGGTCGACACGTCGACCGGGCAGGACGCCGAGGAGACCGAGGTCGACGCCGAGGTCCAGCGCGTCCGCGCGATCCTGGGGCAGTCGGTCGACGACCTCGACCTGTCGGTCCGCGCCCAGAACTGCCTGCGCGCCGCGTCCATCAAGACGATCGGCGACCTGGTCCGTCGGGAGGAGAGCGAGATGCTCAAGTTCCGCAACTTCGGCCGCAAGTCGCTCTTGGAACTCGTCCAGGTCTTGGACGAGCGGGGCCTGCGCTTCGGCATGGACGTCGAGCGCTACGGCGACATGAACTAGGGATCGGTTCGGGGTCCGGGGTTCAGGGTTCGCTCTGAACAACCCACCCTGCGAATCCTGAACCCTGAACCCTGAACCACGAAAATGAAACACGGAAACAAGATCCTCAAGATCGGCCGGAACGCCTCCCACCGGAAGGCGACGCTCCAGTCGATGTCCGCGGCGCTCCTCGAGCACAAGCGGATCAAGACGACGTTCGGCAAGGCCAAGGCGCTCCGCCGGTTCGTCGAGCCCATCATCACGCACGCCAAGGACGACTCGACGCACAGCCGTCGGCAGGCCTTCCGCAAGCTCAACGACAAGGAGGCCGTCAAGCGGCTCTACGATGAGGTGGCCGAAGTCGTCGGCGACCGGCCCGGCGGGTACACCCGGATCGTGAAGCTCGGCCAGCGTGCCGGCGACGCGGCCGAGATGGCCATCGTCGAGCTCGTCGACTTCAACGACGTCAAGCCCGACGGGTCGAAGAGCTCGTCGAAGAAGACGCGCCGCTCGCGCCGCCGCGGCAACAACACCGCGCCGACGGTCAAGGCCGCGTCCACGGCTCCGGCCGCGGCGTCCACGGCTCCGGCAGAGGAGACGGCTCCCGAGTCGACCGATGTCGAGGAGACACCGGCCGACGAGACGACGCCCGACGCGGCGGTCCAGGAGGCCGACCCGGAGACGACGGAGACCCCGGCCATCGAGTCCGCCGGCGCCGACGAGACGACGCCGGACGGGACGGGCGCCGTCCAGGTCCCGCCCCACGGCGACGACCACCCGGACGCCGGCCAAGGCGCCCCGACCCAGACCGGCGAGCCTGGCCCGGGCGCCGACGCCGAGAACTTGGGCCGGAGCCACGACAACCGATAGGTCGGCTTCGCCGGTTCTTCAGTAGGTCCTGCGGGGCCCCGTTCTTCGGAGCGGGGCCCCGTTCTCGTACCGGGCTCGAGTCCGGCCGGCCGGACTCGCACCGAGTGGGGCGGTGACGTTGCGCACAAGCGGTCCGCATGCTGGGCGGACGGGCTCGCGTAGGCGGATCTCGCCGACGCCCTCCGCCAGAGGCTTGCCAAACGAAAGCGGCCGCGAGCTCGCCCGAAGTGGGGCGACTCGCGGCCGAAAAGCCGTTGAGGGCTCAGAAGCCTGCTCCCGTGCTACGACAGGGGGTTCACAGGGGGGACCACGCAAGTAAACGTGTTCGTCAACTCAATCTGGGCCGTGATGGCTCCACCGAGCGTGTTGTCGTTGAGGTCAATGTCGGTGACGGCGGGGGCCTCCCAGAGGAGACGTCCGTCGGCGCGAGAGGCCTCGATGAGGCTGCAATGTGTGAGCATTGGGATTGGGAAAAGGTGGACTGGGAGCGTGAGCACTCCCGGTCCGAGAGCATAGAGTGACCCCGCTCCACGCCAGGCTCGTCCACCCGGCGTTTTGGGCTCATTACTGTGTTCTGCTAAGCCATCAATCCGCTTCAGGTTAGGAGCGCGACGCTCTCTCCCAACCGGCGGTCGTCCTCGCCGCGTCGAGTCACTAGCCGGACCCACGCTCACCCAGCGGGCCCGGTGCCGAGAAGGCCGTGAGCGTCGCCGAGGCCGAGATAGCTCGCTGCTCCAACCGCGCCGACCGGTGGCTGGAGGTCATGGGTCGGTCCTCCCCGGAGGGTGTGGCCGAGCGCTGCCTGGACCTTGGGTACGTCGATCACATCGCCCCGGGCGCCGGCGGCCTCCGGCGTCACCAGCGGAGCGATGCGCTCCTCGATGCCTTCTTTGGCTTGCCGGCCGGACTCGACCCACATCGGCTCCGACTTGCCGCCCAAGCGAACCACGTCGGGGACCCACTCTTTGCCGGCTGCGCGGAGGGGCCAGCGACGCTGGCGGCTCCGGGTAAGCCAGGCCTCTAGCGGAAGGCCGAGTGCGAACGCGAGCACGCGCCGGTCGAGCAGCGGGTAGTGGTACCGGAGCCCGAACGGCGCGCCGGCGCGCGCCCACGAGGCCGCCCGGTCACCGACGTGTCCGCGGCGGAGAAGCCACGCCATGTATCTGCGTGGATCCCGTGGCGGCGGCTCGGGCTGAGGGATCCGCGCCCGCCGCAACAGATCGAGCTGCGCGAACGAGCTCACCTCGCCCTGCACGGCCGACCGCCGGACCTCGTCCAGCGGCGTCTCGCCCCGGCCGATGTGGGCCCGTGACCGCACCCCGCGAGCGCGGCGGGCCGCATCGAGGGGGTCGCGCGCGATCATCGCCAGGACGGGCGCAAGCCGGCCCTGCCGCGCGAGGTGGGTTGTGACGAGGCTTCGGCCGCTAAAGCTGATCGCTTCGTCGCCGCCCCACCCCGACATCAGCGTGCGGATGCCCTGTGCGTGTGCAGCTCGCCGGACAGGGGCCTCCGACGCCCACATCATCGTCGGGTCGAGGACGCCGTCGAGGAGGAGGGCTGCGAACGTGTCGTCGGGGCCGCGCGGGCAGTACGTCACAGGCAGGCCCCACCGTCGAGCGAGGGCCTCGATCCGCCGATGCTCAGTCGGCAACGGGGCACCGGAGACGGGAGGGGGCTGCCACGGGAAGGCCGGAGGCGCGACGCCGTCGAGCGCCTCGGCGGTAAAGGCCGCGACGGTCGTGGAGTCGATCCCCGACGAGAGGTGCACCCCGACCGTCTCGGGCGGGTCGTCTGCGATGGACTCCCGGACGACGACGCGCAGGATCTCTCGCAGCGCCTCGCCAATCTCGTCGATGTCGCGGAGCGCGAGCTCGGGCGAGTCCTCGGGGCGCCAATAGCGCTCGGTCCGGCCGCCTGAGGCGTCCGCGAGGAGGCGATGGCCGCCGGACAGGTCGCGGATCGCCCGGAGGTACGTCCGCCCGAAAAGGACGGGCCGGAACAGCGGCGCGAGCAGGGTGCCCGCCATCATGGCGTCGTCGAGGTCGTCGGGGACGACGCCCGTGCTGAGGATCGCGCGGAGGTCTCCACCGACGACGACGGCCCCGTCGACGGTCGCCCAGAACAGCGGCCGGAGCCCGACCGGGTCGCGGAACGCGACGACCGCCTGGCGCTCGCCGTCCCACACGGCGACCGCGAACGGGCCGCCGAGGTGGTCTGCCGCGCAAGGCCCCCACCGGCGGTAGGCGGCCAAGACGAGGGCCTCGTCGTCGGAGGCGTCGGACGGGGAGAGGCCGAGCGACTGGCGGAGGCCGGCTCGCTCGGCGAGGTCGAGGTCGGCGTAGACCAGACGGACCTCCGGCCCAGCGGGCTCCTCGGACGGGCGGACGACGGCCGCCGCCAGCGGGCCCTGAGCGATCGGGGCGTCGGGCGGGCGAGTCTCGGGCATCGACAGTGTGGCCAAGGGTGAAGGTAGTTCGCAGGCTCGGCCGAGGTCGGGAGCCCATCGTGGCGACGCGTCCGTCGGGCCCCGCTGCCAGCGGCCGACAGTCGGGTCAGGCGTCGACCTCGACGGCGTTCTCGACCTCGTCCACGAAGTCGCCGTAGCCGAGCCGCCGCATCACTGCGCGGTGGTCGGCCACGATCTGGCGGGCCTGCCTGGGCGCCAGCTCCTCGCGCCAGCCGCCGACCTTCCCTTTGCGGAAGAACGGAGCCCTCGCCCTCATGGCGTGCTCGTGGAATCCCTCCTCGGCCTCCTTCGCTTGGAGCCGATCGAACCGGGCGCCTTCCACGGCGGACTCGACGCGCGCCGGGTCGGGATCGTGCCCGATAAACCGGAGCGCCTCGGTGAACGCCGCCGCCGCGTCGGCCTGGAGATCCTCGTAGCGGAGCACGTGGACGGGCACGCCCGGCGCGTCGAGCCAGGAACACGCGTGGCCGCTCCACGACAGGAGCAGCTCTGGGAGGATCTGCTGGAACCGGCCACGCGACTCGTTGAGCATGAAGTCCTCGTGGCCCAACGTCTCGACGGCCTGGTCGAGCGTTACCCCAAAGAACGGCGCCCACGACGCCGCCACGTCGAGCGGGTTGCGCACGACGTAGAGGGCGCGCCCGGCGCCGGCCGGGAAGACGAGTTCGCCGCGTCCGGTCGGATGGTTGGCGCTGTGGAGCTTGTGGACGGCCGGCGTCTCGCGGTCGGCTACGTCCGCCGCGAGGATCCGCGCCGCCTCGGGCCGGAGGTGGAGGAGCTCGCCGGGCTGGAACAGGTGGGGGTCCACGCCGATGAGATCTCCGAGGGAGCGGAGCCCGCCCAGCGCCACGTCGGCCCCGAGGTGGTTCAGGTCGAAGGCGCCCTCGCCGAAGTAGCCCGCCAGCAGGGCACGCGTCCACGTGTTGCCGGACTTGGGGTAGGACGCGAGCCAGATGACGTCGGCCATGGCTCAGGCCTCCGAGGCGTCGACGGCCTCTCCGACGGCCGCCTCGACGGCGTCCGCGACCGCGTCCACAGTGTCGCCGTGGCGTGGCCGGACGACGTGAGTGACGGAGATGGCGTCGGCCAGCTTGGCGGCCCACTGGAAGTGCTCGCTCTGGAAGCCGGAGCCGTTCACGATGCGCCGCCGGTACGTCTGGCGGAGCACGGTCTGGATGGCCTGGTGGCCGTGCATCTCGGTGCTCACGATCTCGGGGGTCCGGGCGGTCTCGGCCTCCTCACGGCCGCCTGTGGCCGACCGTTGGCCGAGCACGACGAGCGCGCGCATCGGGGCGGGCTCGTGCTGGAAGGCGTCCGTGCGGTAGAGGTATTTCTCCATGTCGTCCCGCAGCTTCGGCAGGCTCTCGGGGTCGGCGCCGATGCGCTCGACCGCGTCGCGCCACAAGCGGAGCGTGGGATACCCGGACAACACGATGGGCCCGTCGTCGACGAACTCGACGACGGTTTTGTCGTCGGTGAGGACCTTGTGGCCGCGTGCGATGAGGGCGGCGAGGGTGGTGCTTTTGCCCGCTCCGGGGGCGCCCGCCACGGCCACGGCGCCGCCGCCGGGCAGCACGACCGTGCAGGCGTGGAGCACGAACTGGCCCCGCTGGTGGAAGATGGCGCCGAGCGTGGTCCCGAACAGGAAGGCCCGCAGGTCGGCGTCCGTGCCGCCGAGGCGCTCGATGACCAGGTCGCGGCCGTCGTTGTGGAGGTAGTACCGCGCGACGCCGTCGATCTGCTGGAGCCACTCGCCCGGACGGGCGCTCCAGACGACGCGCGACTCGGCGGGGTCCTCGATCTGCTCGGGCGTCTCGCCGAGCCGGATGCGGAGGTCGGGCTCGTGGCCACTCCGCGATTCGGCGGCGGCGACCAACTCGGGAAGCTCCAGGTCCGACGCGATGTCGAGCCCGTAGGCAGAGTATCGATGCTCGCTCGCCATCTAGAGCCCGACCTGCTCGACGAGCCCACGCTGGGCGAGGTCCGAGAGAAAGGCGCGGGTGGCCGCGTCGGCCGTGTCGAGGTCCACCTCGAACCGGCGCGTCAGGTCGGCCACGAGTTGCTGGATCGAGCGAGGCTCGGCCAGTCGGTCCCACACGAGCGAGCCGACGGCGTTGAGGCCGTGGTATTTCCCTGCGTCTATGTTGAGGAGGACGACGAGGTCGTCGACGGTGGCTGCGCTCGCGTCCGTAGAGCGGCGGAAGACGGCGTCGGAGGAGAGCATGCGGGAGTACGGTGGGAGGAGGGGGTTTCGGCCAGAGGCGACGTAAACTTAGCCGTGCCTGTCTTTAGACCCCTCAGACGCGTGCGAAGCGCGCTCCGGCTTCCTCCCGTCGAGGTCGGCCGGGCGGTCGAGGCGGCCCTGCTGTTCCATGGGTTCCGCCTCCTGCTGCGGGTGGTCCCCTTCCGCACGTTCCGGCGAGTGCTCGGGCCGTCGGGCCCGATCGCCTCCTCTCCTGAGGGCCCTGTCCGCCGTCCCTCGGCGGCGGCGATCGCCGTCAGCCAGGCTCTCTTCCGGGCCTCGAAGCCGTATCCGGACACGTGCCTCCCGCAGGCGCTGGCCGGACGCGTGATGCTCCGTCGCCGCCGCATCCCATCGACGCTCTCGCTCGGGACTCGCCACAAAGAGGGCGACCTAACGTTCCATGCCTGGATCGCTACCGAGGGCGTCATCCTCAACGTGGGCGGCGGTCCCCGTCAGTTTGCCACGCTCGCGACGTTCTACGACCCGCCCTTCGAGACTCAGGCTCCCAGAGAAAGCGACGCGGGTGCGGGAAGCCAGGCGAAGGGTTCATCGACCTGAGAAGCTGTTTGGCGGATCCGCCTCCCCTCCAGCCGTCATTCCCGCGCACGCGGGAATCCATGCGGGGTGGCCCGCCAGGCACTTGGTGGCCGCAGTACCCCTCACCCCCGGATCGAGTCCGGGGCAGGCTCTGTCCCTCTCCCGATGGGAGAGGAGACCCCGTAGGGTGGAGCCTCCCTTCGCCAAGCAGTTTCTATGTGGGCTGCTCAGTCGAGGCTCGTCGACATCGGACCCCCGGGGCGAGTGAGCGTCTCCGACGCGCGCCGGAGCGCGGTGTAGAGCACGTATCGGAGCCGAGACCGCGTGTCGTCCTGAGCGCTCAGGAAGAGCCGAACCCGATCCGCGACACGCGTGTCGGCCGGTGCGCCGCGCAACTGGCCGGACAGCAGGAGAGCCAGTCGCCTGACCTGCGCGTCGGGCGAGGCGAACGGGGCAGGGAGCGGACGCTCGAAGAGGTCCTCCACGAGCGCCAACCCGAGCGAGACCTGGGCCCGGCAGCTCGACCGCTCCGCGAGGTCCGCGACCGCCCCCCAGTCCGATACCTGTCCCGAGACGGCGACGAGATCAGCGACGAGCCGCAGCCGCTGCCACAGGTCCTTCAGCCCGTTCGTGCACAAGATGACGACGAGGTCCTCCCAGGACGGCACGCGGACCTCCGCGCCGTCGACCCGGAGGGTGCGCCCCCGCGTTCGCAATGCCGCTACGTCTTCGGAGTACCGGTACCCGAACGGCATCACGCGCGTGTGGGCGTCGACGGACAGGCGGTGCGCGCCGTGCTGGCGGCGGAACGTGTACTGGCCGTGCACGAACAGGTAGGCCCGCTTCTCCCTCGGCGTCCGGTGTGGGCGCGCGTACCCGGTCTCCACAAGGATCCGCTCCAACGCGCCGAAGTCGTCGGGGTGCACGAGGAGGTCGTTGTCGACAGAAGGCCGGAGCGAGAGCGCGCCGTAGGCGTCGTGGACCGCGACGCCCTTCAGCACGACGAACGGGAGCTCGGCCGCGTCGAGCCGAGCCGCCAGCCGGCTGAGCTCGGCGCACAGCGCCATCGACCAGAGGCCCTGCCGGAGGACCGACTGGCGAAGGGCGCGGGCGAGCTCCGGCGGGGGAGACGCTGAGGTGCGTCGGAGCCCCGCCAGGACGAGAGGAGCCACGCCGTGGCGCTGCGCCAGACGGACGAGCGCCCGACGGTCCTCGGGGGTGCTCAGGGGAGACAGCGTGCCGACGGGTACCTCCTCGGGGAGCAGCGCCGAGCGAGCCGCACGGAGCACGTGCTGGACAGGAAGCGGGGAGACGGTGCGCAGGGTCAAGCCGTTCGGTCTGGAGTGGGACTAGGGTACGAGCCGGGGCGGGACCGTCGCCAGAGACGCCCGTGAGCAGCGGGAGTCGCCTCGGTCGCTTCCGCACCGTTGCCGCTAGGGTCCCACCGAGGGGAGGCTGGAGGCCCAAGGCCATAGAGTCTTCCTACCTTCGGAATCCCACGCGCGCGGCTCGCGCGTTCTCCCGGCATGATCCAGGCCTCCTCCGACCTCCACCGCCACCTGAGCGACCTCGTCGTCGTGCCCGAGTACGAGCGCCGGTTGCGCGTGCTCCTGGAGCACTGCCAGCGGAACCTGCCGTCGGTCGACGAGCACCTGATCCGCCGGGCGTTCCGGGTCGCGTACTGGGCCCACCGCGACGACCGCCGGGCGTCGGGCGAGCTCTACATCTCGCACCCGCTCGAGGTCGCGCTGATCGCGGCGAAGGACATCCGGATGGACGACGTGACCGTCGCCGCGGCGCTGCTGCACGACACGGTCGAGGACACCGACTTGTCGCTCGACCTGTTGCAGAGCGAGTTCGGGGCCGAGGTCGCCCGGATCACCGATGGCGTGACGAAGATCGGGAGCGTGTTCGAGAACCGGGCGTTGGGCCGGGCCGAGAACGTCCGCAAGCTCATGCTGTCGATGGCGTCGGACGTCCGGGTGATCCTGGTCAAGTTCGCCGACCGACTCCACAACATGCGGACGCTGGGCGCCATGCCGCCCGAGAAGCAGCTCCGGATCGCGGCCGAGACCCAGGACCTATTCGCCCCGCTGGCGCATCGGTTCGGGCTCCACGAGGTCAAGACGGAGCTGGAGGACCTGTCGCTGAAATACCTCCAGCCCCAAGCGTTCCGCGAGATCGCCCAGGGCCTCAACGCCAAGCGCCGCCAGCGCGAGCGCTACGTCGAGCGGTTTATCGAGCCGGTCCAGCAAGAGCTCGAGGAGGCCGGGTTCGACTTCCACATCTACGGCCGGCCCAAGAGCATCACGTCGATCTACAACAAGATGCGGCGGCAGGGGGTCGAGCTGGACGAGGTCTACGACCTGTTCGCCATCCGCGTGATCCTGCACACCGAGGGCAAACAGGGCCGCGAGGACTGCTGGCGCGCGTACTCGGCGCTCACGGCGCGCTACCCGCCCATCGCCGACCGCTTCCGCGACTTTATCTCGGTCCCCAAGTCGAACGGGTACCAGAGCCTGCACACGACGGTGATCGGGCCGGGCGGGCGGGCCGTCGAGATCCAGATCCGGACGGCCGAGATGCACGAGATCGCCGAGCGCGGCGTGGCCGCCCACTGGAAGTACAAGGAGGGCGGCGGCGACGGGGCCGCGCCGCCCAGCGCGCCCGCCGGCGCCGGCGACGCCCGGATCGACGAGATGTACGCCTGGGTCCGCGACTTGCTGGAGAACCCGTCGCCCGACGACGCCGGCGAGTTCGTCCGCCAGTTCCAGCTCAACCTGTACGACGAGGAGATCTACGTCTTCACGCCCGGCGGCGACCTCGTCACGCTGCCGCGCGGGGCCACGCCGGTCGACTTCGCGTTCCAGATCCACTCCGAGGTCGGGTTCCACTGCATCGGGGCCAAGGCCGACGGCAAGATGGTCCCGCTGAGCTACCGGCTCCAGTCCGGCGAGCAGGTCGAGATCCTGACCTCGAAGCGCCAGACGCCCAACCCCGACTGGGCGTCGTTCGTCGTCACCCACAAGGCGCAGTCGCGGATCCGGCACTGGGTCAACGAGCGGCGCCGGAAGGCGGTGGCCCACGGCCGCGAGCTGCTCGACAAGAAGCTCGACCGGGCGCGGCTCTCGCCCGACGAGCAGACGCTCAACAAGATGGCCACCGAGCTCCGGTTCACGTCGGCGCAGCAGCTGTTCTTCGAGATCGGCACGGGCCAGTTCGACCCGGCCGACGTCGTGGCCGCGATCAAGCACGGGCTCCAAACGGAGGCCCCCGCCGAGGCGCCGGCGGGCACGTCGCCCGCGCTCCTCGAAGTCGACGAGATCGACTTCCGCGAGGACGCCCGCGAGCGCGGCGGCGGGCGGACGGCGCTCGTCATCGAGGGCGAGCGCCACACCGACCTGGCCGTCGAGTACGCGACCTGCTGCGGCCCCATCCCCGGCGACGACGTGTTCGGGTTCCTCTCCAAGACCGGCGTCGTCAAGATCCACCGGAAGGGGTGCAAGAACGCGCCCCACCTGTTCGTCGACCACGCCGAGCGCGTGATCCCGGTTGAGTGGAGCCGCCAGAAGGACGTCCAGTTCTCGTCCACGCTGCGGATCGTGGGGGAGGACCGCGTCGGGATCGTGAGCGACATGACGGCGGTGATCTCGAAGAGTCTGAAGACGAACATCCGCTCCATCACCGTGACGTCGGAGGACGGCATGTTCGAGGGGACCATCGTGCTCTACGTGAGCGGGGTGAAGCAACTCCGTCGCATCACGAAGCGGCTCGGGCGCCTCGACGGCATCTTTGGGGTGTACCGGGAGGAGTAGGGGAAAGCACCAGGGTTCTCCTTATGTGTGCCGTGGCGCGCGATTGGAGGGCGTGCGAGGGTGAAACTTTGACTCTCTCCTCCCCGGGATGGATACGGGATGTAGGTTGCAGAGGTTGAATCGACCTTCTGGGCTCCCGTGCGGGCGAGCCTCCTTCCCGAACCCCGCGCCTCGGCCGTGGCCTCATGTTATGTGTGCCGCCCCGGGCCGACTCCCACCCCGATGGACTCCACCCCTCGCCGCACCCCCACGCTTACCAAGAAAGACGTCGCCCGAGAGGTCTCCGCCGCGATCGGCGAGCCGCTCTACAAGTGCGAGCCCTGGGTCCAGGCCACGATCGACGCCCTCCGGGACCTGATGGCCTCGGCCGACCCCGAGGTCCGCATCGAGCTCCGCGACTTTGGCGTGTTCGAGGTCAAGAAGACGAAGGCCAAGCCGAAGGCCCGCAACCCGAAGACGAACGAGACGGTGTTTATCCCGTCTCGTCGGAAGACGCATTTCAAGCCGGGCAAGAAGCTCCGCGAGACGCTCCAGGAGCCGCTCGAAGACCTGGGCTACGAGATCCCCGAGGGCAGCGCCGACCACCCCTCGCGCCGCGCCCGGGCCGCCTAGCCCCGGAGGCCGTCGTCCGCTCGGCCCCCTCCCCACGTGGAGGGGCGACCTGTGCCGGGGGGCGTCCTCGGCTAGCTTCCGGCCATGACCCCGCTCCCCCGCGTCGTCGGCGTCGACTACGGCGACCGCCGGGTCGGCGTCGCCCTGGCGGACCCGCTCCGCTTGTTCGCCCGCCCCGTCGGCACGTTCGCGCCGGGGGAGGCTTTGCGCGAGCTGGCGCGGATGGTGGCCGAGGACGGCGTCGGCGTGATCGTCGTCGGGTGGCCATTGACGGACGACGGGGAAGAGGCCGCGGCGGTCGACCGCGTCCGCCCGTTCCTCGGCCGCCTCAAGAAGGCGGCGGGCGCGGAGGTCGTCGTGCAGGACGAGCGGGACTCGTCGCGCCGAGCGCTCGACGACTTGGTCGCGGCGGGCGTCCCGAAAAAGCGACGCCGCGACAAGGGGATGCTGGACGCCGCCGCGGCCTGCGTCATCCTGCAAGACTGGCTCGACGAGCACGGTGGAGGGTCGCGTGAAACTGCCTAGCTCGCGGAACGCCGCCTCGGCTCCGGGCTATCCTCACGCCCCGTCCCACGCCTCTCGATGGTCCTCCCGATCTACGCCTACGGCCAGCCGATCTTGCGCCAACGCGCGGCCGAGGTCGAGGCCGACAGCCCCGAGCTCCAGTCGCTCATCGACGACATGATCGAGACGATGGGCGTCGCGAGGGGGGCCGGGCTCGCCGCGCCGCAAGTCGGCCAGTCGCTCCGGCTGTTCGTCGCCGACCTGACGTCGTACGCGGACGACCTCGCTGAGGAGCACGACGGGGAGGTCCCGGAGTACGCGCGGGCCCCGCTCGTCTTCATCAACCCGGAGATCACGCTCGACGACGACAGCCCCGAGGTCGACGTCGAGGAGGGGTGCCTGTCGATCCCGGACCTTCGGGAGACGGTCTGGCGGCCCGACGCGCTCCGCATCCGGTTCCTCGACCGCCACTTCGAGGCCCACGACTGGCCCGTGACGGGCCCGCTGGCGCGCGTCGTCCAGCACGAGGCCGACCACCTCGACGGCGTCTTGTACCTCGACTACCTCTCGCCGCTCCGCCGCAAGCTGCTCGGCCGCCGGCTCAAGGCCATCGCCCGCGGCGACGTCGAGGCCGACTACCCGCTCGCGTTCTCGGAGTAGGATCGCCAGGGCTCGCTCCGTTCGCGGGGAACGGGCGGAGGGTGAGGACTGCCGGAGTCGGTTCGCGAGTGGCCGTACAGACACGACCCGTCGTGTCCCTGCCGAGCGGGCCGTCGCCCACGGGTTACGACGGACCGCGTCCCCGAGCCGCCCCTTCTCGCCAGAGCTGTCGGTTGCGCGTCGGCGGCTGGAGAGTCCACGCGTGGGCTGGACCCCGGCGCGGGGACGGCCGTACATCGGGCCCCTTCTCCCGATCCCATGGCCGACCTCTCTACCAAAGACGACCCCCTCCACCTCCGCGACGAGCGGCCCGACTACGTCGAGGACAAGGTGGGCCTCGGCAACCGCCCCGACTCCGACGACGACCTGTCCGAGGAGACGCCGCCCGGTGTGAACCGGGGGCCGCAGGACCCGGGCTCGCTGGGCGTCGACAAGCCGACCGTCTCGCTCGACGAGGAGAAGGTGAAGCAGGCCGAGCGCGAGGGGAAGGGGTATCAGTAAGCCCGTCCGTCGGTGCCGCGTCCGCTCGCGTCTGACGCCTTGCCTGTGAGCCCTTCGGCCGCCGCCCTCCTGTCCGTCTTGGGCATCTCGCTGGTCTCGCTGGCGGGCGTGCTCACGCTGTCGCTCGGCCGTGCGCGGCTGGAGCGGGTCATCTTCCTGCTCGTCTCGTTCGCCGTCGGCGCGATGCTGGGCGGGGCGCTGCTCCACCTGATCCCGGAGAGCTACGAGGCGTTGGGCGCGGGGCCCCAGACGGGCCTCCTGGTGTTGGCCGGCGTCGTCGCGTTTTTCGTGCTGGAGAAGTTCCTCCACTGGCGCCACCAACACGGGGCCCCGGAGGCGCTGGAGGGGGCGACCGGCCACGCCGGCCACGGCCACAGCCACGGGCTGGATCGGCCGGCCGAGGGCGAGGCGGCCCCGTTCGCCCTCGTCAACCTGGTCGGCAGCGTGGCCCACAACGTGATCGACGGGGCCATCGTGGCCGCGGCCTACCTCGTCTCGTTCCAGACCGGCGTCGTGACGACGCTGGCCGTGATGCTCCACGAGATCCCCCAGGAGATCGGCAATTTCGGCGTGCTGGTCTACGGGGGCTACCCGCCGCGGAAGGCCCTGCTGTACAACTTCGTCGCCGGGCTCGGGGGCCTCGTCGGCGCCGGGGCGGTGCTGCTGCTCGGTGGCCGCGTCGAGGGCCTGGCGGACTGGCTCCTGCCGATCACGGCCGGCGCGTTCCTCTACATCGCCGGGAGCGACCTTATCCCCGAGCTCAACCGCCGCCACAGCTACCCGGCCACCAAGGCCGTCGGCCAGCTGGTGATGATGCTGCTCGGGATCGCCGTGATGGCGGTGCCGCTGCTGTGGGAGTGAACGTGGCGAGCACGGCGGGCGGGCCCGGGAGCGCGGTGGCCGACACCCGCCGGACCGGCCCGACCCGCTGACCCCGACCGACCGGTGCTCACCCCCGACCTCCTGCTGGCGGCCTACCGCATCGGCGTCTTCCCGATGGCGGACCTCGACGGCGAGATCGGGTGGTACGCGCCGGACCCCCGGGCCGTCCTCCCGCTCGACGCCGTCCACGTGCCGAAGACGCTGGCGAAGACCGTGCGCCGGGGCCGGTTCGAGGTCGTCGCCGACCGGGACTTCGAGGGGACCGTCCGGGCGTGCGCGTCGCCGGCGCCGGACCGGCCGGAGACGTGGATCTCGGAGGAGATCGTCCGGGCCTACGTCGCCCTCCACGAGCGGGGGTACGCCCACAGCGTCGAGTGCTGGGCGGACGGCGCGTTCGCGGGCGGCCTGTACGGCGTCGCGTTGCGGGGCGCGTTTTTCGGCGAGAGCATGGTGACGCGCGTCCGCGACGCCTCGAAGGTGGCGCTCGTGTCCCTGGTCGAGCGCCTGCGGGCCGGCGGGTTCGTCTTGCTCGACACCCAGATGTCGACGCCGCACCTGGCGCGGTTCGGCGTCGTCGAGATCGCGCGCTCTGCGTTCGAACGCCGGTTGGCGGAGGCCATGGCCGTCGACGCCGACTGGCACGCGATCGACCGAATCGGTGTCGGGGAGCGGTAACACTCGGGACGGTCGGGCGTTCACGGCCCGTCCTCCCGGCCACGCCATGCTCCGCCTCGCCCTCCTCCTCAGCCTGTCGACGCTCGGCGCCTCGTGCGGGTCCCCGCCGGCCGAGCCCGCGCCCACGCCGCGCCCGGCGACCGTCGCCCAGACTGAGGTGGTGCCGGCCACGCCGCCGGTCTCGAACGCCGAGATCCCGGTCGTCGCCGCCCAAGCGGCCCCGGCGCCGGCCGACACCGTCGAGGCCGCCCGGACGGAGACGATGGCGACGTTCCAGCGGATCGTGGGCGAGGCCGCCGCGCAGGGAGTCGCGGCCCGGCCCTACGGCGAGATCGTCCAGTGGGTCGGCGAGCAGCTCCTCGGACGGCCCTACGTGGCGGGAATGTTGGACGCGCCCGAGAGCGAGACGCTGGTCGTGGACCTGACCGCGTTCGACTGCGTGCTCTACATCGAGAACGTCCTGTCGCTGGCCCGGGCCATCGCGACCGGCGAGACGAGCTACCCGGCCTACGCCGACGGCGTCCGGACGCTCCGCTACCGCGACGGCTCGCTCGACGGCTACTGCTCGCGCCTCCACTACTTCTCGGACTGGATCCGCGACAACGAGCGTCGCGGGGCGCTCACCAACGTGACGGCGTCCATCGGCGGCGAGCCCTTCGAGAAGCGGCTGACGTTCATGGGCGAGCACCGCGACGCCTACCCCAAGATGGCCGTCGACTCGACGTACGCCTGCATCGTCGACATGGAGGCGTCGTTGGCGGACGCCGAGCTGTTCTACGTGCCCCAAGACCGGATCGCCGGCGTCTACGCCAGCCTCCAGCCCGGCGACGTCATCGCGACGGCGACCAGCATCGGCGGGCTCGACGTGACCCACACCGGGTTCGTCCACAAGACGGCGACCCACACCGGGTTCATGCACGCCTCGCTCGCGTCCGACGCCGTCAAGATCTCCGACGACCTCGCGAGCTACGTCCAGGGCATCCGGAGCCAGGTCGGCGTCGTCGTCGTCCGCCCGACGGACCCCCGCGTGCCGGCGGGGGGATGATCGCGAGGCGGGCGTCTCGCCCTCGCAGAGGGCTGGGCCGGGTCACCACGAGGTGAAGAGTCGGCGCCGGGCCACGCCCGCGTGTGGGCCGGCCGATCTTACGGGCTTCCCTGACCCCTTCCGGCATGGACCTCCAGCGAATCGGCGTGTTCACCTCGGGCGGCGACTCGCCCGGCATGAACGCCTGCATCCGGGCGGCGGCCCGCCGGGCGCTCGCCGAGGGGCTGGAGGTGGTCGGGATCAAGCGGGGCTACGCCGGCATGATCGACGGCGACTTCGTCGAGATGGACCGGCAGTCGGTCTCGAACATCTTGCAGCAGGGGGGGACCATCCTCAAGAGCGCCCGCTCGGACCGGTTCCGGACGCCCGAGGGCCGGGCCGAGGCCGCCGCCCAACTCCGCGAGGCCGGCATCGACGCGCTCGTCGCCATCGGCGGCGACGGGACGCTCCAGGCCGCCACCCACCTCGCGTCCGAGCACGGCGTCGTGGTGGTGGGCTGCCCCGGGACCATCGACAACGACCTGTTCGGGACCGACGAGACCATCGGGTTCGACACGGCGCTCAACACGGCGCTCGAGTCGATCGACAAGATCCGCGACACGGCCGACGCCCACGACCGGCTGTTCCTGGTCGAGGTGATGGGCCGCGACACCGGGTTCATCGCGTTGGCGTGCGGCATCGGCGGCGGCGCCGAGCTGGTGCTCATCCCCGAGATGATGACCGACGTGGTGGCCATCAAGGACCGGATCCTGTCGCTCATGGTGTCCCAGAGCCGGTCGAGCATCGTGGTCGTGGCCGAGGGCGACGAGCTCGGCGGGGCCCACATGATCCGGCAGGCGCTGGCCCAGGACCCGGCCTTCGACCGGATCGACACGCGCGTCTCGGTCCTGGGCCACATCCAGCGCGGTGGCTCGCCCACGGCGCGCGACCGCGTCCTGGCCTCGCGGCTGGGTGCAGCGGCCGTCGAGGCGCTCATCGAGGGCCACGACGGCGTCATGGTCGGCATCGTCAACAACGACCTCAAGCTGACCCCGATGCGGCACGTCTGGAGCCGCAAGAAGAACGTGGACTACGACCTCCTCCAGCTGACGGAGCTGCTGAGCTGAGGCGCGAGTGGCTACGACCACGGTCCGTTCCGCGCGAAGGCTGCGCCCTTGAGCGGACGGCTCGCGGAGCCTCTGGGCTAGCGCACCACGACGAGAGGCCGGGACGACCGGCTCGACCCCGTCGTCACGACGACGCGGTAGGCGCCCGCAGCCAGGTCCCGGAGGTCGAGGCGGACGCGGTGCGGGCCGGCCGCCCGCTCCCCGCGCTCGGCGACGGCCACCCGGCGGCCCGTCGCGTCGAGCACGGCCACCTCGACCGGGCCCGGCTGGCGAAGCGTGTACGCGGCCACGGCCCACCGCCGCGCCGGGTTGGGGCGGACCGTCACGCTCGGCCCGGACTCAACATGGCTCTCGGACGCTACGTCGCCGTCGAGCGCGAGCCGGACGAGTCGCTTGACGTCGAGGTACGTCCCCATCACGTCCGACAGGACGTCCTGCACCAGCAGGACGCCGGCCACGCCCCGCTCGCGGTCGATCCACGGGCTCAGGCCGAACGCGCCCTGGCTGCTCACGTCGAGGAACGTGCCGTCGGCGGCGATCCGCTCGCCCCACGCGCCGACCCCGTAGCGGATCTCGCCGGCCGGCGGGAGGCCGGGCGTGCCGGCGTAGGTCTCGTACGGCGTCTCGACGATCTCGGCGCCCCGCGTCTGGTCCGCCAGCATCGCGGCCACGACCTCTTCCGACAGCACGCGCTCGCCATCCGCGAGCCCGCCGTCGAGGAGCATCTGGAGCACGGCGCCGTAGTCGTCGACCGTCGTGACCATGCCGCCGGCGACGCGCGGGTTGCTGGTGCCGAGGTAGTCCGTTCTGCGGAGCCCGAGCGGGCCAGCGATCCGGGTCGCGAACAGGACCTCCCACGCCTGGCCGCTCGCGATCTCGGCGACGCGGCCGGCGACCTGCATCGAGTTGCCGCCGTAGCGGAGCTCCGCGCCCGGCTCGGCCACGAGCGGGAGGGCGAGGATCTGGTCGGCGCACTCGGCGAGCGTGATCGTCCGGTCCCCGAGGCACGTCTCCGGCTCGTCGTCCTCGCGGCTGCCCCGGATCCCCGACGTGTGGGAGAAGAGCTGGCGGACGGTGATCCGGCGCTTGGGTCCGTCGAGGGCGGGGAAGAACTGCGCGAGCGAGTCGTCCAAGGTGAGCGTGCCGTCGGTGAGGAGGGAGCCGATGACGCTGCCCGAGAGCCACTTCGCAGCCGACGCGGTGAGGGCGACCGCGTCGGCGGAGAACGTGCCGTACCCGCGCCGGTGGACGACCTCGCCGTCGTGGAGGATCAGGAGCGCGGCGCCCCCGCCGATCTGGGCGAGCGAGTCCTCGATGACGGCGTCGACGGCCGAGACGTCCTGGCCGCGAGCCGGCGGCGCGCAGCCGACGAGGACGGCGAGGAGGACGGGGGCGACGCGCATGGGACCGTGGAGGAGGCGCCTCAGCGTACCGTGCGCCCCGACCTCACCCGTGGGAGCCGTGTCCTCGATCCGTCCCGATTCGGTCACGCGCGCATCGTCATCCGCACCTCGTTGGTCCCCCGGTCCCAGCGGTACGCCAGGTCGTCGACCAAGCGGCGGATCAGGTGCAGGCCGTAGCCGTGAGGCGCGCGACGGCGGACGACCTCGTCGGCCGGTGCGGCCGGTGCCGTGGTCGGGTCGAAGCGGTCGCCGCGGTAGCGGATCGTGACCGTCAGCCGGTCCCGGCCCGGCGCGCCGCGGACCAGGACCCGGGCGCCGTCCGCGAGCCCGTGCTCGATGGCGTTGGCCACGGCCTCGTCGACCGCCAGCTGGAGCCGCCGCGCGCGCGCCTCGCCCAGGCCCGCCGCCGCGGCCCACGCGCCGACGCTCGCCCGCACGCGGGCCAGCTCGGCCGTGTCGCCGCGCACGCGCAGGCTCTGGGCGTCCGCGCTCACCGCTTGTCGAACGCGCCGACGGCGCCGTCGACCGTCTCGTGCATGTCGAAGACCGTCGGGAAGCCGAGCAGGTCGAACACCTCGAACACGCGGGCGGGCAGCGCCGCGATCTTGAGGTCGCCGCCGCCGTCGCGCGCCGGCTCCACGAACGCCATGAACACGCCGAGCCCGGCCGACGACACGTAGCTCAGGCCGGACCCGTCGGCGACGAGCCGGTGGTCGCCGTCGTCGAGGCAGGCCTGGAGGGCGGCCTCGAAGTCGGGCGCCGTGTGGGCGTCGAGCTCGCCCTGGAGCGCGAGCACGCGGACTGGCGCGGTCGGCGCGCCGGCGCGCCGGTCGAAGGAGACGGAAAAGTGGCTCATGGGGTCTGGGTCGTGGGAGCTGGGCGCCGTATTGCTCTCACCCTGTCCCTCTCCCGGAGGAGAGGGGACGCCGGATGGGGGACGGGTCGGGGAGATGGCGGACGGGCTCAGGAGTCACTCGCGAACGCGGGGCGCTCGGTGAGCGGGGGGCCGGCGGAGACGTCGGCGGGGGGGACGTCGCGGCCTCGCCCGGTCCACCGCAGGACGACGAACGTGGTGTCGTCGTCGGGCTCGTCGGTGCCGGCCCAGGCCCGGGCCTCGGCGAGCAGCAGGTCGCGGAGGTCGAGGGCGCCGACGTGGGCGTGGCGCTCGACGAACGCCGCCAGCCGGTCGTAGCCGTACTCGTGGCCCTCGACGTCGCGGGCCTCCGTCAGCCCGTCGGTGTAGAGGACGACCGTGTCGCCGGGCGCGAGGTCGATCGACTGCTCGGCGAGGGTCTGGCGGAACGTGTCGCCGCGGCGGTCAAGGCCGATGGCGAGCCCGTCGCCGCGCAGGAGCCAGCGGCCCCCGTCGGCGCGGGCCCGGTCGCGGACCAGGACGGCCGGCGGGTGGCCGGCGCGAGCGAGGGCGAGGGTGCCCGCGTCGGCGTCCAGGACGGCGTAGACGGCCGAGACGAACACGCCGCGCCCGAGCGACGGCGACAGGGCGTCGTTGGCGCCGGCGAGCAGCTCGCCCGGCGACCGCGTGAGGCGGCTGCCGGCCTGGAACACGCCCTTCATCTCGGCCATGTAGAACGCGGCCGGCGTCCCCTTGCCCGACACGTCGGCCACCATCACGCCCACGCAGTCGTCGCCCAGGCGGACGACGTCGTAGTAGTCGCCGCCGACCTCCTTGGCGGGCCGCTCGGCGGCGGCCAGCTCGAGCCCGTCGATCTGGGGGAGCGACTGGGGCAGGAGCCGCTGCTGGACCTCGCGCGCCAGCACCAGCTCGCGCGACAGCCGCTCGCGTTCGAGCGCGTCGGCGAACAGGTCGGCGTGGGAGAGCGACAGGGCGGCCTGGCCGGCGAACGTGTCGAGCGCGGCCAGGTCGTCGGGCTCGAAGGCGTCGGCCGTCGTCCGGGCCACGAGCAGGACGCCGCGTGTGAGGCCGCCCGGCCCCTCGGTCTCGAGCCCGCCCAGCGGCAGCGCGACCAGGCTCGCGATCCCGTCGCCTGGCCGGGCGCGGACGCGGTGGTCGGCCTCGGCGTGGGGCAGTACGAGGGGGCCGCCGGCCTCGGTGGCCGCCCGGTAGAGCGCGTCGGCGTCGGCGGCCCGGCCGGCCGCGTCGAGCGGGATCCCGTCGGCGGCGACGACGACCGGGCGGATCTGGCCTCGGGCCGGGTCGGTCAGGGCCACCCAGGCGGCGTCGCCCAGGCCGGCCTCGACGGGGCCTCGGGCGACGGCCGCCGCCAGGTCGGCCCGGTCGAGCAACCGGCCCGAGAGGTCGGCGAGGGACCGGAGCGCGCGCCGCTCGCCGGCCCGCTGGTCTTGCGACGTCGCCGACGACAGGCCGAACAGGAGCGAGAGCGTCGTCGCGAGCCCGTACAGCCCGCCGAACACGACACCGATCAGGACGAGCGCCGAGAGCGACCGGCTGAGCACGGCCGTGTACGGGTACACCCCCGCCTCGCCTGTCCCGTCGCCCACGGGCAGCACGCCGGGCCCGTCGATCTGGACGTGGAGGAGGACGCTCAGCGTGGCCGAGAGGGCCAGGGCCAGGGCCCCCGCGGCCCACCGCTGCCGCGAGGGGAGGTCCCCGATCCACCCCTGGCGGACCACCAGCCCCACGCCGGCCAGCACCGCCGCCGCCGCGAACGGCGCCATCACCGTCGGCGCGTAGAGGGTGAGCGGGCGGCCGGCCACCGTCAGCGCGGCCCCGACGGTGAGGGCCAGGAAGGCCGCCCACGTCACCAACGAGGACCGCCGCCGGCGGTGGAGCGCGAGCGGCCGGAGCGAGGCCAGCACCGTCGCCGCGAGCCCGGCCTCGGCCGTCCCCAGCACGGTCGCCCAGACGACCGTCAGCGGCCGGTCGGCCAGCCCGGTCTTGGGGTCGATCAGCCCGTCGTGGCCCAGGCCGACGGCGACGGTCAGCCCGAGCACGCCGAGCGCGAGCCCGAGCGGGAGCGCCAAGCTGCGCAGCGGGCTCGTCCGCCCGCCGAGCCCGGCCAGGGCCACGTAGAGCGCGACCGCCGCGACGACCGCGACCAGGTCCAGCCCCACCGCGAGCCCGACCCCCGGCCCGCCATCGGCCGTCGCCCGGACCCCGGCGACGCCGGCCAGCACGGCGACGGCGCCGACGCCGAGCGCCAGCCGCCGGGGCACGGTGGCGACGAGGGCGCGGAGCGCGCGGCGGCGGGCGGGGAGCGTGGCGGGCAGGGGGAGGCGGGCGGCGTCGGGCCGTGTTCGGCGCAGGACGCGCGGGGTTGCGAATATATCCGGCCGGGCCCGGGCAACCCCGCCGGCCGGCGCCCGTAGCGCCCGCCCATCCCCACCGACCGTGCGCACCGTCCTCTCCCGCTTCCTGCTCGTCGGCCTCCTCGGCGTCGCCGTGTTCGCCGTGGTCCGCCTGGCGGACGGCACCAGCCGAGCCCTCGTCGCCCTCGACCGGCTCCACGCCGACGAGGTCGAGCACCAGGCGTTCCGGCTCGACGCCCCCGGCACGTTCGCCGTCGACGCCGCCGGGTCGTTCGAGGAGGCCGGCAGCCCAGCGTCCGACACGACGCTGGCGGCCTACGGCTGGGTCGTCCGCCGGTCCGACGGCGCCGTGGTCTGGCAGATGGCCGCGGCCCGTCCGAGCCGCGGCACGCTCGTCACGGTCGCCGACACGGTCCGCCTAGCGCCGGGCGTGTACGACGCCTACTTCACGGGCCACGGCGACCCGCTCGTCCGCGAGCCTGGCCCCCGCGACGGGTCGCTGCGCGAGCGCGTCCGGGCGTTCCTGAGCCGGGGCGGCCGGGCCTGGGTCGGCGACGCCGGTCGCTGGCGGCTCCTGCTGCGCGCCCTCGACGCGGGGGCCCGGGAGGCCGAGACGTCCGGCCTGGGAGACCCCGCGCGGGCCGACGCCCCCGACGACTCGGCGGTCGTCTGGCGGACCGTCGGGGTCGAGAACCGGGACCGACGCGAGGGGCTCTTCCAGGTGACGGCGCCGGCCCGCGTCCGCGTCCGCGCCGTCACCGAGATCACCGACGGCGTCGTGGCCGACGTCCCGTCGATCGTCCGGCTCGGCACGCGCGACACCGCCTGGACCGCGCGCGGGCCGGGCGTGTGGGCCGGCGGCTCGCTCAAGAACCGGGTCGTCGAGGCCGAGGTCGACCTCGAGCCGGGCCTTTACCGGGCCACCTTCGAGGCCGACCGTTCGCACGCCTACGACGGCTGGGCCGCGAACCCCCCGCTCGTCCCGTGGTCCTGGGGGATGACCGTCCGCCGGGCCACGCCCGACGCCGCCGTCGTCCGCCTCGACCCGACCCGCGTCGACCTCCCCCAGATCGTGGCCTTCGAGTGCGTCGGGCCGGACCAGGAGCGCCAGGCCACCTTCGACCTGCCGACGCCGCAGGACGTGCTGGTGGTCGCCGTCGGCGAGATCGCGTCGGGCTCGCGCTACGACTACGCCACCCTCGAGGTCGCCGACGGCGACGGGTGGGACGACGTCTGGGAGATGCGCCGGGACCTCGAGCCGGCCGGCGGCGCCGGCAAGAACAAGCGGGCCACGGCCGTCCTGTCGCTCGACGCCGGCGCCTACCGACTGACCTACGAGACCGACGACTCGCACGACTGCGAGAGCGGGTACAACAGCGAGGGCGGCCCCGACGACCCGCTCTGGGGCGCCGTCGTCTACGCCCTCGACGCGTCCGCCGACCTCGCCGCCTTCAACGTCCGCGTCGACGACCCCGACGCGCCGGCCGCGGCGCCGTCGGCCGGCGCGCTCGTCGTGCCCGACGCCGGCCGGCTGCTGGCGCGGATCGACTCGGTCGGCAGCGACGAGGACCGCCGCGTCCGGTTCACGCTCGACGCCCCCACCGAGGTGACGCTCGTCGCCCAGGGCGAGCTATCGGACCAGAGCCGCTACGACTACGCCTGGCTCCAGCGGGCGGACGGGGAGTCGGTCTGGTCGATGACGTGGGAGAACACGGTCCCCGGCGGCGACGCCTTGTTCCACCGTCGCTTCGAGGGGACGCTGACGCTCGACCCCGGCAGTTACGTGCTCCGCTACCGGACGGACGGGAGCCGCGCGTTCGGCGACTTCGGCCCGACCAGCCGCGTCCTGTGGGGGGTACGGGTGTACGGGCCTGCTGTGCCGGTGCCTGAGGAACTGCCGCCCCCTGCACTGCCGCCGCCGCCGTCCAACGTCTGAAGGACCGGGAGCCGGGAGCCCCCGAGGGACGCGGAAACGTTCCTCGCCGCCCCCTCGTCCTCTGTCTGAGGTGCGGACGGTCCGCACTGGAACCCAGGACGCCTGACCTCCGGCCTCCCCCCTCCGCCGCCCGTGCCCGACACCCTCCGCCTCACCTTGACCGTCGGCGACGACGCGCGCGAGCCCCTCGTCGCCGACCTGTCCGATCTCGGCTTCGACGCGTTCGAGGAGACGGCCGACGCCGTCGTGGCCTACGCGCCGGCCCCGCGGTGGGACGGCCCGACGCGCGAGGCCGTCGCCGGGCTGCTCCGCCAGCACGGTCTGGACGCCGGCGCGATGGCCGAGGAGGTGGTCCCGGACCAGGACTGGAACGCGCGGTGGGAGGCCAGCCTCCAGCCCATCGAGGCCGGCCCGTTCGTCGTCGCGCCGTCGTGGACCGAGGTCCCGCCCGATCTCGCCGCGGCCACCGTCCTGCGCATCGACCCCAAAATGGCGTTCGGAACGGGCTACCACGAGACGACCCGCATCGTGCTCCGCCTGCTCGCCAACGCGGTGCCGGCGGGCGGGCGCGTCCTCGACGTGGGCACGGGGACGGGCGTGCTGGCGATCGCCGCGCTCCGTTTGGGCGCGGCCTCCGCCGTCGGCGTCGACATCGACCCGTGGAGCGTCACGAACGGCCGCGACAACGCGGCGCTGAACGGGGTCGAGGACGCGCTCGACGTCCGCGAGGGCTCGGTCGAGGCCGTGCCCGAGAGCGGGTTTGACTTGGTCGTCTCCAACATCATCCGGTCCATTCTGGAGCCGATGCTGCCGCTGCTGGTGGCCAAGGCGACGCCCCAGGCGCCCGTCGTCCTGTCGGGCCTGCTGGCGACCGAGCGCGAGCACGTCGTCGGCGTGATGGCCGGCCTCGGCTACGCCCTCCGGGACGAGGCCTCGGAGAACGAGTGGTGGGGCGGGGTGTGGCTCGCTGGCGCTCGCGGAAGTGGGCTCGCTGACGCTCGCAGGAGTGGGCTCGCTCCGCTCGCCGGAAGTGGGAATGGGGAACGGGCAGAGGGAACGGGCTCGGGCGACTTGTGAGCAACTCGATGGCCCACCGGTAGCCCCGTCGGTCGCCAGGGCGCACAGTTCCCCGTTCTCCGTTCCCCATGCGTCTCTGCGCAATCGACGTCGGCACGAACACCGTCATGAGCGTCGTGGCCGACGTGGTCGGCGGCCGGCTCGACGTCGTGGCCGACGAGGAGCGGTTCGCCCGGCTCGGCCAGGGCGTCGACGCGAGCGGGCGGCTGGCGCCCGAGGCCATGGACCGCGCGCTCGACCGGCTCGCCGCCGCCGTGGCGACGGCCGAGCGGCTGGGCGCCGAGCGCGTCGTGATCGGGGCGACGAGCGCCAGCCGCGACGCCTCGAACGTCGGCGAGCTCCAGGACCGGGTCCGCCGCGAGCTGGGGGTGGAGTACCGCGTGATCTCGGGCGAGCAAGAGGCGGAGGCGTCGTTCCGAGGCGCGCTCGCGCTGCGGCCCGGCCTCGACGCCGCGCTCGTGGTCGACGTCGGCGGCGGGTCGACGGAGGTGGCCCGGGGGACGCGGGCCGCGGGCGTCACCGCTCGCCAGAGCGTCGACGTGGGGAGCGTCCGCCTGACCGAGCGGCACTTCGAGGCGCGCCCCCCGTCGCCGGACGCCGTCGCCCGGGCGCAGGCCGACGCCGAGCGGGCGTACGGCGCCGTCGCGTTCGAGAGGGAAGACGTGGCGCTGGTGGCGACGGGAAGCGTCGGCCGCCTGGTCGGCCGCTTGGTCGGGAGCGAGGACCGGGTGCCCGTCGCGGACGTCCTCGCGTGGCGGGACCGGTTGCTGGCGCTCACGCCGGCCCAGGCGCTCGCCGTCGCGCCCGACGTGCTCGCGGGTCGGGAGGACGTGGCCGCGGCGGCGCTGCTGCTGCTCCACACCGCTTTGGTCCGGTTCAACGCCGACGCCTACGTCCCGACCGTCGGCGGCCTGCGGCACGGGCTGGCACTCGCGGCGGCGGAGGAGGGGAGCGGTCGAGCGTGAGCGATGAGCTGCAATTCCTCGTAGGGACACGATTCGTCGTGTCCGCCTCACCCTGTCCCTCTCCCGCGGGGAGAGGGGACGGCGTAGGCCGCCTCGTGCCTCTCCTCTTCATCCCGCATCCCTCCCCGCGCGGAACCGCGGCCCGGCCGTCGGGTCCCCCTCTCCACCACGCCCGATCCCATGCCGAGCCCGTCCGACGCCCCCCGTCCCGAGAAGCCCCGCGGCGTCGCCGGGGTCACCAACTTTATCGCCGTCGCGAGCGGGAAGGGTGGCGTGGGCAAGAGCACCGTCGCCGCCAACCTGGCCGCGGCGCTGGCGGCGTCCGGCGCCCGGGTCGGCCTGCTCGATGCCGACGTGTACGGGCCGAGCGTGCCGCTCATGTTCGGCGTGCCCGAGGACGAGAAGCCGCGGCTCAACGACGACCGCCACATCGTCCCGCTCGTCCGCTACGGCGTCAAGCTGCTGTCGATGGGGTTCCTGGTGGACGAGAAGAACGCCGTCATCTGGCGCGGGCCGATGGTGTCGAGCGCCGTCCGCCAGTTCCTGGGGCAGGCCGCGTGGGGCGAGCTCGACCACCTGGTGATCGACCTGCCGCCCGGCACCGGCGACATCCAGCTCACGCTCGTCCAGACGGTCCCGCTTGACCGGCGCCGTCGTCGTGTCGACGCCCCAGCCGGTGGCCCTCGCCGACGCCCGGAAGGCGGTCAAGATGTTCGAGAACGTGTCGGTGCCCGTGCTCGGCGTCGTCGAGAACATGGCGTACTTCACGCCGCCCGACCTGCCCGACCGCAAGTACTTCCTGTTCGGCGAGGCCGGCGCCCAGAGGCTGGCGGCCGAGCTGGGCGTGCCCGTGCTGGCGGAGGTCCCCATCGAGCAGGCCGCGCGCGAGGCCGGCGACCGGGGCACGCCGGTGGTCCTGTCGGAGCCCGAGAGCGCGACGGGCCGGGCGTTCACGGCGATGGCCGCGCGCGTCGTGGCCGAGGTCGAGCGCCGCAACGCCGACGCCCCGCCGACCCAGCCCATCGAGATTCTGTACAAGTAGCCGGGTGGGGGGAAGAAGGGCGCCCCCTCGCGCGTCGGCCTGCCCCGGGCGCTCGGCCCAGTGGTACCTTCCGGCTTCCCCCCCGCGGACATGGCTGACGACACGCCCATCGACCCCTCCGACCCCGCGCTCCACGCCCGGATCGAGGAGACCCTCGACGCCATCCGGCCCTACATGATGGCCGACGGCGGCAGCGTCCGCCTCCAGACGGTGACCGACGACATGGTCGTCGAGCTCGAGCTGCTCGGCGCCTGTGGCACCTGCCCGATGAGCATGATGACGTTGCGGGCCGGCATCGAGCAGGCCCTGCGGCGCGCGGTCCCCGAGATCACGCGCGTCGAGGCGGTCGCGCCGGCCGCCGTCCGCTAACCACGGGCTGCCGCACGGCGGCCCCGGTCCGACTCCCCCCCCCGACCCGATGGCCCTTGAGAGCGAGGGCGCTGCCGACGAGCGCCAGCCGGAACCGCGACGGCTCCACCACATCACGCGGATCGACATCGAGCCGTCCCCGGCCCACCCCCGGCGTCACCCGACGCACGGCTGGCAGGTCCGCGCGCGGCGCGACGGGCAGCGGCTCTCCAAGTTCTTCGCCGACGCGAAGCACGACGGCCGCGACGCCGCGCTCGACGCCGCGCTCGTCCACCGCGACCGGCTCCTGGACGCGCTGCCGGACGAGCCGCAGAAGCCGCGCAAGGCCTGGAGCAACACGGGCGTCGTGGGCCTGTCGGTGCGCGAGAAGGACGAGGGCGTCCGGCCCCGGCTCTACGTCCAACTCAACTGGGTCGACGCGGCTGGCAAGCGGCGCGCCGGGTCGTTCTCGGTCGAGAAGTGGGGGCTCCGGCGGGCGCTGTGGAACGGGTGCCTCAAGCTGTACCGCGAGCGCCAGGCGGCGGGCTACCCCGTCGAGGAGCCGCACGTCATGTTCGCCCGGGCCCAAGGGCCCTTCCAGGACCTCATCGCGGTCGAGATCGCCGCCGAGGAGGCCGAAGCGAGAGCCGCCGCGCCCGAGCCGGCGACGCCCTCCGGCGACGGGGCCGCCAGCGTCGAGGCCGCCAGCGTCGAGGCCGTGCTGGCGCAGGAGGAGGCGACCGTCCGCGCGCTCGAAGACGTCCTGTTCAGCTGAGTGCGGGGTCGGTCGGCAGAGGCGGGTCGCGATACGCCCTTGCGCCTCGCCGTCAGGCTTCCGGCCCGCCGACCGCCCGGCCCTTCCACGAGACGCGGCCGGTCGCGTGGGCCCGCGCCGAGTCGAGCTGGAGCGCCAGCCCGAGCGCGAGCACGACCGGCGCCAGCGCGCTCACCCACACCGGGAACCGCCCGGCCCGGTCGATGGCCCCCTTCAGGCCGACCAGCGTGGCCAGCGCCCACCACCCGGCCGGCGTCCAGACCCACAGGACGCTGGGGACGACCCACGCCACCGCGTACAGCACGGTGAACGCCACGAAGGGCGCGGTGAACGGGCGCCCCGGCTGACCGCCGGCGATCAGCGCCGCGTTCTTTTGGAACCCGCGCCAAGCCTCGCCGAACGTCCCGTACATCCGGACGGCCACCTCGCCGCCGAGGTCGCGGAAAAAGAGGCGGAGGCCGGACCGCTTGAGGTAGCGCCCGATCAGCACGTCTTCCAACACCTCGTTCTGGACGGCCCGGTGCGGCTCGAGCCGGCGGTAGTCGTCGGCACCGACCAGCCAGACCTGGCCGTTGAGCGCGCTCACCGCCGGCGACGCCGTCCGCGAGACGAGCGGGATCGGGAGCGCGGCCAGGACGGCGAACGGGACCAGGCTCGTCAGCAGCGCGCCGGGCCCGCGGTCGAGGTAGCGGGGGAGACCCGTGAGCGCCGTGCCGAGCCCCCCGCCGTCCTGCCACCGGCCGACGAGCCGGGCGAGCGCGCCGTCGTCGCGCAGGCGGGCGTCGGCGTCGAGACAGACGATCACGTCGCCGGTCGCGCGGCGGGCAGCCTGGAACAACGCGTGCGGCTTGCCGACCCACCCGGGCGGCGGCCCGTCGCCGCGGACGGCCACCAGCCGCGGGTCGGCGTGGGCCTGCAGGACGTCCCACGTGCCGTCCTCACTCGCGTCGTCCACGACGACCACCTGGAGGTCGACGCCGCGCTGGGCCAGGAGCGTCGGGAGCAGCGTGCGGAGCGTGGCCTCCTCGTTGCGGGCCGGGACCAGGACCGAGACCGACGGGAGGTCGGTCGGGAGGGCGCGGCGCCGGTCCCGGGCGAACGACCACAGGTTGAACGCGAGGACGCCGGCCACGCCGGCGTGGACCGCCAGCACGACGCCCAAGACCACGTCGGGGAGCGTCACGGAGGGTCGATCAGGAACTGGCGGAAGATGCGCGGTGGGCTCTGGGCGAGGAGCCGACGCTGAAGCCGGGCGCCGGCGGCGCCGTCCTCACGGCGGACGGCCATCCAGATCCAGACCTCGGCCTCGAACGGGTGGATCCCCGGCACCCCCCGCGTCCCCACCCGCTGGCGGAGCCGCTCGAACGTCTGCCGCGCCGCGCCGACGTCGCCCCCAAAAACGCGCGGTTTGTAGAACAGGCCCTGCCCCTTGACCAAGAGCGCGTACGGCTCCGTGGGGTCCCGGGCGAGCGCCAGGTCGAGGATCCGCTCGGAGCGGCGCCCGTAGGTCGGCAGGCGCCACGCCGGGCCGGCGGCGGCGCGGTACGCCCAGAGCGCCGAGATCAGTGCCAGCTCGCGCGCCGAGCGGACGCCCTCCTCGGACGGGATGTCGTCGAGGTACCGCTCGTCGAGCGTCATCGGGTAGAGCCGGTAGAGGCACAGCAGCCGGTCCTCGCGGGTCCGCGCCCGCGTCCGGTACAGCCGCTCGACGCCGGACGTGTCCTGGCGGGCGTAGTAGTACGTCAGCGAGTCGCGGACGGTGGCGGAGGCGCCGGCCGGAGCGCTGGCAGGCGCAAGCGTCAGCAGGAGCGCGGCGATCGGGAGGAGCATCGTCAGGCGGGGGGCGTCCGGTCGGAACGCGAACCTAGACCGCGGCCGTGCCGCTCGGGATCCGCCCGCGGAACGTTCACGGGCTTGGGGGGCAAGCGTCCCGCGTCGACGGAACCGCCGGCGGTCGGTAGGGACACGACGAACCGTGTCCGTACGGGAATCCGATTGCGCCAGTGGAAAACGACCGCAGGGACATGATGAATCGTGTCCCCGAGGACTCTCACCTCCCGAACGTCCACCGCTCGAACAGGCCCGCCAGCCGCGACAGGTCCCAGCGCTCGTCGGGGCCGGGGCGGCCGTCGAGCAAGAGCGAGGCGGTGCCGTCGGCGAGGTCGGACGGGCGGGCGGCGCGGGCGGCGTCGAGCGCGGACGCCAACCGGGCCGGCGCGTCGCCGTCCGGCGCGTCGTGCGCCTCGCCGAGCGCCAGGACGCCCGTCGGGCGGCTCTCGCCCCACCACGACGTCGCGATGCCGACGGGCACCCACGCGACGCGGTCGGGGAGGACGCGGGCCAGGCGGGCGAGGTCGGCGCGGAACGGGCCCAGGCCGTCGCCGGGCACGCGCATCGCGCCCTCGGGGTAGAGGTAGAGCGCGGTCCCCACGTCGGCCTCCATCCGCCGCGCCGTCTCGCGCACCGTGCGGACGCGGCGGCGGGCGTCGCCGTCCGGAAACGGGAGCGCGCCGACGGGGCCGAACAGGGGCGCCCGGTCCCAGGCCTCCATCCAGACCACCATCGGACGGCCCCACGTCTGTGTCACCAAGTGCCAGAGCAAGAAGCTGTCGGGGTAGACGTGGTGGTTGGCGTAGACCACGAGCGGCCGGCCCGGCGCCGGGTCCCGCTCGACGCCGCCCACGCCGACGACGCGGCGGAGGGCGGTCAGCTCCTGGCGGATCGTCCGCTCGGCAAAGCGGCGGGCCAGGCGAGCGCCGAGGCCGTCGGGAGCGCCGTCGGGCCTCACCGGGACAGCCGGGCGCGGCGCCCGGCGTAGCCGTCGGCCACGAGCACGCGAAGCTTGCGGCCGAGCGGGACGGCCGCCCGTCGCGAAAGGTTGTCGTAGCCGTTGGCACGGACGCCGTTGAGGAACTCGCGGTACATCCGCGCCGCGCTCCGGATGCCGACCCGGGCGCGGCGCCGCAGGCCCGTGATGCCCGCCGTCCCCTCGTCGTAGAGCGCTTCGGCGTCGACCATGAGCGACTCCGCGAGCGCGGCGTAGGTCGGTGGGACGGGGGCGTCCGCGTCGACGAGCGCTCCCAGGTCGATCGCGTGCGCGCGGAGGTCGGCGGCCGGGAGGTAGCACCGGCCCAGGTCGCGCCAGTCCTCGCCCACGTCGCGCAAGATGTTGGTGATCTGCATGGCGTTGCCGAGCGCCCGCGCGGGCGCCTCGAGCCCGGCCGCGTCGGCGCGGTTGCGGATCAGGAACGGCAGCATCGCCGCGCCGACCGACCCGGCGACCAGGTCGGAGTAGGCCAGCAGGTCGGCTCGGGTCTCGACGGTCCGGCCGGTCAGGTCCCAGCGGGCGCCGTCCAAGAGCTGGCGGAGGGGGACGGCCGGCAGGTCGTAGGCCCGGTGGACCTCGGCGAGCCGACGCCACAGGAGGGCGTGGGGGCCGCCCGGCGGGCGCCCGGCGAGCGTCGCCTCGAGCGCGGCCTCGAGGCCGTCGACCTCGTCCAGCGCGGCGGCGGCGCCGATGACGGCCGACCGCTCGTCGGCGAGCGAGTCGACGGTCCGGCAGTACAGGTAGAGGACGGCGACGGGGAGCTGCTCGCGGCGGGGGAGGAGCCGCGTCGCGAGCGAGAACGTCCGGCTGTGGTGGCGGAACGCGCGGCGGAGGTAGCGGTCCTCGGCCGCGCGCGGCGCGCCGCCCGGCGGCGGTTGGGGGGCGACGAACCGCGCGGCGGTCGGGCGGAGCAGGGGGATCGTCGCCTCCACTACCGCGCGACGGCGAGCGACTCGGCCTCGGTCCGCCAGCGGACGAGCGCCAGGACGGCGCCCAGCGCGACCAGCCCGATCACGCCCGCGCTCGGCAGCCCGTAGAGCAGGCAGATCGAGATCGGGAACAGCACGTTGAGCCCGTAGACGACCGGCGCCCACCGCCGCGTCATCGCCGTCCCGGCCGGGCGGAGCCCGCCCAGCGCCTCGAAGGCGAACGCGATGGCGACCGACGTGACGGCCCAGCCGACCCAGTTCACCCACGGCATCCCGTAGAACGGCCCGCCGCCGGGGTACTCCCAGAACACGAACGTCCCGCCGCCCTGGTTCATGGCCGGGTCCAGCGACACGTCCCACACGATCATCAGGAGCGCCGTGCCCAGCGCCCGGGCCACGCGCCCGCCGCCGATCCGCCCCGCCAGGTCGTAGCTCAGCACGCCCAGCGCGTACCACGAGGTCGGGATAAAGTAGGGGACGTCGCCCAGGATCTTGGCCCCCAGCCGGTCGGTGTAGTGGTACTCGCCGAACGGGAAGCCGGTGTTGGTCCCGAGCAGCTCCGCCCCGGCCCCGATCACGCTCGCCGCGAGCAGGAACAGCAGCGACCGCCGGACGCCGAGCTGGTCCCAGTACAGCGCCAGCGTCACCACGGGCAGCAGCGCCATGTACGTCCACGTCGGCGCGGCGACCAACGTCTCGTAGTAGGGCAGGAAAAAGTCGCGGACGGGGCCGATGAACAGCGACAGCGTGCCCAGGATGGCGAACACGATGGTCGCCACGAACAGGCCGAGAGCGGCGTGGAAGACGCGGGTCGAGGACAAGGCGGAGGAGAGCGGGCGGAGGGCGGGAAGGATGCGGCGCGGACGGCGTTCCCATCGCCCGCGTTCCATCTGTCCGCCCCGTGACGGCCGTCCGCCCGCCCGAGTTCGCCCCCCGCCTCGACTACGCCGCGCTCCTGCTCGTCGCCGACCGCGTCGTCCTGGCGGACACGTTCGGGTTCAGCCGCCAGTCCGGCCACAACCGGACGCGGATCCGGACGGGCCGGGGCCCGCAGTGGCTCACGGTCCCCCGGCGCCACGGGGGGGTGGGGGTCCCGCTCGCCGAGGTCGAGGTGGTCGACGACGGCTGGCGGCGGCGGCACCGGCACGCGCTGGCAGCGGCCTACGGGCTCGCCCCGTTCTACGAGCACGTCGCGCCCGAGTGGGACGTCGTGCTGGCCACCCCGGGCTCGCTGGCGGATCTCGCCGTGGCCTCGGTCCGGTTCACCGCGCGTTGGCTGAAGGCGTCCGCCGAGATCGTCCGCGCCTCCGAGCTGCTGGGGTCACCGGCCACGCTGGCGGCCGTGGCCGAGGTCGCCGCCGCCGAGGCGCTGCTGACGTTGCCCGAGTCGGCTGAGCGCGACGCCCGAGCGGTCGGCGTCCCCGTCCGCGTGCTCCGGTTCCGTGAGGTCGAGCGGCGGCAGGTGCACCCCGGGTTCGTCCCCGGCCTGGGCGTCCTCGACCTGCTGATGTCCCACGGCCCGGCGTCGGCCGACGTGTTGCGGCAGGGGATAGAGCGGCAGGGATAGAGCGGTGAGCCGTGAGTGCCAACCTTTACTCTCCCTCTTCTACCCTCTGCGTCCCGCCCGCCAGCCGGTCCAGTAGGAAGACGTGGTCGCGGACGACCGCCTTCAGGAACGCCTCGGGCGGCATCGCGACGGGCTCCAGCTCGAGGCGGCGCTCGACGGCGGCCTTGGCCTTGCGCGCCAGGGCGACGGACCGCGCGTCGCGCGGGGAGAGCCGCAAGCGGACCAGCACCGCGCGGAGCGTCCGGACGTCGGCGTCGGAGAGCCGGTCGGCCTCGGGGAACTCGGCCACGTGGCCCGGAGGGGCGGCCGGGTACAGCACCTCGCCCAGGCGGACGCGCCGCCGCCGGCGGACGACCGTCGTCCCGGCCGCCAGGTCGCCCAGTCGCTGGGACCGCGCCGTCAGCGCGACCGACGCCACGGCCGCCGTCCCCGCCGTCGCCGTGATGTCGACGAAGCGCAAGAGCCAGCGGAGCAGGTACTGGCCCACCGTCGGCTGGGCCCCGTCGACGCGGGCGACCTGGGTCTTGAGCAACAGCTTGCCCGGCGTCCGGCCCTCCAGGAAGACCTCGAACGCGAGGTGGTACCCAAACGCCGGCAGCATCACCACGACGATGAGCACCGCCGTCGAGATGGACACGCCGACCGCGGCCATCACGACCGGCACCAGCGTCCACCACGCCGCGACGATGGCGCCGTCGACGAGCGTCGCCAGCATGCGCTGGCCCAGGCTCGCCGGCTCGAGCGCGAGCGGGACGTTCTGGGCCGTCTGGATGTCGAGCGAGAGGTCCACGGGAGGAGGATAGGCATAGGGACGGTCCACACTCCCGAGAATGGCACGAGGCCAGGGCTATCGCAACCTCCCTCCCGCCTTGTCATCCTGACCGCGCAGCGACGGCGCAGCCAACGCAGTGAAGGATCTCAACGCCGACGGTGGAGGCCGTCGGAGCCGGCGCGGCGGGTCTCGGAGTCCGAGTCGAGATCCTTCGCGAGCTCAGGATGACAAGGTGGGGGGCGGGGCGGCGAAGTCGGAGAGGGGGACATCGTCGGCCACCTCCTCCTCGCCGCGCGGGCTCCGACCCTCTGCCCGTTCCCCGTTCCCATTTCCCCGGCGCTGACGGCACGATGGCGCTCGCCGGTCAACTCCTCCGAGCGCGGACCTAGATCCGCACCCGGACCTGGGCGCCGACCTCGCTCACGCGCTGGCCCTCGACCGCGTTCGCGCCCGACCCGATCCGGTTCACCCGGCGGAGCCAGGTCGTCGCCAGCTTGAGCTGGGCCGTGACGCCGTCGGTGGGGCGGGCCGTGAGCAAGACGTAGCCCCTGGCCCCGCGGCCCGAGAGCGCCGGGATCGCGAACACGCCCGTGAGGTCGTTCTCGAAGGCGTAGAGCCGGGCGTCGTAGCCGTCCGTGTCGAACAGCGTCAGCCGCGCGTCGGCGCGGAGCCAGCGCACGAGTTGCCAGCGGACGTCCTGGTAGATCAGCGAGCCCGTCTGGACGGCCAGCGCCGGGTCGGGGTCGACGTAGCGCGAGCCCTCGACGCGGGCCCTCAGGCGGACCTGCCGGTTGGCGTCCCACTCGCCCTGGAGCCGGAGCGTCTGGCGCGTCTCCTCGCCCAGCCCGCCGACGGCCGAGCCCGGCACCACGCCGTCCACGTCGAGTGAGACCTCGCGCGTCTCGGTCCGCGCCTGGAGATACGCCCGGGCGAACCGGCTCGGCCGGTGCTCGACGTGGAGCAGCGCCTCGCGCCCTCGGCTCGGCCGCGGCACGTTGAAGCGGAGGAAGGGGAAGCGGTACTGGTCGAGGTAGGCGTTGACCGTCCACGCCCGCGACGGCTTGACGCGGGCCCCGACGTACACGCCCCGCTCGTTGCGCCCGACCCCGTTCCGCTCGCCGAAGGCGTACCCGTGGAGCGTCGTAAAGTCCGGTCCGTAGCTCCGCCCGACGACGAGCAGGTCGGCGCTGCCGCCCAGGTCGACCCCGACGCCGCCGACGGCGCCCAGGCCGCCGCCCTCCCCGCGAGCCACCTCCCCGAACGCCAGCCCCGCCCGCGTCTTGGCGTCCGCGTAGGCGCTGACGACGGTCGCTTGGTCGCCGGCCAGGTCGAACAGCTCGTCCGGCCGGGTGCCCGGCGCGAGCGGCGTGCCGAACGTGGACCGGGTGGCGACGACGCCGGCCCGGCCCTCGACCGTCCCGTTCGAGACGCGGTACTCGGCCCCGCCGCCGACGAGCGTTTCGTCGAGCGCGTCCTTCCGCGCCAGCTCGCGGTCGGTCCGGTGGAGCCCGTCGGCGTTGAGGCTCGTCACGACGGCGTCGAACGCGCCGGGCGGGAGGTCGGGGTCGGCGAGGTCGGTCGTGTCCGGGGTGAACACGCTCGCGTCGAGCGACCGCCGGCTGGCGAAGGCCGAGACGTAGAGGCCCGGCGTGACGCCGACGGTCAGGGCCGCGCCCCGGAAGAAGTTGTTCTCGTCGACCGACCCGTAGGGCCGGATGCCGCGCCCGCTCCGGAGCGGCCCGCCGACGGCGTCGGGCCCCTTCCCGAAGCCGGACGCCCGCCACAGCGCCACCCCCTGGCCGAACTGGGCCGAGAAGTCGCCGAGCACCAAGGCGTCGATCCGCCCGACGTCGAGCACGGCGACGTGGGCGCTCTGGTAGTCGTAGCCGTAGGTGTTGGTCCCGCCGTCGAACCGGAACGCCTCGCCGGGGTCCTTCTCCAGCGTCACGTTGACCGAGACCTGCCGCCGGTACGTGGCCTGAAGGCGCGTGTAGATCCGCTCCGGGGAGCCGGGGTAGGTCCGGAGCGAGTCGGGCCCGTCGTAGCCGGCGCCCAGGTCGAGGCGGCGCTGGACGCGCTGGATGCCGGTGACCCGCATCCCGCCGAGGACGGTCGCCAGCGTCGGGATGTCGGGGAACCGCGGGGCCCGGGCGGGGCGGGCGTCGATGTCGGGCCCGACGAAGAGGTACGGGCGGGCGTCGAGGAAGACGTCGGCCGTCAAGCCGTCGACTTGGCGCAGGCCGGGGAGCGAGGTGAAGTCGCCGTTGGCGGTCCGGTAGCGGACGATGGCCGCGCCCAAGGCCGGGCCGAGCGCGGGCACCTGGGCCAGCTCCTCGGCCGTGGCCGAGTTGACGTCGAGCGGGTCCTCGCGGAGCGACGCCAGCAGCTCGAGCAGCTCCGTCGGGTCGCCCGCCAGGTCGTCCTCGACGAGGGCCTCGAACCGGGCCTCCGTCTCGGTGCTCGTGTCGACCGTGTCGGCGGGGACCTGGGCGGCGGCCCCCGCCACCAGCAGCGCCCACGCGACGACGGAGGCCGGCCCGCGCACCCTAGAGCCCGATCTCGATGCCCACGGCCGGCGTCAGCCCCAGCGTCTCGTGGGACTCGACGGCGAGGTCGGCACGGAGCGCGCCCGCGCGGACGCCGGCCCCCACCGTGAACCGGACGGGCGCCGTCGACACGCCGACGCGGAGCGCCAGGGCGTCGACGGCCAGCACCTCGGCCCCGGCCCGGACCGAGGTGCCGAAGTCGAGGTCGTGGTCGGCGTCGAGCACGAGCGTGGCCCGGTCGGACGGTGTGTAGGCGAGCCCGACCGCCAAGCCGGGGACGGTCGAGGCCGAGCGGCGGAGGTCGGCCGTGTCGTCGAGCCCGAGCCCCAACAGGTTGCGGGCCGCCAGCCCCGCGCGCAGGCCCGGCAGCACGTCGCCCTGGACCCCGACCCCGACGAGCACGGCCGTCTCGCTGGCGTACCCCTCCGTCGTCGCGCTCTCGACGCCGACCGCCAGCCCGACGTCGAGCCGCCGCGTGACGCTGATCGGGACGCCGCGCGCGACGCCGGCGAGCACGCGCGTCTCGCGGCGCTCCGAGAACCCGTACGTCCGCGCGTGGACGGCGGCCGTGCCCAACGGCGTCGGGGTGGCCGCGGCCAGGGCGCCCAGGCGGAGCTCACTGAGCCCGAACGCCTGGCTGGCCTGGAGCGCGGCGCGCGCCTCGGTGAGGCCGGCCCACGCCGCCGGGTTGGTGTGGCCCCAGGCGTCGCCGCCGAGCGCGACGCCGGCCCGGCCGAGCGCCAGCACGCGCGCGCCGCCCTCGGCCAGCTGCGCGCGGCTCGCAGGAGCGGCCCCGACGAGACCGGCCAGGAGGAGGAGGCGTAGGGCCCGCATAATTGCCGTCGGACAGCGTTCGGTCAGGCGATGGGGCTGCGTAGGTTGGCCCCGAGCCTCCAACATACGCGACCGACACCGTGCGCCGACTGGCCCTCCTGCTCATTCTCGCCGCTTCGGCCGCGCTCGCCCCGGCGAGCGCCCAGGAGCTCAACTGCCAGATCACGATCAACCGCGACGCCATCACCGGCACCGAGTTCGACTTCCTCAGAGAGTTCCGCGAGGAGGTCTTCCGCTATGTCAACAGCCGCGCCTGGACCGACGACGTGTTCCGGGCCGAGGAGCGGATCGACTGCCAGATCCAGATCACGTTCGTCGCGGCCGAGTCGCAGACGTCGTTCAACGCCCAGCTCGTCGTCCAGGCCAGCCGGCCCATCTACGGGACCGCCCAGCGGACGACCACCTTCCGCGCGGCCGACAGCAACTGGGACTTCTCCTACGCCCGCGGGCAGAACCTGATCTACGACCCCAACCGCTTCAACCCGCTCACGTCGGTCCTGGACTTCTACGCCAACGTCATCCTGGGCTACGATTACGACACGTTTGAGGCGTTCGGGGGGACCCCGTTCTTCGAGCGGGCCCAGCGCATCGCCGAGCTGTCCCGGGCGACGCCGGCCGGCGAGCCTGGGAAGGGGTGGTACGGCCAGGGCATCGAGGACCGGGCCCGGTTCACGCTCGCGCAGGAGCTGCTCGACCCCGTGTTCGCCCCCGTCCGCCAGGCCCAGTACGACTACCACTTCACGGTGCTCGACCACTTCGTGGTCCGCCACGAGCAGGCGTGGGAGGACGCCATGACGACGCTCGCAGCGCTCCACGAGCTCTACCTCCAGAACAACCGCCGGCGCTACGTGACCGACGTGTTCTTCGGGGCGAAGTACCAGGAGCTCGTGGCCCTCCTGGTGGACGCCCCCCAGCGAAACGAGGCCTACGCGCTTTTGTCGGAGATGGACGCGGCGCACATCGGGAGCTACGACGGGCTCGTCAGCGCGCGGTAGACGGGGCGTTACCGACCCCCATTCGGCAGCGGGTCGGAAGCGGAGCGGCACGGTTTTCTCGGAGGGCACGCTGCCACACGCCGCGTCCATGCCCCTCCTCACGAGTCCGTTCGACGTCCTCGGCCTCCCCGAGACCGCCACGCCCCGCGAGGCCCGGCGGGCGTACCGCCGGCTCGCCTTCCGCTACCACCCCGACCGGAACCCGGGCGACCCGGCCGCGGCCGAGTCGTTCCTCTCGGTCAAGGAGGCGTTCGAGCAGATCTCGTCCCTCGACGACGACCTCTACGACGCCGACCGGGTCGTGGCGGAGATGCAGCGGGCGGCGGCGGAGGCGGAGCGCCGTCGGGGCCGGACCGGCGACGCGGGCCGGACGTGGCAGCGGGTCCGCGTTCCCCTCACGCGCCCGCTTGGCCGTCGCCTCCGGGACGCGCGGGTCTCGCACTCGGCGCTCGTCGGTCTCGGCGGAGCCGCCGCCGTAGCGCTCGGCTTGGCGGCGGGCAGCGTCGTCCCCGCTTGGGGCGCCGCCGCCGTGGCCTTCGCCGTCGGTGCCGGCGCGGTCGCCCACGCGGTCGGCGCGTCCGTGGACGAGTCGTGGGCCGCCGAGACGCACTGGCAGGGGCTTCGGGACCTGCGCTGGGACGTGGTCGTGAGCTGGAGCGAGATCCGCGAGGTGCGCGAGGCCCCCGGCGCCCTCGACCTGATCCTGACCGAGGACGCGGGCCGGCGTCTCGCCCGATCTGTCCCGGCCGACGTCCTCCCCGAGCCCACGGTCTACCGGCTCGTGCTCCCCGACGTCGCCCGTCTCGCCGCCGCCGTCCGCGCCCACAGAGCGGGGTGAGCCAGTCGTCGGTGAGTCGAGAGAGGCACCGGCGTGGGAGAAACTTGCGTCCTCGGTGTGAGCGACTCCGTCTCGGGTGACCCGACAGCACTGGGAAAGTCGCGCTGCTTTCGACCCACGGACCCGCGGACCTACCGATCCGCGACGACGCGGGCCCGGCGGACGGTGTCGCCTTGCAGGATCTGGTCGACCACGTCTTGGCCCTCGACGACGCGGCCGAACGCCGTGTAGCGGCCGTCGAGGTGGGGCTGTGGGCTGTGCGTGACGAAGAACTGCGAGCCCTCGGTGTCCTTCCCCGAGCTCGCCATGCCCACCGTGCCCGTCCGGTAGCGCAAGCGCGTGAACTCGCTCCGGACGGCCGTCTCTGGCCCACCGTACCCGTCGCCCCGCACGTAGTCGCCGCCCTGGACCACGAAGTTCGCGACGACGCGGTGGAACGGAACGCCGTCGTAGAGCCCCTGGGCGGCGGCCGTCGTGATCCGCTGGACCGTCTGCGGCGCCGACTCGGTGTCGAGCTCGATGACGACCATCCCACGCGGGGTCTCGAGCACGAGCCGTGGCCGCCGGCCGACGTTGGCGAGCTGGGCCCAGTCGATCGTCGTCGTGGCCGGCGCGCCCCCCGCGGCGAGCTCGACCTCGACGCCCTCGCTGAGCCGGTCGTTGAGCGCGTCGCGGGCCGCCCCGCGAACGACCGGGTGGCCGGCCATCGCCACGCCCAGCAGGAAGTCGATCTCGCCCCCGTTGCGGACCTGCCCGATGGCCCGGACGATCGCTGTCATCGGCTCGACGTCTGCCGGGGCGTCGAGCTCGGCGTAAACCTCGCGCAACACCTCGCCGGCGCCCAGCGGCCAGAACGCCGAGTCGGCCAGGGCGGGCGCGGCGGCCGACGTCGTGGCGAGGTCGGCGCGGCGCAGGGCGTGAGCGAACGTGTCGTAGAACCGGCGGGCGCCGTAGGTGCCGGTGGCCCAGCGCTGGCGGAGGGCGCCGAGGGCGGCCACGGCGAGGCGCGTGTCGTCGGACCGGGCCGCCGTGAACAGCCGCGTCACGGCGGCCCCGTCGTCGGACGCGCCCAGGGCCGTGAGCGCGGCCGCCTGCGCGAACGGGTCGCGGTGTCGGTCGGCCCAGGCCAGGACGGCAGCGGGGTGGGACGGGGCGAGGAGGGGCAGGAGGGCGGCCTGCATCGTCCAGGGACGGTCGTCGTCGCCGACCACGGCGAGGGCCCGCTCGACGGCGTCGGGCGTCGGGTCGAGGGCCGCGAACACGGCGGCGGACGCCTGGGCGACGTGCGGGTTGGCGTCGTCGACGGCCCGGGCGAGCGCCCCCCGTGCGGACGGGTCGGACGATTCGGCGAGCGCCCGTGCGGCGTTGACGCGCGTCCGCCAGTCGGGGTCGGAGGTGAGGGCGCCGGCCAGCCGGGCGAGGTCGGCGGCGTCGTCGAGCCGGTCGAGGGCCCGGGCGAGGTCGGCCCGGGCGGCGTCGCCGTCGAGGGCGTCGAACGCGGCCCGGACGGGGCCGGCCTGGCCTCGCCACGCCGCGACGGGCGACCGTGTCAAGGCGTAGGCCGCCGCCTCGCGCACGCCGGGGTCGGCGGACTGGAGGCGGGCGCCGAGCCACTCGGCCCACGCGTCGCTGGTCACGCCCCGCATCCCGAAGCGGGCGAGCGCGAGCGCCCGCGCGGCCTCCAACCCGTCCGGGAGGGCCGCGTCGAGCACCACGGCCAGGTCGGCCCGACCGCCCACCTTGCCGAGCGCGTCGACCAGCTCGGCGGCCACGGCCGGCGTGGCCTCGCGGCGGAGCGAGAGCGCGAGGGCCACGCCCGCCGTCGAGTCGGCCGTCTGCCCGATCGCGAACGCGGCGTCCTCGCGGACGGCCGGGACGGGGTCGTCGAGCCGGCCGCGCAGCGCCGTCAGCGCGTCGGGGTCCTGGACGGACGCCAGCGCGAACGCGGCCCGGGCGCGGACCGCGCTGTCGGGGTCGGCCAGCGCTTGGGCCAGCGCCGCCCCGTCGCGGCGGACCTGGAGGTCGACCAGCGCCTGGAGGTCGGGCCGGGTGAGGAGCCCGTCGGACGGTCGCGCGGATCCGGGGGCATCCGGCGGGGACGGGACGGCCGTCGACGCGCAGCCGGCGACGGCGAGGGCAGCCAGCAGGAGGACGATGCGCACAGGGGTGGGAGTCGGGGGGACAGCGCGCTCGGGGCGCCGGTGCCGGAGGCGGGACTCGAACCCGCACGCTCGTGAAAGCAACAGCTCCTAAGGCTGCCGTGTCTACCGTTCCACCACTCCGGCGAGCCCCCGCCCGCGGCGTGACAGGGGCCCAGAAGATACCTGCCCCGCCTGCCCTCGACGGCGTCTCGTCACCCCGCCCACAGGCCGACGGCAGCGGGCGTCACGTCGAGCAGCGACCCCGCCTCGGCGAAGGCGTCCGCGCCCGGACCGAGGGCGACGAGCGGGACGGGGTTCCGCGTGTGGCTCTTGGTCGCCAGGTCTTCCAGGTTGCCGTGGTCGCTGCTGACGACGAGCAGCCCGTCGGGCGGGAGCGCGTCGAGCAGCGCACCGAGAAAGCGGTCGAGCGAGCCGAGCACCTCGGCGGCCCGGGCGACGTCTTGGCTGTGGCCGGCTTTGTCGGTCAGGAAGTACTCGTGGAGGACGAAGGCGTGATCGTCCACCAAGCCGACGAGATCGCGCGCCGCCTCAGCCTCGGTCCGGACGGCGTGGGCCGGGTCGAGCAGGCGTCGCCACGTCTCGCCGGTGAGGTCGGCCGGGAGCGCGCGTCGGGCGGCAAGGTCGTCGGCCCGGCGCAGGCGGACGCCAGCGGAGTGCGCCGCCAACGTCGTGACGGTCCACCGCCCCCGGGCCTCGACGAACCGGAAAAAGCGGTCGGGGTAGGCGTTCGCGAACGCCAGCCGGTCCGGCGCGACGCCGGCCGCGGCCAGCCGCGCAAACACGCTCCGCTCGGCGACCAGGGGTCGCACGGTCGTCGGCGGGTACGGGCCGAAGTGGCGGCCGTGGACCGCCGCGGCGTTCTCGCCCGTGAACAAGGCGGCCTGGCCGGTTCCACTCTGCGGCAACCCCTCCAGCCCCAACGTCGCGTCGATCGGGACGACGACGTGGCCGGGCTGGCGGACCGGCACGAGGTCGGCCGTCCAGCGCTGGCCGCCCGCCAGCCGCTCGAACGCGGGAAGGGCGAGAGACGCGAACGGGTTGTCCGCGGTCTCTGGCCCGAGCCCGACGCCGTCGAGGAACACGAAGAGGACTCGAGGCAAGGAGGAGGGGGAGGAGGGGGAGGAGGGGGAGGAGGGGGAGGAGGGGGAGGAGGGGGAGGAGGGGGAGGAGGGGGAGGAGGGGGCTGCCGCCGTGGAAAAGTTCCGGGCAACCCGTGGCCTCCGAGCTTGCGGGAGGCTCCGGCGACGGACACCTTCCCCGAACCCCGAACCCCGAACCCCGAACCCCGAACCCCGAACCCCGAACCCCTTACGCCACCAACTCCACGACCGCGTCGAGGTCATCGGCGGGGTGGGCGTCGGTCGACCAGGGCGCGTCCGGCGGGGCCGGTGGAACGAGGGCGACCGGCCGGCCCGCCTCGGCAGCCCACCCAGCGGCCCGGTCCTCCGAAGAGCCGGGCGGCGGGGCCACCGCCAGGACGGCCCGACCCAGCGCGGCCTGGACGAGCGCCCGCTCGCGGTCGTCGTGGTCGAACGGGCCGTGGGTCATCGGGAACGGCGACACCAGCAGGCCGCCGGCCCGCGTGAGCGCCGTCGCACCCGGGCGCATCGGCCGCCCGAGCCGGGCGAGCCCCGCCCCGACTACGGCGACGGCCGGCACGCCCGCCGCTAGCGACAGCTTCTGCAACGCGAGGTCGACGCCGTGCGACGCGCCGACGATCAGGCCCCGTCCCCGCCCGAGGGCGGCCCGGGCCACGTCCTGAGCGCGCTCGAACGGCTCGGCCGCCAGGGGCGCCGCGGCCAGGACCGCGAGCGACGGCCAGGCGAGCGCCTTCAGGTCGCCGAAGGCGTAGAGGACGACGGGCCGGTCGGCGCGGTCGAGCGCGTCGAGGGCCGGGGGCCACGCGTCGGCGCCGGGGGCGAGCACCTGGACCTGGCGCTCGGCGAGGGCCGCCAGCCGGTCGCCGGCCGTCGCCAGCGCGTCGTCGAACGACGGGTCGCAGACGGCGTCGACCACGCGGTCGGCGCGGGCGACCCCCTTGAGCCGCAAGAGCACCTGCTCGCGCGGCGCGGCGCGGACGGCGTCGGCGGAGGGGAACCGTTCGAGGAGACGGTGGCCCGTGACGCGGCCGACGCCGTCGAGCGACAAGAGGGCGAGGGCGAACCGGGCGGTCGACGCAGGCAACGGGGCGGGCGGATCGGGGTCCGGCACGTTACGAATCCGACCGCCGTCGGTCGAAACCGACCCCGCGAGCGCGTCCGGCTCTGAGCTTGGCATCCGGCACCGCGTTTGCGGGAGCGTGCTCCGATCCCATCACGGCGCATGTCTCCCCCCCCCGGATCCTGTTCGTCGCTGAGCCCTCGGCAGCCGTCGAGGCGCTCGCCCGCGTCCGCGAGGCGGGCCCGGTCCACGCCCAACTCGCGCCGTCCGCCGACGTCCTGCGCGCGACGGTCGCTGTGGCCGACCCGTGGGACGCCGTCGTGTTCGTGCCCGGTGGGTCGGTCGAGGCCGGCGAGGTGGCCGAGCTCGTCCCCGACGGAGTCTCGCTGTTCGTCGTCGGAACCGGAGCCCCGCCGCTCCTGGTGGGGACTGCCGCCGTCGTCCTGCCCCCGGACGCGCTGTCGACCCTGCTGGACCGGCTCCTCAACGGGTCGGAGGACGACCCCGCCGTCGCGGGCGCCCCGGAGTCGGAGGACGCCGAGGTGGACCGCGCGGACCCGTCGGCTTCCGGGGCCTCCGGATGCGTCACGGTCGAATCCGCACAGTCTCTGAAACCCGTCGGATCCGAGGATGGCGCGGCCGGGGACCCACACGAGGAGGTCGTGGCCGACCGCCAGCACCAAGCGGTGGCCGCCTTCGTCGCCGCCACCGCCTTCGCCGACGACCCCGCCACGATCCACTGTGCTGCCGTCGGCGCGCTCCTCGGCGCGTCGGGAGCGGCGTGGGCCGGCCTCCTGGTCGGGGACGATGTCGCCGCGACGGTCGGCGACGTGCCCCCGCTCGCCGACGCCGTGCCGTGGTTCGCGTCGTTGTACGGAGCGCCCTCGGCCGTCCCCCACACGGGCGAGGCGGCGTCCGACCTCGCGGCTCACCTCGCCGCCCACGGCGTCGGGGCGTACGCGTCGGTCCCGGTCCAGGGTGGCGGGAGCGTCTCGGCCGTTCTCCTGTGGGGCTACGCGGCCCCCCATGACGTCACCGCTTCGGACCTTCGCGGGGCCGAGGCCCTCGCGTGGCACGTCGGCCGGCACCTCGACTACGCGGCGGCGTTGCGGACGGTCCGCGATCTCCAGACGGGCCTCGACGCCATCGCCGCGCGCACCCCACACGTCCTCTACCGCCTCCGCTACGCACCCGGCGGCCCCGTCTACGAGCACCTCAGCCCAGCCGTCGAGTCGCTGACGGGGCTGACCTGCGCCGAGATCGAGTCGAGAGGGGGCCTGGACGCCTTGGTCGAGTCGCGCGACGTGATCGAGGGCGACGGGCTCGCCGAGGGGCCCGTCGAGGGCGCCGAGGCCTACCGCGCGCTCGACCGCTGGGCCACCGCCGCCGGTGTCCGCTGGGTCGAGAACGCGGCGCGGGTGTGGCGCGACGCGGCCGGCCGTCCGGTCGGTCTGATCGGCGTGCTCCGAGACGTGACCGAGCAGAAAGAGCGGGAGGACCGGCTGACCGCGACCGCCGAGCGCGCGTGCGTCCGCCACCGGGCGCTCGTCGACCTCGCCCACCTCGACGGCTCCGACGCGCTCGGCGGGCCGGCGGCTGCCGTCGTCGCGGCGACGCTCGGCGCGTCCGCGGTCTCGTTCTGGCTCTGCGAGCCGGGCCACTCGTGCACGCCGCTCCACGCGCCGCCGTCGTCGGGCGCCGCCATGTTCGGCGGGCGCGGCCAGCGCGTGCTCGACTACGTGTCCCACCACCGGGCGCTGGCCGTGGCCGACGTCGCCACCGACGAGGCCGTCGACCGCCTCGGGCTCGGCCCGTTCGTCCGGGCCTACGGTCTCACGGCGCTCTTGGTCGCCCCGGTCCGGCGCCGGGGCCGGGTCGCGGGCTTGGTCGCCATCCACCAGACCGACGGGCCCCACGGGTGGGACGACGCCGAGGTCGAGTTCGCCGGCGCCGTGGCCGACGCCGTCGCGCTCGCGCTCGAACGCGAGGACCGCGAGGTCGTCGTCGCTGAGCTCGTCGACGCGCGCGAGGACGCCGAGGCCGGCCGGGCGGCGGCCGAGCGGATGAACCGGCTCAAGAGCGCGTTCCTCGCCAACATGAGCCACGAGGTCCGGACCCCGCTCACGGGCATCATCGGCTTCGCCGACCTCCTGGCCGGCGAGGTGACCCCGGGCGTCCAGCTCGACTTTGTCCAGACGATCGAGCGCAACGGGCGCCGCCTTCTCGACACGCTCAACGCCGTGCTCGACCTGTCGCGGCTGGAGGCCGGCGAGTACGCCGCCGCCCGGAGGCCCGTCGACCTCGGGCCCGAGGTCGTCCGCGTCGCCGAGCGGTTCCGGGCCGCCGCCACGAAGCGGGGTCTCCGCCTCGACGTCGACGTCGAGCCCGACGTCGCCGCCCAGGTCGACGTCGACGCGCTCGACCAGATCCTCGGCCACCTCATCGACAACGCCGTCAAGTTCACCGACGACGGCGGCGTCCGGGTGTCGCTCGAGGCGACGGCCGGCGAGGCCGTCCTGCGGGTCGCCGACACCGGCCTGGGCATCTCGGCCGCCTTCCTCCCCGAGGCCCTCGACGCCTTCCGCCAGGAGGACTCGGGCGACGCGAGGAGCCACGAGGGCTCCGGCCTCGGCCTCACCGTCGCGCGCCAGCTCGTGCGCCTGCTCGACGGCCAGCTCGCGATCGCGTCGGAGCGACCCGGGGGGACGGTGGTGACGGTCACGTTCCCGCGCGTGGCACGCGTCCGCTCCCCCTCGCTCGCCGCCGCCCCCACGGCGGGCGACGGGCTCCCCGCCGCCGCCGTCCGTCCGTCGGCTCCGTCCGTCGCCGACGTGGAGGGGTTGACCGGCGACCTGTCCGACTTCACCTTCCTCGACGGCTCGCCCGTCGAGGCCGCTCTCCCCTCGACCTCCGAGACCCCGCCGCCCGCCCCGACCGACATGTTCAACTTCCGCTTCGGCCGCTCGCCGGCCTCCGACCCCGAGCCTTCTCCGAGGCCGACCCCTGCGGCCCCGCCGCCCCCGGCGACGCCCCCCGCCCGCCCGGTCGCGCCCGAGACGATGGTCGCCCCCGCCGTTGCCGCTCCTCCCCGGCCGGTGGTCGAGCCGGCCATGATCGTCCGCGCGACGCCGCCGTCGCGCCCGACGATCCCCGAGGCGCCCCCCCTGGAGGAGGCCGACGTCGTGGACGACGGGAGCGCCAGGCGGCCGACGGTCCTCGTCGTCGAGGACAACGACGACACGAGGATGCTCTTGGAGCGCATCCTGCGCTCGACCTACGACGTGACGGCCGTCGGCGACGCCCGGTCGGCGCTGCTGGCGATGAACGAGCAGCGGTTCACGGCGCTCGTGCTCGACATCAACCTGGGCGGGAAGGAGACGGGGGCCGACGTGCTCCGGATCGCCCGGTCGCTCCCGGACTACGAGGGCGTGTTCGCGATCGCGCTCACGGCGTACGCGCTCCCCGGCGACCGCGAGCGGCTCCTCGAGTCCGGGTTCAGCGCCTACATCTCGAAGCCGTTCACGCGCCAGTCGCTGATGGAGACGCTCGGGGCCGGCATCGAGAGCTAGCGACGCCCAAGAGCGAGTGAGGCCGGGCTGGGTCTCCGGCCTCCCGCTCGCGGTATCCTCCGGGGTCTCCCCCCGCGCCGTGTTCGACCGCTTCGCCCGACTCCTCGACGGCCTCCGCCCCGACGAGCCCGGCCCGCCGCCTGGTGGGGGAGGGGGGACCGCCCTCGCGCTCACCGGTGGCGGCGCCCGGGCGGCGTACCAGGCCGGCGTCCTGCGCGGTCTGGCCCGGCTCGTCCCCGGCTTCCGCCCGGACATCCTGACGGGCGTCTCGGCCGGCGCGCTCAACGGGGCGTTCCTGGCCGCGTCCGCGGAGGACCCGTTCCCGATGGCCGTCGAGCGGCTGGTCGACGTGTGGCGCGACCTCCGGGCCGACCACGTGTACCGGCTCGACCGGCCGACCGTCCCGCAAGCGTTGGCCCGGTTCGTCCGGCGTCCGGCCGAGATCTCGCCGCCGGCCGAGGGCGGGTTCTTGGACACGACGCCGCTCCGGGACTTCGTCGAGGCCCACCTCGGCTCGGTCGGCCAGCCGATGGAGGCCGTCGCCCGGTCCGTCCGCGACGGCCACCTGGGCGCGTTCGCCATCACGACGACGTCGTACACCTCCGGCCAGTCGGTGACGTGGGTCCAGGGCGAGGGCGTCGAGCCGTGGGACCGCCCGATGCGCCGGGCCGTCCGGACGCCGCTCCGGCCCGAGCACGTCCTGGCCAGCGCCGCGCTCCCGTTCTTCTTCCCGGCCGTCGCCATCGACGACGCCGAGCTCGGCCACGGGTGGTACGGCGACGGCGGCATCCGGCTGACGGCCCCGCTCTCGCCGGCGCTCCACCTGGGCGCCGACAAGATCCTGGTCGTCAACACGCGCTACGGCCAGAGCCGGACCGAGGCCGACGCGCCCAAGATCCAGGCGTACCCGCCGCCGACGCGCGTGCTCGGCGTGTTGATGAACGCCGTGTTCTTGGACGTCCTCGACCGCGACGCCGAGACGCTCCACCGGATCAACCAGCTCGTCGCGTCGGCACCGCCGGGGACGTGGAACGGGTTCCGCCCGGTGGACCTGCTGGTGCTCCGGCCGTCGGTCGACCTGGCGACGTTGGCGGCCGGCTTCGCACCGCCGCTTCCACCGTCGATGCGGCTGGTGATGGGCGGCCTGTCGTCGGGCGACGGCCAGAGCCCGGACTGGCTCTCGATGCTCGGGTTCGACCCGGCCTACGTCGAGGCCCTGCTTGCTGTTGGGGAGGCCGACGCCGAGCGGCAGGCGGACGAGCTCGTGGCGTTTCTGGAGGCGTCGCCGGCGTCGACGAGGTAACCCGGCTCCGACTGGAACTCCGACCGCGAAGGCCCCGACCGGCCGGGAGGGCGCCGTCCTACGCGACCGTCGGGGCCGCCTCGCACAGCGACGGAAACAACTGGACGAGGTCGAGGTCGGCGAGCGCGACCCCGCCCACGGAGACGGTCCGGCCGTGGGCCTCGGCGTACTCGACCGCCCGGTGGGCCAGGACGGTAAACGCCGGCATCGACGCGGTGACCATCAGCCGCATTTTGTGGCCGTCCTCCTCGCGACCGATGACCGTCAGCCCGGCCGCCGACACGTCCACCCGGTCGACGCCGGACCACGGCAGCGTCCGCCGACGGCCGGCGGCGTCGTGGCCCACGAACCGGCCGACGCACAGCTCGATCCGCCACAGGCGCCGGTACTCCCGCGCGAGACGGACCATGACGACGCCCGCGCTCAGGCTCAGGAGCGCCCCGCACACCAGGGCGACCGCGGTCGGGTTGAACCGGGGCGACAGCGTCGCGAGGGGCGCGAGCGAGACGAGCGCTCCGCTCGCGAGCGCGAACGCGAAGACGCTCCGACGCGTCCGCTGCCGGGCCTCTTCGAGAACCCGGTCGTCGTCGAACACCTGAGACCACGTGGACATGAAGCCGTCGGAAGCTGTAAAGACGTGTAGGAAATGTGAAGGTAGTGCTTCTGTATTTTTTGCAAGTGGGGAAAATCCTAGTGATACACTCAGCCCTTCAACCAGGCGACCGGCCGCCGTACCTCATTGCGAGGGCCGTCACGGCCCGGTCCAGGTCGTCGTCGTCGATGTCGCGATGGAACGTCGCGCGGACGGCGTGCGGACCGAAGGGGACCGTCCGGACGCCGGCCGCCTCGAGCGCCGCGACGGCCTCGACCGCGGGCTCGGGCGTCTCGAACAGGACGATGTTGGTGTCGGGCGGCCGGACGAGCGCGAGCCCGGCTCGCTCCAGGGCGTCGGCGAACCGGCGGGCCCGGGCGTGGTCGGCCCGGAGGAGGGCGTGGCCGTCGCGCTCGAAGTCGGCCAAGGCGACGAGCGCGGCGGCGGCCAGCACGCCCGACTGCCGCATCCCGCCGCCCAGCAGCTTCCGCGCCCGCCGGGCCTCGCGGACGTGCTCGGCGCTGCCCGCCAGCACGGACCCGACCGGGGCGCCGAGCCCCTTCGACAGGCACACCGTCGCGGTGTCGAACGGGGTGGCGAGGGCAGCGGGCGTCTCGGCCAAGGCGACGGCTGCGTTCCACAGCCGTGCGCCGTCGAGGTGGAGCGCCAGCCCGTGCGTCCGCGCGATCGCGGCGACCGGCGCGACCGCGGCGACCGGCACGGCCACGCCCCCCGCCTTGTTGACCGTGTTCTCGAGGCACACCAGCCTCGTCCTCGCCTCCCAGTCGTTGTCGCCCTGGACGACGCCCGCGACGTCAGCCGCCGTCAGCACGCCCGAGGCGTCGCCGACGGGGCGGAGCTGGACGCCCCACAGGGCCGCCGGCGCCCCAGCCTCGTAGTGGTAAAGGTGGCTCCGCTCGGCGACCACGACCTCGTCGCCCGGCCGGGTGTGGACTCGGATCGCGATCTGGTTGCCCATCACGCCTGAGGGCACGAACAGGCCAGCCTCTTTGCCGAGTACCCCGGCCACGCGCGCTTCGAGCCGTCGGACCGTCGGGTCCTCGCCGAACACGTCGTCGCCGACCTCGGCCTCGGCCATCGCCTGGCGCATCGCGGCCGTCGGCCGGGTCACGGTGTCGGAGCGGAGGTCGACGGTCATGGGAGGAGAGAGGAGAGAGGAGAGAGGAGAGAGGAGAGAGGAGAGAGGAGAGAGGAGAGAGGAGGGGGCCGTGGAAAAGTTCCGGGCAACTCATGGTCGCACGAGTTGACTCGCGCTCACGAGCCGACATCTCCCCGTTCCCCGTTCCCCTCACCATCCCGACTGACGCATCCGGGTCAGGATCCGGTCGGCGGTGCGGCCCATGTCCTGGGGGCGGCGCTCGAGCGGGGCCGGGAGGCAGGCGACGAGCCGGGCGGCCTGCTCACGCGTCAGCGCGCCCGCCGTGGTCCCGTAGTGGTGCCGCGCGGCGGCCTCGATGCCGAACACGCCCGGGCCCCACTCGGCCACGTCGAGGTAGAGCGTCAGGATCCGGTCCTTGGGCAGGATGAGCTCGGCGAGCAGCGTGAGGGGGACCTCGAGCGCCTTGCGGACCACCGAGCGGTGCGTCGTCAGGAACAGGTTCTTGACGAGCTGCTGGCTGATGGTCGAGGCCCCGCGCATGGGCCGGCCCGTCCGTTCGGCCGTCTCGCGCGCGATGCGGAGCTCCTCGAAGTCGAACCCGTTGTGGGTGTAGAACCGGCCGTCCTCGCTGGCGACGGCCGCGTGGCGGACGTCGGGGTCCTGGCCGGACTCGGGGACGGGGCGGTACTGGAAGTCGTACGGGGCCCCGGCGACGGCGGCCTCGACGGCCCGCTGGAGCTGGACCGTCGTGGCCGGCGGCTCGACGACGCGGTACGCCAGCAAGAGCAGCGCGCACGCCAGCAGGTACCCCACCACGACGGCCGCCAGCGTCCGGCCGAGCGCCCAGACCACCCCCAACGGCCGGCGCCTCCGGGTCGCCTTGCGGCGGGCCACCCTAGCGGGTGATGTCGAGGATCTCCAGCTGGACCGTCCCCGCGGGGACCTTCACCGCCACCACGTCGCCGACCTCCTTGGCCAGGAGGGCCTTGCCGATCGGGCTCTCGACCGAGATCCGGTTCTGCTTGAGGTCGGCCTCCTGGGCCGAGACGAGCGTGTAGGTCGCCTCGCGCTTGGCCGTCTTGTTCATCACGCGGACGTTGGACAGGATCCGCGCCTTCGACGCGTCGACCTCGTCCTCGTTGACCACGCGGGCGCTGGCGACGGTCGTCTCCATCTTGGCGATGCGGGCTTCGAGGTGGCCCTGGGCCTCCTTGGCCGCGTCGTACTCGGCGTTTTCCGAGAGGTCGCCCTGGGCGCGGGCCTCGGCGATCTCCTCCGAGATCTTCTGGCGCTCGACGGTCCGCGCGTGGTGGAGGTCGTCCTTGAGCTTCTGGAGCCCTTCTTCGGTGAGGTAGACGGTGGAGCTCATGGCAGGGGATGAGGTCCGGACGGAGCCGGCAGGGACCGGGAAAAAAACCGCACCCCAGCGCGGGCGCCGGGATGCGGAGAAGTCGCGCAAGATACCATCGCCGCCGCCCGAATGCGCAGGGCGGCGGGGTGGGCTAGCCGCGGCTGCCCTCGCCGATGCGAGCGCCGCGTGGGGTCGGCATCCGACCGGACGGCTCGCTCAGGATCCGTCGGGACATCCAGTAGTGGCGGTCCCAGTAGCTCGTCGCCAGGTTCGAGACGGTCACGCCCTGGCTGGACGAGGCGTGGATAAAGTCGCCGTCGGACAGATAGACGCCGACGTGGCGGACGCCGCGGCGATGGAAGAACACCAGGTCGCCGGCCTGGAGCTCGTCCCGCTCGATCGGGACGCCCTCGTAGCGCTGCGACGCCGTCGTCCGGGGCAGCTCGAGGCCGAGGTTTTGGCGGACGTACTGGCGGACGAACGCGGAGCAGTCGATCCCGCGGCGCGTGGTGCCACCCCAGCGGTAGGGGATGCCGAGCCAGTTCGAGGCGTCGCCCCGGAGGGACTGGTCGAGCCGCGCGATGCGGAGCGTGTTCGACTCGGCCCCCATCGGCCGCATCTCGGGGCGTGAGGAGACCGGGGTGACGGGGACCCCGATCGTGTCGCGGCGCGCCAGGCGGCGGGGCGTGGGGCGGGTGCGGCGGGTGACCGGGCGGCGTCGGGGGGCGGTCGTTTCCAGGGCGTCGGAGGACGGCGCTGTGGAGACGGCCGGGGTCCCGGGACCGGTCTGGGCGTCGGCGGGGGAGGCGACGCCCGCCAGCGCGGCGACGGCGGCGATGGCGGCCGCGCGGCGGAATGACCAGGGCATAGGCGGAAAAACGGGGGGTGGTGGAACCGCGTCGAATCTACTCCGAATCCGGAGGTCCGGGGGAAACTCGCGGGGGTGGGTTCTGTAAATGCCGGGTTAGGTCCAAATGAACGCAGCCCTTAGATCGTATCGGCCCGCCGGGCTCCGGCTTAAGAGCCCGCCACTCATGACGCCCTCCGCCGTCCTCGACCGTCCGCTCGCGGCCGCCCTCGCCTTCGGCGCGGGCCTCGCCACGGGCCTGCTCCTCGCCCCCCGCGCGGGCGGCGCCACGCGGCACCGCCTGGCCGCCTCCGCCCGCGACGCCGCCGGTGCGGCCCGGGACCGGACAGCCGGCTTGGCCGAGCCGCTCGCCGACGCGGCCCGAGACCGCGCCCGGCGTCTGTCCGAGCGGCACCTGCCCTTCGCGGGCGACCTCGACGTGATCGACGCCCGCGACGTCTTGGGCGACCTCCACGCGGGCCGTCCGTAAGCTGACGCGCCGCCGGCACGTCCGTATCCCCCTCCTTCCCCCCGATCCCATGCCGTACCCCGAACCGCTCGTCGCCCCCATGCGGGCCGAGCTCACCCGCCTGGGCGTCCGCGAGCTCCGCACCGCCGCCGACGTCGACGCCTTGGTCGACGAGGCCCAGAGCGGGACCACCCTCGCCATCGTCAACTCGGTCTGCGGGTGCGCCGCGGCCAACGCCCGGCCGGCCGTCGCGCTCGTTCAGAACGTCGAGCCCCAGCCGGACCGGACGGTGACCGTCTTTGCCGGCCAGGACACCGAGGCGACGGCCCGGTTGCGCGAGGTGCTCGCGGGCATCCAGCCGTCGAGCCCCTCCATGTTCCTGCTCAAGGACGGCGACCCCGTGGTCGCCATCGAGCGCCGTCACATCGAGGGCCGCTCGGCCAGCGCCATCGCGGGCGACCTGAAGCACGCCTTCGAGACGTTCTGCGGCGACACCCCGGCCGACGTCCCCGACGAGCCGATCCGCCCAGGCGGCACCGCGGCCCCGGCTCCCGGCCTGCCGGCCACGTTCCGCTCGATCCTCTAGGGCGGCGGACCCCGCCTCGGCCACGAGCCCCCCGGTCTCCACGAGGCCGGGGGGCTTTTTGTCGGTGGCCGTCGACCGGCGTCGGCTAGCGCTGCGCCGTCCGGGATCCGCCGGGCAGGAGCGTCGTTCGGGCTGCGTCCGAGAGCTCCTGCCATCCGGGGCGTCCTTCCCGTCCCGTCCCCGACCGGCCCCGGAGGCTGGCCTACGCCCCGGATGCCCGACCTCCCCCTCCACGAGCCCGTCGCCGTTTTCACGGTGGTCCTGCTCGTGCTGCTGGCGGCCCCTTTGGTCGGGCGGCGGGGCGTACCGTCGGCGGTCGTGCTGCTCGGCGCCGGCGTCGCGCTGGGCCCGCACCTGCTCGGCGTCCTCGACCGGGACCCGACGATGGTCCTTCTCGGGACCGTCGGGCTGCTCTACATCATGTTCCTGGCCGGGCTCGAGGTCGACCTCCACGAGCTGGAGGAGGGGAAGGCGCGGAGCCTAGGGTTCGGCGCGGCCACGTTCGTGCTGCCCCAGGTGGTCGGGGCCGTCGTCGGGCGCTGGGTGCTCGGGATGGGGTGGCCGGCGGCCGTCCTGCTCGGGAGCGTGTTCGCCAGCCACACGCTGCTGGCGTACCCCGCCGCGGCTCGGCTCGGGCTCCAGAAGGAGCGGGCGACCACGACGGCCGTCGGCGCGACGATCCTGACGGACACGCTGGCGCTGCTGGTGCTGGCCGTGATCGCGACGGGCGCCCGGGAGGGGGCCGGGCTCGACGGCGGCGTGCTCGTCCGCGTCGCCGGGTCGCTCGTCGTCGTCGGCGGGATCGTGCTGTGGGGGCTGCCCCGGCTGGGCGCGTGGTTTTTCCGGACGGCGGCGCCGGACGCGACCGTCGAGTTCGTGTTCGTGCTCGCGGCCGTGTTCGTGTGCGCGCTCGGGGTCGAGGCGCTGGGTGTCGAGCCCATCATCGGCGCGTTCCTGGCCGGGCTCGCGCTGAACCGGCTGGTGCCCGAGGGCGGCCCGCTGATGAACCGGATCGGCTTTTTCGGCAACGCCCTCTTCGTCCCGTTCTTCCTGCTCTCGACCGGGATGCTGGTCGACCTCAGCGCGTTCGCCGGCGGCCCCGACGCGGCGCGGGCCTGGACCGTCGCGCTCGCCATGACGACGACGCTGCTCGTGACGAAGGGGCTCGCGGCCGGCCTCACGCGCCCCGCCTTCGGGTTCACCGCCGACGAGGCCCGGCTGGCGTTCGGGCTGACGGTGCCGCAGGCGGCGGCCACGCTGGCGGCCGTCCTGATCGGCGTCGAGGTCGGGCTGTTCGACGGGGCCGTGCTCAACGGGACCATCGCGATGGTGTTCGTGACGTGCGTCGTCGGGCCGGTCGTGGTGGAGCGGGCCGGGCGGCGGCTCGCGGCGCGTGCCGAGGCCAGCGTCCCGATCGCGCGCGGGCCGCGCGTGCTGGTATCGGTCGCGAACCCGGCGACGGTCGGCCCCCTCGTGGACCTGGGGCTGCTGGCCCGGGGCGGAGGCCCGCTCGCGGCGGTGACGGTCGTGGCCCCGGGGCCGGCCGCCAGCGACGGCGTGGCTCAGGCCGAGCGGCTGCTGGGCGAGGCGGCCGAGCACGCCGCCGGCGCTGAGGTGGCCGTGCTGCCGCTCGTCCGCGTCGAGTCGAACGTGGCGCGGGCCCTGGCCCGGGCGGCGGCCGAGACCCGGTCGGCACTCGTGGTGATGGGCTGGGACGGGAGCGCCGCCGCCGCTCGCGCGCTCTTTGGCGGGATCGCCGACCGCGTCCTGGCCGAGACGACGGCGGCGGTCCTGATCGCGCGCGAGACCCGGCCGGCCGCCACCGTCCGCCGGCTGCTGGTGGCCGTGCCGCCGCTCGCCGAGCAGGAGCCGGGGTTCGCGGCGGCCGCCCGGACCCTCTCCGGGCTGGCCCAGCGGGCCGGCGCCAGTGTGCTCGTGCTCACGACCGAGCCGTCCCGGGAAGCGGTGGGGCAGGCGTTCGCCCGCAAGGCCCAGGCCCCCGAGGTCGTCGGGCTCGACCGCTGGCGCGACCTCGCCGACGCCGTCGACGCCCTCCGCCAGCCGGCCGATGCGCTCGCGCTCGTCTCGGCCCGGCCGGGCGGGGTCGCGTGGAAGGCCTCGCTCGACGGGCTGCCCCGCGCCCTCGCCGGCCGATTCGCCGACCTCTCGCTGTTCGTGCTCTACCCCGGCCGCGTGCCCGCGGCCCCCGCCGCGTTCGTGGCCCGGGTCGACGCGCCGGGCGCCGAGCGCGAGGGGTGACGGCGGGGTCTACTCCGTCGCCGCGGCCTCGACGGCGCGCCAGACCCGCATCGCGTTTCCCCCGAGGACCTTGCGGACGTCGTCGTCGGAGTAGCCACGCCGGAGCAGCTCCTCGACCAGGTTCGGATACGTCGAGACGTCCTCCAGCCCGACCGGCAGCGTCGGCCCGACGCCGTCGTAGTCGGAGCCGATCCCGACGTGGTCGATGCCGACCAGGTCGACGACGTGGTCGATGTGGTCGGCGACGTCCGTCGTCTCGGCGAGCCGGAGCGGGTTCTCGGCGTTGAACGTCTCGGCGTAGGCGTCGGCCTCGGGCGAGCCGGGCTCGAGGCCGCGCGACTCGAGCCCGGCCGCGAGCCGGGCGCGGAGCGCGTCGCGGTCGTCCTGGACGCGCTTGAGCAGGAACGTCGAGCCGAAGTTGATCTGGATCACGCCGCCGTTCTCGGCCAGCCGCTCGATCATGGCGTCGCTCATGTTGCGCTCGAACCCCGGCGTGAACGCCCGCGCCGACGAGTGGCTCGCGATCACCGGGACGGTCGTGACCTCCATCACGTCGTCGAAGGCGGCGTCGGAGACGTGGGAGACGTCGACCATGATGCCCAGCCGGTTCATCTCGGCCACCACCTCGCGCCCGAAGTCGCTGAGGCCCCCCCACGTGCCGGCGTCGTCGTAGGACGAGTCCGAGATCTCGTTGTCGCGGCTGTGCGTCAGCGTGACGTAGCGGACGCCGCGGTCGCGGAAGTGGCGGAGGCTGGCGAGGTCGCCCTCGACCGGCGCCCCGTTCTCCATGCCCAGCGCGAGCAGAACGCGACGCGGGCTCCTCAACCGGTCCACGTCGTCGACCGAGCGGACGACGGCGAACCGGTCCGGCGCGCCGGCCGCGAGATCCTCCACCATGTCGATGAGCGAGTCGGCGAGGGCGCGGGCGCCGCCGGTCTCCTGGTACTCGGCCGGGATGTAGATCGACATGAAGGCCACGTCGAGCCCGCCGGCGACCGCGCGCGGATAGTCGAAGTCGCCGGTCGCGGTCGCCGCCCCGACGTCGGCCGGGCTCTCGCGCAGCCGGTACGGCACGTCGATGTGGGTGTCGACGACGAGCGCGTCGTGGGTGAGGGCGTCGGCACGGGCGGCGAGGTCCACGGCAGGGGCGGTCGGCGCGGTCGACGAGCAGCCGGCGGCGCTCAGGGCGAGGGCGACGAGGGGCAGGGCGAGGCGCATCGGGGAGGAGAGAGGGGAGCCCGATGGTACGCCTTGGCGGACCGCCTGCACACCTCGCCGGCGGCCGGAGGAGGACCCGGGTGGATCGGACCCGCGTCCGTCGCCGTAGGGACACGGCGCGCCGTGTCCGCGTGCCGTGCTCACGCCCCAGACGCACGTCGGCCCCGGCCGGGACACACCACCCGCCGGGGCCGAACGGCCGGACGCCTCGGCGCGCGCCGGTCAGCCGAGCCAGTAGCTCAGCTTGAGCAGGAACACGTTCGTCGACTCGTCCGAGAACAGGCCGCGCACGTCGCGGTCGAACCGGACGTCGCCGTCGGACGAGAACCCGCTCCGCTGCTGCTGCCACACCAGGAAGAGCGCCGAGCCCGGCCGGTACTCCCACCGCAGCACGGCGTTGCCCTGGAGCGCGCGGACGGTGAAGTTGGGGTTCTCGAACGCCGCCGTCCCGCCGTCGGCGCCGGTTATGCGGTAGGCGTCGGTCGAGGAGAGGTCGGCCACGAAGACCGACTCGTCGTCGTCCTGCTCGAACCGGCCCGTCTCGACGGCGCCGAAGCCGTCGCCGTAGGTCGGCAGCTCGAGCTGGCCGGCGTCGGTGAGCTGGCGGAACGCGGTGTAGGTGCCGCGCGCGACGAACGGCCGGAGGTAGGTCTGGAGCGAGAGCGTCGGCGTGAACGTCCAGTTGACGCGGGCGTTGAGCGACAGCGACGTCCGGTCGATGGCCCCGAACACGTAGCGGCGCCCGAACGTGGCCGCCAGGTCCGTCGCGTCGAACGCCCCGACGTACTGGCGCTCGCTGTGGGACCGGTCCAGCTCCGGGCCGAGGGTGATCGAGAGCGACGACGACGGCCGGAGCTCGACGCCCGCCTCGACGCCGTGGAACCAGCCCCCCAACTCGTCGCGGTTGGCGCCGGTCCAGGCGTAGCCCGAGACCGCCTTCCGGTCGTCGGTCCACGCGTTGAGGTTGATCTGGCCTCCGGCCGGGTCCGTCATGAGCGGGCCGCCGCGCGTCCCCCGGTCGCCGGTCGTCCGGGTCCACGCGTTCCCGTTGACGCCGAAGCCCCAGAAGTTCTGGAACGTCCCGTTCGCGTTGCCGCCGACGAACGTGTGGGTCCGGTCGCCGTCGAAGTTCCACGCGACGCCGCTGAACACGTTGCCGCCCCAGCGCTGGAAGACCCCCTGCGGCTGGTTCTGATTGTAGATCAGGACCGCCCCGCCGCCGGCCTGGTCGGCGCGGCTCTGGAAGCCGAGCTCGTTCGAGTCGAACCCCGGCGTCGTCGCGTTGGCGTGGAGCCCGACGAGCCAGTGCTCGCCCGACGTCTTGAGCAGGTTGGCCTCGCCGGTCAGGCCCGCCAGCGACGTCCGCGTCGAGTCCAGCGTGAGGTGGCCGGCGTCGGGGCGCTGGTAGAGGCGGGGGAACGCGCGCTGCAACCGCTCGATGGCCGGGGCGCTGCCCGAGACCACGCTGCCGGCGAGCTGGCCGCTCAGGACCCAGTCGCCGAACGGGTGCTCGACGTCCAGTCCGGCGACCGTCGCCTGGGTCGGCAGCAGGTCCGCGATGGCGGCGTTTGAGGTGCTCCGGACGACCGACGTCGCGAGCCCGCCGACGATGGTCCGGCCGAACGTCCCGCGCGTCCGGGCGACGGCGTAGTTGGTCGCCGGCTCGACCAGCGCGCGGTCGTCCATGACCACGCCGCCGCTCCCGTCGATGGCCTGGAAGCGGCCGTACTCCGGCCCGGTGACGGCGTTGAGCACGCCGAACGAGACCCGCCCGACGCGGCCCGACACCTTGGCCGCGCCCAGGATCGTGCTCTGCTGCGGCGCGTCGGTGTAGACGGCCCCGTTGTCGCCCGCGGCGTCACGGGCGGCGTCCGGCACGAACGACCCGCGCTGGGGGCTCCGCCCGATCCGGCGGGTGTAAAGGAGGTCCGGCCGGTTGTTGGAGAAGTAGCGGCGCGGCTCCATCGAGAACACGTCCAAGCCCTCGACGAAGAACGGCCGGCGCTCCTGGAAGAACAGCTCGAACCCGCCCAGGTTGACCTGGGCCGGGTCCGCCTCGACCTGGCCGAAGTCCGGGTTGACGGTCGCCGTCAGCGTGACGTCGCTCGTGACCCCGTACTTGACGTCGAGCCCGACGCGCGGGTCGAGGTCGGTCTCGGCGTAGAACGGGTCGAGAACGTCGCCCGGCGCCCGCGTCAAGCTGGACGCGACGTAGGGCAGGACCTCGAGCTGGCGCGGCGCCCGGAGCCCGCGGAGCGACGTGAGCGCGCCGAACTGGCTGACGACCCCGTTCACGTTCGGGTTGATGGGCGCCCAGAACGTCTGCTCGTTGGTGCGGAAGTGCTTGCGGCTGAACTCGATGCCCCAGCTCTGGTCGCCCTCGGACGCCGCGAACCGGAGCTGGCTGAGCGGGATCCGGAACTCGGCCGTCCAGCCGCCCTCGTCGCGGCTCACGGCCGCGTCCCAGACGGCGTCCCACGACTCGTCCTCGTTCACGTCGTCGAACAGGAGGGCGTCGAAGAACACGCCGGACGCGCTGACCTGGAAGGCGAACGCCGTCCGGTCGTCGTCGTACGAGTCGAAGGCGACCAGGGCCCAGTCGCTCTCGAAGCCGCTGTCGCGCCGCCCGAGCTGGGTGTCGATCCGGTCGGGCTGGCTGTCGTGCATCCGCATCCCCACGTAGACCGCGTCGCCGTCGTAGAGCACGCGGGCCTCGGTGCGCTCGCTGGCGGGGGCCCCCGCGTTGGGCCGGAGCTGGACAAAGTCGGTCGCGACCTCGGCGCCGTCCCAGGCGGCCTCGTCGAGGACGCCGTCGAGGGCGATGTCGGTGTCCGCCGGGCTCGCGGCCATCGTCAGCGGACCGGCCGGCAGTGCCGAGACGGGCGTCGTGGAGGGCGCGGCGGACTGGCCGAGGGCCGGGGCGGCCAGGACCGCGGCGGCGGCGAGGAGAGAAGAAAGGCGCATCGGGGGAGGGGGGCGTTCATCCCGGAGACGGGGGAGTGCCCGGATAGTTACCAGACGTGCTAAAAAAGTAGCAGGTTCTGGATAAGGCTCGTCCTTTCAGGGTTTTGTGAGAGGGGGAGGGCGGCGACGACAGGGCGGAAGCCTCCTCGTCTCGGCCTCGCGGCCCGGCCTCAGCCGCCGGTCTGGATGCGGACCGGGCCGTTGTGAGCGGCGAGCGTCAGCACGGGGCCGCCGCTCCCGATCGTCACGTCGAGGCGGTCCCCCATGCGGTCGCGACCGCGGTCGGTGCTTTGGAGGCCGGGCGCCGAGATCCGGCCCTGGTGGGTCCGGGCGGACAGCCGGGCCGAGTACCCGCTGGGGAGCGTGAGCTCGACCGGCCCGTTCAGGGCGCGGACGGACAGGCCCGCGCCGCGCCACGTCGTCCCGTCGAGGGCGACGGCGACCGGGCCGTTGGTGGCCTCCACCTCGACGTCGCCGCCGACGGCGGCCAGCGCGACGGGCCCGTTCGTGGCCTCGGCCCGGATCCGCCCCGCGATCCCGTCGATCTGGACCGGACCGTTGACGGCGGCCACCACGAGGTCGGTCGCGCGGGGCGCGAAGATCTCGAAGCTGACGCTGGCGCTCGTCCGCGCCTCCGAAGGGGTGTCGGCCCGGACTCGCCCGCCCGCCGTCGTCACCGTCGCGGCCTGGACTCGGCGACGGGCGAGCGCGGCGTCGCTCGACACGGCCGCCACCCGAGCGCGGACGAGCACGTCCGGACGGTCCCACTCGCGGACCGAGACCTCGCCGTTGACCGCCCGGACGTCGAGCGCACCGGCCCGGAGGATCGTCTCGCGGACCTCGCAGGCGACCGCCCGGCCGTCGGACGCCCACACCTTGTCGCACCACGGGTCGGGGGTCAGGACGCGGGCCGGCTGGGCGCAGGCGGACGTCGCGAGCAGGAGGGCGGCGAGGGTGGACGCGACGTGCATGGGAGGGTCGGGATGGGGGAGAGACGGCTTGGCAGCGGGGCACTCGGCCCCGTTCCGGCGGCCGCCCATCAGCGGGCCTCCGTCGGGATCGGACGTTCGGGGACCTAGCCTGGGGCTACCAGGACAGCCGGGCTCGGCGGGTGGCCGTTCGGCGGGCTCGGTCGACGGCGCCCCAGTCGACCGACGCGGGGGCCGCCGGGGCCCGGGCCGACGCGGGCCGGCCAGCTGGCGGGGCCGGCGTTTGGCGGACGGTCGGGGGCGGGTTGGGGCGTGGGGCCGGAGCGGGACGCGGCGTTGGGCGGAGGTCCCGCTGCGTGTCGCGGCGGTCCTGCTCGGCCTCGCGCTGCGCGTCGCGGCGGTCCTGCTCGGCTTCACGTTGCGCGTCGCGACGCTCCTGCGCGGCCTCGCGGATCGCCTCGCGAGCGTCCCGGATCGCCTCGCGCTGGTCCTCCCGGATCTCCTCCCAGTCGATGGCCTCCATCTCCACGCGGGCGTCTTGGATGGCCTCGCGCTGGATCTCGCGGATCTCCTCCCAGTCGATCTCGTCGAGCGCGGCCTGGGCCTCTTCGAGGGCCCGCTCCTGGATCCCGTACACCTCGTCCCAATCGGCGGTGGTGACAGAGGCGCGGGCGGACTCCAGGGCCAACGCCCGGATCTCCCTCAGGTCGATGGTCGCGAGCGCGGACTCGGCGGCCCGGAGCGCGTCGGCGCGGAGCGCGGAGACTTGGTCGGTCTCCGTCCCCAGCTCGTCGATGACGCGGCGGATGTCGCGGCCGGCCCGCTCGATGTCGGTCTCGGCCGCCTCGATCTCGTCGCGGGCGCGGTCCACGTCGTCCCACTCGTCGTCTCCCCTCCACTCGACGGCGACCGAGTCCGTGTCGGCCACGACGGGCGCCGGTTCGAGCCCCGGGTCGGCCACGACGGAGATCGCCCAGTCGTCGGGCGCGGGCAGGACGAGGGCTTCGCGGGCGACCGGCTGGAGCGCGGCCAGCGGCAGCAGCACGCCGACCGCCAGGGCGACGGTCGCCGCCTGAGTCGCGCGGCCGAGGCCGCCCCGACGCCGCTCGCCGTCCAGGATGGACACGATCCGGTCCTCGATGGGCGCGCACCGCGCCATCGGGGCGACGGCGGCCAGCGCGAACGGGTCGCGGCGGAGCGACCGGGCCACGCCGACCAGGTGGGCCGCGTAGTCGGAGGGCCGGGCGCCGCCCCGGATCACGGCGTCGTCGCAGGCCTGCTCGCGCGCGTCGAGGAACCGGCGGTAGGCCCACCACGCCAGCGGGTTCGCCCAGTGGACGGCGACCGCGAGCTGGGCGACGGCCTGCGTCCAGGCGTCGTGCCGGCGGAGGTGGGCCATCTCGTGGAGCAGAACGGCCTCGCGGCGCCCGTCGTCCCAGGTGTCGGCGGACGCAGGCAGAATGACGGCCGGGCGGCCGTAGCCCCACGCGATCGGCACGTCGAGCGCGTCGGTGCGGAGCAGGCGGACGGGCCGGTCGAGCCCGCTCAGGCGGCGGGCCCGCTCGGCGAGCACGGCCCACTCGTCGTCGGTCTCGAGGCGGGCCGTCGCCACGAGGCGGCGGGCGGCGAGCGCCGCGCCCAGCCAGCCGAGGGCGACCCCGACCGCGCCGAGCGCCCACAGCCCAAGCAGCCAGCGGCCTGCCGCCGATCCGCTCCGGCCCACAATGGCGACCGGGACGTCGGCCCAGACCGATCCTCCGTCGTGCCACCCTCCGTGGTCGAACGCCGCCATCTCGGCATCGAACGCGGCCATCTCCCCGTCGAAGGCCGTCATCTCCTCGCCGAACGCGGCCATCTCGTCGGCGTGCGCCTCGACCTCGCGCTCGAACTCCGCCATGTCCTGGTCGAACGCGGCCACGGGGTCGCCGGCCGTCGCCATCGAAGCCGCGGCCGTGCCGACGACCGGCGGGGCCGGCGGAGCAGGCGGAGCCGGGGGCGGCGGAGGTGGGGGCGGAGCCGGAGGCGGCGGGGGAGCCGGGGGCGGCGCAGGCGCGAACGGAGCCGAGACGACGGCCGACGTGGGCGCCGGCGGCAACACGCCGACGTCCCAGCGCGGGCCTACCCCCTCCAGGACGGGCAGGAACAAGAGCACGGCGAACGCCGCCGCCCAGACGCCGTGACGGGCCGAGGCGGGCGCGCGGCGGAGCAGCCGGGTGGCGAGGGCGGCCAGCAGAAGGACGAGTGCGCCCTTGAGCGCGAGAGCGAGGAGCAGTGTCATCGGCCCTGGGCGCGAGCGCGCTGGATAAGGTCGTCGAGCCGGTCGAGGTCGGCGTCGGACAGGTCGGACGAGGCCTCGTCCAAGAGCGCGGCGACAGCCCGCGTCGGCGTGTCGTCGAAGAACGTCGTCATCAGGTGGCGGAGCGCCGACCGGCCGGCGGCCTCGCGGCCCTGGACCGGGAGGTAGACGTAGCGGGGGCCGTCCTGCTCGTGACGGGCGTGGCCCTTCTCCTCCAGGATGCGGAGGTGGGTCCGGACGGCCGAGTCGCTGGGCGGGTCGACGAGCGCCTGGCGGACGTCGGCCGCGGAGGCCCGCCCCAGGCGGTGGAGCACGTCGAGCACCTGGCGCTCGCGGCGGGAGAGGGAGGGGACGGCCATGACGGTGTGCTAAAAAGTTAGCGGAGTGTAGGGCGTCGGGAGCCGGGAGTCAAGGGAGATGTTGTTTTATTAGCACAGCGCGAAGCCGCCTCCGCCCGCCGTTGTGCGCGGGGTGTTGTCTGGGCGGTGGCCTCCGTACCTTTTCGGCGGATCGGGCCGTCGGTTGCGCTCGCCCCGTGGGCCCCGTTTCGGACCGGCGTGCCCTGCACGGGTGCGTCGGCGAGCCGGGCGCGGCAGCACCGACCTCCCCACGAACCGACTCACGGACTCTACCGACGCCATGGCTCTCCCCGCTCAGACCTCGCTCCTCCGCCGCCTCTTGGTTGGCGTGGCCTTGCTCGGCGTCGTCGTCGTGACGCACCTCGCGCTCCAGAAGGCGAACGGGTTCGCCGCCGGCTGCACCGGCCTGGGCACGGTCGACTTCTCGTCGGCCGCCGCCGTGACGGGCGAGGGCTCGGGCTGCGCGACGGTCACCGAGGGCCAGTACGCCGACTTCCTCGGCATCCCCAACATCACGCTCGGCCTGATCTTCTACGTGATCGTGGCGGCGCTCCGGCTGGCGTACGCAGGCCTGCGCGACGACCGGCTCCGGCTGGCCAGCTTCGGCGTCGTGACCGTCGGCGTGCTGTACACGGCCTACCTCGTGTTCTTGCAGGCCGCCGTGATCGGCGCGTTCTGCGTGCTGTGCATGACGTCGGCCGCCCTCGTCCTCACCCTCTTCGTCTTGCACGTGATCGAGCACCGCCGTCTGACCACCGCCTCCGACCCCGCGCCGCGCCGCGCCGCGCCCGAGCCGGCGGGGTTCGCCGCGCTCCGCCCGTACGCCGTCGTCCTGGGCGGCTTCGTGGTGCTGCTCGCGGCCACGTTCGGGCTGGCCGCCCGGACCGACGGCGGTGGCGCGAGCGCCCAGGCCGCCGATGCCGAGACGCTGCTCCCGCCGCGCCGCATCGAGGACGTCACGGGCGCCTGCTCCTACGACGCCGACTACCTGCCCATCGCCGACATGTCGCCGTTCACGCAGGGCCCGTCGCTCGGCGACCCGGACGCGGCCGTGACGGTCGTCGAGATCTTCGACCCGAACTGCCCGCACTGCCGCGAGCTGGGCGACGTGCTCCACCCGTTCATCGAGGAGAACCCGGAGTCCGGCCGGTACTTCTTCATGCCGCACCCGCTGCGCCAGGAGTCCGTCGGTCAGGTGGTCGCGCTCAAGGTGGCCCAGCGCGAGGGGCGCTTTTTCGAGCTCATGGACGAGATGTTCCGCCGCCAGGACGCCTCGTGGGGCATGACGATGCCCGAGCTCGTCGAGACCGTCGAGGCCGTCGGGATGGACGGGCCGGCGTTCCAGGCGGTGCTCGAGGACCCGGACCAGCTCCAGGGCTTCCTGACCGAGATCCAGGCCGAGGCCGCCGCGGTCACGGAGGCGTTCACGAGCCAGAGCGGACGGATGTCGGTGCCCAAGCTGGCCATCAACGGCCGCGTCGTCGAGTCGACCTACGCCTCGTACAGCGCGCGCTGCCTGGCCGAGTTCGTGGCCGAGGCCCGGTCGCCCGAGGCGGCGCCGTCAGGCGTTCCGTCGCCCGACGCCCCGTAGCCCGAGGACCAGAGCGGACGGGCGGCCGACCGTCGCTGCCCGACTCCCGCCCGCATGCCCCAGACCGCCGACTCGTCCCGCGTCCCCGTTCCCGGCTCGCCCGAGGACTACGGCCAGCGCGGCACCGACGCGGTCGCCGAGCTCGTGGGCCTCGGTCCGGAGCTGACGAAGGACCTGCTGCTGACGGCCGTCCTCATCGTCGTCCTGTGGACGATCCGCCGGTTGGTCCTGGCGACGGTCCGCCGCCGCACGGGCGACGACGTCCGCCAGTTCTACAAGTGGCGGAAGGGGACGACGTACGCCGCGACCGTGATCGCCGTGCTCGGGCTGATCCGGATCTGGACCGGCGAGCTGGGCTCGATCGGGACGTTCCTCGGGCTGCTCACGGCCGGCGTCGCGATCGCGCTCCGCGACCCGCTCGTCGACCTCGCCGGGTGGGCGTTCGTCCTGTGGCGCCGCCCGTTCGCGACCGGCGACCGGATCACGATCCAGGGCCACACCGGCGACGTGATCGACCAGCGCGTGTTCCAGTTCACGCTCCTGGAGGTCGGCACGAACACCGGGGCGGGCCAGTCGACGGGCCGGATCGTCCACGTCCCCAACGGCTGGGTGTTCTCGAACTCGGTGACGAACCACACGGGCCGGTTCGCCTACATCTGGCACGAGGTGGCGGTCGTGGTCACGTTCGAGAGCGACTGGCGGTCGGCCAAGCAGATCCTGCTCGAGGTCGCCGGCGAGTGTGCCGAGCACCTGTCCGACGACGCCGAGCGGACGTTGCGCCGGGCGGCCCGGGACTACTTCATCTTCTACTCCAAGCTCACGCCGACCGTTTACACGACCGTCATCGGCGAGGGCATCCAGCTGACGATCCGCTACCTCGTGTCGCCGCGCCGCGTGCGTGGGAGCGAGCAGGACGTGTGGGAGGCCGTCCTGGACCGGTTCGCCACGCGCGACGACATCGACCTGGCGTACCCCACGACGCGGATCTACCGCAACGACCTCGAAGGCAAGCCGGGCGCCGGCGGGCCCGCGAGGGACGAAGGGTGATGGAGGGGATGGAGGGGATGGAGGGGATGGAGGGGATGGAGGGGATCGCGGCCGTCGAAAAGTTCCGGCCATCTTCCGGCCCTCGGCTGGCGTCCCGAGCTCGGCGCCCTCACCTTGCGAACCCCGAACCCCGAACCCTGATGGCCACCTCCCGCACTGACGTCCTCGCTGGGCGCCACCCCGTCCGCGACGCGCTCGACCTGGCCGACGGCCGGATCGAGAAGGTGTACCTCCAGAAGGGCGTCCACGGGAGCGCGATCGACGGGATCCGGCGGGCGGCCAAGGCCGCCGGCGTGCCGGTCCAGATGGTGCCCCGGCCCAAGGTGGACGGGTTGGCGCCCCAGGCCGAGCACCAGGGCGTCGTGGCCGTCGTCGCGCCGGTCGCCTACCTCGACCTCGACGACCTGCTGTCGAGCATCGCGCCGACGCTCGACGTGGTCCGCGAGACCAAGCCCGTGCTGATCGCGCTCGACGAGGTCGAGGACCCCCGCAACTTCGGGGCGATCCTGCGGAGCGCGGTCGCCGCCGGCGCGGCCGGCGCCATCGTCCCCGAGCGGCGGATGGCGCCGCTGTCGGCCGTCGCCGTCAAGGCGAGCGCGGGGACCGCGTTGCAGATCCCGATCGCCCGCGTGGCCAACTTGACCGAGGCGCTCCACCAGCTCAAGGAGCGCGGCTACTGGGTCGTCGGCCTGGCCGACGACCCCGGCGAGGGCGTCGAGACGGCGACGGTGTGGGCGTACGACTGGGACCGGCCGGTCGTCCTCGTGATCGGCAACGAGGGCGGCGGGCTGCGGCCGGGCGTCCGGACGGCGTGCGACGTGCTGGCGTCGATCCCGATGCGCGGGCCCGCCGAGTCGCTCAACGCGTCGGTCGCGGCCGGCATCGCGTTGTTCGCGGCCGTCCGCGAGCGGGCCTAAAAAACGGCGGGGCCACCGAGTGGCCCCGCCGCTCCCTCTGTGGAGCTCGGCCCGAGGGCCGGCCCCTTCTCACCCAACCCTGGGGGAGACTCGTCGAGCCGCACGGGAGGGACGTGCGGCCGGGCGCCTAGGACCGGCGCCGCAAGCCATAAACGATCTTGCGGATCGTGTCGAACTGGAGGTAGGGGTGCTGCTCGCGGAGCTCCTCGATGGCCTCGTAGGCGGGGACGTCGTTGCCGCGCATCGAGCGGAACTGCTGGCGGATCTGGTAGTCGCGGACCCCCTTCTCGTTGAGGAGTTTGTGCTCTTCGAGGAGCTGGTACACCTCGTCGGGGACGAGGTCGCCGAGGGGGTTCGGGTCGAGCGTGATCTCCATGTCGGGGGGGCGTGAGCGGTGGGGGTCCTGTGCCAGGGACTGAAACGACGATACCGCGACCGCGGGCGTCAAGCTGACCCACGTGGGCGAACGGTCCGAGGGCGGGACTGAATGGTTAGAGTCCGCCCGCCGGCGGGGGCCGGACGCTGGTCTCGACGCGGGCCCAGGACTCGACGGCCACCCAGCGGCGCCCGCGCCGCTCGCGGAGCCGGCCGACGGCCAGCACCCGGTCCTCGACCTCGAGCCCGGGGTCGGCGTCGAACCGCAGCGGCAGCGCGTCGCCGCCGGCGTCGAGCCAGACCTCGTCGCCCGGCCCGACCTGGACCACGGTCCCCTCCAGCGACGCCCGGACGCGCCGGCCGCGGACCGTCAGCGTGTCGAGCACCGCGGCGGTCGCGTCGGGCACGGCGACGCGGGAGGCGGGCTGGGCGAACGGGCCGAGGTCGTGGGAGAGCAGGGCGGCCGCGAGCGCCAGCCCGCCCACGCCAAGGGCCGTCGCCAGGGCGAGGCGGCCGCTCACGCCCGGGCCGCCGCGTCGCGGAGCGACCCCAGGGACGTCCCCTGGAGCGCCAGCGCGAGCACGCCCAACAGGCAGTAGAACACGACGCCGGCCGCGTGGACCAGCAGCGCGTAGGTCGCCGCCGGCGTCACGGCCACGCCGAACAGCAGCGTCAGCGCCTGGACCGTCGCGTAGTGGAACGAGCCCGTCCCGCCCGGCGACGGCAGCGCCATCCCGATCCCGCCGACGGCCATCACGGCCCACGCCTCGACCGGGCCCAGCCCGTACGCCGCGTCGAGCCCGAGCAGCCGCAGCGGCAAGTCCGACATCAGCCCGTAGCACGCCCACAGCAGCAGCGTCGAGAGCACCACGGCGCCCGGCCGGCCCGTCCGCCCGACCGACGTGAACCCGTCGCGGAACTGGCCCAGCAGCGCCCCGATCCGCCCGCGGCCCCGCCGGACCGCCACGACGGCCAACACGCTCAGCCCGACGACGACCGCCACGACCAGCGCCAGCGCCCAGGCCGGCACCGTCAGCAGGCCGACGATCCCGTCCCAGGCCTGGCCCAGGATCGCGTGGACGCGGTCGCCGAAGATCACCAGGACCGACAGCAACGCCAGCGCCAGCATCACGACGTCGAGCACGCGCTCGGCGACGACCGTCCCGAGCACGGCCGAGAACGGCGCGTCGGCCCGGCGCGAGACGTGGGCCGTCCGCGCGACCTCGCCCAGCCGCGGCGCGGCGTAGTTGACGAGGTAGCCGATGGCGACCGACGCCGACGTGAGCCGGAGCGGCACGCGCTCGGTCCGCCCCGGAAGTGCGTCGATGAGCAAGCCCCACCGCCACGCCCGGATCCCGACCGAGAGCACGCCGAGCCCGACGAACGGGACCATCCACCCCCACTCGCCGTCGGCCAGCGCGTCGCCGACGGCCGCGAGGTCGGCGTTGCGCAGGGCGAGCCACAGGAGCCCCGCCCCGAGGGCGAGGCTCACCCCGAGCGAGAGCAGGCGTTGGGTGCGGTCGGACATCACAGAGAGGGCGCGGAGCCACAGCGGTGGCTCCGCGCCCAACGGAGGAACCGGGCGCGCGGTTCGTCGCGCTCCGTGACGATTAGCGGAGGTCGACGACCTCGGTGCCCGAGGGGGCCGAGAACCGGAACGTCGACGCCGGCAGCGACACGTTCCGACGGACGTCGCGGAGGTCGAAGGCCAGCGTGCCCCCGTTCGTGTCGTGGACCCGGACGCGCGTCGGGACGGCGTCCGACGACCGGACGAACAGCGTCGCGTCGCGGACCGACGACCCCGTCTGGCGCGGGCGCAGCGTGAGCACGTCGTGGGCCACGCCGCCGATGGTCGCCTTGGTGGCGCCGGTCACGCGGAACACGTCGAGGTAGTTCGTGAACAGCTGCCCGACCGAGAAGCCGACGCGCGCCGGCTCGTAGTCCTGGACCACGACCTGGTCGTCGTCGCGCGAGTACGACCACAGCGTGCCGCCGTCGGTGACCAAGACCTGGCTGCCGAGGTCGAGCCGGAAGGCGTCCCGGCGGACCGACAACGTGCCCTGGAGCCGCTGGCCGCCGGCGGTCTGGACGAACGACGCCTGGAGCGACTCGATGGCGCCGTAGCGCTGCTGGAGCCGCTGGGCGACGGCGTCGGGCGTCTGGGCGTGGGCCTGTCCAACGACGAGGACGGCGGCGGCGAGGGCGAGCAGGCCCAGCGGGCGAGAGCGTAGCAGATGCGTCATGGGAGGGGGGACGTGGGGGAGTCAACGGGGGACGAGGCCGGATCGTTCAAGTGCCGTGCCGCGTCCTGAGCCGCGACGGTCTCGCCACACAATCGCCACACCCGTGCGCCTGACGATCCTCTCCGGCGGCCAGACCGGCGTCGACCGCGCCGCCCTCGACGCGGCCCTCGCGCTCGGCATCCCCGTCGGTGGGTGGTGCCCGGCCGGCCGCCGGGCCGAGGACGGCCCGATTCCGCCCCGGTATCCGTTGCGCGAGACGTCGTCCGCCGACCCGGCCCAGCGGACGCGCTGGAACGTCCGCGACGCCGACGCGCTGCTCGTGCTGGTGCCCGGCCCGCCGACGGGCGGCACCGCGCTGGCCGTGGTCACCGCCGAGACGCTCGGCCGGCCCGTGCTCGTCGTGGACCCGGCCACCGACGCGGCCGGTCCCGTCCTCTCGTGGCTCCGCGAGCAGGGTGGCGACCTCCGGATCAACGTCGCCGGGCCGCGCGAGAGCGAGTGTCCGGGCGTCTACCGAGCGTCGCGGAACTGGCTCGGCGCCCTTCTCCGAGCGCTCGGCGGGCCGTGAGCAGCTAGACCGCCAGGCCTGATACGGGCTCCGAAGGTTCTCTGTGCCTAGCGACATGCCCTCACCCTGTCCCTCTCCCAGAGGGAGAGGGGACGTCGCTGGGGGATGCACAGCCCTCTCCGAGATCCCGTATGAGGCTTCGGCTCCTCGTCTTCCTGCGGACCTAGAGGCTGTCGGCGACCAGCGCGAAGTCCACTTTTTGCACCCCATCCACGCAGTCGACGACCGGCTCGGACCGGGTGGTGTCCGACTGGACCACATGTTCTGCGACGGCTCGGAATCCGTCGAACAACCCCGAGCACCCCTCGAGCCGGTGCGACAGTCGGTACGCCCCGTCGGTGCCCGTCACCGCCGACGCGAGCGGCGTGTCGTACAGGAGGCGGGACCGTCGCAGCGTGACGACGGCCTCTCGGACCGCTTCTCCTCGCTCGTCGCGGACGACGCCTTCGACCTCGACGCGGTGGTCGGGGAAGTAGAGGTCGCAGGACGTGAGCACGACGAGGACCCCGAGGACGAACGGCCGAAGGCGCATCGGGAGGAGGACGGGTTCCGCAGAGCCTACGTCTCGGCTACCGCTCGTCCCTGGTCCGAACGGACTAGGACTCCACCGGAGGCCGCGTTCTGACCGGCGACAGGGGTCGCCGGTTCAGGGACCGTCTCCGTCCACGAACCGCTCGCCGCGTCGCCGGAGCCCGCGCCCGCTCCGGCCCTCGTACAAGTCCTCGCCCGCGCGGAGCCGCCGGTACGCCGTCCACAGCACCATCCCGACGAGCGCCGCCCCGCCGAGCGTGACCACCAACACCGGAATCCAGTACGAGTGGTCGAAGGCGCCCTCGACCCACCGCGGCTGCTTGAGGCGGACGTCCGGGTTTGCCAGCGCCGCCCACACGAGGTAGCCGCCGGCGGCGACCAGGAACGCCACGACGGCGCCGATGGCGGCCCGCACCAGCCGAAGACCGAGCCGCGCGCTGCTCACGAGGCCACGGGGCGGACCGCGACGCCGGCCGCGGCCAGGTGCGCCTTCGCTTGGGCGACGGTCGTCTCGCGGAAGTGGAACATCGACGCGGCCAAGACCGCGTCGGCCCGGCCTTCGGTGAGGCCGGCTTCGAGGTGGTCGAGCGTGCCGGCCCCGCCCGACGCGATCACCGGCACGTCGACGGCGTCGTCGAGCGCCCGGAGCAAGTCGAGGTCGTAGCCCTCGCGCGTCCCGTCGCGGTCCATGCTCGTTACCAGCAGCTCGCCGGCCCCGAGCCGGACGCCCTCGGTGGCCCAGGCCACGGCGTCGCGCCCGGTCGCCTTCCGCCCGCCGTGCGTGAACACCTCCCAGCCGCTGGCGGTGGCCCCGGTCCGCTTGGCGTCGATGGCGAGCACGACGCACTGGGCGCCGAACGCGTCGGCTGCCCGCGTCAGCAGGTCGGGGTCCGCGAGGGCCGCCGAGTTGATGGCCACCTTGTCGGCGCCCGCCTCCAGCAGCGCGCGGACGTCGGCCACGGCTCGCACGCCGCCGCCGACGGTGAGCGGGATGAACACCTCGTCGGCCGCCCGCCGGATGGTGTCGTACAGCGTGGCCCGTCCTTGGTGCGTCGCCGAGATGTCGAGGAACACGACCTCGTCGGCACCGGAGGCGTCGTAGAACCGGGCCTGCTCGACGGGGTCGCCGGCGTCGACCAGGTCCACGAACTGGACGCCCTTCACCACGCGGCCGTCGTGGATGTCGAGGCAGGGGACGATGCGTTTGGCGAGCATGCGAGGAGTCAGGAGTCGGGGACGAGGAATCAGGAGGGAGCGGGTGCGGATCAGGACGTCGGTCCTGATTCCCGTTTCCTCATTCCTGACCCCTCAGCGCGAGCCGCGCCGTCGAGAAGCGGTCGAGGTCGACCTCGTCCTTCTTGTGCCAGCACCAGAACTGCTGGCAGGGGAACTGATTCTCGTAGAGCGCCCGCCCGACGATCACCGAGTCGACGCCGAGGGGCTCGACGGCCTGGAGCGCCAGCAGGTCCGTGTAGCCACCGACGCCGCCCGACGCCGTCAGCTTCGCCCTGGTGAGGCGGGCGACCAGCTCGCGGTACGCCTCGATGTTGGGGCCGGCGAGCGTCCCGTCGCGCGCGATGTCGGTGTAGACGAACCGGCGGACGCCCCGGCCCTCCATGTCGACGGCCAGCTCGACCGCGTCGACGCCGGAGCCGGCCTCCCAGCCCTCCGTCATCACCTCGCCGTCGCGGGCGTCGATGCCGACCACGATCCGGCTCGCGCCGAACACCGAGACGGCCTCGCTCACCAGGTCCGGGTCGCGGACGGCCGCCGTGCCGAGCACGACCCGGTAGACGCCCAGGTCGAGCATTGCCCGGATGTCGTCGAGCGTCCGGATCCCGCCGCCGACCTGGACCGGCACGTCGAGCGCGTCGGCGATCCGCGCGATCACGCCCCGGTTGTCGCTCACCTCGTCGGCCGTCGTCCGCGCCGCGTCGAGGTCGACCAGGTGGAGGACCTTCGCGTTCATGACCCGCCACAGCTTGGCCATGCGGACCGGGTCCTCGAAGTAGATCGTCTCGTCCTCGTACCGCCCCTGGCGGAGGCGGACGCAGCGGCCGTCGCGGAGGTCGATGGCGGGGATGACGAGCATGGTCAGGCGGGCGTCGAGGCCGGCGTCGGGGTCCAGCTCGCGAACCTACGGAGCATCGCGAGCCCCGCCCGGGCGCTTTTCTCCGGATGGAACTGCACGCCGACCACAGTCTTGCGCCCGACGACCGCCGGCACGTCGCCGCCGTAGCCGACCGTCGCCAGCACGTCGGCGGGCTCGGCGGGGGCCGCGTGGTACGAGTGGACGAAGTAGACCCAATCGCCGTCGGCGTCACCCAGGACGGGGTGCGGGCGAGTGGGGCGGAGCCGGTTCCAGCCCATGTGGGGCACTTTGAGGCGCCGGCCGTCGGCGTCGGCCAGGGCCGGGTCGAACCGGACGACGCGGCCGGGCAACAACCCGAGACCGGCGTGCGGACGGCCGTCGGCGCCGGGCCGCTCGTCGGACGCCTCGAACAGCAGCTGCATCCCGACGCACACGCCCAGCAGCGGCACCCCCGCCCGGGCCCGCTCACGGACGGCGTCGGTCAGCCCGCGCGCCGCCAGCGCGTCCGCGCACGCGCCGAACGCCCCGACGCCGGGGAGCACCAGCCGCTCCGCCGCCGCGATCCGGTCGGGGTCGCCGGTCCGCTCGGCCGCCACGCCCGCCGCCGCGAACGCCTTCGCGAGCGACCGCAGGTTGCCGATGCCGTAGTCGATGATCGTGGTCATGGGTCCATGGAACGGCACGCGGGGTGCGGGGTGCGGTCGGCACGGACGCTTCCCCCATTCTTCGACCGGCGCCGAGACCCACGCGTGCTCTCGATCGGCTGTCTGAGCGGCCTCCGAACGGAGGCTCGTCTAGTTCTTCCCCTGAGCCTCCGCCCGGCCTGGCCGCGTTCTCATCTCCCGGCGTACCATAGGCCTACCGCCCCTCTGCCGGTATGGCCGGGGCGTCGTGGGGTCGGGTGCCTGTGGTGGGACGCCCGACCCCACTCCGTTTTTGGGGGGAGACACGGAATCGCACGATTCCTCGGACCTGGGTGAAGACGCACGGGGGGCCTGCCCCGTCCCCCATGCCCATCCCCCCACTCATACCAAATCCGGGAGAGTGTGGGTGTGTGGGAGGAGGGGGGGGGCTTCCACACGGGCACCCCCCTCCTTCCAGGTCCAAACGGAGACAGAGCAACCGGACTTGGTATCACGCCTCCACGTCGGCCGACTCGTCCTCGGGCTGGCCGCTGAGGTGAGCGTCGAGGGCGAACTCGTCCGGGATCAGGACGTCGCGGGCCTTCGACCCCTCGAACGGTCCGACGATGCCGGCGTCCTCGAGCTGGTCGACCAAGCGGGCCGCGCGTGTGTAGCCGACCGACAGCTTGCGCTGCAACAGCGACACCGACCCCTGCTGGCTCCGGACGATCACCTTGGCCGCGTCCTCGAACAGGTCGTCGCGGTCCTCGGACGAGTCGCCGGCCGAGCCCTTCGGCGCGTCGCCGCCGGCGTCCATCGGCGGCAACAGGTACGGCCCGGCGCCCTCTTGGGACGCGATAAACCCAGCGACGGCGTCGACCTCGCCGACGCTCACGAACGGGCCCTGGAGCCGCGTCAGCCGCGAGCCGTTCATGTGCAGCAGGTCGCCGTTGCCGACCAGCTGCTGGGCCCCGCCGCCGTCGATGATCGTCCGGCTGTCGATCTTCGACGACGTCTGATAAGCCATCCGCGACGGGAAGTTGGCCTTGATCAAGCCGGTGATCACGTCGACCGACGGCCGCTGGGTCGCCAGGACCAGGTGGATGCCGACGGCCCGGGCCATCTGGGCCAGCCGCGCGATCGGCGCCTCGACCTCCTTGGCCGACGTCATCATCAGGTCCGCCAGCTCGTCCACGATGACGACGATGTAGGGGAGGTGGCGGTGCTTGTCGCCCAGGTCCTCCAGCGTGCCCGCCGCCAGCTTCTTGTTGTACTCGCCGATCCCGCGGACGCCGGCCTCGGCCAACAGGTCGTAGCGGATCTCCATCTCGCGCTCGCACGACCGCAAGACGGCGGCGGCCTCCATGAAGTCGGTGATGATGGGGTCGTCGGAGTCCTCGGGCATGGCCGAGAAGTGGTTCAGGAGCTCGGCGTAGCCGTTGAGCTCGATCTTCTTCGGGTCGACCATCACGAACTTGAGGTCGGCCGGGTGCTTGGCGTAGAGCAGCCCCACGATGAGCGCGTTGACGCCGACCGACTTGCCTGAGCCCGTCGCGCCGGCCACCAGCAGGTGCGGCATCTTGGCGAGGTCCTCGATAAACACCTCGCCCTCGATCGTCTTCCCGATCGGCACCGGCAGGGCCATCTTGCCGCCGCGCGCCGCGTCGCGGAACGTGGCCGTGGCCAAGAGCTGGCGGAGGCGGACCATCTCGCGCGTCCGGTTCGGGATCTCGACGCCGATGGACGACTTGCCTGGGATCGGCGCGATGATGCGGATGCCGGGCGCCGCGAGCGCCATCGCGAGGTCGTCCTCGAGCGCCGTGATCCGGCTGATCTTGACGCCCGGCGCCGGCGTCAACTCGTAGCGCGTGACGGTCGGCCCGACGACGGCCTCGATGGCGTCGATCTGGATGTTGTACGTCTCGAGCTTGTCGAGCAGCACCTGCTTGTTGTCCTCGATCTCGTCGTAGTCGACCTCCTGGTCGCCGTCGGACTGCTCGAGCAGCTCGATCGAGGGAAACACGTAGGGGAGCGACGCGGCGTCGGCCGTCGCGCCGCGCGCGGCGTCGAGGTCGGCGGGCGTCTCCTCCTTGGGCCCGGTGACGTGGAACGCCGGCCCCGGCCCGCGCTCGGCGTCGATCAGGTCGTCGAGGACGGGGTCGGGGTCGTCGGGCAGGACGGGCGTCAGCGTCGGCGCCGGCTTCGGGGGGACGTCGGCGAACGGGGCGACGGGCGGGCGGGCGGCGGCCGGGCGAGCGGGCGCGGGGTCGGCCGGGAGCGCCGGTGGAGGAGCGGCCGGGGCCGGCTTCGGAGAGGCCTCCGTGTCCTTTTGCGCCTTGCTCGTTTGGGCCTCCGTCCGCTTCTGCTCGCGCTCGGCGAGCGCCTCCTCTCGGGCCGTGGCCCGGAGGTGCTTCCGCTCGGCGGCCCCGGCGCGGTAGCCGGCCCACGACTCGGCGATCCCGCTCTTGAGACTCGTGACGGCGCCCTCGGCCCGGTCCAGCGACGTCTGGATGTCGCGGTCGTAGACCAGCAGGGCCACCACGATCACGGCCACCAGCAAAACGATGAACGAGCCGACCGGCTTGAGGACGCTCGTCAGCCACCCCGTCACGCCCAGCCCGAGGTTGCCGCTCCAGGCCACCAGGTCGAGGTCGAACTGGAAGTCGAACCACGCGAAAAAGCACGCCAGGAACAGCGCGCCGACGAGCGACAGCCCGGTCAGCGTGGGCAGGAAGACCGGCGTCTTCTGCCGGAGCAGGACCCACCCCCACGCCAGCAGCGCCGCGATCGGCAGGAGCACCGGGTAGCCAACCAGCCCCGACACCAGGGCCCGCGCGAGCGTCGCCCCGACGAACCCGAGCAGGTTGTCGAACCGGTTGTCGCCGGGCTCGATCAGGTTCTCCAGGTTCTCGGTCGCCAGCCGGACGTCGTCGGCCGCCGAGTACGTGACGACGGCGAGCCCCGCCAGCACGGCGAGGGCCAGGAGGAGGATGCCCAGGATCTCGCGCTTGCGCTGCTGCGAGAACCCGCCGGCCTTCGCGGGCTTCTTCTTACTTCGGGATCGGGTGGTGCTCACGGACGTGGGGGGACGAACGGCCGAGCGATGCCCCACACGGAGGCGTGGAGGCTGTGCGAAGGTACGACGGGACGGCGTCGGCCCGGCGACGTCGCTCAGACCGCCTCCGCCACCAACTGGCGGTCGCGGTAGACCGGGACCACGTCGAGCGTGTCGAGCCGGGCACACGCGGCCACGTCGTCGCCCGCGCCTAAGGCCACCAACCGACGCGTGTGGTCGGCGCCGAACAAGGCTCGGGCCAGGTCGTGGCGGGCGCCGCGGTACAGGCCGAGCGCGATCCGGGCCCCGTCGTCGGGCGGGTCGGCCGCGGGGTGGTCGAGGAGGCGGTCGACGAGCAGGCCGGCGCACAGGGCGTCCTCCAGGGCGACGCGGCCCTGCCAGCCGGCGCACAGGACCGTCGCGCCGAGCCCGTCGTCGAGCGCCCGGCCCAGCCAGGCCGCCGCGGCCGCCGCGTTGACGAGCGCGCCGACCGCCAGCCGCGACGCTGGGCTCGCGCGGACCAAGGCCGTTGTTCCGTTCGTCGTCGTCAGCACGACCGTCCGCCCGCTCACGGCCTCCGCCGTGTAGGTCGCGGGCGAGTTGCCGAGCGCGAACCCGGCGAGCGGCCGGCCGCCACGCTCGCCACCCAACACCGTCGACTCCCGGTCGAGCGTCGCCGCGAGGCGGCCGGCCTCGCCCTCGTCGGCCACCGGGATCACGGCGCGGGCGCCGTTGGCGAGCGCCGTCGCGATGGTGGTCGACGCCCGCAGCACGTCGACCACCAGGACGGCGTGGCCGTCGAGCGCGTCCGGATCGAGCCCGGCCGGGCTGAGGGCGACCGACAGGCTCACGACTCCTTGTGGAACGGCGGCTTCGTCACGACGGCCGGCAGCACGCGCCCGCGCACCGAGATGCCGAGGGCCGTCCCCGGGGCCGTGAGCGCGGGGTCGTTCGGGACGAAGCCCAGCCCGATGCCCTGCCCCCGCGTCGGCGACTGGCTGCCGCTGGTGACCCGCCCGATCTCCATCCCGTCGGCGTCGACGATGGCGTGCCCCGCGCGTGGGATCCCTCGGCCCTCCATCACCAGCCCGACCAGCGTCCGCTCGACCCCGTCCGCTTTCTGGCGCACCAAGGCGTCGCGGCCCACGAAGTCGCCGGCGTCGGGCTTGACGACCCAGCCCAGGCCGGCTTCGAGCGGCGTCGTGTCGCGGTCGAGCTCGTGGCCGTAGAGGCAGTAGCCGGCTTCGAGGCGGAGCGTGTCGCGGGCGCCGAGCCCGGCGGGCGTCGCGCCGGCCTCGACGAGCGCGTCCCAAGCCCGGCCGGCGGCCTCGGGCGCGAGGTAGAGCTCGACCCCGCGCTCGCCCGTGTAGCCGGTGTGCGACACGAGGGCGCGGTCGGCGCCGAACAGCGCGCCGGGCTCCATCGTCCGGAAGTGGTAATACGGGATGTCGGAGGCGTCGAGCCCGGTGGCCGTCTGGAGCACGTCGAACGCCGTCGGGCCCTGGAGCGCGAGCAGGGCCCAGCCGGCGGACTCGTCGGTGAGCTCGGCGTCCAGGCCGAGCCGGGCCGCCTGCTCCGAGACGTGGGCCCAGTCGGTCGCGATGTTGGCCGCGTTGACGACCAGGAGCACGTCGTCGGGGGCGACCCGGTAGACGAGCAGGTCGTCGACGGCGCCGCCGCCGTCGTGGCACAGCACGGCGTACTGAGCCTGCCCGTCCTTCAGCCTGGCCACGTCATTGGTGACGAGGGCCTGGGCGAGGTCGAGCGCCTGGGGCCCCCGCACCCTGAACTCGCCCATGTGGCTGACGTCGAACAGGCCGGCGGCCTGGCGCACGGCCCGGTGCTCGTCCAGGATGCCGGTGTAGTGGATGGGCATGTCCCACCCACCGAACGGGGCCATCTTGGCGCCGAGCGCGAGGTGCCGGTCGTGGAGCGGGGTGGTCTGGAGCGGGGCGTCGGTCATCGGCGGAGTGGGTGGACGCCGAAGGTACGGGAGCCGTCCGGGGAGGGCGCCCGGGAGCGCTTCCAGGCCGAGGCAACTTCCCGGCCGGTGGCGGCGTGCAACGGGCCCTCACTCCCAGCCCATCCCTATGGCTAGCAGCCTCTTCTCCGTATTCATCGTCCTCGCGGTCGTCGCGCTCGTCGCGGCCCTCCTCGGCTTCCGGGGCGTCGCCGGGCTCTCGGCCAACTTCGCGAAGATCGCCCTGGTGGCCGCGGTCATCCTGTTCGTCCTCGCGTTCGTCTTTTAGCGAGGCCCGGTCGAAGAGCGGCGCCTGAGTCTCGGGACTCGGGCGCCCTTTTTTTGTCGCCCCTGCACGCCCCGCCATGCGAGCGCTCCTGCTCACCCAGTCCCCCGACCTCTCCGCCGCGATCACCGACGTCCCGGAGGCCGACCTCCCCGACGGCGACGTGCTCATCGACGTCTCCCACTCGAGCCTCAACTACAAAGACGGCTTGGCGATCACCGGGCGCGGGAAGATCGTCCGCGGCGACTTCCCGTTCGTGCCCGGCATCGACCTGGCGGGGACCGTGGCCGAGTCGGCGACGGACGCGTGGGCGCCGGGCGACCGCGTCGTGCTGACGGGGTGGGGGACCGGTGAGGAGCGGTGGGGCGGCTACGCCGAGCGAGCTCGCGCGAGTGCCGAGCACCTGGTCCGCCTGCCGGACGGGCTGTCGGCCCAGGACGCGATGCAGATCGGGACGGCCGGGTTCACGGCTGGGCTGAGCGTGCTCGCGCTCGAGGCCCACGGCGTCGCGCCGGGCGACGGCCCGGTCGCCGTCACGGGCGCGTCGGGCGGCGTCGGGTCGATGGCGACGGCCCTGCTGGCGGCGGCCGGCCACGAGGTCCACGCGGTGACCGGCACCGCGAGCGCCCACGCGTACCTCCGGGGCCTGGGCGCGTCCGAGATCGTGGGCCGCCAGGCGCTCTCCGAGGCCGCCGAGCCGCCGCTGCAACGGGGCGTCTGGGCCGGCGCCGTCGACTCGGTCGGGGGGACGACGCTGGCGGCGTTGCTCGCGCAGTCGCGCCGCCACGCCTGCGTCGCCGCGTGCGGCCTGGCGGGCGGGCCGGCGCTCGCGACGACCGTCTTCCCGTTCATCCTGCGCGGCGTCACGCTGGCCGGGATCGACTCGAACACGGCCCCGGCCGACCTCCGCCAACGCGCGTGGGCCCGGCTCGCCGCCGCCGTCGCCGCCGGCCACCTCGCGGCGGTCGAGACGACCGTGATCGGGCTGGGCGACCTCACGGAGTGGGCCGGCCGGATCGTCGACGGCGACACCGTCGGCCGCGTCGTCGTGGACGTCCGGGCCTAGCGGCGTCGGTTTCCCCACGGTGCCCGACCCGGACCGGTGCCCGGGCGCTTCTTAACGAATCCAACCGGCCGCTCGATCGGTTCGACCCAGGCCGCTCGGCCCGGCGCCCGTGACGACTGTGTGAGCGCAGACGGCCGCGGCACTCCGGTGCGGCCTCGAGCGTTGACCTCTCCGCCTCCGACCTCCCTCCCCCCAATGGACACCCTCTACCGCACTCCCGTCGCCGCGCTCGGCGACTCCGCGCGCGCCGCGTTCCTGACGCGGACCTACGCGCACCTCCTGGGCGCCATCCTGCTGTTCGCGCTCATCGAGGTCTTCTTCTTCACCTCCGGCCTCGCCATCCCGATGGCCGAGGCGATGCTCGGCGTCAACTGGCTGTTGGTGCTCGGCGGGTTCATGATCGTGAGTTGGTTCGCGTCGAGCGCCGCGATCCGGGCCGAGTCGAAGGCCGCCCAGTACGGCGCGCTCGGCGCGTTCGTTCTCGCCCAGGCCGTCATCTTCGTCCCGCTCCTCGTCATGGCCGAGTACTCGGTCGGCGGCGGCGTGATCGCGAGCGCGGCCTGGGTCACGCTGCTGGGCTTCTCGGCGCTGACCGCCATCGTGTTCTTCACCGGCAAGGACTTCTCGTTCTTGGGCGGCATGCTCAAGTGGGCCTTCGTGCTGGCGCTCGTGGCCATCGTGGCCGGCGTGCTGTTCGGGTTCAACTTGGGCACGTGGTTCTCCGTCGCGATGATCGGGCTGGCCGGCGCCGCCATCCTGTACGACACGTCGAAGGTGCTCCACGACTTCCCCGAGGACCGCTACGTCGCCGCGTCGCTCCAGCTGTTCGCGTCGGTGGCCCTGATGTTCTGGTACGTCCTGCGGCTGTTCATGAGCCGCAGGTAGCCCTCGCGCTTGGCGAGGTCCGGGACGGCCCGTCGGCTTCGGTCGGCGGGCCGTCGTCTGTTCGGAGCCTCCGCCCGCCTCGGGCGTTGACCCCCTATGACCCGCCGAACCCGCGCCGTCCTGATCAGCTCCGCCTCGCTCACGGCCGGCGCCGCGCTCGGCGCGTGGGTCCTCAAGCGGTGGGGCTACCCCGTCCGCGCCGTCGAGCGCGAGGTGGCCCACGCGCCGCGTCCGCCGGTGACGCCGTCGGCCTCCGACACGCCGGGCCTCCAGACCGAGGCCGAGGGCGTCGGCGCCCGGTTCCACCGGCGCTACCAGGTCGACGTCGAGCACGCCACGAGGACGCCGGCCGAGCTCGTCGCCCGCATCGGGGCCGACATCCAGGCCTACGTGCCGGACGAGATCGCGGTCTTCAAAAAGGCGAAGGGGGCCGAGGGCGCGCTCGCCGTCGGCGACGAGTACGACATCCAGATCCGGTCGCCGTGGGACGGGCCGGTCCGCGTGGTCGAGGCCGCGCCGACCCGGTTCACGCTGGCGACGCTCCAAGGCCACATGGAGGCCGGCCAGATCCGGTTCGAGGCGACCGGGCACCCGGCCACGCCCGGCGCCCTCCGGTTCTCCATCGAGTCGTGGGCCCGGAGCGCCACCGACGCCGTCGACGTCGTCTACGACGAGCTCGGACTGGCCAAGAAGGGCCAACAGGCGATGTGGACGTTCTTCTGCGAGCGCGTCGCCGAGGACTGCGGCGGCCAGAAGACGGCGGAGGTCCTCGTGCTCACCGAGCGCGAGGCCGAGCCCGACGACGATGGATGACCTCCTCTCCCGCGCCGTCCCCCGCCGCCCCGACTGGCGCCGCTACGAGTCCCGGCTCGACGCCGTCCGCACGGCGCGCTACAACTTCGAGCTGACCGAGGACCACGAGTTCTCCCAGGCCGACGGCTGGCACCTCGACCACCACCAGGCCGAGCTGGTCCCCGAGCCGCCCGGCCCGCCGCTCCCGCCCGACGACGCCCGCGCGTCGTGGGCCGTCGCGTGCGACCTGGCGCGGAGCTACGCCTTCCCCGACCCCTCCCTCATCACGGGCATCTTCTCGCCCGACGAGCCCGTCGCCGGCCGGCCGATGCTGCTCCGGGCCCGGTTCCTCGGGTTCACGTTCTGGTTCGGCGTCCGCGTCGGCCACGAGATCGACGAGGCCCGCGAGACCGACGACGGGCCCGTCTGGGTCTACGGGTTCGACTACGCGACGCTGGAGGGCCACTTCGAGCGGGGCCAGATCACGTTCGAGGTCCGCAAGGCGGAGGCGACCGGCGCCGTCGAGTTCCACATCGACGCGTTCTCGAAGCCGGACCGGATCCGCAACCCGTTCTACCGGATCGGCTTCAAGCTGTTCGGGCGTCGCCTCCAGCTGAAGTTTGCCCAAACGGCGCTGGCGCGGATGCAGCGGTTCGTGAAAGAGGAGCTGGAGGCGCGGGCGAAGGGCGTCCCGGCTCCGGCACGCGACACCGTCGAGCCGTCCCGGCCGGACGCCGACGCGGCGGAGGAGATCGCCAAGACCGTCGGCGAGTGATGGGGCGTGGGCTCAACTCCGAGGGTCCATCTTGCCATAGGAGTTACGCGGTGGCGTGCGGACCCCCCGCCACGACCCCCCAGATCGTCATCCCCGCGAAGGCGGGGATCCAGAGTGGCGAGCAGCGGAGGGCCCTGATCGCCTAGAGTCCTGCCTTCGCGGGGATGACGGCACAAGGGGAAAAGCGTGGTGCCGGCGGGCCTGGTGTTCGAGTTGAGATCCTTCGCTCCGCTCAGGATGACAGGAGGGGCAGGGTGTGCGTGCCTTGGGCGGGTAAGCCGTGTCTGGCTCGGCCGTAGACTGGCGACCCGTCGCCACTGCCGCCATGTCGAAGATTCCGCTTGTGGGGTGCCTGCTCGCCCTCGCCCTCCTCGTCGCCGTCCCCGCCGCCGCTCAGGCCGACGCCGACGCGGACGTCCGCGCCGTTGTCGCCGACCTGTTCGACGGGATGCGGGCCAAGGACACGACGGCCATCCGCGCGACGCTCCACCCCGAGGCCCGCCTGATGACGGCGGCCCACCGGGACGGCGCGCGGTCGGTCGAGGCCTCGCCGCTCGACGCGTTCCTCGGCGCCGTCGCCGGGGCGCCCGTCCTGCTCGACGAGCGAATCCCCGACGGCTACCCCGTGATGATCGACGACGGGCTGGCCGTCGCCTGGACGCCGTACCGCTTTTACGCCGGCGACCAGTTCAGCCACTGCGGCACGAACGCCTTCGTGCTCGCGCTCGGCGACGACGGCTGGCGGATCGTCCAGATCATGGACACCCGCAAGCCGGAGTGCGAGTGATGGAGCGGGCGTGGACGCGCCGCCGGGCGGGCTAGAACCGATCCTCGCATCCACGAGTCCACAAGGACGCCCCTCCACACCGGCCTCCCATGACGCTCCGCACCGACACGCCGCCCGCCGACCTCGACCGGCGCCAGCACAACTTCTCCGCCGGCCCCGGCGCGTTGCCGACCGAGGTGCTGGAGCAAGTCCGCGACGAGCTCCCCGCGTTCGCCGGCGTCGGCGCGTCGGTGGTCGAGATCAGCCACCGCTCGCCGACCTACACCGAGATCCACGAGCGCGTCGTCTCGCGGCTCCGGTCGCTGCTCGGTCTGGGCGACGACTGGCACGTGCTGATGCTCCAGGGCGGCGCCTCGATGCAGTTCCACCAGGTCCCGCTCAACCTGCTGCCGGCCGGCGGCGTCGCCAGCTACCTCGACACGGGGACGTGGAGCGCGAACGCGATCGGCGAGGCCGAGACCGTCGCCCGGGACCGCGGCGCCCGCGTCTCGGTCGCCGCCAGCAGCGCCGACGCCGAGTACACGTACGTCCCCCGGCCCTCGGACTGGGAGGTCGACCCGGACGCGGCCTACCTCCACTTTACGAGCAACAACACGATCTACGGGACCCAATTCCACGACGAGCCCATCGTCGACATGCCGCTGGTGTGCGACGCCTCGTCGGACTTCCTGAGCCGGCCGATCGACGTCGCGAGGTACGGGCTGATCTACGCCGGCGCCCAGAAGAACATCGGCCCGGCCGGCGTGACCGCCGTGCTCGTCCGCGACGACGTCCTCCAGTCCCGCGTGCCCGGCCTGCCGACGATGCTCGACTACGGTACGCATGCCAAGAAGCTGTTCAACACGCCGCCCGTGTTCGCGGTCTACATCGTCGACAAGGTGCTCGGTTGGATCGAGCGGAACGGGGGGCTGCCGGGCATGGTCGAGCGGAACCGGGCCAAGGTCGACCGGCTCTACGGCGCCCTCGACGCGACCGACTTCTACCGGCCGACGGTCCGCCCGGACAGCCGGTCCCACATGAACGTCACGTTCCGCCTGCCCAGCGAGGACCTCGAGGCCCGGTTCGTCAAGGACGCCGCGCACGAGGGGCTGCTCGCGCTCAAGGGCCACCGCAGCGTGGGCGGCGTCCGGGCGTCGATCTACAACGCCGTCGAGCCGGCGTCGGTCGAGGCGCTGGTCGAGTTTATGCAGCGTTTTGAAGCGACTTACGGATAGCACGACGCCGGACGACGCGGCGGGCCGGGCCGTCCGACGTGGGTCCAGGCACCGCTACAGACTCGCACGGTCTAGACGCCTCACACGGACCGTCGGGTGCGGAGGGCAGCCGAGTCGTACTCTGAACGTGCTTCCGGGGCGACGGTTACGGTTGGAGGCGGTCGTCGGCCCGGGGGGCAAAAGGATATCTTCGGCGCCCCTGGCCTCGGTCCCATGACCCCTCTTCTCCTGGTCGCCGTCGCGCTCGGAGCGGCCGCCGCGGCCGTCGCGGTCTGGGTCGCCCGCCGTCGGTCGGCGTCGAGGGCCGAGCGCGAGGCGATGGCTCGTCGGCTGGCGCGGGCGTACGCCCCGGTCGACGTCGCCGAGCCGATGGTGCCGCTGCGGGCTCCCGAGGGGCGCGTGGCCGTGCTCCCCGACGGGCTCGCCCTCGCACTCGGCCAGGGGGCTCAGGTCCACCTGGTGCCTTGGTCGGGCGTCCATCGCATCACGCCGGTTCCCGACGGGACGTTCAGCATCCGCATCGTGCGGGTGGGGACGGTCGAGACCCCGGGCGCGCTCGGTCGGTCGCTGTGGGACGCGTTCCGCGCCCGGCGCGAGCCGCCCGTCCCGGCGCCGGCGGAACGGGCACGGCCGGGCCGCGTGTAGCGACCCCGCCTCCCTCCGACGCACGCGGTGTCGCAGGGCCGTCATCGGCGGACGCTAGCTTGCCCGGCCCGTTCGGCTCCCGGCCCACCCCCCCTATGAAGCGCCTCGTCGTCGTCGAGTCCCCCACCAAGGCCCGCACGATCCGCAAGTTCCTGCCCGCCGGCTACCAGGTCGAGGCCTCGATGGGCCACGTCCGCGACCTGCCGTCGTCGGCGGCTGAGATCCCGGCCAAGGTCAAAAAAGAGAAGTGGGCCCGGCTCGGCGTCAACGTCGCCGACGGGTTCACGCCGCTCTACGTCGTCCCGAGCGACAAGAAGAAGGTGGTCAAGGCGCTCAAGGACGCGCTCAAGGACGCCGACGAGCTCTACCTCGCGACGGACGAGGACCGCGAGGGCGAGTCGATCGGGTGGCACCTCTTGGAGGTCTTGCAGCCCAAGGTGCCCGTCAAGCGGATGGTGTTCCACGAGATCACCAAGGAGGCCATCCTGAAGGCGCTCGACGAGACGCGCGAGCTCGACACCCGCTTGGTCGACGCCCAGGAGGCGCGGCGCGTGCTCGACCGCTTGGTTGGCTACTCGGTGTCGCCGGTGCTGTGGAAAAAGATCGCGCCCAAGCTGTCGGCCGGGCGCGTCCAGTCGGTCGCCGTCCGCGTGCTCGTCGAGCGCGAGTGGGAGCGGCTCGACTTCGTCTCGGCCAGCTACTTCGACCTGGCGGCGACGCTGGCGCAGAAGGGCGTCGCCTTCGAGGCCAAGATGACGCACTTGGGCGAGGCGCGGCTGGCGACGGGCAAGGACTTCGACGAGAAGACGGGCAAGCTCCTGGACAAGAGCGACGCGCTCGTGCTCGGCGAGGACCAGGCGACGTCGTTGGCCGGACGCCTCAAGGACGGCTCGTGGCGTGTGTCGGAGGTCGAGCAGAAGAAGGCCCGCCGCTCGCCGGCCGCCCCGTTCATCACGTCGACGCTGCAGCAGGAGGCCAACCGCAAGATCGGGATGAGCGCCCGCCGGACGATGCAGACGGCCCAGAAGCTCTACGAGCAGGGCCACATCACCTATATGCGGACCGACTCGCCGATCTTGTCGGCCGAGGCGATCGCCGCGGCGCGCGGCGCCGTCGAGGCCCGCTACGGCAAGGAGTACTTGAGCCCGAAGCCGCGCCAGTTCTCGGGCAAGGTCCGCAACGCCCAGGAGGCCCACGAGGCCATCCGCCCGGCGGGCACCCAAATGCGGACGCGCGACGAGCTCAAGCTGTCCGGCGACGAGGCCAAGCTGTACGACCTCATCTGGAAGCGGACCGTCGCCAGCCAGATGGCCGAGGCCCGGCTGCTCCGCACACGCGCCACCCTTCTGGCCGCCGAGGGGACGGACGACGAGAGCACCTTCCGGGCGACCGGCCAGGTCATCGAGTTCCCGGGCTTTTTCCGGGCCTACGTCGAGGGCAAGGACGACCCGTCGGCCGCGCTCGACGACCGCGACAGCCCGCTGCCCGCGCTCGCCGTCGACGACACGCCGGACGCGAAGGCGGTCGAGGCGGTCGGCCACGAGACCAAGCCGCCGGCCCGTTACACCGACGCCTCGCTCGTCCAGGCGCTGGAGAAAGCGGGCGTCGGGCGCCCGTCGACGTACGCGTCGATCATCGACACGGTCGTCCGCCGCGGCTACGTGATCCGCGACAAGAACCAGCTGGTGCCCACCTTCACCGGCATGGCCACGACCAACCTGCTGGCGAAGAACTTCGAGCGGCTGGTCGACACCCAGTTCACGGCGCGGATGGAGGAGGAGCTCGATGGGATCGCGGGCGGGACGGAGGAGCGGGTGCCCTACCTCGAGCGGTTCTTCAACGGGCCCGAGGGGCTGGAGAAGCGGATCGAGCAGGGCGTCGAGACCATCGACCCGCGCGAGATCTCGACCATGCGCCACGTCAAGTGGGGCGACTACGAGGTCCGCGTCGGCCGCTATGGGCCGTACGCCGCGGCGCCCGACGGCAGCACGGCGTCGCTCCCGCCGGAGGCGGCCCCGGCCGACCTCACCGAGGCCGACATCGCCGGGCTCATCGACGCCAACGACGACGAGCGCCCGCTCGGCATCCACCCGACGGCCGAGATGCCGGTCCTGCTCAAGTCCGGCCCCTACGGCCCCTACGTCCAGCTCGGCGACGACGACGAGACCAAGCCCAAGCGGACGTCGCTCCCCAAGGGAACGGAGCCCGGCGACGTCGACCTCGACCTGGCCGTCCAACTCCTCAATCTCCCGCGCACGCTCGGCGACCACCCGGAGACGGGTCAGCCCATCAAGGCCAACATCGGCCGCTATGGCCCCTACGTCCAGCACGAGCGGACCTTCGCCAGCCTCAAGCCGGCCGACGGCGACGACGTGCTGACGGTCGAGCTCGACCGGGCCCTGGAGCTGATCGCCCAGAAGCGACAGAAGGCCGCGCCGCTGCGAACCTTGGGTGCGCACCCGGTCTCGGGCAAGCCGCTCGACGTGTTCGAGGGCCGCTACGGGCCCTACGTCAAGCACGTCAAGACGAACGCGACCATCCCGAAGGACATGGACAAGGACGAGATCACGCTCGAGCAGGCCGTCGAGCTGGTCAACGCGAAGGAGGCCAAGGGCGGGAAAAAGCGGGCGCCCCGCAAAAAGAAGGCGTCGTGATCCATGCGCGAGTGCCCGGACTGCGACGGCCCGATGACCCGGGGCTTCCTCCGCGACCGAGCCCCGGCCAGCTTCGAACCGCCCCAGGCGTGGTGGGTCGAGGGCGAGCCCGAGCGCAGCCTCTGGTCCGGGACGAAGCTCCGCGACCGCGATGTGTACCTGACGGAGTCGTGGCGCTGCGACGCCTGCGGCCTTGTCCGCACCTACGCGCATGAGCGGCGCTAGCGGACGTCGCGTCGCCGTCGTCGGCGGGGGGATCGCGGGGCTGGCGACGGCGCTCGCGCTCCGCCAGCGGGGCGTCGAGGCGACGGTCTACGAACGGGCGGACGCGCTGCGCGAGGTCGGGGCCGGCATCGTCCTGTGGGCCAACGGCACGCGGGCGCTCGCGGCGCTCGGCGTGCTCGGCGACGTCGCGGCTCGCGCCGGCCGAGCGGCGTCGGTCGAGATCCTGCGGCCCGACGGTCGGCGGCTCGTCCGATTCTCGACCGCGCGGCCCGACGCGCCCTCGCTGTGCGTCCGCCGTCCCGATCTCTTGGCTGCGCTGGCGGACGCGCTCGGCCCCGACGCCGTCCGCCTGGGCCACGCCTTCGACCGCGCCGAGACGAGCGCCGACGGCGTCGCCGTCTCGTTCGCCGATGGGACCCACGTCCGCGCCGACGTGCTCGTGGGGGCGGACGGGCTGCGGTCCCGAGTCCGCGACACGCTCCTCGGTCCCGTCGCGCCGACCTACCGCGGCTACACCGTCTGGCGCGGAGTCGGGCCCGCGCCGACGGGGTGGCCGGCCACAGACGCCTGCGAGGTGTGGGGGCGTGGCCGGCGCTTCGGGCTGTTCCGGCTCGCCGACGGCCACGCCTACTGGTACGTCTGCGCGTCGCGCCCGACCGGAGAGCGAGCGGACGACGAGAGGGCGGAGGCGCGGTCGGTCGTCGCCGGGTGGCACGCCGGCATCGACGAGGTCATCGGCGCCACGCCGGCCGAGACCCTCGCGCGGCACGACGTCTACGACCGGCCGGCCCGCGGTCGGACGGTGTCGGGCCCGGTCGCGCTCGTGGGCGACGCCGCGCACGGGATGACGCCGGACCTGGGGCAAGGCGGCGCCCAGGCCCTCGGCGACGCCGTGGGCCTGTCCCGGCACCTCGCTGGGGCGGCGGACGTGCCGGCCGCGTTGGCTGCGTTCGCCCGAGAGCAGCGGACCCGGACGGTTCCGATCGTTCTCCAGTCGCGGTTCGCTGGGTGGGTCGGGCAGCTCGACGGCGTCGGCGCGAGCGTCCGCGACGCGGTGACGGCGGCGACGCCGGCTCGGCTGTTCCAGGCCAGCTTCACAGCGGCCTACTGACCTCGCGGCCAAGCGGGAGGGAGGGCCCCCCTGCGCCATCGGTCCGTCGCTCCCCAGCCGGTCAATCGGGGGGCGCCCCAGCGGGTCCACAGGAGGGCCCCGACTCTGGAGAGAAGCGGAACTGACCCCGGGCGGGGCGAGAACCGACCGAGCCCCCTTTGCTGACCCCCCTTCGATGCCCGACAGTCCCACCGGCGACGGCGCCGCCCGCCCTGCCCAGCTTGCCGACCCCGCTTCGCCCGACCGCTTAGGCATCGCCATCGTCGGCCTGGGCGGGGCCGTCGCCACGACGGCGGTGGCCGGCGTCGAGCTGATCAAGACCGGGAAGGCGGGGCTCGACGGCTTGCCGCTGGCCGCGCTCGATGCCGACCTGACCCGCCACCTCGCCCCGTACCCAACCCTCGTGTTCGGCGGGTGGGACCTGTTCGACGGCGACCTCGCCGCCGCCGCTCGTCACCACGGCGTGCTCGACCTTGGCCAGTACGAGGCGGCGCGCGACGCGCTCGCCGGCGTCACGCCGTGGCCCGCGTACGGCGACGCCCGGTTCTGCGAGGGCGTCACCGGCGAGCACTGCCACGACGGGGGCCTCGCGCTCCGCGACGTCGTCGACCGGCTCCGCCAGGACCTCCGCGAGTTCAAGAGCGCGCGTGGGCTCGACCGGGCCGTCGTGATCAACCTGGCCTCGACCGAGGCCGCGCCCGACCTCGCCCCCGACGTGTTCCAGACGCCCGACGCTTTCGAGGCGGCCGTCGACGCCGACGACCGGCGGATCCCGCCGGCCATGCTCTACGCCTACGCCGCGATCCTGGAGGGCGTCCCGTACGGCAACTTCACCCCGTCGACCGGCGCCGACGTGCCCGCGCTCGTCGCGCTCGCCGAGGCCCGCGGCGTGCCCCTCGCGGGCAAGGACGGGAAAACGGGGCAGACGTTCATCAAGACCGTCCTGGCGCCCGCGTTCCGCGACCGGGCGCTCACCGTCGAGGGCTGGTTCTCGACCAACATTTTGGGCAACCGCGACGGCGAGGCGCTGCGCAAGGCGGGGTCGCTGGCCTCGAAGATCGGGACCAAGGGGAGCGTGCTCGACCAGATCCTGGGCTACGACGTCGAGGACCACGTCGTCAAGATCAACTACTACCGGCCGCGCGGCGACGCCAAGGAGGCGTGGGACAACGTGGACCTCGTCGGCTTCCTGGGCCAGCGGATGCAGCTCAAGGTCAACTTCCTGTGCAAGGACTCGATCCTGGCCGCGCCGCTCGTGCTCGACATCGCGCGGTGCCTCGACCTCGCCGTCCGCTCCGGCGTGGGCGGCGCGCAAGAGCCAATGGGCGTCTTTTTCAAGGGGCCGATGATGCGCAATCCCGAGACGGTCCCGGAGCACGACTTCGGCAAGCAGCAGGCCGCGTTCTTGGCGTGGCTCGGCGAGCTGACACCGGTCGCGACGGCCTCCGCCAGTGAGGCAAACGCATGAGGAAACTGGAACCCCTCGCGGGTCTTCTGGCGCAGGTCCGCGACCTCAAGCGGGTCCGCGACGCTCGGAGCGTGCGGTCGCTCGCCGAGCGCCAGTTTGGGCGGGCGTGGGCGCGGCTGCTAGCCGGAGAGCCGGTCGAGGCCGTGGCGCTCTCGGAGACCGCGGCGGCTGTCGCGGCCGTCCGGCTGGCCGGGCTCGACGCGGCCGTGATGCGCGAGCACGGGCTGACCGAGGCCGAGGCCACAGGCGTGCTCCAGCGGGCGTTCGACGACGTGGCCGGCCCGGTCGACGGCGACCTCCGCGACGGTCTCCGCGCCGCGCTCGGGCCGATCTCGTTCGGCGAGGAGCCTGCGTTCGTGGACGCCCTGGTCCGCCAGCCCCGAGCTGGAGCGACGCACCCGGGCCTGCCACGGCTGGTGCTGGAGCCGGCCGAGAGCCACGGCGACCACTGCTTCTGCACAGCGGCCTTCGGCGTGTTGCTCGCGCCCCGGTTCGGCGCCGACCCGTCCCGCGTGTTCCTGGTCGGCCTGAGCCACCACCTGTTCAACGTGTCCCTGCCCGACGCCGGGTTCGCGGGCGACGTCCTGATCGGCGACGACCTCTTGAGCCGGATGACGACGGCGGCGACCGACCGGGCGGTCGAGACGTTGCCCGAGGCGCTCCGCCCGGCGGTCCGCGACGCGCTCGCGCTGACGACCGAGGCCCGATTCGACGAGCCTGAGGCCCGCGCCTTCCACGCGGCCGACGTGCTCGACCGGGTGCTCGAGATGGCGTGGCACGAGCGGTCCGCGAGCTTCCATTTGGCGGACGCGTTGGGCAGCGACACCGACGCGGGCCAGCTCGACATCTGCCACGGCGGGTTCTACCAAGACGTCCAGCAGCACGTCCTGCGCGACGCTGGGTTGACGGGAGGGGAGACGCCTCCGTCTGGCGACGCGCCCTTCGACCGGGACGACCAGCCCTCGGGGAGCTACGAGCGCGGCGGCCACGGGGCCGTCCCGGCGGCCTCGCCGCTGGCCGGCGGCGCGGGCGCCGAGGACGGGCGGGTGCTCGACGACGGGACGGAGATCGCGCACCTCGAACGCCGCGAGCTGGGGTCGTGACCGGCGACGGCACCATCGGCTGGGGCGTCGTCGGGACGGGCTGGGTGGCCCGGGACTACGTCGGGCCGGGGATCGAGGCGAGCGCCCACCGCGTCGTCGCCGCGTGCGACCTCTCGGCCGACGCGCTGGCGGCGTTCCTGCCCGGCCGCGGCGACCTGTTCCGAACGGACGACCTCGGCGCGCTCTTGGACCGCGACGACGTCGACGCCGTTTACGTGGCCACGCCCAACCACGCGCACGCCGGCCCGGTCGTGGCCGCGGCCCGGGCCGGCAAGGCCGTCCTGTGCGAGAAGCCGATGGCGCGGACGTCGGGCGAGGCCGAGGCGATGGCCGACGCCGTCCGCCAGTCGGGCGTGCTGTACGGGACCGCGTTCGACCAGCGGTTCCACCCGGCCCACGTCCGCCTCCGCCAGCTCGTCGAGGCCGGCGACCTGGGGACCGTCACGGCCGTCCGCATCCGCTACGCCTGCTGGACCGGGCCGGACTGGACGCCGGACGGCCGGGCCCACGACACCCTCGAAGAGGTCCGCGCAGCAAACTGGCGGGCGGACCCGGAGCGGGCCGGCGGCGGCGCCTTCATCGACCTCGCCCCCCACGGCCTCGACCTGACGCAGGTACTCCTGGGCGAGCCGATCACCGAGGTCGCCGCGTTCTTGCAACGCCGCGTCCACGACTACGCCGTCGACGACGGGGCCGCGCTCGTCGGGCGGACGGCGTCGGGCGCGCTCCTCAACCTGTCCGTCGCCTACAACTGCCCCGAGACGTTCCCGCGCCGCGAGCTCGAGGTCGTCGGGACCCGGGCGCGGGCGCTCGCGGTCAACACAATGGGCCAGACGCCGGGCGGGACGCTGACGCTGACCGACGCGGCGACGGGCCGAGCGCACGACGTTTGCTTCGACACGGCCGCAAGCCCGTTCCAGCGCCAGGTCGAGGCGTTCGCGGCGGCGCTCCTCGGCGGCGCGCCGTTCCCGTACGGCCTGGACCGCGACCTCCACACGATGCGGCTGCTCGACGCGGCCACGGCCGAGCCGTCCGCCCCCGTCGAGCCCGGTACCTAGCACATGGGACGAATCGAGACCGGCCTGACGCCCTACGTCTGCACGAACTGCGGCTTCTGGCAACGCCACTTCGCGGTGCCGCCCGACTGCCCCGTCTGCACCGACTACCGGCACCCGCTGCCCCCCGACGGCTGGCAGTTCCTCGCGGCCGGCGACGTCGCCGACGGCCACGCGACGACCTGGCGCGAGGTGCTCGACGGCGTCTGGATGATCGAGTCGGACCCGGCCATCGGGATCGGGCCGGCGGGGTGGCTCGTCGAGACCGAGCGCGGGAACGTCCACTGGGAGGGCGCCGGGTGGACCAGCGACGCGGCGCTCGACTGGATGGGGAGCCGGGGCGGCGTCCGCTATCTCGGGTTCTCGCACGCCCACGTGTTGGGGAGCGCGTGGCGCGTGGCCGAGCGGTTCGGGCCCGAGGTCGTCGTCCACAACGAGCAGCTCCCGTGGGCGCAGGCGCTGCCCGTCTCGTGGCCGTTCGGCGTCCGCGCGGAGCTGGCGGACGGGCTCGACCTCGTCCACACCGGCGGCCACACGCCGGGCCACAGCGTCTTGCACTGGCGGAGCCGTCGGCTGGTGTTCTGCGGCGACGCCTTCAAGTTCCGGCTCGACGCCGACGGCCGGGCCACCCACATCTCGACCCATAAGGCCTACGACGCCCACATCCCGCTCAGCCACGACGACGCCCTCGGCTACCGCGAGACGGTCGGCGCGCTCGACTTCGACGGGCTCGTGACGCCGTGGGAGGCCGTCCCGATCGGCGGCAAGGCCGCGGCGCTCCACCTCCTCGACGTCCAGCTCGCGGGCCGACCGACGGCCGACTGGGTCGAGATCCCCGAGGGGCCGCTCCCGGCCGCCGCCGCGCACAACGCCCATCGACCAGCCGGGACTGGCCGCGACACATCCCCCGCCTAGCCCGATGCCTGTGCCTCTCGGATCCGCCCCGTTCCCCGCGCCCCCGCCGCCGAACCCGTTCGGGGGCGGCCGCGCGTCCGACCCGCCCGCCGTGGCCCGCTACCGTGCGGCGCTCGGCCTGGGCGAGGTCCACGAGTTCGCGCTGACGCCGCTCGACACGACCGGCGTCCCCGTCTGGACCGCCGCGACCTGGATCGACGGCGACTTCGTGAGCGGGATCGGCTACGGCGAGACCGACGACCGCGCCCGGACCGGCGCGTGGGGCGAGCTGGCCGAGGGCGTCATGGTGGCCCGGCTGGCGGAGGGCGACCGCCGGCGCGCGACGCGGCGCGCCAGCTACCGCGACCTGGTCGACGCGGGCGAGCCGGTCGTCGACCCGCTCCGGCTGCGGCTGCCGGTCGGGACCGAGTACACGCCGGACCTGGAGCGGCGCTGGGTCGAGGCGACGCGCGTCGCGCCCGGCACCGACGCGGACGGGCGGACGGCCTGGATGCTCTTGGAAGAGGCCGCCGCCCACTACGGCGACCTGCCCGACGGCTACCGTCCGCTCTTCCCGCCGATCACCAACGGCCTCGGCGCCGGCGACACGCGCGAGCGGGCGCTGAGCCACGGGATGCTCGAGCTCGTCCAGCGTGACGCGAGCTCGGTCGGCTACCGGGCCTTCGACCGCGGCGTCGTGGTGGACCTCGACGGCGTCACGGACCCGGTCACGCGCGCGACGATCGACCGGTTGCAGCGCGACGCCGGGATCACGCTGCAGGTCAAGCTGGCCGAGACGCCGCTCGGCATCCCGGTCCTCTACGTCCAGGGGAGGGAGCGCGACCTCGACGCGATGCCGCACCCGCTCGTCCTGACCGGGGCCGGCGAGGGCGCGCACCCGGACCGCGAGCGCGCGCTTCGGAAGGCGCTCCTGGAGTACACCGCGAGCCGCGTCCGCAAGCGGTTCGCCCACGGCCCGCTGGCCGACCTCGCCGGCGTCGTGCCGGACGCCTACCTCGCGCGCGTCCGCCGGCGCGGCGTAGCGCCGGAGGAGGGCCGCTCGACCGACGCCGTGGCCGAGTGGGCCAGCCTGAGCGCCGACGACCAACTCCGGCGGCTGGAGGGCACGTGGTTCCGCGAGGCCGAGCGCGTGGCGTTCGACGCCCTCCCCACGGCCGACGTGGGCGACGACCCCGCCGCGCTGGCCGCTCACGTCGCCGGCCGCTGCACCGACGCGGGGCTCGACGTGTTCGCCGTCGACCTCTCGCCGCCCGGCGCCGGCGTGGCCGTCGTCAAGGCGATCGTGCCCGGCTTGGAGGTCGAGACCGTGACCTACCACCGGATCGGGCCGCGCAACCTGGGGCGGCTGCTGGACCGCATCCGCGCCGGCGACCCGATCGTCCACCCCGACCTCGTCGGCATTGGGCGGCCGCCGGCCGAGGCGCAGGCCGTGCCGCTCGCGCCCGACGGCGAGGCTGCGCTCGGCGGCCCGGCGTGGGTCTCGCTCGACCTGATGGAGGAGGCGCTCGGCCCGCTCTACGCCATGTACCGCGAGCCCGCCGAGCACGTGGTCGGGCTCCGTACCGAGCGGGGCCGCTGACCGATGGCCCTCCGCTACGCCTACAACACGAACGGGTGCGCCCACCACCGCCTCGACGACGCGCTCGACCTCATCGCCGAGGCCGGCTACGACGGCGTCGCCCTCACGCTCGACTGGCACCACCTCGACGTCACCGCCGACGACTACGAGGTCCAGGCCTGGCACCTCGCCGACGGGCTCCGCGCGCGCCGCCTCGGTCTGGTCGTCGAGACCGGCGCGCGCTTCTTGATGGACCCCCGTCGCAAGCACGAGCCGACGCTCATGTCGCCCGAGCCCCAAGGCCGGCAAAGGCGGCTCGACGTGTTGACGCGGGCGCTCGACGTGTGCGCGGCCTGCGACGGCGAGACGGTCTCGTTCTGGTCCGGGCCGGTCCGCGACGGCGTCGCCAGCGAGCAGGCGTGGGCGTGGCTGGAAGAGGGCGTGGCCGAACTCGTCGCACGGGCGGAGACACGCGGCGTGACGGCGTCGTTTGAGCCCGAGCCGGGCCACCTCACCGAGCGGCTCACCGACTACGACCGGCTGGCCCAAGCCGCGCCCGGGCTCCGGCTCGCGCTCGACGTGGGCCACCTGCTGGTGACGGGCGAGCAGGACCCCGCTGAGGCCGTCCGCCAGCGGGCGGGCCAGCTCGGGACCGTCGCCGTCGAGGACATGGACCGGGGCGTCCACCTCCACAAGCCGTTCGGGACCGGCGACCTCGACGTGGCCCCCGTGCTGGCGGCGCTCGCGGACGTGGGGTTCGACCGGCTGGTGACCGTCGAGCTCAGCCGCGAGAGCCCGCGCGCGCACCAGGCCATCCCCGAGAGCATCGCGTTCCTGAAGGCCGTCGAGCCGGCCGGCTAGAGTCCCATGCGCGTCTGCTTCATCTCCCGCCGCTTCTTCCCCACAATCTCGGGGATGAGCGTCTACGCGCTCAACCTGCTCCGCCAGCTCGTGGCCCAGGGCCACGACGTGACAATGGTGAGCCAGCACTACGGCGGCGACGCGGCGACGGTCTACGGCGACGGCCCGCCGATGCCCGTGGCGGGCGTCGACGTCGTCGGGCTGGAGTCGGTGGGGGAGCAGACGTCGGGCGACTTCGAGGCCGACATCGAGGCAATCGTGTCGGTCGTCGAGGCCCGACACGCCCGGGCGCCGTTCGACGTAGTCCACGCGCAGTACGGCTACCCGACGGGGCTCGCGGCGCTGGAGGCCAGCCGCCGGCTCGGCATTCCGAACGCGGTCTCGATCCAGGGCGGCGACGGCCACTGGGTCGGCGAGTGCTGCGGGACGCACCGCGACGCGATGCGGGCCGTGCTCGGCCACGCGGGCGCGCTGCTGATCGGGAGCGGCAGCTTCGCGCGCGCGGTCCACGACCGGCTGGGCACGCCGATGGAGCGGTTCACGATCGTGCCGGGCGCCGTCAACGTCGAGCGGTTCCGGCCGGCGCCGGCCCGCTCCCTCGGCGAACTCAGCGACCCGCCGACCCTCCTCTACCACGGCCGCGTCGACCGGCGCAAGGGCGTGCTCGACCTGCTCGACGCCGTCGGCCTCCTCCGGCAGCGCGGGCGGGCGGTCCGCCTGGCGATCTCCGGCATCGGGCCCGACGTCGAGGCCGTGCGCCAGCACGTCGAGGAGTCGGCCCTCGGCGACCGTGTCGACGTGCTCGGCCTCGCGTCGTACCCGGACGCCCCGGGCCGATACCACGCCGGCGGCGTGTTCGTCAGCCCGACCTACGCCGAGGGGTTCTCGAACACGATCCTGGAGGCGATGGCGAGCGGGCTGCCCATCGTGAGCTGCGAGGTCGTCGGCGTGGTCGACTGCCTGGCGGACGGCCGCGACGCGCTCTTGGTCCCGCCCCGCTCACCGGCCGCACTGGCCGACGCCGTCGAGCGGCTGCTCGATGACCCCGCGCTCCGGCGTCGCCTGGCCGAGACCGCCCTCGACGAGGCCCGGACGCTGTACTCGTGGGAGACCCGCGGTCGCCAGATCGCCGAGATCTACCGCGACCTCCAGGGCACAGCGCCGGACGACGGGTGGACCTACGACGGCTCCGACCCGGACCCGTGCGTCTACCGCGAGACGCCCCAGCTTCTGTGACCGTCCTCGCCGTCTCCCCCCATCTCGACGACGCCGCGTTCTCGGCGGGCGGAACGTTGGCGGCCTTGGCCCGGGCCGGCCACCGGGTCGTCGTGGCGACGGTCTTTACCCGGAGCGTGCCCCACCCGACTGGATTCGCGATGGCGTGCCAGACCGACAAGGGAATCGGCCCTGAGGTGGACTACCTCGCGCTCCGCCGGGCCGAGGACGCCGAGGCCTGCGCCCGGCTCGGCGCCGAGCCGGTGTGGCTGGACCTGGCGGAAGCGCCCCACCGCGGCTACGAAACGCCCGCGGCGCTATTCGCGAACGTCCGGTCGGGCGATGGGGCCACGTGGCGGGCTGTGCTCGACCGACTCCGCGCGCTCGTGGCTGTGCGCCCTCCGGACCTCGTCCTGAGTTGCCAGGGCCTGGGCGGGCACGTCGACCACCGCGTCGTGGTGCGCGCCGTCGGGGTGTTGGCCGAGACGCCGGGGCTGCCCGTGGCGTGGTGGCGCGACCTGCCCTACGCGATCCGCCAGCCCGACGCGCCTCCCGCGCGGGGGCTTCCAAAGGAACTGGCTGAGCGAAGCGTGGAACTGGCGCCGGCCGCGCTGCGAGCCAAGCTCGACGCCTGCGCCGCCTACGCGAGCCAGCTCCCGTACCAGTTCGGCCGGGACACCCCGGGCCCACCGGGAGAGACGATGCGCGCGCGGCTGGCGACGGTCGCACGGGCGGAGGGCGCGCACGCTGGGAGCTCGGGACCCGCCGAGAGGCTCGCCGCGGCGGCCCCGTCAGCGATCGTGCTCGGGGAGACGGGTCTCTCGGTTCTGACGCCGGAGCTCGGGTAGCGCCCTGTCATCCAAGTCCGGCGCCCCGCACTCCTCCGCGATTTGGGTAGGAGCGCCGCCGTCGAGAATGGCCCGCCCCCTTGAGGGGGCTCCCGCGACGCGGGTGGGGGTGTCGTCCTTGTCGCCGCGGCCCCGAGGACACCCTCCGCCGGCACCTCCCTCAAGGGAGGAGGGGGCCAACGTCGCGACTCCCGTTCGCATGAGGGGTCCGGTGGGTCCGTGCAGGGCGAGCGCATTCTCCTTGAGTCATCGCTCCGCCCTCCCTTCTTGTCATCCTGACCGCGCAGCGACGGCGCAGCCAACGGACGTGAAGGATCTCGACGCGGGGTCCCGAGCCGTAGGGAGCGGACCCGAAGGGGTCGGAGGATCGTGCTGAGATCCCCCGCCTTCGCGGGGGCCGGCTCTTCGCTCGGCTCAGGATGACACGGGCGGGAGAACGCGCTCGCCCTGTGGGTCCGTGCTCCGCGAGGCGCTCGAGCAAGATCCACCGACCTACTGACGCACGGCGCAAAGCGCGCTAGTCGATCTCCTCGACGGGCTCGTCCGGGTCGTCGGGCCGGCCGAGCGTGCGCCAGCGGGCCTCCCGGGACGCCCGGTGCGACGTCTCGACCGTCTCCAGCATGGCGAGGTAGCTCCCGTAGCGCTCGGGCGAGATGAGCTCGTCGTCGACGGCGGCCTGGACGCCGCAGCCGGGCTCGTGGACGTGCGTGCAGTCGGGGAAGCGGCAGTCGGAGAGGAACGGGCGGAACTCGACGAAGTAGCCGCCGAGCTCTTGGGGCGCCAGGTCCCACAGGCCGAACTCGCGGATGCCGGGCGTGTCGGCGACCCAGCCGCCGCCGGCCTGCAAGAGCGTGGCGAACGTCGTCGTGTGGCGGCCCTTCTGCGTCTTCTCGCCGATCTCCGACGTCCGCAGCCCGAGGCCCGGCTCGATGGCGTTGAGCAGGCTCGACTTGCCCACGCCCGACGGCCCGGACACCACGCTGACGGCGCCGGCGAGCGCGGCGCGGAACGCCTCCAGCCCCCGCCCCGTGACGACGCTCGTGAGCAGGACGGGGTAGCCGAGCCCCTCGTAGAGCTCTTGCCAGAACGCCATCGCCTCTTGGGCGCGCTCGTTGCCTTCGAGGAGGTCGGCTTTGTTGAGGATCAGCCCGGCCGGGAGGTGCCGCGTCTCGGCGGCCACCAGGAAGCGGTCGACGAAGCCCGGGTTCACCTTGGGCCCGAACGTCGACTGGACGCACCACGCGCGGTCGATGTTGGCCACGATGACGTGCTCGCGGACGGCCCCGCGCTTGCCCGGCGCGCGCCGGCTGAGCTGGTTCTCGCGCGGCTCGATGGTCGTGATCATGCCCGTCTCGTCGTCGCCCATCGTCAGGACCACGCGGTCGCCGACGGCGAGTGGGTTCGTCTCGTCGATCTCGATGGCGTCGAGCCGAAACCGGCCACGGATGCGCGCGCGGACCGTCTCGCCGTCGTCCGTGCGGACCTCGTACCAGCTGCCGGTGGAGCGGATGACGAGTCCTCGGACGGGTTCGGGACTCGGGTCGTCGGCGTCGGTCACGGGTGAAACTCTGGGGGGGAGGTCTCGTCCAACGCAGGCGGCGGGGACAGGCTCCGACTCTCGGATTCGTGCCCGCGCCCCCGCAGCCTCCCCCCCGACCCATGGCCACCGTCCCGCCCACCCCCGACCCGTTCGACGACGTCCGCGACGCGTTCGCCGACCTCGGCACGTCTGAGAAAGCCGCCTTCGTTTTGGAAGCCACGTTCGAGACGATCGGCCAGGCGCTCTCCGAGACCGGCCGCCGCGCCGCCGCCGTGCTCGACGACCTCGACATCGACTCGTGGTTCCGCACCTGGGAGCCCCAGGACGTCGGCGCCCCGCCGCCGCCGCCGCCCGCCCCGCCGCCGGCCACCAAGCCCCCGACGAAGGCGACGGGGAAGCCGCCGACGCCGAAGAAGACGGCCGGCAAGACCAAGCCGCCCACGCGGCGCCCGCCGGCCGACGACGAGGCGTGAGCGAGTCGTGGCCCGAGCGGTTCGAACGGGCCGGCCTGCTGGAGCGGGTCGGCCTGCTGGGCGGCGGCGCCGTCCGGCTGCTCGCGAACGTCATCGACAAGGGGCTGGACCGGGCGGCCACGGTCGCCGTCGACGCACGAGACGCCTTCGAGCGCGAGCTCGACCCCAACGTGAGCGACGCCCGCGTGCTCGACGAGTGGGACGAGCCGTTCGATGACGCGTAGGCAGGCCGCCGGCCTCGTCGTCGGTGGGCTCGTAGTTGCGGCCGGCGAGGTTCAAGCGGCGAGCGCCCGGGCGGCCTGGACGCCCGCGAAGCGCGGGTGCGCCACGCGCTGGACCATCAACTGGCCGTCCGACGCCGTCGTCATCTCGACGTCGAGGAGCCCGTGGGCCGACATCTCGATCACGACGGCGTGGCCCAGGCGCGACGTGTCGGTCTCGCCGCCGTCGGGCCGGAGCCACCGCGCGGCGAGCCGGTTGATCTCGACCCACGAGAGCTGTCCGAACGGGGCCCGCGAGGAGGCGGCCAGGATCTCGATGACGAAGTCGGCCGCGAAGGGGAGCGTGTCGGCGAGGGGCGGTCGGGTGGGCATCGGCGGAGGGGCGGGGGGATGCCGGAAGGTGGGGCCGGGGGGGTGACACCCCTGTGCCACGCCCCCACTCCGAAAGAGTCAGCGGGCCGTCGGGACCAAGCGGAGCGGGCCGGCCGGCCGGAGCGTGACCGACCCGTGCGGTGGGGGCGGCGGGCCCGCCAGCTCCAGGCGCCAGCGCTGGGCGATCGTGGCGAGCACGAGGGTGCCCTCGACCCAGGCGAACTGCTCGCCGATGCACCCGCGCCGGCCCGCGCTGAACGGGAGGTAGGCGAACTTGTGGCGGCCCGACCGGGCGTCGGGCGCGAACCGCTCGGGGCGGAACGCCTCCGGCTCGTCCCAGAACCGGGCGTCGCGGTGGAGGTGGAGCGGCGCGAACAGGACCGTCGCCCGCCGAGGGACGGCGTGGCCGCCCAGCGTCGTGTCGCGCGCCGCCTCCCGACCGACGGCCCACGCCGGCGGGTACAGACGCATCGCCTCCGCGAACACCGCTCGCGTGACCGGGAGCCGATCGAGCGCGTCGAACGCCGGCGGTCCGTCGAGCGCGTCGACCTCGGCCCAGAGCTGGGCCTCGGCGTCGGGGTTCTGCGCGAGCAGCAGCCAAGTCCACGCGAGCGCGGCGGCCGTCGTCTCGTGGCCGGCGAGCAGCAGCGCCATCGCCTCGTCGCGGACCTCGAGGTCGGTCATCGCCTGGCCCGTCTCCTCGTCGCGGGCGTCGAGCAACATCCCCAACAGGTCGTCGGTGTCGGCCGGCCCAGCGCGGCGGTCGGCGACGAGGCCGTAGACGACGGCGTCGAGCGTGGCCCGAGCCCGGTTCGCCGTCCGGTTGGCCCGCGTCGGGAGCCACATCAGCTTGTCGGCGAACGGATACTGGGCCCCGTCGAAGGCGAGCATCGCGTCGTGGACCGCCCGGCCGACGCGGTCGGCGTCAGACAGGACGTCAGCGCCGAACAGGGTGCGGCCGGCGATGGCGAGCGCGAGCCGGCTCATGGCGGCGGCGCCGTCGAACGGGGCGCCCTCGACCCAGCGGTCCGCCTCGGCGCCGCTCAGGTCGACCATCTGGCGGGCGTACTGGCGGAGCCGGCCGTGGTGGAACGCCGGCAGCACCAGCCGCCGCTGGCGCGTGTGGACGGGCGGCTCGCTCGTCAGCAGGCCGTCGCCCAGGATCCGCCGCGCCAGGCGCAGGCCGCGCGCCTTGGTCACGTCCGCGTTCCGGTCGACGAGCAGCTCGCGGAGCAGGTCCGGGTGGCGGACCAGGAAGACGGGCGGCAGCATCGGCCCGGTCGCCATCACCAGGTCCCCGCCGACGGCGTCGAGCGCGGCGATGCCACTGCGGAGATCGCGCAGGAACGTGGCCGCCAGGTCAAACGGGCCGGAGGAGGTGTACGAGCGGAGGTCGGCCACGGGCGTCGGGTCGAGGGGGAGAGACGAACCCGTCGGGCTCGGCGCGAGGTCCGATCCGCGGTGCGGAGATGTCGTGATCCTCGCCTCCACGCCTCGGTTCTTTGTGCGGCCGCACGTGCGTTGGAACCCCACCTGGCGTATGTTGGCGGCGCGCGCTGATGGCGCGCAGTCGTCACCTACGAGAGCCCTGGCTGGAGGAGGCCAGGGCTCTCGTCGTGTCCAGGCGGGACGGTGGCGAGGCGAGCGGGGGGAGCGCGAGCGAGGCGGAGCGTGACGGCTGTCCGACCCGAACACCGTAGCTAGGAGTGCCGGTCCCCTTGGGCCGGCTTGAGCCACCAACCTCTCTCTCCCATGCTTCCTCCGTCCCGCCGAGGGTCCCTCGCCCTCCTCGTCCTCGCGCTCCTCGCGGGCCCGGCCCTCGCCGCCCCGCTCGGCGACGACGTCCCGGCCCCGGCCACCTTCACCGGCGACGCCGTCACCTGGACGCCGGCCGTCGCCCACACGGGCGTCCTGGTGGTCCTCCGCGGCGCCGACGGCCAGCAGGCCCGCCGCGCCTTCTCAGCCGGCGAGGCGGCCACCTTGACCGCGGCCGACGTCGCCGCGCTCGGCCTGCCCGACGGCGAGTACCAGGTCGACGTCGTCGTGATGACGGCCGAGGCCGACCCCGACGATCCCGAGTCGACCGTCGGCGTGGGCCAAACGGCGCGGATCGCGGTCGAGGACGGGCGCGTGATCGAGCGCGCCGGGCCGGTCATCACCGGCAACCAGACCATCCGCCAGGCCCTCTGCGTCGGCGTCAACTGCGCGGACTCGGAGGCGTACGGGGCGATTGACATCTTGCTCAAGGCCGACAACCTGACCCTCCGCTTCGACGACACGTCGACGCTGAGCGGCTTCCCGGCCAACGACTGGGAGCTCATCGCCAACGACTCGCCGAGCGGTGGCGAGAACTACTTCGGCATCAACGACATCACGGGCGGCACGACGCCGTTCCGCGTCGACGCCGGCGTGGCCACGGACGGGCTCCGCGTCTTCCCCGGGAGCAACGGAACGTTCGTCGGCGTCGGGACGGAGCCGGCCCAAGCGGTCCACGCGCTAACGAGCAACCTGCCGACGCTCCGGCTCGAGCAGCAGAGCGAGAGCTTCGGCGACTACACCTGGGACCTGGCTGGCTACGAGAGCTACTTCTACCTGGAGGACGGCGTCGCGGGGACGTTTCCGTTCTACGTCGGCGCGGGCGCGACCGACGGGGCGCTCGTGATCGAGGACGACAACGTGGTCCTCGGGTTCGTCGGGCTCCCCGTCAACCTAGTCACCACGGGTACCTCCGCCACGGTCGGCAACGCGACGTTCAACGCCGACGTGGCGGTCGACGGGACCGCGGTGGCGACGCGCGCGCTCATCGGCTTCGACGACGTCTCGACGGCCGCGCTCAACACCGAGCTCGAGGTCGACGGGCTCGCCCGGTTCCGCGCCGAGACCCGGTTCGACGGGACGATGACGGCCTTCGGCGACTTCGTCACCAACGGCGACCTGACGGGCCGCGGCAAGCTCAACTTCGTCGGCGACTACTCGATGGTGCCCGGGCCGGTCATCCGCGTCCGCGACCAGCCGACGAGCACGAACTACATGATCCTGACCCGCAACGGCGACCTGACGATCCGGGGCACGCTGAGCCAGGGCTCCGACGCGACGCGCAAGGAGGGCGTCGTGGCCGTCGACCCGGAGTCCGTCCTCGAGGGCGTCGCCGGGCTCCCGATCTCGACGTGGTCCTACATCGGCAACGACGACGGCGTCACGCATCTCGGCCCGATGGCCCAGGACTTCTACCGGACGTTCGGCCTGGGCGAGGGCGAGACGACGATCGCGTCGATCGACGCGGACGGCGTGGCGCTGGCGTCGGTCCAGGCGCTGCGGGCGCGGAACCAGGCGGCCGTCGCCCGGATCGCCGAGCTCGAGGCCGAGGTCGCTGGGCAGGCCGAGCGGCTGGCCCGACTCGAAGCGGCCGTCGCTCGCCTCTCCGCCCAGAACTAGCCCGGTGACCCCCATGAGATTCTCCCCTCTGATCCTCGGGCTGGCCGCCCTGGCGCTGTGGGCTCGGCCCGCCGTCGCTCAGGACGACCCGAACCGAGACGACCCGTCGGCGCCCGCCGTCTTGACGCCGTCCTCGTTCCCCGACGCCCCAACGCAGGACGACCCGTCGGCCCCCGCCGTCCGGACGCCCACCGACCTGCCGGACGGGCCGACGGCCGACGACCCGTCGGCGCCTCCGTACACGCCGGCGCCGGCGCGGCCGACGCCGACGGGCCCCTCGGCCCGCGACGTGCTCCCCGCGCGGACATCGGCCGTGACGCCGGCCACGGGGCCGCGCCGGTCCGCCCGCGACGCGCTGCCCGCGCGGACGACGGCCGTGACGCCCGCTACGGGACCCCGGCGACCGGCGCGCGAGGTGCTCGCCGAGCACGCCGACCGGCGCGACGCGATGCGGGCCGAGATCGACGCCCGCCGCCACGCCGCTCCCTCGGCGACGGAGGAGGCGGCCACCGTCGCCGCTGCGACTCCGGCCGCCGCCGTCGCGGTCTCCGACGTGCTCACGGTCGATGGTCCGTGGCCGAACCCCGTGCGCGACCGCGCTCGGCTGACGGTGACGTCGCCAACCGACGGCCGCGCACGCGTCGCTGTGTTCGACGTCCGGGGCCGCGAGGTGGTCGTCGCCTTCGACGACGCCGTAGTGGCGGGGCAGCCCGTCTCGATTACGCTCGACGCAGGCCGGCTGGCGACCGGGACCTACCTCGTCGTGCTGGACGCGGCCGGGACGCGCGAGAGCCGGACGATCCAGGTCGTCCGGTAGTTGTCCAGTTTGCGAGAAAGAGGGCCCGGGCCGGCACACGGCCTGGGCCCTCGTGCGTTCGGGAGGCTCGGTAGATTCCGGCCTTCCCCCCCGCGCGTCCATGTCCCGCCTGCTGCTCGCCGCCCTCGTCCTGACGCTCGCCGCCTGCCAAGCCGGCGACGGCTCCGACCCCGAGATCGACGCCGGGCCGGTCGAGCGGGCCGTCGACACGGCGCCCGCCGACGCGGCACCCGACGCCGTCGTCTCGGCGACGCCGGTCAACCTCAACACGGCGACCGAGGACGAGTTCAAGGCGATCCCGGGCGTCGGCGACCGGATGGCCCACGAGTTCGACGAGTACCGGCCGTACGCCAGCGTCGAGCAGTTCCGACGCGAGATCGGCAAGTACGTCGACGCCGACCAGGTGGCCGAGTACGAGCGCTACGTGTTCGTCCCGGTCGACCCGAACGAGAGCGACGCGGCGACGCTCCAGCAGCTCCCCGGCGTCGACGCGGCGGTGGCCGAGGCCTTGGTCGCCGGCCGCCCCTACGCCGACGACGACGCGTTCTTGGTCGCCCTCGCCCAGGCCACCGGCGGCGACGCCGAGCCGGCCCGAACCTACCTCGGACGCTGATGGCGGCGGAGGTCGAGCGCCAGTACCGACGGTTCCTGCTGGCCACGGCCGGCGTGACGTACCTCGCGGCGGCCGTCGAGTTGGTGCTGGTCGAGCATTACGAGGACGTCTGGCAGATCGTCCCGTTCGTGCTGATCGCGGCCGGGCTGGCCGCGGTCGTGTGGCTGGCTCTCGCGCCGAGCCGAGCGTCCGTCCGCGCGGCGTGGGGTGCCGGCGGGCTCGCGGTCGCGGGGAGCCTGCTGGGGGTCGTCTTGCACGTCAAGGGCAACGCCGAGTTCGCGCTCGAGATCGAGCCCCACCTCGGGCTGGCGACGGCGCTGTGGGAGGGGCTGAGCGGGGCGAGCCCGTTCTTGGCGCCCGGCATGGTGGCGCTGGCCGGCGTGCTCGGCGCGGCGGCGGGATGGCGGCACCCGGACGTCGGCCACCGAGGTCGGTAGGGGCTTGCCGCGGGTCGGTAAGGGCGTGTTGCGACACGTCCCTACGGGCGGTTGTCGGGGGCGTCGCGGTTCATCACCGGCTCGCCGGGCGCCGGCGCCTCCGCGTCGCCGTTCTGGACCACGACCGGGCCGCCGTCGGTGGCCGGCGCCGCCAGCCGCTTCTCGCGGTCCGAGACCGTGAACAGGGCGACGGGGTCCTCGACCGGCTCCGGCTCCAGCAGGATCTCGAGCGCCTCCGGGATCCGCTTGACGTAGTGGACGTCGAGGCCCTCGACGGCCTCGTCCTTGATCTCGTCGACGTCCTTCTGGTTCTTCTCCGGCAGCACGACGCACGAGATCCCGGCCCGGCGCGCGGCCAGCACCTTCTCCTTGATCCCTCCGACCGGCAGCACCAGCCCGCGCAGCGTGATCTCGCCCGTCATGGCCACGTCGTGGCGGACGCGCCGCCGCGTGTAGATCGACACCAGCGCCGCCGTCATGGCCACGCCCGCGCTCGGCCCGTCCTTCGGGATGGCCCCGGCCGGGACGTGGACGTGCAGGTCCCAGTAGCGGAACGCGTCGGCGGGGATGCCCAGGTCGTCGGCCTGGGCGCGGACCCACGACTGGGCCGCGTGGGCGCTCTCGCGCATCACGTCGCCGAGCTTGCCCGTCAGCGTCATCTTGCCGGTCCCACGGCTGACCGACGCCTCGATAAACAGGATGTCGCCGCCGACCGGCGTCCACGCCAGGCCCGTCGCCACGCCCGGCACCTCGGTCCGCTCGGCGACGTCGTTGAAGAACTTGCGGCCGCCCAGGAAGCCCGGCACGTCGTCGGCCGTGACGTCGCCGCGCTCGGCTTCGTCGAGGGCGACGGTCTTGGCCACGCCGCGGACGACCGACCCGATCGTCCGCTCGAGCTGGCGGACGCCGGACTCGCGCGTGTAGCCCTCGATGAGCAAGAGGAGCGCGTCGTCGGTGATCGAGAACTGGTCCTCCCTCAGCCCGTTCCGCTCGCACTGGCGCGGGACGAGGTACTGCTTGGCGATGGCCAGCTTCTCCGACGGCGTGTAGCCGGTGATCTCGATGATCTCCATCCGGTCCCTCAGCGGGGCCGGGATGGTGTCGAGCGAGTTGGCCGTCGCGATGAACAGGACCTTCGACAGGTCGTAGTCGATCTCGAGGTAGTGGTCGTTGAACGTGTCGTTCTGCTCCGGGTCCAGGACCTCCAGGAGCGCCGAGGCCGGGTCGCCCCGGAAGTCGGTCCCCAGCTTGTCGACCTCGTCCAGCATGAACACCGGGTTCGACGTCCCGGCCCGCTTCAGGCCCTGGATGACGCGGCCCGGCAGCGCCCCGATGTAGGTCCGCCGGTGGCCGCGGATCTCGGCCTCGTCGCGGACACCGCCGAGCGAGATCCGGTGGAACTCGCGGCCCAGCGACCGCGCGATGCTCTTGCCCAGCGACGTCTTGCCGACGCCGGGCGGGCCGTAGAACAACAGGATGGGCGCCTTCATGTCGCCCTTCAGCTTGAGGACGGCGAGGTACTCCAGGATCCGCTTTTTGACGTCGTCGAGGCCGTAGTGGTCCTCGTTGAGGACGTCCTCGGCGCGGGCGATGTCGAGCTTGTCCTCGGACGTGTGGCCCCACGGCAAGTCCAGGATCGTCTCGGCGTAGTTGCGGACGACGCCGTACTCGGGGCTCGCGGGGTTCGTCCGCGCCAGCTTGGTCAGCTCCTTCTCCAGCGTCTCGATGACGGCCTCGGGGAGCAGTTCCCGCTTCTCGGCCAGCGTGTCGCGGAGCTCGTCGGCGTCGCGGGACGAGCCCTCGGTCTCGCCCAGCTCGTCCTGGATGGCCTTGAGCTGCTGGCGCAGGAAGAACTCCCGCTGCTGCTGGTCGACGTCGGTCTTGACCTTCGAGCGGATCTCCTCGGAGATCTCGAGCACGCGGACCTCCTGCTCCAGGTAGTCCAGCACCAGCTGGGAGCGGTCCAAAAGCGGGCGCGTTTCCAACAGGTTCTGCTTTTTCTCGACGTCGACCTGGAGGTTCGACGCGATAAAGTGGACCAGGAAGCCCGGGCTCTCGATGTTCTGGATCGCGTAGGCCGCCTCGCTCGGCAAGTTCGGCGACAGGTTGACGATCTGGACCGCGAGCTCCTTGATGGACCTGACACGGGCGTCGATCTCGACCGGGTCCACGTCGCCCTCCTCCTCCGGGATCGCCCGGATGCGGGCCGTGAGGTAGGGGTCGAGCTGGTCGAACGCCTCGATCTCGATCCGCCGCTTGCCCTGGATCACGATCGACACCGACCCGTCGGGCATCTTGATCAGCTTCAGGATGGTGGCCGCCGCGCCGACCCGGTAGAGGTCGTCCGGGCCGGGGGTCTCGACCTCGGCCCGCTTCTGGGCCACGACGCCGACGAGCCGGTCGCCGGCGTAGGCGTCCTTGACGAGTTGCAGGCTCGTGTCGCGCCCGACGGTGATCGGGAGGACCACGCCCGGGTAGAGGACCGTGTTGCGGAGGGTCAGGATGGGGAGCGTCTCGGGCAGCTCGGCCGCGTGCATCTCGCGCTCCTCGTCGGGCGTCAAGAGCGGGATGGACTGCTCGGGGTCTCCGCTCTCGCGGGGCAGGTCGTCGGAGGCGAGGGGAAGAGGGCGCATGCGGAGCGGCGGTCGGTTCGGCGGGGCACGGGCGGCTGCGGGCCGCCCGTGGGTTCGGCATCGGCCGGAGTGGGGGAGAGGGTAAACTCACGGGCCGCCTCCGTGTCCCCTCGTTCTCCGAATCGTCTCGTGCGCGTCGCCCGTGCGTCTGACCTCGCCGTCCCCGCCCTCGGTGGCGCCTTGCTGGCGACGCTCGTGGGGCTGGTCGCGTCGCGCGCGTCCGGTCTCGGCGTGGGCGTCGCCGCGGGCGTGGTCGTGTGGGCGGCCGTGGTGGCGTGGTCGCTGCGCCGTCCGCTGCGCCGCTTGCGCGTGGCCCGTCGGCCGCTCCCCGAGCCGCAGCGGGCGTGGCTCGCCGACCACGTCCGCCTCTACGCCGGGCTCGACCGGGCCGGCCGCCAGCGGTTCGAGCGCGACGTGGCCTTCGCCCTCGACGGCCTGACGTTCGAGGGCACCGGCGGCGCCCAGCCGACCGACGCGCTCCGCGTGTCCGTCGCCGCCGGCGCTGCGCTCCTGCTCCACGGCCACCCCGACTGGGAGCTCCCGACGGAGCGGACGGTCCTGTTCGTCCCCGACACGTTCGACGAGGCCTACGGCGACGAGGAGCCGGGCATGTTCGACGGGATGGTCCATGGCCAGGGCCCCATCGTGTTCTCGACGCGCGCCGTCGAACGGGGCTGGGCCGCCGAGGACGGCAACAACGTGGTCCTGCACGAGCTGGCCCACGTGTTCGACTTCGAGGGCTGGGAGGCCGACGGCGTCCCCTCCTTCCTCGACCCCCGCTCGGCCGACGCCTGGGTCTCGCTCATGCGCAAGGAGATGCGCCGGGCCCAGCGCGGCGACGGCATCCTGAGGAGCTACGCCGCCAGCGCCCCCGCCGAGCTGTTCGCCGTCGCGACCGAGCAGTTCTTCGAGCGGCCTGCCCGGCTCCGCCGCCACCACGCCGAGCTCTACGACGCGCTCGTGGCCTTCTACAACCTCACCCCGCCCGACGAGCCCGAGCTCGACGCCGGCGACAGCCTCATGGCCCGGCGCTGGAGGGATGAGGGATGAGGGATGAGGGATGAGGGATGAGGGATGAGGGATGAGGGATGAGGGATGAGGGATGAGGGATGAGGGGTGCGTCGGGGAAAAGTTCCGGACAACTTGTGGACGAACGAGTTGACTCGCGCTCACGAGCCGACATCTTCCCGTTCCCCGTTCCCCGTTCCCCGTTCCCCGTTCCCCGTTCCCCGTTCCCCGTTCCCCGTTCCCCGTTCCCCGTTCCCCGTTCCCCGTTCCCTCACCCCACGATCTGGCGGACCGTCGCGTCGAGCACGTCGAGCTGGAACGGCTTCTTGACCACGGCGGCCACGTCGGCGCCGTCGGCCTCGGCGTCGGTGTCGCCCGTGAGGAGGAGGACGGGCAGGGTCGGGTAGCGCTGGCGGAGGGCGGCGGCGAGCTCGCGGCCGCTCATGTCCGGCATCGAGAGGTCCGTCACGACCGCGTCGACCTCGAGCCCGTCGGCGAGGGTGTCGAGGGCGGCCGGGCCCCCGTCGACCTCGGTGACGTCGTGGCCGCGCAGGCGCAGGAGCTTCGAGGTCACCGTCCGCACCATCGGCTCGTCGTCGACGACGAGCAGGCGCAGGCCGGGGGCCGTGCTCGGGGCGGCCGACGGGCGGGCGGCCTCGGGCGCCGGCGTCCCGGTCGAGAACGGGAAGACGAGCCGGAACAGCGTCCCGCGGCCGGGCGCGCTCTCGACCTCGATCCGCCCGTTGTGCTCCTGCACGATGCCCTGGCTCATCGTCAGCCCCATGCCCGAGCCGCTGGCCCCCTTCGTCGTGAACAGCGGCTCGAAGGCCCGCCGGCGGACGCTCTCGGTCATCCCCACGCCCGTGTCGCCGATCTCGACGACGGTCGCCCGGTCGCGGCGGGCCGTGGCCAGCGTCAGCGTCCCGCCGGCCGGCATGGCCTGGACGGCGTTGAGGACCAGGTTGACCAGCACCTCGCGCAGCTCGGTCGGCGCGCCCAGGATGGACGGGACGGGGCGGAGCGTGGTGTCGACCCGGATCGAGATGCCGCGGCGGCGGGGCTCGTTGTACCAGTAGGGGCGGGTCAGCGTGAGGACCTCCTCGGCGATGACGTGGAGCGAGACCGACTCGGCCCGCTCGGCCTTCTCGTTGCGGATGTACTGCTGGATCTTGCGGACGAGCGAGGCCCCGTCGCTGGCGGCCCGCTCGAGCGAGCGGAGGTGGTTCTGGGCCTCGCGCTCGGCGTTGAGCCGGAGGAGGTCCGTCCGGAGCAGCTCGGCGTGGCCCAGGACGGCCGTCAGCAAGTTGTTGAAGTCGTGGGCGATGCCCATCGACATCCGGCCGAGCATCTCCATCCGGCGCCGGCGCGTCTGCTCGGCGGCCCAGCTGGCCGGCTCGCGCATGACCTCGCCGTGGACCGAGACGGGGTACTGGCCGGCCTCGCCGCCCGGCAGGCGGACCGGCTGGAAGTGCAAGAGCACCGGGAGCGGCTCCTCGCCGCCGGGCCGGTCGATCAGGAACACCTCGTTCGTCACCGACCCCCCGCGCGACGCCTCGACGGCGTGCTCGTGGGCGAACCGCGCGTCCTCGGGCGGGAGCCGCCCCCACAGGCCCTCGTCGCCGAAGACCTCCCGCCACGCCTCGTTGCAGTCGAGCCGCTGCCCAGACGCGTCGGTCAGCGCCGTGAGCAGCTCCGGGGCGACGTAGGGGAGGGACGGGGCGGGCTCCATGACGGAAGGTAAATGGGTTCGGGGGTTCTAGGTTCAGGGTTCGGCTCCGAGCGAGTTCGAGACGGCGTCGAGCGCGACACGGTCTTGGGGGCCCGTCGCCCTCGGCCGTTGCGGAGTCGTCCTGGCCGAGCCCCTTCCTCATTGAGAGCGCACGGGTGGTCGTGTAGCTTCCGGCCCCCTCTTCCAAGCTCGCCATGTGGTCCACCATCCTCGACACGATCGGCCAGACGCCGCTCGTCCGCCTGCAGACGCTGGGGCGGGACCTCCCGTGCCCCGTCCTGGCCAAGGTCGAGTTCTTCAACCCCGGCGGGTCGGTCAAGGACCGGATCGGGGTCGCCATGATCGAGGACGCCGAGGCTAAGGGCCTGCTCAAACCAGGTGGGACCATCGTCGAGGGGACGAGCGGCAACACGGGCGCTGGCCTCGCCATCGCGGCCATCGCCAAGGGCTACCGCTGCATCTTCACCACGACCGACAAGCAGAGCCCCGAGAAGGTCGACGTGCTGCGGGCGTTCGGCGCCGAGGTCATCGTCTGCCCCACGAACGTGGCCCCGGACGACGTGAGGAGCTACTACTCGGTCGCCGCGCGGCTGGCCGCCGAGATCCCCGGCGCGTTCTACCCCAACCAGTACGACCACCCGGCCAACGCCGACGCCCACTACCGGACGACCGGGCCCGAGCTGTGGGACCAGACCGACGGCCGGATCACCCACTTCGTCGCCGGCGCCGGCACGGGCGGCACCATCTCCGGCGTGGCCCGCTTCCTCAAGGAGAAGAACCCCGACGTCCAGATCGTCGGCGTCGACCCCTTCGGCAGCGTCTACGCCGAGTACTGGCGGACGGGCGAGTTCAAGGAGTCGGAGATCTACCCGTACGCGACCGAGGGCGTCGGCGAGGACATCCTGGCGGGCAACATGGACTTCTCGCTCGTCGACGACTACGTCCAGGTCGACGACAAGACGACGATGCAGATGACGCGGCGGCTGGCGCGCGAGGAGGGCCTGTTCATCGGCCAGAGCTGCGGCATGGCGATGGCCGGCGCGCTCGACTGGCTCGGCGCCCACCGCGACCGGCTCAGCCCCGACGACGTGGTCGTGGTGATGCTGCCCGACAGCGGCTTCCGCTACCTCTCGAAGACCTACGACGACGAGTGGATGCGCCGGAACGGGTTCCTCGAGACGCCCCAGACGCTGACCGTCGCCGAGGTCCTGTCGGTCCGCCCCCGGTCCGAGGCCGTCATCGGCGTGGCCCCGGGCGACACGCTGGCGGCGGCCATCGAGACCATGACGGCCCACGGCATCAGCCAGGTGCCGGTGCTCGACGGGGGCGCGGTCGTGGGGAGCCTGAACGAGCGCGGCGTGCTGAGCCGGCTGATCGAGGCGCCCGAGGCACGCGACGAGCCGGTCCGCGCCGTGATGGGCGCGCCGCTGCCCGTCGTCGCCGCCGACGTCCACCTCGACGACCTTACGGCGACCCTCGACGGCGAGGCCGGGGCCGTCTTGGTGGAGGGCGGCGAGCCGGGCGCGTTCGACATCCTGACGCGGAGCGACCTCATCTCGGCGCTCGCCCGCGCCGGCCGCCAGCGCGGCTGAGCCGGAACCGTTTGCACGGCCGACGATCCCACCCGACCCCTCTCTCTCCGACCATGGAACCGCAGCTCGACCCGCCCGGCCCGTCCCTCTCCATCGAGCTGTCCGAGGAGGTCGCCGAGGGCGTCTACTCGAACCTGGTGATGATCTCGCACAGCCCGGAGGAGTTCATCCTGGACTTTATCCGCGTGATGCCGGGCGTGCCCAAGGCCCGCGTCAAGAGCCGGATCGTGGTCACGCCGGGCCACGCCAAGCGCCTGCTCGCGGCGCTCGCCGACAATATCCAGCGCTACGAGGCCCAGCACGGCGAGATCGGCGACGTGGGCCAGCAGCAGGTCCGGTTCACGGGACCCAGCGGGGAGGCGTAGCCGGAGTCCGGGGCGTGGGGATCTGGGAGCGGTCGCCGTCACCCCCCACCCGTCCGGCCCGGCGCTACCCGGCAAGCTGGAGCGCGGGGTCGGCCCCGGAGCGGCCGTCGCCGCTCGGCGTCACGTGGACGGCCCACACGGCGTCGACGGCCTCCAGCAGCCGGTCGATGTCGTCGCGCGTGTGGTCCGACGTCAGGCTGACGCGGAACCGCTGCTGCGACGTCGGCACGGCCGGCGCCTCGACGTGGTTCAGGAAGAGGCCGCGCCGGTTGAAGTCGTGCGCCGCCGCGCGGACGTCGGTCCCGGCCGGGACCGGCAGCGAGAACACGGCCGTCAGGCCGGACGCCTCCATCGCGCGCTCGCGCAGGCCCTGGGCGAAGTAGCCGCACACGTCCATCAGCCGGCCGTGGATCTCGGGCTCGTCCGCCATCACGTCGAGCCCGGCGATCACGGCGGCGCAGATGGCCGTCGACGGCGCCGTCGAGAACACGTAGGACCTGGCGAAGTAGCGGAGGTAGTCGATCACGTCGGCGTCGGCGGCGACGAACCCGCCCGAGACGCCGAACGACTTCGAGAACGTGCCCATCACGACGTCGGCGGTGTCGCGCGCGCCGAACATGGCCACGGTGCCGGCCCCGTGCGGCCCCGTGACGCCGGTCCCGTGCGCCTCGTCGACGACGAGCGTGGCGCCGTGGCGGGCCGTGACCTCGCCGATCCGGTCGAGCCGGGCCACCGACCCGGACATCGAGTACACGCCCTCGACGGCGACGAACGCGTTCTGGTACGTCTCGCTGGCCTCTTCGAGCAGCGCGTCCAGACGTCGGTGGTCGTTGTGGGGGAACGAGCGGGACTCGATCCGCCCCATCTTGAGCCCGTCCAACGTCGACGCGTGGATCTCGTCGTCGTAGAAGACGATGTCGCGGGGGCCGGGGAGCGCGCTCATCAGCCCGACGTTGGCCGAGTAGCCGCTCGAGAACACGAGCGCCGCCTCCTTGCCCTCGTGGGCCGCCAGCCGGCCTTCGAGCTGGCGGTGCAGCGGCCCATGCCCGTTCAAGATGGGCGGCCCGCCCGCTCCGACGCCGTAGTCGGCCACCGCCTCGCGGACGGCCGCGACCACGCGAGGATGTGTGGCCAGCCCGAGGTAGTTGTTCGACCCGAACATGAGCATCGACCTCGTCTCGCCGAGGTGATCCCGGACGACGACCTCGCGTCCGGTCCGGCTCAGGATCTCACGGAAGTGCAGCCCATCGATGCCTCCGGCCCGCTCGCCTCGAATGCGTCCGGAGAACTCGGAGGTTCGGCCGGTGAGGTCCATTCGAGTTCGGATCCGGACGAGGTCGCGATAAGACAGGACGGCGCTGCTGTGGCGTGGTGGGGTCGTCATCGTCGTGAGTCGATGGGGTCTGGGGAGATCCCCTAATAAACGTCCTCGCCCTAGCCTGGCGCTTCGGAAAAGCGTCTTATCAATTCCAATAATCCGTGCAAGCCGATTCAGAACAGATTGTTGAAAGCTCCCTTTATCATTCTGAGATCCCCGCCGTCCGGGTCAGTACATGCACAAGACGTGACTGCCTATCTACGGCGGTAGTGCACAAAGACGAGTGAGCGGTTCGATCCTGATTGCCACCTCGTGCGGCCAGTCGGCACACCGGGCGGGCGTGGCGTGCCCGACTGCCGCCTGTGTTCGGGCTCGTCCCGAGACTGGCCGGCCCTCGTCCACAGCTACCGGCTCGACCGGGCCAGCAGCGCCAGGGCGACGGCGGCAAAGAGGACGTGCGGGAGCCACGCCGCGACCACCGGCGGGATCGTCTGCACATACCCCAGCGGCTCGATCGTCTTCTGGAGCGCGAGGTAGAGGAACGCGACGCCCAGCCCGACCGCGAGCTGGGCCGCCTGTCCACCGCGTCGGCGCCGGGCGGCGAGGGGGACCGCGAGCAGGACCAGGACCAGGTTGGCGAACGGGTACGCGAACTTGGCGTGGTACGCCACGAGCGGGCGCCCGCGCTCGGTCACCCCGGCTCGCTCGAGCGCGGCGACGTAGTCGCGTGCTTCGAGCACCGTCAGCCGCTCGGCGTCCCGCTCGGACTGGGCGAGGTCGCGGGGCCGGATGGTCAGCGCGGTGTCGAGCTCCGCGTGGTAGGCGTAGGTCTCCGCGCCGTCGGCGGCGAACGTCCGGACGGCCACGTCGACGGCCTGCCATGTGGCGAGCGAGTCGACCCAGGTCATCTGGGAGGCGTCGAGGCGGCGCGCGACGCCGCCGCCCTCGGCCAGCGTGACCGCGCTGACGCGGAAGGCCTGGCCCCGCTCGCGGTCGAAGTAGCGGGCCGTCAGGACCTCGCCCGGCGCCGTCTGGCGAACGATCTCGGACCCGCCCCCGCCCTCGGGCGCGTCCCGGTAGTACTGGTTCTGGAACGCGTGGACGACGGCGTTGGCCCGGGGCACCACGAACCCGTTGAACGCCAGCATCCCGGCCGTCGCCACGACGCCGACGGCCACGAGCGGGCGCATAAACCGCCACGTCGAGACGCCAGCCATGTGGACCGCCGTGAGCTGCATCGACTGGGCCAGCCGAGCGGTCACGTAGACGGCGGCGAGGAACAGCGCCAACGGGCTCGTCAGCCGGACGATGTCGGGGACGTAGTAGAGGTAGTACTCGCCGAAGATCTGGGCCGTCGTCGCGCCGCGGTCGAGGAAGTCGTCGATCCGCTCGGCCAGGTCCAGCACGACGAACGTGGCCACCAGCAGCACCAGCAGCAACGCGGTGCCCGAGAGGAAGCGCCGGAGGACGTGCCAGTCGAAGCGGGTCATCGGAGGGGGCGTGCGCCGGGGCGCACCGCGAACGGGACGACGGCGGCGCGTCGCGTGCAGCGCGTCGGCTAGACGAGTGCCTCGACGGGGGAGGCGAGCGCGTCCTCGGCGGGTGCTCCGTACGCGCCCCGGACCGGGAGCGTCACGCGGAACGCGCAGCCCAGGCCCGGCTCGCTCTCGACGCCCACCGCCCCGCCCATCGACTCGACGTAGCCGCGCACGACGGCGAGCCCGAGCCCGGCCCCCTCGTGTTCGCGGTCGAGCCCTTCGGAAGCCTGCCGGAACGGCTCGAAGACGTGCGGGACGAGCGCCTCCGGGAGGCCCCGGCCCGTGTCCGCGACGCGGATCGCGAACTGGTCGCCGCCCGCGTCGGACTCGACGGCGACCGTCACCGAGCCGGCCTCGGTGAACTTGACGGCGTTCTCGAGGAGGTGGGTGAGGACGCGCTCGAGCGCGCTCAGGCTGTGGACGGCCTCGACCCGGCCGTTCGCCTGGAGATCGAGCGTGAGCCCCTTCTCGCTCGCGAGCGGGCGGCAGGCCGTGAGGACTCGGGCGGCGAGCTTGACCACGTCGACCCGTTGCACCCGGAGGTCGACGGCGCCGGCCTCGATCTGGGCCTGCTCCAGAACGAGGGTGAGCGTGTCGAGCAGGCGCTGCCCGTTCCGCTCGATGAGGGTGGCGAGGGGGCGGGGCTCGTCGCCCTCCCCGATCATCCCGGCCGCGTTGAGGATGACGGTGAGCGGCGTCCGCACCTCGTGGCTCATGTTCGACAAGATGGCGTCCTTGAGGCGGGCCGCCGCCTCGGCCTGGTCGAGCGCCCGAGCGAGGGCCTGAGCCCGCTGCCGCCGCTCCGAGATGAACGCGCCCATGAGCACCCCCAAGACGGAGACGGTGAGGAGCCCGAACTGGAGCGGAAACCCCGAGTACCCCGAGATTCCGCCCGGCTGGGCCAGGACAATCAGGACCGCCGCCACGTTCAGCGCCACGACGGCCACCGACGCGTAGGGGAGGCCGCCCAGCACGGCCGCCGCGAGCACGGGCACGAACGTGACGTAGGCGAAGTTCAGCGAGGGGTTCGACGGGAGTCCGAACGCCACAAACGCGCCCGCGACCGCGCCGGCGGCTGTCGCCGCGAGACGGCCGGCCGTCTGGCGTGACGCACGGGGAAAGTCGAAGGCGCCCTGGGGCAACGGCGTGGCCCAGGTGTTCAGGTGCCGCGACAACAGCAAGAGGGGGACGCCGACCACGGCGACGCCCGTGAGGTCGCCGGCCCAGAACATGGCCGCCTTGAGCGGGAGCTCTCCCCAGGCGAACAAGCCGTCCCACGCCGACACCGCCGACACCGACACGGCAACCAGCGCCTGCACGACCGCGAGGACGCCGAACAACAGCAGCACGTCGCGCAGCTTCGGGAGCCGGGGGTCGATGCGGACTCTCTCGAGGAGGACCCACGCCCCCAGCCCGAACAGAACCGGGTCGATGACGGCGTTGGCCGCGTGGCCGGCGACGCTGAGGTCGGAGGGGGGGATGAGGTAGGCGAAGAGGGCGTGGACCACCAGGAGCGGCACGAACCGGACTCCGAACACGAGCAGCACCGCGTACGCAAGTCCCGCCGCCGGGTACCACAACGAGATGTTGGGGCTGGCGATCTGGAACGACGTGGACGCCCAGTGGAGGAGCGCCCACACGGCGGGATACGCCACGACGAGGGCGACCACGGCCCTCGGTCGGAGGGGATGCCGGCGGACCACAGCCGACTCGACGGTCTCGGGCAACACGGAAGAGAGAGTCAACGGGTGAGTCCGAACAGGCGAGTAGAGGCAGAGGACGCGCCTGCAAAATAAAGCGGAGTCGCCGGGTGGTCCTTTACACAGTCCTCTCTGTGCGCGGTCCGCCCCTACCCCGGGCGTCAACCGCGCGGGAGCCGTCGAAGATCGGGTGAGGGGCCGCGAACGGGGCGCCGTGGCCGCTCCTCGGTGTGCTCGGTCGGAACGGGCAGGGCTAGCTTGGCGTGCCCGGTCCCGAACCCGACGACCGCCCCGCCCCCACGCATCCCCACCCGATGAAAGTCCACGAGTACCAGGCCAAGGAGATCCTCGCCCAGCACGGCGTCGCCGTCCAGCGCGGCATCGTCGCCGACACGGTCGACGAGGCGGTCGCCGCCGCCGAGACGATGGCCAAGGACGGCGTCGAGCAGTTCGTCGTCAAGGCCCAGATCCACGCCGGCGGGCGCGGCAAGGGCGGCGGCGTCAAGTTCACACCGAGCCTGGACGGCGTCCGCGGCAACGCCGAAAAGATCCTGGGCATGACGCTGGTGACGCCCCAGACGGGGCCCGACGGCCAGCTCGTCAAGAAGATCCTGGTCACGGCGGCCGAGGACATCGCCAAGGAGTACTACGTCGGCGTGACGCTGGACCGGGCACGGGGGATGGACGTCATCATGGCGTCGACCGAGGGCGGCGTCGAGATCGAGGAGGTCGCCGAGGCGACGCCCGACAAGATCATCAAGGTGTGGGTCGACCCGGCCATCGGGATCCGCCCGTACCAAGCGGGCGAGATCGCCTTCCGGCTCGGCTTCGAGGGCCCGGCGCTCAAGGAGGCCCGGAAGTTCGTCTCGGCCCTCTACCAGGCGTACCGCCAGTCCGACGCGACGATCGCCGAGATCAACCCGCTGGTGCTCACCGACGACGGCCGCGTCGTCGCGCTCGACGCCAAGATGGACTTGGACGACAACGCGCTCTTCCGCCACCCCGACCTGGCCGAGATGCGCGACGAGGCCGAGGAGGACCCGCTCGAGGTCGAGGCCGGCAAGCACAACCTGAACTACATCAAGCTCGACGGCAACGTCGGCTGCATGGTCAACGGCGCCGGGCTGGCGATGGGGACCATGGACCTCATCAAGCTGGCGGGCGGCGAGCCGGCCAACTTCCTCGACGTCGGCGGGACGGCGAACGCGCAGACGGTCGAGGCCGGGTTCCGCATCATCCAGTCGGACCCGAACGTGAAGGCCATCCTGGTCAACATCTTCGGCGGCATCGTCCGGTGCGACCGGGTCGCGCGCGGCGTGGTCGAGGCGGCCAGCAACATGGAGCTGACGGTCCCGCTGATCGTCCGTCTTCAGGGCACGAACGCCGAGGAGGGCATGGCCATCCTGAAGGAGAGCGGGCTCCCGATCGAGAGCGCGATCCGGCTCCAGGAGGCCGCCGAGAAGGTGACGGCGGCCCTGGGGCAAGCAGCATGAGGCACGAGGCCAGGGGCGGGAGCCAACCCGTGCCCCTTGCCTCATCCCCTTCCGCCGGAGGCGTCCGGATCGACGGCGTCGTCAAGCGCTACGGCGCCGTCACGGCCGTCGGCGGGGTGACGCTGGACGTGGCCGAGGGCGCGTTCGTGTCGCTGCTAGGCCCGTCCGGGTGCGGCAAGACGACGCTGCTCCGGCTCGTCGGCGGGTTCGAGACGCCCGACGCCGGGACGGTCCGCATCGGCGGGGCCGACGTGACGCGGCGCCCGCCCCAGGACCGGCCGACGGCGATGGTCTTCCAGAGCTACGCGCTGTTCCCGACGATGACGGTCGGCGAGAACGTCGGGTACGGGATGACGGTGCGAGGCGTGGCCCGCGACCAGGTCCGCCAGCGGACGGCGCGGGCCCTCGCCCGCGTCGACCTGGCGGGGCTGGAAGACCGGCCGGTCGCGGCGCTCTCGGGCGGCCAGCAGCAGCGGGTGGCGCTGGCGCGCGCCGTCGCCGTCGAGCCCGACGTGCTGCTGTTCGACGAGCCGCTGTCGAACCTCGACCTGGCGCTGCGCGAGGCGACACGCGCGGAGCTGAAGGCGCTCCAGCGCGAGCTGGGCGTGACGAGCCTGTACGTGACGCACGACCAGTCGGAGGCGCTGGCGCTGAGCGACCGGATCGCCCTCATGCGGGCCGGCCGGCTCGAAGCCGTCGGGACACCCGAAGACCTGTACGCCGACCCGCCGACGGCCTACGCGGCGTCGTTCCTGGGCGGCGCGAACGTGATCCGCGACCGAGCGCTCGCCGAGCGGCTGGCGGGCGAGCCGATGCCCGACGGCCACGCGCTCGCGGTCCGTCCCGAGGCCCTCGAGCCGGCCGACGACGGCGTCCCGGCCCGCGTGCTCGGCCGGCTGTTCTTGGGGCTCACCGCCGAGTGGGACGTCGAGGTCGCGGGCCCCGAGGCTGGCGGCCAGCGGCTCCGTTTGTGGACCGACCCGACCCGCCGGGTGCCCGAGACGCTCGCCGTCCGCGCGGCGAAATGGCGGTGGGTGGCCGACGACGCGAACCCGGCGCACGGGTAGCGCGTGGAGCGCGGGCCGGCCGTCCCCACGCTCCACGACCCACGCCCCCATGACCGACCCCGGGACCCTCGACCTCCGCGACACGCTGGACGGCCTGACGCCGGCCCGCATCGCGACGCTCTACCGCCGCGCCCCGCTGTTGCGCAAGACCGACAACCCGGGCCGGCTGTGGCAGGCGTTCGAGGCGTCGTCGCTCGTGCTCACGCTGTGGGAGAGCGACCGCGTGGTCGGGCTCGCGCGCGTGCTCACCGACGGCGTCCAGTCGGCGGTCCTGTGCGACCTGGCCGTCGAGCCGGACGTCCAGGGCGCGGGCGTGGGGAAGCGGCTGATCGACGAGATCCTGAGCCGTCTGCCCGGCGTCGAGCTGCTGCTGCGCGACTCGAACCTGTCCAGCGGCTTCTACGAGCGGCTGGGCTTCGAGTCCGTCGACAACGCCTGGGTGCGCCGAGCATGACCGACGCCCCCCAGCACGCCGCCGCCCTCGCCGCCCTCGACGTCGTCCGCCAGACCCGCCGCACGATGGCGGCCCTCGTCGACGCCCTGCCCGACCCCGCGCGGACCGCGATCCCGGACGGGTTCAACAACCACGTCCTGTGGAACGCCGGCCACGTGGTGGCCACGGAGCAGGCGCTGACCTACGGCCTGTCCGGCTTGCCGCCGAACCTCCCGGACGGGTTCATGCCGGCCTTCCGCAAGGGGAGCTCGCCCCACGGCTGGGAGAGGGAGTGGACGTGGGCCGAGGTCCGCGAGCTCCTCCTCACCGTCCCCGACCAGACCGAGGCCGACCTCCGCGCCGGCCGGTTCCCGACCTACCGCGAGTACCGGACGACGCCCGGCGTGGTGCTGGCGAGCGTCGAGGACGGCGTCCGGTTCAACCTGTACCACGAGGGCTTGCACTTGGGCAGCATCCTGGCCTTGCGCAAGCTAGTGGCCTAACCGCTCCCCTCGGGGATAGGCCCGAGGCGGACAGGCTGCTACGCGTAGTTCGGGTCGATGGCCCCGTTGATCCAGGCCCGGGCAAACGCGTTGAACCGCTGGCCCTCCTGGGCATCGCGCCACGCGTGGATCGCGTCCACGAACACCATGGACGCCTGGCGATCTCCCGGATTGGCGCCGATGCCGAAGATGCCGCCGGCCTCGCGCTCCTGGATGCGGTTGTATGCCTCGGCCCGCCCGACGAACCCCATTCCCGGACTGTTGGAATCGCCGTTACCGAATGCGTGATACCCATCTTCAAACGACACGGCGAGGTGATTCGGCGTTTGCCACTCGCGTGTCGGATGGCTGTCGCGAAGGTAGTCCCGGACGCCGCGGTTGTCGATGTAGACCTGGGCGTTCTCGTACTCGGTGGTCTTGGAATCGCCCTTGGCCGAAACGATCTGACTCCAGATGTACGCCCTGTCTATGTCTCCCATGTCGGTCCGCGCCATGAGGTCCTCTAGGATGTCCTTGAGGTCAACAAAGTCGATTCTCGGGACGAGGTAGGTCTCACGCTGGGGTAGCGTGGCGGCGCCAGACGCACCTAGGCCTTGGTCGACGAAGCCACCGTTGACGCGTTGGACGTCTCCGTCGGCATACGCCAAGATGTAGTTACGGGCCGTGACGTTGAGTTCCTGCTGGCGGCTGTCGGAGATCAAGGTGAAATCTGCCCGCTCGGTTCGCGAGAGCCCTCGGACCAGGGGTACCTGCGCAAGGAGCTGGTCGGGCTCGCGGGCGCCGTCGAGGCCGCCCGGCGTCCCGCCTTCGTCGATGCGCGCCCCACTTCCGTAGATGCGCGCCCCACTTCCGTAGATGCGCGCCCCACTTCCGATAATGTAGGACAGGGCGGCGTCCACCGTTTTGGCTGGATCGGGCGAGCCGTCGAGCGAGCCGACTACCTCCGCCGCGTACGCCTTCGCCTTCTCGTCTGTGACGCCCTCTCTCTCTGCGGACTCGAAAGCCGCCACCGCGACGAACGTTGGCGTTAGTCCTTCGGGAAGACCAGGGAAGTCTGAGGCTAGTCGGTCCTGGAACTCGGACGAGGCAACCGACGGATCGGGAAGGGAAGAGAGTCCCTGAGGGCTCGCAGGTGACGGGTCAATTCCGAGACCTTGCGAGTCAGGATCGCGTTGGACGAGGTCGGATGCCGAAGCCGGAAGGTCGGGGGAGAGATCCATGAGGGAGGTGAAGAGATCGGCGTATAACCACGACTTGCTCTAGTGTTCCCGTCAGTTAGGGGCTCGTGCGCACCAGCGATCAGGACTCCGCAAGGATGAGAGCGGAGCGGAAGAGGAACGCAAGAGAGGAGGCCCGCACGGGCTCAGCCTCACCCAGTAGACGCCCCCGCCACCCGGCCGCACCACCCTGGCGAGCGCAGCGACGGGTCAGCTGACGGCCGGCGCGAGCAGCCGCAACGTTCCGGCGTCCGCGTCGATCTCGGCCTCGGCCCCGATGGGCACCGTCAGCTTGCGCGACGTGTGGCCGATGGCGGCGCCCTGGAAGGCCGGCACGCCCAGCGGCGCGACGTGCTGGCGGATCACCTCGTCGAGCGTGAACCCGTCGACGGGGCCCGAGTCGGGGTCGCAGCGGGGGCACGCCCCGAACACGAACCCCGCGAGGTCGGCGAGCAGCCCGGCCTGACCGAGCTGGGTCAGCATCCGGTCGATCCGGTAGATCCCCTCGCCGACGTCCTCGACGAACAGGACGTGGCCGGCCACGTCCGGCAGCCACTCCGTCCCGACGAGCGAGACGAGGACCGACAGGTTGCCGCCGACGAGCGGGCCCGTCGCCCGGCCCGGCGTGAGGGTCGTCGGCCCGGAGAGCGGCGTCGCCGGCGTCCGCAGCGTCGCCGCGTCCGCGTCCATCACGACGCGGCGGAAGCTCTCGCCCGAGAACCCGTCCAGGTCCGACGAGGCGTTGGGCCCGTGGAAGGTGACGAGGCCGGCGCGCGCGTAGGCCGCCAGCAGCAGCGACGTGTTGTCGCTGAAGCCGCAGAGCACCTTGGGGGTCGACCGGACCACGTCCCAGTCGACGAGCGGGAGGGCGCGGGCGGCGCCCCACCCGCCGCGCATCGCCATCACGGCGTCGACGCGGTCGTCGGCGAACATGGCGGTGACGTCGGCGGCGCGCTGGGCGTCGGTCCCGGCGAAGTAGCCGTCGCGCGCCAGCACGTGGCGGCCGGGGAGCGCCCGGAGCCCGAGCCCGTCGAGGTGGCCGATGGCTTGGTCGAGGTCGGCCCGGGTGTAGACGATGCCGGCCGGGGCCACCAGCCCGACCGTGTCGCCGGGCCGCAGCCGCGGCGGCCGGACGGCCGAGCGGACGGGCCGCTTCCGGTCGCCGCTCGCCAGCGCCACGGGCGTCGCGAGCGCGGCGGCGCTCAGGCTGGCGGACTGGAGGAAGCGGCGTCGGCGCATCGCGAGAGGGATGGAGGGATGCGGGACGGAGGGGTGCGGAATTGTCGAGGGCGCTCTCAGCGGACGTCGGCCCGTCTGCGCATCCCTCTCTCCCTGATCCCCCATCCCTCCCGGTCCTACAAGTTCTCGATGAGCGCGTCGCCGAACTCGCTGCACTTCAAGAGCGTCGCGTTCTCCATCTGGCGCTCGAAGTCGTAGGTCACGCGCTTCTGCTGGATCGTCGTCTCCATCGCCTTGATGATGGCGTCGGCGGCCTCGGTCCAGCCGAGGTAGCGCAACATCATCTCGCCCGACAAGATCACGCTCGACGGGTTGACCTTGTCCTGGCCGGCGTACTTCGGCGCCGTCCCGTGGGTCGCCTCGAAGAGGGCCACGCCCGTCGTGTAGTTGATGTTGGCGCCCGGCGCGATGCCGATCCCGCCGACCTCGGCCGCCAGCGCGTCCGAGATGTAGTCGCCGTTGAGGTTGAGCGTCGCGATGACGCCGTAGTCGGCGGGCCGCGTCAGGATCTGCTGCAAGAACGCGTCGGCGATGACGTCCTTGACGGTGATGGTGGTGCCGTTCTTGGTGAACTGGCGCCACGGGCCGCCGTCGAGTTCTTCGGCCCCGTACTCGGCGTCGGCGAGCTCGTAGCCCCAGTCGCGGAAGGCGCCCTCGGTGAACTTCATGATGTTCCCCTTGTGGACGAGCGTCACCGAGTCGCGGCCGTCGGCGACGGCGTAGTCGAACGCGGCGCGGACGAGCCGGGCCGTCCCTTGCTGCGAGACCGGCTTGATGCCGAACCCGGCCGAGTCGGGGAAGCGGACGTTCTCGAACCGCGTGGGGAAGTGCTCCTTCATCAGCGCCTTGAACCGCTCGCAGTCCTCGGTCCCGTTCTCGAACTCGATGCCGGCGTAGATGTCTTCGGTGTTCTCGCGGAAGATGATCATGTCGACGTCCTCCGGCGCCTTGACCGGCGACGGGACGCCGCTGAAGTAGCGCACCGGGCGGACGCACGCGTACAGGTCGAGCTTCTGGCGGAGCGCCACGTTGAGGCTCCGGATGCCGCCGCCGACGGGCGTCGTGAGCGGCCCCTTGATCGAGACCAGGTGCGCCTCCATGGCGTCCAGAGTGGCCTGGGGCAGCCACTCGCCGAACCGGTCGTGCGCCTTCTCGCCGGCGTACACCTCGAACCACTCGATCTGGCGCTTGCCGCCGTAGGCCGTCTCGACGGCCGCGTCGAGCACGCGTGAGGCGGCGGCCCAGATGTCGGGCCCGATCCCGTCGCCCTCGATGTAGGGGACGATGGGGCGGTCGGGGACGTGGAGCCCGTCGCCGGTCATGCGGATGGACTCGCCAGAGGTCGGAGGCGTGGGGGGCTGGGTGTCGGCCATCGGTAGGTCGGGGGTTCAGGGAGAGAGGGCGGGGAAGCTACGAGGCGCCGCGCGCGCCGATCCCGGGGCCGGCGCGTGATGGAGGCCGTCGGCGGCCGGAGTCGGAGGACCCCGACGCCGACCAGGACGGCTCGCGGTCGCCCTCAGCGCGTCGAGATCCCTTCGGCTCCGCTCAGGACGACACGTCAGGGGGAGGCCGCGATAGCCCTGGGGGCGAGTCCGGGACGGCCTCTGTCCCTCCTCCCGCGAGGAGGAGGGATCCCACAAGGGGAGGTCGCGACGGTCTGACGCCGCGCCGGTCGGGCTAGCTTCCGGCGCTCCTCTCGTCGTCTCCCGTCCATGCCCGCTCCCCTCCACGTCGGCCTCCTCTACGGCGGCCAGTCGGCCGAGCACGAGGTCTCGGTCCGCTCCGCCCGCAACGTCCGCGCGGCCCTCGGCGACCGGTACCGCGTCACGCCGATCTACATCGACCGGCACGGCAGGTGGCTCCTCGCCGACGACCACCACCTGGCGTCGGGCGACGTCCCCGGCACGCTCGCCATGTTCGTCCCCGGCACGCTCGCCATGTTCGTCCCCCACACGGACGAGTTTACCGTCCGGTCGAGCCAGCTTCAGCGCGAGGGGATCGAGGTCGTGTTCCCCGTCCTGCACGGCCACAACGGCGAGGACGGGACGGTCCAGGGGTTCCTGCACACGCTGGGCCTGCCCTACGTCGGGCCCGACGTGCTGGCGTCGGCGGCGTGCATGGACAAGGTGGTGGCCAAGCGGCTGCTCGAAGCGGCCGGGCTGCCGACGACGCCGTTCGCGGTCGTCCGCGCTCACCAGCGCGACCGGGCCTCGTTCGAGGCGCTCGCCGGCCGGCTCGGCTCGGTCGTGTTCGTCAAGCCGGCCAACTCGGGCTCGTCGGTCGGCGTGACGCGCGTCGACGCGGCCGACGGGTGGGAGGCGGCGCTCGACGAGGCGTTCCTCTACGACAAGACGGTCCTGGTGGAGACCGGCGTCGTCGGCCGCGAGATCGAGGTGGCGGTCTTGGGCAACGAGACGCCCCAAGCGTCGGTCCCCGGCGAGATCGTCTCGACGTCGGCGTTCTACGACTACGACGCGAAGTACGAGGACCCCGACGCCTCGCGCATGGAGGTCCCCGCCGACCTGCCCGACGACGTCGCCGCGCGCGTCCGCCAGATGGCCGTCGACGCCTACGTCGCGCTGGGCTGCGAGGGGATGGGCCGCGTCGACTTTTTCGTGACCGCGGCCGGCGACGTCCTGGTCAACGAGATCAACACGATCCCGGGCTTCACCGACCGGAGCATGTACCCCGCGATGTGGGCCGAGACCGGCCGGAGCCACGAGCAGCTGGTCGACGACCTCGTCCGGCTCGCGCTCGACCGCCACGCCCGCGACGCCGCCCGCAAGACGACGCGCTGAGGCTCGCGGGCGCTCGTGGGGAGTGGCTCGTTCCGCTCGCGGAACTGGGAACTGGCAACGGGCAGAGGGGGACAGGCAATCCGGGAACGCGGTCCACCCACCGGGCCTCCCCGTACGGACACCATGCATGGTGTCCCTGCCGAGCGCGGTGTCGCCCACGGACACGATGAATTGTGTCCCCACAAAAGGCGTGGTCGCGCCGACGCTGGCGGTCGGACTCCGACGGCCGGAGATTCCACCCCCACCCGCCCCCCTGCCCGATGCCCTTCTCGACCGACACCCGCACGCTCCAGCCTGGCGACACCTACGTCGCCATCCGCGGCGAGACCCACGACGGCCACGCCTTCGTCGCCGACGCCGTGGCCAAGGGCGCGACCGCCGTGGTCGTCGAAGAGAGCGTCGACGTGCCCGAGGGCGTCGACGTGGTCGAGGTCGCCAGCAGCGTCGGCCACCTGGTGGAGCGGGCGTCGGCGCGCGTCCGCGAGCTGGGGTGCCGGGTCGTGGCCATCACCGGGAGCGTGGGCAAGACGACGGCGCGGACGGCCGTCGTGTCGGTGCTCGAGCAGGTGCTCCCGGTCCAGGGCTCCGAGGGCAACAAGAACACGCCGCTCGGCCTGTCGCTGACGCTCCTCAACGCCGACCTCACGCCGGACACCGTCCTCGTGCTCGAGATGGGCGCCCGGCTCCCGGGCGACATCCAGGAGCTGTGCGACGCGTTCCCCCCGACCGTCGGCGTGGTCACGACCGTCCGCGCGGTCCACGTCGAGACGCTGGGGAGCATCGACGGCGTCGAGCGCGAAAAGTCCGAGATCGTCCGCGCCCTCGACGCTGGCGGGACGGCCGTCCTGAACGGCGACGACCCGCGCACGCGCCGGATGGCCGAGGTCACCGCCGGCCGCGTCGTCCTGTTCGGGACCGGCGCCGACTGCGACGTCCGCCCCGAGCACGTCACGGCGGCGCTGCCGATCCTGGGCGACCACGCGATCTACACGGCCCTCCTCGCCACGGCCGTCGGCCGCGCGCTCGGGCTCGGCGCCGACGTGATCACGCACGGGCTGGAGGCGATGATGCCCGAGGCCGGCCGGCTCCGACGGCTCGACGGCGTCGGCGGGAGCACGTTGGTCGACGACACCTACAACGCGTCGCCGGACGCGACCGTCGCCGCGCTCGACGTGCTGGCCGGCCTGGGCGAGCGACGGACGGCGTTCCTGGGCGACATGCTGGAGCTGGGCGCCGACGAGGTGGCCGAGCACGTCCGCGTACTGCGGGCGGCGCTGGACCGGGCCGACCGCGTCGTGGCCGTGGGCGAGATCATGGGGCGGGCGGTCAAGCGGATGACGGCCGAAGAGCAGGACCGCATCGAGACCGCCGTGTCGTCGCGCGCCGCTGCCGGGGCGATCCGCGCGGGCGGCCCGTTCGAGTTGGGTCCTGGCGACGCCGTGCTCGTCAAGGGCTCCCAGGGCGCCCGGATGGAGCGGGTCTCCGAAGCGCTCCTCCACCCGGCCCTCGACCCCGCCGACGCGCTGGCCCGGCAGTCGGAGCAGTGGAAAGCGATCGAGTGAGTTCGGGATCGAGTGCGTTCGGGGTTCGAAGGTCCGGGGTTCGCAAGGACCCACACCTGTGCGAACCCTGAACCTTCGAACCCCGAACCCTCAAAGCCTCCCGACCAGCGCGCGCGCCCGCAGCTCCCAGACCTTGCCCATCGCCTCGCGGACGATGGCCCCGCTCATCTTGCTCTCGCCCTCGCTCCGCTCCGTAAACACGATCGGGACCTCAACGAGCCGGAAGCCGAGTCGCCACGCCCGGTAGTTCATCTCGATCTGGAACGAGTACCCGTTCGAGCGGACGCGCGAAAAGTCGATGGCCTGGAGCACCTCGTGGCGGAAGCACTTGAAGCCGGCCGTGACGTCGCGGATCGGCAGCCGCGTGATGGCCCGGGTGTAGACGCCGGCCCCGTAGCTCAGCACCAGCCGACCGAGTGGCCAGTTGAGCACCCTCAGCCCGTCGACGTAGCGGCTCCCGATGGCCACGTCGGCCCCGCCGCCGCCCTCGGCGACCGGGCGGCACGCCGCGATGAGCCGCGTCAGGTCCTCCGGGTTGTGCGAGAAGTCGGCGTCCATCTCGCAGATGTAGCGGAAGCCGGCGTCGCGGGCTAGGCGGAACCCGGTGAGGTAAGCCGTGCCCAGGCCCATCTTGCCCGCCCGGCGCAGCAACCCGACGCGGGCGGGATAGACCTGGCGGAGCGCGTCGACCCGGTCGCCCGTCCCGTCCGGCGACCCGTCGTCGACGACCAGGATGGCGATCTCGCCGTCGAGCCCGAGCACCTGGTGGATGACGGCCTCGACGGTCCCGGCCTCGTTGTAGGTCGGGACCACGACGACGGCGCCGCCGGTCGCGGGGGGAGAGAGGAAGACGTCGGGCACGGGCGGAGGATACTGGGATTGGGGTCGCTCGGCGCCCCCGTTCCGTTGAGAGACGGCTGAGACGGCGGCGTCCGTACGCCGCCCGTGCGCCCGGGGGCGGGGCGGCGGTAGCTTTTCGGCCGCGGCGGATCTCGCACCCCCGTCGCCGGTTCGCCCTGCCCCCCCTCGTCCAGAACCCATGGCCGGCACGTCCACCTCGAAAAAGGCCCCCGCCAAAAAGGCCGCCCCGAAAAAGGCGCCGGCCGGCTCCGGCTCCAAGAACGGGGCCGCCGCGTTCACGCCCGACGTCCCCGACGTCCAGATCTTCCGCGGCTCGGGCCACACGCACGAGTCGCTCGGCCTCAGCGCCGACGACGTGCTGGCGATGTACCGCAACATGCTGCTCCAGCGCCGCTTCGAGGAGCGGGCGGCCCAGATGTACGGCCGCCAGAAGATCGCCGGCTTCCTCCACCTCTACATCGGGCAGGAGGCCGTCTCGACCGGCGCCGTGTGGGCCATCCGCGATACGGACCCCATCATCACGGCCTACCGCGACCACGGGCTGGCCCTCGCGCGGGGGATGAGCTCGGACGCCGGCATGGCCGAGCTGTTCGGCAAGATCGACGGGTGCAGCCGCGGCAAGGGCGGCTCGATGCACTTTTTCGACATCGAGAAGCACTTCTACGGCGGCCACGGCATCGTCGGCGGCCAGATCCCGGTCGGCGTCGGGATGGGGTTCGCGTCGAAGTACAAGGCGGACGGCGGCGTCTCGCTGACGTTCTTCGGCGACGGGGCCATCAACCAGGGCGCGTTCCACGAGGCCGCCAACCTGGCGTCGCTCTACAAGGTGCCGGCGCTCATCATCGTCGAGAACAACGAGTACGCGATGGGCACGTCCGTCGAGCGCTCGCGCGGCGACGCCCAGCTCTACAAGCAGGGCTACCCCTACGGCATGAAGACGGCCGTGATCGACGGGATGGACCTGTTCGAGGTGTACCACGCCTTCAAGACCATCGGCGACGACGCCCGCGGCGAGACGGACGGCCAGACCAAGCCCTACTTCGTCGAGGTCCAGACGTACCGCTACCGCGGCCACTCGATGTCGGACCCCCAGAAGTACCGGACCAAGGAGGAGATGGAGTCCAAGAAGGACCTGGACCCGATCATCAAGACCAAGACCTACATCGTCGAGCATGGGCTGGCGGACGTCGACCAGCTCGACCAGATCGACGAGGACGTCAAGGCCGAGGTCATGGCCGCCGTCGAGTTCGCCGAGAACAGCCCGCTCCCCGACGTGTCGACCATGTACGAGGACGTCTACGCCAAAGACGACTTTCCCTTCACCGTCTAGGCGACGGTTCAAGGTTCGGGGTTCAGGGTTCGCGAGGACCCGCACTCCGCGAACCCTGAACCTCTGAACCCTGAACCACCGATCGATGGCTGAGCTGCAATTCCGAGAGGCCCTCCGCGACGCGATGACCGAGGAGATGGTCCGCGACGAGAGCGTGTACCTGATCGGCGAGGAGGTGGCCGAGTACGACGGGGCCTACAAGGTGTCGCAGGGGATGCTCGACCAGTTCGGGCCCAAGCGGATCATCGACACGCCGATCTCGGAGGCCGGATTTGCCGGGCTGTCGATCGGGGCGGCCATGATGGGGTTGAGGCCGATCGTCGAGTTCATGACGTGGAACTTCACGTTCGTGGCCTTCGACCAGATCGTGTCGAACGCCGCCAAGGTCCGCTACATGTCGGGCGGGCAGGCCTCGATCCCCATCGTGTTCCGCGGCGGCAACGGGGCCGCCGGCCAGCTCGGCGCGACGCACTCGAACTCGGTCGAGGCGCTGTACTCGAACGTCCCCGGCTTGAAGATCATCTCGCCCTCGAACCCCGACGACGCCAAGGGCCTGCTCAAGGCCGCCATCCGCGACGACGACCCGGTCCTGTTCCTCGAGTCCGAGCTGATGTTCGGGCTCCGGGGCGAGGTGTCGGACGCCGAGGACTACGTGCTGCCCATCGGCGAAGCCCGCGTCGCGCGCCAAGGCGACGACGTGACGATCGTGGCCCACTCCAAGAGCTACTGGCTCGCGATGGAGGCCGCCGAGGAGCTGGCGAAGCAAGGTGTCGAGGCTACGGTTATTGACCCGCGCACGCTCCGCCCGTTCCCCATCGGCGCCGTCGTCGACTCGGTGAAACGGACGAACCGGCTGGTGATCGTCGACGAGAGCCAGCCGTTCGGCGGGATCGCGGCCGAGATCGGCTTCCAGATCCAGCGCGACTGCTTCGACCACCTCGACGCGCCGGTCGAGCGGGTCACGGCCAAGGACGTCCCCGCGCCCTACGCCAAGAACCTGATCGAGGCCTGGATGCCGTCGGTCGACGACGTGATCGCGGCCGCGAAGAAGACGCTCTACATGTAGGCCACAGGAGTCAGGAATGAGGAATCAGGGCGTCGGCTCTGACCTCGGCGCCCGGCTCCATCCTGATTCCCGTCCCCTGATTCCTGATTCCTGCTATGGCCATCGCCGTTGAAATGCCCAAGATGAGCGACACGATGGAGGAGGGCGTCTTGGTGGCGTGGCTCGCCGAGGAGGGCGCCAGCGTGTCGGCCGGCGACGTGATCGCCCAGGTCGAGACCGACAAGGCGACCATGGACCTCGAGGTCTACGACGACGGCGTGCTCTTGAAGCGCGTCGTCGGCGAAGGCGACAGCGTGCCCATCGGGGCGCTCATCGCGGTCCTCGGGGCGGAGGGGGAGAGCCCGGACGACGTGCTCGGCCAGTACGGGGGCGATGGGGCCGCCGGCTCGGCCGACACGACCGAGGTCAAGGCCGCGGCGCCGGCGACGGACGAGGGCAACGCGGCGCCCGCCGGGCTCGACGGCATCGCGCCGGCGGCCGACGCCATCGACGCGCCGGCCCCGAGCGTCCAGCCGGTCACCGGCGACGGCGCGGCTCCGCGCGCCACGGGTTCGTCGGCGACCGAGGTCACGCCGACGCCGGCCGCCAGCGGGGGGCGGGTGAAGGCGTCGCCGCTGGCGCGGCGGATGGCCGAGGAGGCCGGGATCGACCTGTCCCAGATCGCCGGCTCCGGCCCCGACGGCCGCGTCGTCAAGCGCGACGTGGAGCAGGCCCGCGAGGGCGGCGCCCAGGCTCCGGCCGCCACGCCAGCCCCGACCGCCGCGCCCGACCGCGCCCCGACGCCGTCGGCCCCGGCTGCCCGCCCATCGGCTCCGGTGACCACCGGCGGCCAGGACCTCCGCATCACCCAGATGCGGAAGACGATCGCCAAGCGGCTCGCCCAGTCCAAGTTCACCGCGCCCCACTTCTACCTCACCGTCGACGTCGACATGCGGACGGCCATCGGCTTCCGCGACGAGATCAACGCGCTCACCGAGACGCAGGGGCTGGCCAAGGTGTCGTACAACGACCTGGTCACCAAGGCGTGCGCGGCGGCGCTGGGCCGGCACCCGATGGTCAACGCGAGCTACCTCGAGGACGAGGGCGTCATCCGCCAGCACGACGGGGCGCACGTGGCCGTCGCCGTCGCCATGCCCGAGGGGCTGATCACGCCGGTCGTCCGCGACGCGGACCGGAAGGGGCTGGCGGCCATCGCCGCCGAGACGCGCGAGCTGGCCGGGCGGGCCCGCGACGGCCAGCTCGACCCGTCCGAGTACGCCGGCTCGACGTTCACGACGTCGAACCTGGGCATGTTCGGGATCACCGAGTTCACGGCCATCATCAACCCGCCCAACGCGTGCATCCTGGCCATCGGGGCCATCCGCGACGTGCCGGTCGTCGACGGCGACGCGGTCGTGCCGGGCAAGCAGATGACGCTGACGCTGTCGTGCGACCACCGCGTCGTCGACGGGGCCGCGGGCGCGGCGTTCTTGGGCGACGTCCGGGCGATGCTCGAGACGCCGGCGCTGATGCTGGTGTAGTGGTTCAGGGTTCGAGGGTTCAGGGTTCATAAGGACCCGCTCCTGCGCGAACCCTGAACCCCCAACCCCTGAACCATGCCGACGCTCGCTCACCTTTCCGACGTCCACTTCGGGCGGATCGCCGACGACCGGGTGGTCACGGCGCTGGTGGACGAGGTGAACGCGGGCGGGCTGGACCTGGTCGTGGTCTCGGGCGACCTGACGCAGCGGGCGCGGCGCCACGAGTTCCGCGCGGCCCGGGCCATGCTCGACGCCTTCGAACCGCCGGTGCTGGTCGTCCCCGGCAACCACGACGTCCGCGCGTGGTGGCACCACCCGGTCGACCGGCTGTGGCGGCCGTCCAAGCGGTTCCGCCGGTTCATCGCCGACGACACCACGCCCTCGGTCGAGGGGCCCGGGCTGGCGGCGTTCGGGCTCAACTCGGCGCACGGGTGGACCATCAAGGGCGGGCGGATCCGGGCCGAGCACGTCCGCGAGATGGAGGCGTTCTTCGCGACCCAACCGGCCGACGCGTTCCGCGTGCTAGTGCTCCACCACCACTTGCTGCACCTGGACGCGCTCGGCGACCACGACGTCTCGCGCGGCGCCCGGCGGGCGCTCGACGCGGCCCAGCGGTCCCGCGTCGACCTGGTGCTGTGCGGCCACCTCCACCGGAGCCACGTCGAGCCCGTCGAGCTGGCGCGGCCCGGCGGCGACGGCCGCCGGATCGTGATCGCGAGCGCGGGCACGGCGACCTCGAACCGGGGGCGCGGCTCGAACCGGGGCGTCAACGTCTACAACTGGGTCGAGGTCGGGCCCGACGGGTTCTCGGTTCGCGAGCGCCGGTTCGACCCCGCGGCCGGGCGGTTCGAGGAGTCCCGTCACGTCTCGTTCGACCGCGAGCCGGCGTAACGTCGGGGGCCTCGGCCCCGTAGGTTCCGGCCCGTGACCGACCCCGCGCTCCCCGTCGACCCTCCGCCCGCGCTAGACCCAGAGTTGCCTGGATCGCTCGCTCCGTCGGTCGACGCGGCCCGGTTGGCGCACGAGCCGCCCACGATGTGCCTCAACTGCGGGGCCGTCCTGCCGGGCCAGTTCTGCCCCGACTGCGGCCAGCGCGACCAGCCGCTCTGCCAGCCGGCCCACGTGTTCATCGCCGAGTCGGTCTCGGAGTACTTCGGGCTGGACGGCCGACTGTGGCGGTCGATCGGGCTGCTGCTGTTCCGGCCGGGCGCCCTCACGGCCGCCTACCTCGACGGACGGCGGGCGCGCTACCTCCGCCCGCTCCGGCTCTACCTCACGGCGACCGTCCTGTTCTTTTTCCTGCTGTCGCTGACCGACCCGCTCGCCGAGCGGCGCCAGACGGTCGAGCTCCGGTCGCTCCCGGCCGACACCTCGCTCACGCCTCTGGCCCTCGGGATACACCTCGGCCAGCGTGCGACGGTGGCCGAGGCCGAGGTCGCCGCGGTCCAGTCGGCCATCGCGACCGCGTCCGGGACCGCCCTCTCCGACTCGCTCCGCCCGCTCGCCGCGTCGCTCGTCGCGCTCGAGGCGGCGCTCGGCGCCGAGCAGGACCGGATGGACGACCTCCGAGACGACGACAACGTCTCGCGGGACACGCTCGTCGCCGTCGCCTCGCTCCCGCCGCGCGTGGCCTCGGCCTTGGCCGACACCGGCCGCGTCGAGATCGTCGAGGCCGGGGGCAGCTTTATCGGCGAGGGGGTCCTCGACGAGATGCCGACGTGGGCTCGGGGCGACTTGGTCCGGCGGATGGAGGCGACCGAGTCGCCCGTCGAGCGGCAGCTGCTCGCGGCGCAGTACCAGCGGGCCGTGCTCCGCCAGGTCCCGACGGCGCTGTTCCTGATCCTGCCGCTGTTCGCCGTCCTGCTCAAGGGGTTTTACGTGCGCGGCGGGGGCCGACGCCGTCGGCTCCGGGAGCGGCCCCCGGCCTTGTCAGGCGGCGCGCCGGCTTGGCGCCGGGCCTGGTCTTCGTTCCGTGGGGACGTCTGGGAGGCCCGGCGCTGGCGGCAGCGACGACGGCGGCGGAAGGCCCGGCAGCGGTTCGCGCGGTCTCAAGCCCGCCCGGTCCGGGGCGCCCCCGCCCGGCTCCGGCGCCGGGTGGCCGGCCTCGGCGCGCTCGGCCCGTGGAGGGTCCGCCGCGTCCGGCTGCTGCGACGGTCGCTCCTCGGGCAGCGGACGCGGTACTACGCCGAGCACCTGGTGTTCGCGCTCCACGTCCACGCGTTCACGTTTCTCGTGTTCATCCTGATCCTGTTCCTGGGCGGGTTCTCCGGCGTGGCGACGTCGGCCTGGGCGGAGAGGGTTGGGAAGGTCCTCCTCTTTTCGATCCCGGTGTACTTCCTGGTGGCCCAGCACCGGGTCTACGCGCAGAGCTGGCCCAAGACGGTTCTGAAGTCGGTTGCCCTGGGGCTCATCTACGCGATCCTCATCGTGCTCGGAGCCATCGTCGCCGCCGGGCTCGCGCTCCGCCTGAGCTAGAGAAGGGGAGCCACGGCGCTGGGCGCCGGACCGGGAGGCGTCGGCCGAAGGGAGAGCCGAGACGGTCGCGGCTCGCCTTACTCCTCCACCCCGACGAGCTGGAGGTCGACGCCCGCGAGCTCGTCGGGGACAAAGACCGAGAGCGTGCCGGCGGACCGGATGGAGTCCCAGAACGGGCCCCGCCTCCGGAGCGCGAAGTACGACGCGTCCGCGTCGACGGGCAGGCCGACGGGCAGCCGCTGCGTCGCCTCGATCGGGAGCGCCCTCGTGTAGCTCCTGAGCACCTTCTCGATGGTGTCCGGCGACGCGACCCGGATGAGGCGCGGGACCTCGTCGGCCAGACGGCTCTCGGGGATCGTCGAGCTCCGGGCGGTCAGGAACAGGTGGAGGGTCGGTCGGTCGAGCGGGAGGGCCGCCTCGTACAAGCCGTCACGGACGCGGCGGAGCGCCAAGCGGACGTAGTTCGACTGCGGCGCCGCCTCGCCCAGGAGCGACCGCAGAGCCGCGTCGAGCGCCTCGAAGCCGTCGGTCGGGCGGGCGTGGTCGTAGCGGGGGAGGTCGCGCGGATGGAGGCCGGGGACGTAGGCCGAAAGCGTGCCCGCCAACCGGGCGAGCGCCGTAAAGAGCGTGAGCGGGTGGGCGTCGGTGTGGACGGCCTGGGCCACCTCGGGGAGCGAGCCCCCGGCGACCGACAGCACGCCCAGCGCGGTCAGGTCCCTCACCGACAGCTCGCGCTGGGCCAGCAGCCCGTCGCGGTGCTCGGCAAACTCGGCGTACTTGGCCGTCAGCAGCTCGAGCGCGCCCCGGGCCACGGCGAGCGCTCGCGGCGAGGCCGAGAGCGCCGTGTGGGGCGGGACGAACGTCGTCGACAGGCGGTAGGCCCCACCGGGGGCGCGGACGATCTCGCAGGCGGGCAGGAGCGCGTGGGCGCCGGCGGTCTCGGTCGAGGCCCGGAGCGCGAGCGCCAGCCGGGCCACCTCGATCGGCCGCTCGTCGGCGCCCGTGTTGTCGTCCAAGATCATCGCCGTCTCGGCGAGGTAGCGCGTCTCGGCGCGGGCGTCGTTCTGGAGCCGGACGTTGGCCCCGGCCCGGCGCTCGACCGGGATCGCGAGCGACACCACCAGGCGGTCGGCCGTCGGGGGGAACGCGTCGGCGAGGGCGCGGGGCGGCGGCAGCGGGTCCGTGTCGGGCGCGTCGAACGGGAGCCCGTCCGGGAACACGCCCCGAGCCCGCGTCAGCGCGATCTCGCCGCCGGCCAGCCGGTCCACGTCGACGGCGAGGTCGGTGAACCCCCAGCCGTAGGGGTGGAGGGCGCGGACGCGGGCGTCGAGGTCGCGCTGGCCGGCGCGGTCCCACTGCTGGAGGTGGTGGGGGTCGAGGGCCATCCCCTCGTACCACACCACCCGGCGACGGTCCTGGGGCATGGCGGCTAGCGGCCGGCCGCCGTCGAGTCGGCCGCCGGCAGGGCGGGCTCGACGCGCGGCCCGGTGATCGCCAGCGCGTCGTCGCCCACCAGGACGCCCAGGCCCTCCGCGAGCACGCGGCTGGCCGGGAACACGGCCCGCCACCCGTCCAGGCTCGGCGACCGGAAGTCGGCCGCGACGCCGATGTGGGTCGTCCGGGCGTCGAGGACGATCGGGACCGCCCGGACCTCGCGCGGGTACAGCAGCACCTCGCGGCGCGAGACGAGCGTGCCCGCGAACACGGCGTCGTCGCCGAGCCAGAACTCCTCGACGGGGACGAGCATGAACGGGTCGGCGTCGGTGAGCTGGTAGAGCTGGAGCGCGGCCGCGTTGCCGCCGGCGTTCATGCCGGGCGCGCCGGCGACGGCGAGCGTGACGCCGCGGGCGTCGTCGCGGGCGGCGCCCGAGCCGGAGCAGCCGGTGACCGCAGTGGCCGCCAGGACGGCGGCGAGGAGGGCGAGGCGAGACATGGCGGGAGGGGAGACGCTCCAAGCTACGGCCTCCGTCCGGCGACGGTCCGCCCTGCCGGCGGCCGCGGAGCGAGCGCGGCTGGCGCCGCAGAGAGAGGGGAGAGACCCGCTCCGCGGGGAGGGCGCGGCTGTTGCCGCAGAAGGCGCCGCTTCGCCGCGAGAACGTGGAGAGTGGCCTGACTCCGACCCACAGTTCCGTCCCCTCCGTCCCTGGCTCAGAAACTGTTTGGTACGAATCGCTAGGCCCGCCCCCTTGAGGGGGCTCCCGCGCAGCGGGTGGGGGAGTTCATTCGACCATCCCCACCCGCCCGGACACCCTCCGACCGCTCCGCGGGCACCTCCCTCAAGGGAGGGGTCCCCTACCCAACAGTTTCTCAGAATGCCGTCGAAGAGTAGGGCGCCAGCGGGTCGCCGAAGTCGAACCCGAAGAGCCGCGGGTTCTCGCCGATCACGGCGGCGGCGAAAATCTTCATCACGTAGTCCTTGGTCTCGGCCGGCATCCGGTCGCGGTGGACCGTGAGGAAGTGCCAGTAGGACCGGGCGCGCGGCGTCTCGGGGATCCCCTCGAACGCGTCGCTCGGGATGGCCTGGGGCGCGCCCAGCCGGCGGACCCCCTTGATCACGCGGCCCTCGCCCCAGTTGTACGACGCGATCACGAGCAGGCCCGAGCTCTGGGCGTCGGTCGTGTAGATGTAGCTGAGGTACTTGGCCGCCGCCTCGGTCGCCTTCGCGACGTCGTGGCGGTCGTCGAGCGGGTCCGGCACGCGGTCCCCGGCGTCGGGGCCCGTCGCGAGCCCGTAGCGCCGGGCCGTCGGGGGGATAAACTGCCACATCCCCTTGGCGATGCCCCAGCGCGTCCGCGGCCCGACCGCGTCGGGGTTGAAGTCGCTCTCCTGGAGCGCCATGTAGAACAGCTGGCGGGGCAGGCCGTAGCGCTCGAACGTCTGGACGGCCAGCCGGTCGACGCCCTGGGCCCGGGCCCGCTCGATCCCCCGGACGAACCGGCCGCGGCCGCGGCCCATCCAGTACCCGTGGATCTCGCTCTGGACCGCCTGGACGAACCCGCGCGGCATGTCGAGCTCGGACTCGCCGAGCGCCCGGGCCACCCGGTAGATCGCCTCCTCCTCGGTCGTCGCGGCGTTGCCGGTGAACGAGGCCGGTCCCGAGCCGCCGGTGTAGAGCGACGTCTGGCGGACGCCGGCGTCGTACTGCTCGCTCAGCTCCCGCCGGAGCACGGTCGCCTGGGCGATCTGGGCGTCGAGCTCGGGGTCGACGCGGCTGGCGGCCAGGGCGCGGAGCCGGGCCACCGTGACGTCCTGGGCCCGGATCTGGGCGTGGAGGTCGAGCAGCGTCTCTTCCAGCCGCGTCTGGCGGATCTGGTCCGTCCAGCCGAGCGCGAGCGCGACCACGAGCGCCAGCACGACGGCCGTGGTCCCGACGGCCGTGCTCAGGCGCATCCGGCTCCGGCCCCGGGCCTCGGCCGTCGCCGCCGCCCGGCGCGCGTCCTCGGCCTCCTGGCGGGCCCACGCGAGCTCGCGTGAGGTCGTCGTGGCCCGGGCCGGCTCGGCCGGCTCGTCCTCGCCGGCCGCGGCCGGCCGCGGGGGCGTCGTGCTGAGCGTGACCTCGGGGCCCCGCCAGCCCAGGCGGACCGTCGTCGGCCGGTCGAGCCGGACCTCGGAGACCGTCCGCGAGCCCACGAACGTCTGGTTGACGCGGCCGACCTCGCGGAGCCACCACACACCGTCCACCCGCTCCACCTCGGCGTGGTCCGGGCGGACTTCGCGGGAGTCGAGGCGGACGTCGGCGTGGTTGGCCCGGCCGATCCGGAACGGGCCGTCGAACGTGCCGGCGTAGACCTCGGCCTCGCCGTCGACGACACGGACGTAGAGCGGGGCGTCGGTCACAGCGGGGCGGCGTCGGGCGGTCGGGGCGCGACGCGCCGGCGGGGGACGGGGCGGGGGGCGTCTGGCGGCTCGGCCGGCACGGGCCGAGGGGCAGACGGATCAGGAGGGCCCAAGGGAGCCGTGGGCGGTCGTAGGGGGGCGATGCGTGCGGCCGTGGAACCCAACGCGAGCCACAAGCTACCACGAGGGCGCGGGTCCCCCGTCCTCCCGACATCGGCCGGGCCCGTGCGTGCCCCTCTTCCTCGTAGCCTGCGTCCCGTTCTATCACGCCCTGCCCTATGCCGTACCGTCCCCTCTTCCTGTCGCTCTTCGTCGCCGTGGCCTTGGTCGGCTGCGGGTCGTCCGCCCCCGTCTCGCTCGACGCGGACACGGACTTGGTCGAGGCCCGGGCGGCGGTCGAGCGCGCCCGCGCCGTCGGCGCCGAGGAGGAGGCCCCGGCCGAGCTCCGGGCCGCCACATCGCGGCTGATGCAGGCCGAGGCCGCCCTCGCCGACGGCGACGCCGAGCGGGCCGCCCGCATCAGCCGCGAGGCCACCATCGACGCGCGGCTGGCCGAGGCCACCGTGCTCGCGAGCCGCGCCCGGACGCGGGCGTCGCTGGCCGACGAGCTCCGCGCGCTCCGCGCCGCCCTGGCCTCCCTCGTCGCCCAGTAGCCCCTCCCGTCTCGACCCCGCGCTCCCCCTCCCCTCCGTCTTCATGATCCGACGTCTTACGCTCGCCCTCGTCCTCGCCGGCCCCCTCCTCGTCGGCTGCGGTTCCTCCGCCCCGGCGTCCACCTCGTCCACGTCCCAGGCCGGCGCCGCCGCGGCCGTCGACGAAGCCCGCCGCGCGATCGACCGGGCCGAGGCGGACTCGATGCAGACCGCCTACCTCGACGCCCCCCGGCGGGCCATCCAGGACGCGGCGGCGCAGCTCGCGGCCGGCGACTTCGACCGCGCGGTGCACCAGGCGTACCTCGCCCGTCAGGGCGCCCGCTTGGCCGCGCTCCAGGCCGAGATCGACGCGGCCGAGGAGGCCGTCCGCGAGACCGACGCCGAGGGGGGGCGCCGGCTCCTCATCACCGACGCCTTCCAGACGGCCCGCGTCTCGCTCAAGCCGGAGTCCCAGGCGGCCGTCGACCGCGTCGCCGAGTACCTCGTGGCCCACCCCACCCGCGTCGTCCTGGTGGAGAGCTTCACCGACGCCACCGGCAACACCGACCGGAACCTCGACCTGTCCCTCCGTCGGGCTGCCGCCGTCAAGGCCCGGCTCGTCGAGGACGGCGTCGCCGAGGACCGGATCCTCGCCACGGGCTACGGCGAGGCGTATCCGGTGACCTCGAACGACACGGCGGAGGACCAGCGCCTCAACCGGCGGATCGAGATCACGATCGCGCCGTCGCTCGACGGCCTCCAGATGCGCGAGGAGTAGAGCCGACCGGCGCGCGGGCACTCGCGGGGACCCGCCCGCAGCGCGGACCTCTGTGCTCACCCCTGATACCAAATCCGGTAGCTTCGTGCAGCTTCGGAGGCAGGGGAATGGGGAAATGGGAACGGGCAGAAAAGGCCATCCCGTGCGATCGCCCGGCCGCGCCCTCGACGCAAACAAGAACCGTCCATCCGGACTCGGTATGAGTGGGCGGGGCGAGGGACGTGAGGCGGGTCCCCTGTGCCTCCCCCCTCCAAACGGAGACCGAGCAACCGGACGTGGCGTCACTCCCGCGTCGCCTCGCGTGCCCAGATCCGAACCGTGACCTCTCCCTCGAACGGGGCGGCCTCGCCCTCTTCCAGGCCGGGCTCGAAGCGGAGGCCTCGGAGGGCGCGGCTAGGCGCCGACGTCGGTAGGTGTCGGTCGGGCATCCGTCTCAGAAACGGGAGCGTCGGCGTCGTCGGAGGGCCCGGCGCCGTCTTCGGGGGCGTCCACGAGGTCGTGGGTCACGGTGGCCGCCTCGTCGGCCGTGCCGTTGGCGGGGTCGCCGCCGAGCTCGGCCGCGTCCTCGTCGGGAGTGGGGGAGGGGTCGTGGCCTGCCGGCGCGTCCGCGGTGGGGGCGTCGGGGTCGGCCGTCCCGTCGTCGACGCGGAGGCGGATCTCGCCGTCGGCGTCGACGCCGAGGCGGAGGGCGGCCGGCGGGTCCCCGTCGGCCAAGGCGGCCAGGAGGAGGCGGGCGGCCTCCGGCAGGACCGTCCGCTGGACGACGGCGTCGAGCGCCCGAGCGCCGGTGTCGGACCGGGTCCCCAGCTCGACGACGCGGTCGACGGCCGCGTCGGACACGGTGAACGCGACGCCGTGGACCTGGGCGAGCCGGTCGGCCACGCGGCCCAGCCGCATCCGGGCCACCTCGGCGAGCGCCTCCGGCGAGAGCGGGTAGAACGGGACGATCCGCATCCGCGCCAGCAGCGCCGGCTGGAAGTGCTTCGACAGGATCGGCCGGAGCCCCTCGCGGAGCGACTCGATGGGCGGCCGCTCGGGCTGGTCCTCCAGCGCCTTCAGGAGCGGGCCCGCGCCCAGGTTCGAGGTGAGGCACAGGACCGTGTTCTTGAAGTCGATCTCGCGGCCCTCGCCGTCGCGCATCGTCCCCTTGTCGAACACCTGGTAGAACAGGTCGAGCGCGTCGGCGTGGGCCTTCTCGGCCTCGTCGAGCAGCACGACGGAGTACGGCCGCTGGCGGACCGCCTCGGTCAAGACGCCGCCCTCGCCGTAGCCGACGTAGCCCGGCGGCGACCCCTTGAGCTGGCTGACGGTGTGGGCCTCCTGGTACTCCGACAGGTTGATCGTGGTGAGGAACCGGTCGCCGCCGAACAGCTCGCCCGCGAGTGCCTCCAAGAAACTCGGGCTCGCCACCGTCCCGGTCATCGAGCGCGCCGCCTCCGACCGCGATGTTCTGGAAATGGCTCTCATCGAGAACCTCCAGCGCGAGGATCTCAATCCCATAGAAGAGGCCGCTGGCTATGTCAGGCTCGCCAAGGAGTTCACTTTGAAACAGGAGGAGATCGCCACACGTGTCGGCAAGTCCCGCGCTTCGGTTGCCAATGCGATGCGTCTTCTCGATCTTCACGGGGACATCCAGATCCACCTCGCCCAACGCCAGATCACCGTCGGCCACGCGAAAGCCATCCTGGCTCTCAAGGACGCTGAAAGCCAGAAACTTGCCGCCGACCAGATCATCCGCCGCAAGCTCACCGTCCGCGCCGCCGAGAAACTCACACAGTCCCTCCTGGCCAACCCCTCCGGTGAGGACGAGAAGAAGGCCGCTCCGAAGGAAGTCGACATCCACGTGCGCGAACTGACCAAACGTCTCCAGGAACACCTCGCCACCCACGTCGCGATCAACCACTCCCTGAAAAAAGGAAAGATCGAGATCGAATACTACGGGAATGACGACCTCGATCGTATCCTGGAACTCCTGAGGTTGCCCAATACGACCCTGTGAACGAAGCGCCGCCTTGAAATCGGCGTGCTATCTTTGACTTTCCCAACGAAGTCAGGGATTTATCCTGGTCCAATGCTCGAATCCGCCACTACCCTGGCCCTCCTTCTCACCAAAGCCGGCCACACCGCCTACTTCGCGGGAGGTTGCGTTCGTGACAAACTTCTCGGGCTTGTTCCGAAGGACTACGATATCGCCACTTCTGCGACTCCGGGGCAGGTCACCAGACTCTTCCCCGGAGCGAACGAGGTCGGCGCTCACTTCGGAGTGGTCATCGCCAGGCACAACGGTCATCACATCGAGATCGCCACCTTCCGCACTGACGGGTCATACAAGGACGGTCGCCGGCCTGATTCCGTGACCTTCTCCACCCCGGAGGAAGACGCACACCGCCGCGATTTCACCATCAACGGCCTCTTCGAAAATCCGGAGACAGGCGAAGTCATCGACCATGTGAACGGCATTGCCGATCTCAAATCCCGCACGCTCCGCGCCATTGGGAATCCCTCCGACCGATTTCAGGAAGACGCCCTGCGCCTCCTTCGCGCCGTCCGCTTCTCCACTACTCTCGCCTTCCCCATCGAGGAGAAAACCCTCACGGCAATCCGGGAGAACGCCCGTCTGTTGGAGAAAATCTCTCCCGAGCGCATCCGTGACGAGTTTTCCAGGATCATCACCTCACCCAACCGCCGGCGGGGTCTGGAACTTCTTGTGGACACAGGCCTGATCGACCGTTTCCTCCCGGAGATTCTCCCGACGGTTGGCTGCGAGCAGCCGCCGCAATGGCATCCCGAGGGCGAGTCTACACCCACACCTGCATCATGCTGGAAATGCTGGAGCCGGACGCGCCGCTGGAGCTTTGCCTCGCCACGCTTCTGCATGATATAGCGAAACCGCCGACCCCGACCACGGACGAGGACGGGCGCATCCGCTTCAACGGGCACGAATCCCTGGGTGCGGAAATGACCGAGACCATCTCTCCCGCTTGAAATACCCGAACGCCGTCATCCGCGATGCCGCGCACATGGTCTCACGCCACATGCAATTCATGAACGTGCAGCAGATGCGCAAATCCACCCTCAAGCGATTCATGGCTCCTCCCACTTTCCCCCAGGAAATGGAACTGCACCGTGTCGATTGCGCCTCCTCCAACGGCTTCACTGACAACTACGATTTCCTTAACGCCAAAGCCGAGGAATTCGCCAACGAACCCCTCATCCCGAAGCCACTCGTCACAGGCCGCGACCTCGTTGAACGCGGTCTCAAGCCCGGACCCTGTTTCAAGGAGATCCTTGACGAAATCCAGACCGAGCAACTCGAGAACCGGCTCGCCACCCGGGAGGAGGCTTTGGAATTCCTCGATTCCCTAATCGCCTGAAGCGAGAATCCTCTCCCGGATCAGGTTGAGAGCGGATTGCGATGTGGCGTCCTTGAAATCCTTCCTGTTGCGGGGATGGAAAATCCTCACAGCAATTGTTTCGCTCGTTTTGCAAGCCAGTCCCAGCCAGGCGGTTCCCGCGGGCTTCTCCTCCGTCCCGCCGGCCTGCGGCGATGCCTGTCACGGAGATGGCGAGATCGGCACCGCTCTCTTTCAAAGCGCCTTCCGCCATCGCACGGGCGGTCTCCTCGCTCACCGCTCCATGCTTCGCGATCGTTTCCGCCGGAACGTGGATCTGCCCGGTCTTGGCTTCGTTCGCGTAGGTGACCCAGCCGTGGGTGAAGACCTCGCTGGCTCCGGGGACGTTGGTAAGACGATGGGCGATCAGGCCGCCGGTGCAGCTTTCCGCGGTAGCCAGTTTCATCCCGTTTTCCCGGAGCAGGCGGATGACGGTGGCCTCCAGCGACGAGCCGTCATCGCTGATCAGGTGTCGTGAAAATTTCTCCAGGACGAGGGAACGGGCCGCGGCGACCTGAGTTCGTTCCCGATGAGTCGGAGATCGACCTCGCCCATGCGCGCGCAGTAGCCGTATTCAAGACCGGGCATGGTGGCGAGCCGGTCGTCGATGCCGTGATGGAAATCGCTCTCCCCGATGCCGGTGAACTTGAGCTCGCAGACCCCTGGTATTTCCTCCACGCCCGATAGTGCGCGGAGGCGCGGGGCCACCTCTTCGTGAAACATCGGATACAGCTCACGGGGCGGCCCTGGCAGCAGGAAGACGGCGCAGGACGAGCGCATGTTGATACGCGGCGGCAGATACAATCCTGGCGCGGTGCCATTGGGGTTGGGCAAAACCTCCGCCCCTACGGGGACAAGAGCCTGTTTGAGATTCGCGGCGACCATCTCCCTGCCTCTGGAGGTGAAAAACGATTCCAAGGTGCGAAGAGCCTGCTCGTCCTGGTGCAACTCCAGACCCAGTGCCTCCGCGACGATCTCGCGGGTGAGGTCGTCACTTGTCGGGCCCAGGCCTCCTGTGACGAGAAGCGCGTCCGAGCGATCAACCATTTCCTCGAAAGCCTCGCGAATGACATCGCCGTCCGGAACCGTGGCCTGCCGGGCGACCCGGAGTCCCATCTTGAATAACTGCCTGCCGAACCAGCCGCCGTGGGTATTGAGGGTGTTGCCGAGGAGGAGTTCGGTGCCGGTGTTCAGGACTTCGATTCGCACGGGGAGAGGATGGTGTGCCGAAGAGACGGATGGAAGCAGGGATTTGCGACTCCCCGATCCACCCCACCTATTCCCAGAGATAGGATTGTTTGGAGGAAACGATTTCTCCCCCGACCACCAGGTCGGCTTTCCACGCGAGGACACGTCCGTTGTCGAAGTAGTTGTCGCCAATGACTCCGAACTCTTCTTTTCCGCCCGAGGCGCCGGGGGAAAGATCGCGGGACATGGTTTTCACGCGGCTGCCGCTCCCACCCTGCTGGTATCGGAAGACGACCTTCCTTTCCACCCCTGCGGATTCCGGAAGATTCCAGAGGACGGTGTAAGTACTGTCCCAGCCGTGCCTTCCGCTCTTCCAGGCTGATCGCCCCGTAGAGACGGCGTAACTTTTCCTGGCGAATCATCGGTTCTTCATCACCGGTCGTCACCTGGTCGCGGAGAGTGTATTGTTTGACGACAAGAGGCTGGTTGTCGCCGGCGCACCCTGCCATGACACAGGCGGCTAGAAAAAGGTGGATTCTCATAGGATTTTTCATTTGGCTTCCACGGCGAGGCGTTTCTTAAGACGTCCGAGAACCTCCTCGTAGGCTTCCATGACACCACCCAGATCACGGCGGAAGCGATCCTTGTCCATCTTCTCTCCGGTTTTCGCATCCCACAGACGGCATCCGTCAGGGCTGATCTCATCCGCCAGGACGATCACGGACGGATCGCTTTTCAGCCTGCCGAACTCGAGCTTGAAATCGACGAGCGTAAGTCCGACCTCCGAGAAAAAGCCCGTGAGAATCTCATTCACCCTGAAGGCGGATTCCCGGAGATGGATGAGGTCTTCGGGACTCGCGAGTTTCATCTCCCGTATATAATCGTCGTTGATAAGAGGGTCGCCAAGTTCGTCGCTTTTATAGGAAAACTCGATGACCGGTTTGGAAAACACGAGTCCCTCCGCCATGCCGGTTCGCTTGCAGAAGCTACCTGCGGACATGTTGCGGACGATGACCTCGATCATGACGATCTCCACCCGTTTCACCTCGACATTCGTCTCGTCGATCTGACGGACGAAATGCGTGGGAATCCCCGATTTTCCGAGATACTGGTAAATGAGAGTGCTGATCTCGTTGTTCAGCCTGCCCTTGTTCTCGAAGCTGGCCTTCTTCTCACCGTTGAAAGCCGTCGCGTCGTTCTTGAACTCCATGCGGAGCGTGGAAGGGTCTTCCGTTTCCCAGAGCCGCTTGGCTTTCCCCTCGTAGATTGGCTGCATGGCCTGTGGTAGATTTTCCAGCGTATCCGGTCAAGCTTCCTCAACGCCGCTCCAGCCAGGCACGCGATCCGTATTTGCTCTCCACCAGTTTCCCCACCCGCGCCTCATCGACGAGAATCTCCTCCTCCGCCCAGCTTCGAGCGAGTTTTTCGGTGAAAACCTGCCCGCGCAGCCTCCCGTCACCTCCCGGACAGCGGACTGACCCCTGGTGCAGAAGTCCGGCCTTCGAGCGGCGCTGGGCGGCTCCCGCAAGTTTCCTGCCATCCGCATCCTCGACGTCATGCTCGACCGGATTCTCAAAACAAGAGGAACCGCTCTCCCCTCCAACCCCCGAAAGCGAGGCCGATCCCATCTCGCCCTTGAGCACCGTCACGAGCACCTCGTGGATCCTCCTGTAGCTTTCGGCACCCTTGAGTCCGGCGACCAGATGCCCTCTCGGCACGATGATGCTGTAAGTCCAGTCCTCCGAATGATCCACCGCCCCACCGCCTGTCCACCGCCTCACCCAGTCCAGACCCGGCATGCCCTCCGTGGCCTCCTTCCTCTTTCCGAAATATCCGAAGCTGCCCCATTTCCCGCTCCAGCCGTATATCCGCAGCAAAGGCCTGACCCTCTCCTCCAGCAGCCACTCGTCCACCGCCATCGCTTCGAAACCCGGCCTGTCCACCGGGTCGAACCAAACCTCAAGCTCATCGAAAACCATGCTCCGAGCGTATGCGCTTTCCGAAAGCTGTCGAGCGTCCCATACGTCCGGGGCGGCTTCGAAAAAAAACCGGAAAACCTCGAAAAAGGTATTGCACCCCTGCCGCGCTCTCCATAGCGTCCCGCCCCACCCGAACGGGATGGAGCGGTAGCTCAGTTGGTTAGAGCGCCAGCCTGTCACGTTGGAGGTCGCGGGTTCAAGTCCCGTCCGCTCCGCCATCCCCGTTCGAGTTGACCCCGCCATCGGCCCTCAAAAGCCCATCGGCGGGGTTTTTCTTTATCGCAGAGCTTCTCCAAACGGGATTTGGAGTGCTCAATCCAACTTTCCAATCATATGCCCACCGTCGCAATCGTAGGCCGCCCCAACGTGGGAAAATCCGCACTCTTCAACCGCCTGGCGGGAAGGAAGATCTCCATCGTCCATGACCAGCCGGGAGTGACCAGGGACAGGATCGCCGCTCCCTGCACTCTCACCGGACATCCCTGCACACTTATCGATACCGGCGGTATCGGTGCCACACTGGACGATGGATTCGGCGAGCAGGTGTCGATAGAGGCTGACATCGCAATGGAAACGGCTGACCTCATCCTGTTCCTGGTCGATGCGCAGGAAGGCCTCACCCCGGTGGATCAGGCGCTTGGCCAAAAACTGAGAAAAGCGAAACCCCCGGTGCTCCTGGTTCTCAACAAGGTCGATCACGACAAGCATGAGTCCGCGTTTTCCGATTTCACCCGACTCGGTATCACGGAAACCGTCTTCGTTTCCGCCGAGCATGGCCGGAACTTCGGGGAGCTTCTCGAGAAAATGGACGCGACTCTGGAACCTCTTTTCGTCGAAGACGCGGAGATCATGGAGGTCGTCGAAAAGGTCGGGATCAAACTCGCCATCGTCGGTCGCCCGAACGCCGGAAAATCCTCTCTGGTAAACGCCATTCTCAAGGACGAGCGAACCATCGTTTCCAGTATCGCCGGCACCACGCGGGACGCCATCGACCTCCCCTATTCCTTCAATGGCGAGAATTTCACCCTCATCGATACCGCCGGCCTACGTCCTCGCGGCAAACGTGACAACTCCGTCGAGGTCTTCTCCGCCATCCGTTCGGAGAAAGCGATCCGCCGCGCCGATCTCTGCGTCCTGGTCATCGACCTCTCCGCCGGTGTCACCGCGCAGGACAGGAAGATCGCCCAGCTCATTCTCGAGGAGAAAAAGCCCTGTCTCATCGTCCTGAACAAATTCGACCTCTTCCACCCCGGAGCCGATTACAAGGATCGTGTCGCCGAGGCGGAGGCGCATGTGAAGCAGGAGTTGTTCTTCCTTTCGTATGCCCCGTTCGTCGCATGTTCCGCGAAAACAGGAGATTCCACGGATCATGTCCTGAAAAAAGCCATCGCCATCAAGAAAGGGGCGCAGGACATCCCCGGCACCGGCAAGCTCAACCGCATCCTCCAGGCCGCCTTCCAGAAGAACGCGCCACCTACCGACAACAAGCTCAAGCGGGTGAAACTCTACTACGCGACCGCCGCGGTGAACGAGAAATACACCGTCATCCCCGTCCCGACCATCGTCCTTTTCGTCAACGACAAGCACCTGATGAAAGACTCCTACGAGGCCTACCTGACAAACCAGTTCCGCGAAGCCCACCCTGCCCCCGGCATCCCCGTTATTTTCTCCACCCGCTCCCGCAGCCGTCGCGAATGGGAGCCGCCTAAGAAAAAGAACCAGGGCCACTGACAGCGATGCCATCGCCGCGAAAATCCACCACCGCTCACAGGGCGACCGGCGTCCTCATAGCCTCTGTCTGGATCTTTCACGGACTCTACAGCAAGATCCTCGATGGGGTTCCGCGTCACAGGATGATCGTCGCCCGGATACTCGGCGAGCCGGTGGCCGATTTCTCCGTCATCGTAATCGGCAGCTTCGAAATCCTACTCGGCTGCTGGGTCCTGACAGGCTTTCACCGTCGCGCGAACGCCACCGTCCAGACGATCGGACTCGTTTCCATGAACACCCTGGAAATCCTTCTCGCCCGCGACCTCCTGATCTCCGCCGCCGGAATGGTCGCCCTCAATCTCTGCTTCATCAGTCTGATCTGGTGGTGGGCGCTACGCGGAAATCATCCCAGCCAACCGGTTTGAACAGCAACACAGCAAGCGAACAGCGCCGCCAGCGCGAGCCATACCACCGCGAACCACCAGTGCAGGATGGTCTCCCTTTTCTTCCCCTTCCATAGATCAGCGCGATAAACGAAGAACTGGAAATACAGCCGCACCGCCCAGAAGAGCGAGATAGATCCCGCCATCCAGAGACCCGCCGCGCTTTTTTCCAGAAACACCGATGGCATCAGCACACATGGCAGTCCCATCAGGACGGTTGCCAGACAGATGAAGAACGTGTGGACGTGGAAGATCTGCTCGTTCTCCGGACTCATCCTACGCCCGTCTTCCCGCCATTTCAGCACCCGCCCGATGGGGATATGCAGAAACGCCAGCAGGATCAGACCTATGCCGGCCAACCTCAGGAGAAATATCAGAAGCTCTTTCATGAATGGGTCAGGGTGAACACGCGCACCCACGGAGTGATCCTGAAGCCGTCCGTTTGCCTTAGCCCGGCCGTCTCCCAGCTCCTTTTCCATTTCTCCACGGAATGGAAATGAAGAAAGCCCAGCCCGAACGCGAGAAAATTCGCGCCATCCCGGACATGCTCCACGACAATGATGCGACCAGATGCCGCCAGGCACCGTTTCGCCTCCGCGAACCATACCGCCCTTTCCGCCACCGATCTAAGCTCATGGATCGCCAGGATTCCGAAGACTGCATCCGCCCAACCGTCCTCCACAGGCCACGTGTCATGCCGTGCCGCCAAGGTACCGGGAACCGGTGGATAGAGCGATCGCGCCCGCCGCACCGAGGCCTCCGTCATCGTCGCCGCATCGAAATGATCGAGCACGATCCATTCCGCCGACCCCGTCCGCTCCCTCAGGGCAGCGGATGCCTCATCGAATCCGGCGTGGCAAAAAATCGCCCGTTGGCAGTCCTTCTCCCCGAGCGCCCTGTCCAACCACCCCCATCTGTAAAGATCCGAGCGGTCATAGATAAGGTGGGAAACTCCCAGCGAAACAAAAAGGAAATATCCCGAGCCAACCACCGCGATCACCATCCCGACCCTCAGCCAATTTTCCGAAGTAATCACGATCCCAACAAATCCTGCCGCCAACACCAGAGCCGCAGCAAGATAGAAGGGCCAGTTGAACCGGGCTATCGACACCATGCCCTGCCAACGTCCCCGCGTCATTCCGCACCTCCGGGTATCACGATCCTTCCGGCGCTCCACCTGTAGTCCACATCTTCCACCACGAAAGCGTTCGCCAGAACCGGAGTGAAATCCGCCAGCGGAGCCTCACGGAAAATTCCCACATCCCAGCTCTTCACCTCCACCGGCCTCGGCTTCCAACTGCCCCTGCTCCCTTCGATCACCACGAAGGATCCATCCCCTTGCGGACTGAATGTGAAAGGCATCGGCCCCGCGAAACGCCTCGCCGTCCGCCAGTCCGGAAACGGCGAACCCTCCGGCAATCCCGGATCCCGGGTGCTGGAGTCGAAACACAGATCCAGCGTCAATTCCCCGCCCGAAACACGGCAGACCACCCTGGTTTCGTCCGCCTCCTTCACAATGGAGACATCCACCAGCCGGTAGTTGTAGCCGGTCATCACGTTTCCCAGCCGCACCATGCTCCTCTTGTCCGTCTCGCTCCGGACAATTTTCAGACCACGCGAATTCCTGCCTTCACCATCCCTCAGCCGCGTGAATATACGGGTCCCCGCCAGGAAGAAATCTCTTCCGAGTATTTCAGGAAAACCCTCTGGCCGCAGCCCGCGGGTCCAGACCATCGCCAGGGTAACGAATCCGGAACCCCTGTAGCTGTCGATGGAAAGCCCCTTGGGCACCATCGATCGCAACGCTTCCTCGGGGAAAGCGAATGAAACCGCCACCACCCTCTCGAAGCGGGCGACAACGGGAAAAGGATGGCGTTTCAGTGCGGCGAACATCCGGTTTCTTTCTGGAGAAACCTATCGTTCCCGCGCTCTCACGGCGAATGAATTCGCTCAGGCCACCTTCGCCAGCTTGGCGGCTTCTTCCTCCGCAAGCTCTTTCTCGAAATCGATCTCCTCCTGCGTCATCCCCGCGAGCCGGGCTTCCTCGATGGCGGCGAGTTCCGCCGCCTCGGCCTCTGCCTGTTTGATCAGAAGCGCCTCCGCTTTCGCCTCCTCCCGGGCGATGCGTTTGTCCATCTTCTTCTGTTCCCGCTCGCGGCGCTTGTGATCTTTGCAAGGTGTGAAGGCCATAATCAGTCTTTCGTTGTCCGGCTCACTGGACTCCCGACACCTTTGTCGGCAAGCTCCCGGAACCGGGGGCGGACGCCATACAAGTGATCGCCAGCGATTGGCAAGAAAAAACCGGGGACCCGCTGGATTTCTTGAATCGTACAAACATCGAAGTGGCCGAAAGGTTATCACAAGCAGCAGAAAGCCTAAGGCAACCGTCACCAGTCCATCCTCCGCAGCCTCTCCTTCAAATGGCAGCGCATCTCTTCCGCTGCTGGCTGATTCGTGGAATTGCTTCGATTTCATATACCCGCCCCCGCTGCCAGGCCATGCGCGAGAAGGTCGACACCCCCGAGGCAAGGTAACGCTACATCTACCGCATGGGCACCATCGAGCCGGTCTTCGCCAACCTCCTCCACGCCAAAGGGCTTCACCGTATCAACTACCGCGGCCGTGAAAAGGTTTCCTTCATCTGGAAGCTGTGGAGCATCATGCACAACATCGGCAAGATCGCCCTCTACCTCCTCTACCTCCCCGGATACGGACTCCAGGGAGCGCTCCGGGGGTGAGAAGAGCCACCCGGGCGGCGTCAATCCGCACCATCCGCGCCCCCACCCGCCCACAGGCGGCATTTCGCTTCACAAAACCCGCTCCCCGGCAAATCACGCCGGAATCACAACGGATTTCAAAAAAACCCGGCAGAAGCCCGCTCCAACCGACGAAACCGGTTTATTCAACAGTCTCGTTGAAACTGTCAGAAGACCCCTCGGAGCGGTGTCCGGGATCCGGGTGGGTTTTTGGTCGTGTGCGAGAGTTTTTCAACGGGTCGCGCCGGATCTCCGGGTTCTTCTGTGGAAAAGACCGGGATGTGACAGCCGGTTCACGCGGCCTCTGTCCCGGCTGTTCCGACCGGAAAAGGGCGCCAGCAACGGTGAATCCCATGGAAAGACGGTTGAATCACCATTCTTTCCGGTTTTTTGACGGTTTTTTCAAGTTGAGTGACGCTCTTCGACAGTTGAGTGACGTCGTCACACAGTTGTAGGACGGCGTCGCACAGTTGAGTCACGGGGAGTGTAAGAAATTCCTTGAGGACTGGGGCAACGAACACAACTCTGAGCGACCGCACAGCTGCCTAGGTCACCCGGGTATGCCCGGAACCAGCAAAGCGGCATTGGAGCTACCCGCTCCGAAACGAGGCAAGCCGATGTCTGCCCGAACAGCCCCAGCCCCTCTTTCGGAAAAACACCAGCCACACTTGCTCTAGCTCGGAATTGTCCGGAAAACAGGGTCAGGCCAGTGGAATGGCGGGGTAGACGGTCGAAGTCTGTTTAGGAGGAGGACATCGGTAGGCTCGGCGCTATGGAGCTGTAAAGCTGACCCAACCTGGTTTTCCGGCCGCGTCCGGGGGTAGGGGGAGGCGGGAATACGCGGTGGGAACTAACCGGGCCATACCCCGGGAAGTCAAAGCACCCAGGGCTAGCCTGCCATTACGTCGCGGGCACCTCCACCCAGCGGCCTTGCTCGTGGGATTCGATGGAAAGCTCGGCGAGCTGGACTCCTTTGGCACCTTCGCGGAGTGTCCATTTGAAAGGTGTGTCGATGGCGACGTGTTTCAGGAACATCTCCCACTGGATCTTGAACGCGTTGTCGAAATCCATCTGGTCGGGGACTTCGGTCCAGTTCGCGTAGTAATCGATGGGAGAGTCGATATCGGGATTCCAGATGGGTCGGGGGGTGACTGATTCGTGCTGCACCCAGCATTTCCGCAAGCCGACGATGGCGGAGCCTTTCGTGCCATCGACCTGCATGGTGAGCAGGTCGTCGCGACGGACGCGGACGTTCCACGAGGAGTTGAACTGGCAGGTGACCCCGGTATCGGTTTCAAAAATGGCGTAGGCGGAATCATCCGCGGTACATTCGAAGGGTTTGCCCGCTTCATCGAAACGCTGAGGTATGTGGGTGGCGGCCTTGCAGAAAACGCGGGTGACGTTTCCGAAGAGGTTGTCGATGACGTAACGCCAGTGGCAGTGCATGTCGACGATCATGCCGCCGCCGTCCTCGGCGCGGTAATTCCAAGAGGGGCGCTGGATGGGCTGGCCTTCGTAATCGCCGGTGAAGACCCAGTAGCCGAACTCGCCGCGCACGGAGAGGATTTCCCCGAAGAATCCCTGTTCCTTGAGAAGCTGGAATTTCCGGATGCCGGGGAGCCAGAGCTTGTCCTGCACTGTGCCGTTTTTCACACCGGCTTTTTCCGCGACCTCTGCGATGGCGATGGCTTTGGAAAACTCCACGGCGGTCGGTTTCTCGCAGTAGACGTGTTTCCCGGCGGCGATGGCGCGCTCGAGGAAAGGGATGCGGTGGGGGGTGCCGGAGGCATCAAAGAAGATCTCGTTATATGGATCGGCGAGGGCGGCATCGAGGTCGGTGGTGAAACGCTCGACTCCGTGTTTTTTCGCGAGGTCGGAGAGTTTGACTTCGTTGCGGCCCGTGAGAATCGGATCGGGCATGAGCCTGGTGCCGTCGGGTAGGAGGACGCCGCCTTCGTCGCGTATCGCGAGGATGGAGCGGACGAGGTGCTGGTTGGTGCCCATGCGTCCGGTGACGCCGTTGAGGATGATGCCGATTTTTTTCATAAAGTTGGTGGAAGAGTTTTCGATCCGGGGAAGATATTGATTTCGGGGGTGCGATGCAGCGATTTTCGATCTCCTGACCGGTTCTCGCTAGCAGTCAGAGATTTTCAGCGCTGGAAAGAATTTTTCCTAAGAAATCGTGCTGATTCATCGCCCAGTATTTGCGGGAGAAAATTTCCACTTCGGTGAGGCCTATGAAGCCGTGTCTGCGAACCATTTCGAGGATTCGAGGCGTGGCGTCGACACCTTCACCCGGGAGGCCGCGATCGAGGAGCGGGTGGTCGAAGTCGGGCTTGAATTCGCAGATATGGAAGGCGAATAGGTGTTTGTTCGCGGCGCAGGTGGCGATCTGAAGTTCCAGATCCATCTCCCACCAGACATGGAAGGTATCGACAGCGATACCGACAAGGGGATGGCTGATTTTCTGGGCGAGTATGTTGGCATCCCGCAAGGAGGCGACGGCGGATCTGTCACCGGCATACATGGGGTGGAGCGGCTCGATGGCGAGCCTGATGTTCGCCGCCTCCGCGGCGGGGATGATGGAGCGTATGCCTTCCTCGATCTGCTCCATGTTTTCCTCGGGGGACTGGCCGGGGGTCGCTCCACATACGAGGACGATCATGGGAAGACCCAGGGCTTCGGCCTCCGCGATCGCTTCGAGGTTTTTTGAGACGCCTTCCTGGCGGTTGGCTGGTTCCTCTCCGGTGAAAAAACCGCCACGGACAAGGGAGATAGGATCAAGGCCGCTATCGGTGATGTGGGTTCTCACCTTTTTCAGATCCTGACCGGCTACGGTTTCCCGCCAGACGGAGATGCCACCGATCCCGGCACGCGCATAGTTCTCGATGCACTCATGGATGTTCCAGGGCTGGTTGGTGAAGGTGTGGAGGGCGAGCTGGCCGGGTAGCATGGTCAGGGTATTTTCAAGCGGATTCGCCGATGACGAGGGAGCCCGCGACGCGGATGCTTGGCGCGGCCTGCTGGTTCTCGATGATTTCGGATTCGAGGCGCGAAGCGGCGGCCTTCGCCAGTTCGTTGAGCGGCATGCCAACAGTCGTGAGAAGCGGGCGTGAGAGGCGTCGGACGGGGGAATTGTCGAACCCGGTGACGGAAATCTGATCCGGGACGCGAAATCCGAGACGGTCAAGCTCGCTGAGCACGACAGTTCCGATGATGTCGTTGGCGCAGACGAGCGCGTTGTAACTTCCGGCGAGCGGAGAGATCTTGTCGCCGGTTATATGTGAGATTCCCTCGAAGTAAAAAGCGTCGACACTTTTGTCAAAGGGGACACCCTCTTCGGAACAGGCATCTGAAAAGCCTTCAAGCCGTTCCTCGTTGATCTGGCCGAGACCGTTCAAAGAAACGTAGGCCGGCTTGAGATCCCCACGCGTTTGCTTCAGATGCCTTGCGATCATGCCCATTCCCTCGGCGTTCTGCGAAGCAACGCACGGCAGGCCATCGATATCGCGGTTCAGGACGACGAAGGGCGTGCCCACCAGGCGCAGTTGCCTGAGTGTGGACGGGGAGGGGCGGTTGAAGGCGAAGATGAAGGCATCCGTGTCACCGCCCTTCTTGTGCGGATATGGTTTGAAATCCCTAGAGGCCGTTTCGCAAAGGAGATTGATCCCACAGAGCTTGAATCCGCACTGTATGCCCTCGATCAGGGAGGCCAGGTCATAGAAGAGCGCGCGTTCCGGCTCCTGATGGAGTGGCAGGACGAGCTTGATATTCAGGATGGCGCGCCCTCTGTGGCGGCGGATGACGCGCTTTTTGTAGCCGAGTTCTTTTGCTTTCCCGCTGATTTTTTCAGCCAGATCCGGGGTCACCAGGCGCGACTGGTTCAGGGCACGGGAAACGGTGGCTGTCGAAATATCGAGCGCCTTCGCGATGTCGGTGATTGTTGCCATTCCTGGAAAGTCTGTTCAGCAGCGAGCCGATAGGAAAGCCTATATCTCGTAGCCCAGGCGGCTCACGCAGTCCGCGAGCATTTCGCCTTCCCACTCCGGTCGAACGGCGGATCTCGGATGGGTAAGACCGGACGGGCAGCGGCCGATGAGGTTCTGGAAAATGGCGCAGGAGTGCTTGTAGGCAGGAACCGGTGCGCGGAACGAGATATTGCCGAGATACTGGATGGCGTCGGTAAGGGCGGCATAGCGCTCGTCGCCTTCCGCCCAGTATTTATCCCGCAGGGCGAAGAGTTCCGGGCAGAAAGCTGCCAGACCGAGGAGGTAGTCGGAGCCGTATTCAGTCATGTCTATGGCCAGGTCGTTGCCGGTGAAGATCCTGAAGTCGGGGCGGATCTTATCGCGGATTTCCAGGCGGCGCAGCTCGGTGCCACGGTCGAGGGAGGAGTGCTTGATTCCTTTCAACGCGGGGATGCGGATGAGGCCGCTGATTGTCTCCTCATCGAAGATCATGCCGTTCGGGGCGAACATCGCGCCCAGCTCGAAGCCAATGACGGAGTCATATCCCTCGCAGACTTTCGAATAGAGATCGACGATTTCGGAGGGTTTCCAGCCATGGAAACGGGTCGTTTGGAAAAGAATGGGGGTGCCGCCGTAGGAGACGATTTCATCCATCTGGGTGCGGTAGAGGGATACCAGGTCTCCCTGAAGACCCTCGACGAAGGCTCCGGAAACGAAATCGCGACGACCTGCGATGGTTTCCTTCGTGAGTTCCAGGATGAGCGTCCTCTCGGCGGGTTCCAGGTAGTTCGCGTAGCCGGTGTCCATGTTCACCGCGCAGCCGAGACCTGCTTGAGTGGTGCGCTCGACGGCATCTTGGAATGAGCCACGGGCGATGGATCCGTCAGTTTCGAAAGGTAGAAGGCAGGCGGCGTAACCGGTTACATTGCGGTTAAGTTTCTTGGAATCGTGACGTTTGGTGAGTGACATGCGCGGACTATTGGAGGGCTGAGCGGATATTTCCAGTAAATTTTCGTGCAAGTTTCTCCTGTCCCGCCGGTGTCTGCCGAATCTCAAAGAATCACCCGGAAAAGGCGGTTCCCAGCCACATAAACCGCCTTTGATTCGAAATACGGGAAGACTCTTTCCGACTTCATAAAATGTCCTGGAGCCAACCATCCGTTTGACATATCGGCGGCATCAGGGAAGATCGTCGCATGTACGAAGCTTCCGGAAAAATCAAACTGATCAACGACACCCAGACGTTTCCCAGCGGATTCTCGAAACGGGAATTCGTCGTGACCACGGCTCATGAGAAATACCCTCAGGACATCAAGTTCGTCGTAATGAAGGACAAATGCCAGATGCTGGACGAATACAGCGAGGGGCAGGACGTGCAGGTGAACTTCGACATCCGCGGGAACGAGTACAACGGCAAATATTACGTGGATCTCAACTGCTGGAAACTCAACGGCTCCAGCGGAGGTGGAGGTGGAGGTGATCAACAGCGGGAGGCGCCTTCCGCCCGAACAACTTCCGCAGACGCGGAGCCATCCGCTGCGGATCTGCGCAAGGCGGATGATTTCGATGACGATGACATCCCGTTCTAAGCCGTCAGTATGAAACGCCGGCAGTTTATGGGAGGGGCACTTGCCGCAGGATTCGCAGGGCGGGTTTCCGCGGAGCGTGCCGAGGAAAAGACACGGGTCGCTGTGATCGGCCATACCGGTCGAGGTGATTACGGGCACGAGCTGGATACGATGTGGCTCGGAATCCCGGGTGTGGAGGTGGTGGCTGTGGCCGATCCGGTGGCCGAAGGGTTGGCGCGTGCGGGGAAACGTTTGCCAGGCACGCGGATGTTCGCTGATTACGGAAAAATGCTGTCCGAGATAAGGCCGGATATCGTGTCGGTGTCTCCGCGGCACGTTGATCAGCATGCGGAAATGGTGATTGCCGCCTCCCGGGCGGGTGCCCGGGGTATTTACGTCGAGAAACCGTTTTCAAGAACTCCGGGAGAAGCCGATGCGATGATCAAGGCATGCGGCGAATCGGGGACGAAACTCGCCGTCGCCCACCGGATGAGGTATCACCCCGTCCTGCCAGTGGTGGAAGGACTGATCGCCCGCGGACTTGTCGGTGAGGTGTTGGAAATGCGAGGCCGGGGCAAGGAAGACCATCGCGGCGGCACGCTGGATCTCTGGGTGCTTGGCTCGCATGTGTTCAATCTGATGAACTATTTCGCGGGCGAAGCCGTCTCCTGCTCGGCATCGGTTTTTTCAAAAGGACAGCCGCTGAAACCCGGCGACCTGGTCGAAGGAGCCGAAGGGACGGGGCGCAGTGGCGGAGATGAGGTTCACGCCCGCTATCGGATGGAGAACGGCTGGACGGCGTACTTCGATTCCCGGAAGGACGCCGGGAAGCCGGGTGCGGGTTTTGGTCTGGAGATCGTCGGGACGGACGGGACACTCAATTTCCGTGTGGATCAGGAACCGCTCGTCTATTTCCGGAAGGGAAATCCGTTTGATGTTTCGAAGAAAGGCGGGGAATGGATACCTGTTTCCACTGGAGGCGTGGGAGTTCCCGAGCCAATTCCGGAGCTTGGAAAAAAGGTTGGTTCCCATTTTCTCGCAGGGACGGATCTGATCTCAGCGATTCGCGAAGACAGGTCTCCTGTCTGTGAAGGGCGACAGGGAAGACAGGTGGTGGAAATGGTGTGCGGAGCGCTCGCGTCCCACCGGGTGTCGGAGACAGTCAGATTACCCTTGGATGAGCGCGGCGCGCCATTCGCCGGGTGGGGAATGTGACCACCGGATTGCCGCGAATCTCAGGACGGATCACGCTCACTCCTCCTGGGAGGAATCGTCGCCGTAGAAGCTCTTGATGTAGCCGAACTCGACAAGGGTGTCCTGCCACGGGGCGATGATGTTCGGATCCTGGAAGATACGGTTGGCACGAGCCAGCCATTCCTCGGCCTGGAGAAGATCGCCGTCATCATAGGCTAGAGCCGCTTTGGCGTAATAGTAATACGGTGAATCATCCTGGTAGTCGTATTTCTCGGCGAGAATGATGACATCGTCGTCCATTCCGAGCTTCTTCATGCACAACAGCATCTTGAACTCGACCAGCCGTGAGAGGGATGTGTTCTCGGCAGGAATTTCGGAAAATATCTCGGTGAACATATCCAGGGATTCCTGCCATTGCTTGGTCACGAACAGGACTTCTGCGACATTGAAGCGAATACTGGTGTTCTCCGGATTGATTTTAAGCGCCTCCTCGAATGCCGTCGTGGCCTTGTCGAACGCGCGCATTTCCACATAACACGATCCACGCAGATTAAGCAGCTCGGCGCTCTGGTCGAAGATTTTCTCCGCCTCATGAAGAGATTCCAGTGTTTCGAAGACCCGCTTCTGCTGGAAATAGCGGGCGGCTTCCCCGAAGTGCTTTGCAAATTCCTTCCGTTCCTCCTCGGGCAGATTGAGAAACGCCCGTTGACTGGGCAGCAGCTTCTCGACATCAGGGGCGTTCTGCGCGAACGCCGGCGGGACGATCGCTGAGGATGAGAGTATGAGAAGGAAAACGAACGATTTCATTGGTAGCGGGGTTGCGGAAGAGTATGTCCGGGATTGGTGGCTCGGCAAGGGGGAAGATTGGCGGCTATTCAACGGAGTCCAGACCGTGAATGCCCCGGCCGATGCCTGAAACTGTCGAGGATTAGAGCCGACAAGTCGCCAGGAACAACGAGGAAGGCCAAACGAATCCGCAGGACGGCCCTCCCCCCCGTCTCACCGAAGATTTCTACGATTTCCCGTCAGGAAGTCCCCGTGCGATTTTTCGGGATATGAACATCCTGCGGCTCTTGCTTTCCGTTCGTGAACGGACGACAAGCCGCGCGACGGATGAACGACGAGCAACTGGATATGAGGGGTGTGGTGTTGATGCTCGTCTCGGCGACGCTTTTCGCGGGTAACACTCTTTTGATCCGGGCGGCTTCTCTCGCGTCCGAAGGAGTGGACGGCTGGATGGCCACGCTTTTCCGGGGAATGGTCGGGGTCTTCCTCCTGGTGGTCTTTTATTCAAACGGACGTGGATTCGAATGGAGGAGGATGTTTTCCAACCGTCTCGTCGTTCTCCGGGGGTTGGTCGGTTGCCTGGGAATCATCTGCTTCTATATTACTATCGTGGAGTTGGGGGCTGGTCGCGCCATCGTGATCAATCTCACGTATCCGATGTTCGCGACCGTTATCGCCGCTTTCTGGCTGAAGGAAACAGTGCGGGTGGCTACCTCCCTCTGGCTGGTGGTCGCCCTGGCGGGACTCGTCATTTTCCTAAGTGACGATCGCATGCGTTTCGCTCCAACCCAATTTGACATGCTAGGGGTGCTGGGCGCGCTTGCTGCAGGATGGGTCGTTGTGATGATTCGCAAGCTCCGCCACGAGGAGCATCCGGCGACGATCTACGGCGCGCAGGCTACCTGCTCGTTGCTTCTGGGTCTGCCGTTCGCGGGAAAAGTCCCGGAGCTGCCCTTCGCAGGCTGGGGTTTGCTTACGCTGGGTGCGGTGGTGGTTACATTCGCGCAACTGATCATGACGAGCGCCTACCAGAGACTTTCCATCGCCCGCGGAGCCTCGCTGCAGATGACGTTGCCCTTGTTCACCGCCGCCGGAGCGTTCCTGTTTTTCGGTGAAACCTTCGAAAGCCACGAACTGGTAGGAGCGGTGGTCACTCTCGTCGCCATCTGGCGGGTGGCGGGAAGAAAACGGAAATTTCAAATGCCGGAAACCGAATCCCGATGAGGTATCTGGAAGACTGCGGGAACCGGAAGCATGAACCGGGGATTCCTTGCGAAATCGAATGATTTCAGACCACCGATTCAGCGGATTATTAGGGATGAAGATCTGAGAAGCTGCTGGTTACCCGGTAGGTACTCACGATGAATCCCCATGCGGTGAGGATGTCCTCCGTCCAACCAATATCCGTGAAATTCGTCATTGGAACGTTTTCGGGTTTCCCAGTCCAGCTGGCTGACGGGTCACCTCGCCGCGGTCTCGAAGCGGGGCTGATCCTGCTTTCTGAGGGAGCCTCGGATCACATAGACGTCAGCTCCGGCCCCTACCCTGTTGTAGAGATCTACGACGTCCCGCGTTCCCATGCGAATGCATCCGTATGATGCGGGTGTTCCGAGCCGATAGACCTCCGGGGTGCCGTGGATGTAGATGAACCGTTTGAATGCGTTTCTGTTCGCCCCCTCGGTGCCAGTCAGCCAGAGAATGCGGCTGACAATGGGATCACGTCCGGGAGCGTTCGGCTTCAGGACTTCCCCGGTGGGACGGCGGCTTTTGAACACAGCTCCGGCGGGTTGGCCATCGCCGATTTTCTTGGCGACCTTCATCCGGCCAAGAGGAGTCCTGTTCGAGTTCGGAATATCGCCGACACCGAATTTGGACGTGGACACCTTGTAGGACTTGACTGGCTTTCCGTCCCGGAGGAGCAACATCTTCTGATCCCGGACACTCACAACCATCTTGTTGCGGGTGTCAACGGACGGCCCGCAACTGTTGAGCGCGAGCGGGAGAACGATGCTGAGGAGGGGAAGGAGAAGGCGGGTGGTCCCTTTTTTCATGTCTTACTTGGAGTCGGATAGGTTCGCGGCTGGCGTTTGGTTCGGATTGGGACGTGAGAATGATGGCAGCATGCGTGCCAACGATGCGGTGGATGTATAGAAGAATCCGACCGGGAATGGAAGCAAAAGAATCGCGGACGACCATCTTCCCTGCATCGCCGCCTCAATGACGACGAACAGGAAGAAGCAGCCGAAGAGGAATTCCACGAACGGGGTCAGCGTTTTCATCGCTTTGTAGCTACTCTTCTTCCAATCGGAATTCTTCTGCTCGATACCGTATTTCGGCGTGCGGATGAATGCGGTCTGGTGATTGCACAGCGCCTCGATGACGGCCTTGGCATTGGTGATGGACATGCCTATTCCAAGAGCCAGGAGGAGCGGGAGATATGGGATCTCCTTCCACCAGGTGTCCGGACGGAGAGCCTTCTGAGAGGTGAGGTAGAAGAGAATGACTGAGACCGAGGCGAAAAAGAAAATGGGGACGTTGACGACATAGTAACTGAGTTTTCCAAAATCCGGCTGCGCGTGCTGGTTCGGATAGATCAGGAAGCAAAGGCAGATCAGGAGCAGGTATGCGAAGTTCGACGTCAGATGGGCGGTGGCTTCCATTTTCACGAAAAGAGGCACCTTGCTCCTCCAGATGGCGGGAAGGACTTTCTTGCAGACCTGGATTGAGCCTTTCGTCCAGCGGTGCTGCTGGCTCTTGAAACCATCCATATCGACAGGGAGTTCGGCAGGAGTCTCGACATCGTTGAGGAAAATGAAGCGCCAGCCTTTCAATTGGGCTCGGTAGCTCAGATCCATATCCTCGGTAAGGGTGTCATGCTCCCAGCCGCCGGCATCCGCGATACAGGATTTCCTCCAGATCCCGGCGGTGCCGTTGAAAGTGAAGAATCGTCCGGAACGGTTGCGCGCGGTCTGCTCAAGCTCCAGATGCCCGTCCAGGAACATCGCCTGGATGCGGGTGAGGACGTTGAAAGTGCGGTTCAGGTGACCCCAGCGCGTCTGAATCATGCCGATGCGGTCGTCGGAGAAATAGTGGATGGTTTTCTGAAGGACGTCCGCGTTCGGGACGAAATCCGCGTCGAGGATGAAAAGATACTCACCTTTCGCGAAACGGGTGCCGTTTTCCAGCGCTCCGGCCTTGTAGCCGGTGCGGTCGGTACGGTGGATATGCTCGGCATCGAATCCTTGGGCTACGAGACGGTCGATTCCCGCGCGGCAGATGTCCACGGTTTCATCCGTGGAGTCGTCGAGAAGCTGGATCTGCATCCTGTCCTTGGGATAGTCGAGCTTCGCGACGGAATCCAGAAGCCTGTCCACCACATGGAGTTCGTTGAATACCGGAAGCTGTATGGTAACAAGAGGGAGATCCTCGAAATTCTTCATCGGCACCGGCTTGTTGCGGGAGTGCTTGAGATAGAGGAAAATGATCGTGAGACGGTGCGAGCCGTAACCCGCGAGTCCGATAAGCACGGTTACATAGGCGAAATACCAGATGGGGGAAGTGATGTCCATTTTAACAGGGGTGGGAAGACGATGGGCAAAGGGGAGGTAATTTAAAGCGTTTCGGAATCATTGGCGGAGACTCAAATGTCCGCATGATCGCAAAGTTCCGAAACCCGCCGCGCGGAGATCAACAAACCCGAACCAACCTGTCAAGCATTGAACCTCCGAACTTCGTCCGACCGTCACTCCCCGCGCACGGGATCCACCCTCATCGCTACCAGCCAGAAAAGAATCGCCCAAGCCCCTCCCAGCATCCAGCCGCCGGCCACATCCGTCGGCCAGTGGACGCCCAGATAGATGCGGCTCAGACCCACGAGGAAGGTAAGAGTGGCGGAAACGGATAAGATGAACCACCGCACCGAAGCACGCCGTTGGATTCTCGCAACCAGGATGCCCAGGGTAAGGTAAACCACGGCGGACATCATCGAGTGTCCGCTCGGGAAGCTCGCATTGTACACCCAAGAGCCATGCTCGAATATGCCGGGACGCGGCCGGTTGTAGCCGTGCTTCAGCAAACTTGTCGCCACGCTGCCTGCGATCACGGCGGAGACCGCCAGCCATCCAAGTTTCGTTCTTCCGGAAAATACCGCGGTGCCGAAGGAAACAAGCGTCACAAGGGAGAGAACCGTGACCCCGCCCAGCGCGGTAAGATCCCTGGCCACCTCCCCTACCCTCGGCGATCCTAAGGGTCGGGACAGATCCCCCGGCTTTCGCATCGCCGTGAGCACCGCCTCATCGAATTTCTCAGTCTCCCTTTCCCTGATCTCGCTGGCGAATTCGAAAAACCCTCCCATCACCCCCAGCGCCACGAGAACAAGGACAAGTGGAAGCCTCCTTTCCCACGACTTCACAAAAAACTCTTCCAACCATTTCAAAACCTCTCTTTTCATTGTCGCCGACATATTACCACCGGTGTGTAAGTTGTCGCGTCCGGGTGCGAGGCGCGCCGTTCCGCCTCGCCAACCTTTCCGCCACGTGCTTGCCTCCCTCATGGCCATAGAGACCTACGAGAATTTTTCCCCTGAAATCCACCGCAGCGCCTTCATCGCCGGTAGCGCGGATGTGATAGGGCGTGTGACCATCCACGAGGACGCCAGCGTCTGGTATAATGCGACCCTTCGCGGCGACATCAATGAAATCGTCATCGGAGAGCGGTCAAACGTGCAGGACAACGTGGTGATCCATCTCTCCGATGATTTCGGCTGCCACGTCGGCGAGCTCGTCACAGTGGGACATTCGGCAATTCTCCACGCTTGCACTGTAAAGGACGAAGCCCTGATCGGAATGGGCGCGATCATTCTCGACGGAGCCGTCATCGGCGAAAGATCCATTATCGGTGCGGGTGCCCTCGTGACCGGAGGGACGGTCATCCCGCCCGGCTCCCTGGTGCTGGGGTCTCCGGGGAAGGTAGTCAGAACGCTTTCCGTCGATGAGCAGGCCAGGACGAAGGATTGGGCTTTGAAGTATGTCGTCCAGTCACGGAAATTCCTGGAGCGTGCTGGCGGTTGAACGGCTTTCGGATCGACATGTCCTCCCAGCCGACCACATTTCCGTCATGCCCGTCACCGTCAGAGTGGAAATCGTCGCCCTGATGCCCACGCAAGCGGGTTGCGCGGTCTTTCTAGGCGATGGGACGAAGGTCATCCTTTTTTACATAGATCCGGCGGTCGGCCTTTCGATCAACGCCGTGATGAGCGGGCAGAAGATGCCCCGCCCCCTCACCCACGATCTGTATATGCTGACTCTCCAGGCATTCGGGGCGGTAGTGAAACGTGTGGTCATCACCTCCGTCGATGGCGATGTGTTCTTCGCCCGGCTGATCCTGGAGGCGGAGAACGAGATCATGGAGCGAAAGATCGTCGAACTCGACGCCCGCCCCTCGGATTGTCTCGCCATAGCCGCCAGAGCCGGGGCGCTGATCTATGTCGCCGGCGATGTGTGGGCATCTTTGGAAGACAGGACGGGGCTGCTCGACCAGATGCGCGGCACCAAGCCAGGCGGGACTGAATTCGATTTCGGTGACTGAAGCATTCGATTTTCCCGAAATCACCCCTTGCGCGGGTCGCGGTTACTTCTAACTTCGCCTACCATGGCAAGCACCGCCCTCCCCACCCTACCGGAATATCTCTCGCCCGAGATCATGCTCAATCCAGAGAAGCGCGAGTTTCCGGATTTCGACGTAGTCCGCCTCCTTCACACGGTGTTCGAGCCGACGACGGGCTGCCGCGTTTGCATCCTTGTGGATTTCGAAAATCCTCCGGAACTGATCAAGGACTTCGCATTCCTTCGTCAGGACGGCTTTCCCATCCAGAAGAACGCGCACAAATATTTCTATGAGGCACTGCGCGACGGCGCGATGGCGGAACTCGGGATGCATGGTGGGGAAATGTACGCCTATCGGTTCACGAACGGCTCCAACCTCGATCTAAATGACGAGGTCTGGGACACAGACGGGAAAAAGCTCTCCCTGGATAAGGACATCTACTCCGAATACGATCTCATCCTCTGTATTTCGACCTGGTCCGCCACCGCGCCGCTGACCGCGAAATGCAAGGAATTCGGTTTCCGCGGAGCGACCCTGCATGGCCTCAATGACATCATACTCAACTCGGGGCTCGCCGTCGATTACCGCGAGGTCTCCCGCGATTCCGAGAAACTCCGCCTAGCCCTGACGAACGCCGATACAATCGAGATCGACTTCGCGCTCGAAGACGGGCGGATCCTCACCGCCAGCCTCGGGCTTGACGCGCAGGACGCGCAAAGTCTCACGGTCTGTGCCTCGGCGAGAAACCCGACATCGCCAACCTCCCCGCCGGAGAAGTCTATTTCGTGCCCTCCGATGCCAACGGCCAGTTCCCTATGAAATACGAGGACGGCACTCTCGGAGTGCTCGACGTGAAAGACCGTTGCATCTGGCGCTCCACACTGATCGAAGGAAACCAGGAAACCATCGACGCCCACAACGCGCGCCTGAAGGACGACCCGATGACAGGAACCTTGGGCGAACTGGGGTTCGGCACTCAGGTGCTACCCGTTTCCTACGCCGACATCCAGGACGAGAAAGTCCTCGGAACCTGCCATCTCGCCACAGGCCGCGACGACCATCTCGGCGGCGACATTCTCCCGGACATGTTCAAAAAACACGAGAACGCCACTCATGACGACATCCTCTTCGCTCCCCACAAGACCCCGAATTTCAATCTCAGCCAGGTGCGCATGATTCGAGGCGACCAGAAGGAAATCCTGATCGAAAACTTCCGGCCGTCACAATATCTCATGGACGCGCTCGCCGGCTGAATCCTGAACACAAACCCGTAGCCATCCGAAAAGCCCGGATCCAAACTCCTCATTGAGATTTGCGATCCAGGGACTAGTCTTCAGTCTCCTTATGCGTGAAACCCTGATCGTTGTCGGCCTGTTCATCATGGCGATGGCTTTGCGATCCTCCCGCATGAATCTGGCCCGCAAGGCCGGTGCCCTGGTATTCCTCGGTGCCAGTTTCTGTATATTCTATTTCATCAGTGGAAACGTTTTCGCCGGTATCGCCGGAGCCAGCATATGGTTTTTCCTACCTTGGATCGAGCTGCTGACCCATGTCCGGAGGCTCCGGATGCCGCTCGACAACCGCCTGAGCCACCGGGCTCTGCCGAATCCCTCGTTTTTCCCCAACGCGATCGAAGCGGCGGCTGGAATGGAAGAGGCGGGATTCGAGCATGTCTCTGACTGCGGCTGGGAATGGTCGGGGATGCAGCAGCACTTCCGCCTTTTCTGGCACCCTGAGGAACGCGCCATCGCCTCTGTCTGCCTCTGCGAACAGGCCGAGGTGGCATTCGCTTTTATTTCCATCACATCAACCGACTCGAGCGGCAAGACCTGGCGAACCACTAATTTCCCCTTCGCCCCCACCCTGCGCTGCGCACCATCGCTGTGCTGGAACCATGTCCCGTGCGAGCGATCGTGCTTCCACCAGATACTCGGGGATCATCGGAGCTATCTTACGAAAATGAAAATCGAGACGTCGGAGCTGATCATACCCGATCCCGACAAACTCGAGGATGGAATCGAATCCGAGATGCGCGGCCAGGTGGAACACAATCTCTCCACCGGCATCATTCGCCTCACCGGCGATGGCAATTTCCAATATTCGAAACGGGGTCTGATTTTCCTCTGGGGACAGTTCATCAAGGACATGATCCGTCTGTGCTGAAGCCAAGGCGTCAGGTAAACCCTGCTCCAGGCCGTTCAGACGGGCATCCCACCTGATGGCTCAGAGCTTCGTCCAAGCCCCGTTTGCCTCCGAGGATTTCACGGCGGCCTCGATGAATGCCATGCCATCGACGCCGTCCTGGACAGTCGGGTAGTCGTAGGCTTCGTTGCCCTTGAAATCGCCCTCGATGGAAGCCGTGATGGCTTCTGCAGCGGCGAGATAGACGTTTGCGAAGGCCTCGATGAATGCCTCCGGATGGCCGAAAGGAAGGCGGGTATATTTTTCCGCGTCGCTACCGTTGTAGCTGTTGCCACGTCGCCAGATCTCGCGGGGCTTGTCCGCGAATTTCACGATGAGTTCGTTGGGATGCTCCTGGTGCCACTCGATGGAGGCCTTGGTGCCGTAGATGCGGATGTTAAGGTTGTTCTCGTCACCGGTGGAGATCTGGGAGGCGAAGAGGACGCCGCGCGCGCCACCCTCGTAGCGGCAGAGCATGGAGCCGTCGTCATCGAGCTTACGGCCGGGGATGAAGGTGTTCAGGTCTGCGGCGATTTCTTCAAGCTTGAGCCCGGAGATGTACTGGGCGAGGTTTTCCGCATGTGTGCCGATGTCCCCCATGCAGTTCGAGATACCGGAAATAGACGGATCCATGCGCCAGTTGGAAATTTTCCCGCCCTCCGCGGATGCCTCCTCGTAGGAGCCGATGCCGTAGCCCTGAGGGTATTCGGCGACGATCTTGAGGATCTTGCCAAGCTTGCCTTCACTGACGAGCTGGCGGGCTTCCTTGACCATGGGATAGCCGGTATAGTTGTGCATAAGGGCGAAAACCAGCCCGCTCGTTTCCACGATGGCCTGGAGCTCCACGCCCTGAGCCTTGGAAAGCGCGAGGGGCTTCTCGCAGATCACATGGATGCCGCTTTCGAGAAATTTCCTGGCGACTTTGAAATGGAGATCGTTGCGCGCGACGATGCTGACGAAGTCGATTCGCTCACCCACGGGCATCGAGGATTCCTTCTCGGCCATTTCCTCGAAAGTCCCGTAGACGCGATCCGGGGAAAGAAAGAAATCCTCGCCTGAGAGCCTTGATTTCTCGGGATCCGACGAGAAGCAACCGGCCACAAGCTCGATTTTCCCGTCCAGGTTAGCCGCCATCCTGTGGACGGAGCCGATGAATGCCCCACGTCCGCCCCCCACCATGCCCATCCTGAGTTTTCTGTCCATAATCGTGTATTGAATGCGACGGCCTTTCCCGCCGCGCCCACCATCCTAAAGCAGTTCGAAACCCGCAACCCCCTTTTCCCCTGAGTCCGGTAAAAAAAGGCGGGGACATTCAGAACGGCCAGAATCTCGGGATGAGGAGCACTGCAGCCCCCCACAGGACAAGATTCAGCGGGATTCCGATTTTCAGGAAATCCCCGAACTTGTAACCACCCGCGCCATACACGTAGGTGTTGGTCTGGTAACCGATGGGAGTGATGAAGCTGGCACTGGCACCGAACATGATCGCTACGAGAAACGGGCGCGGATCGACTCCCATGGAACCGGCGATAGAAATGGCGATGGGAGTCATCAGGATCGCGACGGCGTTGTTCGTCACCAGTTCCGTCAGGACTGAAGCCAGCAGATAGATCGCCGCGAGAACCGCGAGCGGCCCGAGGTGGTTCATGGCACCCACGACGCCCATTGCGATCCATTCCGCTCCTCCCGTTTTTTCCATCGCAAGACCTATTCCCAGCATTCCGTAGATAAGGAAAAGGACGTCCCATTCAATCGCTTTATACGCCTCGCGAATGTTGAGGCAGCCCGATAACACCGCGAGCACCGCGCCGATCAGAGCCGCGCTGGTGATGGACAGCAAACCCAGGGCTGCCGACAGGACGACCGCTCCTAAAATCCCAATCGCGAAGCCCATCCTGGACTTCAGCTTGGGTTGGACCGTTGTCTCGTTCAGGCTTAGGAAACTTCCCTCACTGCCGAGCCTTACTATATTGTGAACCGGCCCCTCCAGCAGCAGCGTATCCCCGAAGGCGAGCCTGATATCGGCATATCCCTGGGAGAGGTTCACGCCCTGCCGGTGGACAGCGGCGATGACGATGCCGTAGCGCCGCCGGATGTTCGACTGCCGTATGCTTTTTCCAATCAAAGGGCTTTGCTGGCCGATGATGGCCTCCACCGTCTTGACCTCCTCGGTCTCGCCCGTCTCCCCTTCCTCACCGCTTTTCCTCTTGTGAATCATCGCGACCCCGTCGTTTCCCTGTATCTCAGCGAGTTGCTTCGAGGTCGCTCGGAACCAGAGGACGTCCCTCGCCTTGAACGTGATGGCATCCAGAGGGATGTCCTCGACCCTCCTTCCATATCGGATGACTTCGTAAACGATCGTGCGCTTTCTGTTTGAGAAAAGCGGCTGCCCCATCAGACGCTCTCCGATGAGCGGGGAGTTCTCCGGAATTTCCACCGCGCTGGAGAATTTCCTGGTATCCTCCGCGTCGAGCAGACTGCTGACCGTGTCCCTCTCGGGCAGAAGGCGCTGGCCTATGAAAACGATGTAGAGAAAGCCTATGGCCGCATAGACGAGACCGAGTCCGCTGATCTCGAAGATTCCGAATGCCGGCTGGCCCTGCTGTTTTGACAGACCGGAGACGAGGAGATTCGTTGATGTGCCGATGAGCGTGATTGTGCCGCCGAGGATACTGAGGAAGGAGAGCGGGATGAGCAGCTTGCTGGCTCTCAGCCCGGTGCTCCGCGCGAAGGCCATCAGCACCGGCAGGAAAACGATCACTACCGGCGTGTTGTTCATAAAGGCGGAGAGCGGCACTACAATGAGAGCGAGAATAATGATCGCGCGGGTCAGCGATCCTCCCGCCCATTTTTCGAAGCGGTGCGCGATCCAGTCGATCACCCCGGTTCGGGTGAGCGCCTCGCCGAGGATGAACATCGCGCCAATGGTCATGGGCGCGGAGTTGCTGAAAACCCGTCCGAGTTCCTCCTCCCCCAGTATTCCCGTCAGCAGCAGGACTGAAAGTCCTCCGAGAGCGACCAGATCGTTCGGCAGCCACTCCTTCATGAAAACCGTGAAGACACCCGCCAGGACGGCGAAGACGACAATCATCTGTATGTTTTCACCGGTCATGTCTGGATCGCGAAATAATACACATAGGCCCGCTACCCGCAATCACTCTCGGACTCAGGGACGGGTTTCCTCGAAGACCGCCCGTCTCACGCGACCGGTCGGGCGGCTAAGAAAGCGTCTCGCGAGTTCTTCAAACTGCTCTGAAAGGTCGGTCAGGTGAATTTCCAGTGTCCCGCCATCGGTTTTCGCGCTGAGCAGATCTTTCCCGGAAAGCATACGCCGCAGATCCTCGGCGCAGGTCGTCGCGGAGTCCACCAGCCTCACGTCCGATGGCAGAAGCTCCTTCAGAACCGGAACCAGAAGCGGATAATGGGTGCAGGCCAGCATCAGGGTATCGATCCCCTTCTCTACCAGCGGATCGAGATATTTTTTCAATATGTCCCTGGTCACCTGCTCGGAGATCCAGTTCTCCTCGATGAGTGGCACAAGCAGAGGAGTGGCGACACCGTGTATCATCATGCCACGTTTCCTTGTTGCAAGGGCGTGCTGGTAGGCGTGGGACTGTATCGTTCCCCGTGTCGCGATGATTCCTATCCGTTCCGCGTCATCGTTCTGGAGAACCGCCTCGACCCCCGGATTGATCACCCCGATGATGGGAACCGGGCATTCCTCCCAGAATGCGGGCAGAGCGTGTGCGGTGGCCGTGTTGCACGCCACCACGATCGCTTTCACCCCTTTGCCAATCAAAAAAGCGACATCCTCTTCAGCGAAGTTTCGTATCGTGGCAGCGCTTTTCGATCCATATGGAAGTCGCGCGGTATCTCCCAGATAGATCACATCCTCCCCGGGCATCAGTTCCTGCACGGCTCTCACCACAGTCAGCCCCCCTACTCCCGAATCAAATATCCCCAGCGCCGCTTCGTTCACGAGTCCATCTTCGAAATCCCAAGTCTTTCTTGAAGTTTAAAGTTTAAAATCTAGGCTTCCCGCATGTCAGCCTGTGGCCCGAAAATGAAGATGGACTCCAGCCTCCACCGGGATCGGAAGCCCGATTGGATCAAGGTCCGCTTGCCCAACAATCCCGCTTTCTGGTCCACCAAATCCCTGATTCAGGATCTCAAGCTGGTCACCGTGTGCGAGGAGGCGCAGTGCCCGAACCGTTGGGAATGCTGGGGGCAGGGAACCGCGACGTTCATGATCGCGGGCGACAAGTGCACCCGCGCCTGCGGCTTCTGCGCAGTGAAGACCGCGAGACCGGATGCGCTTGAATCGGACGAACCCGCCCGTATCGCGGAGGCCACCAGCCGGATGAATCTCCGCCACATCGTCATAACCGCCGTCGCCCGTGACGATCTGAAAGACGGCGGAGCCGAGCATTTCCGGGAAACGATACGGGCTGTCCGCGATGCGAATCCGGAAATCATCATCGAGGTGCTCGTCCCGGATTTCAACGACCGCGACTGGGCGCTCCAACTCGTGATGGACGCCCGTCCGCACATCTTCAACCACAACCTGGAGACCGTCGAGAGGCTCACTCCCCTCGTCCGCTCCCGCGCGAAATACCAACGCTCGCTCACTGTCCTGAAAAAAGCCAAGCAAATGGTCAACGGCAACGTCGCCACCAAATCCGGCATCATGCTTGGTCTGGGCGAACGTGAGGATGAAATCCACAAGGCCATGGACGATCTTCTGGAGCACGACGTGACCGTCCTCACTCTCGGCCAGTATCTCCGCCCGACGCCGAAGCATCTTCCGGTGGTCAGCTATATCCATCCCGACAAATTCGAGGAATACAAACAGGTTGCCCTTGAGAAAGGATTCCGCCACTGCGCCTCCGTTCGGCTCGTCCGCTCTTCCTACCACGCCGCCGATTTCCGCCCGGAACTGGATGTCCTCCAGGCAATCGAATCCGACCTCCGCTCAATCGACGGGCTGGAACTCGGCCCGGAACACCTCCGCATTCCCGCACTCAAATTGAGCCTGGTCTAATCGGCTCTCCGGCAGTCAGATCGACGCTTTTCATCACCATGGGTGCGCCATGATCAAAGCCCGGCGCGCAGTGGAACTGAGCATCGGGTGAGCAGGATTAAAATAGCGCGGGCTGAAAAGCTTTTAACCTGCTCGTCCCGTTACCTGGTTGGAACGTCCCACCGACCCTCGGATGATTCCAACCGAATTTCCCCAGGTCTACTGCTCCTCTTCATCCAACTCCGGCGCTTTCGGGAGTTTGTCCACTTCCTCAAGAAGGTTGACGATCTCCACACCGCGTATGGCGGAGTTGTCGTGACGAAAACTGAGGATGGGCGTGGATTTGAGAACGACCCTTTTCATGACGGCCTTCTGTATCGCACCATGGGCGCGGTTCAGTTTGTCGATCACGGTATCGGCGGATCCTCCGATGACACTGATAAAGACTTTCCCTTCTTTCAGATCCTGTGTCACATCCACCGCGCTGACGGTGACCATCCTGCCACTCCATTCGTAATCGTGCTGGATTACCGTGGAAATCTCCCGGCGCAACAGCTCGTTCACTCTGTCTATTCGTCGGCTCACAGTGTTTGGGCGACCTTGTCGAGAGTGTAGCACTCGATGATGTCGCCTTCCTCGTAGTCGTTGAAGTCACCCAGGCGAATGCCGCATTCAAAGTTCGTGCGGACTTCCTCTACCTCCTCGTGGAAGCGGCGGAGGGTGGACATTTTCCCGTCGAAGACAGGAACCCCACCACGTACGACGCGGGCGTGAGCCTTGCGGTGGATCTTTCCATCGGTGACGAACGACCCGGCGGCCTTGCCTTTGTTGACCTTGAAAACCTGGCGGCATTCGGCGTGCCCGATCACCGTCTCGCGGGTGAGCGGTTCAAGCAATCCGAGCATGGCCTCGCGAACCTGGTCAATGAGTTCGTAAACGATGGAGTAGAGCTTGATTTCGACTCCGGCGGCTTTGGCGGCCTTCACGGCCTTCGCCTCCACCTTCACGTTGAAGCCCATGACGATCGCGTCCGACGAACCGGCGTATGCGATATCGGACTCAGTGATGGGCCGGCGGCCGCCGTGATGAACTGGCAATCGACTTTTTCGGATTCGATCTCTAAAATAGCTTTCCTGATCGCCTCGACCGAACCCTGGACATCGCATTTGAGGATGATCTTGAGCTGGTTCTTGCCCCCGCCCTCGTTGACCATGGAGAAAAGATCCTCCATGCGGTTACGGTGCTGCGGAGCCAGCTTCTTGAGACGAACCTCTTCCTGACGTTCGGTGGCGAGGGATTTCGCCTCGCGCTGGTTCTTCATCTCCGTCAGGTGGTCACCGACATGGGGGAGCTCTTCGAAGCCTATGACTTCGACCGGCATGCCCGGAAGCGCGGATTTCACGTTCTCTCCAAGGTCGTTGATCAGCGAGCGGACTTTTCCGGAAAACGGCCGCAGATGAAAGGGGTTCCGATTTTCAGGGTGCCCGACTCCACGATGACCGTCGCGGTCGTTCCACGTCCAGGGACGACCCGAGCCTCGATGACTTGGGCGCGAGTGGTCGCCTTCGGGTTGGCACGAAGCTCAAGGACTTCGGCCTGGAGGACGATAAGTTCGAGAAGGTCGTCCATGCCCTCGCCTTTCAGTGCGGAAATTGCGGCGAATTCGGTGTCACCACCGTAGTCGGTGGTCTGGAGTCCGTTCTCAGCGAGCTGGCTTTTCACCTTCTCCACGTTGGCAGCCGGAAGATCGCATTTGTTGATGGCGACAATGATGGTTTTCCCGGCCTTCTGGGCGTGTTTGATCGCCTCCTTTGTCTGCGGCATGATCCCGTCGTTGGCGGCCACCACGATGATGGCGATGTCGGTCACGGCCGCGCCCCGCTGACGCATGTCCGAGAAAATCGCGTGGCCGGGAGTGTCGAGAAAGGTAATGATCTGATCGTTGTGGTTCACCTGATAGGCACCGATGTGCTGGGTGATACCGCCGGCCTCTCCGGTGACGACCTTGCTCTTGCGGTAGTAGTCGAGGATGGAGGTCTTCCCGTGATCGACGTGCCCCATGATGGTCACGATGGGTGGGCGCACCTGAAGCATGTCCTCTGGTTCCTCCTCGGGAGCCTCGGGTTCCTCGATGACCTCGTCCACCTTGTGGAAGCCCTTGTCCTTGTCGCGTTTCTCGCGCTCGAAGCTGAAACCGTGGATCTCGCAGACTTGCGCCGCGATTTCCGGCTCAAGCGGCTGGTTGGGCGCGGGGAATACACCAAGCTTGATCAGATCCGCCATCACGTTGAACGGCTTCAGGCCGAGACGGGCGGCGAGATCCGGCACCAGGATGGGCGGCTTGATGATGATGAGCTTCGGATCGTCGGATTCCTCCGAAGGATCACTTCCCTCGGCGGAGGATTCTTCCGCCGCGGCGACAGGAGCGAGATCCTGCCCGACAACCAGGTTCGGATCCTCGTTCTCCTTCTCGAGGATTTTTGAAATGCTTCCAACGACGTTCTTCCCGGGAGCAGCCATTTTACGCTCTTTCGGCTTCTGGTCCTCGGCGAAAAGATCGAGAGCGTTGGCCTTGGCTGACTCCACTTTACTGGGTGCGTTCGCGGCTTCGGCTTCGATTTTCTGACGCTGCCTGCGGGAGGGCTTTTTCACGTCATCGATCAGGTCGAGGACTTTTTTCGGCGTTTCTGAGGAATTGTCGCTATTTTTTGGCATCCGGCGTTCTTGGGAAATGGGTATAGGTGAAATGGAGGGAGCGTTTCTTGCTGGAGGAAGCGGGAGGTTACTCCTTTGCGGCTGCGGCCTCTTCGTTACCAGTTTCCGCATCAGCGGCCGACTCGGCTCCGGCTCCGGCTCTTGAGTTGCAGGCGCCGCATCTTCCGTAACGGTGGACTCAGCCTTGGCGGCTACACCGGCTACGATCGCGTGCGCTTTCTCCAGGATTCCGTTCGCTTCCTCCTCGGTGATTTCAAGAGAGGCCGTGAGGAACTCCGCGGGCATGTCGACGATCATGTCCGCGCTGACACCACCGAAGAGAGTGAGCTTCTCTGCGAGCTCGTCCGAGATTCCAAGCTGTCCGCCCAGCGAGTGGGCGACTCCGCCGATCTTCTCCTTGAACTGCTCCTCCTTGGTCTCGTCTTTGCGCACCTGCACGTCCCAGCCCATCAGGCGGGAGGAAAGCCGGGCGTTCTGACCTTTCCGGCCGATGGCCTTGCTTAGATCTTCCTCGCTGACGGTGACTAGAATGACTTTCGCCTCTTCATCCGGAGTGATGGTGATCAGCTCGGCCGGTTTGAGAGCCTCGCGGACAAGCTCGGACGGATCCTCGCTCCAACGTATGATATCAACCTTCTCGTTGTTCAACTCACGGACGATGTTCTTCACCCTGGCCCCGCGCATGCCGACGCACGCCCCGACGGGATCGACCTTCGGGTCGTTGCTGTAAACGGCAACCTTGGTGCGGAAACCGGACTCACGCGCGATGCCGCGGATCTCGACAGTGTGGTCGGAGATCTCGTTGACCTCGGCCTCGAAGAGCCGGCGGACGAAATTCGGATGGCTGCGGGACAGGATGATCTCCGGGCCGCGACCCTCGTTTTCCACTGCGAGGACATAGCACCGGATCCGGTCACCGATATTGTAATCCTCGCCCTGGACACGCTCCTTGTTCGGCATGATGCCTTCGAATTTACCAAGATCGATGAGCACGTCGTTGCGCTCGAAGCGGCGGACGGTTCCGGATACCACGTCGCCGGCCCTGTCCTTGAACTCCTCGTAGATCATTTCCTTCTCCGCCTGGCGGAGACGCTGCATCATCGTCTGCTTAGCGGTCTGCACCGCGATGCGTCCGAAATCCTTCGGAGTCACGTTGAACTCAAGCGTGCCGCCGATCTCGATCTCCGGATCCTTTTTCTTCGCAAGGGTAATCGGCACCTCGTTGAACTTGTCCTGATGGTCGTCATCCGCGGTGACAGTGAGTGTCGCGAAGATCCGGGTATTGCCTTTCTTGGTATCGACATCGGCGCGCAGATCCTCGATGGCGTCCGCTCCCGGAACCATCTTGCGATAGGCGGAAACAAAGGAGAACTCCAGCGCGGACACGATCTTCTCGCGTTCGATGCCTTTTTCTTTCTCGTAGTAATCGATGAGTGCGACGATGTCGTTGGTCATGGCTGGCAGTGGAAATTCTTGAGTCCCTGTGTCCGGGGAAACCTGTCTGACGAGAGTTCCCTAGACGCAAAAGAGTGGGTATCAGACCCACTCTCCGTGTGACAGAGGTTGTTTGTTCGCCACGTGTTACCGTGGAAGATCTCGGCTTGCAAGCTGAAAGTCAGACGACACCGGGATGCGTGCGGCTTCGGGGAAACAGCGTCCCCTGACCGGTGAAACCTGGTTTTGAATTTACCCTGATGTTCCTTTCATGAAACCGAAATCCCTGGCACGTCCGGGTCGCGGTTCCGCACTCTCACGCCGCGCTGGCTGGTGCCTGGATGAGGATGCAGTCCTCGAGGAAAGGCTGGAGCGCGTGCATGAGTGCGGAGCCGGCCTGGGCAAAGCGCTCGTTGAAACGCTCCTCTATGCGGAGGAGTGAGAAACCGAGATCGGCGAAAATGAGTTCGTTCGCCTGTCCGCGGACGACGGCGGCCAGGAGCATCCGCTCCCCTTTCACGGAAACGACAGTCATGCCATCGGAGCGTTCGAAGGAATGCCGGATCTCGCCCTCGTTATCGCGCATCTCCAAGGCGATGCGACGGGCGGAGCTTTCGACACGTTTGACAGATGAGTGCCGTGCGGGATCGCAGCTCGCGAAGGAAACGAGAGCGAGTGTCTCCGCATCGAGAAGATATACCTCCTCGACCTGGAAGCGGTTGGTTTTCTCGAAAAGGACGTCCTCGTATGTCCTGCTGGAGAACAACGCCTGCATCCTCCAGATGGTGCGGTCAAGGAATCCGGGAGGCTGGAAGGGGCGGGCGGAGGCCGGGCTGTATTCGGCGAGGGCGCGACGGACGGTTGCCCGGAGCATGGGTTCGAGAAACGCTCCGATGTTTTCCTTTTCAGCGGCATATACCGCTTTCCGGACTGCTCCCTCGAAAACGGGAGCGAAGGCTTCGGTGAGATCATCGCATGTGAAATCAGGGGCAATATCGGAGTCGACCCTGGCAATCTCACGACGCGGTGGCGCCGCCGCGGAAACCTGCCGAGTTTCGGGGATGGGCGGGGCGGGGCGGAAAACACCAGGGTCAGGTGCGGCTGAATCTCGTTTGACCTCTCCGGAGGGAACGGGCTTTGAGACCATAGGGCGTCCGTCGGAAAAACCATCGGGTGGCAACACGGCCGGAGTAGGCGCGGAGGGCATGACGATCAGAGGCGGGAACCATTTCTGGTGGACTCCATCCTGGGAAACGGGCAGCAACGAGCGGAATCCGGCCATTGGCATGAATCCTTCGCCGTTACGGAAGGCCGGAGCGGCGGGGATGGGAGCGAGGGGGGTGGTGATCATCAGCGAGGGGAGGTGGAAGGGCTGAATGCAGAGGCGCTTTCCGCCAGCGCACGGGCAGCCTCGGCGATCTTCCCGAGACGCTCGCCAACGATCCCGCGGGTGTCCGACTCGATATCAGACAGGCGGCTCTCGATGTTCTTACGGAGGCTCTGTATATCGGAGTCCACCGTGTCGAGGAGTCGCCGGTCGCGTTTCTCCAGGGTCAGTTGGATGGATTTCTGCCAGTCGGTCAGCCATGCGCCCAGTTTTCGCTCCATGCCACCGACCGCTGCCAGAGCCGCGGATTCGTCTTTCGACCGCGAGATTTCGTTAATCCGCGCGGAGAGCCGTTGGGCTTCCTCCTGCCATTCCTCCGGATTGTCGCGGGCTGTCCCGAGGCGGTGGACATGATCCTCCAGAGCCTCCACTTTCGCCTCCGCGATGAGTAGCCTGTCCTCGAAGATGGAGGCGTCGTGGTTTTCCGGTGTCCGGGATGTCTCAAGGCGCGCGACGCGACCTTCAAGACGTTCAAGGTGGCGGCCGACGATGATCTCGCGGATCCGCTCCACCGTTTGCGATGGATTCAGGGTGGGTGGTGTGGGTGACATGGCGACTCTTCGTAAGGGGGGTGATGATTCCGGCGGTGAACCGAAATCCGAATGAGAGAGCGGAGGAATTCATACATCGTCGCTCTGACGGATGTAAACAGAATCCCTTTTCCTTCGCTTTTCTGTAATATCTGGAATTACGTATCAGCTGGTGTAAACCGCAACCGGCCCCACCCCGTAACCTTGCACGTCCCTCAATTTGCCGACACATTTCTTTACTTTCCGGGCGGCGAGCATGGCCTCCTCCATGGTGTTGAGTCGGGAAAAACTGAAGCGCAGGCTGGTCTTCGCTTTTTCCCGGGGGATACCCATGGCGAGCTGCACATGGGACGGTTCCTGTTTCCCAGTCATGCAAGCGGAACCAGCGGAGCAAGCCACTCCGGCATCGTCCAGGAGGATGAGCATGCCGGATGAATCGCAGCGCTCGAAGGAGAGGTGGGAGGTGTTGGGCAGCCGGGACGCCGGATCTCCGTTAACGGAACAGCCGGGTACTTCCGCGAGCAGGAAACCTTCGAACGCGTCGCGCATCTCCGCGAGACGGGATGGCAAACCGGATTCGATCGCCAGCTTGGCCAACCTGGATGCCTCTCCCATCGCCACGATGGCAGCTGTGTTCTCGGTGCCGCTGCGCCGACCCTTTTCCTGGCCGCCGCCGTGCAGCAGAGGCGCGAAACCAAGACCGGAGCGGATATATAGAGCGCCTATGCCTTTCGGGCCATGGAATTTGTGGGCGGAAAGGGACAGCATATCAACCCCGAGCTGGCGGACATCAACCGGAATTTTCCCCACGGCCTGGATGGCATCCGTATGAACTGGAAGGTTCAGTTCGCGTGCGGATGCCACGATCCCGGACACCGGCTGGATCATTCCGGTCTCGTTGTTCGCAGCCATCACGGAGACATACCCGCCTCCCTTCGGCAACGCGGGTTCGACAAGACCTTTCCCGTCCACTTGCAAAAGTTCTACAGGCCGTTCCCGGCTTTCCACGAAACGCAGGACGGCGCTGTGCTCGATCGCCGAGACAACCGCTCTCCCCTCACCTGCCAGGGTATCGAGGGAATGGAGAGCGGTATTCACGCTCTCCGTCCCGCTACCGGTGAAAACGATTTCTCCGGGAGAGGCTCCTATGAGCGTGGCGACCTGTTCGCGTGCGTTCTCGACCGCCTTCCGGGCAAGTTTCGCCGTCCGGTAGCTGCCCGAGGGGTTCGCGTGGTTTCCGGATAGCCAGGGCAGCATGGCTTCAAGAACCTCGCTGAGGAGCGGGGTAGTGGCGTTGGAATCGAGATCGATCAAGACAGGGACGATTCTAGGCGGGAATCCCCAAACTCCAAGCAGGATTGCATGGTGGAAAAGGGCGCCCGCGCCCCCCGTCACTCGCGCGTTGATGTTTCATTCAAGACGGCTACGATTCCCGTATATGCACGTCATCACTTCCCGCCGCAGTTTCCTCGCATCGACTTCGGCATGGGCGGCCGGATGCGCTCTGGGTAGGGCGAAATCCGCGGATCACAAGACCGTCTCCATCCTTCACACGACCGACCTCCATGGTCATATCCTCCCGACGGCGACATACTCGGGCGAGGGGGATGTCGGCGGCTTCGCGCGTTGCGCGACCCGGATACGGGCGTGGAAAAAGGAAAATCCTGACTCGCTGCTCGTGGACATCGGCGATCTGTATCAAGGCACGGCGGCCAGCTACCACAACGAAGGCAAGCTGTTCGTCGATCTGCTGGGGAATTTCGAATACGATGCCTGGGTGCTCGGCAACCATGATTTCGACTGGGGGCCGGAAATCCTCGAGAACAATCTCCGAACCTCGAAAACGCCCATCCTCACCGCGAATCTCACCGGCGCTCCTGAAAAAGTTATTCCATGGAAGATGGCGGAAGCGGGTGGATTCAAGGTCGCGCTGATCGGCCTCATCACCCCGGGGCTTCCCTACTGGCTGACTCCGGAAACACTTGGCGGCATCCTTCCGCAAGAGACGGTTCCCGCCCTGAGGAAATCCATCGCCCAGGCGAAATCCGCGAAAGCGGACGCCATCGTCGTCCTGGGACATTTCGGCCACAGGAAAGAGGACGATTTCGCGAACCCGCTCCGGGAAACCCTCGCACAGGTGCCCGGTGTGGACGTATTCATCGCCGGTCACACTCACGTCCACATCCCGTCTCTTGAGATAGGAAACACTCTTTTCACACAGGCGAACTATTTCGGCATCAACTGCGGGAAGGTCGATCTGACATTCGATGTGAACACCCGCAAACTCGTTTCCAGAACCGCCCTCACTGAATACATGGACGGCCGGATCGAACTCGACCCGGGAGTGATCAACATTTCGCAGCCCGAGTTGAAGACCGCCGCCTCGCAACTCGCTCGCAAGCTGACGACACTTGAAACCCGCATAGACGGTGGCGGACGCGGAAGCGAGCTCGCCCGGTTTCTCTGCAAGACCTTTTTCGCCGCGCTCAAGAAAAACGGCACCCCGGCCGACGCCGTTTTCCACGGCACATTCGGCACACCCGAGATCCCCGCGGGTGATGTGACGGTGGCCGACGCCTGGAACATTCTTCCATACGAGAACACCTTTGTGACCGCGAAGCTCACCCCGGCGCAGATCCTGGAAATCCTGGCCGAAGACCGGGCGGGTTACTCGGATCGAACCCTCTGGCCTTTCGAAGTCGTCTGGGAAAAGCGCGTGCCCGTCCGAATCCTCAGTGACGGCGCGGAACTCGACCCCGCCCGCCAATACACGGTCGCTTTCAATTCCTATGACTCCCAGTCCGGCGGGCAGTCGCTCATGCGCCTCAGGGAAATCGTCTTCCTGCCGAGCTCTGACAGAACGCCGGTGAATCTGAACAGCCGCGACGCCCTGATCGAGGGACTGCTGGCCATGTGAGGCCTTACTGCGAGAGATCCACGCCGCTGAGGAATTCCTTCCCGGTGTTCCCGCTGATCCTGTTTCCTATGTAAGGCTCTTCCGCGACTCCTTTTTCAAGAACAAGCCCCGGCCCCAGATTTCCGGCGATGCGGTTGTCCTTCACGGAGACCCGCGCCGCTCCCGAGCGAACGACCAGACCGCCGAGGATGTTTTTCTCCAACGTATTGGAGGTCACCTCGCCCGCGCCCGCGCTTCCCAGCACGATGCCGAACTCGCGGTTCGCGGAAAGGACGTTGTCGAGGATGGTCGCGGAGGCCTCGCCATTGTCCACGTGTATCCCGTTGCGGCTGTTCCCGGTGCATGTGTTCCGGCTGAGGATCACCGCCGCGCCGTCCCAGCTCTCTATCCCGTTCTGGAAATTGTCCTTCATCGTGTTCTCCTCCGCCTCCAGGAGACTTCCCTCTCCCGTCACCGCGATCCCGTTCCAGCCGTTTTCCGTGAAACGGCAGCGCACCACTTTCGCATGGCCGCCCTCCGTGACCGCGATCCCGTGGCCGCTTCCACGCTCGAAGCGGCAGTCCGAGAAATCCGCCTTCGCCCCCCGCACGTGCGCCAGGGAAAACCTTTCCTCACCCGCGTCGAAGGACAGGTGCCGCAGGGTCAGTCCGCTCAGCCTCGCCCCCGTTACTCCCGGAGCGATGGAAACGACGCTACCCTTCACCGCCTCGCACTCGACGACCGTTTTCCCGGAAACGCCCTGGAGTTCGACCGCCACGGTGAGCAGGAACGGCCCCTCCCATGTGCCTTCCGCGAGAACCAGCCGGTCGCGGTCGCGCGCGATCGCCATCGCATCAGCAACCGTTTTCACATCTTCCGGGATACGCAGCGTCCGGGTGTAGGCCGCCATCTTCTCGAATCTCGCGAGTATGCCCGCGTTGTCCGGCGCTAGCGAAACAGCCTCGCGCATCCACTCCATCGCCTGCTCGTCGTATTCGCCTGTATCGCGCTCCGCCGCCCGGGAAAGAAGCGTGTTCGCCTTCTCCAGATCCGCTTCCGCCATTGCCTTCGCCTCCTCCGCCACCCGCAGGAGATCCAGTGCCTCGGTGTCGGCCCGGTCACTTTCCACAAGCAAGCGCGCGGAAGAGATCGCCTCTTCGAATTCCCTTGCCTCCACCTGCTCGCGCACCTCGTCGAAAGCCGCCTGACGTTCCTCCTCCTGCCTCGCGACCGCTATCCGGGCGACCAGATCCGTGAGTTCCTTCTCATCAGGATACTTGTCCAGCACCTGCCGCGCCGCGCTCTCCGCATCCGCCCAGCGCCCGGTATCAAAGGAAGCGATGGCCTCCCCTTTCCAGTAACCGATGAACTGGTTCTGCTCCTCCGCCATCCCCGCCTCTATGCTCCTGCGCCCGATGTCCGCGAGTTCGGAGTCCGGAAAAATCCTCTCCATCTCATCGAAGGAGCGCGCCGCCTCCGGCCACTGCCGGTTCTCGATGAACCCCGCCCCCTCCCGTTCCAGAATCGCGACCCGCTGCCGTTTCTCAAGCTCCCGCTCCTCCTGGATTTTCACCCACGCCACCGTTCCGAAACCGGCCACCGTCAGAAGCAGAAGAACACAGCAGAGGATCGCGAAAAGTCTCGATGCCCGCGGCTCAGGTTCCTTATCCGTCACCGGAGTGCCCGGCGCCTCGCGGGTCAGCGTCGGCAGCCCGGAAGGCTCCGTGAGTTCGTTTTCAGCCACAAAAACCGCTTTTCCGCGCTCCACTCCGGGGACTTCGGCCACCGCCACATCCGCCGTTCTGGGGATCAGTCCCAATGCCTCCAGATATTCCCGCACAGCGGCCAATGCCTTGTCAAAATCAACCAGCCCCTCCTGGTAACGCTGTGCCAGCATCTCGTTCGGAGCCGTCCTGACCATCTCGGCGATCTTCTCCCGCGCCACCTTGAATTCCTCAAGCTGCGGACGCGGATCCTCATCCGGCCCAAGCCCCAAAACCTTCTTCGCCTCCGTCAGAGTCATCCTTCGCCCCTTATCCCCCGCGTGTGCCGAAATGAAAAGCCCGAAACAGGGCTATCCCCATGCCACCCGCCCTTACACGAACCTCTGCACGATGGGCATCCTGCGCCCCATGCCGAAGGCTTTGCTGGTGACGCGCAGACCGGGAGCGGCCTGCTGGCGTTTCCACTCGTTGAGATCCACGCGGCGCTGGATCCAGCGGACCATCGCCTCCTCGAAGCCGCGCTCCACGATCTCTTCCGCTCCGAGCTGCTGCTCGACATAAAGCTCCAGGATCGCGTCAAGGACCGCGTATTCCGGAAGCGTGTCCTGGTCCTTCTGATCCGGGCGGAGTTCCGCGCTCGGAGGCTTCTCGATCGTGCTCCACGGAATGCGCTCGCTGTCACGGTTCACCCAGCGGGCGACCTCGAAGACCTTTGTTTTCGGGAGATCGGAAATGACAGCCAGCCCTCCGCACATGTCGCCGTAGATCGTGCAGTAGCCGACGGCCAGTTCGCTTTTGTTGCCGGTCGTGAGGAGGAGGTGGTTGTCCTTGTTCGACAGGGCCATCAGGAAAAGCCCGCGAAGCCGCGCCTGCATGTTCTCCTCGGTGACGTCCTCCTTTTTCCCGCCAAAGACGGGAGCCATCGCCACTTTCACCGCAGCGAAGGCATCCGATGATGGAGACCTCCTCGCAGTGGATGCCGGTTCTCGCGGCGAGATCGAAGGAGTCATCCACGCTGCCGCGTGAGGAATACGGACTGGGCATCGTCAGCCCGTGGACATTTTCCGCACCCAGGGCGTCCGCGGCGATCACTGCGGTGAGGGCGGAATCGATGCCGCCGCTGAGGCCTAGACAGACGGTGGAGAAACCGCATTTCCCGGCGTAATCACGCAGGCCGAGCACGAGGGCCGAGTAGAGTTGTTCCGCTTCCCCCGTAGGCGGCGCGTTTCCCGACCGGCCATCGCCCGGGCTTTTCTCACCAGCCTCCCACGGATCCACCACCCCGCACTCGTCCACGAACCCGCCCAGGCGCGCCACCACCTCTCCACGCGAGTTCAACGCCATCGAATGCCCGTCGAACACAAGCTGGTCGTTTCCTCCCAGGGAGTTGCAATACACCACGGGAATGCCGTGCTCCCGCGCGACATCCCCGAGCATCACGCGCCGGTATTCCGGTTTCCCCAGTTGGAACGGGGAGGCGCTGAGATTGATCACCACATCCGCGCCCTTCGCGGCGAGTTCCGCGACCGGATCCCTATCGTATAGCGGTCGTTGGAGATAGTCCTCGGTTCAGATGTCCTCGCAGATGGTCACGCCCATGCGCTTCCCACCCCATTCGAACGGCTCGCAGATCTCGCCCGGCTCGAAATAGCGCCTGTCATCGAACACATCGTAGTTGGGGAGCAGGGTTTTCCAGAATTTCGCCCTTACCTTTCCCTTTTCCAGCCACGCCGCGGCATTTCGGAAAGGCTTGCCAGTGCTCTTCTCGTGAAAATCGACATATCCCACCAGAAGCGGCACCCCCTTCACCTCATCCGCCAGATAATCGAGAGCCTGGAGACATTTCGGCACGAACTGGCTCTTGAAGACAAGATCCCTGGGCGGGTAGCCCGCCAGGCTCATTTCCGGCGTCACCACGATCTCCGCGCCCAGTTCGAGGCACTCACGGTATGCCGCCATGATCCGCTTCGCATTTCCGGGAAAATCCCCCACCACCGAATTGATCTGTGCTATCCCGATTCTCATGTCGCGGCGCCAACAAACCACCCCCGGTTCCGCCTTGCCATCCGAAAACGCCGGGCGACCGATTTCCACAATGGCTCCTTGCCACGTAACGTGGCGATAGCCAGCGTCATCCCAATGAACGCCAGCCTACTTCTCCTCGGCCGATCGGCGGCACCGAACTGCTCATGATCCTGATGCTCTGCGCTCCGGTAATTGTCGTCATCCTGGTTCTGTTTCTCGCGAAAAAGTCCCCCTCTTCCGGCGGACTCCCACCCGCCATTCCCGCGCGATCGCTCCAGGACAGGCTCCATGCCCTCGAGGAGCTGAAAAACGGCAAACTCATTTCCGAAACGGAATACGACACGAAACGCGAGGAACTCCTGAAACAACTCTGAAACCACCCGATATGAAAAAAACACTGATCGCCCTCGTCCTTATCCTCCAGCCCGCCTTCGCGGAAAGCATCGTCTTCCCTCCCGAGGCCGGAGCCATCAACGTCAAGGAAGTTTACGGAGCCAAAGGCGACGGCACGACTGACGATACCGACGCCCTCCAGAAAGCCATTTTTGAAAACAAGGGAAAATTCAAAACCCTCTACTTCCCCGACGGCACCTACCTTGTCTCCCGCACGCTTTTCGTAGGGGGAGACAAATACAGCACCGAGTTGATCAGGAGCAAGCCGCACAGCTCAGATCGCTTCATGCTCTTTCAGGGCCAATCGGAAAAAGGCACAGTCCTCCGACTAAAGGATAATCTCCCGGACTTCCAAGACCCTGAGAATCCCAAGAATCTCCTCTCGCTTTATGACGGCCAAGGCACCGGCGATGTCATGCACTCCTACGTGAGAAACATGACTTTCGACGTCGGCTCCGGCAACCCCGGCGCCTCTGCCCTGCGCTTCCTTTCCAACAACACCGGCGCGATCTACAACGTCACCTGCCGCTCGAGTGACAAAGACGGCGCGGGTTCCATCGGACTCGATCTCCGCCAAGGCCAGCAAGGCCCGGAACTCATCCGCGATGTCACCATCGAAGGCTTTGATCGTGGGATAGAGATGAACGATACCTTTGCCGTCGTTTTCGAAAATATCACCCTCCGCGACCAACGCGAGATCGGCGTCAACATGCCGAACGGCCGCGTCACGATACGCAACCTGACAAGCAAAAATAAAGTCCCCGTAATCAGAACAGCCCCTAACGACCACTTTACACTCATCGGCGGCAATTTCACTGGCGGCTCCCCGGAAGCGACCGCCATCATTTCCCGGGGAAACCGAATCTTCCTCCGCGATATCAAACAATCCGGCTACGGGGCTATCCTCGAGTTCGAGGGAATGAAAAATCCCGCAAAATCAATCAATGAGTGGACCCCGGGTGCGGTCTCCCTTTTTCACGATAATCCTTCCTCCCTCCGCCTCCCTGTCGAAGAAGTCCCGGTGATCCCTTGGGAAAACGACCTCTCGAAATGGATCGTGCTCGACGACAGTGCCGATGACGATACCGCATCCATCCAAGCGCAAATCGATGAAGGCGTGAAAAACGGTGTCACCACCGTGTGCTTCAAGCCCGGCGAAAAAAAATACAAAGTCACCGGGCCAATCCGTATCTATGGCTCCATCAACCGTGTGTTAGGTATGGACTGCGGCTTTGATATCTCGGATCCGGACGGAGTTTTCAAAAAAGGCACACCGGTGATGGATTTCGGAAAAATCAAAGGAGGCAGAGTCATCGTTGAGCGCTTCTTCCTATTCGGCGGCTGGGACGGCCCGAAGAGTGAAGCAATGTTCGGAAACTCAGGCGGGAATACCGTCGTCGTGCAAAGCATGGGAATGTGCGGCTCGGTGAAGTCCGTCAACAAATCCGGCGAATGGTTCATCGACGATGTCTCGCCCGGACGCCAAGCCACCCTCCGTGTCGGCCCAGGCGAGAAGGTCTGGCTGCGCCAATACAATCCTGAATCTGCAGGCACAACCATGATGGAGGTCGATGGCGGCACACTCTGGCTGCTCGGACTGAAGACTGAGGGGCGTGCTACCCACCTCCTTGCGAAAAACAACGCCGCCTGCGAAATCCTCGGCGGCCTCAGCTACCAGTCATGGGGCGGTCAGAAACTCGACCCGCCCATGTTCGTGATCGAGAATTCCGCATTCGCCGCCAGCGTGGGTGTGTTCAGCTCACAATTCCCCTTTTCCGCCATCGTCAGGGAAACCTACAAGAGCAACACCAGGACACTCCTTCCAACGGACATGAGGAACTGGAATCTGTCACTCTTCCGCTCCGGGAAATAGGCAACCGCAAAGTATGTGGGCACATCCGAGACGGGGAGGGGTTGACCAAACCCGATTCCTGCATACACATACCGCGCATGCAGCAAGACGATTCCCAACAGCAACCTGAAGCCACTGAGAAAACGGAAGAAATCGAGGCCTCCGTGGATGAACCCCGGAAGCAGCGGAACCCGCTCCCGAACTCGATCCATGGGAGACGCTCGAGGCCGAGGCCGCGAAATGGAAGGACACATCCCTCCGCACCGCCGCTGAGATGGACAACCTCCGCAAACGCACGGCCCGCGAGCGCGAGGAGGCCATCCGTTACGCCAACCAGCGCCTTCTGGAAGACCTCCTGCCAGTCATCGACAACTTCGAGATGGGCATGCAGGCCGCCGCCCAGGACACCTCCTCCATGATCTACATCGGCATGGAAATGGTGCGGAAACAACTCAACGAGTTTCTCTCGAACCAGGGCGTCGAGGAAATCCCCACCAAGGGCCAGTTCGACCCCAATCTCCACGACGCCGTCTCCGAGGAACCTTCCGACGAGGAGGAGGGCACGATCCTCCGCACCGCCCGCCGCGGCTTCAAGATCCGCGACCGCCTCCTCCGTCCCGCCTCCGTCATCGTCGCCGCGAAACAGGGCGGAGCGGAACCGGCCGACGGCGAAGCCTGATCCATGCCTGACATCGAGCGTTCGATGCCCCCATCCTAGAATTTCCTTCCACAAGCCTCCATGCCCCGCGACTACTACGAAATCCTTGGCGTCTCCAAATCCGCAGACGCCGCCGAGATCAAGAAAGCCTACCGCAAGCTCGCGGTGAAGTTCCACCCCGACAAGAACCCCGGCGACCATACCGCCGAGGACAAGTTCAAGGAACTCGGCCAGGCGTACGAGGCGCTTTCCGATCCCGACAAACGCGCCGCCTACGACCGCTACGGCCACGATGCCTTCTCCGGCGGCGCGGGCAGGGGCGGCGGTGGCTTCCACGATCCCGCGGACATTTTCTCCCAGGTCTTCGGCGGCGCCTTCGGGGGCGGGTTCGAGGAATTTTTCGGAGGCGGAGGATCCCGGAAAAAGTCCGGCAAGCAGCGCGGCTCCGACCTCCGCTACGATCTGGAGATCACCCTGGAAGAGGCCGCGAGGGGCGTCGAGAAGGAGCTGGAGATCGAACGCAACGTCCCCTGCGGGAAATGCAACTCCACCGGCTCCAAAGGCTCGGGTGGAGTCAAAACCTGCTCCACCTGCGGAGGCCGTGGCGTCGTCGGCAGGCAGGCTGGCATTTTCATCCAGCAGTCCACCTGTCCGGAGTGCCGGGGCAACGGCGAGATCGTCTCCGACCCCTGCGGCGACTGCCGTGGCGAGGGCCGCGTCGAGCGCGAGACACGGATCAAACTCCGCATCCCCGCCGGAGTCGATACCGGCGTCCGCCTCCGCTCCACTGGAAATGGCGATGCAGGAGTGCGCGGCGGCGCGGCGGGCGATCTCTACGCGTTCCTCCATGTCCGCGCCCACGACATGTTCGAGCGCGAGGGAAACACCCTTTTCTGCGATGTGCCCCTCCCCTTCAGCACCGCCGCACTCGGAGGCGAGCTGAAAGTCCCGACCCTGGACGGGAAATCCTCCATCAAAGTCCCCGCCGGCACCCAGGGCGGCACCACCTTCCGCGTCCGCGACAAGGGCATGCCCGCCCTCTCCGGAGGCGCGAAAGGCGATCTCAACGTCACCGTCCAGGTGGAGGTTCCCACCAAACTCAACAAGGCCCAGGAAGAGAAACTCAAGGCGTTCTCAGAATCCATCGGCGACCACAACTCCCCTGTTCACCAGGGTTTCCTCGAAAAAGCCAAGCGCTTCTTCGATCTGTAGACCCACACGAGGTCATCCCCTCTCCCCGCTTGCCATCCCCCGCCCTTTCCCCACATATCGTGCATGCCCGCGAAGCCGAAGCAAAACCTCGCAGATGCCACCGCCTGGTCAGCGTGCATCGAGGCACTTGAGAAACTCCTGCCCGCCCTCGCCACCGGAGGTGCCCTCGTCGCCACCGGCTCCACCCTCGCCTGCTGCGGCGCAGCCCTAGCCCCCCTCCTCATCGGCCTCTCTTTCCTTGCGAAAAGAAAAGACGCCAGGGAATCCGGAGACCTCCACGACCACATCCACCGCCTCCTCCTCGACCCCGTAAAAACCACCTACCAGATGCTCGGGGAAAACTCCCCCGAACTCCTCGAACTCCTCAAAACCGAAGGCATCGACTCCGGCACCCCCCTCCTCCTCCTCCACCGGAAGCTCCAGGCCATGGAGGAAAACCAGGGCAATCCCAAAGAACTCGCCGCGGACATCCAAGCCGCCCTCGATGACCTCGACCGGATCAAGAAAACCCTCGCCACCTCCCCCGACATCCCTGCCGGGGAAATCCAGAAACCCCTCGTCGACTTCCGGGAACTACTGGATACCGACCGGAAGAAACTCGAAATCCTCCTCGACGGAAAATTCGCGGAAATCCACCGGGATCTCACCACCAGCCTCGACAACATCTCCCAACAGATGGACAGCAGCCGCAGAAATCGCCACCACCCGCCACAAGGAACACTCCGGCGAGAACGCCGAGCTGAAATCCCTCCTCCAACAGGTTCTCAGAAAACCAGAAAGACCAGCTTCCCGCACCCGGCCAACAGCCCGAGACCTTCGCCCACCGCCTCGCAGCCATGGCGAGGGAAAACGGCTACACCGATCAGCAGCTCCAACGGATGCTGGACTCCGCCATCACCACCGGCGATCACCTCCTCAAAGCCAAGGCCCACGCCGCCAAGCGCGAGCTCGACGCCTCGGACGAAGCCTACCGCAAAGTCCTCCAACACGCCCGCCCCGAAACCATCGCCGCCCTCCAAGGCCTCGGCAGCAACGCCCTCGACCGCCGCGACTACAATACCGCCCTCACCCACTTCCAGGCTGCCGCCATCCTCGTCGATAAAGACCAATCCCCCTCCGAATGGGTTGAAGCCCAACATAACGTCCTAAGCGCCTACTATCCCATGAAAGACGAGCGCGGCGTAGCCCTTGCTGCCGATATCGTCTCCATGGCGGGAACCCATCTTGCAAATGACAAGCCCGTCCTTGCCAAGCCGGCAACCGTCGTCTTGAAAACATCCGCCAAGACCACGACAAGGCCGGGGAACTCTACCAGCGCGCCATCGACAGACCCCAAACGCCAACAACCTGGCAACTACGCCATTCCTGACTGAAATCCGCAAAGACCACGACAAGGCCGGGGAACTCTTACCAGCGCGCCATCGAGGCAGATCCCCACACCGACGCATCCTCGGCACTACGCCCTCTTCCTTGGGAAACAAGACCACGACAAGGCCGGGGAACTCTACCAACGCGCATCGAGGCAGACCCCCACAACGCCGTCCACCTCGGCAACTACGCCCTTCCTGACTGACATCCGCCAAGACCACGACAAGGCCGGGGAACTCTACCAGCGCGCCATCGAGGCAGACCCGCGCCACGCCAACAACCTCGGCAACTACGCCAGTGACATCCGAAGACCACGACAAGGCCGGAACTCTGCGCGCCATCGAGGCAGACCCCCACGCAACCACCTCGGCAACCACGCCAACTTCCTGACTGCCATCCGCCAAGACCACGACAAGGCCGGGGAACTCTACCAGCGCGCCATCGAGGCAGACCCCCACCACGCCAACCACCTCGGCAACTACGCCCTCTTCCTGAAAAACATCCGCCAAGACCACGACAAGGCCGAAGATCTCTTCCAACGCGCCACCGAGGCAGCCCCCCACCACGCCGACCACCTCGGCAACTACGCCAACTTCCTGACTGACATCCGCAAAGACCACGACAAGGCCGGGGAACTCTTCCGACGCGCCCTCAAGGCCGCCCCTGACCACCCACACTGGCAGCGCGTTTATCAGATCTTCCGCAACAAGACCGGCAGGTAACCCGCTGGCCATCCCACCGCTCCCGCCAAAGCCCGTGGAGCCTTGACCCGCGCCGCCGCGCTCTGCCACCGGAAGGAAAGATCCCCCGGCTGCCGTCATTTTCCCAGCCCCGCGAAAGGCGCACCCCGCCCCATCCCACCCATGCCCCTTCCCATCTCACCCAAATCGCGCGGCAGGTCGCCCAAATCGCTCCACAGGTCACCCAAATCGTGTGACATGTCGCCCAAATTGCACGGGAGGTCGCAAGAATTGCATGACTTGTCGCCCGGATGGCATATCTTGTCTCCCAAATCAGGCAAAACCTCCCCCAAATCCCTTGCCATGCCGCCGGGATAGCACCATGGCATGCTTCCCGGGGCATTTGGGCGGGCGGTGATGCCTTTCATCCGGCCAACCGTGGGCTTACCCTGCAATGCGCAGGTGTCCGGGAGACAAGTGCATTGATTATCAGTGAGTTATGAACTCTCCGGGAAACTTTTTATAGTTTTCCTCCGATGTTCCTTGTCATCCCGCCGGATTTCCTATCATTTCATAGGGATGGCTATATCAGGAAACTACAGTTACATACCCGTCACCGATGAATTCCTCGCCCACTGGGCGGCGGTGGATGACGCCCTCGGTGCTCCCGGGCTGGTTCTCAGCGGTGCTTTCGACCGCGCCGCGCTTGTCACGCTCCGTGACTCCCTCGCCACTGCGAACACCTCCATCCAGGCGAAGCTCAACGACCGGGAGATCGCCCGCGGGGACATCGATGCGAAGAAAACATCCCTGCGCGACCGCTTCGACCAGTTCACCGCCCGCATCCGCGCCCTTTACCCGGATACCAAGTGGATCGAGGCGCTCCCCCTCGCCCCGAACATCAGCGACGGGGAGGGGAAATTCCTCGCCCCGATGGACGATGCGCTGGATCTCTGGCAGCGCATCGACGGCAGCATGATCCTAGCCGGCGGCTATGAATACAATGACTTCAGCGACGGGCTGGACGAACTCCGCGAGGCTTACTCAGCATACTCCGGGGCGGCTCCTCGGACTGAAGCTGGCGCGCGAGGAGCGGAACGATATCCAGGAGACCATCCACGCCCGCCTGGTGAGCTACCGAAAGGCGGTGCCGAGCTTTTTCGAGAAAGGCAGCGCCCTGATCGAGAGCCTCCCCCGGCTCTCGCCCAAGCCCGGCCACACGCCGGATGCGGTGAGCCTCACCGGGATCTGGGACGCGGCCACCGCCAGCGCCCTGCTGGAGTGGACGGAGAGCACGGACAATGACCTCCGGGACTACCTCGTGCTCGGTTGCGCGGCGGACGAGTGGGACGGTGATCTGGCCGAGACGCTTGCCACGGTGCCGGCGGGGGGCGGGCGGAGTTTCCCCACCACCTTCGGCCTGGGCCTGCCCGGTGCGAAGGCGATCTACCGCGTGGAGGTGCGCCTGAACACGGGAAACACCAGACTCAGCAACACCGCCGCGATCGAGCGCCCCGCCTGAGCCCCGCTTTATCCACTGCCACGCATCAGGTTTTGTGAAAATTCGGCTCTTTGTCCCGGAGGGGCCCAGCATGTGGGGCCGCTTCGATCCCCGCCGGGATCGCGTTTGTCGTGTGTTCTTTTATCCGGGGGTAGTCGCTATCGCTCAACCCCCGGCTACAGGCCATGATCCCTCCGGGATGAAAATCCGTTCCCTCAGTAGGATCACATCCCAACCGGCCACCATCGCGGAATCACAAGACCTGATGCGCGGGAGTATAAGAAGCCGGCCGGGGGCTGGATGTGAATTTCCTCGCCGCCCGGGACACTGGCGTTGCTTTCAAACGCCGGTTGACCAAAGGCCGCTATTGTGTTGGTAACATTCGCACCGCCGCCCCGGATGGCGGCCCTTCGCCGATGCCTTTCCAACTCAACGCCACCGACGGCTCCGCCCGCGCGGGCACACTCACCCTGCCCCACGGGACGGTGGAGACACCGATTTTCATGCCCGTCGGCACGCAGGGATCGGTGAAGACGCTCCATCCCGATGAACTTGTGGAACTGGGAGCCGAGATCATTCTCGGCAATACCTACCACCTCTGGCTGCGCCCCGGGCACGAGCTGATCCGGGAAATGGGCGGCCTCCATGATTTCACCACATGGCGCAAACCCATGCTCACCGATTCGGGAGGCTTCCAGGTCTGGCCCCTCGCGAAGCGCCGGAAAATCACCGAGGAAGGCGTCCGGTTCCAATCCCACCTCGACGGCAACAGGATGATGCTCACCCCGGAGCTGTCCATGGACATCCAGGCCGCCCTTGGCTCCGACATCGCCATGCTCTTCGACGAGTGCCCGCCCTACCCCTGCGATGAGGAATATGCCTCGAAATCACTGGCGCTGACATCCAGATGGGCGAAACGCTGCAAGGATCACATCGTCGCACGCGGACTTCAGTCGGCTGGCCAGCATCACTTCGGCATTGTCCAGGGCTCCATTTACGCGGATCTCAGGGAGCGATCCGCGAAAGAGCTCACCGCCCTCGATTTCGACGGCTACGCGATAGGCGGGGTATCGGTAGGCGAACCTGAGGAGGAAATGTTCCGGGCAATCGACAACTCCGTCCCGTTTCTCCCCCTGAACAAGCCCCGTTACGCCATGGGTCTGGGCACCCCGCCGCAGATCCTGGAAATGATCTCCCGCGGAGTGGATATGTTCGATTGCGTGATGCCCACCCGCATCGCCCGCCACGGCACCGCCTTCACCCTTGACGGCCCCATCCAGATCAAAAACCTGATCCACGCCACCGATCCGCGTCCGCTTTGCGAGAGCAGCCATCCGCATGTCTCCCGCTTCTCGCGCTCCTACATCCGCCACCTCTTCCGGGCGGGTGAAATGCTCTCTTTACGGTTGCTTTCCTTCCACAATCTGCATTTCTACCTGTCCCTCACCCGCCGGGCGCGACAAGCGATCAGCGACGGGACGTTCTCCGAATTCAAAGAATCCTTCATCAGACGATATAACGCCAAGCAATCCCGACCATGACATCCCTTTTCCATATCCTAGCCCAAGCCGCACCGAGAAAGCCCGAAGGAATCGCCGCCATCCTCGGCAACCCGCTCGTGATGATGGGTCTGATGATCGTCATGTTCTATTTCCTTCTCATCCGTCCGCAGCAGCGTCAGCGCAAGGAACAGGCCGCACGCATCGCCGCGATGAAGAACGGAGACAAGGTCGTGACCACCGCTGGCATCCACGGCATCGTCCAGAACGTGAAGGATGCCACGGTCATCGTGAAAGTCGCCGAGGGAACCGCTCTGGAGTTCGACAAACCCGCAATCGCCTCCGTCATCAAGAAAGAGAAAAAAGAGGCGTAAGCTTCCATGTCCTTTCCCTGATCACCGATCGCCACTCACCCTCCAATTTTTCCCATGCTCGCCGTCATCTTTTTCAGAGACCCCCTCGTCCTCTTCCTGACGGGTCTCGCCCTCCTCATCCTCTTCTTCTGGTATTTCGCCACGGAGATCGAGCGTCGCAAACGCAACGTCGGAACCATCCTCCTTCTCGGCATCGTGGCGCTCTGCGGCCTCGCGACCTATTCGCAGGGGCTGAAAGGAGGCATCGACATCGTCGGCGGATCCGCCTTCTCACTCCGCATCCAGCAAAAGGAAGACGACCAGGGCGAACTGATGCCGGTGACCCAGGAGCAGGTCGAGGAAGCCATGCGTGTCATCGAGGGACGTCTCAACGCGCTCGGCACCGCCGAACCGCTCATCGCCCGCCAGGGTGACGATGGCATCCTTGTCCAGATGCCAGGCGTGGAACCCGAGGAGTCCGCGCGGATCCGCGAGATCCTGGAGACCGTTGCGAAACTCGAACTCCGCGAGGTTTCCACCCGCAACAATGAAGTGGGAGCCGACGGCCGCAACCTCGCCGCACGTGTCCTCAGTGGCGACGAGATCGTCCCGGGCTACCGCGCCTACGAGTTGACCCAGGATGATGAGGACGGAACCGAATTCACCACACCCATCCTTCTGAACCGTCGCGCCGCCCTGGGTGGTTCGGACATCGTCTTCGCGACCCCGTCCCAATCACGCGGCGATTCCGTTGACATCACCCTGAACGGCGATGGAACCGACAAAATGATCGCGCTGACGCAGAACATGCGTCCGAATGTAGACCGTATCGCCATTGTCCTCGACGGCGTGGTCCTCAGCGCGCCTGTCGTGCAGAGCGTTCCTCTCGGAAAAAACTTCGTCGTCAACGGTCTCGATGAGTCCGGTGAGCCGAAGAAGCTCGCCAACGCGCTGATGAACCCTCTGGACAACCCGCTTGTGGTCGAGCAGGAGCGAACCGTCTCCCCCACCCTGGGTTCCGCCTTTGTGAAACAGGGCATTTTCTCCGGCCTCGCCGGCCTCGCGATCACCGCGGTCTTCATCTTCATATACTACCGCACCGCCGGATTCGTCGCTCTCGTCGCGCTTGTGGTCAACGCCGTGATCCTCTTCGGCGTCATGGCCATGTTCGGCTTCACCTTCTCTCTTCCGGGCATCGCCGGCCTCATCCTCACCATAGGGATGGCCGTGGATGCGAACGTGCTGATCTACGAGCGCCTACGTGAGGAGATCGAAAATGGAAAATCCCTCAGGAACGCCATCACATCGGCTTACGAGAAGGCCTTTTCCTCCATCCTCGACGCGAACCTCACCACCCTCATCGCCTGTATCATCCTCATTGCGATGGCAAGCGGCAGCGTCAAAGGCTTCGCGCTGACCCTGACCATCGGCCTCATTGCCTCCATGTTCTCAGCCATCCTGGGCACCCGTGTGCTTTTCCGCTGGGGCACCGATACCGGAGTCCTCCGCAACCTCTCGTTTCTGAACCTGATCAAATCGGTCAGCTTCGATTTCGTGGGAAAAGCCAAATCATGCGCCGTTGTTTCCGCGATCCTCCTGGCAGTCGCCATAGGCACGCTCCTCGTAAAACAGGAGGCATCCTTCGGCGTGGATTTCACCGGCGGCACCGTCATCACATTCCAGCTTGGTGAAGAGGAAGTCCCACTTGATGAAGTGAACAAAGTCCTTGCCGGAGTGAACCTCACCCGCGACGCGTTCCCACAGGAGCAGACCATTCCCAACAGCGGAACCCTGCTCACCGTCCGCGCGGACACCCGGGACTCGGAGGCCATCGTCACGGCCCTACGCGAGGGCATCCCCTATCTCGCCGAGAAAACGGAGGACGGAACCTATCTGCGGGATGTTTCCAAAGAGGAAGTCTCCGCGACCCTCGGCGGCAGCTTCCTTCGCGAGGCTCTGATCGCCCTCGCCGTCGGAATCATCGGCATTTTCACATATATCGTCATCCGCTTCGAACTTTCCTTCGCCGTGGGTGCGATCGTCGCCGTCCTGCATGATATCGTGATCGCGGTAGGCCTGGTCGTCCTTTTCGGAGAGCAGCTCAGCCAGATCCACGTCGCCGCGATCCTGACAATCGCCGGCTACTCGATCAACGACACGATCATCGTCTTCGACCGCATCCGCGAAAACCTCCTCATCCGCACCGGTGAAATCGCCACCGTGATGAACGAGGCCATCAACGCCACCCTTTCACGAACCATCCTGACATCCTCCACCACGATCTTCACCGTCGCGGTGCTCGCTATCTTCGGCGGAGCCACACTCCGTGATTTCTCGGTGACCATCCTCGTGGGGCTGATCGTCGGAACCTACTCCTCCATCTTCGTAGCCTCCCCCATCGTCCTCTGGTGGTCCGGCCGCAAGGGTGGCAACCTCCGCAAGGACGTCCTGGCGACCACCCTCGCCGCAGAGGCCATGAAACCGGATCCGGAGTAGAGGCGGAGCAGGCGCGTTACCGGGCGGCTCATCAAAGCCGCGCCTTTCACAGGCTTTGATATTATCAGAGCGAATCGCGACGAAAGGGCCAAAAGGGGTGTCACTGAAACCGGTCATTGCCGACCCACGTTGAGCAACCTCAATCCCTTTTCTCCCGTCGCCTCGGCCTCTCCGGCTTATCCTTCGGGGACACCTCTCCATCCCCATCCGTATCCAGCCTTCGGAAAATCTCCCTCCGCTTCTCTTCCGGGAGCTTCTTGAAAAATTTACCCTGACTGAATTCCGCGAAACTAAGACCCCCACTCGCATCCGCATCCAGCTCCCGGAACTCACGGGCGCGTTTCTCATCATCCTTTCGAATCCTGTGGATCTCCCGCTTGTCCAGGCTCCCGTTACCATCACTGTCCAACCTGGCGAAAATCTCCTCACGCTTCTTTTCAGGCAGGCGCGTGAGGCGCGGTGATGCGAAAAACTCCTCCTTGGTGATCAGTCCGTCCCCGTCCTCGTCCATGCGCTTGAACATCTCCCCACCACGGAAAGGCGGGCGCCCGTGCTTTCCATCACGCTCCCCGGCCTCGTGATCCGGATGCTTCCCCCGATCAGGCCTGCCGCCATCTTCACGCTCACCTTGCTCCGCGAGAACGGACGAGGCGGCGGCTCCCAGGCACATAGCGGAAACAAGGATTGTTTTCATCGTTAATCGGACTTTCAATTGGGCGCGGGTGACAGACCCGCACCGGTGCCAACCCCCGCACCGGCCGAAAGTTTCGCAAGATTTCCAAATCACCGAATTTCCCGCCTCCAATGCATATCAGCGATATTCTCAGCTCTCCCAAGCCTTCCCTCTCCTTCGAGTTCTACCCGCCGAAGGCGGCGCCCGCCTGGGACGAACTTTACGAGACGATACGCGACCTTGAGACACTCTCCCCTTCGTTCGTTTCCGTTACCTATGGCGCGGGCGGCGGCACCCGGGAGCTTACCCACGATCTCGTCGTCCGCATCAAGCGGACCACCAGCATCCCGCCCGTCCCGCACCTGACCTGCGTCGGCCATACTTGCGAAGAAATCGATTCCATACTCGTTCGCTACGCCGAGGCCGGGGTGTCCAATATCCTCGCCCTCCGGGGCGATCCGCCAAAAGACCAGCCTGGCTACGATTGGTCTCAGGGCGATTTCCGATTCGCCGCGGATCTGGTCGCGCACATCAGGAAATTCAACGAGTCTGGAAAGCATCCTGAGAAACGCGGCTTCGGCATAGGCGTCGCGGGATTTCCCGAAGGGCACCCGACCACCCCGAACCGGGTGGACGAACTCGACCATATGAAGGCCAAGGTCGATGCCGGGGCTGACTATATCTGCACGCAGCTCTTTTTCGACAATCACGATCTTTTCGACTACCGCGATCGCTGCGCGATCGCCGGGATCACCATCCCCATCATCGCGGGCATCATGCCTGTCACCTCGCTTGGTGGAATGAAACGCATGGCGGAACTCGCGGCCGGAGCACGTTATCCTGCGAAACTCCTGAAAACCCTGAACAGGGCCGCCGAGAAAAACGATCCCGAGGCAATCGAACGCGCCGGCATCCATTACGCCGCCCAGCAGTCCGCCGAGCTACTCGACAACGACATCTCCGGCATTCATTTCTACACCCTCAACAAATCCCACGCCACCCGCCAGATCTACGCCTCGCTGGGGCTGTGAAGTTTTCCGCGAGTTCCTGAAAGATCTGGCACGCCAGCCGCTTATTACATCTTGTCGAAAGACATGCGGCCGAGCGGTTTTCCTACAGGTTATTGGGTTTTCCTGTTTGCGAACGTTCGGCCGCACCCTTTTGAGGGGCGAATTTTTTTCGTCCCTCTTTTTTTATACCTTGAAAAGCCCACCCCGTTTCCCGCCCAGCACCGCCGCTCCCATGATCGCCACGGAGAGGAAAACCATCGCCCACACTCCCAGCGCTGCGGCGAGTTCCGTACCGTTCCCCAGCGTGCTCAGCAGCGTGTAAATGGCTTTCGTAATCGGATAATGCTGCGCCTGTTGTGCCAGGATCAGGCTGTCGCTTACCTCCAGCATGGAGAAGGCGAATCCGAGGATGGCTCCCGCTGCCAGATTCGCGCCTATCAGGGGGATGGCCACACGTCGCATCATTCGCATCGGCGTCGCCCCCAGCGATCTCGCCGCCTCCTCCAGTGCCGGATTGCTTTGCTGAAGGCCTGCCACCGCCGCCCGCACCACATAGGGCAGCCTCCGTATCCCGTAGGCCATGACCAGCAACATGAAAGGACTGCCCCCCGCCCCCACGAGGAAATGGAAGGGTTTCCCCTCCTGCGAGAGCGCAAGGTAACCGAAGGCCATCACCAGCCCCGGCACCGCCAGCGGCAGCATCACCAAGGCATCCAGAGCGCCACGTATCCTCAGGTCGGATCTCACCACCACCCAGGCCACCGCGATTCCCACCGCCACTGAGAGAAGGGTCGCAGTCCCCGCATACATCAGGCTGTTCTGGATGGAGGGCACCACCAGCCCGTTCCCAAGAGCCTCGATGTAATGCCGCATCGTCAGCTCGTCGGGTATCACCGTCCCATACCATCTTTCCGAAAGGGATAGCAGAAGCACACCCGCATGTGGCAGTGAGGCGATTACGAAAACCCCGAGGAACAGCCCCGCGCAGGACAGACCCTTCCACCCTCCGAGTTTGTGCCCGTTCGAACGCCCCTTCGGCCTCGGCGCGGTTCCCAGAGGCGCCCGACCCATCACCAGCTTCGCCGCCGCGAAGACCACTGCCGCCACTACCAGCAGAACCGCCGTCAGAGCATAGGGCACCGGATTCTTCTCAAGCCCCTTGATCCCGTCGAAAATCTGCACCGGCGCTATGCGCGCGTAATCGAACACCAGCGGCACTCCCAGTTCCGTGAACGACCAGATGAAAACCAGCGAACTCCCCGCGAACACCCCCGGCATGGCCAGCGGCAGCGTGATTTTGAAAAAGCGTTTCCAAGGCGGGCATCCCAGATTTTCCGCCGCCTGTTCCATCGCCGGATCCAGGTTCGCCAGTGCTGCCGCGATGTTCATATACAGGATAGGGTAGAGGTGCAGCGCGTTCATCACCACGATCCCCAGGAAGCGCCCCTCCGCCAGCCAGTCGAAAGGCATGGAGGCCTCCATCATCCCGAGATCGATGAGCAGCGCGTTGAAAGCTCCGTTCACCCCAAGCATCTGCTTTACACCCACAGCCCCTACGAAAGGGGGCAGGATCATCGGAGCCAGCACCAGGATGCCCAGAAAGTTTTTCCCGACGAAATCATACCGGTGGGCCACCAGAGCCAGCGGAAAGGCGATCAGCAATGTGAGCGCTGTGCTCACCACCCCCATCATGAAAGCGTTCCAAAGCCCCTCACGGTAGATCGGATTCGAGAAAACCGAACCTATGAAATCCAGGGTCCAGACCTTTTCCCCGTCCGCCCCCGTCCCCTCGAACGCCTGTTTGACCACCATCCCCGCCGGATACAGGAAAAACACGGCGAAGAGTCCCACCACCCCAAGAGAAATCACCCAAGCCAGCTTCCGGTTCATCATCGCGGCGAGGCTAGCTTTATCCGGCGGCGAAGGTCAACCGGGGTAACGGCAAACTTTCCACAACTGTGAAGTTTGCAGGAGGCGGCGATGGCGGGGATTGTTCGACGGGTGCCGCCGGTTTTGAGGAAAACGGATTCCACGGGCGAATTTCTTTGAAATCTTTCGAAGGAACCGACCCGCATGACCAGACACGTGGTTGAGATCCGCTTACCCTCAAAATCCGCGACACCAAAAACTTTATGTTCAGTCTTGAGCTTGCGCGGCAGGAACCTAAGTTTTCCGCGTTTTGATGCCCTACGCCGTCACCCTCGCTGTCATCGTCCTGAAGGTAGTTTTCTTCACGTTCCTGGTCGTGCTTCCGCTCGTCCCGCTTTCTGTGTATTTCGAGAGGCGTTTTTCAGCGATCATCCAGGATCGGGTGGTGCCCAACAGGGTCGGCATTCCCCTCACTCTCTTCGGCGCGAAACGGGACTTCCATTTCTTCGGCTTGATCCAACCGATCGCGGATGGTCTGAAGCTCTTCCTGAAAGAAGACTTCACACCGAACCATGTCCGCAAAGCCTTCTTCTGGCTGGCACCAGCCCTCACCGTCGTCCCGGCGCTCATCACCGTCTGTGTGGTTCCCTTCGGCCCCGATGTCACCCTTTTCGGGCGCACTGAAAAGCTTGTCATAGCGGATATCGACATCGGCCCACTCTTCGTTTTCGCCATCTCCTCCCTCACGGTGTACGGAATCACCATCGCCGGATGGGCCTCGAACTCGAAGTTTCCCTTCATCGGCGGCGTCCGCTCGACCGCCCAGATGATCTCCTATGAGATCTGCCTCGGCCTATCCGTCATCCCAGTCCTGCTCTACTTCGGCGATCTCAACCTGAACAACATCGTCCAGCAACAGGCCGACAACGGCTGGCTGCTCCTCCCCTTCTGGACGGATGGCGAACTGTCCCTCCCCAACCTCCAGACCGTCCTTTTCCTGATCCCGGCGATCATCGCCTTTTTCATCTTCACCATCTCCATTTTCGCGGAAACCAACCGGATGCCTTTCGATCTCCCGGAGTGCGAGACCGAACTCGTCGGCGGCTATCACACGGAGTATTCCTCCATGAAATTCGCCATGTTCTTCATGGGTGAGTACGCAGCCATGGTGATCGGTTCCGCCCTGATCATCACGCTCTTCCTCGGTGGGTGGTCCATGGGCTTCGGCCTCGACAAACACGTCGCGGACTTCGCCATAGGTGACTTCAGAATCGGCGGATTCATCCACATGGGCGTCTTCGTCACCAAGCTTCTCGCTTTCATCCTGTTTTTCATCCTTGTCCGCTGGACTGTTCCCCGCTTCCGCTACGACCAGCTCATGAAACTCGGCTGGGTGATCTTCTTCGAGGCCGCACTCATCAACGTGTTTCTCGCCGCCCTCATCATCGCCGCTCCGGAGCTTACCTCGGTCATCATGGTTATCGGCCTCATCCTGCTCGCCGTGGTCACCGCCGCCGTCATCTGGGTCGCGAAAGTTTCCGAGCCTCCCGCGAAAATCCTCCGCGCCTGATCCATATCCTTCGACTGACCACCGGTCACCAGCCTCTTTCCTCCTCTTCCAATGTCCACTATCAAGCTCACGCGCCCGAAACTCGACGCCGGGGAAAAGATCTACTTCGGCGCCCTGTTCAAGGGGTTCTTCCTCACGATGACCCATGCCATAAAGTCGCTACGCGGAAAATCACCCGGTTCGAAATCCCTCGCCTCTTCCGGCCTCGGCGTGACCATGCAGTTCCCCGAGCAGCGCTGGGATGACCACATGCCGGAATACTACCGCGGCGCCCCCACCCTCGTCACCGACGAACAAGGCCGCGAACGCTGCGTCTCCTGCCAACTCTGCGAATTCATCTGTCCACCGAAGGCGATCAGGATCATCCCGTCCGAAATCCCTCCCGGTGACAGGTGGGCGAAGGTCGAGAAGCGGCCTCTCGAATTCGACATCGACATGATCCGCTGCATCTACTGCGGCATGTGCGAGGAGGTCTGCCCCGAGCAGGCCATCTACCTGCGCAAGGATTACCTCATCTCTGGAACATCCCGGGCCGAGATGGTTCACGATAAGAAGAAACTCTACGAAATAGGCGGCACCCGCGTCGGCCTGGTCAACAAGTGGAACGAACTCAAATAAACGACATTGGAAATTTGAAACTGGGATAATTGGGGATGGAAGAGAACATCACGCGAACCTTTGAAGAGCTTGAGGCTTGGAAGTCCGGGCGTGAGCTTCGAATCTTCGTGTTCCGGCGTGTTGTTCCGATTTTGGCGAAACTGAGGGAGTTCGATTTGTGCGATCAGATCAAACGAGCCTCGCGATCCGTCACCCACAACATCGCCGAAGGTCACGGACGCTTCCACTTTCTGGACAACGCCCGCTTTTGCTCCCAGGCCCGGGGTTCCCTAAACGAAGTCCTGGATCAACTCATAACCTGCCACGACGATTCCTTGATTCCCGATGACCTCTACCATACCGGACGCGACCATTTCAACAAGACGCTCCGCATCCTCAATGGCTACATGTCATGGCTGAAACGCTCCGCGGCAACCAGAGGACTCCCGCCCACCTCCTAGTCTGACCCCAATCTCGAATTCCAAATATCTGATGCCCTCTTATCTTTTCTGGTTGTTCTCCACTCTCATGCTCGTCGGAGGATGTGCCGTGATCGCTTTTCGCAATCCGGTTTCGAGCGCCCTTGCGATGGTCACCTCCTTCGTCGGACTGGCAGCACTGTTCATCGGTCTCTCCGCTTTCTTCGTGGGAGTGATCCAGATCCTCGTCTATTCAGGAGCGATCATGGTTCTCTTCCTGTTCATCATCATGCTGCTGGATTTGAAAGATGAGAAGAAACGCTCGGAAAGCTACGCTCCCCTGATAGCCGGCCTTGTTCTTGTCGGCGTGTTTTTCGTTCAGCTCATCGGAGTCCTGTCCAATCATGTGGACAAAGCGGCTTCCCCGCTGGACAAGGCGACACTTTCCTCAGCAGCGGAAAATTTCAAGGAGGGTTCCAAAATCAACGAAGCCCTCGCCGGTGGCTCGCTTCCCGACATCCACCTTATCGGAAAAACCCTGTTTACCGACTACAACCTGCCGCTCCAGATCCTGGGCGTCCTCCTGCTTGTCTCAACCGTCGGCGTGGTCGTTCTTTCCAAGAGACAGACGAGCTAGAGGCCCCGCTCACCACCAACCACAATGCCTTCCCTCAACGACTACCTACTCGTCTCCGGCCTGTTATTCTCCATCGGTCTCGCCGGAGTGGTGCTACGCCGGAACATCATCATCGTTTTCATGTGCCTGGAGCTTATGCTCTCGGCCGCCAATCTCACTCTCGTCGCTTTCTCCCGTTTCAACGTTGACAAAGTAAACGGCCTCCCCAGCTACGATGGGCAGATGCTCGTCTTCTTCGTGATCACCGTGGCGGCGGCAGAAGTCGCCGTCGGCCTGGCCATCATTGTAGCCCTATACCGCGCCCGCCAGACCATACATACGGATGAGCTTGTCTCGCTGAAAGGATAGGATCAGCCCTTGTGTGAATGCGTGGCGCGGGTGCAGCCTGTCCCCGACTATGCGTGCGCAGGCTTTCCGATGGATTCAACGTGGCGAGCCCTACCTTCCGGACGGTTCCGGCGTGGGTGGTGGTTTCCCGGAAATCCTGCGGCACCTCGTCCGGCAGCGGGGAATTTCCGGTGAGGAAGAGGAGGAGAATTTCCTCCGTCCCAAGCTGAAGGATCTGAAAGACCCTTTCCTGATTCCGGATATGCGCCCTGCCGTGGAGCGCATTCTCAAGGCTGTGGACGCGGGGGAGAAGGTCGTGATCTACGGTGACTACGATGTGGACGGGATCTCCTCCATCACCCTGATGTGCAAGATCCTCCATGGCTACGGGTTGGATCCGAGGCCGTTCATACCGCGCCGGGGTCCGGAGGGCTACGGACTGAGCATCGCCGCGCTGGAGCGCTGCATGGCGGAGGGGGAAAAGCCGGATCTCCTGATCTCAGTGGACTGCGGGACTGTCTCCATCAGCGAGGTCGCGCATCTCCGCTCGCAGGGAATCGATGTGGTGATTGTGGATCATCACGAGCCAAGCCCGGCGGGACGACCCGATTGCTCCGCGCTGGTGAACCCGAAGTGTGGATCGGATTTCACCTACCTGTGCGCGGCGGGAGTGGTGTTCAAGCTCGGCCACGCGCTTCTCAAAACACGCCCGACGAATCTGGATCTCAGGGAGTTGCTCGATCTTGTCGCGGTCGCCACCATCGCGGACATCGTCCCGCTGGTCGGGGAGAACAGGCTCCTGCGTCCGCCACGGACTCCGGCGCCTCCCCTCGACCTTGAACCCCGGACTCAAGGCGCTGCAGGAGGTCACCGGGATGAACGGGAACGCGACCTCGATGGATGTCGGCTTTCGCATTGGCCCGCGTATCAATGCGGCCGGCAGGATGGATTTCCCGGAGGACGCGCTCGCGACTCTCAACACCGACTGCCGTAGAACGGCTGACGAACTAGCGAGAAAACTCGACCAATACAACAAGGAGCGCCAGGCGCATGAGGGACTGATCAGAAAAGAGGCCGTTGCGCAGCTTTCCGAAGGTTTCGACCCTGTGAAAGATCCGGTGATCGTAATCGGCTCGCGCGACTGGCACCACGGTGTGGTAGGGATCGTCGCATCGCGGCTGATGCGGCAATATTACAAACCGACCTTCGTGATCGCGATCGACGGGGATGGGATAGGCAAAGGCTCGGGGCGGAGCATAGAGGGAGTCTCGCTGGTCGAGGCGATACGGGCTTGTGACGGCGACCTCATCGCCGGGGGTGGCCATGCCATGGCCGCCGGTCTTTCCATCAATGAAGGGAGCCTGGAGAGTTTCCGGAGAAACTTTTCGAGATACGTTCTGGAGAACTCCACCGAGGAGGACCGGTGTCCGAGGCTGGTATATGACGCGGAGATCGCCTTCTCGCAGCTCTCACTGGATTTCCTCGCCAGCTACGAGCTTCTCCATCCGTTTGGAAACGCCAATCCACAGCCTGTATTCGTGGCCCGTGGCATTTCCCTCAGTCGCCCCCCCTACCACATGAAAAACAACCACCTGCGCCTGATGCTCCGGCAGGGATACCACGAGCAGGACGCGGTGTTTTTCGGAGGCGGGGAGCATGAGCTGCCAGATCCTCCGTGGGACATCGCCTTCACGATAGACCGGAATACGTTCCGGGGGAAAACCACCCTTCAGATCATGATCCAGGACGTGGCGGCGGGTGAGGCGCCGGTTTCTTGATTCGACATCCGCAGGGGGACGTTTCAAGATGAGTCTATGCAATCGATGACAGGCTTCGGCCGGGGAACCCATGCCACCGGGCGATGGCTGGCGAGCGTGGAGGCCGCTTCCATAAACAGGAAGCAGGTGGAGATCGTGGCGAATCTTCCGCGCCCTTTGCAATCGCTGGAAGCGCGTGTCCGGCAGGCGACGCTTCCGCATGTCTCGCGCGGCAGGGTGCAGATCACCGTAAGGATCGAGAATCCCGAGGGGGATGCCTCAGCGAGCATCCGGGTCAACAAAGCGCTGGCGAAGTCATTCGAATCCGCATTCTCGGAACTCTCACTGGCATTGGGTCGCACTCTTCTCCCTGAAGCGGCTGATTTCCTGCGCCATCCCGGAATCATCGAAGCCGGAGAGCAGGATGAGGTGGATCCGGATACGGCCTGGGAGGCGATAGGTCCCGCCCTCGATGTGGCGATCGGAAACCTCAACACCATGCGCCTTTCCGAAGGTGAGCATCTCAGGGACGACATGCTGAAGAGACTCGGACGCCTGATGGATCTGACCCGGACCATCGAAGCGGAGGCGCCGGGTCGCGTGGGGAAGCAGAGGGAGCTTCTTCTCAAACGTCTTTCCGATCTGGGTATCCCACTCGAGTCGGATGACGAAAGACTGTCCAAGGAGCTCGCCCTGTTCGCAGACCGTTGCGATATTTCCGAGGAGGTTACCCGACTGCAGTCACATTTCTCGAAATTCCAGGATTATGTCCAGTCCGAGGAACCAGCCGGGAGGCCGCTGGATTTCCTCTGCCAGGAGCTGTTCCGCGAGTTCAATACCATAGGCTCCAAGGCCAACGACCCGCTGATCGCCCAGACCGTGGTGGAGGCGAAAACCGAACTGGAAAAAATCCGCGAACAGGTGCAGAATATCGAGTAACACCATGCCCTTGCTGAACGACGCCCAGGACACCGATCTCCCTCGCGAAAAGATCTACAAATACGGGCCAGGCGCGCTAAGCAACGCCGAGCTGATGGCGATATTCCTGACCTCCGGGGTGGTCGGCAGAAACGTGATACAGGTGGCGGGAGATCTTCTGGAAAAATACGGGAGCCTCCAGGAGCTGGGGCGTCTACCGGTTTCCGAATACATGAATAACAAGGGCATAGGTTTGGCCAAGGCCTGCAAACTCGCCGCGGCTTTCGAACTCGGAGGTCGCCTGAAACGTGAGGAGATCAGGGTTTCACCCCTCGGCACTCCTGAACTCATCTACGAGCATTTCTCCCACCAGATGGGCAACCTCCCTCACGAGACGGCCATCGTCGTGACCCTGAACACCAGGCTGGAACACACGAGCACGACCACCGTCTCGATAGGTACCGTCAATGAGACGACCGCCCATCCGCGCGAGATCCTGAGGCCTGTCATCACCCGGAACGCCTACGCTTTCCTTCTCATCCACAATCATCCGTCCGGCGATCCTACCCCCAGCAATGCCGACTACAGGATCACCGAACGTCTGGTGGAAGCCGCGACCCTGATGCAGATCCGGCTGGTCGATCATATGATCATCGGCAGCCCGTGCGCCGGGCGCCTCCCCTTCTTCTCCTTCCGTTCCGCCGGGCTGATCAGCTCTTAGTAAAACATGTCCCGTTTCAACTACATGCGCAATCTGAAGTCCGCCGTCTGGCTGCTTCTGGTCGCAATGGTTCCGGCCGTCATGGGTTTGCTTTACTGGGCGAACAAGACCGGCCTGCCAGACGAGTGGCGGGAGGCGATCGAGCAGGAAATGTCGAACTACGGGGCGCATGTCGAGGTCGCCTCGCTGACATACGTCCCTCTTCGGGGGTTTGTCGCCGAACATGTCAGAATCTACGCCGAGGAGGAGCGGATCCATGAGATCTCCCGGTTTGAGCGCGTGCAGCTCGTGCTTGAAAACAGGAGTCTGGCATTGGGAAAGATCAAGCTGAAGAAGATCGATCTCAACAACGCGCGCCTCTCGCTCCCCGTCGATCCGAAGAATCCAGGCGGGGAGTCCCTGGAATTCACCGGTATATTCGGAACCATCCTGCAGTCGGGCGAGCGCCTGATCGAGATTCGGGACGCCCGGGGTCAGGTCGGGGGAATCGATGTCACGCTGGGAGCCCGTCTGCTCGGAAAATATAAGAAGAAAGGAAACAAGGACGACGAGAAGAACGAAGGCCGGAGGCGCGAGATGATCGCCAATATTCTCGAAGAGATGAAACACTGGAATTTCGACGGTGAGACCAGACCCCGACTCCACCTGGAACTGGACGGGGATCTATCGGACAAGGCCAGCCTTCGCGCGAACTTCCAGGTGGACGCCCCATCCATCGAGAAAGGCCGTTACCGCCTGAAGAATTTCACCGCGAAGGGGAAGGTCTCCGGCCATTTGCTGACCATACAGGAGTTCAGCGCGGAGGACGCCCGCGGGACGGTCTCAGGTCATGTCGACTACCAGCTCCTGTCCCGCGAGGGAAGGTTCGACCTGGAGTCCTCCGTCGATCTTCCCCGACTTCTCAAGGGATGGATGGACACGCCGGTTAACATCGATCTGCTGGTGGCCGGGCGACAGCAGATACGCGCTGCGGGGGATTTCAATCTGACGGATCTCGAAGTTCCGTTGATCCATCTGACCGGGCATGCCGTTTGTGAATCACTCATGTTTCGCGGCGTTTCCTTCGATTCGCTGGAAACCTGGTTCTCATGGCAGGAGGGCAATCTTTTCCTAAAGGATCTCATACTGGGCAGGCCAGATGGAGAGGCACGCGCCAAGGTGATCAAGGAGGGGAACACCGTGAGGCTCGCCCTGGACTCGACAATCCCCGCACCCTTCCTCAAGCCGATTTTCACAGGGCAGCCGCTTGAAAAGGTGATCGCGGATTTTTCGGAAAACAGGAATCCCTCGACGGAAATCCACTTGGAGGGATCGTTTGACACGGAAGACAGGTTCGCATGGACCTTCAGTGGCCTTGGAACGGTCAGAAACATGTCCTACAAGGGTGTGCCAGTCAAATCGGCGACATGCTCGTTCGATCTGGATCACAACGTTTTGGATTTTCATGACGGGGAAGTCGTCTTCGACTACGGCTCCTATCCTCTCCGAGAAGCGTTCGACGGGCCGGCCACCGGAACGGCGAATGTGGGGCGGATACGCTACGACGGCATCTCGAAAACTGTCGCTGTGGAGGCCGTCAACGGCAGGTTCTGGGCGGCACCGATGCTACGACTTTTCGCGCCAAAGATCGCGGACGACATCGAGCGTTACCGGTTCCACACGCCACCGGAGCTCAGCGGCTCTGGTATTGTGGATGTCACTGCCCGGAAACGCACCGACCTTGAGGTGAGATTCACCTCTCCGGGAAACGTGGACTATGAGTTCCTGGGAGAGAACATCACCCTCTCCGAGCCAAGTGCGATTGTCTCCATCGCCGGTGACACGGTGCGGGTTTCCGGTCTCTCGGTGGAGGCTTTCGGAGGGCCGGTGGGCGGATCTTTCCTGAATTCCGGCAAGTCGGAGCTGTCAGGCGATCTACACTGGTCGAAGCTCTCGCTTGCGGGGCTCTCTTCAACCTACGGTTTCGATATGGACGGCGGGGGCGAGGTGACGGGTAGAATCGATTTCGCGATCAGCCGCGGTGACATCGAGACCATGAAGGGGAACGGCCTGGTCGTTTTGGAGAACGCGGAGCTCTTCTCCGTGCCTATTCTCTCGCCTCTCTCCCCGGTGATGAGCAAGGTCCTGGGAGACAAGCGGGCGGGATTCGAGCGCGCGAAATCCGCCTTCTGCACCTTCAACATACGGGACGGAGTCCTCCGAACCCGTGATTTCCAGACGGCGACCAACTCGGTCACGTTCGCGGGCGACGGTGCGGTGGACCTTACTGAAAAGGCCGTGGATTTCACCATCCGGCTCAATGCCCGTGGGTTTCTGGGTCTGATCACCCTGCCCCTGCGCCCGTTCTACGGTCTGTTCCAGTTCCGTGGCTCCGGCCCGCTCAAGGACACCGTCTGGGAAAATGTCCACTTCACCTCTCCGCCGGAGGATCTGAACGAAATCCTTCTGACTCCCCCACCCAGAGCTGTTATCGTACCGGAGTAGTCATTTCAGGTAACCGTTCGTGGCTCTCTCCCGCCCGACCGTGGTGGCTGGCCCGTGGCCGGAAAATACCTCTGTTTCATCCGGAAGGGTGAGGAGTTCCCTTCGTATCCCGGCGAGGAGAAGATCGAAATCTCCCCCCGGAAGATCACAACGACCCACTGAACCCGCGAACAACGCGTCGCCGCTGAACACCACTCCTTTCCCCTCAAGATAAAAACTCAAGCTGTCCGGTGAGTGCCCGGGAATATGGCCTACTCTAGTAGTGGTGCCGAAAAGCTTCTGATCGCCCGCGACAATGTGCCCGTCGATATGGTAGGGTTCAACCTCGGGCAGCCCCCAGTCGGCTCCATAGGATTCCAGGGTCAGGTCTTTCGAATAATCCGCCCAGGCAAGGATTCCCACGCCAGTCCTCTGTAATGCCGCCACGTCCTCGACATGGTCGTAGTGCTGGTGGGTGAGATATAGCGCGTCCAGCCTGACACCCTTGTCCGCCAGCCATTTGGAAATTCCGGAAGGCGCGTCCACGAGGAAATTCCCTTCCGCGCTCTCCACAAGATAACCGTTCGTCCGCACCATCCCGCCGGTATAGCTGGTAATTTTCATAACCTCTTCTTCACCATCATCGTCCTTGTGGCAACCATGACTTCACATTTCCGGATGGCACGGTAGGCTCCGCTCCGAATGCGCAAGCTAACGCCGGAACTGCTCGACCACCTGCCACATGATGATCCCCGAGCAATCCGCTCACGGCGTGATCTCGCCCGGATCAACCGTTTCATGGGCAACGACACCTGGATCATAGATTCCATCGGGAAATCGCCATCGGCAATCACCGAGATCGGCGCTGGCGATGGCATCCTGCTTTCGAAGCTTTCCCAACTCCATCCGCAGGCGAAGATCGACGCCTATGATCTCGCCCCCAGACCGGCGCGACTCCCGAAAACGGTCACCTGGCACCGGGGTGACATTTTAAACACGCCACCTCCGGAAAAGGGCGGGGTGCTGATCGCAAACCTGTTCCTACACCATTTCACCGGGGACCAACTCCAGACCTTTTCACCATGGCTTGGGGGCTTCGACATGATTGTGATCAACGAACCCCTCCGCACCGGCCTCTCCCTGTTCTTTGGACGAGCGGCGTATCCTTTTTTCAACTCAGTCACCCGTCACGACATGAAAGTGAGCATTGAGGCCGGTTTCGTGGCGACCGAACTTCCACTTCTGCTAGGTCTCGGAGATCAAGGGTTTTCCTATTCTGAGCTGGAGGAATGGAGAGGTGCGATCCGGGTTGTTGCGCAAAAATCGAAAATTTAACCTCTCGATACATCTTTTTTCTTTTCAAATGATGCGGATACCATCATCTTCATCCCATGAGAGTGTCTGTAGAGATCAAAGAGGAGCTGCTGAATGATATCATGCAGCTTACAGGTGAGACGAAGATGAGCGCAGGTATCGCCAAGGCCGCGGAGCTTTTCGCGAACCGCAAGAAGGCTGTGGCGATTGTCCGCTCCCTGCGTGAAACACCCTTGGATTACGCCCACACCAATGACGAGATCGAGGATTGGGGAACCGCCGCGTCCAATGATGGCGTCGCGGCATTAAACAAATCTTAAAACCGCAGAATCCTGATCATGGTTCTTATAGATTCCTCTGTCTGGATTGAGCTTTTCAGGAAAAAAGGTGACCTTTACACAAGCATTGCGGTTGAAAATATCCTTGAGGAAATGCAGGCCTGCTTCTGCGGGATTGTGAAACTCGAGGTTCTCGGCGGTGCGCGGGACAACGAGAAAACCACGATCTCAAACCTGTTCTCCCTTGTCCCCTATGTCCAACATCCCGAATCGACCTGGGACGAGACCGTTCGCTTCCAGTGGCAGGTGAGGAAACGGGGTATCAACATACCATGGTCGGACGCTGTCATCGCCACCCTCGCGAATAAGCACGGCCACCGCGTCTACGCACGGGACAGGCATTTCGAGTCCTTGGCGCACCTCGGTCATGTCAGGCTATACACACCCGGTTACGGGGGGAGTTACGTGGATCCGTAAGTCGGGATCTCGCATTCACTCTTGACCTGCTCGATCCCGTGCTAGATTCGGGCGCTTGCCAGAGACTATGACAATCATCGGAGGCGGCCTGACCGGCTTGTCGATCGCAATCGCCCTCCGAAAACACGGCCTGCCCGTGATCCTTCACGAAGCGGGTTCCTATCCCCGCCACAGGGTCTGCGGCGAATTCATTTCCGGTATATCCGAACAAACTCTGGAAAGCCTGGGCATCCCGGAAGTCCTTTCAGACGCCCGACGCCACCTCAGTGTCACCTGGTACACGGGAAATAGAAAAAGACGGAGGCACCTCCTCTCGGCACCCGCCTTGGGCATCTCACGGCATCTCCTTGATGACAGGCTCCAAACCATGGCCAGGGAGCTCGGAGCGGAATTACACACCGGCTCCCGCGTGAAGCCGGAGCCGGGCAAACCCGGAACGGTCTGGTGCGCGGGTCGGAAACCGGTAGCGGGAAGATGGATCGGACTCAAAGCCCATATCCGTGGCATCCCAACTTGCTCCGATCTGGAAATGCATACCGGCAGGACAGGCTATCTCGGGATCACGCCCGTCGAGGATGGCTGGCTCAACGTCTGTGGTCTTTTCAGAACCGACCGAACGATTTCCGCGAAACACGATGCCCTGCTTCCCGCCTATCTCGGGAAAAACGGCAACAACAGGCTAGCGGATCTGATCGCGGACGCCGAGTGGAAGCCCGGTTCCTTTACGGCGGTGGCCGGCTTCGACCTCGGCCTGCAGAAGCCTGTCCCCGGTCTGCTCACCCTCGGGGACTCCCACGCGATCATCCCCCCGTTCACTGGAAATGGAATGACCATGGCCTTTCAGTCGGCGGAAACAGCACTTCCCCACCTGATCTCCTTCGCGCACGGAAGATGTCCTTGGGTCACCGCATGTGACCGAATCGGGAAAGCCCTCAGAAGCCGCTTCCTGAAACGCCTCAACTCCGCGAGGATCATTCACCCCCTCCTCTTCCATCCCGCTACCGGCCCTCTGGTCAGATTCGCTCCCCTCAATCCCATCCTCAGACTAGTCCGCTGACAACCGCTCCTTTTCCCATGTATCTCACCAGCCTCGCCACCGCCAATCCCCCCTTTTCCTTCACCCAGGCCGATACCTGGCAGGCCATCCAGTCACATCCCGGCATTGGCGATCTGAAGGCGCGCTCCGTCTCACTCCTGGAAAAAATCCTTACCAACACCTCCTCCGGAATATCTGCCCGCCAGTTCTCCGTCCCGGATCTAGACCCCGTCTTCCGGCAGGACGCGGAGTCCCTGAACCGTTCCTTCGAGAAAAACGCACCGGAACTAGCAGTTCGCGCTGTCGCCGAGGCTCTCGAAAAAGCCGGTATTCCACCTGAGCAAATCGACGCCCTCTTCCTCTGCACCTGCACCGGTTACCTCTGCCCGGGGCTCTCCAGCCATGTCGCTGAAAAAATGGGCTTCCGTCCCGACACGTATCTCTGCGATCTCGTCGGACTCGGGTGCGGCGCGGCGATCCCGACACTACGCGCCGCCCACGGATACCTCGCCGCGAACCCCACGCACACTGTCGCGATGGTCGCGGTCGAGACCTCCTCCTCCGCCTTTTACATCGATGACGATCCAGGCGTGCTCATCTCCCTCTGTCTTTTCGGAGACGGTGCCGCCGCCGCCATACTCACCGGCACGCCTCCATCGCAGGCCGCCTGGAAATTTCAATCCTTCGATACCCACCACGTCCCGGCCGAACGAGAGAAAATCCGTTTCACCAACTCCGGTGGGAAACTGAAAAACCAGCTCCACCGCTCCGTTCCGGCTCTCGCAGCCGAGGCCGTTTCCACTCTCTACGCCCGCCGCCAGTCTGATCCTGGCCAGATCCTCGCCCACTCCGGCGGGCGCGATGTCATCGAAGCCATCGAATCCGCCCTTCCATTCCATCTGGCGGAAACCCGGGAAGTCCTTCGCAAGCATGGAAACATGTCCAGTCCCTCGGTTCTCTTCGCACTCGCCGAGCGTCTGGAGACACAACCGCAGGACACCTCCCTCTGGCTCACCGCCTTCGGTGCCGGTTTCGCCGCCCATTCCTGCCACCTTATCAAGTCGGGAGAGTCCTGATCTGACTGATGCTCCCGACTCCCAAACATCGCCTCGCACAGCGAGAGCACCCGTCCGGATTCCCCGTCATGAGACAACGCTGGGCCGGCCTCGGATTCTTCCACTGGTCTGTTGATGCGGCTGTCATGGCATCGCGCCTCCCTACCGGCCTCCACGTCGATACGTTCGATGGACAGGCATGGATCGGCGTCGTCCCCTTCTTCATGCGGCGTGTCCGCCCCGTCTGCCTCCCTCCCCTACCCTGGCTTTCATGGTTCCACGAGTTGAACCTCCGCACCTATGTCTTCGATGGTAACGGCAACCCGGGCGTCTGGTTTTTCTCGCTTGATTGCGACCAGCCTCTCGCCGTCGAAATCGCCCGCCGCAGCTTCAACCTTCCCTACGAGCACGCGGAAATGTCCTCCACGACCGGAGAGGAAATCCACTATCGCAGCCGTCGCAAGAACAACTCCGCTCCGGCAGCGGAATTCCACTATCCCACCGCGAAATCTCCCGCTCCGGCCGTCGAGGGATCGCTTGAGTGGTTTCTTGTCGAGCGCTACCGCCTCTTTTCATCAGACCGAAAGGGGAACATCTTCAGCGGAATGGTTCATCACAAGCCATACCTGATCGAGACCATGGAAGACGCAGCATGCTCCACCATTTCATTCGCTCTGAACGGCCTGCCGGAACCCACACGCCCACCGGACTCCCTCCTCACGGCCGCCCCAGTGGATGTCACGGTCTTTCCTCTGAGGAAGCAATCATAGCGCGGTGTATCCCCTGAAAGGGGAACATCGGATCAATCGTCCGAAAGAACCGCGAGGATCTCTCCTATGCTATGCGTTTTCTCCAAGGAGTGGCGGAGCTTCCTGTCCGTATCCAGCGTGTAGCTGTTCCGGCGTCCGTTACGCTCCCGCTTGAGATAGCCCGCCTCCTCCAGATCCGCGACGATTCGCTGCACGGCACGCTCCGTGATGCCCACTGCGATGGCCACTTCCCGCAATGGCTGGTCGGGATGCCCGGCAAGATAGATCAGCACATGCCCGTGATTGCTAAAGAAAGTCCATTGGTTCGAGGCGGCCATCCGGGAGTTTCCCGCGTGATTCCGGATCTATCAATCCCGAAATACCAGTCGTGACCGGCTATGGCGCGGTCAGCGACGCCCCGTTGTCCCTGGATCCGAGGCCTACGAGAAAAGGAACGGCAGTCTCGGCCCATTCCACCGGGCCGCGGTAGCCGGCCGATTCATTTCCGAAACATGATCGTAGCATCTCCGTGTCAATGATCCCGGGATTGAGAGCCACCGCCGCCAATCCCGTAGGCAGCTCCATCGCCAAAGCCCGTGTGAGCCCTTCGATCGCCCATTTACTCGCACAATACGGTGCCACTTCCGGCGAGACTGACCGACCCCATCCGGAGGACATGTTGACGATCACGCCTTTTCCCGCTTTCGCCATGATGGGGACGGTGTGCCGGATCATGTTCGCCGTGCCGCAGATGTTGATTGCCACCAGTTGGTTGAATGCCTCCGCGTCAATCTCCCAGAGCGGGGCGGACGGATTGATGATCGCCGCGTTGTTTATCAGGAGATCCGGTGGACCCGTGGCTTCCAAGGACTTCTCGCAGAACTTCCGCGTTTCCCCATCACTTGACACATCCGTGACGAAAAACCTGTGCGGCACGGGAAATTCCTTCTCCAGGGATCCGATGATCTCCGAACGTCTCGCGCAGCCCGCGATGGTGTGCCCCGCCTCCGCGAACACGCGCACCATCGCATGTCCCAGCCCCGAGGAGCATCCTGTCAGCCAGATAGTCATCCGGAAACCTTACCTCGAGCGCGGGTTTTCAAAGCGTTTTCCGACAGGGCTGCTCATTTTTTCGCGAGATCGTCGAACCATCCGCCCCTCGCCGTCACCCATTTTCCTTTTTTGCTGACCGTCGCGAATCCCAGCCCCTCTTTCGCCGCCGCCTCGAAAACATCCCAAGCCTGGCTGGCCAGTATTCCGGAAACCACCAGGTCGCCGCCTTTTGCCAGCGATCTCGCTATGGTGGGCCAGGCCTTGATCAGGACGGTTGAGAAAATATTCGCAAGCACGACGTCGTAGCCTTTCTTGCGGGGCTTCCATTTCAGGACATCCCTCTCGTCGAAAACGATCTCAGGGGTGCTGTTGCGTCCGGCGTTCCGCTTCGCGACATCTACCGCGAACGGATCGAAATCGCAGCCCCAGACCTCTGCCGCACCGAGCTTGTCAGCTCCGATGGCAAGTAGCCCGCTTCCCGTCCCGAGATCCGCGACCGACCATGATTTGCCTTTCCGCTCTTTCGCGATATCTACGAGGAACCTCATGCATGTTGAGGTCGTGGCATGGTCTCCGGTTCCGAAAGCCATCTCAGGCGGGATGCTGATGAGTTCGCGGGAGGGATGCTCTTTTTTCAACTTGGCGAGTTGCTTCGTTCCGGTTTCGGCGGTCACGAGGAAAACGTCACGGACTTTCAGAGGCTTGGGAGCCGGGGGAGCCTTTTTCCATTCCGCATCTTTGACCTTTCGCACGGAGCCACCGAACTGGTTGCGTATCGCTTCCGCTTCCCTCATGGTGGAGCAATACACCTGGAGCCTGACGGACTTGCCTCCCTTTATATATTCCAGGACGAAATTCGGATTTCCCGCGAAACGCTCTTCCCATGCGTCAATCCACTGCGCACCGGAGAGCTTCGACCAAAGAACCATGCCGGGGAATACCAGCGAGGGCGGCTGAGGTCAATCCCAGGTCAACAGCGCGACTACCCATGTCATTTGATGAATTTCAGGAAAACGATACCTCCGATAAGAAGGATGGTGCCTATCACGAAGCACCACTCCAGGTGTTTCTCGATGAAAGGTCTCACACGTAGACCGAAGACGCGGATAAGACCGGCAACCAGGAAGAACCGGAATCCGCGACCAATCAGCGAAGCGCCGATGAGAAGGGGGAGACTGTAGTTCGCCATTCCGGAGAAGATGGTGAAAACCTTGTAGGGGATGGGGGTGATCGCGGCGATAAGGATTCCCCAGAAGCCGTAGGCATCATACCAGCCTTGGATTTTCTCCTGGGTGTGACCGCTGCTATCGAATGCGTTGAGTAACGGGATGGCCACGGTATCCCGCAGTCCGTAGCCGATACCCCAGCCCGCGATGCCACCGAGGACGGAGCCGATGGTGCAGATCGCCGCGTATTTGAACCATCTCTCGCGGGCGCCGAAGCATAGCGCGAGAAGCAATATGTCCGGAGGGATCGGAAAAAAGGACGACTCCGCGAAGGCGATCAGGAACAGCGCCCACGTGCCGCCGGGATGATCCGCCCAGGAAACGGTCCATGCGTAGAGGCGGCGGATGATGTTCGGCTTCGGGATGGCTTGATCTGTCATTTCGGGAAGTTCATTCGCACTCGGTGCGAGTATCGCGGGAGAGGAGCTCGGCCATGGCTTCGGCGGCGGGTTTTTCCTCGTAGAGAATGGAATACACGGCGTCTATGATGGGCGTGCGGACACCCGATTTTCGTGCCGCCTCGTGGATCGATAGAGTGTTTGGAACACCCTCCGCTACCATGCCCAGCGCGTTGGTCGCTTCCACGAGGGTTTTTCCCTCACCCAGCGCGAGCCCGACGCGGTGGTTGCGCGAATGCTTGGAAAAACAGGTGACAATGAGATCCCCGATTCCGGAAAGTCCGGTGAAGGTCTCCTGCCTGCCACCCAGGGCAGTTCCCAGCCTTGTCATTTCCGCGAGAGCGCGGGTAACCAGGGCGGCGACCGCGTTGTCGCCAAGACCGAGACCATGGGAAATTCCGGCCGCGATGGCATACACGTTCTTAAGCGCGCCTCCCAGCTCCATCCCCGCGAGATCGTCCGTGGTGTAAGGCCTGAAGTGCGGGAGTGTGAAAAGCTCCTGGAGAGACTCCGCCACTTCCGGATCTTTCGCGCCGATCACCACGCAGGTCGCCTGGCCGGCGGCCATTTCCTCCGCATGGTTGAGGCCGGAGAAAACAGCCACGGGATTGCCGGGAAGCACCCCGGAAATGATCTCGCTCATTCGGTCACCCGAGTTTTTCTCTATCCCTTTCGCGCAGGAGAGGAGGACGGTTTCCTTAGGGAGACCCGCGTTCGCGATGAACTCCGCACACGACCGTGTGCCGGTGGTGGGGACGGCGAAGATCACCAGCGGATGATCCCTCGCTTCCGCCAGATCCGACGAGGCTGTGATGTTGTCCGGGAGGGAAATGTCCGGAAGATAGCGGGGATTGCGATGAGTGGTATTAATAGCGGCAATCACATCCTCGTCGCGACCGAGAATACGGACGGAGGCGAGCTTCGGAGAGAGGATTCTCGCGATGGCCGTGGCGAATGAGCCGGAGCCAAGGATGGCGGCGCTATGAAAAGTCATGGATCGAGTGGAACGGGTTTTTTCGCTCCGCCCCAGACGAATTTCGATTCGGTTCCGTCACGCAGACGGGATATGTTGGTGCGGTGTTTCCACACCGCGAGCAAACCGATGAGGAGGGAGAAAAAGAACAGCGGCTTGTTCCAGGTGCCTGCCTCCCATAGGCTGATGCCAGCGTCGTTCTTGTGGAACCTCGCGCCGAGATGGGTCATCACTGGCAGGGCGATGGCGCAGACGATGCTCGCCACGGCGACATACCGGGTGAGTGCCAGGGTGATGAGAAATACAATGACCAGCAGGACGATACCCGCCGGCATCAGGGCGATGACCACTCCGGCGGAAGTCGCGATCCCCTTCCCGCCCTTGAAGCCTATCCAAGGCGAGTAGTTGTGACCGAGAACTGCGAGAAGGGCGGTCAGGACGTGAACAGACTGGACGGTGAACTGCGACGCCAGCGGCTTCACCAGAATCCAGGCGTCGGGCAACGGAAGGGAAACCCAGGGAGGGTTCGCGCCGACAAGGCGGACGAGATTGATCGCGATAACAACGGGTATGAAGCCCTTCAACGCGTCCAGAAGCAGACAGATGAGGCCGTGTTTTTTCCCGATAACGCGGAAAACGTTCGTGGCTCCGATGTTGCCGGAGCCATGTTTCCTGATATCCACTCCCTTCGCTCTCGCGATAAAAAGTCCGAACGGGATGGAACCCATCAGGAACGCGAAAAGCGGGCAGAGCCAGAGTTGCATGCGGTCGGGAAAGGGCTGCCTTATTCCACTGTTACGCTTTTAATTACAACGTCCTTAACGGGAACGTTTTGTGAAGGAGCGACGATGCGTTCGCCTGTCGCAGGGTGACGCATCACAAGTTCCCTGGTTCCGGTTTCCACTGCCTTGATCTTTTCCACCACGTCCATTCCCTCCACGACTTTTCCAAAAACCGCGTAGCCACCGTTGTTCGGGAAGTCCAGGGAGGCATTGTCCCCTACATTGATGAAAAACTGCGCGGTCGCACTGTCGGGATCACTGGTTCTCGCCATGGCGATGGTTCCCTTTCCGTTTTTCAATCCGTTCCTCCCCTCGTTTTTGATTCCTTCACCGGTTTCTTTTTCCACAGGCTTCCCGCCATCGAGTGCGAATCCGCCGCCTTGGATCATGAAGCCGTCGATGACACGATGGAAGACGGTGCCGTCGTAGTGGTTCGCCTTCACATATTTCAGGAAATTCGCGACCGTTACGGGAGCTTTCTCCGCATCGAGTTCGATGACGATGTCACCCATGTCCGTTTTCATGCGGACTTTGGACGGCGAGGTGGCTTCCGGTTTCTCCGCGTTGCAAGAGGCTGCGAGCGCGAAACCGATCAGTGCGGCAAGTGCGAGTCTTCGTTTCATCGGGCGCACGTTTATGCTTTCCCGCCACCTTTGGCAAGCGGAGTCCCGATCCGCCTGAAAAAACAGACGCGGGCTGTTTCCAACCCGCGCCTGGCAATTCATACACGCAAACATCAGGAGAATTACGAAAGACCGGCAGCGAAGGGGGACCCCCCGGTTCCCAATCGACGCCGCTCCGGTCTTTCGTGAAAATTTCCGATGTGATCAGATTGACCGGACTCCCCGCTCGCACGGTTCGTTTTCAATCAATGATGGGAATATCTAACATCGTCTTCGGAGGGATTGGAAGGGGTTTGATTTCCCTAAAACGGTCGTTATCTCGGTTTTTGGGGTCAAACCCGCGTTTTCAGCGGTATTTCACAAAAGAGGCGCGGGCTGTTTCCAGCCCGCGCCCACATTTCCCCCCATGAGACCTCCGGACTGTTTCGAACGCAAGGCGAGAACCCCCCGGATCTTACCATTTCGTCACGACCCCGTCATTGGAGGCTCGGGATATGTCACAAGGTTTCGTTTCCGGCTTTCGCCCGTCGGTCGCCCTGTTCGGAATAAGAATATGCGCGTTTCGATTGCCGAAAAGCTTTTTGATTACCCTAAAACGGACATCCTTACCCTAAATCGGTCGTTATCATCGAATTCCCGAAATTTGACCGAACGGAACTTGAGAATTTCCCCGGGTTTCGCAGTATGTGTCTGAAAAAAGACTCTCAGACTATGGATCTCAACCAGGCAAAATCATCCCAGAGTGTAATCACGTGCCGGAACAGCCAGGGAACCGAACTTACGGCGAACCTGCTCCGCATCAAACGCTACTCAGTAGTTTTCGAAGTCTACAATCCCTACAGTATTCTCCAGTTATCCGAGGTTCTGTCGGATTTCCGCATCATGGCTTCCCGCCGTCTGCTTTACAACGGAAAGGCCGTCGTGAGCAATCTCCTGAACACCGGCATCGTCCTCGTATGCGAGGCGATGCTCGACGAGGGCTGGGTGGAGGTGGATTTCCTCGCCGGGATCACTGAGGAAATCGGCCAGGATTCCGGAAACAGCGACCTGAAGTCGCAGTTCTCGGATTTCATGACCGAGTGGCGGACGGGGAATCTGGTGCAGGATCCTTTCAAAATCGTCGTCGCGGATCTGGCCAGCATGCTTTCCGGAGTCCAGCACTGGCTGACCGGGATAGACGTGGGGATACGAACAACGGTGACCCGGCGCCGGGAGGAGATGGAGAGGGAGATTTTCGCCAAAGTCGAGCTCCGGGTTGTGGAAGAGGTGCTGCCATCGATGGAGAGATTCGAGAACGTGGCGCTGGAGGTGGACGAGTCCGGTATGTCGGTTCACAAGTCCTACGTCCGCCGCCAGTTGCACCCCATCGTGCTCTGTTCGCCCTTCCTCTTCCGGACATACACGAAGCCTCTTGGCTACGCGGGTGACTACGAGATGGTGAACATGATGCTGCGTGACCCTTACGAGGGTTCTTCAGCGTTTGCGAAAATCCTCAATTTCGCCCTACTGAACACGGAACCCGTCGTGGCGCACCGCAATCGCATCGACTTCCTGGTGGAAATGCTGCGCGGCGAATGCCTGAAGCGGGTCTCCAAGGGAAAGACCCGGGTATTCAATCTCGCGTGCGGCCCGGCAGTGGAGGTGCAGCGCTTCCTGCGGGAATGCGACGAAGCGGATCTCGCGGAAATCGATCTCCTCGACTTCAACGCCGAGACCCTGGATTACACGCGGGACAGGATCAACGAAGCCCGGATGGGTGGCGGGCGGGGAACGCAGGTTCGTTATTTCCAGCGCTCCGTCCACCAGTTGCTGCGGGCGGCGACGCAAGGCGGGGATGACGATTTCAAGGATTACGACGTGGTCTATTGCGCGGGACTCTTCGACTATCTTTCCCAGCGCGTGTGCAAGCGACTTGTCGATCTGTTCTGCACCATGGTGCGCCCCGGTGGCCGGGTGATCGTCACCAACGTCGCGGCGAGCAATCCTCGCAAGGCCTGGATGGAATACGTCATGGAGTGGAACCTCATCTACCGTGACGAATCGGAAATGGAGGATCTCATCCCGGACACGTCACCGGTGGTTTCCTCATCGGTCAAAGCCGATTCAACGGGAGTGAACCTTTTCCTCGAGATCGAAATTGGTAGCCGCTGAGTCAGACCCGGGAGAAATCCCGGAGGAGATCCTTGGATCCTTCCACAGATACGAGCGGGAGGTCTCAGTGAAGAACTCGCGTCGCGCGGCGGTTCTTGCTGGTATATTCATGATGGCGGGAGGCTCTCTGGATGTCGTGGTCTTCCCGGAGCACCTGCTCCTGTTTTTCATCATACGTCTCTGCTGCAGCCTTCTCCTGGTGCTGGTCTACCTGGATCTCCGGCGCGGTTCCGCCACCGGGGGGAAAAAGCTCACCGCCGCATGGATCGCCCTTCTGCCGATGATCTCGATTTGCGCGATGATCTATTTCACGGGCGGCGGAAATTCCATCTATTATGCCGGCCTCAACCTCGTGCTGGTGGGGCTTTCACTGCTGATGAGATGGAATTTCGTGCAATCCGCGGCAATGACAGCGACCTGTGCGGTGTTCTACTTCACCAGTGTTGCACTGGCGTTCGAAGCTCCAGATTTCCGCATCCTGTTCAACAACAGCTACTTCATCTTCGTCACCGGGGTTTTCGTGATCGTGGGAAGTTATTTCTATGAAAGGCTGCGGCTGAGCGAGTTCACGCTTCGGGCGGAAGTCCTGAAATCCCGTGAGGCACTCCGGTCACAGTTCGAAAGACTGGGCGAACTGGACGAGGCGAAGACACGGTTTTTCGCCAACATCAGCCACGAGCTCCGCACGCCGCTGACCATCATGCTCGGAATCACGGAAAAGCTAGGCACCGTGATACGCCCGGATGGACAGGATGCGAAAGTCCCTGAAATGGTCAGGCTTCTCGGTCAGAACGGACTTCGACTGATGAAACTTATCGACGATCTCCTCGATCTGGTTCGCTTCGACACTGGCCACGCGGATCTGAACTTCCAGCCCACTCCCGTGAAAGCGCATTTCGATGGGCTGATGAAATCCCTTCGCCATCTGTCCGAGCAGGACAGCGTGGCGCTTATGTGGACCTGCCAGGCGGAATCACCCGTGATCCTTCTGGATCGGGACAAGTTCGACAAGATCGTCCTCAACCTGGTGATCAACGCCATCAAGTTCACCCCATCGGGAGGAACCATCGACGTGGATCTGAAAATCGCGGGGAAAAACCTGAGTCTCTCCGTAAGGGACACCGGAGTGGGCATTCCCAAGGAGAACCTGGAGCGGATTTTTGACCGTTTCTGGCAGGTGGATACCTCCTCCACGAGGAAATTCCAGGGCACCGGGATTGGTCTGGCTCTTGTCCGTTCTGTCGCGGAGTCGCTGCGCGGAAAGGTGGGAGCAACTAGCGAAGTGGGTGTGGGCACCCACTTCACCGTCAGTTTTCCCGTGAAGAAAGCCAAAGAAGCCGAGATCACGGATGATGCCCCGGTTTCCGGCAAAGGTATCGTGGAGATCCACCGCAAGGCCGCGATGGCCATTCCTTCGAAATCCGGGACAAAAGGTAATTTAGCGCGACAAGGCTTCGCCCCACAGGTCGCAACCCGTATCGGTGCTCGCGAGAGTGGAGCGAAGCCGCTCGTCCTCATCGCTGACGACGAGCCGGACATCCGCCGCTTCCTGATCATGCAGCTGGACGATGTGGAGATCCTCGAAGCTTCCGACGGCGCCGAAGCCCTGGAACTCGCCAAGTTGCACCAGCCGCAGATCGCGCTTCTCGATTACATGATGCCGGAAATGGACGGCGTGGAGGTCTGCCGGCGTCTGCGCAAGAACCACTCCACGCGGGACACCTCGGTTATCATTCTCACAGCGCGTGCAGACGAGCGCACGCAAGCTCGATGCCCTTGAGGCCGGAGCCAGTGATTTCCTCACAAAACCCTTCTCCACTGCCGAGTTGGGATTGCGGCTCCGCAATCAGATCCTCATGGGACGTTTCCGAAGGGAGATGGCGGATATGAACCGCGAACTCAGTGCCGCCCTGGAGAAAATCAAAGAGAACGAGGTGCTCCTGCTCCGCAACGAGAAACTGTCAGCCCTCGGCAGGATGAGCGCCGGAATCATACACGAGATCAACAACCCGCTGAACTACGCGAATGCGGGTCTCCACGCGCTCGGATCGTTCACCGGAATACTCCCGGACGAGGAGCGGGCGGATTTCGAGGACACTCTCAAGGATATCCGCGAGGGGGTCGCCAGGGTCTCGCAGATCGTCATCGACCTGCGCCAGTTCACACACGACGAGAAATCGGAATCCCCGAAGGAATCGTGTGATATCACGGAAGTCATCAGCCGCTCAATCCGGATGACGAACCACCAGCTCGGGAGCGAAATAGAGATCAGGTTCGATCCTGGCAGTCCCTTTGAAGTCCTCGCCAATCCCAATCATCTTGTTCAGGTTTTCATCAACTTTCTTCAAAACAGCATAGACGCCATCCGTGAACTGGCTGGCAAGAAAACAGGACACCGTGGAATGATCGAAGTGGCGGCCGTGATGGAAGGCGGAAGCACCTCCGTCTCCATCAGGGACAACGGCATCGGCATTCCGCAGGAGGACATCCGGAAGATCTTTGATCCTTTTTTCACCTCCAAGGATGTCGGACAGGGGATGGGGCTGGGACTTTCCATCACCCACCAGATCCTCCAGGATCATGGTGTCACCGTCCACGTGGACAGCCGTCAGGATGAGTTCACGGAAATCCGGCTCGTTTTCCCGAATCCCTCCTCTTCGCATCCGATCTAAAAACATTCACAATCCCACACCATGACCACAGAAACCGAAACTTACGATTACCAGCGGCACGCCATCCTGTTTGTGGATGACGAGGCCAATTCCCGGAAATACTTCAAGCGTCTTTTCGGGAGGAAATTCCGTATCCTTGAGGCCGAGGATGGCGTCCAGGCTCTCAAGGTCTTCCGCGAACACTCGAACGACATCGGTATCATCGTCACCGACCAACGGATGCCCAATGAGACGGGAGTCGGCTTTCTTTCCAAAATCGCCGCGGATCACCCGGATGTGGTCAAGATTCTCTCCACCGCTTATTCTGACATCGATGCCGCCATAGGTTCTGTGAACCAGGGAGGTATTTTCAGGTATCTCACCAAGCCGTGGGACATCCCGGAGCTGGAAATCACCCTTCGCCGTGCGATGGAATTTTTCATCGTGAAACGGGAGCGTGACGTCCTGCTCGGCGCCAAGATGCTGGCGGTAGGGAACGTCCTGCTCGCCAACAGGCTCGCCGCGTTCGCCTTCGTGCCGGTCTGCTCGCGCACTCCCAGCAACCATGCCGCAGAGGCGATCGCTTCTTTCATCCGACTGGCCATCTCCTCCCCGGATTTCTCCCCGGATCCCAAGAGCGTCACCTCCACCCCGGATCTCGGCAAGCTTCACTCACGTCAGCTCGAGCTGGCATCGGGGTTGGAATCCCAGCTTGTCACGGCGATGGCGGTGGACGGCATCGCAGGGCGAGTTTCGAATCTTGCCGAGGCTCTCGAAACGGCAGGAGCTGGCGGAATTTCCGTGTCAGGAGAAAATTCCGAGATCCTCGCGAATTCAGATCCTACGCCTGCGCTCCTGCAAGCGATACTCGGAAACGAAAGTGATCCCAAGGCCGCCACCAACGCGATGGCGACAATGGCTGCTCTCATGGCAGTCTATGACGCTGGATCTCTAGTCACCAGAAAACGCGGATCCGCACTCCAGTTCTCCATCACACCCCGGACGGAAAAACCCAACGACAAGGATTCCACCCCCGGATCGGAGGCGGCGAAGTGGTTGATCGAAGACGAACTCCTAGTTTCCGCGGCACTCGGGATTCTATAGCCGGAGCGCCCGTCAGCGTATCAGCTTGACATTCAGTGACTTACCGATATCGTGTCCCGAACCAGATGGTAACGACACGAGGCAACATCGACTCCAGAATCGTCCAGCTCGATGGCGTGATCTATTATTACCGCACCTCGGGGAGGAGAGTCGCGCTCCTGAGAATGGCCAAGGAATGCTCTTTCAGAATCGACAGGATCTGCGCGACGCTCGGTGTTTCACCACGTCAGTTCAGAAGGCAGTTCGACTATTCACTCGGAATCTGCCCGAAGAAATTTTTAAAATCAGAGCGAATGGTCACGGCTCGTAACCTCCTCCGGAGCGGACTCTCAATCAAGGAGGTCTCGGAGGATCTCGGCTTCATGAACCAGAAGAATTTCCACAGGGAATTCCGCGATCACTACGACATCGCCCCCAGCCAGTTCAGACTGAAGGAATCCAAACGGGATTCGGACTACTCGGATAACCTCAATTGATCCTTCGCAGTCAGAAGGAGCGACAGACGGAGAAGTTGATCGCATGATTCAACGTCCGATATTCCCCGTTCGCTGTCTCACCTGCCGCCGAGAAGGCCGTATTTCCGCTCACGCTGCGCCCACCATTATGCGCGAAGTAGGTACCCTAGAGCCCAGCTGAAGCTTTCCCCCCTGTGGCCGAAGCCTACTCTCCCCAAATGCAGGTTGGAATCGGGGTAAGGCCGACCCGGACATCCTGAGAATTTCCTAGTCCGCCTGTCGTTGTTTCGCTTCCATCCGAATCCACTTATGCGCGCCCTACTCCAACGTGTCTCCTCCGCTGTTGTGAAGGTAGAAGGCAAGACCGTTTCCTCGATCAAGACCGGTCTTCTCGTCCTTGTCGGTATCGAGGATGTGGACGATGAATCCGACATCACCTGGCTCTGTCAGAAAACTGCCAGTATGAGAATTTTCGCGGATGCGGACGGCAGGATGAACCTTTCCCTGAAGGATTTCGGTGGTGATGCCCTGATCGTCAGTCAGTTCACATTGCATGCCTCAACGAAAAAAGGAAACCGACCTTCTTTCCTGAAAGCCGCTGACCCTGCGAAAGCCGCGCCAGTGTACGATACCTTCTGTGTTGCCATGGAGGAAGCTCTCGGGACACCCGTCGGGCGGGGGATATTCGGGGCTGACATGAAGGTCTCTCTCACCAACGACGGCACCGTCACCATCTGGCTGGACAGCCGGGACAGGGAGTGAGCCGCCTCACTCCGCCAGCCTCTTCATCTCCGTGGTAACAATCAGTTCATAAAATCCTTCTTCCCCTAATACCGCGCTACCGCGCTGCGCTCATCCACGTCACCAGTCTCCGGCACCTCTCCGGCGATCGCGGAAATTTTCGCACAGATATCGTCCCATTTCCCCTGATGGAAATCCAACGGTGCGGACATCTTTTTACGGAATTTCGCCAGCCTCACCCGCGCATCGTCGCGCATCGCCAGAGGCAGCTGCCCTATAGCCTCCGCGGCCACCTCCGCGCTATCGGTATCGTGGCAGATCATCGCCACGTCGTTCCCTGCGGCAATAGCCAGACTCACCGCCTCCGCCCGTCCGTATCTTGCCGTGGCCGCACCCATGTCAAGATCGTCAGTCATGACGAGATGCTTGTCGAACCCGAGCTGCCCTCTCAGCCAGCCCGTCACGATTCTCTTGGAAAGCGAAGCCGGAAAATCCGCGTCCACCCGCGGGAACATCACATGTGCCAGCATCACCGCGTCCAGCTCGGGCATCAGCGCGGTGTAGGGAATCACATCCTCCAGCATCATTTCTTCCATCGTCGCATCGCAGAAAGGCAGACCCATGTGGGGATCACTCTCCGCCCGCCCGCCCGCCGGGAAATGCTTTCCGCAGCTCAGCATGCCTCTCTTCCGCGTCCAGCGGTTCCACATCCCTGCGCGATCTATCACATCCTGCGAGTCCCTACCCCAGCACCTCCCCCGCAATGCGTTCTGCAGACCCGGGAAATGATCCAGATCCAGCACCGGCGCGAAATTCAGGTTCAGCCCCAGCATCCGCAACAGCCCGGCGGTCGCCTCCCCCGCCCTCGCGATCTGTTCACTCCCCGGTTTCATCGAAAAAGCAGCTGCCGAAGGACATGCCGGGGCGATGCCGCTGGTTCGCGTCACCCGCCCACCTTCCTGGTCAATAGAGAGAATCGGATCTTCGACGCACAGGCCACGCAGGTCATCCGTCAGCCGCCTTGTCTGCTCCGGTGACACGATATTTCTCGTGAAGAGGATGAACCCCGCCGGCTGGAGTCTCCTGAAACGCTCCGCCTCCCCGGCTGTAAGCTCCGCCCCTTTAACCCCAAGCAACAGCAGCGATCCATCCATCCGGCAAAGAGAAAGCCATTCCCCTGTCCTTTGCAACCCATTTGCCCAATCGGTTTCCCTCCGCTGGGAACAAGGCCCTCACTCCTCCCTCCACCAGTCCCCGTCCTTCTCCCAGACCTCCCTCCTCAACTTATCACCTGCCGCAACCTTTCCGACACCAGAGTTTTTCTCATCATCCGTGAGTTCCTCGATAAGGCGATCCACATCCCCGTTTCGCCGCGAGGCGTTCCTGAACATGCAAAAACCCAGCATGATCAGAACTCCGAAGCTTAGCAGGATAACCACAAGCATCGCCAGAGCGAAACCGTCCGCCTCCGTGAAAATCGCCATCATCGCCACGTCACAGGTTTCGCACATTCGCTCGGGAAAGACAATTCCGCAGTGGGATTTTTCAGAAAATCAACATTGCGCCGCAACGCGCCAGCGCATAAGGGTTTCCCATGACAATGCTTGCCGAACAAACGTCCATCGCCTCGAAAACCAAGGAACTGTGCGCCGCGATCACCGAAGACCCGCAGTTCCTCAGACTCCAGGCGGACGTCGAGAGATTCCTCGCCGACAATTCCGCGAAGCTTCAATACCAGTCCGTCCACGAGAAAGGCGAGGAGCTGCACCACAAGCAGCACGCCGGCGTGGAACTGGGTGCCGGTGAAATCAAGGCCTTCGAGGACGCTCGCGACGCGCTTTTCAATAACAAGGTCGCCGCCGATTTCATGGATGCACAGCGCATCCTGGAGGCTGTGCAAAAGGATATCGGAAAAACCGTCAGCCTGACCCTGGAACTCGGACGGGTTCCCACCGATGAGGAGATAGAGGAAGCGAAAAACGGCGGCGGCTGCTGCGGTGGAAACAGCGGCGGCGGCGGAGGCTGCTGCTCCCACTAACTTTTTCGCGCTCCGCGAAAGAAATGTCTCCGGACATCACGATCACCTTCCTGGGCACCGGCACATCCGTCGGTGTTCCTGTTATCGGCTGCGGGTGCCCCGTTTGTGTTTCAGTGGATCCCCGGAACAACCGCACGCGTTCATCCATACTGATCTCTTACTCCGGAACTACAATCCTCGTCGATTCAGGCCCAGACCTCCGTGGACAGGCGCTACGGGAAAAAATCACCGAGATCGATGCCGTGATCTACACCCATTCTCACCTTGACCACGTCGCGGGCTTTGATGAGATGCGCGCGTTCTGCTGGAAACGGGAGACTCCCCTTCCCCTCTATGCGACCGCACCTACCCTCCAAACCTTGAGAAACATGTTCGGCTGGGCATTCCATGAGGACAATCGCTACAGAGGTTACATCAAACCTGATCCCCACATCATCGAAACTGAATTTCAGATAGGAGACTTTCTGATTTCTCCGCTACCGGTGATCCACGGCAGCGTGGACACCATCGGATTTTTGTTTCAAACGACCGCTGGCAATCGCTTCGCCTATCTGCCGGATGTGAAATCAATCCCTGACCCGACTCTTCTTCTGATGAAAGATCTCGATCTCCTCATCCTTGATTCCCTCCGTGATATCCCGCATGGCACCCACCTTTCCGTACCGGAGGCCTGCGCGATTTCCGCTCTCCTCTCTCCGAAAAGACCATCCTCACCCATCTCGGTCATGACCTGGATCACGTCGAGCTGGCTGCAAGGCTTCCGGAAAACATCTCTCCCGCTTATGACGGTTTGAAGTTTGTTGTCGGGTCTTGAAACGGGATCTGACAAATCGCCTCCCTCCCGTCATTACGGCGTCCAGAGGGATTTCAACGATCTTACTTGTTTGACCTTCCCTGCCTAGAGTTCAAAGTCCACTCATGACAAGCCCCTGCCCATCCGCGACTTTGGGAAAACCGGCCTTCATTTCCGTCCTACTCATCGCGCTTCTCTTCCTGCCAGTGGGAGCCAAAGGTATCTCCCCGAAGGAAATACTGGTAGTCTATAACACGGCGGATCCCGATTCGGAGAAACTCGCGGAAGCCTACAGGGATGCCCGCGCCCTCCCGGACTCCCGCCTTTTGGGTCTGGATCTGCCATTGAAACAGGATATCACCCGGGGGGAATACGAGAAGGCGCTTGTCGCCCCCATGAGGAAATTCATGGATGAGAACGAGCTGTGGACGCGTGGCCCGGATACCCAGGGTCTGACAGTTCCGACAGTGAACATGATCAGGGTCGTCCTGCTGATGCGAGGCGTTCCACTGCGCATCACCCCCTCCCCGGCTCCCGCCAATCCGGAAAGCGACGGGACTACGCCGCCTGCCGATCCGATCAGCCCGCGTGACGAGGCATCTGTGGACTCCGAACTCTCCATGTTCGGCATCGAGGGCTTACCCGCAAAGGGTGTGCTCAAAAACGCATTCTATGACAGCAAGGTCTCCCTCGCCGAGACGAACGCGCCCTATCTCGTCCTCACTTCCCGCATCGACGCACCGACCTACGCGATTTGCAAACGCATGATTGATGACGCCGTCGCCACGGAGAAAACCGGCCTATGGGGTCGAGCGTATGTCGATATCGCGAACAAGTTCCCGGAAGGCGACAAGTGGCTTGAGGAAATTGTCGCGGTAAATCGTAAAACCGGCATCCCGACTGTCACAGACCGCTTTAATGACACTTTCCCGAAAAATTATCCGATGACAGACGCCGCCCTGTATTACGGCTGGTATGATTGGAATGTCAGCGGACCATTTCTCAACACCGGCTTTCTATTCCGGCCCGGCGCGGTCGCCATCCACTTGCACTCCTTCAGCGGCCAGCAGCTCACGGACGCGCATCAGAACTGGTGCGCCCCACTCCTAGTTCGCGGCGCCGCAGCCACCGTAGGGAATGTCTACGAACCATACCTCCATCTCACCCATCATTTCGATATCCTTCACGACAGGCTGCTGAAAGGCTGGACCCTCGCGGAAGCCGCCTGGGCCGCCATGCCCGTCGCCTCATGGCAGGGCATCGTCCTCGGCGATCCTCTCTACCGGCCATACCGTCACATAAACGGCACCGGGAACAACCGGCTCCAGGACAGGGACTACCGTGCTCTCCGCGCCGCCTCCCGCCAGTGGCCGGATGATGACACATTACGCCGTCAGAAACTTTCCGCCGCCGCCGAGAAATTGAAGAGCGGAAGCCTCGCCGAAGGACTGGCGATGGATTTCCGGGAGTCCAAGGATCTCGAGAGCGCGAAACTCTGGATAAAAAAAGCCCGCGAATTTTTCCCTGATCGTCCGAACAAACTTCGTCAGGATCTCCAGCTTGTCTCCATCCTCCGTGAGAGTGACCAGAACCGGGAGGCGATACAGGAGCTGCGTGCCGCGAAGGCGACATACGTGGCACTACCCGAGGCGGAATCCGTGTCCGGATGGCTGGACATTCTTGATCCCCCGCCACCGCCCGTCGCCGATCCCACGAAATTCGGCCGTGAATGGTCCCGGGTAAAATCAATGAACTACGGATTTCTGTTGGAAAGCGTCTGGCACCCTCCCCTCGCCTTCGAGGAGGTGGCCGTGCCCAGGCTTCCGCCCGAGCTTGAACTGCAGGCGCTGTGGTTCGCCGGTTCCTTCGGAAGGGAATTCCGCCTCAAAGACGGACGTCAGCTCCGCATCGTTCAGTTCGGCGAATGGAATCTGGGAGGCCAGGACTTCGCCCACGCCGCCATCGAGATCGATGGAGCCCCTTACACCGGAGATATCGAGATCGATACCAGGACGCCAGATTGGGAAAATCACGGACACTCCACCAATCCCGCGTTTTCCGATACCATTCTCCACGTCGCGTTCGAGCCACCACTGCGGGAAATGTTCGTCCGCACCTCCAATCACAGGCAGGTTCCGGAACTTCTGATTTCCCCTTCCCAGCTGGCTGACGCCCTCCGCCTGCCCTCCCGCGATACCGCGATCGCCATCCCCGGTCGCTGCCTCCAGCCATTGCGGAAAATGCCCGCCCTGTCCATCGAGCGCCTGCTTCGCGAGGCCGCCCTGCGCCGTGCGTCCAGGAAAGCCTCACGATTGCTCCAGACCAAAGAGGCGCACGACATCGATACCGCGCTCTTCCACGCAACTGCGGAAACCTTGGGATATGGCGGCAACCAGCTTCCTATGAGACTTCTCGCACAACGCGCTCCCCTGCGCTCGCTCCGGGCGGATCACAATACCGCGGAGGCCATCCTTCTTGGCACCGCCGGTTTTCTGGATCCGGATCTCCATCACAAAGCTCCGGAAGAAACCCGCGAATACCTGCGTGATCTCTGGGAGACATGGTGGAAGGTGCGCCCCGATCATGAGCCGCCCGAGAGCCGCCGTCCGGCTTGGAAAACACACGGACAGCGCCCCGCCAACCATCCCCATCGCCGCGCCGGAGGACTTTCGGTTCTTGTGAGGAACTGGCCAGAGTTCCGGAAGCTCGCCCTCGCCGCCCCGTTTTCGGTAAAGCCGCTCACTGATTTCCTTCACTCTCTCAAGCACGAATTCTGGTCCCACCATCATACCCTCACATCCGTCCGTAGCGCCACGGCTGTCTCCGTCTTCGGGAAAAACCTCGCGCTGGAACTCTCCGCCAACCACCTCATCCCCCTCGCACTCCACGAGAACCGTTTCACCTACCGGGACTATCACAAGCACCGCCACTCCGCCATCAACCGCAAACTCAGGCGTTGCGGCATACGCCTGTTCGGAACAGAAGCAGCGGCGAAGCCATGGCTGCGTCGCCTCTGCCACCAGCAGGCGCTGCTTGAAATCTATCACGACTTCTGCCTGGAGGATTTCAGCGACTGCGAGCAGTGCCCATTCCCCGAGCAACTCGCCCAATGGCGCTGAACCGCAACCATCCCAATCCATGCGAATCCACCTGAACGGCCAATTCCACGAGCTCGAAAAACCCACGAGTCTCTCCGGGCTCCTTGACTCTCTCAACCTCGCCGGAAAACCGGTCGTGGTGGAAATCAATCTCGAAGCCGTCCTCCCGAAAAATTTCCCCTCGACCCGCATCGAGTCCGGCGACCGCGTGGAGATAATCACACTCGCCGCAGGCGGCTGACCTCTTCCGGAAAAATCCACGGGAGACGCCATTTTTCCCTTGCCACAAAGCCCCATCGGCTCCCATCTTCCGCCCACGCCGCCTTTCGCGGCATTCATTTCAAATCCGGTGTAGCTCAGCGGCAGAGCGGGTGACTGTTAATCACTAGGTCGTAGGTTCGATCCCTACCGCCGGAGCCATTTGAAACCCTGGTAGAATATAGGCCAAGAGGTCTTCTCTTCTGGATTTCGGCGTGCCAACCAAAATTGCCAATGATTTTTATTCGGGCATCGCTGTCTTTTTGGCGAAATTCTGACTCAGAGTAGCAAATCATGGATTGCACAGGGATCTACTGATGGTCACAGAAACCAGCCTCCAAATGGCGGGCTTGCTGTGCCCTTCTGAACTTCACAGCGGAATTGGACGTGATCGCCGCTCTGGACATGGACGATAGGGGTAGACCGCTTTCAAAAAAGTGGCCGTTGTTCGGAATGGGTGCGGCAGACCGAACGAATGGTCTAAGGGCGGTTGAACAATGCTCGGAGGGATTCGAAGGGCTTGCATGCACCTCTTTTTTACCCTACTTGATATAATATCTAGAGATTTTCGATATTATAGAAAATGGCAGGTCGGAAGGCGGAAGGCGGAAGGCGCCGTGAATTTTAAGGTTTCACTACTCCGCTAATCGTAATATTGTCAAAATTGATCGTGGTTCCGGGCAGGTTTGTCGTCATGAAGCGGAACTCGATCGAACCCGTGGTGTCGGGTAGGGAACTCAGGCTAAAGCTTACTTTTCTGGCTAGTTGATCATTGGTTCCATCTGGGAGAAAGGCAGTATTTTTAGAACCCGTGCCGAGACGGTAGATGTTCCCAGCGGTCGCGAAGCCATCAGTGCTATACCAGACGACGACACCACGGTCACTCCAGAATCTTCCTTTTCCAATGTCAAAGTTGAGGGTTTCGAGATCAAGCGTGCCGGAACCTAAGGCCGCAAGGCTGAAGCTGAAGTATTCCCCGCTGGTCGGGATCCCACTGGATGTTGCCACTGCTTGCTCAAGGGTTTGCCCACCATCTGCGCGGAACTGCAAAAGTTTGCCTGAAGCGGTGCCGGCTGAGGCAATGCCTACGGTGCTGATTCCCGAGCCGTCCGGATTGTTCCCGCTGAAGTTGTTGGTGTTGAAAAAACCTTGCCGCTCCTTACCAAGCGCATGGCCAGTAGCGTTGGCGATATCCGTGCCGGTAATGCCGGGAGCCGTGGTCGTTGCAGCGTAAGGATTGCCCTCACCAGACGGATCGAACGTGTATTGGGCCAGTATCCCGGAATCAAAGGATTTCCTGAAAGCAGCCGTTCCTGTGGGGATGCGGGCAAGCCGACCGTCCGGCATCAGGCGGACGGATTGCGAAGTCCTCAGATCCTCGACCTTCCTTGGAAAAAGCTTTGATACCACTTTCACCCTGCCCTTGCCCACATGGATTTCCTCGGCATCCCCCGATCCCTTGGCGGGAACGGTCACGCCGAAGCGGGTCCCGAGGTCGGTGGCATTCATGCCCGGTGTTGTCACACGAAACCCGCGCCCTTTTTTCCCTACCTCGATCCATGCGGAACCGTGGTCGAAATGTAGAAGACCCTCCCCATCGAACCTCACGAAGGTTGGCTCGGTGAGGATTGCGGTCACATCGTCCGGCAGACTGATCTCCACGGTTCCTCTCAAAATATCCATGGAATCGTTTCTGTGGAAAACATGGCCTGACACCCGGTCGCCGTCTTCGGACTGGTGGAGAAAGGTGGCATCGTGGGACGCGCGGAAAGTGGCGTTCCGGTCTTCTGCGGTAATCAGAAAGAAAACGGTCGCGATCACAGCCAGGCAGGCGGCGGCGGCCATGACCGGGAGGTAGGGGGGACGGCGTGGCATGCTGCGTTCTCGGCCGGACGAGGGTGATACGGGGGAGAGAAGGTTGCGGCTCCGTGCCTCTTGGCGCATGAATGCGGAGATCTTCATGTGCTCCCGGTAAATGGTGCGGGCTTCCGGGTCGGTTTCAAGAAGTCTGACCAGGCGATCCGCCTCCGAATCCGTGAGACTCTGGTTTTCGTAATTCTCAACGAGATCCCGGATTTCGTTTTCCGTCGGTTTCGGGTTCATGTGTGTTCCTCGGAAAAGGTTTGCGCGACGCACTTTCGCAGGGCGGCGCGCAGACGGTGAAGCCGGCTTTTGACTGCCTGTTCGGAATACTTGGAAACCTTTGCGAAATCGCGCAGGGACATGCGGTTCCAATAGCGTTTCAAAAGCAGATCGCGATCCGAAACCGCGAGTTTCTGGAAACAAACCCTGAGAGCCGACTGGTATTTCAGGACGATTTCCGCGTCCTCTTCCGCAGCTTCGGCGGCGATGAGATCAAGCGCCGTATCGGTTAGGCGGTCGGTCTTCCTCATGGCAAGACGCTTCCGATAGGACATCACCTGGAAGCGGCAGACCGTAAGCGCCCACGCTTTGAAGTTCGTTCCTGGAACGAATTCCTCGCGTTTCTTCCACAGGATGAGATTCGCTTCCTGGACAATGTCCTCCGCTTCCGAGTAGTGCGGCATGAGCGAGAGGACGTAGGAATGCAGCAACGCCTGATGGGATGTCAGCAGGGCTACGAAATTCGTCTGGCTGTCATTTTCCGGGACGGACATGGTAGGGGCTTGGCTGGCGGCGGAAATATGGGAAGATTGATCGGAGTGGCCCGTGGTTTCAGGAAATTGTCGATGCTTCAATGCCCGCTTGAATTGGGCATGTCACCAAAGGAATATCCCGAACCTCGAATAGGTTTCTAACAAAATCGCCACCGTTGGAAAACAAGAACAGCTTCGCCGCAGGTCAGTTGCAAAAAAAAGGGTCGGGCGCGCGAAGCACCCGACCCCATAAAATTAACGTTTCCTCAGCGTTTTCGGCGAAGGAGTAACCCGAGGGATGAAAAGCCGAGCAGGGTGAATCCGGAGGGCTCGGGAACGATGGTGATCTGGGCGAAGCCGCCTCCGAAATCACTAACCTGGAAGCTGCCGCCTCCGGTGTTGTTCAGGATGCGCCCGGCATTAATCTGGTTTGCAGCATTGGTGGTTCCGCCAGCCAGCCGGAAGACGCCACTGGCATCCGTGAAGCGGATGGTAGCGTTGGCACTGATATTATTATCAAAAATATTGGCGTTTCCGATTTGAAGCGTTCCGACTCCGATGTTGATCCCGAAAGCTCCGCTGCTAAACCCTGAGATAGCGCTATTGAGCTGGAGAGTGCCCGTCTGGCCAAGGGTGACGGTGTTGCTCTTGAGATAGAGCGAAGGAGTAATCAGAAGGGTGTTTGTCGAAGCAATCACATACGTCTGGTTGCCCTGGACGTTCAGGGTGCCGCCGGAGAACGTATTCGTCCCGGCACCGGCACTACTGAGTTTCCCGATGTTTGTAAAAGAGCTGCCCGTGATGTTCCAGCCGGAGGTTAGGAAGGCTACATCATCAATGCTTCTGTTGCCGGAGAGATTAACGGTTGTAGGTCCGGCGTTGAACTCGACGTCATCCGTGAAATCGCTGTTAGCAGGTGCGTTTCCACCCACCCAGTTTGCGCCGTTCTGCCAGTTGTTGTTGGTGGCGAGGTCAGCGCCGCTCCAGGTAATTGTGGCAGCGGAAGCGGTGTGGATGCCCGCCGCCATCAGCAGGGTTGCTGGCAGAAACTTTGTAGCGCTTAATTTTAAGCGGGTAAGCGCTTGTTTTGTGGAGGGTAGCGAGGTTTTCATTTGATGGTATTTTTGCTGTTACGACTCGGAGGGCCTTGGCCTTTGGGCTTTGGCCTTTGGGCTTTGGATGGTCACCCATGAAATATCCCAGGCTCGGAAAAGGTTCCGAAAAAACTCGATTTATTTGCTTTTTCCCTTTTCGGCGTAGGATTGGGGGTTCCGTGACTTGAGCTTGCACCGGCAGCGAACGGAGCGCCTTATCTCCTTAACCTCTTCTTTTCCGCCTCCACGATCAGTTCGTCGAACCTTGCCGCGACGGTTTCCCCGCTCATGCCTTCGGGAAATTTCGCCACGTACGATCTCTTCGGGTCGTCGGGTTCAGTGCGCCATTCCATTGTCGCGTCCTTGAAAATGTGGCTGTGGCCTTCCTTTGTCTCTTTGAAAAAGGGTTCGAAGCCTTTGACCGCCACATGCACCGCGATCAGATCCGCGCTGTGGTGGGTCGGCCCCTTCGCCCAACCGGATACAGCGAAAAACAGCTTGTAGGAATCATGCACCAGGCTGCCCTCAGGCAGATCCTTGATGAATGCGCCGCCCGGTCATGATCATCCGTGAAAACTCCGCCCCGCCGGTATAGACGACAGGAGTCGGCCAGTCGTCGTTCACTTTTTTCACCGCCGCTGGATCGGGCAGGAAATTCCCCCAGCTTCCCGGCTTGCTCTGTTTCGGATAGGCTCCGCCCATGCAAACGTATTTGGAAACTTTCCCCGCCACCAGATCCATGCCGCTCAGCGGGCTAAATTCATCGCCTTCGCTATCCAACAGGTCGGCCAGGTTGCTCAGGTAGCCCAGGGAAACCACGGTCACCGATCCGTCATCCGCCCCGGCGAGGATCTTCCGGTAGAGCGCCACCGAACCCAACGCTTTGTCCCTGTCAAACGGCGCGGGGAATTTTTCCACCAGCATTCCCGTGTATTTTGATTCCCGCATCACTCCCTTTACCCGCCGGACTCCGATGGGAATTTCCGGCCTATCGAAATAGGCGTTGAGCGAATGAACCGCTGCGGCCGATTTCTCGTGCAGGCCCGCGATTGCCACACCCAGGATTTCCACATCCCCTTTGTCCGCATAGGCATGCGCCAAGGCCAACGCCGCCACATCATCCACATCCGTATCGAAATCCGTATCAATGATCAGCTTCACCGGCTCCCCGCTCGCTGCGGATGAAATGAGAACGGAGATGAAAATCAGCAGGGCGGGAATATGTCGTGAGGATCGTGGCAGGGGATTCATGGGCGGAGGGTGAAAGGAATTTCATGCCGGGCAACTTAGCCTTCCAGCCCGGCTATGTGCGGTTTTGTGCTGGTCCCGAACCGGTCGATCTCGACCCCCATGCGCTGGGCTACGGGGATGAAAAGGTTCGAGAGAGGGGTGTTGTCGTTGGGATCGTGGGCGACGTAGGCACCGTGTTTGAAACCTCCTCCGGCCATGATGGTTGGCAGGTTGCGCCAGTCGTGCGCGGAGGCGTTTCCGAGATTCGAGCCGAAGACGATGGAGGTGTTGTCCAACAGGCTGCGCCCGTTTTCCTGGATGGATTTGAGTTTGGCGAGGAATCCGTTGAAGGCGACGAACTCGGCTTCCTCCACGATTTTTAGCTCGCCGATCTTTTTCTCGTCCTTGCCATGATGGGAAAGGCCATGCCAATCGGAATTCACGCCGGGCAGATTCGATGGGACGGAGCCAAGTGCGGCGAGGTGGAAGGTCATCGTGCGGGTGGAATCGCTCTGGATGGCGAGCGCCATCATGTCGTACATCAGCTTCTGCTTCGCGATGGTGTCATCCCTGTCCTCGATGTCTGCGGGGAGCTTCGCGTCCGTTTTCGGCTTGGGTTTCGTCACCCAACCTTCGGATTGCTGGAGGCGTAGCTCGAGATCGCGGACGGAGGTGAGGTATTCGTCGAGCTTTTCCCGGTCGCGTTCGCCGAGGTCGGTGCCGAGGCGTTTCGCCTGGCCAAGGACGGTGTCAAGGATGCTACGGCCTGTCCTGATCTGGCTCATTTCATTGGAGATTTCGGCCTCGGTGCCATCGACAAAGAGGGCTTTGAATATTTTAGAAGGGGAATTTTCCGAAGGGATGGACACGCCGCTGGAAGACCAGGAGATGGAGCCGTTGCCGCTGCTCAGGGCGAGGTAGGGGTAGCGTGTTTCGCGACCTATCTTGTCCGCGATGAGCTGGTCGAGCGAGATCGTGTTGCGGAATCCGGCGAGGCCGGGGCGGCGCGCGGCGGTGAGCCAGGTCATTTCCGAGGCGTGCCCGTCATTGCCCTGCTGATCCTGGTGGGAGAGTCCGGAGAAGAGCGTGAAATCCTCGCGGTGATCTTTCAATAGCTCCAGATAGGGGGTGAGCGCGTAGTCGCGGCCGGGCTTTTCAGGGAAGAGATGCGGCCCGTGGAAACCGAGGCTGGCACAGATCGCCACGAAGCGGTGGGGCGATGCGGTTTCGGTTCCACGGGCGAACGCGGGAACCATGGCATCCATGAACGGCAAGGAGATCGCCGTGCCGAGACCTTTGAGGAAACGGCGTCTGTCCATGGCCGGGAGGTGGGAAAAATGTGGATTGTTCATTTCGAAAGGAAGATTGGGGATTCGGTTACAAGAAGGATGAGATCGCGGACGCCGTGGCCGCCGGATTTGGAGGCGGCGACGATACGCTCGATCTCGGCACGGTCGGAAAAGCCCATTTCCCGGCCGGTGGAAAATACCAGGAACTTGGTGACGAGGCTACGGGCGAGCGTGTCCTCGTCCTCGGCCAGCATGTCGCGGAACTGGATGAAATTCTCAAACTTCCGTCCATCGGGGAGTTCTCCGCTGGCATCCACCGGCGCGCCTACGTAGGTATTATACACACGACCCTCGTGCTCCACCTTCACTTGCTCTCCACCGCCGCGAACGCGGAAATTCTCACGGAAGGAGCCGACGGGATCGAAGCTCTCCAGGGCGAACCCGGGCGGGTCGATCTTGCTGTGGCAGGAGTTGCAGGAAGTTGAGTCGCGGTGTTTCGCGAGGAGATCACGAAGGGTGGTCGCGCCCCGGATATCCGGCTCTACCCCTGGTGTCCCCGGTGGCGGCGGCTGCGGGGTGTATCCGAGAATACGCTCCAATACCCAGACACCGCGCTTCACGGGAGAAGTGTTCGTGCCGTTCGCAGAAACTTTTAGAACGCTTGCCTGGCTGAGAAATCCGCCGCGTACGGAACTTTCCGGTAGCTCCACTTTCTTGATCTCCGGCCCTTCCACTCCTTCGATTCCGTAGTGCTCTGCGAGCCGGTTGTTGAGAAATGCGAAATCGGATTTCACCACGTTACGAACCGGGAGGTTCTCGCTGACGAGATGGCGGAAAAACGCGCGGGTTTCCCCAATGATGGACTTCTGGAGAAACACGTCGTATTCGAAATAGAGGTTGTCGTCCGGAGAGGTGGCGTCGATGTCGCGGAGGTTCAGCCAGGAGTCGGTGAAGTCCGTGACAAATCGTTCGAAGCGCGGATCGTTCATCAGCCGCTCGGCATGCTGGCGGGTTTCGTTTTTAAGTTTTCCTGCGGCCGCGAGATCGAGCAGCTCCCCATCAGGAGTGGTGCGGTTGAGGAAATAGGAGAGGCGGCTGGCAATCGCGTGGTCGTCCAGCTTGCCGGCCTTTTCCCGGAGGAAGAGGAAATCCGGGGAAGTGAAAATGGCGATGGTAGCGGCGCGGAGAGCCTGTTCAAAGCTCTCGCCCCGGGCGGTCTCCGATTTAAAAAGGTCGAGATAAGGTGTGAGTTCGGAATCCTCCACCGGGCGGCGGAAGGCGGTGGTGGCGATCCTGTTCAGCACTGGCGTGACATCCTGCCAACCCGCTATCTCGAACTTCGGTTCATACCACGATTCCGTCTTTTGCTTGGGGTTTTTCGGCTCGATTTCCGCGCGCTCCAGCCCGTCGAACATGAGCTGGTGCCCGGGGCTGGGCCACTCGTCCAGCAGCGGCCCCTCGATCTCCACGTCGAGGATGGCGACTCCCGGCCCTTTGTAGTTTTTCGCGGTGAGCTTCTTCAGTTCGTCGTCCTTGTCATGGATACCCCACGGCTCGATCGCGACCATGTGACCTTTTTTGATCGTGGTGGTGATCTCGATTGTGGAAGGCCCGCCGATGGGGAAGGACCGGAAGGCGTAGATCGGCTTCGCTGTGCCTCTGTTCCACGTGCTGCCGCCTATGGAGAACGTCACCGGTTTGTCGCTCTGGTGGTTGTATCCTGTGACCTTGATCCGGTATCGACCCGTCTCCTTCACATCGCTGCCCCGCAGGATTCCCTTGGGATAGCCATGCTGTTTGTAGAAAACGACTGCCTTATCCTCGTTGTAGCCCCAGACCTTGTTGAGGAAAACATTCTTCGCCTCCGCGTGTGTGTCGTAGCGCGGGTTGAGAGACACCGGTTCGGGGCGGGTCGCCGTTTTCGCCACCGAGGCATCGATCACCTGCCCCGCCGCTTCCATATAACGCTGCATCTGCACCACGGAAATCCCAAGCGACTCGCCAACCGTATCGAACTCGCCCGACCTCCCGTCGTCCGGCAAAAGCTCCGCGAGAGACAGGTTTGTCCCGAAGATATCGTTGAGCGTGTTCTCGTATTCGATCCGGTTGAGGCGGCGCAGAACAGTCCCCTTGTGAGCTGCGTGGGTTTCGAAAAGTGACGGCTCCAGTGTTTTTTGGAACTTCGATAGTTCGCCCGCAAGAGGCCTGTGTTTTTTCTTCGGAGGCATTTCGCCGGACATTACCCGGTCGTAAACCAGCTCCCATTTCGCAAACGCCGCCTCGTCATCGAGATTTGTCGCCAATTTCTGAATATCGAATCCCCCTTTAGCCGCCCCGTCCCCGTGGCAGTCATAGCAATGGAACTCCACGAAATCCTCCAACCCCTCCCGGAAAGGACTGGCGGAAAGGGAAACGGGGGTCAGAAATAGGAAAAGAATTTTCAATGGAAGCGGCAGGTTTTTTTCAGAGTATTTCCGAAGGATTGAGGAAACGAAAGGAAACGATGTTGAACCGGCGGCCCAGGGTTTTGTTGGCAGGGCTGGTCAGGTCTTTGGTGGCGATGTGGTTTTTATCAGCGGGATCGAGATAGTCAGGAGTGCGCTGAACCGTGGCCTCACACCAGGCTCGGGCGGTTACGTCTCCCTGTGGATCACGGGCTTCCCCGTAGGCACGGATGAGAAAGGTATCGCCGCGCACGGCAAGCAGCGGTGCCATGGTTGTCAGGAGGTCCCCCTGTTTCACGTATCCGGGAATGCCTATGGATTTCGAGCCGTTCTCCGCTTCGGGAAATGCAAAATCAGAGCTGGCACCTGTGGTGACACGATCCGCGGATTTATATGGCCCGTTGATTTGTGTGGCGTCTATGGCGGCCTGGAGGGGGTCGACGAGAGCTTGAGCGGTTGAGCCTTCCGGGCGGCGGTTCACGAAATCCGCGATGGAAAGGAAAGGGCCGTAAGCCTTCACCTGCTCCACGACTTTTGCTGAAAGAGCTTTGATTTGTGTGTCGGTCAAACTGCGGAAGCCGAGCCACTGGGTCTTTTCCAGAGGGGTGCCAATCGTGGCATCGTCAATTTTCCCCGCCGCCGCTCCGAGTAGCCCCGCGACGGGGGTGTCGGGATCTCTGGTGAGCGTGAGAGGGCGGCTTGGCGATAGCGGATCGAGCGTCGGGACGTCGGAATTTTTCAGACCCATGAGAAAAGATTCCCACGCTTTCGGCGAGGTTGAGTTCACGTTGAAAGCTCCATCGACGGTGAGATAGGAGGCGCTGAGGCGGTAAGGCTCCTCACCGGCGGCAGGTTGGCTGCCAGGAAACAGGGAATCTTCCGCGTCATTGTAGGAATGCACGGAAGGACGCATCCGCGGATTGGCCAGTGGTTGGGGATTTTTCACGGAGGGATCAGCGAAGGCTTTGAAGGCTGCTTTCTGCTCCGCACGCGCTCCCGTTGCGTTGTTGTTGGAAGACGTTGTGACGGGAGAGATGGATGAGAAAAAGTAATCGTCCCACAGGGCGAGATTGGCCAGGTAGGAATGGTCCGCGACTGGATAGGGGCCGATTTCCCCCCGCAGTTCGGCTTTTCCTAGAACGGATGGTGCGAAGGAATTCGCGATTGGATGGGAGATGGCGGGATGAAGCATTCCCCTGCCTTTCGCACCGAAGTTGGTTTGCCCGTTCGCGGTCGAATTCTGAAGCGCGCCGAGCGAAAAGACCGGAGCTAGGGGAACGGAGTGGGTGACGACATACGAGGTGCCGTATTTGGAACTGAGATCCCCGCCGTAGTAACCGAGGCCGGTCCCGCCTACATCCACAGGCGCTCCCCCACCGCCTCCGGGACGGCGAATTCCGATCTGCGTGGGCATCATCGCGAGTCTCTTCTTAGCCCCTTGTCCGACATTATAGTCCCGTATTTTCGGGTTCATGTGGAGGAATGGCTTCGATGTGTGGCGGGTGCCGACGTAGTCTTCCGGGAAATTGGAATCGAACTCAGTGCGTACACCGTGGCTGAGGACAACGAGCGGCCATTTTTTCGCACTAGCGTCGGAACCCGGCGAGGCCTCGATATCAGAAACGAGCCGGCTGTAGCTTCCCAACTCCGGAAGACCGGGGAAGACCCAGGGCAACTGTTTGGCGTTCACCTCGCCATTGCCGGAATCCTTGGATTTGCTCACCGCGAAGAAACCGACGTATTCAGTGGTCGCATCGGTTTCCGGAGTGCCTTCCCCTACCGTGTGGTTCACGTGGGTGATGTTGTAGTTGGTGACTTTGTCATTCGCGGTGATGGAGTATTTCAGCCTGTCGGTTCCCTTGATTTTGGGAATGTTTCCAGGGATATTGATCTTGAATCTGAAGCCTGAGACATTGTCCCAGCCCAGTTTTCCGTTGACCACTCTCGCGTCCGCCTTCTCCTTGAGCACGGAGTTGGTTCCCTGGGAAATCACCTGGACCTCGCCGGGGCGCATCACGAAATCCTGCGAGCGCCCGATCTGAAGATTTGTCAGATCGCCGTTGTTGATGATCTCGTCGAGCCGCGGGCTGATCTGATTGTCGCCGATCTTTAGATTCAGGGTGTAGGGCATGCCCCAGAACTTGATCGCATTGAAGCCACTGCGGGGAATGTTGTAGGTGATGTTGAAGGGATTCCAGAAAGTGGAGATGGGATCAAAAACCAGGAAGAGATTGTAAGACTCGTTCCCTGCAGCATCCGTGCTTTTCTCGGAAACCAGGGAGTAAACGAAGCGTGTCTCAAGTTTGGTAAGAAACGTGTAGTTGTAGAAAACATCATTGACGGCAGCTGCAGCGCTACCGCTCTGCGACAGGTAGGGAGTGGATGCCGGGAAAGTCCCTCCATCGGCATGGTTCGGCGGCCCCATCTTGATTTCACCCCAAAGATTGTAGTAAAGCCACAGCTCGCGCAGGTTGATACCGTCCTTTCCGCCGGATTTGTAGAGCGCGGGCAGGAGGCTCGTGTCGTTCGCCTCGCTCCAAGGTTTTTCCAGCAGGAAACTGAGATCCTTGCGGAAACCGCCGTTGCGGACGTTGGTCATCAGGCCGGAGGAATTCATGGTCGCATCATGGAACAGCTCGTCCGGATCGCCCCCGAGCAGTCTTGCGGAGCCTACTGTGAAAAGTTTTTCAAGACCCGCTTCGGATTCCGCACCCGCGCCGAGGAACACATCGTGGTTGGAGCGCGGAGTTGACTGAAGGCGGGCCAGGGCATCGATTTCATTGCCGGAATTCGATTTCGTTCCGGATAGTTTCGCCTTGGTGTTCTGGTCTGCCACCCACCAAGCGTAGGCACCTTCGGGAGTCGGGACGAGGCCTGCCTCTATCGCTTCGGAAGTTCCATTCGATGCGGCGATGACAACGGTATCTGCTGCGGGACGAGTGCCGTTCTCTGCGGAATTTTCCGAAGAGACAACCGATTTATCACCCGAGATGAGCCAGCGGCGGAATGTGTGAGCCGGACGTTTCTCGACCAGTCCGGATCCGGTGTCCTCCGGCCAAGCCTCATAGACACCCGTCCAGTTTGCGGAAGCGGAATCGCTGCCGATGGGGAGCTTCTGCCCGCCGGGGGCGGAAATTCGTTGATCCGGCCCCATCTCCATCTGAAGCTCCCGAAGAGCCATCATCAGGGCGAGCCGCGCGTTGGATTGCGCGTTGGAAAGAGCATCCCCGCCAGTTGTGCGCCTCAGCTCGATGACTGACAGGGAAAGCATCCCGACAGCAAGAATGGAGAGGAGCACCAACAGGGTGAGAGTAACGACCAGTGCGAAGCCGGGGCGGAGTGAACGGTTTGGGTTGGTTCTCATTCTTTTAAGCAGATCGGTTCAGGAGAAATTTCCCTTCTACTCACAAGAATATCTGTATTTACCATATGGTTACGAATTTTCTGCTTTTTCTTAAAAACGGCTGGCTCGCTTCCCTCTTCGCCCTTTCCGCGATCACTCATGGAATGGAAAAAAGCGAAGAACTAAAAGTTCAGACCAGACACCCAGCGCCTGATTGGAGAAATGGATCGCCCTGTAGTCGGGATTCACACCCAACGATTTTCCACGATCAATTCGCATCCGCTGGACTCGTCTGGCGTTGAGCAGCTTGCTGTCACGCTTCAGGAGTGCTTTAACTCTCTGGTAGCCGTAGCGCGGCTTGTCCTCACCGAGTCGCGATGTCGCTCTCCATCTGGCAGCTGTCCGGTGAACTTTCTGACAACGCGTAAAAGCTTGAGCGAGGCAATTCAAGAAGCCGGCACATGAAGGAGATGCTGGCTCTTCCGGCCTCCGTGAAGGTTCTCACCCCATGTTTCCTGGCCTTCACGCCCACCAGTTTTTGAGTTGATCTCCTTGAGGATGTTGATCTGCATCGCGTGATCGGCAATGATCCGTTTCATCCGCGCGCTCTCCCCCTCCATGACCCGCTGCTTTCGAGCATCATGAACATCCATATCTCCGAACCTACGTTTCCAGTCGTAGAGGGTAGCCGGCCTGAGGTTTAGCCTGAGCCACAGACGTCTGTCTGTTAGGGACTTCGTCGTTTCCACAATTCCCCCCGTGTTCGGCCATTTGCGGAGTTATACGGATCCACGGATTGCTGCGAAGACCGCAGGATCCAGGTATGGAATGTCCGTCTCACCCTTCGCGAGCGACCTGCGGATCTCTGTTGCCGACGCCGGATGCTCCCCTTCGACCACGTGAAGGCGGTAACCTTTCCTTGGAAGCACTTTTTCTCCCCCCCTTGCCAATACGATGAATTCCGCTAATTCCGCGATTCGTTCCGGGTGTTTCCAGGTTGGCAGAGCGGCCCACTGATCCCCACCCATGATCCAGAACCATCGGTTCCCAGGTTGCCTCGCGGCCATTGTGGACATGGTTTGGAATGAAAAGGACGGGCCTTCAGTATGGATTTCGAGGGCATCGATCTTTGCCCACGAGACTCCGGAAAGTGCAAGTTCCAGCCATTCCAAGCGAATCTCCCCTGGCGTAGGTGGTTGATCGGTCTTGTGGGGCGAAACCCGGCACGGCACGAAACGGATCTCATCCAATTCAAGAGCATCCCTTGCCAGAGTGGCGAGATGGATGTGACCATCATGAACGGGGTCAAAAGAACCGCCAAACACTCCGATCCGCCTTTTCCTCCTTCCGTCAAGTTCAGCGGCAATACGAACTTTTTCCATTACAGAATTCTACGACAACTGCTTTGGGATAGTCATCAGGAATTTCGTCTCCCTACCCGGAACCGACGTCACACTGATCGAACCATTGTGCGCTTCAATCGCCCGTTTGACAATTGAGAGGCCTAGTCCGGTGCCTTTTATTTCCATCTGTGAATGGTGCTTTTCCACTCTGTAGAATCGGCGAAAAATGTGAGGAAGATCGGCGCTGGGAATCCCTAAACCATTGTCAGTTACCCAGATACAGATGTTTTCACCGAAATCCAGTGAGCCGATTTCTACCTTCAGATCTTTATGAGGATTCTGTTTCAGAGCGTTCTCCACCAGGTTGAAGAGCACCTGGGTCCAATAGAACCTGTCACCGTGAACGATGAGTGATTCCTCGTGGAGATTTACGGTCACGATAGCTTTTTGGCTCTGAACCACCGACTCGAGCCTCTCGAGCACATCATTCACGCATGAGCGCAGTTTGAAAGGCTCAATCTTGATAGCGGACGCTTCCCCTGATTCGAGGCGGGAAATCACCAGCATGTCCTCCACGATGCGGGAGATCCTGTCGGTGTGTTTTTTCATCACCATAAGGAAACGGCGTGCCATTTCCGGCTCTTCGATCATGCCGTCCTCAAGAAGATTTTCCAGATAGCCGTTGATGATGGCGAGCGGGGTGCGCAGCTCGTGAGAGGCGTTCGCGACGAAGTCCTTGCGGATCTGGTCGAGCTGATATTCAGAAGTCACATCCCGGATGACAACACGGGTATCAGGTTCGCGATCCGGGGTGTGGGATAGCTGAGCCGCATCAATGATCCACGCGTTGTTGCCGCGCGTCTCGAGTTCTCCAAGCGGAGAGGTTTGCTGGGGAAGGACGACGCGGGACTGGACGGGCTGCCCGGTCTCAAGACAGCGCACGAGAGCCTCCGCGAGGCGGGAATCGAGAAACGCCTCCCCAACCGGTCTGCCTGCGAGGGAACGTCCGCGGAAAAGCTCTTTGGCCGCTGAGTTTGCAAAACGGATGTTTGATCCCGAGTCAACGATAAGAAAGGCGTCGCCCAGAGCGTCGAGGAGATGGTTGCGCTCCTCTTTGGCTTGCTCCAAATCGAGCTCCAGTCGTAATTTCCAAGCTTTCACCTCCGATTCGTATTCTTTCCGCGAGCGCCTGAGCCTGTAGATCTGTAAAAAAAGGACGACCAGAACGACGACTGCTCCAGCAATGGCGATTTTCTCTGTCATAAGGCGGGGGCGACCACAAGGTAGCCTACCCCGCGAACCGTCTCGATCAAAGCACCGTGCGTGCCCAGTTTCTGCCGGAGGCGTTTCATATGGGTATCCAGAGTCCTGCTATGCACCTCGTCGCTGTATCCCCAGACGACGCGCAGGAGATCATTCCTGTCCTGAGGTTTCCCCGAGCGCTCGCAGAGGTATAGGAGCAGTTTGAACTCGGTGGAGGTGAGATCCAGAGGCTCGTTCTCAAGGTAGAATTTCACGGCGTTCTTATCGAAACGGAAGGGGCCGGACTCGTATTCGACGGCACCCGGCGGCGCGTCAGTGCGCTTGAGGATAGCGTTCACGCGTAGAACGAGTTCCTTGGGGCTAAAAGGTTTCGTGAGGTAGTCGTCAGCTCCCGCTTCCAGTCCCTGAATCCGGTCTTCGGTCTGCGCCCTCGCGGTAAGCATGATGACGGGGATATGCGTGGTTCGGGCATCCCGACGGATTTCGCGGAACACGGAGTATCCGTCGCGTCCGGGCAGCATGAGGTCGAGCACGATCAGATCCGGGCGTTCCCTGATGGCGACTTCCGTCCCGGCGATTCCGTCATGTGCCTGAAAAACATCGTAGCCAGCCCTTTGTAGATTGAACCTGATCAAATCGGCGATATCCACTTCATCCTCGACAATCAGAACTCGTTGCATCTGCGGTTGATGTAACTGCTCTCGCATCTGCGGGTGAATGGATGCTTTGTGACAATTCGGTCACAACATGTCTTTTTCCACGAACGCGCCGGGTCTGGTGGTGCGTGCCACCCCTATCTTCACCGCCGCCTCTATCGAGGTATTGACGCCGGTGCGGACTCCGTCGCCTATTATCGCCCCAAGCTTCGTCCTTCCCGTATCGACCTCTTTGCCACGAATCATGGATACATGGTTCCTGCCGTCGTGGCGGTGGTTTTCGGTCATCGTTCCGGCGCCCAGGGTAACGTGCGAACCGATGATGGAATCGCCGACATAGGACAGCCGGGAAATGTAGGTGTTGGGATAGATGATGGAGTTTTTCACCTCGGCTCCCTGGCCGATGTAGCAGTTCGCGCCAATGCTGGTCGCCCCGCGCACAAGGGCATTGGCCCGATCTGGGTGCCAGGACCGATGACTACCGGCCCCTCGACAACGGAGCCGGGAAGGATGCGTGCCCCCGGGGCGAGCCTGACCGCCCCTGAAACCGTCGCCTTCGGGCTGACCTCTCCCAACAGAACCGTTTCGTCCATGAGAGCCACCACTTCCTCGTTCATCCGCAGCAGATCCCAGGGATAGACGATAGGGAAACACCCTGCCTCGGTGCGGAGTTCCTCATCGCAATCTTCAGGCTCCTCGGCGCCCTTCCAAGCGAGGACGATTCCATCGGCATCGCAGAGCCTCGCACTTTTCTCGTTTCTACCGAGCATGAGAAGAGCGCCCAGCTCGATCCAGGTATCGATGGGGATCATGAGCGTCCTGGAGCCGGCGTCCGCGTTCTCCACCAATTGGAAGCCCGCGCGAGTAAGCTCCGTCGAGAGCAGGTCTATCATCGGGATGTTCGCGATAAGGCATGCTCCGAGGTCGCGTCCGGTAGTGATCGGCGCGCACATCACAGAGTGTCTTGGGGGAAGGAAAGTGGCTTGCATGGATGTGGTCAGATACAATCAGCAAGCGCCCCGGCTTACACGGAATTTTTTCTCTCCATCAGTATTTTCCTCCGGCACGCCCGATTCCGTGGTCATCCAAGGCGGCCATTCCCCTTCTGGAGATTGAGCGCGTCACAAGAGGGGCAATGGCTCAGAACAGCGGACTCCCTCTCGGCGAAGACGCTGCCACAAAGTCTACAGGTGTGTTTCAAACGAACGATTCCACGTTCCGCCCTGTGGTGCATGACGCGGGAGACCAAGGACATCAGAGCGACCAGGAGAAAACTCGCGAATACAACTGCCGACACCATCTCATCCAAAGTCAGTCTCATATCTTCATTGATTTACGAACTCCACCCGAAGACCAAGCCATCTTTCGCCTTCCCCTGCTTTGAATTTCACGCGCCGTAGCCAATTGGCTGTTCCCAGGAGTCCTGGCTCCGCACCGCCGCTCAGTGAAACGCAGTCGCCGACCGTACCATCGGGACGCAGACGTATCAGAAATCTCCATGAGGCGGAGAGAAGATCGCCCCCTTGGATGTTCACATCGAAATCCGGTAAATCGTCTGGAAGCCATCGCAAAGCCAGACTGTCGAAAGGGGTCAGAATCGGCTTTCGTGATGCTGCCAAAGGCGGTGAAACTGGCTCCTTCAGTTTCTCTCCGAGAAACACACGTCTGGGCAAGAATCTCCGCCCTTCCCGAGCAAGATCATACCCATCCATATCAGGGTTTGATTCGAAAACGCGAAGCTCAGGTTGATATCCGCTCCATGATCTTCCGCCGCTGAAGGCACTCGTCGCTCCAATATCGGGAAGTATGCGAGGCTCGCCCCTCCCCAAACGACCTGGAAACGGCCCCCTTTCCTCAGCCAGCCTTAACCATTCGCTTCCCAGGACATCATCGGAGAACCGAAGAATCCCCATTGTCTCCCGACTTTCTGGGGCGGGAGGAATAAACTCAACATCCACGGCTCCGAGGAAAACAGTAAAAACAGCTGCAACGATAAGGATGGCAACAAATATGACCCCAATAGAACTTTCGGATGCCTTCCAGCTGAATATTGGTTCGTCTCTAGTCAACCGCCCCCCTCTCCCCCGTCCGGGGCATTTGGTTCCTGGCTTCTCTTAGCAACAAGCGCTAGCTTGAATCCGGATCGAAGAATGACTTCGCTGACCTCACGCTCGAGTCCGACAGAAGTCCTAACGTCCGTTTTAAGCAACACAATGGCTCGACCCATGGCCTCGTCCACGGCCATTTTTTCGAGCTCTACAGAAAGCTCTTCAATCGACAGGGGTTTCCGGCCGAGATATAGCTGCGGGGCGACATCGCCCGGCCCGAGAGTCACGACGATCGTCTCATCATAGCGCTGCATCTGGAATTGGGAGGTGGGCACTTCCACCGTTACGCCGCCTTGGGTCAGGAACATGGGTCCGAGCAGCAGCAGCATAGTGACAAGAGCGAACAGGTCGAACAGCGGCAGCGCGTGTAGAAAACCGGGTCGCTCCTCCAATGTGGTCTCAAGCTTCATTTCGGGATCTTACCGGTCGGTCTTTTTATCACGCCGGATGTCTTCTTCCCCTGCGCGGTCTCTCCACGAAATGGTGCGAACTCCTCCTCCTCCCTCGCGTCAGCGATCATGTGGACGATTTCTATCCCCGTGCGCTCAAGCCTGCTTACCAGCCGTTTCGAGCGACCAACGAAATAGAGATAAAAAAGATACATCGGAACAGCGACGGTCAGGCCGACGACTGATGTGATGAGAGCGGTGAGCACGCCGGACGAAAGTTCCCCGGGACCGGACAGGCCACCAAGTTCGTCGACCCGCTGGAAGGCATCGACCATGCCCAACATCGTTCCCAGCATTCCTACGAGGGGTGCCATCAGCGCGACCGCCAGTATGGCCCGGATGTTTTTTTCGATCCTGGGGACTTCCAGCTGCGCCGTTTCCCTGACCACATCTCTCAGATCGCCGCGATTGAGATAGTATCTGAGCAGACCGGAGTAGGCCACCCTGCCCACGGGCCCCGGTGCCCTTGCGGCTTCGTGCAGAGCCTCCGCGAAAGCACGGCGTCTCACGTGAAGACCCAGACCCACAAGTAAGGAACTCACATTGATGCGCGCCCTGTGGAAGAAAAAGAAACGCTCGACAATACAAACGGCTCCGAAAAAACCCAGCCCGAGCAGCGCCCACACCAGCGGCCCCCTTTTCGATCAATCCGGAAACCTCCCAAACACCCAATATCATCCTGCCACGAAGCTATTCATGTGAATCACACCCTAGCAATGCTGAAAAGGCAGACCTCCCTTGTTTCAGTCCTCCCGCGCCAGGCCGTGGAAAAACTCGCAGAGCATGCTGATCTGCTCCCCCACTGAGATGGTTTCGAGCAGTTTCTGCCTCAGATCGGCGTCATGAACGAATTGCTGTGCGACGAGATCCGCCATAAGGCCGGCCTCATCAGCCTGGGCAAGCATGCCCAGAACCCCGTCCCGCACTTCTGGAGGCAGACCGGTGATCACGTCCTCCACCGCGCCTTGAAGTGTTTTCATCGCGGCGTGGGACTTCTTGCCGGAGAGTTGCTCGCAGGTAAAAGGTTCTATGAGTGCATATGGATAGGGCTTGTCCTCCAGCCACTCCACGAACCTCACCCGAATCACCCCGTGCAACAACAGTTGAGAAGTTCCATCATCCCCCTGCTTCGATGCGCGCACCAGACCGGCGGTTCCGATAGTCGAAATTTCGTCCTCTCCGCCATTTTCCGATTCCCTGACCCTTCCGACCGCGAACACGCACTCTCCCGCGAGCGCTTCATCCAGCATCGTACGGTAGCGCTGTTCGAAAATATACAATGGCAGCCCTCCGTGCGGAAACAGGGTACAGTCCGGTAGAAGCATCACCCCGCATTTCTTCGGCAGATTCAGACCTGTCATGAACGGAGCCTCGCATCTGCCCACCAGCCACGCAACCCCCGCGGACAGACCCTTCTTGTAAGCCGTTCGACCGTCGCCTTGAATAAGGGCATGCGGTTTTTAAAACTCTCCTCCATACCCTGCCTTGCCGTCATCGCCTCCTGCCAACCAGGGTCTCCAGGATTGACGGAGAGCACTCCCATACCCGCCAGAATTCCGGAAACCCCTGACGTGTCAGCCCCTAAGTCCGCCATTCCTCGGGACACGACCACCATTCCGATAAAAGCTCCAATCTTCTCACGGAAAGTGATAGCCGGGATCACTTTCGAAGGAGTCGCCTTTGATTCGCGCACCCACAGGCTACGGGTGATCGACCAGACCCTCGGCCCGGGCAGCCGCTATGGCAGTTCCAGGGATGTTGCGGAAAAACGGGGCGCCTTGCTCGCCATCAACGCCGGATTCTTCACCCCCGGCGGTGAACCGCTAGGACTCGTTGTTTCGGACGGAACAACATCGGGAGCATGGAACTCGGCATCCTCCCTTGGCAGCGGAATCTACCGGGAAAGCGGAAGGGGGGTGGCGGAAATCCTTCGGAGGAGATCCCGCCAGGCCGTCTCCGGTGCCCGAGAGTTGCTCCAGTCCGGCCCCTTGCTCGTTGAAATGGGCGAACAGGTCACCGGACTAGATTCCGGGAAAACCGCCGCCCGCTCACTGATCATGACAGATGGCGAGACGCGATGGTGGGTGGGAATTTCCTCTCCCTGCACTCTCCGGGATCTCGGCAGCACCCTGTCCCGGCTGTCTCCGGCGAAATGGAAACCTAAAACCGCTCTCAACCTGGACGGCGGACGCTCGACCGATCTGTTCGTTTCCGAAAATATACCGGGCGGCCCTGTCAACCGGCGCGGCTTCCTGAACAAACCTGTGAGAAATTTTTTCATCCTGGAGCGGAAATGACCGACTCCGGTGACAATTCCGACACATGAAACCTCTGCTGGACATGCCACACCCTGGCATACATCCTCCGGTAGCCACTCTTCCCCCCATCTGGAGAACCTTCTATGAGAAAGCTAACCATCGTCAGCCTATCCGCCTTGTCATGCCTTCTCGCATCCTGCGGCACCATGGATGTGGTCAAGGCTTCCGCTTCGACCGCCACGAAAGGCCTGAAACAACTTTCGCTCTCCAATCTGCGCCCCTCGAGGGTCGATGTGGTTGAGGTGAGAGAGGCGGAACTCAAGGAGATGCCCCTTGGAAAGGAACGCGCTCTCGCTTTCGAAGAGAAACGCAAACGTTCTTTCTGGTCCTTCGCACTCCCAGACTTCGAGGAACCCACTCTGCCGAACGTTGGCGACGATGGTATCGACGGCTCTCTGCTTCCCCCGAAGCCTCTCTGAACGGATGCTCTCCACTGCACGGCTTTAGATGTCGGAGAGAACCGGATTGGTGGAAACGATCAGTTGGGTTCCATATTCGACCGCATGGATTCCTGGGCTTTGCTGGTCTCGCAAGCAGGGTCTGCCTCCCAGAGTTCGGACGCGAAAGAACCGGTTCGGTGCACCCGAAGTATTTTCTTTATATGACGTATGGATCAACGTCGTAGGTTGAATAGTCAGGCATCCAACGCGACGTTTTTATTAGGAGTGGCAACTTTTCACCTGTATGCGGAGAAACACAGCATCGCGTCACCTCTCATTCACCGTTCCTCCCAGTGAAAAATTCTCCTTTGCCAACCCCACCCGCCGCCATCACCCTATGTTCAACCCGATGAAACATCTCTCCGCTCTCACCCTGGCTCTGACCGTCTCCGCTACCTCCGCACCTCTGCTTAAAGAAACCATTGTCACCGGCCTCAGGGATCCGATGGAACTGGCCATCGCTCCTGACGGGACTTACTTCGTCACCGAACGTGAGGGTCGCTTGTTGCGCATAAACCCGGAAACAGGCGCCATGTTCGAGATCGGAAACATCGCCGTGGAGCACCTGAAAATAACGAATCGCGACAGCGTCTACGCCAGGGAGGACGGCCTGCAAGGCATCGCGCTTGATCCGGATTTCGCGAAAAACCAACACATGTATATCTTCTACAGCGCTCCGGATGTGCTGGTGGACAGGTTGTCACGTTTCACGCTGAAGGACGGGAAACTCGATCCCGCCTCGGAGTTGAAACTCATCGACATCCCGATCGAACGGGAAAACAAGGTCTGCCACCACGGTGGCTCAGTGGAATTCGGTTCGGACGGATTGCTCTACCTTTCCGTGGGCGACAATACCAACCCCTTCGAGAGCGACGGCTACGCGCCCATCGACGACCGGGACGGTCGTGCCGAACGCGACGCCCAGCGCTCCGCCGGCAACACCAACGATCTGCGGGGGAAAATTCTCCGTATCCGACCCACTGAGACAGGTTACGAGATCCCGGATGGAAATCTCTTCCCCGTCGGCACCGAAAAAACCCGCCCCGAGATCTACGTCATGGGTTGCCGCAACCCTTTCCGCATCTCCATCGATCCGAAATCCGGAACCCTATACTGGGGCGAAGTGGGTCCCGATGCGGGCGATTCTTCGGAGAAGGGCCGCGCGGCCACGATGAGGTGAACCAGGCGAAGAAAGCAGGCAACTACGGCTGGCCTTTCGTTATCGCCGACAACAAACCCTATCCGATCCGCGATTTCGCCGATGGCTCCATCGTAAGGATGACCGACCCCGCCGCCCCGGAAAACCCCGGCCAACGGAACACCGGCCTGACAGCCCTCCCACCGGCCAACTCGGCGCTGATCTGGTATCCCTACAAGAAAAGCGAGGAATTTCCCGTGATGGGTGAGGGCGGACGCAACGCCATGGCCGGTCCTGTTTTCTACTACGATTCCAGTAGGAAATATAACATCCTCGCCAAAGAGGACGACCGCACCCTCCTGGTTTACGAATGGATGCGGGGGAAGATTTTCAAAGCCGGACTGGATGCGGATGAGAAACTTGAGAGCCTTACCGTCCTTATCGACAAGCTCGTTCACCCCATGGATCTGGAGATGGACAAGGACGGTTCCCTCGCACTGCTGGAATACGGTTCCGACTGGTGGTTCAACACGAATGGAGGCGTTTACCGCCTTCTCCCTGATGATGGCAACAATCCTCCGGAGATCACCATCAAACCGACTGAAGGAGTCCCCAATGGCTATTCCGTCGATAAAGCGACCGATCCTGAGAACGACAAAATCATGGTCACCTGGTATCTTGCCGAAGGCGTTACCGAGCGCGAACTCGGCACCGGCTCCGCCGTCGTGGTTCCACCGGGAAATTTCCAGGAGATCCGCGCAGTCGCCCGCGATAGCAAGGGAGCCAGAGCCTTCGCCCGCATTTCACTGGATCACTCCGAATACCTTCCGTCGCTCACTCTGGATCTCGGAAATGAACCGAAAAAGCTCGGGTTTGGCGAACAAATGAAATTCGGGATCTCCGCCGAAACCACTCCCGATGCTGACCTTGTTACCGTCCGTGCCCGCTACATTGCCCCTACCGGCCATGATGCGGGGGGTGCGCAGTTCAGCACCGACATCGCGGAGCTTGCCAAAGCCAACCAATGCCTCGCCTGCCATCAGGTCGGCGTCCCGTCCGTCGGGCCTTCCTATCTGGAAGTTTCCCTTAAATTCCGGAACCAGGGCAACGCGAGCGAATACCTGCACGAGAAACTCAAGAAAGGCGGAGCAGGTGTCTGGGGGGAGGTTCCCATGCCGCCACAGGTCGCTTTGAAGCAAGAGGATGCCGACCAACTCGTCGCGGCCATCCTCGGACTTTCCGATGGAATCAGCCAGGTCAAGGGGACTCTCGAAGGCACTCTCCCGCTTCCGCCCGCATATGACGCCGAGCCGGGAGGCGCATGGGAAATTTCTGCCGAGGCTCCCGGTTACTCTCCGGCGAAACTCCGTATCCCGGCGAAATAGGAGCGGCACCATGACGCCCGCGACCCGGTACCAAGGAACTCCTATCTGATTTGAAAGGAGTCCCGACAGGGCTCCAGTCCTTATTTCAGATCAGAGATACCGGAACCGAGAATGGCAACACGAAGGAAAATATCGAGATGAGGGAGAGAAGTGAACATGGGGAACTGGGCGATTTGCAGACATTCCGGGGTCTTGTGCGGGCGGAATGCGCAGACTCCTCCGCTTTCAATCTTTTGATTTCGGCAGATCCTTGCGCTTCGTGGATGCCATTTCATCGAGTTCCTTTTCGCTCATCGAGTCCGCCATTTTCTTGGAAGCTCCTTTGAGTTCGGATTTTTTCGTTTCACCACGCTTCGCGGAAAGCGCAGCGCCAGCCGCCATCTGTTGTTTTTTGGATTTTGCCTTCATGAGTGTTCGTTCGGCTTTTACCCAGCTTGCCCCATGCCAGCGATGCCTGGCATAGCCTCTGCGAACGTGCGATCCGCAAACCCAAGTTCATGACGCTAGATTCATCCCGTGAATTCTACATCGGCCTCGGCAGAGCCGCAGGCGGATCCATCCTCTTCACGGTTCCCATCCTGATGACGATGGAGATGTGGTGGCTCGGATTCTACATGGATCCCTTCCGGCTCGGTCTAATGCTTCTGGTTTCGGTGCCAATCCTATCTGGTCTGGCCTACCACTCAGGGTTTCAGAAACGGCTCTCTATTTATGGGGCGATTGTCGATGCGATGGTCGCCCTGGCTGTCGGAGCCGCCATGGCTGCCGCCATCCTGGTGTCGCTGGCAATTATAAACGGAGCGACTTCGATGCAGGAGGCGGTGGGGAAGATCACTGTGCAGGCCATACCCGGTGCTATCGGTGCCGTATTGGCATCCAGCCAGATGGGCAACAGGAAGGATGATGGTGATGCGAAGAAAAAGGAGAGGGAGCGTGGATTCTGGGGTGAACTGTTTCTGATGATGGCAGGTGCGCTTTTCTTCGCTTTCAATATGGCACCTACAGAGGAGATGGTGGTGATTGCTCACCGGATGTCCGCCTGGCACTCCCTCATTTTGGTGGTTGCCTCCATCGGGATCATGCATGCCTTCGTTTACGCCGTGGACTTCCGTGGCCAACATACCCGCCCCGAAGGTCACTCTTGGTGGGCGATGTTCAGCCGCTTCACAATCACAGGTTACATTCTCGCGCTGGGCGTGAGCTATTATTGCCTTTGGAGTTTTGGCAGAAATGACGGCACCGATCCATTCATGATTCTCACGCAAGTCATCGTCCTTGGATTTCCGGCGGCCATCGGAGCTGCCGCAGCACGTTTGATCATTTGAAAACCACCGTCCATTTGAAAGCATGATTACATCCGAAAAAAACAAGACAGAGTCTGACACCATTCCAACGCCCGAATGGGTGGTAGCAGGAATAGGGCTGGCACTTGTTTGCGTAGCGTTAAGCTTCCTTTTCTACAAAGCGTTATCTCTCGATAACGGGGTGCCCAATATCGGCTTCAGGGTGGACAGGATAGTTCCTCAGGATGGTGGGTCGCTCGTGCTTGCGAAGGTTTACAACAAAGGTGGCAAAACGGTGGCCGATCTGGAAATCCTCGGCACCGACGGTGACGAAAGCCATGAAGTGTTAATCGATTTTCTACCTGCCCGCTCTTCGCGCACGTTCGGTATTTTCTTCTCTTCGGTTCCAGCCAAGGCGGACATCAAGTTCACACCGGGTGGATACCAGGAACCCTGAAAATTGCACCGAACCCTACTTTCTCAGCTACCGGCACAGTTTGCGTTCACCTTAGCGGCTCAGACATCGTTGTAGATCCTGCTCGCATCGAAGGTTTCGCGAATCCAGCCAAGCATTCACCACGAACTCCGCTGAGGCGCTGCAAGCTTGCAGACCATGAGAAAAAAGGGAGCACTCCTGACGAGTGCGGAAAAGACAGGTTGTGAATCCTTGGTTTGCCGCACCGTCATCACCGATAATTCGGAAGGCAGCACCAATATCGATACCTCCCGTCCGAAGTTTGGAAACACAGTCCTCACATAGAAATCTCCTGATCCACCACATTGGCTTCCTTCTGATCCAGAAAGTCCGCACGCGCCTCCCTCACCAGTTCCATGGGGCTTTGCGGTGGGCCTCCGTGCAAAAATCCTCACCAGTGGAAAAGTCCGCGTCAGCCCGTTGACCTCCGGATAGCTGAAATGACTGAAGCGACGGGACAACCCATCCGCATTTCAGCAAATATTTGAGTGGCACGTTTCATGCGAAAACCCATGCCTCATGAAAAAGCCAGCGAACTTCGTCCCCACAAACCAGTCCAAGGTTTCCGATCAGAAATCCGAGCCACAGGGATGCCCCTTCAAACACCTCATGGGAGGCGTGATGCACCAAACTGCCACCGGTGCGGACGACACGCTTACGACTCCCCAGGGTCTGCCGGTTTCCGATGATCAGAACCAACTGAAGCTAGGTTCCGCTGGCCCGGCTCTACTGGAGGACATGAACTTTCGTGAAAAAATGTTCAAGTTCGACCATGAGCGCATCCCCGAACGAGTTGTGCATGCGCGTGGATACGGAGCCCGTGGATACTTCGAATGCCTGGACGTTTGCACCGACGTCACGATGGCGTCCGTTTTGGGTGAAGTTGGCAAGAAAACGGAAGCCTTCGTCCGTTTTTCCACAGTGGCCGGCAGCGCGGGATCCCCGGATCTGGCGCGGGATGTTCGGGGCTTCGCAGTGAAGCTATATTCGGAGACGGGTAATTGGGATATTGTCGGCAACAACATCCCGGTCTTTTTCATTCAGGACGCGATGAAGTTTCCTGACCTCATCCACTCCGCTAAGCCTGAACCGACTCCGGCTTTCCCCAGGCCCAGACAGCGCATGACAATTTCTGGGATTTCGTTTCCCTCATGCCGGAGTCCACCCACATGCTCATGTGGATCATGTCGGACAGAGCCATCCCACGTTCCTTCCGCACCATGGAGGGATTCGGGGTGCATACGTTCCGCTTGGTCAACAGCTCCGGGGAGTCGAAGTTCGTGAAGTTCCACTGGAAGCCAAAAGCGGGACTTCAGTCCGTGGTATGGAATGAAGCTGTGAAAATCAACGGTGCCGATCCTGATTTTCACCGCCGCGATTTGAGAGCCGCCATCGAAATGGGCGACTTTCCCGAATGGGAACTTGGTCTCCAAATATTTGATGAAGATTTTGCCGAAGAGTTCCCATTCAGTATTCTCGATGCCACGAAATTGATCCCAGAGGAAATGGTTCCACTACGGATAGTCGGACGCCTCGTGCTGGATGAAAACGTTGATAATTTCTTCGCAGAAACCGAGCAGGTGGCCTTCTGCACACAGAACATCATCCCTGGGATTGATTTCACGAACGATCCCCTTCTCCAAGGCCGAAATTTCTCCTATCTTGATACCCAACTGAAGCGCCTCGGAGGCCCCAACTTCACACACATTCCCGTGAACGCACCCCGCTGTCCGGTGAGACACTTCATGCAGGACGGGCACGGAACGATGAAGAATCCAAGTGGCAGAGCGAATTACGAGCCGAATTCATGGACGGGCAAAACCCGCGGCCCGCGTGAATCATCGGACGGCTTCAAATCATTCCCTGCTTACGAAGAGGGCGAAAAAGTCCGTGCGCGTGCGGAGACATTCTCCGATCATTACAGCCAGGCGAACCAGTTCTACCGCTCGCAAACTGAAACCGAGCAGCAGCACATTGCGGACGCTTTCGTGTTCGAACTCAGCAAAGTTGAAACTCCAGCGATCCGCGAGCGCATCGTCTCACATCTTCTCAACGTATCGGAAGAACTCGCAACAAAGGTAGCCGAGGGATTGGGATTGGAAAAACTCCCCACGGCGGCTCCGCCCGCCCGCAAACCGCTCACTGATTTGCCCGTTTCCGATGCACTTAGCATTTTGAAGAACAGCCCGGACAGTTTGAAAGGAAGGAAAATCGGAGTCATTCTCACCGACGGTGCGGACGCGAAAATTTCTGCGACTCTGGAAAAAGGCGCGAAATCGGAAGGTGCCGTCATCGAAACGGTTACTCCGAAAATTTCGGGGGCAACCCTATCCGACGGATCGAAACGAATGGGCGACCAGAAGCTCGGAGGAGGCCCGTCGGTGCTCTACGATGTTGTCGTGATCATTTCATCGGAAGAGGAAGCGGCTAATCTGATTGCTCTACCGGCGTTCCGCGATTTCGTCGCTGATGCTTATGCCCACAAGAAATTCATCGGATACAGCGCCGAGACGGAGGACTTGATTTCGAAAATCACTATGTCCGACGATCTCGACTCGGACGAAGCATTGATCCGCATTGAATATATTAAAGACGTTAAGCCGTTTCTCGAATCCTGCCGGGCACTGCGATTCTGGGCGCGGGATTGAAAACCGATCACTTGATTCAGGAAAGTCCCCGCCATTGGGTGAATCCTCCCCATCCTTTTCATCGGCCACGTGATCTGCGACATACGCTCCCCTCGATCCCATAGGTTCGGATGGCTCTTTGGTGGAATCGCATTTCGTTTGCAGATCGCTCTCGGAATTGATTTACGCACCGAGAAGAACGATTCATGCGGTGAGGAAGAGCCAAAGAATGAGAGTTAGACCCTTTGCCAAAAATAATTGCCGTTACCCGGAGTGTGTCCGGCAGACCGAACGGATCGTTTCCGGACGGTTCCAGCAGTGCGCGCAGGGACTCGAAGAGCTTGTTGTTGAGTTCCTCCCCTCGCTTTGTGATGTAGCCGGCCATGTAGTGGCTTTTGAGATGCTGCCAGAGCCGTTCGATGGGATTGAGGTCGGGGCTGTACGGAGGAAGGAAGACCGGTGCGATGTGGTGCCAGTCCAGCCTTTTGGTCTTGTGCCAGCTAGCGTTGTCGAGAACCAGCAGGACGCGCCTCCCTTTCGTCGCCGGGACTTCGGCGGCCATGGTGTCGAGGAATGCCTGGAAGACTTCCGTGTCGCAGTGCGGGACGATGAGGCTCACCAGCTGGCCGCTTGCGGGATTGACCGCGCCGACAACATTCTGGCGGACGTGCCCGCCGTAATAACCCTGGGTCGGGCGGGAACCGCGTTTCACCCATTTCTGGCGGGGCCGGGGATCGCCCTCGAAGCCGGCCTCGTCTCCGAAAAAGACATCGCAGCCATGGTCTTCAAGCAAGGCGAGGAGCTCCACGCAGAATGTTTCGCGGCGGTCTTCCCATTGGTCGCGGTCGGGGGGCTCGGGCATGCGGCGCGGGATGCGTCTGGCGTAGCCGTGCTCGTGGAGGTAGCGCACGAGGGTGCGGTAGGACAGGTCGAGCTGTTTCTCCTCACGCAGCCATCCGAAGAGTTTCGTGACAGTCCAGTGGGTGTGGTCGGCAAGCGTGGGATCGTCGACGACAGGGAGGATGGTGGAGGCGACGGTTTCGCCCGCCAGCTTGCGCGGCCTGCCGGGCTGCGGGCGGTGGATGAGGCCGTCGACGCCCATGGAGTTGAAACGTTCCACCCAGAGCCGGACGGTGCGCTCGCTGCGGCGGCTGTTGCGCACGACATGCGCGAAGGAGACACCGATGAGCAAAAGGTGGATGGCGTGGAGCCGCCTCACCGACTTGCCGTCGGGGGAACAGTCCATGGCCGCCTCGATCTCCTCGATGGGGCAGTTCTCAGGGTTTGGCAGATGACGCGGACGGCAGATCCACGATGATGGAGGGATTCAAACAACCGTACCAGTCTTTTATCGGAAGTTTCGGCAATTATTTTTGGCAATCAGTCTACCCGCTTCGCCGGAATTTTGGTAGGCACAATCGCGTCATCGCCGGGGATGGATTCACTTGAAGGCTTATTCATGGAGGAGGGAAAGTCAGCTCTCGATCCGTCTTCCGCAATTTTCAAAGCTCCATTTTGTTCGATTCTTTATGGGTCACCATGCGCAGGCCATCGCCCAGTACGGTGGAACCCCTGACAATGGCAGCAAACTAAGATAGATTCGCGCCCCAATGACAGTAGTTTTGATAGGGATTTCACCTACTTCGCAGTAAGTCCAGCCCTTATTGACGTGTGTTGGCACCCTTATCAGGATTGCTACCTATGGAGATTGTCCCCACTGACTGCGTAATTCGATCCAGAGTCTGGAATGCTCTCAGATCCGGGGGTTGGATTTATTACCCGGACGGACAGAGGAGCCACGCTAGTTCCAGACGATGGACAGATCTTGGTGAATGCAGAAGGTTGCAACTTCATTACATCATCCAAAGCTTCGACCTGGCTTGCGAAGCCGAGAACGCCTTCCGCTTCACCCAATCCTGTCAGGGCACGAGTGAACCGAAGACGGCAAATTTCGAGGAAGTTTCCAGATGTTTTTGGAGGGAAACCCTAGAGGAATTGGGAATTCCCGAGGAGAAAGATGCGGTCTGGGAGTTCATCTGCTTGATTTCTGACTAGAGGGTAAATTTTCGATGATTGGTTCGCAAATTGCAGCAAGCGAATGACATGTTCACCACCAACTGCCCGGTTTTAGTTGGAAGGTTTCCTGTCACATCTGACGCTAGGCTATATATTTCCAATCCCATTATTGGGAGTCGGGTTTTCATTGGCCGCCAGGAAACCCTCAAGGGTGGGCTATTCAAATACGCGAAACCGTCTCGGAAAACGTGCGCCACAGTTTTAGAATCTTATCTCTGTAAGCTGTTGGAAGCTCTCCGAAGTGGGACTGGAACGTTTCGAGGAAGTCGTTTCCATCAGGCCAGCCCGCAGCCTTTCCGGCACTTAAAATTTCCGCGATCTTGCCGCTGCCACGTAAAAAACGGCTTCTTGCCCTTTCCAGTCCGCAGAGCGTCACATACTGGGTAGCTTCGAGACCGGTCTGCTCTCGGAAATCACTGACAGACTCATGTAATCCGAACCCTTCCGGGGCGTCATCGATCTCCCAATCCTCCCCTCTTCCGATAAAGTCATCGGCACTTTCCTGCTGACCTATCAGAAAACGGATCGTGTTCGCGCCAAGGATCCCGGCACATGTTTCTAGAAAGCTCACGAGCAGAAGATGACGCTCATGGTTTATGCGGGTGATCTCAGGGGATTGCCAGCCGTCCTTTTCTTTGGCTTGGATCCCGTCATCCACCTCGATGTGTCCGCTAACCAGCCATACGACCGGATCCTTGCCGTCCATCACCGGCACCATCGTCACTTGCAACCCTGCGTGGCAGGGTCGGGTCAGGCCCACGGTTCAAGCTTCGATGGGTGAGGCAATTTGTTTTGCGGGCATCGGACGCAGCAGCCCTGAGGATTCACGGACAGACAGAATGCCGATTCGTTGTTCGGTGTCCTGGAAAATTCCGAATATGAGCCGGATACGAAATATAGAGGTGCTCCGAAGCCATTTTCGAAAATTCTAGCGAAGGTGCGGAACATCATGGATGTCCTCATCCTGTCGGTCATTTTCTTCCTGCTTTCGGAGCACCTCATTTCTTGTTCTCCGTTGGGTTTATTCGGGGGAAGATATAAGAATATCCATAGAAGCGCTGCCGCTCTATAAGGTAGATACCGATTGATCCCTAGGGGAACCCCCTATACCCCTTGTCCAGATTTTGAAACCTAGATAACTTCCGAATCCAACCTTCCACCTGGTTTCGTGGCAAGCTCCACCCAAAGAACCGCTTCACGTAACAGGCTGGAGGCATCAGGGAGACCTAATTTAACCCGAATATTCGCACGGTGTGCATCGACGGTTTTGGGACTGATATTGAGCTTATCTGAAATCTGGCCGCTGCTCATGCAACGACCGATCTGCTCGAAAATTTCAAGCTCCCTGTCGGTGAGCATGTTCAACCCCTTCTTCTGCGTCTTACCTCCTGAAATGCCCCGCAGCAGGAGGTTCGAGACCTTGGGGCTGATATAGATTCCGTCATCGAGTATCTGACCCACTGCGTCGATCACCAGCATGGTGTCTGCCCCTTTCATCAGGTAGCCCTGAGCTTCCGGCCTTGAGCACCCTTTCCGCATAAAGCATCTCGTCATGCATGGAAAAGACGAGCATCCGTACATCGGGCATAAGCGAATGCATGTCCTTCAAAAGCTCCAGTCCGTTCCGATCCGGTAGGGAAATGTCTATGATGGCGAGATCGGGCTTAAGCCGAGGCATGATTTCCAGTGCCCCGGCCGCCGACTCAGCCTCACCACAGATGACACAGCCGGGAATCTGCTCGACGAGACGTTTCAGACCGTCCCGCAGCATCGGATGATCATCGACGAGAAATACACGCCGTTCCGCTTTCTTCGGGGTGATGTCCTGTGGGTCGTTCATGAGTCAGGTGGCAGGTTACGGGGGACGATGATCACCGCTTCAACACCATCTCCCTTGCGACTTTTCAGTTCAAATCTTCCGCCCAACATATCGAGCCGTTTCCGGAGACTGGCAAGTCCGAAGCCGGAGGGCTTGGTTCCCGCCGCCTTGGCATCGACATCGAATCCCCGTCCGTGATCGCGGACGGTTACTTTCAGATCGCCAGCGCCATCGGATACAAGCTCCACCTCGGCTTCATTTGACTCCGAATGCTTCACGACGTTGAACAGCAGTTCCTTGACGGCATGGAAGACCAGGCCCCGGGCATCTTCCCGCAGCGTGTCCAGTGACAGATCGATACGGGATTCGACTTTCAAATCGTATTTATCAGGCATCCACGTATGGCACAGCCATTCCAGGGCGTGTCCCAGGTTCTCGGAAAGACGGAGGGGAAAGCTCGACCGCAAGCGAACGGGAATTTGCGATCAGCTCATCCATAATTGCCGCCAGACCTCCAATCTCATCCGCACGTTTTGCGTCTTCCAGGGATTCCAGTGATTCGATACGCATTTTTGCGGAAACCAGCACCTGTTGAAGCTCGTCGTGGAGTATCCGCGCCATCCTCTTGCGTTCGCGTTCCTCCGTGTAGTTCATCTGGGAGGCCATGGCTGCGATCTCCTCCATCCTTCCCTGCAGCTCTGCGGTTCTTTCTTTCACCTTTTCCTCAAGATCATCGTGGGCCTCCTTGAGATCCCGCACGGCTTTTACCCTGTCGGTGATGTCACGCGCTATCGCTGTCCCACCAACCACCATCCCGGCAACGTCACGCATCACGGATGCGGAGAGTGAAACGTCGATTTGCGTTCCGTCTTTCCGGACACCGACCGTCTCGAAGGGTGGTGAGGATTTTCCTACCGAGAGCCGGCTGAACAACCCCTCCTGTTCCGTCCCGGGTTCCGATGGGTTGAGTTGGGAAAATGGCTTCCCAACGATTTCCTCCGCCGCGTAGCCGAACATTTCCTCCGCGCCTTTGTTCCAGCTCGCTATGGTCCCATCGGTTCTGAAACTGACAATCGTATCCGACGATGATTCCACGATAGCGGAGAGCCAGCGCATACTGTCTTCGTTTTTCTTTCGCTCCGTGATGTCGATACAGGTGATCACCACTCCGGCGACGAGATTCTCCGTGGTTCTGTATGGCGACATCCGCACAAGAAACCATCCACCGCTCGTAGCGCGGACTTCGCGTTCCGCCATTCCGAGATCCTTCAGCACCCGGGCGGCATCGTTGGTGATTTCCGGATATTGCAGATTATGGGTGAAATCGGAAAGTGGCCTACCCCGATCGCTTGCCATGAAATTGAAAAGCCCCGTGGAGGTCGGGGTGAAGCGTTTGATCCTCAGATCCCAGTCCAGGAATATCGTCGCGATCCTGGTGGCGGACATCAGGTTATGTAAGTCGCTGTTCGCCCGGCCAAGTTCTTCGACTTTCACCTTCAGCTCCTGGTTTATGGTGATGATTTCCTCGTCGATGGACTGGAGTTCCTCCCGCCCTGTCTCCATCTCCTCCGTTGCGGAGCGGAGTTCCTCGTTCATCGCTTGAAGCTCCTCATTGGATGCTTTCAGTTCCTCGACCGTCGCTTCATGCTGCTCCACCCGCTCGCGCCAAGTGGATCTGAACTGATCCAATTCCTCCTCAAGGTGGCGGACGACAGACTGCTCAGCCTCAGTAACCACGGGGATTGTTATCTCTGCCTGGGTATCGCCCGGATGCTCATTGATACGTATCAAAAAGAGATCGGTTGAACTTTCTTCCATGCAGTTCCACGGAAATATCGATCGCTTTGACCTTTCCTTCCGACTGGACAGGCAGGTTCCGGCTTTCGACAACGGCCGATGCACCCTGAGCCTTATATAACAGCGTCCTCAAACGGCTGCCCGAAGCTCGGGACGGATGATCTTCAGAAGATTGGTGCTCGGTTCGCCCCCCGTAAACTGGAGATAATTACCGGCGTTTTTCGACAGGTGGATCACATCGTGGTCTCTATTGATCACGATGGACGGCGGTGAGCTTCGTTCCAACAGGCTGAGATGCACGGCGGCGGCATCGGGTAGGCGTTGCGGGACGCTGAGCCCGGCATCCTCGTCATGATTCTGACGGCGGATCATCGCGGAAAAACCGCTGTCATGCCCTCCGAATCCGAAGGCAGGATTCGTCCTTCCGCTTGGCACGTGAAGACCTATCCTCTGCGCATCAAGGCGGGCAAAGATACGGTGCGTCTTATCCAGCGGCGTGAACAATCCGGCCGTCTCCTCCACCGTTTCGGAAGAGCCGAGGAAAAGCTTTCCCTTCGGCCGCAAGGAGAAATGAAACGTCTCAAAGACATCGTCCTGCGCCTTGCGGTTCAGGTAAATCAGGAGATTACGGCAGCATACCAGATCCAGGCGGGAGAACGGCGCGTCTTTGAGCAAATCATGAAGCGCGAACAACACCGATTCACGGATGATCCTGTTCACACGGAAGCCATCTGCTTCACGGGTGAAATATCGCCGCATTCTTTCTTCGGTAAGATCCGCCGCGATCGTTTGTGGATACCTGCCCTCCCTGGCCACATCAATAGCCACCTGATCGAGATCGGTCGCAAAAATCTGGAGCGCCGGAGGATGGGTCATTTTATCGGCATACTCGCAAAGCAGTATCGCCAGCGAATATGCTTCCTCCCCTGTTGCGCAGGCAGGCACCCAGATCCGGATCTGATCGGAGGCGGTCTTGTTTTTGAAAAGCTCCGGAATCATATACTCCAGAGCGGTGAACGCTTCCTTGTCGCGGAAGAAATTCGTCACACTGATCAGAAGGTCTTGCAGGAGCGCTCCGGTTTCGCCCGGATGAACACGCAGGTAGGATAGATATGTCGCGAGCGTTTTCGCTCCGTTCACCTGCATCCTCCTCCCTACCCGGCGTAGAACGGTGGCGCGCTTGTAGCTCGAGAAATCATGGTTCGTCCGTGCGTCCAGATAGGCGAGGATTTCCAACAACGATGTCTCGTCTTCTTCGGTCGTCTTCTTTACGGATGCGGTCGTCGGCGGCTCGTCAGCCGCAGGCAAGTCCAGTTCGCGGCCATTCGCCCAGTATTCGCGCAGCCTTCCGGGCATCTCCGCTGCCGGTAGAATCCAGTCAACCATACCGGTGCTGATGGCGGCACGCGGGATACTGTCATGCTCCGCTTCGGAAGGATCCTGGGCGATAGTGAGTCCACCCCTTTCCTTTATCCTTTTCAGACCAATCGCTCCGTCCCCGTCACCTCCGGAAAAAACGATCGCGCAGGCATTCACCCCATGCGCTTCCGCAAGCGTCCTGAAGAACAGATCTATCGTGACGTGCCTGCCTTTCGGGCGGTTCAGATCAAAGGATTGCAGGGTGCCATCCGTGATGGAAAGCTGCTTGCCGGGCGAGATCACATACACATGGTCGCTCTGCATCACGACGTTCTCGCCAACCGTAACTACGGGGAGAGAAGTCGATTTCCGGAGCAAATCCGGAAGGACGCTCTCGTGTTCCGGAGAGAGATGGATCACCACGACGTAGGCCGCGCCGCTGTCTTCGGACACATCCGAGAGAAATTTCTGGATAGCTCCGATACTCCCTGCCGATCCACCCATCCCCACCACCGGGATAGCATCCCCATCCGGATGAACCAGCCCATCCGCGCTCAAATGCTCCCCCCGCTTTACCTCATCGGAGTATTCAGGCCCGGGAGCTTGGTTGGGAGTATTTTGCGAGGATTCCATCAGACGGATATTACGACTTAAGGCGAGTGAATCATCCACACAGAAATCCATCCGGGACGATTTTCTAGAAAACCAGGGTTACCTCCCGTTTCCGAAACTTCTCAACTTCGTCCCGTTGGTATTTCCCGTCGGCCATAGCCTCGATTCTACCTACGCTTTGGACTCACGGTGTCAAAACAACCTTTATACAGCCGTCGGTCTTATCCTTAAACTTCTCGTAAAAGGCTGGCGCATCTTCCAGGCTGGCGTGATGGGAAATCACGAATGAAGGGTCGCCTCCCCACCTTCGATCTTGTCGAGAAGCGGTTGGAGGTATCGCTGAACGTGGGTCTGGCCGCTGCGGATCGTGAGTCCCTTGGTCACGACGGCTCCGAAAGGCAGCTTGTCCACCATCGCGATGTCAACTCCAGGAACGGATAAAGTCCCACCCTTCCGGCAGCACATGAACTGGCTGGAGAACAAAAAAGATCCGGAACACGGCGCGGGATATAACCAGTGAATTCGATCATGCAATTCGTCCTGATCAGTTTGGTAATCCTCCCGGTTCTCCCGAACCAGACTTACGATCCCTACGATGTCATAAACCCGTTCAAGAACTGGGTGATGGTAGTGCTCATCGTCGGGATCGGACTCTTTGGCTACGTTGTCTTCAAGCTGTTCAGCGCGAAAGCCGGCACACTCCTCGGCGGTGTCCTTGGAGGAATGACCTCAAGCACGGCCACAGCCATCAGCGTTACCCTGATTTTCATGATCGCAAAGGCCATTTCCATCGTCAGAGTTCTTCTGGAGGTCTTGCGGTGGCAAATCCGTTCTTCCTCACAATCCTCGCCCCGTTCTCGGTGCTGCTCGGCGTATTCCTGGTCCTTACCTTCATCCTATATCGGAAGAAGCCTGGGTTCCTGTTTGGAATCCTTTGAGCCAAACTACTCCACCATGCCGCCACGGCAACAAACTCACCGAAGCCAGATCAATAGCCTGCCCGCGATCATCGGCGTCAACGCCTACATCAAACCCGCATAGCCAGAATCGCCCCCAGGGGCTCCGTGTGGAGTTCCGGGGTGCATGGTCGCCTTTTTACCTCGGCAGACTTTTTTCATTCGGGAGTCGGAAATAGGCAGGGCTCTGCGCCATCGGAAGAAATTACGCGCCCGAAAACCGCTGCCAAAGCGCCCTATGCAATTAGGATCGGAGGGTTTACGCTTCTACCCATACACGATTCCATGAGCCTGACACCCGAGGAGCGCGTCGAGCGCGAACAACAGAGACGCGAAGCCGCAAACGCGCGGATGCGCCGAAAAGTGGCGGCAGCCAGGAGGCGCGGCATTTGCCGCTGCGGTGGGAAGTTGGACAAAAAGCCAGGCACCACGCGGATCTATAGCACCTGCCCGGAATGTCGGGAGAAGGCCAAAGCCTCAGCCACCCGCTACTATCGCGAGGCCGGTTACCTCCGCAAGTGAGGCTCCCTGCCAAACTCGACGGCCGGCTGCGCGATTCCACCGGAGTCAGACGCCGGTTGGAACGTGACGGGTTTGGCCGCGAGGCCTGGTGGCGGTTCGCCAGCGCCTTCATACAAGGTAAGCAGCGAACCCGCCGCTGGTCTGTGGAAAAATACGGCGACAGGGAGGCATGGCGGCAGGCCATAGCGAAACGACAGGAGTGGGAGCGGGAGAAATCCGACACGCCAGCATGACCCATCTTCCCACCGCTGGCGAATCCCTCGACGGCGACCGCCTCATCCACGGAAACGGAAAGACGAAAGGCGACGAAAACTAGGAAGTCCAAAAGAAAGACGCTCATGCAAATAGACATCTTCCATAAATCCAGACACGAAAAAGGGAGCCTTCTGGCTCCCTACCATTCACCCTTATCCATTAAAAGAAAGTGCTCGAAAGAGGAATCGAACCTCCACGGGCTTTCGCCCACTAGATCCTTAGTCTAGCGCGTCTACCAATTCCGCCATCCGAGCTTTCGCATTTGGTTTTGGGTGGGCGCAGGAAATAGGAGATGCGGAAACCCGATGCAAGCGAATCTTTGAATTTTTTCAGGGTGTTCTCGGCCCATGGCCTCGGACAGACCGCTCCGGATTTCACAACTAATGGAGAATGCGGTTGTCAGCGGCCTAACAGGAAGGTATTCTCCGTGCTCGATCCTAGGCTCATGACGCTTTCGAGAATAAAAACACCCATATTTTCTCCGAGATTTCTTCTCGTCTGGATGTCGTGTGTCTGCCTCCCGCTGGCCACCTTGCAGGCGCAAGGCAACGGGTGGGATGTTACGAAGATCGGCGGACGTGATTACGTCTCCGTGGAGAGCGTGAAAAAATTCTACAGCTTCACAAAGCTGACTCGCAGCGGAAACTCGGTGGTTCTCGAGAATCCGAAGGTGGAGATGAAGCTAAAGGTCGGCGGGAACGAATGCCTGATGAACAACGTGAAGTTCGTCTTCTCAAATTCGGTGACGGCCTCCGGAAACAAAGTGTATGTTTCCCGAATGGATCTCGCCAAGCTGATCGATCCTGTTCTCCGCCCGAATTTCATCCGCAAGGCCGGGGACTTCCGGACCGTCATCATAGACGCGGGGCATGGTGGCAAGGATCCCGGAGCGACAAATTCGATCGGAACCGAGTCCAGATACAACCTGGGTCTCGCGAACCGTCTCAAGGGGTTGCTTGAGGCCAAAGGTTACAAGGTGAAAATGATTCGCGACACGGATCGCTATTATTCTCTGCAGGAGCGGGTGAACATTGCCAACAGCGTCACCGAGAACGCGATCTTCATCAGTCTTCATTTCAATTCCGGAGGCCGGTCCGCCCGCGGTATAGAGACGTTCACCCTGTCACCACCGGGAGTATCCCATTATGGCACCGGCCTGAAAGCGAGCGATGCCCAGGCGAAGACAGGGAATGAGCACGATTCCGCGAACATCGCGCTGGCCACCGCTCTGCACGGGTCCGTTCTCCGGAGGCTCGGCAAGAACACCTTCGACCGCGGGATCAAGCGAGCCCGGTTCAGCGTGCTCTCCGGAGTCAGGCACCCGGCGGTTCTTTTCGAAGGAGGGTTCATGAGCCATCCCTATGAGGCGCGACTGATCGCGAACGATACCTTCCAGGCAGCCATCGCCGCCGGAATGGTTGACGCGATCACACGCTACCGTTTCGCCGTGGGCCGGAAACCGGCCGCACCGAGGCGTTGATCAGGGGAGGCGGTTCACATCCTTGTAGTAGATGTAGGAGGCCTTTTCGGTACCCATCGCGACGAACCATTGCGGGCAGTAGGCGGCCATCCAGATCACGTCGCCGGCTTTCACCGGGTAGTAACTCTCCTCCAGCCGGTAGATCCCCTGCCCGGAAAGCATTTTCAAACCGTGCTCCATGATATGCGTTTCCACGAATGGAAGGGTGGCTCCCGGGTCGTAGGTGAAAACATTCACAGCCAGGTCAAAGCGGTCTTCAGTGGGCAGAAGGGTCTGGAGCCGTGCATTCTTGTTCCCGAGAAATGGCTCACCGGGGATGTCATTTATGGAACCGGCCACGATTTCCGGTTTCTTCAGCCGGGAGAGAAGTTCATAGACTTTCCGGAAAACCGTCACCCTCGCTGCCATCCCGCCTTTCAATACGACTTTGGTTCCCGCAGGAATGAACGCAAAACCGCGGGCGGGCATATCGTTCCCGTTCCACGAGACTTCTCCGGCCTCCACGAAAAAAACATGCTCGTTTCCATCCGCCGGGAAATGCGCGACCCCGCCATCCTCATCGAAGACAACGGTCATCTGGGTGACTCTCGATCCCATGGCCGGGGACAAGTGAACGAATGCCGTAGCACCCTTCCATCCCGGAAAAACGGAAGGCACGTAACCGTCCTCGGCGATCAGAGCGTGTCGCGCGGCCACCCGCGTCCTGGTTGTTCCAAACAATTCCATGGGCGGGATGCTACCTGCACGGCTGTAAAAAGCGACCCCTCGTTTCACCGGTAACAGCCCTCCCTCGCAGCCAGGTGCCTGAGACTTTCCAACTCCGGATCCTGCCCACGTATGGCGACACCGGATGCCGGTAGAGGAGTTCGCCTATCGGGATCACATCCTCGCTTTTCTCCATCAGGAAAAAATCGGCGTCCTCCCCCACCGATATGCCTCCGCCAACGACCCCGAACCGTCGGAAGACATTCTCGCGTGACTTTTTGGAAAGCGATTCCAGCCCCACAAACCTTTCCATAGCCTCACCGCAAACGAGCGGCATGCCATGCTGGCAGCCGGAAATCCCCCCCCACATGGCGAAAACATCCTCACCGGCTTTCATCTCCGGCAATGAGGGAGAATGATCCGATCCCATCGTCTCGATCAGCGCCAGATTCTCCCACAGTCCCTCCACGACCGGGCGCGGTCGCAGTGGTGGGGCACATTTCGCCACAGGCCCCATGGCAGCCCCGGTCTCGCTATCCAGCAACAGATAATGCGGGCAGGTCTCCGCGGTCACATCCACCCCTCCCCGCCTGCCTTCCGAAATGAGTTCCAGGCAATCTGAATGCGTGACATGAACGACATGCAGTTTCGCCCCGGCCTCTCCGGCCAGATCCATCGCTATCCGGATCGCCTCCAGTTCCGCCTCCACCGGACGCGAGGCGAACCACTGCCTCATTCCCTCCGTAACCGACGTCGCCTTCTTCGCCGGGGCGAATCGCGAAACGACGGACTCATCCTCCGCGTGGACCCCTACGACCAGCTCTCTCCGGGCTGCGACTTTCAATCCCTCCGCCAGAACCTTCCGCCCCGCCTTTCCGAACTCGGCGAGGCCACTCCCGCACATGAACGCTTTAAAGGCGACCACTCCCTCATCCGCCATTTCCTCCAGCGTGCCCAGCGAATCGGGAGTCAGGCCGCCCCATATGCCGAAATCCGTCCGCGATTTTTCCTCACACAGGCGGCGTTTCTCCCTTACCCCTTCCCCATCCAGGACAGGCGGCGAGGAATTCAGCGGCATATCGAAAAACGCCGTCCCCCCACCCGCCGCAAGCGCGGCCGATCCGGACGCAATCCCTTCCCATTCGGTTCTGCCAGGTTCGTTGAAATGGACATGCGAATCGACAACACCGGGAAGCAGGATCTTCCCGGCGCAATCCAACTCGTTGCCATATCCGGCACCCAGGCTTTTGGAAATCGACACCCATCTGCCATCGGAAACAGCGGCGTCCACAATCTTGTCACCATACAGCGAAACTCCTTTTAAAACAAAATCAGTCACGCGTTCCTCCTTTTCAAAAATTCCACCAGCACATCGATTCCCGCCTCAATGTCATCAGCCTCGGCGTATTCATCGGGATGATGACTAAGTCCGGCCCGGCAGCGGAGGAAAACCATCCCTACGGGCATCGCCCTGGACATCATCACCCCGTCGTGGCCCGCGCCGCTGCCCATGAGCCTTCCTCCGTCTGTCACCGCCCGGACGCAATCCATGAGTTCGCCTGCAATACCCCCGTCACAGCCCACCGCCGCGCTGATCTGCACCGGCTTCCATTTCATTTCGAGACCTCTGCCTTCACAGATGTCCTCGAAGCCGTTCCGCAGACCGTCCACCGCTTGCGACAGGAAACGGTCATCGGGATGTCTCACATCGAGAGTGAAATCCGCAACCTGCGGGATGGCGTTGCTCGCACCCGGACGGACGGAGACCATGCCAACGGTCGCGACGAGATCCTCCGCCTCCCTCGCCACGCGTTCCACCATCAGCACGCATTCCGCGGCACCGGCCAGCGCGTCACGACGCAGACTCATGGGAGTCGTCCCGGCGTGATCCGCAAGTCCCTCGATCAGCACGCGCAACCTCGCCTGCCCATGGATTCCGCTGACCACGGCCACCGCCTCGCCCGCGTCCTCGAGCACCCTGCCCTGCTCGATGTGGAGTTCCACGTAGCACGAACTACTGGATTCATCGTAGAAAAATTCCTCCGCGTCCTCATGCCATCCGTCCGTTTCGAGCACATCGGAGAGACTCCGGCCATCACCGTCACGCGCCGCCAGCAGCGAGGAGTCCAGCCCTCCCACCACACCGGCGCTGCCCAGATACGTGCTCTGGAATCTCACACCCTCCTCATCGGAAAACGCGAGCACATGGACTGGAAAGGAAAGCTCGATACCCTGTGAAGCCAGCTCGTCCAACGCGGCGACACCCGCGATCACCCCGAGCGCCCCGTCGTATTTCCCCGCGTCAATGACCGTGTCTATATGGGATCCGAGAACCACCGGCTTCGCGTCGGGATTTTTTCCCGGCAGTATCCCCCGGACGGTGCCGCCCCTGTCGTGCGCCACGTTCATCCCCAGGCCGTTCATCCACTCCATCACACGCTCCGCAGCCACCCGGTTGGCCTTGGAGAGAAACGTCCGCTGCAGGAACTCCGGATTATCCGAGATCCTTCCCAACTCCTCCACCCGCGCGACCGCTCTCAGCAGAACCTCCTTGTCCATCAGCTTCCCCGGTAAGTGCTGTATGCCCACGGGGTGCAGACCAGAGGCACGTGATACTTTCCTCCGGCCTCCATTTCGAAACGGATCACCGCGTTCTTGAAAATCCCTTCCGCATGGCCTTTTCCGGAAAAATAGGCACCGATTTCGAAAAGAAGTTCGAACTCCCCCGAGCCATCCTCCAGCAGCGGCTCGTCAAGCCTTCCGTCCGCGTTGGTTGTTGCGCGTGCCACCTCCTTGCCGCCCTGCGAAAGCCTCACCACCACCCCGGCGCCGGGTTTTCCGGATACGGTATCAAGCACATGTGTGGTCAGTTTTCCCATGGGTTCCAGCCTCGCAGCTTCTCCCTTCCCTTCCAGCAGAATCCAAACCGCCTTTCATAAAATCCGCGATTCCCTCATCTTCCTTGAAGTATCATGGGCGAAATCTAGGATTTTCCCGCCACCCATGCTCACGCTCCTGAAAATCCGCAATCTCGCCCTCGTTGACGAACTCGCATGGGAACTCGAATCCGGCCTCATCTCCGTCACGGGAGAGACGGGCGCCGGAAAATCCGTCATCGTGGGTGCCTTGAAAATGATTCTCGGAGAGCGTGCCGACAAAGGTCTCATCAGGACGGGTGAGGACACGTGCACCATAGAATCCGTCTTCGATCTCAAGGACGCCTCCGAGATCAACGCCATCCTGGAAGAGGGCGGCCTCGCCCCCTGCGAGGACACCCAGATCATTATCCGCCGGTCCATCGGCACCACCGCCAACCGTCAGTTCATAAACGACTCCCCCGTCACCCTCATCCTTCTGAAAAAAATCGGAGAGCGCCTTGTCGATCTGCACGGGCCGCATGACCACCAGTCACTCCTTTCCCAGGAGCGCCAGCTGGCGATGCTCGACGCCTACGCTGGCAACGATTCCGATCTCGCGACCTACCGAGACTCATACCGCGAATGGCGTGAGAAAGTCCGCGAGCTGGAGGAAATACAAAACGCGTCCGACGCCTCCGCTCAGGAACTCGAGCTCCTCCGCTACCAATTGGAGGAGATACAGGCTTCCAACCTCACCCCGGAAGATGGCGACGACCTCCAGGAACGCTACCATCGCTCGTCCAACAGCACCCGTCTCGTCGAACTGGCCTCCCAGGCCGTTGCCGCTCTCACCGATGACGATGGCATTCTTTCCCGCGTGTCCGATCTGCAGAAACTCATCCGGGATCTGGAGAAATACGATCCCTCGGTCTCCGATAAGCTCAGCTCTCTGGAAACTGCTTCCATCGAGCTCCAGGATCTCGAAGCGACTCTCACCGATTACGCCGAGGAGCTTGATATCGATCCCGCGGAGGCCGCCTCCATCGAAGAACGGGTCAACACCGTTGAATCCATCAAGCGGAAATACGGCCCGGCCATCAGCGACGTCCTGTCACGCGCCTCCGCCATCTCCGAGAGACTCGACAACATCGACAACCGCTCCGAGAAGATCGAAGCTCTCAGCGCCTCACTGGCCCTGTCACGCGAACAGCTCGAATCCTCCGCGAAAAAGCTCTCCACAACCCGCAGGAAATCTGCTCCGAGACTTGCGAAGGAGATCGCATCCCAGCTGAAGGAACTCGGTTTCAGGCAATCCTCCTTCGAGATCGATCTCACCACCGTCAGGGAACCCGGACTTCACGGCCTCGAATCCTGCAACTTCCTCTTCGGCCCCAATCCCGGCGAACCCCTCCATCCTCTCCGCCAGATCGCTTCATCCGGGGAAATTTCCCGCGTCATGCTCGCAGTGAAATCCTCCCTCGCCGAGCAGGACTCCACTCCTCTCATGGTCTTCGACGAGATCGATGCGAATGTCGGCGGGGAGATCGCACGGGCCGTCGGAAAGAAAATGGCGCTCCTCGGCCAGCTTCACCAGGTGATCGCGATCACGCATTTCCCGCAAGTGGCCGCCATGGCCGCCCACCATTTCGTGGTGGAGAAGGAGGTGGCTTCCGGTCGCACCCGTTCGAAGCTCTACCCTGTTGAGGGGGAAAAGCGCGTCAGCGAACTTGTCCGAATGCTCGGCGGCGGCGGAAAACAGGCCAGGGACATGGCCGCATCACTACTCGACGCCTGAGCGCCGACCCTCATGCGCAAAAAAACAGCCGCTGCATGAGCGGCTGTTCTTAAAATTCTACTCTCCTGTTGGAGAATCGGACTGATCACATCTCCGGCATGGCGACACCATCGATCCAGTGGATGACTCCGTTGGAGGTCTCCACATCGGTCTTGATCACCTTCTGGCCCGCGTAGGTCACGACTCCGTCTTCCACGACCACACCGGCTTTCTCACCAGCGGCGGTATCGGCAGCCATCGTCTTCACGTCAGCGGCCATCACTTTGCCCGGAACGACGTGGAATTTGAGGATCTTCTGAAGCTTCTCCTTGTTCTCCGGCTTCAGGAGTTCCTCGACAGTGCCCTCGGGAAGTTTCTCGAATGCTTCGTCTGTTGGTGCGAAGACAGTGAACGGTCCCTCTCCTGAAAGTGTCTCCACGAGATCAGCTGCTTTGACAGCGGCGACGAGAGTGGTGAAGTTCGTCATCCCGGATGCGGTCTCGACAATGTTCTTCTCGGATTTCATCTCCATCTTGGCCTCGGACTTGTCCTCGGCTTGTAGCGCGCTGATTCCTGCGAATGCGACGGATGTCGCTGTGATTGTTGTAATAAGTTTTCTCATGTTTTCGTTTGTTTAGATTGAGGCCATGCTCGGCACGGCCATGAACGAAGATGTGGGCGGAACGGCTTTGCGCAAAATTGTTTACCCACAGACACCTTATACCGCTATTCGATCTGTCGTTGCCCGGGGATCATCGCTGGTTGACTCCGCTACGATCGGACTTACGCGCGGACTCGTGATCAAAGGCTTTCCCACTCCACCTGATCCGGACTAGATTCCCGCCATCTTGAAACTCGCCTTCATCGCCACCGGAGACATCGCCCTTCCCACGTTCCGCCATCTGATCGAACACGGCCCGAAGCCCTGCGTCCTGATCACCCAGCCGGACCGACCCATCGGCCGCAGCCAGAGCAACACCGTTCCCCCGGAGATCAAAACGGTGGCAATAGGGCACGGCATCCCGGTGTGGCAGCCGGAAAAAATCAGGGAAATCTCCGAAGATCTCGCCACTCTCGCCCCTGATATCGCCGTCGTCATGGCCTACGGTCAGATCATCGGGAAAGCGGTTCGCGAGGCTCCGAAGAAAGCCATCATCAATCTCCACGCCTCCATCCTCCCGAAATACCGGGGCGCTTCCTGCATCCAGTCCGCCATCGCCAACGGGGACACTGAAACGGGCATCACGATCATGCATGTGATCCGCGAGCTGGATGCGGGGGACATCATCTCAGTGAAAAAAATTCTCATAGGTGACGACGAGACAGCGGGCCACCTCCATGACAGACTCGCCGCCCTCGCCCCCGCGGCCTTGTCGGAGGCATTGGAGATCCTTTCGGACAACCCGCAAACCGGTACACCGCAGAATTCCGGCGAAGTCACCCACGCCCCGAAACTCCTCCGCGAGGACGGACGCCTGGATTTCTCCAAACCAGCCGCCGAGCTGGAGCGAATCATCCGCGCCTACCACCCGTGGCCGGGGACATTCACCGAAATACCGGTGAAAGGAAAAAACAGACGTCTGAAGATCTTCCCTCCTACGGAAATCCGCGAACATGCTCTGCCACCTGGGGAACTTGTCTCCCTCGGCGACGAACTTCTGATCGGCTGTGGAAGTCAGTCGCTCGCTCTGTCGCAAGTCCAGCCCGAAGGCTCCAAGGTGATGTCCGCCGCAGCATTCGGGAACGGTTTGTGATCCGGGACTGCTATCGCAACCGTTCTATCGCCGCCTTCATCTTACCAAGTCCCTCCATCATCCGGGATCTCGGGCAGGCGAAGTTGAAACGCACGCGACCCGGCCAGCCGAAGAACGCTCCGTCGGAGAGGAAAAGACCCGGCTTCTTTCTCGAAGAAATCCGCCGGATTCCCCACTCCTAGCTCGCGTGCGTCCACCCATGCGAGGTATGTGGCTTCCGGCGCGTGGATGGAAAGACCCTCGCATTCCTCCGTAACGAACCGGACGAGTTCGTCGCGATTTCCCCTCAGGTAGTCGATCAACTCGCCCCTCCATGGCTCGCCGTGTTTATAGGCGGCCTCGGCGGCGTAGTAGGAAAGCGCGTTGATCTCGGAAAGGGTGTGGCCTTTGGCGGCGTTGAACTTCCGTCGGACGGAATCGTCGGGAATGATGGCGAACGCATAGCCCAGGCCTGCGATGTTCCAGGTCTTGCTCGGGGATAGAAGCGTGATCGTGCGCCTGGCCAGACTTTCGGGTAGCTGGAGCGCGGAGAAATGGGGCGTGGCCTCCTCATCGAAGATCAGATCGCAATGGATCTCGTCGGAAACAAGGATGAGATCGTGCGCCTCGCAGAACTCCGCGAGCTTCATGACCTCCGCTTCCGTGAAAACCCGGCCTAGCGGATTCTGAGGGTTGCACAGGGAGAACACCCTGGTTTCCGCCGTGACGGTCTCCTCCATTTTCTCCCAGTCGAAGCCCCATCTGCCGTCCTGGAAAACATGATCCACAGTAAGCAACTCCGCTCCCGCATCCTTGTGCGTCCCCAGAAACGGAGGGTAGACGGGCGTGCAGGTCATCGCCTCCTCCCCCGGTTCGCAAAAGGCGCGCATCGCCAGCGAGAGTGCCGGAACAAGGCCGCCGAGGTGGACAAGATGATCCTCTACGAGCGGAACCCCGCGGCGTTTCTCCAGATACTCTCCGATCGCATCCACCACTCCCGCGTGCGCCTGGGCGTAGCCGAAGACCCCGTGATCCACCCTGTGGTGAAGCGCTTCGAGAATCGCCGGAGCCGAAACGAAATCCATGTCCGCCACCCAGAATGGATCAAGCCCGGGTTTGCGGTCATACTTGATGCAGCCAGTCCCTTTTCTCCGGATCACCGTGTCGAAATCAAAACTCATGTCGTGTGGAATGTGCGGAGCCTGTCCGGAATTTGCAACCGCCAAGCGGCATATCCCTGGAGCGGGCCGAGGCAGGGATTTTCAACATTGTCGCGGAGCGGGTTATTGCTCCGGGCGGTTTCAACCTGGAACTGGCGGTAATGCGTCTGCGTAGCGGCCAGGGAGCATACGCGCCCTCGCGTGTTCCGGGCTGCGCCCACGCTGCCCGGCGGCTGGATACACGATCCCGTATCGCGCTGGGATCAGGTTTCGGACTTGTCCCGCGGATGCCAGCCCGGTCTCCAGAGTGGGCGTTCTCCGTGGGTCAGGTGCTGCTTGGGCATCTGTGCCTGGATTCGATTTCGAACGGGGAAATCAAGCCCGTTTGACTAGCCCTGATCCACTCTATCCCGATCCGTTGCGGTTCCGGGTTGAATCCAAGAAATGTCCTTTTGCAATGACGCCGCATCTCTTTGCTGATAGAAGAAGCTAATCCGTGATTCGTAAACCTGGGTTTTCGGGCTGTTGCCCGCTGCGACCAAGGGCGGCAGCGTCCCATCTCGTCAGACCGGTGGGATTCGCCCGCGCCACAGAACCTTGGAAGTGCCAATATCTCTCCGGAAGACTGCGGCAAGGATCGGCACCCCACCGCTCACTCACACCCGGAGATCATCCAGCGGGCTTCCGCTTTTCCGATCTGGATCATTCAGCACATGCGTGTAGATCATTGTTGTCTGCACGCTCTCGTGTCCCAGCAGCTCCTGCACCGTCCGGATGTCCCGCCCCATTTCCAGCAGGTGCGTTGCGAACGAATGCCGCAGCACGTGACATGTCACCCGCTTGTCTATCCTCGCCTCCTCTGAAAGCCGTTTCATCGATCTCTGCACCCCGTTCTCATGCACATGGTGCCGCCGCACCCGGTTCGCTCGCGGATCCACCGAAAGCTTCGGCGAGGGGAAAAGCCAGAACCACGTCCACTCCTTCCCCGCTCCCGGCGACTTCCGGTCGAAGGCCCCCGGCATGTGCACCCCGTCCAGATCCCCCGCCCGGTCCTGCTCGTACATCACCCGGATCTCCGCCAGATGCTCCCGCAAAGGCTCCACCAGCCGCCTCGCCAGCGGCACCCTCCTGTCCTTGTTCCCCTTGCCCTGCCTCACCATCACATACCCGTTGTCGAAATCGATATCCTTGACCCGCAGCCGCACGCACTCCATCACCCGCAGCCCCGAGGCATACATCACCTGCAGCATCAGCGCGTAAGTCTGCGCCAGCCCACCCCGCCGCGTCTCTTCCTCCGCCGCATCCAGCAAACGCAGCACTTCCGCCTTGCTCAGCACCACCGGTAGCTTCTGGCTCTCCCTCGCCTTGCGGAAATTCCGCAGATCCACCTGCTCGAACCCCCGCACCCGCTTCAGGTAGAACGCCATCGCGTTGAGCGCCTGCTTCTGCGTCCCCATCACCACCCCGCCTTTAACCGCCAGATCGCTCAAAAACACCTCCGCCTCCGCCACACCCGGGAGACCGTCCTCCCGCCTGCCCGTGCGCCATCAGCCTCACCACCCATTGCAAATAGTTCTCCTCCGTCCGCAACGCATAATTTCCTTCCCGCATCACCCGCACCAGCGCCGCCAGGCTCTCCACCTTCTCCCCGGAAAACCCCATCGCCGCCCAGACGTCACGCAGCTTGTCCAAGGTCTCAACCACCACCTCGCCCGGCACTTCGAAACGATCCACCCGATACCCCTCCCAGTCCACCAGCCGCGCCCATTCCTCGCCCAGAAGCACCTCATGCGCCAGCCGCACCACCTCCGCCGTCTGGCAAACCACGAACGGCTCCACCCCTCCCGTGTGACTTAATTTATTTAAATAACCTTCAAGGAAATCCTTCTTCGAGATCCCCGTAGGCCGCTGCCGGAACGCCGCACCCCACCGTTCAAGATGCCGCAAATAATAAGGACGGGCCTTCTCCGGAACCCTCTCCTTCACCAGAAGATCCTGAAAATCCCTTAAAAACTCATCCTTTTTGTGACTTGTCATCCCCCCACATCCTGATATTTTCGAGCCGTCGGCAATCCAAAAAATCCGCCGACACAAAAACCGGGAAAAACGGTTATCCCACACAGTGAACTAAATTAATTTTCCTCTCATCAATCTAATAAACTGTTCGACAGAAAAATTAAGAGAATATCCGAGGCAGGTTCTCGGGTTGCAATTTCCGAACCGCAAATAATTTAAGAATACCAGATGACTCAAGCAAGGCAAAGAACGCGGCGCATTCCGTTATCTCGGGCTTTGTTCGGATTTGTCGAAGCACGCATGAATTCGAGCTTTTCGGGTCAGAAGCGGCTAAAATATGGTCGAACAAGGCGGAGATGGCGACGCCGAGGACGCCGTCTGATTAAATTGGTGAGCTTTTCACCGGCGCGCCATTCCTAGGACGTTCTGCTAATAGAAGACTAGGTTCTATGCGAATTTTCCGAGGCGACGGACTGACGAGGTTTCGAAAGTCCCAGAGCTGGCGAAAGAAAAAATCGTGAAATCGAAAGTTGGAGATAGTTCGCTTGGGTTGCGTTATTGCCTTTATTCGGAGCTGCCAGACGAGTTCGGAGCTGGAACCGGTGCAGAACAAGTCGGAGATGGCGACGCCGAGAGCGCCCCCTGATGAAATCGGAACTTTACACCGGCGCGCCATTCCTATAACGTTAGGCAAGAAAATGAAGACCGCTGTCCGAATCGCTTTGTGGACGGCACTCTCGTTCGGAGGTGCTTTGGTGATCTCCACATCCCATAGCTCCCCCGGATCAAGTGCGGGCATGGGATGGTTTTCTTACAAGTTCCAATGCTCACTTGCACCAGAATCAGTTTATGACGGCCAAGAGAAGCCTGTCGTCGGAGTCATAAGGATTAAAGGGACAGCACCTTCCAGATTTAGATTTGATGGTAGTGTTTCCCCACATTACGGAAAGGTTACATGGAGTGGATACTGTATTCCGGGCGGGCCCCGATGTCAGGAGGTCAGGCTGACGTCAATCTGCTGGCGAACGTAATTCAAACCAGTGGTGATTCAGTTCCTCTAGATTCATCCGGCTTGGCATCAGTCATTGGGATCGATGATTCACCTCCGAACAAATTATTTGTCAACGCGCTCCTCGAATTCCTTGGGGATTGCAGATCGGGAGACCTGCCTCGGCCTCGGCATCATACGATTCGATTCGATGACACGATTGGAGGTCAAATGCAGCACTTCGCGGCAGGATCATTTCTCCCGTATCCGCTCATCATCTGGGTTTGCGGCTTCGGCCGTTTTTATCTTCTCGATATACCAAGCACAATGGCTAACAAGTCGGAGATGGCGACGCCGAGGAAGCCGTCTGATCAAATTGGGGGTTGACCCCGGCGCGCCATTCCTATGACGTTCTCCAAAGAAATGAAGAGCCCAGGCATTAGCCGAAACGAACTGGGCTCGCCAATAACGTAGCAGTCATAAGATATTCAGCGCTACAAACAATGGCCAAACTCAGAGCAACCTTTTCAGTAATCGGCATCATCGCTGCTCCGTTTGCTGTTTTGATCGTAATCTTTCTGATTGTTCACGCCATTACTTATGACGGCACTGGCCAGATGACGGGGCAGGGATGCTAGCCAGCGTGATTGCTTTCCCGATTGCTATCATCACTGCCATCGCTCTCTGGACAGTTTCACTTTTGCGTCTGATCGTATGGCTGCATCGGCAGTGGAGCGAAGGAAGAATGAACACGACAACGGGCAGTGTCCCGACGAAAAAAGAAGGAGAACAAGGCGGAGATGGCGACGCCGAGGAAGCCGCCTGATTAAATTTGAGCTTCACCCCGGCGCCGCCATTCCTATAACATTCGGTGAAGAAATGAAGAGCACACCAATTCGAGAAGCAGCTCGCAGATGTCGCCAAGCGCTACAAACAAGACATCCTTAATTTGCAGCCGCTAGAACACTTTTCGAAGAGCCTTCGTGGTGTTCCCGACGCAGAGGTATTTCCCTCGCTCCTCTCTGCATTCGAAGAATCTGGATACGAAGACGAAGGGTATTTTCGCCAAGAGGTAGCCGGGAGGATGCTGATAATTCGGCGACCTAGATCCGACAGATCGATTGAAGATATCCTGGCCATGACAGCACCGAATTATAACCTCAGCGTTGAGCAGCTTCCTTGGTATTTGGCCTTGGAGTTTGGACGAGACCAGTTTCGCGCGGCGGTTAAGACCAGGATCGAGATGCCTGAACTTGGTGATCGAGAGCAGAAGGCACTTGATACATACCTATACTGGACTGGAATCTCGGAAGAACAGATTTTAATCGAGATCGGAGAATGATTCGCCACGCAATAAAAAGAAAACCGAACAAGGCGGAGATGGCGAGCGAAGTCGTCTGATCATTTTGGAAGTTGACCCGGCGCCGCCATTCCTTAGACGTTAGCCAAAGAAATGGAAGACTCCGAAGATCGATACCTCCCCGACAAAGAGATCGCTTATCGTTATACGGCAGCAATGTTATTCGGACAGGAAGCAGAGCTGAATATGAAGGCCATACTTCATACGATCGATTATTCGTTCACCGACCTCGAAGATACCCTTAAAGAGGGAACCATCAAAAGCTTCGAAGGTTTTCTCTCCAAAGCGACTGCCGGAACATTGAATGCGAAGATGAGGGCGGCAGGATAACTTGGCCAAAGAAGGTGTGGAGGCATTCGACAGAGCTATAGCCGCGAGGAATGAGCTAGCACATGAGTTTCTTTTGAAGACGCGTTCATCAGCTCCAAATGATGAACAACGTGAAGCAATACTCCAAGACCTCAACGAACGAATAGTTATCCTTTACCAAGTGATGAGAATAACTCAGAACGCTAGGGCGAAGATAGAGAAGATGAGTAATGATCAGCACGAGAACCTCAACAGGATGATGGAGAATTTGGAATAGATCTACCAAGTATTAACAGAGGTCTCTGGGAGAACAAAGACGAAACCGATAAAGGCTAACAAGTCGGAGATGGCGACGCCAAGGAAGCCGTCTGATCATTTTGGGAGTCGACCCCGGCGCGCCATTCCTTAGACGTTCGGCAAATAAATTAATCGTCCATGCACCCCGAGAGCTCGAAAGCCTCCGCACCCGTATCTCGGCTCTTGAGTTTGGCCAGACCCAGGATGCTTTGAATGTCCTTCGTGACGCCCACACATTTGCCCGGACACACTTCGGAGAAGACCACATGCATGTCGGCGAGTTGGCTTGGATTGAGTTCAAGCCTAAGGGTGTTATTTACGCCACAGGGGATTACCACAATACCGACGCGTGGAATCACGGCGTGAAGTGTCTCACGAATACTCAACGCGATGGATTACGAGTCGAAGCTGCTCAGCACCAAGAAGACGGAGCTTTCGCCACCCGCCAAAGTAACAATTCCATGGCTCTTCCGTCATCTGTCTGGTCCAGTCGGGTTTCGTTCTTCATTTTTCTAGGTCTTGCGTGGGGACTCGGCTTTGCGATGGGCAAGAATGATTTTTTCAGACAGCTTAAGGACTTAATAACCAATACAAGCAGTCCATAGATGACGACTGTGCCACTTAACGACAGCGCTAACACTGCCCCAGCAGTCCCTATGATTATTACAAGCCACACCAGCAATTCGGGAACAACAAAGCCGAACAAGGCGGAGGAGGTCGACGCCGAGGAAGGCGTCTGATCAATTTCAGCTTTACCCCGGCGCGCCTCTGCTCTGACGTTCGCCAAAGAAATGAAACAAACCTTCAATAAGTCGTTTATCAAGCTTTGGGTCTCTCAAATGAGCACCAACTCAAAATTCATCCAAGACCCACGCGTCACCAGCTCGAACATAGGAGCAGCATCTCTCGGTGAACTAGCTGCGTTGAAAGAGATCTTAGAAATATTCGCAGACTATATCGATCTGCCCAAACCTCAACCAGGTATCGATCTAGCGCCAGATGCTCCAGGACACAAAGAACGCGCATTATTAGTCTCCCTGCCTGTTGCCGAGAAGATCCAGTATTGAAGAGTTTATTGCCTCTATCGACAAAGGAGAGATTGAGGTCGTTTAGAGACTCTTGCCAGCTCGGCTACGAAGATTAAGATGGCGAACAAGGCGGAGATGGCGACGCCGAGGAAGCCGTCTGATTGAATTTTAGCTTGACCCCGGCGCGCCATTCCTATGACGTTGGGCAGAAAATTATGAACAATATCAAGCGTATCGCGGCAGTGGCTTTGTTTCTCGGAGCCTCAATCTGTTCTGGAAGTGAACCGCTGTTTTCCTCCAGCATAAGGTGCTAGCTTCTGATTTGGTGGTAATTGGATCTGTTACGAGAGTTCTCCGAGGCGAAGTCCGAAAGTGGCCCGACGACGGGGGCAAGACGCAGGATACAAAAATTTCTTTCCGTATCGAAAAGTGTATTTCTGGCAAGGAGGAAGGCGAAATAGTGATTGAAGCGAATTCTGTTTCTTTTAGATTGAAGAACTACGAGCAAAAGGCTTCGGCGGGGTTTTCGAACGATGAAGTCAAAACATATGAGCGTTACATTGCCTACCTCAAGAAATCGACGAACGGTTACGTTCTTACTGAGAGTTCCAATCAATATATGGAGTGGATTCGCGAGATGACTCGAAAAGCGTGAGAGACATCGGCCAGACAAGTAGGATGATACCGATTACCTTGAAGATGGAGCAATTGATGGAAGCCGCAGCACATAAGAAAGAAAACAAGAAGCCCAACAAGGCGGAGATGGCGACGCCAAGGAGTCATTTGATTAATTTTGAGCGTGCAAGGCGGCGCGCCATTCCTATAACGTTCTGCTATTAAAAGACTAGGGTCTATGCGAATTTTCCGAGGCGACGGACTGACGAGGTTTCGAAAGTCCCAGAGCTGGCGAAAGAAAAAATTGTGAAATCGAAAGTTGGAGATAGTTCGCTTGGGTTGCGTTATTGCCTTTATTCGGAGCTGCCAGACGAGTTCGGAGCTGGAACCGGTGCAGAACAAGTCGGAGATGGCGACGCCGAGAGCGCCCCCTGATGAAATCGGAACTTTACACCGGCGCGCCATTCCTATAACGTTCTGCAAAGAAAACATGATGCAACATTCCATACGAGCAAAACACACTAGATCGACAATTCTTGCGATCATCTTGCTCTTGCCGTCGCTGAGCTTCGGACTAGAAGACGGAGCTGTTGCTGACGTCGGTCTTGCCTACGCAGTGAGGCGTGAAGGTCGAATTCTGAGAGCGGAGTTCACGAACAAGACTGTAAGGAGCCTTTCAGTTCATTTAGGCAACCAACGATTACTTTTAAAGCCTGACGAAACGGCCGCATTGCAGTTCAGAGATTCGCAGATACTCAGAGTCGCAGAAGTACTTGCACCCGATAACCAGGGTAGGATCAAACACAAATCGCGAGTGGTGACCGTTGTTTCACCCTATACAATAAGGACTCTGCTCGAAATACCCGAAGACTGAACGGCCAATAAAAAAGACAAGCAGAACAAGGCGGAGATGGCGACGCCGAGGAAGCCGTCTGATCAATTTTGAGCTTTTCCCCGGCGCCGCCATTCCTATAACGTTCGACAAAGAAATGAAGAAGTGGATTGCAGTCTTAACTCTCCTTGCCATAGCGGCAGGCGGAGCGGCGCTTTATCTTCACGAGCGCAACGATGTGCATCACACGGCCTACCGCCGCGATTGGAAGGACAAGGCTATAAAAGATATTCGTAGAGACGTTGCGAATTCTAACCATTTTATCGAACGATTCGGTTCTAACCCGGCACCGCAAGATTTCTTCGATACGTCTGGGGAGGACGAGGATAAGTGGCTGCGGGATGATACGATCATCTGCGCCGATGGATCATGGCTAATCTACCGCAACCGCTGTCACAAAGAGGATGCAAAGATCCACGACATTTTCATCGCCTACGCATCTGACGGGCGTTGGTATTATTCGGATTTTCATTTCTGCATAGGTGCGATGGTCGTTGGTATGCGCGGGCAGTCCGCAACGCTAGACGATTTTCGTTCTGTCTTTCACCTAGAATCATTCGACGGCAAGTCTGACAAAGCACTCGACCCAACCGATGAATAAAAGAAGTCGAACAAGTCGGAGATGGCGACGCCGAGGAAGCCGTCTGATTAAATTCGGAGATTTACCCCGGCGCCGCCATTCCTTAGACGTTAGGCAAAGAAATGATCTCACTCACAACACCAGATCGCGTTAAGGGCGGCGACGTTGCATTGACCACAATATTGCTAGTTGCAGTGCTCCTTTTCGCGCCGGACAGCTTGTTCCAACAGGTGAATGTGGGCTGGCTTCTCGGATTTCTCATTTTTCCGCTTATGTTCGGCGCAGGACTATTTTCGAATTGGCTATATTATCGAGACCACAGCCTTTCGGATATTGATCCCTTTTTTATCCGAGCTTGGTGGAGCCTAATCAGCGGACTTATTGCACTACCATTATGCCTCCTTTTTAGGCCTTCAGTTGCTCATCTTGCTTTTATCGTGTTCATGTTTGGTCTTGCTCCGATGCTTGCGTTCTATGCTTATCGAATAAACAAATGAAACAAAGAAGCCTAACAAGGCGGAGATGGCGACGCCGAACCAGCCTCCTGATTAAAATCGGGCTTCACTCCGACGCGCCATTCCTATAACGTTCTCCAAAGAAATGACCTCCCTCGACATTCGAGATCATAAGTTAGCGTGGCGGTGGACGGATCCTGATCACTCTGTGCTTCCGGACGCTGTTCTTGACCAGATGATTCCGTTCACTTCCGATCAGGCAGCGGATGCGTTTCGCCACGGTTGCTCTCTGAACGGAGCAGACGGACTCTCCGATACCCTATTCAATGTGGACGTAACGCAGACAGATGCGTTCGACAGGGAGCAGGGACGTGATTGGCTTCTCGCTCATCACCCTAGGCGAGATTCATCGGTCATCCTATCATGGCAGCCAGATACAGCACTCAAGACAACTTGGGGAATCTTCAGTGATTATTGGGATGATTTTTGCTACGGAGCATCGGACGATCTTTCCGTTTGGCCAGAAGACGAGGATTGGGCTTTGTTATTCCATCACGAGGACGAATTTCACTTCGGCGTAACCACAGAAAAAAAGAAGGAGAACAAGTCGGAGATGGCGACGCCGAGGAAGCCGTCTGATTAAATTCGAGCTTTACACCGGCGCGCCATTCCTATGACGTTCGCCAAAGAGATGAAGACCTTTCCAGTAACAATTGAGAATTGGAAGATGCGTCACGTTGGTCGGCTTCTAGGCTTCGTCCTCGGGCTCTTCATTGTCTTCTCAGTTATCTCTATCTTCGTTTTAGGATTTTCGGTTATAGGAGCTGAAGCCTTTATTCTGAGCTACACGCTGGTCACGATCCTAATTCCTATCGCACTATTCCTCTTCGGATGTCTTCTTCTCATACCTAGGAATTATATCAGACAGAATATTGCTCTTCGTGTTGCATTCGTGACTTCATCGCTGATCTTTCTGTCGAGATGTATTGCCGGGGTATTCAGCCTGACTGGAAGTGGTGAGTTCTCCGCTTTCCCTAGGTCATCGCTACTCTTAGTCGCAGTCGTGTCAGGAATCGCCATATGGAACACGATTGCAGTCCTAAACAACGAAGGCGAACAAGGCGGAGATGGCGACGCCGAGGAAGCCGTCTGATCATTTTGGAAGTTGACCCCGGCGCCGCCATTCCTTAGACGTTCGCTAAAGAAATGAATCTCGATTCGCATCCTTACCCATTCGCCTATCATCGGGGACGTGTCACCACATTCACTCGGAGCGATAGATTCGAGACATCGTATTTCGGTGAACCGGGAGACTTCCTGATCACCGGCAAGAAGCATGGGCGTAGTCACCTTCACCACATTGCGACATTCGCCAATCGTGATCTTGGGATCGACGGATCTAGCTCTGGTTTCACTGTTCCATTTTACTACGGGATGTGTTTTGACGGCTGCAACCTGTCGTACAAGCGAAGTGCATACTCCGCAGTCGAGCTAACCGAGATAGAACCTAAGAAGTCTAGTTCAGATTGGCCGTATCCTGGATACCCGCCACTTCTTCCTTACGTTCCGCTCAAGATCGAAGAGTCCGTCGATTTCCCCCTGGAGCAGTTTTCCGAGAGCGTCATGCAAGGAATCGATGATTTAGACGACGACACGTTGATCCTTGTAGTTCCTCCGAATCCATTGATTGGTGTATCCATGTGGGGACCATCGGGCGATGCCGAGACCGTTCAGATCATTTTTCGATATAACACGAAGAAAGAATCCATGGTTGCTTACAACGCCTGCACATAAACAACAAAGCGAACAAGGCGGAGGAGCCGACGCCGAACCGGCCGTCTGATTAAATTGGGAGTTGACACCGGCGCGGCTCTCCTATGACGTTCTGCAAGAAAATGAAATCCCTCGTCGTCATTCTCATCGCTACAGCGTTTCTGGGTAACTTGAAGGCTGACCCACTGCCTAGCAACGCCGAGGAGACAACACCGATGCCGGGTTCGCACGACCGGGTGTGGACGAAGTTCTACTTTGAGGGAGATGGTGAAGGATCAATCATACCTAACCTGATGGAAGGCGGAATTGAGATGGTTCCAGCGATTTGTGAAGCCGTCGTAGATCGTAAGATGAAGATGAGGCGTTACGCTATTGGAGCTCTAGGTCACCTTGGTGATCGAAGGGCAATTTTAACCCTGGAGACAATTTATGCAGACTCGACGGAAGACCCGTTGTTCAGAGGTGATGCACTGGAGGCGATCTTCTGCATAGACCAAGAACTCGGACGTCGTTACGCGCGGAATGTCCTGAGTCGTCGATATATAGACAACAACTACCTAGTTAGACGAGCGCATGAAGTTTTTGGCAACCCACAGAACATCCTCGAACTCTGGACAGGCTAACAAAACAACAAGCAGAACAAGGCGGAGATGGCGACGCCGAGGAAGCCGTCTGATCAAATTGGGAGTTGACACCGGCGCGCCATTCCTATGACGTTCTGCAAGAAAATGAGACCATTTTGCATCATCGCGATTATAGCACTCCTTGCTGGATGTAAGAGCGGACGCTTCAACTGGTATGACCGTCTCACCGCGAAACCAACGACGGCAGAGTTGGTCGGAACTTACACTCTCCAGAAGAGTGATCCAGATGCATCTCCGTTGATCGAGATGGGCTACACCGACATTGATTGCACTGTTGATTTGAGAGCCGATGGGACTTTTACCGCGTCAAAACTACCCGGGTGCTGCCTGCATGGCTGGGATGAACGCGTATATCCGTTCACGGGCGGACTCTATTCGATGACGGGTGATTGGGCGATCGTGAAGACAGACGCCGTGTATGATATCGAGTTGGTCTTCTCATCAATCACGGAGCATACAGGTCTGGTCATTTCGGATCCAAGCCTGGCCGAAGAACGTAAATCAGGCGCATCTTTGAATGTAGCACTAATCGATGGAAGTCCGATCGATTTGGGCTTCCAAGTTTTTGATGGGGACTTTTGGTCAATTCGGCTTGCACACTCAGCCCCGCCAACAAAGAAGCAGAACAAGTCGGAGATGGCGACGCCGAGGAAGCCGTCTGATTAAATTCGAAGCTTGACCCCGGCGCGCCATTCCTATGACGTTCGACAGGTAAATTAAGAGAATATCCGATGCACGTTCTCAGTCAGATATTTCCGAATCGCAATAAATTTAAGAATCCCCTACTCCGAGTCTCAACGATGAAGCAAAGTCACACAATCAATTGCTCGGGTTGCGTGCGGATTCTTCGGAGGAGATCAATTCGGGCGATTCAGGTCAGGCGGAGTAAATATGGTCGAACAAGTCGGAGATGGCGACGCCGAGAGCGCCCCCTGATGAAATCGGAACTTTACACCGGCGCGCCATTCCTATAACGTTATGCAAAGAAATTTATGATTCGCTGCATCCCACAGATCGAGTTAATCGAGGATGGTTCGAACGATTGCCCACTCATTCAGATTTCCGGCACGGATTTTCAGGCTGCACGAGAACTCTTCCACGCGATAAGAGGAATGCGCGATAAGATGGCCGGTTCTTTTGTCCTTCACGACGTGCCGGGTTTCGAGAATTGCACTGACCCCGAGTTGCAACTGACGATCAGCGAGGACAATGATGGCATCCAGAATCTAGCAGGAGGTAGAACATACGAATGTCGGCTTAGTTATGATGGATGGAGTCGAGTTGAGGATTTATTGGCTCCGTTCTGCCAACGAAACTCTGCGCTTCAAGGATTTCAATGGCTTGATGAGACGAGCAATATTTCGCTACTTTTTTCACCTAATTCCGGCTGGTAACGAATCAAGAAAAAGCATAACAAGTCGGAGATGGCGACGCCGAGGAAGCCGTCTGATCAATTTGGGAGTTGACCCCGGCGCGCCATTCCTATAACGTTATCCAAAGAAATTTGTTGGTGATGCGAAACGTGATAATTACTCGAACGCAACAGCCGTTTAGCTACGCATCGCCATTTGCTGACAGAGAGCACACGCTCTTGGTTCTTGCCACAAATTCAAGCATCACAGAAGCCGAGCGTAGATTGGTCGCGGCAGAGGTGAACGCACATAACTGTCGATACGCAGTCTGTTGGGGGTTCAGTTGTCCCGAATGGGAGGAAGCGATCGATTGGGCAGCGTTAGAGGCCGATGGTTTCTCAGATCATCCGAAGCATTTCTTGATGACCACGTCACACGCGGATGAATCAATCGACGATGCTGTTCATTTCTGGTGGAACAATACTTCCTACGAGGACTACAAATCGACGAACTTTGCCATTCTTATAGTCGGATACGATGCAGACACTGAGTTGGAACTCCAGAATACGCTGTCCGATTATTCGATTCCTTTCCGTGATGACGCCCAACTAATCAAAAAGAAGGATAACAAGGCGGAGATGGCGACGCCGAGGAATCCGTCTGATCAAATTTGAGCTTTACACCGGCGCGCCATTCCTATGACGTTCGACAGATAAATTAAGAGAATATCTGAGGCACGTTCTCAGGTTGCTATTTCCGAAGCACAAATAATTTAAGAATAAACAGATGACTCAAGCTAAAGTAATGGAGGCGGTGCATTCCGTTATCTCGGGCGTTGTTCGGATTTGCCGAAGCACGCATGAATTCGAGCTTTTCGGGTCAGAAGCGGCTAAATATGGTCGAACAAGTCGGAGATGGCGACGCCGAGAGCGCCTCCTGATGAAATCGGAACTTTACAGCGGCGCGCCATTCCTATAACGTTCAGCTAATAAAGAAAACTAGGTGCTATGCGAATTTTCCGAGGCGACGGACTGACGAGGTTTCGAAAGTCCCAGAGCTGGCGAAAAAAAGAAAAACCTGATGCTCGGGTTATGTGGATTCCATGATTAGAAGCTGTCAGAGCAGTTCGCAGCGGACAAAGTGCTGAACAAGTCGGAGATGGCGACGCCGAGGAAGCAGTCTGATTAAATTTGAGCTTCTCTCCGGCGCGCCATTCCTTTAACGTTCGCCAAGAAGTTGGGATGGTTTCCGAATCGGCTTGGCTTGCGTGCTTGGGTTTTCGTCCGTCAGATTGATTTGCGCCGGATTGTTCGCAAGTAACGGCTCAACCAACTGCATTCACAGATCACAGTTCGTCCGACAGATTGGTTTTCGCGTCTGCGTTCGCGTGCATTGGCTCGGCTAGCCGGGGATTCTGAGCGATTTTTCACCCTGAATCGAGCCCCCAGAAGCAAAAACCGGGCGAACAAGTCGGAGATGGCGACGCCGATGAAAGCGTCTGATCAAATTGGGAGTTGACACCGGCGCGCCATTCCTATGACGTTCTGCAAGAAAATGAAGAGGCCAACCAAGAGATATATCGTGTTGGGCGTCATCGCTATTTTAGTAGCGCTCGCCATCGGCTCATACCTCAAGGCCAGGCATGTGGCGAACGATCTTGTGGGGCGGGCACCAGCCTACACCAAGACTTGGTTTCAGCCTCTCTATAAGGGCGATATTAGTCCTAGGTGGGGTTTCACTTATTGGTCAGGTGGCGAGACTGGCGGCATGATCGCAGAAGTCCACGTTTCACTTTTTGGTGCTGTTCGCTATCGCAAGGGGTATCCAGTATCTGGTTCGAACATCCACGGCATAGACAGCTAATGCAAAAAGAGGCAGAACAAGTCGGAGATGGCGACGCCGAGGAAGCCGACTGATTAAATTCGAGCTTTACACCGGCGCGCCATTCCTATGACGTTCTGCTAAAAAAAGACTAGGTTCTATGCGAATTTTCCGAGGCGACGGACTGACGAGGTTTCGAAAGTCCCAGAGCTGGCGAAAGAAAAAATCGTGAAATCGAAAGTTGGAGATAGTTCGCTTGGGTTGCGTTATTGCCTTTATTCGGAGCTGCCAGACGAGTTCGGAGCTGGAACCGGTGCAGAACAAGTCGGAGATGGCGACGCCGAGAGCGCCCCCTGATGAAATCGGAACTTTACACCGGCGCGCCATTCCTATAACGTTCTGCTAAGAAATGAAGATTATACTTACAGCTCTTTTGATGAGCATAGCACTGTCTTCTGCGAACACGGTGACAGTGCCAGATTCAATATCGCCAGATAACAAGTTCTCCGCGGTGATGGACATAGACCGTGATCCGACTATCTCTCCCGAATGGAAGGAAGGCAGCTTCCCACAGATCGAGCTTACCGATAGGATTACGGGCTTGGTGCTAGCATCGATAATAGTATTTTGGTTCGGTGGCCGATGATGCGCGGCCTCTTAGGGAACACGTGCAAGTTAAATGGCGATCTGACTCGAAGGCGTTCGCAGTCACGGTGAATTACAGATTTTACTCTAGCTCCAAAGTATTTGCGATGACGGAGGACTCGAAGTTCATCGAGGTAGATTTGCCTGACTATGAGACAATGACCGGCTTCCCTTCTCCAGATGTTGAAGACTTGGAACCAAGAGGACGGGTTTCAGTCAAGGGTTGGGATCCAGACGGCCATCTGATATTTTACATTAGGATGACCCCAGCACCATCTTAAACTGGGAACGATCCGCTTGAGCATACCGTCCTTTTGGATGTTACGACCTCGGGGATGATTCCAGCGAAGAAAATCAAGAAGCAGAACAAGTCGGAGATGGCGACGCCGAGGAAGCCGTCTGATTAAGTTCGGGCTTGACCCCGGCGCGCCATTCCTATGACGTTCGGCAAAGAAATGAAGATTATCGCAAGGCTTCTCCAGACAAGCGGCATCGTCGCCACATTTGTCGCAGCAGCTTATGTCATGCGTTATACGGTTGATCCGGGCAGCTGTAAGAGGATCGTCATCGGGGCTTTAGGATGGACTCCGATCATCATGTTGGCTCTGGTTCTGGGTTTTGGTGCGGCGGCGCGGGGTGAGCTATCGAGATTTACCAAACTATGGTTGTGGCCATTTGCAGCCGTATTCTTCGGTGTTCACTCGAGGATCTTGCACTTTTATGACTACGGCTCGTATGAGAAGAAGTGGCAGAGCGTTACTGATGTCTTCATACCAGAGATTCGTCTAGGTTATGCACTAGAGGCGTTATCTCCTTTCTTCGTCGATATCGTCCGCTATTGGATGCCGTTCGCCGCAGTTCTAGCGGTTCTGGCCTTTGGAATCAACGTGTAAGTTTATTCGGGCAAAGACACAAACAAGCCGAACAAGTCGGAGATGGCGACGCCGAGGAAGCCG